>NZ_CP090968.1:0-3761542 GCF_021733145.1 Edwardsiella piscicida | reverse complement strand
GGCGGACTCCACTCGAACAAAGATAAATAAGAAATGATTAGGGTGCTTAGGGTTTTTCATTTACCGGAAATGCAGCCGGTAGCCCGCGGCGCGCAATGCGGCCGGATCCCAACGGGGCGGCGGGATCATAAACAGGTTACCCACAACTTGACCACTTCCTGGTCACCGCTTGCGCGGCATACTCGCACAACCGCCCCTCACAAGAAAGGGATCGCGATCGGGATGGCGGATCATAGCCTAAACCGCACAGAAGATCCTCTCCTTCTGCACAGAATCGATCCTTTTTATCCACAGACCAACCGGCCCCCTGTATGGATTATCCCTTTTCCTATGCAATATAGCGTTAACGGCAGCACAAAGCGGAGACTTTCAGAAAAACCGTTGATCAATGCCGCACCGATCCCAAGATCGTCAGAAGGATCACACTAAGATCCTTGCGCTTTGGTAGGGAGTCCGTATAATTTGCCACCCACGCGTTACGCCTGCGTTCTGTTGCCGGAAACGCAGTACCCCAACCCTCCGGAAGGTTAGGTGTGACGGTGACAGCGGGTTTACCCGTGTGAGCCCAGGTGAGCTGCTTGGCATAAGTCAATTGACTCAGGACTGTACAATTATTACAATCCTGCCTCTTTAATATATGCGATTGAGGCGTCGGTCGTTCTCACGTCGAGTAGCCAAACGCGTTTACTGATCAGTAATTATTTAAAGTTTAGGTAGAAATCGCTATGAAACGCACTTTCCAACCGTCCGTATTGAAACGCAACCGTACCCACGGTTTCCGTGCTCGTATGGCAAACAAAAATGGCCGTCAGGTTCTTGCCCGTCGCCGCGCTAAAGGCCGCGCTCGTCTGACCGTAGCCGGTTAATTTAGCTGACCAGATTAGTGGTTAAGCTAAGTTTCCCTAGGGAGTTACGTTTGTTAACTCCCAATCACTTCAATTTCGTCTTCCAGCAACCGCAACGAGCCGGTACGCCCCAACTTACCATTCTCGGCCGTATGAACTCGCTGGGGTATCCCCGCATCGGTCTTACAGTCGCCAAAAAGCATGTCAAACGCGCTCACGAGCGTAATCGTATCAAGCGTCTGACACGCGAAAGTTTCCGTCTGCGTCAGCATTCGCTGCCAGCCATGGACTTTGTGGTAATCGTCAAAAAGGGTGTTCAGGAACTCGATAATCGGGCGCTGACAGAGATGTTGGAAAAATTATGGCGTCGCCATTGTCGCCAGGCTCGCGTCTCCTGATTGCGCTGATACGTGGTTATCAGCGCTTTATCAGTCCGCTGCTTGGGCCGCACTGTCGCTTCCATCCTACCTGCTCACAGTACGGAATTGAGGCCTTGCGCAGGTTTGGAGTGGTAAAAGGCAGTTGGTTGACACTGAAACGCGTATTAAAATGCCACCCTTTGAACCCGGGTGGCGATGATCCCGTGCCGCCAAAGACCAATAACAGAGAACATTAAGATGGATTCGCAACGTAATCTATTCCTCGTCGCTCTGCTGTTCGTGTCCTTCTTAATCTGGCAGGCCTGGCAGACGGACAACAATCCGCAGCCGGTCGCTCAGACAGCAGGACAGAGCGTAAGTGACACCGCTAGCCAGGCAGTACCGGAAAGCGGCCAGGGTAAGCTTATTACGGTTAAGACCGACGTACTGGCTTTGACCATCAACACCCGCGGTGGCGACATCGAGCAGGCCGATCTGCTGGCCTACCCGGCTACGCTGGGCTCAAATACCCCGTTCCAGCTGCTGGAAACCACGCCGCAGTTTGTCTACCAGGCTCAGAGCGGCCTGACCGGCAAGAGCGGTCCGGATAACCCGGCTAACGGCGCCCGCCCGCTGTACAGCGCTAACCAAACCAGCTACGAAATGCTGCCGGGCCAAGATGAGCTGCGAATCCCGCTGACCTATACCGCTGCGAACGGCGTTATCTACACCAAAACCTTCGTTCTTAAGCGCAATGACTACGCTATCGCCGTTGACTATAAGGTGAAAAACGACAGCCACGACGCCCTGGATCTGACCCTGTTCGGTCAGCTCAAGCAGTCCGTCGATCTGCCGAAGCACCGCGATACCGGCAGCAACAACTTTGCGCTGCACACCTTCCGCGGCGCGGCTTACTCCTCCAGCGATGACAAGTATCAGAAGTACAGCTTCAGCGATATCGAAGACAAGAACCTGAACGTGCAGACGAAAGGCGGCTGGGTCGCCATGCTGCAGCAGTACTTCGCCACTGCCTGGATCCCGCACGATAGCGGCGTAAACACCTTCTACACCGCCAATCTGGGCAACGGCCAGGCGGCTATCGGTTATAAAGCGCCGTCCGTCAGCGTCGCGCCTAACACAGAGAAGGTGCTCAGCACCACGCTATGGGTCGGCCCAGAGCTGCAAAGCGATATGGCTGCCGTCGCACCGCACCTCGATTTGACCGTGGACTATGGCTGGCTGTGGTTTATCTCTCAGCCGCTGTTTAAGCTGCTGCAGCTGATCCACAGCTTCGTCGGGAACTGGGGCTTCGCCATCATTATCATCACCTTTATCGTTCGTGGCATCATGTACCCGCTGACCAAGGCGCAGTACACCTCGATGGCCAAGATGCGTATGCTGCAGCCCAAGCTGCAGGCCATGCGCGAACGTATCGGCGATGACAAACAGCGCATGAGTCAGGAGATGATGGCGCTGTACAAGAGCGAGAAGGTTAACCCGCTGGGCGGCTGCTTCCCTCTGCTGATCCAGATGCCTATCTTCCTGGCCCTATACTACATGCTGATGGGCTCCGTCGAGCTGCGTCAGGCGCCGTTCGCCCTGTGGATCCATGACCTGGCCGCGCCGGACCCGTACTACATCCTGCCTATCCTGATGGGCGTAACCATGTTCTTCATCCAGAAGATGTCGCCGACAACCGTCACCGATCCGATGCAGCAGAAGATCATGACGTTTATGCCGGTTATCTTTACCGTCTTCTTCCTGTGGTTCCCGTCAGGTCTGGTGCTGTACTATATCGTCAGCAACCTGGTCACCATCATCCAGCAGCAGCTGATTTACCGCGGTCTGGAAAAACGCGGTCTGCACAGCAGGGATAAAAAATAACCCACGCTGATGCAGCGAGGTACCAGGGGGGCGGTCTGATGACCGCCCCTTTTTTCTTGCCGCCCGCCGCGCGGGCCAGCACTCAACGCCAAAAGAGAGAGAACATGATCAGCTCATCCGACACCATCGTCGCCCAGGCTACCGCGCCGGGACGCGGCGGCGTAGGGATCCTGCGCGTATCCGGCCCGCAGGCGCAGGCCGTAGCCCTGGCGCTATTGGGCAAGCTGCCCAAGCCGCGCTATGCCGACTACCTGCCGTTCCGAGACCATGATGGAACCATGCTGGATCAGGGCATTGCCCTCTATTTTCCCGGCCCCAACTCCTTTACCGGTGAGGATGTGCTAGAGCTACAGGGCCACGGCGGGCCGGTGATCCTCGATTTATTGTTAAAGCGTATTCTGCAGCTGCCGGGGCTACGCATCGCGCGTCCAGGGGAGTTCTCCGAACGCGCGTTTCTCAACGACAAAATGGATCTGGCGCAGGCCGAGGCGATTGCCGACCTTATCGACGCCAGCTCAGAGCAAGCGGCGCGCTCGGCGGTCAACTCGCTGCAGGGCGTCTTCTCGGCGCGCATCCATCAGCTGGTCGAGTCCCTGATCCACCTGCGCATCTACGTCGAGGCTGCCATCGACTTTCCCGATGAAGAGATAGACTTTCTCTCCGACGGAAAGGTGGAGGCTCAGCTGAATGCGGTGATGGATTCGCTGGCCGGCGTGCGCACGGAAGCACGCCAGGGCAGCCTGCTGCGTGAGGGGATGAAAGTGGTGATCGCCGGGCGTCCCAACGCCGGGAAATCCAGCCTGCTCAACGCGCTGGCCGGACGAGAGGCGGCTATCGTCACCGATATCGCCGGGACCACTCGCGACGTCCTGCGTGAGCATATTCATATCGATGGCATGCCGCTCCACATCATTGATACCGCCGGGCTGCGCGAGGCCAGCGACGAAGTCGAACGCATTGGGATCGCACGCGCATGGCAGGAAATTGAACAGGCCGACCGCGTCCTGTTTATGGTCGACGGCACCACCACCGACGCCACCGATCCCGCCGCCATCTGGCCCGATTTTATCGCGCGTCTGCCGGCAAGCCTGCCGATTACCGTGGTGCGGAATAAGGCGGACGTAACCGGTGAGCCGCTGGGGATCAGCGACGGCGACGGCCATACGCTGGTCCGCCTGTCGGCCCGCACCGGCGCTGGCGTCGACGTACTGCGCGATCACCTCAAGCGCAGCATGGGCTTTGATACCAGTCTGGAGGGGGGATTTCTGGCGCGCCGCCGTCACCTGCAGGCGCTGGATCAGGCCGCTCTGCATCTGCAGCAGGGAAAAGATCAGCTGCTCGGTGCCATGGCCGGCGAGCTGCTGGCCGAAGAGCTGCGTCTGGCGCAGCAGTCGCTCAGCGAGATCACCGGCGAGTTTACCTCTGACGATCTGCTGGGGCGCATCTTCACCAGCTTCTGCATCGGCAAGTGAGGCTGCGCCAAAGCGAACGCTGGCCCGTCCGGCGTTATCCTCGCCGTTTTTGGTGACGCTCGCGGTTATCCGCCTTACGCCGCTCGCTCTTACGCAGTAAGACATAGAGCGCCCCGCTGCCGCCGTGGCGCCTATCGGCGCTGTGTATCGCCATGACGTCAGGGATCTGCGGCAGCCAGGCGCTGACATAGCTCTTCAGCAGCGCCTGGGGCTGGCTGCGCTCCCCTTTGCCGTGCAATACCAATGCCGTGCGAACGTCTCGCGCCATGCAGTCCGCCACGAACTGCAGCAGCGCAGTACGCGCCTCAACCAGCGTATAACGGTGCAGATCCAGCACCGCCTGCAGCGCATATTTACCCAGCCGCAGCTTCCGATAAACCCCGTCCTGGATCCCCTCTCGCTTAAATCCCAGCAGATCGCACGGGCGCAGCATCTCGACCGACGCCATCGAGAGAGAGTCCACTGACGCGTCCAAGGCCTGCGGCGCCGCCGCCCGCCGGGCCAACTGCGCCTCGCTGGGGGGAGCTGCATGCGCCGTCGACACCCGGCGATCCGAGACCAGCAGTTTCACGCCGGCCATCTCTTGGCAAAACAGCTGATGGCTATCCATTCTTCTCTCCTCGCACAACCTCAGTCGCCCGATAGCGGATCCGAGCTATCGCGTACCGCACTCAGACAGTGGCGATATACCTGGCGCGCCGCCTGGGTAATGGCAAACAGCAGTAGACCGCACAGCAGTAGCTCTACGCTAACCTGCCAAGTCACCCCACGCTGCGCCAGCGTTGCCGCCATATAGCTGTAGAGAAATGTCCCCGGCAGCAGCGTTAACGCTGAAATCAAGGTGTATCGCCAAAAGCCGATGTCCGTCAGCCCATAGGCATAGTTTTGAATATTGTAAGGAAACAGCGGCACCAGGCGGGTAAAAATCAAAAAGTCGACGCCATAGCGCGTCATCCCCAGCGAGATCCGCTGAAACAGCGGGCGCGATCCAAAGCGGGCCTGTAGCCAGTCACGCCCCAAATACCGCGCCAGCAGAAAGGCGCAGGCAGATGCCAGCGTCGCCGCCAGCAGCGAAAATAGCGTTCCCCACCATACCCCAAACAGCATCGCCGCCGCGATCACCAAAATACTGCCCGGAAACAGCATCAGCGAGGCGGCAATAAACAGGATCATATAGCCCAGCGCGCCATAGACAAATCCCATCTCCCCCAGCAGACGCTGCAGCGCCGCCAGATCGCCGCTCAGCGTGCGCAGCGGCGTGCAGCCGATCGCGACAGCCACCAGCGCCAGCAGCCCCCATCGCAGCCAAGGCTTACGCCTTCTTTTCCATTGTATATCTCCTCTTATCTCGCCTTCATCGCTAGCGCGGTGACCAAATCAGTGCGCTATGCCACACATTACATACATGATGATTATCAAATATCGTTAGAGGATAAATAATTCTAGGGGTTATACAACCGCCATGTGACAGGCATGCTGGACGAACACCGGTAAATACACCGATCTTTACCGCCTGACGCATCATGATGATCGGCAGTATAGGGAGTGACTATGGAAAGCCACTTTGTCTGGTGGAACACAGAGCATCGCCCACTGGACGTCCATCGACTCACAGAAGACGTCATCGCAACCTCACTCCACTACTCCCCCAAGCGGCGTGAGCGTTTTCTGCACGCCCGGGTTGCGCTGGCGGAGCTGATGGCCATTCTGTATGGCCACAGTAAACTGCCGCGGACGGCGATCGACTGCCGCGGACGCCCTTTTTTTATCGATCCCAGCCTGCCCGACTTCAGCCTGGCCTATGGCGGCAACATCGTCGGGGTGATGCTGGGATGTACCGGTAAGGTAGGCCTGGATATTGAGGTTATCCGCGCTCGCCAGGGCGGGTTTGTCCCCCTGCAGCAACAGTACCTGAGCAATACGGAAAAAGTCTGGATCGCACGCCAAGAGGATAGACTGGAGGCGATCACCCAGCTGTGGGCCATCCGTCAATCGGTACTGAAAATATCCGGCCTCGGCAATAGCGGACTCGATACCCTGCGGATCCAGCCCGGCGCGGGAAAGCTGCGCTCAAGCGCTACGCCGCAGGTAGAAACCCTGAGCGCGATACACAACGATATCGCCTGGGCCTGCAGCCGCTCGCCCTCGCTGCAGCGGCTGCACTACTGGTATATGCAGCCCAACGGGCGCTTGGCCAACGTCGATAGAGAGAAACGCCAGGCGCTGGAGCTATTACCAACGTTTCTACGCTTTACCAGCCATGTTCCGCTACAGACGGTATCCAGCTGACATACCGCGCACGGGGCGCGGGCAAACCACCGACATGTTTGATAAAAAGGATTTATTATTCATATGGGTGTCTATGGCCTTGCGCTACTAACGCTGCTGCTGATCCCGGGCGTCAACGCCAGCCGTCTCCCCGACGGCGAGCAGCCGCTGCCGCTGCCGCTGCCGGAGAGCCTGCGTCAGAGAGCTCTGCCGCACAGCGGCGATCTGCGCGGACAGCAGATCGATAACCACCTGATCGCCATCGGTATGTACCTGAGCGTCATGGACGACGATCCACGCAGCTGCTGGGCGCCCTATCAGATAGCCAGCGCGCTGGCGGCGCAGGGCAACCCCGAGATGGCCGAACGCTACCTGCAGATAAGCGTGCGGCGGGGCTACTGGTACTACTATCACCTGCTGGAAAATCCGGCGTTTATTCCGCTACATTCACGGCCGGCCTTCAGACAAATACTGGCGGAGACCCAGCGACGCTACCTCGCCTTTGCCCGTGAACAGGAGGCACGCCCGTTTTTTGCCATTCCGAGCGGTGCATCCCCCAAAGAGGGCTGGCCAGTCATTGTCTATCTGCACGCCTTTGCGCAGTCGGCCAAGCTCGACGCTGAAAAGCGGGCTTTCTACCGCCAGCTTGGCGTAGCCTACGTTGAGATCAATGGAACTCAGCAGCTGTCTGAGTCCGCTTTTCGCTGGTCCACCGTTAATGCTCAGAGTACCCAACGCGCCGTGCAGCGTGCCCTGAATGATTTACAGACGCAGACCACCGTCAACCCGCGCCGCATTTACCTGGTAGGCAGCGGCCAGGGCGCCCTGCACGCCGCGCGCCTGCTGCAGGACTCACCGTCACAGTACGCCGGCGCGCTGCTGATCGCGCCCCAGGGGGAGATAGCCGCCGCGGATACCCCGCTGAATAACCGACGCATCTACCTGGTCGACTTTGCACACAACGCCGCGGCGCAGCGGCAGGTTGCCGGGCTCGATCGTCTGTTCAGCCCGACCAATCAGGTCCAGCGCACCCGCTTTGACAGCGACGTTGACAGCCAGCCACGGTGGCAACAACGCTATAGCCAGCCGCTGCGCTGGCTTATGGACGATCGCCGTACGCCATAAACAAACAGGGAGGGCTAATGCCCTCCCTGTCGCTGCTGCGCTTCATCGCGTGGATCAGTGCGCATCAACCAACGCTATCTTCAGCACAAACAACAGCGCCACCACCACCACGCAGGGGCTAATCTCACGCCAGCGTCCCGTGCCCGCCTTCATCACGCAGTAGGCGATAAAGCCGAGCGCGATCCCCTCAGTGATCGAGAAGCTGAACGGCATCATCACCGCAGTAATAAACGCCGGCACCGCCTCGGTCAGATCGTCCCACTTAACCCGCGCCAGACTGGAGGTCATCAGCACGCCGACATAGATCAGCGCCCCGGCGGCGGCATACCCCGGCACCATCGCCGCCAGCGGAGAGAGGAAGATCACCAGCATGAACAGCAGCCCCACCACCACGGCGGTCAGCCCGGTGCGCCCGCCGACGGAGACCCCAGAGGAGCTTTCAATGTAGGCGGTCACAGAGGAAGTGCCGATGAAAGAACCGGCAACGGAGCTAATACTGTCGACATACAGCGCCTGCTGCATGCGCGGAAACTTACCGTTGACGTCCGTCAGGCCCGCTTTATCCGTAACGCCAATCAGCGTGCCCGAGGAGTCGAACAGGTTCACCAGCATAAAGGAGAAGATAACGCCGGACAGACCGATATTCAGCGCTCCGCTCAAATCGACCTGGCCGACCACGCTGGTCACGCTGGGCGGCATAGAGAAAATGCCGCTGTACTGCACGTCACCCAGCAGCAGACCGATAGCCGTTGTCACCACAATCGATACCAGCACCGCGGCGTGAATGTTACGCGACGCCAGAACAGCGATGATGAAAAAGCCCAGCGCCCCCAGCAGAACATGGTGCGACGTCAGCTCCCCCACCGTCACCAGCGTATCCTGGTTCGGCACGATGATACCGGCGTTTTTGAGCCCCATCATCGCAATAAACAGACCGATACCGCTGGTGATCCCCACCCGCAGGCTCAGCGGAATATTGGCGATCATCCAATAGCGGATACGGAATATCGTCAGCAGCAGCAGACCGACGGCGCCCCAGAAAATGGCGCCCATCCCGATCTGCCAGGAGAGTCCCATCGCCCCGACGACCACGAAAGCAAAGAAGGCGTTCAGCCCCATCGCCGGCGCCAACGCGACCGGAAGGTTGGCTAACAACCCCATAAGAATACTGCCGAAGGCGGCAATCAGACAGGTCGTCACAAACACGGCCTGGGTATCCATGCCTGCGGCGCTGAGGATCTGCGGGTTAACGAAGACGATGTACACCATGGTGAGGAACGTGGTGAAACCGGCAATCACTTCGGTCCTGACGGTGGTACCATGCGCCTGCAGTTTAAAGACGCGCTCGAATACGCCCCGGGATTGGGCGGTATTGGACGTGGATTGGCTCATACATGAAATCCGTATAGTGTCTTGGATGGCTATCCTATACTAAAAATGCCAAATGTTGATGTCTGTCACATCCTTTTTTTGCTGTTTTTTTGCCACCGATCAGCCAATGTGATGTAACGCAAACGCTTATATACATAAAATCGCTACAATAGACAGATAAAATCGCTTTAATATCAAAATGATAAAGCTAATGGCCGTAAGGTGACCCACATGGAAAATATTCATCACAAACATACGCAATCGCTTTCCCGCGCTGCGATGCTGCGTCTTCTGGCCGTTTCACGCGGCGATCAGCCTGCCGATCTCATCATCGACAATGTTTTCCTGCTGGATCTCATCAACGGCGGAACCCTGCCGGGCCCCATCCTCATCAGCGGCGACAGCATTGCCGGCGTCGGGCCGGCCTACGCCTGTGCCGCGGCCCTGGAGCGCATTGACGCCGGCGGCGCCGTCGCCGTTCCCGGCTTTATCGACGCCCATCTGCACATCGAGTCCAGCATGATGACGCCGATCACCTTCGAAAGCGTCACCCTGCCTCTCGGCGTCACCACGATCGTGTGTGACCCTCATGAGATCGTGAACGTTATGGGAGAAGAAGGGCTGGCATGGTTCCTGCGCTGCGCCGAGGGCGCGCAGCAAAACCAGTTCATACAGATCAGCTCCTGTGTGCCGGCGCTGGCCGGAACCGATATCAACGGCGCAGAGTTTCCCCTGACAGCGATGTTGCCCTACCGCGAGCATCCCCACGTGCTGGGGCTGGCAGAGATGATGAACTTTCCCGGCGTCATTGCTGGCGATGAGCAGATTCTCGATAAGCTGGATGCGTTCCGCCACCTGACGCTGGACGGCCATAGCCCCATGCTGAGCGGCAAAGCGCTGAATGCCTATCTGGCCGCCGGAGTGGAAAACTGCCATGAAACGCTAGCGCTGGAAGAGGGACGGGAAAAGCTGGCGCTGGGCATGGCGCTGATGATCCGCGAAGGCTCCGCGGCGCGCAACCTGGATACGCTGGCGCCCCTGATCAGCGAGTTCAACAGCCCGCAGTGCATGCTGTGCACCGATGACCGTAATCCGTGGGAGATCGCGCACGAAGGGCACATCGATGCGCTGATCCGTCGCCTGATCCAACGGCATCACATCGCGCCACACGTCGCGTACCGCGTCGCCAGCTGGTCGGCGGCGCGCCACTTTGGCCTCAAGCGCCTGGGGCTGATCGCGCCGGGGAAAAAGGCGGATATCGTCCTGCTGGATGACGTTGATCGGGTAGCCATTCGCCAGGTATTTGCCGGCGGTAAAGCCATCGATGCGCAGCAGCTGCTGCACAGCGCGCCGACGCGCCAGCAGGTCAGCTGCCCACCGCAGCACAATACCCTACGGCGAGCCCCACTCCGCGCCGAGGATCTGACGCTGCCGCTGACGCAGGGCGCCGACTATCGCGCAATTCAGCTAATCCCCAACGAGCTCATCACCCCGGCCAGAACGGTACGCTGGCTGGGCGATCGCTTTGATACGCCGGACGTATGCCGCATTGCGGTGATGGAGCGCTATGGTCAGCAAAGAGCGCCGGCGCTAGGCCTGCTGCACAACAGCGGCCTGAGCAAGGGGGCGCTGGCGGCCACCGTCAGCCACGACAGCCACAATATTGTGGCCATCGGCCACCGTCCGGAAGAGATGGCGTTAGCGGTCAATCAGCTGATCGACGACGGCGGTGGGCTGTGTGTCGTCGCCGACGGGCAGGTCGTAGCCCATCTCCCCCTGCCCATCGCCGGTCTGATGAGCTCGCGATCGGCGGCAGAGATTGCCGATGTCATCGATGCGCTAAAACAGGCCTGCCGCGACTGCGGTATGACCCTGAATGAACCGTTTATTCAGATGGCGTTTCTCTCGCTACCGGTGATCCCGTCGCTCAAGCTGACCAGCCTCGGGCTTTATGATGTAGACCACTTCCGCTTTACCGAGGTTCGCATCGCGGAGGAGAGCGTTTAAACTAGGACGAAAATAACGTTGATACGGCGCGGGCCTCTCCGCGCCGACCGGCCAAAAAGGACGCCCATGAGCAGTATCCGCTGTATTCTCTTCGACTGTGATGGAACGCTGGTAGACAGCGAAATTATCTGCAGTAAAGCCTATGTCAGTATGTTCTCCCGCTATGGGATCACGCTATCGCTGGAAGACATCTATCGCGAATTCAAAGGTGTGCGGCTGTACGAAATCATCGACGTGATACAGCGGCGTCATCCGTTTACGGCCGATCGCGCCGAGATGGAGTCCCACTACCGCGCCGAGGTAGCACGCCTGTTCGACAGCGAGCTCCAGCCGATCCCCCACGCCCGCGAGCTGTTAAGCCAAGTCTGCGTCCCCATGTGCACCGCCTCCAATGGGCCGGTCAGTAAGATGCAAAGCTCCCTTGGCGCCACCGGAATGCTACCCTTCTTCGGCGATCGCCTGTACAGCGGCTACGATATTCAGCGCTGGAAACCCCAGCCGGATTTATTGCTCCACGCGGCCCACGATATGGGGGTCGATATCGGTGAGTGCATCCTGGTGGACGACTCGCCGGCCGGGGCACAGTCCGGTATTGCGGCCGGTATCCCGGTATTTTACTTTTGCGCCGACCCCCACAATCCGGCGATCGACCATCCGCTGGTCACCGCCTTTGACGATCTGCGCCAGCTCCCGCAGCTGTGGCGCCAGCGCGGCTGGCAGCTGACCCGCGACGCATAAAACAAGGCCGCCCTGATAGGCGGCCCGATACAGTTTAACGTGCGGCGGCGTAGGACGTTATGCCTCGTCCACCCGGCGATGATCTGTCAGCAGCTGTTCCAGATCGTCCCCGCCGATATGGCGGAAATCCTGCCCTTTGACGTAGTAGAAAATAAACTCGCAGATATTCTGGCAGCGATCGCCGATGCGCTCGATAGAGCGGGCGCAGAACAGCGCCGTCAATACGCTGGGAATGGTACGCGAGTCCTCCATCATGTAGGTCATCAGCTGACGCACAATGCCTTCATACTCCTGATCGACCTTCTTATCTTCACGATAAATCCGGATGGCTTCATTCAGATCCATGCGCGCAAAGGCATCCAGCACATCGTGCAGCATCTGCACGGTATGCTGTCCCAGGGACTCCAGGCTAACCAGCAGCGGCTGATGCTGCTGGGAGAACTTCTCCAGCGCGGTGCGGCAGATTTTATCCGCAACGTCACCAATGCGCTCCAGCTCGGAGATCGTTTTGATAATCGCCATCACCAGGCGCAGATCGCTGGCGGTAGGCTGACGCTTGGCAATAATTTTAACGCAGGCCTCATCGATGGCGATCTCCATCATGTTGACCTTGGCATCCCCCTCGACCACCCGGCGCGCCAGATCGGCATCCTGGTTATGCATGGCGGTGATCGCATCCGTCAGCTGCTGCTCTACCAGCCCGCCCATGCTCATTACCTGGGTGCGGATATATTCAAGCTCGGCATTAAACTGACCGGAGGTGTGCTTGTTTAAATTCAGATTATCCATGTTCCCTTCCTAAAAACCATCAGCCATAGCGACCGGTAATATAGTCTTCCGTCTGCCGCTGTGCAGGGGCGGTAAACAGCTTATCTGTATCACTAAATTCAATTAGTTCACCAAGATACATAAATGCAGTGTAATCAGAACAGCGCGCCGCCTGCTGCATGTTGTGGGTCACGATCACCACGGTGTAGTCCTGCTTCAGCTCGGTGATCAGCTCCTCGATACGGCTGGTCGAAATAGGGTCCAGCGCAGAGCAGGGCTCATCCAGCAGTAAGACCTCCGGACGGATAGCAATGCCGCGGGCGATACACAGACGCTGCTGCTGGCCGCCAGACAGGCTATAGCCGCTTTGGTGCAGCTTATCTTTCGTCTCACTCCACAGCGCCGCCTTGGTCAGCGCCCACTGCACCCGCTCATCCATATCGGCCCGCGACAGCTTTTCAAACAGGCGTACGCCGAAGGCGATATTGTCGTAGATGGACATGGGAAACGGCGTCGGCTTCTGAAACACCATCCCCACCTTGGCGCGCAGCAGCGCGACATCCTGGCTGTCGGTCAGGATATTCTGACCATCCAGTAAAATATCCCCCTCTGCGCGCTGCTCCGGGTAAAGCTGGAACATCTTGTTAAAGGTACGCAGCAGCGTCGACTTACCGCAGCCGGAGGGACCGATGAAGGCCGTCACTTTGTTTTTCTCAATATCCAGCGAGATATTCTTCAGCGCGTGGAATTTTCCGTAATAGAAGTTCAGATCGCGCACCTGAATTTTACTGTTGGTCGGGTCTGTCACTACATTACTCATCGTTTTTCTCTCTGTTAGCAGCGCCGCTGCGGCAGCGCCCCAAAATTAGTGTTTTTTCTTGGCAAAAATCACGCGGGCGACGATATTCAGCAGCAGAACGCACAGCGTGATCAGCAGGACGCCGGCCCAGGCCAACTGTTGCCACTCCGCAAACGGGCTCATGGCAAACTTGAAGATGGTGACCGGCAGGTTGGCCAGCGGCTGCATCATGTCGGTGCTCCAGAACTGGTTGGAGAGCGACGTAAACAGCAGGGGCGCCGTCTCGCCGGCGATACGGGCGATGGCCAGCAGTACCCCGGTAATAATCCCCGACACGGACGCTTTCAGGGTAATCGCTGAAATCATCTTCCACTTGGGCGTCCCCAGCGCATAGGCCGCCTCACGCAGGCTGTCCGGCACCAGCTTCAACATATTCTCCGTGGTGCGGATAACGATCGGCACCTGCAGCAGCGCCAGCGCGATCACCCCGGCCCAGCCGGAAAAGTGCTGCATCTTGGTCACCACAATGGTGTATACGAACAGCCCGACCACGATAGAGGGCGCAGATAACAGAATATCGTTAATAAAACGGGTCACGTTGGCAAACCAGCCGTTGCGGCCGTATTCCGCCAGATAAATGCCCGCCATGATCCCCAGCGGCGTGCCGATCACCGTCGCCCACAGGATCAGCAGCCCCGAGCCAACGATGGCGTTTGCCAAACCGCCGCCTTCGGTATTCGGCGGCGGCGTCATTTCGGTAAACAGCGCCAGCGACATGCCGTCCAGGCCACGAGTAAAGGTGGATAGCAGGATCCACACCAGCCAAAACAGGCCAAAGGCCATCGTGCCCATCGACAGGCACAGCGCAATACGATTTTTCTGGCGGCGCCAGGCCTGCATGCGGCGACGGGATTCCGCCAGCTTCTGCGGATTTTGTACGTCCATCGTTGCCATATTAACGTCCCTCGTTCTTCGCCAGACGCAGAATCATCAGCTTGGACAGCGCCAGCACGATGAAGGTGATCACAAACAGAATCAGTCCAAGCTCCATCAGCGCCGCGGTATGCAGTCCAGACTCCGCCTCAGCAAACTCATTGGCCAGCGCCGAGGTAATACTGTTGCCCGGCATATACAGTGAAACGCTGTCGAGCTGGTAGGTATTACCGATAACAAAGGTGACCGCCATGGTCTCCCCCAGCGCGCGTCCCAGCCCCAGCATGACGCCCCCGATCACCCCATTTTTAGTGAACGGCAGGACGATACGCCAGATAACCTCCCAGGTGGTACAGCCGATGCCATAGGCGGACTCTTTCATCATGACCGGCGTCTGCTCAAACACATCGCGCATCACCGCCGCAATATAGGGGATGATCATGATCGCCAGGATCACCCCCGCCGCCAAGATGCCGATACCGAACGCCGGACCGGAAAACAGGGTACCTACGATGGGAATACCGGAGAGCACGTTGCCCACCGGGATCTGAAAATACTCAGCAAACAGCGGGGCAAAGATAAAGAGTCCCCACATGCCGTAAACGATGCTGGGGATCGCCGCCAACAGCTCAATCGCCACCCCTAGCGGGCGACGTAGCCATCCCGGCGCCAGCTCCGTCAGAAACAGGGCAATACCGAAGCTGACCGGAACGGCGATGATCAGCGCGATAAGAGAGGTAACCAGCGTGCCGTAGATAGGCACCAGCGCGCCAAACTGCTCCGCAGGCGCATCCCACTCTTTGCTCCACAGGAATGCAAAGCCAAACTTCTCCATGCTGGGCAGCGCAGCGACGATCAGCGAAACGATGATCCCCCCCAGCAGCAATAGCGTAATCAGGGCCGCCAGTTTGACCAGCATCCCAAAAATGACGTCACCAAGCTTACTCGGCGCTTTTATCATCGGCTGTTTATTAGACAAAGGCGAATCAGCCATGCGTATCTCTTCTTAAACGGTCACGGTACGGCACGCACCGCACGGTGCGTGCCAAAAAGCGATCAGTACAGCGCGTTGCCGCCGCTGTCCTTAACGCTGCTTTTCCAGGCGGTACGAATATGCTCCACCACCGACGCCGGCAGGGTCGCATAGTCCAGATCGTTAGCCTGCTTAGCCCCTTTACTGTAGGCCCAATCGAAGAACTTCAGCACCTCTGCCGTTTGCTTAGGCTTGCTGGATTCTTTATGAACCAGAATGAAGGTGGTCGAGGTGATCGGCCATACGTTATCGCCGGGCTGATTCGTCAGATCCTGAGCGAAAGATGCGCTCCAGTCGGCGCCTTTTGCCGCATTGCTGAAGCTGACCTCCGTCGGACTGACCGCCTGCCCCTCGGAGGAGATCAGCTTGGTGTAGGCCAGCTTATTCTGCTTGGCATAGGCATACTCGACGTAGCCGATGGCGCCCGGCAGACGCTGTACAAAGGCGGCAACGCCATCGTTACCTTTTCCACCCAGGCCCGTCGGCCAGTTAACGGTGGAGCCGGCGCCGACGTCACTCTTCCACTGTGCGTTGACTTTGTTCAGGTAGCTGGTAAAGACAAACGAGGTGCCAGAACCATCGGCGCGGCGCACCACGGCAATCGCCTGATCCGGCAGTTTAACCCCCGGGTTCAGCTTAGCGATTGCCGCGTCGTTCCACTTCTTAATTTTACCCAGGTAGATATCACCCAGCGTTTCACCGTCCAACGTCAGCTCGCCCGACGTAATACCCGGCAGGTTAACGGCCATCACCACGCCGCCGATAACCGTCGGAAACTGAAATAGGCCGTCCGCCGCCAGCTTTTCTTCGCTCAGGGGCGCATCGGAGGCGCCGAAGTCAACGGTGTTAGCAATGATCTGCTTCACACCGCCGGAGGAGCCAATGCCTTGATAGTTTACTTTATTACCGGTCTCTTTCTGATAGGAGTCTGCCCACTTGGCGTAAACCGGCGCAGGGAAGGTGGCACCGGCACCGGTCAGGCTCTCCGCCGCAAAGGCAGGCATGGCGCTCAGGGAGACGGTCGCGGCGACAATCCCGGCGACAGCGGTACGCATCAGTTTCATATTCCCTCCTGGGAAGTGTTATTCATCTAACGTATGAACGATCGGATCAAGTATGGTGCAGGTAGCAAAATAAGGCAGTTTGATGACAGTAAAATGTATGGATTATGACAGTTTTATTACAGTCAGCGGGGGGCCAGGGCGCACGCCGCGCGACAGACTGCGGGGTCCGCCGTCGGCGCGGCGGTCGTCTACGCTACGGCCAGTAGAAAACGTGATACCCTCAGACAAATCGCGGCTGACTATATATTAAATTTTGCGAGATACAACAAACACATATTACTATCGTTGATGATATTAACCACTATCCATGTGATAATGGACCAAACCGCTCATCTCATGGCTATGCTCACAGGATAACCGCTAAATGATTCACCAAGACAATGACAAACAACATATTAAAGTGTCTTATGTGACACACTTTTATTGCAATCAGAAAAGTATTGAATCTGTCTTTTCACTGCTACGAAAGTATGAAAGTTTACCGTTGTCTATCCGTAGCGCCGTGGAGTTTATTATTGTCGATGATGGCTCACCGATAACCTACGACGTAGGTAGCATTGACTTAAATATTACTTGGTTAAAGATAACCGAGGATATTAAATGGAATCAGGCCGGCGCGCGTAATCTGGGTGTTACCTATGCAAAATCCGATAAAATCTTGCTGACCGATTTGGATCATGAACTGCCTAGCGAAACCTTTGCGTACCTGATCAACGCGAAAAATCCTGGACGTAACTTCTATAAGATATACAGGAGAAGCCCTGAGCGGGGACTGTACAAAGGCCATTCCAATCTATTTTTTATGTCACGCGCGCGTTTCTTTCGCCACTTTGGCTATGACGAAGAGTTTGCCGGTAACTACGGTGCAGAAGATTACCGTTTTGTTAAATATCATAAATATCATGGTTCTCGACAAAAATATCTGCCAAAGAAAATTATTTGCTATGAAAGAGTGCTCGATCGTGAAAAAAGCTATCATAGCCTGACACGCGATTTATCAGCCAATACGCCAGTTGACTTACAAAAGCGAAAAGAGTGCGAAACTTATGGCGATGAATATGGCCACAGCCGCATTTTTCTTAATTTTGAATGGAAGGTTATCTACCGCCACAGCGTATTTCCGACGACGCTGCCAACGGAAAAACGCTGGTGGAAACCGCTATGGTGGTTACGCTATTTATCGTCTACCCTTTCCCGCTAATAGCGCTATCTGTAAAAAGGGGATGCCTAAGCATCCCCTGATAACTCACGATCGCGCTTTATTCTACGGTAACCGATTTAGCCAGGTTACGCGGCTGATCGACGTCGGTCCCCTTGATCAGGGCGACATGATAGGAGAGCAGCTGCAGCGGCACCGTATAGAAAATCGGTGCAATCACCTCTTCCACATGCGGCAGAGCGATAATGCGCATCCCTTCACTTTCGCTAAACCCGGCGCTCTGGGCGGCAAAAACGTACAGCAGACCGCCGCGAGCACGCACCTCTTCAATATTGGACTTTAGCTTCTCCAGCAGCTCGTTATTCGGCGCCACCACCACCACCGGCATATCGGAGTCGATCAGCGCCAGCGGACCATGCTTCAGCTCACCGGCGGCATAGGCCTCGGCATGAATATAGGAGATCTCCTTCAGCTTCAGCGCCCCTTCCATCGCGATCGGATACTGATCGCCTCGCCCTAAGAACAGCGCGTGGTGCTTATCCAGGAAATCTTCGGCCAGCGCTTCAATGCTACGATCCAGCGAAAGCATCTGATCAATACGGTTCGGCAACGCCTGCAGGGCATGGACAATCTCCTGCTCCGCCTCCGCAGACATACCGTGTAGACGACCAATACGCGCCACCAGCATCAGCAATACCGTCAGCTGTGTAGTAAAGGCCTTGGTTGACGCTACGCCGATTTCCGTGCCGGCGCGGGTCATCAGCGACAAATCGGATTCGCGCACCAGCGAGGAGCTGGCTACGTTACAAATCGCCAACGATCCCAAGTAGCCAATCTCTTTGGACAGGCGCAGCGCCGCCAGCGTATCGGCCGTTTCACCTGATTGAGATAGCGTTATTATCAAGCTGTTTTTACGCACGGCCGATTTACGGTAGCGGAATTCAGAAGCGATCTCGACATCACAGGGAACGCCAGCCAACGCTTCAAACCAGTAACGGGCCACCATACCGGAGTGGTATGACGTTCCACAGGCAATAATTTGGATATGCTCAACCTGCGACAGCAGGCGCTCACCGGCCTCTCCCAGCTCCTGCAGATCGATTTGACCGTGGCTAAAGCGCCCTTCAAGGGTGTTTTTGATCGCCTGCGGCTGTTCGTAAATCTCTTTCTGCATGTAGTGGCGATAAGCACCCTTATCCCCGGCGTCATACTGCACATTGGATTCAACTTCGGCACGCGCCACCGGCGCGCCGGCGGCGTCAAAGATGGTCACGCTATGGCGAGTCACCTCGGCGATATCCCCCTCTTCCAGGAAGATAAAGCGACGGGTAACCGGCAGCAGCGCCAGCTGATCGGAGGCCAGAAAGTTCTCCCCCATCCCTCGGCCAATCACCAGCGGGCTACCCGAACGGGCGCAGACCAGCGCCTCCGGGTGCTGACTGTCCATCACCACCGTACCGTACGCGCCGCGCAGCTGTGGGATGACCCGTTTAACGACCTCCAGCAGAGAACCTCCCTGGCGCTGTTCCCAGTTCACCAGGTGCGCAATCACCTCCGTGTCCGTCTCGGAGGTAAAGCGGTAGCCGCGCGCGATCAGCTGCGCACGCAGCGTCTCGTGGTTTTCGATAATACCGTTGTGCACCACGCTGATATGGCCGGAGACATGGGGATGCGCATTCTGCTCGTTCGGCTCGCCATGGGTTGCCCAACGGGTGTGGGCAATACCGGTGCCGCCGACCATCGGCGATTGAGCAACTGCGTCGCTTAATGCTTTGACCTTGCCTACGCGACGTAGACGCTGCATATGCCCCTGAGCGTCAACGACCGCCAGACCCGCAGAGTCATAGCCACGGTATTCCAGACGACGTAACCCTTCCAGCAGGATCTCTGCCACATCTCGCTGCGCTACCGCGCCAACAATTCCACACATAAGGTTTTATTCCTATAGCCAAACCGCCGCAGCGGTTTGTCGATGCCCGTATCGATCTGATTGATAAACGGCGCTGTGCGCCGCTGCCCCGAGCCTTGTAGAGAGTGGGGCGGATCCCTTTCGCGGGATCGTTATTATGTTTTTCCCTGTGCCCCGACGCGGGACACAGGGAAAAACCGCTGCGGCCGTTAGGCCGCAGCGTTCGCGATTATTTTTTCTTCACCGGCCGTTTCCAGCCACTGAGCTGCACCTGTTTCACCCGGCTGAGCACCAGCTCTCCGTCACCCACATTTTTGGTGACCGTCGTACCGGCGGCGATCGTCGCGCCGCGACCAACGGTTACCGGCGCCACCAGCTGACTGTCTGAACCGACGAAGACATCATCACCGATCACCGTCTGGTGTTTATTGGCGCCATCATAGTTGCAGGTAATGGTCCCTGCGCCGATATTTACCCCTGCGCCGATCTCCGCATCACCCAGGTAACTCAGATGACCCGCCTTAGAACCGCGCCCCAAGTGTGCCTTCTTCATTTCAACAAAGTTACCCACGTGCGCCTCCGCATCAAGGCAGGCGCCGGGGCGCAGACGAGCAAAGGGCCCCACGGTACAGGCCTGCGCTAACCGGGCACCCTCAATCACCGTATAGGGACTAATCACGCTATCATCGGCGATCTGGCAATCCTTCAGCACACAGCCGCTGCCGATATGCACTCGGTCTCCCAGCGTCACCTCGCCTTCGATAATCACGTTGGTATCGATCACCACATCGCGCCCGTGCACCAGCTCACCGCGCAGATCGAAGCGTGCCGGATCGGTTAGCATTACGCCGGCCAGCAGCAAACGCTGCGCCTGCTGCTGCTGATAGGCCCGCTCCAAGGCGGAAAGCTGCAGACGGTTGTTAACCCCCTCCACCTCGCTCAGGCGTTCAGGATGTACCGCCGCAATCTGCCGCCCTTCCTGATAAGCCATGGCGATAATATCGGTAATATAAAACTCGCCCTGAGCATTGTTGTTATCCAGGCGGGCAAGCCAGCGCTTCAGATCCGCGCCGTTGGCTACCAGAATACCGGTATTGATCTCATTGATACGACGCTGCGCTTCGCTGGCGTCCCTATGTTCGACGATCCCCACCACGCTATCGTTATGACGCACAATGCGACCATAGCCGCTCGGGTCGTCCAGCTTTACCGTCAGTAGACCGATTCCCCCCAGGGGCTTCGCCGCGATCAGGCGCTGCAGCGTCGCGGCCGAAATCAGCGGCACATCGCCGTACAGCATCAGGATATCTTCATCGTCGGAAAAATCAGGTGCCGCCTGCTGCATGGCATGACCGGTGCCCAACTGCTGAGCCTGCAGCACCCAGTTCAGCGGCTGGCCAGACAGATGCGACTTCAGCAGATCGCCGCCGTGGCCGTATACCAGATGTACCTGACGGGCGCCCAGCGTCAGCGCGCTGTCAATAACGTGCTGCACCATCGGCTTACCTGCCAACGGATGCAGCACCTTAGGAAGATCGGAATACATGCGGGTTCCTTTACCGGCGGCAAGGATGACCACGCTTAATGGAGATGTCGACATAAGCAATCTGATCCATTCAAATTGATGGGGTAAAGTAAACCCGTTCAGCGGCGGGATTACTACATATTTCTCTACTCAAAACGCGCGCAGGCCAGATGTACTGCGGGGATAGGGTGATGATAGATAACTTGGCAGGAGGGGGGCAAACACTCTCTTCGTCAATACGCTTTTTCGCGCGATTAGCCCAACAATTGCGCAGCGAATATCCAGGGAGAAGGCTTTTTTTAACGATAAAAAAAACCTCTCCACCGGGGAGAGGTTTTTTAGCGTCGTCTGCTTACATCATTTTTTTGGTCAATTCGATTACGCGAAGTTTGGCAATCGCCTTGGCCAGCTCTGCAGATGCCTGAGCATAGTCAACGTCGCCGTGCGAGCTGCGGATGTGTTCTTCTGCTTTACGCTTCGACTCCATCGCACGCGCCTCGTCGAGGTCCTGACCACGGATAGCGGTATCGGCCAGCACGGTAACCGCGCTGGACTGCACCTCAAGGATGCCGCCGGAAAGGTAGATAAACTCCTCCTCTCCGTGCTGTTTAACGATACGCACCATGCCAGGCTTAATGGCAGTAAGCAGCGGAGCGTGCCCCGGGTAGATACCCAGCTCACCTTCACTACCCGTCACCTGGATTTTCTGCACCAGCCCGGAGAACATCTGACGCTCCGCGCTGACCACATCCAGATGGAAAGTCATAGCCATATCACCCTCCTATCAGGCGTTACAGTTTCTTGGCTTTTTCCACGGCTTCGTCGATAGAGCCCACCATGTAGAACGCCTGCTCCGGCAGATGGTCATAGTCACCGTTCATGATGCCCTTAAAGCCCATGATGGTGTCTTTCAGCGAAACGTACTTGCCAGGAGAACCGGTGAACACTTCCGCAACGAAGAACGGCTGTGACAGGAAACGCTGGATCTTACGCGCACGGGCAACGACCAGCTTGTCCTCTTCAGACAGCTCATCCATCCCCAGAATGGCGATGATATCCTTCAATTCCTGATAACGCTGCAGAATGGACTGCACGCCGCGCGCGGTGTCATAGTGTTCCTGGCCCACCACCAGCGGATCCAGCTGACGGCTGGTGGAGTCCAGCGGGTCAACGGCCGGGTAGATACCCAGAGAGGCGATCTGACGGCTCAGAACCACGGTCGCATCCAAGTGCGCAAAGGTGGTTGCCGGCGACGGGTCAGTCAGGTCATCCGCAGGGACGTATACCGCCTGAACAGAGGTGATAGAGCCAGTTTTCGTGGAGGTAATACGCTCCTGCAGCACGCCCATCTCTTCTGCCAGCGTCGGCTGATAACCTACCGCTGACGGCATACGGCCCAGCAGTGCGGACACCTCGGTACCGGCCAGGGTATAACGGTAGATGTTATCGATAAACAGCAGAACGTCGCGGCCTTCATCGCGGAACTTCTCCGCCATGGTCAGACCGGTCAGCGCCACGCGCAGACGGTTTCCCGGCGGCTCGTTCATCTGACCATAGACCAGAGACACTTTGTCCAGTACGTTGGAGTCCGTCATCTCGTGGTAGAAGTCGTTACCCTCACGGGTACGCTCACCCACGCCGGCAAAGACCGAGTAGCCGGAGTGTTCGATAGCGATGTTACGGATAAGCTCCATCATGTTGACGGTCTTACCTACGCCAGCGCCCCCGAACAGACCCACCTTACCGCCTTTAGCAAACGGACAGATCAGGTCGATAACCTTGATACCGGTCTCCAGCAGCTCCTGGGAGTTGGACAGATCTTCGTAGCTCGGCGCCGCGCGGTGAATCGCCCAGCGCTCTTCTTCGCCGATCTCGCCCTTCATGTCGACCGGATCGCCCAGTACGTTCATGATACGGCCCAGCGTTGCTTTACCCACCGGCACTTCGATCGGGTGGTTTTGGTCTTCTACGTCCAGCCCGCGACGCAGGCCGTCAGAAGAACCCATTGCGATACAGCGAACGACGCCGCCGCCCAGCTGCTGCTGAACTTCCAGTACCAGTTTAGTGGCACCGCCTTTTACCTCCAGTGCGTTATACACCTTCGGCACGGCATCCTGCGGGAACTCCACGTCCACCACGGCGCCGATAACCTGGATAATCTTTCCAGTAGCCATCTTGAATCCTCTACGTAATTCGTAAACCTAGCTCTTAAACCGCAGCAGCGCCCGAGACGATCTCGGTGAGCTCCTGGGTGATGCTGGCCTGACGAGCCTTGTTGTAGACCAACTGCAGCTCTTTGATCAGGTTGCCGCCGTTGTCGGTTGCCGCCTTCATAGCAACCATTCGCGCGGCCTGCTCACTGGCCAGGTTTTCCACGACGCCCTGATAAACCTGCGATTCCACATAGCGACGCAGCAGGGTATCCAGCAGCGCCTTCGGATCCGGTTCATACAGGTAATCCCATGATTTCCGTTTCAGCTCCGCGTCATCTGCCTTGGGCAGCGGCAACAGCTGAAGGACCTGTGGTTCTTGGGACATGGTGTTGATGAACTTGTTGCTCACCACATACAGGCGATCCAGACGGCCTTCATCATAGGCCTGCAGCATCACCTTCACCGGACCGATCAGCTCGGACAGGGAGGGGTTATCCCCCATACCGGTGACCTGAGCGACAACGTTGCCGCCCACGGACCCAAAGAAAGAGACTGCCTTGGAGCCGATCAGCGCGAGATCGATATCCACGCCCTTCTGGTTCCACTCTTTCATCTCTGTCAGCAGCTTCTTGAACAGGTTAATGTTCAGGCCACCGCACAGACCACGGTCGGTAGAAACCACCAGATACCCCACGCGTTTAATATCGCGCTCTTCCAGGTACGGGTGTTTGTATTCCAGATTCCCCAGCGCAAGGTGACCAATCACTTTGCGCATGGTTTCTGCATAGGGACGGCTGGCCGCCATGCGATCCTGCGTTTTACGCATTTTGGAGGCGGCGACCATCTCCATCGCTTTTGTGATCTTTTGCGTGTTTTGCACGCTGGCGATCTTGCTACGTATCTCTTTCGCGCCGGCCATCTCTGCTTCTCCTCAAAACCTTTTACGGCCCACCGTATTACTGCCGGCAGGCCGTAAGGCTATTACCAGGACTGGGTTGCTTTGAAGGTATCGAGGATGCCTTTCAGCTTGCCTTCGATCTCGTCGTTATAAGCACCGGTCTGGTTGATTTGTTGCATCAGGTCGGCGTGCTCGCGATCAACGTAAGCCATCAGCGCCGCTTCGAAGCCGCCAACCTTCGCCAGCTCGACGTCTTCCAGGTAACCACGCTCAGCGGCAAACAGCACCAGCGACTGCGCAGCGACGGACATCGGCGCATACTGTTTCTGCTTGAGCAGCTCAGTAACCTTCTGGCCGTGGCTCAGCTGTTTACGCGTCGCATCGTCCAGATCAGAGGCAAACTGAGAAAACGCCGCCAGTTCGCGATACTGCGCCAGCGCGGTACGAATACCGCCGGACAGTTTCTTCATGATCTTGGTCTGCGCCGCACCACCCACACGGGATACGGAGATCCCCGGGTTTACCGCAGGACGAATACCGGCGTTAAACAGGTTAGATTCCAAGAAGATCTGGCCATCGGTAATCGAGATTACGTTGGTCGGAACGAACGCGGAAACGTCGCCAGCCTGGGTTTCAATGATCGGCAGCGCCGTCAGTGAACCCGTCTTACCCTTGACCTCACCCTTGGTGAAGGCCTCGACGTATTCAGCGTTAACGCGCGCTGCACGCTCCAGCAGACGGGAGTGGAGGTAAAATACGTCGCCCGGGAATGCTTCACGACCTGGCGGGCGACGGAGCAGCAGGGAGATTTGGCGATAGGCGACCGCTTGCTTAGACAAGTCATCATAGATGATCAGCGCGTCTTCGCCGCGATCGCGGAAATATTCACCCATCGCACAGCCGGCGTACGGTGCCAGGTACTGCAGAGCGGCGGATTCAGAGGCCGAGGCCACGACGACAATGGTGTTAGCCAGCGCACCGTGCTCTTCCAGCTTACGCACCACGTTAGCGATGGTAGAAGCCTTCTGACCGACGGCAACGTAGATACACTTGATGCCGGAATCACGCTGGTTGATGATGGCATCGACGGCCAGCGCGGTTTTACCGGTCTGACGGTCGCCGATGACCAGCTCACGCTGACCACGACCGATTGGGATCATGGCATCCACGGACTTATAGCCGGTCTGTACCGGCTGATCGACCGACTGACGCTCGATAACGCCCGGGGCGATGGCTTCAACGGCGGAGAACCCGTCGTGCTCGACCGGCCCTTTACCGTCGATCGGCTCACCCAGGGTGTTCACCACGCGGCCCAGCAGACCACGGCCTACCGGAACTTCCAGAATACGGCCGGTGCACTTGACCTTCATGCCTTCGGCAAGGTCAGCGTAGGGCCCCATCACTACCGCACCCACAGAGTCGCGCTCCAGGTTCAGTGCGATAGCGTAGCGGTTGCCCGGCAGCGCGATCATTTCGCCCTGCATGACGTCCGCCAGACCGTGAACGCGGATAATCCCGTCGCTCACGGAGACGATTGTACCTTCGTTGTGAGCTTCGCTCACCACGTCGAACTGAGCAATGCGCTGCTTGATCAGTTCGCTGATTTCGGTGGAATTCAGTTGCATGCTCCAGTCCCCTTAAGACTGCAAGACGTCTGTCAGGCGATCCAAACGGCCGCGAATGCTGCCATCGATCACCAGGTCACCCGCGCGGATAACCACGCCGGCCAGTACAGACTTATCAATTTTGCAATTCAGCTTCACTTTACGTGACAGACGTTGTTCCATTGCGGCGCTGATTTTATCCAGCTGCGCCTGAGTCAGGGGCGCTGCAGAGGTGACTTCCACATCTGCCGTCGCTTCCATCGCATCACGCAGTGCAATAAACTGCTGCAGCACGTCAGGAATAACCTGTAAACGTCCGTTTTCCGCCATCACTTTAATGAAGTTCTGACCGGATTCATCGAGCTGGTCACCGCAAATATCAATGAAAAATGCCGCAAGGGTCTCCGGAGCCAAGGCACCGGACAACATTTCGGCCACGCTTTCATTGCGGGTCACCTCAGCGCTGAACGCCAGCATATTCTGCCAACGATCCAGGCTGTTATGCTCAACAGCAAAGTCAAAAGCTGCTTTGGCGTAGGGGCGAGCTACCGTGATAAATTCAGACATCGGCCCCTCCCTCCTTACAGTTCAGCGACCAGTTTATCGACGATGTCGCTGTTCGCAGCTTCATCCACGGAACGTTCAATAATTTTCTCGGCACCGGCGATTGCCAACATGGCGACCTGTTTACGCAGCTCTTCACGGGCACGCTTGCGTTCGGCATCGATTTCAGCCTGCGCCTGCGCGACGATCTTGGCACGTTCCTGTTCTGCTTCAGCCTTCGCCTCATCGATGATCTGAGACTTACGCTTGTTCGCCTGCTCGATGATCACCTGTGCGTCAGCCTTGGCTTTCTTCAGCTGGTCGGTCGCATTGGCCTGCGCCAAGTCCAGATCTTTCTTCGCACGCTCTGCGGAAGAGAGACCGTCAGCAATTTCTTTCTGACGCTTCTCAATGGCGGCCATAAGCGGCGGCCATACATACTTCATGCAGAACCAGACGAACAGGACAAACGCGATGGCCTGGCCGAGGATTGTTGCGTTAAGATTCACAGCACAATGCCTCTTAAATTAGTTAATCGGTTTGGTTGGCGTTAACGGGGAGAACCCCATTTACGCGACGGCAAACATGACGTACAGACCCAGACCAACCGCAATCATCGGGATAGCATCCACCAGACCCATTACGATAAAGAACTGTGTACGCAGCAGCGGGATCAGGTCCGGCTGACGCGCGGCGCCTTCCAGAAATTTACCACCCAGGATGCCGATACCGATCGCAGCACCGATTGCCGCCAGGCCCATCATCACAGCGGCAGCCATGTACAGCAGATCCATACTCAGGTTTTCCATGACAGTCTCCAGTTTGTTTCAGTTAAACGCAGTAGTGTTGTTAAAAAATAATCAGTGCTCTTCAGACGCCATCGACAGATAGACGATCGTCAGAACCATGAAGATAAAGGCTTGAAGCGTAATAATCAGGATGTGGAAAATAGCCCATGGAACGTTGAGCAACCACTGTGACCACCACGGCAACAGACCGGCAATCAGGATGAAAATCAGCTCGCCGGCATACATGTTACCGAACAGTCGCAAACCGAGGGAGACCGGCTTGGACAACAGGCTGACGCCTTCCAGAATCAGGTTGACGGGAATAAAGATAGGATGATTGAACGGCTGCAGGGTCAACTCCTTAACGAAGCCCCCTACCCCTTTCATCTTAATGCTGTAGAACAGGATCAGGATAAATACCCCAAGCGCCATCGACAGGGTGATATTGACATCCGCCGACGGCACCACGCGCAGCGCAGGCAGCCCCATCCAATGCTCAGCGATGTACGGCAGGAAATCGATGGGAACCAGATCCATCAGGTTCATCAGGAAGACCCAGACGAAGATGGTTAGGGCCAGCGGCGCGATCAGCTTGCTCTTACCGTGATACATGTCGCGCACGCTGCCATCGACGAAGCCGATAATCAGCTCAACGGCGGTCTGAAACTTACCCGGCACACCGCTGGTTGCATTCTTGGCGACTTTACGGAACAGAGCCAAAAAGATCAGGCCCAGAACCACAGAGAAAAACATGGAGTCGATGTTCAGCGTCCAGAAAGATGCTGGGCCATCGTGCGGATTCACCAGCTCAAAAGTACGCAGATCCAACTGAAGGTTGTTCAGATGATGACCGATGTACTCTTGTGGCGTAGAGATTTCTCCTGCAGACATGATGCCTCTTACCCTTTAAGTAGTTAATACGGTAACTGTTTTAATTACGACTAATAAATGCCGGCGCTGCTACCTGCACCACCAGCACCGCAATGTAAGTCAGGCCAAGCGGAAGAAAAACCGCCTTAAACCACCCCAGCGACACGATAAGCAGGGCTATCGTGCAGACCATTTTAAGCGCCTCGCCCAGAGCGAATGCCCAAGCAATACGCCCCTCAGCCCGCGCTTCGGCCCGCGAACGCGAGGCAAACAGCATAAACACGGCGTTGGGTAACCAGGCGGAAAGCCCGCCCAATAGTGCGGACTCTCCCCAGCCTACCGATTTTATCGACAGGCAGATACTGAATAGAACAAAGGTCACTAGCTGTAGAATCAGCAAGTTACGTGCGATCTTCCCGCCATAAAGCGCTCCAGACATGACGTTTGCTCTCTCCGTACCCCCCAGGAGGTATGCTGATTTGAGTGACGTAATAAAACTGCCTTTACGAGGCTGAGTCAAGCCAGAAAAACGTGAAAATTATACGGTGCATCCCTACAAATTCAATGTATAAGTAGCCAAAAAGTGAATAGTAATTTAAATATTTTCACGATTTATCACCGAACACACAGAATCGACGAAATATCCTTTTTGTCCAATACATAACACAATTCCAATCTTACATTTTTACTCTGGTGAATGATCACAGAATAAAGCAGTAAAAAAGCCTATATACCATAGGGTTAAGGCTGTTTTTTAGCCAATATTGCCAATATAGACATTTAAAATCATAAAGTTAGTCGATTAACCCATCAATCTACAGCTCAAAACCAAATGGAAACAGCCTGTTGACATATCGATCCCCTCTTCTCCGCACGCCCATAACCGGAAAACAATTCGGCAAAAGCGCACGGACAGAGGGCGATCGCGACCGGGTTAACCGTCCTTAGGCAAGAGGATCATCACGCAAATATTGTAAACAGATGGTAAACAAATAAAATATATGTCTACAAATGATTCAAGCTATTAAAGATTGATCCGCTCACTTGCTATGCAATGGTTTTTTTAGCTTTTTTTGACAAAAAACAAAATTAATCGGATTTTAGTACCACCAGATGGCGTTCCCCTTCCAGCGTGGGCACCTGCAGGCGGATCAGTTGCTCCACGCTAACGCCGGCCGGCAGATTTTGCAGCTCATCCTGCGGAACCCCCCCTTTCAGGGCATAAAAACGTCCGCGGTGCGCGGCGGGAAGGTGGTGACACCAAGACACCATATCCTGCAAAGAGGCAAAGGCACGGCTGATCACGCCGTCAAAAGGCGGCTCAGCGACAAACGCCTCAACCCGGCTCTGCACCGGCTCAATATTGTCCAGGTGCAGCTCATGCTGGACCTGGCGCAAGAAACGAACCCGCTTGCCCAAGCTATCCAGCAGCGTGAAGTGGGCATCAGGGCGCACGATGGCCAGAGGGATCCCCGGCAGACCCGGCCCGGTTCCTACATCGATAAACCGCTGCCCCTGCAGATAAGGGTTCACGACGATGCTGTCCATGATATGGCGTACCAGCATATCGCGCGGATCGCGTACAGAGGTCAGGTTATAGGCCTTATTCCACTTATCCAGCAGGGATACGTAGCCCAGAAGACGTTGTTTTTGCTGATCGGTTAACGAAATGCCGGCCTGCGCCAGCAGCGTGTCCAGTTGCTTGTTCACGGTATATACCTCAATCAAAGCCGGCCGTCTTAAAGACGGCCGGTCGTGAAGAATGGCCGCTGCTTGGCGGCCTATGGGCGCGCCGCTACAGGCTGCGACGCAGCATTCCCTGCTTCTTCAGCCACACCAGCAGAATCGAGATCGCCGCGGGCGTAATGCCGGAAATCCGCGATGCCTGACCGATAGAGCTGGGTTTATGGTCGTTAAGCTTCGCGATCACCTCATTGGACAGGCCGTTGACCTGACGATAGTCCAAGTCGGCCGGCAGCCGCGTATTTTCGTTACGCTGCTGCTTTTCAATTTCGTCCTGCTGGCGGGCAATATACCCTTGGTATTTAACCTGGATCTCCACCTGCTCAGCCGCCTGACGATCCGCCAGCGGCGGGGAGAACGGAGACAGCGAGGTCAGCGTGGCGTAATCCATCTCCGGCCTACGCAGGAGATCCTCACCGCTGGCCTCGCGCGACAGCGGGGTTTTTAGCAGTGCGTTCACCTCTGCCGCCTGTTCACCCTGCGGGTGTACCCAGGTTTCACGTAAGCGCTGGCGTTCACGCTCCATATTTTCCAGCTTCTGGTTAAACTGCGCCCAGCGCACATCGTCTACCAGACCCAGCTCACGGCCTATCGGGGTCAAACGCAGGTCGGCGTTATCTTCACGCAGCATCAGGCGGTACTCCGCCCGTGAGGTGAACATGCGGTAGGGCTCCTTGGTGCCCAGAGTACACAGATCATCCACCAGCACGCCAAGGTATGCCTCGTCGCGACGCGGCGCCCAGCCGTCTACATCGGCGGCACAGCGCCCAGCGTTCAGGCCTGCCAGCAGACCCTGCGCCGCCGCCTCTTCATAGCCGGTGGTGCCGTTGATCTGACCGGCGAAGAACAGCCCCTGAATGTATTTGCTCTCCAGGGTAGGTTTCAAATCTCGCGGATCGAAGAAATCATATTCAATCGCGTAGCCCGGACGCACAATGCGGGTATTTTGCATCCCCTCCATCGACCGTACGATGGCCATCTGAACGTCAAACGGCAGGCTGGTGGAGATCCCGTTAGGGTAGATCTCATTGCTGCTCAGTCCCTCCGGCTCCAAAAAGATCTGGTGCGCATTACGATCGGCAAAGCGCATCACCTTATCTTCGATCGACGGACAGTAGCGTGGGCCGATCCCCTCGATGATCCCGGCATACATCGGGCTGCGATCCAGATTACTGCGGATCACCTCATGAGTATGTTCGTTGGTGTGCGTGATATAGCACGGTACCTGGCGCGGATGCTGGCTGGCATCACCGAGGAAAGAAAATACCGGCGCCGGGTTGTCGCCGTGCTGCTGCGCGAGCACGCTGAAGTCGATGGTTCGCGCGTCAAGACGCGGCGGTGTGCCGGTTTTCAGGCGGTTTACCCGCAGCGGTAATTCGCGCAGGCGACGGGCCAGTCCGATAGAGGGCGGATCGCCAGCGCGACCACCGCTGTAGTTTTCCAGACCGATATGGATCTTGCCGTTCAGGAATGTGCCGACCGTGAGAACCACGGCTTTTGCACGGAACTTTAGCCCCATTTGGGTAACTGCGCCGACGACGCGATCGTTTTCAACGATCAGATCCTCTACGGCCTGTTGAAAGATCATCAGGTTGGGCTGGTTTTCCAGCGCCATGCGTACCGCTTGACGATACAGTACGCGATCGGCCTGTGCTCGGGTTGCGCGTACCGCGGGTCCCTTGCTGCCGTTGAGGATCCTAAACTGGATCCCGCCTTTGTCGATCGCCTGAGCCATCAGACCCCCCAGGGCATCGACCTCTTTTACTAAGTGCCCCTTACCGATACCGCCAATAGCTGGGTTGCAGGACATATGTCCGAGCGTATCGATATTATGTGTTAATAACAGGGTCTGGCGGCCCATACGGGCAGAGGCCATGGCCGCTTCGGTACCGGCATGGCCGCCACCGATGATGATGACGTCAAAGGGATCGGGGTAAAACATGGTACTACACCTCGCGCTAACCGAAAGGCTCTCAACGATCGTTATTTGCCTAGGGGTGGGGATTCTACTCAAGTTTAGGCGCAGGTCCAACCTACGTGGATCGTGGATCCTCCGCCCAGTATTTAAAAGATCTTTTTTATTTAAAGATCTCTTTATTAGATCTTCTATTAGGATCGCGATCCTTTGTGGATAACACGAATTTCTCAATAAGGATCAAGTTACTACGCAGGATCATTTACTGTGGAAGATCGGTGATCCCAGACCGTAAAAGCTGGGATCTTTATTGGTTGTTATGCACAGGCGCAAAAATGACCATGGCTTGTTATTTGGATAACTACCGGTTTTTTACTGCTTATAACAAGACTTATACACAGACTAAGTGGGCAAAAAACGTACTTATTGGATAAGTTTTTCCCACGCGATCAGCCATTCCTCTGCAAGATCCTCTGGAATATCGCAGCGCTGGATATCGATCTTGAGCATTTCACCGAGGCGCTGAGCGCCAAATGCGATCAGAATGCGATCGACGATCGCGATCCCGCCACAAAAGGTGTCATATTCGCTGCTGCCGATACCGACGGCGCCAAAATGGATCCCGGTGAGATCCGGCTGCTGGGTCTCTATCTGTTCAAATAGCGGTTGCAGGTTGTCCGGTAGCTCTCCGGCGCCGTGCGTTGACGTCACCACCAGCCAAATACCCTGCAGGGGCAGCTCATCCAGATCTGGACCGTGCAGCACCTGCACGTCATGACCCCGTTCAGTTAACTTTTCGGCTAGATGTTCGGCGACATACTCGGCGTTGCCTAAGGTACTGCCGCTGATAACGGTGATATTTGCCATGATGATCCCAGCGAATGATTTGGACGGGCTATTGTACGCTGCGAATTTGCTGGGATCTAGCTGTGGATAATCTGGGTGTGAATACGGATAACTCGATCCGGATCAGGGCCTGATGTCGCGCATGATCGGGTTTTGCAGGGAGATCAGCGTTTCAGTAGACTGAATTTCATCAATGGTCTGGATCTTGTTGATAAGTACGTGCTGCAGCGCCTCGATAGATTTGGTCATCACTTTAATGAAAATACTGTAGTGACCGGTGGTGTAATAGGCCTCGACCACTTCATCCAGACTTTCCAGACGCGCCAGGGCAGCCGGATAGTCTTTGGCGCTTTTTAGAATGATGCCGATGAAGCAGCAGACGTCGTAGCCCAACATCTTCGGGCTGACCTGTATGCAGGCGCCGGTAATTACGCCGGCCTGTTTCATCTTTTCGACCCGTACGTGGATGGTTCCCGGGCTGACGTTAAAGTTTTTTGCCAGCTCAGCATAAGGCGTACGGGCATTTTGCATCAGCGCATTGAGGATGCCGCGATCGAGATTATCGATCGGATAAATTTCTGCCATTTTTCACCTTCTGTTTTAGATAAAATTCAATTATAGCCGCCATAAAATGATCGATTAAAACCAATAAGGCAATATTTGTTGTTGATTATTGAATTCATCGTCGCATCTGTTGCTTAATCAATACCAACAGGACAGACGGGTAGTGAGTACAACAATGAAAAAATCCTATATTGAAAAACAGCAGCAGATCAGCTTTGTTAAGGCGCATTTCTCTCGTCAGCTAGAGCAGCGTCTCGGTCTCATTGAAGTGCAGGCGCCGATCCTGAGTCGATTGGGCGATGGCACGCAGGATAACCTTTCCGGTCATGAGAAGGCGGTGCAGGTAAAGGTGAAGAACCTGCCGCAGGAGACCTTTGAAGTGGTGCATTCTCTGGCTAAATGGAAACGTAAGACGCTGGGAATGTATGACTTTGCGCCGGGAGAAGGGCTGTATACCCACATGAAGGCGCTGCGTCCCGATGAGGATCGTCTATCCGCGATCCACTCGGTGTACGTGGATCAGTGGGACTGGGAGCGCGTGATGGGCGATGGGGAGCGTACTCCGACCTATCTGCAGGAGACAGTGCGCCACATTTACGCCGCGATGAAAACAACAGAGGCGGAAGTGTGCGCGCAGTATGGTTTAACGCCGTTTTTACCCGCGGAAATCCATTTTGTACACAGTGAGACCCTGCTGCGCCGCTATCCGGATCTGGATGCCAAAGGCCGTGAGCGCGCGATTACCCGTGAGCTGGGCGCCGTGTTCCTGATCGGGATCGGCGGTCGGTTGTCAAACGGTCAGGCCCATGATGTTCGCGCGCCGGATTATGACGACTGGACGTCGCTGGGCGCCGAGGGCTTCGGTGGGCTCAACGGCGATATTCTGGTGTGGAACCCGGTGCTGGGCGATGCCTTTGAGCTCTCCTCCATGGGGATCCGCGTGGATGCCAAGGCGCTGAAGCGTCAGCTGGCGCTGACGGACGATGAGGATCGTCTGGCGCTGGAGTGGCATCAGTCACTGCTGCGCGGGGAGATGCCGCAGACCATCGGCGGCGGCATTGGCCAATCCCGTCTGGTGATGCTGCTGCTGCAGCAGCAGCATATCGGTCAGGTGCAGTGCGGCGTGTGGCCGCAGGAGATTCGCCAGCGAGTGCAGGCTATTCTCTAAAACGCTATCGCTTAGTGGCGCCAGCGACGCAGCAGGCGCCCCTTAATCCCGCTGTCGAAGCGCCAAATATAATCAAAGACTTTCATTATGCTGGGCTTGCCATGTGGCGACATGGCCACTGCGTGAAAACAGTGGCCATTCTGTTTTTGCAGCTGGCTTATCACCTCCTGCGTCTCTTCCGGCAACCGCTGGGCAATAAAATCGGAAATGACGACCGCATCCGCCTGCTGCCAGGCCGGCTGCTGCAGCAGCGTACAGGTTTGAGCTAGGCAGCGCGTCAGATCGGTTCCTCCGCGAAAGCGCTGGCTGAGGAAACGAATCGCCTGATCAATGCCGCTGTCGGCGGTCAGTTCATACTGCACGATTGCGGTAGAAAACAGCATGATGTAGCAGCGGCGATTATCGGCAAGGGCGATGCGCATCAGCGCCAGACAGAACGCCTTGGCGCACTGCTCATGAAACCCTCCCATCGAACCTGAGGTATCGACGCAGACGATAAACGGCCCCTTGGGCTGCTGTTGCTGGTGTCGGTACGTTACCCTGTGCTGAATTTGCTGTTCACGCCAGGCATCCCCCTGCAGACGGTAGGTCATCAGGCGCTTTTCAAGCAGACGGCGGTAAAACTCCAGCTCTAGCTCACTGAGCCCCAGCAGCGACAGCTCGCTGGGCATCAGGCGTAGGATCTCATCGCTTTGATGGATCCCGCTGACCTCTTCAGGCATCACGGCCGGCTCGCGTACCAGTACGCGGCGGATCTCCTGCTGACTGTCGGCGTGATCCTGAGGATCGGCGGCGCGGCTGCGTCCCAGCCGTTCAGCCAGCTGCTGTAGCTCTGGCTGGCCGGCAAGGAAGTCACCGTACTGAACCAGCAGCTGATAGTCACCGTGATGCGGCGGTGCCCGACTCATGTCCCAGAGGCGGCCCGCGGCATTTTCATTCTCCACCAGCACTGGCTCCAGCGCGCCGCTGAGCTGCATGCGCTGCTGTAGCTCTTGCTGCAGCATTTCTCGCTCCTGCTCCATCACCTGGTGGTGGAGCGTCAGCGTACGGGCGACCAGGCTCAGGCGCCATTGCTGTAAAAACAGCGTATGGAAGCTGTCGCTGTGGGTGATCTGCCCATCGGGACAGAGCTGGCGTGCTTTATGGCTAAACGGAGATCCCTGGCTATCCAGCGCGGCCAGGGTTGCGGGTAAGCGGCGGAAGAACTCGCCGCTGCCCAGCAGGAGCTGGTGTTGATACAGCGTAAATTCTTGCGCCAGATCGTCGGGCACGCTGGTGTCGTGGAGCCGTTTACGCAGGCGGCGCTGCCAGGCGGGCCATTCGCGATCGATGAGCTTGCGCAGGCGCGGATATTTTTCAAAAAAGACCGCCAGCTGGGGTGCGGCCATCAGCCCGACCAGAAAGTCCTGCAGCAGCTCGCTTTCATTCATGACCAGAAAAGCTTCGACGGCCTCAAGTGACGGCATGTCAGAGAGTCTCTCCCTGTAGCCGAGCGGCTAGCGCATTAATCTGTTCATCCACCTCCAGTAGGCTGGCCTCTATCTGAGCCAGCCACTCGCGGCAGACAAACAGGCAGGGCTGCTGCCCGGCAAACTGTTGGCGCTGCTGGCGCAGCGTTTGTCTGATCTCCTCAAGGCCGGCCAGAATGGCGGGATTCGCCTGCTGGCGCGTACCGTCAGGCAGACTCAGCAGGCTGGATTGATGGCTGATATCGCGGATCTCCAGCTGATGCTGTGGATTAATGTCGACGTCAACGGCCAGGGCAAAGCCGATACCGTTGAGGCGAGCACGCAGTTCGCCGCCTTTTTGCAGCCAGCGGGTCAGCGCCGCGGTTTCAACGGAGAGGTGGGTGACCTGCATATCGTGCAGGCGCAGCGGCTGCAGCAGCAGCAGCGTGAGCTGCGGCGCAGTGAGATCTGCCGGCAGGGTATAGTGAGCCCGGTGGTTAAACAGCGCAGATTTATGCCGCAGCGTCAGCGCGCGGTTCTGCTGATATGTCCGCTGGCTTTGCAGCCATTGGCCCTCTAGCCGCTGGATCTGCAGCAGCAGCGTCTGCTGCCGATAGGCCTGCTGCGTCAGGATCTGCTGGATGTGCTGGTTCAGCAGCTGACGTGAGGAAAGATCGTGCCACAGGCACTCTTTCAACAGGATCAGATCGAGCGGTGCGACGGCGTCGCGGCCGCTGAAAAAGGCACAGGCCTGCAGCAGGCGTACGGCTTTTTTCCAGCGCCGATCGGAGATATAGGGGGCGTTTTCCAGCGTGTCGATATGCTGACGCAGCTGAAATATCAGATCAAAGACGTTATCCGGCAGTGTTACGCCGCTCAGCTGCTGCTGCCAGCGTTGAAACTCGTCGCCGTCGATGCTGAGACTGTCGGGAACCGGGTTGGCGTTTTCATCCTGATGGCTATTGATCAGCGCGCGAAAATTACTTTTTTCCTGCACCTTATCGAGCCAGAGGCGGATAAGCATGCGGTCGTACAGCGCCTCCAGCCCTCCGTCAGCGTCTGGCAGCTCGTTAGAGGCGGTAACCAGCAGGCGCAGCGGGATATCCTCTTCCCGATCACCGTTACGGAAACGGCGTTCGTTGATAGCGGTCAACAGCGTATTCAGAATAGCCGGGCCCGCTTTCCATATCTCATCTAAAAAGACGATTTCGGCCTCCGGCAGGTAGCCCTGGGTCAGGCGCTGGTAGCGTCCTTCATCTTTCAGGGCCTGAATAGAGAGGGGGCCGAACACCTCCTCCGGGGTGGAGAAGCGGGTCATCAGGTACTCAAAGGCGCGCGCATTGCGAAAGGCGAACTTAAGCCGCCGGGCGATCAGGCTCTTGGCAATGCCCGGCGGCCCGAGCAGGAAGACGCTTTCGCCGCACAGCGCAGCCAGCAGACACAGGCGTACCGCCTGCTGCCGCTCATACAGTCCAGACTCCAGCGCCTGGCTCAGTCGTGAAATACGTTCGGCCAATTGGCGAGGTTGCGTCATAATATTCTCTATTCATGACATGGATGATTTTGTTGTATCCATTTATAACCTGTATGACCAGCTTTTATTTTCATTCACGGCCATCGGGGAGATATTCACCGGCAACGCGGCGGCGTCACATGCTGTTTGTTACATAATCAACGATATTCTTGCGGGTTTTACAGTGGGAATACATGGGTATTTATGCATACTGTGCAACCTTTATCTGCGCTCGGGATGTTGGCGCATTGATGGCTGACGGAAATTTCAAACGAAAAATGATATGAGTACAGAACAGAAACGTTCACTGACTACGGTGACGCTGGCCGCTATCGGCGTCGTGTATGGCGATATCGGCACCAGTCCGCTGTATACCCTGCGCGAGTGTTTTGCCGGGCACTATGGATTTGAGGTGAAGCCTGAGATCGTCTTTGGCTTCCTCTCGCTGATCTTTTGGATGCAGATCCTGATTGTCTCGCTGAAGTATCTGACCTTTGTGATGCGGGCCGACAACGAAGGCGAAGGGGGGATCCTGACCCTGATGTCGTTGGCTGGCCGCAATACGCCGGCGCGGATAACGGCTACCCTGGTGATTCTGGGGCTGATTGGCGGTAGCTTCTTCTACGGCGAGGTGGTTATCACCCCGGCGATCTCCGTGATGTCAGCTATTGAGGGGCTTGAAATTGCCGCCCCGTCGCTGGATCCCTACATCGTTCCGCTTTCTGTTCTGGTGCTGACGGTCCTGTTTTGTATCCAAAAACACGGTACCGGCAGCATTGGCCGCCTGTTTGCGCCGGTGATGGTGCTGTGGTTTTTAGCGCTGGCGATCTTAGGGGCGCGCAGTATTCTCGCCAATCCACAGGTGCTGCACGCCTTGGATCCGCGCTGGGCTATCAACTTCTTTATCCATTATAAGGCGCTGGCCTTTTTTGCCCTCGGCGCCGTGGTGCTGTCGATCACCGGGGTCGAGGCGCTGTACGCCGACATGGGCCACTTTGGTAAACGTCCGATCCGCCTCGCCTGGTTTCTGTTTGTGATCCCCTCGCTGATGCTGAACTATTTTGGTCAGGGAGCGCTGCTGCTTAACGATCCATCGGCGATAAAGAATCCCTTCTTTTTGTTGGCGCCTGACTGGGCGCTGATCCCGCTGTTGGTATTGGCTACCCTCGCCACGGTCATCGCGTCGCAGGCGGTGATTTCCGGCGTCTTTTCTTTGACGCGCCAGGCGGTACGGCTCGGTTATCTGCCGCCGATGCGTATTATTCATACGTCGGATATGGAGGCCGGTCAGATCTATATTCCGGCCATTAACTGGGCGCTGTATATCAGCGTGGTGTTGGTGATCGTCGGCTTTGAGCGCTCCAGCAATCTGGCGGCGGCCTATGGTATCGCCGTTACCGGTACGATGGTGCTGACCAGTATTCTCTCCTGCACCGTCGCCTTTAAAAACTGGCATTGGAACCGTTTCTTGGTCGGGATCCTGTTGGTATGCCTACTGTGTATCGATATACCGCTGTTTAGTGCCAACGCCATGAAGATACTCTCCGGCGGCTGGCTCCCGCTGACGCTGGGGCTGATGATGTTTATCGTCATGACAACCTGGAAAAGCGAGCGCTTTCGTCTGCTGCGTCGCCTGCATGAGCACGGAAACTCTCTGGAGGCCATGATCGCCTCGCTGGAGAAGTCGCCTCCGGTCAGGGTGCAGGGAACCGCGGTATATATGTCGCGGGCGGTGAACGTCATTCCCCTGGCGCTGCTGCATAACCTGAAACATAACAAGGTGCTCCATGAGAGGGTGATCTTGCTGACCCTGCGTACCGAAGATGTGCCCTATGTTCATAACGTGCGTCGCGTCACTCTCGAACAGCTGTCGCCGACGTTTTGGCGGGTGGTGGCCAGCTATGGCTTTAAGGAAACGCCGAACGTTGAGGAGATTTTCCACCGCTGCGGTCTCGAGGGACTCTCCTGCCGGATTATGGAGACGTCGTTCTTCATGTCCCATGAGTCGCTGCTGCTGGGACACCGGCCTTGGTATCTCAAGGCGCGAGGCCGGCTGTTTATGGCGCTGAGCCGCAATGCGCTGCAGGCGGCCGATCAGTTTGAGATCCCACCTAATCGGGTTATCGAGCTGGGAACCCAGGTTGAAATCTGACCCGTTAAACGGGATAACGTGTAAAAGGGCGCCTAACGGCGCCCTTTCTCGTTGAAATTACTGTTTAGCTGAATCGTTTTTACTGCGAAACGTTTCGATTACGATCACATTTTTTTATTTTTTGCTTTGTTCAGCCAAGCCATACCTCTACACTTAGCGGATAGCGAAACGTTTCGCTGGTGGAGCGAGCAATGAAAAAAGGCACGGTATTAAATTCTGAACTTTCAGCCCTGATCTCCCGTCTCGGCCATACGGACAGCGTGACGGTTGGTGATGCCGGGCTGCCGGTTCCTGACGGTATCCAGCGCATCGATCTGGCGCTGACCCATGGCATCCCGCGTTTTATGCAGGTTATTGAGACGATCACGGCGGAAATGCAGGTTGAGCGTGCCGTTTTGGCGCAGGAGATGGTTGAGGCTAATCCTGATATTCACCGGCAGCTGGTGGCGTGGCTGCAGCAGGTGGCGCAGACGCAGGGCAACGCGATTCATATCGACTATGTTTCCCACTATCAGTTTAAGGCGCTGAGCGGTGAGAGTAAGGCCATCGTCCGCAGCGGAGAGTGTTCACCCTATGCCAATGTACTGCTGTATGCCGGCGTGACCTTTTGAGGCCATTATGCAACCGTTACTGGCTTTAACCGCAATCGATAAATCGTTTCCCGGCGTGAAGGCGCTGTCCGGCGCCTCGTTGAATGTCTATCCCGGACGGGTGATGGCGCTGGTCGGGGAGAACGGCGCTGGCAAATCTACCATGATGAAAGTGCTGACCGGGATCTATCAGAAAGATGCCGGTTCGCTGCATTACCTGGGTAAAGAGACGGCGTTTAACGGTCCCAAGTCTTCGCAGGAGGCCGGCATTGGTATTATTCATCAGGAGCTGAACCTGATCCCGCAGCTGACTATCGCTGAAAATATCTTTTTGGGCCGTGAGTTTACCCATCGTCTGGGGCGCATTGACTGGAAAAAAATGTATGCCGAGGCGGACAGGCTGCTGGCGCGTTTGAATCTGGATTACGGCAGCCGCCGCCTGGTCGGCGATCTGTCCATCGGCGAACAGCAGATGGTAGAGATAGCCAAGGTGCTGAGCTTCGAGTCGCGGGTCATCATCATGGATGAGCCGACCGATGCGCTGACGGATACCGAGACGGAGTCCCTGTTCAGCGTCATCCGTGAGCTGAAGGCGCAGGGACGCGGCATTGTTTATATCTCGCACCGTCTGAAGGAAATCTTTGAAATCTGCGATGACGTGACCGTCTTCCGCGACGGGCAGTTTATCGCAGAGCGGCCCGTCAGTGGGCTCTGCGAAGATTCGCTGATTGAAATGATGGTTGGGCGCAAGCTGGAGGAGCAGTATCCGCGCCTCGATAAGGCGCCCGGCGATCTGCGCCTGCAGGTCAGTCACCTATCAGGCCCTGGCGTCAGGGATGTCTCTTTTACGCTGCGCAGCGGTGAAATTCTGGGGGTGTCTGGCCTGATGGGCGCGGGGCGCAGTGAGCTGATGAAGATCCTGTACGGCGCGCTGCCGCGTACCCAGGGGAGTATCACTCTGGAGGGAAACCCTATTCAGACGCGCTCTCCGCAGGAGGGGATGGCCAACGGCATCGTCTATATCTCTGAAGACCGAAAGCGCGATGGCCTGGTGCTGGGGATGTCGGTGAAGGAGAACATGTCACTGACGGCGCTGCGCTACTTCAGTCGCCTTAACGGCTCGCTCAAGCATGGCGAAGAGCGGGAGGCCGTCGGCGATTTTATCTCGCTGTTCAACATCAAGACCCCATCGATGGATCAGGCTATCGGTCTGCTTTCTGGTGGAAACCAGCAGAAAGTGGCGATCGCCCGCGGCCTGATGACCCGCCCCAAGGTTCTCATTCTTGATGAGCCGACGCGCGGCGTCGACGTTGGCGCCAAAAAAGAGATCTATCAGCTGATTAACCAGTTTAAGGCGGAGGGGTTGAGCATCATTCTGGTCTCCTCCGAAATGCCTGAGGTGCTGGGAATGAGCGATCGTATCCTGGTTATGCATGACGGACAGCTGAGCGGCGAGTTCCCGATTGCACAGGCAACACAAGAAGTGCTGATGGCCGCGGCCGTTGGCAAGCAATACGGCGTTAAGCAGGAGTAATCCCCGATGAATACCCAAGTAACTGCAAACCAGGGCGGATTCAGCAAGGCCCGACTCAAGGTCTGGCTGGTCGAGCAGAAATCGCTGATCGCCCTGCTGGTGCTGATCGCGGTGGTCTCCTCCATGAGCCCCAATTTCTTCACCGTCAATAATCTGTTCAACATTCTGCAGCAGACCTCCGTGAACGCCATCATGGCCGTCGGGATGACGCTGGTGATCCTGACCTCCGGCATCGATCTGTCCGTAGGGTCGCTGCTGGCGCTGACCGGCGCGGTCGCGGCGTCTATTGTCGGGATGGATGTGAATGCGCTGGTGGCGGTTGGCGCGGCGCTGGCGCTGGGAGCCGCGATTGGCGGCTGCACCGGCGTTATCGTGGCCAAGGGTAAGGTTCAGGCCTTCATTGCAACCCTGGTGATGATGCTGCTGCTGCGCGGGGTTACGATGGTGTATACCGACGGCAGTCCGGTCAATACCGGGTTTTCTGCGCAGGCGGATCTGTTTGGCTGGTTTGGTATCGGCCGTCCACTGGGGATGCCGACGCCCATCTGGCTGATGATTGTGGTCTTTGCGCTGGCGTGGTACATGCTGCACCACACCCGCCTCGGGCGCTATATCTACGCGCTGGGGGGGAACGAGGCGGCAACGCGCCTGTCCGGGATCAGCGTCGATCGCGTCAAGATTGCGGTGTATGCCCTGTGCGGCTTGCTGTCAGCGCTGGCCGGCGTGATAGAGGTCGCCCGGCTCTCCTCGGCGCAGCCGACGGCCGGCACCGGCTATGAGCTGGATGCGATCGCGGCGGTGGTGCTGGGTGGGACCAGCCTGGCCGGCGGTAAAGGGCGGATTATGGGAACGCTGATCGGTGCCCTGATCCTTGGCTTCCTGAATAACGGCCTAAACTTACTCGGTGTTTCCTCCTACTACCAAATGATCGTCAAGGCAGCGGTGATTCTGTTGGCGGTTTTGGTAGACAACAAAAGCAATAAATAACCTTACCTACAGGAATCGATGAGATGAACATGAAAAAACTGGCAACCCTGATCTCCGCCGCGGCCCTGAGCGCCACTCTGAGCGCCAACGCCATGGCGCAGGACACCATTGCCCTGGTGGTCTCTACTCTGAATAACCCGTTCTTTGTGTCGATGAAGGATGGCGCGCAGAAAGAGGCCAACAAGCTGGGATACAAGCTGGTGGTATTGGATTCACAGAACAACCCGGCCAAAGAGCTGGCCAACGTACAGGATCTGACCGTGCGCGGCGCTAAGCTGATGCTGATTAACCCGACGGACTCTGATGCGGTGGGTAACGCGGTAAAAATGGCCAATCAGGCCAATATCCCGGTGATCACCCTTGACCGTGCGGCCAGCCAAGGTAGCGTGGTTAGCCATATCGCCTCTGATAACGTCGCTGGCGGCAAGCTGGCCGGGGACTTTATTGCCCAGAAGCTGGGGGCCGGCGCTAAGATCATCCAGCTGGAGGGGATCGCTGGAACCTCGGCCGCCCGTGAGCGTGGCGAAGGCTTTAAACAGGCGGTCGTCGCCCATAAGTTTGACGTACTGGCCAGCCAGCCAGCCGACTTTGACCGTACTAAGGGTTTGAACGTCATGCAGAACCTGCTCACGGCGCACCCGCAGGTTCAGGCCGTGTTCGCGCAGAATGATGAAATGGCGCTCGGCGCGCTGCGCGCGCTGCAGACGGCGGGCCGCGGCGATGTGCTGGTCGTGGGCTTTGATGGAACCCAAGACGGTGAAAAAGCCGTACAGAGCGGTAAGCTGGGGGCCACCGTCGCGCAGCAGCCTGAGCAGATCGGCGTGATCGGCGTCGAGACCGCGGATAAGGTCATCAAAGGGGAAAAAGTGCCGGCAAACATTCCGGTTGAGCTGAAGCTGGTCACCAAGTAACGCGCCGGGAGACCCTCCGGGCAACGCCGCCGCTGGAATACCGGCGGCGGTAGATAAGTAGGAATACAGAATATGCAAACAGGCAAACTGGTCGTATTAGGCAGTATCAATGCCGATCACATTCTTAAGGTCGAACATTTTCCCCGCCCCGGTGAAACCTTAACCGGACAGGGGTATCAGGTGGCATTCGGCGGTAAAGGGGCCAATCAGGCCGTTGCCGCCGGGCGCAGCGGCGCGGATATTGCCTTTATTGCCTGTGTTGGCGCCGATGATATCGGCGAACGGATCCGAACCCAGCTGGCCTGTGATGGGATCGACGTTCACGCCGTGGAGCGCGTCGACGGCGAAAGCACCGGCGTGGCGCTGATTTTTGTCAATCAGGATGGGGAGAATGTCATTGGTATTAACGCCGGTGCTAATCATGCGCTGACGCCGCAGTATCTATCCCGCCATCGGGCGCTGGTGGCGCAGGCCGATGCGCTGCTGATGCAGCTGGAGTCGCCGCTGGAGACCGTTGAAGCCGCCGCGGCGCTGGCCCGAGAGCACCAGACCAAGGTGATTTTGAACCCGGCACCGGCGAGGACGCTGCCGGATTCTCTGCTGCGGCTGGTGGATGTCATCACCCCCAATGAGACCGAGGCTGAACGCCTGACCGGTATTCGGGTTCACGACGATGAGAGCGCTCGCCAAGCCGCCGCCGTATTGCATGGCAAAGGTATTGCGACCGTGATGATCACGCTCGGTCGCCGCGGCGTGTGGGTCAGCCAAGAGGGACATGGTGGGGTGATCCCGGGATTTCGGGTTAACGCCATCGATACCATTGCCGCCGGGGATACCTTCAACGGGGCGCTGCTAACCGCTCTGCTGGAGGGGAATACGCTGTCTGCCGCCGTGCGCTTTGCCCATGCCGCCGCGGCGATCGCCGTGACGCGCGAGGGTGCGCAGCCCTCTGTCCCTTGGCGCCGTGAGATCGATGCCTTCCTGCAGACGCATCAGGAGTAATCGTACGTGGCAACCATGAAGGATGTCGCCCGCCTCGCGGGCGTCTCCACCTCGACCGTATCCCATGTCATCAATAACAATCGCTTCGTCAGCGACAGCGTGCGTCAGCGTGTTCTGGAGGCCGTTCAGCAGCTGAATTATGCCCCCTCTGCGCTGGCCCGCAGCTTAAAGATGAACCAGACGCACACGCTCGGGATGCTGGTGACCACCAGTAATAACCCCTTTTTTGCTGAGGTGGTGCGCGGGGTGGAGCGCAGTTGCTATGAGCGGGGCTATAGCCTGATCCTGTGTAACACCGAGGGTGATCCGGCGCGCATGAGCCAGAGTATGGAGACGCTGCTGCAAAAGCGGGTAGACGGTCTGCTGATGATGTGCACCGAGAATTTTCGGCCGGCGCAGGAGATGATTGCCCGTTATCCCGCGCTGCCGACGGTGATGATGGACTGGGCGCTGTTCGATGGTCAGAACGATATCATCCAGGACAACTCCTTCCTGGGGGGGCAAATCGCGACTCGTCATCTGATCGAACGCGGCTATACCCGCATAGCCTGTCTGGCTGGCCCTAAGGATAAGTCCCCCTCTCGCCAGCGTCTTGAGGGCTTTCTGTATGAAATGAAACAGGCCGCGCTGCCGGTACCGCCGGAGTACATCCTGTTCGGCGATTTCGAGTTTGCCGGCGGAGTGCAGGCGATGAAACAGCTGCTGGCGCTACCGACGCCGCCCCATGCGCTGTTTACCGGCAATGACGCGATGGCCGTCGGCGTATATCAGGTGTTGTTTGAAGCCGGACTGCGGGTGGGCGACGATGTCGCGGTCGTCGGCTATGACGATATTGAGCTGGCGCGCTATATGTCGCCGCCGTTGACGACGATCCATCAGCCCAAGGATGAGCTGGGCGAGCTGGCCGTCGATACGCTGGTACACCGCCTGAAGCATCCTACGCGGGAGCCACAGACGCTGGTCTTAACGCCCCAGCTTATCGAGCGAGGTTCGGTCGCGGTCCATCACGGCTGAGGGGCATCGCGCCGACGCGAGACGCGGCGGCCCTTCAGCAAGTGGTCGCCATCCTTGGGATGGAGTAACAGGAATACGCTAGCTGACAGTAGGGTGATGGCGCCCATCGTAATAAAGGTATAGTGGAAGTGATCCACCAGTGACCCGGCAATCTGAGTATCATAAAAGCGCAGCACCGCGGCGCTGACGGCAACGCCAAAGCTAATGGAGAGCTGCTGGGTTACCGCCAGTACGCTGTTGCCCGCGCTGGCATTTTGGTCACTCAGATCGCCCAGGGTAATCGTGTTCATTGCGGTAAACTGGGTGGACATAAACATCCCCAGCAGGAACAGCGGCAGGATCAGCAGCCACAGGGGCATTTCAGGCTTCTGTAGGGAGAACTGCGCGATCGTTAGACCGATAATCAGCGTCACCCCAACCAGCGTATTACGATATCCCTGACGGCGCAGTACGCCGGTAACCAGCGATTTACCCAGCATCGATCCCAGCGCCGTCGGCGCCATCATACAGCCCGCGATAATAGCGCTGTAGCCGAATCCTACCTGCAGCATGAGCGGCATCAGAAAGGGAATGCAGCCGGTACCCAGGCGTGACGCGATGTTGCCTACGATGCCGACGGAGAAGGTATGGGTACGAAATAGCGGCAGGGCGATAAGCGGGTGAGGATGGCGCCGAGCGTGCAGGATATACAGTAGCAACGAGCCGAGGCCCGCCAATATGCCCCCCCAGGCATAGGGCTGCGGTAGCGCCTGTTCACCGAATAGCTCCATGCCACATGAGAGCAGCACTAGCCCCAGGCCAAATAGCATAAAGCCAAGCATATCAAAGCCGCGGGTAGGGGCGGTAAAGTCAGGCATATAGCGCAGGGCATAGAGGATGCCGATGATGCCAATCGGGATGTTGATCAGGAAAATCCAGTGCCAGGTGGCATAGGTGACGAGCCAGCCGCCGAGCAAAGGGCCGAGTACGGGTCCCACCAAGCCGGGTAGGCTGATGAAATTGAGTACCGGCAGCAGCTCATCGCGCGGATAGGCACGCAGGAGCGCGAGACGGGCAACCGGCATCATCATCGCTCCGCCGATGCCCTGTAGCACGCGAGAGGCGACCAGCATCTCCAGTGAGCCGGACAGCGCGCACAGCAGGGATCCAAACGAGAATAGCGAGACGGCGGCAATAAAAACGCGCCGCGTCCCCAGTCTATCGGCTATCCAGCCGCTGATGGGGATCAGCATCGCGACCGTCAGGGCATAGCTGATGATGGCAGACTGCATCACCAGCGGGGAGCGGGCCAGACTGCGGGCGATGGCGGGCAGTGCGGTATTCAGGATAGTGGCATCCAGCGCCTGCATAAAAAAAGCCATTGCCGCAATCCAGGGCAGGCCAGCCATACTCCGGGCGGTCTGGGTCATAAGTTTTCCGTCGAGTGTTAGGCTCCGTCTATACCCAGCAGACCCTGACAGGCCACATAGGCCCCCTGGGCGTCGCCGGCGAGGATGGCATCGACGATCGCCTGGTGCTGCTCCAGCTTGACGACTTCATTACCGGTTACCGAACGGAAGTAGCTTTGGTAGACCGAGTTGAACAAGTTGGAGAACGAGGTCAGGAACGGGTTAGCGCTGGCCTTGTAGATTTGCTGGTGGAATTGTACATCGACCCGAATCCAGCGTTCGCGATCAAAATGGCTATTGAGCTCGCGCATTTCATGCATCAGGTTATTGATAACGGCTTTATCGGTGCCGCTGGCGTGCAGCGCCGTCAGCAGGCAGGCCTGTGGCTCCAGCGCATTGCGCAGCACCAGGAAGTGATCTTTGACGTGTTCAAAATTCTCTCGGGTCAGCCACCAGGTCAGCAGCTCCTGATCGAGAAAATTCCAGCTGCTGCTCGGCATGACGCGCGTACCAATGCGCGGACGCGGTAGCAGCATACCTTTGGCCGCCAGCATTTTTACCGCCTCACGTACAGCGGTGCGGCTGACGCCATAGATCTCACCCAGTTCGAGTTCCCCCGGCAGAATGCTGCCGGACTGATATTCACCGGACAGGATCCGCTGGCCTATCTTCTCAGCAAGAAGATAGGAGAGGTTGCGCTGGGCGGCTTGTTGTTGAGCATTTAGTTGCATGGCTAGTCGATCCTAATCGGGTATGCATATCTATATTCCTCTATTTTATCCTACAAAAATCAGATCACGCTGTACTGTTGGATGAAAAGAGTCCGATATTGCGTTTTTTTGTGCGAGATGGTGAAAATGAGCGCAGTTGCGCATTTTTTTTAAATTAAGACTTGTTACGTTGCGAGAAGTCCCTATAATGCGCCTCCACTGACCGGGAACAACGACCGATACGTCGCCCAGTCAGGCAGAGAAAGCGAAAATAAACGCTTGACTCTGCGGGCGAAAAGCGTAATATACGCAGCCCACGCCGGTGATAACTCAACGGGTTTTCACGGCGACGCTCTTTAACAAATTATCAGACAATCTGTGTGGGCACTCGCAAGATTCGTATTACGCATTCCTCGGAATGCGAAAATATTTAAAGTCTTGAAGAGTGACAGCAGTTAATTCATTACGAATAAACAGTTTAATTTCTTTGAGCATCAAGCTTTTAATTGAAGAGTTTGATCATGGCTCAGATTGAACGCTGGCGGCAGGCTTAACACATGCAAGTCGAGCGGTAGCAGGGAGAAAGCTTGCTTTCTCCGCTGACGAGCGGCGGACGGGTGAGTAATGTCTGGGGATCTGCCTGATGGAGGGGGATAACTACTGGAAACGGTAGCTAATACCGCATAACGTCGCAAGACCAAAGTGGGGGACCTTCGGGCCTCATGCCATCAGATGAACCCAGATGGGATTAGCTAGTAGGTGGGGTAATGGCTCACCTAGGCGACGATCCCTAGCTGGTCTGAGAGGATGACCAGCCACACTGGAACTGAGACACGGTCCAGACTCCTACGGGAGGCAGCAGTGGGGAATATTGCACAATGGGCGCAAGCCTGATGCAGCCATGCCGCGTGTATGAAGAAGGCCTTCGGGTTGTAAAGTACTTTCAGTAGGGAGGAAGGTGTGAACGTTAATAGCGCTCACAATTGACGTTACCTACAGAAGAAGCACCGGCTAACTCCGTGCCAGCAGCCGCGGTAATACGGAGGGTGCAAGCGTTAATCGGAATTACTGGGCGTAAAGCGCACGCAGGCGGTTTGTTAAGTTGGATGTGAAATCCCCGGGCTTAACCTGGGAACTGCATCCAAGACTGGCAAGCTAGAGTCTCGTAGAGGGAGGTAGAATTCCAGGTGTAGCGGTGAAATGCGTAGAGATCTGGAGGAATACCGGTGGCGAAGGCGGCCTCCTGGACGAAGACTGACGCTCAGGTGCGAAAGCGTGGGGAGCAAACAGGATTAGATACCCTGGTAGTCCACGCTGTAAACGATGTCGATTTGGAGGTTGTGCCCTTGAGGCGTGGCTTCCGAAGCTAACGCGTTAAATCGACCGCCTGGGGAGTACGGCCGCAAGGTTAAAACTCAAATGAATTGACGGGGGCCCGCACAAGCGGTGGAGCATGTGGTTTAATTCGATGCAACGCGAAGAACCTTACCTACTCTTGACATCCAGCGAATCCTGTAGAGATACGGGAGTGCCTTCGGGAACGCTGAGACAGGTGCTGCATGGCTGTCGTCAGCTCGTGTTGTGAAATGTTGGGTTAAGTCCCGCAACGAGCGCAACCCTTATCCTTTGTTGCCAGCGGTTCGGCCGGGAACTCAAAGGAGACTGCCAGTGATAAACTGGAGGAAGGTGGGGATGACGTCAAGTCATCATGGCCCTTACGAGTAGGGCTACACACGTGCTACAATGGCGTATACAAAGAGAAGCGAACTCGCGAGAGCAAGCGGACCTCATAAAGTACGTCGTAGTCCGGATTGGAGTCTGCAACTCGACTCCATGAAGTCGGAATCGCTAGTAATCGTGGATCAGAATGCCACGGTGAATACGTTCCCGGGCCTTGTACACACCGCCCGTCACACCATGGGAGTGGGTTGCAAAAGAAGTAGGTAGCTTAACCTTCGGGAGGGCGCTTACCACTTTGTGATTCATGACTGGGGTGAAGTCGTAACAAGGTAACCGTAGGGGAACCTGCGGTTGGATCACCTCCTTACCTAAAGATACGAAATTGTGTAGTGCTCACACAGATTGTCTGATAAATGTCACGAGCAAATACCTTATGCAGGCTTGTAGCTCAGGTGGTTAGAGCGCACCCCTGATAAGGGTGAGGTCGGTGGTTCGAGTCCACTCAGGCCTACCAACTCCCTTCCTGTGTGAAGCGGAGGGTGGTTATAAGGTATTGCAGTAAAGTCATGGGGCTATAGCTCAGCTGGGAGAGCGCCTGCTTTGCACGCAGGAGGTCTGCGGTTCGATCCCGCATAGCTCCACCATATTTCAGAACATACTGAGAAATCAGCATGTTGTGAAATATTTTGCTCTTTAACAATCTGGAACAAGCTGAAAATTCGAAAACAATCGAATTGCTTTTAATAAGTGATTCGAGAGTCTCTCAAATGCTTACAGCACGAAGTGAAACACCTTCGGGTTGTGAGGTTAAGTGACTAAGCGTACACGGTGGATGCCTAGGCAGTCAGAGGCGATGAAGGACGTGCTAATCTGCGATAAGCGTCGGTGAGCTGATATGAAGCGTTATTAGCCGGCGATGTCCGAATGGGGAAACCCAGTGCAATCCGTTGCACTATCGTTAAGTGAATACATAGCTTAACGAGGCGAACCAGGGGAACTGAAACATCTAAGTACCCTGAGGAAAAGAAATCAACCGAGATTCCCCTAGTAGCGGCGAGCGAACGGGGAAGAGCCCAGAACCTGAATCAGTTTGTGCATTAGTGGAAGCGTCTGGAAAGTCGCGCGATACAGGGTGATAGCCCCGTACACGAAGGTGCACAGCTGTGAGTTCGATGAGTAGGGCGGGACACGTGTTATCCTGTCTGAATATGGGGGGACCATCCTCCAAGGCTAAATACTCCTGACTGACCGATAGTGAACCAGTACCGTGAGGGAAAGGCGAAAAGAACCCCGGCGAGGGGAGTGAAATAGAACCTGAAACCGTGTACGTACAAGCAGTGGGAGCATCCTTCGGGGTGTGACTGCGTACCTTTTGTATAATGGGTCAGCGACTTATATTTTGTAGCAAGGTTAACCGAATAGGGGAGCCGTAGGGAAACCGAGTCTTAACTGGGCGTCTAGTTGCAAGGTATAGACCCGAAACCCGGTGATCTAGCCATGGGCAGGTTGAAGGTTGGGTAACACTAACTGGAGGACCGAACCGACTAATGTTGAAAAATTAGCGGATGACTTGTGGCTGGGGGTGAAAGGCCAATCAAACCGGGAGATAGCTGGTTCTCCCCGAAAGCTATTTAGGTAGCGCCTCGTGAACTCATCTTCGGGGGTAGAGCACTGTTTCGGCTAGGGGGTCATCCCGACTTACCAACCCGATGCAAACTACGAATACCGAAGAATGTTATCACGGGAGACACACGGCGGGTGCTAACGTCCGTCGTGAAGAGGGAAACAACCCAGACCGCCAGCTAAGGTCCCAAAGTCATGGTTAAGTGGGAAACGATGTGGGAAGGCATAGACAGCCAGGATGTTGGCTTAGAAGCAGCCATCATTTAAAGAAAGCGTAATAGCTCACTGGTCGAGTCGGCCTGCGCGGAAGATGTAACGGGGCTAAACCATGCACCGAAGCTGCGGCAGCGACGCTTAGGCGTTGTTGGGTAGGGGAGCGTTCTGTAAGCCTGCGAAGGTGGCCTGTGAGGGCTGCTGGAGGTATCAGAAGTGCGAATGCTGACATAAGTAACGATAAAGCGGGTGAAAAGCCCGCTCGCCGGAAGACCAAGGGTTCCTGTCCAACGTTAATCGGGGCAGGGTAAGTCGACCCCTAAGGCGAGGCTGAAAAGCGTAGTCGATGGGAAACAGGTTAATATTCCTGTACTTGGTGTTATTGCGAAGGGGGGACGGAGAAGGCTAGACCGGCCGGGCGACGGTTGTCCCGGTTTAAGCGTGTAGGTGGGGTAACTTGGCAAATCCGGTTACCTTTAACACTGAGGCGTGATGACGAGGCACTACGGTGCTGAAGTGGTTAATGCCCTGCTTCCAGGAAAAGCCTCTAAGCTCCAGATAACACTGAATCGTACCCCAAACCGACACAGGTGGTCAGGTAGAGAATACCAAGGCGCTTGAGAGAACTCGGGTGAAGGAACTAGGCAAAATGGTGCCGTAACTTCGGGAGAAGGCACGCTGGCACGTAGGTGAAGTCCCTCGCGGATGGAGCCGAAGCCAGTCGAAGATACCAGCTGGCTGCAACTGTTTAATAAAAACACAGCACTCTGCAAACACGAAAGTGGACGTATAGGGTGTGACGCCTGCCCGGTGCTGGAAGGTTAATTGATGGGGTCAGCCGCAAGGCGAAGCTCTTGATCGAAGCCCCAGTAAACGGCGGCCGTAACTATAACGGTCCTAAGGTAGCGAAATTCCTTGTCGGGTAAGTTCCGACCTGCACGAATGGCGTAATGATGGCCAGGCTGTCTCCACCCGAGACTCAGTGAAATTGAACTCGCTGTGAAGATGCAGTGTACCCGCGGCAAGACGGAAAGACCCCGTGAACCTTTACTATAGCTTGACACTGAACATTGAACCTTGATGTGTAGGATAGGTGGGAGGCTTTGAAGTGTGGACGCCAGTCTGCATGGAGCCGACCTTGAAATACCACCCTTTAATGTTTGATGTTCTAACCTGGTCCCGTGATCCGGGATAGGGACAGTGTCTGGTGGGTAGTTTGACTGGGGCGGTCTCCTCCCAAAGAGTAACGGAGGAGCACGAAGGTTAGCTAATCCTGGTCGGACATCAGGAGGTTAGTGCAAAGGCATAAGCTAGCTTGACTGCGAGAGTGACGGCTCGAGCAGGTGCGAAAGCAGGTCTTAGTGATCCGGTGGTTCTGAATGGAAGGGCCATCGCTCAACGGATAAAAGGTACTCCGGGGATAACAGGCTGATACCGCCCAAGAGTTCATATCGACGGCGGTGTTTGGCACCTCGATGTCGGCTCATCACATCCTGGGGCTGAAGTAGGTCCCAAGGGTATGGCTGTTCGCCATTTAAAGTGGTACGCGAGCTGGGTTTAGAACGTCGTGAGACAGTTCGGTCCCTATCTGCCGTGGGCGTTGGAAGATTGAGAGGGGCTGCTCCTAGTACGAGAGGACCGGAGTGGACGCACCGCTGGTGTTCGGGTTGTGATGCCAATTGCATTGCCCGGTAGCTACGTGCGGAAAAGATAAGCGCTGAAAGCATCTAAGCGCGAAACTTGCCTCGAGATGAGTCTTCCCTTGGACCTTGAGTCCACTGAAGGAACGTTTAAGACTAAGACGTTGATAGGCTGGGTGTGTAAGCGTAGCGATACGTTGAGCTAACCAGTACTAATGATCCGTGAGACTTAACCTTACAACACCGAAGGTGTTTTAGAGAGACGAATGAAGCTTGTTCAAGATTGATACCGATGGCCAGTGATGGCGGTTGGTAAAACAGAATTTGCCTGGCGGCGATAGCGCGGTGGTCCCACCTGACCCCATGCCGAACTCAGAAGTGAAACGCCGTAGCGCCGATGGTAGTGTGGGGTCTCCCCATGCGAGAGTAGGGAACTGCCAGGCATCCAATTTAGCGTGCTGATATGGCTCAGTCGGTAGAGCGCACCCTTGGTAAGGGTGAGGTCCCCAGTTCGATTCTGGGTATCAGCACCACTTTTTCGGGGTTTTGTTCGGCAAAAAGAATTTGCTTGGCGGCGATAGCGCGGTGGTCCCACCTGACCCCATGCCGAACTCAGAAGTGAAACGCCGTAGCGCCGATGGTAGTGTGGGGTCTCCCCATGCGAGAGTAGGGAACTGCCAAGCATTAAATAAAGCAAAAAAGCCGCTCAATGAGCGGCTTTTTTGCGTCTTGAGTCCAGCCAGATGCTGTGAAAAACCGCCGTTGGCGGTCTTTTTATACACAGACTATTTATTCTTATTCTTTAGCTTGTTGCTCTAGCCAACGCTGGATAAAGGCCACAATTTCATCGGGATCATTAATATCCAAGAACGGAACGGCGCAGTCATGACGACTGTCGCTGGCCAGCGCAATAACGTACTCGTCGATAAGCCCGCCAAAGGGCTTGCCAACCGCATGGCGATAGAGCGCTATTTTGGCAATGTGCTCATGCTTAAATCCTTCGACCAGAATTAAATCACAGCGCCTGGCGTCGATGCGTGAGGCCAGAAAGTGTAAGTCCAGCGGCTGCCTCTCCGGCGTTTCGCTCATCAATGCCCAGCGTAGATCGCTGGCGACCAGCGTTTGATCTGCCCCGGCCTTACGCAGCTCATAGCTGTCTTTACCCGGGGTATCGACATCCATATCGTGATGGGTGTGCTTGATCAGGGCGATGCGGATCCCTCGGGCTTTTAGGCTGGGAATCAGCTGTTTCAGCAGCGTGGTTTTACCGGTGCCGCTGTAGGCGGCAATGCCCAAGAGTGGTGGGGTCGTCACGGTGATGTGTGCTCCTGTTATTGCGCCTGCTGGCACTCTTGCAGACTGTTAATATTGATAAAGAGCGCGGGATTGGCATAGCGTACGGGCTGCGCGTCTACCCATTGCATGAAGAGCATGAGCTTACGTTCCCCCCGCTGCAGAAAGGTGCGTAGCTGCGGCAGCAGGCTGCGGTGCCATAGGGCGAGCGTCGGGTGACGGTGCTCGCCATCGTCGATATAGGCTAGGAGAGCGTCGCCTTTGCCTTGCCAGAGTACGTTGACCAGATCGGTGGGAATAAAAGGGACGTCGCAGGGAACAGAGATAAGCCATGGGGTTCGGCACTGCTCCAGCGCCGTTAGCACGCCGGCCAATGGGCCTGGAAAGTCTGCCATGCTGTCGCTGAGCACCTCGCAGCCGCTTTGCCGGTAGGTCTGCTGATTTCGATTGGCGCTGATGACGACCCGGGAAACCTGGGGCGCTAGACGCTGCAAAACCTGCTGATACAGGGGAATGGCGTTGAGCGTAACCAGTCCTTTATCTCTCCCCTGCATCCTGGTTGCCCGCCCGCCCGCTAAAATAACCCCCTCAATATCCTGCATTGTGAAAGTGCTCCTGTCGGCTGTAGAGGTCGAACGATGGTCTATCATAGCGCCCCTTTAATGACGATGTAATAGTTTGTAAATAGTGAGTGTTACACGGTAAACGACTATCTTTGTTAAATTAGGATTGCTAGCTTTAGCAGCCCTGTGAATAGACAAGAGAGCGTACTCTATGAAATGCCATCGCGTTAATGAGCTTATTGAGTTAATCCATCCGGCCTGGCAGCAGGAACCGGATTTGAACCTGATTCAGTTTTTACAGAAGCTGGCCGATGAGGCGGGCTATGAGGGCGCACTGTCCGACCTTACCGATGATATTCTGATCTATCACCTGAAAATGCGCGACAGCGATAAGCGTGCGGTGATCCCCGGTCTGCAAAAAGACTATGAAGAGGATTTCAAAACGGCCCTACTGCGTGCGCGCGGTGTTATTAAAGATTGATGCTATGACGACGTCGGCCTTTAATTTTCAGACTCTGACACCGGATCTCATCCTGGATGCGCTGGAGAGTACGGGGATCCGCGTTGATTCCGGTCTTAGTGAGCTGAACAGCTATGAAAACCGTGTCTATCAGCTGATGGATGAGGATAGACGACGCTATGTGGTGAAATTCTATCGCCCCGAGCGTTGGAGTGATGCCCAGATAGCAGAGGAGCATGCTTTCTCTGCCGAGCTGACCGCGCAGGAGATCCCGCTAGCGGCCCCGCTGCCCCTGAATGGCGCCACGCTGCATCATTACCATGGATATGCCTTTGCGGTATTTCCCAGCCTGGGGGGCCGTGAATATGAGGTCGACAGCCTCGACCAGCTGGAGTGGGTTGGACGCTATCTGGGACGACTCCATCAGGTAGGCCGACGCCAGCTGTTTAGCAGCCGGCCGACCATTGGGCTGGACGAATACGTCTACCAGCCGCGAGCGCTGCTGGCGGAGAGTCCCCTGGTGCCTGAAGCGCAGCGATCTGCGCTGCTCTCGGCGTTAGATACGCTGATTGCGGCGTTGCTTCCGTGCTGGCGGGATGATTTGCCGCAGCTGCGTCTGCACGGTGACTGCCACCCGGGAAATATACTGTGGCGCGATGGTCCACTGTTCGTGGATCTGGACGATGCGCGCAATGGCCCGGCGATCCAGGATTTGTGGATGCTACTGAATGGAGATGACGCAGAGAAGCGCATACAGCTGGATGTATTGCTGGAGGCCTACGGCGAATTCAGTGATTTCGACCTGCGCGAGCTGGCGCTGATTGAACCGCTGCGCGCCATGCGGATGATCCACTATGTGGCCTGGATCTGCCGCCGCTGGCAGGATCCCGCGTTTCCGCGCAGTTTTCCCTGGGTGGGGGAGACCCAGTTCTGGCTGCGCCAGATCCAGGTATTTCAAGAGCAGGTCCGTCTGTTACAGGCCGCCCCGCTACAGTTAACGCCGATGTATTGACGACAGATTCCGAATAATGGAGAAGCGATAATGAAAAAGATGTGGCTGGCCCTGCTGGGCATGGTTATGGCGTTTGGCGTATCGGCCGCGCAGTTTACTAATGGGGAGCAATATACCACGCTGGATAAACCGGTAAACGGTGCGCCGCAGGTATTGGAGTTCTTCTCGTTTTATTGCCCTCATTGCTATGAGTTTGCTGGGGTTTACCATATTCCCCAGGCCATTGAAGGTAAACTTCCGCAGGGGGTAAAGCTGACTAAATATCACGTAGAGTTTCTTGGTCCGTTAGGGAAACAGCTAACTCAGGCATGGGCTGTCGCGATGGCGCTGGGCGTTGAGGATAAGATCACTCAGCCTATGTTTGATGCGGTACAGAAAACGCAGAGTATTAAAAGCGAGGCGGATATTCGCAATGTCTTTATTCAGGCCGGGGTGAAACCGCAAGAGTATGACGCTGCGCTGGATAGCTTCGTGGTTAAATCTTTAGTGGTACAGCAGGAGAAGGCCGCAGAGGATTTCCAACTGCGCGGCGTTCCGGCGGTATTTGTAAACGGTAAGTACATGGTGAAAAGCGATGGATTGGATACCAGCTCCATGGCGAACTATGTGGCGCAGTTTGCCAATGTGGTGCACTTCTTGGTGAGCCAGCCGTAATCGGCGCGCTGACTCTGAGTAACACGCCGGATATCGTTTCTCCGGCGTTTTTTTTGACGTTAGACGGTAGGACGGTAACGCTCGCGCAGCTGCGTTATCAGCAGATCCTTACGCTGCCAAAGCGTATTCAGCCATAGCTGAAACTGGCGTTTGAAGCGCTTATTATTGAAATAATCGCCGCGAATTTCATCGCTGATAGGCAGTGTTTCAACGTGTACGACGATGCTTTGCATGCGTCCGCAGAGGAGGTCGAGGAAAGGGTGTCGCTCATTCTGCGGGTAAATCAGCGTGACGTTAAGTACTCGCTCAAACTGGCTGCCAAGGGTACTGAGGGTAAACGCGATGCCGGCGGCCTTGGGCTGTAATAGATTCTGATAGGGTGAATTTTGGCTGCGGCGTTTCTCCTCCGTGCAGCGTGAGCCTTCGACGAAGTTAACGATAGTGGTTGGACGCAGGCGAAACTTCTCGCATGAACGGCGGGTTGTTTCAATATCCTTACCGCGCCGTTCCGGGTGTTTAAGGAGATAGCTGCGAGAATAGCGCCGCATGAAAGGCATATCCAACGCCCAACAGGCTAGGCCGATAAAAGGCACCCAGGCCAGCTGCTGCTTAAGGAAATACTTATTCATTGGAATATGATTCCGTAGCAATACACATAGCACTACAATATCCGTCCAGCTTTTATGATTGCTGATCAGCAGATACCAGTTTTGTTTACTTAATCCCTCTAGGCCGCTGACGTGCCATTGTAGCCGTGGATTCAGGGACATTAAGCCAGCCAAGCCTTGGCACCAGCACCACATCAACCTATCGGAATAGCGGGAAATAGCGCGGCGTATCCCAGGCAGCGGCAGCAGCAGTTTTACGATGCCTAAGAGCGTGATAGGCAGCGAGCAGGCCACGGTGACTACGATGGTCAACAGCGTTGTTAATACGAAGATAAAAGGAGACAACACCGTGGCAATCAGGGTAGGCATTAGGAAATCGCACCGCACTCGGAAGAATTAGGAGCTGCAATGTTAGCAGATAGGGGCGTAAGTCGGCACATTTTGTCCCGCTCAAAGATATTTTGGTAAAAAAGCCTGCGCCGTTTTAATCGTTGGTCATACTATAACGATGCTTATCGAAGGCGCGGACAGCGTCGATAACATCTGTCGAGTTATACACAGCTCAACCATTATGCTTTTCATATTAACCTTTCCCTTGTTATAAATGCATTGTATTGATTTTAATTGATTATATTTATTAAATTTCCATAAGCGCGCTTCTGCGTATTAAACGTTCGATATTTTGCTCACAAAGTTATCCACAGATGGATCCGGTGCGATCGTATGTCGCCAAGCGCGATAAAACACCCCGAATATTCGTCAGCGCACCCGAGGTGTGGCATTCTTACACTCTGATAACCACCACGACAAAGACAGATTATGGCCCAGATAGCTGAAAATCCCCTGATCCTGGTTGATGGATCCTCATACCTTTACCGTGCCTATCATGCGTTTCCACCGCTGACCAATAGCGCCGGGGAGCCTACCGGGGCTATGTATGGTGTGCTGAATATGCTGCGTAGCCTGCTCATGCAGTATCAGCCGAGCCATGTTGCCGTGGTGTTTGACGCCAAGGGTAAAACGTTTCGCGATGAGCTGTTTGCTGAATATAAGTCACATCGTCCTCCGATGCCGGACGATCTGCGTGAGCAGATAGCGCCGCTGCACCAGATGGTTGAGGCGATGGGGCTACCGCTGCTGGTCGTACCGGGGGTGGAGGCGGACGATGTGATCGGTACGCTGGCGCGCCGCGCTGAGCTGGCGGGGCGGCATGTTCTGATCAGCACCGGCGATAAGGATATGGCGCAGCTGGTCACGCCGAATATCACGCTGATTAATACGATGACCAACACCGTTCTGGGGCCTCAGGAAGTGTGCGACAAATACGGTGTACCGCCGTCGCTGATCATCGACTTTTTAGCGCTGATGGGCGATGCCTCTGACAATATTCCCGGCGTCCCCGGCGTTGGTGAGAAGACGGCACAGGCGCTGTTGCAAGGTATTGGCAGCCTGAAGACGATTTATGATGATCTCGATCGGGTGGCGACCCTGAGCTTTCGTGGCGCGAAGACCATGGGAGCCAAGTTGCTGTTGAATAAAGAAAAAGCTGATCTTTCCTATCTGTTGGCGACCATTAAGACCGACGTTGATCTGGCGCAGGACTGCGACGATTTAGCCATTAAACCGCTGGATAGCGAGACGCTGCATCGGCTGTTCAGCCGCTATGAGTTTAAGCGTTGGTTGACCGATGCGCAGGAGGGATCCTGGCTCACGGGGGCGAAAGGCGGCCGTAAAACGCGGGTGGAGAAGAGCGCTGACGCACCTGCGGCACCTGCGTCGGAGGTTTCCGTGACGCTGACGCGCGAGGGTTACCAAACGATCCTCGATGAGGCCGCGCTGGAGGCATTGATTGCGCGCCTGCGCCAGGCCGGGTGCTTTGCCTTTGATACCGAGACCGATTCGCTGGATGTGCTATCGGCTAATCTGGTGGGGATCTCCTGTGCCGATGCTCCGGGGCAGGCATGTTACATCCCGTTGGCTCATGATTACCTGGATGCGCCGCGTCAGCTCGATCGTCAGTATGTTCTGGCGCGGCTACAGCCGCTGCTGGAGGATGAAGGGGTAGCCAAGATTGGCCAGAACCTGAAGTATGACATCGGCGTTATGGCGCGCTATGGCATCACGCTGCGCGGCGTGGCGTTTGATACCATGCTGGAGTCCTACGTGCTCAATAGCGTTGCCGGACGCCATGATATGGACAGTCTGGCAGCCCGTCATCTCGACCATAAAACGATTACGTTTGAAGAGATTGCCGGTAAAGGCAAAGGTCAGCTGACCTTTAATCAAATCCCGCTGGAGCAGGCGGCGGAGTATGCCGCAGAGGATGCCGATGTTACCCTGCAGCTGCATCAGCGTTTATGGCCGACGCTGGAGGGCGAGTCTGGTCCGAGCCATATTTTCCGCGATATCGATATGCCGTTGATTCCGGTGCTGTCGCGGATGGAGCGCACCGGGGTTTTGATCGACAGCGCGATTCTGGGTCAACACTCGCAGGAGCTGGCGGTACGGCTGGAGGCGCTGGAGCAGCAGGCACATAGCGAGGCTGGAGAGCCGTTTAATCTGTCATCGACCAAACAGCTGCAGGCTATTCTGTTTGAAAAGCAGCAGCTGCCGGTATTAAAGAAAACGCCGGGCGGAGCGCCATCAACGAATGAAGAGGTGCTGGCTGAGCTGGCCGATCAGGGATATGCGCTGCCGCAGGTAATCCTGGAGTACCGCACGCTGGCCAAACTGAAGAGTACCTACACCGATAAGCTGCCGCAGATGGTGAATCCACTGACGGGTCGGGTACATACCTCCTATCATCAGGCCGTCACCGCGACGGGCCGACTCTCATCCAGCGATCCTAATCTGCAGAATATCCCCGTGCGTAGCGATGAAGGGCGGCGCATTCGTCAGGCTTTCATCGCGCCGGCCGGCAGTCGGATTGTGGCGGCGGACTACTCACAGATTGAGCTGCGTATCATGGCGCACTTATCGGGAGACAAAGGGCTGCTGGCAGCGTTTGCGGCAGGGAAAGATATCCATCGCGCTACGGCGGCAGAGGTCTTTGGCCTGCCGTTAGAGGCGGTGAGCGCCGATCAGCGTCGCAGCGCTAAGGCGATTAACTTTGGCCTTATTTATGGCATGAGCGCGTTTGGTCTGGCTCGCCAGCTGAACATTGGCCGCGGCGAAGCCCAGCGCTATATGGATCTCTACTTTGAGCGCTATCCGGGCGTGCTGGCCTATATGGAGCGCACCCGCCAGCTGGCATCGGATCAGGGCTATGTTGAAACGCTGGATGGCCGCCGACTCTATCTGCCCGAGATCAACGCGCGCAATGGCATGCGCCGTAAAGCGGCGGAGCGTGCCGCGATTAACGCACCGATGCAGGGAACGGCGGCCGATATCATTAAACGGGCCATGATTGCCGTTGATGGCTGGCTACAGGAGGCTCAGCCGGAGGTGCGCATGATTATGCAGGTGCACGATGAACTGGTGTTTGAGGTACCGGAGTCTCAGGTCGAGGCGGTGGTATGTCAGGTGCGTGCGCTGATGGAGAATAGCCTGTCGCTGGCTGTCCCATTAAAAGTTGATATTGGTTGTGGTGAAAACTGGGATCAAGCTCACTAAATCGCGGCGTTTTAATCTATTTATGTAATTTAACTACATAAAAACGCGTTAATGGATGAGGTTTGCGGATTTAAACGGCATATTTTTGTAAGTAAACAACAAAAAAGGTTGATCGATACATAAAATGTTGTACAGTTATCAACGTAGGGTACAGAGGTAAGATGTTCTATCTTTCAGACCTTTTACTTCACGTAATCGGATTTGGCTGATTATTAGCCGCCCCAGTCTTTATGACTGGGGCGTTTTTTTTGTATAAAGAAAACGTTAGCTGAAATGTCGCCGCACATATCTCGACGATGGCGCCGGGCGTTTGTCGACGCGTAATGCGCTGGTTGCGGATGTGCTTATTTTTCTATTTTGTTGAAAAATGACATGAAAAAGCCGCTTGCGCGGCTAATGGTATAGCGGGTCAGGGACTCTTACTCGCCGATGCTGGGATCGTCGTCCTCGTCCGCCGGCTGAGGTGCAATCTCGCTGAACCAGGTATCCAGCTTATCTCTCAGTTTATCGACGCCGAACTTTTTGAGGGAGGAGAATGCGTCGACCTGAATGTCGCCCATAAACGGCAGAACCGCCTCTCGAACCATGTTCAGCTGGGCCTTACGGGCGCCAGAGGCCAATTTATCGGCCTTGGTTAACAGCAGCAGTACCGGCAGACCGGCCTCTACCGCCCAGGCGATCATCTGCTGATCGAGATCCTTTAGCGGGTGGCGGATATCCATCAGCACGACTAATCCCTTCAGACACTGCCGTTTTTGCAGATACTCCCCCAGCGCCTGCTGCCATTTACGCTTCATCTCTTCTGGGACTTCGGCATAGCCATAGCCCGGCAGGTCGACCAGGCGAATGCCATCCTCAACCTCGAACAGGTTAATCAGCTGGGTACGCCCTGGCGTTTTACTGGTACGCGCCAGGCTTTTCTGGTTGGTTAGCGTATTGAGGGCGCTGGATTTCCCGGCGTTGGAGCGCCCGGCAAACGCCACTTCAATGCCGGTATCTGCCGGCAGGTGGCGAATATCGGGGGCGCTGGTGACGAAGTGCGTCACATGGTAGTTATAAGTTTGACGGGCCAAGAGGGTCGTCTCCCTATTGCTGGAGGAATAATGGCAGGAATTATAACCATAATGACGGGAAAGGGCGCGTAAATCCGTATTTTGCTGGCATGGATAGCGTAAGCCATTCGCCCGTCTACGCGTAAGCGATCGACTATAGCACCATCAGATAATGGCGTATCGTTCTGTAAGGCTTTGATTTTTTAATTATTGATATTCAGCTAATTACATTACTTGTGTGATATCGATCGGCTATCGAAGCACTGTTTCGCGTATTGTTCTTTACCATCAGTAAGATAGATTAACTCCAGCGCAGGGATGCCGCGTAAAACGGACTCTTCGTCAGGATGACGATGCCCAGGGAGCGTTAAGGATAATGCGTCGGGGTAAGGAGACCGGCCACAGGATGTGGCGCGACAAACAGGAGGTTTGTCACAGGGATGTATCTGGCTCGGGAGTGGGCTACCGTCTTCGGACGGAGAGGGAGTTTGCCTTAGGGATGAGGGCAGGGAGCATCACCGCAAAGGGATAAACCGGGACGTTGTTTGCCGTTAGGGATGATTAGTGTGAATATCCTTCTGCAGAAGGTATAAAATTAAGGCGACAGTTTAGGCTGTCGCCTTTTTTCTTTGCGGCCTTTCTGATAGATTTCGCCGCAGTTTTCGACATCTCTGATCAAGAGTATAAGTTATGAGTCCGGTGAATAAATCAAAGGCCGTTAAAGCCAAAAAAACACGTAAAACCCGTCAGGAGCTGGATCTGGAAGGACGCGAGCGTAAACGCCAGAAAAAGCACCGCGGCCATAAGCCGGGCGCTCGCAATAGTGACAGTGCGGCCCAGGGTGGGAAGGGAAGTAGCCGCGCAGGGCGCGATCCGCGTCTCGGCAGCAAGACGCCGGTTACGCTGGTGGTCGATAGCCAAGCGACAGCGCAGCGCCGTCCGCAGCCGCCGGTACAGCCAGAGGTGAAGAAGGCGCTCTCTCCGGAAGCGGAGCTGGCGCGTCTGGAAAACGATCCGCGTTTGGATGCCCTGCTGGAGCGTCTGGAAGATGGCGCGACGCTGAATGGCGAAGAGCAGCGCTATGTGGACGAGATGCTGGATCGCATCGATGCGCTGATGGAAGAGCTGGGTATCGAGCTGGAAGAGGATGAAGACGAGGCTGAGGAGCAGGAAGACATCATGCAGCTGCTGCGCCGCGGTAGCCCAAAAGATGCTATCTGATGCTGGATGAGCCTGATTCTGGCCATCGGTCTGATGCTCACATGTTATCTGCTGTGGTTATTGGCTAAACTATGGCGGCTGTCGCAGCGCAAAGCGCGCTGGCAACGGGCCGCCATGCGTTACGGCAGGCCGCCGGCTTCTCCACTGCGTGCAGGCAGGAGAAAACAGAATAAGGAGTGAGCATCCATGTCAGAACAGACTATCGTCTGGGATTTGGCCCTGATCCAGAAGTATAACTATTCCGGGCCGCGCTATACCTCGTACCCCACCGCGCTAGAGTTTAACGAAGGCTTTGATGAGGCGGCCTTTCTGCGTGCCGTAGCCCGCTACCCCGATCGGGCGCTTTCCCTTTACGTGCATATCCCGTTCTGCCATAAGCTGTGCTACTTCTGCGGCTGCAATAAGATAGTGACCCGCCAGTCTCACAAGGCCGACGAGTATTTGGATAAGCTGGCGCTGGAGATCGCCGCTCGCGCGCCGCTGTTTGCCGGGCGGACGGTGAGCCAGCTGCATTGGGGCGGCGGTACGCCGACCTTTCTCAATAAGGCGCAGATTAGCCGCCTCATGACGCTGCTGCGTCGCCATTTTACCTTTGCGCCTCAGGCGGAGATTTCGATAGAGATCGATCCGCGGGAGATTGCGTTGGATGTGTTGGATCACCTGCGCCAAGAAGGGTTTAACCGCCTGAGCATGGGGGTTCAGGACTTCAATAAGACCGTGCAGACGTTGGTCAACCGCGAGCAGGATGAGGAGTTTATCTTTTCCCTGCTGCGCCATGCGCGGGAAATCGGCTTTACCTCTACCAATATCGATCTGATTTATGGTCTGCCTCGCCAGACGCCGGAGAGCTTCGATTTTACGCTGCAAAAGGTGATCGAGCTGAATCCCGATCGACTCAGCATTTTTAACTATGCACACATGCCTAAGCTGTTTGCCGCTCAGCGTAAGATCAAAGATGCCGATCTGCCCAGCGCAGACCATAAGCTGGCCATTCTACAGCAGAGCATCGCGACGCTGACCGGCGTGGGATACCAGTTTATCGGGATGGATCACTTTGCCCACCGTGACGATGAGCTGGCGGTGGCCCAGCGCGCCGGTAAGCTGCATCGCAACTTTCAGGGGTATACCACGCAGGGCGACAGCGATTTGCTGGGGCTGGGCGTATCGGCGATTAGCATGATCGGGGATAGCTATGCCCAAAACCGCAAGGTGCTGAAGGAGTACTATGCCGCGGTTGAGGCGCAGGGCAACGCGCTGTGGCGCGGGCTGGCTATGAGCCGAGATGACTGTATTCGCCGAGATGTGATTAAGGGGCTTATCTGTAATTTCCGCCTGGATTTCGCGCCGATAGAACAGCAGTACGGCATTCGCTTTGTGGATTATTTCATCGAAGATCTGCTGCTGCTGCGTCCGCTGGCGCAGGATGGGCTGGTCGAGCTGGGTGAGACGGCGATTAACGTTACGCCGCGCGGCCGTCTGCTGATCCGGAATATCTGCATGTGCTTTGATGTGTATCTGCGTCATCAGGCCCGAATGCAGCAGTTTTCGCGCGTTATCTGACGTCCGTCGATAAAACAATCCCCGGCACGCCGGGGATTGTTGTTTTTGTTTTAGGCTTAGCTGTTCAGACGCTCCAGAACAGCAGCGCCAGCAGCTGGGGCGACATAATGCGCAGGAACATCGCCAGAGGGTAGACCGTGGCGTAGGAGAGCGCTGCGGCCCCGCTGGTGGCGTGTAGGCCGTTGGCGAAGGCCAACGCCGGGGGATCGGTCATCGCCCCCGCCAGCATGCCGCAGAGGGTCAGATAGTTCATCTTGATCATCAGACGCGCCAGGAGCGCCGCCGTGAGCAGCGGAATGGCGGTGATCAGGATCCCGTAGCCAATCCAGGTGACCCCTTCGCCGTTGAGCAGCGTGTCGATGAAGTTACCGCCGGACTTCAGCCCGACGACCGCCAGAAACAGCACGATCCCCAGTTCGCGTAGCGCCAGGTTGGCGCTGGGCGGCATAAACCAGTACAGCTTCCCGATGCTGCCGATACGGCCCAGGATCAGCGCGACCACCAGCGGCCCGCCGGCCAGCCCCAGCTTGAGCGCCGCCGGGAAGCCCGGAATGAACAGGGGCACCGATCCCAGCAGAACGCCCAGCCCGATACCGATAAAGACCGGCAGCATCTGCACCTGCTGCAGCTTTTGCTGAGCGTTACCGACGATGGCGGCGACGGCGTCGATCGCCTGCGGCCGGCCGACCAGATTGAGAATATCGCCGAACTGCAGCGTCGCATTGTTACCAGCTACCAGCTCGACGCCGGCGCGGTTAAGCCGCGAGATCACGACATCGTACTTTTGCTTCAGGTTGAGATCGCGGATCTTTTTTCCCAGCACCTTTTCGTTGGTGACCACGACGCGGCTGACCTGCAGCTCGGTTCCGCGGGTGGACAGCGAGGTATCAACCTGTTCGCCGATCACCAGCCGGGCGTTTTCCAGCTCCTGCTTTTGCCCCACCAGATGGAGCAGATCGCCGATTTCGATCTGGGTGGTGGGCAGCGGCACCATGAGGAAATCGCCGCGCTTGAGGCGCGAGCAGACGATGGTGTCGCTATTCAGGATCGGTACCTCCTGCATGGACAGCCCGCTCAGGTTGGGGTTGCGCACCATGATGTTCATGGTTTGCAGCAGCTCGTGGCTATGGCCGTTGCGCGAGTCGAAGTCACGCGCCTCGGCGTCGATATTGATGCGGAACAGCAGGCGTACCAGCCACATCACCAGCAGAATGCCGCAGATGCCGAAGGGATAGGCCATGGCGTAGCCCATCCCCATCAGATCTATCTGGGATGGATTGGACCCCAGATCGGTCAATATCTGCTGCCCGGCACCCAGCGCTGGCGTATTGGTGACGGCGCCGGAGAAAATGCCCAGAATGATCGGCAGAGGAACGGCAAACAGCTTGTGAATGGCGGCGGTAATCAGCCCGCTTATCAGCACCATTAGGACGGCAAAGGCGTTGAGGCGTAGGCCGGAAACGCGCAGCGAGGAGAAAAAGCCGGGCCCCACCTGAATACCGATACTGTAGACAAACAGGATCAGGCCAAACTCCTGAATAAAATGCAGCATATCGCTGTTGAGATCCAGCTGGTAGCGCTGGGCAAAATGGCCGACGATGATCCCGCCGAACAGGACGCCGCCGATCCCCAGGCCGACGCCATAGATCCGCCAGTTACCAATCCACAACCCAAGCACTGCGACCAGTGACAGCATACTGACCGTAAGGGCGATATCGCTCATGATACATCCTTGATGATTAAACGACTCCGGTGAAACGCGCACGACCGGATGATCCGCTGGGGTAACGGAAAACCCACCTGTACATTGTTACAGAGCGTCGGTAAATGGACTGTGTCACACGGCACAGCCCGGGTATTTAATGGATATCCTAGCAGAGATTCTTCCGGGGACGCTGGGGGCTCAAGGCGCGCCATGATGGTCACGCCTTGAGCGTAGAGAGGTTATCCCAACAGGTGGAGCAGCGCGGCGCACAGCACGGCGGCAACGGCGGCATGCGATGATGGCCCGCCGCTGGCGCTGAGTTCGGCGCCGTGGGAAACCATGGCGTACAGCGAATCGATCATCATTATTCTCCCGTTAAAACGCAGCCGATCATACTCGCCCGCGCGGGGGTGTAAAGATCGCGAGTGGCGTTTTTTTGTGCGCTAAGCAGCGTTTTTGACCGAGGGTATCTTCTCCCGCCATTACTCCATTCCCAGCTCTTTCAGCTTGCGGGTCAGGGTATTGCGGCCCCATCCCAGCAGCCTGGCTGCCTCTTGCTTATGGCCCTGGGTGTGGCGCAGGGCACAGTTCAGCAGCGTACGCTCCATTTCCGGCAGGGCTTCCGCCAGCAGATCCTGCTGGCCGCTCTGCAGGGCATGCTCCGCCCACTGGCTCAGCAGCCGTGGCCAGCTGTCCGGCGAAAGCGCCGCCGGCTGACGCTCATCGCGCGCGCTGTCAAACAGCTCCGCCGGCAGATCCTGCGTCAACACCTCTTGGCCTGCGGCCATAACCGTCAGCCAGCGGCAGGTATTCTCCAGCTGGCGAACGTTGCCAGGCCACGGCAGACGGGTCAGCGCCGCCTCGGCCTCCGGGCTGAGCACTTTGGCCTCGACGCCCAGCTCCTGCGCCGCCACTTTGAGAAAGTGGCGGGCTAGACGCGGAATATCCTCGCGCCGCTCACGCAGCGGCGGAAGATGCACGCGGATCACGTTAAGGCGGTGGAAGAGATCTTCGCGGAACATCCCCTCTTGCACCCGCTGCTCCAGATTCTGGTGGGTGGCGGCGATGATGCGTACATCGACCCTGACCGGCGCATAGCCGCCGATGCGATAAAACTGTCCGTCGGCCAGCACGCGCAGCAGGCGGGTCTGAACGTCCAGCGGCATGTCGCCGATTTCATCGAGAAACAGTGTCCCGCCGTCCGCCTGCTCAAAGCGCCCCTGGCGGATCTGGCTGGCGCCGGTAAAGGCGCCTTTTTCATGGCCGAACAGCTCGGATTCGATCAGATCGCGTGGAATCGCCGCCATATTCAGGGCGATAAACGGCGCCTTGGCGCGCGGGCTGTGGCGGTGCAGCGCATGGGCGACCAGCTCTTTCCCGGTGCCCGACTCCCCATTGATCAGCACGCTGATGGAGGAGCGTGACAGGCGTCCGATAATGCGAAAGACATCCTGCATCGCCGCCGCCTCTCCGATGATATCGGCGCTGGGATCGCTCCCCGGCACCTGGCGCGCGGGCTGCTGCTGCTCCTGATAGTGGCTGATGGCGCGTTCGACGAGCGCGACGGCTTCGTCAATATCGAACGGCTTGGGCAGATAATCAAAGGCGCCCTGCTGGTAGGCGCTGACCGCGGCATCCAGATCGGAGTGGGCCGTCATAATGATGACCGGCAGCAGCGGATGACGTACTTTTATCTGCTGCAGCAGCGCCAGTCCGTCCATACCGGGCATACGGATGTCTGACAGCAAAACGTCCGGCGTCTGAGCGCTCATCGCCGTCAGCACCGCCTGACCATTTTCAAACGTGGCACAGCGCAAACCTGCGCCGGTCAGCGCGCGCTCTAAGACCCAGCGGATGGCACTGTCGTCGTCGACTATCCAGACGAGACCCGGTTGCATTGTCATGGTGACCACCTGTTGCGTAAAGGGGCGTGGGCTATTTGCGGATTGGCAAATACACCGAAAACTCGGTGTGGCCCGGCCAGCTGTTAAACTCGATTTTGCCCTGATGCTGATCGATCAGGCTCCTTGCAATCGACAGGCCAAGCCCGGTGCCTCCGCTGCGTCCGCTCACCATCGGGTAGAACAGCGTATCCTGCAGCTGGGCGGGGATCCCTGGCCCATCGTCTTCAATGTCTATGCGCGCCGCCAGGCGATAGCGCTCGCCGTGCAGGGTGACCTGTAGCGCGGTACGGGTACGCAGGGTGATGGTGCCACCCTGTTCACCCAGCGCCTGCAGGGCGTTCCGCGTGATGTTCAGCAGCACCTGCTCTATCTGCTCCGGATCGTGATTCAGCTCCGGCAGGCTGGGATCATAGTCGCGCAGCAGGGTGATGTTCCCTGGGCACTCCAGGGTGACCAGCTGACAGACCCGCTCGGCGACCTGATGAATGCTCTGGGTGACGCGCTGCCCCGGTCTCTGGGGGCCCAGCAGACGATCGACCAGGTTGCGCAGGCGATCGGCCTGCTCAATGATCACCTGAGTGTATTCGGTCAGGGCCGGATCCGGTAATGCCCTGGCCAACAGCTGCGCTGCCCCGCGTAGCCCGCCTAGGGGGTTCTTGATCTCATGGGCCAGCCCGCGCACCAGATCGCGGGCGGCGACCTGCTGGGAGTGCTGGAGCTGCTCCTGGCTCAGGCGACGCTGGCTGTCCAGGGTTGAAAGCTCCAGCAGGATCTGCCCTTCGCTCAGGGGCTGGGCCGTCAGCGCCATGATGTGCGGCTGGCTGTCGACGACCAGCATCACCTCGTTGTCGGTAAAACCCTGCCCGGCGTGCAGGCTGATGCGCATCATCGCGATATCCAGGGAGAGATAGCTCAGCAGATCCGGCAGCGGTGTGCCAAACAGCTTGCGCGGACTCTGCGCCAGCAGCTGCTGCGCGGCCGGATTGGCATAGCGAATGACCAGATCGTCGTCCAGAACCAGGATGCAGGTCATCAGGGCATTCAGTAGCGGTCCGGCATCGGGTAAGTCACGGTGGGGCGGCGTAGGGTGTTCAGCCATTTGCGCACTCCTGCACTATTTTGGTGCAATAGGATGCCTTGCACTGTAGCATGCTTTCGCTGTCCGTGCGGGGGCGCGGAGAATTTTTTCTCTGTCCTGCGGCGTACGGCGAAAAAAACCCATCCGAAGATGGGCTGAAAGTTTCCACGGCAACAAAAACGGATCTCTTCGCGTGGAGCGTTCGGCAAGGACCCGGTACGGCGCCGGGTCGCCTGGCGTGCGTCGCGTTATACGCTGTAGTAGAGTTCAAACTCGACCGGGTGCGGTGTCATGCGTACGCGTTCCATTTCTGACTGGCGCAGCTCGATGTAGGCATCGATGGCATCGTCGGTAAAGACGCCGCCGCGGGTCAGGAACTCGCGATCGCTGTCCAGCGCGGCCAGGGCCTCATCCAGAGAGCCGGCTACGGTCGGGATCTCTTTAGCCTCTTCCGGCGGCAGGTCATACAGGTTTTTATCCATGGCGTCGCCGGGGTGGATTTTGTTGATGACGCCATCCAGGCCGGCCATCAGCAGGGCGGCGAAGCACAGGTACGGGTTGGCCGCCGGGTCAGGGAAACGGACCTCGATGCGGCGAGCCTTCGGCGACGCCACCACCGGGATACGAATGGAGGCGGAGCGGTTGCGGGCAGAGTAGGCCAGCATCACCGGCGCTTCATAGCCCGGGACCAGACGCTTGTAAGAGTTGGTGGTCGGGTTGGCCAGGGCGTTGATGGCCTTGGCGTGCTTGATCACCCCGCCGATATAGTACAGCGCGGTTTCAGACAGGCCGCCGTACTTGTCGCCGGCAAACAGGTTGCTGCCGTTTTTAGACAGAGACATATGGCAGTGCATGCCGGAGCCGTTGTCACCGAACATCGGCTTGGGCATAAAGGTGGCGGTTTTACCGAAGGCATGGGCGACGTTGTGCACCACATATTTGTAGATCTGGATTTCGTCCGCTTTCTTGGTCATGGTGTTGAAGCGGGTGGCGACTTCATTCTGCCCGGCGGTGGCCACCTCATGGTGGTGAGCTTCTACCACCAGTCCCATTTCTTCCATGGTCAGGCACATGGTCGAGCGGATATCCTGAGCCGAATCAACCGGCGGAACCGGGAAGTAGCCGCCTTTAACCGCCGGACGGTGCCCTTTGTTACCGCCCTCGTATTTGGTTGAGGAGTTCCATGCGCCTTCGATGTCGTCAATGGCAACGTGGCTGCCGTTGATGCTGCTGCCGAAGCGGATATCGTCGAACAGGAAGAACTCTGGCTCCGGCCCGAACAGTACGGTGTCGGCGATGCCGGAGGCGCGCAAAAAATCTTCGGCGCGCTTGGAGATGGAGCGCGGGTCGCGGTCGTAGCCCTGCAGGGTGCCTGGTTCCAGAATATCGCAGCGAATGATCAGCGTTGGCTCTTCATAGAACGGGTCGAGTACCGCGGTGGTGGGATCCGGCATCAGCACCATGTCTGACTCATTGATGCCTTTCCAGCCGCCGATGGAGGAGCCGTCAAACATCTTGCCTTCTTCGAAGAAGTCGGCGTCAACCTGATGAGCCGGAATGGTGACGTGCTGCTCTTTACCCTTGGTATCGGTAAAGCGCAGATCGACAAATTTAACTTCGTGCTCATTCAGCATCGCTAAGATATGTTCAGCGGACATACTCTACTCCCGGTTTCTTTGGTCGCCGTGCAACGGATCACGGATGATAGAAAGTGGTTTTAGCCATCGTGCTGTAGCATTAGCGAGAAACGTGCCAACTTTACAAATTGCCCGGATGGCGCATAATTACCTTACTCTGACGCTGTGTCAGGCGGCACTGATGGAGCCGAGTGCTCCATAATGGTGCAAAACACTTCAGCAAACGCACAATCTTGGTGCAAGCTGTTTATTCCCGCGCCGTTTAGCATCGTGAATAGGATCACAAACCGCCATTCGTAGCATTGTTTCTGCGAGAAGCTTGTGATCCTGTTTAGTCCCTCGCTTAATACGTGTACAATAGCGCGCTATTTCTAATGCCTGAGGCAAAGCTGTGATCGAAAATCTGCGTAACATCGCCATTATTGCGCACGTTGACCATGGGAAAACCACCCTGGTCGACAAACTGTTGCAACAATCCGGAACCCTGGGTGAACGTAACGACGCGACTGAGCGCGTAATGGACTCCAACGATTTGGAGAAAGAGCGTGGGATTACCATCCTCGCGAAAAACACCGCCATTAATTGGAATGGCTATCGCATCAACATCGTGGATACCCCGGGGCACGCCGACTTCGGCGGCGAGGTAGAGCGTGTGATGTCTATGGTTGACTCGGTTCTGCTGCTGGTCGACGCAATGGATGGCCCGATGCCGCAGACCCGCTTCGTAACCCAGAAGGCGTTCGCCAACGGGCTGAAGCCGATCGTGGTTATCAACAAGGTTGACCGTCCTGGCGCGCGTCCGGACTGGGTTGTCGATCAGGTCTTCGATCTGTTCGTCAATCTGGGCGCGACCGATGAGCAACTGGACTTCCCGATCGTCTACGCTTCTGCTCTGCAGGGGATCGCCGGCCTGGACCACGCCGACATGGCCGAGGATATGACTCCGCTGTTTGAAGCTATCGTCGAGCATGTAGCTGCGCCGGACGTTGATCTGGACAGCCCGTTCCAGATGCAGATCTCCCAGCTGGACTATAACAGCTACGTTGGGGTTATCGGCATCGGCCGTATCAAGCGCGGTAAGGTGAAGCCGAACCAGCAGATCACCATTATCGACAGCGAAGGTAAGCGTCGTAACGGTAAAATGGGCCAGGTTCTGGGCCATTTGGGTCTGCAACGTATCGAGACCGACCTGGCGGAAGCCGGCGACATCGTCGCGGTAACCGGCCTGGGCGATCTGAACATCTCCGATACCCTGTGCGATCCGAGCGCCGTTGAGGCCCTGCCGCCGCTGACCGTCGATGAGCCGACCGTCAGCATGTACTTCTGCGTTAACACCTCTCCGTTCTGCGGTAAAGAAGGCAAGTTTGTGACTTCTCGCCAGATCCTAGAGCGTCTGCAGAAAGAGCTGGTGCACAACGTCGCCCTGCGCGTTGAAGAAACGCCGGACCCGGATGCGTTCCGCGTTTCCGGTCGTGGCGAACTGCACCTGTCCGTGCTGATCGAAAACATGCGTCGTGAAGGCTATGAGCTGGCGGTATCCCGTCCGAAGGTTATCTATCGTGAGATCGATGGCCGCATGCAGGAGCCGTTTGAGCAGGTCACGCTGGATATCGAAGAACAGCACCAGGGCTCCGTGATGGAAGCGCTGGGTATCCGTAAGGGTGAGATCCGCGATATGTCTCCGGATGGTAAGGGTCGCGTACGCCTGGATTACATCATCCCGAGCCGTGGCCTGATCGGCTTCCGTACCGATTTCATGACCATGACCTCCGGTACCGGTCTGCTGTACTCTACCTTCAGTCACTATGATGACGTGCGTCCGGGTGAAATCGGCCAGCGTCAGAACGGCGTGCTGATCTCTAACGGCCAGGGTAAAGCGGTTGCCTACGCGCTGTATAGCCTGCAGGATCGCGGCAAGCTGTTCCTGGGTCACGGTGCTGAAGTCTATGAAGGCCAGATCATCGGTATTCATAGCCGCTCCAACGACCTGACGGTTAACTGCCTGACCGGTAAGAAGCTGACCAACATGCGCGCTTCCGGTACCGATGAAGCGACCACCCTGTCTCCGCCGGTTAAAATGACCCTGGAGCAGGCGCTGGAGTTCATCGATGATGACGAGCTGGTTGAAGTTACGCCGCACTCCGTGCGTCTGCGTAAGCGTCATCTGACCGAGAACGATCGCCGCCGCGCCAACCGCGGTCCGCGCGACTAATCGCGTCGATGTGATACCACGGGGTGCCTTAGGCACCCCGTTTTTTTTGCGGGCGCTATCTGCGCGCGACCTCCCGCTTTTCTTGCGTCCCTTCTGTTCGCTGCCGTTTTTTCCGTCTACAGTGGAGTATCTCACGCCAATAAGCTGAAATCGGGAGCTGCGCATGCTGTACATCTTTGATTTAGGTAACGTGATTGTAGACATCGATTTTCACCGTGTGCTGGGGGTCTGGAGCCGGTACAGCGGCGCCCCGCTGGCCACCTTAAGCAAGCGTTTTACGATGGGCGACACCTTTCGACAGCATGAGCGCGGGGCGATAGACGATGAAACCTTTGCCCAGCGTCTGTGCGATGAGATGGGGATCTCCCTCAGCTTTGCCCAGTTCGAACTGGGCTGGCAGGCGATTTTCGTCGCGCTGCGCCCGGAGGTAATCGATATCATGCAGCGCCTGCGTCGTCAGGGGGAGCGGGTCGTGGTGCTCTCCAATACCAATCGGCTGCACACTCACTTTTGGCCTAAGCACTACCCGGAGATCGCGGCCGCCTGCGATAAAATGTACCTGTCGCAGGAGCTGGGTATGCGCAAGCCCGATGCCGAAATCTATCGCTATGTCCTGGAGCAGGAGCGGGCGGCGGCCGGGGAGTCGGTCTTCTTTGACGATAACGCCGACAATGTGGCGGCGGCGAAGGCGTTGGGGATCCAGGCGGTACAGGTGTGTGACCGTCAGGTGATCCCCGCCTATTTTGCATAACGAGACCGGTTTTTTCTTTTATCTTGCGTCTGCGCTACCCTGAACATCACAGTAGGATCGAAAGCCCCCTTCGCGGGGGCCGATATGACCCGCGATGCGGGCGTAACTGACAGGAGCAAGCATGACGCCATTTTCCCTAAAACGTATTAAAGGTTGGGCCTACTTTGCCAAGGTTCTGTGGCAGCGGGTGGATGACGATCGTATGACCATGGTGGCCGGTTCGCTGGCCTACGTCTCCCTGCTCTCTCTGGTGCCGCTGATCACGGTGGTCTTCTCTCTGTTTACCGCGTTCCCGATGTTCGCCAGCGTCTCTTTTCAGCTAAAACACTTTATCTTCACCAACTTCGTACCGGCCGCCGGTGACGTGGTGCAGTCCTATCTGGAGCAGTTTGTCGCTAACTCCAGCAAGATGACGGCGCTGGGAACCATTGGCCTTATCGTGACCGCCCTGCTGCTGATCTCCTCGGTCGATGGGGCGCTGAACCACATTTGGCGCAGCGAGCGTAAGCGCGCCGTGGTGTACTCGTTCGCCGTCTACTGGATGATCCTGACGCTGGGACCGCTGCTGGTGGGCGCCAGCATGGCGATCAGTACCTATCTGCTGTCGCTGCGTTGGCTGGCGGACAGTGCGGTTTACTCCATGGTGGATCAGCTGCTGCGTCTGTTCCCGCTGCTGCTGTCGTGCGTCAGCTTCTGGCTGCTGTATTGCATTGTGCCGACCCAGCGAGTGCCGATGCGCGATGCGCTGATCGGCGCCGTGGTTGCCGGCGGGCTGTTTGAGCTGGGGAAGAAGGCCTTTGCGCTGTACATCACCGCGTTTCCGTCGTATCAGCTGATTTACGGCGTGCTGGCGGTGATCCCGATGCTGTTTGTCTGGGTGTACTGGAGTTGGTGTATCGTACTGCTTGGCGCAGAGGTGACCGTGGCTATCGGTGATTTTCGGGCGCACCGCCGGCAGGAGCAGGGTCTGCAGCAGGAGTTGACATCACATCATGAGTAAGGAGTAAAAGGTTCGATGATCGCATTAATTCAGCGAGTTACCCACGCCAGCGTGACGGTAGAGGATCAGGTTATCGGAGAGATCGGCGCGGGGCTGCTGGTGTTGCTGGGCGTGGAGAAAGATGACGATGAGCAGAAGGCAAAGCGCCTGTGTGACAAGGTATTGGGCTACCGCGTCTTTAGCGACGACGAGGGTAAAATGAACCTCAACGTGCGCCAGTCCGGCGGCAGCGTGCTGGTGGTCTCTCAGTTTACCCTGGCGGCGGATACCCAAAAGGGGATGCGCCCCGGGTTTTCCCGCGGCGCGGCGCCGGATGAGGCTGAGCGCCTGTATACCTATTTTTCCGACGCCTGCCGCGCCAGCGGTATCACCACCGAGACCGGGTGCTTTGCCGCCGATATGCAGGTTTCCCTGCTCAATGACGGTCCGGTCACCTTCTGGCTGCAGGTTTAAGCCGACAGCGGCGTACGGCCTGTCATACGCCGCTGTCTCAGCGCTCCGTCGTCCCGCCCACCCGCTTATCGCGCAGCATCAGCGCAACCAGCGCCAGCCACAGCAGACCGCTTATCAGGTTGAACAGGTTGAAGGCGCCGTTTCCACCCAGCAGCCAGGCGTGTTTGCCTACCTCAATGCCAAGGGTATAGATAAACATACTGATCATGCCCATCGCCGCGGAGACGGTGCCCTTGCTCATCGTGCTGGAAAACAGCGTCAGGCGATAGAGGCCAGCGTTGGCCAGACCGATGCCAAAGGCATACAGGCTCAGTCCCGCCGTCATCCACAGATAGGCATGGGCGCTGTATAGCGTAGAGACGGCGGCGATCGCCAGTCCGCCGACCATTGGCCAGGCGCCCAGCTGAATCAGACGGCGAACCGGACGGCGGCCGCTCAGGCGAGCCAGGGTAAAGTTCCCCAGGATCAGCATGCCGAAAATCGGTACCTGTAGCATGCCGTAGTCGTAGCTGCTGAGGCCTTCGCCGCTGATGATGATCACCGGCGACTGGGCAATCCAGGCCAGCAGGGGCAGGCTGGCGAAGCCGCAGGCTAGCGCGCCGCCCAGAAAGCGTTTATTTTTCAGCACCAGCGCATAGTCGTGCCCCAGCGCCGACAGCGACAGCGTCTCCCCCCGCCGGGTCGCGGTTTCCGGCATGGCCTTATACAGACCAAGGAAGGCGAGCAGCGACAGCGCGGCAAACAGGATAAACATCCCCTCCCAGGGAAACAGATGCACCCAGGCGGCGCCGGCTAGCGGCCCGAGCAGCGGCGCGATCAGCGCAACGTTGGCCATCAGCGCGGTGATCTTGATACACACGGACTCCTCAAAGGACTCCTGGATCGCGGCATAGCCGACGGCGCCGATAAAGCACAGGCTGATCCCCTGCAAAAAGCGCATCAGGGTGAACTGTTCGATGCTGTTGGTCAGCAAAATCGCCAGGCAGGTTACGGCAAAGTAGAGCGTGCCGGTCAACATCACCGGTCGCCGTCCGATACGATCGGAGATCGGGCCGAGCAGCCACTGTAGAAACATGCCGCCGGCCAGATAGGCGGTCATGGAGGTCGGTACCCAGCTTTCGTCGACGCCAAAGGTTTGCACTACCGACAGCATGCCCGGTTGAATCATATCGTTACCGATATAAGTGGCAAACTCATACAGCACCAGACAGAGGGGAAATAACAATGCACGCCGGCCAAGTCGGCGAGTAGAAGATAAACGGTTTTGCATAATGTATGGTCGCTAAAAGGAAAAACAGTCAGACCCAGCGGGATCGCCTGTGAAATAGCGGCTGGTGGGGTTGGCTATTCTGCCGTCAGCGGCCGGGCTTGGCAACTGCCGTTCGTGCGGTCGGTAAGGCGAACCCGCTCCCTTCGGCGCAGGAGCGCCGCGGAGAGCGGAGATGCACCGTCGACGGTTAAACCGCCCGCTTTTGCCAAGCAACGGGCTGTAGACGGGGATCCAGCGCCGTATGAGCCACATGATTGGTATAGTTGCTCATGACCTTTTGCGCCAGGCATAAAATGACGTCGAGGATATGGCGGCGCTCAAAACCGGCGGCGATAAACGCCTGCAGGGTTGCATCATCTACCTCGCCGCGCTGGCGTACCATCGCCAGCGTAAAGGTGCGCAGCGCCTCTAAACGCGCATTGGGCAGCGGGGTTTCGTCGCGCAGGGCGTCGCTGATCTCATCGCTGACCTTCATGGCGCGAGCGATCAGCGTATGGGCGGGTACGCAGTAGTGGCAGCGGTGCTCAACGTTAATGGTCTGCCAGACGACGGTTTTTTCGTCATTATCGAAGCTACTGTGCAGAAACAGGCTATGCAGAGCCTGGTATCCCGCCAGCAGCTGCGGCGACTCCGCCATGATCGCGTGTAGCCCTGGGATCCCCCCGTTGCTGCGCTTGCTCTGCAGCAGTAAATCGCGGCTTTCTTGGGGCGCCGTGTGCTCATCGTACTTTTCAAAAGTCAGCATGTTATTTCCCTGGGGTTGGCGTTTAACGAATCGGATAAGGCGGCGTTGAGGCCGTCGTGCTGCGCTGGCGTCTCTGTAAACCACGCTCTGCCAGCGCTCTTCCTCCCGGCATTAACCGGTGAAATTTCACTCTAGATATTTTTGAATGATCATTCAATAACTTTTTTGAACGGTTGTTCAAAAAAGTGCGTTACAATGAAATCCGTTAAACTCCTCAGCAGGCTTGTAGCATGGCAAGACCCCTCCAACACGATCGCGACGCGGCGCTGCAGCAGGCTGTCGCTCTGTTTTGGCGGCGTGGCTACTTTGCGACGTCGATGAAAGAGATTGAGCAGGCGCTGAATATGCGCCCTGGCAGTATCTACGCCGCATTTGGCAATAAAGCCGCGCTGTTTTCCAGCGCGTTGACGCGCTATACCCAGTGCCAGGTAGAGGCGTTTTTCGCGCTGATGGCGGACTATCCCGATCCGTTTTCCGGCGCCGAGGCCTTTTTGCGCCATTTTGGCGCCCCGTGTTCGACGGGGCTTCCCTCCAGCGTCTGTTTCTTGGTTAAAAGCCTGCTTGAGCTTGAGGGGAGAGCGGAGGATGCGCCGCTATCAGTGGTGCGGGAGAGCCTGGCGACGATGGAGGCGGCCTTTTACCGGGCTTTTCGGCAAGGTACGCCATCGTTAACCGAGGCCGAGGCCCGGCAAATGGCGCGTTGGCTGCAAAAAGAGGTGATCGGTATTCGCATTATGGCGCTGCAGATCGGCAATTCCCCTGCGCTGGCGACGCTGGTGGATGACAGCTGCGCCGCGCTGCGTCGCTGGCGCGCCAGCACGCTATCCTAATTCCCTGCGCCGACGGGCTCTCCGACACGGATCGCAGGATCGGTGTCCGGGCTGCGCAGGAGCCCACCTGACGCTTTCTCATCATCTCCTGACGTTTCTTCATCGCTCGGCGGCAATTTGCTGTTGACGAATCCATCAACTTGCGGCAATTTCTATTTAGACGTCTAAACGTATGGATGTTTAAAATGGGGTGGCGGAGATCCGCGCAGAGCATAAGGATGATGGGGTATGAGTTTTTTTCACGCAAGCCAGCATGATGCGCTAAACCAGAGCCTGGCCGAGCTGCAGGGGCGGATCCAGGTGTCCTTTGAGTTTTTTCCGCCGCGCAGCCAGGAAATGGAGCAAACGCTGTGGCGATCCATCGATCGGCTCAGCACCCTGAGGCCGTCGTTCATCTCGGTGACCTACGGCGCTAACTCCGGCGAGCGCGACCGTACCCACGGCGTGATTAAGGGAATAAAAGAGCGTACTGGGCTGGAGGCGGCGCCGCACCTGACCTGCGTTGATGTCAGCCGGGAGGCGCTGCGGGGAATCGCTCGAGATTACTGGAATAGCGGTATCCGCCATATTGTTGCGCTGCGCGGCGATCTGCCAGCGGAGGGTGGGCGTCCTGAAATGTACGCCAGCGATTTGGTGGCGCTGCTGCGCGAGGAGGCTGACTTTGATATTTCGGTCGCCGCCTATCCGGAGGTCCACCCGGAGGCTAAGAGCGCCCAGGCCGACCTGCTAAACCTAAAGCGTAAGATCGACGCTGGCGCCAGTCGGGCAATCACCCAGTTTTTCTTTGACGTGGAGAGCTATCTGCGCTTTCGCGATCGCTGTGCGGCGGCCGGCATTGACGCGGAGATTGTGCCGGGGATCCTGCCGGTGTCCAACTTTCGCCAGCTGCAGCGCTTTGCCGCGCTGACCAATGTCCGCGTGCCGCAGTGGATGCTGGCCATGTTTGACGGGCTGGATGCGGATGCGGAGACGCGCAAGCTGGTCGGCGCCAACATTGCGATGGACATGGTGAAACTGCTCAGCCGCGAGGGGGTGAAAGACTTCCATTTTTATACCCTGAATCGAGCCGAGCTGAGCTACGCCATTTGCCATACGCTGGGCGTGCGGCCGCAGGGGAGCGTGGCGTGATAGGCGTAAAAAAGCCCGCTGCCGCGGGCTTTTTCCTCTGCGCCGTCGCTAGCCGGTATTGCGCATTCCGGCAGCGACCCCGGCGATGGTGACCATCAGCGCCTGTTCGACGTTGGCATCCGGCTGTTCCTGGTGGCGCGAGCGGTAGAGCAGCTCAGCCTGCAGGACGTTGAGCGGATCGGTATAGACGTTACGCAGGGCGATAGACTCTGCGGCCCAGGGCAGATCGGCCATCAGATGATCGGTGTTGGCGATGGCCAGCACCGCCTGAATATCTCGCTGTACCTGCTGGCGTAGCTCCGTACCCAGCGGCCATAGGGCGGGATCGACCAGGCGCTGATCGTAGTATTCGGCCAGCCACAGATCGGACTTGGCGAACACCATTTCCAGCATATCGATACGGGTGGTGAAGAATGGCCAGCTGCGGTACATGCTTTCCAGCGTGTCGCGGCGTCCCTCTGCCATGGCCTCCTCCAGCGCGGCCCCGGCGCCCAGCCAGGCCGGTAGCATCAGGCGATTTTGGGTCCAGGCAAAGATCCAAGGGATCGCGCGCAGGCTCTCTACGCCGCCGCTGGGGCGGCGTTTGGCCGGACGCGAGCCTAGCGGCAGTTTACCCAGCTCCAATTCGGGCGTCGCCGAGCGGAAGTAAGGAACAAAATCTGGATTTTCGCGGACATAGCGTCGATAAAGCGCGCAGGATGTCTGTGAGAGCTCGTCCATGACATCGCGCCACTCTTGCTTCGGCGCCGGCGGCGGCAGCAGATTGGCTTCCAGAATGGCGCTGGTGTAGAGCGTCAGGCTGCTGACGGCGATCTCCGGCAGGCCGAGCTTGAAGCGGATCATCTCCCCCTGCTCCGTTACGCGCAGGCCGCCCTTCAGGCTTCCCGGCGGCTGGGAGAGCAGAGCATCGTGCGCCGGCGCGCCGCCGCGGCCGATGGAGCCGCCGCGACCGTGGAACAGGGTCAGGGCGATCCCGGCGCCGTCACAGACGCGTACCAGCGCCTCCTGCGCCCGGTATTGAGCCCAAGAGGCCGCCATTACGCCGGCGTCTTTGGCGGAGTCAGAGTAGCCGATCATCACCATCTGTTTACCCTGGATAAAGCCACGGTACCAGTCGATGCTCAGCAGCTGCGTCATCACCGCCTCGGCATTGTTCAGATCGTCGAGGGTTTCGAACAGCGGAGCAACCGGCAGATTGTACGGGCAGCCCGCCTCTTTCAGTAGCAGGTGGACCGCCAGAACATCGGATGGGGTTCGCGCCATCGAGATGACATAGGCGGCGATAGCGCCGGCAGGCGCCTCGGCGATCACCTGACAGGTGTCAAACACCTCTTTGGTTTCCGGCGACGGTGTCCAGTGACGCGGCACCAGCGGACGCTTGGAGTTCAGCTCGCGCAGCAGGAACGTCTGCTTATCCTCTTCAGACCAGGTCTCATAGTCACCCAGCCCCAGATAGCGGGTCAGCTCGGCCAGCGCCTCGGTATGGCGGGTGCTTTCCTGGCGAATGTCGATGCGTACCAGCGGCACGCCGAAGCAGTGAACCCGGCGCAGGGTGTCTAGCAGCTGACCGTTGGCGATGATCCCCATACCGCAGGCCTTCAGCGAGCGGTAGCAGGTATGCAGCGGCTGCCACAGCTGATCATTGCTGACCAGCAGATCGGTGGGGCGCGGCAGGCGCTCCCCCCGCAGACGCGCGTCCAGATAGGTCAGCGTATTGTTCAACTGCTGGCGCAGGCGTTTTAACACCTCGCGGTAGGGCTCCTGGGCATGTTCGCCCGCCAGCGCCCGTAGCTCCGGTGTACAGACGGTCATGGAGAGCTCTGATACCAGCACCTGGACATCGCGCAGGAACAGCTCCGCGGCCTTCCAGCGGCTGAGCAGCAGCGCGCGGCGGGTCACCTCGGCGGTGACGTTTGGGTTACCGTCGCGATCGCCGCCCATCCAGGCGGTGAAGCACACCGGCACCGCTTCGACCGGCAGCTGGTAGCCAAGGGATTTTTCCAGCTGTTCATTAAACTCACGCAGGAAGGCGGGAACGCCTTCCCACAGGCTGTTTTCGACCACGGCATAGCCCCATTTGGCTTCGTCGATGGGCGTAGGGCGATTTTTACGGATCTCGTCGGTGTGCCAGGATTGGGCAACCAGCTGGCGCAGACGGCGCATGATCTGGTGACGCTCATAGTCGGCCAGATCGTCATGATCGAGCTGACTGAGGCAGGTGTTTACCTCCACCAGTTTATGGATCAGCGTACGGCGAGCGATCTCGGTGGGGTGCGCGGTCAGTACCAGCTCGATGGAGAGGTTGTCGACGGCCTGACGGATTTGCGCCTCGTCCAGATTTTTATTCTTCAGCCGGGTGAACAGGTGAGATAGGGCATCGGGATTGCTGGCGGCCTCGCCGTGCGGGGAGATTCGGTGATATTGCTCCGCGACGTTGGCCAGATTGAGGAACTGGCTGAAGGCGCGCGCCACCGGCAGCAGCTCGTCATTGGAAAGATTTTGCAGTGTGTTCAGCAGCGCCTGTCGGCTGGCTTCATTGCCTGCGCGTGACGACTTGGACAGCCTGCGGATAGTTTCAACGCGATCCAGGATATCTTCTCCCAGCGCGTCCTTGATGGTATCGCCCAGCAGCTTGCCCAACATGCTGACATTGCCACGCATCGCCGAATATTGCTCATTCATAGAACCACTGCCCCTCCCAATACGTAAATTTCTTTCACTCTGAAATTGTAGAGTGCCTCTTTATAAAGCCACGTTCCGTCCTCTGCGTCAATTGACACAATTTCTTGCCAAAACACACAATTTAGCGCTGTTAACTGAAATTTAATTACGCAATGACCTGAAGAGGTCTAACTGATAACAGTTACATTGCAAACGCCGCCGCGTCATCGTTTGCCCAGGGCGGCGCCTGCCGCGATCAGCGCTGACAAAAATGGTGGATTATCTGCGTCAGCAGGGTGCGCGTCGGCACAATAAAGTCGGTGGACAGATACTCATCCGGCTGGTGCGCCTGCTCAATGGAGCCTGGGCCGAGTACCAGCGTTGGGCAGATCTCTTGCAGGAACGGCGCCTCGGTACAGTAGTTGACGACCTCTGCTCGTTCCCCCAAGAGTTGTTCTATTGCCTGTACCAGCGGCGCGTGGCGCGGACATTCATAGCCGGGGATCGGCGGATGCAGGTGCTCAATACGCAGACGTCCCGGCCACTGCGTCGCGATGGGCGCCAGCGCCTGGTTCAGCAGCTCGCTGAGATCGTTCAGCGTCATTCCCGGCAGCGGGCGCATATCCAGGTGCAGTTCGCAGCAGGCGCAGATGCGGTTGGCCGCATCGCCCCCGTGGATATGCCCTAGGTTCATGGTGGGGTAAGGGATATTAAAGGCCGGATTGTGGTAACGCTGCTGCAGCGTATTGCGCAGGGTGAGCAGGTGGCCGATGGCATCGTGCATGATCTCAATCGCGTTAACGCCGCGCGCCGGATCGCTGGAGTGTCCTGACTGACCGGTGATGCGGATGGCCTCGGAGAGATGGCCTTTATGGGCCCGGATCGGCTTAAGGGAGGTGGGCTCGCCGATGATGCAGCAGTCGGGGCGTAGCGCGGTGCTGGCGGCAAAATAGCGCGCGCCCGCCATCGAGGTCTCCTCATCCGCCGTCGCCAAAATGTAGAGCGGTTTATTCAGTTTATGCAGTTCGATATCGCGTAGGGTATCGATGATAAAAGCGAAGAATCCTTTCATGTCTGCGGTGCCAAGACCGTACAGGCGATTATCTTGTTCGCTGAGGGTGAAGGGATCTCGGGTCCAGCGTCCCTCGTCAAAGGGGACCGTATCGGTGTGCCCCGCCAGCATCAGTCCGCCGGATCCCTCGCCATAGCTCGCCAATAAATTGAATTTATTCCGTGTGTTAGGTATTGGCTGTACCTCAACACGCAGCCCGAGATCGCTCAGCCATCCTGCCAGCAGCGTGATTAACCGTTCATTGCTCTGATCCAGTGCGCCGTCGTTGGCGCTGATGGAGGGGGTTGCGATCAGCGCACGGTACAACGCGATAAATGAGGGTAATTGCGTATTCATGGTTGACAGCCTCAAGTTTGGATAGTATCAATATTCATGCAATAATTATGAATAAAAATACAATAAAGCATCATCAAATGGAACAGACAGGGACGCCCGAGTATTGGCAGCAGCGGTGGGGCTAACTGGATGTGTGGTCAGGGGCTGAGGCATCTCAGTGCACGGCCGGTATCCACGGTTAACCAAGAGGAGCGATCGCAGCGATGTCCAGTATTCAGAGGCCGTTAAATGGGTTAATCGTTGGCGCCAGCGGCTATACCGGTGCTGAGCTCGCCGCTTATCTGCAGCGCCATCCCCACATCACCATAGCGGGTTTGACCGTGTCTGCGCAAAGCGTTGATGGCGGAAAATTGTTGTCAGATATTCACCCGCGGCTGAAAGGGGTGGTCGATCTCCCGTTGATTGCCAGCGACGACAGTGCGGCGCTGGCCGATCTGGCTGATGTGGTCTTTCTGGCGACCGATCATGCGGTTAGCCATCTTCTGGCGCCTAAGTTTCTGGCGGCCGGGTGCACCGTGTTCGATCTCTCCGGCGCCTATCGGCTCCGCTGCAGCAAGGTCTACCCGCAGTATTACGGCTTTACGCATCAACACTCAGAGTGGCTTGAGCAGGCCGTATATGGTTTGGCGGAGTGGCAGGGCGTGGCGCTGCGCGCGGCGCAGCTGATCGCGTTGCCGGGGTGCTACCCAACGGCGGCGCTGCTGGCGTTAAAACCGCTGCTGGATGCTGGGCTTATCGATACGGCGCAGTGGCCGGTTATCAACGCCGTCAGCGGCGTTAGCGGCGCCGGGCGTAAGGCCAGCCTCGGCAGCAGCTTTTGCGAGGTGAGCCTGCAGCCCTATGGGCTGTTTACTCATCGTCATCAGCCGGAGATCGCCACGCATCTGGGCATTCCGGTGATTTTTACCCCCCACTTAGGCAATTTTCCTCGCGGCATACTGGAGACGATCCATCTGCGGGTAAAACGCGGCGTGGATGCGGCCGAGGTGGCGACGGCTTTTTATCGGGCCTACCAAGATAAGCCTTTGATCCGCCTGTGTCAGGGAACGCTGCCGTCCATCGGCGCGGTGGCGGGTACGCCGTTTTGCGACATCGGCTTCTCCCTGCAGGGGCAGCATCTGATCGTGGTTGCCGCAGAGGACAATCTGCTGAAAGGGGCGGCGGCCCAGGCGGTGCAGTGTATGAACCTGCGCTTTGGCTTTCATGAGACGTGCGCTCTTCTTTAACTATCTATCCCGGACAGACAGAGGCAGCTATGGATCCGTTAATCATCAAACTCGGCGGCGTATTACTCGATAACCCACAGGCGATGGAGCGTTTATTTCAGGCGCTGCTGGCCTACCGACATCACGATCGCCGTCCGATCGTCATCGTACACGGCGGCGGGTGTCTGGTGGATGAGCTGATGGCGCGCCTGCAGCTGCCGGTGGTGAAGCGGCAGGGTCTGCGAGTCACGCCGGCCGACCAGATAGGCATCATCAGCGGTGCGCTGGCGGGGACGGCGAACAAGACGCTACAGGCCTGTGCTATTGCGCACGGGTTGGCGGCGATCGGCCTGTCGCTGGCCGACGGCGGGGCGGTGCAGGTGAGTCAGTTGGATGCGTCTCTGGGGCACGTTGGCCAGGCGCAGCCGGGATCGCCGAGGCTGCTGCGTCAGCTGCTGGCGGCGGACTTTCTGCCGATCGTCAGCTCCATCGGCATCAACGCTGACGGGATGTTATTGAATGTTAATGCCGACCAGGCGGCGACGGTGCTGGCGGCGACCCTGGGCGCGGATCTGCTGATGCTGTCTGACGTCAGCGGCATCCTCGATGGTAAGGGACAGCGCATTGCGGAGATGACGGCGCAGAAGGCGCAGCGCCTGATCGAGCAGGGCATCATCACCGATGGGATGGTGGTAAAGGTGAATGCGGCCTTGGAAGCCGCACGGACGCTGGGGCGCCCGGTGGATATCGCCGGTTGGCGTCACGCCGAAAAGCTGCCGGCGCTGTTTAACGGCGAAGCCGTCGGCACGCGTATTCATGCATAACACAACGACACGATTCGGTTAAGAATAAGGAAACCCGTATGGCAACCCAAAGCATCAGCAAAATCGTTCTGGCCTACTCCGGCGGCCTGGATACCTCCGCCATCATTCCATGGCTTAAGGAAAACTACGGCGACTGTGAGGTTATCGCCTTTGTGGCGGACATCGGCCAGGAGCGTGAAGATCTGGTGGGCATCGAGCAGAAGGCGCTCCGCTCTGGCGCCACCTCCTGCTATGTCGTGGATCTGCGCGAAACCTTTATCAAAGATTACGTCTATCCGGTGCTGAAGAGCGGCGCGCTCTATGAGGGCAGCTATCTGCTGGGGACGTCGATGGCCCGCCCGCTGATCGCGAAGGCGCAGGTTGAGCTGGCGCTGACGCTGGGGGCCGACGCCCTGTGCCACGGCGCGACCGGGAAAGGCAACGATCAGGTGCGCTTTGAAACCACCTATACCGCGCTGGCGCCGCAGCTGCAGGTCGTGGCGCCGTGGCGTGAGTGGGATCTGCGTTCGCGTGAGGCGCTGCTCGACTATCTGAAGGGGCGCGATATCCCCACCACCGCAACGCTGGAGAAGATCTACAGCCGTGACGCCAACGCCTGGCATATCTCTACCGAGGGGGGCGTACTGGAGAGCCCGTGGAGCCCGGCTAACCAAGACTGCTGGGTGTGGACCTGTGCTCCCGAGGAGGCGCCGGATCAGCCAGAGCTGGTGACCGTGGGCGTGGAGAAGGGTGAGGTCGTTTCGGTCAACGGGGTGGCGATGACGCCCTTTGGCTGCCTGCAGGCGCTGAATGCGCTGGGCGCCCGCCACGGCGTAGGGCGTATTGATATCGTCGAAAACCGCCTGGTGGGCATTAAATCGCGCGGCTGCTATGAGACGCCGGGGGGCACCATCATGATGGCGGCGCTGCGCGGCGTGGAGCAGCTCGTACTGGATCGCGACAGCTTCCAGTGGCGTGAGAAGTTGGGCCAGGAGATGTCCTACGTCGTGTACGACGGCCGCTGGTTCGCGCCGCTGCGTCAGTCGCTGCAGGCGGCGGCCGATGCGTTGGCCGAGGCGGTGAGCGGCGAGGTGGTGATCAAGCTGTATAAAGGGCAGGCTACCGCCATTCAGAAGACGTCGGCCAACAGTCTGTATAACGAAGCTTTCGCCACCTTTGGTGAGGATGATGTGTACGATCACAGCCACGCCGGCGGCTTTATTCGCCTGTTCTCCCTCTCTTCGCGCATTCGTGCGCTGAACAGCGCAAAGCAGTAGTACGCACAGGGCAGAACGCGGGCCGCGCTGCGGCCTGCCGATCATTTTATTCTGAGTACGGAGCAGTCACTATGGCACTTTGGGGCGGGCGTTTTTCCCAGGCGGCAGATCGTCGTTTTAAACAGTTTAATGATTCCCTGCGCTTTGACTATCGGCTGGCGGAGCAGGATATCATCGGGTCCGTCGCCTGGTCCCGGGCGCTGGTGACCGTCGGCGTACTGACGGTACAGGAGCAGCAGCAGCTGGCGCAGGCGCTCGCGGCGCTGTTGGAGGAGGTCCGCGCCGATCCCCACGCTATTCTGGACAGCGATGCGGAGGATATTCACAGCTGGGTGGAGCAGCAGCTGATTGGGCGGGTCGGTGACCTGGGTAAAAAGCTGCATACCGGGCGCAGCCGCAACGATCAGGTGGCGACCGATCTGAAGCTATGGTGCAAGGCGCAGGGCGAGATGCTGCGCCAGGCGCTGATAGCGCTGCAGCAGGCGCTGACGGATTGCGCCCGCCAGAATCAGGATGCGGTGATGCCCGGCTATACCCATTTGCAGCGGGCGCAGCCGATCACCTTTGCCCATTGGTGTCTGGCCTATGTCGAGATGCTGGCCCGTGATGAGAGCCGACTGGATGATGCCCTGCGGCGTCTGAATACCAGCCCGCTGGGCAGCGGCGCACTGGCCGGTACCGCCTATCCTATCGATCGCGATCGGCTGGCCGACTGGCTGGGGTTCTCTGCCGCAACCCGTAACAGCCTGGACAGCGTATCCGATCGCGATCATGTCCTGGAGCTGCTGTCGGCGGCCGCCATCGGCATGGTGCATCTGTCGCGCTTCGCCGAGGATCTGATCTTCTTTAACAGCGGAGAAGCCGGCTTTATCGAGCTATCGGAGCGGGTCACCTCCGGATCGTCGCTGATGCCGCAGAAAAAGAACCCGGATGCGCTGGAGCTGATCCGCGGTAAGTGTGGACGGGTGCAGGGGGCGCTCAGCGGCATGCTGATGACGTTAAAAGGGCTTCCGCTGGCCTACAATAAGGATATGCAGGAAGACAAAGAGGGGCTGTTTGATGCCCTGGACACCTGGCTGGACTGTTTACAGATGGCGGCGCTGGCGCTGGATGGATTGGCGGTGAGGCGCCCGCGTTGTGCCGAAGCGGCGCAGCAGGGATACGCGAATGCCACGGAGCTGGCGGATTATCTGGTGGCCAAAGGGATCCCGTTTAGGGAGGCGCATCATATTGTCGGAGAGGCGGTCGTGGCCGCGTTGGCGCAGGGTAAACCGCTGGAGGCGCTGCCGCTGGAGACGCTGCAGTCATTCAGCCCGGCGATCGGCGCCGATGTCTATCCGCTGCTGGCGCTGGACTCCTGTCTGGTAAAACGCAGCGCCCGCGGCGGCGTAGCGCCGCAGCAGGTCGCACAGGCGATTGATGATGCCCAGCGGCGGCTGGGTAACATTCTCTGATGCGCAGCGCGCCGGCGCCATCGGGTGCGCCGGCGCGGGCGGGATTAATCCCCCGGACAGCGCAGGCAGCGCTCGATTTCGTCGCTGCCCAAACGCAGTTTGCTTTGCAGATCGCGTAGGGCGGTACGCACCCCTTCCTCGATGACCGGATGGTAAAACGGCATATCCAGCATCTGGTCTACGGTCATCTGCTGTTGATGGGCCCAAGAGAGCAGGTGGGCAAGGTGCTCGGCGTCCGGCCCGATCATCTCTGCGCCGAGGAAGCGGCCGCTTCCCTGCTCAGCATAGACATGCAGCAGGCCCAGGTTGCGCAGCATGACGCGGGATCGTCCCTGGTTTTCAAATGAGACCTCCCCGACGGCGAAGCAGCCGCAGGCGCCATATTTCTCATTCAGCTCGCGGAAGGTGGATCCCACCATCGCGATCTGTGGGTCGGAAAAGACCACCGAGAGGGGGCTGCGGCGCAGTCCCGGGGCTATGTGGGGATAGCGACCGGCGTTCTCACCGGCAATGCGCGCCTGATCGCTGGCCTCGTGCAGCAGCGGCAGCTGGTTGCTGGCGTCGCCGGCAATAAAGATATGCTCGACGTTGGTCTGCATCGTCAGGCGATCCGCCAGCGGTACGCCGCGAGCATCTCGCTGTAGGGTGGTGTTTTCCAGCCCCAGGCGGTCGACGTTGGGACGACGGCCGGTGGCGGCCAGAACGTAGTCCACCAGGATATCCTGCGTTTGACCATCCAGATCGCGATAGCGAATGAAGACCTGCTCCCCCTCACGCTGTAGGATCTCTACCTGTGCGTCGGGGTCGAGATAAAACTCTGCGCCCAGTTTATCCGCGGCATAGCGGCGGACCTCGGCATCCGTCAGCGGCCCGACGGCGCCGCCGACGCCGAAGACCTTGACCTCGACACCGAGCCGGTGCAGGGCTTGCCCCAGTTCAAGGCCGATGACGCCGGGGCCGAAGACGGCAACGGCGCGCGGCAGCGTATCCCAGGCGAACAGATCGTCGTTGACGATCAGGCGATCGCCCAGAGCATCCCAAGCGGCAGGCCATACCGGGCGTGAGCCGCTGGCGATGACGATGCGTTTGGCATGGATACGGGTATGTTCAGCAACCTGCAGGGTGTGATCGTCCAGAAAGCGGGCATAGCCAAGGATTTTGTCATCCGCGGGAATGCTGTCGACGCTCTCCATGACGAAGCCGACGAAGCGATCGCGTTCGCGCTTCACGCGGTCCATCACCTCTCGACCGTCAATGCGGACCTCACCCTGGGGGTGGATACCGAAGGCGGGTGCGCGGGCGATCTGATGCACGGATTCGGCCGCGGCGATCAGCAGCTTAGAGGGCATGCAGCCCACGCGGGCGCAGGTGGTGCCAAAGGGACCGCCTTCAATCATCACTACGCTGGGGGTATGGCGTTTGGCCGCGCGATAGGCGCCCAGACCGGCGGTGCCGCCACCGATCACGGCAACGTCGACGTGTAATTCTTTCATTGCATGATTCCTGGAATACCGAAAAAAAAGGCGGGACAAGCCCGCCAATACGTTGGCTTTGATGGGCCATGGGTGGCCCTATTGTTGTTAAGCCGGTTGCAGGTAGTGCTCCAAATCATCGCTGCCGCCGATATGCTGGCCGCCGATGTAAACCTGAGGCACCGTCGCTCGGCCGCTGATGGCGCGCAGGCTGACGGTGGTCGCGTCTTTACCCAGGATGATCTCTTCATACTGGATGCCGCGATCCTGCAGCATCTGTTTGGCCTTGGCGCAGTAGGGGCAGCCGGGTTTGGTAAACAGGGAAACCGAGGCCTGCAGCTTGTGCTCCGGCGCGAGGTATTTCAGCATGGTATCGGCATCGGAAACCTGGAACGGGTCGCCCGGCAGGTTCGGCTCGACAAACATCTTCTCGACCACGCCGTTGCGTACCAGCATCGAGTAACGCCAGGAGCGCGGCCCAAAGCCCAGCTCCGCTTTTTCGACCAGCATGTTCATCCCACGGGTGAACTCACCATTTCCGTCGGGAATAAAGGTGATATGTTCGGCTTTTTGATCGTTTTTCCAGGCATTCATAACGAAGGTGTCGTTTACCGATACACACAGAATGCTGTCCACACCGTGCTGGTGGAATATCGGCGCCAGTTCGTTGTAGCGTGGCAAGTGGCTAGAAGAGCAAGTCGGCGTGAAGGCACCCGGCAGTGAAAAGACGATGACGGTTTTGTCGCGGAACAGCGCGTCGCTGGTGACATCGAGCCATTTATCCCCTTGGCGGGTATGAAAGGTAACCGGTGGAACGTTTCTGCCTTCTTGACTGCTAAACATGTAATACAACCTTCCTTTCTGATCTGATGCGAAATTTGCGATGGGACCTTTATTTAGGATTTATTATTGTGGCTCTCACTTGATAGTTCTAATCGTTCATTGCTATCTTATTCATCGATATTTACTATCGCTTGCGGGAGAAAAACATGAATATCCGGGATTTAGAATATCTGGTGGCGCTGGCGGAGCACCGTCACTTCCGTCGGGCGGCGGATTCGTGCCATGTCAGCCAGCCCACCCTGAGCGGGCAGATCCGCAAGCTAGAGGATGAGCTGGGGGTGATGCTACTGGAGCGCACCAGCCGTAAGGTTCTGTTTACCCAGGCGGGCCTATTGCTTGTGGAGCAGGCGCGTACGGTGCTGCGCGAGGTGAAAGTGCTCAAGGAGATGGCCAGCCAGCAGGGTGAGGCGATGTCCGGCCCGCTGCATATTGGGCTGATCCCAACCGTTGGTCCCTATCTGCTGCCGCAGATCGTACCGATGCTGCACCAGGCATTCCCCAAGCTGGAGATGTACCTGCATGAAGCGCAGACCGCGCAGCTGCTGGCCCAGTTGGACAGCGGAAAGCTGGACTGCGCCATTCTGGCGTTGGTGAAGGAGACGGAGGCGTTCATTGAGATCCCGCTGTTTGATGAGCCGATGACGCTGGCGGTGTATAGCGATCATCCCTGGGCGGAAAAAGAGCGTATCGCGATGCCGGAGCTGGCGGGGGAGCATCTTTTAATGCTGGAAGATGGGCACTGTCTGCGCGATCAGGCGATGGGCTTTTGCTTTGAGGCCGGCGCCGATGAAGACACTCACTTCCGGGCGACCAGCCTGGAGACCCTGCGCAACATGGTCGCAGCCGGCAGCGGGATTACGCTGTTGCCCGATCTGGCCGTACCTTCCCAGCGCCAGCGCGACGGCGTCTGTTACCTGCCTTGCTATAAGCCGGAGCCTAAGCGAACCATTGCTCTGGTCTATCGTCCCGGTTCGCCGCTGCGCGCCCGCTATGAGCAGCTCGCGGAGGCTATCCGCGAGCATATGCAGCAGGTCATGATCCAGCGAGAGGCGTTAAAACAGGCGGTTTAGGCCGTTAAGCGCCGCCACGCGGTAGGCTTCTGCCATCGTGGGGTAGTTGAAGGTGGTATTGACGAAGTATTCGATAGTATTGCCTTCCCCCTTCTGCTCCATGATCGCCTGCCCGATATGAATGATCTCTGCAGCGCGCTCGCCAAAGCAGTGGATCCCCAGGATCTGCTTGGTTTCGCGGTGGAACAGGATCTTCAGCCCTCCGACGTTCATTCCAGCAATCTGCGCCCGGGCCAGATGTTTGAACTGCGAGCGACCCACTTCATACGGAATTTTCATCGCGGTCAGCTCCTGCTCGGTTTTTCCGACGGAGCTGATCTCCGGAATGGTGTAGATTCCGGTTGGAATATCTTCGATGAGGTGTGTATGGGCTTCCCCACGGGTGATGACCTGCGCGGCGATGCGCCCTTGGTCATATGCGGCAGAGGCCAGGCTGGGGTAGCCGATGACATCTCCAACGGCGTAAATATGCGGCACTGCGGTCTGATAGCGGGCGTTGACCTTCAGCTGACCGCGCTTGTCTGCCTCTAGGCCGACCGCCTCAAGACACAGCCCGTCGGTATTCCCGGTGCGACCGTTGGCAAACAGCAGGCAGTCTGCCTTGACCTTTTTCCCGGAGCGTAGGTGAACGATAACGCCGTCCTCCAGCCCCTCAATCTGCTCAAACTCTTCGTTGTGGCGGATCACTACGCCGTTATTCCAGAAGTGGTAAGAGAGCGAGTCCGACATCTCCTGATCCAGGAAAGAGAGCAGCCTATCGCGCGTATTAATCAGATCGACCTTAACGTTAAGGCCGCGGAAGATAGAGGCATACTCACAGCCGATAACGCCGGCGCCATAGATGATGATGTGGCTGGGCTCATGGTGCAGATTAAGGATAGAGTCGCTGTCATAAATTCGGGGATGGCTAAAGTCGACATCCTGCGGGTGGTAAGGGCGGGAGCCGCAGGCGATAACAATGTTATCGGCCGTTAGGGTATCGCTGCTGCCGTCCGGGTAGGTCACGCTCAGCGTATGGGGATCGACAAAACGGGCTTCGCCGTAAAACAGCTGGCAGTGATTGCGTTCATAGAAGCCCTGGCGCATTCGGGTTTGTTGATTAATTACGCTGTCGGCGTGACGCAGGATATCGGGAAAGGTTGCGCTGATGAGGCGGGTATTATCACTGTAGAGCGGGTTTTGGTTAAATTCGATAATGCGGCTGACGGCGTGGCGGAGGGCTTTCGAGGGGATGGTGCCCCAGTGGGTACATCCGCCGCCGACGCTGAATTGTCGTTCGATGACGGCAACCCGCGCCCCCTGTTTAACCAGTCCCATGGCGGCACCTTCACCCCCGGGTCCTGAACCAATAACGATGGCGTCAAAATGGAAATGCTGTTGCATGTTAGAGTAGGCCTTTTTTATACAAAACCACAACGCTATATTAACATGAAATGCTGTACAGCCCAATCATCCTTATTATTTATATGGAAAATAGTTATGATTGGCAGATAATTACGTAATATAACGCCATTTGCTGCCATGATGGTTAATTCAGCGGGATCGGGCTAAGTTTGGTATAGTGACGCGGTGATAGCCAATAAAGGCGCCGGCCGTAAAGCCGAACATGAAGAGAATAACGGATAGAATATGGGCGTCAGGGCACAGCAAAAGGAACGGACTCGCCGTTCACTGATTGAGGCGGCATTTAATCAGCTCAGCGCCGAGCGCAGCTTCGCCAGCCTGAGCCTGCGAGAGGTTTCGCGCGAGGCGGGGATCGCGCCCACGTCGTTTTATCGCCATTTTCGCGATGTGGATGAGCTGGGGCTCACCATGGTGGACGAAAGCGGCCTGATGCTGCGTCAGCTGATGCGTCAGGCGCGCCAGCGTATCGCGAAGGGCGGTAGCGTGATCCGTACCTCGGTCGCGACCTTCATGGAGTTTATTGGTAATAATCCCAATGCGTTTCGTTTGCTGCTGCGTGAGCGTTCGGGCACCTCGGCGGCCTTTCGCGCCGCGGTACAGCGTGAAATTCAGCATTTTATTGCGGAACTTGCCGACTATCTGGAAATCGAAAATCACATGCCGCGCAGTTTTACAGAAGCGCAGGCCGAGGCGATGGTCACCATTGTGTTCAGCGCGGGCGCCGAGGCGTTGGATATCGACAGTGAGCAACGCCGTCAGCTAGAGGAGCGCCTGGTGCTGCAGCTGCGGATGATTTCCAAAGGCGTGTACTACTGGTATCGTCGCGAACAGGAGAAAGCGCACCTTGCGCAGGTCGCCGCGTCGGCCATCGACGGCGGACACCATCAAAAGTCATAGGGGAGGAGATGCGTAAACATCGTCTTGATATCGGAACGCTGGTCCTGTCAGCCGTGGCAGGATTATCCATCAGCGGATCATTTTCTGCGCTGTTCAGCAGCGTCGTGCCGTTTTCCGTTTTTCCGCTGATCGCCCTCGTGCTGTCAGCCTATTGTTTACACCAGCGTTATCTTCACGTCGCCATGCCGGAAGGCATGCCGATGCTCTCATCCTCCTGTTTTCTGCTCGGCCTCCTGTTTTACAGCACGCTGATCCGCGTTGAATATCCCGCCATTGGCTCCAACTTTCTGCCCTCTTTACTGTGTGTGGCGCTGGTGCTGTGGATCGGCGTACGGATTAAAAGGCAGCGCGGTCGCGCTGCGCAGGCGCGGGATGAGGCCGATGACGACGACGATGATAACGATGAGAGACATCGTTGAGTCGCACCACCGCCGCGGGCAGCCAGAGAGCTGCCCGTTTTTTTAGGGATCAGCGCCGTTCCAGCAGTACCCCGCACTCCATATGGTGGGTATAGGGAAATTGATCGAACAGCGCCAGGCGCGTGATCCGATGGCTTTGGGTAAGCGTGTGAAGATTATCGCATAGCGTCAGTGGATTGCAGGAGATGTACAGGATGTTCTGATATCCCTGCACCATGCTCAGGGTGTCTGTATCCAGACCGCTGCGTGGGGGATCGACGAAGATGGTATTGCACTCATAGCTGTGCAGGTCGATGCCCTGCAGGCGGTTAAACGCCCGAACGCCCTGCATGGCCTGAGTAAACTCCTCGGCCGACATCCGAATAATTTGCACGTTATCTATCTGATTGGCGGAAATATTGTACTGCGCCGCCGCGACGGACGGTTTGGCTATCTCGGTGGCCAGTACCCGACGAAAGTTGCGCGCCAGCGCCAGCGAGAAGTTGCCGTTGCCGCAGTACAGCTCCAGTAAATCCCCTACAGCGCCGCGCGTGGCGTCCAGCGCCCACTCCAGCATCTGAATATTGATGGCCGCGTTGGGCTGGGTGAAGCTGTTTTCGACCTGGCGATAGATCATCTGGCGTCCCGCGACCGGCAATACCTCATCGACCCAGTCTTGGTCCAGGCAGATCTTGGTCTTACTGGCCCGTCCGATCAGCTGGATAGCGAACCCTTGGCCGCGTAGCGCATCGCGCAGAGCCTCTGCGGCTTGCTTCCAGGCATCATCCAGCGCGCGGTGATACAGCAGAGAGACGATGATCTGCCCGCTGCGGGTGGACAGGTAGTCTATCTGAAATAGTTTATGGCGTAGGGTTGGGTTGGGGCGCAGAGCGTCGAGCAGCAGCGGCATCAGGCGGTTGATCAGCTCGCTGGCGGCCGGGAACCGATCCACTCGGATACGCTGTTTGCTCTGGGGATCAAACATAATATGGTAGAGGTCATCGCCATCGTGCCAGATCCGGAACTCGGCACGCATGCGGTAATGGCTAGCCGGAGAGCGGAATGCCTGTACCGCAGGAGCGCCGAACGGCTGCATCATTTGCTCCAGACGGTGGATTTTTTCACTGAGCTGGTCGTCATAGTGTTCGGTTGGCAGCATGCTTGGCGTCATATCGGTTCTCATCGGCACGGGGAAGTTACGGCAGGTATGTTCAGTTCATCCCGCCGCACGGGGCGTCGGCGGGACGGGCAGTCAACGGTCGAGCAGATGGCCATCGGCCTGACTGCGTTTTGGTCCGCGATAGGTATCCCAAAGGATGCGATTGTAGGCGATGGACGTATGATGTCCAGTCCCACGTGCGTTACTCTTCGCTCAGCGTGCCCTTGTAATAATAGCGGCAGCTGGCGCCGAAATGCTCAACGCGTTTGCTGACCAGTGCCATGGTTTCAAATTCGGATAGGATATGTTCAGTTCTATAGCGGCTGATTCCAGTGAAGTGGGTAATATCGGTGATCGTAAAGTAATAATCCGTGTTTTTCTTTAGCAGGGAAAGTATCTTGTAGCTATTAATTAGCTCTGTTTTCTTTTTTTCCATAAAGCAGAGGATATCAATTGAAGAGGGGACCGCCATTAGCGTTAGGCGATCCCGGCAGGCGAAAATATTAGAACTTATAGTTCAGCATGGTGACAAATACATCGTCGGTGCTGATACCGTTATTTCGCGTGAAGGTGTTGTCATCCAGCAGGTTGATCTTATATTCAAAGATGAGCGCCAGATTCTTGTTAAAGGAGTAGGTCGTCGCCAAATCGATGAATTTTACATAGGTTTGGTTACTGCCTGCGTTACCCTTGAGGTCTTTTGCCGTCCCGTTGAGATAGGCAATAGAGGGTTTCAGACCGCAGTCGAACTGATACTGGGCCAACAGTTCATAGCCACGCGCCTTCGGCGCAAATCCATCCTGTTTGCCAATGTAGTGCATATTCTTGACTTCACCATAGATGGCAGCCAGATAGACATTATGGTTGTCATAGCGGGCGCCAACGTTCCAGCCATCCGCCCGTTTACCCAGATCATCCTGACGCTGCTCCAGCGTACGCGCTGAGTTAGCGTATGCGCCACCGACGCTGAGACCGTTCTCGAAGCGGTAGACCAGCGAGGTCCCAACCCCATTGCCGTTCTGGTGCGCGACGCCGCGAGGGTTACTGCTGAGCGGCCCCGTCTGATTTTCCGGGTCGTTCCAGCCGTCGTTTTTACCCTGGACCTGTAGGCCAAAATCCAAGCCGTCAACCAGGTTAAAAATATTACGGTTACGATACGTGGCGACGTTATTGGTACGGTAGGTCATAAAGTTATCGACGCCGTCATAAGACACACCGCCGAAGACAGGAATAGGCGCCCCGGTCCAACCATTAATATCGTTCAGGATCCCGTAGTTCCGGCCATAATCGAAGCTTCCGTATTGTCCGAACCCTACGCCGGCATATCCTATACGCGTTGTGTTTTTCGTACTGCCAGCACTTTCCGGTTGGTTTAATTTTACATTGTATTCCCAGCGTGCATAGCCAATCATAAGATCATTGATTTTAGTTTCACCACGCAGAGTGAATTTTACCTTTGATTGGTCTCCTGCAATATATTTATCTTGAGAGAAATAGTGTCTTACCTTAAAAGAACCATCTAAATAAACGCGATTGCCGTTCTGGTTGTAAATCTCTGCTGCATGCGAAATGAGCGGAAAAATACCTATGCAGCCTATGGTGGACAGGGCCACAAGCGAGCGGATTTTATTCATCATTGATTCCTGCTGATAATTATTAGACGTTATTAAAAATAAGAGCAACGGCGTTGCTTTTTTTATGATTATACAAATGACCGATGGTTTTTTGTGATGAATGTCACGTATTTGCGTCTATTTGTAACATGAATGTCTTTAAACATAGATCATGATCACATTAATCACGCTGTTTGAGTCGATATAGTTTTATATATACAAATTGGACTCCCTCCATGCGAAATTAAGAGATTATCGCTATGTTTATAACCACAAAAAAATCACTGATTGCATTAGTCCTTGCTACTGCGGGTCTGATTTCCTCTCCTGCTTCCTTTGCCACTGAGACAGCCGCACAGCCGAACCTGGGCGCTACGCTGACACAGTTAACGCAGCAATATCCGATTCACTGGATCTCTATTGAGCAGGTCGCTGAAAGCCTCAAAGGGAAGGCACCGATTAGCGTTGGCTTTGATATCGACGATACACTGCTATTTTCTAGCCCTGCGTTTTTCTATGGGAAACAAAAATTTTCACCTGACAGCAACGCGTTTTTGAAAAACCAGAAGTTTTGGGATGAAGTCAGCAGCAGCGGTTGGGATCGCTTCTCGATCCCTAAAGATTCTGGTCGTGCGCTGATGGAACTGCATTTAAAACGCGGTGACCATGTCTATTTCATCACTGGTCGTCCGATGCCGTCTAATGGCAAAGAGGATTTGACTCAGACGCTGAAGGACGATTTCAAAATTCCGGATAATCAGCTGAATAAAGTTATTTTCGCCGGAACCAAGCAAGATGCCAAAGTTGAATATATGCAGAAGCACCATATCACCATCTTCTACGGTGATTCTGACAATGATATTCAGGACGCCCGCAAGGCTGGCGCTGAAGGGATCCGGGTGCTGCGCCCGCTGAACTCCACCAATAAGCCGATGCCGAAGAACGGGGCATTTGGTGAAAAAGTCATCGTAAATTCCCAGTATTGATCGCGTCAATAGACAAGAAGGCATTGATGAAACATACGCTAAAACTGAGTCTGGCCGCGGCGGTGATGGTATTGGCCGGCTGTGCCACCCACCCGCAGAGCGCGCAGCAGCAGCTGTCATCGCAGGCAACGCTGGCCGTGAATTGGATGCAGCAGTCAGGCGAGTATCAGGCGCTGACCTGGCAGGCATTTAACGTTGCTAAAACGGCCTTTCTCAACAATCCCGCGCCTAAAGGCAGTAAGAAGGCCGTGATTGTCGATATCGATGAAACCATGGTCGATAACACGCCTTATGCCGCCTGGCAGATCAAGCAGTCACGCAGCTTCAGCGAGGCGGACTGGGATAAGTGGGTTGAGGCCCGTCAGGCTAAGGCATTACCGGGTGCGGTCTCCTTTGCCCGCTTTGTCCTAGACCACGGAGGCCGAGTCTTTTACATCTCCAATCGCTCGCAGCAGGGGCTGAGCAGCACGCTGGCCGATCTGAAGGCGCAGGGATTCCCGGATGTTAGCGCTGAGAACCTGCTGCTGAAAGACAGCAGCGGTAGCAATAAAGTCGCGCGTTTTAAACGTGTGACCGAGATGGGGTATTTCCCGGTGCTGTATGTTGGGGATAACCTGAATGACTTTACCGGGGCGACTTACCACCAGGACAATACGGTGCGTAAAGACTTCGTGGCCGAAAATCATCAGAAGTTTGGCACGCAGTTTATCATTCTGCCCAACCCCTCTTACGGTGATTGGGAAGGCGGAATGGCGAAAGCGTACTGGAAGCAGTCTGCGGCTGAAAAGCTGAAGATCCGCGACGCCAATCTGTCTGCCTGGATGCCGGCAGCCCAATAACGTTGTTTTAGAGAGCGCTTCGCGATATGAGGCGCTAGGTGTTTCATTTTACTCTCCGTTGCGCCGACGGCCTCCGTTCCCCCTGCCGCCGGCGCATTTTTTGCACACATAAACATGTGTGCGAAGCGGCTATTTTAGTTAAAACTGGGTCCAGTTTTAATGAACTGAGAATAATCTTCTAATCACCTTTCTTTTTCCCCTCATTCTCCCGTTATGAGAGCCACTCAGTACACGCGTCAGGGTATCCCTACGTCGATGCGCTGGGTAGAATATCCCGTTTTTTGTGCGAGGCAGCAGGGAGTTGGCCCGTTATCTTGGGTGGAGAGAGAAGGCAATTATAATGAATAAGAAACATATGGTTATCGCGCTGCTTCCGGTGGCGGCGTCTGTGTCAGCCGGGGTGCAGGCGGCGCAGAGTGAGATGGTGGTGACGGCCAGTCGCTTTGCACAGCCGGTGTCGACGGTACTGGCACCGATGGACATTGTGACCCGTGATGATATCGATCGCTGGCAGTCCAAGAGTCTAGACGAGGTCATGCGTCGCCTGCCCGGGGTCGATATCGTCCAGAACGGTGGTTTGGGGCAGAGCTCTTCGCTGTACCTGCGCGGTACAGAGGCGCGCCAGGCGCTGATTCTGGTCGATGGGATCCCCATGGCCCGCCCCGGCATCACCAACGTGGCAGCGCTGAATCAGATCCCGCTCGCCATGGTGCAGCGTATCGAATATATCCGCGGGCCGCGTTCGGCGGTCTATGGCTCCGGTGCCATCGGCGGCGTTATCAATATTATTACCCTGGGCGCCGAGCCTGGTGCGCAGCTGAGCGTGGGTACCGGTACCAATAATTACCAGCAGTATGATGCCGGGGTGCGTCAACAGCTGGGGAATACGACCCTATCGTTGGCAGGCTCTTTTCAGGCGACCCGCGGCTTTAATGTTCAGCCTGACTCGCCCTATGGGCCGGACGGCGATCGGGACGGGTTTCGTAATAAAGTGCTGTGGGGCGGGGTAGAGCACCGTTTCTCTGAGGCCTGGTCTGGCTTTGTCCGCGGCCATGGCTATAGCGAAGCCTCTGACTATGATGCGGGGAAGTACGGCAGCGATAGCAGCGGTACCCAGCGTCAGCTGTACAACCACAGCTACGATATGGGACTGCGCTATCACGCCGGCGCCTATGCGTCTCAGCTGATCGCTGCTTATCAAAAGATCAAGGATTACAACTACGGCGCTGTCTATGGTCGCTTTGGCACCGGCAGCTCCCTGGATGATCTACAGCAGTACAACCTGCAGTGGGGCAATACCTACCGTTTTGACAGCGGCATGATCAGCGCCGGAGCCGATTGGCAGCAGCAGCGTCTCACCTCGTCCGATAGCACGCGGACGCAGCGCTATCAGCGCTATGACGGCGGGCTCTACCTGAGCGGCCAGAAGCGCATGGGCGCAGTGACGCTAGAGGCCTCCGGTCGGGCCGATAACGATCAGCAGTTTGGCTGGCACGGTACCTGGCAGAGCGCCGCTGGCTGGGAGTTTATCCCCGGCTACCGTGCGACGCTCTCTTACGGCACTGGCTTTTTGGCACCATCGCTGGGGCAGCAGTTTGGCGCCGATCGTATGAATATCCAAAGCAACCCCAACCTGCGCCCGGAGGAGTCGCGCCAGTGGGAGCTGGGGCTGAGCGGCCTGAGCGGTCCACTGGACTGGCAGCTGTCGGCCTACCGTAATCAGGTTCGCAACCTGATCACCTACTTCAGCGATCCGATCACCCTGCACGGGCAGTACAGTAATATTGACGCAGCGACCATCAAAGGCGTCGAGTGGGTCGGCAGCGTGGATACCTGGGCACTGAGCCATCGCGTGACTCTGCAATATCTTGATCCTCGGGATGATAAAACCGGTGACCTGCTGCCACGTCGCTCCCGTCATCAGGGTAAGTACCAGTTGGATTGGAACCTTTGGGATCTCGAGATGGATCTGGCCTATCAGTATTTCGGCCGTCGTAGCGATAAAAGCGCGCCAGGCGGTAAGCTGCCCAGCTACAGTACGGTAGACATTTCGGCCTCTTATCCGGTTACATCCCAGCTCACGGTTCGTGGTAGAATTGGTAATCTGTTGGATAAAAATTATCAAACCGCTTATGGCTACCAAACCGCAGGACGGGAATATTATCTCTCCGGTAGCTACACCTTCTGATGATGTAGCCACTGCCAAGCCTACCGTGCTGGTGTTTGACTCCGGTGTCGGTGGGCTTTCCGTCTATCAGGAGATCCGCGCGTTACTACCGGATCTCCACTATATCTATGCCTTTGACAATCAGGGATTCCCCTACGGCGAGAAAGAGGCTGCGTTTATCACGGATCGCGTGCTGCGCATCGTGGCGTCGCTGCATCAGCGCCATACCCTATCGGCGATGGTCGTTGCCTGTAATACCGCCAGTACCATCGTGCTGCCTGCGCTGCGCGCGCGCTTTCCGTTTCCCGTTGTGGGGGTGGTTCCCGCGATTAAGCCGGCGGCCAAGCTAACCCGCAACGGCGTTGTGGGGTTGCTGGCGACCCGCGCGACGGTGCAGCGGGCCTATACCCATGAGCTGATCGCCCGCTTTGCGACAGACTGCCAGATAAAGATGTTGGGATCGGCGGAGCTGGTCGAGCTGGCGGAGGCTAAGCTGCACGGTGAGGCGCTGGATCTGCAGCGGCTGAGAACGATTTTGCGGCCCTGGCTGACGATGGCCGAGCCACCGGACACCGTGGTCTTGGGATGTACCCATTTCCCGCTGTTGCGCGATGAGCTGGCGCAGGTATTGCCCGCCGGTACGCGTTTGGTGGACTCCGGCGCGGCGATCGCCCGCCGGGTTGCCTGGCTGATCGCCAATCAGGTAACGCTGCCAGGGAAAGATATGCGTAATGTTGCCTATGCGACGCAGTGTGACGCACAGACGGCGGCCCTGCTGCCAGTATTGCGTCAGATGGGCTTTGAGACTCTGCGGGAACTGAGCATATAAGCGGCAAAACCGACGCCGCTGCTGAAAAGTTATTCGGTTGGCTCATTTTTTTGAAATTAGGGCTTGTCACGTCGCGAGAAGTCCCTATAATGCGCCTCCACTGACCGGGAACAACGACCGATACGTCGCCCAGTCAGGCAGAGAAAGCGAAAATAAACGCTTGACTCTGCGGGCGAAAAGCGTAATATACGCAGCCCACGCCGGTGATAACTCAACGGGTTTTCACGGCGACGCTCTTTAACAAATTATCAGACAATCTGTGTGGGCACTCGCAAGATTCGTATTACGCATTCCTCGGAATGCGAAAATATTTAAAGTCTTGAAGAGTGACAGCAGTTAATTCATTACGAATAAACAGTTTAATTTCTTTGAGCATCAAGCTTTTAATTGAAGAGTTTGATCATGGCTCAGATTGAACGCTGGCGGCAGGCTTAACACATGCAAGTCGAGCGGTAGCAGGGAGAAAGCTTGCTTTCTCCGCTGACGAGCGGCGGACGGGTGAGTAATGTCTGGGGATCTGCCTGATGGAGGGGGATAACTACTGGAAACGGTAGCTAATACCGCATAACGTCGCAAGACCAAAGTGGGGGACCTTCGGGCCTCATGCCATCAGATGAACCCAGATGGGATTAGCTAGTAGGTGGGGTAATGGCTCACCTAGGCGACGATCCCTAGCTGGTCTGAGAGGATGACCAGCCACACTGGAACTGAGACACGGTCCAGACTCCTACGGGAGGCAGCAGTGGGGAATATTGCACAATGGGCGCAAGCCTGATGCAGCCATGCCGCGTGTATGAAGAAGGCCTTCGGGTTGTAAAGTACTTTCAGTAGGGAGGAAGGTGTGAACGTTAATAGCGCTCACAATTGACGTTACCTACAGAAGAAGCACCGGCTAACTCCGTGCCAGCAGCCGCGGTAATACGGAGGGTGCAAGCGTTAATCGGAATTACTGGGCGTAAAGCGCACGCAGGCGGTTTGTTAAGTTGGATGTGAAATCCCCGGGCTTAACCTGGGAACTGCATCCAAGACTGGCAAGCTAGAGTCTCGTAGAGGGAGGTAGAATTCCAGGTGTAGCGGTGAAATGCGTAGAGATCTGGAGGAATACCGGTGGCGAAGGCGGCCTCCTGGACGAAGACTGACGCTCAGGTGCGAAAGCGTGGGGAGCAAACAGGATTAGATACCCTGGTAGTCCACGCTGTAAACGATGTCGATTTGGAGGTTGTGCCCTTGAGGCGTGGCTTCCGAAGCTAACGCGTTAAATCGACCGCCTGGGGAGTACGGCCGCAAGGTTAAAACTCAAATGAATTGACGGGGGCCCGCACAAGCGGTGGAGCATGTGGTTTAATTCGATGCAACGCGAAGAACCTTACCTACTCTTGACATCCAGCGAATCCTGTAGAGATACGGGAGTGCCTTCGGGAACGCTGAGACAGGTGCTGCATGGCTGTCGTCAGCTCGTGTTGTGAAATGTTGGGTTAAGTCCCGCAACGAGCGCAACCCTTATCCTTTGTTGCCAGCGGTTCGGCCGGGAACTCAAAGGAGACTGCCAGTGATAAACTGGAGGAAGGTGGGGATGACGTCAAGTCATCATGGCCCTTACGAGTAGGGCTACACACGTGCTACAATGGCGTATACAAAGAGAAGCGAACTCGCGAGAGCAAGCGGACCTCATAAAGTACGTCGTAGTCCGGATTGGAGTCTGCAACTCGACTCCATGAAGTCGGAATCGCTAGTAATCGTGGATCAGAATGCCACGGTGAATACGTTCCCGGGCCTTGTACACACCGCCCGTCACACCATGGGAGTGGGTTGCAAAAGAAGTAGGTAGCTTAACCTTCGGGAGGGCGCTTACCACTTTGTGATTCATGACTGGGGTGAAGTCGTAACAAGGTAACCGTAGGGGAACCTGCGGTTGGATCACCTCCTTACCTAAAGATACGAAATTGTGTAGTGCTCACACAGATTGTCTGATAAATGTCACGAGCAAATACCTTATGCAGGCTTGTAGCTCAGGTGGTTAGAGCGCACCCCTGATAAGGGTGAGGTCGGTGGTTCGAGTCCACTCAGGCCTACCAACTCCCTTCCTGTGTGAAGCGGAGGGTGGTTATAAGGTATTGCAGTAAAGTCATGGGGCTATAGCTCAGCTGGGAGAGCGCCTGCTTTGCACGCAGGAGGTCTGCGGTTCGATCCCGCATAGCTCCACCATATTTCAGAACATACTGAGAAATCAGCATGTTGTGAAATATTTTGCTCTTTAACAATCTGGAACAAGCTGAAAATTCGAAAACAATCGAATTGCTTTTAATAAGTGATTCGAGAGTCTCTCAAATGCTTACAGCACGAAGTGAAACACCTTCGGGTTGTGAGGTTAAGTGACTAAGCGTACACGGTGGATGCCTAGGCAGTCAGAGGCGATGAAGGACGTGCTAATCTGCGATAAGCGTCGGTGAGCTGATATGAAGCGTTATTAGCCGGCGATGTCCGAATGGGGAAACCCAGTGCAATCCGTTGCACTATCGTTAAGTGAATACATAGCTTAACGAGGCGAACCAGGGGAACTGAAACATCTAAGTACCCTGAGGAAAAGAAATCAACCGAGATTCCCCTAGTAGCGGCGAGCGAACGGGGAAGAGCCCAGAACCTGAATCAGTTTGTGCATTAGTGGAAGCGTCTGGAAAGTCGCGCGATACAGGGTGATAGCCCCGTACACGAAGGTGCACAGCTGTGAGTTCGATGAGTAGGGCGGGACACGTGTTATCCTGTCTGAATATGGGGGGACCATCCTCCAAGGCTAAATACTCCTGACTGACCGATAGTGAACCAGTACCGTGAGGGAAAGGCGAAAAGAACCCCGGCGAGGGGAGTGAAATAGAACCTGAAACCGTGTACGTACAAGCAGTGGGAGCATCCTTCGGGGTGTGACTGCGTACCTTTTGTATAATGGGTCAGCGACTTATATTTTGTAGCAAGGTTAACCGAATAGGGGAGCCGTAGGGAAACCGAGTCTTAACTGGGCGTCTAGTTGCAAGGTATAGACCCGAAACCCGGTGATCTAGCCATGGGCAGGTTGAAGGTTGGGTAACACTAACTGGAGGACCGAACCGACTAATGTTGAAAAATTAGCGGATGACTTGTGGCTGGGGGTGAAAGGCCAATCAAACCGGGAGATAGCTGGTTCTCCCCGAAAGCTATTTAGGTAGCGCCTCGTGAACTCATCTTCGGGGGTAGAGCACTGTTTCGGCTAGGGGGTCATCCCGACTTACCAACCCGATGCAAACTACGAATACCGAAGAATGTTATCACGGGAGACACACGGCGGGTGCTAACGTCCGTCGTGAAGAGGGAAACAACCCAGACCGCCAGCTAAGGTCCCAAAGTCATGGTTAAGTGGGAAACGATGTGGGAAGGCATAGACAGCCAGGATGTTGGCTTAGAAGCAGCCATCATTTAAAGAAAGCGTAATAGCTCACTGGTCGAGTCGGCCTGCGCGGAAGATGTAACGGGGCTAAACCATGCACCGAAGCTGCGGCAGCGACGCTTAGGCGTTGTTGGGTAGGGGAGCGTTCTGTAAGCCTGCGAAGGTGGCCTGTGAGGGCTGCTGGAGGTATCAGAAGTGCGAATGCTGACATAAGTAACGATAAAGCGGGTGAAAAGCCCGCTCGCCGGAAGACCAAGGGTTCCTGTCCAACGTTAATCGGGGCAGGGTAAGTCGACCCCTAAGGCGAGGCTGAAAAGCGTAGTCGATGGGAAACAGGTTAATATTCCTGTACTTGGTGTTATTGCGAAGGGGGGACGGAGAAGGCTAGACCGGCCGGGCGACGGTTGTCCCGGTTTAAGCGTGTAGGTGGGGTAACTTGGCAAATCCGGTTACCTTTAACACTGAGGCGTGATGACGAGGCACTACGGTGCTGAAGTGGTTAATGCCCTGCTTCCAGGAAAAGCCTCTAAGCTCCAGATAACACTGAATCGTACCCCAAACCGACACAGGTGGTCAGGTAGAGAATACCAAGGCGCTTGAGAGAACTCGGGTGAAGGAACTAGGCAAAATGGTGCCGTAACTTCGGGAGAAGGCACGCTGGCACGTAGGTGAAGTCCCTCGCGGATGGAGCCGAAGCCAGTCGAAGATACCAGCTGGCTGCAACTGTTTAATAAAAACACAGCACTCTGCAAACACGAAAGTGGACGTATAGGGTGTGACGCCTGCCCGGTGCTGGAAGGTTAATTGATGGGGTCAGCCGCAAGGCGAAGCTCTTGATCGAAGCCCCAGTAAACGGCGGCCGTAACTATAACGGTCCTAAGGTAGCGAAATTCCTTGTCGGGTAAGTTCCGACCTGCACGAATGGCGTAATGATGGCCAGGCTGTCTCCACCCGAGACTCAGTGAAATTGAACTCGCTGTGAAGATGCAGTGTACCCGCGGCAAGACGGAAAGACCCCGTGAACCTTTACTATAGCTTGACACTGAACATTGAACCTTGATGTGTAGGATAGGTGGGAGGCTTTGAAGTGTGGACGCCAGTCTGCATGGAGCCGACCTTGAAATACCACCCTTTAATGTTTGATGTTCTAACCTGGTCCCGTGATCCGGGATAGGGACAGTGTCTGGTGGGTAGTTTGACTGGGGCGGTCTCCTCCCAAAGAGTAACGGAGGAGCACGAAGGTTAGCTAATCCTGGTCGGACATCAGGAGGTTAGTGCAAAGGCATAAGCTAGCTTGACTGCGAGAGTGACGGCTCGAGCAGGTGCGAAAGCAGGTCTTAGTGATCCGGTGGTTCTGAATGGAAGGGCCATCGCTCAACGGATAAAAGGTACTCCGGGGATAACAGGCTGATACCGCCCAAGAGTTCATATCGACGGCGGTGTTTGGCACCTCGATGTCGGCTCATCACATCCTGGGGCTGAAGTAGGTCCCAAGGGTATGGCTGTTCGCCATTTAAAGTGGTACGCGAGCTGGGTTTAGAACGTCGTGAGACAGTTCGGTCCCTATCTGCCGTGGGCGTTGGAAGATTGAGAGGGGCTGCTCCTAGTACGAGAGGACCGGAGTGGACGCACCGCTGGTGTTCGGGTTGTGATGCCAATTGCATTGCCCGGTAGCTACGTGCGGAAAAGATAAGCGCTGAAAGCATCTAAGCGCGAAACTTGCCTCGAGATGAGTCTTCCCTTGGACCTTGAGTCCACTGAAGGAACGTTTAAGACTAAGACGTTGATAGGCTGGGTGTGTAAGCGTAGCGATACGTTGAGCTAACCAGTACTAATGATCCGTGAGACTTAACCTTACAACACCGAAGGTGTTTTAGAGAGACGAATGAAGCTTGTTCAAGATTGATACCGATGGCCAGTGATGGCGGTTGGTAAAACAGAATTTGCCTGGCGGCGATAGCGCGGTGGTCCCACCTGACCCCATGCCGAACTCAGAAGTGAAACGCCGTAGCGCCGATGGTAGTGTGGGGTCTCCCCATGCGAGAGTAGGGAACTGCCAGGCATCCAATTTAGCAGTACCCCGGAAACGGGTGTGATACAAAATTCGGTGGAGCGGTAGTTCAGTTGGTTAGAATACCTGCCTGTCACGCAGGGGGTCGCGGGTTCGAGTCCCGTCCGTTCCGCCACCCTATTTAGGGGCGTAGTTCAATTGGTAGAGCACCGGTCTCCAAAACCGGGTGTTGGGGGTTCGAGTCCCTCCGCCCCTGCCAGATAAAAAGCCTTCTGTGAAAACAGAAGGCTTTTTTGTTTTTCCGCTAATGACGTTTTCGTACGCCATTATTTTACCGCGATAATACCGGCGCCCTCAGGCGCTCGGCATCAAGAAACGGTGCAGGTCATGCACCATGGGGTGGATCTCATCTAAACGGTCGCTGTTGCGCAGCCAGATGGCATAGAGTGGCCTTATTAGCGTTTCTGGGTGGGGTAACCGCTGTAAGTCACTGGCAGCCCAAGTCGTAGGTAAAAACGCGCTGGCGTGCAGCTGACGCAGAATACGCTCGGCTATCAGCAGTGAGCTACTCTCCAGCAGGGGAGCACCACTCTCGATCAGCGGCGAGGGCTGCGGGCTGAAGTCGGCCCCCCAATCGAGGCGAATGAATGGCCGTACCGACGCACTTTGGCCAGCGGCATAGAGCCCTAGCGTAAACTCACCGACCCGTTCGCTGGTAAACTCATCGGCTTTGGGGGTTTCGGTTGCGATTAGCAGATCCAGATGGCGCTCGTGCAGCTGGCGGATATGAATATGGCGTTGACCGGTGCGGGCCTCTAGCATTTGCGCAGGATTATTGTCGTAGAGCCGCGAAAGCCAGTCGGTCAGCATCGACTCCCATAGCAATGGCGGTGCTCCCAGCGAAAGAGCCTTATGCTGGCGGGCGTTGATCATCTCCTGCTTGGCCAGTAGCCAGGTATTCATCAGATTTTCTGCATAGGGCACGAGCGTTTGCCCGGCTGGCGTGAGCTGAATGTTATTACGGTGGCGAGTGAATAGCTCGGTACCTACTTGATTTTCCAACTGGCGGATGCGGAAGCTGACGGCGGACTGCGTCAGGTACAGTGATTCGGCCGCCTTACCAAAGTGGCGGGTACGGCTGACTTCCAAAAAGGTTTTGAGTAATTCGGTATCCACGACGTATCCATAAAAATTTTAATCATGATGATTTAAATGTTTTGTTTTACAGCTTGTCAAGGCTAACTAATACTCCGCGCCATAAATAGCACGGCCATAGAGAATTAGGAGCGTGTCAGATGGCGGAAAGCTTCCACACTACTCATCGTTTCTTTGATAATAAGCACTACCCGCGCGGCTTTTCGCGTCATGGTGACTTTACGATCAAAGAGGCTCAGCTACTTGAGCGTTTTGGGTATGCGTTTAATGAATTGGATCTCGGCACTCGCGAGGCGCAGACAGATGAAGAAGCACTGTTTGTTGCCGTATGCCGCGGTGAGCGTCAGCCGGCGACGGAGGCGGAGAAAGTATGGGCGAAGTATGTCACCCGTATCCGTCGTCCTAAGCGCTTCCATACTCTCTCCGGCGGTAAGCCGCAGATGGAAGGGGCTGAGGACTATACCGAGTCCGATGATTAATAAAAAAGCGGGGCAATATTTGCCCCGCTTTTTTATGTCTGTCATCCCAGCCAGAAGCGCCAGCGCTCCTGCAGCCATTTAACCGGCGCAGTGCCTTTAATCCCCTCTGCCACGATCTGCCATGCCCGAGAGGCATGAACCGGCGTAGGAGTGTGCGGAGCCCGGCACTGCCTGATGCCACCGAACTCGGGACGTTTGAGCGGGGGATGCGCCGGCTTGGCCAAGGGCGCCGAATCGGGGCGCGTGGCCTCGTTGAGTAAGGCGCTGGGCCTGACCAGGACGATATCCGGCGGCAGGGTGCGCAGCATTTGCTGCAGGACGCGTACCGTTGCAGGATGCGGGTGGCCGATGGCGATGGCGGAGCCATTGCGCCGCGCTAGCGTTATCGCGCGATTGAACTGCGTCCGGATAGCGCTCTCGTTCTGAGCGTCATCCAGAAAGACTTTGCGCTTGATAACCTTGATGCCAGTCCCCAGGGCGGCGTTGCTGACTTGGCTATGGCCAATGGTCATGCTGTCGAGGAAGTAGAGAAAATGGTACTGCTCCAGCGCCCGCATGACTTTTTGCATACCGCTGAGGCTGGAGGTCATGGCGCTGCCCATATGGTTGTTCATGCCGACGGCGTAGGGCACGTTACCTACCGCCTGGCGGATAATTCTCTGGATCTCCGCCTCGCTCATGGTGGGCTGCAGCGTATCGCGCTCCAGCGGCTGCTTACTTATGGGGGCCATCGGTAGGTGGATCAGGATCTCGCGCCCCTGTGCGTGGGCGCGCAGCGCCATCTCGCGCGCGTGGGGCGCATTGGGTAAGACGGCGATGGTGACGGGTAACGGCATCTCCAGCACTTGGCTTTCTTCGCGGGGACGATACCCGAAGTCATCAATGACGATGGCGAGCTTTCCGGCCAGCGCCGGCGCAGCCAGAGCGCTGCAAAGCAGCGCCAGTGAACTAAGACGGATCAGTGAGCGCAAGGCTTATTCCTTCTCTCTATCCAGCGTGATGGCGAAGCGATGAACGCCAGCGTTAGCGCCCCAGCCACGGCCGCGGGTTCACCGCCTGCCCCTGACGACGAATTTCGAAGTACAGGGCCGACTGCCCCTGACCGCCGCTGTCACCGACCAGCGCAATCGGCTGACCGGCTTTGACCTGTGCGCCGACGTTAACTAAGGCGCTCTGGTTATAGCCATATAGGCTCATATCGCCCTTGCCGTGTTCAACGACCACCACCAGTCCATACCCCTGGAGCCAGTCGGCCAGCAGGACGCGGCCGTCGGCGATGGCGCGGACTTCGCTGCCCTCCGGCGCGGCAATGACCATGCCTTTCCAGCGCAGTTCGCCCTGCAGTGGCTCGCCGAAGCCATGGATAGTGCGTCCCCGTACCGGCCAGATCGCCTGACCTGCCGGACGCCCTAGGCCGCCGGTTCTGGCCAGCAGCGCACGCTCGTTTTCGCTGGGTTTATAGGTGGTGCCTTTTTTCTTGGCCTGGGCTTCTTTTGCTTTCATTTCGGCCCGAACGCGGGCGGCTTCACGCGCTTCGCGTTCGGCGCGGGCGCGGGCCTCACGTTCGGCGCGGGCTATCTTGTCACGCAGGCGGGTTTCATTTTGGCGCAGCTCACCGAGCTGCTGTTGATCCTTGGCCAGTGAGCTCTCTAGCGCCGTCAGCGTTTTTTGGCGGCTGGCGCGCGCCTGCTGTAGCAGCTGCTGAGCCTGTTGCTGAGTTGCCAGGACCTCTTTTTGCTTGGCTTTCGCGCTCTCTAGCTCACGCTTTTGCTGGCTGAGGTCGGTACGGGTCTCCTGCAGCGCGGCGATATTCTGCTGTCGGGCGATGTTCAGATAGCCGAAATAGGACAGCAGTCGCTCGCTGCGCTGGCTCTCTTCACCGTTGAGCAGAACCTGCATTCCGGTGTGGCGGCCGAGACGAAACGCCATATCCAGCTGCTGTGCTAATAGCTTACTCTGACCATTCTCTTTGCTTTGCAGTTTGCGGATAGAGGCGCTGAGCGCGGTGACCCGCTGCTCGAGCAGAGAGAGTTCAGCCTGGGTATCGTGCAGCGCTCTGCCGGCCTGGGCTATTTGTTTTTCTTGGGCTTTTAACTGATCTTGCAGGGATGCGCGCTGCTGCTGCTGCTGCTTAACGCTTTTCTCTTTCTCAGCGATGTCCTGCTGGATAGACTGCAGCTGCTGCTTGTTGCTGTCTGCGCTAAATGCGGCGCAGGGGAAAAGGCTGATGCCGGCGAACAGTGCGCCGGCACAGAAGATGGGCAGCAGGGGCGAGGCGCCGCGGAACGCGTGCGTCGCCGGAGCGACGCACGGGGTACTCCCGACGGATGGCGCTGAGCCTGCGCTGGGCATGTGAAACAGATCTTTTCCCCTCATGGGGATCGATTATTTCACGATGAACAGCGGCTTGCCAGTCATCTCTTGTGGGACATCCATCCCCATCAGGGCCAGCATGGTCGGAGCGATGTCGGACAGTTTCCCGCCCTCGACAGCGCTGGCCTGCTTACCGATGTAGATCAGCGGTACCGGCAGGTTAGTGTGCGCCGTATACGGCTGACCGCTCTCCTGATCGCGCATCATCTCCGCGTTACCGTGGTCGGCGGTGATCAGCAGCTGACCATCGGCCTTCTGCACGGCGTCAACGACCTGACCCATGCAGGCGTCCAGCGCCTCGACGGCCTTGATCGCCGCGTCGTAAACGCCGGTGTGGCCAACCATGTCGCCGTTCGGATAGTTACAGATGATGGTGTCATACTTGCCGCTGCCGATGGCGGAGACCAGCTTTTCGGTCAGCTCGGCCGAACTCATCTCCGGCTGCAGATCGTAGGTCGCCACTTTCGGTGAGTTGATCAGGATGCGATCTTCACCGTTGAACGGATCTTCTACGCCACCGTTATAGAAGAAGGTGACGTGAGCGTATTTTTCGGTTTCGGAGATGCGCAGCTGAGTTTTATTGTGCTTCATCAACCACTCACCCAGGGTATTGCTCAGCGAAGCCGGCGGGTAGGCGCATTCGGTCTTGATGTCGGCGGCATACTCGGTCAGCATGACAAAGCTGCCCAGCTTAACGATTTTGCGGCGGGCGAAGCCGTCGAAGTCAGCGTTAACGAATGCGCGGGTGATCTGGCGTGCGCGGTCAGCGCGGAAGTTCATGAAAATCAGCGCGTCGCCATCCTGCATCGCGGCGTCGGCCTGGCCTGCGGCGCGAATTACGGTCGGCTTAACAAACTCGTCGTTTTCACCGCGGGCGTAGGCGGCCTGCAGCCCATCAATGGCGTTATCGGCGTGGAATTCACCCTTGGCGTCGGTCAACAGATCGTAGGCCAGCTCGACGCGATCCCAACGGTTGTCGCGATCCATGGCGTAGTAACGACCGATCAGTGAGGCGATGCGCCCTTTACCGATTGCGGCGAAATGGTCAGTGAATCGTTTCAGTGTTGATTCCGCACTACGCGGTGGGGTGTCGCGACCATCGAGGAAAGCGTGCAGATAGATGGCCTCTGCGCCGCGCTGGGCTGCCAGATCAACCATCGCCAGGATATGGTCTTCGTGACTGTGTACGCCGCCAGGGGACATCAGGCCCATGATGTGCACGGCCTTACCGGCGGCAACGGCATCATCTACGGCGCGGGTCAGCGCGGCATTGTTGTAGAAGTCGCCCTCTTTGATCTCTTTGTCCAGACGGGTCAGATCCTGGTATACGATGCGCCCGGCGCCCAGGTTGACGTGACCGACTTCGGAGTTGCCCATCTGACCATCCGGCAGGCCGACATCCAGACCGGATGCGGAGATCAGCGTATGCGGATATTCAGCCCACAGGCGATTCATCACCGGACGCTTAGCGTTGAGAATTGCGTTGTCCTGCTGATCTTCACGGTAACCATAGCCGTCAAGGATCACCAGAACCATCGGTTTTTTGGCGTTCGACATTGCAACAACCTCATATGTTGATAAGTTCAAGAATGAATAGCCGTGCACACGCGGTGTGGACTACGCCAGCGCTGTCCCGTTGGCGCTGGCGGCAGGCGCAGTGCGGAAAGTGGCGGGACACAACCCCATATACACGGCTATTCCGTCGTGAATTAGCGTAATTTTACTACAATCTATGACGGATTGGCTGCAGAAAGATCAAGGGAAGCCCTTTTGTGTCCCGTCCCGTCGCGGGTGAGGCGATAGCCTGGGGTAAATTTTCGCGCCAGACCGCAGTTTCAGCGCCCAGCGCTCGGTAATCGGCTGTATTTGGAGCGAGGCAAAGGTATACTCTGATCCTTTGATTTAGCCCTTAACCGATCGGGAGTAGTAACCCCCCATGCAAATGCAAGAGATTATGCAATTCGTCACTGCCCACCCCGTGCTGAGCGTGGCGTGGATTGTGCTGTTTGTGGCGGTTGTCGTCATGACCCTTAAAAGCCGTTTCTCTAAAGTAAAAGAGGTGAGCCGCGGCCAGGCGACCCATCTGATCAATAAAGAAGACGCCGTTGTCGTCGACACCCGGACGCGTGAAGAGTACCGCAAAGGGCATATCGCCAACGCCGTAAACCTGACGCCGAGCGAGCTGAAGAGCGGTAGCCTCGGTGAGCTGGATAAGCATAAGTCGCAGCCGGTGATCGTCGTGTGCGCTAACGGTATGACCTCCCGTCAGTCCGGTGAGCATCTGGTGAACGCCGGGTTTGCGCAGGTATATTCTCTGAAAGACGGTATCGCCGGCTGGCAGGGTGATAATCTGCCCTTAGCTCGCGGTAAATAAGCGGATATTGACTGAGGAGTCATCATGGCCAACGTTGAAATTTATACCAAAGCGACCTGCCCATTTTGCCTGCGCGCCAAGGCGCTGCTGACGGCCAAGGGCGTTGGGTTTGATGAGATCGCTATCGATACAAACCCGGAAAAGCGCGAGGAGATGATCGCGCGCAGCGGCCGTACCACCGTACCGCAGATTTTTATCGATGGGCGTCATATTGGTGGCTGTGATGACCTGCACGCGCTGGATGCCCGCGGTGAGCTTGACCCGCTGCTGTAAACCGGCATTGATGTTTGATAGGGATTACCCCATTACCTAAAGATTAGGAACCAACCATGTCTGAACAAAATAACACTGAAATGTCCTTCCAGATCCAGCGTATCTACACGAAGGATATCTCCTTTGAAGCGCCGAACTCACCGGCCGTTTTCCAGAAAGAGTGGCAGCCGGAGGTTAAACTGGATTTGGATACGGCATCCAACCAGCTGGCTGATGGGGTGTTTGAAGTGGTTCTGCGCGTGACGGTCACCGCAACCATGGGTGAAGAAACGGCGTTTCTGTGTGAAGTCCAGCAGGCCGGTATCTTTACCATCGCCGGCATTGAAGGTACTCAGATGGCTCACTGCCTGGGTGCCTACTGCCCGAATATCCTGTTCCCGTACGCTCGTGAATGCATCACGAACCTGGTTGCTCGCGGTACCTTCCCGCAGCTGAACCTGGCACCGGTTAACTTTGACGCGCTGTTCATGAGCTATCTGCAGCAGCAGGCCGGCGAAGAGCCGACTCAGGAAGCGTAATGACAACGCCTGTCGCTTCCATGGCCGTTATCGGCGCTGGCTCTTACGGCACCGCATTGGCCATTACGCTGGCCCGTAACGGGCACCCGGTGGTGCTGTGGGGGCACGATCCTGCGCACATCGCTGCGCTGGAGGCCGCGCGCTGTAATCAGGCCTTTTTGCCGGACGTCCGTTTCCCTGACACGCTGTCGCTGGAGACGGATTTATCCCGGGCGCTGTCGGCCAGCCGCGATGTCCTCGTGGTTGTGCCGAGCCACGTGTTTGGTGACGTATTGCGTCAGCTGCGCCCCCACCTGCGGCCAGATGCGCGACTGGTATGGGCAACCAAGGGACTGGAGGCGGAGACCGGGCGTTTATTGCAGGACGTAGCGCGTGAAGCGCTGGGGCCGGATATTCCGCTGGCGGTGATCTCCGGGCCGACCTTTGCCAAAGAGCTGGCGGCGGGACTGCCGACGGCGATCGCCGTGGCCTCTCAGGACGCGGCGTTTGCCGAGGCGCTACAGCAGCTGCTGCACTGTGGCAAGAGCTTCCGCGTCTATCGCAACCCGGATTTCATCGGCGTACAGCTGGGCGGTGCGGTCAAAAACGTTATCGCTATCGGCGCCGGGATGTCGGACGGCATCGGCTTTGGCGCCAATGCCCGTACGGCCCTGATCACCCGCGGTCTTGCTGAAATGAGTCGGCTAGGGGTGGCTCTTGGCGCCGATCCGGCGACCTTTATGGGCATGGCTGGGCTGGGTGATCTGGTGCTGACCTGTACCGACAATCAGTCGCGCAACCGCCGCTTTGGCATCATGCTGGGGCAGGGGATGGGCGTCAATGAGGCCCAGGCGCAGATAGGTCAGGTGGTCGAGGGTTACCGTAACACCAAAGAGGTGATGTCGCTGGCGCAGCGCTATGGCGTGGAGATGCCGATCACCGAGCAGATCTATCAGGTGCTGTATTGCCAGAAAGACGTTCGTGAGGCGGCGCTCTCGCTGCTGGGGCGCGCTAGCCGGGACGAAAACGCTCGTTGATACGTTGGTGGGTATCTGCCGGGTCGGCGGATACCCGCTCTTTATCCTCAGGGTGTGAGTCTCTCGGGATAATCATCACTCTCCCCTTGACCGGGCGCTGCCGCGTCTGATTAATTACATCACTTATCGTCAGATTTTCTCCACTCTCTCTTTACCCCGGCTGCGTGACTCTCCCGGCAGCGTCGCTATTTCGGCTGCGACAGGCCCGTGCGTCTGACGTGACGGAGGGAGTGCAGAGGATCTGCTATTCGCATCGGCCGCCGCCTACTACGAGGATGGGAGCAACATCATGTCGACAGAAGAATTGGAAATCATCTGGCAAAACATTAAAACAGAGGCTCGGGGACTGGCGGAGTGCGAGCCGATGCTGGCCAGTTTTTTCCATGCCACCTTGCTGAAGCATGAAAACCTGTCCGGCGCACTGAGCTATATTTTGGCCAATAAATTGGCCGATCCGATTATGCCGGCCATCGCCATCCGTGAAGTGGCCGAAGAGGCCTATCGCGCCGATCCCCGCATGGTGGACTATGCCGCGCGCGATATCCTGGCGGTTCGCCAGCGCGATCCGGCGGTAGATAAGTATTCGACGCCGCTGCTGTACCTCAAAGGGTTTCATGCGCTGCAGGCCTATCGCATCGGGCATTGGCTATGGCGTCAGGAGCGGCGTGCCCTGGCGATTTATCTGCAGAATCAGATCTCGGTGGCCTTTGGCGTCGATATTCATCCGGCGGCGCGCATTGGCTGTGGGATCATGCTCGATCATGCCACCGGGATTGTGATCGGTGAAACGGCGGTCGTGGAGAATGATGTCTCTATCCTGCAGTCGGTCACGCTGGGCGGTACCGGGAAAGAGTGCGGCGATCGCCATCCTAAGATCCGCGAAGGGGTGATGATCGGTGCGGGCGCTAAAATTCTGGGTAATATCGAGGTGGGGCGCGGAGCCAAGATCGGCGCAGGCTCCGTGGTGCTGCACCCGGTACCCGACCACACGACGGTGGCGGGCGTTCCGGCGCGGATTGTCGGCCGCCCAGAGAGCGATAAGCCGTCCATGGACATGGATCAGCGCTTTAACGGCAACAGTCATGATTTTGCGGACGGCAGCGGTATTTAACTGCCGATGGCACCCTGATTGCGCCCGCGGGGGACGTCTATGACGTCCCCCGCGCGTTATTATCGCAGTAGGGCTCCGGGATAGCCCAGCTGACGCCAGGCCTCATACACGACGACGGAAACCGCGTTAGACAGGTTCATGCTGCGGCTACTGGCCAGCATGGGGATGCGGATTTTCTGCGCCGCCGGCAGGCTGTCGAGGATCGTGGACGGCAGGCCGCGGGTCTCCGGGCCAAAGAGCAGGTAGTCGCCGTCGCGATAGGTCACCTCGCTGTGGGCCGGGGTTCCCTTGGTCGTCAGAGCAAACAGCCGCGTCGGCTTTTCACCGTCGAGGAAGGCCGAATAGTCATGGTGACGGCGAATGCTGGCGAACTCATGATAGTCCAGCCCGGCGCGCCGCAGGCGCTTGTCGTCCCAGGTAAAGCCCAGGGGCTCTATCAGGTGCAGGTGAAAGCCGGTATTGGCACACAGTCGGATGATGTTGCCGGTGTTGGGTGGAATTTCAGGTTCGAAGAGTACGATATTCAGCATTTGCGCCCCCAGATGTCAGGGGGCGCAGTATAGCGCAGCGCGTCAGGCTTTGCCCGTGCCGCTGCGCGTGGAGAGCGGTAGCCACAGCGTCAGGCGTAGACCGCCCAGCGGGCTGTCCTCAGCCCGTACCCAGCCATGGTGCTGTTCCACCACCGTAGAGACGATCGCCAATCCCAGCCCGGTGCCGCCGGATTCGCGATCGCGCGCCTCATCGGTGCGATAGAACGGGCGGAAGATCTGTTCACGATCCTGGGGGGCGACGCCTGGACCGTCATCGTCTACGTGGATGGTGATCCCGTGTCCATCACAGCTGAAGTGGATAGCGATATGGTGGTTGGAGTAGCGCAGGGCGTTGCGTACGATATTCTCGAACGCGCTGTCCAGCGCCGAGTGGCTGCCAAACAGTGGCCATGGTCCGGGTGGGGCGGTTACCTCCAGCTTTTTGCCGCGCTGTTCGGCTTCGAAGCTGGCGTTATCCAATACATCAGACCACAGCTCATCTGCCCGTAGGGGCTCCCGCTCCAGCTCGGTTTTATGCTGGTTGCGCGACAGCGCCAGCAGATCGTTGATCATGCTGTCCAGCCGCAGAGCCTCGGTTTCAATACGCGCCAGCTCGCTGTACTCGCCGTGGCGCCGCCGCATCAGTGCCGTGGCCAGCTGTAGCCGGGTTAACGGCGTACGCAGCTCGTGAGAGATATCGGAGATCAGACGCTGCTGCGCCTTCACCATCCCCTCCAGGGCGCTGACCATCTGGTTGAAGCTGACCCCGGTGGCTAAAAACTCCTGTGGTCCCGACTCCAGCTCAGGGTGCTGACGCAGGTTTCCGCTGGCGACCTCGTCCGCCGCCATTTTCAGCTTACGCGCCGGGCTGGCCAGGCTCCACGCCAGCCACAGCAGCAGCGGTGAACTGATCAGCATGGTGACGAGCAACAGCAGCAGCGGGCGATCGAATAGCAGGTTTACAAAGTCGGACTGCGGGCTGTTAGCGGGCCGGATCAGATACAGCTGATAGTTGTCCTCGCCGTCGCGGATCGGAAAGGGGCCAAGGATCTCTAGGCGCCCATACTTTTTCTTCTTAGGGTGATCGGCATTGTCGGACTGGCCGATAAAGTTACGCACGATTTGCATTTCGTTGCGCTGGGCCCCGATCACCCGTCCTTCACTGGTCACCAGCAGCAGACGCTGCCCCGGAGGAGACCATTTATCGATGGCGCGAAAGAGGCGCCGCCACCACAGCAGATCGTTGGGGGGGTCGACGGCCAGCTCGGCTTCTACGTGCTGCTCCAGCATGACGCCCTGGCGCCGCTCACTGTCCAGCAGACTGGTTATCTGGCGTGAGTCGAGCTTGGGCAGCATCAGTACTACCATGAGTACCAGCGCCAGCGTCAGCCAAAAAATGGCAAAAATACGCGCCGTCAGGCTATTGATCATGAAACGGATACCATCAGATAGCCGCGCCCGCGCAGCGTTTTAAACCACGGCTGGCCATCCTGGCGCTCCGGCAGTTTGCGGCGGAGGTTAGAGATATGCATGTCGATAGCGCGATCGAAGGGGGTCAGACGCTTACCCAAGACCTCCTGGCTAAGATGTTCGCGCGATACCACCTGCCCCAGATGCTGCGCCAGCAGGTACAGCAGCGTGAATTCAGTACCGGTGAGCTCCAGGGGCTGGCCGTCAAAGCTGGCCTCTTGGCGACCGGGGTTCAGCTGCAGGCGATCGACCTGTAGGATCGGCGCACCGCTATCGCTGTTTTGCTGCTGCTCATTCCAGTTAGAGCGGCGCAGGATAGCCCGGATACGGGCAACCAGCTCGCGATCATTGAAGGGTTTCGGCAGGTAGTCGTCTGCCCCCAGCTCCAGCCCCAGCACCCTGTCGAGCTCGCTGCCGCGGGCGGTGAGCATAATGACCGGCGTCTGATGGTGTTGACGCAGCTCTTTAAGGGTGTCGATACCGTTTTTCTTCGGCATCATGACATCCAGCAGCAGCAGATCGATGCTGGCGTCCAGCATTGCCAATGCCTGCTCACCATCGTGAGCGACGATAACCTCAAATCCTTCAAGATCAAGAAGTTCTTGCAGAAGCGACGTCAGTTCGCGATCGTCATCAACCAGTAATATCTTATTCATTGGGTGTTACCTCCTGACGCAAAATACGATATCAAATGCCGCTAATCCATGACTTTACTTAGTTTTACATCCCCTGACGCATGTTTTCAGCTGTATGGGTAGACTGCACTCATCGATTCAATGAGCGGGCCGGTACCTAGGAGTGAGAGATGCATAAAACTGCAACCCTGACCATGGCCGCTTTGCTTATGATGACCTCCGTCGCCGTATACGCCGATGAAGGGGAGCCAGTATGTCGCTGGCATCAGGGCAACGACATGATGCAACAGAGTATGGATCATAACTACATGTTTGATGGTGTGAACCTTACTGAGCAGCAGCGTCAGCAGATGCGGGATTTGATGCAGACTACGCGCCACGGTTTTTCGAGCGTAAAGCTGCATGATATCGAAGCTATGCATCACCTGGTGACGGCAGAAAAATTTGATGAGGCCGCGGTGAAAGCCTTGGCTGAGAAGATGGCGCAGGAGAGCGTGATCCGCCAAGTCGAGATGGCTCGGATCCGTAATATGATGTTTAACCTCCTTACGCCGGATCAGAAGTCCCAGTTAAACGCACGCTATCAGCAGAAAATTGCCGGTTGGCAGCAGCAGATAGCGTACATGCAGAATACTTCTGCCCAGAAGTAGTGTACGACCGAGTAGCACCCTGTTTTTCCTTGCCATAGACACCATCCCTGTCTTCCCCGCCATGATGGCGGGGCTTTTTTTTGTCCGTAATTCGCTATACTGGGCGGCTGATTAAGCAACCTTTGGGTGAACTATGCATCAGCAATATGCACGATTGGTGAAGGTGGCCGCGCTGAGCGCGACGGCAACTGCCACTATCTTGCTGATTTTAAAAATTTTAGCCTGGTGGCATACCGGGTCAGTCAGCCTGCTAGCGTCGCTGGTGGACTCGCTGGTCGATATCGCGGCCTCGTTGACCAACCTGCTGGTGATCCGCTACGCCCTGCAGCCAGCGGATAAGGATCATACCTTTGGCCACGGCAAGGCCGAGTCGCTGGCCGCGCTGGCGCAGAGTATGTTTATCTGTGGTTCGGCCCTGTTTCTGTTCTTGACCGGTTTCCAGCACCTGCTCAAGCCGGAGCCGATGAACGATCCCGGCGCCGGGATTTGGGTTACGGCGTTTGCGCTGGTGTGCACGCTGGCGCTGGTGACCTTTCAGCGCTGGGTGGTACGCAGGACCCAGAGTCAAGCGGTACGCGCCGACATGCTGCATTACCAATCCGACGTGTTGATGAACGGGGCTATTCTGGTCTCTCTGGGATTGAGCTGGTACGGCGTGGCCAGAGCTGACGCGCTGTTTGCGCTGGGGATTGGGGTCTATATCCTCTACAGCGCCCTGCGTATGGGGTACGATGCGGTGCAGTCTCTGCTCGATCGGGCCCTGAGCCCCGAGGAGCGACATCTGATCGTCCGCATTGTCCGCGAGCACCGCGGCGTCTTGGGCGTACACGATCTGCGTACCCGCCAGTCCGGCCCGACCCGTTTTATTCAGTTACATCTAGAGATGGACGATACGCTGCCGTTGGTGGATGCTCATGCTATCGCCGACGGCGTTGAGCACGATCTCCTGCAGCACTTTCCCGCCGCGGACGTGATTATTCATCAGGATCCGACCTCGGTGGTTCCCGCTGAACAAAAAGGGCTGTGGGAGAGCTAAAAAAATACCAGTTTGTGAGCCGGATTACAGCGCGGCTATTTTTTTCGCGCAGTAAAATATTTACCATGTAGTGGGCTGACCTGAATCAATTCAGCTTGATTACTTTGCTATAATATTACACAGTAATTAAATTGAGTGTTCATTTTCTGTACCAACAGGCGGAGTCCACGGCCAGCGGCGTTGGCGGTGGGCAAGCGTGGGGTGTCACGTCGACCGTCGCCGTTCCCGACGGCCGAGGCCAGGGCTGTACGCGCCAAGCCATTCCTAAGAAATAGTATCCACAAGCTCAGAGGTAGTCATGATCAAAAAAATCGGTGTTTTGACCAGTGGCGGTGACGCGCCGGGCATGAACGCGGCCATCCGCGGCGTCGTGCGTGCGGCCTTGTCCAAAGGGTTAGACGTTTACGGCATCCATGATGGCTACCTCGGTCTGTATGAAGGACGCATTGAGCAACTGGACCGCTACAGCGTCTCCGACGTGATCAACCGCGGCGGTACTTTCCTTGGCTCAGCCCGTTTCCCGGAGTTTCGCGACGAGAAAGTGCGTGAAAAGGCCGTAGAGAACATGCGTGAGTTTGGCCTGGATGCGCTGGTGGTGATCGGCGGTGACGGTTCCTATTTGGGCGCTAAGCGCTTGACTGAGATGGGGTTCCCCTGCATTGGCCTGCCGGGAACTATCGATAACGATGTGGCCGGCACCGATTACACCATCGGGTATTTTACGGCGCTGGAAACCGTTGTAGAGGCCATTGACCGTCTGCGCGATACCTCCTCTTCACACCAGCGTATCTCCATCGTCGAGGTGATGGGGCGTTACTGTGGCGACCTGACGCTGGCGGCGGCGATCGCCGGCGGCTGCGAATATATCGTGCTGCCGGAGGTGGAGTTCAAGCGCGAAGAGCTGGTCGAAGAGATTAAGGCCGGCATCACTAAAGGCAAGAAACACGCTATCGTTGCCATCACCGAGCATATCTGTGATGTGGATGAGCTGGCCAAGTTTATCGAGCAGGAGACCGGTCGTGAAACTCGCTCGACCGTACTGGGACATATCCAGCGCGGCGGTGCGCCGGTGGCCTATGACCGCATCCTCGCGTCGCGCATGGGCGCCTACTCCATTGAGCTGCTGCTGCAGGGATACGGCGGCCGCTGCGTGGGGATCCAGAACGAAAAGCTGGTGCACCACGACATCATCGATGCGGTTGAAAATATGAAGCGTCCGTTTAAGGGCGATTGGCTGGATACGGCCAAGATACTGTTCTAACGGTGTGGGATCGGCCATAGCTTTATCGGGCCCCGCGTGCGGGGCTTTTTTATGCGCCGCGTTCGGGCGACGCATAAAAAAAACGGCTCCCCTGATCGGGAGCCGTTGCGTTCGGCGCTGGCAGCGCGGCGCTTAGGCTTTAGCGGCAGCGGCGGCGCGTACGATGGTGGCGAATGCGTCGGCCTTCAGAGAGGCCCCGCCGACCAGTGCACCGTCGATGTCCGGCTGCTTGAACAGATCGGCCGCATTGGCTGCGTTGACTGAGCCGCCGTACTGGATGATGACTTCCTGTGCGGCTTCAGCGTCGTGCTTGGCAACGTGATCGCGGATAAATTTGTGTACCGCCTGAGCCTGTTCCGGAGTGGCAGACTTACCGGTACCGATGGCCCATATCGGTTCATAGGCGATAACGGCGCCTTTAAACACCTGAGCACCCATGGTTTTCAGTACGGCATCCAGCTGGCGGGCGCAGACTTCTTCCGTTTTACCGGCTTCGTTTTCAGCTTCCGTCTCACCGATGCACAGCACCGGGATCAGACCGGCTTCTTTCAGCGCGGCAAATTTCTCTGCGATGAACGCGTCGCCTTCTTTGTGGTAGGTACGGCGCTCTGAGTGGCCAATGATGATGTATTTGGCACCGATGTCTTTCAGCATCGCGGCGGAGATTTCACCGGTGAATGCGCCGGAGGCATTGATACCGACGTCCTGGGCACCGAGGGCGATACGGCTACCGGCCAGTTCATGGGCGGCCATATCCAGATAGACTGCCGGCGGGGCGATGGCGACATCGCAGTTTGCTACGTCGCTCAGTTCACCGCGCAGGGCGGCAACCAGTTCGTGAACCATGTGGCGGCTACCGTTCAGTTTCCAGTTACCCATAACTAATGGTTGACGCATTTTCTTTCCTCCAATTGGGAAACACATAATCGAAATCAACTCGCCTTGTCGGCATATTCTGTCTGACAGTATAAAAATCTTGGGCGCCAGACACTTTGTTTTCCATCATCAAATGGCTAGGGACCTCAGGATCCTGCATCCTCTGATAGTGAAAGCTTAATCGGTTCAACAGCGAAAGTAATGCCTTTTTCACCGCTATCAGATACCACATAGCGTAAAGAACCATCCTGCTGGCTGTAATAGGGCTGGCTGCGGCCGCGGCTCAGGAGCTCCGCGACTTTTTCCAGGCTCTGCTGCGGGGAGAGGGTCGGGGAGAAGCTTTGCATCAGGGCGGCCATGTAGCGGATAGCCAGCTGGCGATCGGGCGTTTCAGCACCGTTGCGGGCGCCCCGTTTCCCTTTGCCCCGCTCTCCGTCCTCGCTGGGGAGATAGGTTATCTGCAGACTTTTGATTTTACCGGTGCCTTTCTCCAAAACGACGGAGGAGTAAACGGCGGCATTAATCCGCGTCGCAGCCCGGGTCAGCGGGAGGTTTTCATCTCGGACGCTGATGGCGCGGTACTCTTCCAGCGGCAGCGATGGAAACGCCTGATTATAGTGAGCGCGGAAGTTGACCAAGGTGAGATCGAACGTCGGTGCGCCGGGGCGCAGATAGGGCGCGGGCTGAGGCGCCTCGCCGCTGGCCTGCGACGGTGCGGCGAAGGCTGCCGGCTGACAGGCCAGTAAGAACAGGGATAATAGCGTGATCCGTGACATGATTCTGATCCGGTATACAGCGGGATGGCGATCCGATAGATGATTAAAGCGTTTTCTGACGTCGGTTGTCAAAAAGGCGCGTAAAAATTCCGCGATGCGGCGCCGGGATCGAGTACACTGCGCCGCTCTGTTGACTGAACCGAACGACAAAAGGATGAGTGATGGGCCTACAACAGTGGTGTTTTTCTCTGCGCGGTCGCCTGGGTCGTCAGGCGTTCTGGATTTGGATGGGCGTTTGGGCGCTGCTGCTGCTGGCGCTGTTCTCTCTGGCCGGTGCGGCGCTGATCCCGCTACAGGCCGCGGCGTTTCTATTGGTTCTCTCGCTGTGGCCCACGGCCGCGGTATGGGTCAAGCGTCTGCACGATCGCAATAAGTCGGGATGGTGGGCGCTGCTGGCGGTGGTCGCGTGGATACTGGCCGCCGGGAACTGGGAGATCTTAGGGGGGCTGTGGACATGGGCGCTGGGGCGATTTTTGCCGCTGCTGATCTACATCATGCTGCTGCTGGACTGCGGTGTTTTCGTGGGTACGGCGGGCGATAACCGCTATGGGCCGCCGCCGCCGGCGCTGAACTGGCGCCGCATCGGAGCGTAAGCCGGAGGGACGACGCCGGACAGGTCCGGCGTCAGATGTATCACCAGTAGTGTTCGCTGGTGATCTGGCCCGGCTTGCGGCGCAGGTGCTTACGCATCGCGCGGGTCTCTTTCAGCAGCTGCTGCGTATCTCGTACCATCTGTGGGTTCCCACACAGCATGACGTGGCTCTCCTCTGCGCTGATCGGCAGGCCAACGGCCGCCTCCAGCGCGCCGCTGGCAATCAGATCGGGGATACGCCCCTGTAAGGTGCCGGGCGCCGCCTCGCGGCTGACGACGGCCTGAATGCGCAGCTTACCGCCGTAGCGCTGCGCCAGCTGCTGCATCTGCGGCAGGTAGCTGAGATCGGCAGCGTGGCGGACGGCGTGTACCAGCACCAGATGGTTAAAGCGAGCCAGGTCGCGCCCCTCTTCCAGCATGGACAGATAGGGCCCGAGCGCGGTGCCGGTGGCCAGCATCCACAGCGTCCCGCAGTCCGGAACCTCATCCAGCACAAAAAAGCCGTTGGCTTCATCGCTGACCAGCAGGGTATCGCCCGGCCGTAGCGCCGCCAGGCGCGGGCTGAGCAGCCCGTCCGGTACCGTGACCAGATAGAACTCTAGCGTATCGCTGCTCGGCGGATTGACGAAGGAGTAGGCCCGCTGAACGCGTTCGCCGCCGATATCCATACCCAGTTTGCCAAATTGCCCGGCCTGAAACGGCTTGATGGGCGCCCGCAACTGAATGCTGAACAGTTTATCGGTCCAGTGCTGAACCTGTGTGATGGTGCCCGTTACCCATTCGGCCATACGTGAATCACTCCCGGGATGTTATGCGGTAGGCGCAGCGGCGTGAGTCACTGATGATGTGCTCCACGCGCTCAACGTGATACTTCGAGCCCAGCAGGCGGTTGAGCAGCCGCAGCTCGGAGTGACACAGCTTACCGCAGGTATTGGCGGCGACGCCAATCGGACAGTGGTTTTCAATCAGTACCACCGCATTATTTTCGAATTCGACCTCTGCCATATAGCCATCGTCCTGGCGCAGGCGCGCCAGCGCGTGAAAGCGCGCCTCACCTTCGGGATGCAGCGCCAGCTCGCTGACGTAGCGGGCATACAGGGCATCTTCTCGGATCTCGATCAGCTGCTCAACGCCCTGGCTGCCGAACAGCTTTTGCGTCCCTTCCAGCAGCGTGCGCGACAGATCGCGGTGGCGATCGGGGAATTGGGCATGGCCTTTATTGGTCAGTGACCAGAAGCGAGTGGGGCGTCCTACCTTGGTGCGGGACTCTTCGTAGCACACCAGTTCGCGCTGTTCGAGCTGCTGTAAATGCTGACGCACGCCCATAGTGGTAATGGCAATGCGTTCGGCCAGCATTTTTGCCGACTGTGGTCCGAGGCTTTTTAGCTGTAGCAGAATCAATTCAGGTGTCTTCATGGCACAGATCCTTGTGGTAAGCGAGACATTAGTGAACGATTCAGTTTAATAATTTATAAAACGTCGTTAAATGATAAATATTCTTTATTTTTAAATCGGTCGCAGAATGCCCTGCGAGTTGTCACATTTACTTTACGCCTGCGGCGATAACATCTGACAACAAAAATCAGGACAAAGAGCGAGCAGCTGAACATGTTTTAGCTTTATCTGTTAGATTATGCGCCCGAATATGGTCATTGATTCCACACATATGGCCTGGTAATGGTTTATCGTTCTGGTTAATAATGCGTTGGTAAACGTAACATAATGAGAAAGCTAGAAAATTTTCACCTGCTGGTCATGTTGATCCTGTTGGTTGCCGTCGGCCAGATGGCACAGACGATTTATGTTCCTTCCATCCCGGATATGGGACGCGATCTGGGCGTGCGCAGCGGCGCGATACAAAGCGTGATGGCGGCATATTTGCTGACCTATGGCGCCTCGCAGCTGATCTATGGTCCGCTCTCCGATCGCATCGGCCGTCGGCCGGTGATCCTGGCCGGGATGGGCATCTTTATGCTGGGCGCGCTGCTGGCGCTGCTGGCACCCAGCCTGCACGTGCTGGTGATGGCGGCAGCGCTGCAGGGGATGGGGACCGGCGTTGCCGGGGTGATGGCCCGTACCATGCCGCGCGATCTGTACAACGGCACTGCGCTGCGTTACGCCAATAGCCTGTTGAATATGGGGATTCTGGTCAGCCCGCTGCTGGCACCGGTGATCGGTGGCCTGCTGGACGCCTTTATCAGCTGGCGCGCCTGCTATGCGTTTCTGCTGCTGCTGTGCGCCGGGGTGGCCTACAGCATGTTCCGCTGGCTGCCGGAGACTCGACCGGCCGCGGCGGGCCATAGCAACCTGTTTAGCAGCTACCGTCAGCTGCTGAGCCACGGCAACTTTGTCTGCTATCTGGTGATGCTGATCGGCGGACTGGCGGGGGTCGCGGTGTTTGAGGCCTGCTCCGGCGTTCTGCTGGGCGGCGTGCTGCACTTAAGCGGTATCGTGGTCAGCATTCTGTTTATTCTGCCGATCCCGGCGGCATTCTTTGGCGCGTGGTACGCCGGGCGCCCGGGCAAACCCTTTGCTACCCTGATGTGGCATGCGGTGCTGAGCTGTCTGTTGGCTGGGGTGCTGATGTGGATGCCGAGCTGGTTCGGCATCATCAACATCTGGACGCTGATCGTACCGGCGGCGCTGTTCTTTTTTGGCGCCGGCATGCTGTTTCCGCTGGCGACGACCGGTGCCATGGAGCCGTTCCCGCTGTTGGCCGGAGCCGCCGGCGCGCTGGTGGGCGGACTGCAGAACGTCGGATCTGGCGCGATGGCCTGGTTTTCAGCCCTGCTGCCGCAGAACGGGCAGTTTAGCCTGGGGATGCTGATGAGTGCGATGGCGGTCATGATTTTGCTGTGCTGGCTGCCGATTGCACACAAGGTGCGTCAGCAGGGACAGATCATGTAATCCGCCGGATGTTGGGCTGAGATAAAACGGCGTGCCGAATGGCACGCCGTTTTTCGTTGGTCGCCCGCGCCGTTACAGAATGATATCGCGGATCTGGGCGTCTTTGCGCTCCAGATAGTGGGTCGAGCGGATACGGCGAATGGTGCGGGACTTACCGCGGATCAGCAGGGTTTCGGTGGTGGCGACGTTGCCCTTACGATAGATGCCCTCCAGCAGGTCACCCTTGGTGATCCCGGTGGCGGAGAAGATCACGTTATCGTTGCGCGCCATGTCGCCGAGGGCCAGCACCTCACCGGCGCAGATCCCCATCTGCTCACAGCGCTGCAGCTCCTGTTCGCCCAGACGGCGGTTCTCCGGCGTATCGCCCTTCACCTGGTGGCGGGCCAGCAGACGGCCCTGCATGTCGCCGTCCAGCGCGCGGATCACCGCGGCGGAGACGACCCCTTCCGGCGCTCCGCCGATGCCATACATGACGTCCACTTCGCTTTCCGGCATGCAGGTCAGGATCGAGGCCGCGACGTCGCCGTCGGGAATGGCAAAGACGCGTACGCCCAACGCCTGCATTGCGGCGATGTTAGCGTCATGACGCGGCTTAGCCAGGGTGATCACCGTCAGTTGGGACAGCGGCTTGCCCAGGCGGTCGGCGATGTTGCGCAGGTTGGTCTCCAGCGGCAGATTGAGATCGACGCAGCCTTTGGCCTGAGGGCCGACGACCAGCTTCTCCATGTACATATCCGGCGCATGCAGGAAGGTTCCTTTATCGCCGACGGCCATCACCGCCAGCGCGTTGGCCTGGCCCATGGCGGTCATGCGGGTTCCCTCAATCGGGTCGACGGCGATGTCGACCTGATCGCCCTGGCCGCTGCCGACGCGCTCACCAATGTACAGCATCGGTGCCTCGTCGATCTCCCCCTCGCCGATGACGATCTCCCCGTCGATATCGACCTGATTGAGCATGATGCGCATGGCGTTGACCGCGGCGCCGTCTGCCGCATTTTTGTCGCCGCGCCCTAACCACTTATATCCGGCCAGTGCCGCTGCTTCGGTGACGCGAGAGAACTCGATGGCTAATTCACGTTTCATGATGGTCCTGCAGTGATGAGATAGATAAGCAATAAGATGACGGGGGGCGATTCTAACACAGGCGCAGTGAAACGTTTGCGTCGGAAAAACGCCGTAACCTTGACCAAAAATAAAAAAGGGGGCGATTCATTCGCCCCCGCCGTCGGCCTACCGCCGGTTATCAGTCGTGATCTTCCCAGGCCTGCGCGCGCGCCACCGCTTTCTTCCAGCCGCTGTAGCGATAGTTGCGCTCGACGGTTTCAATGCCAGGGCGGAACTCACGCTCAATGCTGGCCTTGCTGCTCAGCTCCTCCAGATCGCTCCAGTAGCCGACGGCCAGACCGGCCAGATAGGCCGCGCCGAGCGCCGTGACCTCCAGGACCGCCGGGCGTTCAACCCGCGTCCCGAGGATGTCTGACTGGAACTGCATCAGGAAGTTGTTAGCGACCGCGCCGCCGTCGACGCGCAGGGACTGCAGACGGGTATTGGCGTCGGCCTGCATGGCATCCAGTACGTCGCGGGTCTGGTAGGCGATGGACTCCAGGGTCGCGCGGATGATGTGGTTATTGTTGACGCCGCGGGTCAGGCCAAAGATGGCGCCGCGGGCATAGGGGTCCCAGTAAGGGGCGCCCAGGCCGGTAAAGGCCGGCACCACGTAGACGCCATTGCTGTCTTTTACCTTGGTAGCAAAGTACTCGGAGTCCGCCGCATCGTTGATGAGCTTCAGCTCGTCGCGCAGCCACTGAATCGAGGCGCCGCCGATGAAGACCGCCCCCTCCAGTGCGTAGTTCACCTCGCCGCGCGGACCACAGGCGATGGTGGTCAGCAGGCCGTGCTGTGACGGTACCGCCTCTTTACCGGTGTTCATCAGCAGGAAGCAGCCGGTGCCGTAGGTGTTCTTCGCCATCCCCGGCTGCACACACAGTTGGCCAAACAGCGCCGCCTGCTGGTCACCGGCGATACCGGCGATAGGGATACGGGTTCCACCCTTGCCGCCGATGTTGGTTTTTCCATAGATTTCGGAAGAGGCGCGTACCTGCGGCAGCATTGCGCGCGGGATATCCAGCACCTCCAGCATGCGCTCATCCCAGTCCAGCGTGTGGATGTTGAACAGCATGGTGCGAGAGGCGTTGGTGTAGTCGGTGACGTGTACCCGCCCTTGGGTCATCTTCCATACCAGCCAGGTATCGACGGTGCCGAACAGCAGTTCGCCGCGCTGGGCGCGTTCGCGGGCGCCGTCGACATGGTCCAGGATCCACTTCACCTTGGTGCCGGAGAAGTAGGGGTCGACCACCAGGCCGGTGTTGTGGCGGATGTACTCCTCCAGTCCGTCGCGCTTGAGCTTTTCACAGATATCGGCGGTACGACGGCACTGCCAGACGATGGCGTTGTAGACCGGTTTACCGGTCTCTTTTTCCCAGACGATAGTGGTTTCACGCTGGTTGGTGATGCCGATGGCGGCAATCTGATCGGATTCGATATCGGCTTTGGCCATCGCCTCCGTGAGGGTAGAGCTCTGGGTCGCCCAGATCTCCATCGGGTCGTGCTCCACCCAGCCGGCCTTGGGGTAAATCTGTTCGAACTCGCGCTGGGAGGCGCTGATGATATTGGCATCGTGGTCGAGGATCACGGCGCGGGAGCTGGTGGTGCCCTGGTCAAGAGCGACAATGTATTTTTGTTCGGTTGTCATGATCGTTGTCCTGGTTGGGTGTTCGGTGTACGGAGTTCGCTCAAATGCCGGGGAGTCGCCTCCCCGGAAACCTTATCAGGCTTTGGATTTCTCGCTGTTCTTTTTCTCTTCTTCTGCGATGCAGACATCGCAGGGCAGGTGGCGGCCAATCAGCGCGCGGTAGCCAAAGGCCCCCAGACAGGCCCCGATAATCGGGCCGACGATGGGAACCAGGAAGTAAGGAATGCTGCGCCCGCCGGTGAAGGCGATCTCGCCCCAGCCGGCCATCCAGGCGAAGGCTTTCGGGCCGAAGTCACGGGCCGGGTTAAGGGCAAAGCCGGTCAGGGGCCCCATGGCCGCGCCGATGACGGCGATCAGGACACCGATCAGCAGCGGCGCCAGCGGCCCGCGCGGGATGCCGTTACCGTCGTCGGTCAGCGCCAGAATCAGGCACATCAGAATGGCGGTGATGACGGTTTCAACCAGCAGCGCCTGCCATACGGTGATGTGTGGGTTCGGGTAGGTGGAGAAGATCCCCGCCAGCGTCAGGCTCTCTTCGCTGCCGCGTACCATATGATGGGTCTGCTCATAGTCGATGAACAGATTGTGGTACATGGCATAGACCAGCGCCGCGGCACAGAATGCGCCGGCGATCTGGGCGATGATATAGGGGAGTACTTTGCGGCGCTCAAAGCAGGCGAACAGCCACAGGGCGATGGTGACCGCTGGGTTGAGGTGGGCGCCGGAGATGGCGGCCGTCAGATAGATGGCCAAAGCGACCCCCAAGCCCCAAATGACGCTGATCTCCCACAGGCTCAACGTGGCTCCGGCCAGTTTCAGGGCGGCCACGCAGCCACAGCCGAAGAAGATCAGCAGGGCGGTGCCCAGAAATTCGGCGATACACTGTCCTTTTAATGTCGTACTCGCGGTTTGGCTCATAAAAGAAATCCTGCGACGAAGAGGTGGAAGATAAATGCCCGGCGCTGAAGGGAACAGGTTACGGGTGCGATGTGAATTTATCGTTAACGAGCGAAAACGAGAAATAGCGAAATTTAAATGTGTGTGTGTCGTCAAAAAAATGGTTGATATCGCTTATTTTGTGCGATTTATGCCTGAAAAGTTTTGTGATCTGCCTACTGACTTGGATCACGCAGATGGGGCATTGTTCTTTTTATGTTTGATTGTAACTTTTTTTTAAACTGACTTTTTCAACGTAAAACGCACGAGATTGTGCCTGAATGTGTTACAGACTGGGACGCGGCCTAGACAGTGAGAGGTGGGCTACATACAATCGGGGTAATCTAGGCAGTGCCCCGTAACGCCGGGTGAATAGCGTGGCAAAGGGTCAAATGGTGCCGCCCCTCCGGGACGCGTGCCGGGAGGCGCGCCGTCGTAAACCGAGGTCTGCTACGCCCTGCGACCTTCGTTTTGACAATGCGCCTTTGACGCTGCATCGACGCTGGATACGGTGACGGGAACACGGCTAAATGGATTGCGTGCGTAGGTCTGACGGCCTGCGCGGTTAGGGCGCCAATTTGAATGTGTGTGCCGCCGCAGGGCGGCCTGCACAACGGCAAGACGTACGCCTGGCTACTATTAAGGGGACAGACCATGTCATTTGAAGTATTTGAGAAACTGGAAGCAAAAGTTCAGCAGGCGATTGACACTATTACCCTGCTGCAGATGGAAATCGAAGAGCTGAAAGAGAAAAACAATCAGCTTAATCAAGAGGTTCAGCAGGCTGCCAGCAACCGTGAAGGGCTGCTGCGTGAAAATGAGCAGCTGAAGCATGAGCAGGGGGCATGGCAGGAGCGCCTGCGCGCGCTGCTGGGAAAAATGGATGAAGTGAACTGATCGCCACCGCTGCACGGTTCACTATAATAAAAGGCGCTCAATGAGCGCCTTTTGACTATCGGGGAGCGCGTCGCTTCTTATTCGATATCCAGCGGTTCTTCCGCCAGAATAATGCCGGTGTTATCGGCATACAGATGATCGCCGGAGAAGAAGGTTACGCCGCCAAAGTTGACGCGAATGTCGCTCTCACCGATGCCTTCGCTGTCGGCGCCGGCGGGAATAGCGGCCATGGCCTGAATGCCGATGTCCAGCTCCTCCAGGTCATCAACCTGGCGCACCGCGCCATAGACCACGATGCCCTCCCATTCGTTTTGCACCGCCAGACGCCCCAGTTCGGCGTTGACCAGCGCCCGACGCACCGAGCCGCCGCCGTCGATGACCAAAACGCGTCCCCGGCCATTCTCCTCCAGCAGATCGTAGAGCAGGCCGTTGTCTTCAAAGCATTTGACCGTAGTAATCTGGCCGCCAAAGGAGGAACGCCCGCCAAAATTGGAGAACAGCGGTTCCACAACATTCACCTCTTCATGGTAAATGTCGCACAGTTCGGAAGTATCGTATTTCATGGGTCCACGTCCGGTTGCCGCAGGGATTATCAGTATATCCCTTTAATGTGGCTGTTTGCAAAAGCAGCAGTATCACCCGCGTGCGACGCGGGTGATACTGCTGCGGAAGGGATTAACTCAGAACGGTGCCGATGGCGAAGAGCAGATTGGTCAACAGAGCGCTTTTCACCATGTTTTCCAGCATGGGGCGCATGGCCTCCGGCGAGCGCTGGTGCAGGACATAGCTGGCGTGGCGGTACAGCATGGGAACGGCCAGTACGAACAGCCAGCCCGCCAGACTATGCAGATCCAGCAGGGCAAACAGCGCTAAACACAGCACCGCGCCGCCCAGCAGGGCTACGTGATAGTAGCGGGCGTTGCGCGGTCCTAGGCGTACTGCCAGGGTGTTTTTGCCGTTGCGGGCATCGTTTTCGATATCTCGCAGGTTGTTGATATTTAGCACCGCCGCCGCCAACAGGCCGCAGGCCGTTGCCGGTAGCATGACCACGCTGTTAAAGGTGCCGGCCTGCAGATAGTAGGTGCCGGCAACGCTCAGCCAGCCAAAGAAGATCAGCACCGAAATATCGCCTAGACCGATATAGCCATAGGGGCGAGTACCGACGGTGTAGGTGATGGCGGCGATGATAGCCATGAGGCCGAGTAGCAAGAACCCAATGATATCCTGGGGTTTTTGGCAGGCGACGGCGATCAGCGCGACGCCGGAAACGACGGTCAGCAGCACGGTGATGATCAGGGCCCGCTTCATCTGCGCCTGGGTGATCACGCCTTTTTGCATACCGCGCAGCGGCCCAATGCGCTCCGGGGTGTCGCTGCCCTTGACGGCGTCGCCGTAGTCGTTGGCCAGATTGGAGAGGATCTGCAGCAGCGCCGCCGTCAGCAGCGCGAGCAGAGCGATGCCGAGATTAAAGGTTTGCTGCCAGGCGGCGATGGCCGATCCGGTCACGATCGACGCCAGCGCCAGCGGCAGCGTACGCAGGCGCAGACTTTCCAGCCAGGCACGAGGCCGGCTGATCGGGGTTAATGAAGTCATTATATGGTTTCAGTCACTAGGGGCATGCGACCCTCAGCGATGCGCTGAGCGGCCCGTTGCCGGGTTATCTCATGAGTTTATCTTAACAAACCGTTAGCTGTCTGTTGCTTCAACCAGTGGCAATAAAAAGGGGGAAGGCAGACGCCTTCCCCCTGGCAAAGACCGAAAAGGACGGTTTCTGCGGGTGATTATAGAATAAACCGGCTCAGATCTTCATCTGCTACCAGCTCATCGAGGTGATTACGCACGTAATCGGCATCGATGGCGATCGCCGCGCCGTGCATTTCACTGGCGTCGAAGGAGATCTCTTCCATCAGACGCTCCATCACCGTGTGCAGACGACGGGCGCCGATGTTTTCCGCGCTCTCATTCACCTGCCAGGCGGCTTCAGCGATGCGGCGGATACCGTCGGCGCTGAAGCTGATGTTAACGCCCTCGGTCGCCATCAGCGCCTGATACTGCTCGGTCAACGAGGCGCTCGGCTCCGTCAGGATACGCTCGAAGTCTTCGGTGGTCAGCGCCTGCAGCTCAACGCGGATAGGCAGACGGCCCTGCAGTTCCGGGATCAGATCGGCGGGGCTGGAGACCTGGAACGCACCGGAGGCGATGAACAGAATGTGATCGGTCTTGACCATGCCGTGCTTGGTATTGACGGTGCAGCCTTCGATCAGCGGCAGCAGATCGCGCTGTACCCCTTCACGGGAGACGTCTGGGCCGGAGCTTTCGCCGCGCTTACAGATCTTGTCGATTTCGTCGATGAAGACGATACCGTTTTGCTCTACGGCGTCGATAGCCTGCTGTTTCAGCTCTTCCGGGTTGACCAGCTTGGCGGCCTCTTCTTCGATCAGCTGTTTGAAGGCATCCTTGATTTTCACCTTGCGCGGCTTGGTTTTCTGACCGCCCAGGTTTTGGAACATGGACTGTAGCTGGCTGGTCATCTCCTCCATTCCCGGAGGGGCCATGATCTCGACGCCCATCGGGGAGGCCGCCAGCTCGATTTCAATCTCTTTATCGTCCAGCTCGCCTTCGCGCAGCTTTTTGCGGAAGGTCTGACGCGCCGGGGAGCTTTCATTGGCTTGTTCGGTCTGTCCCCAGTTGTTTTTGGCCGGGGGGATCAGGGCGTCGAGGATCCGCTCTTCCGCCATCTCTTCTGCGCGGTAGCGGTTTTTCTCTATGGACTGCGCCCGGATCATTTTCATCGCGGAGTCGGTAAGATCGCGGATGATGGAGTCCACCTCTTTGCCGACATAGCCGACTTCGGTGAACTTGGTCGCTTCGACCTTGATGAACGGCGCGTTGGCCAGCTTCGCCAGACGGCGGGCGATTTCGGTCTTGCCGACGCCGGTTGGGCCGATCATCAGAATATTTTTGGGGGTTACTTCGTGGCGCAGCGCCTCGCCCAGCTGCATACGGCGCCAGCGGTTGCGCAGCGCGATCGCGACGGCGCGTTTAGCCGAGTGTTGGCCAATGATGTAACTGTCGAGTTCGCTGACAATTTCGCGTGGGGTCATTTCAGACATGATATACAGTCCTTACGCTTTGGAGTCTAATTCTTCAATGGTGTGGAACTGGTTGGTATAAATGCAGATATCACCTGCAATTCCCAGCGCCTTTTCTACGATATCGCGGGCACCCAGCTCGGTGTTTTCCAACAGCGCGCGCGCCGCTGCCTGGGCATAGGGGCCGCCGGAGCCAATGGCGATCAGATCGTTTTCCGGTTGTACTACGTCACCGTTGCCGGTGATGATCAGCGATGCGTTTTCATCGGCGACGGCCAGCAGCGCCTCTAGCTTGCGCAGCATACGGTCGGTACGCCAGTCTTTGGCCAGCTCCACCGCCGCTTTGACCAGGTGGCCCTGGTGCAGCTCCAGCTTGCGCTCAAACAGTTCAAACAGGGTAAAGGCGTCGGCGGTGCCACCGGCGAATCCAGCGATGACGCGATCGTTGTACAGGCGGCGGACCTTGCGGACGTTGCCCTTCATTACGGTGTTGCCCAGCGTGGCCTGACCATCCCCACCGATCACTACTTTGCCGTTGCGGCGAACGCTAACTATTGTTGTCATGAACAGACCCCCGTGGCTATAAAGTAATCCTCCCGTCGCGCGGGACGGGAGGCATTACCCGATTACATGGGGGGGATTTCGCGGATTTCAACCCCCGGCGGCGAGGGTGATGCAGCCGGACATGCCGTTTCCTTTCAGGCGGCCGATCATTTTGTCTGCCGCGGGGCGACTGGCATAGGGGCCGAGCAGGACGCGGTGCCAGCTGCCTCCGCTGGTGATGCGGCTTTCTATTCCGCCAAAGGCCAGCTGGGCCCGTACCGATTCGGCCTGATCCGTGTTACGGAAGGAGCCGCACTGGATCAGCCATTTCTGGCCAGACGCTTTCTCCGCTGGCTTCTCGGCCGGTTTTTCCACCGGTTTCTCCCGGGCGGTCTGAACCGGCGCCGGCGCGGCGTTAGTCACCGGCGCGCTGCGCTCTTTTTCTCGCTCCCGACTGACGGGCGGCGGAGTTGGCGCCGGGCTGGGGCGCGCGCTGGTCTGGGACTGGGAGAATGGGTTGCGCGGCGCGGGCGCCGGCTGACGCACCGGCTCCTGATAGGTCGACTGCGGCGTCGGCGTTTGCTGAGCATAACGCTGCTCCGGCAGGCGGCTGTTGTGCGGCGTTACGGTCGGCGGAGTCTGATCGTTATAGGGCACCTCCGATAGCTGGGTCGGCGCCTGGCGCATATCGGCCTGCATCTGCTCCAGCAGCTGGCGCTGCTCATCCGTCAGCTGCGGCTGCCCCTGCAGCGGGGCTCCGCCGCTGGGTTCGGTCGGTGCCGTGACGCCAACCTGGCGATTTTCCAGCTCTTTAATATAGCGCCAGCGCTCCTCCGGCTTGGGCGGAAGACCATTTTTAGGGTGCTGCGATGCCGCCGGCAACAGCGTATCGCCGTCCGGTTTATGCTGGGTCAGAAAATAGAGGCCACCGGCAAAGGTTGCCAGCACGGCCAGGGCAAGCACCATCATGGTTCTGGATACGCCGGAACCCGAACGCCGCTTTTTACCCCGGCTGTTGCTTTTGCGTTTGGCGCCCGAAGCGCGCCCACGGCTCACATAGTCTCTTTGTGCCACTGTCGTTTCGCTACAACTGAATAGTCAATATCAGGACGCCATGTTACTGAACTCAGATTCAATTCACTAGCGTTTCGGAACAGCCGTACTGCCGCGGATGATGAGCTCGCTGTCCAGCAGGCGCGAACCGCTGACCACGCGATGGTGATGCAGCTGCTCCAGCAGTAGCAGCATGGCCTCACGGCCAATCTGATAGCGGGGTTGTGCCACGGTCGTCAGCGGCGGATCGGCGTACTGCGCCAGGCGGATATCGTCGAAGCCGATGATAGACAGCTCCTCCGGCACCTTGATCCCCAGCTGCTTTGCCTGCGACAGCGCGCCTATCGCCATCACATCGCTGTGACAAAACAGCGCGGTGGGCGGCTGCGGCTGCGCCATCAACTGCGCCAGCGCCTTAGCGCCGGCCTCGAAGGTAAAGTCGCCATGCGCCACGTAGCCCGTTTCGCTGAGGCCGCAGCGGCGCAGCGCCTGGATATACCCCTGCAGGCGGTATTGGCTCAGCGGCATGTGCTCTGGACCGGCGAGGCAGCCTATCCGCTGGTGGCCCAGATCGTGCAGATAGAGCACGGCCTTGAAGGCGGCGGTCAGGTTGTCGATATGCACCGTCGGCAGCTCCAGCTCCGGTGCAAACTCATTGGCCATCACCATGGGCGGTAGATTGCGCTGCTCTTCCTTACTGGCGTCGAAGGGAATGTTGGAACCCAGCAGCAGCATGCCGTCGATCTGCTTGGTGATGATCAGGTTAACGAAGGTTTTTTCCTGCTGCATCTGCTGGGCACAGTCGCCGAGCAGAACCAGATAGCCGTGCTCGGCGGCGGTGCGTTCGATCCCCTGGATCACTTCGGCAAAAAACGGATCGCAGATGTCCGGGACGATCACCAGGATAGTGCGTGACTCGCCGCGTTTGTTGCTGCGGGCCAGCGTATGGGGGGCATATCCGACGGCCAAAACCGCCTGTTCGACCTTTTGTCGCGTGGCGGCCGACACCTTCTCTGGATTCATCAGCGCTCGCGATACCGTTGCGGTTGATACGCCGGCATACTCCGCCACATCTTTCATGGTGGCGTTTATTTGCTTCTCTTCCAACGCGTTTCTCCTTGCGTCAGTCCATGCTGGCGCGATGATATGACTTCCCGATCATTATCCCGCGGCGAAGGTAACGATTGCGCCAGCGATAGCTCTGTTCTCTCCGAAGGCAGCCTCGCCCGCTGCCGACATCGGCCGCCGTCAATGGATGGCCGATGAGTATATGATCACATATTAAACGGAACAGCGGGGGTGACAGTTACTTAATTTGCAGGGAAAGTGTGATGTGAATAGATTTTTTCGATCCCGATCGCACTTCATTTCCACGCCGACACCCTTAGCTGTCGGTGGGATCGACGTCTAATGACCATTTAACCTTCTTATAGGCCGGCAGCGTGCTGACCTGTGGCAGAACCTCCTGCAACAGGCGCTGCAGCTTGGCGCGCGACGGATGCTGAGCCAACAGCTGCCAGCGGTAACGACCGCCGCGTTTGGGCTGCAGCGCCGGAACCGGACCAAGCAACCACAGCGACTCGTCGCACAGCGGGCTGGCCTCTAGCCGTGCGCGCAGCTGCTGCAGAAAGTCGCAGGCGTGCCGGTTGTCGTGATCGTCGGCGCGCAGTATGACGTGGTGGGTGAACGGGGGCAGGAATACGCTCTGACGTTCCTGCAGTGCCTGACGGGCAAAGGCGTCATAGCCCTGATGCAGCAGCGTTTGCAGCAGGGGATGGTCGGGGTGGTGGGTCTGCAATAGCACCTCGCCGCGTTTGCCGGCGCGCCCGGCGCGTCCGGCCACTTGGGTATACAGCTGGGCGAAGCGTTCGGCGGCGTGAAAATCGGCGGAGAACAGCGCGCCGTCGACGTCCAGCAGGGCGACCAGCGTGACGTTGGGGAAATGGTGCCCCTTGGCCAGCATCTGGGTGCCGATCAGGATGCGCGAGCCCCCCCGATGGACCTCCGCCAGCTGCTGCTCCAGCGCCCCTTTGCGGCTGGTGGTATCGCGATCGATACGGGTCAGCGGGATCGTGGGGAACAGATTGGCCAGCTCATGCTCCAGCTGCTCGGTCCCCAGTCCGACCGGCACCAGATGGGTGGAGCCGCACTGCGGACACTGGTGTGGAACCGGCCGCTGGCTGTCGCAGTGGTGACAGCGCAGGGTTCGCTGGCCCTGATGCAGGGTATAGAAGTGATCGCAGCGCGGACACTCGGCGATCCAGCCGCACTCATGGCACAGCAGCGCCGGGGCGTAGCCGCGGCGGTTAAGGAACAGGATCACCTGGTTTCCGGCGTCGGTGTGACGGCGGATACGTTCGATCAGCGGCGGCGCCAGTCCGGCCTTGAGGGGCAGCCCCTTGAGGTCCACCAGATGCTGTGCGGCGGGCTTGGCATTACCGGCACGCTGGGTCAGACACAGTCGCCGGTACTTGCCGACGTCGACGTTATGCAGGGTTTCCAGCGCCGGGGTCGCAGATCCGAGCACGATAGGGATATCCTCGAGGCGGGCGCGCAGCACCGCCAGATCGCGGGCGTGATAGCGCCACCCCTCCTGCTGTTTGTAAGAGCCGTCGTGCTCTTCATCGATAATGATGCCGCCCAAGCGGGCGAACGGCGTAAACAGGGCCGAACGGGTGCCGATAACGATCGCGCTTTCGCCGTCGCGGGCGCGCAGCCAGGCCGCCAGCCGCTCGCCGTCGTTCAGCCCGGAGTGCAGCACATCGACCGGCACGGAAAAGCGCTGGCGGAAGCGGGCGATGGTCTGCGGCGTCAGGCCGATCTCTGGGACCAGAACCAGCGCCTGGCGCCCGCGGGCGAGCAGGTTTTCGATAATGCTCAGGTAGACTTCGGTCTTGCCTGAGCCGGTCACGCCGGCCAGCAGCCAGGGGCTAAAATGGTCATCATCGGCGCGAATGGCGCCCACGGCGGTGGCCTGCTCTGCGTTCAGCGTCAGGCGATCGGCGCAGAGGGAAACGTCGCTGCGCCAGTCGCCGGGAGCGATCGCCTCGCTCTCCAGCGCGATCAGCCCCTTGCTCTTCAGCGCCTGTAGCGCAGCCGCGCTGAGGTCGAACTCATCCGCCTGATGGCGGTAGATCGCGTGGCGCAGCAGCAGCGCCAGCGCCTGCTGCTGCTTGGGCGCCCGTTTCAGAGAGAGGGGATCGGTTTTCTGCCCTTGGGGCGTCAGGCTCCAGCGCCACAGGGGCGTATGGCTAGCCGCCTTGCCCTGGCGCAGCAGCATCGGCAGTGCATGAAACAGCACCTCGCCAATGGGGTGATGGTAATAGTCGGCGGCCCAGCGCAGCAGGCGCCACAGACTGTCGCTGAACAGCGGCTGCGTATCCAGCAGCTGGTTGATGCGCTTTAGGTTTTCCAGCGGCAGCTCGCTCTGCTCGCCGATCGCCACCACGATGCCAATCATCTCACGGCGACCAAAGGGCACGCTGACCCGGCAGCCCGGCTGAGCCGGCATGTCGGGGGGCAGCAGGTAGTCAAAGGTGCGGGCCAGGGGTACGGGCAGCGCTACGTGGGCTACGGACATCGCGTTTTCCTGCGGCTTAACGGCGTTACAGTGTACACCGGATAGTGTTTGGATCGATGTGGGTGATTGCGTTGGTCGGCTATTTTCTGTATGATTCGCCGCCTTTGATATAATTTTGTATCAAACCCGATTTTATCAACCACGCGTGGTGTCTGGCGGAAAAGGGCCGGATAGCGACGCGGCCTTAACAGAGGTTTTCCCCATGAAAGAAGGTATCCATCCGAACTACGTTGCCATCACTGCAACCTGCTCTTGCGGCAACGTAATCAAGACCCACTCTACCGTTGGTCACGATCTGAGCCTGGACGTGTGCGACAAATGCCACCCGTTCTACACCGGTAAGCAGCGTGACGTCGCTACCGGCGGCCGCGTTGATCGCTTCAACAAGCGCTTCAACATGGTGGGTTCCAAGTAATTTGGAACCGGCGAAAAAGGCACCCTCGGGTGCCTTTTTTATTGCCTGAAAAACGCCGCGGCTCACTCTCGCTAAGGCAGCACCCGGGGCGAACGCATCCGGACGCTGCGCGTATCAGTATTCCCAGGTTTCCGGATCGATCCCCAGCTGGCGCATCATTTCTTTGGCCGCCTCCGGGATTTCATTGCTGCGATCTTTGCGCAGATCGTCGTCATCCGGCAGCGGCTGGCCGGTAAACGCGTGCAGAAAGGCCTCACACAGCAGTTCGCTATTCGTCGCGTGGCGCAGGTTATTCACCTGGCGGCGGGTGCGCTCGTCCGTGAGTATTTTTAATACTTTCAGCGGAATGGATACCGTAATCTTTTTAACCTGCTCACTCTTTTTGCCGTGCTCAGCGTAAGGGCTAATATATTCACCGTTCCATTCTGCAGCCATGAGGAGATACCTTCACAAAAAATTATTCCGAGACAACGGGCTATTATGCCTGATTGTATCTCGTATCCCTAACAGAATGGCGGGATCAGCGTGGACGATCACGTTTGCCGCGCCGGTATCCAGGGAAGCGATAACCACAAACAGACTGTGCCAATTTTAGCGGCTAATCCTATCTACCTCAATCCATACGCAAAGACTTTTAGATGGCTAGATGTATTGACGTCTATTTTTGCAGCGGTTACGCTCTATCCATCACTGGCGCTATTTCAGGGAGGGCAATCAGGTGCGCTATCAACCGGCAACTCAGGCAGTGCGCTGTGGGCTGAACGACGATGAGCAGTATGGCAGCGTGGTTCCCCCCATCCATCTTTCCACCACCTACAACTTTACCGATTTTAATCAGCCGCGCACGCACGACTATGCTCGGCGCGGAAATCCCACGCGCGACGTGGCCGAGCGGGCGCTGGCAGAGCTGGAGGGGGGCGCCGGTGCGGTGGTGACCGCCAGTGGAATGGGCGCGATCCATCTGATGTGTACGGCGCTGCTCTCCCCCGGCGATCTGCTGCTGGCGCCGCACGACTGCTATGGCGGTAGCTATCGCCTGTTTGACAGCCTGGCGCGCCGGGGCGCTTTCCGGGTGGTCTTCGTCGATCAGGGCGATGCGCAGGCGCTGGCCCAGGCGATGGCGCTGCGCCCGAAGCTGGTGCTGATTGAGACGCCGAGCAATCCGCTGCTGCGGGTGGTGGATATCGCCGCGATCTGCGCCGCCGCGCAGCGGGTAGGCGCCCTGACGGCGGTGGATAATACGTTTCTCAGTCCGGCGCTGCAGCAGCCGCTGGCGCTGGGCGCCGATCTGGTGCTGCACTCCTGTACCAAGTATCTGAACGGCCATTCCGACGTGGTGGCCGGCGCGGTGATCGCCAAAACGGTGGAGATGGCGCAGGAGCTGGCCTGGTGGGGAAATAATATCGGTGTGACCGGCGCGCCTTTCGACTGCTATCTGCTGCTGCGGGGGCTGCGCACGTTGGCGCCGCGTATCGCGCTGCAGCAGGCCAATGCGCTGCGTATCCTCGACTGGCTGCGGGCGCAGCCGCAGGTCACGCGGCTGTATCATCCGTCGCTGCCGACGCACCCCGGCCATGCCATTGCTGTCCGCCAGCAGCGGGGCTTTGGCGCCATGCTCAGTTTTGAGCTAGAGGGGGATGAGTCCCATCTACGGCGTTTCCTAAAATCCCTGCAACTGTTTACACTGGCAGAGTCTCTGGGGGGGGTGGAGAGCCTGATCTCCCATGCCGCCACCATGACCCACGCCGGCATGGCGCCGGAAGCGCGCAGGGCGGCAGGCATTAGCGACAGCCTGCTGCGTATTTCCGTGGGTATTGAGGACGGTGATGATTTAATCGCTGATCTGGAACAGGCATTTCAGGCAGCAGCAACGAGGTAAGCGATGAGTGCACAAGCGGTAACGGGGCAGCAACAGGCAGAGCGCCAGCTGCATAAGTTCGGCGGCAGTAGCCTGGCAGACGTAAAGTGTTATTTGCGCGTAGCGGGGATCATGGCGGAATACAGCCGCCCCGGCGACATGATGGTCGTGTCGGCGGCGGGCAGCACCACCAATCAGCTGATCAGCTGGCTCAAGCTCAGCCAGAGCGATCGCATCTCTGCCCATCAGGTACAGCAAGCCCTGCGCCGTTACCAGAGTGAACTGATTGCCGGTTTGCTGCCGCCGGAGATGGCAGAGCCGCTGCAGGCGCACTTTATTCGGGATCTTGAGCGCCTGGCCGCGCTGCTGGATAGCGAGATCGATGAGGCGGCCTACGCCGAGGTCGTGGGCCACGGTGAGATTTGGTCCGCCCGGCTGATGGCGGCGGTGCTGCAGACTCAGGGGATGGCGTCGGCGTGGCTGGATGCGCGGGATTTCCTGCGCGCCGAGCGCGCCGCTCAGCCGCAGGTGGATGAGGGGCGATCCTATCCGCTGCTGCAGCAGCTGCTGGCCCAGCATCCGAATAAGCGTCTGGTGGTAACCGGTTTTATCAGCCGCAGCGGCGCAGGTGAAACGGTCTTGCTGGGCCGTAACGGTTCTGACTATTCGGCGACGCAGATCGGCGCCCTGGCCGGCGTGCGGCGCGTGACTATCTGGAGCGATGTCGCCGGGGTCTACAGCGCCGATCCGCGTAAAGTGAAAGATGCCTGTCTGCTGCCGCTGCTGCGTCTGGATGAGGCCAGCGAGCTGGCGCGTTTGGCCGCGCCGGTGCTGCACGCCCGTACGCTGCAGCCGGTGTCCGCCAGCGATATCGATCTGCAGCTGCGCTGCAGCTATCAGCCGCAGCAGGGGTCGACCCGCATTGAGCGGGTGCTGGCCAGCGGCAACGGCGCCAAGATTGTCACCAGCCATGACGATGTCTGCCTGATTGAGCTGCACGTTCCCGCTGGTCATGAGTTCAGCCACGTACACCAAGAGGTGGAGCGTATTCTGACGCGCAGTCAGCTGCGCCCGCTGGCCAGTGGGATCCATCGCGATCGCGGACTGATCCAGCTGTGCTACACCGCAGAGGTGGTCGGCAGCGTATTTAAGCTGCTGGAGGAGTCGGCGATTCCGGGGCTGCTACAGCTACGCGACGGATTGGCGCTGGTGGCGATGGTTGGCGCCGGCGTCTGCCGCAATCCACTGCATGCTCACCGTTTTTATCAGCAGCTTAAGGATCAGCCGGTCGAGTTTATCTGGCAGTCGGAGGAGAGCATCAGCCTGGTGGCGGTGCTGCGCTGTGGCCCGACGGAGGCGCTGGTACAGGGGCTGCACAGCTCGCTGTTCCGGGCAGAAAAACGCGTCGGTCTGGTCCTGTTTGGTAAGGGTAACATCGGTTCCCGCTGGCTGGAGCTGTTCGCCCGCGAACAGGGTAACCTGTCGGCGCGCAGCGGTTTCGAGTTTATTCTGGCCGGGGTGGTCGACAGCAATCGCAGCCTACTGAACTATGAGGGGCTGGACGCCAGCCGCGCGCTGGCCTTCTTTGACGATGAGGCGCAGGCGCTGGATGAAGAGTCGCTGTTCCTGTGGATGCGGGCTCATCCCTATGATGATTTGGTGGTGCTCGATGTGACGGCCAGTCCTTCGCTGGCCCAGCAGTACCGTGATTTTGCCAGCTACGGTTTCCACGTGGTCAGCGCCAACAAGCTGGCCGGCGCCGCCGACGGCCATGAATACCGTCAGATCCGCGACGCATTTGAGAAAACCGGACGCCACTGGCTGTATAACGCGACCGTGGGCGCCGGGCTGCCGGTTAACTATACCGTGCGCGATCTGCGCGACAGCGGCGATACGATTCTGTCCATCAGCGGCATTTTCTCCGGCACCCTCTCCTGGCTGTTTCTGCAGTTTGACGGTTCGGTTCCCTTTAGCGCGCTGGTGGATCAGGCCTGGCAGCAGGGGCTGACGGAGCCCGACCCGCGGGTGGACCTTTCCGGCCAGGATGTGATGCGCAAGCTGGTGATCCTGGCGCGCGAGGCGGGGTATGACATTGAGCCCGCCCAGGTCCGGGTCGAGTCCCTGGTGCCGGTCGGCGGCGAGCAGGGTTCTATCGATCACTTTTTTGAGAACGGCGAGGCGCTGGACGAGCAGATGCTGCAGCGTCTGGAAGCGGCCAATGAGATGGGGCTAGTGCTGCGCTACGTGGCGCGCTTTGACGCCAACGGTAAGGCGCGCGTCGGCGTTGAAGCCGTGCGCCCGGAGCACCCGCTGGCGTCGCTTTTGCCGTGCGACAACGTGTTCGCGATCGAAAGCCGCTGGTATCGCGATAATCCGCTGGTGATCCGCGGCCCCGGCGCGGGGCGCGATGTTACCGCCGGCGCCATCCAGTCGGATCTTAACCGTCTGGCGCGTCTGCTTTAGCGTAATGTCCGCCCGGTGCGCCGGGCGGGGATTTCTCCTTGCGCCCGGCCCCCGGTTGTGGGGTATACTCCCGCCGCATCGATTGGAAGATCATCGTCCCCGGTGGGGCGGCCGGACTTCAAATCCGGTTGGGGCCGCCAGCGGTCCCGGGCAGGTTCGACTCCTGTGATCTTCCGCCATTAGTCTTCCGAACAAGTCCTCATAATTCCAAAAAATCCTTTATTTTCAAGTTAATTAGCACATGTCACGTCCGAGGTAGTCCGAGACGATTTACCTAAATCCGGGAAATTTATGTATAGTAATGTGTATAAAATTTTTATACACATTTTTCACGTATACACATGGCTCTTTCAGACATACAAATCAAACGCGCAAAACCACAAGACAAACCCTACACACTGAACGACGGGCAAGGGCTATCAATACTCATCAAACCGGATGGTTCGAAAGGATGGCGTTTCCGTTTCCGCTTTGCCGGGAAAGCGCGGTTAATGTCATTTGGTAGCTACGATTTGGTGAGCCTTGCAGAAGCCCGTGAAAAGCGCGAGGTCGCCCGTAAGCAAGTTGCTAATGGAATCGACCCGGTTGAGGAACGGAAGGCGCAAAAACTGGCACAGCAGCTTTCAACAGAAAACTCATTCGAAGCCATAAGTCGCGAATGGCATGCAAACAAAGCCGACCGCTGGACAGTGGCATACCGAGACGAAATCATTAAGACCTTCGAACAAGATGTTTTCCCGTTCATCGGCAAACGTCCTATCGGTGAGATCAAACCTTTAGAATTGCTTGAGGTGCTGCGACGAATAGAGAAACGTGGAGCACTGGAGAAAACACGCAAGGTACGCCAGCGGTGCGGAGAGGTTTTTCGCTACGCGATCATAACTGGCCGAGCTGAATACAACCCTGCCCCTGATTTAGCTATCGCATTGGCCGTGCCGAAGCAAAAGCATCATCCTTTTTTATCTGCCGAAGAATTGCCTCATTTTATCAGAGATCTTGAAGCCTATACCGGCAGCATCATCACTAAAAATGCGACTAAGATAGTCATGTTGACTGGTGTGAGGACGCAGGAAATGCGCTTTGCTACGTGGGATGAGGTTGATTTTGATAAGAGGATTTGGGAGATACCCGCAGAACGAATGAAAATGCGCCGTCCCCATATCGTGCCGTTATCAACGCAGGCTATGGAGCTGTTCAAACAGCTACAGCCAATCACTGGTCACTATCCTTATATTTTTATTGGACGCAACAACCGCAGGAAGCCTATAAGTAAGGAAAGTATCAATCAGGTAATTGAGTTGCTGGGATATAAAGGGCGAGCTACCGGTCACGGTTTTAGACACACAATGTCGACTATCCTACATGAGCAGGGATTTGATAGTGCGTGGATTGAAATACAACTTGCGCATGTGGATAAAAATAGCATTCGAGGGACATATAATCATGCTCAATATCTTGAAAAAAGAAGGGAAATGCTTCAGTGGTATAGCAACTATCTTTTAAATTAATAATTTTAATTAAGGATTCTGAATGAAAATAATATCTTTATTTAATCATAAAGGTGGTGTAAGTAAGACAACTACCACTTTTAACATGGGGTGGATGCTAGCTAATCTTGGGTATAAAGTTTTAATAGTCGATGCTGATCCACAATGTAATTTGACAGCCTTAGCTTTGGGCTACTCAACCACTGATGACTTTGATAAAATCTATAAAAGCAATCCAAATTGTGATATTTATAGTTGCATCAAACCCGTTGTAGATGGTTCTTTAGGAAAAGTTATACCATCCGACCCATTAGCTACAACAAATCCGAATTTAAGTTTATTATGTGGTAGTATCTATTTATCAGAAATTGAAACACAGATCGGAGTTGCGCTGACAACCAGCGCAGCTATTCCCGCAATTAGAAATATCCCCGGTAGTATTGGTGCTTTTTTGCGTGAGACAGCACGGAAACATAAATTTGATTATGTCCTTGTTGATATGAGCCCCAGCGTTGGTGCATTAAATGAATGTCTCTTAATGTGCAGTGACTACTTTATAGTTCCTACATCACCGGATTTTTTCTGTGCTCAAGCAATAAAGTCACTCGCGAAGGTTCTTCCTAGATGGAACAGCGAGATAAATAGTTTTAGAGATGATAAAATATTATATCCATTTCCTATTAACCCGCCGAAATTTATCGGGTTTATATCTCAGAAGTATCGCCCAAGAAACAATTTACCAGTGAAATCTTTTCAAAGGTGGATTGATATAATCAAGGATGAGGTTATTAATACATTAATACCAGCTTTAAATCCTATCAATATGTCAATATCAACTGCTGATTTTGAAAGTGGTTGCCCGTCAAAAGAGCCTTTTAATTTGGCGAATATTTCAGATTTTAACTCGCTTATTGCTCAATCTCAGAAACATAGCACCCCAGTGTTTGCCCTCTCAGATGCACAAATAGAGCAAAGTGGAGTAATACTGGATACAATGAAAGAGAATAGGAAAGAGTTCGAAAATAATTTTAATGGGTTAGCTCAATCAGTTGCTATGTTGGCAAAATAATGATATTTAGACCGAGGCCTCGTTCAGCTCGGTCTAAATATTAATTCATCATTAGTGACGTTTTTATTATGATGTTTATTTGGCGTCATAACGATAGTGAGTTAGGGTAAATAGTATATCAATCGCAATGTTCTAGAATGAACTTTACCCACTGCGCGTATCTATGATCACCTACTTTTATCGAATAGGTTTCCATGTTATCAAGTCTGAGTGACTTTTGCTTTGAATAGTAAAAAATCAACTCTCCATTTTTCCAATTACATTCTATCTTTCTTAAATAAATCTCATCAGAAATCTCCAATATATGGAAGTCAGCATCACATGGAAATCTTGTGTTAAGATATCTGGTTGCTTCCATGAATAATAAAACTATATCTATGAAATCTTCTGCCTCCTCAAGGGTTGCATCTCTATACTCGTGCTCAATTTCATTTCTTATTTTGTTTATTTTGTCTATTATTCTAGGTCTTACTATCCCAATTTTTTCCAGAAAATCCATTTTTTGGGGGAAGTTTCTTAGATTTTTCTGGAAGTATTCGTCGCCACAAAAAGATCGACAAAGAATATCCACTCTCATATGCAATGCTGATTTTGCATTTCGTACTGCATTATTCAGATTTCTGCGCTCACTTCCTGAGCTCAAATCATCAATTGCATCTTGCAAATATATGTTAGGCTTCAAATAATCATTGTGCCATATATATCTCCAGCCGCAATCTGTATAAACATCCTCGTCTAAGTTATCAGGAATAAACAAAATATATCCTCCTAAGAATAAAGTTGTAATTATTTGCCTCGCGTGTTTTTAGAATAACTCTACCGAGATTTTTATATTACAACAGGATGTGGTGATAGTCCCGATTGATTAACTCACAATGGTAGTAATCATAGCATATCTGTGTATCACAAAGCCTTTATTGACCCTATGACTTAATTTACCACAAAGTTGTTAGATGTAAGGCCTGCGCGCAATGCTTTCCCCGCCTCGCCTGCCCGCTTCATGGGGCGCTTTTAATGCAGATGCATGAGACGGCGCAGAGCGCGCCAGGACTGGCGCGGCGAGGGTTAGAAAATATCGTAAGGCGCATGCAAAACCATGCACACTATGCATGCATGGCTTTTTAGAGAAAAAATGCGGGGATTGAGGGCGATTTTTTTATGCCGGGCGCTGCTGTTCCAGTGCGATTTTTCGGTGCATAAATTTCAGGTTTTCGGCAGGCGTCGTGCGGCTGATGGCATCCTGCCGGGCGGCTGTTTCTGGCCGTAGTCCCGCACTGTTTAAAATATCCCGACTGGCCTCTGCGTACTCAATGGCCGGGCTGATGGCCATACTGACGGCCAGCGCTTCCCGCAGGTATTCCAGTGCCCGATCGGCGGCCCGTGTACGTAACAGCTCCGGTTGATGATTCAGCCCCATTAACTCCGGGGCCAGGGCACTGAGCAGCTCGGTGCCGTGACGCTGCATGAAGCTGCGCAGCTCCGTACGCACACTGACACGCAACAGTTCATCATGGGCATGTAGGTATCGATCAGCGTGTTGATTCATCTCCCACTGTTTCACGGCGATCAATTCACGCAGATAGGCCAGGCGATCGCCAGACTTGCCGCTGCTATCGGCCTGTAGGCTAGCCATATCCAGCGTCGCCTTGGTCCATGCCTGACGGCTATCCTGCCAACGTGTTTTGGCCGCTTGGCACGCCATTGCCGCTTTTTGTAATGGGGTTGTCGTCATGTTGGTGTTCTCGGTTAATGTGAAAAGGGAGAGCGATAGCAACCGGATACCCGGCGCGGCTCCGCCTGTGGTGTTGGCCGTTCTGCCGTTACCGGCTTGGCTGGTTGATGGATAATTTCATCGATGGATTCCAGCGTGCGGAACGTCGCCGAGCAGTGAACATTGGTGCACTGGTGATAGCGTTGCTTGACGTTATCCGATAAGTATCGGCTGCTGCGGGTGTGGGCGGATTTACCGCAAAAAGGACAATGCATCATGCGATCAGCCCCCGCGCCTGAAGCTGGGCTTTACGCTGCTGCATTTCTTCGTAAAAACGCATGCTCTGTGCCGGTGTTGCGGCGAGATCATAGTCCATATGGGGGAGCGGGCTGGGCGATAACCCTATTTTGTACAGTACCGGCTCATCGTTTAAACGGATCTCATATTGGTCTACTTGCGCTTTCAGCCAGCGACTAATTTCTGCCAGAACCTCTTGTTCGGTCGATTCAATATCATGATGGCCAGCGCGATAGCGTTGTTGTTGCAGGGTGAAAATTTTGAGCTTGATTGCCCGGATGAGCGCAGGGACTCCCTGTGACAGGGTGGTCTCAAACTCGCGCTGCACGTAGTCGTTCAACAGCGAAGAGTGTGCATCACGGTAGGCTTTTGCCGAGCTGCAACATGTGCCCTTTCCCTGCTCAAGTTCATAAGCCAATACCTCGGTAGCGTTCTCACACTCCTGCTGTTACCAACGGTGCGAAAGTGATCCATATCCGACGCCTGAAATTAGATCCAGGGGTTAATCTGCTCTCCTGATTCGGGAGAGCTTATGGTCACTTTTGAGACAGTTATGGAAATTAAAATCCTGCATAAGCAGGGTATGAGCAGTCGGGCGATCGCCAGGGAACTGGGTATCTCCCGTAACACCGTAAAGCGTTATCTGCGTGCGCAGTCTGAGCCGCCAAAATATACGCCGCGTCCCGCAACCGCTTCACTCCTGGATGAATACCGGGACTATATTCGGCAACGCATCGCCGATGCTCATCCTTATAAAATCCCTGCAACGGTCATCGCCCGCGAGATCACGGAGCAGGGTTATCGTGGTGGCATGACCATCCTGAGAGAGTTCATACGTTCACTTGCCATTCCTCAGGAACAGGAGCCTGTCGTGCGCTTCGAAACAGAGCCAGGACGACAGATGCAGGTTGACTGGGGCACCATGCGTAATGGCAAATCACCACTTCATGTGTTCGTTGCCGTTCTGGGGTTCAGCAGAATGCTGTATATCGAGTTCACTGACAATATGCGCTACGACACCCTGGAAGAATGCCACCGTAATGCGTTCAGCTTCTTCGGTGGCGTACCGCGTGAAGTGCTCTACGACAACATGAAAACGGTAGTGCTACAGCGCGATGCTTATCGGGCCGGGCAACACCGGTTCAACCCTTCACTGTGGCAGTTCGGCAAAGAGATGGGCTTCTCTCCACGGCTGTGCCGCCCCTTCAGAGCACAGACTAAAGGCAAGGTGGAGCGGATGGTGCAGTACACCCGCAACAGCTTCTACATCCCGCTAATGACTCGCCTGCGTCCGTTGGGGATCACCGTCGATGTTGAAACAGCCAACCGCTACGGCCTGCGCTGGTTGCACGATGTCGCTAACCAGCGCAGGCACGAAACAATACAGACCCGTCCCTGCGATCGCTGGATCGAAGAGCAGCAGTCCATGCTGGCTCTACCGACGGAGAAAAAACAGTATGACGTGCAGGTAGACGAAAGCCTGGTGACCTTCGACAGGCAGCCACTGCACCACCCGCTATCCATCTATGACACGTTCTGCAGAGGAGCCGCATGATGGTGGAACTGCAACATCAACGGCTGATGGTGCTTGCCGAACAGCTGCAACTGGACAGTCTGATCAGCGCAGCGCCAGCCCTGTCACAGCAGGCAGTGGAGCAGGAATGGAGTTACATGGACTTCCTGGAGCATCTGCTTCACGAAGAGAAACTGGCCCGACATCAGCGTAAACAGGCAATGTATACCCGGATGGCGGCCTTCCCGGCAGTGAAAACGTTCGAAGAATACGACTTTACCTTCGCCACCGGTGCGCCGCAGAAGCAGATCCAGTCGCTGCGTTCACTGAGCTTCATAGAGCGCAACGAAAACATCGTGTTGCTGGGGCCATCCGGCGTGGGGAAAACGCATCTGGCAATAGCAATGGGCTACGAAGCGGTACGGGCGGGTATCAAGGTTCGCTTCACTACGGCGGCGGATCTCTTGCTTCAGCTGTCCACGGCACAACGCCAGGGGCGCTATAAAACAACGCTTCACCGTGGCGTGATGGCACCAAAGCTGCTCATCATCGATGAAATAGGCTACCTGCCGTTCAGCCAGGAAGAAGCCAAGCTGTTCTTCCAGGTCATCGCCAAACGTTATGAAAAGAGCGCGATGATCCTGACCTCCAACCTGCCGTTCGGGCAGTGGGATCAGACGTTCGCCGGTGATGCGGCGCTAACATCCGCGATGCTGGACCGGATCTTACACCACTCACACGTTGTTCAAATAAAAGGAGAGAGTTATCGACTGAAACAGAAACGAAAGGCCGGGGTTATCGCTGAAGCTAATCCTGAGTAAAACGGTGGATCAATATTAGACCGTCGGTGGAGATGTAAGTGGATCACTTTTTACCCGTCGTTGACACCTGCATCAGCTCCCGGCGGGCGACACGCTCCATATGCTGTTGCTTGAGCGCATCGGTGAGCACGGCGCCATTGCGCAGGAATTGCTCGCGCCAGGCTTGCGTATCATCGAGGCCCGTTTGTTCCAGACGGGTTTTCTGCTGTTTGGCCTGCTCGATGGCATGCTGGATTTCATCCATCCGGTGCACGTTATTCAGATGATGAGTTTTGGCGTTCTCTAGCGCTTGGAATGCGTTATCCAGCACGGCGGGGATCGCCGTCTCTTGCTGGGGGTGAGTGGTCGGTTTCATGGTGTTCTCCTGCTGCGTTATCAAGGTGAAATCATTCTGCAACGCACCACACAACCACTCGAGCGATCACGGTTGTCGCAGGGATGGCACAAACAGAATCGGGCAGAACGGCAATCAGGGGGGGCTAGCCAGAGAAAGAGGCGGGTAAACGTCTCTCTCTGTTTGTTTTTCTATAAATAACTATTCACTACTGTTCACTTGAAATAAAAAGATAAGTAATACAGTAAGATAAATGGTGAACAGTTGAGATAAAACTATTCACCGACTGTTCACTACTGTTCACTCTCTGTTTTTTCAGTCTGCCTGTTATTTAGATTTTTTAACGATTAAAAAAATAAAATATAGAAATAAAAGTAATCATGAATGGGCCACCGGTTTGCCAACGTTTACCAAAAAACGGCCAACGTTTGCCACTGTATAAAAATCGCTCTGTTGTATGGTGGAGCACTACAAAATGACTTGTTGCCCTGAGGGAAAATATTCACAAAATAGAGAGCTACCCGAAGCCGGACGGACACGACCGGACTTGTATGGATTTTATGAGGTAGCCCTATGCACACTGCTTTTTCTTCCCCATCTTCAGCCCCTGCTGCCCCGATGATGCCGCCTTCTGATGCGGTTCAGGAACGCTTTATCCGCCTGCCCGAAGTGATCCACCTTTGTGGGTTATCACGTTCGACCATCTACGATCTCATCAGCCGTGAGGTCTTCCCGAAACAAATCTCACTCGGTGGTAAAAATGTGGCCTGGGTACAGTCGGAAATCACCGCATGGATGGCCGATCGTATCGCCGACCGTAACCGGGGCTACGACGCATGATGATCCCCGCACCGCAAAACATCCCTTTTTCTGGCTTGCTTCTGTGGGCCGTTTCTGGGTATAGTTTTTACGCTGTCGCAAAATCGGCAGCCGGGCGTGAGAACCCGAGTTACTCAGTGGCGACACCAGACGCGCCAGGCGTCTTTTTTTGTGTCTATGCCTACGAACACCTGTTATTTACGCAGCGGCTGTTAGATCGTTGTGGTATCCGCGTAATGGTGGCTCAGGCGGGGCAGCCTTCGGGCTGGCCGGTATCCATTGAGGCCGGTTTCTCACCCCCGTCTGGGCTACCACCAGAGCGTGAGAACTCCGGTGGTAGCGTTAACCGCTACTCAATGGAGGTTGCCATCATGGCTACGATCCTCACCCCGTCACACCCGCAGTTTGTCTTTGTCTTCGCCGCTGTCCGCCGCGCCGACCGTCATTCCCATATCTGTATGCTGCGCATCGTGGCCGATAACGAGTACAGCGCCCGTCGTTCCCTTGCCCGTGAGTATGTCCTGTCCTTTGCCGGTCGTCTGCCGATGGCGGGGGTATGCGCATGAAACATACCGCTATCGCCTTGCAAGACCTCGAATGCCTCGATCACCTACGCAATGTTGGTCAACTGGTCGGTGAACTGATGCAGGAACAGGCGTGTGTCACCGTTCAACGTAACCCGGATCAAAAGCTCCAGCTTACCTCCCTGATTTACCTAATGACTACCCAGCTCGATGGCGTGGTCGAGCGCTGTAACCAGCGTTGGCTTGCCGGGGAGGACAATGTATGACTACGCCATTACCGCCTGTCCTGCGTGCCGCGTTGTACCGCCGTGCCGTTGCCTGCGCTTGGCTGACCCTGTGCGTACGTCAGCACCGCTATCCGGCACTCACCCTTGATACGCTGGAAAATGCCATTGCCACCGAGCTGGAGGGCTTTTACCTGCGCCAGCACGGTGAGGAGAAGGGCCGCCAGATTGCCTGTGCGTTACTGGAAGATTTAATGGAAGCCGGACCACTCAAGACCGCCCCGTCACTGTCCTTTCTCGGCATTGTCGTGATGGATGAACTCTGTGCCCGTCACATTAACGCGCCGGTATTGCACTGAGGGAGAAAATAACAATGAACATGAACGTCACGGACACCGTTAATCTGGCGCGCGGCCACTGGTTACCTGTTTTATCGGCGCTGGGGATGAAGATAGTGAAAAACCGCCATCAGCCCTGCCCGGTATGCGGCGGTACAGATCGCTTTCGCTTTGATGACAAGGAGGGGCGAGGCACCTGGCTCTGTAACCAGTGCGGTGCCGGGGATGGGTTGACGCTGGTCGAAAAGGTATTGGGTGTTACGGCATCAGTCGCGGCCGATAAGGTGAACGCGGTGATCGGCAACCTGCCGCCGGTTGCCCCGGAGGTGATTGCGGCCGCAGAGGCTGAAACCGATGCAGATCGGAAAGCGGCAGCCGCGCTGGCCGTAAAACTGATGGCCAAAACCCGCACGGCCTCCGCAAATGCCTACCTGACCCGCAAGGGGTTCCCCGCTCATGCGTCCGTAGTACTGACAGCCACGCACAAAACCGGCGGGGTCATTTATCGGGCCGGGGATCTAGTGGTGCCGCTGTATGACGAGGGCGGATCGCTGGTGAATCTCCAGCTTATCAACACAGACGGCCTGAAACGCACGCTGAAAGGCGGACAGGTAAAAGGTACCTGCCATACCATTGATGGCCAGAAACAGGCCGGGAAACGCCTGTGGATTGCGGAGGGCTATGCCACGGCCCTCACCGTACATCATCTGACTGATGAAACGGTGATGGTGGCGCTGTCGTCCGTGAACCTCCTTTCTCTGGCTAGCCTTGCTCGTCAGAAATATCCGGCCTGTCAGATTGTCCTGGCGGCCGATCGTGATCTCAACGGCGACGGCCAGACCAAAGCCGCCGCGGCCGCAGAAGCCTGTGAGGGCATGGTTGCCCTGCCGCCGGTGTTCGGTGACTGGAATGATGCCTTTATGCAGAAAGGCGAGGAGGCCACGCGGAAAGCGATTTATGACGCGATCCGCCCCATAGCGGAGAGCCCGTTTAACACCATGAGCGAGGCGGAGTTTACCGCCATGAGTACCAGTGAAAAGGCGATGCGGGTGCATGAGCATTACGGCGAAGCGCTGGCCGTCGATGCTAACGGCCAGCTCCTGTCACGCTATGAGGCCGGGATATGGAAAATCATTCCGTCATCCGATTTTGCCCGTGATGTGGCCGGGCTGTTTCAGCGCCTGCGCGCACCGTTCTCGTCGGGGAAAATTGCCTCGGTCATTGATACCCTGAAACTGATTATTCCGCAGCAGGATATACCGGCACGTCGTCTGATTGGTTTTCGTAACGGGGTACTCGATACCAGCACCGGGATCTTTAGCCCACACTGTAAATCACACTGGTTGCGCACGCTGTGTGACGTGGATTTCACCCCACCCGTGGCGGGTGAAACGTTGGAAACCCATGCGCCGAATTTTTGGCGCTGGCTTGACCGTGCCGCCGGTGGCCGTGCCGATAAACGCGATGTGATCCTGGCCGCCCTGTTTATGGTGCTGGCGAACCGTTACGACTGGCAGCTTTTTCTTGAAGTGACCGGGCCGGGCGGCAGCGGAAAAAGCATTCTGGCCGAAATCGCCACTCTGCTAGCCGGGGCGGATAACGCCACCTCGGCTGACATCGACACATTGGAAGATCCGCGCAAGCGCGCATCCCTGATTGGTTTCTCGCTGATACGTCTACCTGATCAGGAGAAGTGGAGCGGTGACGGCGCGGGACTTAAGGCCATTACCGGCGGCGATGCCGTCTCCGTTGATCCGAAATACCAGAACCCGTACTCCACCCATATTCCGGCGGTGATCCTGGCGGTGAACAATAACCCGATGCGCTTTACCGATCGCAGCGGCGGCGTTTCCCGCCGCCGGGTAATTCTGCATTTCCCGGAGCAGATTGCCCCGGAGGAGCGCGACCCACAGCTTAAGGATAAAATCGCCTGCGAGTTGGCGGTGATTGTGCGCCAGTTGATGCAGCAGTTCAGCGACCCGATGACGGCCCGTACACTGCTCCAGGCACAGCAGAACTCCGATGAGGCACTCTGCATCAAGCGCGATGCCGATCCGGCATTTGATTTTTGTGGCTACCTTGAGGCGCTGCCAGAGCCGGATGGCATGTATATTGGCAATGCCAACATCATCCCGCGTCAGCCGCGCCTGTATCTGTATCATGCCTATCTGGCATATATGGAGGCGCACGGCTACAAGAACACGCTCAGCCTCACCATGTTCGGCAAGGGGTTGCCCGCGATGCTGAAAGAGTACGGGGTGAATTATGAAAAGCGCCGCAAAAATCAGGGTATACAAACCAATCTTGCGTTGAGGGAGGAGAGTAACGCCGATTGGCTACCAAAGTGTGACGCGCCAGAGTAAGAGCACCGAACCAGACCGGCAGCCGCCGGTCTCTTTTTGCCTGAAAACCCGCAAAAATGAACAGTAAAGTGTTCACTATTCACCAACCGTTCACGGTGTAATACAATGAATTTAAACGATAAAATAACACAGTGAACAGTGTGTACGGTTTTCCCTAAAAAAAGTTTTTTCTGTGGATGACATGCTTATATTCTGGTGGTGCAGCAGCTCAGTGATCCGATGAGTGCCCGCGCGCTGCTCCAGTCACACCAGAACTCCAATGAAGCGCTGCCGGAGTCGGATGGGGGTGTATGTTGATCATGTCAACATCATCTCGCGTCAGCGGCGCCTGTATCTGTATCCAGACCAGCCGCCGCCGGTCTTTTTTTGCCTGAAAACCCGTAAAAATGAACAGTAAAGTGTTCACTGTTCACCAACCATTCACGGTGTAATACAATGAATTTAAACGATAAAAATGCACAGTGAACAGTGTGAACGGTTTTTCCTAAAAAAAGTTTTTTTGCTGTTTAATTATTAGTCGCAATAAGTGAAACTGGTTGGCGCTTTGAAGGTGTATATGAATGTGTATATCCTCACTGTAGAGTTTTAGTAATATCATTATATTTCATTGTGTTGTGCGTCATTTTGCACTCCTGTGATCTCCGCCAATTAAGCTCTCCTGAACTCTCCCCACGTCAAAAAAACCTCTTCTAACCCCTTATATATCAGGCTTTCTTTGTTTCCTAAGGTCAACTGACTTCAACCGGCATCAAGCGCTTTTTGGGGTGTATTAGGGGGTGTTATTTCACCCTTAAAATGCCAGCACCCCAATAATGGTAAAAATGTAATGTATAACAAAGGGTTTAAATGACAATTCCCCAATATTAGGCCTGGCTAAATCAGAGTGCCGGGCTTTTTTGTAGACTTTGGATAAATTCCTCTGGAGTCTGGTTATTTAACGATGAATGGGGTCTGCTTCGGTTATATTCCTGTCATCATTGCTCGATCTTTTCCTGCGTATCGTCCAGTGATAGTAACCAATTAACGTTCAGATACTCATCTCGAAAACTACCGTTAAATGACTCGATCAGCGCATTATTCATCGGTTTTCCAGGCCGTGAGAAGTCCATTGCTATACCGTTTTTATATGCCCAGTGAGCCAGTGTTTTAGATATAAATTCACTACCATTGTCTGTCTGAAACCGTTCGGGTACTTATCACTTAAGTTAGCTCGTTGCGGCTATCACGCTCAAGTCGGTTATATTTTCACATGTCTTGATAGCAATAGATCCTGTGGGGATGAGTGGATTTGTAGCGTATGGATATCAACCGCATAGCGTTTATGGCAGAATAAAGTAAGGCTGTACTTGGCTACCATTAGTATAGGACATTAAGTAGAGTGAATATTCTCTGCCTTGCGGCAAAAGGTACCGTGGATAGCGCGCATATTTTGTATTTTCTTGGCCATGTATCAGAGAAGCTGGCGGGCGCAATCCAGAGGAAGCTGACGGCGTTTAGCGCATTGGATACCATTCCCAGTGTGCGTAGCCTAAAGATTTTAAATCCCAAGATCTGGGGTTATAAAGGCACGATTTATAAACTGCGGATTGACTGCGGCGCTGAGTCGGCGCGGATCCTGTTGATGCTGGATGCCCATAACGATCTGGTGGTGTTACATGCCTTCCTGAAGAAAACCCGTAAGACACCGAAGAAAGAGGCGGAAACGGCGATACGTCACTTTGACGCGGTGTGTGCCAATGCGGAGCTGATGCCTCTGTTTCCGTCAGCGTTGGAAAATAGGCGCTAACATTTTCGCTATAGAGAGGACGCATCTGTGTCTCTCGACGGGGTCATTGCGTGGCCGAGGAGGCTGATCCACTGCCGCTCGCTTACTCACCGGTTTTAGCGGGTGTCTCCCTTTGGCGATGCGCTGAGAAAAGCGATGTATTCCTGGGGGGCGGCGCGCTACTCTCTTTGACAGTGGCGCCGATCAATCGGCGCGGCAGCAGTCCGTAGAGTGGAGGCAAACAGATGAGTCACGATCTCTTTGAGCCAGAGATGAAGATAACGCTGGACGATAATAGCGCTATTCACGCGTTTTTTAAGAAGTTCTCTAGAGTGGATCCGGAGATTAGGGACAATATTTACCGTGAGCTACCGCAGATTATCCAGCGGCGTCCTCATAAGATTAAGGCCGCCTGGGGATTGAAGCATCAAGGGCTTACTATCCTGGAGTATAAGGTGGCGCTGAAACCGCAGAGTTTTCGCGCGGCGTACGTTCAGCGGGGAGAGGAGGTCCGAGTGATCTTTATCTCGGATATTCTGATTAAGCGTGATTTTGTTAAGGCATTGGCTGCGACCTCGCTGGTCGATTGATCGTGCGTTGGATTAGCATCGTGTCTCCGGCGCAGAGCCCATTTTACCGCGCGGCGGCGGCGAAGGTATAAATAGTCGTTATATTACTAACGCAATATTTAACACCGCTCTTCAATTTAGTGCTTCATATGCGATATCGGTGTGACCTACCGGCTTCAGCGCATCCTCTGTCACCTATTGTTATATCACCTCGTCTATTATCTCTATTTGCGGGAAGAGAGGAGGGCATATTTATAATTTATGCCATAAATATTCACTGCATTTAATTTTATAGGTGTCGGGTGATGGATAATCCTATTGGCGTGACGCTCTCGCTGCGGCAGCAGAATAAAAATATCCTCTGCCTTGCGGCGGCGCAGGCGCTGGCCGGGGCGAATTCGGTGGTGTTTTATGCGATCGGGGCGATTGTCGGTCATCGCCTGGCGCCCTATGACACGCTGTCGACGCTGCCGATCACGCTGTTTGTGACCGGTATGGCGGCCTGTATCTTGCCCTTTGGCTATTTGGCTAAGCAATATGGGCGCAAAGCGGCGTTTATGGCGGGCACGGCGTTGGGAACGCTGGCGGGGTTGACGGCGGCGCTGGCCGTATTCATCGCCTCTTTTGAATTGTTTTGCCTGGCGGCGCTGATGGGGGGAGCCTATGCCGCGGTGAGCCTTTCGTTTCGTTTTGCTGCCGCCGATGGCGTTGGGCCGGAGCGACGCGCGCTGGCGCTGTCGCTGGTCATGGCGGGCGGCGTGGCGGCGGGGGTTATCGGGCCTAGCCTGATCGGTGGATCCCTCGCGCTGTGGCCAGCGTATCCACTGGTTGCCGCCTTTATCGCTCAGGCGCTGGCGGCCGCTGCGGCGGCGCTGGTATTGCGTCGTGTGTCGGTTCCCCCCGTCAGCGAGCAGGCGCCAGCGATGCGCCGATCGCTGCGCAGTATTGCCCGTCAGCCCGGACTCATGCGTACGGTATTTTGTGCCGCAGTCTCCTATACGGTAATGAATTTTTTGATGACGGCCGCGCCGCTCTCTATGCATATGCACGGGCTTTCCCTGCACGCATCGACGCTCGGTATTCAGTGGCATGTAATCGCAATGTATGCCCCCGGATTTATTACCGGCAGGCTGATCAACCGCTTTGGCGCAGAGTCTATTAGTACGGCAGGGTTGGCGATTACGCTGTTGGCCATCCTGACGGGATTTTCAGGTCAGGAGGTCATGCACTATTGGCTGTCGCTGATCCTGTTGGGGCTAGGCTGGAGCCTTGGATTTACCGGCGCCTCGGCCAACCTGCTCAACTATCATCGTCCGGAGGAGCGGATACGGGTGCAGTCGCTGAATGACTTTATTATTTTTAGCCTGATGATCGTCGGCTCTTTCTTGTCCGGGGTGCTGTTGAATAGCGCCGGCTGGCATGCCGTACTGTGGGGATCGCTGATCCCGGTAAGCGTCGCACTGTGGGTGATGCTGGCGGGAATGGCGCATCGCCGCCGCACCGGCTGAACAGACGGTGAGCTAGCGTCGTCGCTGCGAAACCGGAGCCGTAGAAGACCCGTTGCGCGGATGCTCGGCGTGTTTACCCTGAGGCGCGACGGCGCTCATGCAGGATAGCGCCGGATCGTCGGGGAAGCCGACCATCGTTGACCTGCGGACATTACTCATCAAAATCGGTGTAGAATGTGTCGTTGTAGGTACACATGCCGCAGTCGGCCAGGTTGCCGACGTTATGATTCTGCACCGCCGGGGTATGTGCGCAGCCGCTTAATATCAGTGTGGCAAGCAATAAGATGATATATTTCATGGTGGACTCCTATTAACCCATTAGGTATTTCTAGCGTAAAATGCCCTGCTCATCATGAGCATTTAAATTCCCTATATTATTTACTGTCGATTATAGCGTGTGTTTTTTGTGCTGTCTCCCCTCTACTTTAACGTAACGTGCGGCACAAAATGTTAAGACGATATGCAAAGAGGGTGCAATAAAAATAAAAAGGCGTTCTGTGTTTTAGTGCTCCATAATTTATTCATAAAGGCGCTTCTTATAATGAAAAATGGAGAAATAAAGGAGAAAGAGTAAAACGATTTCACTTTCATTTTGTTTTTATTATTTGTCGTTGGAAGACCATCTCGCTGGATTATTCGTAAAGTGAAAGTAAATGGGTTTCACCCTATTTGGGGGATGTTTGGGTAATGCTCTGAGCAGAGGCGATTCATCATTACACCATGGGGCGGTTATTCCGCTGCGCGCTCTGTGGGTTGGGTAATATCCTCTGCCGCTGGCATAGGCGTACCGTCGGGGGACCACCCGGTGCGACGGTGCCCAGATGAAAACGTTCGCCAGACTCTGTGGTATCTCACAAAAGCGCGGTGAATCAATTCTGTCTATTCTTATCTGGCAGTATGCTTCACCGTGGAGTGGGGTGCCATAGCACCGGGGGCGTGACCGGCAGGCGTCGGTGAGCGTGACCCGGGGATCGGTGCGGGACATGACGCGCTTTGAGAGTGAGCCAGGAGGGGGTTACGATGTATAAGAATATTTTGGTACCTGTCGATATTGAAGAGGATGTACTGACGCAGAACGCGTTGGAGCATGTGATTTATATGGCAAAGCTGACGGATGCCGAAGTGCATTTCCTGTATGTGCTGCCGGATGCTCAAGCGTTTGTCACCGCCTACTCATTTGGTATTAAAGAGTTTGAGAACAAGGCCGTCGCGAATGCGGAGGAGAAGCTGCTGACGCTGATCGATAGTATCGATCTGCCGCGTGAGCGCCTGTCATACACTATCCGCTTTGGTACGCCGCGCGATGAGGCGCTGCAGCAGGCAGAAGAGATGGGGGCCGATCTGATCGTGGTTGGCTCGCATCGTCCCAGCGTAAAGACCTATCTACTGGGCTCTAATGCGGCGGCGATTGTGCGTCACGCGAAGACCAATGTGCTCGTGATCCGCTGAGCGGCGCGTTACGTATGCGCTTAAGACACCGTGTCACCGTGGGTGATACGGTGTCTTACCGGTGCGATGACGGGGATAACGCGATGCGTCGGAGGGCGCTGACGGTGCGGGTAAAATAGCATGATCAGCTAAAAAAATAGCCATTGAGAGTAAATCTAATCGTTAATTAGCCATCTTTTCCGCATAATGCATTGATATATCTCATCTTCTACTGAGCATGCGCTGAGGCATGGCATTGCATTAGCGCTGTGCCTGAATGATAATAAAAGAAGTAACACATAATATGGTTTCGTCACGTCACTTTTTTTTCTGATATGAGTTATCGATGAATAATATTATGCCATGCCATTTTCGCGCGGGAGCCATGATCATCGTCCGACGTGCGGCATCGCGATGATCATCGGCAGATGACGGACGTTTACCGTTGTTCCTGCGTAATAAAGGATTATTGTCGGTATTTCGCTGACGATAATGTAGCAAAGACATCGTAGCACTATAATAGCAAAGTAATGATTGCGCGGGGTTATCTCCGCGCTTTTTTCATTTCTATATAAATAATCGTTCTTAAAAAATAGGCTTTTTAGCGGAAAAAGTTCATTTTTCGATAGAAATGTCTCTATTTATATAATAGCGTAAAGATAATGATACATTGATATTGTGCGCGCCGTATTGAAATCGCGGCATGATTCGGTATTTTGTTTCGGCATTGGATGTCAGATTTAGACCTCTGTTTATGCCTTATTCAATCGTTAGGATTTGGCTTTGATAAGGCATTTTTACATTTATGTAGGATGTTCTGCTATGAAACTTTGCTGTGATGAGTGTTGTGCGATAGTTTTAACAGAGAAAGATACAGACGTTAGATTTTGCGAAGGAGATATCGTCAAGTTTACTGCAAATAATCTGATGCTAGTCTCCATTGAAAATGACTCAATTGATTTTTCTACGCTTGACTCCTCTCTTATTCTCTATATTTCCCGCGATCTAATAAAAGACTATCTGCATTTTTTAAAAAAAGACCTTACCCACTATACGCCGGTGTCGCGTGGGTTTCCGCCTTATATGATAGAGCCTTGCCGTACGCCCTATGTATTTCGTGAGGCTGCCTGCCACTCGGTAATGCGGGAGGCGGATGAAATCGAGTTTGAGCGTAAGCGTTCGCTGACGTTTGCCGCTCTATCCATTTTTCTTAATAATAGAAGCTTCATTCCATTTTTAATGCGGATGGTTCGCAATAACATTAGCGCGAATGTATACAATATCATTCAGAGTGATATTCATAAGACATGGAGCTTGACGACGGTCGCCAGCTGCCTGTGTCTGAGTCCAAGCTCTTTGAAGAAAAAATTAAAAAATGAGCAGACCAGCTACAGTAAAATCGTGACCGATTGCCGTATGCGCTATGCAGTGGAGCAGCTGTTGGTTTTTAATAAGAATATTTCTCAGGTCTCGACGCTGTGCGGCTATAGCAGTACCTCTTACTTTATTTCCGTATTCAAAGAGTATTATGGCGTGACCCCGCTGAACTATGTACACCGTTACCGGGATGGCACGATGCTGTCATAGCTGTCCTGTCGCGCTATCCCTTTAGCACGACGCCGCCGACAAGGATGTCGTCCCTTTCTCCCGCTTATCCGCCGTCTCCTTTGCTTTTATCCTCTTCAGCCTGCGTGGGGCGATGCGAGCGCGCATAGTGACCGCTGTAAATCAGATTTTTATGGCTAAAGTGTTTTCGGGGGCTAAAAAGCCTGGACGCGATCGGGTATGGTAGCCATGCTCGGACGGCGAGCGCTCACGCGGGCTTGGCGTGTCGTCCGGTTTCTAGGGCGTGTTTGGGAGAGAATGGGGTGATTGAGGTTGTTCTGGTCGATGAGCATGACGTCGTGCAAGGGCATATGGAAAAGCTGGCGGCGCACCGTCAGGGGTGTCTGCACCGCGCGCTGTCTGTCTATATCTTCAATGCGCGCGGCGAGCTGCTGCTGCAGCGTCGCGCCGCCGATAAGTACCATGCCGGTGGGCAGTGGAGCAATACCTGCTGCAGCCATCCGCTGCCGGGTGAATCGGTCGAGCGCGCGGCGGGGCGCCGACTGCAGGAGGAGATGGGGATGCAGTGCGATCTGACCCCAGGATTGACGCTGCGCTACCGAGTTGATGTCGGGCAGGGATTGACGGAGCATGAGCTAACCCACGTTTTTATCGGTCAGAGTGATGGGATGCCCCAGCTGAATTTGGCTGAGGCGGACGCCTTTGCGTTTCGTGAGCCGACGGCAATCCTACGGCATATGGCGCAGCAGCCAGACTACTATACGCCGTGGTTCCGGGCATGCCTGACGCCGGTTTTACAGCATGTTGCGGCGCATCCGCGCTGAGCCTTCGCGGTGGGCGGGGGAGCAATACCGCTGCCCTTATTGGATCGCTCGGCCTTTGGCAGAAAGAGGGCGTCAGGTTACGAATTATCCTGACAGTACCGCTAATGCCGAGGCAAGGCCGAGGTACGGAGCCACCGGCTGGCGCACTGACCACGACGCGCGGATCCGCCGTAGCGCCGGTTCTCCTCCGGCAGGACGATAAAGCTATTCATACCATATCGTCCCCTCGGGGGCGTCCCCTTCATTATTCTGCATTCTGCGCTTGCTATGCTGCACCCTGGATGGCGACACAGAGATTCAATGGAGGATAGTTTCTCTTCTCGTCCCGATGGGTATTCCGCGCTGCTATAAGCGTACCCGCGCGCATCCTATTATTCCCAATACAGCCTTAGCCCGTTAAAAAATGAGCAGCGCTATATTTGCATAGCCTGGGATGAAGATATGTATCGCCGTATTATTTGACAATATTATTTTTAGCCTACGCTAGGCGGCGTATTTTCCAGTATTTATGCGCGCGCGATATGCGTGCGAGGGAGATCGGCTGGCATATTTTTCCACGGCGCTTGGTGGTAGGCTGAAACCCGGGTGCCTGCTGTATCAGGCGCTCCCATCTTAATGATGCATACTGGGCTGGAGGTTATGTGGAGCAGAAAATCGGATTTATTGGCTGCGGCAACATGGGCCGGGCCATCCTGGGGGGGCTGTTGGCCAGTCAGTTTGCGCGGCCGCAGGATATTCTGGTGTATAACCGAACCGCTGACAGCGTCAGGGCGATTGTCGATGAATATGGCGTCGGCGCGGCCGACGGAGCAGCGGCGTTGGCCGCCGCGGTGGATATTGTGGTGCTGGGCGTCAAGCCCAATGGGATGCGGGCGCTGCTGGAGGAGATTAAAGGGCGTCTGCGGGCCGAGACTATCGTCGTCTCTATTGCGGCCGGCGTGACGCTCGAGACGCTCCAGGAAGGTCTACCGGCGCAGCAGAAGGTGATTCGGGTCATGCCCAACACGCCCTCGCTGGTCAATGCCGGCATGTCATCCATCACCCCGAACGGGCGAGTCAGCGCCGAAGAGTGCGCTCGGATCGTCGCCCTGTTCCGCAGCTTTGGGCGGGCGGAGGTCGTGCCGGAGTCGCTGATCCACGCCGTGGTCGGGGTGAGCGGATCGTCACCGGCCTATGTGTTCATGTTTATTGAGGCGATGGCCGATGCGGCGGTTCGTGCCGGGATGCCGCGGGCACAGGCCTATCAGTTTGCGGCCCAGGCGGTGATGGGCGCGGCAAAAATGGTGTTGGAAACCGGTACGCATCCGGCGGAGCTGAAGGATATGGTGTGTTCGCCGGGCGGCACGACCATTGAGGCGGTGGCCGCGCTGGAGGAGAACGGCATGCGTGCGTCGGTGATCGAGGCCATCTCCCGCTGTATCGCGAAGTCGGAGGCGATGAGTCGCCGCTGAGCGGCGTGACTTCTCTGGCGCTGCCCCGCTGCGGCAGCGCCGCATATCCCCTTTCCCCTGCCTATACGCCGCTGATTTGTTTTATTGTGTGATCTGGCTCAAGTTTTTGTCCCTGTGGCCGATAAATCGAACGCTGACTTAACAGTAAACCTGGCCAAGGGATGATCCCATCATGGCGCAGTATTATTTACAGGGAATAATTAATGAATCAACGAATTACAGTTCGTGGCGGACTGCTTGTCATCATCGTTACCTATACCTTATTGCTTTTCTTTATCAGTAGCATGGGAATTTATTTCTTACGCCAGAGCAATCACTCTCTGGCGGTGGTCAATCAGCTGCAGGCCGATGAGCTGGGTCCGTTGTCGACCGGCTTTAGCGCCACCCTGCGCGCCCGCTCCGCCGCCGCCGTGGCGGCGCGTCAGCTGACGCTGGAGCATATTGCGGACGCCGACAGCAGTCGCCGGACGGTAGAGGCCCTGCTGACTGAGTCTAACGACATCATGGCGCAGTTTTCCGCGTTGAAAAAAGTCACCGTGGAGGGGCAGCGTCTGAGCGCTCGCCTTGAGCAGAGCTATAACGCCTATATCCAGGATGGCCTGCAGCCGATGGTTCAGGCCCTGGCGGCGCGTAATCTGGATACTTACTACGCCCTGCTGGAGAATCAGGTCAGCAGCCATTCCACGGAGTACGACCGCGATCTGCGCGAGTTTCGGCAGTTTGCCGATACGCTGGGACGCCAGGCGCTGGAAAAGGCACAGCGGGATTATCAGCGTGCCATGACCCTGATCATCTCCGCCTGCGTACTGCTGTTGGCGGTTGGTGGCTTCTGCTGGTATGCCCTGCGCGGCATCATTCTGCGGCCGTTGGCGCAGCTGGATGAGCAGGTGGAGCATATCGCCGCCGGGGATTTGGCCCGCCAGCTGGCGCTGAGCGGTCGCTCGGAGATAGCCCAGCTGGGTCGACAGCTGACACAGATGCAGCAGGCGCTGGCTGGAACGGTACGCCGGGTACGCGATGCCAGCGAGCAGGTTGACGTCGGCGCCCGTGAGCTGCGCGCCGGTAACCGCGATCTGTCGCAGCGTACCGAAGAGCTGGCGGCATCGCTGGAGGAGACGGCGGCCAGCATGGAGCAGCTGACGGCGACGGTGCGTCAGAACGCGGCCAATGCGGAGCAGGCCAATCTGCTGGCGAGCGGCGTCTCCGACAGCGCGAATCAGGGCGCGGGCATCGTCAATGAGGCGATCGTCGGCATGCGCAGCATCTCCCATAGTTCACAGAAGATCGCCGATATTATCAGCGTAAGCGATGGTATTGCCTTCCAAACCAATATCCTGGCGCTCAATGCGGCGGTAGAGGCGGCGCGCGCCGGTGAGCAGGGGCGCGGCTTTGCCGTGGTGGCCGGCGAAGTGCGCAACCTGGCACAGCGTAGCGCCCAGTCGGCGAAAGAGATTAAGCTGCTGATCGAAGATTCGGTGCGGCAGGTGAGCGATGGCGAGCGACGCGTCAGCGCGGCGGCGGAAACCATGGCGAAGATCTCCGCCGAGGTGGTACGCGTGACGGCGCTGATGTCGGAGATCTCCGGAGCCTCTCAGGAGCAGACCCGCGGTATCGAGCAGGTAAACCAGGCCATCGCCCAGATGGATCAGGTGGCGCAGCAAAACGCGGCGCTGGTAGAGGAGTCCACCGCGGCCACGGCGTCGCTGGAGGCTCAAAGCGAGCAGCTGATGCAGAGCATGGAGAGCTTTAAGCTCGCCTAATCTGCAGGGCGGTGAGGCGGCAGGTGTGCGCCTCACCGCCTACGATCGCCGCCTTAGCGCGGTACGCGCCGCAGGGTTGGTTGCCAGCTCTGTGGGGCGTGCGCTGGCGTTACCCGGACGGTGTCTGACCTCTGGCCCGCAGCGGCCCGCATTTCCCGCCTTGATGATGGGTTTCTGGCGCTACGCCGTTACGGGACCCCTCCGAGTATGTGTATAATCCGAGCGCTATCGTTATCCGCCGGAGCCCGCCATGACCTACCGCATTGCCTTTATCGATGACCACTATATCGTGCGGTCCGGCTTCGTGCAGCTGCTGGCGCTGGAGGAGGATATGGCGGTCGTCGGCGAGTTCAGCTCGGCGGCAGAGGCGCGGGCCGGCCTGCCGGGGCTGGATGTGCAGGTCTGTATCTGTGATATCTCGATGCCTGATGAAAGTGGGCTGGATCTGCTGGCCGATCTGCCCTCCGGGCTGGCGGTGATCATGCTGTCGATGCACGACAGCGCGGCGCTGGTTGAGCTGGCGCTGGATCGCGGCGCGCGCGGCTTTCTGTCTAAACGCTGCCGTCCCGAGGATCTGGTCAGCGCGGTACGCACCGTCGCGCAGGGCGGCGTCTATCTGATGCCGGAGATTGCCCAGCAGCTGGCGCGTACCCGCATCGATCCCCTGACTCGCCGCGAGCGTGAGGTGGCGATGATGCTGGCCCAGGGGCTAGAGGTGCGAGAGGTGGCCGAACGCCTCGGCCTGTCGCCGAAAACCGTACACGTCCACCGCGCCAACCTGTTTGTTAAGCTAGGGGTAAACAACAACGTTGAGCTGGCGCACCGCCTGTTGGGGCAGTGATGCAGCGTCTGATCTCCAGCATCGCCATCTTCTTCTGCTATACCATCGCCGGATTTTGCCTGTGGGCTATCGGCGCGGCGCTGGTGACGGCGCCCGTCGACGCGCTGCTGCTGTTTCCCTTCGGTCTGCGGATGGGCATTCTGCTGCAGACGCCGCGCCGCTACTGGCCCGGTATCCTGGCCGGCGACGTGGCCGTGCAGCTGTTTTTGAGCCATCAGCTGGGCGGCGGCAGCTGGCTGTGGGGAACCCTGGGGGGACTGCTGCTGTGCATGACCCTCGCCTGGGCGTCGGGAGACTGGCTGCGGCGCCAGCAGCGGCAAGAGGTTGAATGGCGCTGGCCGCTGCAGCAGGGGGCGCTGGTGGCGCTGGCGGCGCTGATCCAGGCGCTGTCCTGGTCGCTGGCGACCGGCGCCATGCCGGGGCCGGCGCTGCTGCTGGGGCTGTGCGGCGGGTTGACGGTGGCGCCGACCTGCCTGCTGATTTGGCACTATTTGGCGCAGCAGATTTGGCTGCCGCTGACGCCGGGGATTCTGCATCGCCCGGTCAACCTGCGCCTGCGCCATATCGGCGGCTATCTGCTGCTGTTCGCGCTGAGCCTCTGGCTACAGCACCTGGCGCAGCACGCCGACCTGCGCCGCTTTGTCCCTTTCTGTCTGGCGATCCCCATCGTCTTCATGTCGTATCGCTATGGCTGGCAGGGGGCGCTGTTGGCCACGCTGCTGAACGGCGTGGTGCTGATCGCGACGGAGCCGCAGGGCGATGCCCCGCACCGCGATCTGCTGCTGTCGCTGCTGGCGCAGAGTCTGACCGGGATGCTGCTGGGCGCCGGGATTGAGCGGCAGCGCGATCTGAACCGTCAGCTGACGCAGCGTCTGGCGGAGAACCGTTCATTGGCCCGTTCGCTGGTCATGGCGCAGGAGATGACCCGGCGGGAGATCGCCCGTGAGCTGCACGATGAGGTCGGACAGACGATTACGGTGATCCGCACCCAGGCGGGCATCATTCGACGGCTGAGCGATGAGCCGCGTCTGCTGACCAGCGCCGAGGCCATCGAAAACCACGCCCTGCGGGTATATGACGGCGTACACGATCTGCTGGCGCAGCTGTGGCCGGCATCGCTGAGCAATCTGCCGCTGTCGGCGGCGCTTTCGGCGCTGCTGCGCGATCTGGCGCCGCCGGAGCAGGGCACCACGGCGCAGCTACGCTGGCATATCGACGACGCCGCGTTGGACGACACCCTGAAAATTACGCTGTACCGCCTGTGTCAGGAGGGGGTGACGAACGCCTGTCGCCACGCGCGGGCCCGCCATATCGAGGTAGAGGGCTGGCAGGACGACGGTGGCCTGCTGCACGTGAACATCTGCGATGACGGCTGCGGGGTGGATACGCTCAGCCTGACGCCGGGGTATGGCCTGCGCGGCCTGCGTGAGCGGATCTGCGCCATGGGCGGGGAGCTGCGCCTGGAGAGCCATCAGGGGACCCGACTGGCTGTGATCCTGCCCGCAGTTTTATCCGGTGAGGCGGAAAACTAGGAGATTTTCTTAGCGGCGGCGGGGGATTTGTATTAGTTATCCCGCGCGCGCGCGACGCACCATAGCGGCTACAACGATGAGTTTTCACGCACGAGGTATTTCCCCATGTGGTCTTTTCTGAAAAGCCGCACCGACGCGCCCGAGATCCAGGATAGCGCCAAGGTTGATGCAGCCTATAAATACTGGCGCATCCAGCTGATGTGGGTCATGTATGTTGGCTACGCCGCCTTTTACTTTACCCGCAAAAGCTTCAACTTCATCATGCCGGAAATGATCAGCGATCTGGGGCTGAGCATGTCCGATATCGGCATCATGGGTACGCTGTTCTATATCACCTATGGCTGCTCCAAGTTCATCTCCGGGATGATCAGCGATCGCTCTAACCCGCGCTATTTTATGGGGCTGGGGCTGATCATGACCGGTATTATCAATATCGTCTTCGGGATGAGTTCGTCGCTGCTGGTGCTGGGAGCGCTGTGGATGGTTAACGCCTTCTTCCAGGGCTGGGGCTGGCCGCCGTGCTCGAAGATCCTGACCAGCTGGTATTCACGCGCCGAACGCGGCAGCTGGTGGGCCATCTGGAATACCTCTCATAACGTCGGCGGCGCGCTGATCCCGCTGCTGGTCGGCTTTATCTCTCTGCACTTCAGCTGGCGCTATGGCATGATCATCCCCGGGATTATCGGCATCGTTCTGGGGCTGCTGATGTGCTGGCGCCTGCGCGACAAGCCGGTCACGATGGGGCTGCCGAGCGTCGGCAAATGGCGTAATGACGCCCTGGAGCTGGTGCAGGAGTCCGAAGGCAAAGGGCTCTCCAATAAAGAGATCATCAAGCGCTATGTGCTGACAAATAAGTACATCTGGCTGCTGGCCGTCTCTTATGTACTGGTATATATCGTACGTACCGCGATCAATGACTGGGGTAACCTGTACCTGACCCAGACCAAGGGCTACTCGCTGATGACCGCCAACTCGGCGCTGTCGCTGTTTGAGGTGGGGGGCTTTATCGGTTCCCTGGTCGCCGGCTGGGGTTCCGATAGGCTGTTCCGCGGCAACCGTGGTCCCATGAACCTGATCTTCGCTATCGGGATCTTCCTCTCCGTGGCCGCGCTGTGGCTGATGCCGGGCGGCAGCTATGCGCTGCAGGCCGCCTGTTTCTTCTCCATCGGCTTCTTCATCTTTGGCCCGCAGATGCTGATCGGGATGGCCGCCGCCGAGTGTTCCCATAAGGATGCGGCCGGCGCAGCGACCGGCTTTGTCGGCCTGTTCGCCTATCTGGGGGCGGCGCTTTCCGGTTATCCGATCGCGCGGGTGATGGAAGTGTGGCACTGGAACGGCTTTTTCGTCGTGATTTCCGTGGCCGCCTGTCTGTCTGCGCTGTTTCTGCTGCCGTTCCTGCGTGCGCAGAAGGCCGATAGCAAAGCGCCGCCGGCGGTGCAGGCTAACGCCTGAGTTCGCTTTGACGCGATAAAAAAGGCATGGCTTCGGCCATGCTTTTTGCTATCTGAAGGCGGGGAACTGTGGCTAAAATGCAGACAACGGGATGGATTTAGCGTCGGATGGTCGGTTTTCTCAACAAACGGCGGCCGTAATGCAAAAAGGGGGTTGACGGCGGGGGAGGCTAGCAGTAACATGCGCTCCGCATTCGGCGAGTAGCGCAGCCTGGTAGCGCAACACGTTCGGGACGTGTGGGTCGGAGGTTCGAATCCTCTCTCGCCGACCAAATTCCTGAGAAACCCAGCCCTTACGGCTGGGTTTTTTGCGTTACGAGGGCTTTACAGTCAAACGCAAAAAAGCCGAGCCCCGGTGGGCGTTAAGGTGTTGACGACGGGTAGCGCTAGCAGTAACATGCGCTCCGCATTCGGCGAGTAGCGCAGCCTGGTAGCGCAACACGTTCGGGACGTGTGGGTCGGAGGTTCGAATCCTCTCTCGCCGACCAAATTCCTGAAAAGCCCAGCCTTTATGGCTGGGCTTTTTGCATTGTGGCCGGGGTGAGCGCGGGGCGCCTTAGCTCTCCTGGCGGCGAATAAAGTCGACGCAGCGCGGCGCGGCGATGCGCCGGTAGTCGGCGCAGTTTAGGATCAGCGAGCGCTCCAGCGTGCCGGCGTTAAAGGCCAGCTCCTCAAAGCGGGTAAACAGCAGCGGATCGGCGACCAGCAGCAGGTCGGGATGCAGGCTGAAAGGGGGGATCGCGCCAAAGAGGCAGTCGGTCAGCGCGCTGACCTCTGCCGGGCTGGCCAACGAGGCGCGAGTGCCGCCGATGCCCCGCGCCAGCGCGCTGAGATCGGCCTGCTGATCGGCGGGCAGCACCGCCAGCACATGCTGCTTTATCCCATTCCCCTTGACGTGGCAGACCAGCGCCTTGGCGCCCTGGCCAAGCTGGGTGCCGCGAATTTTGGCCACCTCTTCTGATTTCCCCGCGCTGGGGTGTTCAACGACGCGATAGCGCGCGCCTTGGCTATCCAGCAGCCGCTGCAGCTGTTCAAATGTTGCCTGTGACACCGTATTTCTCCCATTGATGATGATGCCTGTGATCATAACGCGAAGGCGCGGCTGCGCCTGAGGCCGTTTCCGCAAAAACGGCCGCTGTGGCGCGCGCGCACCCGTTTTCAGCAGAATTTTCCCCTGTATTAATGGCACTTTCCCGGGTTAACTGTGTATATATTCGACATTTGAGATAAATTTTTTCGCCGGCGGCGACAGGGAGATCGACTGGTAAAATTTTGTTACATGGTGGAATGCACGGTGTAATTTCACCGTGGGCAGATTTCGACCTATCTGTGAGGTTTATTTGTCCTTTTTTATACAAAAATATTGCTTATTTATTAGGCGATAAATTGTATTTTGTCATATTGACGTTAACCGGAACACTTGAGAGATTGGGATGTATAAGGTGAAAACAGCGCTTCAGGATTGTGCATCTATTCGCTGATGGACTGCCCGATGAGTCGTTCCTCGCCGGGATATCGTCTACCCACCTTGGCCGCTCAGGCCGCCGCCGGACGGATCGTACAGAAAAAAACAGAGATCCGCCGGTCACACAACATCACAGTATGGAGTTCAATGTTATGTCTTCCAATCATCACGTATCTACGGGGCGTGGCGCAGGCGCCGTCGCGCTGAAATGGGGCGTCGGCCTGGTCGCGTTGGCGATCGCCGGCAGTTTGCAGGCAAAAACCCTGGTGTACTGTTCTGAGGGATCGCCTGAGGGGTTTAACCCGCAGCTGTTTACCTCCGGTACCACCTATGACGCCAGCGCGGTCCCCATCTATAACCGCCTGATTGAGTTTAAGAACGGGAGCACGGAGATCGAGCCCGGGCTGGCGGAGAGCTGGGAGGTAAGCCCCGATGGCAAGACCTATACCTTCCATCTGCGCAAGGGGGTGAAGTGGCAGGGCAGTAAGCTGTTTAAGCCGACCCGCGACTTCAACGCCGATGATGTGGTGTTCTCCTTCGAACGCCAGCGCGATCCGAACCACCCGTACCACAAGGTCTCCGGCGGCAGCTATGAGTACTTTCAGGGGATGGGGCTGCCGGAGCTGATCGCCAAGGTCGAAAAGGTGAACGATAGCACGGTGCGCATCGAACTGAATCACCCGGAGTCGCCGTTCCTGGCGGATCTGGCGATGGATTTCGCGTCGATCCTGTCTGCTGAATATGCCGATGCCATGATGAAGGCGGGCACCCCGGAGAAGATCGATCTGGAGCCGCTGGGCACCGGTCCCTTCCAGCTGGTGCAGTACCAGAAGGATTCGAAGATCCTCTATAAGGCCAACAAAGACTACTGGGGCCCGCAGCCGAAGATTGACCGCCTGGTGTTCTCCATTACGCCGGATGCCTCGGTACGCTACGCTAAGCTGCAGAAGAATGAGTGTCAGGTGATGCCGTACCCGAACCCGGCGGATCTGGCGCGCATGAAGCAGGATAAGAACATTACCCTGCTGGAGCAGCCGGGGCTCAACGTGGGCTACCTGTCGTTTAACGTCGATAAAAAGCCGCTGGACAACGTCAAGGTGCGTCAGGCGCTGACCATGGCGGTCAACAAACCGGCCATCATTGAGGCCGTCTATCAGAAGGCCGGGCAGCCGGCGAAAAACCTGATACCGCCGACCATGTGGGGCTATAACGACGAGATTAAGGATTACCCGTACGATCCGGAGAAGGCCAAAGCGCTGCTGAAAGAGGCCGGCTTGGCAGAGGGATTCAGCATCGACCTGTGGGCGATGCCGGTGCAGCGTCCCTATAACCCCAACGCGCGCCGCATGGCCGAGATGATCCAGGCGGACTGGGACAAGATCGGCGTAAAAGCCAAGATTGTGACCTATGAGTGGGGGGAGTACCTCAAGCGCGCGAAAGACGGCGAACACCAGACGGTGATGATGGGCTGGACCGGCGATAACGGCGATCCGGACAACTTCTTCGCCACGCTGTTCAGCTGCGATGCGGCCAAGCAGGGCTCCAACTACTCTCGCTGGTGCTATCAGCCGTTTGAGGCGGTGATTCAGCCAGCGCGCGCCGAGGCGGATCAGGCCAAGCGCGCCGAGCTGTATCGCCAGGCGCAGGTGATTATGCATGACCAGGCACCGGCGCTGATCATCGCCCACTCCACCGTCTATGAGCCGGTGCGTAAAGAGGTGAAGGGCTACGTCGTGGATCCGCTGGGCAAGCATCACTTCAATCAGGTCTCCCTGGAGTAATCCTGCCGCCCCTCAAGGGTGAGGGGCTTCGTGAACCGTACCGCCGCATGGCCGTGAGGCTAGGCGGTCTCCGGTATCAGGCGCTGCGTACTCTTGCGCAGCGCAGCGGGCCGGCGAGTGGGTGCCGGCCAACTACAGAGAGTTCGGGTTATGCTGCAGTTTATTCTCCGGCGTTTGGGGCTGGTCATCCCAACGTTTATCGGCATTACGTTGCTGACATTCGCGTTTGTGCACATGATCCCCGGCGATCCGGTGATGATCATGGCGGGCGAGCGCGGGATCTCCGCGGAACGTCATGCTCAGATCATGGCTGAGATGGGGCTGGATAAGCCGCTATATCAACAATACTTTATCTATATCGACGACGTGCTGCACGGCAACCTCGGTCAGTCCCTGAAGAGCCGGACTCCGGTGTGGCAGGAGTTTGTGCCGCGCTTTCAGGCGACGCTGGAGCTGGGGATCTGCGCCATGCTGTTCGCGGTGCTGCTGGGGATCCCTATCGGGGTGCTGGCGGCCGTCAAGCGGGGGTCGATCTTTGACCATACGGCGGTCGGCGTGGCGCTGACCGGCTACTCCATGCCGATTTTCTGGTGGGGCATGATGCTGATCATGCTGGTCTCGGTAAATCTGGATTTGACGCCGGTTTCCGGGCGTATCAGCGACACGGTATTTCTGGACGATAGCCACCCGTTGACCGGCTTTATGCTGATCGACACCCTGCTGTGGGGGGAGCCGGGGGACTTTAAGGATGCGGTGATGCACCTGATCCTGCCCTCTATCGTGCTGGGGACCATTCCACTGGCGGTGATCGTGCGCATGACCCGCTCGGCGATGCTGGAGGTGCTGAGCGAGGACTATATCCGCACCGCCCGCGCTAAGGGGCTGAGCCGTCTGCGGGTGATCGTGGTGCATGCCCTGCGCAACGCGCTGCTGCCGGTGGTGACGGTGATCGGCCTGCAGGTCGGTACGCTGCTGGCCGGGGCCATCCTGACGGAGACCATCTTCTCTTGGCCGGGGCTGGGGCGTTGGCTGATCGACGGTCTGCAGCGCCGCGACTATCCGGTGGTGCAGGGCGGCGTTCTGCTGGTCGCCAGTATGATCATTCTGGTTAACCTGCTGGTTGACGTGCTGTACGGCATCGTTAACCCGCGTATCCGCCATAAACACTAGGAGGCCGCTGATGTCTGAACCAACAACGGCCGCGACGGCGGCCACCGCATCCGGCGTCGCGGCCCCGCGGCCGATGACGCCGCTGCAGGAGTTCTGGCACTATTTTCGCCGCAATAAAGGCGCTGTCGCTGGGCTTATCTACGTGGCGATCGTGGTGGTGGTGGCGCTGGGGGCCAATGTCATTGCGCCGCACCTGCCGCAGGAGCAGTTCCGCGATGCGCTGCTACGTCCGCCGGTCTGGGAGGCCGACGGCAGCTGGCGCTTTATTCTGGGCACCGATGACGTGGGGCGCGATGTGCTGTCGCGGCTGATTTACGGCGCCCGTCTGTCGCTGCTGGTGGGCTGTCTGGTGGTCGCGCTGTCGCTGATCCTCGGGGTGGTGCTGGGGCTGCTGGCGGGCTACTTCGGCGGCGCGGTCGATGCGCTGATCATGCGGGTAGTCGATATCATGCTGGCGCTGCCGAGCCTGCTGCTGGCGCTGGTGCTGGTGGCCATGTTCGGCCCCTCGATCGTGAATGCGTCGCTGGCGCTGACTTTTGTGGCGCTGCCGCACTATGTCCGCCTGACGCGCGCCGCGGTATTGGCGGAGGTGCATCGCGACTATGTGACCGCCTCCGGGGTGGCCGGCGCCGGTGCGCTGCGTCAGATGTTCGTCAATATCCTGCCCAACTGCCTGGCGCCGCTGATCGTGCAGGCGTCGCTGGGGTTTTCTAATGCGATCCTCGACATGGCCGCGCTGGGGTTCCTGGGCATGGGTGCCCAGCCGCCAACGCCGGAGTGGGGAACCATGCTGTCCGATGTGCTGCAGTTCGCCCAGAGCGCCTGGTGGGTGGTGACCTTCCCCGGGCTGGCCATTCTGTTGACGGTACTGGCGTTTAACCTGATGGGCGACGGCCTGCGCGATGCGCTGGATCCGAAGCTGAAGCAGTAAGGAGAGGGACATGGCATTACTGGATGTAGATCAGCTATCGGTGCATTTCGGCGACGATAGCGCCCCTTTCCGTGCGGTTGACCGCATCAGCTATCAGGTTGAGCAGGGAGAGGTGGTGGGGATTGTCGGTGAGTCCGGCTCCGGCAAATCGGTCAGCTCGCTGGCCATTATGGGGCTGATCGATTTTCCCGGGCGGGTGACGGCACAGCGGCTGAGCTTTAACGGCGCCGATCTGCAGCGTATCTCCGAGCGGGAGCGACGCCAGCTGGTGGGGGCCGAGGTGGCGATGATATTCCAAGACCCGATGACCAGCCTGAATCCCTGCTACACGGTGGGATTTCAGATTATGGAGGCGCTGAAGGTGCATCAGGGGGGCAACCGGCGCACCCGGCGTCAGCGCGCCATCGACCTGCTCACCCAGGTCGGTATTCCCGATCCGGCGTCGCGCCTGTCGGTCTATCCGCATCAGCTTTCCGGCGGTATGAGTCAGCGCGTAATGATCGCCATGGCGATCGCCTGCCGTCCCAAGCTGCTGATTGCCGATGAGCCGACCACCGCGCTGGATGTGACCATTCAGGCGCAGATTATCGAACTGCTGCTGGCGCTGCAGCAGCGGGAAGATATGGCGCTGGTGCTGATCACCCACGACCTGGCGCTGGTGGCAGAGGCGGCGCATAAGATCATCGTGATGTACGCCGGGCAGGTGGTGGAGTCTGGGCTGGCCGGCGAGATTTTCCACACGCCGCGCCACCCCTACACCCAGGCGCTGCTGCGGGCGCTGCCCGAGTTCGCGGTGGACGGCGAGCGTTTGGTGTCGCTGCCGGGGGTGGTGCCGGGTAAGTACGATCGCCCGACGGGCTGCCTGCTCAATCCGCGCTGCCCCTATGCGACCGAGCAGTGTCGGCGCGAGGAGCCGTCGCTGCGCCACCTGCACGGGCGGGCGGTGAAGTGCCATACCCCATTGGACGACGCCGGGAGGCCGACAGCATGAGTGAAGCCATATTACAGGCGCCGTTACTGCAGGCGGTGGACCTGAAAAAGCATTATCCGGTCAAGAGCGGGCTGTTTTCCCCAGAAAGGCTGGTCAAGGCGCTGGACGGTGTCTCGTTCAGCCTGGAACGGGGAAAAACCCTGGCGGTAGTCGGGGAGTCCGGCTGCGGTAAGTCGACGCTGGGACGTCTGCTGACGATGATCGAAACGCCGAGCGCCGGCGAGCTCTATTATCAGGGCCAGGATCTGCTGCAGCCCGATGCGCAGGCGCAAAAGCTGCGCCGCCAGAAGATCCAGATCGTGTTCCAGAACCCCTACGCCTCGCTGAACCCCCGCAAGAAGATCGGCGCGATCCTTGAGGAGCCGCTGCGGATCAATACGTCGCTGTCGCGCGACCAGCGGCGCGAGCGGGCGCTGGCGATGATGGCGCGGGTCGGTCTAAAGACCGAGCACTACGATCGCTATCCCCATATGTTTTCCGGCGGCCAGCGTCAGCGTATCGCCATTGCCCGCGGCCTGATGTTAAATCCGGACGTGGTGATCGCCGATGAGCCGGTGTCGGCACTCGACGTGTCGGTGCGAGCGCAGGTACTCAATCTGATGATGGATCTGCAGCGGGAGCTGGGGCTTTCCTATGTCTTTATCTCACACGATCTGTCGGTGGTAGAGCATATCGCCGATGAGGTGATGGTTATGTACCTGGGACGCTGCGTTGAGAAGGGCAGTAAGGCGGCGGTGTTCGGCAATCCGCGTCACCCCTATACCCAGGCGCTGCTGTCGGCGACGCCGCGGCTGAATCCGCAGATGCGCCGCGAGCGGATCAAGCTGAGCGGGGAGCTGCCCAGTCCGCTCAATCCACCGCCCGGCTGCGCCTTTAACGCCCGCTGCCGCTGCGCCTTTGACACCTGTCGCCAGCTGCAGCCGCCGCTGCGTCGCTATGGCGATCAGATGATCGCCTGTTTTGCCGTGGAACAGGAGGCGGGGGCATAGTTGCTCCAGTGCAATAAAAAAAGAGCCGCGAGTCGGCTCTTTTTTATGGTGGCGTCGCCGCGGCTACTGCGGGTAGGGCACCCAGTCCCCGCCGTTGAGGCGTACATAGGGTTTCCCCTGATACATCATGACGATGGCGTTATCGTTTTCCGATACGGCGGCGCTTTGGGGCAGGTTACTGACCAACGCCTGCCAGTTGACGCTGGGCTGGGTGAAGATCTTGCCATCCAGGCTGCGGACGACCAGCTCGGAGAGGGCCAGATAGCTGCTCGGCCGATCGACCAATACCGGCGAGGCCGGCGCCGGCGCCTTCATTCCGCTAAAGATGACGCCGACCGGCACGTGAGTAATGGGCATGCTGGGGATATCGCGCAGTCCGGCCATCTGCATTTTGTCACCGACCACCGCCGCACCGTGTTCCGGTACGATCACCACCATCACATGACGCCCGGATCTCTCCAGATCGTCCAGAAAACTGTTGAGCTGGTCGAGCAGATTTTGCGCCCGCGGTTTAAAGTCGGCCCCCCGGTCGCTATTGATAAAGCGGTTGCCGTCGTGCAGGGCGATCAGGTTGACGAAGTTGGCCGTACGCACGTCGCCCAGTTTTTCCGTATTGCCCAGCCAGCGCTGCAGCGTCTCCAGATCGTTGAAGATAGGCTCGCCGTCGAACGCCGTCAGTTCATGGTCAATATTCGCCTGTGACGCCAGCGGCGGCTGCAGCGCGGCATACTGGCGCAGTTCATTGAGGTAGTCACCGAATTTCCCGGAGTGATCCATGGTGAGCTGTTGCTGGAACCCCAGGCGGCCTAGGTTTTCCATTAGATCGCACTGCTGGCTTGCCGGGGTATACAGCGCCTTGTGCGAAGGCTGGCCGCAGCTGGCGCGTAGCAGGCGGATAGAGGCCGGGCCGCTGTAGGCGGTGGCGGAGTTAAAGTTATTGAACAGAATATCCATCCGTTTCCACAGCGGATGATCCTGCAGGCCGACGGCGCTGAGATCGCTCCAGGAGAGGGAGCAAATATTGATAATCAGCAGGTCGAAGGGCTGGGCATCGGCCGGCAGAGCCGCGGGGAAGTGGGTTTGCCGCTGTTGTTCGCTGGCGTAAAAGCGATCCAGCCAGTCGTTGAGATTGCTGTTGTTGGGCGCGGCGCTCTGCGCCGGGATCTCAGCAGCGCTGGCGGTTGATATCGATGTATTGTCTGGCGTGGACTGGCTGCTCACCGAAGTATCGACCGTGGCAGCACCCTGCTGCAGGCTGAGCTGCGGAACGCCTAGGCTGCCCAGATTGACCCATACCAGGGCCAGAATGGTGAACGTGGTAATCCGAATCCACTGGGCGAGAAACAGGTAGGCGACGGTGATCACCAGCGCCGCACCGATCATGGTCCAGTTAACGAAGCGTTGAGCTAAGTCCAGCGCATAGGCGGCGCTGAAGTGGCTCCACTGATCGCGCTGTTGCACGATGCTGTTCAGCCCCGGTAGCCAGGTGTCGTGGTAAAACAGCGCCACTCCGATGGGGATAGCCAGCCAGTTACGCCAACGGTGCAGATGCGCCGAGGGCAGGGGAAACAGCAGAAAGGCTAAAAAGATGACGTTGGCGAAAGGGTGAAAATTAAGATAGCCGTACCACAGTAACGCCAGTTTCAGTAAAAAGTAGAGATTCCAGCCGCCCAGCCCGCGCCAGCGGTAGCCTCGTTCAGAGAAAACGCTCTGCTGCTCAGTGTGTTTTGCCATGCTTATCTACCCTAGCGGAGAGTGGGCGGCGGTGCAGTACCGTCACCCGTTGAAGATAACGGGTCGGAAAAATCGTCCTCCGCAGCGTTCGCAGAGGATGGGGATAATACTTGTGCAGGTAAAAACCGCCGGGCAGCATGACCAGCGCGCACAGAACGAGGATCTGTAGAATATCCGTAATCGTCATCATGATGAGGGCTCCCGTGGCGTCATCCCGAGGGTCAGTTGCCGGGGGATGCGTCGTGGATGCGGTATGGCGGTCTCCGTTGGCGCCCTGACCTGCGGTGAAGGAAGCGGTTCGGGTGGCAGCCCTTGCGTGGGGGTCTCATTGCGCATACGCGTCAGCTCCAGCATCAGCTCTGTATCCTGGTGCCATAGACGGCGGTGGATAAATAGCTCTTCGACGGGCAGTGGGAAGATAAAGCGCAGTGCGGTGTCCAGCTCATGGGGGCGGCAGTAGGCCAGAAACAGCACCAGCGATTGCCCGTCCAGCGTGACTAAATCGCCGTCGCGGCGCAGGTTGCAGAGTTTTAGCACCTGTTCGGCATCGATTCCGGAAACCGGCCGTAAGGAGACCAGCGTGCCACGCCCGTCGTGCGGTATCAGCGGGTTATCCAGTAGGTCGAGCAATAGCGTGCAGAACTGCGCTTTGGGCCGGTAGCCGCGCAGTTTGAGCGGCTGCAGGGCGTCGAGCAGCGTGGTGATATTGGCCGGCACATGGCGCAAAAATGTGTGTCCCTGAAGCCCCTCCAGACTCACCAGCGCATTGGATAGGGTGGCGTGTAGCGGGATAACCACGTTGGCGCCGCAGGCCAGCAGCAGGCGTTCGTCGCTGCTGCGCTGCACAACCGCCTGCTCTCGTACCGCTATTTTCAGCGCATTGCCGCGCTGGCGGCGCAGCGTGTGGATTTGGCGCGCCAGATCGTCCACCTGATCGCTTTGCGTCAGTGAAAAGATCAGGGTTGCCGCCTGCGCCGTCAGCGCGGCGGTAAACAGCTCATAGTTAGACGTAAACAGATGCCAGTGCTCAGAGAGCGGGGGGGCGCCCTCCAGAATCGCGGCGTGCGCCAGATAGCTATCTTCATCATTATGGGGCTGTGGCGGTGGCAAAGGGGTTTCTACCGTGGCCTGCCAGCCCTGCGGCGTTTGGGCTAACGGGATATTCTGCTGAGCCGAAACGCCACGCTCATTACACCAAAAGGCGACATCATAGAGCCAGCGGTCCAGCTGCCAGCGTAGGCTAGCCACCCCTGAGACGAGTCGATTCAATGGAACTAGCTGATTACGTAGGACATCGGTTCCTGCCCCGTGACAGATGACGAGCAGCGTCGCGCTGCAGCGCTGTAGCCAACGATGGGTGAGGTTTATCCACCGGTTTAGCCCCTCGGCGGAGAGCGTGGTCAGGTCGGCCGCCGGGATCAGTAGGATAAACAACGGAGATGTTGAGCCCATTAGGTGAGCTAACTCATCCGGCAGCGCCATCAGCGCCGCTGGCGTCGGCGTCAGGCGATAAACCGGCAGAGACGCAGGACCTTGCGAATACGTCTCCTCCAACGCGGACGTCATCTGTCTATCGTGACCCGCGTCGATAAGCGTGACGTGGCTGTCCGCCTGCTGGGCAAAAATCGTTTGGCGACACAGGCTGGGCACATCCTGTGTGCGATCGATATTCAACCAATAAAGGCCGTGCGTTTGCACTGTCTGTAGCTCATCCCACAGGTGTGGGATACCGAGCGTAAATGATTGCGCCATGGTATATCGACTTTGTGAGAGTAGAGTGCTTCACCATGCCGACATAGGCAAAATAACATTAACTATCAAATGATTATGAGATAGTAATGTGGGTAATCATCCCTATTTTGCATTATGGCAGCGCCATTTTCCTACCTTGCTATACTCACTTAAACCATAGCTGAATTTTTATGGTTAGCAGAATGAGCGAACAAACAAAGTATCGAACGGCGCCGACGCCGTCATCGTCGGAAGATCTTGCCGTGTTACAGCGCATCTACGGGATTATGGATATTGATTACGTCAATATCGTGCGGATAGAGCATGTAAACAAGGCATTGGAACGCTGGCCGCTGTTGGCAGAGTGTCGCCAGCTGGCAGAACGACGGGACTCATCCATATGGTAACGGTAGCGCTACAGGGAATTCGCGGCGGTGTCGGCACTACCAGTACCGCCGCGGCGCTGGGTTGGGCGCTCAATGGCCTGGGACAGCGAGTGCTGGTGGTCGATGCCAGTCCCGGCGATCAGCTGGGGATGCATTTTAACCTGCCGCTCGCCGATCGCGCGGGCTGGGCGACGGCGCTGTTGGAGGGCAGCGCATGGCAGGAGAGGGCCTGGCGCTATACCGAAGGGCTGGATTTTCTGCCTTTTGGCGCGGTGGAATCAGCGCAGCTGCCTGCGCTGGAGACCTGCGTAAGCCAGGCTGAGTGGAGGGCGTCCTTTGCGTCGCAAAGCGCGGTCTACGACTGGATAATCCTGGATATTGGCAGTGGGCATACGCCGATATCCCGGCAAATGGCGGCGTTCGGCGAGCTGCTGCTGCTGTTGATTATGCCGGATGCCAACTGCCATTTGCGCTTGCACCGTCAGGCGCTGCCTGATGATGCGCACCTGCTTATCACGCAGCTGTTACCCGGCAGCGTATTGCAAGAGGATCTCTACCTGCTGTGGAAGCAAACCCTGCCTAGATTGGTGCCGTTGGTGATGCACCGTGATGAGGCCGTCGCCGAGGCAGCCGCCGGTAAACAGCCTCTCGGTGAGTATGCGCCCTATTCTCAGGCGGCGCAGGAGGCCACCAACCTGGCGGCGTGGTGCCTATTGCATAAGCATCCTGAGAGCGCGGAGGCGACATGAGGCATGCGTGGGATGTGTTGCTGGCGGCACCGGCGAGGCGGGCATGGACGCAGCGCTATCGGGAGTGCCGCGCACACGGTGCGACGCCGCTGGACGCTATCAGCGGTTGTTTTTGGCTTACCGTCGCGTGGCTGTTTCTGCATTGGGAGTCACCGGCGTGGCGGGCTATCCATCAGCAGCAGGCCGCGTTGTTTCCTCATCTCGATCCGCTGCGGCCTCGTCCCCTCGATCCCGTGCGATATGGGCTGCAGGCGATATGGCTCGCGTTGACCCGCTGGCCGCATTCCGAAACGTTACTGGGTGCCCTACGCCGCATCAGCCGGCGCAGCCTGCAGTGGCTGGCGGGGTTACCGGCGCGATGGGGACAGCAGAAAGGCGAATCGGTCTGGTTAGATGCGTTACCCAATACCGTGCGCCGGGTTGTATTGACGCTGTCGGCGCTGCTGGGGTCCGCACTCGCGTTACTGTGTATCTCTCAGCCGTTTGACCTGCTGTCGCAGTGTATCTTTGTGCTGCTGCTGTGGGGATGCGCGATGGTGATCCGTCATATTCCCGGGCGCTTCACCACGCTGCTGCTAGTGCTGCTGTCAATTACGATTTCCTGTCGTTACATCTGGTGGCGCTATACCTCAACGTTGAATTGGGACGATCCGTTTAGCCTGATCTGTGGCCTGCTGCTGTTAGCCGCGGAAACCTATGCCTGGGTCGTGCTGCTGCTGGGGTATTTTCAATCGGTATGGCCGCTAAATCGCCCGCCGGTGGCCTTGCCCAAGGCGATGGATCAATGGCCGATAGTCGATATTCTGATCCCCACCTATAACGAAGATCTTCGGGTGGTTAAACCCACCATCTATGCTGCGCTGGGGATCGACTGGCCTCGGGATCGGATCAACATCTATCTGCTGGATGACGGCGGCCGTGACAGCTTTCGCCAGTTTGCCGAGGAGGTTGGCGTTCACTATATTGCGCGCCCAACCCATGAGCATGCCAAGGCCGGTAACCTAAACTACGCGCTGAAGCGGATCAACGGTGAGTTTGTGGCGGTGTTTGACTGCGATCACGTCCCCACCCGTACGTTTCTGCAGCTGACCATGGGCTGGTTTTTACACGATGCGCGGCTGGCGATATTACAAACGCCGCACCATTTTTTCTCGCCGGATCCGTTTGAGCGCAACCTGGGGAATTTTCGGCGCACGCCGAATGAGGGCCAGCTGTTTTATGGCCTGCTGCAGGATGGCAACGATATGTGGAACGCCACCTTCTTCTGTGGCTCCTGTGCGGTGCTGCGCAGAACGGCGCTGGATGAGGTCGGCGGTATCGCCGTTGAGACGGTGACCGAGGATGCGCACACCTCGCTGCGCCTGCACCGTAAAGGCTGGACATCTGCCTATATTCGCATTCCGCTGTCCGCCGGGCTGGCGACGGAGAGCCTGTCGGCACATATCGGCCAGCGTATGCGCTGGGCGCGCGGCATGACTCAGATTTTCCGCCTGGATAATCCCTTTTTGGGTAAAGGGTTAACGCTGGGACAGCGTTTGTGCTACGCCAACGCCATGATGCATTTTCTCTCCGGCATTCCCCGGCTGATTTTTCTGGTCGCACCGTTGGCGTTTCTGTTGTTTCACACCTACGTTATTTTTGCGCCGGCGATGGCGATCGTGCTGTATGTGATTCCGCATATGTATCACTCCAGCTTGGCGCGTATTCGCCTACAGGGGCGCCATCGTCACTCTTATTGGAATGAGATCTATGAAACGGTATTGGCCTGGTATATCGCTCGCCCGACGCTGGTGGCGCTGATCAATCCGAAGAAAGGGCGTTTCAATGTGACGCAGAAAGGGGGATTGGTCTCGCATAATCATATGGATTGGGTTATCTCGTCGCCCTATCTGTCGCTGGTGTTATTGAGCGTGCTGGGGCTGTTATTTGGGGTCTGGCGTCTGATTTTTGGGCCGCAAAATGAGCAACTTACCGTGTTGCTGACCGTCGGATGGGTGATCTATAACCTCGTTATTCTGGGCGGCGCGGCGGCGGTCGCCGTTGAGGTGCGCCAGATCCGTCAGGCGCACCGGGTCGACATCGCGATGCCGGCAATCCTGATGCGCCACGATGGACATCTTTATCCCTGCACTCTGCGCGACTATTCCGATGGTGGCGTGGGGATCGAACTGGCGGATGAGCGTCTGTGCCTACGGGAAGGCGAGTCGATCTCTCTGCTGCTGCAGAAAGGGGAAGAGAGCTTTGTGTTTCCGATTGCGGTAACGCGAGTCGTGGGGCGCCGAGCCGGGCTGCGTTTGGATGGACTGAGCGTCGCACAGCATATTGCGTTTATCCAGTGCACCTTTGCCCGCGCCGATACCTGGGCGCTGTGGCAGCAGGCCATCCCAGAGGATCATCTGGGCGGTGGTTTTGTCGGTATTTTACGCCTGGTGGGGCGCGGTTACCGTAGCTTGGCCGAGTATGCCCCGGCACCGTGGCGCATGCCGATTATGGTGGCGGTGCGTTTGGGCGCTTGGCTGGTTTCCTTTGTACCGCGTCCGATAGTGGGACGCCAGACCGCGTAGTGTGTATCCCTCGATATGCAGTATGTGGGCACTAACTTATTATGGAGCAACGGAGATACCCATGATGAAGATGATACACCTGTTGTGGGCTGCCATCGCGCTGGGCTCCAGCATGATGGCGCAGGCACAGTCTCCGTTTCCAGTGGCGTCAGATAGCGCGCCGGCGGCGGGTAGCGCAGCGGCACTGGCAACGGAGAGCAGCGCTTCGGCTGCGCCCGTCTCGACGCAGACGCTGGATTTGACTCGGTTGGCCTCCGGGCCGACGGTACTGCGCGGCGATAACCCCAACGCCTATATGGAGTTCGGGGTGCCGCGCGACCAGCTGGTGACCAATGCGATGCTTAACCTGGTGTTTACCCCATCGCCGTCGCTGGTGCCGCTGGTATCCCAGGTTAAGGTATTCCTCAACGATGATCTGGTCGGCGCCGTGGCGGTCGATAAAAGTCAGTTAGGGCATGCCAATCAGGTCCAGGTGCCGCTAGATGCACACTATATTACCGATTTTAATCGCATTCGCCTGGAGTTCGTCGGTCGCTATCAGTCTTATCGCCAGTGCGACAACGAGTGGCATCCGACCCTGTGGCTGGCCGTTGGGCAGGGCAGTAGCCTGACGCTGACGACCCAGTCCCTGTTACTGCAAAACGACTTATCCCTATTCCCCCGACCCTTCTTTGACAGCGCCAGCAAGGCGCCGCTGACGCTGCCGGTGGTGTTCGCCGCCCAGCCGAATCTGGCGCAGCAGCAGGCCGCGGCGGTGCTGGCATCCTGGTTCGGGGCGCAGGCGCAGTGGCGCGGTCAGCGTTTCCCAGTGCTGTATAATCAGCTGCCGGATCGGCATGGGGTGGTGTTTGCCACCAATGCGCAGCGCCCGGACTTTTTAGCTGACTACCCGGCGGTTGACGGGCCGACGGTGGCGATGATCTCCCGGCCGGATAATCCTTATATCAAGATGCTGTTGATTATGGGGCGTGACGATCGCGACCTAATGACGGCGGTGCGGGGGATTGCCCAGGGCGATATCCTGCTGCGCGGCGATAGCGCCCGCGTCGATCGGGTCGAGACGCTCGCTCAGCGGCAGCCCTATGATGCGCCCAACTGGGTGCCGACCGACCGGCCAGTAACCTTTGGCGAGCTGCAAAGCTATAGCGATCAGCTACAGTCGAGCGGGGTGCGGCCGGCACCGATATCCTTAACCCTGAATCTGCCGCCGGATCTGTTTTTGCTCCACAACGCCTATGTGGATATGAATCTGAAGTACCGCTATACCCAGCCGCCGTTTAATGACGGTTCGCGTATGACCGTGAATATCAATAATCAATTTTTACAGGCTTTCCCTCTACTGCCCTCGGAAGATCAAGAGCGTGCACTATTGCATATCCCTTTGATTCAGGGCTTGTTTGATAAAATGGATGCCGTCACTATCCCCGCGGTAAAACTGGGGATTCAGAACCATCTACGCTTCGATTTTGACTATGTGGTGCCCTATCTGACGCCCTCCAACGGCGAGTGCGTCTCTTATCAACCGTTGCCGAATACCGTGGCGATCGGTAACGCCTCGACCCTTGACTTCTCCGGCTTCCGTCACTTTATCGCGATGCCGGATCTGCGGAGTTTCGCCAACGCCGGTTTCCCCTTTAGCCGCTTGGCCGATCTGTCGCAAACCCTGGTGGTGGTGGCGCCTAAACCCTCGGCGATACAGGTGAGTACCCTGCTGTCGGCGCTGGGGAATATCGGCGCCCAGACCGGCTATCCGGCGCTGGCGGTGACCCTGAGTGACGACGTTGCGCAGGCGCAGGATAAGGATCGCGATATTCTACTGATCGGGCGTATTCCGCCGACGCTGCGCGACGCGGATCGGGTTGCGGCGCTGGTGAGCGCGACGCAGAGCTGGCTGGAGAGTCCGATGAATACGACGACGGACAACACGATTCCGGATCCCAGCGCGACGCGCGCCGCCGCAAAAACGACCCTCAGCGCGACGGCGCCGCTGGCCGCCATCGTCGGTTTTCAGTCGCCATTCAATGCGCAGCGTAGCGTGGTCGCGCTGCTGGCGGACGATCAGCAGGGCTATACATTGCTTAATAACGCCTTGATTGACAGCGGTAAAACCGAGGCGATGTACGGTTCGGTCTCCATTATTCGGACCTCCGGCGTCAATAGTGTGCGGGTGGGCGACATTTACTACGTTGGCCACCTGCCTTGGTGGGAGCGCCTATGGTATATCTTCTCCTCTCATCCGTTCATTCTGGCGGCCTTGGCGCTGCTGGCGATTGTGCTGGTGAGCCTGGTGCTGTGGCGGGTGCCGCGTATGCTGCGCCGCCGCCGTCTGGATCCCGACGATAGGAGATAAGCGCATGAAGGAGTCGGTCTGCCGTACATTGATGGCTGCCGCATTGCTGTGTGTCAGCGTCGCCACCGTAGGCGCGCCCTGTGAATGGCATGAGTGGGAACAGTTTCGTCAGGGCTATATCAGCCCTGACGGGCGAGTTATCGATCCCAGCTCTCCTCGCCAGATAACCACCTCGGAGGGGCAAAGCTATGCGCTGTTCTTTGCCCTGGTCAATAACGATCGCCCGTTGTTCGCTAATCTATTGGCCTGGACGCAGAATAACCTGGCGCAGGGCAGCCTGCGCCAGCATTTGCCGGCCTGGAAGTGGGGGCGCCATGATGACGGGCGCTGGCGCATATTGGATAACAACTCCGCCGCGGATGCCGACCTGTGGATAGCCTATGCGCTGCTGGAGGCCGGACGCCTGTGGCAGGATGCCGATTACCAACATTTGGGCATTCAGCTGCTGGCGCGGATTGCCCGGGAGGAGGTGGTCTCGCTGCCGGGGTTTGGCATGATGCTGCTGCCGGGTCGCCAGGGGTTCCGCTCCGGCGCCCTGTGGACGGTAAATCCAAGCTATCTACCACCGCAGATCCTGGCCCGGATTGCGCCGTTGCATGGGCCGTGGAATCGCCTGCAGTACAGCGCGCTGCGTATGTTAGAGGCGTCGTCGCCGCAGGGTATCGTGCCGGATTGGACCAACTGGCAGCGGAATAAGGGCTGGCTGCCGACGCCGGGGCGGGCCTATATCAGCGGCTATGATGCTATCCGGGCCTATCTGTGGGCGGGAATGCTGGCCGACGGCGCGCCGGCCAAAAGCGCGCTGGTGAAGCACTGGCAGCCGATGGTGGCGCTGAGTGAGCGTCTGGGATATATCCCTGAAAAGGTCAGCGTGCTGGGCGCGCAGCCCCAGGGCGAAGGCAACGTCGGGTTCTCTGCCGCCATGCTACCGTTTCTGGACGCCAGCAACAGCCCGCTATTGGCGGCGCAGCGCCAGCGGGTAAAAGATAACCCGCCGGGGAATAATAACTACTACAGTTCAGTCCTGACGCTGTTTGGCCTGGGATGGGATCAGCGGCGTTACCGTTTTAATCTACAGGGCGAACTGGTGCCAAACTGGGGTGCCGTATGCGATGTTTCCGACTGAGTCTGACCGCCCTACCGGTGACGCTGGCGCTGAGCGCGCCGGTGTGCGCCAGCGAAGTAAATGCGACGGACTGGCTGCTGCAGCAGGTCCGTATAGGCGAATCGTCGCAGCGTTACGATCTGGTAACGCAGTCGCTCGACCGTCTGATGATGATAGCGCCCGATGATCCCGAGGTGATCCTGGCGCGTATTCGCATGCTGCTGCGCCAGGGGGATATGGCTGCCGCCAATCAGCTTGTCGATAAATCGTGCCGTCCGGCGCCGGATGCCGCGGTATGCCAAACGGCGCGAATGCAGGTGGCGCTGAATACGCCGGAGGGACATCAGGGTCTGCAGCAGGCGCGTCTGCTGGCGTCCGGAGGACAGTATGCGGCGGCCGTCGCCGCCTATGACAAGCTGTGGCACGGCATGTCGCCGCCGCTGGAGTTTGCGCCGGAGTATTGGCGCACGGTCGCGCGTCTGCCGGGGCAGGTATCGCGGGCGATAACGGCGCTGCAGGCCGTCAACCAGCGCTATCCCAACAGCGCTGCGCTGCAAACGACACTCATTAGTCTGTTGTTTTCTGATGGAAAAGAGGCACAGGCCTACGCATTGCTGACGCAGATGGCGGCTGACGGTGCAACCCGCGATAGCGCCGCCTCTCTGTGGATGACGCAGATCCAGCGTATGCCGCTGGGTGAGCAGAGCGTGGCGGCCCTGCAGCGTTATATTCAGGTGTTTCACGATGCGCCGCAGGCGGTAGCCGACGCGCAAGCGCTGCTGCAGACGCAGCAAGCCCAGCTGGCGGATCCGCAGTATCGGGCGCGCAGTACGGGGTTGGCGCAGGCTGCCGCCGGGAATGACAGTCAGGCCCAGCCGCTGCTGCAGCAAACGCTGCGTCAGCATCCTAACGATGCGGAGACGCTGGGCGCGCTGGCGCAGACGTATTCCCAGCAGGGCGATCGTCCGCGGGCTATCGCCCTGTTTGAACGCGCTATCGCGGCCGATCCACACAGCGATCAGCTGAGCAAATGGCAAAGCCTGCTGAAGACGAACCGCTACTGGCTGCTGATTAAACAGGGGGATGAGGCGCTGGCGGCGCATCAATACGCCCTGGCGCAGCAGAAATATCGTCAGGCTCAGGCGCTGGATGGTGAGAATGCCTACGGACCGATCGGCCTGGGGGATGTGGCCGCGGCGCAGGGGGATTTGGCGCAGGCGGAGCAGTCATACCGCCTGGCGCTACGGCGCGATCCGCTTAATGGCAGTGCGCTGAGAAAGTTAGTAAGTCTTTACCAGCAGCAGTCGCCGGATAAGGCGCTGGCTTATCTGCAGCAGCTGCCGGCGGCGCAGCGCCGGGCCATGCAGTCGTCGTATAGCGAGCTGCAAAGCGACGCGCTGCAGCAGCAGGCGGCGGCCCTGGCGGGGCGTCAGGCCTGGGGACCCGCGCTGGAAAAACTGAATGAGGCGCAGCGTCTGACGCCGGACGACGTCTGGCTGAACTACCGGCTTGCCGGTACGCTGGTCAGCGCCGGGCAGCCTGAGCGGGCCGATGCGCTGATGCAGCGCATGGATCAGCGCTTCTCTCACCGCGGTGACCAAGTGTACGCCCGCGCGCTGTATCTCTCCTCCCGTGGTCAGCCCGATCAGGCTCAGGCGGTGCTGCGACGGATCCCCGCGGCACAGTGGAGCGACGGCATGCGCGCGCTGGATCTGCGCCTGCAGGCTCAGCATATCGTAGACCACGCCAACGGCCTGCGCGACGGCGGCCATGAACAGCAAGCGATCGCTTACTTACAGCGCCAGCCCGCCACCACGGCGATTGATCTGACACTGGCCGACTGGGCGCTGGCCCGAGATGACTATGCGGATGCCCTGAAGGGATATCAGGGCGTCCTGACGCGCGATCCACAGAACAGCGATGCCCGTTTAGGGGTGATTGAAACGCGGGTGGCGCAGGGCGATCGCCGCGCGGCCGAGGCGGCGCTGCGGCGTCAGCCGCCGCAGGCGGCGGCTGACGATCTCAACGTACAGCGGCGGATCGCCAATGCCTGGGCCGCCTGCGGAGATCCGCAGCAGGCCCGGCGTATCTTTGACTCGCTCTTGCCGACCGCGCGCCGAACGCCGGGTATGGCGGGGGCGCTGGTGCTACGTGACGATGCGCGTCTGGCGGTGCAGTCGCGTCAGACCGAGCGGGCGCAAAACGATCTGCGGTCGGCCATGGTCGCCACGGGCATCAGTGAGACGCCGCCGCAGGATAATGATGCGTTTACCCGCCTGACGCGCACTGCGCCGCAGGATGACTGGCTAAAACGCAGCGTTCGCGCTGACGGCGCCGATCTCTATCGCCAGCAGGAGGTTCGCTTTACCCTTGAGCATGACTACTGGGGCTCTAGCGGCAGCGGAGGCTATTCCGATCTCAAGGCCCATACGACGATGCTGCAGGCCGATATGCCGCTGTACGATGGCCGCCTTTTCCTCCGCGGCGATCTGGTCAATATGGATGCAGGCCGCCTGTCGGGCGGCGCCTACCAGGACAAGTTTGGCAGCTGCTATGTCACGGGATGTCCGGCCGGTGAGGGGCAGCGCGGCGCCGGAACCAGCCTGGCCGTTGGCTGGCAGAATAGCGCCTGGCAGATGGATATCGGCACCACTCCCATTGGCATGAAGGTGGTGGACTGGGTTGGCGGTATAGCCTACAGCGGTAGCTGGGATCATATCGGCTGGACGCTGGAAGCCCATCGTCGCCCGGTCTCCAGCTCCCTGCTGTCGATGGGGGGGCAGCGTGATCCCCATACCGGTACGGTATGGGGCGGCGTCCGGCGCAACGGCGTCGCGCTGAGCGGCAGCTACGATCGCGGCGGGCCGCACGGCCTGTGGGGCTCGCTGAGCGCCGACTACCTGGAGGGCAAGAACGTCGAGAACAACAGCAGCATGCGCTGGATGGGGGGCTACTACTACAAGCTGATCAATGAAGATAACCGTCGAGTCAGCGTTGGGCTCAGCAATATGCTCTGGCATTACGACAAGGATCTCAGCGGCTATACCCTGGGACAGGGCGGCTACTACAGTCCGCAGCAGTATGTGTCGTTCGGGATACCCGTTAACTATCGCCAGCGCACGGAGAACTGGTCGTGGGAGCTGGGCGGATCGGTCTCCTGGTCCTACGCCAACACGTCGCGGCAGGCGCGCTACCCGCTGCAGAACCTGGTCGACAGTACGACGGTACCGGACTATGCCGCATCGGACGACGGCGGCAGCAGCAACGGATTCGGCTATACCCTACGGGCGATCGTGGAGCGGCGGCTGAGCAGCCACTGGTTCGTCGGCGCCGGAGTCGATATTCAGCAGGCGAAGGACTATACCCCCAGCCATGCGCTTATCTATGTGCGCTACTCTATGCAGGGGTGGCAGGGCGATATGGATCTGCCGCCGCAGCCTCTGCGGCCCTATGCCGATTTCTAGAGCGGAGTCAGATACGCCGCGCGCGGGCGAATAGGCCGCTGCGCGGCGTTTTTTTTACGTAATATTATGTGGATATGGAACCTAATGACGCCCATTTATCCTAGGGATGGAATGGGAAAGGCGCGAAACGATCTTTTGGTATAGTTAATAACGTTGGCTAATCCAGTATACTCGGCCGGTTTGAGGCCTGCGGGCGCCGCCGACGCGGCGGCGGGCCGTCAGCAAATTTTGTGTGCGGAGAGAGAGTTTGCGAGTCAGTCGTTCCTTAACCATAAAACAGATGGCGCTGGTCTCCTCGGTGGCGCTGGTGATCGTCTGTATCTTCACGGTGATTCAGCTGTTTCACTTTGTGCAGCAGCGTAAGGATGACTATGGCCAGCAGATGCAGAGTATTGCCCAGTCGGTGCGCCTGCCGCTGGCCGACGCCATGCTGAACATGGATGTCGCCAAGGCCCAGCAGATCCTGGACGGCCTGCGCGCGAGCGGGATCCTGGCGCGGGCCGATATCGTATTGCCCCATCATGAGGTACAGGTGCTGCGCGGTCACTTTCCCGCGGCACGCCCCGTGCCGCGCTGGGCGGGGCGGCTCTTCCACCTGCCGCTGCAGCTCTCCACCCCGCTGTATGGCGTGGATCGCGGCCGCGCGACGCCGGATCATCCGCTGGGCTATCTGATCCTGCAGGTGGACTCGTTCCGCCTGTACCGTTTTATTCTCACGACCTTCGCGACCATGGTGTCGACCTACCTGCTGCTGGCGCTGATCCTGACGGTGGCCGTCAGCTGGTGCATGAACCGACTGCTGGTACATCCGCTGCGGGCGCTGGCGCGCGAGCTGCGCAGCATGCCGCTGGAGGCGCCGCACTACCATCAGCTCCCCCTGCCGCCTCACCACAGCGATGATGAGCTGGGGCTCTTGGTACGGACCTATAACCGTAATCAGCAGGCGCTGGAGAAGACGCGCCAGACCATGAGCCAGCTGTCGACGCGCTATCCCCAGACGAACCTTCCCGGTCAGGCGCTGTTTGTGTCGCTGCTGGAGCAACAGTGTCAGGCGGAGCGTGAGGGGCAGTGCGTGATGATGGTCAGCATCCCGACCCTGCAGGAGGCGATGGGCGTGTTGGACGGCGGGCAGCGCGATATGCTGCTGATGACGCTGGTGGAGCGCCTGCATGAGGGGACTTCGCCGGCCAGCCTGCTGGCGCAGGCGAGCCAGGACGGCTTTTTGATCCTGGCGCGCGATGCGGCGCGCCCGAGCGACGCGATGCAGCAGGCGCAGCGTTTGATGAGCCTGCTAACGCAGCCGGTGACCCTGGACAATCTGGCGCTGCGGCCAACGGCGGCGATCGGGATCGCGATGCGCCGGCCGTCGCTGGAGACGTCTGAGGCGGAGTGTGAGCTTAGCCCGACGGAGCGGCTGCTGACGCAGGCTCGCTCGGCGCTGAATATGGCGCTGACGGACGGCAAGAATCGGGTGCTGTTTTTTGAGCCACAGCTGGCCGAGCGCGTTAAGGCGCGCCTCACCCAGGAGAATGAGATTCTGAACGCGCTGCGTCAGGGCGATTTTGAGCTGTACCTGCAGCCGCAGATCGATCTGCGCAGCCAGCGGCTGGCGGGGGCGGAGGCGCTGATCCGCTGGCATCGCCAGGACGGCGGCTGCAGCGAGCCATCTCAGTTTATTCCGCTGGCCGAGGAGCAGGGCGGCATTGTGGCGCTGGGCGAGTGGGTGCTGAAAGAGGCGGTGCGGATCTTGGTCGACTGGCAGCGCCGGGGGCTGACGATACCGCTGTCGCTGAATGTTTCGGCGCTGCAGCTGGTCGACGCCCGCTTTGGCCAACGCCTAGAGACCCTGCTGCAGCAGCACGCGATCTCAGCGCAGCGTCTGCATTTAGAGATTACCGAAACCGCCTACATCAGCGATATCCGCAGGGCGGCCGATACGCTGGACCGTCTGCGTAACCAAGGGGTGCGCGTGGCGCTGGATGACTTCGGCATGGGGTATGCCGGGCTGAATTACCTGCGTCATTTACCCGTCGATATTCTGAAAATTGATAAAAGCTTTATCGATCAGATCCCGTTGGACGGTGCGCTGGTGCGCATTGTCGGCTCGATTGCCGAGGTGCTCTCCCTGGACGTGGTTGCGGAAGGGGTGGAGACGCAGGGACAGTGTGACTGGCTACTGGCCAACGGCATTCACTATGCTCAGGGATACTTCTTCTCGCCGGCGCTGTCCCAGCGCGATTTTCTGGCGAAGTACCCCGTAGCCGCGGCGGCGGCCCCCTCCGTTTAGCGCAGACGATATCCCTGCTAGCAATATGGATAACTCTTGCAGGGTCTTATGCGTTTCAGCTCATAGAATTGATTAAATAACTTTTATAATTGAAATACTGCGTTTCCATATTGTTAACTTGATGTTACTTTCAGTCATATGCAATACCCGCCATTCGGGATGCAGAAGCTGCGCGTTCGTACCCGACCAGGAATACAAATCATGAAAAAAAGCATCTTCACGAGCCTCTATCTACAGGTGTTGGTGGCTATCACTATTGGTATTTTGCTCGGCCATTTCTACCCCGAGCTGGGTGCCCAAATGAAGCCGTTGGGCGATGGCTTTGTCAAACTGATTAAGATGATCATCGCGCCGGTGATCTTTTGTACCGTGGTGACCGGCATCGCCGGTATGGAGAGCATGAAAGCGGTGGGGCGCACCGGCGCCATTGCGCTGCTCTATTTTGAGATCGTCAGCACCATTGCGCTGATCATCGGCCTGGTGGTGGTGAACGTGCTGCAGCCGGGCGCAGGCATGAACGTCGACCCGAACGCGCTGGACGCCAAGGCGGTCGCGGTCTATGCCGATCAGGCGGCGCAGCAGGGTATTGTGGCTTTCCTGCTCGACGTGATCCCCAGCAGCGTTATCGGCGCCTTTGCCAGCGGTAACATCCTGCAGGTGCTGCTGTTTGCGGTGATGTTTGGCTTCGCGCTGCACCATCTGGGTGAAAAGGGGCAGCTGATCTTCAACGTGATCGACAGCTTTGCCAAAGTGATTTTTGGCGTGATTAACATGATTATGAAGCTGGCTCCCATCGGCGCCTTCGGTGCCATGGCGTTCACCATCGGTAAGTATGGGGTGGGGACGCTGGTACAGCTGGGACAGCTGATCCTGTGCTTCTATATCACCTGCATCCTGTTTGTGGTGCTGGTGCTGGGCAGCATCGCTAAGGCGACGGGGTTCAGCATATTCCGCTTTATCGCATACATTAAGGAAGAGCTGCTGATCGTACTGGGTACCTCCTCCTCGGAGTCGGCGCTGCCGCGGATGCTGGATAAGATGGAGAAGGTGGGCTGTCAGAAGTCGGTGGTGGGGCTGGTGATCCCGACCGGCTACTCCTTTAACCTGGACGGAACCTCTATCTACCTGACTATGGCGGCGGTATTTATCGCCCAGGCTACCAATGCCCACATGGATATCTGGCACCAGGTGACGCTGCTGGTGGTGCTGCTGCTCTCCTCGAAGGGCGCCGCCGGCGTGACCGGCAGCGGCTTCATCGTCTTGGCCGCGACCCTGTCGGCGGTAGGGCATCTTCCGGTGGCCGGGCTGGCGCTGATCCTGGGCATCGATCGCTTCATGTCGGAGGCCCGCGCCCTGACCAACCTGATCGGCAACGGCGTCGCGACGATCGTGGTCGCCAAGCGCTGCCGTCAGCTGGACGAAAAACAGATGCGAGCCGTACTCGGCGGTCGCGACAGCGCGCTGAGGGATCCCATCGCGTAGCGCCTCTCCAGCGCGGCAGCGGATGTGCGCCGCCGCGTTTCCTCCCCATTCCGCCATCGCCCCCGGCTTTTTGTTACCGGGGGTGAATGTCCGCCCCCTGCGGCTTGATGCTGTCGGGGGTGCCTTTATAATGAGCCCATCCATTTCCCACCGCGTCGTGTTACGCGGAATTTTTTTTAAGCGTTTGCGACTTTGGCCGTTTTCCGTGGTCTAACGGAACAACGCCTATATGCGTGGGCTACGCTTTTGTCCGATTTGAGTAGGGGTTCACATGCAATACACCAAATTGCGTCTGATGGTTGGTGGGCTGGCGCTGGCCATGGTCGGTACCAGCGTGCATTCTGAAACGCTACAGCCCGATCCGGCCTGGCAGGAGGGCAAGCTGCCGAACGGTTTTTCTTGGCAGATCCTGGCGACGCCGCAGCGTCCATCCGATCGTATTGAGCTACGTATGATCGTCAACACCGGCTCGCTGTCGGAGTCTCCTCAGCAGGTGGGGTATGCCCACCTGCTGCCGCGCCTGGCTCTGGCGCAGGGCAAGGGGCTTGACGCGACCGCCCTGCAGTCGTTTTGGCAGCAGGCAATCGATCCCGTGCGTCCGATGCCGGCGGCGATCACCTCGTATGATTACACCAGCTATAACCTGAGCCTGCCCAATAACCGCCCCGATCTGATGAAGGATGCCCTGCGCTGGCTGGCCAATACCGCCGGCGATCTGCAGGTGAATGCCGAGACGGTCGGTGAGGCGCTGAAAGGCAGCGACAGCCGCGTGATGGCGCTGCCCGGCGAAGCCGGCGATCCCTGGTGGCGCTACCGTCTGAAGGGCTCCAACCTGCTGGGCCATGAGCCTGGACGAACGGCGGCGGTTCCGCTGGCGCCGGCGCAGCTGAAGGCCTTTTATCATCAGTGGTATACCCCCGATGCGATAACGCTGTACGTGGTCGGCAACGTGGATGCCCGGGCGCTGAGCGAACAGATCAATCAGACCTTCGGCCCCCTGAGCGGCAAGCGGGAGACGCCGGCCACGGTGCCGGCGCTGCCGGCGCTGGCCGCGGCGCCGGTGAGCCTGATCGCCGATGGCGCCAAGCAGGATATTCTGTCGCTGGTCTGGGATACGCCGTGGCAGCCGATCCGTGACTCTCAGATGCTGCTGCGCTATTGGCGTAGCGACTTGGCGCGCGAGGCGCTGTTCTGGCATCTACAGCAGGTGCTGGCCAACAGCGCGCTGAAGGGCAGCGTGAACCTGAGCTTTAACTGCCAGGTGCAGTATCAGCGCTCGCAGTGCGCGATCCATTTAGAGACGGCTCAGGCGTCATTGAGCAAGACGCTGGCGTTTATCGCCGATGAGATGTCCGCGCTGCGCGATGATGGGATTACCCAGCCGGAGTTTGACACCCTGCTGGGGCAGAAGAACGATCAGCTGAGTCACCTGTTCGCCACCTATGCGCGAACCAATACCGACATCCTGATGAGTCAACGCCTGCGCTCACAGCAAAGCGGCGTGGTGGACATCGCTCCGGAGGCGTATCAGAAGCTGCGCCAGACGTTCCTGAGCGCGCTGACGCTGGACGATATTAACCAAGAGCTGCATATCATGCTGTCGCGGGAGCCCGCCGTGGTGCTGCGTCAGCCGCGCGGTGAGGCCGAGGAGAACGTGGGCCGCCTGCTGGAGGAGTATAACCGGGTGATGGGGCTCGGCGGCGAAGAGGCCGTCGCCGCGGAGGCGGTGGATCCGCCGTCCCCGCCAACCGCCGCGGAAAATCCGGCCCACGAGACTACGCCGCCCCAGCCGCTGGCGCAGTAAGTGCGCAGCGGTAGGTGCGATAGAACAACGCCGGCGTGAGCCGGCGTTGTTCTGTGTGGACCACCGTGGATGGTTAGGCGGGCATGACGTCGCGGGGAATGATGGCACCGCGGTGCTGGATCACCGTGCTGGCCGTCAGGTGTCCCCGGGCCGCCGCCGTCTGCACATCGCCGCCCAGCAGGCGGACAGACAGATAGCCCGCGCTGAAGGAGTCTCCGGCCGCGGTGGTGTCAATGACCTGCTCTTTGGCCAGTCTGAGCGCCGGGATCTCATCGCGCTGGGCGCCGATGGAGACCAGGCAGGCATCGGCGCCGCGCTTGATGACGACCTCGCTGACGCCAAGGGCGTGAGTACGCTCCAGCACGGCATCCAGCGGCTGCTGTCCCCAGAGTAAATCTTCATCGTCCAGCGTCAGAAACGCGATGTCGGTGCAGGCGAGCATGGCGCGATAGGCACCGCGGGCCTGCTCGACCCCCTGCCACAGGCGCGGGCGGTAGTTATTATCAAAGATAACCTTGCCGCCGTTGTCCCGACAGCGCTGCAGCAGCAGCATCAGGCGCGCACGGCTGGCGTCATCCAGAATGGCCAGGCTGATGCCGCTGAGATACAGATAGTCAAACTGCGCCAGGCGATCGCAGATAGCATCGGCTTCGACGCTCTGCAGCCAGTAGCGGGCGGCGGCATCATTACGCCAGTAGTAGAACGTCCTCTCGCCGTGCGCGTCGGTTTCGATCACATACAGCCCCGGCAGTTTATCGCTCATGCGCTGAACCAGACCCGTCTGTAGCCCCTCTTGCTGCCAGGCATCGATCATTTCACCGCTGAAGGTGTCGCAGCCCAGCGCGGTGACATAGTGCACCGATAGGCGATCGGCCGGCACCTGACGGGCCAGGTAGACGGCGGTATTCAGGGTATCGCCGCCGAATCCGCGCGTCAGATCTGCGCCTTTCTGTGACAGTTCAATCATGCATTCGCCAATAATGGCAATCTTCGCGCTCGTCATGGGAAATCAGCCCGTGGTAACCAGAGAAAATGGCCTCTAGTGTGTCGAGGGGAAATACCCTCGTCAATAAAAATAAAACAACGTTCTGTTTTTATATGATTTGGATCTAAAAACCTCCCGCAGAACGGGGGCCAGGAGCCGGCTGCGCCCGGGGTTAAAGCTTTTGTCATACATGCCGATAAACACAGCAGTACGGGAGGATATGCCCCACTGCGGGGCTCCCCGTCGCAGGGGCACAGAGGCTGCCGTTATTTAGAGATCAACGGATGGGAAATGCATGAACATTGGCAATATCGTATCCGGTGGCCCGGGAGCCGTGCCGTTGCTGCACAGCGATACCTTGGGCAGCGCCTACTGGCAGGCCTGTGAACGGGAATACACTTTTCAGCCGATTTACTCTACCTGCGGTCGCCCGCTGGCCATCGAGCTGCTAACCCAGGTGGTTCACCCGGATCAGCCGACGCGGCGGCTTTCGCCGGAGCACTACTTCGCCAATATTCCGCTGTCGCTGCGTTTACAGGTGCTGCTGGAACAGCTGCGCCTGGTACACCGCTGGCGCGCCTTTTTCGGGCAGCGCGACCTGTTTGTCTCCATCAATGTGGATGGCCAGGCGCTGCATGCGCTGCAGAAGAAGGCCGAGGCGGCGACGCTGATCGACGAACTGCCGTTTTTGCGTTTTGAGGTGCTGGAGCACGTACACGGCAGCGCGCCGATCCACGGGCTGCCGGATCTGCATCGCCTGTGGCTGGATGACTTTGGCAGCGGCCTGGCGAACTTCTCTTCGCTCATCGATGTTCGCTATGAGTTCGTCAAGCTGGATCGCGCCGTATTTGCCCTGCTGTGTCAGACCCAGGAGGGAACCGAGCTCTTTATGGCGCTGGTGGCGATGATGCGTCAGTATTCGCGCGGAGTGATTGTAGAAGGGGTGGAGACGGCTCAGGCCTGGCAGCTGGTGCAGCGCTCGGACGCCTGTGCGGCCCAGGGCTACTACCTGTCACGACCGCTCCAGTTTGAACGTCTTCCCCTATTGCCTCAGCGCTTCGCCGGCTAGTCGGTGTGCGGCGGCGAGGGATACAGCTGCGGGCAGCGATGGTCCTGAATCTCCTCAATCGAGGCCAGACTGCCGCGCCACAGCGCCCGGCGGGTTGCCAGCAGGATCAGCTGACCATCCGGCGCCGGCAGCAGCGCCAGGCCATAGGCCGCCATATTCGCACGCGCCCCGCTTAAGCGAGAGAGCAGAATAAAAGGGCTCTCCCGCGCCAGGGTTTCATTGCTCAATCGCCTTGCCCAGTAGGGATGACCATTGATCCCATTGCTGACCGCCTGCCACTGCGTGCCGAGCGTGGGATAGATTTTCCACAGCTGGGAGACGACCGCCTGACGGGTGCAGGAGAGATGAATATGCAGCTGATCTTGGGTACGTCCCGCGCGCGAGTTGATGGTCAGCGAAAGCCGACTATCGGCTATCGGTTGACCGTAACGCTGGCTTAACAGCGGGCGGCTGTACCACGCCAGCGCCATATAGTTGGGCGTCGTCGGGTTGAGCAGGTGCGGATCGTCGATGCCGCTGCTGCGGACGGTGGGCAGCAGCAGGTACTGCAGCGCGCCTCGGCGATCCTTGAGCAGGGCGTAGCCCTGACGGCGGTCCAGATAGGCACAGGGGGCGGGATCGCCGCTCGCCTGCTGGTGGGGGAGACACTGCTGGCTGACAATGCGCCACAGCGCATCGCTCTGCGGATGATACAGCAGCAGCGCGACGGCGGCGGTCAGCAGCAGCAGCGTTGCCGCAAGGCCATATGTGTAGCGGTGACGGATCTGCATGATGTTACCTGTTTACAGCGGTGTAAAATGAGGGACGCTTGCCCTATGAGAGCCGCTTGGCGCCAGACCTCGGCGTCTTAATTTATGGTGCGGATAAAGATTCTATTTATCCGCTGTATCAGATTGATGACGGCGTATTTTAACGATGAACTCTGTCGCCAGCATAGGATAATTGCATAAAAAATAGCATGAATTTACAATGACCGTTTCAATATGCGGATCCTGCTACGGTGGCCGACCAAAGGTAAAAATATGCTCGATGTTGATGTGAGTGTTATCCGGACTTTTCTGACCGTGATGGATACGCGTAGTGTGACATTGGCTGCAGAGTTGTTGGACAGCTCTACGGCGTCGATTAGCCGCGCGTTGAAAAAAATGCGTGACGCATTTAACGATCCGCTGTTTATCCGGACTAAGCAAGGGTTAGAGCCAACGGCGTTAGCGTACAATATTACGCCTAATCTGGCACAGGCATTAAATAATATTCAGAACGCCGCGAATCTAACCAACGGTATTCATCAGGGCGATCGTCGTCAGACCCGATTAAAGCTCAGCATGTCTCCGCTGCTGGAGTTTTATCTGACCCGCTTACTGCAGCATTACCATTACCCCTTTGATAGCGTGGCGCTGATGACGGAAACCCATGATGGTGATCTAACCCGGGATATCAGTCGACTGCGTTCGCGGAAAATCGATATCAGCTTTACGCCGCAGAAATATGCAGACTGGATGATTACCAATGTGCCCGTATTCGATGTACAGCCCGCGGTGCTGTGTCGGGTGGGGCATCCCCGTATCGGCCCGGGGTTTACGCTGGATCAGCTGGCGCAGGAGGACTATCTGAGCCTGACGATGTGGCCATCGCTGTTTGAGGATGACGAGGTGCTGAATCCCCATCGCAAGGCGCCGATCTACTCCAGTTCATCGCTGCTGAATCTGATGATGATGGTGGCCTCCAGCGATTATATCCTGCTGTGTGGCAAGCGGTTTGCCCAAGAGTTTGCGCGCCTGGTTGAGATTCAGGTATTGGATCACCCCCAGGGACGCTCTATGGGAACCATATATGCGCACTATCATAAAAGCCGGACGACCGATCCCTGCATTATCGAATTGATAGATATTCTACGCACCCGCGCCGGTGAGTAGCGTCCATACGCAATGAAAAAACAGGCGATAGCCTGTTTTTTCATTTCTAGATGATCCCCATCTTTTAATTTATCCATCGCCTGGCGTAACCCGTCATGGCGATGATTATTCTTATTTGTATGATTTATTATCGGAGTAGTAGAGGTAGGAAACATTATTAGACACTTAATGTTAATTATAGCTATCAATATGAAGCCCGCGCGATGCTCATTATTGACTGTTCTGCGTAGGGTTTTATGCGATTAACTCAATCACTTTTCGATTTGTGCAAAGTGTATTTTCGAAAGGGAGTGTTGTTGTGTCACGTACGGCTGATTTTAAATAGCATAATAATATGCAGTTAAACGGTATTTGATATCGCGGGTAAAGTAATAGGGATGCGTCGATAGAGGATAGCAATTGGTGCGATCCCTATATACCCGTTAGTCAAGCTTCACCATTTTGGTCAGTTTATGACGCTGATGCGCTTTGGCGGTTTTATCAGCGGCCCATAAGGGTAACTCGCCATTTTGGTATCGACAGGGATAAGATTATGCATTCATTATCAACGTGTTTATCTGAAGCAGTAATGATTAACACCGATCGCGCGGCGATTCACATTCTCTCCGGCGATGATATGTTTATTTCCGGCGTTCGCGCGCTGCTATCGCACATTGCGCCGGGAGGACAGGGCGCCGTGCTGGACGATCGACGTGAAAGGATGCTGTTTATCGATCTGAACAGCCTGAGCCACTCTCTGTTTCAGCTGGTGCGTAATTTAGCGGCGCAGTCCGGCTATCAGGCCTATCGGGTGGTGTTTTGGACCGCCCGGCAGCCCGCGCATACCCTTAATTTTCTGCGGCTGATCGATAACGCCAGCTTTATCCATAAAAAGGCGCCCCTGAGCGCTATCGAGGGGGCCCTGCGTCAGATCCTGAGCGGGCAGCGTTTCATTACTCCGCAGGTGAGACAGACATTTATGTCGTCGAATGGACCGGGACGGGTGACGGAGGAGACGTTCACCATTCTGGATAATGTGATGAGCGGAGTCCGAGTGAAGTGCATTGCGGCCAAGATGCATACGGCCGATAAATCGGTCTACAGCAAACTGCGCCAGTTCCGGGAGAAGCTATCGCTGCTGCGTAAGAGCGACTTCTTAAGCTTTATTCACGATATTTCGTAAAAAAAAAGAGCCTGCAACGCAGGCTCTGAACCACAGGATTAGCAGCTGCCCGTCGCCCGGCACAGCTGGCTGTCCAGGCGGTGGCGCTCTAGCGCCAGCTCGATCAGTCGGGTGATCAGCGCCTGATAGCCGATGCCGCTGGCCTGCCACAGCTTGGGATACATGCTGATATTGGTGAATCCAGGCAGCGTGTTGATCTCATTGATAATGACTTCATTATCTTCAGTCAGGAAGACATCGACGCGCGCCAGGCCGCGGCACTCCAGCGCCTGAAACGCGCGCAGGGCGGTATGACGGACGCGTTCGCTGGCTTCGGGCGCCATCGCCGCCGGCACGACCACCTGAGCGCCCTGTGCGCTGATGTACTTGCTGTCATAGGAGTAGAAGTCGCTGTGCAGGACGATCTCTCCACAGACGCTGGCCTGCGCTGCTTCGTTACCGAGGATGGCACATTCAATCTCACGCCCAACCACGCCGCGTTCGACGATCACCTTATGGTCGAAGCGCAGCGCGTCGGCAATCGCGCGGTGATATTCATCTGCGTTACGAACCTTACTGACGCCGACGGAGGAGCCCTGATTGGCCGGTTTGACAAACAGCGTCTCGCCCAGCTGGCTGCGCAGCGTTTCATAGTCGTAGTTGGCCTGCGTGGCGCGGGTCAGCGTGACGAAGGGGGTGATCGGCAGGCCCGCATCGCGCAGCAGGCGTTTGCACACCTCTTTATCCATGCAGGCGGCGGAGCCGATGACGTCGGAGCCGACGAAGGGCAGATTCAGCATTTTCAGCATGCCCTGCAGGCAGCCGTCCTCGCCCTGGGTGCCGTGTACGATGGGAAAAATAACGTCCAGCGAGGGCAGAGGTTCGCCGCTGGCGCTATCGATCAGCTGTCCCTGGGTCGCGCCGGGGATCACCGCCAGACGACGTTCTGAATGGTTCAGGGCGATGTGCTGTGGGTCCTGGGCGTGGTTCAGGTAGTCCTGCCCGCCGCACAGATGCCAGTATCCCTGCTTATCAATGCCGATAAGCGTTACGTCAAAACGTGATTGATCGATCGCTTCAACAATATTTTTTGCTGATTGAAGAGAAACCTCGTGCTCGCAGGATTGACCGCCGAACACAATGCCAACGCGAATTTTTGCCATTACCCAACCCGTATAACTCACCAAAAATAAAATAGGTTTTACCATATCGCTGAACCGGGTAAACGCCAACCCTTTGTCGCCGCTACCCGTGCAAATTGGCGCATTTTACCGGCGGGTGCGCCCTAAGATATGTCTGGAACGGTGCGGAGTGCGCTGAGATTGATACGCGGTTAACCTGCGATGGCATATGCTGGGTCTATTGATAGAGTGCGAAGCAGGAGCGGGATATGAGACGATCGGGATGTATGCTGGGATTGGCGATGCTGCTGGCGGGGTGCAGCGATACGACGCTGGAGCCCACGTTTCGCGGGATGTACAGCGAGGGCTTTGAGGTGAGTGGGTTCACGCCCTGCGGCGGCGGGCCCGATGCCTGGCTGTATGCCAACGATGGCCAGCTGCGTGCGGCAGAGAGCCTGATAGCTCGCCAGCGCAACCAGTTCAACCAGCCCTATCCCCGCGTGTATGTTGAGTTCGACGGAGTGGATGAGGGGAAAGGCAGCGAAGGCTTCCCGGCCGACTACGATCGGGTGATCCGGGTGACGCGTCTGCGCACCGTCTCTCTCGCTGCGCCGGCGGGGTGCCCGATGCCGGCGGATGCGTTGAGCGATGAGTGATGGTTTTAATAAATTTAATTAAACTTAATTGATTAATCTGATTAAAATTATATGTTTTGTCATAACTCATTGTATTTGAATCAATAAGCATGATGACGTATCCGCCCGCGGTGAGGCTGTGCCAAGGGTGTTCTGTAACTGAATGATTTTTTAACAAAAAATATATATTTCCCTGCTTTTAAAACTAAAAAAATAAACGCTGAATATGTGTTTATGTGACTAATATCGCGAATTTTCTCCCGCCCCTGCCGATATATCCTTGTCAGATACATACCATTAAAGGACTTAGGAAACGGCATGTTTAAAAACGTCAGGGTTATTACGGGGATTATCGTCTTATTGGCTATATTTACCCTGCTACAGGGACTTTCCGGGCGTCTGTTCTATACGGCGATTGCGCAGGATCGGGACAACTTCTCGCAGTCGCGAGCGCTGAGCTATCAGCAGGAGCAGCTGGCCGATGGCTGGCAGACGCTGGTGATGACGCGAGTGACCATTAACCGGGTCGCGATCCGCTACCTGAAGCAGCAAAATGCCGGGGTGGCGCAGGCTGAAATCGGCCCGTTGCTGGATGCGGCGAACGCTTCGCTGGACAGCGCCGAAGGCTACTTCAAAAACTACCGCGCCGCGCCGCGGCTGCCCGGGCAGGACGCCGCCCTCGCGGCGGAGGTTGAGCGTCGTTTCACGGCGCTGTATAGCCTGCTGCGCGATTCCTCGCGCTATCTGCGCGCCGGCGACTATCCGGCCTACGGCAATCTGGAAACCCAGGCGGCGCAGGATGCCATGGCGGAGATTTATGCGCAGTGGCGCGCCCAGAATCATGGCCTGCTGCAGCAGGGGATCGACGCCAACCAGCGCAGCTTTGAGCGCATGGTGTGGACATTGGCCGGGATCGCGCTGGCGGTCGTGCTGTTAATCATCCTGGCCGGGGCGGCGGCGCGCGGGATCCTGCTGCGGCCGCTGGCCCAGCTGCACGCGCATTTGCGCCGCCTGACCGCCGGCGATCTGTCGGCGACGCTGGCGGGCGGGCGCAACGAGCTGGGGAGCCTGGCGCGCAGCATCAGCGAAATGCAGCAGGCATTGATTTCGATCGTCGGCCAGGTGCGCGGCGGTGCCGATGCCCTGCTGCACGGCAGCGGTGACATTACCGTCGGCAATGCGGATCTGTCGTCGCGCACCGAGCAGCAGGCGGCGGCGCTAGAGGAGACGGCCGCCAGTATGGAGCAGTTAACGGCCACGGTGCGTCAGAATGCCGATAACGCTCGCCAGGCTAGCCAGCTGGCCAGCAGCGCCTCCGCGACGGCGGATCAGGGCGGGACAGAGGTCGGCCAGGTCGTTACGACGATGGGCGAAATCGCCGACAGCTCACGTAAAATCGCCAGCATTACCGGGGTGATTGACTCCATTGCCTTCCAGACCAATATTCTGGCGCTCAATGCGGCGGTAGAGGCGGCGCGCGCCGGAGAGCAGGGGCGCGGCTTTGCCGTGGTGGCCGGCGAGGTACGTAGCCTGGCTCAGCGTAGCGCCCAGGCGGCGCGTGAGATCCGCACGCTGATCGAGGATTCGGTTCGGCGCATCGATACCGGCTCCCAGCAGGCGACGCAGGCGGGAGAGACGATGCAGTCGGTGGTCGGGGCCGCTCAGCGGGTCACCGGGATTATTGCCGAGATCGCGGCGGCTTCTGACGAACAGAGCCTGGGGATCGCGCAGGTGAGTCAGGCGGTAAGCGAGATGGAGCAGGTCACCCAGCAGAACGCCGCGCTGGTGCAGCAGTCCGCCGCGTCCGCCACATCGCTGGAGGAGCGGGCCTGCGGCCTGTCCCAGGCGGTGGCTCTCTTTACCCTGCCGGGGGACAGCACCGGCAGCGATGCCAGAGCTACCACGGCCTAACGCTCGTCCTTAAAACAGAACGGGCCGGCATCGGCCGGCCCGTTGATGGCGTCCCCCACGCTTAACGCATGGTGACAAACTCCTCCGAGGCCGTCGGATGGATGGCCACGGTATTGTCGAAGTCCCGTTTGGTCGCCCCCATCTTCAGCGCCACGGCGAAGCCCTGCAGCATTTCATCCATACCGAAGCCGATCCCGTGGATCCCGACGATCCGTTCATCTGCCCCCTGGCACACCAGCTTCATGCGGCACGGCTGACGGTGCTGGGTGACTGCGCTGTACATGGCGGTAAATGAGGAGGTGTAGACCTTAATCTGTTCATCGCCGTACTGCGCGCGCGCCTGCGCTTCGGTCAGCCCCACGGTACCGATCGGCGGGTGGCTGAAGACCACGGTGGGAATATTGCTGTAGTCCAGATGCTCCTGCGGCTTGTTGTTGAACAGACGCTCAGAGAGGCGCCGCCCGGCGGCGACGGCGACCGGCGTCAGCTCGACGGCGCCGGTATTGTCCCCGACGGCGTAGATGCCGGGAACGTTGGTATTCTGGAACGCATCCACCGGAATATAGCCGTTGGCGTCGGTGGCGACCCCGGCGGCGCCCAGGTTGAGGCGGTCGGTATTCGGATCGCGGCCGATGGCCCAGATCAGGCAATCGACGGTCTGGCGATGGCCGTTTTCCAGCGTCAGCGTCAGGCTGCCGTCCGCGTTCTTAACCACCGACTGCGGTACGCTGTGGGTATGCAGCTGAGGCCCTTCGCTGTGCATCACCTCCAGCAGGGTATCGACGATCAGACTGTCGAAGCTGCGCAGCGGCGCATGCTTACGGACAAACAGGTGGGTTTCGGCGCCCAGCGCGTTGAGCACCCCGGCGATCTCGACCGCGATGTAGCCCGCGCCAACGATGGCGACGCGCTGCGGCAGTGCGTCAAGGGCAAAGAAGCCGTCGGAGTCGATACCATATTCTGCGCCCGGGATATCCGGGTGCGCCGGCCGTCCCCCGGTGGCGATGAGAATATGGTCGGCGCTGATGCGCTCGCCGTTGACCTCGACCGTGTGGGCGTCAATAAAGGTGGCAAATCCTTGGATAACGTCGACTTTATTATTTCCCAGACCGCGCTGATAGGACTGATGAATCCGCTCGATATAGGCGCTGCGGCTGTCGATCAGGCGCTGCCAGTCGAAGCGGTTGAGCGTGGTGTCAAAGCCGTAGTCCGGGCCATACAGCTTGATGGCCTCAGCGATCTGCGCGGCGTGCCACATCACCTTCTTCGGTACGCAGCCCACGTTGACACAGGTGCCGCCCAGCGCGTTGGCTTCGATCAGCGCACACGTGCGGCCGTACATCGCCGCCCGATTGATGGAGGCGATACCGCCGCTGCCGCCGCCGATGGCGAGATAGTCATAATGTTTAGTCATAGGGATGTCTCAGCGTTATCAACAAATCGGATTTGCCCCGCAAAGTCCCTCTGCCGGAGACAGGATGGCGAGATACCGCCGCTATTTGCAGGTTTGCTTTGGAGTGTAACGCTGCGGTGGGCCGACGGCAAAATCTTGCCGTCGGCAGGGCACAAATTCCGTATGAAGCGCGTGGAATTACTCTGGGACGATCCAGCTGACGCTGGCGTGGCCGGTTCCCTGCGGAACCAGCGCTTGGTGCAGCCAAGGCAGCAGGCTGCGCATCTGCTCTTCCAGCTTCCACGGCGGATTGATGACGATCATCCCGGAGGCGGTCATCCCGCGCTGATCGCTGTCCGGGCGTACCGCCAGCTCAATCTGCAGGATACGGCGGATGCCGGTCTCCTCCAGGGCATGGACCATGCGCCTGATGTTCTGACGCAGCACCACCGGGTACCACAGTGCATAGGTACCGGTGGCAAAGCGTTTGTGCCCCTCCTGGATCCCTTTCACCACATCCTGATAGTCGCTCTTCAGCTCATAGGGCGGATCGATCAGGATCAGGCCGCGCCGTGTCGCCGGCGGCAGCTGAGACTTGAGCTGCTGGTAGCCATTTTCACGGACGACCCGGGCGCGCTCGTCTTTCTGGAATTCGGCGCGCAGCAGCGGAAAGTCGCTGGGATGCAGCTCGCTCAGGTGCAGACGATCCTGCTCGCGCAGCAGCTGACGGGCGATCAGCGGAGAGCCCGGGTAATAGCGCAGCTGGCCGGCGCGGTTGAAGTGGCGCACGGCGTCCATATACGGCGTCAGCGCCTCCGGCAGATCGTCGCGCTGCCATAAGCGGGCGATCCCCTCCAGGTATTCGCCGGTCTTCTCGGCATGTTCGCCGCTGAGCAGATAGCGCCCGGCGCCGGCGTGGGTATCGAGGTACAGGAACGGTTTGTCCTTTTCCTTAAGCGCCGCGATGATCAGGCTTTGGACGGTGTGCTTGAGAACGTCGGCGTGGTTGCCGGCATGAAAACTGTGACGGTAACTTAACATAGGGTGGTTTGCTTCTGGTGAGTCGTTCGGGTTAAAAATGAAGCCTGATTGATGCGGCCGCGGCAGGCAGAAACCGGCGCGGCGCGATATTGGATAAAGTATACCCCATTTCATGAGCCGAGGCGTGATAAACCCGCGCGCCGCCGTTGAGAAGAGGCGAAGGTGATGTGCTGTATTTTTTGTCAAATAGTACGCGGCGAGGCGCCGTGCCATAAGATCTGGGAAGATGACGCGCATCTGGCTTTCCTGTCTATCTATCCCAATACGGACGGGTTCAGCGTGGTGATCCCCAAGCGCCATTACCCTAGCTATGCGTTCGATATGCCTGATGACGCGCTGACGCGCCTGATGCTGGCGACCAAGACGGTGGCTCGGCTGCTCGATGCCGCCTTTGAGGACGTGGGCCGCTGCGGCATGTTTTTTGAGGGGTTTGGCGTGGATCACGTTCACAGCAAGCTGTTCCCGATGCACGGCACCGCCAATATGGACGAGTGGCGGCCGATAGAGACGCGCAGCCAGCGCTTCTTTACCCGCTATGAAGGCTACCTCTCCTCCCACGATGCCCCGCGCGCCGATGACGCACGACTGGCCGAGCTGGCACAGCATATTCGGTGCGTTGCCGCCGCCGCGACCCCCTAGACCGTGCGCGCAGAGATTGATTTTCTGCGCCGCAGTCCCCATCCTAGTTTCAATACGCCTTATTTTATCCGCGGCGTCACGCGGCGGATATCCCGATTTCAGGGCTGCTGCGTCAGCCCTGCCGACCATAGGACACTTGCCGATGACCAATCCTTTGCTGACTCCCTTTGTGCTTCCGCCCTTTTCTCGCATTACGCCGCAGGACGTGGTTCCGGCGGTGAGCGCCGCGCTGGCCGACTGCCGCGCCGCGGTAGAGCGCGTGGTGGCGCAGACCGGCCCCTTTACCTGGGAGAACCTGGTCCAGCCGCTGGCCGAGGCCGACGATCGTTTAGGGCGTATTTTTTCGCCGGTCAGCCATCTCAACGCGGTAAAAAACAGCCCGGAGCTGCGGGCAGCCTATGAGCAGTGCCTGCCGCTGCTGTCGGAGTACGGCACCTGGGTCGGCCAGCATCAGGGGCTGTATCAGGCCTACCGCCAGCTGAAGGCGGGAGAGGGCTACATGGCGCTGGACAAGGCCCAGAAGCGGGCGGTGGATAATGCGCTGCGCGACTTTGAGCTGTCCGGTATCGGCCTGCCGCCGGAGGCGCAGAAGCGCTACGGCGAAATCGTCATGCGCCTGTCTGAGCTGGGCTCCGCCTTTAGCAATAATGTGCTGGATGCGACCATGGGTTGGAGCAAGCTGGTGACGGAGAAGGCGGCGCTGGCTGGCCTGCCGGAGAGTGCGCTGGCGGCGGCCCAGGCGCTGGCGTCGTCACGTGGTCAGCAGGGGTGGCTGCTGACGCTGGATATGCCGAGCTACCTGCCGGTGATGACCTATGCCGACAACCGCGAACTGCGCTATGAGATGTACCGCGCCTTCACGACGCGCGCCTCCGATCAGGGGCCGAACGCCGGTGAGTGGGACAACGGCGCCATCATGAACGAAACGCTGGCGCTGCGCCACGAGCTGGCCCAGCTGCTGGGCTTTGCCAGCTACGCCGACAAGTCGCTGGCGACCAAGATGGCTGAAAACCCGCAGCAGGTGCTGGGGTTCCTCAACGATCTGGCGCAGCGCGCCCAAAAACAGGGGGCGGCGGAACTGGAGCAGCTCAGTGCCTTTGCCCTGCGTCACTATGGCGTCAGCGAGCTGGCGCCCTGGGACATCACCTACTACAGCGAAAAACAGAAGCAGCATCTCTACGCCATCAGCGACGAGGAGCTGCGCCCCTACTTCCCCGAGCCGACGGTGCTGAGCGGGCTGTTTGAGGTGGTGCATCGCATCTATGGCATTACGGCCAAAGAGCGTCACGACGTGGATGTCTGGCATCCGGAGGTGCGTTTCTTTGAGCTGTACGGCAGCGACGGTGAGCTGTGCGGTAGCTTCTACCTGGATCTGTACGCGCGTGAACACAAGCGCGGCGGCGCCTGGATGGACGACTGCGCCGGGCGTCTGCGCCGCGCCGACGGCAGCCTGCAGAAGCCGGTGGCCTACCTGACCTGTAACTTCAACCGTCCGCTGGGCGATAGCCCGGCGCTGTTTACCCACGGCGAAGTGACTACCCTGTTCCACGAGTTTGGCCACGGCTTACACCATATGCTGACCCGTATCGACACCCCGGGAGTGTCCGGGATCAACGGGGTACCGTGGGATGCGGTCGAGCTGCCGAGCCAGTTTATGGAGAACTGGTGCTGGGAGCCGGAGGCGTTGGCCTTTATCTCCGGTCACTATCAGAGCGGCGAGCCGCTGCCGCAGGCGATGCTGGATCGGATGCTGGCGGCGAAGAACTATCAGTCGGCGCTGTTTATCCTGCGCCAGCTGGAGTTCGGACTGTTTGATTTCCGTCTGCACACCGAGTTCGACCCGTCGCAGGGCGCGCAGATCATGGAGACCCTGCGCCAGGTCAAGGCGCTGGTGGCGGTCGTGCCGTCGCCGGAGTGGGGACGTTTTCCGCATGCGTTCAGCCACATCTTCGCCGGCGGCTATGCGGCCGGCTACTACAGCTATCTGTGGGCTGAGCTGCTGTCGGCGGATGCCTTCTCCCGCTTTGAGGAGGAGGGGATCTTTAACGTTGATACCGGGCGCGCCTTCTTGGATAACGTGCTGTCGCAGGGGGGCTCCGATGAGCCGATGACTCTGTTTAAAGCGTTCCGCGGGCGTGAGCCGCAGATCGATGCCATGCTGCGTCATTACGGGATTAAGGGCTGATGGCGGCGGTTCAGCTGCTGGTGGAAGAGGGTGCCGATGCGACGGCGCTGAGCGCGCTGGCGCAGCGCTGGGGGCTGTGTCACGACGCCGACGCCGTACTGGCGCTGGTGCTGACGCCGCAGCGCCTGGAGCTGCGCAAGCTAGATGAGCCAAAGCTGGGGGCTATTTTCGTCGATTTCGTCGGCGGGACGCTGGCGCACCGTCGCCGCTTTGGCGGCGGCCGCGGCGAGGCGGTGGCCAAGGCGGTCGGCATTAAGGGCGGCTACCTGCCGGCGGTGGTGGACGCCACCGCCGGGCTAGGCCGCGATGCGTTTGTACTGGCGTCGCTGGGATGCTGCGTACGGATGCTGGAGCGCCACCCGGTGGTGGCGGCGTTGCTGGATGACGGTCTACAGCGCGGCTATGCCGATGCGGAGATCGGTCCGTGGCTGCGCGAGCGGCTGACCCTGCTGCACGCCTCCAGCATCGAGGCGCTGGCCACGCTGAGTCCGCGTCCAGAGGTGGTTTATCTGGATCCGATGTTCCCCCACCGGCAGAAAAGCGCGCTGGTGAAGAAAGAGATGCGGGTGTTTCAGGCGCTGGTCGGCGCCGATGACGACGCCGACGCCCTGCTGGCGCCGGCGCGCCGTTTGGCCACCAAGCGGGTGGTGGTTAAGCGGCCAGACTATGCGCCGCCGCTGGCCGACGTCGCGACCCCTAACGCCACCCTGACCAAAAGCCACCGCTTCGATATCTACGCACCGCTGGCCTGATCGTCCGTGCTGCGGCGTAGGCTTAGCCCCACGTCGCCGCCGGGATGCACGCTCAGCAGCGTCTGGCGATCGTAGCCGCTGCGCTGCATCAGACAGGCGCAGGCGGCATCGAACAGGGCCAACACCAAGATGATGGAGGTGGTGGCCAGCATGTTGAGCGGGTCTATCTCGCGCTGTACCCCGGTCGCCAGCGTCAGCTGCGCCGCGCGGGCGATGGCCGAGCGTGGATTTTCCGTTACGGCGATCAGGGGAACCCCCTTCGCCTGTAGCGCCGGCAGCAGGCGGGTCAGCTCCTCCGAGTTGCCGCCGCGCGAGATGAGGATCACCAGATCGTCGCCGCGCAGAAAGCCAAGGTCGCCATGGGCCGCGTCGGTGGCGTTGAGATAGATGGCTGGACGCTCTACGCAGGCCAGCATGTGCGCGACTTTACGCGCGGCGATCCCCGAGGTGCCGACGCCGCTGACCATGATCTTGCCCCGGCACCCGGATAGCCGATCCAGCAGCTGCTGCCACTGCTCGGCGTCCAGCCGCTGCGCCAGCTGTGTCAGCTCGGCGCTATAGATTTGCCAGGCCGTCTGCGCCTGATGCCATTCCGCCGTCATTCCGCCTCCTGCATCAGCTGGCGATACTTCATATGGTCCTGATACATTTCATGGAACACCCGGTATTTGCGATCGTAGTAGCGCTTGATGCTGTTGGTCTGCGGCGTGACGGTCTTGCCGATGCGGCTCATGGCGCCCATCGCCTCCGGCAGGGTGTCAAAGACGCCGGCCGCGACGGTGCCCATCATGGCGCCGCCCAGCAGCATCGCCTCGCCTTCGACGGGCAGCAGCATGGCGCAGCCGGTGGCGTTGGCGTGCTCCTGAACAAAGATCGGGTTCTTGGTGCCGCCGCCGCTGGCCATGATGGTGTCGATGCGGTAGCCGCTCTGGTTCATGGTTTCGATGATATGGCGGGTGCCCAAAGCGATCGCCTGGATGGTCGCCAGATACTGTAGCGCCAGATCCTCCGGGGTTCGCGACAGCTTCAGGCCGCTCATGACGCCGCTCAGGGTCGGGTTGGCGCGCGGCGAGCGGTTACCGTGAAAATAGGGCAGGACGTGGATATCGCGGGTCAGGAAAGCGATATTTTCCGGCTCTCCCGCCATTTTACGCAGCAGGGCGTTGAGCACTTCATAGATGGTCTGCCCGTTGGCCTTGGCCTGCGCCAGCAGCGGGGCGTAGCAGGGATGGGACTGGATGACGTGATCGATCAGGGCGCCGGTCGCGGACTGTCCCCCCTCGTTCAGCCAGTAGCCCGGCAGGATCGCCGAATAGTAAGGTCCCCATACGCCGCCGATAAAGCGCGCGGTGGGCGACATGGCCATATGGCCGGTGGAGGTGCCGCCGATCAGGGCGATGCGGCGATCGAAGTCGGCCACGTCACCGCTGACGCCGCTGGCGCCCAGGGTTCCCAGCGTGCCAGCGTGGGCATCGATGATCGAGACGCTGACCGCGGTGCCGGGGATCAGGCCCATCTCGCGCGCCGCGCGTTCGGTCAGGCCGTAGCCCAACGGCTCTCCCATGGTTTTGACTTCGCGGCCGATCTTGGCGGCATCGTGCGCCAGCAGATCCTCTAGCCCTATCTCGCGGAAGTAGCTCTCATCCCAGCGGTTTTCGTGCCCCAGATAGGTCCATTTACAGACGGTGGAGCAGAGGGAGCGGGTGTCATCCTGGGTGGCGCGCCAGGTCAAAAAGTCCGGCAGGTCAAAGAAGTAGCCGGCGTTGGCCCAGGTGGTCGGCATATGCTGTTTTAGCCACAGCAGCTTGGGCGTCTGCATCTCCGGCGAGATAATGCCGCCGACGAAGTCCAGCACCCGGTGGTGGGTGGTGTTGATGCGCTCCGCCTGGGCGATGGCGCGGTGATCCATCCAGACGATGATGTTCTGTTCGCTGCGCCCGGAGGGGCTGATGGTCAGCGGTTTGCCTTCGCTGTCCAGCACCACCAGCGAACAGGTGGCATCGAATCCCATTCCTTTGATTTGAATTGGGTTAATGTCGGCCTGGCTCACGGCGTCGCGCACCGCGTTACACACCGCCTGCCAGATGTTGTCGGACGACTGTTCGACAAAGTCGGCCTGGGGGCGGTAGAGGTCGATTTCACGCGTTGCCTGACCGACCATTCGTCCGCTGAGGTCAAAGACACCGGCGCGCGCGCTGCCGGTTCCCACATCTACGCCAATAAAGTAGCTTGCCATGAATTTTCTCCTGAAATCAGGCTGTTCGATTCTGTAATGCAATAAATAGGATCAGCACACCGCCCCACAGGGCCATGGTCAGGTAGCTGCTGACGCCCAGCAAATTGAGTCCGCTCTCCAGCATCTGCAGCACGATCAGCGCCAGCACCAGCCCCAGAATACGGCCAAATCCGCCGTCCGGGTTAATCCCGCCGAGCACGGAGGCCAGAATCGTGACCAGCAGGTAGGACTCCCCGTAGCCGGCCTTGGCCGAGTTGAACTTGGCCATCATCAGCAGCGCCGCGGCCCAGCCGAGCAGGGCCGAAATGATATAGACGGCGATCTGTACGCGGGCGGTGTCCACTCCGCTGAAGCGGGTCGCCTGTTGGTTGGAGCCGACCAGATACAGGCTGCGCCCTAAGGTGGTGTGCTCCAGCAGGAGCCACAGCGCGGCGGCGACGGCCAGGAACAGCAGCATGGCCAGGGGGATCCCCAGCAGGGAGGCGCTGCCGAGCTGCTGGATCAGCGACGGGAAGCCGGCGATCACCGCGCCGTTGGAGAGCAGGATATTGAGTCCGGTGAGCAGCGTCATGGTGCCCAGCGTCGCCAGAATCGGCGACACGCCGACCCAGGCGATCAGGGCGCCGTTGAGGGCGCCGATCGCGACGGCCACCAGTAGACCCGCCAGCAGCGCCAGCACCAGGAAGGCCGGCTGGTCGGGGTGGCTGACGATAATGGCGGCCATCACCAGCGAGCAGGCGTTGGCGCCGGCGATGATCGACAGGTTAATGCCGCCGGTCAGCATGGTCACGCCCATGCCGAGCGCCAGCATGCCCAGGATCGGCAGCTGGGAAGCGATGGATTGAAAGTTGGCTACGCTGAAGAAGCGGCTGCCGAGCAGCGCGGAAAACAGCAGCGCGACGACAACGATAATCAGGCACTGCAGGCGAATGATGCGATCGCCGGGCAGCAGGCGCGCAAAGGCGTTCATGTTATAGCTCCTTGGCCAGTTTGCGTTTTTCGTTCCAGGCGGTGCTGCTGATGCTGATCAGGATGATCAGTCCGCTGAGTACCGTATGCCAGTAGGAGGAGACGCCGAGCAGCGTTAGGCCGTTCTGCAAAAAGGCCAGCAGAATGACCCCCAGCAGGGTGCCGGTCAGGGTACCGCGCCCGCCGGCCATGCTGGTGCCGCCGAGCACCACCGCCGCCAGCACCGTCAGCTCAAAGCCGAGCAGCGAGTTAGGCGCCACCGACTGGGTGATCTGTGCCTGAACCACCGCCGCCACGCCGGCCAGGATCCCCATATAGCCGTAGACATAGAAGTGCAGACGCAGCAGGTTCATGCCCAGACGAGAGGCGGCGTCGCGGTTGCCGCCCATGGCATAGATCTGACGCCCGAGGCGGGTGTGGTTCATCAGCACGGCGGTCAGCGCGACGGTGCCGCCCAGGCACAGCAGCGGCAGCGTCAGACCATAGTCATAGCCGTCGGCGCCGGTAAAGGAGAGGTAGTTGACCCCCTCCATAAACCAGTCGGGAAAGCCGTACAGCCAGGTGCCCTTGGTCAGGTAGACCAGCAGCCCATAGTAGAGATTCAGGGTCGCGATGGTAATGATGATCGCCGGTACTCGCAGCCAGTAGACCAAGAAACCGTTACATAGCCCCAGCAGCAGCCCCACGGCGATGGCCATGGCGAAGGCCAGCGGAAAGCTGCCGCCGTGGGTGATGATCCAGCTGGCCATCACGTACTGGGCGATGGCGGTCATCGCCGGGAAAGAGATATCGATCCCGCCGGCGATCAGCACCACGAACAGGCCGCAGGCCAGGATCCCGAGAATGGCGTAGCTGGTGGCGACGTCCGTCAGGTTACCCAGCGAGAAGAACTCATCGGTTGCCAGCGAGAGCCCCAGCGCCAGGGCGATGACCAGCAGCCCGAGATAGGCTTCGTGTCGCCCCGCCAGGCGGGAAAGGAAGGCGTTATGCATTGACCACCTCGGCAATATCCTGTTCGCAGCAGCGCTGCGGTAAAAATTCAGCCACCAGGGCGCCTCGGCGCATCACCAGGATGCGGTGGCTGTTGTAGTAGGCCTCCGGGATCTCATCGCAGATCATCAGCACCGCCATGCCCTGCTGGGCCAGATCGCGGGCGATCTGGTAGATCCCTTCTTTGTTGGCGATATCGACGCCGACGGTCGGCGAATCGAGGATCAGAATGCGGGGGCGGGTCGCGACCCACTTGGCGATGGCGATGCGCTGCGCATTGCCGCCGGAGAGGGTCTTGACCGGCAGCGCGCTGTCGGCCACCTTGATATTCAGCTCACGGATCAGCCGCTGAACCAGCGCATTGGCGCGCTGATGATCGAGCAGTCCGGCCTTGGTGTGCAGCTGGTCGAAGACGGTCACGATGGTGTTGTCATAGATGGACTGATCCATGATCAGCCCCTGGGTCAGGCGATCTTCCGAGACGTAGCCGATGCCGTGGCGGATGGCGTCGCGGTTGCTGCTCAGGGTGACCGCCTGGCCGTCGATGCAGATCTCGCCGCTGTCGGGGCGGGTCATGCCGAACAGGCTCAGGCACAGCTCGGTGCGTCCGGCGCCCAGCAGGCCGACGATAGAGACGATTTCGCCCTGGTGCAGCGTCAGGCTGATATCGTGATATTTGCCGCGTCGGGTCAGGTTGCGCAGCGCCAGGCGCGGCGCCGCCGTTGAGGCGTCATAGGCCGGCAGCGGCGTATAGTGGAAGCGTTGGCCGGTCATCAGGAAGGCCAGCTCGTGGCTGTCCAGCTCGCTGGCGGGCCAGGTGCCGACCAGCTTGCCGTCGCGCATCACGCTGATGCGATCGGCCACCTCCATCACCTCATCCAGACGGTGGCTGACGAAGACCACGCAAATGCCCGCGCTCTTTAGCTCATTGACCACGCGCAGCAGACCGTTGACCTCTTGGCGGGTCAGGGAGGCGGTGGGCTCATCCATGATCACCAGGCGGGCATCGGCGGCGATGGCGCGGCAGATGGCGACCAGCTGACGATCGGCGATCGACAGCTTCTCCACCTTCTTGTCCGGATCGAGCGTCACGCCGATGCGCTGCATCGCCGCCAGCGCCTGCTGCCGCATGGCGCGGCGGCGTACCCACAGATCGCCGCCCGGCTGGTAGCGATGAATGGCGATGTTTTCCGCCACGCTGAAGTTCGGAAACAGCGACAGATCTTGATAGATAACCTGCACGCCGTAGTGGGCGGAGAGTGAGGGGGTGAGCTGGTGGAACAGTTTGCCATCGATCAGGAGGCGAGCCCCCTTTTCCGGCTGATAGACGCCGGAGATGATTTTGATGATGGTGCTTTTGCCACAGCCGTTCTGGCCGGCCAGGCAGTGTACCTCGCCTTTATTCAGCGTCAGGCTGACCCGATCCAGAGCCAGCACGCCGGGAAACTGTTTACTGATGTTTTCAAGCGTGATGAATGCGCTGCTGTTCATGGGCAATACTCCGCCGGACGCCCCCGGAGGGGCGTCGTCGTATAACGATGGAGAAAATATTCCTGAGCGCCGGCCCGTGCGGCCGGCGGTGTGGGTTTCCCTGGTGATGGCGGCCGTGAGCCGGAATCAGAAACCGAGTGACTGGGCGTTATCTTTGGTCACTTCTAATATTTTATTGAAGCGGATGACGTGATCTTTCGTATCCACATCCGCTTTGCCCAGTCCTTCAATGCTCAGGTCCGGTTTGACCTCCTGGCCCTGCAGCAGGCGATCGGCCACGGTCACCAGCGCATAGCCTGCGTCTTTCGGATCCCACAGCAATACCTGCTTGATATCGCCGCGGATCAGATACGGCGCCGCCTGGGATGGCATGGCGATCCCGACCACGGCCACCTTATCCTTGGCGCGTTTCTTGGCGACCGCCTGACCTGCGCCGATGGGGCCGAGAGAGCCAAAGCCGATAATCCCCTTCAGCTGAGGGTAGGTCTTCATCAGATCCAGCGTGGTGGCGTAGGATTTATCGATGCTTTCGGCCACCGGCAGACGCGAGGTGACTTCGAACATATCCGGATACTTCTCTTTCTGGTACTTCACGGCGTAGTCAGCCCAGGCGTTGTGCAGCGGCACGGTCAGGGAGCCGACGTAGATGGCGTAGCCCCCTTTGCCACCCATCGCCTTGGCCAGTGCATCGACGTTGGCCTGCGCGTATTTCTGGCTATCGATGGTTTCGATATCCCATTGGCCGATCTGCTGATCCGGTGACTCATGGGTCAGTACCACGATCCCCTTGTCCCGCGCCTTCTTCAGCACCGGCTCCAGCACCTTGGCATCGTTGGGCACCACGATGATGGCATCCACATTTTTGGCGATCAGATCCTCGATAACCTTGACCTGCTGAGCCGGGTCCGGCGTGGCGGGTCCGGTCTGGTAGGCGTTGACGTCTAACTGCTGCGCCGCTTGGTTTACCCCGGTTTCCATACGGTTGAACCACGGGATACCGGTGACTTTAGCGACCACGGCAATGTCATGCTTTTCTGCTTTTTCTGCGGCAAACGTCGGGGCCGAAAACATGCACGCAGAGGCTAGGGCGGTAGTGAGCAAGGCGAGTTTGAATTTCATGGCTGAACCTTTGTTGTTGTAAGAGCCCGGGAAAATTCATGACGGAAAGGGTAATGAAGAATGGAAACGATTGGCTGCCCATGGGTGATAAAACGTGATCTATGTCCATTATTGTAAAATAATGGAAAAATAATGGTTAAAAAAAGGTGTCTATTAATGATTGCCGTAATTTTATTACCTTCAAGGTGTTAAATATCATGTTTATTGGATCATTTTATTATCTATTTATTAGCATACGGCTTAGCAGTGGTACGCAAAAAGTATGCATTGGATGGGCGATAATCGGTGAATATTTATATTTGTGAGATGAAACGATAATGCAATTTAAATTCATGAAATTTATTGCTGCTGCGAACGATGTCTATCACCTCACCCGCGGCGCGCGCTTCTATCAAGGGGGGCGTTTTCCGTTGCTTTGACTGAAAGTAAACACCATATCGCCGGGATGGAGGGGTTATAAACAAAATGTGATAACTCGTCCTTGGCAGGCCATGTAGACTGGAAAAAACGTTGATGGGGGAGTCGGTGATGACGGGGAAACGAATTCTGGTGGTAGAGGATGACACGCTGATTGCCGAACTGCTGACGCTGCATCTGTGCGATGAGGGATACCAGGTGACCCATGCCGCCGACGGCGATCGGGGGATGGCGCTGGTTGAACAGGGTGGATGGGATGCGCTGATCCTCGATCTGATGCTGCCGGGCGTGGATGGGCTGGATATCTGCCGCCGGGTGCGCGCCATGACCCGCTATACCCCGATCATCATCACCAGCGCCCGCTCCAGCGAGGTTCACCGAGTGCTGGGGCTGGAGCTGGGGGCCGACGATTATCTGGCCAAGCCGTTTTCTATGATTGAGTTGGTCGCCCGGGTAAAGGCGCTGTTTCGTCGCCAGGAGGCGATGGGCCGCAACCTGATGCTGGAGGGGGGACGCCTGAGCTATGGCCCGCTGACCATCGATCCCATGGCGCGGGTGGTGTGGGTGGGAGAGCGGCCGATCGAGCTTACGCCGCGCGAATTCGATCTGCTGTACTTCTTTGCCCGTCACCCCGGGCAGGTATTTTCACGTCTGCAGCTATTGGACAAGGTGTGGGGATACCAGCACGACGGCTACGAGCATACGGTCAATACCCATATTAATCGCCTGCGCACCAAGATCGAGGCCGATCCCGCCGAGCCGGCGCTGATCCTGACCGTCTGGGGCGCCGGCTACAAGTTCGCCGACGCAGGGGGAGCGGTATGAGCCGCCTGAGCCTGTCGCAGCGTCTGGCGCTGGTGTTTGCCCTGCTGCTGCTGGTGTGCAGCGCCCTAACCGGTTGGCTGCAGCTGCGCAGTAATACGCAGTATAGCCAGCAGGTGATCCAGCGCCTGTCCGCGAACCTGGCGCGTCATATCGCCGAGCATAACCCGCTGCTGCAGGCCGACGGCCTGAATCCGGCGTCGGTAAAAAACCTGTTCGATCAGCTGATGGCGGTGAATCCCAGCGTGGAGGTCTATCTGCTGGATGAGCAGGGGCGGATCATCGGCGATGCGGCGCCGCCGGGGCGCATCGTGCGCCATCAGGTCAGTCTGGCGCCGATCGCGGCGTTTCTGGCGGGAAAACCGCTGCCGCTGTACGGCGACGACCCGCGCAGCCCGGATGCCCGTAAGGTGTTTAGCGCCGCGCCGCTGTCGCTGAACGGCCATCCGCGCGGCTATCTGTATGTGGTGCTGCTGGGAGAGAACTACAACCGGCTGAGCGACGACGTTCGCTTCGGCTCCGCCTGGCGCATGGCCGGCTGGTCGATAGCCCTGATCCTGATCTGTGGGCTGCTGGCCTGGCTGCTGGTCTACCGCTGGGTCACCCGCCCGGTTCACGCCCTGACGCGTCAGGTGGGGCGTCTGGAGCGCGAGGGGCTGGAGACCGCGCAGCCGGCGACGCTGACCGCGCTGCAGCAGATCCGTGGCGAGGATGAGGTCGCCCAGCTGCAGCGGGCGTTTGGCCGCATGGCGCGCCGGATCACCGAGCAGTGGCAGCGTTTGGCCTATCAGGATCGCCAGCGGCGCGAGTTTATCACCACCGTCTCTCACGATCTGCGCACGCCCCTCACGTCGCTGCATGGCTATCTGGAGACGCTGAGCCTGAAGCGGGATACCCTGAGCGCCGCCGATCGACGGCGTTACCTGGATACGGCGCTGGCCCAAAGCCAGAAGGTCGGGCGTCTGGCGCAGCAGCTGTTTGAGCTGGCGCGCCTGGAGTACGGTGCGGTGAAGCCGCAGCGTGAGCCTTTCTCTTTTAGCGAGCTGCTGCAGGATGTGTTTCAGAAGTTTGAGCTGGCGGCCGAGGCCCGCGGCCTGACGCTGAGCGCCGACGTCGCGACCGGTTTACCGCTGATCTCGGCGGATATCCATATGATGGAGCGGGTACTGACCAACCTGCTGGATAACGCCATACGCCATACGCCGCAGGAGGGGCGCATCGTCGTGCGCCTATGGCAGGAGGAGCGGCGGCTGTGGGTCGAGCTGTGCGACAGCGGCCCCGGCGTCCCCGATGGGCTGCGCAGCGCGTTGTTCCAGCGGCCGCTGTCATCCAGCGGGACGCGTTACGGCACCGGCGGGCTGGGGCTGCTGATCGTAAAACGGATGCTGGAGCTGCACGGCGGGGATATCGCCCTGATCGCGCGACAGCGACAGGGCGCCTGTTTCCGCCTATCGCTGCCGCTGTAGGATGATGGGCTACAGCACGCCCTGCGCCAGCATGGCGTCGGCGACCTTCACGAAGCCCGCGATGTTGGCGCCGCGCACGTAGTGCACCGGCCCGCTTTGACCGCCGCTGTGGTCGACGCAGGCCTGATGGATATCCAGCATGATCTGCTGCAGACGGCGATCGACCTCCTCTGCGCGCCAGCCGAGGCGCGCGGCGTTCTGCGCCATTTCCAGTCCCGAGGTCGCGACCCCGCCGGCGTTGGCCGCCTTGCCGGGGGCAAACAGGACGCCGGCCGCTAAGAACCGATCGGTCGCTTCAATGGTGGTGGGCATGTTGGCCCCTTCGGCCACGGCGCGAACGCCGTTGGCGATCAGGGCCTGTGCGGCGTCGGCATCCAGCTCATTCTGGGTGGCGCAGGGCAGCGCGATATCGACCGGCACGTGCCAAGGCTGGCGTCCCTCCTGATAGATCAGACCAAACTCGCGGGCGTAATCGGCGATCCGGCCATCCGGCGTCGCCTTTATCGCGCACAGGCGGGCCAGCTTCTCCGGGGTAAATCCCGCCTCATCGACCACGCAGCCGTTGGAGTCCGATGCGGTAACGACCCTGGCCCCCAGCGCCATCGCCTTCTCGATGGCGTACTGCGCCACGTTACCGGAGCCGGAAACGGCGATGCGCATGCCCTCCAGCCCCATGGCGTGGCGCCGGAGCATGGCATCGGTAAAATAGACCAGCCCATAGCCGGTGGCCTCTGGGCGCATCAGGCTGCCGCCGAAGGAGAGCCCCTTGCCGGTAAACACGCAGGCGGTGTTGTTGGCGAGCTTTTTCATCATCCCCGCCATATAGCCGACCTCACGCCCGCCGACGCCGATGTCGCCCGCCGGCACGTCGGTATCGGCGCCGAGATGGCGATACAGCTCGGTCATCAGCGCCTGGCAGAAGCGCATGATCTCACCGTCGCTTTTCCCTTTAGGATTAAAATCGCTGCCGCCTTTTCCCCCGCCCATCGGCAGCGTGGTGAGCGCATTTTTAAAGGTCTGCTCAAAGCCGAGAAACTTGAGGATCGACAGATTGACCGAGGGATGAAAGCGCATTCCGCCCTTGAATGGCCCAATGGCCGAGCTGAACTGCACGCGCCAGGCCCGATTTACCTGCACCTGGTTACGGTCGTCCACCCAGCTGACGCGAAATTGGATCACTCGCTCCGGCTCGATCAGCCGCTCCAGCAGGGCGCTATCGCGGTAGTGTGGGTGCTGCTGCAGAAAGGGCCACAGGGTGGTCATGACTTCACGGACGGCCTGTGCAAACTCCGGCTGATGGGGATCGCGCAGCTGGACGTGCTGCATGAATTGATCGACTGATGCGAGGTGAGCCATAAAAACTCCTTGTTATTATAGGATTGCATTCGTTGTGTCGCAGATGCCTGTCGGCAGCCTAAAAAATAGGCTGTCTGGGACTATAGCATCGCGCCACGCGGGCAGCGCAAGGAGTTTTATCGGGAGAAAAAAAGAACAACGCCCTGTGCTATCAGGGCGTTGTCGAGAAGTGAATAATTAGGCTTTTTGGCCGTCGGCCGGGGTGTTCATCATCCGGTTAAGCCAGGGCACCATCGCCGCCATCACCAGCGTGACGATCAGCGTGGCGATACCGATCTTACCGAAGACGCCGGTATAGATGGGCAGAGTCTGCAGCGGATCGTGGATCCCCGCCGGAACCGCGGTGAAGGTCGCGACGTAGCCGCCGAGCAGGAAGGCGGCGGCCTGGGTCAGGAACCACATCCCCAGAATAAAGCCCATCAGATACTGCGGCACCAGCGCGGCGACCATCGCCAGTCCCAGCGCGCTGATCATCAGCTCCCCGAGGCTCTGGAACAGATAGACCAGCACCACAAACCAGGGCGAGGTTAACCCCTGGGCGTCGGCAAACCACATGCCCGCGGCGGCGGCGGTGAGAAAGCCCAGAGAGCACAGCAGCATTCCCAGAGTAAACTTGGTCGGCATGGTCATGTCACGGCCGCGGCTGCCCAGACGGGTGTAGATCGAGGCCAGAATCGGGCTGGCCACCACGACCCAGAACGGGTTGAGCGCCTGGAAGCTGACCGGGTTAATGGCAAAGCCGAGCAGCTCGTGGCGGACGTTATTGATGGCGAAGAAGTTAAGCGAGGTCGGCATCTGCGCATAGAGAATGTAGAACAGGACGGCTTCGATCATCAGGATGAACGCGACGAACATCCGATTACGCCCGGTTTTATCCTGCTTAAACGCCTCGCGGAAGAAGAAATACAGCACCACCGCGGAGACCGCGATCAGCACGATGTTGGCGACGCCGACGTTATGCATCAGCCAGGCGCAGAGGAAGATCATGACGACGGCCCCGGCCAGTACCAGCAGCAGCTTGCCATAGTTCAGCGGCTGATGATCCGGCGCTGAGCCGATGCTGCGCACCATGCCGCGGCAGGCGAAGTAGACCAGCAGGGCGATGATCAGTCCCAGGCCGCACAGGTTATAGGTCACCGCATAGCCGAAGCGTTCGGCGATGATCGGCGCCAGGGAGAGAGAGAGCAGTGAGCCGATGTTGATGGACATGTAAAACAGGGTGAAGGCGCCATCCAGGCGCGGATCCTTCGGCGGGTAGCATTTGGAGAGCAGACTCGCCGGGTTCGCCTTGAACAGGCCATTGCCGACGGCGATGGTACCCAGGGCGATGAAGATCATCTCTGGCTTCAGCAGCGACATGCCGGTCATAAAGTAGCCCAGCGCCAGCACGATGGCGCCGAGCACCATGGTGCGCTTGGTGCCCAGCAGATGGTCGCCGACGTAGCCGCCGATAGAGATCAGGCCGTAGACCAGCGCGGCAAAGGCGCCGAAGGTGATGAAGGCCTGCTCCTGTGAGAAGCCCAGCTGTTTGACGAAAAAGACGGCCAGAATGCCCTGTACGCCGTAATAACCGAAGCGCTCCCACAGCTCAACGAAGAAGATCATGAAGAAGGGCTTGGGTTGGTGGAGTAAACCGGGCGCGGTGTTGTTCATTGTGGTTGATCTCGGATTATTGTTATGTCGTGAAAAGGGTCGGCGTGGCCTGTCACGCCACGACACCATGAAATAGAATGCCATTTTATAAGCAGATGAGCTGCATTAAATGCGGTATGTGCGGCTATTTTATAGTTTATTGTTTTGAAATGACGCGAATGTGGTGGCGGATCACACTATCCTGATGGGGGCGGGAGATACGCCGCGGCCAAAATAAAAAACGCCGGCGCGTAGAGACGCGCCAGCGTGGTAAAGAAAGCGTGGAACGAGCGACGTGACGTTAGTCGTCCTCTTCATCCTTCAGCGGAACGATCAGCATGTCGATATGAACGGTATTAATCAGCTGGCGGGCGGAGGACATCAGCTTGCTCCAGAAGTCCTGATGGTGGCCGCACAGGACTAAGTCCATATCGTATTTCTTGATGGCATCCACCAGCACCTGACCGAGATCGCCGCTGCCGCTCAGGGTTTCGGTAATCGGATAGCCCGCGTTTTGCGACAGTTCGGTCAGCGCATGGTGCGTTTCATCGGAGATACGTTTTTGCATATCGCCCAGGTTAACGTCGATCAGGCCGGTATACAGGTCGGAATAGTTGACGTCTACGTGGATCAGCGAAACCTTGGCATCGTAGGGGCGTGCCATGGACACGGCTTTTTCAACCAGTATGTTACTTTCCGGGGAAAGGTCTACAGCAACCAGGATGTGTTTATAAGCCATAAGAGAGCTCCTTCCTAAAGCCGATTAACGGTGATTACAGGTTTCGTCCGCTCCGGTGGGCGCGCTGGCGATGCCTGTATGTTAGCACTGTCCGGACAGCGAGATGTGTCGTGCGGCTCACAGGGTAGTTTTTTGTATGACCATCCCAGAGAAGACCGTGACCGGAGTCAGTTGTAAACGGCGCCCCGTGACTGCAGGACCGCGCCAGGTAACATAATTAACCCATTTTTTATAAGGATCGCCGCAGGGTAAATCAAGCACTGTTTCCCTATTACGTGGAAAAGTTGATTTATCCCCGGAATCCCCATACCCATGGTGCTATTTTTGTGGCTGATTTCGTGAATATATAATGAAATCTATAACCTATAGCGTAGAGAACTCCGGCGCGCCACGCGATATATAAATAATTTTTGTGATCTCTGTACGGGTTGCCGCCAGATTTCCTACACTAAGAACTGGAGACCCCGCACGCCGGGGCTCGCCGTCTCTTCATAACAACACCGTGGGCCGGGGCGAGTCAGCTGCGCCGGCGTTGTCTGTCTGGATAGGGCGTCCACGGCAGGGAGGTTACGCCGTGAGGATGCCGGGAGGGGAAACCATGATTAATACCGTCGCGTTATTTTGGGCGTTGTTTATTGTGTGCGTGGTCAACATGCTGCGTTATTACTCTTCCCTGCGCGCCCTGCTGGTGGTGCTGCGCGGCTGCGATCCGCTGCTGTACCAGTACGTGGACGGCGGCGGTTTCTTTACCAGCCACGGTCAGCCCAGCAAACAGCTGCGCCTGGTGCGCTATATCTACGAGCGCCGTTACTACGATCACCATGACGGGGAGTTTATCCGTCGCTGCGAGCGTCTGCGCCGTCAGTTTATGCTGACCAGCGCCCTGTGCGGGCTGGTGGTGGTCGCGTTGATTGCGCTGACGCTCTGGCACTGAGGGTAAACGGGCGTTGCCTAACGCCCAGGATTGTTATAGGGTGGAGACGAACTTCTTATGATGGATTCGATGACCATGTCAACCCAGCGTCGCCTGCTAAACCTACTTCTTCTCCTTAGCACCTAGGGCGGCCTGCGCACACCATTTATTCTTTCAAGGCCGCCGGATGGCGGCCTTGTTGCAGATACCCTCAAGACGAACTCCGGCGACCCGTAATTCAACCGGAGCGATGTTATGAGTCAAATGTTAGCCAGCGGCCAGACGGCCGCCCGCGGTCCCCAGTGGTCATCGCGGGTGGGACATATCCTGGCCGCCGCCGGATCGGCGATCGGTATCGGCGCCATCTGGAAATTCCCCTATGTGACGGCCACCAACGGCGGTGGCGCGTTTCTGCTGCTGTTTCTGCTGTTTAGCTTTACTCTGGGGCTGGCGGTGTTCATGGCAGAAACGCTGCTGGGCAGCCACAGCCGCCAGAGCGTGGTGAAGGCGTTCAGTCAGATGTGCGGCCGCCGCTGGGGATGGGTGGGCATCTTGGGTATCGTTACCAGCGGGTGTATCTACAGTTTTTACAGCGTGGTCGGTGGCTGGACCGTCGGCTATACGCTGCTGGCCGGCGCCGGTCGCCTGCAGAGCGGCGATGCCTCCGCGCTCCAGGCGCTGTTTAGCCGCTACATCAGCGATCCCTATTGGCCGGTATTGACCCACCTGCTGTTTGCCGCGCTGACCGGCTATGTGGTGCTGGGCGGCGTACAGCGCGGCGTCGAGAAGGCGGTGAAGGTCATGATGCCGCTGCTGCTGCTGATCATGGTGGCGCTGATCGCGATCGGCGTGACGCTGCCGGGCGCCAGCGCCGGCCTGCGGATGTTCCTGCAGCCCGACTTTAGCCATCTGAGCGGGAAAAGCGTGCTGGATGCGCTGGGTCTGGCCTTTTTCTCCCTGTCGGTGGGGTTGGGGATCCACACCACCTACGGCGCCTATCTGCCGGACAGCCGCGGCGTGGCCCGCTCCAGTCTGTGGGTGGTGGCGCTCTCCTGTCTGGTGTGCGTGTTGGCCGGGCTGATGATTTTTCCCGCGCTGAGCGCGGCCGGGCTGGACCCCAGCGCCGGGCCGGGGCTGACCTTTATGACGATGCCGGTGTTCTTTTCCCATCTGCCGTTTGGCAGCCTGTGGGCGCTGGCGTTCTTTGTGCTGCTGCTGCTGGCGGCGCTCTCCTCGTCGATCTCCCTGCTGGAGCATATCGTGGCATTTGCCTGTGGACGCTGGGGGTGGTCGCGGCGTAACGCCACCCTGCTGGTCAGCGCCGGCATCATGACGGCGGGGATCCCGGTGACCCTCTCGTTTGGGCCGCTGGCTCACTACACCCTGGGCGGGCGTACGCTGTTCGATTGGCTGGACTTTATGACCTCTAACCTGATGATGCCGCTGTTCGCCATCGCGATCTGTTTGCTGTTTGGCTGGTCGTCACGACTGGAGGCGCTGCTGCCGGAGACGCTGCCGACGCACTGGCGACGCGCCCTGCGCTTTACCTGGCGCTACGCCGCGCCGCTGTGCATTGGGGTTATTCTGCTGCATGGCGTGATGTAAGGCGCGGGGGACGCACGCGGCCCAGCGCCTATCGGCCAAAAAAAAGCCCGCATTCGCGGGCTTTTTTATCGCTTAGCGGGCCGTTAGACCACGAAGGTGAGCGCCAGCCAGTACAGCAGGCTGGAGATGATGATCGCCATGGGCAGCGTCAGCACCCAGGCCAGCAGGATGTTCTTCACCGTTTTGCCCTGTACGCCGCCGCCGTCGACCAGCATGGTGCCGGTGACCGCAGAGGAGAGTACATGGGTGGTGGAGACCGGCATCCCGGTGTAGCTGGCCACGCCGATGGAGACCGCGGCGGTCATTTGCGCGGAGACCCCCTGCGCGTAGGTCATCCCTTTCTTCCCGATCTTTTCGCCGATGGTGGTGGCGACGCGACGCCAGCCGACCATGGTGCCCAGCGACAGGGCGAGGGCAACGGCGACGATGATCCACATCGGAGCATATTCCACCGTTGCCAGCAGATCTTTGCGCAGATCGGTCAGGAAGCGCTTATTGGTTTCGTTGGTTTCCGGCAGCTTGGCTACCTTACCGGCCGTGTCGGCGACGCACATCAGCAGGCGGCGCATATGGCTGCGCTGATCGACGCTCAGCTGATCGTAGCTTTGCAGATCGGTCAGCATACTCTGCGCGCTGGCGATGGCGACCTGGGCCCGGGCGGGGTCGCAGTGGAAGATCTTGCTGCCGTTGACATCTTCGCTGGCCGGGACTTCCGGCTCCGCGCTGATGACGTGGCTCAGCTCAGCCTGATGCTGACGATAGTACTGGTCCAGGTGGGTAATGGCATCGCGCGTGCGGGCAATATCGTACCCCGTCGCGTCCATGTTCATCACGAAACCGGCCGGGGCGACGCCGATCAGCACCAGCATCAGCAGACCGATCCCTTTCTGTCCATCGTTTGCACCATGGGAAAAGCTGACGCCAATAGCCGATACGATCAGGGCGATACGGGTCCAGAACGGCGGCTTGCGTTTGCCATCGATCTTTTCACGCTCGGCCGGCGTCATATGAATACGGCGACGTTTTTTGGTTCCGCTCCAGTAGCGGCGCAGCATCCAGACGATCAGTCCGGCCAGCAGCAGGCCGACGATCGGCGAGATGATCAGTGAGAGGAAGATCTCAATCATCTTCGGGATGTTCAGCGCATCCACCACGGAGGTATGGGTCATGAGCGCGTTGGTCAGCGCGATGCCGATGATGGCCCCGATCAGGGTGTGGGAGCTGGAGGCCGGCAGGCCGAAATACCAGGTTCCCAGGTTCCAGATGATCGCCGCCAGCAGCAGGGAGAACATCATGGCCAGTCCATGGGCGGAGCCCACGTTCAGCAGCAGGTCGGTCGGCAGCAGGTGAACGATGGCATAGGCCACGCTCAGGCCGCCCAGCATGACGCCGAGGAAGTTAAAAATACCGGACATTACCACGGCGATCTGCGAGCGCAGGGCACGGGTGTAAATCACGGTTGCGACCGCGTTGGCCGTATCGTGGAAGCCGTTGATGGCTTCGTAGAACAGCACAAAGAGCAGCGCGAGAACTAACATTAGGCCAGTATGGAAATCTAGCCCTGCAAAGAGATGTAGCATATGCGTTACGCCAGTTTGTGGACATGAACGCGGCGCATTATCGGCGAGAAGGCTGGGTGGGGAAAAGTAAAATATGACGTTTTTTTGATTTGTCGGCGGCAAAAGTGGGCGGGAAGTTAAGACTACTCTTAGTATTTCATAAAGTTATAAGAATTATGCTGCTAAAAATATTTTATAAGGTGATGGGTTTTTCTATGGCATTTCCTTGTTTATCAGCACGATCCCGACGTATTTTTACCCGAACGACGCGGCGCGCTGCGTGATATGACAGCGCGCCGCAGGGGGTTAGAACCACTGACCGAAGCGGTGAATATAGAAACGCTTCATCAGCTGCGTCAGAACGCAGTAGCTCAGCAGGATGGCGACCAGCCACGGGAAGTAGGCCAGCGGCAGCGGCTGCAGGCCGATAAAGTGTCCCAGCGGTGAGAAGGGAATATAGATCCCGAGCGCGATGATGATCCCGGTGGTCAGCATCACCGGCAGCGCGGCGCAGCTCTGAATGAACGGGATCTTCTGGGTGCGCAGCATATGCACGACCAGCGTCTGCGACAGCAGTCCCTCGATAAACCAGCCGGACTGGAACAGCGACTCATGGGCAATGCTGTTGGCGGAGAACACGTACCACATCAGGGCGTAGGTGGCGATATCAAACAGGGATGAGGTCGGCCCGATCCACAGCATGAAGCGGCCGATGTTTTTGGCGTCCCATTTACGCGGTTTACGCAGAAACTCCTTGTCCATCCGGTCCCACGGCAGGCTCATCTGCGACAGATCGTACAGCAGGTTCTGCAGCAGCAGCTGAATGGCCAGCATCGGCAGAAACGGGATAAAGGCGCTGGCGACCAGCACGGAGAACACGTTGCCGAAGTTAGAGCTGGCGGTCATATTCAGGTACTTGATGATATTGCCGAAGGTCTCACGCCCGGTGATCACCCCCTGCTCCAGCACCATCAGATCCTTCTCCAGCAGAATGATATCCGCCGACTCTTTGGCGATATCCGTTCCGGTATCGACGGAGATGCCGACGTCGGCGTCGCGCAGCGCCGGGGCGTCGTTGATCCCATCGCCGAGAAACCCGACGGTGTGGCCATTATTCTGCAGCGCTTTGAGTACCCGGGATTTTTGCAGCGGGCTCAGCTTGGCGAAGACGGTACGCTGCTCCGCTTCCTGCGCCAGCTGTTGGTCGTCCATGCGGTCGATATCGCTGCCCAGCAGGATCTCGCCCGGCGTCAGCCCCACCTCTTGGCAGATCTTGCCCGTGACGGTCGGGTTATCGCCGGTCAGCACTTTGACCACGACGCCGTTTTCGCGCAGCGCGTCAAGGGCGGTAGCGGCGGACTCTTTCGGCGGATCCAGAAAGGTCAGCAGGCCGCACAGGGTCAGGTCGCGCTCGTCGGCAATGCTCAGGGGAAACGCGCAGCCATCGTGGCCGAGATCGCGGGTGCCGAGCATCAGCACGCGGAATCCCTGGCGGTTATACCCCTCCGCCAGCGACTGCAGCGCGGCGCGGCGCGCCTCATCCAGCGGCTGTACCTGGCCGTGCTCTTCAATGTGGCTGGCGATGGCCAGCATCTCTTCGACGGCGCCCTTACAGATCAGCGTATGGTGTTGCTGCTCATCGCTGACCACGATAGAGAGGCGGCGCCGGCTGAAGTCAAACGGCAGCTCGTCGATTTTGCTGTAGCCAGCCATCGCCTCAATGGCCGGTTTATCCTGGCCGCAGCGGATCACCGCTTTGTCCATCAGGTTCTTCATGCCGCTCTGGTGATAGCTGTTCAGCCAGGCCAGCTGCAGAACGCGAGGGTTTTCGACGCCCTGGGTATCCAGATAGTGCTCAAGAATAATGCGATCCTGGGTCAGGGTGCCGGTCTTATCGGTGCACAGCACATCCATGGCGCCAAAGTTCTGGATGGCGTTGAGGCGCTTCACGACCACCTTACGCCGCGACATGGCGATGGCGCCTTTGGCCAGGTTAGAGCTGACGATCATCGGCAGCATCTCCGGCGTCAGCCCGACGGCGACGGCCAGGGCGAACAGCGCGGCATCGGTCCAGTCGCCTTTGGTAACGCCGTTGATCAGCAGCACGATCGGCACCATGACCAGCATAAAGCGGATCAGCAGCCAGCTGACGCTGTTGACGCCGCGGTCGAACGCGGTCTGCGAGCGGGTGCCGACGATGGACTTGGCCAGCGAGCCGAAGTAGGTGCGGTTACCGGTGGCGACCACGACCGCCCGGGCCGTCCCGCTGGAGACGTTGGTGCCCATCAGGCAAACGTTGGCCAGCTCCAGCAGGCTGCCTTCGGCGCTGCAGGGGTCGCTGGACTTCTCACGCACGCTGGCGGTCACGTCATATTTTTCGATCGGCAGGGACTCGCCGGTCAGCACGGCCTGGCTGATAAACAGGTCGCGCGACTCAATCAGCTTCACGTCGGCCGGTACCATATCGCCAGCGGAGAGCAGAATGATGTCGCCCGGCACCAGCTGCTGCATCGGTATCTCGTGGCATTCGCTCTGGGCAAACGGGTGGGCGCGCCGCAGTACGGTTGCCGTGGTGCGGACCATGGACTTCAGCGCCTCGGCGGCCTTATTGGTGCGAAACTCCTGCCAGAAGCGCAGCAGCCCGCTGAGAGAGACCATCACCAGAATGATGATCACCCCGGTCAGATCGGTTGGCTCACCGTGACGCAGTGGGAGCCAGTAATCGGTGAAGAAGCTGATCAGCGCCAGCGCGATCAGTACGTAGATAAAGGGGTTGTTGAACGCCATGAAGAACTGAATCAGCGCCGGCGGCGCCTTTTCATGGGCGACCTGGTTAGGGCCGTGCAGCTGCAGGCGTTCGCGCGCGTCGTCCTCCTCCAGCCCCAGCGTATTGGCGGAGAGGTTGGCCAGGGTGGCGTCCAGGCTGACGCGGGCTTCATCGGCAATCGCGTGGCGTTTTGTCTGTTTTTCCCGGCGGCCGTTAAGAACCGCGGTGTTTTGATCGATCATCTGAGTCATGGTGCGCTACTCATGTGCTGTTTTTTAAGCACACCCCTGCCGCCCGGCAAAAGGTGTCTGTACGTGTGAGGCATAGGGAAACGCTGGGCGTGACGCATCTTGCGCCGTCATGCGCAGGGTTTCAGGGTAGCGACGGCATAATGCGCGCCGCGGCGAAGCTTATTCGCCCGGAGGAAACAGTGCCTGGGTATAAAACAGCATGATAACTGTCCGCATTTACGCGAGCGCGGTGCGCAGCGCGCGTGTCATTACTAAGGGTATGCAGCAGTTCGAGATGAAGTGTTGCTGCCCGCCTGGGTTCGGCAAGCAGCACATCGTGAAGATGGTCAGCTTGCCAAGGATAAGTGCGTGTTGTCCTGATGACTCTGACTGTCCAAAGAGGGAATCTCCACCAACTAAAAAGTGAGCTAACTATAGTTCTGCCCGCGAGAGCTGTAAACCGTACAGAGTTAAACCAATGGTTAACAAAGTTATCCTTTCTACCCTTCCATCGGGATGAAAATAGATAAACTTATTAAGTATCAATAGGTCGTGATGTATTGCGCGGCTCGCACTTTCTTACAAAAGCGCTTTACATCATTACATGATAATGGTTATCATTAACTTGTTTTTCGGGTGGTGGCTTCACCTCCACCGGGAAGGCACGACATTGCTCACATTGCTTCCAATTTTTTAGCCAGCGTCGGGTGCTGGCTTTTTTTTTGTCTACGACCGCGCAGCGGCGGAACGTGCACCGGCCTACAATGGCGACGCATCGTGGCGAAGGAGGGGGTATGGGCGTCAGCCAGATGGATTTAATTTTGTCTCTGCTGCAGCAAATGTGTGTCTATCTGGTGATTGCCTATCTGCTGAGTAAAACGCCGCTGTTTATTCCGCTGATGCAGGTGACTATTCGCCTGCCGCATAAGCTGGTGTGCTACCTCACCTTCTCGATGTTCTGCATCATGGGGACCTACTTTGGCCTGCATATCGATGACTCCATCGCCAACACCCGGGCCATCGGCGCGGTGCTGGGTGGGGTGCTGGGCGGGCCGGGCGTCGGCTTTCTGGTGGGGTTGACCGGCGGTCTGCACCGCTATTCGATGGGGGGAATGACGGCGCTGGCCTGCATGATCTCCACCGTGGTCGAGGGGCTGGTCGGGGGAATGCTGCACCGCCACATGCTGCGCCACCACCGCCTTGATCTGCTGTTTACGCCTTGGGTGGTCGGCGCGATCACCTTGTTGGCCGAGTGTCTGCAGATGGGGATTATCCTGGCGATCGCCCGCCCGTTCTGGGAGGCCGAAGAGCTGGTCGAGCATATCGCGCTGCCGATGATGATCACTAATACCGTCGGCGCGGCGATGTTTATGCGCATTCTGCTGGATCGGCGAGCCATCTTTGACAAATACACCTCGGCCTTTTCCGCCAAGGCGCTGCAGATCGCCGCCCGCGCCGAGGGGATACTGCGTCAGGGCTTCGATCGCCAGAACAGCATGAAGGTGGCGCGGATCCTGTATGAGGAGCTGGGCGTCGGCGCGGTGGCGCTGACGGATCGCCAGCGCCTGCTGGCCTTTATCGGCATGGGGGCCGATCACCATCTGGTCGGCTCACCGATCACCTCGCACCACACCCATCGGGCCATTGAGCAGAACCAGGTGGTGTACGCCGACGGTAATGAGGTGCCTTACCAGTGCTCCATCACCCCGCACTGTAAGCTGGGGTCGTCGCTGGTGATCCCGCTGCGCGGCGAGGATAACCGGGTCATGGGCACGATCAAGCTCTACGAGCCCAAGAACCGCCTGTTTTCCAGCATCAACCGAACGCTGGGGGAGGGGATTGCGCACCTGCTGTCGGCGCAGATCCTGGCGGGCAAGTATGAGCAGCAAACCCAGCTGTTGGCCCAGTCGCAGATTAAGCTGCTGCACGCGCAGGTGAATCCCCATTTCTTATTTAATGCCCTGAATACCCTGTCGGCGGTGATCCGCCGAGACCCGGACCATGCGCGGCGCCTGGTGCTGTCGCTGTCGACGTTCTTTCGCAAGAATCTCAAGCGCAACGGCGATGAGGTGACGCTGGCGGACGAGCTGGAGCACGTGAACGCCTACCTGGAGATCGAGAAGGCGCGTTTCGCGGAGAATCTGGTGGTCGCGGTGTGCTCTGACGCCGCGCTGCGGGAGGTTCGTCTGCCGGCGTTCTCCCTGCAGCCGATCGTTGAGAATGCGATTAAGCACGGTACGGCGCAGCTGTTCGGCGTGGGACGGGTCGAGATCCGCAGCTGGCGTGAGGGGGAGCGGGTCTCTATTTGCGTGGAGGACAACGCCGGGCTGTATCGGCCGACGCCGGGCGGCGACGGGCTGGGAATGAACCTGGTCGATCGGCGGATCAAGGCGCGCTATGGCGAACGCTATGGGGTGCAGGTCGACTGTGTGCCGGAGCGTTCGACCCGGGTGGTGGTGTGCGTGCCGTGGTCACCGCCGACGGAGGCCTTATCCCCGTCGACGGCGCCTGCGCCGTACCAGGGCGCGGACTAGAGCAGCAGCCTCAGCATACGGCGCAGCGGCTCGGCGGCGCCCCACAGCAGCTGGTCGCCCACGGTAAAGGCGGATAGATACTGCGGCCCCATGTTCAGCTTGCGCAGACGGCCAACCGGGGTGGCCAGCGTGCCGGTGACGGCGGCCGGCGTCAGCTCACGCATGCTCAGCTCGCGATCGTTGGGGATCACCCGCACCCATTCGTTATGGCGCGCCAGCAGCTGCTCCACCTCTGGGATGGCGATATCGCGCTTCAGCTTGATGGTAAAGGCCTGGCTATGGCAGCGCAGAGCGCCGACCCGGACGCACAGACCATCGATCGGAATCGCCTGAGCGCTCGCCAGGATCTTGTTGGTTTCGGCCTGCCCCTTCCACTCCTCGCGGCTCTGACCGTTATCCAGCGCCTTATCGATCCACGGGATCAGGCTGCCGGCCAGCGGTACGCCAAAGTTATCCGTCGGCAGCGTGCCGCTGCGCATCAGATCGGTGACCCGGCGCTCGATATCCAGGATCGCGCTGGCCGGGTTTTCCAGCGCCGGCGCGACCTGGCCGTGCAGCATCCCCATCTGGGTCAGCAGCTCGCGCATATGGCGCGCGCCGCCGCCGGAGGCGGCCTGGTAGGTGGCGACGGAGACCCATTCCACCAGATCGGCGGCGAACAGTCCGCCCAGGGACATCAGCATCAGGCTGACGGTACAGTTGCCGCCGACAAAGGTTTTCACTCCGCTCTCCAGGCCACGATCGATCACCGCGCGGTTGACCGGGTCAAGGATAATGATGGCGTCATCCTGCATCCGCAGCGCCGAGGCGGCATCGATCCAGTACCCCTGCCAGCCCGCCGCCCGCAGCCGCGGGTAGATGGCCTGGGTATAATCGCCGCCCTGACAGGTGATGATAATATCCAGCGCCTTGAGGGCGTCGATATCGGAGGCATCCTGCAGCGTGCCGCTGTGGCCGCCGAACGTCGGCGCCGGCTGGCCGTGCTGCGAGGTTGAAAAAAAGACCGGGCGGATAGCGTCGAAGTCGCGCTCTTCGCTCATGCGTTGCATAAGCACCGAGCCAACCATGCCGCGCCAGCCGATAAAACCAACGTTTTTCATATGCACTCCTGCCTTGGATGGTGACGAGTTGCGGATCGGCCGCCGCGCGCCGGCGCGACGCGCAACGGTGTGATAATCCTCAAACTTACAAGATGTGCCGCGATGCGCAAGTGAATTTATTCGATGGCAGCGGAGGGATCGGCGCGCGGGACTAATAATCGCGGCGCCGCGCACCGCAGGGGGAGAGCTCCCCGCAGGCCACTTTTTATGCCACAATAGCCCGCAGTAACGGCGCACCGCGCTACTCTTATTTTCCTGCGCGATACCATGACAATGACACCGATGTCTTCCATGATCCACGGCTGGCTGACGCGTGAGCGTGGCTTTGCTGCGTTTACGACCGGCCCGCTGCTGGATTTTTGGCAGCGGCGCCGAGAGGGCGAATTCTGCGGCGTTGACGGCGTAGCGATCCGCTACGTGGCCTTTTGCGATGCGCGGCACACCCGCGCGATACTGATCGCCCCGGGGCGCATTGAAAGCTATATGAAATATCCGGAGCTGGCCTACGATCTGTTTGTGAGTGGCTATGATGTAGTGATCATCGACCACCGCGGCCAGGGAACCTCCGAGCGGATGCTGGCCGACTCGCACCGCGGCCACGTGGAGCGCTTTGACGACTACGTGGATGATCTGCAGCAGCTGTGGCAGCGCGAGCTGCTGGCGCGCCCCTATCGGCAGCGTTTCTTACTGGCGCACTCGATGGGCGGCGCGATCAGCGCTCTGTTTCTGGCCCGCCGCCCCGCGGGGCTGACCGCCGCGGCGCTGTGTGCGCCGATGACCGGGATCCGCCTGCCGCTGCCGCGCTGGCTGGCGAATGGCATATTGAGCTGGGCCGCGCGCCGCCGCGCGCGCCGCACCCGCTATGCCTTGGGCACCGGCTACTGGCGTCCCCTGCCATTTATGGTTAACGAACTCACGCACAGCCGGGTGCGATATCGTCGTTTTTTGCGCTATTATTCTGACTATCCACAGCTGCAGGTGGGCGGGCCGACCTATCAGTGGGTCGCCGAAAGCCTGGCCGCCGCCGAACGGATCCAGCGCGTGGCGCCGGAGATTGTCACGCCGCTGCTGCTGCTGCAGGCCGCAGAGGATCGCGTGGTGGATAATGCGTCACAGCTGCGTTTTTGTCAGACACTCGCCGCCGCCGGCAACGCCCCCTGGGGCGGTGCGCCGCTGGTTATCAAGGGTGCACGCCATGAGATCCTGTTTGAACGGGACAGCCAGCGTGCCGAAGCGCTAACCGCTATCGTGCGGTTTTTTAAACAATTTTCTGAATCGCCGGCACCTATTGCCGCCAACCCCTGCTGAGGTTAGAACGTACTCTATGTATCATATCGTAGCTTCGGATATGGACGGCACCCTGCTGTCGCCCGCGCATACCCTGACACCCTTTGCCCGAGAAACCCTGCGTCTGCTGACCCAGAAAGGGGTGCACTTTGTCTTCGCCACCGGGCGTCACCATATCGATATCGCGCAGGTGCGCGACAGCCTGGGGATCAAGGCGTTTATGATCACCTCCAACGGTGCCCGGGTGCACGATCCGCTGGGTGAGCCGATCTTCAGCCACAACGTGGATCCCGATATCGCCCACGATCTCTTCTCGATCGTGCACGATGACCCGCAGATCCTGACCAACGTTTACCGCAACGATGACTGGTTTATGAATAGAGAGGACCCCGCCCAGCGGGCGTTCTTCCAGGAGTCGGTGTTTCACTACCATGTGTTTGAGCCGGCGATGCTGCCGACGGACGGCATCTGTAAGGTCTATTACACCTGCGCCGATCACGATCGGCTGCTGCCGCTGGAGGAGGCGATCAATGCCCGCTGGGGCGATCGGGTGAACGTCAGCTTCTCCCTGCCCACCTGTCTGGAGGTGATGGCCGGCGGGGTGTCGAAGGGACATGCGCTGGAGTTTGTGGCGCACCGTTTGGGCTATGGCCTGAAAGACTGCATCGCCTTTGGCGACGGCATGAATGACATGGAGATGCTGAGCATGGCGGGCAAGGGGTGCATCATGGCCGATGCGCACCAGCGCCTGAAGGATCTGCTGCCGCAGAGGGAGGTGATCGGCAGCAACGCGGACGATGCGGTGCCGCACTATCTGCGCAAGATGTACCTGTAAGCGGTATCGAGATGGCCGGGCGCGCTGCGCCCGGCGCTGAGTCTTACTCTCCGGGGAACAGGAAGGGGTTAAGACTGCTGCGGGCGAAGCCCGCCTCTTCCATTTTGGCATCCAGCAGCAGCGTGGCGAGATCGTCGGCCACGGCGTCGACGCCGCTGTCTTTTTCCTGGTACAGGATTTTCAGATAGCTGCCGCAGTCGCCGCAGCTTTCAGCTTTTACCGCCGCCTGCTCGCTGTCGAGCGACCAATAGCTCAGATCGCGGCTCTCCTCGCAGTTGCTGCACTTCACGCGCACCATATGCCATTCGCTTTCGCACAGACTGCAGTGCAGATAGCGCAGCCCGTTGCTACCGCCGATGTGCACGACGCTGCTGACCGGCATGCTGCCGCACACCGGGCAAACGTGGCGCTGTTCGCCGTACTCCGCCTGCGCCCGTCCGGGCAGCTGGCTGGCCATTTGGGCCCAGTAAAGCGAGAGGGCGGCCCACAGGAACAGCGCCCTGTCGCTGCCGACGGCGGCGTAATCGCCCGCCAGCAGGGCGCTGGCCAGCGCTTCGCGCTCACCGGCGGCGCACTTCTCCAATCCCTCCAGCACCGGCAGTACGTGCGCCGGTGCCTGGGGACGCAGCTCGGCGATGATGGCCAGCAGCAGCCGCTGCCAGTGGGGCGTCCGGGCGAAGGTTTGCGTCGCCAGCGGCGGGGTGCCGTTGGCGGCGGCGTTGGCGACGACCGGCGCCAGATCCAGGGTTAGCGGGTTATCGAACAGCGCCTGCTGCTGCGCGTCGGCCAGCGTGGCAGCAAAGCACAGATAGTCGGCCAGCGGGTGTTCGTCTGCCAGCGTGCGCAGACGCTCTGCGCGCTGGCGGTACAGTCGCTGCAGGTTGGGCAGCAGCAGCGGAGCGATCGGGCCCAGCGCGCCTGAGCGGCGTTCGGCGTCGATCTGCTCCTGGGGAAGAACTCGAATGCTCATAGGGTTTCGTCTGATGTGTTGTGAATACATCGCGGATTCCCGCCGCCCCGGGGGCGACGGGAGGGGTCCGCGACAGAATGGGGGATCAGCTCGGCTTCTTACCGGACTGGGCCTCCTTTTCTTCTTCTTCCACTTCCTCTAGCCAGCGCGGGTGGTGTTTTCTGGCCCAGCGACGGCTGACCTTGCCTTCCACCATCCCTTTGATCGAGCCTTTGACCCAAAACGCCATGTAGATATGGATCAGGATGGCATGGATCAGCACGATGGCGGCGACGGCGTGCAGCAGCAGCGAGTAGCGCACCAGCGGGATCGGAAAGCGATCGGCGAAGTAGGGGCGCCAGATGATGATGCCGGTGATCAGCAGCACCAGGATCAGGCTCATGATGCTCCAGAACATCGCTTTCTGCCCCGGGTTATATTTACCCACGCGCGCCACCAGGTGCTCGTTGCCCTTCAGCACCTCAATGATCCCCTTAAACCAGGGAATATCCTGGCGTTCGAACAGGTTATGCCTGACGAAGCGAAAGAACATAACCAGCAGGGTAACAAAGATCAGCACGCCGAAGAAGGGGTGCAGAATACGCCCCATCTGCGGTGTCCCGAAGGTTTCGGTGAGCCACTGTAGCGTGGGGAAGAACAGCGCTATCCCGGATAGCGCGACCAGGAAGAAGCAGATCACCACCGTCCAGTGACACGCCCGGTCGATAAACCGGGTGCGCAGGATCAGATTATTTTTGCTCATGGTGATTCTCCTCTGCATGTCCTTGCGCCTGGCTATGCTCCTGCCCGCCAGCATTCCCCCGCGGCGTATCGTCGTGATCGTCTTCGTCCTCCGTATTGGGACCGACGGCGATGTAGTGGTACAGCAGCCCGATAAAGGTAGCGATAAAACCGGCAAAGGCGACCGGTTTGAGCACATCCTTCCACAGCGTGATGGGGGTATCGATATGCGGATCCTTCGGCAGCCCGTGGTACAGCTCGGGTCTGTCGGCGTGGTGCAGCACATACATCACGTGGGTGCCGCCGACGCCCGGCGGATCGTACAGACCGGCATCGGCAAAGCCGCGCCCCTGCAGTTCGCTGATGCGCTCGGCCGCCAGCGTCTTCATCGCCGCCTTGGTGCCAAAGTGGATGGCGCCGGTCGGGCAGGTTTTGACGCAGGCCGGCTCCTGGCCGACGGCGACGCGGTCGACGCACAGGGTGCACTTGTACACCCGCTTGTCTTCCGGGTTCATGCGCGGCACGTTGAACGGGCAGCCGGCGATGCAGTAGCCGCAGCCGATGCAGTGCTCGGACTGAAAGTCGACGATACCGTTGGCGTACTGGATGATGGCGCCCGCCGACGGGCAGGCCTTCAGGCAGCCCGGATCGGCGCAGTGCATGCAGCCATCCTTACGGATCAGCCACTCCAGCTTGCCGTTCTCTTCGACCTCCGAGAAGCGCATCACCGTCCAGGACTTGGCGCTCAGATCGGCGGGGTTGTCATACACCCCGACGCAGTGTCCGACCTCATCCCGGATATCGTTCCACTCTGAACAGCCCACCTGGCAGGCCTTACAGCCGACGCAGGTGGTTACGTCGATAAGCTTGGCCACTTCCTCCTGGTGATTGCGCCCGTTGGGGGGCGGCGTCAGGGAATTGGTGGCCGAACGCTTAATAATGTCTTGGGATTGCAGTGACATGGTTAGCCTCCGTTACACCTTTTCCACGTTAACCAGGAACGCCTTGAACTCCGGCGTCTGCGTATTGGCATCGCCGACAAACGGCGTCAGCGTGTTGGCCAAGAAGCCGGGACGCGCCACGCCCAGGTAACCCCAGTGGATCGGGATCCCGATGGTATCGACCGCCTTACCGTTGACCTGCAGGGTGCGGATGCGCTTGGTCACTACCGCCTTGGCCTTGATATAGCCGCGGTTGGAGCTGACCTTCACCGTATCCCCGTTGGCAATGCCCTTGCTGTTGGCCAGCCGCTCACCGATTTCGACGAACTGCTCCGGCTGGATGATCGCATTCAACAGCGCATGCTTGGTCCAGTAGTGGAAGTGTTCGGTCAGACGGTACGTGGTGCCGACGTAGGGGAACTGCTCCGCCTTGCCCATCTGCGCCAGATCGTCTTTAAAGACGCGCGCCGCCGGGTTGGAGACCACGTTGGGGTGCAGCGGGTTGGTGCCCAGCGGCGTTTCGAACGGCTCATAGTGCTCCGGGAACGGGCCTTCGGCCATCTTGTCGATGGCGAACAGGCGCCCCATTCCCTCTGGCTGCATGATGAACGGCCCGACGCCGCTGTTGGGCGGGGCATTGCTGTAGTCCGGGATATCGATGCCGACCCACTTGGCGCCGTCCCAGTGCAGCAGTTCGCGCTTGGGATCCCAGGGTTTCCCTGACGGATCCGCCGACGCGCGGTTATACAGGATGCGGCGGTTCAGCGGCCAGGCCCAGGCCCAGCCCAGGGTATTGCCCAGGCCGGAGGGGTCGCTGTTGTCGCGGCGCGCCATCTGGTTGCCCTCTTCGGTCCAGCTACCGGCGAAGATCCAGCAGCCGCTGGCGGTGCTGCCGTCGTCGCGCAGCTGAGCGAAGGAGCTGAGCTGCTGTCCCTTCTTGACGATCACGGCGCCGCTGACCGGATCGGTCAGATCGGCCAACGCCCGGCCATTGTTCTCGCGGGCCACCTCTTCCGGATGCGGGTTTTCCGGCGTCAGGTAGTCCCAGGACATGTTGAGCACCGCCTCCGGCAGCGCGCCGCCCTCTTTGGCGTACATCTCGCGCAGACGCAGGAAGATCCCGGAGAGGATCTCGCCGTCGTTACGGGCGATCCCCGGCGCATCGGCGCCTTTCCAGTGCCACTGCAGCCAGCGTCCGGAGTTGACGATGGAGCCGTTCTCTTCGGCGAAGCAGGTGGAGGGCAGGCGGAAGACCTCGGTCTGGATCGTGGTCGGATCGACCGCGTTCAGCTCGCCGTGGTTCTGCCAGAAGCAGGCGGTTTCCGTATTCAGCGGATCGATGGTCACCAGGAACTTCAGCTTGGACAGACAGTCGACCACCTTGTTCTTGTTCGGGAACGAGGCGACCGGGTTAAAGCCCTGACAGATATAGCCGTTGACCTTCCCCTGCGACATCATCTCAAAGTACTGCAGGACGTCGTAGCCTTTGTCCCACTTGGGCAGCCAGTCAAATCCCCAGCTGTTTTGCGCCTGCGCCTTATCGCCATAGAAGGACTTCATTAGGCTAACGAAGAACTTGGGCGTATTGCCCCAATAGTTGACCTGGCCGGGCAGGGTCGGTTTCGGGGTGGTGGCGGCCAGGTAGCTGGCCAGGTCGGTCTGCTGCTCTGACGGCAGGCTCATATAGCCCGGCAGACTGGTCGACAGCAGCCCCAGATCCGTCAGCCCCTGGATGTTAGAGTGGCCGCGCAGCGCGTTGACGCCGCCGCCGGCCATCCCCATGTTGCCCAGCAGCAGCTGGATCATCGCCATGGTGCGGATGTTCTGGGCGCCGACCGTATGCTGGGTCCAGCCCAGGGCGTACAGGAAAGAGGTGGTCTTATCCGGCGCGCTGGTCTCCGCGATGTATTCACAGACCTTCAGGAAGTCGGCGCGCGGGGTGCCGCACAGGTTTTCGACCACCTCTGGGGTATAGCGTGATACGTGGGTTCGCAGCAGATTCCATACGCAGCGCGGATCCTGCAGGGTATCGTCGCGTTTGGCAAAGCCCTGATCGTCCAACTGGTAGTTCCAACTGCGCTTATCGTAACGGCGTTTGTCCGCGTCGTAGCCGCTGAACAGGCCATCTTCAAAGGTAAAGTCCTCCCGCACCAGCAGGCTGGCGTTGGTGTAGTTCTTCACATATTCGGCGTTGATCTGGTTGTTATCGATCAGGTACAGCAGCACACCGGAGAGGAAGGCGATATCGGTGCCCGAGCGGATCGGGGTATAGAAATCGGCCACCGCGGCGGTGCGGGTAAAGCGTGGATCGATCACGATCAGCTTGGCGTTGTTATGGATTTTGGCCTCCATCGCCCAGCGGAAACCGACCGGGTGGGCCTCGGCGGCGTTACCGCCCATCACCACGATCAGGTTAGCGTTCTTGATGTCGACCCAGTGGTTGGTCATGGCACCGCGACCAAATGTTGGAGCAAGACTTGCTACCGTTGGTCCGTGTCAGACACGTGCTTGGTTATCGACTGCCAGCATCCCCAGCGCCCGGCTAAACTTTTGGGTCAGATAGCCGGTTTCGTTGCTGGACGCCGAGGCGCATAGCATCCCGGTGCTCAGCCAGCGGTTGACGGTGACGCCCTGGGCGTTGGTGGCGATGAAGTTGGCATCGCGGTCCTGCTTGATCAGGCGGGCGATGCGGGTAAAGGCCTCATCCCAGCTGAGGCGCTGCCAGACGTTGGAGCCCGGCGCGCGGTATTCTGGGTACTGCAGTCGGGATTCGCTGTGGATAAAATCGATGAGACCGGCGCCCTTCGGACACAGCGCGCCGCGGTTTACCGGATGATCCGGGTCCCCTTCGATATGAAAAATACTCTCCTTTGCGTTTTTGGCACCATCCCCCAGGCTGTACATCAACAGCCCACAGCCAACGGAACAGTATGTACAGGTGTTACGGGTTTCTTTCGCGCGCAGTAGCTTGTACTGCCGGGTTTGCGCCAAAGCCAGCGACGGGGCGAAGCCCAGCACCGCTGCCGTTGTTCCTGCCATACCGCCAGCGCAGATCCTGAAGAATTGTCTTCTGCTGACTTGCATGGATTGCTCCTCAAATAGCCACATTGTTTGTTGAAATACCCCGGCGGGCCCGATGCTGCCGGTGTGTTTCCTTTTCATTGTTTGTTATTGCGTGTCGCTTTTTTGGGTATTATTTCCCTACTCGCAGTGTACCATGAAAGTATATTAAAATGTTAATGAGAGGTTTTAAAACAGGGTGCCTTTTGATAGGGAAATGCGCTGTTTTTAGCTTCTTTTTTCCATTTTTGTTATGTGATTCAAATTACTGAGTTGCCCTTTCGGTCGAACTGCGCTACGCGGCGGTCATGTCGGTGAAAATTGATCGTCATGGATATAGCGGCCGGTGAGAGGCGATGGGTTTTTCCCTTACCGGTCAATTTGATGGGAATAGCACGTGAATAAGAGAGCGTCTCTACTGCCGCAGCGCGTGTGCGGCGCGACGACCGTTCCGGTCTGGCCACGCACCGAACCGAGCGAGCCGCGGCCTGACTGGGTCGCCAACGAGGTTCCGGTCGCCCTGGTCTATAACGGTATTTCCCACGTAGTGATGATGGCGTCGCCGAAAGAGCTAGAGGCGTTTGCCCTGGGTTTCTCCCTGTCAGAGGGGATCATCCGTTCGCCGCAGGACATCTACGGCATGGAGGTTCAGACGGCCTGTCATGGGCTGGAGGTTCAGATCGAGCTTTCCAGTCGCTGTTTTATGGCGCTGAAGGCGCGCCGTCGCTCGCTGGCCGGTCGCACCGGGTGCGGCGTGTGCGGGGTTGAACAGATTGGCGATGCGCTGCGTCCGCTGGCGCCGTTGCCGTTTAGCCAGCGTTTCGATCTGGCGACGCTGGACGGCGCGCTGGCGCGCCTGCGCGAGGTGCAGACGATCGGTAACCTGACCGGCTGTACCCACGCCGCCGCGTGGCTTGACGGCGAGGGGGTGCTGCAGGGAGGCTGCGAGGACGTCGGGCGTCATGTGGCGTTGGATAAGCTGCTGGGCCTGCGTGCCCGCCAGCCCGGGTGGCAGGCCGGTGCGGCGCTGGTATCCAGCCGCGCCAGCTATGAAATGGTACAGAAGGCGGCGATGTGCGGGGTGGAGATCCTGTTCGCCGTCTCCGCGGCCACCACCCTGGCCATTGAGGTGGCTGAGCGCTGCAACCTGACGCTGGTGGGGTTCTGCCGTCCCGGGAAGGGGACGATTTTTACCCATCCTCAGCGCCTGCTCGCCGTGTGAGTTACGCCCGTCTGTGCCGCCGCATGCGGCGGTTTTCTCCGCTGCCGTTGCCCGCTATAGTGGTGGGCGGCAAATCCTTTTCCCCTCATCTGGAGCTATCGTCATGCGCTATCCCGAAGTCTACGTTGGTCGCTGTGCACCTTTTATCGGCGGTAAAAGCAGCGCCATCGTTAAACGTCAGATGACCGATGCCCTGACGCTGCTGCATCTGGGGCTAGCGGGGGATGAACAGGCGGAGTCGCGGATACACGGCGGCGCCGATCGGGCGCTGTGCCACTATCCGTGCGAGCACTATGACTACTGGCGTCAGGCGTATCCGCAGCAGGCGGAGCGTTTTGAGGCCGCGGTCTTCGGTGAAAACCTGTCGACTCTCGGGATGGATGAGGCGTCGGTCTTTATCGGCGATATTTATCGCTGGGGCGAGGCGCTGATTCAGGTGACTCAGCCGCGTTCTCCCTGCTACAAGCTGAATCAGATGATGGAGATAGGCGATCTCTCCCTGCACATGCAGCAAAGTGGCCGCTGCGGCTGGCTGTACCGGGTCGTGGCGGAGGGGCGCGTCGGCGATCGCTGCCCGCTGGAGCTGGTGTCGCGCAACGGTGATATCAGCGTGGCGCAGTGTATCGCCATTGTTTTCCACATGCCGTTCGATGAAGCGGAGTACCGCCGCTTGCTGGCCTGCGCCGGGCTTTCCGCCAGCTGGTGCAAGACATTGCAGAATCGCCTACTGCACGGGCGTATTGAAGAGATGAACCGGCGTTTGTACGGGCGGGGGTAGCGCCGGTCCCGCGCAAGGCGGGCCGGCGGCGGAGTCAGAGATACAGGGAGCGGACGATCAGAAAGTGTCCGACGAAGTAGCCGAAGGCGATGAGCGCGCCGGCGGCGCGGAAGTGGGTGCGGAAGCGGTCGATAAGCCAGACGGTGTTGGCCAGCAGCAGCAGCCAGGCGCCGAGCAGCAGAGAAAATCCCTGATCGTCACCGCGGGCGAAGTACTGGGCCCCGGCGATCCACACCATCACCAGCATCATCGCCACATAGGTGACCACGGGCCAGCGCAGGGTCTCCAGGGGGCCCCAGATGATGGCCAGCAGCACCACGCCGATGGCCAGCAGGATCAGCAGCGGCGGCCAGTACAGAGCCAGGGTCATGGCGCTGGCAAAGCTGATGGTATACAGCAGCTGGGAGAGAAACAGCGCGCCGATGGCATACAGCATCCGTTCACGCGGCAGCAGCAGCAGGGCATCCGCCGCCAGGGTCGCCAGCAGGCCTAGCAGAATGAAATAGCCGCCGGGCCCCAGATGCGGCGCGTTCCAGCCCAGCATCAGCAACAGCAGCAGGGTCAGGGGCTTAAATAGCCAGCGCTGCCAGCTCGGACCACGGTAACTGGCGTCGACGTACAGCCAGCCGGAAAATAGAACCGCCAGAAATGCCCAACTCATGCAGCCTCCTACTCAGGGTGTGGGGATCGGCGCCGCGCGCCGAAGAGTCCATGGTCTGAGTGTAGGGGATGGCGTCGGGAGCGACAATGGTTTCCCGCTGCCGATGTAAAGGCGAGGGTCCCTATGTTAGGCTGTGGGCGCGCCCGTCGGGCGATCGTGTTAAATGTCTTAACGGAGGAGTCGACGCAGCACCATGTCCAGTCAGCCGCTATACCGTATCCAGTTCATGAATAACGGAAAAAATTATCAGCTGTACGTGCGGGAAATCATACAGAGTCCGCTGTTTGGCTTTATTGAGATCGCGGATTTCGTCTTTGACAGCCACGGCTCGCTGCTGGTCGATCCGAGCGAAGAGAAGCTGAAAAGCGAGTTCGCCGGGGTGACGCGCAGCTACATCCCGATTCAGGCGGTGATCCGTATCGACGCCGTGACCGAGCGCGGCAGCGCCCGTATCTCCGATCTGGCGGATAACGTGGCGGTATTTCCGCTGTTTAACGGGAAGAAGCCCTGATGAGTCGCCCGCCGCTGTTTTTTATCATCGTGGTGGTCGCGATCGCGTTGCTGGCGACCCAGCGCTTTGTTCAGCAGCGGCGCCAGCATGCCGCTAACGATGCCGCGCCGCCGCAGAGCCTGCGGGCGACGCTGACGGAGAAGCGCGCGCTGCCGTCGCCGCTGCGTTCGCGCCAGCGGGAGGAGATCGTCGCTGAAACGGTACGTTATTCGCTCCAGTTTACGCCGCTGGGGGGAGGGGAGCCGCGGCGTTTTACCCTGCCTGAGCGTGACTGTGCGACGCTGACGCCTGGGATGCGGGGGACGCTGCGTGTGCAGGGCACCCGTTTCGTCGCTTTCTCCCCGGATGCGGCTTAAGTGACGCGCCGGCGTGTGTCCCGCAGAGTCTCGGGACACCGCCCTTATTTCTTCGGGCGCGGCGGCTGCTTCTTTTGCCAGGCGAGCAGCTCAAATACGCCGAACAGAAAGATGCGCAGCTCCAGCCAAAAGCCGAGCTTGCGCTGCTCCAGCGGTAGGGTGCTCTTCAGCATGGTGACCTGCAGGCCGTGCATCAGCACCATAAAGACCATCGCCACGTTGACGAAGATATTCAGCGGGCGCGGAAACGCGTGCAGTAGGTTGGCCAGCATGAATCCCCACACGCCCAGCATCAGCAGGCGGCCAATATTAATCCACATGGTTGTCTCCCTCGTGTTGCGCCGTCGCCTGGCGTCGGTACAGCCGATAGGCGACCTGTCCGGCGACCTTTTCACGCTGTAGCGCCCAGCTGGCTGGAATGGGCAGGGCAGGGCCGTCGACCTCACTCTCGACATAAATCCAGGCGTCCGCCGCCAGCCAGCCGTTCTGCTCCAGCAGCGTCAGCGTGTCGTTCAGCAGCCCCTGGCGGAAGGGGGGATCGAGAAACACCACCTGATACGGCGTTCCCGGCTGCGCCAGAAAGCGCAGCGTATCGGTGTGGATCACCTCAATCTGGGGACAGTTGAGCAGGGCCGCGTTTTTACGCAGTCCCGCCGCGACCTGCCGATCGGACTCCAGCAGGGTCGCGCGCGCCGCGTAGCGCGAGACGGCCTCAAACCCCAAGGCGCCGCTGCCGGCGAAGGCATCCAGACACTGGGTATCGTGCAGGATCGGCGCTAGCCAGTTGAACAGGGTTTCCCGAACCCGGTCGGTGGTGGGGCGGAGTCCCGGGCTGTCCGGCACCGGCAGTTTGCGGCCGCGCCACTGTCCGGCGATGATGCGGATCTGGCCGCAGGGTTGTGCGTGAGGTTTTTTTGCCATGTAATCTGTTAGTGTCGTTGGGGAAACAGTGAGCGGCGTCAGACGGATGTCCGTCCTACGGCTCGCCCGCCATCGGAGCCGGCGGCAGAGCGGATGCGTGCGCGGCGCAGGCCGTGCCATACTGTTTAATGGTCCGCTTCGCCGCTTTCGCTAGGCGCGCTGGCCAAAGATGCCGCCTGCGGCGCTCTTGGGCGCAGGCGAAACACAGCCTAATCCTTTATTGATTGAAATGCCACCCGAAACCCGGTTACATCCATGTTGCGAGCGATGGTTAAGTGATAAACTCAATCCTTGATATTTTTTAAACCGAATTGATGTCTCTCGTCGCGCGGCTTTGCCCGCGCCAGCTAACGGCGGGAGTTCGCTTATAGCCTTGATTTGAGGCGGGAGTAGAGTCGTAAGATGGCAAAAGATAAGAAACGTGGATTTTTCTCCTGGCTGGGATTTGGCCGACAGCAGGAAGATCAGCCCCAAGAGCACTCCCCGGCGCAGTCGCAGGAGCACGCGCCCGAGCCGGCCGCCGATCCCGCGTCAGTTCCCGAACCTTGCGCAGAGATAGCCCCCGTCGAAACGCCGGCGCTTGACATTGCGCCCGCCGTGACGACGCTTGCTGCAGAGCAGGCAGAGCAGGCAGAGCAGGCAGAGCAGGCAGAGCAGGCAGAGCAGGCAGAGCAGGCAGAGCAGGCAGAGCAGGCAGAGCAGGCAGAGCAGGCAGAGCAGGCAGAGCAGGCAGAGCAGGCAGAGCAGGCAGAGCAGGCAGAGCAGGCAGAGCAGGCAGAGCAGGCAGAGCAGGCAGAGCAGGCAGAGCAGGCAGAGCAGGCAGAGCAGGCAGAGCAGGCAGAGCAGGCAGAGCAGGCAGAGCAGGCAGAGCAGGCAGAGCAGGCAGAGCAGGCAGAGCAGGCAGAGCAGGCAGAGCAGGCAGAGCAGGCAGAGCAGGCAGAGCAGGCAGAGCAGGCAGAGCAGGCAGAGCAGGCAGAGCAGGCAGAGCAGGCAGAGCAGGCAGAGCAGGCAGAGCAGGCAGAGCAGGCAGAGCAGGCAGAGCAGGCAGAGCAGGCAGAGCAGGCAGAGCAGGCAGAGCAGGCAGAGCAGGCAGAGCAGGCAGAGCAGATGGCGCAGGAGATCATCGTCGCCCGCGCGGCCGCCATGGCGACCGCGGCGCTGGATGTCTCCCTGGAACCCGCCGAGGAGACGGCGGTAGCGACGCCGGCGGCGCCTATCGTGGATCTGGCCGAGGTCGCGCGTTCGCAGGAGACCGCCGACCTGCAGGATATCGATGCGGAAGAAGAGGCATCGCCCGCGCCGGTCAGCGTGCGTGAACAGGAGAAGCCGGTGAAGGAGGGCTTCTTTGCCCGCCTGAAGCGTAGCCTGGTCAAGACGCGTCAAAATCTGGGATCCGGCTTCTTTGGCCTATTCCGCGGCAAAAAAATCGATGACGATCTGTTCGATGAGCTGGAAGAGCAGCTTATCGTGGCCGACGTCGGCGTGGAGACCACGCGCAAGATCATCGACTCGCTGACCGCTCACGCCAGCCGCAAAGAGCTGAAAGATGCCGAAGCGCTGTACGGTAAGCTGAAAGAAGAGATGGGCGAAATCCTGCAGAAGGTGGATGCGCCGCTGGATATCAGCGGGCATCAGCCCTTCGTTATTTTAATGGTTGGCGTTAACGGCGTGGGTAAAACGACCACCATCGGCAAGCTGGCTCGTCAGTTCCAGGCGCAGGGGAAATCGGTGATGCTGGCGGCGGGCGACACCTTCCGCGCGGCGGCGGTGGAGCAGCTGCAGGTCTGGGGCGAACGTAACCATATTCCGGTGATTGCCCAGCACACCGGCGCCGATTCGGCCTCGGTGATTTTCGACGCGATCCAGGCGGCGAAGGCGCGTAAAGTGGACGTTCTGATCGCCGATACGGCCGGGCGTCTGCAGAATAAATCGCACCTGATGGAAGAGCTGAAGAAAATCGTGCGGGTGATGAAGAAACTGGATGAGCAGGCGCCCCACGAGGTGATGCTGACCATTGACGCCAGCACCGGACAGAACGCCGTCAGCCAGGCACGCCTGTTCAACGAGGCCGTAGGGCTGACCGGTATTACCCTGACCAAGCTGGACGGCACCGCCAAGGGCGGGGTGATCTTCTCCGTCGCCGATCAGTTTGGTATCCCGATTCGCTATATCGGCGTCGGGGAAGGCATTGAGGATTTGCGTCCCTTTAAGGCTGATGATTTTATTGAGGCACTTTTTGCCCGAGAGGATTAAAACGGATGATTCGCTTCGAACAGGTCAGTAAAGCGTATCTGGGCGGGCGTCAGGCCCTGCAGGGGGTGGATTTTCACCTGCGGCAGGGCGAAATGGCGTTTTTGACCGGCCACTCCGGGGCGGGGAAGAGTACCCTGCTAAAGCTGATTTGCGGTATTGAGCGCCCGAGCGCCGGGCATATCTGGTTTGGCGGTCACGATATCAGTCGGTTGAAGAGCCGCGAAGTGCCGTTTTTACGCCGCCAGATCGGGATGATCTTCCAGGATCATCACCTCCTGCTCGATCGCACCGTGTATGACAACGTAGCGATGCCACTGATCATCGCCGGCGCCAGCAGCGAAGACATTCGTCGTCGGGTGTCGGCGGCGCTGGACAAGGTCGGCCTGCTGGATAAAGCGAAGAACTTCCCCATCCAGCTGTCCGGCGGTGAGCAGCAGCGCGTCGGGATTGCCCGCGCGGTGGTGAACAAGCCGGCGGTGCTGCTGGCTGACGAGCCGACCGGTAACCTGGATGAGGCGCTGTCCGAAGGCATTCTGCGCCTGTTTGAAGAGTTTAACCGCGTCGGGGTCACGGTGTTGATGGCGACCCATGATATGACGCTGATCGCTCGGCGTCGCTACCGTATCCTGACGCTCAGTCAGGGGCGCATGGCTGGAGGGGTGCAGCATGAGCAATAAACCCAATGCCCGGACGCGCCGCCCGGACAAGAGCAAGGCCCTGCGCGGCGGCTGGCGTGAACAGTGGCGCTATGCCTGGGTCAATACCCTGGCAGATATGCTGCGTCAGCCGCTGGCGACGCTGCTGACGGTGATGGTGATCGCGATCTCGCTGACCCTGCCGAGCGTGTGCTACCTGGTCTATAAGAACGTCAGTGAGGCCGCGACCCAGTGGTATCCCACGCCGCAGCTAACGGTGTATCTGGACAAGGCGCTGGATGACGACGCCGCCAGTCAGGTGATCGCGACCCTCAAGCAGCAGGACGGCGTGGCCAAGGTCAACTACCTGTCGCGTGAAGAGGCGCTGGGCGAGTTCCGCAACTGGTCTGGCTTCGGCGGCGCGCTGGATATGCTGGAGGAGAACCCTCTGCCGGCGGTGGCGATCATTACGCCGAAGCTGAGCTTTGAGAGCAGCGCAACCCTGAACACCCTGCGCGATCGCGTAGCGGCGGTGAAAGGGGTGGATGAGGTGCGCATGGATGACAGCTGGTTTGCCCGCCTGGCGGCGCTGACTGGGCTGGTCGGCCAGGTGGCCGGAATGATCGGGGTGCTGATGGTGGTCGCCGTATTCCTGGTGATCGGCAACAGCGTCCGTCTGAATATTTTTAGCCGCCGCGATACCATCAATGTGATGAAGCTTATCGGCGCGACCGATGGCTTTATTCTGCGGCCGTTTCTCAACGGCGGCGCGCTGCTGGGGTTCTGCGGCGCCCTGCTGTCGCTGATCCTGTCCCAGACTATGGTCTGGCAGCTGGACAGCGCGGTCGCGCGGGTGGCCTCGGTATTTGGCACCACCTTTACCCTGCACGGTCTCAGCTGGGATGAGTGTCTGCTGCTGCTGCTGGTCGCGACCATGATCGGCTGGATCGCTGCCTGGCTGGCGACTGTTCAGCATTTACGCCGTTTTACGCCGCAGTAACACGACGTCATATCGCCTTATGCTATACTCTCTCCCCGTTGAGTCCGAGACGGGGGGAGAGCCAGCGGCCTGACCCAAACTTGGTTTCCCGCCTGATATGGTTTTATTCCTCCCTCGGTGCGCCGAAGCGGCGTATGCTTCTGTGAAGTCACTGTTGCAGATTTGTGCAATAATATCCGCTATAATAGTGAACTTGTGGGATGACTCACGGTCAAATTATGCAGAATCGTGCTAACTTTCGTTGTTTGGCCCTTTTGCCCGGCCGGAAGCTGTAGTGCACGGACTGTTATCGTATTGAGAGGGTTTGATGACCAAAGAAATGCAAACTTTAACCTTGGTTCCCCAGGGCAGTCTGGAGGCCTACGTGCGGGCTGCCAACGCCTATCCGATGCTGACGGCAGAGGAAGAGCGGGCGCTGGGGGAACGGCTGCATTACAAGGGAGACCTGGATGCCGCCAAACAGCTGATCCTGTCACACCTGCGCTTTGTGGTTCATGTCGCCCGTAACTACGCCGGCTACGGACTGCCGCAGGCAGACCTGATCCAGGAAGGTAATATCGGCCTGATGAAGGCCGTGCGCCGCTTTAACCCCGAGATGGGGGTGCGCCTGGTATCCTTTGCCGTGCACTGGATCAAAGCCGAGATCCATGAATATGTGCTGCGCAACTGGCGTATCGTTAAGGTCGCGACCACGAAAGCTCAGCGTAAGCTGTTCTTTAACCTGCGTAAAACCAAGCAGCGTCTGGGCTGGTTTAATCAGGACGAGGTCGAGCTGGTAGCCCGAGAGCTGGGCGTGAGCGAGAAAGACGTGCTGGAAATGGAGTCGCGCATGGCCGCTCAGGACATGGCGTTCGACCTGCCCGGTGATGACGAGCAGGAGGGCGCGCCGACGGCGCCGGTGCTGTTCCTGCAGGATAAGTCCTCCGACTTTGCCAATGAGATCGAGGATGACAACTGGGAAAGCCACGCCGCAGATAAGCTGAGCGTCGCCCTGGAAGGGCTGGACGAGCGTAGTCAGCACATCATTCGCGCCCGTTGGCTGGACAGCGACAATAAGGCCACTCTGCAAGAGTTGGCCGATCGCTATGGCGTTTCCGCAGAGCGCGTGCGTCAGCTGGAAAAAAATGCCATGAAGAAGCTGCGTGCGGCGATAGAAGCCTGAGCGCGGTAACGGCAGGATAAAGGGCGATGCGATGGCATCGCCTTTTTTGTGTCCGCACGTCGGCGTCGCCGCGCCGGGCGTACGGATGGAGGATGTATGGACGGCAGCGATCTCAGCGAAGCCGTGGCCCGACAGATCGTTCATCGGGCGATGGAGATTATCGGCCATTCGGTCAACGTAATGGATGCCCACGGGGTGATCATCGCCTCTGGCGATACGGCCCGCCTGCATCAGCGTCATGAGGGGGCGGTGCTGGCGCTGGCAGAAAATCGCCTTATCGAAATCGATGAGGCGGCGGCCCGTCAGCTGCGCGGCGTGCGCCCCGGGATCAATTTACCAATCACGTTCCGTCGCCGTCTGGTCGGCGTGGTGGGGATCTCCGGTGCGCCGGGCGAGGTGCGGGCCTATGGCGAGCTGGTGCGTATGGCGGCGGAGCTGATTCTGGAGCAGGCGGCGCTGCTGGAGCAGAGCCAGTGGGAGAAACGCTATCGCGAGACCCTGGTACAGCAGCTGATCGCCGACGAGCGCGATGAGGTCCAGCTGGCGGCGACGGCGGCCTATCTGGGCGTTGACGTCGCTCAGCCGCGAATTGCGCTGCTGTTTACGCTGCAGGATGCCCACCATGAGACGCTGCGCGCTCTGCTGGAGGCCCTGACGGCGCAGTACCGCGAGGCGCTGATCGGGGTACAGGGCTTTGGCCAGCTGGTGATGCTGCTGCCCTGCGGCGACGGCGCGGTGGAGAGCCCGGCGCTGCGCCGGACGGTGCGCCAGCTGACTCGCGGCATCGCGGCGCGTTTCGCGCTGCATATCTATGTCGGGGGAGCATTCTCCGGCGCCGGCGCCGTCTGTCGTTCCTACCGCAGCGCGCAGGCGCTTCAGGCGCTGGCGCGTCGCCATGCCCTGGCCGGGACGGTGATTTATTATCAGGATCATGTGCTGCCGACGCTGCTGGAGCATCTGGCCGGCAGCTGGCAGGCGGATGAGCTGGGGCAGGCGTGGCTGCGGCTACAGCGTCAGGATAGTCGCGGGGTGCTGTGTCGGACCCTGAGGACATTTTTTGCTCAGAACTGTGAGCTGTCTCAAACCTCAAAACTGCTGCATATTCACGTCAATACCCTGCGCTATCGTCTGCAGCGGATATCTGATATTACTAATTTAAATATCAATCAGTTACAGAGCATCATCCAGCTTTATCTCGGTATGCAGCTCCACGGCTAATTTGGTGTTTCCTACAAAAACAGCGCCGCCCCACGGCGCGTTTTCTGTCCGTTTCCCCCAAGCTTTTCCCCGCATATTTTTCATAATGGCTCGGCATCGATGCGATCCCGCCCGGCGGGAGAGCACTGAGTACCCTTTGCCGCCCTCGGCGGCCATACCGATAAAAATAACAAGAGGAGTCATTCTATGGTGACCGTATCCGCAACGGGGGCGCTTGTCGCACTAATCGTTGCCATCGTTTTGATTTTACGCAAGGTTCCGCCAGCCTACGGTATGATTGCCGGCGCGTTGGTCGGGGGATTGGTCGGCGGGGCCGATCTGGTGCAGACCATCGCTCTGATGATCGGCGGGGCGCAGGGAATCACCAGCGCAGTGCTGCGTATTCTCGGCGCGGGGATCCTGGCCGGGGTACTGATTGAGTCCGGCGCCGCCAGCGCCCTCGCCGAGACGATCGTACGCCGCGTCGGCGAGGGACGGGCGCTGCTGGCGCTGGCGGTGGCCACGCTGCTGCTGACCGCCGTCGGCGTCTTTGTCGATGTGGCGGTGATCACCGTTTCGCCGATTGCGCTGGCTATCGCTCACCGAGCCGACATCTCTAAAATGGCCATTCTGCTGGCGATGGTCGGCGGCGGCAAGGCGGGAAACGTCATGTCCCCCAACCCCAATACCATCGCCGCGGCGGAGGCGTTCAACGTGCCGCTGACCTCTCTGATGATGGCCGGTATCGTGCCCGGCCTGTTCGGCCTGGCTCTGGCTTACCTGCTGGCGCGGCGCCTGCGCGGGCACGGCAGTAAGGTTCAGGCCCATGAACTGGTGGCCGCCGATCACGTCAGTCAGCCCAGCTTCATGGCCGCGCTGACCGCGCCGCTGGTGGCCATTGTGCTGCTGGCCCTGCGCCCCATCGCGGGCATCGCCATTGACCCCCTGCTGGCCCTGCCGCTGGGGGGGCTGATCGGACTGCTGGCCATGGGGCAGTGGCGTCACGCCAACCGCTACATGGTCTCCGGACTGTCGCGCATGGCGCCGGTCGCGATCATGCTGCTGGGCACCGGTACGCTGGCCGGGATCATCGCCAACTCCGGATTGAAAACGGTGCTGATCGACGGTCTGGGGGCATCCGGTTTGCCCTCTTATCTGTTGGCGCCGGTCTCCGGTGCGCTGATGTCGATGGCCACAGCGTCGACGACGGCGGGCACCGCCGTGGCTTCCGCCGTCTTTAGCGCGACCCTGCTGGAGATGGGGATCACGGCGCTGGCCGGAGCGGCGATGATCCATGCCGGTGCGACCGTGTTTGATCACATGCCGCACGGTAGCTTCTTTCATGCCACCGGCGGCAGCGTCAATATGCAGGTGCATGAGCGCCTGAAGCTTATCCCTTATGAAACTGCGGTCGGTCTGATGATCGCGCTGATTTCCACGCTGATGTTCGGCGTATTCCACCTGGCGGGTTAACGGAGAAGACAGAGTATGAAAGTTGTGATCGCCCCCGATTCGTTTAAAGAGAGCCTGAGCGCGATGCAGGTGGCACAGGCGATTGAGCAGGGGTTTCGTGAGATCTATCCCGATGCCGACTACCTGCTGTTGCCGATGGCGGACGGCGGCGAGGGCACCGTCGATGCCATGGTCGCGGCGACCGGTGGACGGCGCATTGCGCAGACGGTGACTGGCCCGCTTGGGCAGCCGGTGGCGGCCTTTTTTGGCTGGCTGGGCGACGGCGAAACCGCGGTGATCGAGATGGCGGCCGCCTCCGGTTTACATCTGGTGCCGCCCGGGCAGCGCGATCCCTGTGTGACCACCTCTTATGGTACCGGCGAACTGATCCTGGCGGCGCTCGATCGCGGCGCGCGCCGATTGATCCTGGGGATCGGTGGCAGTGCGACCAACGACGGCGGCGCGGGGATGATGCAGGCGCTGGGTGCCAGGCTCAGCGATGCGCAGGGGCGGGCGCTGGCCTACGGCGGCGGCGCCCTGGGTGAGCTGGCGCAGATCGATCTGACGGGGGTCGATGCCCGTCTGGCGCAAACCGATATTCTGGTGGCCTGCGATGTCGATAATCCGCTGTGCGGCCCGCAGGGGGCATCGGCGGTATTCGGCCCGCAGAAAGGGGCTACGCCGGCGCAGGTACACCGGCTGGATGCGGCCCTACATCGCTATGGCACGCTGCTGGAGCAGGTCAGCGGTCGCGCGGTGCTGACGGTGGCGGGAAGCGGCGCGGCCGGTGGCATGGGCGCAGCGCTGTGCGGCCTGCTGAATGCTCGTTTGCGTCCCGGTATTGAGATCGTCACCGAGGCGCTGGATCTGGCGCAGGCGGTACAGGGGGCCAGCCTGGTGATCACCGGCGAGGGGCGTATCGACAGCCAGACCGTACACGGCAAGACGCCGATCGGCGTAGCGCGGGTGGCGAAGGCCGCCGGCGTGCCGGTCATCGCGTTAGCCGGGGGGATGGCGCCCGACTATGGCGTGGTGCATGCCCATGGGCTGGACGCGGTCTTTTCGGTACTGTGCCGCGTTTCCCCCCTGGAAGAGGCGCTGGCACAGGCGCACGATAATCTGCGCGTTACGGCCCGCAACGTTGCGGCGGTTTGGCGCGCCGCGCGCGGTTAACGGCGCCAGCCCTCCGCCCGGCGGCTAAAGCCGCAGGCGCGCATAAAGCCGTCCATGACGGCGTGCTGCGCTGGCGGAATATCGCCAAGCGGCAGCTGCCAGGCGTGAATGTTCGGCAGCTGGCGCAGCGTATCCTCTACCAGGTACAGGCCAACGCCGCGCCGACGGGTGACCTGGCGAACCATCAGATCGCGCAGGGTCGCGATACCGTTATCCTGCGTCACCTTCACGGCGGCCAGCAGGCGATCGTTAAAGCGGGCGACAAACAGCGCGTCGCCGCTGTCCAGCCCGCGCTGCCACATCTGCGGCGTTTGCTGCGGCCAGATTTTTTGCAGATCGCCCAGATCGGCGGCGTTGAGGGTATGCAGACGTTCAATGGTAAGTTTCATGGGCCTTCCATTAGGTGATGGGGGAGCACAGGCGGCGTGCCGCTCATTGTACGGCATTCCCGGCGCGGGCGCAGGGGGGCGCGCGTGATGCCGCCGTCACCCTCTCTCCCGCTGCGCGACCTCTCGTTCTGATGATCGCTCTCGGCGCGGCGCCGGGTGTCACGGTCACGTCATTTTTATTTCATCCCGCGGTTATTTTTCTGTCATACGCACGTGGCATGGTACGCAGCGCAAGCAATATGTTGTTTATCACTCAATTAGTTGCGCGCCTATGAGCGTTTCACCACGGAGAGATGGAATGGTTAACAAGGTAACACTGACGCTGGCCTCGCTGGCCATGACCCTGACGCTGAGCGGCCCGGGATGGGCGGTCACCGAGATCCCGTTCTGGCATTCAATGGATGCCGAGCTGGGCAAAGAGGTGGATAGCCTGGCGGCGCGCTTTAACCAGTCACAGCGTGACTACAGGGTGGTGCCGATCTACAAGGGCGACTACGAGCAGAGCATGGCGGCCGGCATCGCGGCCTTCCGCAGCGGTAAGGCACCGGCGATCCTGCAGGTGTATGAGGTCGGAACGGCGACGATGATGCAGGCGCGTCAGGCGGTGAAGCCGGTTTACCAGGTTTTTCAGGAGGCAGGGATCGCCTTTGATGAAGGGCAGTTTGTGCCGACGGTCGCCGGGTACTATGCCGATGGCGACAATGGGCATCTGCTGTCTCAGCCGTTCAACAGCTCGACGCCGGTGCTCTACTACAATAAAGAGGCCTTCAGAAAGGCGGGGCTGGATCCGCAGGCGCCGCCGCAGACCTGGCAACAGCTGGCGCAGTACGCCGCCACGCTGCGCCAGAGCGGCATGCGCTGTGGCTATGCCACCGGTTGGCAGGGCTGGGTGCAGTTGGAAAACTTCAGCGCCTGGAACGGCCTGCCCTTTGCTTCGGAGAATAACGGCTTCGGCGGTCCGTCCGCGCGCCTGACCTTTAACCAGCCGACGCAGGTGGCCCATATTCAGCGCCTGGCAGATATGCTGAAGCAGGGAGATTTTAGCTACTTCGGGCGTAAGGATGAGCCGACCGCCAAATTCTATAACGGTGACTGCGCGATGGTCACCGCCTCTTCCGGTTCGCTGGCCAATATTCGCCAGTACGCCAAGTTTGACTATGGCGTCGCCTTTATGCCCTACGATGAGCGTATCGGCAGCGCGCCGCAGAATGCCATTATCGGTGGCGCCAGCCTGTGGGTCATGAACGGTAAGAGCCCGCAGACTTACCGCGGCGTCGCCGAGTTTCTCCGCTTTCTCACCCGCCCGGAGAATGCGGCGGAGTGGCATCAAAAGACCGGCTATCTGCCGGTGACGACCGCTGCCTATGAGCTGACGCGACAGCAGGGATTCTACGATCGCAATCCCGGCGCCGATACGGCGACGCGCCAGATGCTGAATAAAGCGCCGCTACCGTTTACTAAAGGCGTACGTCTGGGCAACATGCCGCAGATCCGCACCGTGGTAGACGAGGAGCTAGAGGGGGTCTGGACCGGCAAGCAGAGTGCCCAGCAGGCGCTGGATAACGCCGTGATGCGCGGCGATCGGCTGCTGGCGCGTTTTGAGCAGAGTACCCGTTAGTTCCATGGTGCGTTGGCCATGGCGTCGCCGAGTGCGGCGTCATGGCATGAGGTAGGTTGAAGCAAGATGAACTCCCCGATCCCCGTTTATGGCCGCAGCTGGCTGCCCTATGCGTTAATGGCGCCCCAGCTGGCGATCACCGCGATCTTTTTTCTGTGGCCCGCCGGTGAGGCGCTGTGGTACTCCCTGCAGCAGGTGGACCCCTTTGGTCTGTCCAGCCGCTTTGTTGGGCTGGCGAACTTTGTCCAGCTGCTGGATGACCCCTACTACCTGGCGTCGCTGCGCACCACCCTGTGGTTTAGCGCGCTGGTGACCGTCAGCGGCCTGGTTATTTCGCTGTTTTTTGCCGCACTGGTGAATCAGGTCCTGCGCGGCCGCCGCATTTACCAGACCCTGTTTATCCTGCCCTACGCCGTCGCCCCGACCATTGCGGCGGTGCTGTGGATGTTTTTGTTCAGCCCTGGCATGGGGCTTATCAGCCATGCGTTGGCGAGCATCGGCTATGACTGGAACCACGCCCGCTACAGCGGACAGGCGATGTTTCTGGTGGTGCTGGCCTCAGTATGGAAGCAGGTGAGTTATAACTTTCTGTTTTTTCTGGCTGCATTACAGTCGGTGCCGCGCTCGCTGATCGAGGCAGCGGCCATCGACGGCGCCGGGCCGCTGCGGCGCTTCTGGCATATCGTTCTGCCGCTGATCGCCCCGGTGAGCTTTTTCCTGCTGGTGGTCAATCTGGTCTACGCCTTTTTCGATACCTTTCCCGTCATCGATGCTGCCACCGGCGGCGGGCCGGGACAATCCACCACCACCCTGATTTATAAGATCTACCGCGAAGGATTCGCCGGGCTGGATTTGTCCAGCTCCGCGGCGCAGTCGGTGGTGCTGATGACGATGGTGATCGCACTGACCCTGATCCAGTTTCGCTATGTTGAGCGTAAGGTGCGCTACTGATGATAGAGAACCGTAGAGGGCTGGCGTGGTTCAGCCACCTGATGCTCATTGCCGGGGCGCTGACGATCCTGTTTCCACTGTATGTGGCGCTGGTGACGGCGACCCTGGATCGGGCTCAGGTCTTTCAGTCGCCGATGCCGCTGCTGCCCGGCGGCGAGCTGTGGAATAACATTCGTCACGTCTGGCAGCAGGGGATCGGCAACGGCGCCCCCTTTGGCCGTCAGCTGTTGAACAGCCTGGTGATGGCGCTGGTGATCACCGTGGGCAAGATCAGCGTATCGATGCTGTCGGCCTTCGCCATCGTTTATTTTCGTTTTCCGCTGCGTAACCTGTTTTTTTGGCTGATATTTATTACCCTGATGCTGCCGGTTGAGGTGCGCATTTTCCCGACGGTCGAGGTGATGGCCGGGCTGCAGCTAATGGACAGCTATACCGGGCTGACGCTGCCTCTGATGGCGTCGGCGACCGCTACGTTTTTGTTCCGTCAGTTTTTTATGACGCTGCCGCCGCAGCTGGTTGAGGCGGCGCGCATCGACGGCGCGGGGCCGATGCGCTTTTTCCGCGACGTGCTGTTCCCCCTGTCGCGAACCAACCTGGCGGCGCTGTTTGTGATCACCTTTATCTATGGATGGAATCAATACCTATGGCCGCTGCTGATCGCCAGCGATCCGGGCATGGGGACGGCGATGGTGGGCATTAAAAGCGCCATCGCCAGCGGTGAGGGGGCCACCGAGTGGCAGCGCGTCATGGCGGCGCTGCTGCTGACGCTGCTTCCTCCGCTGGTGGTGGTGTTTACCATGCAGCGCTGGTTTGTGCGCGGCTTGGTCGATAGCGATAAATGATTGGATGAGGAAACGGACGACTCAATGGCGCGTTTAACATTACAGAATGTCAGTAAAAGCTATGATGGACGGCAGACGATCATCAAAGGGATCGATTTGGAGGTGCAGGATGGCGAGTTTATCGTGATGGTCGGCCCCTCCGGCTGCGGTAAGTCCACCCTGCTGCGCATGGTGGCCGGTCTGGAGCAGACCAGCGGCGGCGATATCTATATCGGCGATGAGCGGGTGACCCAGCGGGAGCCTAAAGATCGCGGCGTGGCGATGGTGTTCCAGAACTACGCGCTGTATCCCCATATGACGGTGGCGGACAACATGGGCTACGGCCTGAAGATCCGCGGGCTGGGTAAGCAGCAGATCCGTCGGCGGGTCGAGGAGGTCGCCCAGATCCTTGAGCTGGGCGCGCTGCTGGATCGGCGCCCCGGCGAACTGTCCGGCGGTCAGCGCCAGCGCGTCGCGATGGGGCGGGCGATTGTCCGCGAGCCGGCGGTTTTCCTGTTTGATGAGCCGCTCTCCAACCTGGATGCCAAGCTGCGGGTGCAGATGCGCTTGGAGCTGCAGCAGCTGCATCGGCGGCTGAAGACCACCAGTCTCTATGTCACCCACGATCAGGTGGAGGCGATGACGCTGGCCCAGCGGGTTATCGTGCTCAATAAGGGGGTCGCCGAGCAGATCGGCACCCCGACCGAGATCTATCATCGCCCGGCCAGCCGCTTTGTCGCCGGATTCATGGGGGCTCCGGCGATGAATCTGTTTGACGGCGCGCTGGCGGACGATGGGCAGACCTTTTGTCTAGCGCAGGATCAGCGCATCCGGCTGCAGCGGCCGCTGCCGGCGTTGGCCGGCCGATCGTTGACGCTCGGGATCCGTCCTGAACACCTGCGGTGCGCCAGCGCGACGCAGGGCGAGACGGGGAACGGGCTGACCATCGATACGCTGGAGCTGCTGGGCGCCGACAACCTGGCGCACGGGCGCTGGGGCGGCCAGAGCGTCACCGTGCGTTTACCCTATCAGGCGGTGCCGGCCATCGGCAGCGTATTGCAGCTGGTGCTACCGCAGGATAACCTGCACTTCTTTGAACCTAGCGACGGGCGGCGTATCGCGCCGTCCGCAGAGGAACCATCATCATGAGTCACTGGCCTTATCCGGCCATCGTCGCCCACCGCGGCGGCGGCAAGCTGGCGCCGGAGAATACCCTGGCGGCAATCGACGTGGGGGCCAGCCATGGTCATACCATGATTGAGTTCGATGCGAAGCTGAGCGCTGACGGGCAGATCTTTTTACTGCATGACGACACGCTGGAGCGAACCACCAACGGCTGGGGCGTGGCGGGCGAGCAGTCCTGGGCGCGACTGGTGGGCCTGGATGCCGGGGGCGGCTTCAGTCGTCGCTTTGCCGGCGAGCCGCTGCCGCTGCTGAGCCAGGTCGCCGCGCGCTGTCGGCAGCATGGGATGATGGCCAATATCGAGATCAAGCCTACCCACGGCTGTGATGTCGATACCGGGCGGGCGGTGGCGCTGGCCGCCGCTGACCTGTGGCAGGATGCCGCGGTGCCGCCGCTGCTGTCTTCTTTCTCACAGCCGGCGCTGGCCGAGGCTCAGCGCGTCGCGCCGCAGCTGCCGCGTGGGCTGCTGCTGGAGGCGTGGGATGAGGAGTGGCAGGCGCTAACCCATGCGCTAGGCTGCGTCGCGCTGCATATCGATCACCATGCCCTGAACGCCGAACGCGTGGCGGCGATCCGCCGCGCCGGGCTGCATATCCTGGTGTACACGGTGAATCAGCCGCAGCGGGCGCGTGAACTGCTCGACTGGGGCGTCGACAGCATCTGTACCGATCGCATCGACCTTATCGGCCCTGACTTCGCCAAACGCTGAGGCGGACGGCGCCAAGCGCGTCGACGACGGCTACTGCGCGCGCGGCGGGATCGGCGTCGGCGTGACGCCTTGCTGGCTTTGCCACAGCGGATCGTTGCGCTGCATACGCTGATTCAGCTGCTGAATCTGCTGTGCCTGGGCATCGCGCTGGATCTGCGTTTGGGTGTTGCGCAGGCTCTGCTGCGCGGCGCTGTTGCGCTGCTGCTGAAACTGCTGCTGCTGTTGCTGGATCATCTGCTGCTGCTGCTGCATCAGGGCGCTATCGGCATGGGCGGGCAAGAGCGCGCCGCCCAGCAGGCTCAGGGTGAGGACGATGTATCTCATGGAAACGTCTCCGTCACGGCGGCACCGCCGGTATGGCTGCGCCTCTGCGTCAGTATAATCAACGGCGCGACGAGCCGCGTGGCGCAAAGTGGGATGGCGGTGGGGGATTTTGTCCGCCGTCCGGCCGATCGCGCTTTTTGTGCTTGCTTTTTAATGCAAAAGCCGCAATCTCTGGGGGGCTCCAGCGAGCCTGCCCAGACTCTTCTTTGGCGGGCGTTCGCGCACCGTTGTCGTATTCTGCATTTAACAAAACAGTTACAATGCGCCTCTTTTCGAGAGAGGCAGAGGTGGAGTATGGAGCAGTTTGAGACGATCGCCGTCGCGCAGGCGCAGCACATGCTGGCGCAGGGGCAGACGCTGTTGCTGGATATCCGGGATGCACAGAGCTATGCCGCCGGACACGTGCCCGGCGCGTTTCATCTAACGGATGCGACGCTGCCCGCGCTGATGCGGCAGTATGACGGCGTTCAGCCGGTGATGGTGATGTGTTACCACGGCAATAGCAGCCGCGGCGCGGCGCAGTATCTGCTGCACCAGGGGTTTGATGAGGTTTACAGTATTGACGGCGGCTTTGACGCCTGGCAGCGGGCCTACCCTGACGCGGTGGCTCGCGGCGGCGACTGAGGCGCGCACCGGCGACTGAGGCGCGCACCGTCAGTGGTTATCGATATAAGCAGGTATTCATGGTTCGTGTGATCACATTGCCTAACCCGCGTTTGGCGCAGGCATTTATTGACTATATGGCGACACAGGGCGTGCGTCTGGAGGCGGAGAGCGGGCAGCAGGGCGTGGCCCTGTGGCTGGCTGATGATAGCCGTTTGGCGCAGGTCGAGCAGGAGCTGCAGCGTTTTTTGCAGGCGCCGCAGCACCCGCGCTATCAGGCCGCCAGCTGGCAAAGCGGCTCGACTCACAGCGGGCTACACTATGCCCATTTTGGCTACCTGCGCAGTTTTGCCCGCCAGACCGGTCCGCTGACAATCGGGGTGACGCTGCTGTGCATCCTGGTGTATCTGCTGCAGCTGGCGCTGGGCGACGGCGCGGTGATGGCTTATCTGGCCTGGCCCGCGGATGCGGCGCAGCGCTATCAGCTGTGGCGCTACTTTACGCCGGCGCTGCTGCACTTTTCACCGCTGCACATCATCTTCAACCTGATGTGGTGGTGGTATCTGGGCGGTCAGGTTGAGAAGCGTCTGGGCGCCGCCAAGCTGGCGCAGATAGCGCTGGTTTCCGCGCTGATGAGCGCCTGGGCACAGTCGCTGTTTAGCGGGATTTTCTTCGGCGGCCTGTCCGGCGTTGTGTATGCCCTGATGGGCTATGTCTGGTGGTGCGGTGAACGTGCGCCGCAGTTTGGCGTTGCCATGCCGCGCGGCCTGATGCTGTTTTCGCTGCTGTGGCTGGTGGCCGGCTATTTCAACTGGTTTGGTCTGGCGATTGCCAATGCCGCTCACGCCGGTGGCCTGGTGATAGGCCTGTTGATGGCGTTTTGGGATATGCGCCATTTCCGCCGACAGTGAGGCTGTCGCCCGCTGTTCCGTTTTAATGCTGCCGGGGGAGCCGGTAAACGCAGGGGAATTTTCGTGAAACAAACACAGCGCCATGAAGCGATTATCGATCTGGTCCGTCAGCGGGGCTATGTCAGCACCGAGGAGTTGGTCGAACACTTCGACGTGAGCCCGCAGACCATCCGCCGCGATCTGAATGACCTGGCTGAACAGAATAAGATCCACCGCCATCACGGCGGCGCCGCGATGCCGTCGAGCTCGGTCAACGCGGCCTATCACGATCGCAAGGGAATGTGGTCGGAAGAGAAGGCGCGTATTGCCCGGCGGGTCGCCAGCATGATCCCCGACGGCGCAACCCTGTTCATCGATATCGGTACTACGCCGGAGGCCGTTGCCTACGCCCTGCTTAACCATCATAACCTGCGGGTGGTGACCAATAATCTCAACGTGGCCAGCCTGCTGATGGTGAAAGAGGATTTTCGTCTGATCTTGGCCGGCGGCGAAGTTCGCACCCGCGACGGCGGCATCGTCGGCGAGGCGACGCTCGACTTTATCTCCCAGTTCCGCCTGGACTACGGGATCCTTGGCATCAGCGGTATCGATATGGACGGCTCTCTGCTGGAGTTTGATTATCACGAGGTGCGTACCAAGCGGGCGATCATTGAGAACTCCCGCTGCGTGATGCTGGTAACGGATCACTCCAAATTTGGCCGCAACGCGATGGTAAATCTGGGGACCATGGAGCTGGTGGACTATCTGTTTACCGATCAGCAGCCGCCGCAGGGGCTGCAAAAAGTGATCGAACAGCACAGCGTTCAGCTGGAGATCTGCTAGGCGATACCTCGTCACGGCCTATGGGGTCGACGCCGAGCTCATCCTCTCTCCGTCCGCAGTGGGACGCTATCGGCGTCCCACTGCGCGACCTCCGCCCCGCCCCTGCGGCTCTCTTCTGCCTTCGCGCCGCTTGGGCGGCATCGGTTCGCCATTATCCACACAATATGTAATGACAATATCAACTTTGTGTTATCCGCATCGCGTAACTGTGTTTTTATTTGGTTAATGGATGGTGTGTTTGTTGCTTATCGCATATCATAATGCTCGAAAACGAACATTGTGGCGTATTGCAGAGAGCGGGAGGAGTCGTGGATATCAAAGACGTAATCGTCATCGGTGGCGGTATTAACGGTGCGGGTATTGCGGCCGATGCCGCCGGTCGCGGGCTATCGGTGCTGATGCTGGAGGCGCGCGATCTCGCCTGCGCCACCTCGTCGGCCAGCTCGAAGCTGATCCATGGGGGCCTGCGCTATCTCGAACACTATGAGTTTCGATTGGTGAGCGAGGCCTTGGCGGAGCGTGAGGTGCTGCTGAAGATGGCGCCGCACATCGCCTTTCCGCTGCGCTTTCGCCTGCCGCATCAGCCGCATTTACGCCCGGCCTGGATGATCCGCGCCGGCCTGTTTCTGTATGATCATCTCGGTAAACGCACCAGCCTGCCGGGCAGCTGCGCCCTGCGCTTCGGCGCCGGTTCAGTGCTGAAGCCCAGCCTGACGCGCGGCTTTGAGTACTCCGACTGCTGGGTGGACGATGCCCGCCTGGTGGTGCTCAACGCCATGGCGGTGGTGGAGCGCGGCGGAGAGGTACGCACGCGCACCGAGGTGACCCGCGCCTGGCGCGAGGAGGGCATATGGGTGGTTGAGGCGCGCGACATCGACAGCGGGGAGACGCTGACCTGGCGCGCCCGCGGTCTGGTCAATGCCACCGGCCCGTGGGTCAAGCAGCTGTTTGATGACGGCCTGCAGCTCAAGTCCCCCTACGGGATTCGGCTGATCAAGGGGAGCCATATCGTGGTTCCACGGGTGCATGACCAGCCGCAGGCGTATATTTTGCAAAATGAGGATCAGCGCATTGTCTTCGTGATCCCGTGGCTGGATGCGTTCTCCATCATCGGCACCACCGACGTGGAGTATCACGGCGATCCGCGCGCAGTGCAGATTGACGAGGGCGAAATAGACTATCTGCTTCAGGTCTACAATAGCCACTTTGTGCGCCAGCTGAATCGACAAGATATCGTCTGGACCTACTCCGGGGTGCGCCCGCTGTGCGACGATGAATCGGATTCGCCGCAGGCGATCACCCGTGACTATACGCTGGATATTCACGATCGGGACGGCGCGGCGCCGCTGCTGTCGGTCTTCGGCGGCAAGCTGACCACCTACCGTAAGCTGGCGGAGCACGCACTGGAAAAGCTGCGCCCCTACTATCCGCACTGCGGCGATGCCTGGACCAAGGGCGCGGTGCTGCCCGGCGGGGAGATGGGCTGCGATCGGGACAGCTATGCCGCTGCGCTGCGTCAGCGCCATGACTGGCTGCCGCAGGCGCTGGCGCGCCGCTATGCCCATACCTACGGCGCGCGCAGTGAGCGGTTAATCGGCTCCGCGGCGTCGCTGGCTGACTTAGGCGAACACTTCGGCCATGGACTGTATGCGGCGGAGCTCGACTATCTGGCGGGGCATGAGTGGGTCACGACGGCGGAGGACGCCCTGTGGCGTCGCACCAAGCTGGGGATGTGGCTGGATGACGCGCAGCGTCAGCGGGTAGCCGAGTGGCTGGCGGCCCACCGCCCGGCGGCGGAGACATCGTCGCCTTCCTGAAAATAGCCAAGGCCTCCGACGGGAGGCCTTGGCACGTTAGGTCACTCAGAGCTTGACCGGTTTGATCTGCCAGATCTCGTCGGCATACTCACGAATGGTGCGGTCAGACGAGAAATACCCCATGTTGGCGATGTTCAGCAGCGCCTTACGCGCCCATTCGTCGGGATGGGCGTACACTTCATCCACCTGATCCTGCATATCGACATAGCTGCGGTAGTCCGCCAGCAGCTGATAGTGATCGCCAAAGTTAATCAGCGAGTCAAACAGACTGGCGTAGCGCCGCGGCTCCTCTGGGCAAAACAGCCCGGAAGCTATCTGGTTCAGCGCCTGGTTCAGCTCCGGATCGCGCTCATAGTAGTCGCGTGGGTTATAGCCGTTGCGCCGCAGCGCCTCCACCTCCTCGGTGGTGTTGCCGAAGATAAACATATTTTCGGCGCCAACCCGCTCGCGGATCTCGACGTTGGCGCCGTCCAGGGTGCCGATAGTCAGCGCGCCGTTGAGGGCGAACTTCATGTTGCTGGTGCCGGAGGCCTCGGTGCCAGCGGTCGAGATCTGCTCCGACAGATCGGCCGCTGGAATGATCAGCTGCGCCAGGCTAACGCTGTAGTTGGGGATGAAAACGACCTTCAGCTGACCGCCCAGCCGCTCGTCGGCGTTGATCACCTTGGCGACGTCGTTGATCAGTCGAATGATCAGCTTGGCATTGTAGTAGGCAGAGGCCGCCTTGCCGGCGAAGATTTTCACCCGCGGCACCCGCTCGGCGTCCGGCTCCTGCAGGATACGGTTATACAGCGTAATGATGTGCAGCACGTTGAGCAGCTGGCGCTTATATTCGTGAATGCGTTTGACCTGGACGTCAAACAGCGCCTTGGGATTAATCACCGTATTCAGGTGCAGCGCGACGTACATCGCCAGCTGGCGTTTGTTGTGCTGCTTGGCCAGCTGAATTTCGCGGATAAAGGTGGGGTAGTCGGCGTGCGGCAGCAGTTCGCTGAGCATGCTCAGGTCGGTGCGCCAGCGCTGACCGATAGCGCCATCCAGCACCTTTGACAGGGACTGGTTCGCCTGCGCCAGCCAGCGACGGGGGGTGATCCCGTTGGTTTTGTTACAGAAGCGCCCCGGGAACAGGCGGGCGAAGTCGGCGAACAGCGAAGTCACCATCAGCTCAGAGTGCAGCTTGGAGACGCCGTTGACCTTGTGGCTGGCGACCACCGCCAGCCAGGCCATGCGCACCTGACGGCCGTTGCTCTCATCGATGATCGACACCCGGCGCAGCAGGGCATCGTCGTCGGGATAGGCGCTCTGCACCTCCTTGAGAAAGTGGTCGTTGATCTCAAAGATGATCTGCAGATGGCGCGGCAGAATACGTCCCAGCATATCTACCGGCCAGGTTTCCAGCGCCTCGCTCATCAGGGTGTGGTTGGTATAGGAGAAGATCTGCATGACGGCCTGCCAGGCCTGCTCCCAGTCGTAGTGATGTTCGTCGATCAGCAGGCGCATCAGCTCCGGAATGGAGAGCACCGGATGGGTGTCATTCAGGTGGATGGCCACCTTGTCTGCCAGGTTGTCCAGCCGATGGTGGGTGAGCAGATGACGGCTGATGATGTCCTGTACCGTTGCCGAGACCAGAAAGTACTCTTGGCGCAGACGCAGTTCGCGCCCGCAGTAGGTCGAGTCGTCCGGGTAGAGTACGCGCGATACGTTTTCCGAGTGGTTTTTATCCTCCACGGCGGCAAAGTAGTCGCCCTGGTTGAATTTACCCAGATTAATCTCGCTGCTGGCGCGCGCCGACCACAGGCGCAGGGTATTGGTCGCGCAGATATCAAAGCCGGGGATTATCTGATCGTAGGCCAGCGCCAGGACCTCTTCGGTCTCCAGCCAGCGGCTGCGGTTGCCCTCCTGCTGGATACGGCCGCCAAAGCGAACCCGGTAGCGGGTATTGTGGCGGACGAACTCCCAGGCGTTGCCATACTCCAGCCAGTTGTCCGGTGATTCGGCCTGCTGCCCGTTGACAATATTCTGTTTGAACATGCCATATTCATAGCGGATGCCATAGCCGTTGGCCGGTAGCCCCTGGGTCGCCATCGAATCCAGGAAACAGGCCGCCAGCCGTCCCAGACCGCCGTTGCCAAGCCCCGGGTCCAGCTCCTCGTTCAGCAGTTCATCCAGATCGATGCCCATTTCATCGAGCGCTTTTTTGGTTTCATCGTACACGCCGATCGCCATCAGGGCGTTGGAGAGGGTGCGTCCCAGCAGAAACTCCATCGAGAGGTAGTAGACCTGGCGCAGATCCTGCGAGTACTGGGCGCGAACCGAGCGCAGCCAGCACTCAACGATACGGTCGCGAACGGCGAACAGGGTCGCATTCAGCCAGTCGTGCTGGTTAGCGACGGAGGGATCCTTGCCGACGGTAAACATCAGCTTATAGGCAATAGAGTGTTTGAGCGCCTCAACGCTGACCACGGGGGACGTATAGTTAAAGGGTGAGTTAATCATGACAGCTCCCGATCCTCGGTGCCGGGCCATGCCCGGTTATGGTAGTACGGCGTTGGCCCCTGCGCATATCCGTTTGCTGCCAGGGATCGCTTCGCCAGAGGGCCGGCCTGCGCCGGCCTGCATCGTATGGCCGCTCGTATGGCCGCGTAGGCACGGCCTACAGTAGTTGGCGGTACAGCGCCAGATAGCGTTCGGCGGCCAGATCCCAGCCGAATGACTGCGCCATGGCCTGGCGCTGCACGTAGCGCCACAGGGTCGGACGGCTCCACAGCACCAGCGCCCGACGGATGGCGCAGGCGAGGTCAGCGGCGGTGGCGTCATGGAAGACGAAGCCGGTGGCGCTGCCGTCGGCCAGGTTTTCCAGCGCACAGTCGTTGACCGTGTCGGCCAGGCCGCCGGTGTGGCGCACCAGCGGCAGCGAGCCGTATTTAAGGCCGTACAGCTGGGTCAGCCCACAGGGCTCAAAGCGGCTTGGCACCACGATCACGTCGGCGCCGGCCATGATGCGGTGCGAGAAGGCTTCGTGGTAACCGATCTGGACGCCGACCTGACCGGGGTACTCCGCGGCGACGGCCAGAAATGCCTCCTGTAGCTGGGTATCGCCGGCGCCGAGCAGCGCCAGCTGAGCGCCGCCCTCCAGCAGGGTCGGCAGCGCCGCCAGCAGCAGATCAAGCCCTTTCTGACCGGTGAGGCGGCTGACCACGGCGAACAGCGGTTTGTCGGCGTCAACCTCCAGCCCCATGGCCGTCTGCAGATGCAGTTTGTTCGCGGCCTTATCGCGCAGCGTCTCCCGCCGGTAGGTGCGGGCGATCAGCGCGTCGCTGGCCGGGTTCCAAATGGTATCGTCCACGCCGTTGAGGATCCCGCTCAGGGTGCCCTCCTGGGCGCGCCACCGCAGCAGACCCTCCATGCCATAGGCAAACTCGGGATGCGTTATCTCCTGCGCATAGGTCGGACTGACGGTGGTGACATGGTCGGCATAGTACAGCCCGGCCTTCATGAAGGAGATTTGGCCGTGAAACTCCAGCCCGTAAATTTGGAAGAAGTGAGGGGGCAGGGCCAGCTCGTCCAGATGGCGGGCGTTGAACAGCCCCTGATAGGCCAGGTTGTGTACGGTAAAGACCGAGCGGGCAGGGTTACCGCGCGCTGCCAGGTAGGCACAGGCCAGACCGGCGTGCCAGTCGTGGGCGTGAACCACCTGCGGGCGCCAGAAGGGATCGCAGTTACAGGCCAGCTCGGCGGCGATCCAGCCGAGCAGCGCAAAGCGCAGGTGGTTATCGCCATAGGCGTTTTGCCACTGGTCGTGGTAGGGGCTACCGGGACGCTGATACAGATGGGGCGCGTCGATCAGGTAGACCCCGACGCCGCGGTAGACGCCGTAGCGCAGGGTCACTCGCCCGGCAAAGGTGTCCAGGGTGGCCACTTCATCGCTGTCCGGGATCCCGGCGCAGATAGCCGGGAACCCCGGCACCAGTACGCGTACGTTGGCGCCCTGGGCTATCTGGGCGGCGGGCATGGCGCCGACCACATCGGCCAGGCCGCCGGTTTTCAGCAGCGGGAAAAGTTCAGAACACACGTGTAAGACGTACATTATTGCTCCTGTGCCTGCGGCCGGTCAGGCCGCAGGGGATGATTACAGACGCGCGAGCATTTCACGCGTTACCAATACGATGCCGCTTTCCGAACGGTAAAAACGGCGGCTGTCCTCTTCGGCGTTTTCACCGATGACCATGCCCTCCGGCAGATGGCAGGCGCGATCGACGATGCAGCGGCGCAGCCGACAGGAGCGTCCGATGTAGACATCCGGCAGCAGTACGGAGGAGTCGATGGTGCAGAAAGAGTTGATGCGAACGCGCGGGAACAGCACGGAGTGCACCACGACCGAGCCGGAGATGATGCAGCCGCCGGAGACCAGCGAGTTCATGGTCATGCCGTGGCTCCCCGAGCGGTCCTGCACAAACTTGGCCGGCGGCAGCGACTCCATGTAGGTGCGGATCGGCCAGTGGTTATCGTACATATCCAGCTCCGGGGTTACCGACGCCAGATCGAGGTTGGCCCGCCAGTAGGCGTCCAGGGTGCCGACATCGCGCCAGTAGGGCGGGGTATCGGCGTTTCCGCTGGTGACGCAGGAGAGCGTGAACGGGTGCGCCCAGGCGCGGCCCTGTGCGGTGGCCTTGGGGATCAAATCTTGGCCGAAGTCGTGGCAGGAGCCGGGGGTATGGATATCCTCCTCCAGCAGCTGGAACAGGTAGTCGGCGTTGAACACATAGATCCCCATGCTGGCCAGGGACATCTCGGCATCGCCCGGCATGCCCGGCGGCTGGGCCGGCTTCTCTAAAAACTTGAGGATGCGGTGGTCGTCGCTGACCTCCATCACCCCAAAGGCGTTGGCCTCGGCGCGCGGTACCGGGATACAGGCGACGGTGCAGCCGGCGCCGTTTTCCACGTGGTCGAGCAGCATGCGCGAGTAGTCCATCTTGTAAATATGGTCGCCGGCCAGGATCACCACGTAGTCCGCCTGATAGCGGCGGATGATGTCCAGGTTTTGGTAGACGGCGTCGGCGGTGCCGCGATACCAGGTTTCCGAAGCGTCACGCTGCTGGGCCGGCAGCAGATCGACGAACTCGTTCATGGACTCATTGAGGATCGACCAGCCGCGCTGAATGTGCTGTACCAGCGTATGGGAGTGGTACTGGGTGATCACCCCGATGCGCCGAATGCCGGAGTTGATACAGTTAGAGAGCGCAAAGTCGATGATGCGGAACTTCCCGCCAAAGTGAACCGCCGGCTTGGCGCGGGTTTTGGTGAGATCTTTCAGGCGCGAGCCGCGGCCGCCGGCCAGGATCAGCGCAACGGACTGCTGCGGTAGCTGGCGGGCCAACATCAGTTTATTTTGATTGTCCGATTTCACCATTTCCGACTCCTTATAAAAGGCCGCTCGCGCCGTCAAGGGCGCAGCGCCAGCGCGCTAAATGCGCATAAAGAGACAGCAGCTGCGCGCCGCAAGATGCTGGCATCCGCCCTGCATGTCTTCCCGTAATACGGCAAACGGCGGCGGAATATGCCAGTCGCCCGGCGGCAGGACGATCGCCTGCGCCTGCGGTCCGCCGTTGATCACTAAGAGCCACTGCTCCGCCAGCAGGATCTGCAGCGCCACGGGGGGCACCGCCTGCCACTGGGCCTCCGTCATGGGCTGGGCATCGGCATTCAGCCAGCGTACGCTGCCGTCGTTCTCGTTCCACCAGCGATTGTCGGTCAGCGCCGCGATACGGCGGCGCAGGTGGATCAGCTGGGCGGTAAACTGCAGCAGCCCCTCGTCGGCCTGGCTCCAGTCGAGCCAGGCGATGGGGTTATCCTGGCAGTAGGCGTTATTGTTGCCCTGCTGGCTATGGCCAAGCTCATCGCCGGCCAGCAGCATTGGCGTTCCCTGCGCCAGCAGCAGCGTGGTGAGCAGCGCTCGGGCGCTGGCCTGGCGCCGCGCGTGGATCTCATCCTCGGCGTCAATCCCCTCTACGCCATGGTTGTGGCTGTAATTGTGGGTATTACCGTCGCGGTTGTTCTCCCCGTTGGCTTGGTTATGGCGCTGGCTGTAGCTGAGCAGGTCGCGCAGGGTGAATCCGTCGTGGCAGGTAATGTGGTTGATGCTGGACGAGGGCGTGCGCCCGTGATGACGAAACAGGTCGCTGGAGGCGGCGAAACGGGTGGCGAAGAGGCCGTTAGGCAGATCGCTCTGCAGCCAGAAACGGCGCATATCATCGCGGAAGCGATCGTTCCACTCGGCGAAGTATTGGGGAAAATGGCCCAACTGGTAACCGTTCGGACCGATATCCCAGGGTTCGGCAATAAACTTAACCCGCGTCAGCAGCGGATCCTGGGCGATGGCGACAAACAGAGGGGAGTGGCGGACAAAGTCCGGCGTCCGCCCCAGTACCGTCCCCAGATCGAAGCGGAATCCATCCACGTGGCAGGTCTCCACCCAGTAGCGCAGGCAATCCATGACCCACTGCACGCTGTGGGTCTTGGTCAGCCGCAGGGTGTTGCCGCAGCCGCTCCAGTTCTCCAATGCGCCCTGTCCGTTGCGCCAGTAGTAGCTGCGGTTGTCGATGCCGCGCAGCGAGACCATCGGCCCGCGTTCGTCCAGTTCTGCGGTGTGGTTAAACACCACGTCGAGTATCACCTCGATCCCCGCGCGGTGCAGGGCGTTGACGGCGGCGCAGAATTCGCTCAGCGGCGTGGTGCCGGGTCGCCCAGAGTGGTAACGTGGCTCAATGGCGAAGGGGGCCAGCACGTTGTACCCCCAGTAGTTGCTTAGCCCCAGTCGCTGCAGGCGGGGCTCATCCGCATGCAGCTGGATGGGGAGTAATTCCAGGGCGGTGATCCCCAGGCGGGCGTAGTGCTCCAGCATGATGGGGTGGGCCAGCGCCGCGTAGCTGCCGCGCAGATCCGGCGGGATACCGGGATGCTGCCGGGTCAGGCCGCGGACGTGGGCCTCATAGATAACCGTGCTGCCCCAGGGCGTATTGGGCGGCGCATCCTCCCGCCAGGCATACTGCTCGTCGTTGACGATGCAGCGCGGCAGCAGGTCACGGTTGTCACGCCAGTCCGGATCGCTCAGGCCGCCGCACAGACGATCGTCCGCCGGCAGCGCATGGCTCAGCGCCCGCGCATAGGGATCCAGCACCATCTTGGCCGGGTTAAAACGCAGCCCTTTTTCCGGCTGCCAGGGGCCGTATACGCGGTAGGTATACTCCAGCCCGGCGTGTCCGCCGGGCAGTAGGCCGTGCCAAATATCGCCGCTGCGCGCCGGCAGCTCATAGGACTGTTGATGACCGTCCGTATCGAACAGGCACAGCTCTATGCGCTGCGCGTGCGCCGAGTAGATGGCGAAGTTGACCCCCTGCGGCGTCAGATGCGCGCCCAACGGGTAGGGTTTACCCGGCCTGAGCATCGTCTCCGTCCCCATTATCCAGACACAGATAGAGCGTCGACAGCGGCGGTAGGGTCAGCTGGACGGAGTACTCACAGCCGTGGCTGCCCACCGCCTCGCTGAGCACGCCGCCCTGATTACCGCTGTTGCTGCCGTGGTAGTGGCTGGAGTCGGTATTGAGAATTTCGCGATAGCGCCCCGGCAGATCGACGCCGATACGGTAGTGATGACGCGGGACCGGCGTAAAGTTACTGACCACCAGCACTTCGTTGCCCATATCGTCGCGGCGGACAAAGGCGAAGACCGAGTTCTGATCGTCATCGACCACTCGCCAGCGGAAGCCACGCGCGTCGCAGTCCCAGCGGTGCAGTGCGCCGCAGCTGCGATAGCAGAGGTTCAGATCCCGTACTAGCCGCTGGACGCCATTGTGCCAGTTGTCTTCGCCCTCTAGCAGGTGCCAGTCCAGGCTGGACTCGTGGTTCCATTCGCGCCCCTGAGCAAACTCCCCGCCCATAAACAGCAGCTTTTTACCGGGATGCGCCCACATAAAGCCGTAGTAGGCGCGCAGGTTGGCAAATTTCTGCCAGGCGTCACCGGGCATTTTATCCAGCAGCGAGCCCTTGCCGTGCACGACTTCGTCGTGGGAGAGGGCCAGCACAAAGTTTTCGCTCCAGGCATACAGCAGGCCGAAGGTCATCAGATTGTGGTGATATTTGCGATAGACCGGATCGTGCTTCATGTAGTTGAGGGTGTCGTGCATCCAGCCCATATTCCACTTGAAGTGGAAGCCCAGGCCGCCGGCGTCCGGCGGCAGGGTGACGCCGGGAAAGTCGGTGGACTCTTCGGCCATACAGACGCTGCCGGGGTGTTGCTCGCCCAGGGTCCGGTTGGTATAGCGTAGGAACTCGATGGCCTCCAGATTCTGGTTTCCGCCGTAGCAGTTGGGAACCCATTCGCCCGCGGCGCGGCTGTAGTCGCGGTAGACCATGGAGGCCACGGCGTCGACGCGCAGGCCGTCGATGCCATAGCGCTCCTGCCAGAAGAGGGCGTTGCCGGCCAGGAAGTTACGCACCTCATAGCGGCCATAGTTGTAGATCAGGGTATTCCAGTCTTGGTGGAAGCCTTCGCGCGGATCGGCGTATTCATACAGCGCCGTGCCGTCGAAGTTAGCCAGCCCCCACTCGTCGCTGGGAAAGTGGCCGGGAACCCAGTCGAGCAGGACGTTGATCCCGGCGGCGTGGGCGACGTCGATAAATTCACGGAACTCCTGCGGCGTGCCATAGCGTCGGGTCGGCGCGTATAGCCCCAGCGGCTGATAGCCCCAGGAGCCGTCAAAGGGGTGCTCATTGATCGGCAGCAGCTCGATATGGGTAAAGCCCATCTCTTTGACGTAGGGGATGAGCTGCTCGGCCATTTCCCGGTAGCTCAGCCAGTAGCCGTTGTCGCTGTGGCGTCGCCAGGAGCCGAGGTGTACCTCATAGATGGAGATCGGGGCGCTGAAGCCATTGGCGGCGCTGCGCTGGGCGCTGATGGCGCTTTTTTCCGGTAGCGGAGCGACCAGCGAGGCGGTATCCGGCCGCATCTGAGCTTCAAAGGCGTAGGGATCGGCTTTCAGCACCCGCTCGCCGCGGGCGTCGATCAGCTCAAACTTGTACAGCTCACCCGCCTCTACGCCGGGGATGAACAGCTCCCAGATACCGCTTTCCCGACGCAGGCGCATCGGATGGCGGCGCCCGTCCCAGACGTTAAAGTTGCCGACCACCGAGACGCGCTGGGCGTTGGGTGCCCAGACGGCGAAGCTGACGCCGCGGATATCGGCCAGCTGGGTCAGGTGGGCGCCCAGTCGTTCATAGGGACGCAGATGGGTACCCTCTTTGAGCAGCCAGTTATCGATCTCGCCTAACAACGGCCCGAAACGGTAGGGATCTTCCAGCAGCTGCTGATGATTGGCCCAGGTGACGCGCAGCAGATAAGGGAAGGGATTCTTACGCCGCGGCACCAGGCCGCAGAAGAAACCGCCCTCATGGATACGCTCCAGCGTGGCCAGCGTGCGCCCGTTTTTACGGTCGACCACCTGTACCGATTCTGCCTCGGGCATCAGCGCCCGCACGGTCAGCCCTTTAGCGGTCGTGTGCATCCCCAGCAGAGCGAAGGGATCGGCGCACTGGCCGGCGAGCAGTTGTTGGATCTTGTGAGTGCTGGGAAGTACGGACATGGCATTCTTCCTTTAATTGACGGCAGGGGATGCGTTCTACCCTAAAAGCGACGGGGCAGGGGAACGGGTGCATCCTCATGCCGGCCATTCAGTCTGGGCGCTGGCAGGGTGCGTCGGCACCCCGCAGCGCAAATATGGTTTCCTTAAATGCGCGATGGCGGGCTTTTGCCGCCGCGACCCTGATTAAGCATAGTCAGCTTTGGGCGGCGGATGAGGCCCGGCGCACTTTTTGCCGTCAGGCCGGTACGGCCATGATGGGGGCCGCCTGTCGCACCGCCGGCAGGTTGGCCAATGCCTCTTGAGTCACTAAGACGATCCCGTTAGGGCTGCGGTGAAAATAGCGCGCGTCCTGCTGGGGGTCTTCGCCGATGGTCAGGCCATCCGGCAGACGGCAGCCGCGATCGATGACGCAGCGCTGCAGGCGGCAGCCGCGCCCGACGTAGACCTCCGGCATCAGAACGCTGGCCTCAATTTGCGCCTCGGGGGCGACCTCGACACGCGCGGAGAGGATCGCGTTATGGATCTGGGCGCTGTCGATGACGCAGCCGCCGCCGATCAGGGCATTTTCGACGACGTTACCGGCGTGGCGGGCCGACTGCTTGAAGCGCGCTGGCGCCAGCTGGGCATGCTTGCTGATGATGGGCCAGTTAGGATCGAACGGGTCCAGACGCGGCGGGGTGCTGATCAGATCGATGTTGGCTTCCCAGTAGGCGTCCAGCGTCCCGACATCGCGCCAATAGGCTTCGCCGTCGGCGGTAAACCCCATGCAGGAGCGGCCAAAGGGATGTGCATAGGCGACGCCTTCGCGCACCGCGGCCGGAATAATATCCTGGCCAAAGTCGAAGCTGGTCTCCGGGTCGGTCTGCGCCTCTTCCAGCGTCTGATAGAGATAGTCGGCGTTGAAGATGTAGATCCCCATCGATGCCAGCGAGCGCTGCGGGTTGCCCGGCATGGCCGGAGGATGCGACGGCTTTTCTTCAAAGCGGGTGATGCGGAACTGCTCATCGACCGCCATTACGCCAAAGGCGTGGGCCTGTTCGCGGGGAACCTCGATGCAGCCGACGGTACAGCGTGCGCCGGACTTCACGTGGTCCAGCAGCATTTGGGCATAGTTCATTTTATAAATATGGTCGCCAGCCAGGATCACCACATATTCTGGCCGGTAATGACGCTGCATGATCTCTTTATTCTGGTATACCGCATCGGCGGTGCCGCGATACCAGTATCCCTCCTCCAGCTGCTGACGGGCCGGTAGCAGATCGATAAATTCGTTGCGCTCGGCGTGCAGGAATGACCAACCGTGCTGAATATGACGCAGCAGCGAGTGCGCCTTGTACTGGGTGATCACCCCTACGCGGCGCAGACCGGAGTTAATACAGTTGGAAAGGGTAAAGTCGATGATGCGAAAACGACTGCCAAAATAGACTGCGGGTTTGGCTCGGCCGTCGGTCAGGCCATTAAGACGGGTTCCCCGTCCGCCGGCTAATACCAGCGCCACCGTCCGTTGGGTTAATTGGCCGATAAGAGCAATATCTGTAACGCTATGAGTCATGGTCACTTCCTTTTTGACAATTCCATATGCCGCCCCGCCCACCGCCAGGCAAGGGAAAGCGCGGATGGCGCCTGTCATCCGCAACAACAGTTTGGCGATCCAGTATTAGCGTACTGCGGTGTAATAATAACGGACATCATTGATATAAATGAAATAAACTGAATGCTTATTTAATACCAAAATAATACGTTAACTGCTCATGTCAATCACACACTGATCGATAATGTAAACGCACTCTTTTTTAAATTCAACGAGAGATTGTGCTATTGCGCAGGATGCTGGAATAAACGGGTAGCGCAAAATATTACTTATATGGATAACATCTGCTAAATTAGCGTTAAATTTGAAAGTGGATATATATTGGTATTAAGCTGGGATAGGTTGATTTATAAGGGGGAATGTTTTTTCTTAGCATAAAAAACGGAAGTTGCAAATAAATCACGGCCGTTTTTTATCGGCCGTGATTTATTGTTTTAGCCGCTAGCCCGCGGAGACTTTTTTACGGCGCTGGTCCAAATCTTTTATCAATCGATTGATTTGCATATTATTAAACATATCCTCAAGCGTCATGTTTAGCTTGCGGCGCCAGTTCGGGTATTCATCGCAGGTGCCGGGAACGTTGACCGGCGTCGCCATGTTCAGCCAATCCTCCGGCTGCAGTCCGAGCAGGGCGCTGGCGCTGTCGGCGACGTAGCGTTGGATCCCGCGGCTTAGAACGGGTGTCATCGCCATACGGTCCGCGTGCCGTCCGCTGCGCTGCGGCAGGCAGCCGTAGTGATGCAGTCCGTCGAGCAGCCCCTGCTTGGCGGCGGCGCGGTCGCGGTACAGCCCTGCCAGGATCTCGGCGTCGGGGTAGAGCCCCAGCCGCTCGCCGAGCCGCAGATCGTCGGCCTGCCAATAGCCGTTCAGCGTCGGCAGATCGTGGGTGGTCACCGTCGCCATGGCCTGTACGTTATAGGTCTGCGGCGCGCGAAAGACGTTGTCGCTATCGTGCTCAAAGTAGAGCACTTTGTAGGAGTACACGCCGTACTCGCGCAGCTTAGCGATGATTTCGACCGGTACGGTGCCGAGATCTTCGCCGATGACCATACAGCGGCTACGCTGACTTTCCAGCGCCAGAATGGCCAGCAGATCGTCGAGGGGATAGCCGACATAGGCGCCCTCTGACGCCGCCTCACCCTGCGGTATCCACCATAGCCGCAGCAGCGACATCACATGATCGATGCGCAGGGCGCCGCAGTGGCGCATGTTGGCGCGCAGCATCTCGATGAATGGTTGATAGGCGAGCTCGCGCAGCGTATGGGGATCCATCGGCGGCAGCCCCCAGTTTTGCCCCAGCGGGCCGAGAATGTCGGGCGGAGCGCCGACCGAGGCGCGCAGGCAGTAGAGATCGGGCTCACTCCAGGTCTCCGCGCCGCCCTCGGCGACGCCCACCGCCAGATCGCGGTACAGCCCGATCGGCATCGCCTGGCGACAGGCCTGCTGATAACAGTCGGCCAGCTGGCTATCGGCCAGCCACTGTAGCCACAGAAAAAACGCCACCTCCTGCGGATAGCGCTGACAGAAGCGGGCCACCTCCGGGCTATCGGCGCGGCGCAGGGGCTGCGGCCAGACCGGCCACCCCCACATCTGCTCATCCTCGCTGTGCAGGTGGTGGTGCAGGGCGTCGAACGCGGCCTGGTGGCGCAGGCTATCTCCCCCCTGGCGAACAAAGTGGCGGAAGGCGCAGGCCCGGGCATCGGCGCCCTGTGCGTTGAACGCGTGGAAGGCCAGGCGTAGCCCCTCCAGCTTCAGAGCGTATACGGCGGGATAATCGACCCAGTCGCTGGCGCGAGCGGCGTCCAGACGCTGACGGGTCGCGGGCGCCTGCCACCATCGCTGAGCGGCATCGCTGCGCTGAAACTCGTCGACCCGGTTGACATCAATGTAGATGATGTTCAGCCAGCGGCGTGATGACGGGCTGTAGGGGCTGATGCTGTGCGGGTTGGCGGGATACAGGGCATGGATGGGATTCAGGCCGACAAAGGCGCCGCCGCGCTGGGCGATCTGCCCGATCAGCTGGGCCAGATCGCCGAAGTCACCGATCCCCCAGTTATGCGCGGAGCGCAGGGTATACAGCTGTACGCAGGCGCCCCAGAGCTTTCGGCCAGTCAACAGGGCATCCGGCTCATGGCAGCGCGCCGGTGCAATAATGATCCGGCACTGCCACTGTTGCTGCCCATCGCTGAGCTGCAGGCGGTGGTAGCCCAGCGGCAGGTCGTGCGGCAGCGCCAGATGTTTACGCCGGCTCAGTCGACCCTGATAGGTCGGCTGGGCGTCGTTTTCCAGCGTGAGCGACCATTGGTAGTGGCCCCCCTGACGCAGGGCGATAACCGGCGTACTTCGCTGCCCGGCCACCAGGACGGCCGGTAGCGGCGCATCGGTGGGCGTACGCGGCGGCATGGCGTCGAGCAGGCGCCGCTTGGTCTGCGCACTGATGGCCTGAACGCAGCCGTGCGCATTGATGTAGCTGTCGGCGATCCCCGCCTGGGCCGCCTGCTGCTCCAGGAGGGGGTGCGGCGTAGTGCGTTGCATGGCGACTCCTTAACGCTGGCGCTGCCAGATGCGCTGTTGATAGTCGCGGATGGCCCGATCGGCGCTGAACATGCCCACCCGTGCCGTGTTGAGGATGGTCTTCTCGGTCCACGCTTCGCTATCGCGGTAGAGGGTGTCCACCCGGGCCTGTGTCTGGCAGTAATCGGCGAAGTCAGCCAGCACCAGATAGGGGTCGCCGCCCTGTAGCAGGCTGTGCAGCATCATGTCAAAAGCGTGGCGGTCGCCCTGGCTGTAGTGGCCGGAGCCCAGCTCATCGATGATGGCCTTCAGGCGTTTGTCTTTCCGATAGAGGCGGAGCGGGTCGTAGCCGGCGGCCAGGGTCGCCTTCACCTCCTCGACCGTCAGGCCGAAGATGAAGATGTTCTCTTCTCCCACCTGCTCGGCGATCTCTACGTTGGCGCCGTCCAGCGTGCCCACGGTCAGCGCGCCGTTCAGGGCCAGCTTCATGTTGCCGGTGCCGGAGGCCTCTTTCCCTGCGGTTGAGATCTGCTCTGATACGTCGGCCGCCGGGATCATCAGCTCGGCCAGGGAGACGCGGTAGTCGGGCAGAAAGGCGACCTGCAGGCGATCCTTGACCCGGGGGTCATTGTTGATGACCTCTGCCACCCGGTTGATGGCATAGATGATGTTTTTGGCCAGGTAGTAGCCCGGCGCCGCCTTGGCCCCGAACAGGAAGACGCGCGGAGCCCGATCGGCGTTGGGATTGGCGCGCAGCTCATGATACAGGGACAGGATATGCAGCAGATTGAGGTGCTGACGTTTGTACTCATGCAGCCGCTTGATCTGTACGTCGAAGATGGCGTCGGTGTTCAGCGTCAGCCCCTGGGTCTGCCGGACGTAGTGGGCCAGCGCCGCTTTATTCTGCTGCTTGATCTGACGGTACGCCGCGCGGAACCCGGCCTGGCCGGCATAGGGCTCCAGCGCCCGGAGGGCATCCAGATCGTTGGCCCATTCGCGCTGTAGCGTCGTGTCGATCAGCGTAGACAGGGCCGGGTTACACTGCTTGAGCCAGCGACGCGGGGTGATCCCATTGGTCACGTTATGGAATTTTTGTGGCCACAGCTGATGGTATTCGGGGAACAGATCGCTTTTGACCAGCGCCGAGTGCAGCTGCGCCACGCCGTTAACGGCAAAGCCGGCGACGACGCACAGGTTGGCCATGCGCACCCGTCGGTCGTGTATGATGGCGACGCGCTGCCACAGCGCCTTATCGCCCGGCCAGCGCTGTTCGACCAGCTCGCGGAAGCGGGTGTTGATCTGGCGGATGATGTCATGGTGACGCGGGAGCAGGCTGCGGATCAGGCTTTCGCTCCAGCACTCCAGCGCCTCTGGCATCAGCGTATGGTTGGTGTAGGCAAAGGTCTGGCTGGTGATGGCCCAGGCCTGATCCCACTCCATGCCGTGCTCATCGAGCAGAATGCGCATCAGCTCGGGGATGGCAATGGTCGGGTGCGTGTCGTTGAGCTGGATGACCTCATACTGCGCCAGCGCGTCGATACGGCGTCCGGCCAGATGGTGTCGGCGCAGGATATCGGCCAGCGAGCAGGCGCAGTGGAAGTATTGCTGCATCAGACGCAGCCGCTTGCCGGCCAGGTGGTTATCGTTGGGATAGAGTATTTTGGTCAGTTTGGCGGCCTCTATCCCCTGGCGCTCGGCGCGCAAAAACTGTCCGCGATCAAAGCTGTCGAGATCGAAGGGGTGATCGTGACAGGCGACCCACAAGCGCAGCGGCTGGCTGATGCCGTTGCGGTAGCCGACCACCGGCAGATCGCGCGCGACGCCGCGCAGGGTGAGCGCCGGCTGCCAGCGTAGCGCGCCGTTTTCACGCAGCAGTTTGCCGCCCAGACTGACGTGGACATCCCGCGCCCGATTGTGACGCATCCACGGGTAGTCGTCTCGCTCCCAGGTATCCGGGGCCTCTTGCTGCTGGCACGCCTGAAAGGACTGGCGGAACAGCCCATACTGGTAGCACAGGCCATAGCCGATGGCCGGCTGTTTAACGCAGGCCATGGCATCGAGGAAGCAGGCCGCCAGGCGGCCGAGGCCGCCGTTGCCCAGCGCCGGATCGACCTCTTGCTCCAGCAGATCGCTTAACGCGATGTCATAGCGCTCAAGCGCCTGGGCGACGGCGGGATACCAGTCCAGATTGAGCAGGTTATTGCCGGTCAGGCGGCCGATGAGAAACTCCATCGACAGATAGTTTACGCGGCGTTGGCCATCGTCGGACGCGCTGGCCGGGTGGGTTTCGGCCGCCAGCTGCGCCGAGCAGGCCAGGCTGACCGCCTGCCACCACTGATGCGGCGTCATTTGCGCAGCGCTCTCCATTCCCAATCCTTGCCAGTGGCGGGTCAGCGCCGCGTGGAAAGCCTGCTGATCGAACGGGGTATACGACATAGGCATCTCTCTCAAAGCGTCAAAATGAAAGTATTAAGCATGATGGTCATCCTGACGATCTCGTCGGGTGAAAACATCCTCCCGCCGTCGGCTGAGTTGGGGAGGAGCCACAGGGCGTAGTCCGAAGTGTGATCGGGACCGCGCTATAGCAGGGCTATCATCACGTTGCGTTACCGTTTCACGCTGTACTGATCGTCGGGTTATAACAGCAAAATATGGACTATTGGCGGCGATTGAGCGGCAAATGAGATTAACTCGGTAAAAAATGTGATCAGCCGCAATTTCCTGTTATTGGGGGCGGAACCTCGGTTGCAATAGCGCGCGCATTGTCAGACCTTAAAGGACAGCTATTAATTATGAGGCGCAAAATAAATAGGCGCCCGTAGCGGTGATTTCTGGGGCAGGGTGCCGCTCCTGCGCGCGAGCCGGCACGCGTCGGCCGCCGAGGGGGGCACCGGAAGGGGTGCGGGTAATAATGCTGATTCCGTCGAAATTAAGCCGTCCGGCGCGGCTGCAGACTACGGTGGTGCGAGAACACTTACTGACCAGGTTGGATGCGGCGCGCAATTACCGCCTGGTGTTGGTCAATGGTCCGGCAGGGTACGGTAAGACAACCCTGATGGCACAGTGGGCGCAGGAGAAGGCACACTTGGGCTGGTACTCCCTGGATGAAAGCGACAATCAGCCGGAGCGCTTTGCCAGCTACCTGATTGCCGCCCTGCAGCAGGCCACCGGTGGCCACTGCGCGAAAAGCGAGGCGATGAGCCAGAAACACCAGTATGCCACGCTGTCTGCGCTGTTCTCCCAGCTGTTCATTGAGCTGGCCGATTGGCAGACGCCGCTGTATCTGGTGATCGACGATTATCACCTGCTCACCCATCCTCCGCTGCATGAGGCGATGCGCTTCTTCTTGCGCCATCAGCCCGATAATCTGACCCTGTGTCTGATGTCACGCACGCTGCCCCCGCTCGGGATTGCCAATCTGCGGGTGCGTGAGCAGCTGCTGGAGATCAATACTCGTCAGCTGGCCTTTAACCACCGTGAGGCCAGCCAGTTTTTTCATCAGCGTTTGAGTGCACCGCTGGCCGATGACGAAATGCACGCGCTGTGCGATGAGGTCGAAGGCTGGCCGACGGCGCTGCAGCTGATCGCGCTGTCGGCGCGTCAGTCATCGGCCCAGGCTCAGGCTTCGGCTCGCCGTCTGGCGCGCATCAACGCTACGCATCTGGCGGATTACCTGGCGGATGAGGTGCTGGATCGGGTGGATGACGATACGCGCGGCTTTCTGCTGCAGTGTTCGGCGCTGCGTTCGATGAACGACGCGCTGATCTGTGCTCTGACCGGCGAGGAGGAGGGCCAGCTGCGCCTGGAGGAGCTGGAGCGGCAGGGGCTATTTATCCACCGGATGGACGGCGACGGGGAGTGGTTCTGTTTTCATCCGCTGTTTGCTCACTTTCTGCGCAGCCGCTGCCAGCGGGAGATGGCGGGCGTACTGCCGCAGCTGCACCGGCGCGCGGCGCAGGGATGGCTGGCGCAGGGGTTTCCGGCGGAGGCGATCCACCACGCGCAGGCGGCCGGAGACACGGCGCTGCTGCGCGATATTCTGCTGCAGCACGCCTGGGTGCTCTTCCACCAGAGTGAGCTGGCGCTGCTGGAGTCCTGCCTGAATACCCTACCGTACGATGTGTTGATCCAGAACCCCAGCCTGGCGCTGCTGCAGGCCTGGCTGGCGCAGAGTCAGCACCGCTACGGCGAGGTCAACACGCTGCTGGCGCGCGCCGAGCAGGAGATGGGACAGCGTCAGATCTCGCTGGAGGCGGCGCTGCAGGCCGAGTTCGACGCGCTGCGAGCCCAGGTCGCGATCAATGACGGGCGACCGCACGATGCCGAGCGCTTGGCGACAGAGGCGCTGCGCCATCTGCCGATCGGCAGCTACTACAGCCGGATCGTGAGCAGCTCCGTGCTGGGCGAGGTGCTGCACTGCAAAGGGGTTCTGGCGCGGGCGCTGCCGATGATGCAGCAGACCGAGCAGGTGGCCCGCCGCCATCAGACCTACCACTATGCTCTGTGGGCGCTGCTGCAGCAGAGTGAGATCCTGATAGCCCAGGGGTTCTTGCAGGCGGCCTACGAGACCCAGGATAAGGCGTTTGAATTGGTCGACGAGCAGCATCTGCAGCAGCTGCCGATGCATGAGTTTTTACTGCGTATTCGCGCCCAGGTGCTGTGGTCGTGGATGCGGCTGGACGAGGCGGAGCGCGCGGCGCGCGATGGGCTGGCGGTGCTGGCCAACTTTGAGCCGCAGCAGCAGCTGCAGTGTCTGGCACTCTTGGCCAAGTGTTCGCTGGCGCGCGGCGATCTGGATAACGCCGGACAGCATCTGCGCCGCTGCGAAACCCTGCTGCAGGCCGGAAACTATCACAGCGACTGGCTGGTGAATGCGGATAAGGCGCGGGTGATCTACTGGCAGATCACCAGCGATCGCCAGGCGGCCAGTCGTTGGCTGCTGCAGGCGGTGCGTCCGGCGGCGTCGGATAACCACTTTTTACAGGGACAGTGGCGCAATATCGCGCGGGTTCAGATCATGCTGGGGCAGTATGATGAGGCTCAGGCGGTGCTAGATCAGCTGAATGCGGCGGCGCGCCGCCTGCGCCTGGTCAGCGATCTGAACCGTAACCTGCTGCTGAGCAACCTGCTGTATTGGCACACGGATCGCAAGAGCGAAGCCCTGCGCGTGCTGATGGAGGCGCTGAGCCTGGCCAATCGCACCGGCTTTGTCAGCCACTTTGTCATCGAGGGCGAGGTGATGGCCCAGCAGCTGCGTCAGCTGCTGCAGCTCAATACCCTGCCGGAGATGGAGGTGCATCGCGCTCAGCGGATTTTGCGTGATATTAACCAGCACCACCGGCATAAGTTTGCCCATTTTGATGAGCAGTTCGTCGAGCGGTTGCTGAATCATCCCCAGGTGCCGGAGCTGATCCGCACCAGTCCGCTGACCCAGCGCGAATGGCAGGTGCTGGGACTCATCTATTCGGGCTACAGCAACGAGCAAATCGCCGATGAGCTGGCGGTGGCGGCGACCACCATTAAAACCCATATCCGCAATCTGTATCAGAAGCTGGGGGTTGCACACCGTCAGGAGGCCGTGCGCCAGGCGCAGGATATTATGCGCCTGATGGGCTATGGGGTGTGATCAGCGCCAGATCAGCAGTACGCAGGCGGCGGTCAGCGTCCCCATGGTCAGGTTAAAGGCGAACCAGGCGCGTCGGCTTTGCAGCAGTCGCCCTATCAAGGTACCGAAGCTTAACCACAGCGCGCCGGCCAGCAGATTGACCAAGAACATGCCCAGGCTGATGGCGGCGATGGCTGCCAGATAGCGCTCGCCGGGCAGGCTAAAGCTGGTCACCGCGCCCAGGGCCATCAGCCAGGCCTTGGGGTTCAGAAACTGCAGCAGCCAACCCTGTCGCCAGCTGACGGCGTCGTCTAAGGCGGCGCTGCCGTCGCTCAGACGGGTATAGCGCGACGTCGCCACCTTCCACGCGATATACAGCAGGTAGAGGCTGCCCGCGCCCTTGAGCAGGGTGTGCAGCGTCGGATAGAGCAGCAGTAGGCTGCCGACGCCAAAGGCGATCAGCAGCAGCAGCGTTTGCATGCCGAGCATGATGCCGAGCATGAGCGGCAGCGAGCGGTAGAACCCCAGATTGGCGCTGGAGCTGGTCAACAGCATATTGTTGGGGCCAGGGGTCACGGCTGAGACCCACAGGAAACCCAGCAGGGAGAGAAACAGAGAGCTGTCCATGCTAACCGGCTCCGATTTTGCGCCGAGGGGGTGTTTTGACCCTAACAGTGTGTTATTGATGGTACAAGTGTTCCCTGGATGAATTTTCTTCACGCAGCATGATCGTTTCCACCTTTTCACCGTCCCGCGCCCTACGCAACCCGCACCTGCAGACGATCCTGCCGCGGCTGCTGCGACGGCGCGCCCTGTTGGCGCCGGTGTGGCAGCGTTTAACCCTGCCGGACGGCGATTTTATCGATCTGGCCTGGAGCGAGGCGCCGCAGCCCGCTCGCCATAAACCGCGGGTGGTTCTGTTCCATGGGCTGGAGGGCAGCGTGCATAGCCCCTATGCCCACGGCCTGCTGCACGCCTGTCGGGAGGCGGGCTGGCTGGCGGTCGTGATGCACTTTCGCGGCTGCAGCGGTGAGCCCAACCTGACGCCGCGTTTCTATCACTCCGGCGAAACCGGGGACGCGCGCTTTTTTTTGGCGTGGCTGCGACGCACCTTCGGTCAGGTGCCCACCGCGGCGGTCGGGTTCTCCCTGGGCGGCAATATGCTGGGCTGTTATCTGGCCGAAGAGCAGGCACAGGCCCCGCTGGAGGCAGCGGTGATGGTCTCGGCGCCGCTGATGCTGTCGGCCTGTGCGGCGCATCTGGAGCGCGGCGTGGCGCGGATTTACCAGCGTTACCTGTTACATGAGCTTAAGCAGAGCGCCCGACGTAAGCTGCGCCGTTATCCGGAGATGCTGGATCTCGATCCGCTCCAGCTGCGGCGTATGCGTAGGCTACGCGAGTTTGACGATCAGATCACCGCTCGCCTGCACGGGTTTCGCGATGCGGATGACTACTATCGGCGCTGTAGCGCCCTGCCGCGGCTGTCGACGATCCGCCAGCCGCTGCTGATCATTCAGGCACGCGACGATCCCTTTATGACGTCGGCGGTGATCCCGCCGTTGGGATCGCTGCCGTCCAATATCGAATACCAGCTGACGGCGTTTGGCGGCCACGTCGGCTTTATCGGCGGTACGCTGCGACATCCCTTCCCGTGGCTGGAGCAGCGCATTCCTGCCTGGTTAGCCCCCTATTTGGAGTAAAACGCGTGATCATTCCTTGGCAACAGATTGCCCCAGAGACGCTGGATAGCCTGATCGAGGCTTTTGTCCTGCGAGAGGGGACTGACTATGGCGAGCAGGAGAGGAGCCTGACGCAGAAGGTGGAGGATGTGCGGCGTCAGCTGCAGTGCGGTGAGGCGGTCGTGGTATGGTCCGAGCTGCATGAAAGCGTCAATATTATGCCGCGCAGCCAGTTTAAGGGCGCGGATTAGCGCACGTTGGCGTATTTTCCCGCGCGGCGCCCGGCGCCGCGCTGTGCAAATAAAAAGCAAAAACGTCGCAGGCGGAGAAAAAACGGCGGCGAACAGTGAGCTATTCCATGCTGAAGCGAGACAGTGCGAGACAGTAAGGCCAAGCTATGCTACAAACTAAGCCGACATGCACCTTTAATGGAATGAAGCGGGTATAGATCAAGATCGCCGGGGATCATCTCCCTTAGGCTATGGAAACTATATTCGACAAGTGCAGTGCTATAGCAGGTTACTAGGCAGTTTCCCGGCCCCGTCCGGCGGGGGGTGCGTTTGGCGCACCGGGGATGCGATAACAATAGAGGATAATAGCGAATGGTTCTCGGCAAACCGCAAACAGATCCAACTCTCGAATGGTTCCTGTCCCATTGCCATATTCACAAATATCCGTCCAAAAGTACCTTGATTCACCAGGGTGAAAAAGCGGAGACGCTTTATTACATCGTAAAGGGATCTGTAGCGGTACTGATTAAGGATGAAGAGGGTAAGGAGATGATCCTCTCCTACCTGAACCAGGGCGACTTCATTGGCGAGCTGGGGCTGTTTGAGGAAGGGCAGGAGCGCAGCGCCTGGGTGCGGGCGAAGACCGCCTGTGAGGTGGCTGAAATTTCCTACAAGAAATTCCGCCAGCTGATCCAGGTTAACCCGGATATTCTGATGCGTCTGTCTGCCCAGATGGCGCGTCGTCTGCAGGTCACGTCAGAGAAAGTCGGTAACCTGGCCTTCCTGGATGTGACGGGCCGTATTGCCCAGACGCTGTTGAATCTGGCCAAGCAGCCGGATGCGATGACGCACCCGGACGGCATGCAGATTAAGATCACCCGTCAGGAGATCGGCCAGATCGTGGGCTGCTCTCGTGAAACGGTAGGACGTATTCTGAAGATGCTGGAGGATCAGAACCTGATCTCGGCACACGGTAAAACCATCGTCGTCTACGGGACGCGTTGATTTTGCGCCCGCGCCGCACGGGCGGCGCGGAATCTTCAACCCATCCCCAGGATGGTGCTCATGTGGCGGCGGTTTATCTACCACCCGGAAGTGAACTATGCACTGCGCCAGACGCTGGTTTTGTGTCTGCCGGTGTTGTTCGGGCTTATGGTAGGCCAGCTGCAGCAGGGGCTGCTGTTTTCTCTGGTACCGGTCTGCTGCAATATCGCCGGTCTTGATACCCCCCATAAACGCTTCTTTAAACGCCTCGCGGTGGGCGGCACCCTGTTTGCGCTCGGCAGCCTGTTACTGCAGATGGCCCTGCTTTGGTCGGTGCCGCTGCCGCTGGCTATGCTGCTTTTGGCGCTGCTGTTTGGCGTCAACGGCGAGATCAGTCCGCTGCACGCCCGTTTACTGCCGGCAACGCTGGTCGCCGCCATCTTTACCCTTAGCATGGTGGGGATGGTGCCTATCTGGCAGGGGCCGCTGCTGTATTTGGTCGGTACGATTTGGTACGGCGCCTTCACCTGGTTTTGGTTTGTCCTGTGGAAAGGGCAGCCGATCCGCGAAACCCTGAACCAGCTGTACCTGGAGCTGGCGGATTACATTGAGGCCAAGTACAGCCTGCTCACGCAGCACAGCGATCCGCAGACGGCGCTGCCGCCGCTGCTGAACCGCCAGCAAAAGGTGATGGATCTTATCAGCGTGATCTATCAGCAGATGCATATGCTGTCCCTGGTCCATAACCCGGAATATAAGCGGTTGGTGCGCTACTTTCAGGTGGCGCTGGATCTACAGGAGCATATTACCGTCAGCCTCTCCCAGCCGGAGGAGGTGCAAACTCTGGTGGAACAAAGCCAGGCCGAGGCGATCATTCGCCGCAACGCGCAGGTGGTGGCCGGGCGTCTGCGGGTACTGGCGGATGACATCCTGTACCACCGCTACCCGCAGCATTTCTCTATGCGCAGCGAGGTGTCGGCGCTGGAAAAGCTGGCCAGCCGCTACCCGGAGAATCCGGTTGGGCAGTTCTGTCTGCACCATTTTAGCCGAATGGCGCGTCTGCTGGAGCGGCAGCGTCCGCTCTATCAGCGCCAGCTGATGGCGACCCAGCAGCGTCTGCCGTTCTGGCCGGCGCTGCGCGCCTACTGCTCCCTGAAGTCGGGCGCGCTACGCAACGCGCTGCGCCTGGGGCTGACGCTGGCGGCCGGCGGCGGGCTGGGGATCCTGCTGGCGCTGCCTAAGCCCTATTGGATCATGCTGACCACCATGCTGGTGATCCAGAATGGCTATAACGCGACGCGGGTGCGTATTCAGCACCGGGCGATGGGCACCTTTGCCGGTCTGATCATCGCCGCCGGTCTGCTGCAGCTGACGCTGAGTGAATATGTGATGCTGCTGGTGATGCTGCTGGTGACGCTGGGCGCCTACCTGGTGCTGCGGAAGAATTACGGTCTGGCGGTGATCGGCTTTACGGTCAGCGCCGTATTCACCCTGCAGCTGCTGGCGTTGAACGGCTCGCACTTTTTGGTGCCGCGCCTGGTGGATACGCTGCTGGGCTGTATTCTGGCCTTCGCCAGCACCATCTGGCTGTGGCCGCAGTGGCAGAGCGGCCTGCTGCGTAAAAACGCCCATCAGGCGCTGGAGGCCTACCAGGATGAGCTGCGCCTGCTGCTCTCCGCCGATCCGGGCGTGAGCGAGCTGGCCTATGCCCGGATGCGCAGCAACCAGGCGCAGAACACGCTCTACTCCTCGCTGAGCCAGGCGATGCAGGAGCCGGGCTTTGATTCGCGCTATCTGGCGGACATGCGCCTGTGGATCAGCCACAGCCAGTTTATTGTCGAGCATTTGAACGCGATGACCATTCTGGCGCGCGAGCACTATATGCTGACCTCGCGTCTGGCGCAGGACTACCTGCAGTGTGGTGAGATCGCGCTGCAGCTGTGTCAGCAGCGTCTGGAGCACGATGGCCCGAGCAGCAATGACAGCCAGGCGGTGCCGATACCCGAGCCACAGCAGGGGATGCCGATGACGCCGATGGAGGTGCATCTGCGCCGTATCCTGTCGCACCTGCGCACCATGCATACCATTTCATCTATCGCCTGGCGCCAGCGCCCGCATCACGGGCTGTGGCTCAGCCGTCGGCTGCGCGACTGATTCCGCGACTGATCCGGGGGCGCCGGCGATTTATTTAGCCGCGCTGGCCGTAGTAGGCATCCGGCCCGTGCTTGCGCCGGAAATGCTTATCGCGCAGCGCCCGGTCCAGCGGGGCGAGGCGCGGGTTCAGGCTATAGGCAATCCAGGCCATTTTGGCCACCTCCTCCAATACCACCGCGTTATGCACCGCCTGCGCCGCGCTCTCCCCCCACGCGAAGGGGCCGTGCTGGTGAACGACGATCCCCGGCATATGGCTCGGGTCGCGCTGCGCCAGCGTTTCGATGATGACCCGCCCGGTGTGATGCTCATAGTCGTGGTCGATCTCGGCGGCGCTCAGCGCGCGGGTGCAGGGGATGTCGCCGTCGAAGTAGTCGGCGTGGGTAGTGCCGAGCGCCGGGATCGCCCGTCCCGCCTGTGCCCAGGCGGTCGCGTGGGTCGAGTGGGTATGCACGATACCGCCCAGCTGCGGGTAGCGGCGGTACAGCGCCAGGTGGGTCGGGGTGTCGGATGAGGGGCGCAGCGCGCCAGCGACGATCCGTCCGTCCAGATCGACGACGACCATCGCCGCGGGGGTCAGCGCCTCATAGGCGACGCCGCTGGGTTTGATGACGACATAGCCGCGCTGGCGATCGATGGCGCTGACGTTGCCCCAGGTAAAGGTGACCAGCCCGTGGCGCGGCAGGGCCATGTTGGCCTGGTAGACCTGCTGTTTCAGCCGTTCCATGAGGCCTCCTGCGTCACCGCCAGTCCGGCGCGTCGCATCCGTTCAATGATCCACTCACGCGCCTCGCGCACCGCCTGCAGCGGGTCCGGGGCGCTTTCGCTCCACATCTCGATCAGGTAGGGACCGCGGTAGCCATGGCGATCCAGCGTGCGGAAGCAGGTCTCAAAGTCGACCACACCGCTGCCGAAGGGCACATCCCGAAACTGGCCCGGCCGGGTATCTTTGACATGCACGGCGACGATGCGGTCGATGCCGGCCACCAGCTCCAGCTCGACGTCATTATCCCAGGCCGAAAGGTTGCCGATATCCGGGTAGACCTGGAACCAGGGGCTGCGCAGATAGCGGCAGTAGCCGAGCGCTTTGCTAACGGAGTTGAGCAGCGGCGTGTCCATGGTTTCCATGGCCAGCGTGACCTGCGCCCGGCTGGCCATGGTGACGGCTTGGCTCAGCCCCTCGCGGAACAGTCGGCGGGTCAGGGCATTGCCCTGCTGATAGTAGACGTCGTATCCCGCCAGCTGAATAACCCGGATACCCAGATCCTGGGCGAGGGTAATCGCGTGGGCCAGCAGCCGCAGCGCCTGACGCCTGACCGCCGGATCCTCGCTGCCCAGCGGAAACCGGCGGTGGGCGCTGAGGCACAGGGAGGGAATACGCACGCCGCTGTGCGCCATTGCCGCCAGCAGATCCAGACGCTGCTGGCGCGACCAGGTCAGTCGGGCCAGGCGGCGATCGCTTTCATCGATAGACATTTCGACGAAGTCGAACCCGAGCTGCGCGGCCTGCGTCAGGCGTCGTGGCCAGTCTTCGCCGGCGGGCAGCGCCTTTTCATAGATGCCCAGCGGCACCGTGGAATGCAGCATGTCGCGCTCCTTAGCCCCACAGCTGGGCGATACGCTGTTGGAAATGGTGGGCGGCGGCCAGCGGATCGTCGGCCTCGCGGATGCTGCGCCCGGCGATGAAAACATGCACCGGGATCCCCTGAAACAGCGGCAGATCGTCCACGGTGAGGCCGCCGGTGACCGTGACGCGAAAGCCCATGTCGCTCAGACGGCGTATGGCGTCGATATCCGCCGCCCCCCAGGTCGCTCCCGCCGCCTGTGCGTCGCGGCTGCGGTGGTAGACCACCTGACCGATACCTGCTTGGCGCCAGGCCTGCGCCTGCTCCCAGGTCCAGTAGCCGGTCAGCTCGATTTGCAGATCGCCGTCGAACGCCTGGGCGACCGCCAGCGCGCCCTTGGCCGTGTTGATGTCGGCGCAGCAGATCACGGTGATCCAGTCGGCGTTGGCCTCAAAACACATGCGCGCCAGGATGGCACCGGCGTCGGCTATTTTGGCGTCGGCCAGGATTATCTTGTGGGGGTAGAGCGCCTTGAGATCGCGTATGGCGCGCACGCCCTCGCCGACGCACAGTATCGTGCCGACCTCGATGATATCGACGGCCTCGGCGATCTGCCGGGTGGTGAGGTAGGCCGCCTCCAGCGTCGGGTTATCCAGCGCGATTTGCAGCATAGGTAGGGATGATGTCATGAGGCGACTCCTTGGGGATGCGATGGGGTTGTTGCCGTATCGATGAGCGTGAGCACCTGCGCTGGCGTGCGGCAGGCGCGCAGACGCGCAAAGTTGGCCTCATCCTCGAACAGATCGACGATCTGACGGATGCCGACCTCCTGATGGGTGTGGGCGTCGACGGCGGCCAGGGTGATCAGAATGTCCACCGGGTCGTTATCCTCATGGCCGAACGTGACCGGCGTCCGCAGGGTGACCAGCGCAAAGCCGGTCTTGATCACCCCCTCTTCCGGGCGCCCGTGCGGCATGGCCAGCCCCGGCGCCAGCACAAAGTAGGGGCCAAAGCGCGCAACGCTATCCAGGATGGCCCGGTAGTAGCGTGGCTCCACGACGCCGGCGTCGACCAGGAGATCTACGCCGATCCTGACGGCCGCAGGCCAGTCCGCCGCCTCGGCCTGTAGGCGAATGCTGTGGTTTTCCGCCAGCGAGTCTCGCAGTTTCATCATGGCTCCTTAGCTGAGGTCCTGGGGAAAGTGGGCGCGGATGACCTCCATCAGCCTGGGGCCGAACTCTTCCGCCGACAGCATATTGCGTACCCCGACCACGTATTTATTGCCGCTGACGCTGATCTCGCCGGCGACGTGGGTGGATGCAATGATGATATCTGCGCCGCTCAGCTCCGATTTATACTCGCCGACCGCGCAGCTGTTGACGCTGTGGTCAACGCCCTGCTGGGTTAGAAACTGATCCACCTTCATCTTCATGATCATTGAACTGCCTTGGCCGTTACCGCAGACGGCGAGAATGCGTACTGTCATGATGTTTCTCCATGGAGTTAGAGTGTTGCACCGCGCGCCTGATCGGCCTGCGCCGCCTCTTCCGCGCGCAGGCTGCGCCCGGCAACCAGCATGTAGGCCAGGGCGATCAGCAGCAGAACGCCCATGAACCATAGGCCCAGCGTCAGCCCCTGGATCATCGGCGGGGCCAGGATGGACCAGTCGGCCATCCCCATCCAGGCGCTGAGCCCGGTAAGCTTGACGGCCCAGACGCAGCCGAAGATTTCAATCATCCCCATGACCAGACAAATCTTGATGGCCGCTCGCCAGCCGCCGAAGTGGTTGGCAAAGACGCCGATCGTCGCGTTGGAGAAGAACATGGGGATAAAGCCGGGGATGATCAGGATAGGTGACCCCAGCAGGATCAGGATGCCGATGGCGATCAGTTGCCCGATGGTGCCCCAGATAAACCCCCACACGACGGCGTTGGGGGCAAAGCTGTAGATGGCCGCGCAGTCGATGGCCAGCACGGCGCCGGGGATCAGGCGCTGAGAGATGCCGGTGAAGGCCTCTGACAGCTCCGCGACGAACATGCGCACCCCCTGGACGATGATGAAGATTGCGACGGCGAACTGAAAACCGGTCTGCAGGATGTAAATGCTCCAGTGGGTTTTCCCCGCCATCAGCTGGACGGTGTCCAGCCCGAAAGAGCAGAGGATCAGCCCGAAGAACAGGGTCATCACGATCGCGGTCGAGACGATATTGTCGTGGAAGATATTCAGCCAGCCGGGCAGCTTGAGGTCTTCAACGCTCTCCTCCCTGCGCCCCAGATAGGGGGCCAGCCGATAGGCCAGCCAGGAGGCAAACTGCTGCTGATGGCCAATGGAGAAGCCGCAGCCGTCGGTGACCTCCTGGGTGGGGCGATACATCATGTTGGCGGTGATGCCCCAGTAGAGTGAGACCAGCAGCGCGCTGCACAGGATCGTGGTCCACATGGGATAGCCGAAGATATAGAACACCACGGCGATAAGCCCGGCTTGCTGAAACATGATGTGGCCGGTCAGCATGATGGTGCGGATGCCGGTGAGGCGGCGCAGCAGGACGTAGAGAATGTTCAGCGCCAGCGCTAGCAGCACGGTATAGCCTACCCAGCTGTAGGCGTCACCCATGCGCTCGATGGTGGCCATCATCGAGGCGTAGGTATCTGAAATGGCTCCGTTGATGTGATAGACCTCGGACATTTTGGCTACCACCGGTTTGAAGGTTGAGGTCAGGATGCCGGAGCCCGCCTGCAGCAGCATAAAGCCGATGATGGTTTTGATGGTGCCTTTGATGATCACCGTCGCCGGTTTACGCAGCAGCAGGTAGCCGAGACAGGTGACAATCCCCAGCAGCAGGGGGGCGTTGGTCATCACCTGATTGAAAAAAATCAGAAAGGCACGGTACAGAATGTCCATAGCGTTCTCCGTTCGGCGTGGATCCTGAGCGCGGATCGGGGGAGATGCGCTCAGGGCTGTGTATAATTCGACCACTCTAGCAATCGTTAAAAATCACTTAAAGATTAAAAATGATCATTTGTGATTATGATCTCAACTTGTCGATCGCCCCGTGGACGGGCGTTCCTTTAGCCGCACCGTACGCCGCCACATTTTTATCTCTATGATTATAAATATTTATTTGCATGTTTGTGGCCATGGCGCCGCAGCGCAGGGGAAGGGGCTATTGCGGCGCGCATCTCCTGCGCTCAGCTCACTGCGCTATTGCAATCAAAATTGATCTAAATATGATTGATATTGATTTTATGCGCTGCACTGGCGAGCCGATAGGAGGCCGACGATGAGTAAACTTGATGACATTACCCGCGAGTCCTGGATCCTGAACACGTTTCCGGAGTGGGGGACCTGGCTGAACGAGGAGATAGAGCAGGCGACGGTGGATCCCGGTAGCTTTGCGATGTGGTGGCTGGGCTGTACCGGGATCTGGCTGAAGTCGGAGGGGGGGGCGAATCTGTGCATCGATTTTTGGTGCGGAACCGGTAAGCGCAGCCATGCCAATCCGTGGATGGCGACGGGGCACCAGATGCAGCGGATGGCCGGGGTACAGAAGCTGCAGCCCAATCTGCGCACCTCGCCCTTTGTGCTCGATCCTTTTGCCATCCGCGAGATCGATGCGGTGCTGGCGACCCACGACCATAATGATCATATCGATATCAATGTGGCGGCCGCGGTGCTGCGCAATGCGGCACCGGACGTCCCCTTCATCGGCCCGCAGCGCTGCGTCGATCTGTGGGTATCGTGGGGTGTGCCGCGCGATCGCTGCCGGGTGGTGGTCCCCGGCGATACGATCCGGATCAAAGATACGGAGATCGTGGCGCTGGACGCCTTCGATCGCACCGCGCTGATCACGCTGCCGCCGTCGGAGCGGGCGCAGGGTACGCTGCCCGACGGTATGGATCTGCGGGCGGTTAACTACCTGTTTAAGACGCCCGCGGGTTCGCTGTACCACAGCGGCGACTCCCACTACTCCAACTATTACGCCAAGCACGGCAACGATCATCGCATCGACGTGGCGCTCGGCTCCTATGGCGAGAACCCGCGCGGGATCACCGACAAGATGACCAGCGCCGATATCCTGCGGATGGCCGAGGCGCTGAAGGCCAAAGTGGTGATCCCGTTTCATCATGATATCTGGTCTAACTTCCAGGCCGATCCGCAGGAGATCCGGGTGCTGTGGCAGATGAAGAAAGATCGTCTGGGCTACGACTTCACCCCCTTTATCTGGCAGGTGGGCGGTAAGTTTACCTGGCCACAGGATCAGGGGCGGCTGGAGTATCACTACCCGCGCGGCTTTGACGACTGCTTCACCCAGGAGCCAGACCTGCCCTTTAAGGCCTTTTTGTAGCCGGGTGGCGGCGGTATCTGCGGCAGAGATACCGCCCGATTTGTTTCCCCGCGGCTTTCAAATATACTCATGTTGTAATCATCACTGAGCCTGGATTTTCATGACGGAATCACAACGACATCAGACCCTGCTGGAGATGCTGCAGCAGGATGGCTTTGTCAGCGTTGAGCAGGTGATCGCGAGCCTGCAGGTATCGCCGGCGACGGCGCGGCGCGATATCAATAAGCTGAATGACGCCGGTAAGCTGAAAAAGGTGCGTAACGGCGCGGAGGCCGTGAGCCCCAATCGTATGGCCTGGACGCCGATGAATATCCACCGGGCGCAGAATCACGATGAAAAGGTGCGCATTGCCCGCGCCGCCTCGCGGCTGGTGCAGCCGGGGGAGAGCGTGGTGATCAACTGCGGCTCGACGGCGTTTTTGCTGGGGCGGGAGCTTTGCGGACGCGATGTGCAGGTGATTACCAACTATTTGCCGTTGGCTAACTACTTGATAGATCAAGAGCACGATAGCGTGGTGATCATGGGGGGGCAGTATAATCGCACCCAGGCGATCACGCTGGCGCCGGCGGACGGCGATGCCTCGCTGTATGCCGGACACTGGATGTTTACCAGCGGTAAGGGGCTGACCCCCGAGGGGCTGTACAAGACCGATATGCTGACGGCGATGGCAGAGCAGAAGATGCTGAAGTACGCCGGTAAGCTAGTGGCGCTGGTGGACAGCAGCAAGGTGGGGCAGCGGGCCGGCATGCTGTTCGCGCGCGCGGGGCAGATAGACATTCTGATCACCGGTCAGGATGCCCCGGCGGAGGTGGTCGCGCGCCTGCGCGAGTGCGGCGTACGGGTTGAGCTAGTGTAAACGGGAAAGGCCAAAAAGCCGTGCGTCGCGCGGCAGATCACGCGATAGGGGCCGTCGCATCCGGCCCGCCTGAGGATATCAGTAGTAAGAGTGGTCGCCGCGCTGGTGCTCGGTCAGATCGCGTACGCCCTTCAGCTCTGGGAAGCGCTGCAGCAGCTCTTTCTCGATCCCCTCTTTCAGGGTGTAGTCCACCATGGAGCAGCCGTTGCAACCGCCGCCGAACTGCAGGATGGCGTAGCCTTCATCGGTGATCTCCATCAGCGAGACGCGACCGCCGTGGCCCGCTAGCTGGGGGTTAATCTGCGACTGCAGAATATACTCCACGCGTTCGATCAGCGGCGCATCGTCGGCGACTTTGCGCATCTTGGCGTTGGGGGCTTTGAGGGTCAGCTGCGAGCCGAGCTGATCGGTAACAAAGTCGATCTCGGCATCTTCAAGGAACGGGGCGCTGATTTCGTCGACATAGGCGCTCAGTTGCTCAAAGTCCAGCTTACGGTCATTGGCTTCTACGGCGTCCGGCGGGCAGTAGGACACGCCGCACTCCGCGTTGGGCGTACCGGGGTTAATGACAAAAACGCGGATCTGGGTACCCGGCTCCTGGTTTGCCAGCAATTTGGCAAAGTGCTCTTGCGCTGCTTCGGTAATACGGATCATGGCATCTGCTCAATAGTTGACTTCTCCGGTCGGTTATAATACGCCGATCGTAAAATGCTCACAAGGTGCGGCACAGGCAGATCGTCTCTACCGACATCACACCCTGTGCGATCAGCAGGCGGGATATTTCGCTCAGGGTGCTGCTGGTGGTGATCACATCGTCGACCAGCAGCACCCGTCGCCCGGCCAGCCCCCGGTGCGCGGCGAAGGCGCCGCGCAGGTTGCGCCGCCGCTGCGCTGCGCTGAGCCCTTGCTGGGGTGGGGTACGCCGGGTGCGCCAGAGCCACTGGGGGCGGAACTCGGCCTGTAGCCAGCGCGCCAGCCAGCGGGCCAGTTCGGCGGCCTGGTTGTAGCCGCGCTGCCAGTGGCGCAGGCGGTGCAGCGGCACCGGCAGGATGAGCTCGGGGCGCGCCCGCGGCGCGCGGCGGCGATCCTGCAGGTAGTGCAGCAGCATCAGCCGGGCCAACGGCACGGCCAGCGGCCACTCCGCGCGGTATTTCAAGCGCTGTACCAGCGGCGCCAGCGGCGGCAGATAGTCGCTGACAAACGTCAGTCGCTGCCAGAGCGGCGGGCGCAGCAGGCAGCGGCCGCAGGGGCGCTGGGTATCTGCGCTGGGCAGGCCGCAGCGGGGACAGCAGGGGGGCGGTATGGGCAACGCCCGACGGCAGGCGCTACAGATACCGACCGGCGCCCGCAGGGGGAGGCGGCAGATCGCGCAGCGTCCGTGAAGTGATACCATAGGCTCCGTCCTGAAAGGTCTAAGGTAAAAGGAGACCATAACCGATGAGTGCGCTGTTTTGGCATACCTGCGGCGCGGGTAAACGCGATCTTGTGCTGCTGCACGGCTGGGGGCTGAATGCCGAAGTGTGGCGTTGCATTGTTCCCCTGCTCTCCGCGCAGTTTCGCCTGCACCTGGTCGATCTGCCCGGCTATGGGCGTAGCGGCGGCGATACGCCCTATTCGCTGGCGGAGATGACGCAGCGGGTGCTGGCGCAGGCGCCGGCGCGGGCGCTATGGCTGGGCTGGTCGCTGGGGGGACTCGTCGCCACCCAGGCGGCCCTGCATCACCCGCAGCGGGTCAGCGGCTTAATCACCGTCGCCTCCTCGCCCTGTTTCACGGCACAGACGGCGTGGCCGGGGATCCGCGACGATGTGCTGCACCATTTTCAATCACAGCTGCGCGATGATTTTCAGCGTACGGTGGAGCGTTTTCTGGCGCTGCAGACGCTGGGGACCGACAGCGCCCGGCAGGATGCCCGCGCGCTGAAGTCGGTGGTGCTGGCGCAGCCGATGCCGTCGGCGGCGGTCTTGAACGGGGGGCTGTCCCTGCTGCGCGAAACCGATCTGCGCTCGCAGCTGGCGACGCTGGCGCCGCTGTGGCTGCGCCTCTATGGTGCGCTGGACGGTCTGGTTCCGCGCCGAGTGGCGCCGCTGGTGGATGCGCTCAGCCCGCGCGGCCGCTCGCTGATTATTCCCGGCGCCGCCCACGCCCCCTTTATCTCCCACCCTGCGCCCTTTTGCGCCGCGCTGTGCGATTTTGCTGGCGAGGCGTCGGCATAATGGGCTGAGACAAAAAAAAGCAGCCGCATCTGCGGCTGCCTGTCGAGGGGCGTCAATGGCTACGGCGCGCGTTTAGTGCAGCGTGCGTATCCGGTAGACGACGGTTTCACATTTTTTCTGCGCTTCGGGACAGCCTTTACAGCTGCCGCTCAGGCACCCGCTATCCATATCATCGACCTTTTCCACACATCCCATGTGCTCCAGACGCTCCAGCATGGCGCGTACCAGGGCCGGCGTACCGCCGACCTCACGACACAGGCGCTGTAGCTCAATGCGTCCATGCAGCGCGACGGTATCCCGGACTTGCAGTAAGGTGGTCATCATGGCGCTCCGTTAGGGTGATCAGTGGCAGCTGCCGCTATTATTGCAGCAGCAGCTGGCGCTGGCGGCGTTGCTCATGCGCACGGTGACCCGCTCGCGAGAGCGGCGCAGAACGATCAGCAGCGCCAGGTTAAACAGTATGACGACGCTGATGGCGATCAGGCTGTAGTCCGGATGGGCGCTGAAGTTGACCGCCTGGTAGTACAGGGTCGCCAGCGAATAGGCTACGTTCAGCCCCCAGCCGATGGAGAACAGCATCCAGCCGCGGCTGCTTTCACGGGCGATAGCGCCCATGACCGATACGCAGGGGACGTACAGCAGCACGAAGATCAGGTAGGCATAGGCGGCGCTGGCGCTGCCAAATTTGCTGCTCATGACCCCCATGGAACCGTTGCCCATTTCACCGTCGCCCTTGCTGGCTTCGATGGGGTTGGAGAGAACGCTGATACTGAAGGTATCCTTCAGCCCTTGCCACGTCTCATCCAGCGCCTCTTTCAGGCCGCCGGCCAGGCTATAGCTCTGCGGATCGAACGTCTCTTCATTGATATGCTCGGCGGTATACAGGGTGTTCAGGGTGCCGACGACCACCTCTTTGGCCATGGCACCGGTCACCAGACCGACGGTGGCCTGCCAGTTATCCTCTTTCACGCCAATCGGCTGCAGCAGCGGCGTTAACACCTTACTGGTCGTGGCCAGCGCGGAGTCGTTGAGATCGCTGACCGGCTTACCGCTGAAGGAGAAGCTGTTCAGCGCGCCGATAAAGATACTGACGATGATGATCACGCGTCCGGCGCGAATCACAAATCCCTTCAGACGCTGCCAGGTCTGCAGCAGCAGGCTTTTGAGATGCGGCACGTGGTAGACCGGCATCTCCATCACGAACGGCGAGGACTCGCCGCGCATCAGGGTATGCTTCAGCATCAGCCCGGTCAGAATGGCCATCACGATACCCAGCAGGTACAGCGAGAACACGACGAATGCGCCGTTCTGACCAAAGAAGGCGGCGGAGAAGACGGCAAAGATGGCCAGTCGTGCGCCGCAGGACATAAAGGGCGCCATCAGTACGGTGATCAGCCGCTCACGCGGTGCATCCAGGGTTCGCGCCCCCATCACGGAGGGCACGTTACAGCCGAATCCGACGATCAGCGGGACAAAGGATTTCCCGGGCAGCCCCAGCGCCTGCATCATCCGGTCAACGACGAACGCCGCGCGGGCCATGTAGCCAGAGTCCTCCAGGAAGGAGAGGAACAGGTACATCATGCCGATCTGCGGCACCAGCGGCAGTACGGTATTGATCCCGCCGCCGACCCCTTGGGCCAGGAAAATGGTTAGCCAGTCGGGGAAGTTCAGGGTTGCCCCCAGCCACTGGATCCCCTGAATAAACAGGGTGGCGGAGCCAATGTCAAACAGCGGCTGCAGCGCGCCGCCGATGTTGATGGCCAGCAGGAACATCAGGTACATCACCAGCAGGAAGATGGGGATCCCCAGCCAGCGGTTTAGGATCACCCGGTCGAGCTTTTCCGTCAGGCGGTTGGGCTGCGCCTGCTGGCTATTGCTGACGGCATCGCAGATGTCGGTGATGCTTTGGTAGCGGGCGTTGGCGATGATCAGCGCAGGATCTTCGTTCAGGGTACGCTGTAGGGTATCGCGCACCTCCGGTAGCAACGCCAGCGCGTTGCTGGCCCGCGAAGAGCTGTAGATATCACCCTCCAGCAGCTGCAGGGCAATCCAGCGGCGCTGCTGCATGGTCAGGGAGTCGGGCATCACCTGCGATAGGCGATCGACCTGGCTCAGCAGCAGCGGGGGATAATCAACCAGCGCCTCCACCGCACAGACCGGCGGCATGTCGATGGCTCGCTTCAGGGCGCAGATCCCTTCGCTGCGGGTAGAGACCATCGGGATTACCGGGCAACCCAGGCGCTTGGAGAGGGCGTCGATGTCGATCTCAATCTGCTGGCTACGGGCGATATCCAGCATGTTGAGTGCGACGATGCAGGGGATGCCCAGCTCCAGCAGCTGGAGCGTCAGGTAAAGGTTGCGCTCTAGGTTCGCGGCATCCACCACGTTGACGATCAGGTCCGCATCGCCGCTGAGGATGTAGTGACAGGCGATCTGTTCATCCAGCGAGGTCTGCTCGGAGATAGTGGTCAGCGAATAGGTGCCGGGCAGATCGACCAGCTTGACCTGATGCTGGGGCGTTGCGAACTGCCCCTCTTTACGTTCGACGGTGACGCCGGCCCAGTTGCCTACGCGCTGGCGCGCACCGGTCAGCTGGTTGAACAGCGTGGTTTTCCCTGAGTTGGGGTTACCGATTAACCCAATGGTCAATTGTTTCATAATTTACTGTTTTTTGGCGAAGACAGACACTGGCACGGGCGTGAAGCGCCCGCGCTATCCCTTGAGCATAGGCCGATGAAGGTGGCTATGCGGTGCGTTTAGGCGCGCTGCTGCGCGCCGATGGCGGCGACGGCCGCGCTCTGCGGCGCAGGCTGCGGCTCGCCCATCGGTTCAATATTCAGCAGCGCGAGATCTTTCTTACGCAGCACCAGGCTGACCCGGCGCGCCTTGACCTCAATGGGATCGCCCAGCGGCGCGATACGCACCACCGTAAACGGCGAGCCGGGCAGGAATCCCAGCGAGAGCAGCTTTTGACGGTAGGCCGGACTGATATTCGGTGAAAAGCCCAATATTTTGTATTGATGACCCGGAAGAAGCCGATGCATATAAACCTTCTTACTTATTACGACAGTCATTGCGCTGAGCCTTCACTCGGGGGCGCCGGCGGCATGGTGTTGGCTGGAGAGGGCGCCTGGGTGAACACGCAGTATAATAAAACTGATAATCGTTTTCATCTGTGTTTCAAGCCGAACGTCGCGCGGCTTACGTCAACGACGCGCCGTACGCTAAAGCGGCCATCGTCCTTACTATCGCTGTGTTTTAGCACTATTTTAAACAGTCCGCAAATGAGAATCATTCGTTAAAATGGTTAATGGAATGTGCCTATTTTTTGTGTGGGATTGAGGGGCGTCGACGCCATCGCCTGCTGCTTGCCGCCGAGAGCGGCGACGGGAGAGTGTCATTTTGATGATTTATTCATTGATATCATATTGATATGAATTATTGGTTCCGCGGATGAAAAGGCGCAGTGCACGGAGTGGCGGCCAGCGTCAGGGCGGGAGGTACGCAGTATCGGGTAACTTTACGTAACATTTTCATTACCTTTCCGCGCGGCGGACGGCGGGGGAAGATTATGAAATTGCGATGAAGTCTCATTTAGATTTGCATTATGTGATGAGCATCACGCCCCCACGGCGGGGGGCGTGACGTCGCCGTCAGCGCTTGTTTTTGCCCAGCGCTGCCGCCAGGGCATCCCCCATGGCGCTGTTGCCGCTGTTTCCCGCGCGTTCAGTGCGTCCTTGGCCCGTGCGTGCCGGACGCTGTCCCGGACGGGGGCGTTCACCGCTGCTGCGATCGGCCGACGAGCGTCGGCCTCCGCCTTCGCCGGGCTGCTCATCCAGACGCATGGTCAGGGCGATGCGTCGGCGAGCCTGATCGACCTCAAGGACTTTCACCTTAACGATGTCGCCGGCTTTAACCACCTTGTGCGGATCGTCAACAAACTTATGGGCGAGAGAGGAGATATGCACCAGGCCGTCCTGATGTACGCCGATATCGACAAAGGCGCCAAAGTTGGTGACGTTGGTGACCGTTCCCTCCAGGATCATCCCGACGCTGAGGTCGGCCAGGGTTTCGACCCCCTCGGCAAACGTGGCGGTTTTAAACTCCGGACGCGGGTCGCGCCCCGGCTTTTCTAGCTCACGCAGAATGTCGCTGACGGTCGGAACCCCGAAACGCTCATCGGTGAAGGCTTTCGGGCTCAGGCCGCGCAGCGCATCGGGGTTGCCCATCAGCATCGCCAGGCTCTGCTCGGTTTTCGCCAAGATCCGCTCAACCACCGGGTAGGCCTCCGGGTGCACCGTCGAGGCATCCAGCGGGTTATCTCCGTGGGTGATCCGCAGGAAGCCTGCGCACTGCTCGAAGGCTTTGGGCCCCAGTCGGCTGACCTTAAGCAGCTGTTCGCGATTGGTAAAACGGCCGTTGGCGTCGCGCCAGCTGACGATGTTCTGAGCCATCAGGCGGCTCAAGCCCGCTACCCGAGTCAGCAGCGCGACCGAAGCGGTGTTCAGGTCGACGCCTACGGCGTTGACGCAGTCCTCCACCACGGCATCCAGCTTACGGGCAAGGAGGCTTTGGCTGACGTCGTGCTGGTACTGGCCCACACCGATGGATTTAGGATCGATCTTCACCAGCTCCGCCAGCGGATCCTGCAGGCGACGGGCGATAGAGACGGCGCCGCGCAGGGAGACATCCAGGTCGGGAAACTCCTGCGCCGCCAGCTCGGAGGCGGAGTAGACCGAGGCGCCCGCCTCGCTGACGATCACCTTCTGCGCCGTCACCTGCGGGAACTGACGCTGCACGTCGGCATAGAAGCGATCCGTCTCGCGCGACGCCGTGCCGTTGCCGATGGCCACCAGTTCGACGCTATGTTTTTGGCACAGGTTAGCCACGCTGACGGCCGCCTTGGCCGCCTGACCGGTATGCGGATAAATGGTATCGGTGGCAACCAGCTTACCGGTGGCATCGACGACGGCGACCTTGACCCCGGTACGCAGACCGGGATCCAGCCCCATGGTCGCGCGCAGCCCGGCCGGCGCCGCCATCAGCAGATCGTGCAGATTGCGGGCGAATACGTTGATGGCCTCATCCTCCGCCCGCTCGCGCAGGGTGCCCATCAGCTCGGTTTCCAGGTGCAGCAGCACCTTGATGCGCCAGGTCCAGCTGACCACGGCCTTGCGCCAGGCATCCGCCGGCGCCTGCGTCAATCGTAGCCTGAGGTGATCGCAGATAATCTGTTCACCGTAGCTCTCTTTCGGCGGCTCGTCGTACTGCGGATCGGGGTTGAGGGAGATCTGTAAAATGCCCTCGTTGCGTCCACGGAACATCGCCAGCGCTCGGTGGGAGGGCACGGCGGCGAGGGGCTCATGGTGGTCGAAGTAGTCGCGGAACTTGGCGCCTTCCTCCTCTTTGCCTTCATTGACCCGAGAGACCAGATGGGCATTTTTCCACAGGTAGTCGCGCACTTTGCCCAGCAGCGCGGCGTCTTCGGCAAAGCGCTCCATCAGGATATAGCGGGCGCCGTCCAGCGCCGCCTTGGTATCGGCCACCCCTTTTTCGGCGTCGATATACTGTAGCGCCAGGGTCTGCGGATCGTGCTGCGGCTGCTGCCACAGCGTATCGGCCAGCGGCTCCAGCCCGGCCTCGATGGCGATTTGCCCCCGGGTGCGCCGTTTCGGCTTATAGGGGAGGTAGAGGTCTTCCAGTTCGGTTTTGCTTTGGGTGGCACGGAGGGCGCTTTCCAGCGGCGCATCCAGCTTACCCTGCTCTGCGATCGACTTAAGGATGGTGGCGCGGCGCTCCTCCAGCTCATGCAGGTAAATCAGGCGGCTCTCCAGCTGACGCAGCTGTGTATCGTCCAGCCCGCCGGTGACTTCTTTGCGGTAGCGTGCGATAAACGGCACGGTATTGCCTTCGTCCAGCAGGCGGACGGCAGCGTCAACCTGCTCAGTACGCGCCTGCAGTTCTGTTGCGATAATACGGCTTAATGCGTCATTCATAGCGTTAGATAGTCTTGATGGATAAAAGCCAAGTCCCCGTTATACGGAGTCAGCCAGGAAAATGCCAGCCCGCGCGGACGGACTATGGCGTGACGTAGTCGATGGCATTGACATACCATTCCGCGTCACCCTGCGGCGTTGCAACGGTCGCGGCGTCGCCTACCTCTTTTTTCAGCAGCGCGCGGGCCATCGGCGAGTCAATGGAGATATAGTCGTTGCGGCCAAAGATTTCATCATAGCCGACGATGCGAAAGCGTTTGATATCGCCCCGCTCGTTCTCCACCTCGACCCAGGCGCCGAAGAAGACCTTACCGTCCTGCTGCGGGGAATAGTCGACAATTTTAAGTATGCTCATGCACTTACGCAGATAACGTACGCGTCTGTCAATTTCGCGCAGGCGCTTCTTGTTGTACTGATAATCGGCGTTTTCGCTGCGATCGCCCAGGCTCGCCGCCCAGGTCACCTTTTTGGTGACCTCCGGACGTTCTTCGCGCCACAGGTAATCCAGCTCCTGTTTGAGTTTTTCGTAACCTTCTCGGGTAATCAGCGGGGTTTTCATCTGTTATAACCTGAAGTGGATGCCACATCGTCCAGTGCCGCGCCGTGCGGCCCGATTATCACGTAGGCGCTGCGCGCGGCGGCGCAGCACAGCCTATCCCATTTTGCCCGCGTGGGCGAATAAATGGCGTGATGGTGCATTCAAGTTTGCGTAAGCATAAGATAAATAACCTTTGTAACAATTTAGGCTAGAATATAAACCATTATCTGCTGTCTGAATAAAGAGACTTTTCTGACAATAGATCGCTTCGGGTGCGCGCGATATCGGCGGCCCATAACCTGATTGCCATATACCGCTATACAGATAAGCACCGGGCTTTCTGCCTTTGGGAGTAAACCATGCAAGAAAATTACAAAATTCTCGTTGTTGATGATGATATGCGCCTACGGGCTCTGCTGGAGCGCTATCTGACTGAACAGGGATTCCAGGTGCGCAGCGTTGCTAACGCAGAGCAGATGGATCGCCTGCTGACGCGTGAATCTTTCCACCTGATGGTGCTGGATCTGATGCTGCCGGGCGAAGATGGCCTGTCTATCTGCCGCCGCCTGCGCAGCCAGAGCAACCCGATGCCGATCATTATGGTGACGGCCAAAGGGGAGGAGGTGGATCGCATCGTGGGGCTGGAAATTGGCGCAGATGACTATATTCCCAAGCCGTTTAACCCGCGTGAGCTGCTGGCGCGTATCCGCGCGGTGCTGCGCCGTCAGGCCAACGAACTGCCCGGTGCTCCGTCCCAAGAGGACGCCGTGATTAACTTTGGTAAGTTCAAGCTCAATCTGGGCACGCGCGAAATGTTCCGTGACGATGAGCCGATGCCGTTGACCAGCGGCGAGTTTGCCGTGCTCAAGGCGCTGGTGAGCCATCCGCGTGAGCCGCTGTCGCGCGACAAACTGATGAATCTGGCGCGCGGGCGCGAGTACAGCGCCATGGAGCGCTCCATCGACGTGCAGATCTCCCGTCTGCGTCGAATGGTAGAAGAGGACCCGGCGCATCCGCGCTACATTCAGACCGTATGGGGTCTGGGGTATGTCTTTGTCCCGGACGGCAGTAAAGCATGAGACGACTGCGTTTCTCGCCGCGCAGCTCTTTTGCCCGCACCCTGTTGCTGATCGTCACCCTGCTGTTCGTCAGCCTGGTGACGACCTACTTGGTCGTGTTGAACTTTGCCATTCTGCCCAGTTTGCAACAGTTCAATAAGGTGCTGGCCTATGAGGTGCGGATGCTGATGACGGATAAGCTGCAGCTGGAGGATGGTACCCAGCTGGAGGTTCCGCCGGCGTTTCGCCGCGAGATTTACCGCGAGCTTGGCATTTCGCTGTATACCAATTCAGCGGCGGAAGAGAACGGGCTGCGCTGGGCGCAACATTACCAGTTCCTTAGCCAGCAGATGGCGCAGCAGCTGGGCGGCCCGACGGACGTGCGGGTTGAAATCAGCAAGAATACGCCGGTGGTCTGGCTCAAGACCTGGCTATCGCCTGATATCTGGGTGCGGGTGCCGTTGACGGAGATCCATCAGGGCGATTTTTCACCGCTGTTCCGCTACACGCTGGCGATTATGCTGCTGGCGATCGGCGGAGCCTGGCTGTTTATTCGGATACAAAATCGACCGTTGGTCGAGCTGGAGCATGCCGCCCTGCAGGTTGGTAAGGGGCAGATTCCGCCGCCGCTGCGTGAGTATGGCGCCTCGGAGGTGCGCTCGGTGACCCGGGCGTTTAATCAGATGGCGGCGGGGGTTAAACAGCTGGCCGACGATCGCACCCTGCTGATGGCCGGGGTCAGCCACGATCTGCGTACCCCGCTGACGCGTATTCGTTTGGCGACGGAGATGATGAGTCCGCAGGATGCCTATCTGGCGGAGTCGATCAACAAGGATACGGAAGAGTGTAACGCCATTATTGAGCAGTTTATCGACTATCTGCGCACCGGTCAGGAGATGCAGACCGAGGCGTGCGATCTGAACGGTATTCTGACCGAGGTCGTGGCGGCGGAGAGCGGCTATGAGCGTGAGATCGATACCGATCTGGCCGACGGCGAGCTGTTGATCGACGCGCATCCGCTGTCGATTAAGCGGGCCGTCGTCAATATGGTGGTCAACGCGACCCGCTACGGTAATGGCTGGATCAAGGTCAGCAGCGGCATGGAGGGTGCGCGTGCCTGGTTCCAGGTGGAGGATGACGGCCCTGGGATCGACGATGCGCATCTGGCTCATCTGTTCCAGCCCTTTGTCCGCGGTGAAAGCGCGAGAACCACCAGCGGAACCGGCCTGGGGCTGGCGATCATTCAGCGTATTATCGATGCTCATCACGGTTCGCTGGATATTGGTCGCAGCGAGCGCGGTGGACTGAAGATCCGAGCTTATTTACGACGGGTCAATATGATCGCGGCCAATGCGCCCGATACCGCGCCGCGCAGCGGCGGGCGTCGTAAAGAGCGCGTCTGACGCCCCGACAGAGAGGCCAGTAACGCTAAAAAGAAAAGGATGCCCTTGGGCATCCTTTTTTACGTTGAGCGGCCGATATCCGCGTGGGCGTGCGTTAGCGCTGAGGGCCGGCGTGAACCAGCGCAGCGCCCGCGGGCGTATCGGTGTACTTATCAAAGTTGGTGATGAAACGCTGCGCCAGATCCTGGGCCTTCTCTTGCCACTGCTCGCGGTTGGCGTAGGTATCGCGCGGATCGAGGATCGCCGGATTGACGCCGGGCAGCTCGGTCGGCACCGCCAGGTTAAAGATCGGCAGGGTAAAGGTTTCCACCCGATCGATATCGCCGTTGAGGATGGCATCGATAATGGCGCGGGTATCCTGAATGGAGATCCGCTTGCCGCTGCCGTTCCAGCCGGTATTGACCAGGTAGGCCTGAGCGCCGGCCGCCTGCATCCGCTTGACCAGCACCTCGGCGTATTGGGTGGGGTGCAGCGTCAGGAATGCGGCGCCGAAGCAGGCGGAGAAGGTTGGCGTTGGTTCGGTCACGCCGCGTTCGGTACCGGCCAGCTTGGCCGTGAAGCCGGACAGGAAGTGATACTGCGTCTGATCCGCGGTCAGGCGGGAGACCGGCGGCAGGACGCCGAAGGCGTCGGCGGTAAGGAAAATGACCTTCTTGGCCGCCCCGGCCTTAGAGACCGGCTTCACAATATTCTTAATGTGGTAGATGGGGTAGGAGACGCGGGTGTTTTCGGTCTTGCTGCCGTCATCAAAGTCGACGCTACCATCCGCCCGCACCGTGACGTTTTCCAGCAGTGCATCGCGGGTGATGGCGCCGTAGATGTCGGGTTCGGCGTCGGCGGAGAGTTTAATGGTCTTCGCGTAGCAGCCGCCCTCAAAGTTAAACACGCCGTCATCGTCCCAGCCGTGCTCGTCATCGCCGATCAGACGGCGCTTCGGATCGGTCGAGAGCGTGGTTTTCCCGGTGCCGGAGAGGCCAAAGAAGATCGCCACGTCGCCCTGTTCGCCCACGTTGGCGGAGCAGTGCATGGAGGCGATGCCTTTTAACGGCAGCAGGTAGTTCATGATGGAGAACATCCCCTTCTTCATCTCGCCGCCGTACCAGGTTCCCCCGATCAGCTGAATGCGTTCGGTCAGGTTAAAGGCGACAAAGTTTTCGGAGTTCAGCCCCTGCGCCTGCCACTGCGGGTTGGTGCATTTGGCTCCGTTCATCACGATGAAATCGGGTTCAAAACCGGCCAGTTCATCCGCCTCTGGACGGATGAACATATTTTTGACGAAGTGGGCCTGCCAGGCCACCTCGGTAATAAAGCGAACCTTCAGGCGGCTGTCCGGGTTGGCGCCGCAGTAGGCATCGACGACGAACAGGCGCTTGTTGGAGAGCTGGCGGGTCACCAGCCCCTTCAGATGCTGCCAGACTTCCGGCGACAGCGGGTGGTTGTCATTCTTGCCCTTGCCCTGATCGGACCACCAGACGGTATCGCGGGTGGTGTCGTCGCGCACCAGGTACTTATCCTTGGGGGAACGGCCGGTAAAAATACCGGTATCCACGGCAACGGCGCCCAGAGAGGTAACGGTACCGCGCTCATAGCCCTGCAGGCCCGGGGCGGTTTCTTCCTTGAATAAGAGGTCGTAATCGGGATTATGGACGATTTCAGTAACGTCAGAAATGCCGTAGGAGGCGAGATCAGCTGCGGTTAAGCCTTTGGCATGCATTGAACTACTCCTTGTAGGTTATTTTTATCTGCGTTTACTGTATGTGGTTGCTTTTTTGTTAACCGAGATAGTCATCAAAAAAACAAAAATTCAGCGGAATCCATTTTGTGGCAGATCCTTCCATTTTGATAATCCCCGCCGGGATCAATTATTAGTCGATTCCCCGTGGTGACACGTCGCCCTGACGCTGAGTCAACCGCAGATCCTCGGCTCCTCGCTGGAGATCCACCGCGGCCCAGCGCCAGGGGGCGTGGATATACCTGACGCTATGCGGTATCCGCCTTTTCGATGGCGCGGCCGGAGGTGATCCAGCCGAAGATACCGTCCGTCATATGAAAGACCTGCCGATAGCCGAGGCTCATCGCCATGCCGGCGGCATCGTAGCTGGCCATGCACAGTCGGTTTGCGCAGTAAAAGATCAGCGTGGCCCGGCGATCGGCCGGCAGCAGCGCCGGCCAGTTGGCCTGGTTGATGTAGATCGCGCCGGGGATATGTCCCTGTTGCCAGATCTCCGGCGTATTGGCGTCCAAGAAATAGACGTTGGGTTTGCCCAGCAGTGCCTCGGCCGCCCGCATACTGATAACGGGCGGCTCATGGGGCGCCGGCGCTGGCGTATCGGCGGCGCAGGCCACGCCGGAGACGATGGTCAGCGCCAGTAGCATCGCGGTTGGTGATGGGGAACGCATCATGATGATCTCCTGAGTGATAGGCGTCGCCGGACGGCGCGGGGCATCCGGCGAGCGACGTTATTTGGGCGTCTTGCCGCCAGAGAGGATCGTTTCAGCCTGTTCGATATACAGCAGGGCCTCCTCCATGCGGGTCTTGGCATAGTTGGGCGCATGGAGCCCCCAGGAGCCATCTTTTTCAATCAGATCTGCCTGCGCACGGGCCTGACCGCTGAGCAGCCGGATTTGCACCTGATCGCTCAGGGCCAGCGCGGGGGCCTTCGCCAGACGTTTTTCGATGCGGGTCAGCCCGCTGCGAATACGCACGTAGCCGTCCCTGACCGGCGTTTGCCACTCCATCACCTTGGCATAGATACTCTCCTGATCCTTAAACTGCAGCCGCTCAGAGAGCACCGTCTGTACCGGACTGTGGCACCCGCCGCCTTCGACTACGTCGCCATCGCTGAACGATGTCCGCCCGCAGGACCACATCAGATCCAGGTAAGGTTTGCCATCCTGCTTGGCGATGGTCCAGCCTTTGATATCGGCGGTGCGGGGTTTCCCCTCCGGGGGATTGAGGGTTTTCGCCGTCTCGTCTACCCGGATTTTCCAGATATGGGCGCGCCGTACGTTGTCGAATCCGGCCATATCGGGGAACTGGATCGTGGCAAAGTTTTCACAGCTCCCCATGTTGGGCATATGACAGGCGGTACAGCTGCTTTGCCCGTGGGTATCGCCTTGGGCAAAGAATTGGGCCTGATCGGTGTGGCAATCCTGGCACTGTTTTTTCAGCGTGGTCTTGGTAAAGCCCTCCTTCCAGTCATTGGCGGTGACGGCATGGGGGTCGTGGCAGGTGCTGCAGCGCATGCCCTTCTCGTAGTGGACGGTGCTGTACATCTGCGATCCCTCTGTGCCACAGGAGGGGCAGGATGATTTGAAATAGGCGTTAAACGGTTTTAACGGGTTGGCCTCGGCGTCGGCCTCATTGTATGCGAAGCGCTGATGGCAGCGTTCGCAGTTCGACGGGATACCGGTGCCGCGGGCGCCGTAAAGATGGGCGCCGGCGCCATGGCACTCTTCGCAGCTAATCCCCTTGGCGATGGTATGCTTGCGCAGCTCCTCTGGCTTGCCCAGCGCGGCGATAAACTCCTCGCTGCTGTTGAAGTCAAACTTCATGGTGTGGCACACCTCACAGTAGGCGCTGGCCGGCTGAAACAGCATTCGGGTGCGGTTAGACGCCCCGTAAGAGGTCATGCCCCAGACGCTGGACCCCTGGGAGCCGAAGTCCTCCAGTTTGGTGGGGAATCCCGGAACGAAGCGGGCGATCTTTCTCGCCATGTCCGGCGTGATGAACTGGGCCCAGCCGCGGGAGAACTGATTACCGCCGGCAACCATGGTGCCGGTGCCGTCCCTGAGCAGTCCGCCCTCGATATGGTAGGTTCCGCGGACCATCCAGCCGTCGATAAACCCATATTTGGTCCGCGGCGTACCGATTACCGCGTAAATGGCATCTGCCGTAATGCCCTCGGGTAAGACGGAGGCCTTGCTACCGTACAGGCCGCGGTTCAGATCGCCGTCGGGAATTTCAACCATTTCGCTGGGGAATCGGACGGTTTTGGCGTGGCGGGAGCGTTCCCAGGCTTGGTACTGCGCCGGGTGGCACTCGGCGCACTTCTCCGGGCCGACATATTTATTGGGGAAGTCGAGAACAGACTCAAAGCCGAGCCGATAGGTGATCGCGGTTGGGCGGCCCTGCTTGGCGGCGTATTTATCGCCGCCGCCGAAGTCGACAAACTCCTCCTGGCGATCGCTGATGCTGTATTGCCCAACCAGGCGCCCGGCGGCCTCGTACTTGAACATCGGATGATGTTCGCGCAGATAGGCGAAGAAATCCTTCTCTTGCCCTACGTACTCCAGCAGTGTGCGCGGTTTTTCTGGAATGCCGTCGTTGCGGTTGAGGTCGACGCGGGACTCGGTCTGCGGCGCCGGTTGGGCGACCAGATCCGACGCCGCCATTAATGGCGCGCAGCACATGCCGATAATAAGGCAGATTACACGGGTGGGTATTTTCATCGTCAGCTCCTTGACATAATAAAGCGCGGTGCGATGGAACGTTATATTGAGTGGTGCTGTGTTCTCTTATCTGCCGCCGCTTATTTATTTTCTGCGGCGTGGCGGCGGTGATAGCCATCCACCATGGCCATAAACGTCGCACCGGGTGTATCACCCAGCGTGCAGAGATAAATATGTACGCTAATAAACATTAAAATAAAAAATGAGAGTAAAAGGTGTCCCTGTAATACCCAGTAGGCGGTTCCTTCGGGCAGGAATAGGGGATGGGCGAGACCGAGACCGCTGAGCAATAGCGCAGGCACCATGAGATACATCACCGCGCAGTAGCCTAGCTGCTGTAGCGGGTTAAACTTTTGCGTTAGGCTGGCGTGGAAGGGGTGCGGTGCGGCGCGAAAAATACCGAACAGGTAAAAATGGGCCTGGCACCGGCAGCGCGCCGCGATCCCCCGCCAGCGGATACGGTAGTGAACGCCGTTGGCCCCCAGCGCATTGAGCAGGATAAAGCCGCACCATATCCCCAGCAGCAGATAGCCCGCGTAGGGATGCCAGCGCACCAGCCAGCGGGTGGCTGCCAGGGGAAGCGGGGCTGCGTGGAGCAACAGCCCGCTGAACAGTAAAAACAGGAACAGCAGCGCATTGAGCAGGTGCCACAGCCGCAGGGCGCGCGGGTAAAGATAGAGGCGTTCAGCGTCGCGACGCCGCGCTGGCGGGGGACGCCGCCGCCGGTGAAGTAGGGCGTGCAGCGTCAGCAGCGCGCACAGCCCAAGCCAGGTCAGCGCCAGCGTTATCAGCCATCCGGGCCACGCATCGGGCGAATCGACGACGGTGCGTTGCATGAGGTAGGACTGCAGCTGTTCGGCGGTCATCGGCGGCCCCTAGTCATCGGCGGTGAGGCGGTAGACGCGGCTGTGGCGGGTGCCCGCCAGATGGTGCTGATAGTGGGGCGCCAGCGCCAGCGTCAGATCGAATGCCGCGGAGCCCATCTCACCGAAGCTGAGCGCATGATAGGGGCAGATGCGTACGCAGATAGGGATATAGCCATGGCTCAGGCGCGTCGCGCTGCAGAAGTCGCACTTATCGGCGACGCGGCGCTGCGGGTGCAGATAGCGCGCCTGATAGGGGCAGGCGCGGATACAGTAGCCGCAGCCCGAGCAGCGTCGGGCATCGATTTGTATCAGGCCATGCGCATCGCGGTAGGTGGCCTGGCTAGGGCAGACCTCCTGGCAGGGCGCCGGATCGCAGTGCTGGCAGCCGTGGCGAAAGTGGGGCGGCGCAGCCGCGTGCGGATCGTCGGCGGGGAGCGGGATGATGGCCAGCCGGGCATAGCCGGGGGCGACCCGGTTGAGCTGGTTGCAGGCGTGGATACACTCATTGCAGCCGACGCACTTTGACTGATCGTGGATCAGGGCAAACTGCTGCCGTTTGCGCGTGGGGCTGGATAGCAGTATGCCGGGCGCCAGCAAGACAAAGCCGGCACCAGCAATAATGCTGCGGCGTGAATAATGTTTCATAGATTATCCCATTAAATATATTCTGTTTTTATTTTTATATTTTCTAGTTTGGCAGGCGAATTAAATTCTAGGAGGCGTGGGCGTAGAGAACAGAGAGAGGGATCAAAGAATGGCGGATCATTAAAAAGAGGTAGGCGACAATCTGAGTTTAATATTATCTAGCTTAATCAAAATAAAATAATGAATAAAAACGGGGGATAATTCCCCCGTGGAAAGACGATGCGGTGATTAGTGCAGCGAGCCCGCTTCGCCCGGCTGTGCGCCGGCGCGTAACGCGTCGATATCGACCCGATCGAACAGGTAGTGGCTACCGCAGTAGTCGCAGTGGATATCGATGCTGCCGCGCTCCGCCAACAGCTCTTCCAGCTGTAGGGACGGCAGGCTCATCAGCGCGCTGGCGCTGCGCTCGCGGGAGCAACCGCAGCGGAAGGCGATCGGCTGCGGTTCAAACAGGGTCACCTGCTCCTGATTGTACAGGCGGTACAGCACCTCGTTGGCGGGCAGCGTAAACAGCTCCTGCGGGGTCACGGTGGTGGTCAGGTGCGACAGGTGAGTCAGGTCGTCGACGTTATTGGGCTGCGTCGGCAGGATCTGCAGCAGCATACCGGCCGCCGCCGGTTGACCGTCCTGCTCTCCGGTGAACATAAACAGGCGGGTCGGCAGCTGCTCGGACTGCATGAAGTAGGCCTCCAGGCAGCTGGCCAGCGTATCGCCCTCCAGCGCCACGACGCCCTGATAACGCTCCCCCTCTTTCGGCGTAATGGTGATCACCATTACACCGTTGCCCAGCATGTGCTTCAGGCTGCTGCCGTCGGCGATATCGCCCTGCAGACGGGCGACACCGCGCATCTCCTGATGATGGTTGCCATTGATCACCGCCAGCGTCAGCGGGCCGTCACCCTGCAGCTGTACCGTGATATCGCCGTCGAACTTCAGGGTGGCGGTCAGCAGGCTGGTGGCGACCAACAGTTCGCCTAGCAGCGCGCGTACCGCGGCCGGGTAGTCGTGGTTTTCCAGTATGCGGGCATAGGTGGCGCTGGCGTTGACCAGCTCGCCGCGCACGGCCAGATTGTCAAACAGGTAGCGATGTAATTGGTCGTGATGGGACATAGTTATCTCTCTTCAGGCGCCGGTCATTCCGACTGGCCGTGTTTAAATTTAAGCAGATTGCGACGTTCTTTTTTATCGGGACGCCGATCCGGGTGCGGCATGCTCAGCGCGTTCATCTTGCGAGCCTGGGCAATCGCCTCGCGCTTGGCAATGCTCTGCGCGGTCTCCTGGTACAGCAGGCGAGCCTGCTCCGCGCCGCCGCGCTGGGCGCTGAGGGCGGTCACGATGATCGTACGATCGTCATTGCCCTGGCGCAGGCGGATCTCGGCGCCGACTTCTACGCTGCGGCTTGGCTTGCCGCGCACCCCGTTGTAGTGCACCTTGCCGCCGTCGATCATGTCGCGGGCAACGGCGCGGGTTTTATAAAAGCGGGCCGCCCACAGCCATTTATCCAGGCGGACGCCCTCCTGTTCCTGCTTGGCGCTGGCTTTCATGGTGCCCTCCTGTCTGTATCGGGCCTACCGGCGACGATGGCCGGCAGCAGGGCGCGGTAGTCACTCATCGCCGGATGGCGGGCAAAGCGTTTTTCCGGCCTGCCGGAGTCGGGATTGCTGACGCCCAGGCAGTAACGGATACCGAACTGGTGCGCGGCGTCGAGGATCGGTTCGGCGTCGTCAATGAACAGCGTTCTGGCCGGATCCAGCCCGCACTGATGCTGTACCGCTCGCCACAGGCGCTGATCCTCTTTGGGATAGCCAAAGCGGTGGGTGGAATAGAGTATATCAAGGTGGCTATCCAGCCCGGTCTGCGCCATCTTCATCGCCAGCCCATGCGGGTGGGCGTTGGTCAGCAGAATGGTACGGCGCCCGCTGGCGCGCAGGGCATTAAGAAAGGGTAACGTGTCCTGACGCACCTGTACCCGCGTCCCTTGTTCCAGGGTCATGCGGTGAATGTCCAGCCCCAGGCGCTCGCGCCAGTAGTCGAAACAGTACCAGTTTAGCGTATGGGCTACCGCCTGGTACTCCCGCTGGATCAGCGCCTGAGCATCGGCGCGGGAAATGCCGCGAGCCTCGCTTAAGGTCTGCGGCACCAGCGTTAGCCAAAAGTAGTTATCAAAGGCCAGATCGATCAGCGTGCCGTCCATATCCAACAGGACGGTATCGATGTCATTCCAGTCGAGGGTGGGAACCATGGGCGTACTCCGGAAAACGCATGCAGGGCGGGATCGCATCGCCCAGTATATTTTCCTGGCGCCGCCTTGTCATGCCGCACGTTAAGGACGCGGCGGGAGATCGAACGGCATGATCTTATGGTTGATGCACTGTTCGTAGTAGCGCTGGATCGCCGGAATCCGCGCCAGCGCGCCGCGCAGACGTCGCACAAACAGCGTGGCGTTGACCGCCAGAGTTACGCAGAGCGCCAGCAGCAGCGGCGTCATTAACAGATAGCGCCACAGGGTGAGCCCATCCGGCTGGCTGTGCAGCATGATATGACGCGTGCCGTTGGCATCCGTGCTGATCTCCGTGATCACGCCGTGGGCCCGGAACGGGGTGTTTAGCAGCAGGCGCGACAGATTTTCCAGTTCGCGCCACTGATCGACCGGGCTGTAGTCATACAGTGAAACGTTGGGCTGCGGGTGAGCGACCCATTGATGTCCCTCATCGCTGCTGATTAAAAAGCCCCCCGGCGGCGTAACCGCCAGCAGCTGCGCTGCCTTATGGGTTTCGCGATAGTAAAACGAGGATACCGCGCTGTTGACGATATTGGTCAGTTGGCGGGCGCTGGCCGGTCGCATGAGGACATTGACCCCCTCCAGTCCTCCGCCGTGCGCTTTTTTCAGCAGCGCGGGCCAGGATTTACTATTGCCCAGGTTCACCAGCGAGTTCTTGAGCCGGGTACATTCGTTTTTCTGCGCGCACAGGGCCTCGGTCTTGAGGACGATCCCGGCAAAGTCATCCAGCAGGATCATCCCCGATTTCTGAATGGCGCTGGCCAGAGCCGGGCTTACCTTGCTATCGCTGTCGCCGGCGGTTAGCTGGCGGGTGACGGTGGACTGCAGCGCGGCGGCGTTATCGATGGTATCCGAGCTCGGCTCCGCCATCGGCGAGGCGGTGCCCCAATAAATGGTGCTGCAGTCGAAGGGCATGAAGGGGTAGCGCTCGCCCTCTTGATAGAAGGCGGGTACGTGGCACATTCCGCTGCCGCGCAGATCCAGGATATCCCCGACCTGCAGCGGCATCTCCGTCAGCTGCTTCACGCTGGTGGCGGAGAGGGTTTGGGCACCGTGTAGCCAGGCGGTGCTGATCTTCAGGGGGATGCTCAGCGACTGCGTGGTCAGCAGGAGCAGCAGCGCGATCAGCGCAGCGGCGCCCAGCAGCGCACTGCGCCCCCACGGCTGCAGCGGAAACTGGGTGGCCTCGTCGCGGAGAGAGAGAAAGCGCCCCTGGCGCACCACCTGATGGTTTTGGTAAATCTCGATATCGGTCGGATGGCCGATATCCGGGTGGATATAGGGCTGCCAGTGGGGCGGATACAGGAGGTCCAACGTACCGACGGACACGTTGCTCAGTTGTTCGCCGCAGGACTCGCCAAACAGTCCCCAGCGCTTGGGGGTCCCGCGCAGCAGGTGGATCTCTTTACGCTGCCTGGCGCTGGGTTTCCGGTATAGGCACCAGAGCCCCCAGCCCAGAAGCGGCGCGGCCAACGCCAGCAGCCACGGCATCAGGGTCGGGGGAACGATCAGGGCCACGCTGAGCAGAATCAAGGCCAGCGCCGTCGGAACGGCGCGGCGGGCACCGCTGCGCTGGTGCAGCTGATATTCGGCCAGGGTTTCTCTGCGTACGCCGCACAGATCGACCTGATCGCCCTCACTGCGGCGGATCGAGGCGGTGCCGCCCAGCGTCGGCGTCGGTAGCTGTTGACTATGCAGGCTTTCGGCCAGCGTATGGCCATTAATGGCGATGACCAGCGGCAGCGTCGCGGTCTTGATCAGATCCAGGCTGTTTTCATCGGCGATGTACTTTTCCCAGAACGCGGGCAGGTGGATTTCTTGGTTATCCAAGAAGTAGCGGTGCTGGCTGGGCGTATCGCCTGCCAGGGCATAGCGGGTGATCGCGTGGGTCACGGAGTAGACCCGATCCCCCTGCGGCATCAGACGTTGGTGCAGCAGCGTCAGCGCCGGGTCGGCGCTCTCTGTCGCGGTATCCAGCCCGCGCAGATAGGCCGCAATCGCCTGGCGCTCTTCCGGATTCAGTTTACGCTGTTTGGTTTTGACAAAGGGAAAGGATGCAGACAACCGCGACGCTCTCTTCGTTGTGTACCAATAGATATACCCGATAATAACCGCTGTGGGGATAAGATACAGGAGTGCTGCGATGGATACATTCACGCCGACTCTCCCACGGTGATCATCGCGCTGCTGTCTTGCCCTTTCTCTGCCCGGCGACGCGGATAAACGACCGCGAAGAACGCCGCGTACCGTCGGAAGACGATAGAGAAAGTATAACGGCAGTGATTATTGCGAATATAACTATATGTTATGGAATGAGTTTACATTTTTGGGTCGCTCGCGTTCCCATGACTCAGCCTAACATACCCGCTTGGCGATCATATCGGTATTGTCCGATTTTTCCTACCGCTGGGAAGGGATTATCGCAACAAATCTCCTGCCTGGCGGCGTTATGGTCCGACATCGCCGGTGAGGTAAAATAATGGCAACATATGTTGCGAAAATATGAGCATCTGCGCACAATGCCGCAAGGTGCCTTTGCGATCACAAACGGTTTATCACGCCGGGCCCGCCGTCGGCCGGTGCGAACGCATATCTTTAGGATGTCGGGTTGAGTATGGATAGTTCCACTAAGAAGCCCAGGATCCTGGGCGTTGAAACCGTGGCGCACTCACGCTTATTTAACGTCGAGTCCGTCGATCTGGAGTTTAGCAACGGGGTGCGCCGGGTGTATGAGCGTATGCGCCCGTCAGGCCGCGAGGCGGTGATGATCGTTCCCATTCTGGGGGACGATCTGCTGCTGATCCGCGAATATGCGGTCGGCATTGAGGAGTATGAGCTGGGTTTTCCCAAGGGGCTTATCGATCCCGGCGAGCGGGTGTTCCAAGCGGCCAACCGCGAGCTGATGGAAGAGGCCGGCTTTGGGGCGCAGCGTTTTACCCTGCTGCATAAGCTCACGATGGCACCCTCCTATTTCTCCAGTCAGATGAACGTGGTGGTAGCGGAGGATCTGTTCGCCCAGCGCCTGCAGGGCGATGAGCCTGAGACGATGCCGGTGATCCGCTGGCCGTTGACCCAGATGATGGCGCTGCTGCAGGAGCCCGATTTTCACGAGGCGCGCAACGTGAGCGCGCTGTTTCTGCTGCGGGAGTATCTACAGCGCCGTACCGCCTAGGACGACGCGAGTCAGCGGTGATAAAAAAGGAGCCTAACGGCTCCTTTTTTATTGGTGGAAAGGCGGGGGGAAGAGGGGATCAGAACAGCTCCTGGCTCTGCCCCTCATTGTTGATGATCACGGTGCCGGCGTCCGGCGTGGCATAGTCCGTCGGCTGGGTCCCCTCAATGAAGTACTCGCTGCGGCTGTTACCGCTGCCGGTGGCCAGCTTGCCGGTCGCCCTGTCGATAACGACGCTGACAATGCCCGGCGGCGGCGGAAGCGGCTGCTCGGGGATTCCGGTCAGCGCCGATTTCATGAAGTCGTCCCATGCCGGCTGGGCGCTCTTGGCCCCGCCCTCGCCGCCGGAGATCTGATCCTTCAGGGCTCCAGACACGGTGGTGCGTCCCAGATCGCGCCGATGATCGTCAAAGCCTATCCAGACGCTGGTGACAATACCCGGACCGTAGCCGGAGAACCAAGCGTCTTTGGAGCTGTTGGTGGTCCCGGTTTTCCCGCCGATATCATGGCGCTTCAGATCGCGCATCGCGCGCCACCCGGTTCCCATCCAGCCCGGCTCGCCCCAGATGTTGCTGCTCAGCGCGTCGTGCATCAGGAAAGCCAGCGGCGTGCTGATAACGTGCGGCGCATAGCGCTGATCGCTATCCTGACTGACCTGACCTGGGGTGACCTGCTCCAGCTCCGGCATCGGTACGCTGCCGTTCACCCCCGGGGTCGTTGAGACGGCGACGTTTTCTACGCTGTCGTCGCTCAATACCGCCGACTTCGGCGTCGGGCCATAGATAACCGGCAGGTTACAGCTGTCGCATACGACCTTCGGATGGGCTTCATAGATCGTCTGATCGCTGCCGTCGACGATCTTGGTGATGAAGTAGGGGTCGACCAGATAGCCGCCGTTGGCAAAGACGGCGTAGCCACGCACCAGCTGCAGCGGGGTAAAGTTGGCTGAGCCCAGCGCCAGGGATTCGGTCTTCACGATGTTCTGCGCCGGGAAGCCGAAGCGCAGCAGATAGTCTGCGGCGTAATCGACGCCCATGGCGCGCATGGCGCGCACCATCACCACGTTTTTCGACTCACCGAGCCCCTGACGCAGGCGAATGGGGCCGGCATAGGTCGGCGGTGAGTTTTTCGGCCGCCAATCGGTACCGGCGCCAGCATCCCAACGGGAGATGGGCAGATCGTTGAGGATGGTCGCCAGCGTCAGCCCCTTATCCATGGCGGCGGTGTACAGGAACGGCTTGATATTGGAGCCGACCTGGCGCACCGACTGGGTGACGCGGTTGAATTTGCTCTGATTAAAGTCAAAGCCGCCGACCAGCGCCTTGATGGCGCCATCCTGCGGGCTGATGGAGACCAGGGCGGAATTGACGTCCGGCACCTGCGCTAGCCACCAGCGCTGATCGCTATCCTGACGCACCCAAATCTGCTGTCCCGGCTGCAGAACGTCGCTGACTTTCCGCGGCGTAGCGCCCTGCACGCGATCGCTGCGGTAGGGACGAGCCCAGCGCACGGTCGCCAGCGGCAGTGAGACGCCGTTGCCGTTGGCCAGCATGACCGTGGCGCTGTCGGCATTGGCCGACATCACGACGGCCGGCAGCAGCGGGCCATAGGAGGGTAGGCCGTTCAGCGTATCGGTGATCCGCTGCTGGCTCCAGGCAGGCTGGCCGACCTTCCACAGTACGTTGGAGGGGCCGCGGTAGCCGTGGCGCATATCGTAGTTGATCACGTTATCGCGCAGCGCCGTTTGGGCGGCAACCTGCAGGTGTTTAGTGATGGTGGTATAGACCTTAAAGCCGTCGGTATAGGCGTTTTCACCGTATTTCTCCACCATCTGCTGGCGCACCATTTCGGCCAGATAGGGGGCGGAGAAGTCGATCTCAGGCCCGTGATAGCGGGAGACCAGCGGTTCGCTGCGTGCCTGATCGTACTGTGCCTGGGTGATGTAGTGCTCATCCAACATCCGGCCCAGCACGACGTTGCGGCGAGCGACGGCGCGATCGTGTGAGTAGAGCGGGTTAAAGGTGGACGGCGCTTTGGGCAGGCCCGCGATCATGGCCATTTCACTCAGCGTGAGCTGATCGACGGATTTACCAAAGTAGACCTGCGCTGCGGCGCCGACGCCGTAGGCGCGGTAGCCCAGATAAATTTTATTGAGATAGAGATCGAGAATTTCGTCTTTATTCAACAGCTGCTCGATGCGAATTGCGAGGAAGGCCTCCTTTACTTTACGCATCAGCGTTCGCTCTGGGCTGAGGAAAAAGTTTCTGGCCAGCTGCTGGGTGATGGTACTGGCGCCCTGTGAGGCATGGCCGGTAAACAGGGCGACGGAGGCTGCACGAAAGATGCCGATAGGATCAACGCCGTGGTGTTCGAAGAAACGGCTGTCTTCGGTCGCGATAAACGCCTTGACCATCAGCGGGGGGATCTGCGTGAGCGGCAGCGGAATACGGCGCTTTTCACCATATTGGGCGATGAGATAGCCGTCGGCGCTGTACACCTGCATCGGTGTCTGTAGCCGCACGTCTTTCAGCGTTGCAACGTCTGGGAGCTGCGGCTCAACGTATTTGTACAGTCCAAATACCGCAGTGACTCCCAGCAGAATGCAACAGACTGCGAGGATGATTAAATACTTTACGAACTTCACCTGGAATTTCCCATTACATGTCAGTTGGGCAGTTTATAAACAAACGGGCAGTAGTATAAAGGCTAGCAGACACAGAGGATACGTTCTTTTAGTAAGTTGATGATAAGGAGGCGCGGCATGGGGGGCGGTCATTGGCGCATGGGGATCGATATTCAGCCCGCTCAGCTGATCGCCGTGGCGCTTTCGGCGCGCCGCGACGGTATCCAGCTGCGCGGTTGGTGGCGACTGCCGCTGACGGCCGCCCCGGATCGGGATGGTCTCTCTTCCTCGCTGCCCGCGGCGCTGGCCGCGCTGCGCGCCCGTTTGCCGCGTCGGCTGTCGGTGCGGACAGCCTTTCCCGCCGAGCGGGCGATCCGCGATACGCTGCCGGGCAGCGCGCTTCCCTTGTCACCCTGGCAGCGGCATCGCCTGCTGCTGGCGCAGGGAGAGCGCCAGCTGATGCTTCCCGCGCACCAGCTGGCCTGTGACTTCGCCCCCGCGCCCGAAGGGGGTGGGCGTTGGCAGGTGTGCGCCGTGCACCGCGCGCAGCGCGATCGGTGGCGGGCGCTGTTCGACGGCGCCGGTTTACCGCTGCAGCGCTTAACGCTGGCGCCCTGCGCGCTGCGACGCTTGGCGCGCCTGGCCGGGGAGAGCTCTGCGGCGCCGCTGATCTACGGCGATGGGCGCCGCTTCTGCTGGATAGCGCCCTGGGGATCGCCGCTACAGTATGGGTTTGTTTCCCTCGCCGACGGCCCAGAGACGGCCTGTGCCCAGGCCGTGGCCGCGCTGCCGCCCGGCGTGACCGAGGGCGTCGCACCGCTGCGCTGCGGTAGCGATAGCGGCAGTCGGGGGTGGTCTGGGCTGCGCGCCGTACGTCATCTCGTCTCCCCGCTGCCCGCCGATCCCTCGGTGTTTTGCCTCGCGCTGGGGCTGGCCCTGATGCCGGAGTCACCGCCGTGGATGACATAGATCTGCTGCCCTGGCGCGAGGCTCGGCGCCGGGCGCGTCTTCGGATGCTATGGCTGACGCTGGCGCTGGGAATTCCCGGGTTCGCGGCGCTGGGGATGAGCGCCGAGCGTCTGCTGCACCAGCGGCGGGCGCCGCTGATCAGGCAGATCGCGGAGCAGGCCCGTCAGCGAGAGGCTGCCCATCACCAGCTTCAGCAGCGGCTGGCTGCGCTGCCCGCGCCGCCGCGGCGTGAGTCGGCGCTCGCACCATCGGGGGCGCCGTCGTCGAGCGCGACGGTGACGCAGTTGGCACAGCAGCTGCGCCTGGCGCAGGCCACGATCCCTGATGCGGTATGGCTGACGCGACTGCACCATCTTCCGCCGTACTGGCTCTTGGAAGGGCAGGGTACATCCCGGCAGGCGGTGGCCGATTTTGCCCTCCGTATGGCGGCGTGGCGCTGGCAGGGGCTGCACCGTGCCGACGATGGTCGCTGGCAGTTTACGCTGCACCTCTGTGCGGCGGAGGCGTGCCGTGAGTGAGCGGCTGCTGTCGCTGCAGGGTAGGCTGTATACCCTCTCGCCACGGGCGCTGCGCCTATGGCTGTGGGGCGGTGCGCTGTTGCTTCTGACCTCGCTGCTGGCCGGGCTGTGGCTATGGCATACGCTGGAGCGGCAGCGGCTGCGCGTCCGGTTGACGGAGGGCGATGCGCAGGCGGCGATGCTGCGAGTTCAGCGCTGGGCGACCGAGCTGCGGCTCTGGCAGGCGGACATCGACGCGATAGCACAGGCAGCGCGCCAGGCGCGCTGTGCTCCGGAGCATAACGTCGCGCTGTCTTGGCAGATCCAGCGCGATGGGCGGCGACATGTCTCGGCCGACATGACGTTCAGCGCCCTGCTGCAGACGCTAGATACCCTGTCCGACTGCGGTCAGCGCGTGAGTACGCTGACGATCACGCCGTTAGCGCAGGGGGTGCATATCACCTGGGTGGATCAGGAGGACGAATGAAGGCGAAAGGCGTCGGATGGGGAGCGCTGTTGCTGGCGTGGGGCAGCGATGCCGCGCGGGATCCGTTTCAGCCTCCCGCGCATGCCACGGTGGCGCCCGCGGCGGTTAGCGCCGTCGGGATCGTCGGTCGGGCGCCCTGCTTTTCGCTGTGGCGGCGCGATGCGCTGGGAGATTGGCGCCCTGCGGTGCCGCCCGTCTCGCCGCGCCCTGCCGCGTCCGACGCATCGGCGCTGCGCTTTACGCCGCTGATGCTGTATCCCTTTCGCTGTCCGCGCCGTATCCCCTTGGCGGCGCGTCGGGAGGGGGCAGAAAGATGAGATGCCCCTCTGCGTATGCCGCGGCTACCGCGGTGCTGCTGGCCATGAGTTCGGCGGGACAGGCGATGCCCCTGACGCTCTGGTTCGATCGCGCACCGCTGCCCAGCGTGCTACAGGCGGTGGCGGAGTTTGCCGGGCTAAACCTGATCCTCAGTGAGGAGGTGCGCGGCGAGGCGACGCTGCATATTGCCCATACCCCGTGGCCACGGGTGCTCGACGCCCTGGCGGAGATCTACGATCTCAGCGTGGTACGGCGTGATGGGATACTGCTGATCCAAAGCCGCGCGCGCGCCGCGCGGCAGGCGGGGCCCGCCGCGGCACCTGCGCTGCTCAAACCGCCGCAGATGCGGAGCCAGCGCGTGGTGCTGCGCCATGCCGACGCCGCTACGGTAGAGAAAAGCCTGCGCCAGCGTCGCGATTTGCTGGGGGAGGCGGGCAGCGCGGTGGCGGATATTCGAACCAATGCCCTGCTGCTGCGGGCGGAGGCAGCCCGTCTGGCGGCGCTGCGCGATTGGATTGCGCAGCTGGATGTGCCGCTGTCGCAGGTGCAGCTGGCGGCCCATATCGTTTCTATCAGCCAAGAGGGACTGCGTGAGCTGGGGATCCGCTGGTACAGCGGAGACGAACGCTCAGGCGGACAGGATAGGCTACGCGGTGCGGCAGATGCCTATTTCAGCGCGGGGTTCCAGGTGGCTCGCATCGGTGGTCAGACGCTGGCGGTGGCGCTTGCGGCGCTGGAACGACAGGATAAGGTAGCGATCATCGCCAGCCCGCATCTGATGGCTGCCCATGGGCAGACTGCCAGTATAAAACAGGGCAGTGAGCTCCCCTATGCCGTCTCCGGCGGCGAGCGCGGCGTGAGCACCATGGAGTTTAAAGAGGCGGTGCTGGGCATGTCGGTCACGCCGCGGGTATTGGCCGATGCGCATATTGAGCTGGCGCTGCAGATAAGCCAGAACATGCCCGGGCGGGTAGTGCGCCAGGGTGACAGCGAGGCGCTGGCGATCGATAAACAGGAGATTACGACCCAGGTCACGCTGAGCGACGGCGACACGGCGATGCTGGGCGGTATTTTTCAGTATCAGCGCCAGGTGGATAGCATCGGCTTTCCCTGGCTTGCCGACGTGCCGCTGCTGGGCCATCTGCTGCGCAGCGACAGCCAGCGCAGCGGGCGGCGCGAGCTGGTGATTTTTATTACGCCGACCCTGCTTTCTCCCGCGTCTCCCGCCCCTCAATCGCTGCGCCAGCCGGCGCGCGGCTAAAAATTTTTATCACATGAATGGTTTCCGCGTTTGACGCTGGGATGGATTTGGCATACAAGGTTAGCGGTTTGCGCCTTGTTCCGTCCCGTATTTCCCGCCGTACACCGGGTCTGATTTGTGTATCGTGCCGCGCGGAAATTTATTCGGTTGCCAAACAGCCTTGAGTGTTGAGATAATTTTTCGTCTGATCTCGCACTATCTTCATGAGGTTTCAGTTTCGGTCCCGTCGCTAATTTGATTGGCGGGGCGGGTTATCATTAACGTATTGTCTTAGTAGTACCGAAAACATGGCAGAGAAACGCAATATCTTTCTGGTTGGGCCTATGGGTGCCGGCAAAAGTACTATTGGCCGTCAGTTAGCGCAGCAGCTGAACATGGAATTCTTCGACTCCGACCAGGAGATCGAACGTCGTACCGGCGCCGATGTGAGCTGGGTCTTTGACGTTGAGGGCGAAGAGGGCTTTCGCGATCGCGAAGAGAAAGTCATCAATGAACTGACGGAAAAGCAAGGCATCGTGCTGGCGACCGGGGGCGGCTCCGTCAAATCCCGCGAGACCCGCAATCGCTTGTCTGCGAGGGGCGTGGTCGTCTATCTGGAAACTACCATTGAAAAACAGCTGGCGCGCACGCAGCGCGACAAAAAACGCCCGTTGCTGCAGGTAGATACGCCGCGCGAGGTGCTGGAGCAGCTGGCGCAGGAACGCAATCCGCTGTATGAAGAGATTGCTGATGTGACTATCCGCACGGATGAGCAGAGCGCCAAAGTGGTGGCCAACCAGATTATCCATTTGCTGGAAAACAACTGAACGGTTGGCTGAGGAACTAGCGTTGTAACAGGGGGCAGGCAGGCCGTGGAAAGGATCACCGTAACGCTCGGGGAGCGTAGCTACCCGATCAGTATCGCCAGTGGGCTTTTTACACAGGAGGCGGCTTTCTGGCCGCTGCGATCCGGCGAGCAGGCTATGCTGGTCACCAACGAAACCCTGGACAAACTGTACTTGGCGCCGGTTCTGCGCACGCTGGAACGGGCCGGCGTACGCGTCGGGCAGGTGATCCTACCCGACGGTGAACAGTTTAAGTCACTGAGCGTACTGGATCAGGTATTCAGCGCGCTGCTGGAGAACAACCACGGGCGAGATACCACGCTGGTGGCGCTGGGGGGCGGCGTGATCGGCGATCTGACCGGTTTCGCCGCCGCATGCTATCAGCGCGGGGTACGCTTCATTCAGGTGCCGACAACGCTGTTGGCGCAGGTGGATTCCTCGGTGGGCGGGAAGACCGCGGTCAATCATCCGCTGGGTAAGAACATGATCGGTGCGTTTTATCAGCCGGCCAGCGTGACGATCGATATCGACTGTCTGCAGACCCTGCCGCCGCGCGAGCTCGCCTCCGGGCTGGCGGAGGTCATTAAATACGGCATCATCATGGATGCCGATTTTTTCCGTTGGCTTGAGACGCAGATGGATGCGCTGCTGCGTCTGGAGCCGGCCGCGCTGGTCTACTGTATCCGCCGCTGCTGCGAGCTGAAGGCGCAGGTGGTGGCAGAGGACGAGTGCGAGCAGGGCCGTCGGGCGCTGTTGAATCTCGGCCATACGTTTGGTCATGCCATTGAGACTGAGATGGGCTATGGCAACTGGCTGCACGGCGAGGCCGTGGCCGCGGGTACGATGATGGCGGCTCGCGTGGCCTGCCGTCTGGGCTATCTGCAGCCGCAGCAGGCTGAGCGGATGTCGGCGCTGCTGACGCGCGCCGGGCTGCCGGTGCGGGGACCGGCCGGTATGGCCCCTGACGCCTATCTGCCGCATATGCTGCGTGACAAGAAGGTGCTGGGGGGAACCCTGCGGCTGGTGCTGCCGACCGCTATCGGCAGCGCAGAGGTGTTCGCCGGGGTAAGCCATGATGTCGTGCGGGACGCGATTGCGGACTGCCTGGCCTGAGCGGTTAATTTGCGAGTCTCCGGCGCGGTACGGCCGGCTTTGCCTCTAAGTGGAGGGTGAGATGGATCAAGAAGAGTTTAAAGCAGACGATGAGTTAAAACCGGACGCCAGCGATCGTCGTCCGCCGCGTGCGCGCAGCCGACGTCCCGCGACGCCGCGTCTGACGGTATCGCGTCAGCATCTGATGATCGGCGCCGGTGTCCTGGTATTACTGGTGGTGATCGTGGCGATCGGATCGGCGCTGAAGTCGCCTTCCAAGGGGAGCACCGCTCAGTCTGCGACGGCGGGCAGCGCCAGAGAGATTAGTCTGTCCGGCGCCTCTTCCATGACCAACGGCAGCGCCGGAAGCAACGTGACCGACGCTCAGGACGGCAGTGGGGTAAGTAACTCCGCTCAGCCGGGTCAGCCGCAGCCGATCACGATGCCTGCCGTATCGCCTACGCCAACGCAGTCTGCGCCGGCGGCGCAGGAGAGCGGGCAGCAGCGGATCGATCTGGCGGGGAACTCCGTTTCCGACGCGCTGACCCAGCAGCAGGGGGCGTTGGATGCGATGCCGCAGGCCGGCACGCTACCGACAGAGCCGGCAACGCTGGCCAGCGGCGCAGCGCGCGTCGCGCCGAAAGCGGCGGTCGAATCGACGCCGCGGCCCAAGACGCCGCCGCGTCGGGAGGAGCGTGCGCCGGTCCGCCACAGCGAGAAGAGCGCAGCGCGGGCACCCAGCACGCCGAAGCAAACGGCGCACCTGCCGGTGGTGGGGAGCAGTGGTAAACCGGCGGCGCATCTGCCGCAGAGCGCGGGCAGCAGCGCGGGTGCGCTGAAGAGCGCTCCGGGCAGCCACTATACGCTGCAGCTGAGCGGTGCCTCACAGCCCACGACGCTGAATGCGTTTGCCCGTCGCCAGAGCCTGAGCCATTACTGGGTATATGAAACCTCCCGCAACGGTAAACCTTGGTATGTGCTGGTCAGCGGTAGCTATGCGACGCCGGCGGAAGCTCGGCGGGCGATTGCGGCGCTGCCGGCAGAGGTGCAGGCGATGAAGCCCTGGGCTCGCCCGTTGAGCCAGGTGCAAAAGGATGCAAAGTAAGCGGTTCCCCATAAAACGCGCGCGATGTGCTGTCTGAAAAGGTACGCCCTGGCGAATTGAAAGAGTAGAAATAACTGACTGGCGACGGCATGAAGAAGAAGCGCGCATTTTTGAAATGGGCCGGCGGAAAATATCCTTTGATTGAAGAGATCCGTCGGCACCTGCCGGCGGGCGAAAGGCTGGTAGAGCCTTTCGTCGGCGCTGGCTCTGTGTTTTTAAACACGGATTACGATGAGTACCTGTTGGCGGACATTAACGCCGATCTGGTCGGTTTGTACAATATTGTGAAAGATGAGACGGATCGCTTTATCGGCGATGCCCGTCAGATGTTTTGCCCTGAACTTAACGTCTCGGAGGAGTATTACCGCATCCGCGAGGCCTTTAATCTGTGCGACGATCGTTACCAGCGGGCGCTGTACTTCCTCTATCTGAACCGGCACTGCTATAACGGCCTGTGCCGCTATAATGCCAAGGGGGAGTTCAACGTCCCCTTCGGGCGCTATAAAAAACCCTACTTCCCGCAGGAGGAGCTGGAGTTTTTTGCCCGCAAGGCGGAGCGCGCCGTGTTCGTCTGCGAACATTACCAGCAGACGATGCTGCGCGCGCAGCCGGGTGCCGTGGTGTATTGCGATCCACCCTACGCCCCGCTGTCCGCTACCGCCAATTTTACCGCCTACCATGTCAATGGCTTTGGCTTTGCCGAGCAGATGCGCCTGGCGGAGTTGGCCGGTGAACTGGCCCAGCGTCAGGTGCCGGTGCTGATCTCTAACCATGAAACCCCGCTGACGCGGGAGTGGTATGCGCAGGCCGATGCGCTGCACGTCGTGAAAGTTCGGCGCACCATCAGCAGAAAAACTGACGGGCGCAGCAAAGTGAACGAATTATTGGCGCTGTACGGCAAGCGTTAAGCGCGGTCGTCGGCCCCCCAAGCCCAGGAGAAACGGATGAACCCGTATTTAATTGCCCCGTCGATTTTGTCCGCAGACTTTGCCCGGCTGGGCGAAGATACTGCCAAGGTGTTGGCCGCCGGTGCCGATGTGGTGCACTTTGATGTCATGGATAACCACTATGTGCCGAATTTGACCATCGGTCCGATGGTCTGCAAGGCGCTGCGGGACTATGGCATCACCGCCCCGATCGATGTTCACCTGATGGTGAAACCGGTCGATCGGATCATCCCGGATTTCGCCGACGCCGGCGCCAGCATTATTACCTTCCATCCGGAGGCCTCGGAGCACGTCGATCGCACTCTGCAGCTGATCCGCGCCTGTGGCTGTAAGGCGGGGCTGGTTCTGAACCCGGCAACGCCGCTGAGCTGCCTGGATTACGTGATGGATCGCCTCGATACCATCCTGCTGATGTCCGTAAACCCGGGCTTTGGTGGTCAGTCCTTTATCCCGTCGACCCTCGATAAGCTGCGTCAGGTGCGTCAGCGCATTGATGCCAGCGGTCTGGATATTCGCCTGGAGGTTGACGGCGGCGTGAAGGTGGACAACATCGGCGCTATCGCCGCGGCCGGCGCCGATATGTTTGTTGCCGGCTCGGCCATTTTCGGCCACGCTGACTATGCGGCGGTGATCACGGATATGCGGCGTGAAATTGCGCAGGCCTGCCATGAATAAAGGGATTCCGGTACAGGCCCTGGCCTTTGATTTAGACGGCACGCTGGTGGATAGCGCGCCGGGTCTGGCGGCGGCTACGGACGCGGCGCTGCTGGCGTTGGGCTACCCGGCGCCGGGCGTGGAGCGGGTGAAGCTGTGGCTGGGAAACGGCGCAGATGTGCTGATGCAGCGCGCCTTGAGCTGGGCCGGTGCTCCGCAGGATGCCGCACTGTGTCAGCGTGCGCGGCGCGCATTTGACGCGCACTACGCCGAGAGTGCCAATCAGGGATGTCAGCTGTTTCCCGGCGTCCGGGAGACGCTGGGGGTCCTGGCGGCCAAGGGATTCCCGCTGGTGGTTATCACCAATAAGCCCTCGCCCTTTGTCCGCCCGATGCTGGAGAGCCTGGGGATCGATGCGCTCTTCGGTCAGGTGATCGGCGGCGACGATGTCGCTAAGCGTAAGCCCCATCCGGCCCCGCTCTATCTGGTGCTGTCCCGTTTGGGGCTGCGGGCCGATGAGATGCTGTTTGTCGGTGACTCGCGCAATGATATCCAGGCTGGCCAGTCGGCCGGCTGTCCTACCGTCGGCTTAACCTACGGTTATAACTATGGCGAACCTATCGCTGCCAGCGAGCCCTGCCGCGTGCTGGATGATTTTGCCGGACTGCTGCCCTTGGTAGGGCTGGCGCCGCTGAACTGAATTGATAAGGACAGGAATGTGACCATGAGTAAGCCCATTGTTTTCAGCGGCGCACAGCCGTCTGGTGAACTCACCATCGGTAACTATATGGGCGCGCTGCGCCAGTGGGTACAGATGCAGGATGAGTATGACTGCATTTACTGTATCGTCGATCAGCATGCCATCACCGTGCGTCAGGATGCAGAGAAACTGCGCAGCGCGACGCTGGATACGCTGGCCCTGTATCTGGCCTGTGGTATCGACCCGCAGAAGAGCACTATTTTTGTGCAGTCGCATGTTCCCGAGCATGCTCAGCTGGGCTGGGTGCTTAACTGCTACACCTATTTCGGCGAACTGAGCCGTATGACCCAGTTCAAGGATAAATCGGCCCGCTATGCAGAGAACATTAACGCCGGCCTGTTCGATTACCCGGTGCTGATGGCGGCGGACATCCTGCTGTACCAGACTCACCAGGTCCCGGTAGGGGAAGATCAGAAACAGCATCTGGAGCTGAGCCGTGATGTCGCGGCGCGCTTTAACGCGCTGTATGGCGATATCTTTAAGGTGCCGGAGCCGTTTATTCCCAAGTCTGGCGCGCGCGTCATGTCGCTGCTGGAGCCGACCAAAAAGATGTCTAAGTCGGATGATAACCGCAACAACGTGATCGGCCTGCTGGAAGATCCTAAGGCGGTGACCAAGAAGATCAAGCGCGCGGTGACCGACTCCGATGAGCCGCCGGTTGTGCGTTACGACGTGGTCAATAAGGCCGGCGTCTCCAACCTGCTGGATATTCTGTCCGGGGTGACCGGTAAGCGTATCGAGGATCTGGAGGCCGAGTTTGAGGGCAAGATGTACGGCCACCTGAAGGGCGCCGTTGCCGATGCGGTCTCTGGGATGCTGTCTGAGCTGCAGGCGCGGTATCACCGTTTCCGCAATGATGAGGCCTACCTGCAGGAGGTCATGCGCGATGGCGCGGCTAAAGCGCGCGCGCGCGCTGCACAGACCCTGGACAAGGTCTACGACGCGATCGGGTTTGTCGCGCGGCCGTAAGCGGCGAGGCGATCTGAACGTGAAGAGGAGGGCGATGGCCCTCCTTTTTTTTGCGCCGTGGCGTCGGGTTACGCGCTCGTCTCTTCGCTGCTAAACCAGTTGAGGCGTGGCCGCAGGGTGACGACGTCGCCGACGATGATCAGGCTGGGGCTGGTCACGCGCGTTGCCAACGTTTCCAGCTGAGTCAGTGTTCCGCTGACGACCCGCTGGCGAACCGTGGTGCCGTTTTCAACCAGGGCGACGGGGGTATCTGGCAGCATACCGTGCTGCAAGAGGCGCTGCTGAATGGTCGCCGCCTGGCTCAGCCCCATGTAAAACACAAGCGTTTGTCCTGCGGCAGCCAGGCAGGACCAGTCTAGCTGGCCATCCTGGCGGGTATGGCCGGTGACCAGGCGGACGCTTTGGGCATGGTCGCGGTGGGTCAGCGGAATACCGCTATAGGCGGAGCAGCCGGAGGCGGCGGTAATGCCGGGCACCACCGAAAAGGCGATCCCCGCGGCGGCCAGCGCTTCAAGCTCTTCGCCCCCCCGGCCAAAGATAAAGGGATCGCCGCCTTTTAGGCGCACGACCCGTTTGCCTTCGCGCGCGTGATCCAGCAGGGTCTGATTGATCTCCTCCTGGGGAACGCAGTGATGGCCGGCGCGTTTGCCGACGAAGATACGCGTCGCATCGCGCCGTACCAGCGACATGACCTCATCGGATACCAGGCGATCGTAGATGATCACATCCGCCCGCTGGATCTGCTGTAGCCCTTTGAGGGTCAACAGCCCTGCATCCCCCGGCCCGGCGCCGACCAGCGTCACCTCGCCGCGATCCGCCGGTGCCGCGCTGAACAGCGCATCCACCTGCTGTTGTGTCTGTGCGGTATCGCCGTTGGCCAGCGACTGCGCCAGACGATCTTGGGCGAACAGCCGTTCCCAAAAGCGACGGCGCAGCGACAGGGTGGGAAAGTGTGCCTTGACGCGCTGGCGCAGGTGGCCAGCCAGGTGCGCCAGCTGGCCGAGATGCTGCGGTAGCAGCGCCTCCAGCTTTTCGCGCAGAATCCTGGCCAGCACCGGCGCGCTGCCGCCGGAGGAGACGGCGACCATCAGCGGTGAGCGATCGACGATCGATGGCATGATAAAGCCTGTCTGTTGTGCGGCGTCGACCACGTTACAAAAGAGGCAGCGCGCCTCGGCCTGTGCCAGCACCTGCTGATTGACCCGGCTGTCGTCGGTGGCGGCGATAGCCAGCCACTTGCCCGTGAGCAGCGCGGGGTCGAAGTCGCCGGCGATCAGCGTCAGCTGACCATCCCGCTGCCACTGCTCGAACTGAGGCGTGAAGCGCCCGGCGTTCACCGTCAAAATCGCGCCCGCCTCCATCAACAGGCGGGCCTTACGCTCGGCCACTTCGCCGCCGCCGACCAGCAGGCAGGGCTTAGTACGCAGCTGACAAAATATCGGAAAGTAATCCATCAGAGATCCTCTAGGGGGTTCCTGTTGTGGGGCGGCCATATTCCGCGAGCGGGGATAGTACGCCAAGGGGCACAGACTCTCCAGCTTGCCAGACTCGTTGCCGGCCTGCAGCAGACTTGTTTAAAGAAACGGCCACTGCGGGTCGGCGTCAAGGCCGGTGCGGGATCGCGGGGGAATACGCCCGCCGGGATAAATAATCAGCAAAGAAAACGTTTGCTTTTTGGCGCGAACTCTTTAGAATGCGCCAGATTTTTTTGTCTACTGCACAGAGATTAAGGAGGATTGCGTGTCGCAGGATAACAATTTCAGTCAGGGGCCCGTCCCGTCATCGGCGCGTAAGGGTATTCTGGCATTAAGCTGTGTCATGCTGGGGCTCACCTTCTTTTCCGCCAGTATGTGGACCGGCGGCACGCTCGGCACCGGCCTTGGCTATCACGATTTTCTTCTGGCAGTATTCATCGGTAATCTTCTCCTCGGCATCTATACCTCCACGCTTGGCTATATCGGTGCAAAAACCGGTCTGACGACGCACCTGCTGGCGCGCTTCTCCTTTGGTGTTAAAGGTTCTTGGCTGCCTTCGCTGCTGCTGGGCGGCACGCAGGTGGGATGGTTTGGCGTCGGGGTCGCTATGTTCGCGATCCCGGTCAGTAAGGCGACCGGTTTGAATACCGATCTGCTGATCGCGCTTTCCGGGCTGCTGATGACCGTGACGGTATTCTTTGGCATCTCGGCGTTGACGCTGCTGTCGGCGATCGCGGTACCGGCAATCGCGCTGCTCGGCGGCTATTCGGTGTGGCTGGCGATCAATGGCATGGGTGGAATGGATGCCCTGCGTGAGGTGGTCCCCGCGCAGCCGCTGGATTTCAATTTGGCGCTGGCGCTGGTGGTCGGCTCTTTTATCAGCGCGGGCACGCTGACGGCGGACTTTGTCCGCTTTGGCCGCAGCGCCAAGGTGGCGGTGCTGGTGACCATGGTGGCGTTCTTTCTCGGTAACTCGCTGATGTTTATCTTCGGCGCGACCGGCGCCGCGGCGCTGGGTATGTCTGACATCTCCGACGTCATGATAGCCCAAGGACTGCTGCTGCCCGCGATTGCGGTACTGGGTCTGAATATCTGGACCACTAATGATAATGCGCTGTACGCCTCCGGTCTGGGGTTCGCCAATATCACCGGGCTGTCGAGCAAGACGCTGTCGGTCGCCAACGGGGTCATCGGAACCCTGTGCGCGCTGTGGCTGTACAACAACTTTGTTGGCTGGCTGACCTTCCTCTCCGCCGCCATTCCGCCGGTCGGCGGGGTGATCATCGCGGATTACCTGATGAACCGGCGCCGTTACAGCAACTTTGCTGAGGCGGACTGGGTCGCGGTAAACTGGAACGCCATCGCCGCCGTCGCCCTGGGCGTTGCCGCGGGCCACGGGTTGCCGGGGATCGTTCCGCTGAACGCTGTCCTGGGCGGTGCCCTGAGCTACGTGGTTCTCAGCCGCTGGGCGTGTCGTCAGAGAGAAAATAGACTGGAGATCAGCCATGCAGAATAACGTATTGCGCGCCGTCATCAATGCCCGTCTGCCCGCGCGCGACGGGTGGTGGCAAATTACCTTGGAGCATGGCCTGATCGCGGCCATTACGCCGCAGCCCACGCTACGGGCTGCGCAGCCGGATGAGCTGGATGCGCAGCAGGGGCTGGTGGTGCCGCCCTTTGTCGAACCGCATATTCATCTGGATACGACGCAGACGGCGGGGCAGCCGGCGTGGAATCAGTCGGGAACCCTGTTTGAAGGGATCGAGCGCTGGGCCGAGCGCAAGGCGCAGCTGACTCACGATGACGTGAAACAGCGCGCCTGGCAGACATTGAAGTGGCAGATAGCGAACGGTATCCAGTACGTACGCAGCCACGTGGACGTCTCCGATCCGTCGCTGACGGCGCTAAAGGCGATGCTGGAGGTACGCCAGGAGGTGGCACCCTGGGTCGATCTGCAGCTGGTCGCCTTTCCGCAGGAGGGGATCCTCTCCTATCCAAACGGCGAGGCTCTGCTGGAGGAGGCGCTGCGACTGGGCGCGGATGTGGTGGGGGCCATTCCTCACTTTGAGTTTACCCGCGAGTATGGCGTGGAGTCGCTGCATAAGACCTTCGCGCTGGCCGCGCGCTATGACCGCCTGATCGATGTTCACTGTGATGAGATAGACGATGAGCAGTCGCGCTTCGTTGAGACCGTGGCGGCGCTGGCGCACCGTGAAGGCATGGGCGCACGGGTGACCGCCAGCCATACCACGGCGATGCACTCTTACAACGGCGCCTATACCTCGCGGCTGTTCCGGCTGCTGAAGATGTCGCAGATTAACTTTGTCGCCAATCCGCTGGTCAACATCCATTTGCAGGGGCGCTTCGATGACTATCCCAAGCGGCGCGGCGTCACTCGGGTGAAAGAGATGCTGCAGGCCGGGATCAACGTCTGCTTCGGCCATGATGATGTGTTTGACCCCTGGTATCCGCTGGGCACCGCCAATATGCTGCAGGTGCTGCACATGGGGCTGCATGTCTGCCAACTGATGGGCTACGCCCAGATTGACGAGGGGCTGGCGCTGATCGGTTCGCACAGCGCCAAAACGCTCAGTCTGCAGGGATATGGGGTGGCGCCGGGCTGCCGCGCCAGTCTGCTGGTGCTGCCGGCGGAGAGCGGGTTTGACGCGGTGCGTCGACAGGTGCCGGTGCGCTACTCCCTGCGCGATGGCCGCCTGATCGCGGAGACCCGTCCGGCGCAGAGCCAGATTTATCTACGGCAGGCCGAAATCGTCGACTTCCGCCGCTGAGTCCAGCGCGTGCAAAAAAAAACGGGGCCTGCATGCAGGCCCCGTTGCTATCGGTATGGCGCAGACTACTTGGCCGCGTGGCCATGCAGGCGGTGTTTGGTGACAAACCCCAACAGAACGCACATCACAAAAACGACCAGATAGAGACCGTTGGCCGTCGCCAGCGCCGCATGGGCTCCGCTGTGAGCGACGATGGGACCGGTGACGACGAAGGTCAGCATGGTACCGATGGTGCCGCAGGTCAGGATAAAGTTCACCAGCTTCGGCGAGGAGACCTTGGTCTGCTGCGACCCCAGCGTAATCAGCGTGGTATAGATAGCGCTGCTGACAAAGCCCAGGCCCAGAATATACATGCTCAGCATGGCGCCCTGCTGGCTGCTGACGAACATGTACATCATAAAGGTGGAAAGGGCGGCCAATACCGTGACGATGCGCTGCAGATCGAAGAAGCGCAGCGCGACGCTGAAGAACCACATGCCGACCATATAGGCGGTCCAGAAGTTACTGACCAGTCCGCCGCTCTCTTCAATGCTCATGCCGAAGCGCTTGGCGGCGTACTCCGGTACCCACTGAATAAAGCCCAGCTGACCGAGGATGTAGCAGAGCGCGGCGATCGACAGAAACAGGACGCCGATCCCCCACTTCTCTTTGCTGACCGGCTGGCTGTCGCCGGCGGTTTGCTTACCCAGCTGTGGGAAGTCAGAGCACAGCGTCAGGATAAAGATGGCCAGATACAGAACGCCGATGCAGGCGTAGACCCAGTACCATGCCACGTGCTGCGCGAGCAGGGTGGCGGCGATGATGGGGAACACCATCCCGGCCATGCTGAAGAAAGAGTCGGTAAACAGCAGGCGAGAGCCGCGCTGACGCCCGGTATAGATATGGGTGATCAGGAAGGTTCCGATCGACATGGTGATCCCGCTGACCACGCCCAGCACGAACATGCATGCGGAGAAGATGGCCAGATTGTGCCCGACCATCAGACCGGCGATGGCAAGGATCATCAGGATAAAGCCAAAAACGAGCTGACGTTTGAGCGGAATAATTTCCATCAGCCAGGCATTAAGGAAAATGGAAACCAAAATCCCGGTGTTGAGGAACGTAAAGGTATTACTCATGCTGGAGATCGGCAGATTAAAGTACTCTGCGATATTTCCCATCACCATCCCGGTGACAATCACCAATGCGCCGGTAAGCGCATAGGAGAAGAAACTGATCCATGTTAGGCGGATGCGATTGCTGTCGGTCATAGCAAGGCCTATATCAGTATATAAGGTAAAAAGAAGCGTGTTCGTGGGAAGATCCGACAAGAAGGGTCGATTTCACCAAGCGTGCGCATCCTAACATAGCCATGCCGACGTTTTGTGATATGAATCTTCTTTTTATTGCAAAGCAATAATTTGTTGCTTAAAAAATGAGATCTTTTGCGGATTTGTCTCCCGATGGTCGCCGCTTCGGCAGCGCATGGGGGGTGTCGTCTCCTCAACACGCACGTTTGCGCCCCGCGTCAGCGCGGCAGGCGCGCGATAAATCGGATTTGACGCGCTTGTCCTGTGCGTCAATTCCGCTAATGTAGGGATAGACCGGGCGCAAAACGCGGCGTGGCGGTTCGGTAAATCTGAGTAAATGGGTGGCGATTATGCCAAGGGCTATTTAGAATCGTTACGCCATTTTGTTGTTTTTACGCTTTTGACAAAGCCCGTCAGAGAAAGGAAGTTTTCATGTTCAAAAGAATCGTCATTACCCTGGTCACCCTCTTCTCGCTGGCCGCCATGGCCCCCGCCGCGCTGGCGGCCAACACGCGGGTCATGCTGACGACCAGTGTAGGCAATATTGAGCTGGAGCTGTATAACCAGAAGGCGCCGGTCACCGTTGATAACTTTCTTGGCTACGTTAACAGCGGTTATTACAACGGCACCATTTTTCACCGCGTGATCCCGGGCTTTATGATCCAGGGCGGCGGTTTTACCGGCGACATGCAGCAGAAAGCGACGCAGCCACCGATCAAGAACGAGGCGGATAACGGGCTGCGTAACCTGCGCGGTACTATCGCGATGGCGCGTACCGCGGAGAAAGACAGTGCGACCAGCCAGTTCTTTATCAACGTGGCGGATAACGCGTTTCTCGACCATGGACAGCGTGACTTTGGCTATGCCGTCTTCGGCAAAGTGATTAAGGGGATGGATGTCGTCGACAAGATCTCCCAGGCGCGTACCGAAAACGTCGGTCCTTACCAGAATGTGCCGGCCAAGCCGATCGTGATTACCTCGGCCAGTGTCATGAAGTAAGGCTATCGCGTGGTTTCGTACAGCGGGCGCCGGACGGCGCCCGCTGTGTTACTGGCGCAGAAAGTTGCGCAGCAGGGCGTGCCCCTGTTCGCTAAGAATGCTTTCCGGATGGAACTGAACCCCCTCCAGGGCCATGCCGGTATGACGGATCCCCATAATCTCATCGACCGCGCCATCGCGTTCGCTCCAGGCGGTCACCTCCAGGCAGTCGGGCAGGCTCTCCTTATCCAGAATCAGCGAATGGTAGCGGGTAACCGTCAGCGGGTTGTTCAGCCCCTGGAATACGCCGCGCTCGCAGTGGCGGATGGCGCTGGTCTTGCCGTGCATCACCTGCCGCGCCCGGATCACCCGCGCGCCGAAAACCTGTCCCAACGCCTGGTGTCCCAGGCAGACCCCCAGCAGCGGAACGCGCCCCGCCAGATGACGAATGGCCGCAAGGGAAATACCGGCCTGATCGGGCGTACCCGGCCCGGGAGAGATCACCACGTGCGATGGACGCAGGGCATCGATCTCCGCCAGCGTCAGCGCATCGTTGCGTTTGACCATGACCTCGGCGTCGAGTTGGCAGAAGTACTGGTACAGGTTGTAGGTAAAAGAGTCGTAGTTATCGATAAGCAGCAGCATGGCATGGTACTGGCGTTACGGGAAAGCGATGATGATAAAGCATACGCTGGACAAATTCAGCCCCGCAGGGCCGGATGCAAAGGAGCCTGCGCGGCGTCGGCGCTGAAAATAGGGTTGCCATTTATTGATTTATTATTCATATTTTATGATTATAAAATCACTTTAGCTTGACCGCTTAGAACGGGGGGAACGCGGGATGACGCAGAAAAACACAGTGGAGAGGGGCAATTTTGAAAAGGTGATGTTGCCGGTTTATGCACCTGCAGAGTTTGTGCCGGTGCGCGGTCAAGGCAGCCGAGTGTGGGATCAGCAGGGACGTGACTATATCGACTTTGCCGGCGGCATTGCGGTGACGGCGCTGGGGCATTGCCATCCGGCATTGGTGGCTGCGCTACAGGAGCAGGGGAGTCGCCTATGGCATACCAGCAATGTCTTCACCAATGAGCCCGCGCTGCGTCTGGCGCAAAAGCTGATCGATGCCACCTTTGCCGAGCGGGTGTTTTTTGCTAACTCCGGCGCAGAGGCCAATGAGGCGGCGCTAAAGCTGGCCCGCTACCACGCCGCGACGCGTATCAGCCCCCATAAAAGCCAGATTATCGCCTTTAAGCAGGGGTTTCACGGTCGCACGCTGTTTACGGTATCGGTTGGGGGGCAGGCGAAGTATTCGGACGGCTTTGGGCCAAAGCCGGCGGATATTGTGCACGTCCCGTTTAACGACGTGACGGCGGTTGAGGCGATCATCGGTGAACAGACCTGCGCGGTGATCGTCGAGCCGGTACAGGGCGAGGGCGGGGTATTGCCGGCCAGCGCCGCGTTTCTGCAGGGGCTGCGAACGCTGTGCGATCGCCATCAGGCGCTGCTGATTTTTGATGAGGTGCAAAGCGGAATGGGGCGCAGCGGCAGGCTGTTTAGCTATATGCACTACGGCGTGACGCCGGACATTCTGACCAGCGCTAAGGCGCTGGGCGGCGGGTTTCCGATCAGCGCCATGCTGACCACCGACGCGATCGCCTCTGCGATGACGGTGGGCTGCCACGGCACGACCTACGGCGGCAATCCACTGGCCTGCGCGGTGGCGGAGGCGGCGTTCGATATCATTAGTCAGCCGCAGGTCCTCGCCGGGGTAGCGACGCGCCGACAGGCCATCGTCAGCCATTTACAGGCGCTTAACCAGCGCCACGGTGTGTTTAGCGAAATCCGCGGACAGGGGCTACTGCTGGGGGCTGCCTTATCGCCCGCCTACCGAGGGCGGGCTCGAGACATTCTGCATGCGGCGGCGGAGCAGGGCGTGATGCTGCTGAACGCCGGCGCCGATACGCTGCGCTTTACGCCGTCTCTGGTGATCGAGACGGCGGAAATCGACGAGGGCATGGCCCGCTTGGGGCGGGCGCTGGATACGCTGGCGGCCTAGGGGGGCTCAGGCGTTATCGCTCTCCGTGAAGGCGCGGGACATCGCTTCGAGCTGCTCCTGCGCATCGAGCCAGCACAGCTCCGCCTCCTCCAGACCGAGCTTGGCCTGGCTTTGGCGCTGCAGAATGTCGTTCAGCTCCTCTTTACGCGCCGGATCGTACAGCGCGCTGTCGGCGAGGCGCTCCTCCAGCGTATTGAGCTGGGCGCTCAGGGTCTCCATACGCTTTTCCTGCGCGGCGATCTGCTTGCGCAGCGGCTGAGTCTGGCTGCGGAACTCGGCTTCGCGCCGCTTCTGATCCTTTCTGGCCTGAGCGCTGTTGGTCGTTTGCGCGCCATCCTGATCCGCCGGCGCCTGGTTCTCCTGGCGCTGCAGATCGATCATCCACCGCTGGTAATCGTCCAGATCACCGGCGAACGGCTCGACCTGACCGTCGTGCACCAGATAGAGATCATCGGTCGTGGATCGCAGCAGATGGCGATCGTGCGAGACCACCACCAGTGCCCCCTCGAAATCGATCAGCGCCTCGGTCAGCGCCTGGCGCATGTCCAGATCCAGATGGTTGGTCGGCTCATCGAGCAGCAGTAGGTTCGGGCGCTGCCAAACGATCAGCGCGAGCACCAGGCGCGCCTTCTCGCCGCCGGAAAAGCGCGCGGTCGCCTCACTGACTTTATCGCCGTTAAAACCGAAGCCCCCTAAATAGTCACGCAGCTGCTGTTCGCTCTCCTGCGGCGCCAGGCGAGCTAAGTGCTGCAGCGGCGACTCGTCGGCGCGCAGATACTCCAGCTGATGCTGGGCGAAGTATCCCAGGCGAACGCCCTTGGCCAGCCCGACCTCCCCCTGCTGCGGCGCCAGTTCACCGGCCAGCAGCTTGATCAGGGTGGACTTACCGGCCCCGTTACGCCCCAACAGACCGATACGCGAGCCGGGTACCAGGTTGAGCTTAATCGAGGCGAGCACGGTGCGCTCGCCGTAGCCGGCGCTGACGTGCTCCATACGCAGCAGCGGCGTCGGCAGGCTTTCCGGTGCACGGAAGCTGAAGTGGAACGGGTTATCGACGTGGGCCGGCGCGATGCGCTCCATGCGCTCCAACATTTTTACTCGGCTCTGCGCCTGCTTGGCCTTACTGGCCTTGGCCTTGAAGCGGTCGATATAGCTTTGCAGGTGGGCGATACGCTGCTGTTGGCTCTGATACATCGCCTGCTGCTGCGCCAGTTTCCCGGCGCGCTGCAGTTCGAAAGAGGAGTAGTTGCCGCTGTATTCAAACAGCTGCTGCTGTTCGATATGCACAATTTTATCCACGATAGGATCGAGGAAGTCACGGTCGTGCGAAATCAGGATCAGCGTTCCCGGATAGCTTTTCAGCCAGCGCTCCAGCCAGATCACCGCGTCCAGATCCAGGTGGTTGGTCGGTTCGTCGAGCAGCAGCAGGTCGGAGCGGCACAGCAGCGCCTGTGCCAGGTTCAGGCGCATACGCCAGCCGCCGGAGAAGGATTTCACCGGCTGCATGAGCTGTTCTTGGCTAAAGCCGAGGCCGTGCAGCAGGCTAGAGGCGCGGGCGCGAATGGTCCACGCGGCAATGGCGTCCAGCTTGCCGTGGATCAGCGCGATCGCGTTGCCATCGTTGCGCTGGTTGGCATCATCGAGCTGCTGCTCCAGCTGGCGGAACTCGCGATCGCCGTCGAGCACATACTCCAGCGCCGGGATATCCAGCGCCGGGGTCTCTTGGTTAACCCAGGCCATGGCCCAGTTGCCGGGCAGACTCAGGCCGCCGCCGTCGGCGCTCAGCTCATTTTTTAACAACGCTAATAGCGTTGATTTCCCACAGCCATTTTTGCCGACCAGACCCACCTTTTGGCCGGGATTGATCGTTGCCGAGGCATTGTCCAGCAGCACCCGGGTGCCGCGACGAATTTGGAGCGATGAGAAAACAATCATAAAGCGTCGTCTATTGAGAGTGTGTTAAATTGGCGTTGTGGCGACGTAAATAACGCGGCGGGCTAATGGCGATGTGCGGCGCTATTTTGTCATTTAGGGTCGCATGGTAGCTGAAAAGTCCGACAATGACGACGGTCGGACGCACGAGGAGAAGGAAGCATGGCGCACTCGCCGAAGGTGTTACTGATTTATGCCCATCCCGAGTCACCGTCATCCGTGGCCAATCAGCTGCTGCTGCAGGCCGCTCGGCGCCTGAGTAACGTGACGGTACATGACCTGTACGCCCACTATCCGGATTTTTTTATCGATATTCATCATGAGCAGCATCTGCTGCGCAATCATCAGGTCATCGTGTTTCAACACCCCTTGTATAATTACAGCTGTCCGGCCCTGCTTAAAGAGTGGCTGGATCGCGTGCTTGCGCGCGGTTTCGCCAGCGGCGTGGGGGGATATGCCCTGCGCGATAAATATTGGCGGTCGGTGGTCACGACCGGCGAGCCTGAGGGGGCCTATCAGTTGGCTGGCTATAACCATTACACCATGGGCGAGGTTTTGCGTCCGTTTGAGCTGACGGCGTTGCGCTGTCATATGCGCTGGCTGCCGCCGCTGACGATCTATTGGGCGCGGCGCCAGAGGCTGGAGATGCTGCACGCCCAGGCGCATGACTATGCCGAATGGTTAGCGGCGCCGCTGCCCGCCGGAGGCGATGATGAACGCTGAGCCCTCCCTGCTGCCGGCGGTGGTGCTGTTTTTGTTTGCCGCGGTGCTGGCGGTGCCCATCGCCCGTCGCCTGGGCATCGGCGCCGTGCTTGGCTTTCTGATCGCCGGGATCGCCATCGGCCCCTGGGGTATCGGTCTGATCCGGGATGTGGAGGAGATCCTGCACTTCTCGGAGATGGGCGTGGTCTTCCTGCTATTTATCATCGGGCTAGAGCTGAACCCGGGCAAGCTGTGGCGCCTGCGGCGGCTGATCTTCGGCGCCGGCGCCGCTCAGCTGCTGCTGAGCGCGCTGCTGCTCGGAGGGCTGTTGGTCGCCAGCGGGTTTGCCTGGCAGGCGGCGGTCATCGGTGGGATTGGTCTGGCCATGTCGTCGACGGCCATGGCGCTGCAGCTGATGCGCGAGAAGGGGATGAATCGCAATCAGGGCGGTCGCCTCGGGTTTGCCGTGCTGCTGTTCCAGGATATCGCCGTCGTGCCAGCGCTGGCGCTGATGCCGATCTTGGCCGGGGGCGCCGATCACGCCATCAGCTGGGGGCACATTGCGCTGAAGCTCGGCGCGCTGGCTGGTATCTGGGTTGGCGGGCGGCTGCTGCTGCGTCCGCTGTTTCACTATATCGCCGCTACCGGGGTACGTGAAATCTTTACCGCCGCGGCGCTGTTGGTGGTGCTCGGCTCCGCGCTACTGATGGATATGCTCGGCTTTTCAATGGCGCTGGGGACCTTTGTCGCCGGAGTGCTGTTGGCGGAGAGTGAGTTCCAGCATGAGCTTGAGATCGCCATTGAGCCCTTTAAGGGACTGCTGCTGGGGCTGTTTTTTATATCGGTCGGTATGGCGCTCAACCTGGGCGTGCTATATGCCTACTGGGCGCAGATCCTGGCCGCGGTCGTCGCGCTGGTGGTGGTCAAAAGCGCCGTGCTGTATCTGCTGGCGCGGCTGTCGCGAATACGCAGCGCGGTGCGGCTGCAGTTTGCGGCGGTGCTCAGCCAGGGGGGAGAGTTTGCCTTTGTGCTGTTTTCCGCCGCCGCCGCCCAGCACCTGCTGAGCGCCCAGCAGAGTTCGCTGCTGCTGGTGGTGGTAACGCTGTCGATGGTGACCACCCCGCTGCTGATGCAGGCGCTCGATCGTCTGCTGGCTCAGCGGCTGAACCCGGCGGAGGAGAGTACGGAAAAACCCTATGTCGCCGATGATGAGCCGCAGGTGATCCTGGTCGGCTTTGGCCGCTTCGGTCAGGTTATCGGTCGACTGCTGATGGCCAATCAGACGCGAGTCACCGTACTGGAGCGCGATGTCAGCGTGGTCAGCATGATGCGCCGCTACGGTTATAAGGTGTATTACGGCGATGCCACCCATCTGGATCTGCTGCACGCGGCGGGCGCGGCGCGGGCGGAGGCTATCGTCATCACCTGCAACGAGCCGGAGGAGACCATGGCAGTGGTTCGTTTGTGTCAACAGCACTTTCCACAGCTGCGCATTCTGGCGCGCGCCCGCGGGCGGGTCGAGGCCCACGAACTGCTGCAGGCCGGCGTGACGCAGTTTAGCCGGGAGACCTTTTCCAGCGCGCTGGAGCTGGGGCGTAAGACCTTGATTGAAACAGGAATGCACCCGCATCAGGCCTATCGAGCCCAGCAGCATTTCCGCCGTTTGGATATGCGCATGCTGCGTGAGCTGATGCCGCATCGGCAGGGGGATATCGCACAAATATCTCGCATTCGCGAGGCGCGACGTGAGCTGGAGGAGATCTTTCAGCGCGAGATGCTGCATGAGCAGCATCAAATGAATGGCTGGGATGAAGAGTGGCCGGAGGATGAGGCGTGAAGAAGCGATTTATTGCCGGGGCACGTTGCCCCGCCTGTCACGCCATGGATACCCTGGCGCTGTGGCAGGTCAATGAACATGAACATGTTCATGAACAGGTGCAGTGCGTGCGCTGCGGCCATCGGATGACGCCACCGGTGCCGGCGGGGGCGCCTGGGCGGATCATTGGCCGTTTTAAACCCTGAAGAGACAAAGCGGGTGCGGCGGCGCAGCTTTTTTTATCCTGAACCGTACAGTGGCGCGAAATTCCGCTACAATCCGCTCGGATTTAGTTTCAAACGCTAGGAGATATCATGAAAGTAGCTAAAGACCTGGTGGTCAGTCTGGCCTATCAGGTGCGTACGGAAGACGGGGTATTGGTTGATGAGTCTCCGGTGTCAGCACCGCTGGACTACCTGCACGGCCATGGCTCTCTGATTGCCGGCCTGGAAAAAGCGCTGGAAGGTCACGTCGTCGGCGATCGTTTCGACGTGCATGTTCCGGCTAATGATGCCTACGGCCAGTATGATGACAACCTGGTACAGCGCGTACCGAAGGATGTCTTCATGGGGGTTGACGAGCTGCAGGTTGGCATGCGTTTCCTGGCGGAAACCGATCAGGGCCCGGTACCGGTCGAAATTACCGAAGTGGGTGATGACTATGTCGTGGTTGACGGCAACCACATGCTGGCGGGTCAGAACCTGAACTTCAACGTGGAAGTCGTTGCCCTGCGTGAAGCGACCGCGGAAGAGCTGGAGCACGGCCACGTTCACGGCGCTCAGGATCAGCACGGCGAATGCTGCGGCGGCCACGGTCACGGCGAAGGTGAGTGCTGCGGCGGTCACGGTCATAGCCACGGCGAAGGCGAATGCTGCGGCGGTCATGGCCATGACCACGATCACGAGCACGCAGAAGGCGATACCTGCTGCGGCGGCCAGGGCAAAGGTAAAGGCCACGGTGGCTGCGGCTGCCATTAATGGTTCTTGGATTGTCCCTGTAAAAAAGCGGTCATCTTGACCGCTTTTTTATTGTCTGCGCTGCCTCAGTAGTGGGGCGGCGGCGTCTCTTCTGACGGGTGCGCCATCATGGAGGGCTGCACGGCCCTGAACTTGTCGAGCAGCAGGCGCATTTGCTCGCGGTATTTCCCGAGCTCCAGCTGCAGCGCGATCACCGTCTGGTTAAGATCCTCAATGGTGATCTCCTGAAAAGCGATCCGGCTCTCCATCTGCTCCAGACGGCTCTCCAGTCCACTCAGTCCGTTGGACGATGATTCCATAAAAAATTCCTCTATTTTCCGATTATTACATTCTGGCTCTTTCTTGATTACGCCGGGATGGGGCGATGAGCGAGCTATGGTAGCGCGAATTGTATGTATTTGCGTAGTCGTCTACCCTATCACAGCGTCGCTAGAAACTTTTTTACGTAATACAGGTCTGAATTTACACTGTATGCTGGCTTATTGATTGTTTTCTGGTAAGGGCGCCAGCTATAGTAGCCCAGTACTGTTGCTCATCGTGATTTAAGGCAAGTGCCTTAATTTTGGAGAAATGGATGAAATCTTTTTTTAAAGTTACCGCGCTGGCCACGACCATGGCTCTGGCGCTGAATGCCTCGGCGTTTGCAGCGGACGCAGCCAAGGCGGATACCGCCGCACCGGCCGCCGCCCATAGCCAGTTCAAGAATGACGATCAGCAGGCCGCTTACGCACTGGGTGCCTCTCTGGGTCGTTATATGGACAACTCACTGAAAGAGCAAGAGAAGCTGGGTATCAAGCTGGATAAAGATCAGCTGATCGCCGGGGTACAGGATGCGTTTGCCGGTAAGAGCAAACTGAGCGATCAGCAGATCGAGCAGACGCTGCAGTCTTTCGAGAGCCGAGTGAAGAGCGCGGCTCAGGCGAAGATGGAGCAGGAAGCCAAAGAGAACGCAGAGGCGGGGCAGAAGTTCCGCGCGGCGTTTGCCAAAGAGAAAGGGGTGAAGACCACCGCCAGCGGCCTGATGTATCTGGTTCAGAAAGAAGGGACCGGGCCTGCGCCGACGGACAGCGATACCGTGGTGGTGAACTATAAGGGTTCGCTGATTAACGGTACCGAGTTCGATAACTCCTACAGCCGCGGTGAGCCGCTCTCCTTCCGTCTGGACGGGGTGATCCCGGGGTGGACCGAAGGTCTGAAGCACATCAAGAAAGGCGGTAAGATCAAGCTGGTTATCCCGCCGGATCTGGCCTACGGTAAAACCGGCGTTCCGGGGATCCCGGCTAACTCTACGCTGGTCTTCGAGGTTGAGCTGCTGGACGTGAAGCCGGCGGCGAAGGCGGATGCTGCGCCGGGCGCGAAAGACGAAGCCGCTGCGGCTAGCGCGACCGCGACTAAATAAGCCGCGCGTTGATTAGAAAAACCCCCTGAGGGCGCCGCTCTCAGGGGGTTTTTGCTGTGCGCTTGCGCCGCCTGCGGGTAAAAAAAGGCATTTACCTTGGCGCCATCAAGGATTTAAATAGAGCGTCTTTGCTAAAATTTTTTAAAAATTACGCTATTTTTTCCGGACCAGTCAGGGATGGGTGAGTCTGGTTCGACGATGGGAGTGGTTAATGTCAAATACGCTTGTTACGGCTGATATCAGCGAGCTAGATCTGTTGGATGAACGTCCTTTCACCCCGCTCGATCAGGCGATCCTTAAATCCTACGAGGCCGTGGTGGATGGCCTGGCGATGCTGATCGGCCCGCACTGCGAGATTGTTCTGCACTCGCTGGAGGACCTGAAGTGCTCGGCGGTGCGGATCGCCAACGGTGAACACACCGGGCGTAAAATTGGCTCTCCGATAACCGATCTGGCCCTGCGCATGCTGCACGATATGGCCGGAGAGGACAGCAGCGTCTCGCGCGCCTATTTTACCCGAGCCAAAAGCGGCGATCTGATGAAGTCGGTGACCATCGCCATCCGCAACCGAGAGCAGCGGGTGATCGGCCTGCTGTGTATTAACATGAATCTGGATGTGCCCTTCTCTCAGATCATGGAGACGTTCATCCCCAAAGCGACCCAGGAGGTCTCTTCGGCGGTGAACTTTGCCTCATCGGTTGATGAGCTGGTGGCCCAGACGCTGGAGTACACCATCGAAGAGGTGAACGCCGACCGGACGGTATCCAACAATGCCAAGAATCGCCAGATCGTGTTTACGCTGCATGAGAAGGGGATCTTTGACATCAAGGATGCGATCAACCAGGTGGCCGATCGCCTGAATATCTCCAAGCACACGGTCTATCTCTACATTCGCCAGTTTAAGAACGGCGACGTGCAGGGTAACTGAGCCATGCTGAGCTATTCTCTGGTCGTGAATGGACCGGCCTACGGCACGCAGGCGGCCAGCAGTGCCTATCAGTTTGCCCTCGCGCTGCTGGCGGCGGGGCATACGTTGCACAGCGTTTTCTTTTATCGCGAAGGGGTGCTCAACGCCAATCAGCTGACGCAGCCGGCGGCGGATGAGTTTGATCTGGTGCGGGCCTGGCAACAGCTATCGCAGCAGCACGGCGTGACGCTGAATGTCTGCGTTGCCGCTGGACTGCGCCGCGGCGTGGTAGCGACAGAGGCGGCCGAACAGCGAGGGCTGACGTCGGGGAATCTGCAGCCCGGCTTTACGCTGAGCGGCCTGGGTGCGCTGGCGGAAGCGATGCTGGTGTGCGATCGCACCATGCAGTTTTAGGGGGAGATATGAAACGGCTTGCCTTTGTTTTTACCCAGCCACCCCATACGACCAGCGCCGGGCGAGAGGGGCTGGACGCACTGCTGGCGGCCTCAGCATTCTGCGAGGATATTGCCGTATTCTTTATCGGCGACGCGGTCTTCCAGCTACTGCCCGACCAGCAGCCGGCGGCTATTCTGGCGCGCGATTACGTCGCCACGTTCGGCGTGATGGCGCTGTATGATATCGAGCAGGTCTACCTGTGCGCCGCGTCGCTGGCCGCGCGCGGGCTGAGCAGCGACGTCCGCTGGGTTATTCCCGTCGAGGCGCTGGCGGCCGATGCGCTGCGCGCGCGGCTGGATGAGTGCGATGTCATTTTGACCTTTTAACGCTGGGGACTCCGCGATGTTACATACCTTGACCCGCTCACCGCAGGGGGGCGTCGATTTCACCGCGCTGGCGGCGCTGGTACGCCCCGGCGATGCGCTGGTGCTGCTGCAGGATGGCGTCCTGTGCGCGCTGACGGGCAGCCCCGGGCTGACGGCGCTGAGCGCGATGCCGGTGGCGCTGTATGTGCTGCGGGAGGATGTGTTGGCGCGGGGGCTGACGGCGTATGTCGCGCCCACGTGTCAGCTGATCGGCTATGGCGAGTTTGTTACGCTGAGCGAGGCGCATTCGCGCCAGATGGCCTGGTAACGATACGGACAGCGTTGACAGTATCGCGCCGAATATCTTGTATATTTCTTGACACCCTCCCGACTCAGCCATAAAATTCTGCGTCCCCATATTTTGCCCTTGGTCTATCCAGTGTGCAGTATGGGGCGATTTATTACGTGTTTACGAAAAGCAAAAACCAGGAGCTTTTGATGGCAACTATCAACCAGCTGGTTCGCAAGCCACGCGCTAAGAAAGTTGAGAAAAGCAACGTTCCAGCGCTGGAAGCCTGCCCGCAGAAACGTGGCGTATGTACCCGTGTATATACCACCACTCCGAAAAAACCGAACTCCGCACTGCGTAAAGTATGTCGTGTTCGTCTGACCAACGGTTTTGAAGTGACTTCCTACATCGGTGGTGAAGGTCACAACCTGCAGGAGCACTCCGTGATCCTGATCCGTGGTGGTCGTGTTAAAGACCTGCCGGGTGTGCGTTATCACACCGTGCGCGGTGCTCTGGACTGCTCCGGTGTTAAAGACCGTAAGCAATCCCGCTCTAAGTACGGCGTTAAGCGTCCTAAGGCTTAATGGTTCTCCGTTAAGTAAGGCCAAACGTTTTAACTTTAATGTCAAAATAAACTCGTAGAGTTTTGGACAATCCTGAATTCACAACGGAGTATTTCCATGCCACGTCGTCGCGTAATTGGTCAGCGTAAAATCCTGCCGGATCCGAAGTTCGGATCAGAACTGCTGGCTAAATTTGTTAACATCCTGATGGTAGATGGTAAAAAATCTACTGCAGAATCAATCGTATACAGCGCGCTGGAGACCCTGGCTCAGCGCTCTGGCAAAACTGAACTGGAAGCTTTCGAGACCGCTCTCGAAAACGTGCGCCCGACCGTCGAAGTTAAATCTCGTCGCGTTGGTGGCTCCACCTACCAGGTTCCGGTTGAAGTTCGTCCGGTTCGTCGTAATGCCCTGGCAATGCGTTGGATCGTAGAAGCTGCTCGTAAACGCGGTGATAAATCCATGGCTCTGCGTCTGGCGAACGAACTTTCTGACGCTGCAGAAAACAAAGGCACTGCAGTTAAGAAACGTGAAGACGTTCACCGTATGGCAGAAGCCAACAAGGCGTTCGCTCACTACCGCTGGTAATATCATCGGTATGTTAGTCACCAAGCGGGCGCTTAGGCTTAAGCAGCCCGCTTTGGGTAACTTAACTTGAACGTCCTAGGATATAGAGGAATCAAATGGCTCGTACAACACCCATTTCGCGTTACCGTAACATCGGTATCAGCGCCCACATCGACGCCGGTAAAACCACTACTACCGAACGTATCCTGTTCTACACCGGTGTAAACCATAAGATCGGTGAAGTTCATGATGGCGCTGCCACCATGGACTGGATGGAGCAGGAGCAGGAGCGTGGTATTACCATTACCTCCGCTGCGACCACCGCTTTCTGGTCCGGTATGGCCAAACAGTTTGAACCGCACCGTGTCAACATCATCGACACCCCGGGGCACGTTGACTTCACCATCGAAGTAGAACGTTCCATGCGTGTACTGGATGGTGCGGTAATGGTTTACTGCGCCGTTGGTGGTGTTCAGCCGCAGTCTGAAACCGTATGGCGTCAGGCAAACAAATATCAGGTTCCGCGCATCGCGTTCGTTAACAAAATGGACCGCATGGGTGCGAACTTCCTGAAAGTTGTTAACCAGATCAAAACCCGTCTGGGCGCGAACCCGGTTCCGCTGCAGCTGGCTATCGGTGCTGAAGACGCATTCACCGGTGTCGTTGACCTGGTTAAAATGAAAGCCATCAACTGGAATGAAGCCGATCAGGGCGTGACCTTCACCTATGAAGACATCCCGGCTGATATGGTTGAACTGGCTAACGAATGGCACCAGTTCCTGGTTGAGTCCGCCGCTGAAGCTTCTGAAGAGCTGATGGACAAATACCTGGGCGGTGAAGCGCTGTCTGAAGAAGAGATCAAGAAAGCTCTGCGTCAGCGCGTACTGAACAACGAAATCATCCTGGTTACCTGTGGCTCCGCGTTCAAGAACAAGGGCGTACAGGCAATGCTGGATGCGGTCATCGAATATCTGCCGGCACCGACTGACGTTCCGGCGATCAAAGGTATTCTGGACGACGGTAAAGATACCCCGGCTGAGCGTCATTCTGACGACAACGAGCCGTTCGCGGCGCTGGCGTTCAAAATCGCTACCGACCCGTTCGTGGGTAACCTGACCTTCTTCCGCGTGTACTCCGGTGTGGTTAACTCCGGTGATACCGTACTGAACTCTGTGAAGTCTGCGCGCGAGCGTTTTGGCCGTATCGTTCAGATGCATGCCAACAAGCGTGAAGAGATCAAAGAAGTTCGCGCGGGCGACATCGCTGCGGCAATCGGTCTGAAGGACGTCACCACCGGTGATACCCTGTGCGACCAGAACGCACCGATCATCCTGGAGCGTATGGAATTCCCTGAGCCGGTAATCTCCATCGCCGTTGAGCCGAAAACCAAGGCTGACCAGGAGAAAATGGGCCTGGCACTGGGCCGTCTGGCTAAAGAAGACCCGTCTTTCCGCGTATGGACCGACGAAGAATCTAACCAGACCATCATCGCCGGTATGGGTGAACTGCACCTGGAAATCATCGTTGACCGTATGAAGCGCGAGTTCAACGTTGAAGCCAACGTCGGTAAACCGCAGGTTGCTTACCGTGAAACCATCCGTGACACCGTCAAGGATGTTGAAGGTAAACACGCCAAACAGTCCGGTGGTCGCGGTCAGTACGGTCATGTCGTTATCGACATGTTCCCGCTGGAGCCGGGTGGCGAAGGTTACACCTTCACCAACGACATCAAGGGCGGCGTGATTCCGGGTGAATACATCCCGGCAGTTGACAAGGGTATCCAAGAGCAGCTGAAGTCTGGTCCGATGGCCGGTTATCCGGTAGTAGACCTGGGCGTACGTCTGCACTTCGGTTCTTACCATGACGTTGACTCCTCTGAACTGGCGTTCAAACTGGCTGCCTCTCTCGCGTTTAAAGAAGCATTCAAACGCGCTAAGCCGGTTCTGCTTGAGCCGATCATGAAGGTTGAAGTAGAAACTCCGGAAGATTACATGGGTGACGTTATCGGTGACTTGAACCGTCGTCGCGGCATGATCGAAGGTATGGAAGATACTGCGACTGGCAAGACTGTTCGCGCGCAGGTTCCGTTGTCTGAAATGTTTGGTTATGCTACTGACCTGCGTTCTCAGACCCAGGGCCGTGCTTCATACTCCATGGAGTTCCTGAAGTATGCTGAAGCACCGACTAACGTCGCTCAGGCCGTTATTGAAGCACGTGGCAAATAAGCCTCTGCTTTAACATATTGATCCCGCACCCTCTCCTTCGGTGAGGGTGCAAGATAAGGAATATAACCGTGTCTAAAGAAAAATTTGAACGTTCTAAACCGCACGTTAACGTTGGTACTATCGGCCACGTTGACCACGGTAAAACTACCCTGACCGCTGCTATCACCACCGTTCTGGCTAAAACCTACGGCGGTAGCGCTCGCGCATTCGATCAGATCGATAACGCGCCGGAAGAAAAAGCACGTGGTATCACCATCAACACCTCTCACGTTGAATACGATACCCCGACCCGTCACTACGCTCACGTAGACTGCCCGGGGCACGCCGACTATGTTAAAAACATGATCACGGGTGCTGCGCAGATGGACGGCGCAATCCTGGTTGTTGCTGCGACTGACGGCCCGATGCCGCAGACCCGTGAGCACATCCTGCTGGGTCGCCAGGTAGGCGTTCCGTACATCATCGTGTTCCTGAACAAGTGCGACATGGTTGATGACGAAGAGCTGCTGGAACTGGTTGAGATGGAAGTTCGTGAGCTGCTGTCTCAGTACGACTTCCCGGGCGACGATACGCCGGTAATCCGCGGTTCTGCGCTGAAAGCGCTGGAAGGCGAAGCCGAGTGGGAAGCTAAGATCATCGAACTGGCTGAAACTCTGGACTCCTACATCCCGGAACCTGAGCGTGACATCGACAAGCCGTTCCTGCTGCCGATCGAAGACGTATTCTCTATCTCTGGCCGTGGTACCGTTGTTACCGGTCGTGTAGAGCGCGGTATCATCAAGGTAGGTGACGAAGTTGAAATCGTTGGTATCAAAGCGACGACCAAAACTACCTGTACCGGCGTGGAAATGTTCCGCAAACTGCTGGACGAAGGCCGTGCTGGTGAGAACGTTGGCGTACTGCTGCGTGGTACCAAGCGTGACGAAATCGAACGTGGTCAGGTACTGGCTAAGCCGGGCTCCATCACTCCGCACACCAAGTTCGAATCAGAAGTGTACATCCTGAGCAAGGATGAAGGCGGCCGTCATACTCCGTTCTTCAAAGGCTACCGTCCGCAGTTCTACTTCCGTACTACTGACGTAACGGGCACCATCGAACTGCCGGAAGGCGTAGAGATGGTCATGCCGGGCGACAACATCAAGATGGTTGTTACCCTGATCCACCCGATCGCCATGGACGATGGTCTGCGCTTCGCAATCCGCGAAGGCGGCCGTACCGTTGGTGCGGGCGTTGTTGCTAAAGTTATCGAGTAATCGATAGCCAGCAATAACACCAGAAAGAGGGCGCTATGGCGCCCTTTTTCACGGCGTTTTGTCGCCTGTCGCTGGTTATTTTGCATCCGGCCTTGCTTCCTGGCCAGATCTAAGTATAATGCGCGGGCTGCCTAATATTGGCAGCCTGATTTCGATCAGCGGCGGCGCGTTCCGCCAAACAATACTCCCGATATGGGGGTTATGAAATGAACGATTACACTCCCCCGTCAATCGAAATGGGTGCGAGGAGTAATTTTCTACGTTTATAAAATAATTGGAGCTCTGGTCTCATGCAGAACCAAAGAATCCGTATCCGCCTGAAAGCATTTGATCATCGTCTGATCGATCAATCAACCGCGGAAATCGTCGAGACTGCCAAGCGCACTGGTGCGCAGGTTCGTGGTCCGATCCCGCTGCCGACCCGCAAAGAGCGCTTTACCGTTCTGATCTCTCCGCACGTTAACAAAGACGCGCGTGATCAGTACGAAATCCGCACTCACAAGCGTCTGGTTGACATCGTTGAGCCAACCGAGAAAACCGTTGATGCTCTGATGCGTCTGGATCTGGCTGCCGGTGTAGACGTGCAGATCAGCCTGGGTTAATCAGGACATTGAGCGATTGAGAGGTTGAAACAATGATTGGTTTAGTCGGGAAAAAAGTGGGTATGACCCGCATCTTCACTGAAGATGGCGTTTCTATCCCTGTAACCGTTATCGAAATCGAAGCAAACCGCGTTACTCAGGTCAAAGATCTGGATAACGACGGCTACCGCGCCATCCAGGTTACCACTGGTAGCAAAAAAGCTAACCGTGTAACCAAACCGGAAGCGGGTCACTTCGCGAAAGCTGGCGTTGAAGCCGGCCGCGTTCTGCGTGAATTCCGTCTGTCTGAAGGTGAAGAGTTCACCATCGGTCAGAACATCTCCGTAGAAATCTTCGCTGACGTTAAAAAAGTAGACGTTACCGGTATCTCCAAAGGTAAAGGTTTCGCCGGCACCGTTAAGCGCTGGAACTTCCGTACCCAGGACGCTACTCACGGTAACTCCCTGTCTCACCGCGCTCCGGGTTCTATCGGTCAGAACCAGACTCCGGGCAAAGTGTTCAAGGGTAAGAAAATGGCAGGTCAGCTGGGTAACGAGCGTGTAACCGTTCAGAGCCTGGACGTAGTACGTGTTGACGCTGAGCGCAACCTGCTGCTGGTTAAAGGTGCTGTCCCGGGTGCTACCGGTGGCGACCTGATCGTTAAACCAGCTGTGAAGGCGTGAGGAGATAGCAATGGAATTAGTATTGAAAGACGCGCAAAGCGCGCTGACTGTTTCCGAAACTACCTTCGGTCGTGATTTCAACGAAGCGCTGGTTCACCAGGTTGTTGTGGCTTATGCAGCCGGTGCCCGTCAGGGTACTCGTGCTCAGAAGACCCGTGCTGAAGTTACTGGCTCCGGTAAAAAACCGTGGCGCCAGAAAGGCACCGGCCGTGCGCGTTCTGGTTCTATCAAGAGCCCGATCTGGCGCTCTGGTGGCGTGACCTTCGCTGCTCGTCCGCAGGACCACAGTCAAAAAGTTAACAAAAAGATGTACCGCGGCGCGCTGAAAAGCATCCTGTCCGAACTGGTACGTCAAGATCGTCTGATCGTCGTTGAGAAGTTCTCTGTTGAAGCGCCGAAAACCAAGCTGCTGGCACAGAAACTGAAAGACATGGCGCTGGACGATGTGCTGATTGTAACCAGCGAAGTCGACGAGAACCTGTTCCTGGCCGCGCGCAACCTGTTCAAGGTTGACGTACGCGACGTAGCAGGCATCGACCCGGTTAGCCTGATCGCCTTCGACAAAGTGGTTATGACTGCTGATGCTGTTAAGCAAGTTGAGGAGATGCTGGCATGATCCGTGAAGAACGTCTGCTGAAAGTACTGCGCGCGCCGCACGTTTCTGAAAAAGCGTCTATGGCGATGGAAAAGAACAACACCATCGTTCTCAAAGTTGCTACAGATGCAACCAAAGCAGAAATCAAAGCCGCAGTTAAGAAACTGTTCGAAGTTGAAGTTGACACTGTTCGCACCCTGGTTGTTAAAGGGAAAGTGAAGCGTCACGGTCAGCGTATCGGTCGTCGTAGCGACTGGAAAAAAGCTTACGTCACCCTGAAAGAAGGCCAGAATCTGGACTTCATCGGCGGCGCAGAGTAAGTCGGAGGAGTAGCGAACAATGGCAATTGTTAAATGTAAACCGACATCTCCGGGTCGTCGCCACGTTGTTAAAGTGGTTAACCCTGAGCTGCACAAGGGCAAACCGTTCGCCCCGCTGCTGGAGAAAAACAGCAAGACCGGTGGTCGTAACAACAACGGCCGCATCACCACTCGTCACATCGGTGGTGGTCACAAACAGCAGTATCGTCTGATTGACTTCAAACGCAATAAAGACGGTATCCCGGCTGTTGTTGAGCGTCTGGAGTACGATCCGAACCGTTCCGCGAACATCGCGCTGGTTCTGTACAAAGACGGCGAACGCCGTTACATCCTGGCGGCGAAAGGTCTGAAAGCTGGCGATCAGATTCAGTCTGGCGTTGATGCTGCAATCAAAGCGGGTAACACCCTGCCGATGCGCAACATCCCGGTTGGTTCTACCGTTCATAACGTAGAAATGAAGCCGGGTAAAGGCGGCCAGCTGGCTCGTTCCGCTGGTGCTTACGTTCAGATCGTTGCACGCGATGGTGCCTATGTCACCCTGCGTCTGCGCTCTGGCGAAATGCGTAAAATCCCGGCTGACTGCCGCGCCACTCTGGGCGAAGTCGGTAACGCTGAGCATATGCTGCGCGTTCTGGGTAAAGCAGGTGCTGCACGCTGGCGTGGTGTTCGTCCGACCGTTCGCGGTACTGCGATGAACCCGGTAGACCACCCGCACGGTGGTGGTGAAGGTCGTAACTTTGGTAAGCACCCGGTAACCCCGTGGGGCGTACAGACCAAAGGTAAGAAGACCCGCAGCAATAAGCGTACTGATAAATTCATCGTACGTCGCCGTAGTAAAAAATAATTAGAGGATAAACCATGCCACGTTCTCTCAAGAAAGGTCCTTTTATTGACCTGCACTTGCTGAAGAAGGTAGAGAAAGCGGTGGAAAGCGGAGACAAAAAGCCACTTAAGACTTGGTCCCGTCGTTCAACGGTCTTTCCAAACATGATCGGTTTGACCATCGCTGTCCATAATGGTCGTCAGCACGTTCCGGTATTTGTCGTCGATGAAATGGTCGGCCACAAACTGGGTGAATTCGCGCCGACTCGTACTTATCGCGGCCATGCGGCTGATAAAAAAGCCAAAAAGAAATAAGGTAGGAGGAAGAGATGGAAACTATTGCTAAGCATTGCCATGCTCGCTCTTCTGCTCAGAAGGTTCGCCTGGTGGCTGACCTGATCCGCGGTAAGAAAGTGTCACAGGCTCTGGAAGTTCTGACCTACACCAACAAGAAAGCGGCTGTACTGGTCAAAAAGGTTCTGGAATCTGCCATTGCTAACGCAGAACACAACGATGGCGCTGACATCGATGATCTGAAAGTATCCAAGATCTTCGTCGACGAAGGCCCGACCATGAAGCGCATCATGCCGCGTGCAAAAGGTCGCGCTGATCGTATCCTGAAGCGCACCAGCCACATTACTGTGGTTGTGTCCGATCGCTGAGACTCTGGAGACTAGCAATGGGTCAGAAAGTACATCCTAATGGTATTCGCCTGGGTATTGTGAAGCCTTGGAACTCTACCTGGTATGCGAATACTAAAGAATTCGCTGACAACCTGGACAGCGACTTTAAAGTTCGTCAGTTCCTGAACAAAGAGCTGGAAAAGGCGTCCGTTTCTCGCATCGTTATCGAGCGTCCGGCGAAGAGCATCCGTGTGACCATTCACACCGCTCGTCCGGGTATCGTTATCGGTAAGAAAGGCGAAGACGTAGAAAAACTGCGCAAGGGCGTTGCAGAGATTGCTGGCGTACCGGCACAGATCAACATCGCCGAAGTGCGTAAACCGGAACTGGACGCCAAACTGGTGGCTGACAGCATCACTTCACAGCTGGTACGTCGCGTTATGTTCCGTCGTGCTATGAAGCGTGCTGTACAGAACGCTATGCGTCTGGGCGCTAAAGGTATCAAAGTTGAAGTCAGTGGCCGCCTGGGCGGTGCTGAGATCGCGCGTACCGAATGGTACCGTGAAGGTCGTGTTCCGCTGCACACGCTGCGTGCGGACATCGACTACAACACCTCTGAAGCGCACACCACTTATGGTGTAATCGGCGTTAAGGTATGGATCTTCAAAGGTGAGATCCTGGGTGGTATGGCTGCTGTTGAACAACCGGAAAAACCGGCTGCTCAGCCTAAGAAGCAGCAGCGTAAAGGCCGCAAGTAAGGAGAGTCGCTGATGTTACAACCTAAGCGTACAAAATTCCGTAAAGTGCATAAAGGCCGTAACCGCGGTCTGGCGCAGGGTACGGATGTTAGCTTCGGCACTTTCGGTCTGAAAGCTGTTGGCCGTGGCCGTTTGACTGCCCGCCAAATCGAAGCAGCACGTCGTGCTATGACCCGTGCTGTTAAGCGTCAGGGTAAAATCTGGATCCGCGTGTTCCCGGACAAGCCGATCACGGAAAAACCGCTGGCCGTTCGTATGGGTAAAGGTAAAGGTAACGTTGAGTACTGGGTAGCCCTGATTCAGCCGGGTAAAGTCCTGTACGAAATGGACGGTGTGCCTGAAGAGCTGGCCCGTGAGGCCTTCAAACTGGCAGCAGCGAAACTGCCTATCAAAACCACCTTTGTAACTAAGACGGTGATGTAATGAAAGCAAACGAGCTGCGTGAGAAGAGTGTTGAAGAGCTGAACACCGAGCTGCTGAATCTGCTGCGCGAAGAGTTTAATCTTCGCATGCAGGCGGCGGGCGGCCAGCTGCAACAGTCTCACCTGTTGAAGCAAGTGCGTCGTAATATCGCACGTGTTAAGACTTTACTGAACGAGAAGGCGGGTGCGTAATGACCGATAAAATCCGTACTCTGCAAGGTCGCGTTGTTAGCAACAAAATGGAGAAATCCATGGTTGTTGCTATCGAGCGCATGGTGAAGCACCCGATCTACGGTAAATTCATCAAACGTACGACCAAACTGCACGTACATGACGAGAACAACGAATGCGGTATCGGTGACGTGGTTGAAATCCGCGAATGCCGTCCGCTGTCCAAGACCAAATCCTGGACGCTGGTTCGCGTTGTAGAGAAAGCTGTTCTGTAATACAGTACACTCTCTCAGCAATGATAAACGGCTCAGATTTTGAGCCGTTTATTTTTTCTACCCATATTCTGGAAGCAGTGTTATAATGCTGCGCCCTCAATTATGGGGATTTTTAACGGCCCACACTGGGTCTCGAAGTAGTAGTTGACATTAGCGGAGCACTGAAATGATCCAAGAACAGACTATGCTGAACGTCGCCGATAACTCCGGCGCGCGTCGCGTAATGTGTATCAAGGTTCTGGGTGGCTCGCACCGTCGCTACGCAGGCATCGGCGACATCATCAAGATCACCATCAAGGAAGCAATTCCGCGTGGTAAGGTCAAAAAAGGTGATGTGCTGAAGGCGGTAGTGGTGCGCACCAAGAAGGGTGTACGTCGCCCTGACGGATCTGTCGTTCGCTTTGACGGCAATGCTTGTGTACTGTTGAACAACAACAGTGAGCAGCCGATCGGTACGCGTATTTTTGGGCCGGTGACACGTGAACTGCGTTCTGAAAAGTTCATGAAAATCATCTCTCTGGCACCAGAAGTACTCTAAGGAGCGAATCCATGGCAGCGAAAATCCGTCGTGATGACGAAGTAATCGTGCTGACCGGCAAAGATAAAGGTAAGCGCGGTAAAGTAAAAAACGTCCTGTCTTCTGGTAAAGTTGTCGTTGAAGGCATCAACCTGGTTAAGAAACATCAGAAGCCGGTTCCGGCTCTGAACCAACCGGGTGGCATCGTTGAAAAAGAAGCCGCTGTTCAGGTTTCCAACGTTGCAATCTTCAATGCGGCTACCGGTAAAGCGGACCGTGTAGGCTTTCGGTTTGAAGACGGCAAAAAAGTCCGTTTCTTCAAGTCCAATGGCGAAACTATCAAGTAATTTGGAGTAGTACGATGGCGAAACTGCATGATTACTACAAAGACGAAGTAGTTAAAAAGCTCATGACTGAGTTTAACTACAATTCTGTCATGCAAGTCCCTCGGGTCGAGAAGATCACCCTGAACATGGGTGTTGGTGAAGCGATCGCTGACAAGAAACTGCTGGATAACGCAGCAGCTGACCTGACAGCGATCTCCGGTCAAAAACCGCTGATCACCAAAGCACGCAAATCAGTTGCAGGCTTCAAAATCCGTCAGGGCTATCCGATCGGCTGTAAAGTAACTCTGCGTGGCGAACGCATGTGGGAGTTCTTTGAGCGTCTGATCTCTATTGCTGTACCGCGTATCCGTGACTTCCGTGGCCTGTCCGCGAAGTCTTTCGACGGCCGTGGTAACTACAGCATGGGCGTACGTGAGCAGATTATCTTCCCAGAAATCGACTATGACAAAGTCGATCGCGTTCGTGGTTTGGACATCACCATTACCACTACTGCGAAATCTGACGAAGAAGGCCGTGCGCTGCTGACTGCTTTTAACTTCCCGTTCCGCAAGTAAGGTAGGGTTACTAATGGCTAAGCAATCCATGAAAGCACGCGAAGTCAAGCGCGTGAAATTAGCTGATAAGTTCTTTGCCAAACGCGTTGAACTGAAAGCGATCATCTCTGATATCAACGTATCCGACGAAGATCGTTGGAATGCGGTACTTAAGCTGCAGACTCTGCCGCGTGATTCCAGCCCAAGCCGTCAGCGTAATCGCTGCCGCCAAACTGGCCGTCCGCACGCTTTCCTGCGTAAGTTCGGGTTGAGCCGTATCAAGGTCCGTGAAGCCGCTATGCGCGGTGAAATTCCGGGTCTGAAAAAGGCTAGCTGGTAATTGTCACCAATTGAATCACGGGAGTAAAGACAGATGAGCATGCAAGATCCGATCGCGGATATGCTGACCCGTATCCGTAACGGTCAGGCCGCGAACAAAGTTGCGGTCACCATGCCTTCCTCCAAGCTGAAAGTGGCAATTGCCAACGTGCTGAAGGAAGAAGGTTTTATTGAAGATTTCAAAATCGAAGGCGACGCCAAGCCTGTTCTGGAACTGGTACTGAAGTACTTCCAGGGCAAGCCGGTAGTAGAAAGCATTCAGCGTATCAGCCGCCCTGGTCTGCGCATCTATAAGAAAAAAGATGAGCTGCCGAAAGTTATGGCCGGTCTGGGTATCGCAGTTATTTCTACCTCTAAAGGTGTCATGACTGATCGTGCTGCCCGCCAAGCTGGCCTGGGCGGCGAGATTATCTGCTACGTAGCGTAATCGGAGGAAAGAATGTCTCGTGTTGCAAAAGCACCCGTCGTCATTCCTGCCGGCGTAGAGGTAAAACTCAACGGTCAGGTTATTTCGATTAAGGGTAAAAACGGCGAGCTGACTCGTACTATCAACGACGCTGTTGAAATTAAGCATGCTGATAACGCACTGACCTTTGGTCCGCGCGACGGCTTCGTGGACGGCTGGGCCCAAGCGGGTACCGCGCGTGCACTGCTGAACTCAATGGTTATCGGTGTTACCGAAGGCTTCACTAAGAAGCTGCAGCTGGTAGGTGTTGGTTATCGTGCAGCAGTTAAAGGCAATGTGGTGAATCTGGCCCTGGGCTTCTCTCACCCTGTTGACCATGAGCTGCCGGCAGGCATCACTGCTGAATGTCCGTCTCAGACTGAAATCGTGCTGAAAGGCGCTGATAAGCAGCTGATCGGTCAGGTTGCAGCGGATCTGCGCGCTTACCGTCGTCCTGAGCCTTACAAAGGCAAAGGTGTCCGTTACGCCGACGAAGTCGTGCGTACCAAAGAGGCTAAGAAGAAGTAAGGTAACACTATGGATAAGAAATCTGCTCGTATCCGTCGTGCGACCCGCGCACGCCGCAAGCTCAAAGAGCTGGGTGCAACTCGCCTGGTGGTACATCGTACCCCGCGTCACATCTACGCACAGGTTATTGCCCCGAATGGTTCTGAAGTCCTGGTTGCCGCTTCTACCGTAGAAAAAGCAATCAGTGAACAACTGAAATACACTGGGAACAAAGAAGCCGCAGCAGCTGTAGGTAAAGCTATCGCTGAACGCGCGCTGGAAAAAGGCGTCAAGGACGTGTCCTTCGACCGCTCTGGTTTCCAATATCATGGTCGTGTCCAGGCACTGGCAGATGCTGCCCGTGAAGCTGGCCTTCAGTTCTAAGGTAGAGGTGTAAGATGTCGCACATCGAAAAACAAGCTGGCGAACTGCAGGAAAAGCTGATCGCGGTAAATCGCGTATCTAAGACTGTTAAAGGTGGCCGTATTTTTAGCTTCACCGCACTGACTGTAGTGGGTGATGGCAACGGTCGCGTCGGTTTTGGCTACGGCAAAGCCCGTGAAGTTCCGGCAGCGATCCAGAAAGCGATGGAGAAAGCCCGTCGTAACATGATCAACGTCGCGCTGAACAGCGGCACCCTGCAGCACCCGGTTAAAGGTGCTCACACGGGTTCTCGTGTGTTCATGCAGCCGGCTTCTGAAGGTACCGGTATCATCGCCGGTGGTGCAATGCGCGCCGTCCTGGAAGTCGCTGGAGTTCGTAACGTTCTGGCTAAAGCATATGGTTCCACCAACCCGATTAACGTGGTTCGTGCAACTATCGACGGTCTGGAATGTATGAAATCTCCGGAAATGGTCGCTGCCAAGCGTGGTAAATCCGTTGAAGAAATTCTGGGGTAATAGACCATGGCAAAGACTATCAAAATTACTCAAACCCGCAGTGCGATCGGCCGTTTGCCGAAACATAAGGCAACGCTGCTTGGCCTGGGTCTGCGTCGCATCGGTCACACCGTAGAGCGTGAGGATACTCCTGCCGTTCGTGGTATGATCAACGCGGTTTCCTACATGGTTAAAGTTGAGGAGTAACAGATGCGTTTGAATACTCTGTCTCCGGCCGAAGGCTCCAAGCACGCTTCCAAGCGTCTGGGTCGTGGTATCGGTTCTGGCCTGGGTAAAACCGGCGGTCGTGGTCACAAAGGTCAGAAGTCTCGTTCTGGCGGTGGCGTACGTCGCGGTTTCGAAGGTGGCCAGATGCCGCTGTACCGTCGTCTGCCGAAGTTTGGCTTCACCTCTCGTAAAGCGATGGTGACTGCTGAAATTCGTCTGTCTGAGATCGCGCTGATCGAAGGCGACGTTATCGACCTGAACGTGCTGAAAGCGGCTAACGTTATTGGCCCGCAGATCGAATTCGCCAAAGTTATGCTGTCTGGTGAAATCAATCGTGCAGTAACCCTGCGCGGTCTGCGTGTGTCCAAAGGCGCACGTGCTGCGATTGAAGCTGCTGGCGGTAAAATCGAGGAATAAGTAGCAGATGGCTAAACAACCGGGATTAGATTTTCAAAGTGCCAAGGGTGGACTGGGCGAGCTCAAGCGCAGACTGTTGTTTGTTATTGGGGCGCTGATTGTTTTCCGTATTGGCTCTTTTATTCCGATCCCTGGTATTGATGCCGCTGTACTTGCCAAACTACTCGAGCAACAGCAGGGCACCATCATCGACATGTTTAACATGTTCTCCGGTGGTGCTCTGAGCCGTGCTTCTATCTTTGCTCTGGGGATCATGCCGTATATTTCGGCGTCGATCATTATCCAGCTGCTGACGGTGGTTCACCCCACCCTGGCGGAAATAAAGAAAGAAGGGGAGGCTGGCCGTCGCAAGATTAGCCAGTACACCCGCTACGGTACGCTGGTGCTGGCCATATTCCAGTCGATCGGTATTGCTACCGGTTTGCCGAATATGCCTGGAATGCAGGGCCTGGTAATTAATCCGGGCTTTGCTTTCTACTTCACTGCGGTTGTGAGTCTGGTGACCGGGACAATGTTCCTGATGTGGCTGGGCGAACAGATTACTGAGCGCGGTATCGGTAACGGTATCTCGATCATTATTTTCGCAGGGATTGTGGCGGGTCTTCCGCCGGCGATTGGCCATACTATCGAGCAAGCGCGGCAGGGCGACCTGCACTTCCTTCTGTTGCTGTTGGTTGCAGTGTTAGTATTCGCAGTAACCTTCTTCGTTGTTTTCGTGGAGCGTGGTCAGCGTCGTATCGTCGTTAACTATGCCAAGCGTCAGCAAGGTCGTCGTGTTTACGCAGCACAGAGCACACATTTGCCGTTGAAAGTGAATATGGCAGGGGTTATCCCGGCAATCTTCGCTTCCAGCATCATTCTGTTCCCGGCCACGATCGCATCTTGGTTTGGGGGCGGTACAGGTTGGAACTGGCTGACTACAATTTCGCTGTATTTGCAGCCTGGGCAACCGCTTTATGTGTTACTCTATGCGTCTGCAATCATCTTCTTCTGTTTCTTCTACACGGCGTTGGTTTTCAACCCGCGTGAAACAGCGGATAACCTGAAGAAGTCCGGTGCATTTGTACCAGGAATTCGTCCGGGAGAGCAAACGGCGAAGTACATCGATAAGGTAATGACCCGTCTGACTCTGGTTGGTGCGCTGTACATTACATTTATCTGCCTGATCCCGGAGTTCATGCGTGATGCGATGAAAGTACCGTTCTATTTCGGTGGTACTTCACTACTCATCGTAGTAGTCGTCATCATGGACTTTATGGCTCAAGTGCAAACTCTGATGATGTCCAGTCAGTACGAGTCTGCATTGAAGAAAGCGAACCTGAAAGGCTATAACCGCTAATCTAGGTGAGTTTGAGAAGTTACGGAGAGTAAAATGAAAGTTCGTGCTTCCGTCAAGAAATTATGCCGTAACTGCAAAATCGTTAAGCGCAACGGTGTTGTGCGTGTGATTTGCAGCGTAGAACCGAAGCATAAACAGCGTCAAGGCTGATTATCTCGCATATTTTTCTTGCAAAGTTGGGTTGAGCTGGCTAGATTAGCCAGCCAATCTTTTGTTTGTTGCAACGGCGCCATTTGAGTATCCTGAAAACGGGCTTTTCAGAGTAGCGCCGTCGTATATTAATCTAGGAGTGCATAGTGGCCCGTATAGCAGGCATTAACATTCCTGATCAAAAGCATACCGTGATCGCGCTGACCGCGATCTTCGGCATCGGCAAAACCCGTTCACAGGCTATCTGCGCCGCTGCGGGCATTGCTGAAAATGTTAAGATCAGTGAGCTGTCTGAAGAGCAAATCGAAACGCTGCGTGACGAAGTCGCCAAATACACCGTAGAAGGCGATCTGCGTCGTGAAGTTACCCTGAGCATCAAGCGTCTGATGGACATTGGTTGCTATCGTGGTTTGCGTCATCGTCGTGGTCTGCCGGTTCGCGGTCAGCGTACTAAGACCAACGCACGTACCCGCAAGGGTCCGCGTAAACCGATCAAGAAATAGTCGGGGTGATTGAACAATGGCAAAAGCACCAATTCGTGCACGTAAGCGCGTAAGAAAGCAAGTATCTGACGGTGTGGCTCACATCCATGCTTCTTTCAACAACACCATCGTTACCATTACTGATCGTCAGGGTAACGCACTGGGTTGGGCAACAGCCGGTGGTTCCGGTTTCCGTGGTTCTCGTAAATCCACTCCGTTTGCCGCTCAGGTTGCAGCAGAGCGCTGCGCTGAAGCTGTAAAAGAGTACGGTATCAAGAATCTGGAAGTTATGGTTAAAGGACCGGGTCCGGGTCGCGAATCTACCATCCGCGCTCTGAACGCGGCCGGTTTCCGCATCACGAACATCACTGATGTGACTCCGATCCCTCATAACGGTTGTCGTCCGCCGAAGAAACGTCGCGTATAACGTCGTTTCTCGGATAGTTGGAGAAAGAAAATGGCAAGATATTTGGGTCCTAAGCTCAAGCTGAGCCGTCGTGAGGGCACCGACCTGTTCCTGAAGTCAGGTGTTCGCGCGATCGATTCCAAGTGTAAAATTGAACAGGCACCTGGCCAGCACGGTGCGCGCAAGCCGCGTCTGTCTGACTACGGTGTTCAGTTGCGTGAGAAGCAAAAAGTTCGTCGTATCTACGGCGTTCTGGAGCGTCAGTTCCGTAACTACTACAAAGAAGCAGCACGTCTGAAAGGCAACACCGGTGAAAACCTGTTGGCTCTGCTGGAAGGTCGTCTGGACAACGTTGTTTACCGCATGGGCTTTGGCGCTACCCGCGCAGAAGCACGTCAGCTGGTTAGCCACAAGGCTATCGTAGTAAACGGTCGCGTTGTTAACATCGCTTCTTATCAGGTATCTCCGAACGACGTAGTCAGCGTCCGTGAGAAAGCGAAGAAGCAGTCTCGCGTTAAAGCCGCTCTGGAGCTGGCTGAGCAGCGTGAAAAGCCGACTTGGCTGGAAGTTGATGCTGCTAAAATGGAAGGTGTGTTCAAGCGTCAGCCTGAACGTTCCGACCTGTCTGCGGACATTAACGAACACCTGATCGTCGAGCTTTACTCCAAGTAAAGCTTAGTACCAAAGAGAGGACACAATGCAGGGTTCTGTGACAGAGTTTCTAAAACCGCGCCTGGTAGATATCGAGCAACTGAGTTCGACGCACGCCAAGGTGACCCTTGAGCCGTTAGAGCGTGGCTTTGGCCATACTCTTGGTAACGCACTGCGCCGTATTCTGCTTTCATCTATGCCGGGTTGCGCGGTGACCGAGGTTGAGATTGATGGTGTACTGCACGAGTACAGCACCAAAGAAGGCGTACAGGAAGATATCCTGGAAATCCTGCTCAACCTGAAAGGGCTGGCGGTGAAAGTTCAAGGCAAAGATGAAGTAATTCTTACCCTGAATAAATCTGGCATTGGCCCTGTGACTGCAGCCGATATCACCCATGATGGTGATGTCGAAATCGTCAAGCCGCACCATGTGATCTGCCATCTGACCGATGAAAACGCATCTATCAATATGCGTATCAAAGTTCAGCGTGGTCGTGGTTATGTGCCGGCGTCTGCCCGAATTCATTCGGAAGAAGATGAGCGCCCGATCGGCCGTCTGTTGGTCGACGCCTGCTACAGCCCTGTAGAGCGTATTGCCTACAATGTTGAAGCAGCGCGCGTTGAACAGCGTACCGACCTGGACAAGCTGGTCATCGAGATGGAAACCAACGGTACCATTGACCCGGAAGAGTCAATTCGCCGTGCGGCAACTATCCTGGCTGAACAACTTGAAGCTTTCGTTGACCTGCGTGATGTACGTCAGCCGGAAGTGAAAGAAGAGAAGCCTGAGTTCGATCCGATCCTGCTGCGCCCTGTTGACGATCTGGAATTGACTGTCCGCTCTGCGAACTGCCTGAAGGCAGAAGCTATCCACTACATCGGTGATCTGGTACAGCGTACCGAGGTTGAGTTGCTGAAAACGCCGAACCTGGGTAAAAAATCTCTTACTGAGATTAAAGACGTGCTGGCCTCTCGCGGTCTCTCTCTGGGCATGCGCCTGGAAAATTGGCCGCCGGCAAGTATCGCTGACGAGTAACTGGATCACAGGTTAAGGTTTTACTGAGAAGGATAAGGTCATGCGCCATCGTAAGAGTGGTCGTCAACTGAACCGCAACAGCAGCCATCGCCAGGCTATGTTCCGCAACATGGCCGGTTCTCTGGTTCGTCATGAGATCATCAAGACGACCCTGCCGAAAGCGAAAGAGCTGCGTCGCGTGGTTGAGCCGCTGATTACTCTTGCCAAGACCGACAGCGTTGCTAACCGTCGTCTGGCATTCGCCCGTACTCGTGATAACGAGATCGTGGCAAAACTGTTTAACGAGCTGGGCCCGCGCTTCGCGAGCCGTGCCGGTGGCTACACTCGCATTCTGAAGTGTGGCTTCCGTGCAGGCGACAACGCGCCGATGGCTTACATCGAGCTGGTTGATCGTTCTGTATCTGAAGCAGAAGCTGCAGCAGAGTAATCTGCTAATGCATAGGAAAGCCGGGCCTTGGCCCGGTTTTTTTATTGTCTGAATTCCGCCCCGCTTTATTTTCCCTCCGTCTGGCTTTACCCTGCATACAGATATCTAACCGGAATCACTATGTCGATTATCGATGATTGGGCTGAACGCCATATCGCCGATGCTCAGGCGCGCGGCGAGCTCTCTGCGCTGCCAGGCGAGGGAAGACCGCTGCTCCTGGATGATGACAGCCATGTTCCTGCCGAGCTGCGCTCTGGCTATCGTCTGCTGAAGAATGCGGGCTGTCTGCCGCCGCAGCTGGAGCAGCGCCGCGAGGCGATAACGCTGCTGGAGATGCTGCGGGGGATCGACGGCGATCACCCTGACTATCGCGCGCTGAGCAAACGTCTGGCACTGCTGGAGCTGCGCCTGCAGCAGGCCGGCATGGATACCGCTTTTTTACGCGGTGCCTACGGCGAGCCGCTGCGGCGGCAGTTGGGAGAGTAACCATGTACCGTATTGGTCAACTGGCGAAGCTGGCCGGCGTTACGCCGGATACGATCCGCTACTATGAAAAGCAGCAAATGATGGTTCACGCGGTGCGTACCGAGGGCGGCTATCGCCTATACGGTGACGCCGATTTGCAGCGCCTGCGCTTCATTCGCTATGCCCAGCGCGTGGGACTATCGCTGGAAGCCATTCGGGAGCTGCTCTCGATCCGAGTCGACCCGGCCCACCATACGTGTCAGGAGTCGAAGTCTATCGTCGAGCGGCGTCTGCGTGAGGTGGAGAGTAAGCTGCGGGAGCTGGAGTATATGCGCGACTCGCTGCGGCGCCTGAGCGATGCCTGCTGCGGCACGGCGCACAGTAGCGCCTACTGCTCTATTCTCGAGGCGCTGGAGGCGGGTGCTGAGGCGTTTTTACCACGGGTGGATTTACGTGGTCATTTTACTCCGCGCTCGGATCGCTAGCGGCAGGGAAGACGGAGAGCGGCAGGGGAGCCTGCCGCCAGGCGGTGTCCGGTTTATTTGTCTTGCTGCTGTGCCTTAAGTAAGTCGCGGATTTCCGTTAGCAGTACCTCTTCTGCGCTGGGCGCCGGCGGCGTTGCTTCTGCCTTTTGGCGGCGCAGCTTGTTCATCAGCTTGATCGCCATAAAAATGGCGAATGCGACGATGACAAAGTCGAAGATGGTCTGTATGAACTGGCCATAGTTGACGACCACGGCCGGGGCACTGCCGACGGCCTCGCGTATTACCCAGTGAAACTGTTTAAAGTCGACGCCGCAGATCAGCAGACCGAGCAGCGGCATGACCACATCCCCGACCAGCGAGGAGACGATTTTACCGAACGCGGCGCCGATGATAACCCCGACGGCCATATCCACGACGTTGCCGCGCATGGCAAATTCACGAAACTCTTTCAGTAGACTCATAGCGACTCCCCTAAATGACGCATACTCTAAGTGTAATCACTTACCGCCGCTTTGCTAGGCGATGCACGTTGGGGAGTCTCAGCGCCGCCAGAAGCTGGGGAAGAACAGCACCAGCATGGTCATCACCTCGAGTCGCCCCAAGAGCATGCCGAGCGCCAGGGCCCACTTGGCTACGTCGGGCAGCGGCGCGAAGTTGCCGCTGGGACCGATGAGCGGCCCCATTCCTGGACCGACGTTGGCCATCGCGGTCATGGCGCCGGTGATCGCCGAAAGTGCGTCGACGCCGCACAGCCCGAGGATGGCGGCAATCAGCATGGTGATCGCAATAAACGCCATCATAAAGGCGATCACCGAGCGGCTCACCTCATTGGTGATTGGACGGTTGTTATAGCGTCGCGGAAAGACGGCGTTGGGGTGGATCAGCTTGCGCACCTCGATATGCAGGCTTTCAAAGCCAATCTGCACTCGGAACATTTTGATCCCGCCGGCGGTAGAGCCGGAGCAGCCGCCCAGCAGCATGACCGAGGCGAACAGCACCGTGGAGAACGGTGTCCACTGATCGAAGTTACCCAGAGAGTAGCCGGTAGTCGACAGGATATTGATCAAATTGAAGAACGCGATGCGCAGGCTATCTTCAAAATCAAAGATGTGCTTATGCCATAGCCACAGGGTGAGCACCAGGCCGGTGACCAGCACAAAGCGGCTAAAGCCAACCAGCTGCTGGTCGCGCATCAGGGTTCGGAGACTGCGCTGACGCAGCGCCTGAACGAACAGCAGAAATGGCAGGGAGCCGAGGAACATAAACAGGATGGCGTTCCACTGCGCCAGTACGGAGTACGCGGCCATGGATTTGTCGTTAGTTGAAAATCCGCCGGTGGAGATGGTTGCGAAGGCGTGGTTGACGGCATCGAAGTTGCTCATCCCCGCGTAGCGATAGCCGAGGTAGCAGAGGAACGTCAGCACCGCATAGACCGCCATGATGCTTTTGGCTACGTCTTTCATCCGCGGCGAGGATTTCTCTGACCAGTCGGAGGATTCGGTATGGAACAGGCGCATACCGCCGACGTCCAGAAACGGCAGAATGGCGACCGCCATCACGATAAACCCGACGCCGCCCATCCACTGCAGCAGCGAGCGCCACAGTAAGACGCTGGGCTCCATCTGGTTGAGATTGGACAGCACCGAGGAGCCGGTGGTGGTCAGCCCGGACATGGTCTCAAAGAAGGCATCGGTAAAGGTGATATGTTTGATGAACACAAAGGGCAGTGCGCCGAAGCAGCAGGCCGTCAGCCACGCCAGGGTCGTGGTCAGAAACATATCGCGGATACGCAGGTAGAATTTCTGGCTGCGCCCTTGGGCGATCAAAAACAGGGCGATCAGGTGGGTGATGATCACCGCCTGCAGAAATTCGTAAACCCCACCGGTGCCGGTAAGCAGGGCATACAGCAGCGGCACGTACATCAGTAGCGCCACTTTCGACAGCATCATCCCAAGGATGTACAGCACGGAGCGATAGTTGAGCATAGCCGTAGTTACAAAAAGAAAGGACTTGGCTGAAACAGGCGCTCCACGTCGGATATAAATTTCTTGTCCGTCAGGAACATGATCACGTGATCTCCCTGTTCAATTTTGGACTCACGGCTGGCAATCAGCACGTCGTCCCCCCGAACGATAGCGCCGATGGTGGTGCCCGGCGGCAGCTTAATCTCCTCGACCCGCCGTCCGACCACCTTCGAGGTGCTTTCGTCGCCGTGCGCGATGGCCTCAATCGCTTCGGCCACGCCGCGTCGCAGGGAGGAGACGCTGACGATATCCGCCTTGCGCACATGGCCGAGCAGGGCAGAGATAGTGGCCTGCTGCGGCGAGATGGCGATATCGATGACGCTGCCCTGCACCAGATCGACGTAGGCGCTGCGCTGGATCAGCACCATCACCTTTTTGGCGCCGAGGCGTTTGGCCAGCATGGCCGACATAATATTGGCCTCATCATCGTTGGTCAGGGCGATGAAAACATCTACCTGGTCGATGTGCTCTTCGGTCAGCAGCTCCTGATCGGAGGCATCGCCGTAAAAGACGATGGTGTCATGCAGCTTCTCGGCCAGTTCGGCGGCGCGCTGGGCGTTATGCTCAATCAGCTTGACGCTGTAGTCTTTCTCCAGTCGCTGGGCTAGCCCGGCGCCGACGTTGCCGCCGCCGACGATCATGATGCGTTTATAGGGTTTCTCCAGCCGCTGCAGCTCACTCATGACTGCCCGGATATTATGCGATGCTGCGACAAAGAAGACCTCATCGCCGGCCTCGATCACCGTGGATCCCTGCGGGCGGATCGGTCGATCCTGGCGGAAGATCGCCGCCACGCGGGTATCGATATGCGGCATATGCTCCTTCAGCGAGGTCAGGGCGTTGCCCACCAACGGCCCGCCGTAGTAGGCCTTGACCGCCACCAGGCTGACCTTACCCTCGGCAAAGTTCACTACCTGCAGCGCCCCGGGATATTCGATCAGCCGGTAGACATAGTCGGTGACCAGCTGTTCGGGCGCGATCAGGTGGTCGATAGGAACCGCATCTGGGTTGAACAACCGCTCGTGCTCGCGGATATATTCGGTCGAGCGGATACGGGCGATCCGGTTTGGGGTACTGAACAGGGAATAGGCGATCTGGCAGGCGATCATGTTGGTTTCGTCCGAGCTGGTCACGGCGACCAGCATATCGGCGTCATCCGCGCCGGCTTCACGCAGTACCCGCGGATGGGAGCCATAGCCCTGCACGACGCGCAGATCGAACTTATCCTGTAGCTGACGCAGGCGATCGCTGTTGGTGTCGACGATGGTGATATCGTTGTTCTCACCCACCAGGTTTTCTGCGAGGGTCCCCCCCACCTGGCCGGCACCTAAAATGATAATTTTCATGATGCTGTTCTCTGCTTGGCGAGCGCCGACCGCCTGGTGGGCGGCCTGCGGATTATGCTTTTATCAGCTTAGCGTAAAAGAAGCCGTCGCCTGCGTCGGGCCGCGGCAAAAACTGAAGGCCGGGCCGCTGTATATCGCCGGTGTCGCTCAGGCGAGCATCCGGGTGGCGCGACAGGAAGGCAAGGATCTGCTCCTGGTTTTCCTGCGGCAGAATCGAGCAGGTGGCGTAGACCATCACGCCGCCGGATTTCAAGAAAGGCCAGACGGCATCGATGATCTCGCGCTGCAGCGCGGCCAGCTCGGCGATATCGCTGTCGCGACGTAGCCATTTGATGTCCGGATGGCGGCGGATGACGCCGGTCGCCGAACAGGGCGCGTCCAAGAGAATCCGATCGAACTGCCGACCGCGGGCCCACTCGTCAGGGGTACGCCCATCGCCGCAGCGGATCTCGGCATGCTGCTGCAGCCGCTGCAGGTTTTCGCGCACCCGCTTGAGACGGCTTTCATCGACGTCAACGGCCAGTACGTGGGCCTTCGGCGCCGCCTCCAGAATATGGGTGGTTTTTCCGCCCGGCGCGCAGCACAGATCGAGGATCTGCTCACCGTCCTGCGGATCGAGCAGATCTACGCTGTGCTGCGCGCTGGCATCCTGTACCGTGACCCATCCCTGTTCGAAGCCCGGCAGGCGAGACACCGGCTGCGGATCCTGCAGGCGGAGGGCGTCAGGAAAGGTTTCGTGGGGGACGGCGTCAATACCGGCCTGCAGCAGCAGCGCCAGATAGGCGTCGCGTGTGTGGTGGCACCGATTGACCCGCAGCCACATCGGCGGGCGCTGATTATTGGCATCCGCGATACTCTGCCACTGCTCCGGGTAGGCCTGCTGCAGACGCTTAAGCAACCATGAGGGATGCAGCCAGTGGCTGGCATGCTGCTGTGACTGTAAAAGCAGCGGCTGCTGTTGGCGCTGAAACTGGCGCAGTACACCGTTGATGAGCCCCTTGAGCTGCGGGCGCTTGAGCGCAACGGCGCCGTCAACGGTCTCTGCCAGCGCTGCGTGGGGAGGGATACGCGTATAGATCAGCTGATATAGCCCGACCAGCAGCAGGTAGTGCAGCGGACGCTGTTTGCCCGTCAGGACCTTGGCCATCAGCTGCTGTACTATCCACTCCAGCTGCGGCAGTACCCGCAGCGTGCCAAAGCACAGCTCCTGTAGCAGGGCTCGGTCTTTATCGCTGAGAGGCTGGGCGGCGCTGGGCAGTACGCTGCTCAGGGACTGCCCCTGATCGAGGACTGCGCTCAGCGTGCGGGCCGCGATGGCACGCAGGTTATAGGGAGTATTTTTCATTGACACAAGGGACCGTCGCTGCGAGTAAATCAGATATTGTTCGAAGTTTATCACGGTTTGCGGGGGAAATACCCCACCGGCGCTGACGTCAGGGGACAGGTGAATAGACGATCTCCGCCCGGACGGCGCCGGGCGGACGGTGCTTATGCCAGAACGGTACCGGGCAGGAAGCTCTCTTTACGCGAGTTGAGCAGGTCACGGGCCGTCATGCTTTTCTTGCCGGCCGGCTGCAGCTGGGTTAACAGCAGCACTCCCTGCGCAGTGGCGACGGCGATCCCCTGCTTGTCGGCGCTGACGATGGTTCCCGGTGCGGCGGTGGCGTGCTGAGACAGCGCCGTTGCTTCCCAGACTTTCACCGACTGCTCTTCCAGCATAAAGAAGCTGACCGGCCAGGGATTAAAGGCGCGTACACAGCGCGCCAGCTGCTCGGCAGAGAGAGACCAATCCAGACGAGCCTCTTCCTTGCTAAGCTTTTCCGCATAGGTGCTCAGCGCATCATCCTGCTTCTGGGCCTGGGCGGTGTCGTCAGCCAGCTGGGACAGCGTGGTCAGCAGGCCCTGCGGTCCCAGCGCGGCTAGCTTATCGTACAGCGTGGCGCTGGTGTCGTCCTGCGTGACGGGACAAGACAGCTTCAGCAGCATATCACCGGTATCCAGCCCGACGTCCATCTGCATAATGGTGACGCCGGTTTCGCTATCGCCTGCCCATAGCGCCCGCTGGATCGGTGCCGCACCGCGCCAGCGCGGCAGCAGAGAGCCGTGTACGTTAATACAGCCCAGGCGCGGCATATCCAGCACAGCCTGCGGCAGGATCAGGCCATAGGCGACCACGACCATGACGTCGGCCTGCAGCGAGGCGACCAGGCGCTGATTTTCCTCCGGGCGCAGAGAGGCCGGCTGAAAGACCGGCAGATCATGCTGTAGCGCCAGGGCCTTGACCGGGCTCGGCGTCAGCTTGTTACCGCGCCCCGACGGCCGATCCGGCTGGGTAAAGACGCCGACGATCTGATGATCTGAGGCCAAGAGCGCCTCGAGATGGCGGGCGGCAAAATCGGGCGTACCCGCAAAAATGATACGAAGCGAATGAGACACGGGAGTATCCTGCCTTGGGTTAGTTAACGGCGCGGGCCTGTTGCTTATACAGCTTTTCCAGCTTTTGACGGATGCGCTGACGCTTCAGCGGCGACAGATAGTCAATAAACAGCTTACCCATCAGGTGATCCATTTCGTGCTGAATGCAGATGGCTAGCAGACCATCGGTCTCCAGTTCAAAGGGCTTACCGTCGCGATCCAGGGCGCGCACTTTGATGCTTTCCGCACGGGTCACCAGCGCCCGCTGTTCAGGAACGGAGAGACACCCCTCTTCGATACCGGCCTCCCCGTCATGCTGCAGCAGCTCCGGGTTGATCAATACCAAACGCTGATCGCGATTCTCTGATACGTCAATGACGATAATACGCTGGTGAATGTCCACCTGCGTCGCGGCTAGGCCAATGCCCTCTTCCGCGTACATGGTCTCGAACATATCGTCGACAATGCGCTGGATTTCGGGCGTAACTTCGTGTACCGGCTTGGCAATAGTGCGAAGCCGCTCATCGGGGAAATGTAATACCTGCAATACCGCCATAAATCTCTTTAAACGTCCTCTGAGCTAGGGAATGATTTTCACTCCTATTCTAGACAGTTCTCCCCCTGATTGACAGTATTGTTCACCTATTGAACACATCGGCCGATAGCCGCGGGAGCGCAATGGAAAGTCACGAAATCTGGCTGCGTCTCGCGCAGGTTCGCGGGCTGGGGGCGCCCCGTATCGTTAACGCGGCGCGGATATTGGTGCAGCAGGGCGTATCGGCGCAGGGGATGGTGTCCGGCGGGCTGACCTCTGCGCAGCAGCGCCAGTTTCATGGCGCCGCGGGTATCGCTGAGGCGCTGGCGTGGTTGGACGGCGGTCGAGGGGCGATGCTAACGCTGGTCGATAGTGCCTACCCCGATCGCTTGCGCCAGATTGCCGGCGCTCCTGCGCTGCTGTTTGTTTGCGGCGATCCCCGCCTGCTGTCAACGGCGGCGCTGGCGATTGTGGGCAGCCGTACGCCCAGCGGCTATGGTGATAGCCAGGCGCAGTTTTTTTCCCGCGTGCTGGCGGCGAGTGGATTGACGATTGTCAGCGGTCTTGCGCTGGGGATCGATGGACTGGCGCACCGCGGCGCGCTGTCGGCGCAGGGAAAGACCATCGCAGTGCTGGGCAGTGGGCCGGATTGCGTGGCGCCGCGAACGCACCGCGGGTTGGCGCAGGCCATTCTAGAGGCGGACGGCGCGCTGGTGTCCGAGTTTTTTCCAGGGACAGAGGCACGCCCTGCCTATTTTCCGCAGCGTAATCGGATCATTAGTGGGTTGAGTCTGGGGGTTCTGGTGGTCGAGGCGACGCTGCGCAGCGGCTCGCTGATCACGGCGCGTCTGGCATTGGATCAAGGGCGGGAGGTGTTCGCCATTCCCGGCTCGCTAGATAGCCCGCAGAGCGCAGGGTGCCATTGGCTGATCCAGCAGGGCGCGTCTCTTATCGCTGCGCCGGCGGATATCCTTGAGCAACTGAACAGCTCGCTGCATTGGTTGGCGCCGCTCACAGAAGGGAATATTTCTGCCGGGGAAGACGATGCTCAATTGCCATTTGCCGAGGTGTTGGCTAACGTAGGGGATGAGGTGACAACCGTTGACGCTGTCGCCGAACGCATCGGTCGATCTGTGCCAGACGTAGCAGTAGCCCTGCTCGAACTGGAGTTAGCAGGATGGATTAAGGTAGTGTCCGGCGGCTATGTCCGTGTGAAGAGGGCTGGCCATGTTCGATGTACTCATGTATCTGTTTGAGACCTATATCCACACTACGGCCGGGATGCACATCGATCAGGATAAGCTAACTGACGATTTGACCAGCGCGGGCTTTGAGCGTGGGGATATCTTTCGGGCGCTGAACTGGCTGGAAAAGCTGGCGATGATGCAGGAAGAGGGAGATGTAGTTCTGCCGGTGGACGATCCGCATGCGCTGCGTCTCTACACCGCAGATGAAATGGCCTGCTTAGATAGTGAGTGCCGTGGATTCCTGCTGTTCTTGGAGCAGATTCAGCTATTGACGCCGGAGATCCGTGAGATGGTTATCGATCGGGTGATGGCGCTGGAGATCGAACAGTTTGAGCTGGACGATCTGAAGTGGGTGGTGCTGATGGTGCTGTTTAATGCGCCGGGACATGAGCACACCTATCGGCAGATGGAAGAGCTGCTTTTTGAGGTTCATGAAGGCTACCTGCATTGAGCGGGTGGCTGGTTCGTTTATTGAAAGAAACAAGATTATGACGCAAGGCGCATTATTTGGTGTCAAGAAGAGTGAGCCATGCCCCGAGTGCGGCGCCGAGCTGGTGATCCGCAGCGGTAAGCATGGCCCTTTTCTGGGCTGTTCCCACTATCCTGCCTGCCAGTATATTCGCGCGCTGAAGTCGGCCGACGGGCATATTGTTAAGGTGCTTGAAGGGCAGCGATGTTCGCAGTGTGGCGATGTGCTGGTGCTGCGCCAGGGGCACTACGGTATGTTTATCGGGTGTCACGGTTATCCTCAGTGTGAACATACTGAGGCTATCGATAAGCCGGATGAGACTCGGTTAGCGTGCCCCCAGTGTGGCAAGGGTAATCTGCTGCAGCGCCGCTCGCGCTACGGTAAAACATTCTATGCCTGTGAGCGCTACCCAGACTGCCAGTTCAGCGTGAATTTGAAACCCGTCGCCGGCGTCTGCCCGCATTGCCACTACCCGCTACTGGTGGAGAAGAAAAGCGCAGGCGGCGTGCGTCGCTATTGTGCCAGCAAGCTGTGCGGGAAAGCCGTCGAGCCGCTTGACGATACCCCGACAGATCAATAATAAAGAAGCTATGGATAAAGAACTGAGTGACTCACTGGCCGCCGCGGTGGCGGCCCTGCGCCAGCAGCGTGTTATCGCCTATCCCACGGAGGCGGTCTTCGGCCTAGGGTGCGATCCGGACAGCGAGTCTGCGGTGCAGACCCTGCTGGATCTTAAGCAGCGTCCGTGGGACAAAGGGCTGATTCTGATTGCGGCGGATTATCAGCAGCTATTGCCTTATGTCTGCGATGAGGCGCTGCAGGGCGAGCGCCGCGCCGCCGTTTTCTCCCGCTGGCCAGGGCCGGTGACCTGGGTGATGCCAGCCCGGGCAGATACGCCGCGCTGGCTGACCGGCCGCTTTAGTACGCTGGCCGTGCGGGTCAGCGCGCATCCGCAGGTTCAGCAGCTGTGCCGCTCCTACGGCAAACCCTTGGTTTCCACCAGTGCCAACCTCAGCGGGCTGCCCCCCTGCCGTACGGCCGCCGAGGTGCGCCAACAGTTTGGCTCAGCTTTCCCGGTGCTGAATGCGCCGGTCGGCGGGCGTCAAAATCCATCTGAAATCCGCGATGCACTGAGCGGTGAACTGTTACGTCAGGGCTAAGCGATGCAGCGATTTGCCGTTTTTGGTCACCCGATAAAGCACAGCCAGTCGCCGCGTATCCACCGGCTTTTTGCTCAACAGACCGGTATTGCGCTCAGCTATGAGGCGATGCTGGCGCCGCTGGATGATTTTCCCGCCTTTGCTATGGCCTTTTTCCAGCAGGGGGGGCGAGGCGCTAACGTCACCACCCCCTTTAAAGAGCAGGCTTGGCAGATGGCGGATATCTTGACGCCGCGGGCCCGTCTGGCCGGCGCGGTGAATACACTGCATTGGCAAAACGCCCGTCTGCTGGGGGATAACACGGACGGTATTGGACTGGTCAGTGATTTACATCGGCTGGCGATGATCGGCGATGCGAGTCGAGTTTTGCTGTTGGGCGCCGGGGGTGCCGCTCGCGGCGTGATCCTACCGCTGCTGGAGCAGGGGTGTCGGATCGCGCTGGCCAACCGAACCCATGCCCGGGCACAGGCGTTGGCCGCTGCATTTCAGGCGCAAGGGGAGATTGAGGCATTGCCCTACGATGCGCTTGACGATCACACCTTCGATCTCATTATTAACGCAACCGCTTCAGGGCTGCAGGGCGAGGTCCCGCTGCTGCCGCCCTCGATCATGCGCCCGGATTGCGCCTGTTATGACATGTTTTATCGCGCGGGGGCGACGCCGTTTCTGGCCTGGGCTCAGCAGCAGGGCGCGGTACGCTTGGCTGATGGCTTCGGTATGCTGGTGGCGCAGGCGGCGCACGCCTTCTCGCTGTGGCATGGCGTCATGCCGCAGATAGCGCCGGTGCTGATAGAGCTACGTCAGGAGCAGGCGGGATGAATCAGTCTATCCTCTTTCCCGAGCTGGAGCAGTGGCAGGCGTCGTCATCGACCATCACCTTTCCGGCGATGGTCAACGGTTTTCAGGTCACCTGCGCTATCCGGTGGGGGGATCTGCAGGTCTTGGCCGCCCGCATGGGCGCGGGGGAGGCGCATCAGGTGCCGCTGACGCTGTTTCAGACCCTGCGCTGGCAACTGGAGGAGTATGCCGAGCAAGAGATTATCGATGAAGCGTATGACGATCAGGGCTGGGTGTGGATTTCCGCCTGTGAGAGATAGTCATTCTTCCAGTTAACGTAGTTGTCGGCCGACCGGCGCAGTCCGGCTTGCTCCTGTGCCGTCAGTGGCCGGATCTGGCGAGCCGGGCTGCCCAGATATAAAAAGCCACTCTCCAGCCGTTTTCCCGGCGGAACCAGACTTCCCGCGCCCAGAATGACCTCATCTTCTATCTGTACGCCATCCAGAACGATGGCGCCCATCCCGATCAGCACCCGATCGCCAATACAGCAACCGTGCAGCATCACCTTATGACCAACCGTCACGTCGCTGCCGATAATGGTTGGATGTCCCTGGGTTGACGTGGCGCGGTTGCCAACATGGATCACGCTGCCGTCTTGGATATTACTGCGGTCACCAATGACAATATAGTTAACATCGCCACGGATCACGACCTGAGGCCAGATACTGACGTCGTCACCCAGCGTGACCTGTCCAATCACGGTTGCGGTTGCATCTATAAAGGGGCGTTCGCCTAAGATCGGCATAAAAGAGAGGTAGGGACGTACGGAGAGAGACATAGTGACCGCCTGAAAAATGGAGAGGGTATTGGCGATACTAGCGCGCTGGTGGGGGAATTCAATCGATAACGCCCGCCGATATGTGGATAACTCTGTGCGTAATGGGGTATAAGCAGTTCAATTGCTGTGTAATGCATCATTCGGTTCATTTGGGGCAAAATAGCGGTTGCGCCCGGTAAAACAGGCCCTATAATGCGCCTCCATCGACACGGCATATGTGAACAACATCACAGGATGAGCCGGGGAGAGTGAGAGAGAAACGGCAAATTAAACGTTGACTCTCACCGAGGAAAGCGTAATATACGCCACCTCGACTTGGTAAGGAAAACTTGCTAAGTCACTGCTCTTTAACAAATTATCAGACAATCTGTGTGGGCACTCGCAAGATTCGTATTACGCATTCCTCGGAATGCGAAAATATTTAAAGTCTTGAAGAGTGACAGCAGTTAATTCATTACGAATAAACAGTTTAATTTCTTTGAGCATCAAGCTTTTAATTGAAGAGTTTGATCATGGCTCAGATTGAACGCTGGCGGCAGGCTTAACACATGCAAGTCGAGCGGTAGCAGGGAGAAAGCTTGCTTTCTCCGCTGACGAGCGGCGGACGGGTGAGTAATGTCTGGGGATCTGCCTGATGGAGGGGGATAACTACTGGAAACGGTAGCTAATACCGCATAACGTCGCAAGACCAAAGTGGGGGACCTTCGGGCCTCATGCCATCAGATGAACCCAGATGGGATTAGCTAGTAGGTGGGGTAATGGCTCACCTAGGCGACGATCCCTAGCTGGTCTGAGAGGATGACCAGCCACACTGGAACTGAGACACGGTCCAGACTCCTACGGGAGGCAGCAGTGGGGAATATTGCACAATGGGCGCAAGCCTGATGCAGCCATGCCGCGTGTATGAAGAAGGCCTTCGGGTTGTAAAGTACTTTCAGTAGGGAGGAAGGTGTGAACGTTAATAGCGCTCACAATTGACGTTACCTACAGAAGAAGCACCGGCTAACTCCGTGCCAGCAGCCGCGGTAATACGGAGGGTGCAAGCGTTAATCGGAATTACTGGGCGTAAAGCGCACGCAGGCGGTTTGTTAAGTTGGATGTGAAATCCCCGGGCTTAACCTGGGAACTGCATCCAAGACTGGCAAGCTAGAGTCTCGTAGAGGGAGGTAGAATTCCAGGTGTAGCGGTGAAATGCGTAGAGATCTGGAGGAATACCGGTGGCGAAGGCGGCCTCCTGGACGAAGACTGACGCTCAGGTGCGAAAGCGTGGGGAGCAAACAGGATTAGATACCCTGGTAGTCCACGCTGTAAACGATGTCGATTTGGAGGTTGTGCCCTTGAGGCGTGGCTTCCGAAGCTAACGCGTTAAATCGACCGCCTGGGGAGTACGGCCGCAAGGTTAAAACTCAAATGAATTGACGGGGGCCCGCACAAGCGGTGGAGCATGTGGTTTAATTCGATGCAACGCGAAGAACCTTACCTACTCTTGACATCCAGCGAATCCTGTAGAGATACGGGAGTGCCTTCGGGAACGCTGAGACAGGTGCTGCATGGCTGTCGTCAGCTCGTGTTGTGAAATGTTGGGTTAAGTCCCGCAACGAGCGCAACCCTTATCCTTTGTTGCCAGCGGTTCGGCCGGGAACTCAAAGGAGACTGCCAGTGATAAACTGGAGGAAGGTGGGGATGACGTCAAGTCATCATGGCCCTTACGAGTAGGGCTACACACGTGCTACAATGGCGTATACAAAGAGAAGCGAACTCGCGAGAGCAAGCGGACCTCATAAAGTACGTCGTAGTCCGGATTGGAGTCTGCAACTCGACTCCATGAAGTCGGAATCGCTAGTAATCGTGGATCAGAATGCCACGGTGAATACGTTCCCGGGCCTTGTACACACCGCCCGTCACACCATGGGAGTGGGTTGCAAAAGAAGTAGGTAGCTTAACCTTCGGGAGGGCGCTTACCACTTTGTGATTCATGACTGGGGTGAAGTCGTAACAAGGTAACCGTAGGGGAACCTGCGGTTGGATCACCTCCTTACCTAAAGATACGAAATTGTGTAGTGCTCACACAGATTGTCTGATAGATGTTCGAGCAAACGCGTCTGCGAAGCCGACCCTGTGTCCCCTTCGTCTAGAGGCCTAGGACACCGCCCTTTCACGGCGGTAACAGGGGTTCGAATCCCCTAGGGGACGCCATTTGCGGTATCGGGTGAAAGACGATGCCAACTGTATTGCAAAACGGACTTACGAGTCATGTTTGCAATATTTGCTCTTTAACAATCTGGAACAAGCTGAAAATTCGAAAACAATCGAATTGCTTTTAATAAGTGATTCGAGAGTCTCTCAAATGCTTACAGCACGAAGTGAAACACCTTCGGGTTGTGAGGTTAAGTGACTAAGCGTACACGGTGGATGCCTAGGCAGTCAGAGGCGATGAAGGACGTGCTAATCTGCGATAAGCGTCGGTGAGCTGATATGAAGCGTTATTAGCCGGCGATGTCCGAATGGGGAAACCCAGTGCAATCCGTTGCACTATCGTTAAGTGAATACATAGCTTAACGAGGCGAACCAGGGGAACTGAAACATCTAAGTACCCTGAGGAAAAGAAATCAACCGAGATTCCCCTAGTAGCGGCGAGCGAACGGGGAAGAGCCCAGAACCTGAATCAGTTTGTGCATTAGTGGAAGCGTCTGGAAAGTCGCGCGATACAGGGTGATAGCCCCGTACACGAAGGTGCACAGCTGTGAGTTCGATGAGTAGGGCGGGACACGTGTTATCCTGTCTGAATATGGGGGGACCATCCTCCAAGGCTAAATACTCCTGACTGACCGATAGTGAACCAGTACCGTGAGGGAAAGGCGAAAAGAACCCCGGCGAGGGGAGTGAAATAGAACCTGAAACCGTGTACGTACAAGCAGTGGGAGCATCCTTCGGGGTGTGACTGCGTACCTTTTGTATAATGGGTCAGCGACTTATATTTTGTAGCAAGGTTAACCGAATAGGGGAGCCGTAGGGAAACCGAGTCTTAACTGGGCGTCTAGTTGCAAGGTATAGACCCGAAACCCGGTGATCTAGCCATGGGCAGGTTGAAGGTTGGGTAACACTAACTGGAGGACCGAACCGACTAATGTTGAAAAATTAGCGGATGACTTGTGGCTGGGGGTGAAAGGCCAATCAAACCGGGAGATAGCTGGTTCTCCCCGAAAGCTATTTAGGTAGCGCCTCGTGAACTCATCTTCGGGGGTAGAGCACTGTTTCGGCTAGGGGGTCATCCCGACTTACCAACCCGATGCAAACTACGAATACCGAAGAATGTTATCACGGGAGACACACGGCGGGTGCTAACGTCCGTCGTGAAGAGGGAAACAACCCAGACCGCCAGCTAAGGTCCCAAAGTCATGGTTAAGTGGGAAACGATGTGGGAAGGCATAGACAGCCAGGATGTTGGCTTAGAAGCAGCCATCATTTAAAGAAAGCGTAATAGCTCACTGGTCGAGTCGGCCTGCGCGGAAGATGTAACGGGGCTAAACCATGCACCGAAGCTGCGGCAGCGACGCTTAGGCGTTGTTGGGTAGGGGAGCGTTCTGTAAGCCTGCGAAGGTGGCCTGTGAGGGCTGCTGGAGGTATCAGAAGTGCGAATGCTGACATAAGTAACGATAAAGCGGGTGAAAAGCCCGCTCGCCGGAAGACCAAGGGTTCCTGTCCAACGTTAATCGGGGCAGGGTAAGTCGACCCCTAAGGCGAGGCTGAAAAGCGTAGTCGATGGGAAACAGGTTAATATTCCTGTACTTGGTGTTATTGCGAAGGGGGGACGGAGAAGGCTAGACCGGCCGGGCGACGGTTGTCCCGGTTTAAGCGTGTAGGTGGGGTAACTTGGCAAATCCGGTTACCTTTAACACTGAGGCGTGATGACGAGGCACTACGGTGCTGAAGTGGTTAATGCCCTGCTTCCAGGAAAAGCCTCTAAGCTCCAGATAACACTGAATCGTACCCCAAACCGACACAGGTGGTCAGGTAGAGAATACCAAGGCGCTTGAGAGAACTCGGGTGAAGGAACTAGGCAAAATGGTGCCGTAACTTCGGGAGAAGGCACGCTGGCACGTAGGTGAAGTCCCTCGCGGATGGAGCCGAAGCCAGTCGAAGATACCAGCTGGCTGCAACTGTTTAATAAAAACACAGCACTCTGCAAACACGAAAGTGGACGTATAGGGTGTGACGCCTGCCCGGTGCTGGAAGGTTAATTGATGGGGTCAGCCGCAAGGCGAAGCTCTTGATCGAAGCCCCAGTAAACGGCGGCCGTAACTATAACGGTCCTAAGGTAGCGAAATTCCTTGTCGGGTAAGTTCCGACCTGCACGAATGGCGTAATGATGGCCAGGCTGTCTCCACCCGAGACTCAGTGAAATTGAACTCGCTGTGAAGATGCAGTGTACCCGCGGCAAGACGGAAAGACCCCGTGAACCTTTACTATAGCTTGACACTGAACATTGAACCTTGATGTGTAGGATAGGTGGGAGGCTTTGAAGTGTGGACGCCAGTCTGCATGGAGCCGACCTTGAAATACCACCCTTTAATGTTTGATGTTCTAACCTGGTCCCGTGATCCGGGATAGGGACAGTGTCTGGTGGGTAGTTTGACTGGGGCGGTCTCCTCCCAAAGAGTAACGGAGGAGCACGAAGGTTAGCTAATCCTGGTCGGACATCAGGAGGTTAGTGCAAAGGCATAAGCTAGCTTGACTGCGAGAGTGACGGCTCGAGCAGGTGCGAAAGCAGGTCTTAGTGATCCGGTGGTTCTGAATGGAAGGGCCATCGCTCAACGGATAAAAGGTACTCCGGGGATAACAGGCTGATACCGCCCAAGAGTTCATATCGACGGCGGTGTTTGGCACCTCGATGTCGGCTCATCACATCCTGGGGCTGAAGTAGGTCCCAAGGGTATGGCTGTTCGCCATTTAAAGTGGTACGCGAGCTGGGTTTAGAACGTCGTGAGACAGTTCGGTCCCTATCTGCCGTGGGCGTTGGAAGATTGAGAGGGGCTGCTCCTAGTACGAGAGGACCGGAGTGGACGCACCGCTGGTGTTCGGGTTGTGATGCCAATTGCATTGCCCGGTAGCTACGTGCGGAAAAGATAAGCGCTGAAAGCATCTAAGCGCGAAACTTGCCTCGAGATGAGTCTTCCCTTGGACCTTGAGTCCACTGAAGGAACGTTTAAGACTAAGACGTTGATAGGCTGGGTGTGTAAGCGTAGCGATACGTTGAGCTAACCAGTACTAATGATCCGTGAGACTTAACCTTACAACACCGAAGGTGTTTTAGAGAGACGAATGAAGCTTGTTCAAGATTGATACCGATGGCCAGTGATGGCGGTTGGTAAAACAGAATTTGCCTGGCGGCGATAGCGCGGTGGTCCCACCTGACCCCATGCCGAACTCAGAAGTGAAACGCCGTAGCGCCGATGGTAGTGTGGGGTCTCCCCATGCGAGAGTAGGGAACTGCCAGGCATCCATTTCCAAAGATCATTGTTTAGTGATCTTTCGAAATGAGGTGAAACTGCTAAATTAGCGGTTGACACTCACCGAGGAAAGCGTAATATACGCCACCTCGACTTGGTAAGGAAAACTTGCTAAGTCACTGCTCTTTAACAAATTATCAGACAATCTGTGTGGGCACTCGCAAGATTCGTATTACGCATTCCTCGGAATGCGAAAATATTTAAAGTCTTGAAGAGTGACAGCAGTTAATTCATTACGAATAAACAGTTTAATTTCTTTGAGCATCAAGCTTTTAATTGAAGAGTTTGATCATGGCTCAGATTGAACGCTGGCGGCAGGCTTAACACATGCAAGTCGAGCGGTAGCAGGGAGAAAGCTTGCTTTCTCCGCTGACGAGCGGCGGACGGGTGAGTAATGTCTGGGGATCTGCCTGATGGAGGGGGATAACTACTGGAAACGGTAGCTAATACCGCATAACGTCGCAAGACCAAAGTGGGGGACCTTCGGGCCTCATGCCATCAGATGAACCCAGATGGGATTAGCTAGTAGGTGGGGTAATGGCTCACCTAGGCGACGATCCCTAGCTGGTCTGAGAGGATGACCAGCCACACTGGAACTGAGACACGGTCCAGACTCCTACGGGAGGCAGCAGTGGGGAATATTGCACAATGGGCGCAAGCCTGATGCAGCCATGCCGCGTGTATGAAGAAGGCCTTCGGGTTGTAAAGTACTTTCAGTAGGGAGGAAGGTGTGAACGTTAATAGCGCTCACAATTGACGTTACCTACAGAAGAAGCACCGGCTAACTCCGTGCCAGCAGCCGCGGTAATACGGAGGGTGCAAGCGTTAATCGGAATTACTGGGCGTAAAGCGCACGCAGGCGGTTTGTTAAGTTGGATGTGAAATCCCCGGGCTTAACCTGGGAACTGCATCCAAGACTGGCAAGCTAGAGTCTCGTAGAGGGAGGTAGAATTCCAGGTGTAGCGGTGAAATGCGTAGAGATCTGGAGGAATACCGGTGGCGAAGGCGGCCTCCTGGACGAAGACTGACGCTCAGGTGCGAAAGCGTGGGGAGCAAACAGGATTAGATACCCTGGTAGTCCACGCTGTAAACGATGTCGATTTGGAGGTTGTGCCCTTGAGGCGTGGCTTCCGAAGCTAACGCGTTAAATCGACCGCCTGGGGAGTACGGCCGCAAGGTTAAAACTCAAATGAATTGACGGGGGCCCGCACAAGCGGTGGAGCATGTGGTTTAATTCGATGCAACGCGAAGAACCTTACCTACTCTTGACATCCAGCGAATCCTGTAGAGATACGGGAGTGCCTTCGGGAACGCTGAGACAGGTGCTGCATGGCTGTCGTCAGCTCGTGTTGTGAAATGTTGGGTTAAGTCCCGCAACGAGCGCAACCCTTATCCTTTGTTGCCAGCGGTTCGGCCGGGAACTCAAAGGAGACTGCCAGTGATAAACTGGAGGAAGGTGGGGATGACGTCAAGTCATCATGGCCCTTACGAGTAGGGCTACACACGTGCTACAATGGCGTATACAAAGAGAAGCGAACTCGCGAGAGCAAGCGGACCTCATAAAGTACGTCGTAGTCCGGATTGGAGTCTGCAACTCGACTCCATGAAGTCGGAATCGCTAGTAATCGTGGATCAGAATGCCACGGTGAATACGTTCCCGGGCCTTGTACACACCGCCCGTCACACCATGGGAGTGGGTTGCAAAAGAAGTAGGTAGCTTAACCTTCGGGAGGGCGCTTACCACTTTGTGATTCATGACTGGGGTGAAGTCGTAACAAGGTAACCGTAGGGGAACCTGCGGTTGGATCACCTCCTTACCTAAAGATACGAAATTGTGTAGTGCTCACACAGATTGTCTGATAAATGTCACGAGCAAATACCTTATGCAGGCTTGTAGCTCAGGTGGTTAGAGCGCACCCCTGATAAGGGTGAGGTCGGTGGTTCGAGTCCACTCAGGCCTACCAACTCCCTTCCTGTGTGAAGCGGAGGGTGGTTATAAGGTATTGCAGTAAAGTCATGGGGCTATAGCTCAGCTGGGAGAGCGCCTGCTTTGCACGCAGGAGGTCTGCGGTTCGATCCCGCATAGCTCCACCATATTTCAGAACATACTGAGAAATCAGCATGTTGTGAAATATTTTGCTCTTTAACAATCTGGAACAAGCTGAAAATTCGAAAACAATCGAATTGCTTTTAATAAGTGATTCGAGAGTCTCTCAAATGCTTACAGCACGAAGTGAAACACCTTCGGGTTGTGAGGTTAAGTGACTAAGCGTACACGGTGGATGCCTAGGCAGTCAGAGGCGATGAAGGACGTGCTAATCTGCGATAAGCGTCGGTGAGCTGATATGAAGCGTTATTAGCCGGCGATGTCCGAATGGGGAAACCCAGTGCAATCCGTTGCACTATCGTTAAGTGAATACATAGCTTAACGAGGCGAACCAGGGGAACTGAAACATCTAAGTACCCTGAGGAAAAGAAATCAACCGAGATTCCCCTAGTAGCGGCGAGCGAACGGGGAAGAGCCCAGAACCTGAATCAGTTTGTGCATTAGTGGAAGCGTCTGGAAAGTCGCGCGATACAGGGTGATAGCCCCGTACACGAAGGTGCACAGCTGTGAGTTCGATGAGTAGGGCGGGACACGTGTTATCCTGTCTGAATATGGGGGGACCATCCTCCAAGGCTAAATACTCCTGACTGACCGATAGTGAACCAGTACCGTGAGGGAAAGGCGAAAAGAACCCCGGCGAGGGGAGTGAAATAGAACCTGAAACCGTGTACGTACAAGCAGTGGGAGCATCCTTCGGGGTGTGACTGCGTACCTTTTGTATAATGGGTCAGCGACTTATATTTTGTAGCAAGGTTAACCGAATAGGGGAGCCGTAGGGAAACCGAGTCTTAACTGGGCGTCTAGTTGCAAGGTATAGACCCGAAACCCGGTGATCTAGCCATGGGCAGGTTGAAGGTTGGGTAACACTAACTGGAGGACCGAACCGACTAATGTTGAAAAATTAGCGGATGACTTGTGGCTGGGGGTGAAAGGCCAATCAAACCGGGAGATAGCTGGTTCTCCCCGAAAGCTATTTAGGTAGCGCCTCGTGAACTCATCTTCGGGGGTAGAGCACTGTTTCGGCTAGGGGGTCATCCCGACTTACCAACCCGATGCAAACTACGAATACCGAAGAATGTTATCACGGGAGACACACGGCGGGTGCTAACGTCCGTCGTGAAGAGGGAAACAACCCAGACCGCCAGCTAAGGTCCCAAAGTCATGGTTAAGTGGGAAACGATGTGGGAAGGCATAGACAGCCAGGATGTTGGCTTAGAAGCAGCCATCATTTAAAGAAAGCGTAATAGCTCACTGGTCGAGTCGGCCTGCGCGGAAGATGTAACGGGGCTAAACCATGCACCGAAGCTGCGGCAGCGACGCTTAGGCGTTGTTGGGTAGGGGAGCGTTCTGTAAGCCTGCGAAGGTGGCCTGTGAGGGCTGCTGGAGGTATCAGAAGTGCGAATGCTGACATAAGTAACGATAAAGCGGGTGAAAAGCCCGCTCGCCGGAAGACCAAGGGTTCCTGTCCAACGTTAATCGGGGCAGGGTAAGTCGACCCCTAAGGCGAGGCTGAAAAGCGTAGTCGATGGGAAACAGGTTAATATTCCTGTACTTGGTGTTATTGCGAAGGGGGGACGGAGAAGGCTAGACCGGCCGGGCGACGGTTGTCCCGGTTTAAGCGTGTAGGTGGGGTAACTTGGCAAATCCGGTTACCTTTAACACTGAGGCGTGATGACGAGGCACTACGGTGCTGAAGTGGTTAATGCCCTGCTTCCAGGAAAAGCCTCTAAGCTCCAGATAACACTGAATCGTACCCCAAACCGACACAGGTGGTCAGGTAGAGAATACCAAGGCGCTTGAGAGAACTCGGGTGAAGGAACTAGGCAAAATGGTGCCGTAACTTCGGGAGAAGGCACGCTGGCACGTAGGTGAAGTCCCTCGCGGATGGAGCCGAAGCCAGTCGAAGATACCAGCTGGCTGCAACTGTTTAATAAAAACACAGCACTCTGCAAACACGAAAGTGGACGTATAGGGTGTGACGCCTGCCCGGTGCTGGAAGGTTAATTGATGGGGTCAGCCGCAAGGCGAAGCTCTTGATCGAAGCCCCAGTAAACGGCGGCCGTAACTATAACGGTCCTAAGGTAGCGAAATTCCTTGTCGGGTAAGTTCCGACCTGCACGAATGGCGTAATGATGGCCAGGCTGTCTCCACCCGAGACTCAGTGAAATTGAACTCGCTGTGAAGATGCAGTGTACCCGCGGCAAGACGGAAAGACCCCGTGAACCTTTACTATAGCTTGACACTGAACATTGAACCTTGATGTGTAGGATAGGTGGGAGGCTTTGAAGTGTGGACGCCAGTCTGCATGGAGCCGACCTTGAAATACCACCCTTTAATGTTTGATGTTCTAACCTGGTCCCGTGATCCGGGATAGGGACAGTGTCTGGTGGGTAGTTTGACTGGGGCGGTCTCCTCCCAAAGAGTAACGGAGGAGCACGAAGGTTAGCTAATCCTGGTCGGACATCAGGAGGTTAGTGCAAAGGCATAAGCTAGCTTGACTGCGAGAGTGACGGCTCGAGCAGGTGCGAAAGCAGGTCTTAGTGATCCGGTGGTTCTGAATGGAAGGGCCATCGCTCAACGGATAAAAGGTACTCCGGGGATAACAGGCTGATACCGCCCAAGAGTTCATATCGACGGCGGTGTTTGGCACCTCGATGTCGGCTCATCACATCCTGGGGCTGAAGTAGGTCCCAAGGGTATGGCTGTTCGCCATTTAAAGTGGTACGCGAGCTGGGTTTAGAACGTCGTGAGACAGTTCGGTCCCTATCTGCCGTGGGCGTTGGAAGATTGAGAGGGGCTGCTCCTAGTACGAGAGGACCGGAGTGGACGCACCGCTGGTGTTCGGGTTGTGATGCCAATTGCATTGCCCGGTAGCTACGTGCGGAAAAGATAAGCGCTGAAAGCATCTAAGCGCGAAACTTGCCTCGAGATGAGTCTTCCCTTGGACCTTGAGTCCACTGAAGGAACGTTTAAGACTAAGACGTTGATAGGCTGGGTGTGTAAGCGTAGCGATACGTTGAGCTAACCAGTACTAATGATCCGTGAGACTTAACCTTACAACACCGAAGGTGTTTTAGAGAGACGAATGAAGCTTGTTCAAGATTGATACCGATGGCCAGTGATGGCGGTTGGTAAAACAGAATTTGCCTGGCGGCGATAGCGCGGTGGTCCCACCTGACCCCATGCCGAACTCAGAAGTGAAACGCCGTAGCGCCGATGGTAGTGTGGGGTCTCCCCATGCGAGAGTAGGGAACTGCCAGGCATCAAACAAACGAAAAGACCTCATGCGAAAGCATGGGGTCTTTTCGTTTATCGGCGTGTTGCCGGGAAGCGGATGACTCTCGAGGAAAACCGCGGCGCCGGCCGCGCATCTGCACGTCGCGAGAAGGCCGTGCGCGATAGCCTGAAGGGCGCCGACGGACAGGATCCCCACCGTCAACGGCCGTGGAACAGGACGGGGCGACGGGGCGTCGAGGAAGCGACGTCTGAAAGCCGGGGCCTTGGGTTTATCCGCCCGGCGGCTTTTTGCCTTACCGTGGGCGGGGCTCCTCCGCAGGGACAGCCCGCCTGTCTCTGCGCGCTATCGCTGGCTTAAGGGAAATCGGTTGACCTAATACTATTCACACCGTTAAATGCAGCGGCGTACGCTATGCGTTTTCCTGTACGTATTCGATGCCCGTATCGCTATCGTGCTCGGTCAGACGCGCCGTCGGCGAGATCTGCCGCCGTGCTTCGCTGCAGCAGGATCGGCGTGATACGGCTACTCAACGTTGGCTTTGATGATGAGTTGGTGATGATGAACACGCGATTATCCTGCACGCTGGCGCTCTCCGCGCTGCTGCTCTCCTCGGGCGCCCAGGCGTCTACGCCGCCGTCGGCAGAGATGCGGGTCGCCGAGGCGGTGAAACAGACGATCCCTGCGCTGATGCAGCAGCAGCAGATCCCCGGCATGGCCGTGGCCGTAATCTATCAGGGAACCCCTTACTACTTCAGCTATGGCGTCGCCGATAAGGCCACCCGGCGGGCAGTGACGCCACAAACGCTGTTTGAGCTGGGGTCCGTGAGCAAGACCTTTACCGGCGTGCTGGGTGGCTATGCGCTGCAGCGTGGCGATATTCGCCTGCAGGACACGGTCGCGTCCCAATGGCCGGCGTTAAATGGCCCGCAGTGGCGGGCGATAACCCTACAGCAGCTGGCGACCTACACCGCGGGCGGCCTGCCGCTGCAGGTGCCCGACGCCGTTACCGATACGGCACAGCTGCTCGACTTTTATCAACGCTGGCAGCCGCGCTGGGCTCCGGGAACGATGCGCAGCTACTCCAACGCCAGTATTGGCCTTTTTGGCATGCTGGCGGTACGGCCCAGCGGCATGGATTTTAGCCAGGCGATGACACGCTGGGTGCTGCAGCCGCTGGGATTGAAGCATACCTATTTCCGCGTACCGCCTGCCGCGGAGGGAGAATATGCCTGGGGATACCGCGAGGGTAAGGCCCTGCGCGTGAGCCCGGGTATGCTGGAGCAGGAGGCCTATGGAATTAAATCCAGCGCGCAGGATATGGCCACCTGGCTACAGGCTAATCTGGATCCCGCCGCGGTGACACAGGCGACGCTGCGTCAGGCCTTGCTGCGGGCGCAGACGCGCTACTACCAATCCGGTGAGATGTATCAAGGGCTCGGCTGGGAGATGCTCAGCTGGCCTCTGCAGGCGCAGACCTTGATAGACGGTAGCGATAATCGGGTCGCTCTGCAGCCGCAGCCAGTCCATCTCATCGAGCCGCCGACGCCGCCGCAACCGGCTTCCTGGGTACATAAGACCGGTTCAACCAATGGATTTGGCGCCTATATTGCCTTTATTCCCGGATCTCGGCTGGGGATCGTGATGTTGGCCAATAAAAACTACCCGAACCCGGCGCGGGTTCAGGCCGCCTATACCATCCTGCAGCAGCTGCAGTAACGTCCGCTGCGTGCGGCGCCGCGGTGCCGCACGCACTCTAGATGAAAATTTCTCAACGCTCCGGCGCTGTACAAACGGCGTAAAACTGATTAATTTAGCTATCTAGATGTCCAAATGGACAAGGATCGCCTTTGATCGCCGCAGGAGAGCGTTTATGCCAATCAGGATCCCCGACGCGTTGCCCGCCGTTAATTTTTTGCGTAATGAAAATGTCTTTGTTATGACCGACTCTCGGGCCGCGGTGCAGGAGATTCGTCCGCTGAAGGTGCTGCTGCTGAATCTGATGCCAAAGAAAATCGAGACTGAAAATCAGTTTCTGCGTCTGCTGTCGAACTCGCCGCTGCAGATCGATATTCAGCTGCTGCGCATCGATCGGCGCGAGTCAAAAAATACGCCGACGGAGCATCTGAATAACTTTTACTGCCATTTTGAGGATATTCAGCAGGAAAACTTTGATGGTCTTATCGTGACCGGCGCACCGCTGGGGCAGGTGGACTTTGGCGATGTTGCCTATTGGTCGCAGATCGTACGGGTTATTACCTGGGCGCGGGCGCACGTGACATCCACCCTGTTCGTCTGCTGGGCCGCCCAGGCGGCGCTCAATGTACTGTATGGGCTACCTAAGATGACGCGGACGCAGAAGCTCTCCGGGGTGTATGAGCATCAGACGCTCGATCCGCTGGCGCTGCTGACCCGCGGCTTTGACGACGGCTTTTTGGCGCCGCACTCGCGCTATGCCGACTTTCCGTCGCAGGCGATCCGCACGCATACCGATCTGCAGATTTTTGCCGAGTCTGCGCAGGCCGGCGCCTACCTGTTTGCCAGCGCCGATAAGCGGACGGTGTTTGTGACAGGCCATCCGGAGTATGACGCCCACACGCTGGGCGCGGAATATTGGCGCGATCTGCACGCGGGCCTGGCGCCGGCGCTGCCGTTCAACTATTTTCCCCGCGACAACCCAGACGGTACGCCGTCGGCGACCTGGCGCAGTCACGGTCACCTGCTGTTCAGTAACTGGTTGAACTACTGCGTTTACCAGATAACCCCTTACGATCTGCGTCAGATGAATCCCACCCTGGAGTAAGCTCTGCGCGCCATTCCCCCGGGCGGAGTAGTAGACGGGGGAATGACAAATAACCCTCACATTTCTCCGCTGTAATGCGTATAATCGCCGCCCTGATCCTGATGATTTGTTCACCAGACCTGCCTGTCTTATCAATACAAGAGTACCGTCATGAGTAGTGTCAGCCTGATCCAACCGGAGCGCGATCTGTTCTCCTATACCCCTTATTGGGCCGAATGTTTCGGCACCGCGCCTTTTTTACCGATGTCGCGTGCAGAGATGGATAAGCTAGGCTGGGACAGCTGCGACATTATCATCGTGACCGGGGATGCCTACGTGGATCATCCCAGCTTTGGTATGGCGATTGTTGGCCGCATGCTGGAGGCGCAGGGTTTCCGGGTCGGCATCATCGCTCAGCCGGACTGGACCAGCAAAGACGACTTTATGCGTCTGGGTAAGCCGAACCTGTTTTTTGGCGTCACCGCCGGGAACATGGATTCGATGATTAACCGCTATACGGCCGATCGTAAGCTGCGCCACGATGACGCCTATACGCCGAACAACGAGGGCGGCAAGCGCCCGGATCGCGCCACGCTGGTCTACAGCCAGCGTTGTAAAGAGGCTTTCAGCGATGTCCCAGTGATCCTTGGGGGTATCGAGGCCAGCCTGCGCCGCGTGGCGCACTATGACTATTGGTCGGATACGGTGCGCCGCTCTGTGTTGGTGGATGCCAAGGCGGATATGCTGATGTATGGCAACGGCGAGCGCCCGCTGGTCGAGGTCGCGCACCGTTTAGCGGCGGGCGAGCCCATCGCCTCTATCTGCGACGTGCGCAATACCGCCATCATGCGCAAAGAGGCCCTGCCGGGCTGGAGCGGGGTGGATTCGACCCGTATCGACATGCCGGGGCGGATTGATCCCATTCCAAACCCCTACGGCGACGATTTGGCCTGCTCGCCCAAGGCCGCGGATGAGGCGACGCCGATCAGCGTACGCGCGCCTAAGCCAAAGCCGTGGGAGAAGACCTATGTGCTGCTGCCGTCGTTTGAGAAGGTGAAGGGCGATAAGGTGATGTATGCCCACGCCTCGCGTATTTTGCACCATGAGACGAACCCCGGCTGTGCCCGAGCCCTGATGCAGAAGCACGGCGATCGCTACGTGTGGGTCAACCCGCCGGCGATCCCGCTGAGCACCGAGGAGATGGACAGCGTCTATGCGCTGCCGTTCCAGCGCGTGCCGCATCCCGCTTACGGCAAGGCCCGCCTGCCGGCCTATGACATGATCCGCTTCTCCGTCAACATTATGCGCGGCTGCTACGGCGGCTGCGCCTTCTGCTCGATCACTGAGCACGAGGGCCGCATCATCCAGAGCCGCTCCGAGGACTCCATCATTCGTGAGATCGAAGAGATCCGCGATAAGGTCCCCGGATTTACCGGTATCATCTCCGATCTGGGCGGTCCGACCGCCAATATGTATATGCTGCGCTGCCAGTCGCCGCGCGCGGAGCAGACCTGCCGCCGCGCCTCCTGCGTCTATCCGGATATCTGTCGTCATATGGACACCAACCATGAGCCGACCATTAATCTCTACCGGCGCGCCCGCGATCTGCAGGGGGTGAAGAAGATCCTGATCGCCTCCGGGGTGCGCTACGATCTGGCGGTACAGGATCCGCGCTATATCAAAGAGCTGGCCACGCACCACGTCGGCGGCTATCTGAAGATCGCGCCGGAGCATACGGAAGAAGGGCCGCTGTCCAAGATGATGAAGCCGGGGATGGGCAGCTACTATCGCTTTAAGGAGCTGTTTGACGCCTATTCGAAACAGGCCGGGAAAGAGCAGTACCTTATCCCCTACTTTATCTCCGCGCACCCGGGAACCCGGGATGAGGATATGGTCAATCTGGCGCTGTGGCTAAAGCAGCACCGCTTCCGCCTCGATCAGGTGCAGAACTTCTATCCGTCACCGCTGGCCAACTCGACCACCATGTATTACACCGGTAAGAACCCGCTGGCCAAGGTGGACTATAAGAGCGAGGATGTGGTGGTGCCGAAGGGCGAGCGCCAGCGCAGGCTGCACAAGGCGCTGCTGCGCTATCACGATCCGGCTAACTGGCCGATGATCCGCGCCGCGCTGGAGGAGATGGGGCTACAGCACCTGATCGGCAATCGTCGCGAGTGTCTGGTGCCTGCGCCGACGCTGGAGGAGCAGCGCGCCGCGCGCCGCGGCTATCAGCGCAACATGACGCCGGCCATGACCAAGCATACCGGCGCTCATCCTCAGGGGACGGGACGACCGGCAACGCGCGGGGCCGCGAAGGGCGCCGCGCAGCCCGCGCCCCGCTCGGGCGGAAAGGGAAATAATGGCCGTCCTGCTCGCCCCGAAGGGCGTAACGCCCGTCCGGCGCGTCCTGCCGGGCAGGCGAAAAAGCCGCGCTAATGCCCCAGCCAAAATAGCCCTGATGCCTTAGCATCAGGGCTGTGCTCACCGCCTACAGGCGCATATAGGTGGCGGGATCGGAGCCTAAGCGCTTGCCACACTCTAGGCGAGCGATCTGCGCCCGTTCAGCCGCCTCCAGCGTAAAGTCAAATACGTCGATATTTTCCTTAAGACGCATGGCCGAGACCGTTTTGGGGATCACGATCCTCCCGCTGTCCAGATGCCAGCGGATCACGATCTGCGCCGGTGTCTTGCCATATTTGGCCGCCAAACGACGGATCGGCTCCGCGTCAAATACGCCCTCTCCCCCCTGCGCCAGTGGGCTCCAGGCCTCCGTGGCAATACCGTGGTGACTATTCCATGACTGCAGCTCCCGCTGCTGCATCAGCGGGTGTAGCTCAATTTGGTTGATGGTCGGCACCACGCCGGTTTCGTCCAGCAGGCGCTGGAGATGGGCAATGTTGAAGTTGCACACCCCGATGCTTTTAACCACGCCCTGACGCCGCAGGTCGATCAGCCGACGCCAGGCGTGAACAAAGGTATCCTGCAGCGCCATCGGCCAGTGGATCAGGTACAGATCAACATACTCAAGGCGCAGCTTATGCAGGCTGGCGTGGAACGCCTTATCGACCGCCATGTGGTCCGCGTTCCACAGCTTAGTGGTGATAAACAGCGACTCTCGTGCCAGACCGCTTTGCTGCAGCGCCTGGCCGACGCCGCTCTCATTGCCATAGATCGCGGCGGTATCAATGGCGCGATAGCCGACGCGCAGCGCCTCGCTGACCACGTCACGGGCCAGCGTATCGCTGACCTGCCAGACGCCGAGTCCCAGCTGGGGAATGCGGTTACCGTCATTCAGCGTAATAAAAGGAGGGGTGGACATGGGGCATCTCCGTTGCGGATGGGTGGGGAATATATCGTCAGATTTTCACCTTAGCATATTCATCTCAGCTATGGATCTCCGCGCAGAGGCGGCGCAGCGAGAGCGTGACCACGCTGGTGTTTTCCCTTCGGTTAAGGGTATGTTATGACGTGGAGCGCACCGAGGTGCTGCCCCGGTACGCCGCCACGGCCGGTGCCGGGCTGCCGTCGGTGACGGATCCCTTACCCTAGGACCGCGCTAACAAGGAGCCCCCGTGTTTGAACATGTAGATGACTATGCCGGCGATCCGATCCTCTCCCTGATGGAGAGCTATCAGCGGGACGCCCGCGCGCACAAAGTGAATCTGAGCATCGGCCTGTACTATGACCAGCGGGGCGAGGTGCCGATGCTGGCCTCTGTCGCTACGGCGCTGGCCCGGCTGAACGCCGCGGCGCCGGCGGCACCGCTCTATCTGCCGATGGAGGGGATGGCAGACTACCGCAGCGCGGTGCAGTCGCTGCTGCTGGGGGACGATCATCCCGCGCTACGCGCGCGGCGGGTGGCGACCATCCAGACCCTGGGGGGCTCAGGCGCGCTCAAGGTGGGCGCGGACTTTCTGCGGCGATATTTTCCACGGGCCGAGGTCTGGGTCAGCGATCCGACCTGGGAGAATCATATCGCGATTTTCGAGGGCGCAGGGTTCCGGGTGCATCGCTATCCCTATTTTGACCCTCAGACGCTGGGCGTCTGCTTCGATGCCATGCTGGCGACGCTGGAACAGCTGCCGTCCCACAGCATCGTGCTGCTTCACCCCTGCTGTCATAATCCCACCGGTTCGGATCTGACGCCGGCGCAGTGGGATAGTCTGGTGTCGCTGCTGCGACGTCGGGCGCTGATCCCGTTTCTGGATATCGCCTATCAGGGGTTCGGCGGCGGCATGGAGCAGGATGCCTATGCTATCAGGACGATGGCCGCCGCAGGGCTGCCCTGCTTGGTCAGCAACTCGTTCTCTAAAATTTTCTCGCTGTACGGCGAGCGCGTCGGCGGTCTATCGGTCATGTGCAGCGATGAGGCCGAGGCCGGGCGGGTGCTGGGGCAACTGAAAGCGACGGTGCGGCGCAACTACTCCAGCCCGCCGCTGCACGGCGCCGCCTTGGTGGCCGCCGTGCTGAATGACGCCGCGTTACAGCGCCAGTGGCGCGAAGAGGTCGAGGCGATGCGCCTGCGCATCATCGCCATGCGCGAGCGGCTGGCGTCGCACCTCAACCTGGCGCTGCCGTCGCGCCGCTTTGACTACCTGTGTCAGCAGCGAGGCATGTTCAGCTATACCGGACTCAGTGCGCAGCAGGTCGGCGATCTGCGCCGGCGCGATGGCGTTTACCTGGTCGGCAGCGGGCGCATGTGCATGGCGGGACTCAACGAAGGCAACCTCGATCGCGTGGCCGCCGCGCTGGTTCGCGTCATGGCGTCGCAGGAATAGCGGCCGCGCGGGCGGACGCTGCGTAGATTCTGCGTTTAGTAACGCGTATCTCCCCTTGTCTACGCGTTACTGACGCGGCGTCTGGCTATCTTTACAGAACTTTCCGCTGCGTTTTCTTGCTGCCGGCTGTACAAAGAATATACTTATTGAGGACGTCGCAAGATGTGGTATCAGCATACCCTGGTTCTGCGGGCGAGACCGCGTGGTTTCCACCTGATTACTGCCGAGATTATTGCCGGCCTGCCCGCGCTGCGTCAGGTGCGGGTCAGGTTGTTGCACCTGCTGTTACAGCACACCTCTGCGTCGCTTACCCTCAATGAAAACTGTGATCCCACAGTGCGCTATGACATGGAAGGTTATTTTTCGCGCACGGTGCCGGACGGCGCTCCCTATGCGCACGACGATGAAGGCGCGGACGATATGCCCGCCCATATTGCGTCGTCTCTGCTGGGCGTCTCGCTGACGGTGCCGGTGCGTCAGGGCGCGTTACAGCTTGGAACCTGGCAGGGTATTTGGCTTGGCGAACACCGCATACAGGGCGGCGCGCGCCGTATTGTAGCAACCATACAAGGGGATAGGATTGATGAATGATTCGGCTTTTATGCAATACTGCCTGTCAAAGCCCGGCGCGCAGCAGAGCCTGCAAAATCGCTGGCGGACGCATCAGGCGCGCGTCGGCGGTGTTTTGTTTGCCATGGTTGAGAACGGCGAAGGGCGTCCGGCGGTCGCGGTGAAAACCAGCTGCGAACAGGCCACCCGCCTACGCAGCCTGCATAAAGACATCGTGCCGAGCCGTCGGCTGAACAAGGCGCACTGGAGCACCGTGTTTCTGGACGGCGCGATCAACGACTCGCTGCTGTATCAGCTGGTGGATAGCTCCTATCAGCTGGCGCTGCACCAGGCCAGCGACGTACACCCGCTACAGTAGCCCCTCCGTCGGCGCACCTATCGCCGGTGCGTGGCATCCGGCGTAGGGGCGGATGACGGCGTGTTTTTCCACGCCGTCAGGTTTCCTTAGGCATTGTCCAGGATCGGACGCAGGAAGCGGGCCGTATGGGAGGCTTCACAGCGGGCGACGGTTTCCGGCGTGCCGGCGACCAAGATCTCGCCGCCGCCGCTGCCGCCTTCCGGCCCCAGATCCACGATCCAGTCCGCCGTTTTGATCACGTCCAGATTGTGCTCGATAACCACGATGGTATTGCCCTGATCGCGCAGCTGGTGCAGTACCGCCAGCAGCTGCTGAATGTCGGCAAAGTGCAGACCGGTGGTCGGTTCATCCAGGATATACAGCGTTTGTCCGGTGCCGCGTTTGGAGAGCTCGCGTGAGAGTTTGACCCGCTGAGCCTCGCCGCCGGAGAGGGTGGTGGCCGACTGCCCTAGGCGAATATAGCCCAGGCCGACGTCCATCAGGGTCTGCAGCTTACGCGCCAGCGCAGGAACGGCGTCAAAAAAGCTGCGCGCCTCCTCAATGGTCATTTCCAGCACCTCGTGGATGCTTTTGCCCTTGTACTTGATCTCCAGCGTTTCACGGTTGTAGCGCTTGCCCTTGCACTGGTCGCATGGCACATAGATGTCCGGCAGGAAGTGCATCTCCACCTTGATGACCCCATCGCCCTGACAGGCCTCACAGCGCCCGCCGCGCACGTTAAAGCTGAAGCGTCCCGGGGTATAGCCGCGCGCCCGCGACTCCGGCACCCCGGAAAATAGCTCGCGGATCGGGGTAAAGATGCCGGTATAGGTCGCCGGATTGGAGCGCGGGGTTCGCCCGATGGGGCTCTGATCGATGTCGATCACCTTATCGAAATGCTCCAGCCCCTCGATGCTGCGGTAGGGGGCCGGTTCGCCCAGCGTGGCGCCGTTTAGCTGGCGCTGGGCGATGGGGAACAGCGTATCGTTGATCAGGGTGGACTTGCCGGAGCCGGAGACGCCGGTGATGCAGGTGAACAGCCCGACCGGCAGGGTCAGGGTCACCTCTTTCAGGTTATTGCCGCGTGCGCCGCTCAGCTTGAGCACCCGCGTTGGATCGGCGGCGACCCGCTGACGGGGCACGGCGATCTTCCGTTGACCGCTGAGGTACTGTCCGGTCAGGGAGCCCGGCGTCGCCATGATCTGATCCACGTTACCCTGGGCGACGATCTCGCCGCCGTGAACCCCGGCGCCCGGGCCGATATCGATGATGTGATCGGCGGCGCGGATGGCGTCCTCGTCGTGTTCGACCACGATCACCGTGTTGCCCAGGTTGCGCAGGTGCATCAGCGTATCGAGCAGGCGCTCGTTATCGCGCTGATGCAGGCCGATGGAGGGTTCATCGAGCACGTACATCACCCCGACCAGCCCGGCGCCGATCTGGCTGGCCAGACGAATACGCTGCGCCTCGCCGCCGGACAGGGTCTCGGCGGAGCGGGAGAGACTCAGGTAGTTCAGGCCGACGTTGACCAAAAACTGCAGGCGCTCGCCGATCTCTTTCAGCACCTTCTCGGCGATTTTGGCGCGCTGTCCCTCGAGCGCCAGTCCGTGGAAGAAGCGCAGCGCAGCGCCGATGCTGAGATCGGCTATCTGCGGCAGCGTGGTGTCTTCAATGAAGACGTTGCGCGCCTCTTCACGCAGGCGCGTCCCGCCGCAGGCGGCGCAGGGACGGTTGCTGATGAATTTGGCCAGCTCCTCGCGCACCGCGCTGGACTCGGTCTCTTTGTAGCGGCGCTCCATATTGTGCAGCACCCCTTCGAAGGGGTGACGACGTACGGTGGTATCGCCGCGATCGTTAATGTACTTGAATTCGATCTCGTCTTTGCCGGAGCCGTACAGCACCACGTGGCGCACCGTTTCATCCAGAGAGTCGAAGGGTGCCTCAATATCAAAATGATAATGGTCGGCCAGCGAGCGCAGCATCTGGAAATAGTAGAAGTTGCGGCGATCCCAGCCGCGAATGGCGCCGCCCGCCAGCGACAGCTCGCCGTTTTGTACCACCCGCTCCGGATCGAAATACTGCTGTACCCCGAGGCCGTCGCAGGTGGGGCAGGCGCCCGCCGGGTTATTGAAGGAGAACAGCCGTGGCTCCAGCTCCCGCATGCTGTAGCCGCACAGCGGGCAGGCGAAGTTGGCGGAAAATAGCATCTCTTCCGCCTGGGGATCGTCCATATCGGCGACCACCGCGCTACCGCCGGAGAGCTCCAGGGTGGTTTCAAACGACTCCGCCAGGCGCTGGGCCATATCGGCCTTCACCCGGAAGCGATCGACGACCACGTCGATGCTGTGTTTTTTCTGCAGCTCCAGCTTCGGCGGATCGGAGAGATCGCACACCTCGCCGTCGATCCGGGCGCGGATGTAGCCCTGCGCCGCTAGATTTTCCAGCGTCTTGCTGTGCTCCCCTTTGCGATCCTTGATGATCGGGGCCAGCAGCATCAGGCGTTTGCCCTCCGGCTGGGCCAGAACGTTGTCCACCATCTGGCTGACGGTCTGCGCCGCCAGCGGCGTGCCGTGCTGTGGACAGCGCGGCTCACCGACGCGGGCGAACAGCAGGCGCAGGTAGTCATGAATTTCAGTGATGGTTCCCACGGTGGATCTTGGATTGTGGGAGGTGGATTTCTGCTCGATGGAGATGGCCGGAGATAGCCCCTCGATATGGTCGACGTCCGGTTTTTCCATCAGCGACAGGAACTGGCGGGCGTAGGCAGAAAGGGATTCGACGTAGCGCCGCTGCCCTTCGGCATACAGGGTATCGAACGCCAGAGAGGATTTGCCGGATCCGGACAGACCGGTGATGACCACCAGTTTGTCGCGGGGGATAATCAGATTGATATTCTTGAGATTATGGGTGCGAGCACCGCGTATTTCTATTTTATCCATTGCCTACTTCCCGGATTAACAGTTACCGATCTCACCGTGCACACGCTGGATCAATGATTATGACATATCCGAAACTGAATGGATATCCAGTATTCGATAACCGATGTGGCGCGCCCTAAACCGGATCTCGAACGCCTGCACAAAACGATGATGAGTGCTCAAGCGTCGCTGGCGTGTTAGAATTTACGGTTTAGACTGAATAAATTTACTTCATCAGGAGAGTCGACATGGCCAGCAGAGGCGTAAATAAAGTGATTCTTATCGGGAATCTGGGTCAGGACCCGGAAGTCCGCTATATGCCGAACGGCGGCGCCGTTGCCAATTTGACGCTGGCAACTTCTGACAGCTGGCGTGACAAGCAGACCGGTGAGCAGAAAGAGCGCACCGAATGGCACCGTGTTGCGCTGTACGGCAAGCTGGCGGAGATCGCCGGTGAGTACCTGCGCAAAGGCTCTCAGGTGTACATCGAAGGTCAGCTGCGTACCCGTAAGTGGCAGGATCAGAGCGGCCAGGATCGCTACACCACGGAAGTCGTGGTCGATATCAGCGGCTCCATGCAGATGCTGGGTGGTCGCCAGGGCGGCGGCGCACCGATGGGCAACCAGGGGCAGCAGGGTGGCTGGGGTCAGCCGCAGCAGCCGCAGCCGTCGCAGGGTGCCGCGTTCAGCGGTGGCCAGTCGGCACCGCGTCAGCAGTCACAGCAGGGCGGCTATTCCGCGCCGGCCCAGCCAGCCGCGCCGCAGAGCAGCGAACCGCCGATGGACTTTGATGACGATATCCCGTTCTGATAACGCGCGGGTATTCCCCCTTAAAGCCCCGCAGCGCGGGGCTTTTTACTATTTTTGCCGCCAGAGAGCGGACACCACCCAGCATAACCGTTCCGTAGAGACGGGCGTCATGGGATAAGGGAGAACATATGGTATTACGACGGCTTTCCTGGATGGTCGGCAGCGGCGCCTGGCTGATGCCCTGGGTACTGCTGCTGTGGCAGTGGCTGGAGACCGGGCAGCATCAGGCGGCGATCTCGCCGCAGGCCTACAGCGGCTGGAAGATGACGGTACTGCTGGCCGATGCCGCCTTCGCCGGCGCGCTCTCGCTGCTGGCGCTGCTGGTCGGCGCCGTCGCGCTGGCGCGAACCCCGCAGGAGGTGCTGCGCCCGCTGCAGCGAATGGCGGAGCTGCTGGTGCTGGCGCTACCGCTGCTGTTTTGCCTGTTTGTCCTTGGGCTGTTCTGGGTGCACGGCTAAGCGGCGGGCGGCCCGGGCAAACGGGCCGCGCGGCGTATCAACCGGCCGTTAGCTCGTACTTCTTTATCTTGCGATAGAGGGTGGCAATGCCGATGCCCAGCTCCTCCGCCGCCTGCTTCTTGTTGCTGTAGCGCGCCAGCGCCTCGCGGATCATCTGTTTTTCCATCTCCTCCAGCGCCGTGCTGCCGTGATCGTCGCCGCAGGCTACGCTGCTCTGATAGGCGCTGTTATCTTCCCGATAGTTCAGGGTGACCTGCCCGTTGATCAGGTTGGGCGGCAGCAGCGCGGTGTCGATCACCTCGCCGCTGGGCACGACGTTGATCAGGTACTCCATCAGGTTACTCAGCTCGCGTACGTTGCCCGGCCAGCGGTAGCGCTTGAGCAGCATCATGACCTCCGGCGAAATGCCGGGATAGACCAGGCCGATGCGCTTGGTGTGCAGGTTAAGGAAGTAGTGGATCAGCAGCTCGATGTCGCCCTGCCGCTCGCGCAGCGGCGGCAGCGCCATCGGGATCACATTCAGGCGGTAGTAGAGGTCTTCGCGAAACTTACCGTCGGCGATGTACTGTTCCAAGTTTTGGTTGGTGGCGGAGATAATGCGAATATCGACGGCGATGGGGCTGCTGGAGCCGATGGGCTGTACCTCACGCGACTCGATGGCGCGCAGCAGTTTGGCCTGTAGGGTCAGCGGCATGTCGCCGATTTCGTCCAGAAACAGCGTTCCGTGGTTGGCGGCCTGGATCAGCCCCATTTTGCCGTTGGCGGAGGCGCCGGTGAAGGCGCCTTTCACGTAGCCGAACAGCTCGCTCTCCAGCAGCTGATCCGGAATGGCGGCGCAGTTGATGGCGATAAACGGCTTGTTATTGCGATCGCTGAGCTGGTGGATGGCGCGTGCCACCACCTCTTTACCGGTGCCGCTCTCGCCCACGATCAGTACGCTCGACGGGCTGGGCGCGATGCGGCTGATCAGCCGCTTCAGGTTGCGCATTGGGCGGCACTCTCCGACCAAGTGCTCGATGCGCGGATCGTCGGGGTTCAGCTCGACGTTCATCGGCGAGTGGGACTGATGGAACGCCATCAAAAAGAGCTGGTGGTCCTGAATATCGTGCAGCTGGCCGATAATCAGCTCTTGGTGCTGATCGAAAGCGACAATATGCTGCAGATGACCGCTGAGATAGTTCTGTTGATAGGTCAGCGGCCGAATATTAAATGTCTTACCAATAACTTGCTCATTAATGGCATTCAGCTGTTTTAATGCCGTGGCATTGGCAAACTGCGCCTGGTTATTTTCATCCAGAACCAAGACGCCCTGATCCATATTCTCGATCAGGCTGAGTAATATTTTGCTGGCGCCATCGTTTCCGCCCTGGCTTTCCAAGAGTTTAGAAACAAATATGTTGGATATATGCCGGACATAATCGGAGAACTCATGCAAATTATCCTTTATTCTCTCCTGCTGCTCCTGGGTAAAGGCCACCAGGCTGATAACGCCGATGCAGTTCCCCTGGAACAGGATCGGCGTCCCGAGAAAGGCCTTTTCCTTACAGTTGTCCTTACTGCTGCATCCCTCGCAGACCGGATCGAAGCGGGAGCGGATCACCACCTTTTCCTGCTTGGTATCGAGCACATAGCGCAGCAGACGTGAGTTGCTGTTGAGCTTGCGGCCAAAGAATTTACCGTAGGGGCCGGTGCCGGCGACGCGCGTCATGGTGGCATCGACGATCTCGACCTCCAGCTGCAGTACGCTGGAGAGCATTTTGGTAAAGCGCAGGATAGTGGGTTGGATCTGCATTAAAACGGATTGAGTGTTTGCGGGTGTCATAATTGAACCTTTCTTTAGCACTTAACCAGTTACCCTGCATTACGGGTATGTTGGCTGATGTTAGAACCTATTCCATTAGGCCATAAGCGTGTTCTTTTATCGCATGATACTAACTCAGCAATATTGAAGTTTGATAAAGAAGCGTTTCTTTTCGCCCGCGATACGACAAATATGTAAGAGCCATCACACTTTATTATCAAAATGAGAGATACACCCTTAACGTTATCAATATGGGTTGAGGATTACGGGGAAAGGGGGCGGAAATATTCCCGCTGCGGCCGGTCTTCTGCGTATTTACTCTGCTGATAATATGCATTCAATAGATAAAAACCGCCGTTTTCCGCTGCCGATGAGCACTATTTTGTGATGGCTCTCGCACAATGTTATGGGATCTCCGTTGGCCCCTCTGCAGAAAACAAATTTGGCACAGTTATTGTTTAAGTATTGCCAGTCGCTGTTATCGACTGTTTGCAGGTTGGACTCTCACCGCCTGTGCGGCGTAGCAGGTTAGTCAGGTAGCCAGTCATTTAATCATTAGGGCCATACGATGAAAACTGTTAATGAAATTATCAAGGATATCAACGCGCTCAAGTCTAATCTTCATGACAAGGACTTTCTGCTGACCTGGGAGCAGAGTCCGGAGGAGCTGAAGCTGGTGCTGGATGTCGCCGAGGCGCTGAAGACCATGCGCGCTGAAAATATCGCGACCAAAATCTTTAACAGCGGGCTGGGTATCTCCGTGTTCCGCGATAACTCGACCCGTACCCGTTTCTCCTATGCGTCCGCTCTGAACCTGCTGGGTCTGGCCCAGCAGGATCTGGATGAGGGTAAATCCCAAATCGCCCACGGCGAGACCGTGCGTGAAACCGCCAACATGATCTCCTTCTGCGCCGATGCCATCGGCATCCGTGACGATATGTTCCTGGGCGCCGGTAACGCCTACATGCGTGAGGTCGGCGCGGCGTTGGATGAGGGCTACGAGCAGGGCGTTCTTCCGCAGCGTCCGGCGCTGGTCAACCTGCAGTGCGACATCGACCACCCGACGCAGTCCATGGCCGATCTGGCCTGGCTGCGTGAGCACTTCGGCAGCCTGGAAAACCTGAAGGGCAAGAAGATCGCCATGACCTGGGCCTATTCTCCGAGCTATGGCAAGCCGCTGTCCGTGCCGCAGGGCATCATCGGCCTGATGACCCGCTTCGGGATGGACGTCACGCTGGCCCACCCGGAAGGCTATGACCTGATCCCTGACGTGGTGGAGGTCGCCCACAATAACGCCAAGGCGTCCGGCGGTAGCTTCCGTCAGGTGAGCTCCATGGAAGAGGCCTTCAAGGATGCGGATATTGTGTATCCCAAGTCCTGGGCGCCTTACAAGGTGATGGAGCAGCGCACCGAGCTGCTGCGCGCCAATGATCACGATGGCCTGAAGGCGCTGGAGAAACAGTGCCTGGCGCAGAACGCTAACCATAAAGATTGGCACTGCACCGAAGAGATGATGAAGCTGACCCGCGGCGGCGAAGCGCTGTATATGCACTGTCTGCCGGCCGATATCTCCGGCGTCTCCTGTGAGGAGGGCGAGGTGACTGAAGGGGTATTCGAGAAATACCGCATCGCCACCTATAAAGAGGCCAGCTGGAAGCCATACATCATCGCCGCGATGATCGTCGCCCGTAAATTCCCCAAACCGGGCCTGGTGCTGGAGCAGCTGCTCAAGGAAGCCCAGAAGCGTATTAAGTAACACCGTCGGCCGGTCGAGTCGGCCGGCCTCTCCGCCAGCGCGGATTTCTTATTCGATGGATGAGGTTGGGTTATGTCTGTTTTCTCGCTGAAGGTGGATATTGCGCAAAACCGTTTCTTCAATGGTGAAACGTCGCCACTGTTCTCCCGCGCAGAAGCGCAGAAAGCGCGGGCCTTTCATAAAAAAATCACCGGCTACCGTCCAACGCCGCTGTATGCCCTGGATGAACTGTCGCACCTGTTTGGCATCGGCAAGATCCTGGTGAAGGATGAGTCGCAGCGCTTTGGCCTGAACGCCTTCAAGATGTTGGGGGGCGCTTACGCCATTGCACGCCTGCTGTGCGAAAAGTATCACATGGATATCAATGAATTCTCCTTCGAGAAGCTCAAGTCCACCCTGACCGAGCGGATGACCTTTGCCACCACCACCGACGGCAACCACGGCCGCGGCGTGGCCTGGGCGGCGCAGCAGCTGGGGCAGCATGCCGTGGTGTACATGCCCAAGGGATCGGCGCGCGAACGCGTGGAGCATATCCGTAACCTGGGTGCCGAGTGCATCGTCACGGACATGAACTATGACGACACCGTGCGTCTGACCATGAAGACGGCGCAGGAGCGCGGCTGGGAGGTGGTACAGGATACCGCCTGGGAGGGCTACACCAAGATCCCAACCTGGATCATGCAGGGGTATGCCACGCTGGCGGATGAAGCGGTAGAGCAGATGACGCAGATGGGTATTGCCCGTCCGACCCACGTCTTCCTGCAGGCCGGCGTGGGCGCCATGGCCGGCGGGGTGCTGGGCTACCTGGTCGACGTCTACGGTGCGCAGAACCTGCACTCGGTGATCGTCGAGCCGGATCTGGCGGACTGCGTGTTCCGCTCCGGAGTGAAGGGCGAGATCGTCAACGTCGGCGGCGACATGGCCACCATCATGGCCGGCCTGGCCTGCGGCGAACCTAACCCGCTGGGCTGGCCGCTGCTGCGTAATTGCGCCACCCAGTTTATCTCCTGCCAGGATAAGGTGGCGGCGCTGGGCATGTGTGTGCTGGGCAACCCGCTGGGTCAGGATGCCCGCATTATCTCCGGCGAGTCGGGCGCCGTCGGCCTGGGGGTTCTGGCCGCCGTCCATCACCATCCGCGCCGCGAAGAGCTTATGAAGACGCTGGGGCTGAACCGTGACTCCGTGGTGCTGCTGATCAGCACCGAAGGGGACACCGATGTGAAGCACTACCGTGAAGTGGTTTGGGAAGGGAAATACCCGGCGTGTGAATAAGCGCGGGGGCATCGTTGAATTCATGCTCCCCGCCTGGCGGGGGGATCACCACTGGAGAAGAATATAATGGCTAAGCAAGTTCCGTTCGATATGATTCTGGAGAAGGCGCATCAGTATAAAGACGACATGTCCCGTTTCCTGCGCGACATGATTGCCATCCCCAGTGAAAGCTGTGATGAAAAGCGCGTCGTGCAGCGCATCAAAGAAGAGATGGAGAAGGTGGGCTTCGATCGGGTTGAGATCGACCCGATGGGCAACGTGCTGGGCTATGTGGGCCACGGTCCGCACCTGATCGCCATGGATGCCCACATCGACACCGTCGGCATCGGCAACATCAAAAACTGGACCTTCGACCCCTATGAGGGGATGGAGACCGACGATCTGATCGGCGGGCGCGGCGCGTCGGATCAGGAAGGCGGCATGGCCTCCATGGTGTATGCCGGTAAGATCATCAAGGATCTGGGGCTGGAGGATCAGTATACCCTGCTGGTGACCGGTACCGTTCAAGAGGAGGACTGCGACGGCCTGTGCTGGCAGTACATCATCGAGCAGTCCAAGATCCGTCCGGAGTTCGTGGTCAGCACCGAGCCGACCGACTGCCAGATCTACCGCGGCCAGCGCGGACGCATGGAGATCCGCATCGACGTGCAGGGCGTCAGCTGCCATGGCTCCGCGCCGGAGCGCGGCGACAACGCCATCTTCAAGATGGGGCCGATCCTCAACGAACTGCAGGAGCTGTCGCAGAGCCTGGGGTACGACGAATTCCTTGGTAAGGGAACCCTGACGGTATCCGAGATCTTCTTTACCTCACCGAGCCGCTGCGCCGTGGCCGATAGCTGCGCCGTCTCCATCGACCGTCGCCTGACCTGGGGCGAGACCTGGGAAGGGGCGCTGGAGGAGATCCGTGCGCTGCCGGCGGTGCAGGCGGCTAACGCCACCGTCTCCATGTATAACTACGATCGTCCCTCCTACACCGGGCTGGTCTACCCGACCGAGTGCTACTTCCCCACCTGGAAGGTTGAAGAGGATCATGTCACGGTGAAAACCCTGAGCCGGGCCTACCAGGGGCTGTTCCATAAGCAGCCGGTGGTCGATAAGTGGACCTTCTCTACCAACGGCGTTTCCATCATGGGCCGCCACGGTATCCCGGTGATCGGCTTTGGTCCGGGCAAAGAGCCGGAGGCGCACGCGCCGAACGAGAAAACCTGGAAGGATCACCTGGTGACCTGCGCGGCGATGTATGCCGCCATCCCGCTGACCTATCTTGAGCAGCTGAAGAAGTAATCCTGACGCTATCTTCCCCGGCACCGTGCGTGCCGGGGTCTCTTTGCGGAGTCACGACGATGAAAAGCCTGATCAAAAACGGCACGGTGGTGAATCACGACGGCGAACGGCGCGCGGACGTGCTGATCGAACACGGCATTATCAGCCGCCTGGATCCCGGCCTGTCGGAGGATGAGGCGGACGAAGTGATCGACGCCGAAGGTTGCTACGTGATGCCCGGCGGGGTGGACGTACACACCCACTTTAATATCGATGTCGGCCTGGCCCGCAGCTGTGATGATTTTTTTACCGGTACCCGCGCGGCGGCGTGTGGCGGTACAACAACCATTATCGACCATATGGGCTTTGGCCCGAAGGGCTGCTCTCTGCATCACCAGCTGGCGGCCTATCACGGCTACGCCGCGGACAAGGCGGTGATCGACTACGGCTTTCACGGCGTAATCCAGCATATTGATGCGGCGATCCTCGACGAAATGGCCTCGATGGTGCAGGAGGAGGGGATCAGCAGCTTTAAGCTCTATCTGACCTACGGCTTTAAGCTGGACGACGATGCGGTGCTGCGCGCGCTGCGCCGTCTGCATCAGGTCGGCGCGCTGACCACGGTGCACCCGGAAAACGATGCCGCCATCGCCCAGCGACGCGCCCATTATCTGACCAACGGTCAGGTCGCGCCGATCTTCCATGCCCGCAGCCGTCCGCTGGAGTGCGAGGCGGAGGCCATTGCGCGCATGATCAATCTGGCGCAGCTGGCGGGGAACGCGCCGCTGTATATCGTTCACCTGTCCAACGGACTGGGGCTGGACTATCTGCGTCTGGCCCGCGCGCGCCATCAGCCGGTGTGGGTCGAGACCTGCCCGCAGTACCTGCTGCTGGATGAACGCAGCTATCTGCGCGAAGACGGCCTGAAGTTTATTCTCAGCCCACCGCTGCGCAACCTGCGCGAACAGGATGCGCTGTGGTGTGGCATCAGCGACGGCGCCATCGACGTGGTGGCCACCGACCACTGCACCTTCCCCTACCGCCAGCGGCTGGCGCTCTCCGGCGGTAACTTTAGCCGCTGTCCCAACGGCCTGCCGGGCGTTGAAAACCGGATGCTGCTGCTGTTTTCCGCCGGGGTCATGACCGGACGTATCTCGCTGCCGCATTTCGTGTCGCTGACCAGCGCGACCCCGGCGCGCCTGTTTGGGCTGTGGCCGCAGAAGGGGGCGATCGCGCCGGGCGCCGACGCCGATGTGGTGATAATCGATCCGCGCCGGACGACGACGGTGCGTCACTGCGACTTACATGACAACGCCGACTACAGCCCCTATGAGGGCATGGTATGCCGGGGGGCTATTCGCCATACCCTGGCGCGCGGCGAGCGTATTTTTAGTGAGGGCGAGTTTAGCGCCGAGCCGGGGCGCGGGCGTTTCCTGAAGCGAAAGGCGTTTCAGGCACCGGTATAAGCAGTACGGCTGCGCCCGCATACCGCCGGGAAGCTTGCGCGACGGGATGCAGTCCGGTCCAACAACATACGAGTGAGGATATGATGAAGAAAAAAATCGTGCTCGCGCTGGGGGGAAACGCACTGGGCGAGGGGCTGGCCGAGCAGATGAAGGCGGTGAAGACCACGGCGCGGGCGATTGTCGATTTGATAGCGCAGGGGCACCAGGTGGTGGTCACCCACGGTAACGGTCCGCAGGTGGGGATGATCAACCAGGCGTTTGAGGCGGCGGCGAAAACCGAGGCCCATACGCCGATGCTGCCGATGTCGGTCTGCGTCGCGCTCAGTCAGGGGTACATCGGCTACGATCTGCAGAACGCGCTGCGCGAGGAGCTGCGGGATCGCGGCATGCAGACGCCGGTGGCGACGCTGATCACCCAGGTGGAGGTCGATGGAAACGATCCGGCCTTCCTCAATCCGACCAAGCCGATCGGCTCCTTCTTTACGCAGCAGGAGGCGGAGCTGCTGACGCGCAATGGCTACAACATGAAAGAGGACGCTGGGCGCGGCTATCGCCGCGTTGTCGCCTCGCCGAAGCCGGTGGACATTATTGAGAAAGAGACCGTTAAGGCGATGATCAACGCCGGCCAGGTGGTGATCACCGTCGGCGGCGGCGGGATCCCGGTGATCCGCGAGGGCAATCACCTGCGCGGCGCCAGCGCGGTGATCGACAAGGACTGGGCCAGCGCCAAGCTGGCGGAGATGATCGACGCCGACATGCTGATCATCTTGACGGCGGTGGAGAAGGTCGCCATCAACTTTGGTAAGCCGAACCAGCAGTGGCTCGATCGCCTGAGCCTGACGGACGCCCAGCGCTTTATCGATGAGGGGCACTTTGCCAAGGGCTCCATGCTGCCGAAGGTGGAGGCTGCGCTCTCCTTTGCGCGCACCCGTCCGGGGCGCGAGGCGCTGATCACCGTACTGGATAAAGCCAAAGAGGGGATCGAGGGGAAAACCGGCACCGTGGTGTGTCAGTAACCGCAGGGAAAATCTAAAGGGGCGCTTGGCGCCCCTTTTTACTGTCTGACGGTCCGAACGCACACTAGGGGCGCGGGCTCAGCTTCATCATCGCCTCTAGCACCGCGCCGCCGATGGCGCGCGCCTTATCGGAGACGGTGGTGTAGTCGGCCTGCGCTCCGCGCGGATCGACGTCGCCGATTTTAAACCCGGCGCTGACCTCCAGCCCCTCGCTCAGCAGGCCGCGTACCATCCCCTGCAGCGGGGAGACCACCGGCGTCGTATCGATATGGGCGATGATATCGCCCTCGTTGACCAGATCGCCCAGCTTAACGCAGCAGTGCATGATGCCAGCGTGCGGGGCGCGGATCACCCGGCGGGTGGTGTGGCCATTAATGTTGCCCGGGATCCCGGTATTGGCCTGGGCAAAGCCGCGGTAGATCACCCGCCCAAGGTGGTGTCCACGGTTGGTTTCGATCACCGCGTCGCAGTCTTGGCCCGCCTCGAAGCCGGGGCCGAGGGCGACGGTCACCGGGGCCATATCGCGGCGGGTGCCCAGGTTTTGCTTGGCCAGAATGGCATCGACCAGATAGTGGGGCTGCAGCGCCGCCAGCGTAAGGCACTGCGGATCGACCAGCACCGGGATGATCCCCTGCTCGATTAGGCTGAAGGCCTGCTCGGCGCCGTCGGCGCGGCGGGCGGTGACGCCTTCGACCGTGCTCTCCCCGTCGAAGACGGCCTGGGCAAAGGCGACGCTGCGGCGGATCACCGTCGGCTTGGCGACCTCCAGCATCAGTACCTGAAACCCAGCGTGGTACAGCCTCAGCGCGACGCCGGTGGCGATATCGCCGGCGCCGCGGATCGCCACCAGGCGATTGCGCTGCAGACGGATATTCTGTTTCATCAGGCCGCCGGCGGCGCGGTTTTTGATCTGCAGCACCTCGGCCAGAATGCTGATGGCGATCTCCTCCGGCGTTTCGGCGCCGATGTTATAGCCGATGGGGGCATGCAGACGCGCCAGCTGCGCTTCGTCCGTGCCGCTCTGGCGCAGCTGCTGGCAGAAGGTCTGTACCTTGCGACGGCTTCCCAGCAGGCCGAGGTAGTTCAGGGGTTTATCGATCAGGCAGTCGAGCGCCTCTTTGTCCTGACTGTTGGTGGCGATGATGACAAAGCTCTCTTCTTCTATCTGCATTTCATTGATAAGTTTAGTGAAATTATCACCGTGGTGCAGGCGGGTGCCGGCGGGAAACAGCGCGGGATCCAGGCTGTCTTGGTAGGTATCGGCGACGTGGATGTCAAAGCCCAGCGAGGCGGCGGCGTGGGCGATGGCGCGGTTGACGTGGCCGGCGCCGATCAGCACCAGGCGCGGGCGCAGGCCGTGAACGTCGATATAGACCGACATGGCGCCGCCGCAGTCGGAGCCGACGGCGTCCTGGCCGCTGCGCGCCATGCGGCCGTGGAATACGCGCGGCTTGCGCTCGGCCAGCGCCAGCATGGCCTGCTCAATGACCAGCCGTTCGATCATGCCTCCGCCGATGGTGCCGATGATGCCGCCGTCTTTCAGTACCAGCATCTGTGCCGAATGACGCGGCGTGGAGCCACGGCTCTCGATGATTTGAGCCATGGCAAACGGGCGGTTTTGTTCCTCGAGTTTCGCAGCTTGTGCAAAGATATTCATAACGACCTCAATGTCGACTGCCTTGTTGTTATTCCCGGCGCGGCGGCGGGCCGGCGCGGGTATCGTTGTTGTCATGGCGCTGCAGAATGCGCGTAATCGGGGGCTGTTCACGGACGGCGCCGAGCCAGATGGCGTCCAGCGTCCCGTCGTTCAGCAGGGCATACAGGCTGGCGTCCGTGACGTTATCAGATTGATAAAATCGGTTGATCAGCCAGACCCTGCGCGCCGTGGCCGGGGTGCCTTTGAACATCCCCTGCGGGTGGCGGATAAAGCGGCCCATCGCCGTCATATCCAGGCACTCGCCCTCTGTCAGGCCGCTGTGGGCGGCGAACAGCGGCCAACGGTGTACACAGCGCTCGCCGACCGGATGCCCTAACGTTTGTCCCCCGCTGACGGCAATCACGCAGTGGCTACGCTCAGGGATGCAAGGTTCGTGCCCCGCCGGCGCCTTCAGCGGCAGGCGGTGGGCGCCATCGGCCTCTACCAGGATCACATCGACCAGGCTGCGCTGGGACAGGGTATCGATCTGGGCCGGGGTAAAGCCTTGCACCTTACCCAGAGCAGGGTCCCAGGCGGCGAAGCAGGCGGTGATCGCCGAGCGCAGCGCCGCGGCGGGGAGGGCGGCCGGATGGCGGCAAAACAGCGTGGGGAGGGTATCCGGCAGATACATGCGGGTGGTGGTGGTGACCATCACCCGCAGGCCGCGCTCGGCAAAGGCGTGCGCCAGCCAGTGCAGGGCGCTGGTTTTTCCGCCGGCGCCGATCAGGCTTATCATCAGCGGGCCGGGCTTCGCATGGCGGTCCCTCAGCACCTCCTGCAGTTCGGGTATCATGGCGTTCGGCATATGTGCTATTAATAGAACCGGTGCCCCGCGGCCATTTTTATTCATCGCGTTGTATCCGCGCGCCGTGTCCGGCGGCGGAGCTCGGCGTCGATGTCAACGGGCTGCAATTGCCATCATGATGCCGACAGGGCGCAGCGCTAATGCTCCTAATCCAGTGGAAAAATAGAATGATGCAGCTAACAGAGAATATTATTCCCGAGGCGGTAGAGGGGATCATTACCGCCGCGGGGCTCTCTTCGCGGATGGGACAGTGGAAAATGATGCTGCCCTATCGCGGTGGCACCCTTCTGGATGCCAGTATTAATAACGCATTGGGGTTTTGTCAGCAAATTATATTGGTCGTTGGCTTTCGTGCAGACGAATTGCTGCAGCGCTACGGAGATCATCCAAGAATTCGCACGGTGGTTAATCCCGATTATCGCAGTGGGTTATTTTCCTCCGTTCGCTGCGGCGCGGCGGCGGTGCGAAGCGACTACTGTTTTATTAGCCACGGCGATATTCCCTGTCTGACGCCGGCGCTGTTTTCCCGCCTGTGGCAGCGGCGCGGTCCCTATGCCCTGATGCCGCGCTATCGGGGGACGCCCGGCCATCCTGTGCTGCTGCCGCGTGCGCTGCTGCCGCAGGCTGGACAGCGTTATCCCCAGCGCAGCATGCGTGAATATTTGTTAGCAAAGGATTATCGTTATCTTGATATAAATACGCCTGAAATTATTCTGGATGTCGATACGCCGCAGGCCTATCAATTGCTATTGGGTAAGTAAGGCATTTGCTTTTTATATTTAAGCGATTGCGTTCACAGTTAAAATAATTATCGCAAAATTCGCATATCAAAGTGATACATCCTCTCTTTTTTTGATAATCTCACCGTCGCTGAATAAGCGGCGCGGAGGCCGCTGTGGTTTATTGATTTATATTCTCATTTGACTCGTGTGAGCTATTTCACAAATAGATAAAACAATTAGATATTACTCACGATTTTTATCATCCAAGGAATAGGAATAAATATCTGGCGTGATTGTTGCTGATATCTGGGTAGCCGCCGGTGTGCGCGGGACGTACCCCGGTAAATCGATATCAGCGTTATGTCGCAGCAAGGAGAGAGTCATGGGTGATATTATGCGTCCCGTTCCGTTTGAGGAGCTTCTGACGCGCATTTTTGATGAATACCATCAAAGCCGCTCTATCTTTGGTATTCCCGAGCAGCAGTTTTACCGTAAGGATAATCAGCGCCTGATCAAGGTGTTCGGTGAAACCTGTGAGACCCCCATCGGCCCTGCCGCCGGCCCCCATACCCAGCTGGCGCAAAACATCATCGTCTCCTGGCTGACCGGCGGTCGTTTTATTGAGCTGAAAACCGTACAGATCCTCGATCGTCTGGAGCTGGATAAGCCCTGTATCGATGCGGAAGACGAGTGCTTTAACACCGAATGGTCCACTGAGTTCACGCTGCTGAAGGCGCACGATGAGTATCTGAAAGCCTGGTTCGCCCTGCATCTGCTGGAGGAGATCTTCGATCCGCGCACCCAGGGTGAGGCCAAATCCTTCATTTTCAACATGAGCGTGGGGTATAACCTCGACGGCATCAAGCAGCCGTCGATGCAGCAGTTTATTCACGACATGATGGACTCTGCCTCGCATCCCAAGTTTGCCGAGTACCGCCGCATCCTGGCGCGCTGGGTCGGCGACGAGGCCTTCCTGTCCCGGCTGGGGCTGGCTGAGCGGCGCGATCGTCTGACGGCGCTGGCCGCGGGTATTCCCGCGGACATGGCGCACGGCGTTACCCTGTCGACCATGCACGGCTGTCCGCCGGACGAGATTGAAGCTATCTGCCGCTACATGCTGGAAGAGAAGCACCTGAACACCTTTGTGAAGCTGAATCCGACCCTGTTGGGCTATGCGCGGGTGCGCGAGATCCTTGATACCTGTGGCTTTGACTACATCGGGCTGAAAGAGGAGTCCTTCGATCACGATCTGAAGCTGGCGCAGGCGCTGGAGATGCTGAAGCGCCTGATGACGCTGGGTCGGGAGAAGCAGCTGAGCTTTGGCGTTAAGCTGACCAATACCCTGGGCACCATCAACAATAAAGGGGCGCTGCCCGGCGGAGAGATGTACATGTCCGGTCGCGCGCTGTTCCCACTCTCCATCAACGTGGCGGCGGTGCTGTCGCGCGCCTTTAACGGCGAGCTGCCGATCTCCTACTCCGGCGGCGCCAGTAAATTCAACATCCGCGATATCTTTGAGACCGGTATCCGGCCGATCACCATGGCGACCGACCTGCTGAAGCCGGGTGGTTACCTGCGGCTGACCGAGTGCATGCGCGAGCTGGATCGCTCTGAATACTGGGATATGCCGAAGGTGGACGTCGCACGGCTGGAGGCGCTGGCCGCCCGCGCCGTCAGCATGGAGTACACCCAGAAGCAGTGGAAGTCCGACGATCGCATCGACGCCGGCGGTCCGCTGCCGCAGACCGACTGCTATGTGGCGCCCTGCGTCACCGCCTGCGCTATTAAGCAGGATATTCCGGAATATATCCGTCTGATGGGCGAAGGGCGCTACGCCGACGCGCTGGCGGTGATCTATCAGCGTAACGCGCTGCCGGCGATTACCGGCCATATCTGCGATCACCAGTGCCAGTACAACTGCACCCGCTTGGACTATGACAGTGCGCTGAATATCCGCGAGCTGAAGAAGGTGGCGCTGGAGCGCGGCTGGCAGGAGTACAAGCAGCGCTGGCACAAGCCGGCCGGCTCTGGGAACAAACACCCGGTGGCGGTGATCGGCGCCGGCCCCGCCGGGCTCTCCGCCGGTTACTTCCTGGCCCGCGCCGGGCACCCGGTGACCCTGTTTGAGCGCGAGGCCAACGCCGGTGGGGTGGTGAAGAACATCATTCCGCAGTTCCGCATCCCGGGCGAACTGATCGCCCACGATATCGAGTTTGTCGCCGATCACGGCGTGAAGTTTGCGTTCGGCTGCGATCCGCAGCTGACGGTCGAGCAGCTGCAGCAGCAGGGCTTCGCCTATGTGCTGGTCGGGGTTGGGGCCGATAAGAACAGCGGCGTGCGTCTGGAGGGTGACAACCGCAACGTCTATCGCTCTCTGCCGTTCCTGCGCGACTACAACCGCGGCGTTGCGCTGAAGCTGGGCAAACACGTGGCGGTGGTCGGCGCCGGTAACACGGCGATGGACTGCGCCCGCGCCGCCCTGCGCGTGCCGGGGGTCGACGATGTCACGGTGCTCTACCGCCGTACCCTAAATGAGATGCCGGCCTACCGCGAGGAGTATCAAGAGGCGCTGGAGGACGGGGTGAAATTCATGTTCCTGACCAACCCGGAGCGCTTCGAGCAGGACGGCACCCTGGTGGCGCGCGTCATGGCGCTCGGCGAGCCGGATGCGCAGGGGCGTCGCCGTCCGGTCGCGACGGAGCGCACCGTGACGCTGCAGATGGACGCCCTGATCACCGCGATCGGCGAGCAGGCCGACTGCGAGCGCCTGGCGGCGATGGGGGTTCCGTTGGACGACAGCGGCTGGCCGGCGGTACGCGATGCCAGCGGTGAAACGACGCGTGAGAACGTGTTCCTGATCGGTGACGTGCAAAGTGGACCCTCGTCCATCGTGGCCGCCATCGGCACCGCCCGCCGGGCGACGGATGCGATTCTGGCGCGGGAGAGCATTGCGAGCAGCTACGGCGATAAGTACTGGAACAACGTCGATCCGGCGCGCATCTACCAGCGTAAAGGGGCGATCTCCGTCACGCTGGTGGACAAAGATGACCGCGACGCCTTCGTGGCGCAGGAGGCGCAGCGCTGCCTGGAGTGTAACTACGTGTGCAGCAAGTGCGTGGATGTCTGCCCGAACCGTGCCAACGTCTCTATCGCGGTGCCGGGATTCCAGAACCGTTTCCAGACCCTGCATATTGACGCCTACTGCAACGAATGCGGCAACTGCGCCCAGTTCTGTCCGTGGCAGGGAAAACCCTACAAAGACAAGATCACCATCTTCAGCCTGGCGCAGGATTTTACTAACAGCACCAACCCCGGCTTCCTGGTTGAGGGATCTCAGGTGAGCGTGCGTCAGGACGCGCAGATCTGGCAGCTGCGCATCGACGAGGCGGGCGAATTCGCCGAGGTGCCGCCGGCGCTCAGCGACATGTGCCGCATCATCAGCCACGTTCATCGCCATCATCACTATCTGCTGGGCCGGGTGGAGGAATAATCATGCTGATTCTGAAGAACGTCACCGCCGTACAGTTTGAGCCGGCGCGGGTCCTGGAAGGGGTCGATATCGCCATCGACGGCGCGGAGATCCGCGCCGTGGGTGACAACCTGCGTGCGCAGTACCCCGAGGCCCGAGTTAAGGAGATGCACGGGCGTCTGGTGATGCCGGGCATCGTCTGCGCTCACAACCATTTTTACTCCGGTCTGTCGCGCGGCATCATGGCCAACATCGCGCCGTGCCCGGACTTTATCTCTACGCTGAAGAACCTGTGGTGGCGCCTGGATCGGGCGCTGGATGAGGAGTCGCTGTACTACAGCGGGCTGATCTGTTCGCTGGAGGCGATTAAGAGCGGCTGTACCGCGGTGATCGACCATCACGCCTCGCCCAACTATATCGCCGGCTCTCTGGCGACCCTGCGCCAGGGATTTCTGAAGGCCGGTCTGCGCGGCATGACCTGTTTTGAGACCACCGATCGCAACGGTGGCACCCGAGAGCTGCAGGCGGGAGTAGAGGAGAATATCCGCTTCGCTCACCTGATCGACGACGCCAAGGCGAAGGGGAGCGAGCCCTACCTGGTGGAGGCGCACATCGGTGCCCACGCGCCCTTTACCGTCTCCAACGCCGGTCTGGATATGCTGCGAGAGGCCCTGCGCGCCACCGGGCGCGGGCTGCATATTCACGCGGCGGAGGATCGCTATGATGTTTCCCACGGCCACGACAAATATGGGCAGGATCTGGTGGTTCGCCTGGCCGAGTATGATCTGATTAACGATAAGACCCTGTTGGCCCACGGGCTGTATCTCTCCGATGAGGACATTCGCATCCTCAACGCGCAGGATGCCTTCCTGGTGCACAACGCCCGCTCCAATATGAATAACCACGTCGGCTACAACCAGCGTCTGGCGCAGTATCGCAATCTGGCGCTCGGCACCGACGGCATCGGCGCGGATATGTTTGAAGAGCTGAAGTTTGCCTTCTTTAAACACCGCGACGCCGGTGGCCCGCTGTGGCCGGATAGCTTTACTCGCTTCTTGTACAACGGCAACCAGCTGCTTGACCGTAACTTTGGCGCCCGCTTTGGCCGTCTGGAGGCGGGCTATAAGGCGGATCTGACCATCTGCGACTACCCGTCACCGACGCCGCTGGCGGCGCAGAACATCGGTGGGCATCTGGCCTTCGGCCTGGGCGCATCCAGCGTGCATAGCGTGATGGTCGAAGGGGTGATGGTGTATGAGGATCGCGCGTTCCCGTTTGACGTCGAGCCGATTTACGCCGAAGCCCGCAGGGTCGCCGCCAAGATGTGGCAGCGTATGGATGCACTGAACTGAGACCATAAAACCGCGCGGGCTTTGGCCCGTGCGGTTTTGCACAAAGAGGGTGGAACATGATTGAGCAATTTTTCCGGCCGGACTCCGTAGAGCAGGCGTTGGAGCTTAAGCGCCGCTTTCAGGATCAGGCTGTTTACTTCGCCGGAGGAAGTAAATTAAACGCCACGCCCACGCGCACCGAGAAGACGGTGGCTATCTCCCTGAAAGGGCTGGGGTTGGATCGGGTCACCTGGCATGACGGGGCGCTGCACCTCGGCGCCCTGACGACGCTGCAGCAGCTGCGCGATACGGCGCGGCTGCCCCAGGCGCTGCAGGATGCGCTGGGCTTTGTCTATTCACGCCATCTGCGCAACCAGTCGACGCTGGGCGGCGAGCTGGCGGCCCGCCAGGCCGAATCGGTGCTGGCGCCGGTGCTGCTGGCGCTGGACGCCCGTCTGCAGAGCGCCGACGGCGCGGCGATCGCGCTGGAGGAGTATCTGGCTGCGCCGGACGATCGTCTGTTAACGGCGGTGATCATCGACGATCCCCTGCGCTGCTGCGCGACCCGTAAGGTGAGCCGTTCGGCGGCGGGCTGGTCGGTGGTGACGGCGGCCGTCGCGTTTCCGAGCGACGGGGGGCGGCGTATCGCCCTGGACGGCGTCGCCTCTCGCCCGCAGCGTCTGCGCGACGTGGAGGGGCTGGCCCTTGAGGGTGAGCCGCTGGCGCAGGCGGTCAGCGCTGCGATCGCGCCGAGCGCGGATCTGGGCGGCAGCGAAGCGTATAAGCGCTATATCGCGGGCGTAGTGGTGGCTGAACTGTTGGCGGACTGCCAGCAGATGAGGGAGGAAGCAAAATGACAATTCGCTTTACGCTGAACGGCACCCCGCGCACGCTGGCGTGTCAGCCGGGCGACAATGTGCAGCAGCTCTTGTTTGGACTCGGCATGCACTCTGTTCGCAACAGCGACGATGGATTCGGCTTTGCCGGCTCCGATGCCATTATCTTCGACGGGGTGGTGATCAACGCCTCCCTGCTGATCGCTGCCCAGCTGGAAGGGGCGGTGGTACGCACCGCCGAATCGCTCGGTGCCTGGAATCAGCTGAGCCCGGTGCAGCAGGCGATGGTCGACGTGGGCGTGGTGCAGTCCGGCTATAACGATCCGGCGGCGGCGCTGATCCTGACCGATCTGCTGGAGCGTATTCCGGCGCCGAGCCGTCAGGATATCGATGACGCCCTCTCCGGGCTGTTTAGCCGCGACGCCGGCTACCAGCAGTTTTACCAGGTGGTGGCGCTGGCGGCGGCGCGGATGCGCGATCCGCTGTATCAGATGGAGGTGGCGCCCGAGTTTCGCGACGATCTGAGCGTGGTCGGTAAAAACTGTCCGAAGGTGGATGCGGCCAAGATGGTGCAGGCCAAGCCCTGCTACGTCGAGGATCGCATCGCGGCGGACGCCTGCGTGATCAAGATGCTGCGCTGTCCCCATCCCCATGCGCTGATCGCCCGTCTGGACGTTAGCCGGGCCGAGGCGCTGCCGGGCGTGGTGCACGTCATCACCCATCTGAACTGCCCGGATGTTTATTACACCCCCGGCGGACAGAGTGCGCCGGAGCCGTCGCCGCTCGATCGCCGCATGTTTGGCAAGAAGATGCGCCACGTTGGCGACCGCGTCGCCGCCGTGGTGGCGGAGAGCGAGGCGATCGCCCTGGAAGCGTTGAAGCTGATCGAGGTGGAATACCAGATCCTGCGGCCGGTGATGTCCATCGACGAGGCGATGGCCGACGATGCGCCGCTGATCCACGACGAACCCATCGTGTACGTCAACGGGGCCCCGAGCGATCTGGAGGTGCAGAATCGGGGCTCGGCGCAGCGCGGCGAGCACATGATCATCAACTTCCCGATCGGGGCGCGCCCGCACGACAATATCGCCGCCAGCGTTCACGGCCGCATTGGGGACGTGGAGCAGGGCTTCGCGCAGGCGGATGTCGTCATCGAGCGCACCTACGAGTCAACCCAGGCTCAGCAGTGTCCGACCGAGCCGCACGTCTGCTACACCTATATGGATGGCGATCGTCTGGTGGTACATGCCTCGACCCAGGTACCGTGGCACGTGCGTCGCCAGGTGGCGCGCATCGTCGGGATGAAGCAGAACAAGGTCCACATCATCAAGGAGCGCGTCGGCGGCGGCTTCGGCTCCAAGCAGGATATCCTGCTGGAGGAGGTGTGCGCCTGGGCGACCTGCGTCACCGGGCGTCCGGTCTACTTCCGCTATACCCGTGAAGAGGAGTTTATCGCCAACACCTCGCGCCACGTAGCCAAGGTGAAGGTGAAGATCGGCGCGACCAAAGAGGGGCGTTTGACCGCCATCGACATGGACTTCCGCGCCAACACCGGCCCCTACGGCAACCATTCCCTGACGGTGCCGAGTAACGGTCCGGCGCTGTCGCTGCCGCTCTATCCCTGCGATAACGTCAATTTCCAGGTCACCACCTATTACAGCAATATCTGCCCGACCGGAGCTTATCAGGGCTACGGGGCGCCGAAGGGGAACTTTGCCCTGACCATGGCGCTGGCCGAGCTGGCCGATCAGCTGGGTATCGACCTGCTGGATATCATCGAGCTCAACCGGGTACATGAGGGACAGGAGCTGAAGATCCTGGGCGCCATCGGCGAAGGCAAGATGCCGACCTCGGTCCCCTCTGCCGCCAGCTGTGCGCTGGAGCCGATCCTGCGCAAGGGGCGTGAGCTGATCGACTGGGACGCACCGAAGCCGGCCGAGGGTGACTGGCGCATCGGGCGCGGGGTGGCGATCATCATGCAGAAGTCGGGCATTCCGGACATCGATCAGGCCAACTGCATGATTAAACTGGAGTCTGATGGCACCTTTATCGTGCACTCCGGCGGCGCCGACATCGGTACCGGCCTGGATACGGTGGTTAACAAGCTGGCGGCCGAGGTGCTGATGTGCCCGATGTCAGAGATCCATGTTATCTCCGGCGATACCGACCATGCGCTGTTTGATAAGGGGGCCTACGCGTCATCCGGCACCTGCTTCTCCGGTAACGCGGCCAAAAAGGCGGCGGAGAATCTGCGCGAGAAGATCCTGTTCCACGGCGCGCAGATGATCGGCGAGCCGCGGCAGGATGTCACCCTGGTCGCGCCGGGGATCGTGCGCGGCAAGCGTGGCGAGGTGAGCTATGCCGATATCGCCCACAAGGCGGAAACCGGCACCGGCTTCGGTACGCTGGTGGCAACGGCCAGCTATATTACGCCGGACTTTGCCTTCCCCTATGGAGCCAACTTTGCCGAGGTGGCGGTGAACGTGCGCACCGGCGAGATCCGGCTGGACAAGTTCTATGCCCTGCTGGACTGCGGCACCCCGGTGAACCCCGAGCTGGCGCTGGGTCAGATCTATGGCGCCACCATGCGCGCCATCGGCCACAGCATGAGCGAGGCGATCCGCTATGACCGCGAGGGGCGTCCGATCACCCGCGATCTGCGCACCTACGGCGCGCCGATGATCGGCGATATCCCGCGCGACTTCCGCGCCTTCCTGGTGCCGAGCGACGATCAGGTCGGCCCGTACGGCGCCAAGTCGATCTCTGAAATCGGGGTGAACGGCGCAGCACCGGCCATCGCGACTGCGATTCACGACGCCTGTGGGGTTTGGCTGCGCGAATGGCACTTTACACCGGAGAAAATACTGAACGCGTTAGGAAAACTGTAAGACCGCGTGCGGGCCGCTCCGGCGGGGCGGCCCTGCGCCAACGATTCAATTAGCCGTTGGATAATGAATATCTGAACTGCACAGCCACAGACGGAGTTAGGGGGAACACACCCTCAGGGGCGCCCCTTGCCGCGCGGCGGGAAAACCGGTAGGCGGATATTTATTAATTGGATCAGATGATCAAATTTACCAAGGAGTAAAGGGATGTCTGATATACCGCGTGCTGGATCCGATCTTATTTATCAGCTAGAGGATAAACCGCCCTTTCACCAGCTCATGGTGGGTGCGGTGACTCACCTGCTGGCGATTTTTGTCCCCATGGTGGCACCGGCGCTGATCGTCGGTACCGCGCTGGGCCTCTCCACCGAAATCACCGCCTATCTGGTCTCCATGGCGATGATCGCCTCCGGCGTCGGCACCTGGCTGCAGGTGAACCGCTATGGCTGCGTCGGCTCCGGCCTGCTGTCGATTCAGTCGGTGAACTTCTCCTTTGTTACCGTGATGATCGCCCTGGGCGGCGCCATGAAACACGATGGCCTGCATGAGGAGCTGATCATATCGACCCTGCTGGGGGTCTCCTTTGTCGGCGCCTTCCTGGTCGTGGGGGCCTCGTTTATCCTGCCCTACCTGCGCCGGGTGATCACCCCGACGGTGAGTGGGGTGGTGGTGCTGATGATCGGCCTGAGCCTGATCAAGGTCGGCATCATCGACTTCGGCGGCGGCTTCGCCGCCAAGAGCAGCGGTACGTTCGGCAACTATGAAAACATCGGCGTCGGCCTGCTGGTGCTGCTGGTGGTTATCGGCTTTAACTGTGCGCGTCACCCCTTGCTGCGCATGGGCGGCATCGCCATCGGGCTTATCGTTGGCTATATCGTGGCGCTGTGCCTGGGGATGGTGGACTTCAGCGCCCTGCGCGACCTGCCGCTGGTGACCGTGCCGGTTCCCTTTAAGTATGGTTTTACCTTTGATATGCACGCCTTCCTGGTGGCCGGCACCATCTATCTGCTCAGCGTGCTGGAGGCTGTGGGGGATATCACCGCGACGGCGATGGTCTCGAATCGCCCCATCGAAGGGCCGGAGTATCAGTCGCGTCTGAGCGGCGGCGTGCTGGCCGATGGGCTGGTGTCGGTCATCGCCTCTGCCCTGGGGTCGCTGCCGCTGACCACCTTTGCCCAGAATAACGGGGTGATCCAGATGACCGGCGTGGCCTCGCGCTATGTCGGTCGGGCGATCGCCGTGATGCTGGTGCTGCTGGGGCTGTTTCCGGTCATCGGGCGCTTTTTTACCACCATTCCGGCCCCGGTGCTGGGCGGCGCGATGACGCTGATGTTCTCGATGATCGCCATCGCCGGGATCCGCATCATTATTTCCAACGGCCTGCGTCGTCGCGAGACCATCATCGTCGCCACCTCCCTTGGGCTGGGGCTAGGCGTCTCGTACGATCCGGCCGTATTCCGGGTCTTGCCGGATTCGCTGTATGTCCTGGTAGAGAACCCCATTTGCGCCGGCGGTCTGACGGCTATCATCCTGAATTTGTTGATCCCGATGCGGAAAAAGGCCGAGGTTCGCGAAGAGAGGGATACGGTGGCCGAGTCGTTACGCGGCGAAGAAGAGATGGATTGAGTCGATGTCTTGGCTGATTAGGAGCTAATCATGGTTTGTGAACATACCCTCAAGGCAGTACGCGGCAGCATTCTGGATGTCACCCGGACGGTAACCGATCCGCAGGAGGTCGAGTCCGCGCTGCGCTTTATTGAGGACGGGCTACTGTTGATCCGTAACGGCAAAGTGGACTGGTGCGGCAGCTGGGAAGAGGGGCGGGAGCGTATTCCCGAATCGATCCGGGTGCGGGACTACCGCGGCAAGCTGATCGTGCCCGGCTTTGTCGATACCCATATTCACTATCCGCAGAGCGAGATGGTCGGGGCTTATGGCGAACAGCTGTTGGAGTGGCTGAACAAGCACACCTTCCCCACCGAGCGGCGCTATAACGATCTCGATTACGCCCGCGAAATGTCTAACTTTTTCCTGAAGCAGCTGCTGCGTAACGGCACTACCACCGCCCTGGTGTTCGGCACCGTGCATCCGGAGTCGGTGGATGCACTGTTTGAGGCCGCCAGCCATATCAACATGCGCATGATCGCCGGCAAGGTGATGATGGATCGCAATGCGCCGGACTATCTGTTGGACGATGCACAGAGCAGCTACGAACAGAGCAAGGCGCTGATCGAGCGCTGGCACAAGAATGGCCGCCTGCTGTACGCGGTGACGCCGCGCTTTGCGCCGACCTCCAGCCCGGAGCAGCTGGCGATGGCCCAGCGCCTGCGCGAAGAGTACCCCGACACCTATCTGCATACCCACCTATGTGAAAACCGCGACGAGATCGCCTGGGTCAAGTCGCTGTACCCGCACCATGACGGCTATCTGGATGTGTATCACCAGTACGGCTTGACCGGTAAGAACTGCGTGTTCGCCCACTGTATCCACCTAGAGGAAAAAGAGTGGGACTGCCTGAGCGATACCGGTTCCTCGATCGCCTTCTGCCCAACCTCTAATCTGTACCTCGGCAGCGGCCTGTTTAACCTGCAGAAGGCCTGGCGTAAGCGGGTGAAGGTGGGGATGGGCACCGACATCGGCGCCGGAACCACCTTTAACATGCTGCAGACGCTGAACGAGGCCTACAAGGTGATGCAGCTGCAGGGCTGCCGCCTGTCCGCCTATGAGGCGTTCTACCTGGCAACCCTGGGCGGCGCGGCCTCTCTGGGGCTGGACGATCGCATCGGTAACTTCCTGGTCGGTAAAGAGGCCGACTTTGTGGTGCTGGAGCCGACGGCGACGCCGCTGCAACAGCTGCGCTATGACAACTCGGTCTCTTTGGTGGATAAGCTGTTTGTCACCATGACACTGGGCGACGATCGCACCATATATCGTACCTATGTCGATGGTCGTTTAGTGTACGAACGAACGTAAAATGTCGCGTTTGTGGGTTGAAATGACGAGGTATTAGGCCAGATAATCGTTTGCCTTTTACTCCCGGCCCATTTTTACCCGAATTTGGTCGCAGGATGTAGTGGCAGGGAGTAGCGGCTGCCCACGGGGGCAGCCGAATGGGGCGGAGGGCAGACACAGCATTATTGGCCGCTCTGCAATAACAGACGTAATCGATTACGTTACAGAAAAGTTTTTTAAATCACTCAGAGGACATCATCATGTCTAGCGATTCTTCTCAGGTATCAGCGGCAGGGAAGTCACGGGGATCACTCGATACATTTTTTAAGATCTCGGTGCGTGGTAGCAGCGTGCGCCAGGAAGTGCTCGCCGGTTTAACGACGTTTTTGGCGATGGTTTATTCGGTGATCGTGGTACCGGGCATGCTGGGTAAGGCTGGGTTTCCGCCGAGCGCGGTGTTTGTGGCGACCTGTCTGGTGGCCGGCTGCGGCTCTTTACTGATGGGGCTGTGGGCCAACCTGCCGATGGCGATTGGCTGCGCTATCTCCCTCACCGCGTTTACCGCCTTCAGCCTGGTGCTGGGGCAGCAGATCAGCGTGCCGGTGGCGCTGGGCGCCGTATTCCTGATGGGTATTCTGTTTACCGCCATCTCGGTGACCGGGATTCGAACCTGGATCCTGCGTAATCTGCCGATGGGGATCGCCCACGGTACCGGTATCGGTATCGGCCTGTTCCTGCTGCTGATCGCCGCCAACGGCGTCGGCCTAGTGGTGAAAAACCCGCTGGAGGGGCTGCCGGTAGCGTTGGGCGCCTTTACCTCGTTCCCTGTGATGATGTCCCTGCTGGGGCTGGCGGTGATCTTCGGTCTGGAAAAGCTGAAGGTGCCGGGCGGCATTCTGCTGGTGATTATCGGTATCTCCATCGTCGGCCTGATCTTTGATCCCAGCGTGAAGTACCACGGTCTGGTGGCGATGCCGAGCCTGGCCGGCGCCGACGGCCAGTCCCTGATCTTTAGCCTGGACATCATGGGCGCCCTGCAGCCGGTGGTGCTGCCCAGCGTGCTGGCTCTGGTGATGACCGCCGTGTTTGACGCCACCGGGACCATCCGCGCGGTCGCTGGTCAGGCGAACCTGCTGGACAAAGATGGTCAGATCATCAGCGGCGGCAAGGCGCTGACCGCGGACTCCGTCAGCTCGATCTTCTCCGGTCTGGTCGGCGCGGCGCCGGCGGCGGTGTATATCGAGTCTGCCGCCGGTACCGCGGCCGGTGGGAAAACCGGTCTGACCGCCGTGGTGGTCGGGGTCCTGTTCCTGCTGATCCTGTTCCTCTCGCCGCTCTCTTATCTGGTTCCGGGCTACGCGACGGCGCCGGCGCTGATGTATGTCGGTCTGCTGATGCTGAGCAACGTCGCCAAGCTGGACTTCGACGACTTCGTCGATGCGATGTCCGGTCTGGTGTGCGCGGTGTTTATCGTGCTGACCTGTAACATCGTGACCGGCATCATGCTCGGCTTTAGCACCCTGGTGATCGGCCGCGTGTGCTCCAAAGAGTGGAACCGTCTGAACATCGGTACCGTGGTGATCGCGGTGGTGCTGGTGGCGTTTTACGCCGGTGGCTGGGCGATTTAAGCGACGTTACTCTCCCCCTGTGGAAAAGCGCCTGTGGGCGCTTTTCTGCTGTCTGGGCGACGCGAATATCAACGGCGGCGCTACCGCAGTGCATTTTCAGTGTTATCTCTGTCCTCCAGGGTAGATTTCTCTTCGGCTCAAAATTCATAAGATGATATTTTGTAAAGCGTTGCGTTAGTCCTGTTGGCCCTGTTGGCATTGAGTCTGAAAGAACATGGAAATATTCTTCACAATCCTGATCCTGATTTTGGTGGTATCGCTCTCCGGCGTGGTAACTCGCCTGCTGCCGTTTCAAATCCCGCTGCCGCTGATGCAGATCGCCATCGGGGCGCTGCTGGCCTGGCCCCACTTTGGCCTGCACGTGGATTTTGACCCCGAACTGTTCCTGGTGCTGTTTATTCCGCCGCTGCTGTTTGCCGACGGTTGGAAAACCCCGACGCGGGAGTTTTTGCACCACGGTAGGGAGATCCTGGGGCTGGCGCTGGTGCTGGTGCTGATCACCGTGGTTGGCGTCGGCTACTTTCTGCACCTGCTGCTGCCGGAGGTCCCGCTGGTGGCGGCCTTTGCGCTGGCCGCCGTGCTGTCGCCCACCGACGCCGTAGCGCTCGGCGGTATCGTCGGCCAGGGGCGGATCCCCAAGAGCATCATGGGGGTGCTGGAGGGGGAGGCGCTGATGAACGACGCCTCCGGCCTGGTCTCCCTGAAGTTTGCTATCGCGGTGGCGATGGGCACTATGGTGTTTACCGTCTCCGGCGCGACGCTGGAGTTTCTGAAGGTGGCGCTGGGCGGCCTGTTGACCGGCGCGGCGGTCACCTGGCTGTACAGTAAGTCCCTGCGGGTGATGAGTCGCTGGGCGGGAGATGATCCGGCGACCCAGATCGTCCTTCTGATGCTGCTGCCGTTCGCCAGCTATTTGATCGCGGAGCATATCGGCGTCTCCGGTATTCTGGCGGCGGTGGCGGCGGGGATGACCATCAGTCAGTCCGGGGTGATCCGCAACGCGCCGCTGACGATGCGCCTGCGCGCCAACAGCGTGTGGGCGATGCTGGAATTCGTGTTCAACGGCATGGTGTTTATCATGCTGGGTCTGCAGCTGCCGGGGATCCTGGAGAACTCGATTATCCAGGCCGATCGCGATCCCAATATCGAAACCTGGTATCTGTTCGCCGACGTGGTGCTGGTGTATGCGCTGCTGCTGGCGCTGCGTTTCCTGTGGCTATGGGGGATGAAGCGCATCAGCCTGCGCTTCTTTAAGCACAATCCGCTGCAGTTCGCCGCCTACGGCATGCGCGATCTGTGGATTGCCTCGTTTGCCGGGGTCCGCGGAGCCATCACGCTGGCCGGTGTGCTCTCTATCCCCCTGTTTCTGACCGACGGTACGCCGTTCCCCGGTCGCTATCAGTTGGTGTTTCTGGCCGCCGGGGTGATTCTGTTTTCCCTGCTGGTGGGGGTGGTGGCGCTGCCGCTGCTGCTGCGCGGCGTCGAGATCACCGACGGCGTGGCCTACCGCGATGAGGAGCTGATGGCGAAGTCCGTCAGCGCCGAGGTGGCCATTGAGAGCCTGAAGAAGATGCAGGAGCGCCTTGAGGCCGACACCGAGGAGAACATCGATCCGCAGCTGCTGACCGAGGTCAGCTCGCGGGTCATCGGCAGTCTGCGGCGGCGGGTGATGACCAAGGAGAACGCCGACGAAATCCTTGAGGTGGAGAATCTGGAGCGTCGTTTCCGTCTGACGGCGCTGCGCGCCGAACGCGGCGAGCTGTATCACCTGCGCGCCACCCAGAAGATCAGTAACGAGACGCTGCAGAAGATGCTGCACGATTTGGATCTGCTGGAGGCGCTGCTGGTCGAAAAAAACTAAGGGCTAGCGCTGAGTCTTCCCGCCCTGGACGCCGTGCGTCCGGGGCTAATGAGATGCTCACCCCCACCCTGTGAGCGGTACGCTGACAGGGTGTTTTTTGTCTCTCGTCCCCGGTGAGCGCGGGGGGCCTTGATGCTATGCCGTCGCCGGCGGCTCTTTGCCGCGCAGGGTCAGGCGCTCGGGGTGCATTTCTCCCTCTGGCCAGAACGCGCGGCAGCGGGCGATCCACGCCTGAGCGCTGTGCGACAGATAGCGGCCATGGCACCAGATAAGCCCCAGCCGCCACATGAGCGCCGGCGCGAGCGGCAGCCACAGCAGGCTGTGTGGATCCAGTCGCTGACAGATCGGCTGCGGCAGGATGGCGATACCCACCCCGGCCTGTACCATGGCGGCCAGAAAGTCCCACTGGCCGCTGCGCACCGCGATTTGCGGCTTCACGCCGGCGGCAGAAAAGGCCTGCATTAGCTGCTGATAGAGGGCGAAGTCCTCGTTGTACAGCAGGATGTTTTGCTGGGCCAGATCGGCCATGCTTAGGGTAGAGCGGGTCAGCCAGGGCGCCTGGCGCGGCAGCAGCACATACAGCGGGTGGCTGAACAGCGGCAGCGAGGCGATGGCCGGATCGGGCTGGGCAGAGAGGGCGGTGAGCGCCAGATCCAGCTCGCCGGAGAGCACCGCCTGCTCGACGGTCAGCCCGCCGAACTCGGCGATGTGCAGCTCAATCCCCGGGTAGCGCTGGCGAAATTCGCCGATCAGGCCGGCCATTTGAGTACCGACCATCGGCGGAATGCCCAGCTTTAGGCTCCCCTTTTTCAGGGTGCCCAGGTCATCCAGCTCGGTTCTCAGCTGGCCAAACTGATCGAGGATCGTTTGCGCTCGCTGATAGACCACGCCACCGCTGTCGGTCAAGCGCAGGCCGCGCCCCTCGCGGATCAGCAGGGTGCACCCCAGCTCCTCCTCCAGATTACGCAGCATTTTGCTGATGGTCGGCTGGGTGACAAACAGCTTCTCCGCCGCGCGGGTGAAGCTCTGTTGGCGCACCACCTCAACAAAGTAACGTAACGTTCTCACGTCCATGCAGGACTCCGCTTTACAGGGTAGGTATGCCATTTATCAATGATGGCAATAATTTTAATTCATTTTAGTCCTGGGATCCTCTTTGCCTATACTGTGCTCCCTATCACATTAATCCCCTTCTGAGGTTTGTATGTCTCTGGCGTTGCGCCCCGTTATGGCGCACCTGCGCACCCACGCCCGGGTGCCGATGCAGGTGGCGCTGTATGCGCTGCTGTTTCTCTTTTCCCAATGGCTGGTCAGCCGTTTTTCCCTGCCGCTACCGGCCAATATCGTCGGTATGCTGCTGCTGTTGGCGCTGATCGCGCTGCGCATTTTGCCGCTGGCGTGGGTGAAGGCGGGTTCCCGCTGGCTGCTGGCCGAGATGCTGCTGTTTTTTGTCCCGGCGGTGGTGGCGGTGGTGAACTACGCCTCGCTGCTGATGGTGGAGGGGTGGCGTATCGTGGGGGTGATCGCCCTGAGCACCCTGTTAACGCTGGGGATGACGGCGCTGGTGGTGGATAGGATCTACCGGCTGGAGCTGTGGCTACAGCGGCGTCGCGCTGGGATGGTGCGCTGATGAACGGTCTGTGGATCGGCATGCTGTGTCTGGCGGTGACGCTGGCGCTCTACTTCGCCAATAAACGGCTGTACCGCCGGGTTCACCGTATCTGGCTGATGCCGCTGGTGCTGACGCCGCTGCTGTTGGTCGCGCTGCTGCTGATCGGGCATATCTCCTACCGTGAGTACATGGGAGAGAACCACTGGCTGCTGTGGTTGTTGGGACCGGCGACCATCGCCTTTGCCGTGCCGGTGTATGAGAACCTGGCGATTATCCGCCGTCACTGGCTGTCGCTGACGGCCGGCGTACTGACCTCGACGCTGGTGGCGGTGCTCAGCTCGGTGTGGCTGGCGCGGCTGCTGACCCTGCCAGAAAGCATTCAGCGCAGTCTGGCGGTGCGCTCGATTACCACGCCGTTCGCCATTGAGGCGGCCAAGCGCCTGGGGGGACAGCCGGATCTGGTGGCGCTGTTTGTGGTGCTTACCGGGGTATTTGGTATGGCGGTGGGAGACATGCTGCTGCTGCGTCTCTCCGTGCGCAGCGGCATGGCCAAGGGCGCCGGACTCGGCGCATCGTCCCACGGCGCCGGGACGGCCAAGGCCTATGAGATGGGACAGACCGAAGGCGTCGTCTCCAGCCTGGTCATGATGCTGGCCGGCGTGGTGACGGTACTGCTTTCGCCGCTGATCGGCCGCCTGCTGTGGTAGGGGCGGCGGACCCCGTCAGCGGTGCGGCGCTCAGGGAAACATCTGCGCCAGATAGTGATTCAAACGTTCGCGCGAGGTAAAGCCGTGGGGAACGCCGATAAAAGCCGGTGACGCGGCGTCGGGATCGGGCGGAAAGCGGACGTAGGCCGGGCTGCTGCGCTGGGCGGCAGAGGGCTGGGCAAAGCGTAGGCTGCGCTGAGCCAGCGCCGGGTGGATCAGCAGCGCGGTTCGCCCGAGCCGCACCTCGCGATTGACGTACACATAGTGCTCTCCCTTGTGAAAACCATAGGCCTGATCGCTGACTGAATCGCGGGTAAATCCGGCGTGCTGCAGAACCTGCGCGACCTCATCGGGACGTAAATACATCGTTATTCTCCCTGTTTATTGCTGTCCTATGACCTTAACGGATAGGCCGTACGTCACAAGCGGACTTTTCTGGAACGCCTGCGATCCACGGCGATCGCCGGTAAAACACGGGGCACTGAGCCAGCGATCGGGCGCTGAGCGGTGACGGGTGGGGCGCGGGGCTATGCGGGCGCGCGGCGGCGCCCGCGCCCACGTAGGCTCAGGGGAAGATGGTGAACGGTGAGCAGACGAACTGCTGGTTGCCGATGGTCATGTTATAGCGATCGGTGCCCGGTACGCCGGTCTGCATCTTGATCCCAAAACGGATGGTAATGTGCGCCGGATCCGGCGTGAAGCGGCCGCTGGCCTCGTCATAGCGCGACAGGGTATAGGCCACCTTGTCGGACATATCCTCGGTGCGCTTGGCCAAATAGATCTGGGTCAGGTTATTCGACGGATCGGTGATTTTCAGCGCCATCATGTTATCGCTGTTGATGGCGGTAGACAGCACTTTCAGCCCGCCGCAGTTCGTTTCACCCACGGCCGGATAGGGGCCGATCATCTCCGCCGCCTGCGCGATACCTGAAAAGGAAGCCACCGTCAGTAAAGCCATACAAGTTTTTTTCATCATCGTCATGTTTGCCTGATGTGATAAAGGACGTCATGTCGTCAAAATGCAGCCGGGGCAGCGACGCCCCATGGCAGCCGAAAAGCGCCGCCAACGTCATCCGTGGCGAAGCAAAAAGCATCTCCTAGTGTATAAATACGCGCCGTGGCGTCTACGGGGGCAATGCAAAAATTTATGACAACGGCGGGCGGCGGTGGTTCCGTCTATCCGCCGCGCCGGGCGGTGAGTGTCAAGCAGGGTCAGGGCGAGAAATATTTATTTGCCAAAAAAGGGCGTTGGGGGCGGCGCGTTGGCGTAGGATCGCGCTATTGCGCCGGCGGAGGCCGATCGCCGGTCGGGCTACAGAGGAGTATATGATGCCTGATGCCATGAATATTCGCCGCCTGACGTTCGACGTCGATAAAGCGATGTCGCAGCCCACGATCCTGGAGATAGCCCAGGCCATTCACGGCTGTCCGGGCGTGAGCGCCTTTAATATTACGGTGAGCGATATCGATATCGAAACCGTTGGTATGGACATAACCATCGTCGGGAACTACCTCGATCACGATCGGTTGGTCGAGGCGATGGAGAATACCGGCGCCGCGGTGCACAGCGTCGATCAGATCGTCTGCGGCAGCGATATCGTTGAGCGTATCGCGCGGGTGCGCTGAGTATGCGCCTGCTGCGGCGGGAGAATCGGAACTACAACCTGGTCGCCCTGCTGGGCGGCGCGGTCTCCGGCACCCTGACGGCCGCGCTGCTCTCCCTGGGTACCCTGTGCGCCGGACGGGCGTTGCCCGCCTGGCCGACGCTGATGGCCATCGGGATCATCAGCGCCCTTTCCAGCGCCTTTGCCTTTTTGCTGTCGCACTATGCCGGTCTGCGCGACAGTCTGCTGCACGCCGAGCACCAGCTAAACCTGACGGTCTCCGGGCGGCTGGCCAGCGGCATCCTGGGGCGCAAGATCCTGCGCCAGACCCTGCTGGCCACCCTGTATGCCGCGGTGTGCTACCTGCTGTTTTTCAGCCTGCCGTTCCTGATCGCCAGGCCGTTCCCGGCGCTGACGTGGCTGCCGGGCGCCGTGACCCTGCTGCTGATCGCGGTGATCTCCGCGGCGCTATCGCGGGTGATGCAGTCGCGTCTGTCGGCCACGCTGGGGCTGGTGCTGTCCGGCTTTGCCCTGTGCGTCCTGATTGGGACGCTGCTGCGCTACCGCTAGGGCGCGCGGCGCCGTCAACGATACCGCCGCCACCGTCGTTTCCGCGCAGCGGCTCAGCGCCAGTCTACCGGCGTCGGCGTTTCAGCGCGGGCGCGCATGACCGCATCCTGTTCGATGCGGCCTCGATAGTCGCCCAGCGCGCGCTGCCGGCGGGCCTTGAGCGGCGGCTGTTTTCCACGCGGGTTATCGCTCTCCAGGGATCGCGTTGCCGGGTGTACGGGTATTTGGCCTGCGACTCTCGCGGTGCCGAAAAGAGAAAAGGCGCCCCATCTTGCGATAGAGGCGCCTTTTTTCAATGCATCAACCGACCGAAATCAGTTCATGCCGTATTTTTTCAGCTTCTTGCGCAGCGTGCCGCGGTTGATCCCCATCATCAGGGCCGCACGGGTCTGGTTGCCGCGGGTGTACTGCATCACCATGTCTAACAGAGGCTGTTCCACTTCAGCCAGTACCAGCTCATACAGGTCGTTGACGTCCTGACCGTTCAGTTGAGCAAAATAGTTCTTCAGTGCCTGTTTAACCGAGTCACGCAGGGGTTTTTGAGTAACCTGATCCTGAGAGTTAACGGTAGAAACGGTCAGTACGTCAGAATTTACGCGTTGTTCGAACATAGTTCTGTCAGCTCTTTTTTTACGCTAAGTTTTTCGAAGTATGCCTCCAACGCCTCCAGCTGCTCGCTGGCGTCCTCAATGGCGTTGAATGTGCGCCGAAACTGGTCATTCGGGGCGTGCGCCTGGAGATACCAGGACACGTGTTTACGGGCGATGCGCAGTCCTTTTCCCGAGCCGTAAAAATCATGCAGCTCTTTGACATGCCCGGCCAATAGCCGCTTTATCTCACCCAATGGCATGGGCGGCAGCAGCTCCCCTGTGTCCAGATAATGCTGGATTTCCCGGAAGATCCAGGGTCTTCCCTGAGCGGCGCGACCAATCATCAGAGCATCGGCTCCGGTGTAGTCGAGTACCGCCCTGGCTTTATGCGGGTCAGTTATGTCTCCGTTCGCGATGATCGGAATGGAAACATGCTGCTTAACTGTCCGAATGCTGTCGTACTCGGCCTCGCCGTTAAACAGGCAGGCTCGAGTTCGGCCATGAATGGTCAGGGCCTGAATGCCACAGCGTTCAGCCAATTGGGCAATCTCGACACAGTTACGGTGCGCAGGATCCCAGCCGGTGCGTATCTTGAGCGTCACCGGAACATCCACCGCGTCCACGACGGCACGCAGGATCTGTTCCACCAGACCGGGGTACTGCAGCAGGGCAGAACCGGCCAGCTTGCGATTCACTTTCTTTGCCGGACAACCCATATTGATATCGATGATCTGCGCGCCGTTATCAGCATTGATGCGGGCTGCCGCGGCCATCTCATCGGGGTCGTTACCGGCGATCTGCACGGCTCGGATACCTGGCTCATCCATATGTACCATGCGCAGACGTGACTTATCCGTCCGCCATACTTCCGGGTTGGAAGAGAGCATCTCAGAAACCGCCATGCCGACGCCCATCTCATAGCACAGGGTGCGAAAGGGCCGATCGGTAATGCCCGCCATGGGCGCGGCGATCAGACGATTTTTAAGTTGGATATTTCCGATGCGCATAGACAAAGAGTGACCATACTGTGTCCGCAAGGGCGCGTATATTACGCATTTTTGCACGGATATGAAAGGCCAAACTTTGAACAATCGACTGTTGCAGATCAATGAAATCCGTGCGTCTTGTGCACTTTTTAAAATTATTCTTTTATAATCAATATGTTGAATCAAAAAGGTTAAAAAGTGCGCCGGCGTATTTTCTGCAAAGTTATTGCGACTGTCACGCAGGGAAAACAGTGTGTCCGAGTGAAAACGCTGCTTTTATCCGCAATTATTCGCTATTTTATGCGAGCTGAGTCTCATTTTTCTGCTTAATCTGCCGCGAAACCGCGCGGCGATTAACGGACGGCGGCGCATCGCTACGGGGGGCGGCTGCGTTGGAGCCGGCGTGGGCGACGGGAGGGCGTTGGCGCGGGTATCGGCGCATCGCCGGGGGCGTCTCGGGCGTCAACGGGGCGTTGTGCGTCCGGCGGCCGCAGGAGGGCCATGGCCGCAGGCGGGCGCGGTGAGGCTGAGAGGGCGCGCTACAGGGCGTATGACGGCGGTGGTAGCGTCGATGTCGGTGCCCGGCGGCGTAGGGGGATGCTCTGCGCGCCAGCGGGTGTCGTCGCCGTTGGCCTGCGGACTCTGCCGGCGGCGGTATCGCGCGCTGGCGGGGCGGATTGCCTCCGCGACGGGGTCATTGGCGGGCTGACGGCGCCGCTGCGCCGTCAGCGTGGCATCAGCGGCGCATGCCGGTGATGCGGCACCACTCCTCGCGTTCGGCCACCGGGTCCAGGGCGAACTTCTCGCGGTAGGCTTCGCAGACGCTCTCGGCCTGGCTTGCCAGAATGCCGGACAGGCCCAGCAGACCGTCCTGACGCGGCAGGCAGCCGATCAGCGGCGCCAGCTCGCGCAGCGGGCCGGCCAGGATATTGGCGACCACCACATCGGCGCTGAGGTCGGCGGGCTGATCCTTGGGCAGATAGAGCTCCAGGCGCTCGGAGACGCCGTTACGTTCGGCGTTGTCGCGGCTGGCCTGGATCGCCTGCGGATCGATGTCGATGCCGATGGCGCGCGCGGCGCCCAGCTTCAGGGCGGCGATGGCTAAAATGCCGGAGCCGCAGCCGAAGTCGATCACCGTCTTCCCGGCCAGATCCAGACCGTCCAGCCACTGCAGGCACAGGGCGGTGGTCGGGTGAGTACCGGTACCGAAGGCCAGCCCTGGATCCAGCATCACGTTCACGGCGTCGGGCTCGGGGATCTCGCGCCAGCTCGGGCAGATCCACAGGCGACGGCCAAACTGCATCGGGTGGAAGTTATCCATCCACTCGCGCTCCCAGTCTTTGTCCTCGATCTGCTCGATCTTGTGGCGGAAGCCTGCGCCCAGCGCCGGATGGTTTTCCAGCTCGGCGATCACCGCAGACATCTCGGTTTCGGCATCGAACAGGCCGATGACGTCGGTATCGCCCCACAGCAGGGTTTCGCCCGGCAGCGGCTCAAAGACCGGGTTGTCGTGGCTGTCCTGAAAGGTGACGGAGACGGCGCCGCTCTCCATCAGCGCATCGCTCAGGGTCTCCGCCTGGCTGCCGGTTGAGTTGATTTTAATTTGGATCCAAGGCATGGCATGTCTCTTTCTAGTCAGTTGATTCGCTGGCAGCGACCGCGGTATTCGGACGGCTGCCAAAATGGTTGCCTGCCCAGAAGGCCAGCAGGCCCAGCAGCAGGGAAGGCACGATCGGGTGCAGGTGGAACAGCTGGATCTTCAGGCTGGCCAGCAGCGCGTAGCTGGCGGCGCCGACGATCATGGAGCTCAGGGCGCCGTGCGCATTGGCCCGCTCCCAGTATAGTCCCAGCACCAGCGGCCACAGGAACACGGCCTCCAGGCCGCCGAAGGCCAGCAGGTTAAGCCAAATGATCATCTCCGGTGGGCGCCAGGCCGCCAGCAGCAGCAGGGCGCCGAGGATCAGGGTTGAGGCGGCCGAGAGGCGAGCCAGACGACGCTCATTGTGCAGCGCCTGAGGGCGCAGCCCCAGATAGAGATCTTTGACGATGGTCGCCGAAGATTGCAGCAGTTGGGCGTTGATCGTCGACATGATCGCCGCCATCGGCGCCGCCAGAAAGATCCCGGCGGCGAAGGGGGGCAGCACCCGCACCATCAGCGTGGGGATCACCATATCCGGCACCGTCAGATCCGGCAGCACCGCCCGGCCAAGGGCGCCGGCCAGGTGCATGCCGAGCATCAGCAGCGCCACCACGATGGTGCCGATGATGATGGCGCGGTGAACCGCCTTGCTGTCCTTGTAGGAGATGCAGCGGACGGCGGTATGCGGCAGACCGATGACGCCAAAGCAGACCAAGATCCAGAACGACGCCATAAACGGCAGGCTCAGGATATCGTCGGCCCCGTGGGGAGAGACCAGCTTGGGATCGATGCGCTGCAGGGTCTCTACGGCGGCGTGCATGCCGCCGGCGGCGTGGATGATACCGATCAACAGCAGCAGGGTGCCCAGTAGCATTACCACGCCCTGCATGGCATCGTTGAGCACGCTGGCGCGAAAGCCGCCGAAGGCAGTGTACAGGGCGATGGTGACCCCAAAGATCAGCAGCCCGGCGTCATAGGGAATACCGGCGGCGCTCTCCAGCAGGCGCGCGCCGCCGATAAACTGCACCGTCATCGCCCCGATAAAGGCGACCAGCAGGCTGAGGCTGGCGACCCACACCAGCAGACGGCTGCCGTAGCGCGCGTACAGCATGTCATTGAGGGTGACCGCCTGGTAACGGCGCGCCAGAATGGCGAACTTCTTGCCCAATACGCCCAGCGAGAGCCAGACGGCGGGCAGCTGGATCATCGCCAGCAGCACCCAGCCAAGGCCATATTTATAGGCCGCCCCCGGGCCGCCGATAAAGGAGCTGGCGCTGATGTAGGTGGCGGTTAGGGTCATCGCCAGGACAAACCCGCCCATCGAGCGGTCGCCCAGAAAATAGTCGTTGAGGAAGTTGCCTTTCTGGCGGCGGCGATAGGCATAAATCGACAGGCCGAACACCAAGGCGAGGTAGCCTACCAGCGGCAGGATTACGTCAGTCTGCATCATCGCTCCCCAGCGGTATGGACTTGAATATCAGGCGGACCATGGTCCAGCACAGCAGAATAAATAGCAGTGGCAGCAGCAGGCAGGCCATTTCGAACCAGTGCGGCAGACCGGTGACGCCCAGCAGGCTGTTGGGCAGGTAGCCTGCGGCAATCCAGGCGAACAGATAGACCAGCGTCAGCCCTAAGGCCCAGCGGGCTTCACGGTGCGCCTGCGCGAAACGTGCATCCATGGGATCTCCCAGTGTCGGTAAGCAAACAAGCAAAAAGCAGGGAATTGTACGGCAATGCGCACACAGATGCAGCGTCGGGTTTACGCAGGAAGACAAAAGGCCGGTTACCCGGCCTTTGAGGAACGGAGCCTAACGGAGCGTTACTTCTCCTGTAGGCCCAGCTTTTTCTCCAGGTAGTGAATGTTGCTACCGCCGGCCTGGAAGTTGGCATCGTTCATGATCGACTGCTGCAGCTCGATGTTGGTCTTGATGCCGTCGATGATCAGCTCCGCCAGCGCATTCTTCATGCGGGCGATGGCCACGTCACGGTTTTCACCGTAGCAGATAAGCTTGCCGATCATGGAGTCATAGTACGGCGGTACGGTATAACCGGCGTAGATATGGGACTCCCAGCGAACGCCGAAGCCGCCCGGCGCATGGAAGCGGGTGATCTTACCCGGGCTGGGCAGGAAGCTCTTCGGATCTTCGGCGTTGATGCGGCATTCGATCGCGTGACCGCGCACCTGCACCTCGTGCTGTTTGATGGACAGCGGCTGACCGGCGGCGATACGCAGCTGCTCTTTGATCAGATCCACCCCGGTGATCATCTCGGTCACCGGATGCTCAACCTGGATACGGGTGTTCATTTCAATGAAATAGAACTCGCCGTTCTCAAACAGGAACTCAAAGGTACCCGCGCCGCGGTAGCCGATATCGACGCAGGCCTTGGCGCAGCGTTCGCCGATGTAGCGACGCAGCTCCGGCGTAATGCCCGGTGCCGGCGCCTCTTCCACCACTTTCTGGTGGCGGCGCTGCATGGAGCAGTCGCGCTCGGCCAGATAGATGGCGTTGCCCTGGCCGTCGGCCAGTACCTGGATCTCGATGTGGCGCGGATTCTCCAGGTACTTCTCCATGTAGACCATGTCGTTGTTGAACGCCGCTTTGGCTTCCGCCTTGGTCATCAGGATCGACTGGGCCAGATCCTTATCGCTGCGTACGACGCGCATGCCGCGACCGCCGCCGCCGCCGGAGGCCTTGATGATCACCGGATAGCCGATGCGCTTGGCGAAGGCACGGTTTTTATCCATGTCGTCGTCCAGCGGGCCATCGGAGCCGGGAACGCACGGCACGCCGGCTTTCTTCATTGCGCTGATGGCAGAGACTTTGTCCCCCATCAGACGGATGGTCTCCGCTTTGGGGCCGATGAAGATAAAACCGGAACGCTCCACCTGTTCGGCGAAGTCGGCGTTTTCAGACAGGAACCCGTATCCCGGATGGATCGCCACCGCGCCGGTGATTTCCGCCGCAGAGATGATGGCCGGGATATTGAGGTAACTTTTAACGGACTGCGCCGGGCCGATACAGATGGTTTCGTCCGCCAGCAGTACGTGTTTTAGATCGCGATCCGCCGTGGAGTGCACCGCTACGGTTTTGATCCCCAGCTCCTTACAGGCGCGCAGGATCCGCAGGGCGATTTCACCACGGTTAGCGATAACAATTTTATCTAGCATGTTCGCCCCGTTATTCGATGACCACCAACGGCTCGTCAAACTCAACCGGTTGACCGTTTTCTACCAGGATCGCCTTAACGACGCCGGACTTATCGGCTTCGATCTGGTTCATCATTTTCATCGCTTCAACGATGCACAGCGGATCGCCGGCGTTGACCTTCTGGCCCACTTCGACGAACGCTTTGGCCTCCGGGCTCGGGGTGCGGTAGAAAGTACCGACCATCGGAGAACGGACGACATGGCCGCTCAGGGCCGCGCTGCCGTTGTCGGCGGCGGCCGGGGCTGCCGCGGCGGGTGCGGCGGCGACCGGGGCAGCAACCGGAGCCGGGGCTGCGGCGTAGAACGGTTGCATGGCCGGCATGGCGGCCGGGGCACGACTGATGCGTACTGATTCTTCACCTTCAGAGATTTCCAGCTCGGCGATGCCGGATTCTTCAACCAGTTCGATCAGTTTCTTGATTTTACGAATATCCATGTGTGATTCCGTACTCGTTGTTGTTACGAAGATTGTGGACGCGCGCCGCGCACAGCGGCGGACGGGCGTACGTCCCGGTTTATCATGATACGTTCAGGCGATTAACCGCCGCCTGCAGGGCATAGTCATACCCCTCGGCGCCCAGACCGCAAATGACCCCCACGGCGATATCGGACAGATAGGAGTGGTGGCGGAACGGCTCTCGGGCGTGCACGTTGGACAGATGGATCTCGATAAACGGGATCTGCACCGCCAATAGGGCATCGCGCAGCGCTACGCTGGTATGGGTAAACGCTGCCGGGTTAATCAGAATAAAATCGGTATTGCCAAACGCGGCATGGATCTGGGCGATCAGCTCATGCTCTGCATTGGACTGAATATGGCGCAGCGAAACGCTGAGCGTCTGCGCGCGCCGATCCAGGCGCGCGACAATCTGCGCCAGCGTCAGGGTGCCGTATTTTTCCGGCTCGCGGACGCCCAGCATATTCAGATTGGGACCGTTAAGAAGCAAAATGTTGAACTTATCTGCCATTGTGCTGCTATCTCCGGCAATCAGACGAATTTTGCCAAAATAACCCGATGTCGCCGCGTTGTCACTCTTTCTCTACCAATTTGTGGCATCGATCGGCGTATAAAGTCGGGCATTATAATGATTTCGGATCAATTCGCAGCTGAATACTGGTCGAATCAGCGAAGATATGCAACCCGCCGCCGCGACGATCGCGACGGCACGTTAGAGGTTAGATTCTAAAAATGGCTGCAAGTTCCACTGGTTATCGCCACCATTGGCGGATTTTTTGATAACGCAATGCTAACAAGATGAGGGCGCCGAGTGCGTAAAAAAACGGCAGCGGAGAGAGTGTCTTGACTGACCACAGGTAGTGCAGCGGCGCGATAATCGCCGCCAGGTAGACCAGGTTATGCAGCTTTTGCCAGCGGGGCCCCAGGGCGGACATGGCGCGCCGGGTCGAGGTCAGGGTCAGGGCCAGCAGGATCAGCCAGGCCGCCAGCCCCAGCGTGAGGTAGGGACGGCGCAGCAGTTCGCTGCCCAGCAGCGCGACGTTGCCGCCCAGCTCCAGCAGCAGGTAGCTCAGCAGATGCAGCGAGGCCCAGACAAAGCACCATATCCCCAGCAGGCGACGGGTTCGCATCAGCAGGCTTTGACGGGTCAGCCGCGCCAGCGGCGATACCAGCAGGGTCGCCAGCAGCAGCTTGAGCGCCATCAGTCCGGTCATGTGCTGAATGTCCTTGGCCGGATCGGCGCTGAGCCATCCCTGGCTTGCCGCCAGCGGCAGCCACAGCAGCGGCAGACCCGCCGCCAGCCAAATCAGCCACTTCAGCGCGGTAATCTGGGCAGGGCTCAGGCGTTTCATCAGTAGTATTTCCTCAGATCCATCCCCTGATACAGCGAGGCTACCTGATCGGCATAGCCGTTAAACGGCAGCGTCGGCTGTCGCTTGACGTCCAGAATCCCGCCGCTGCCGATCAGCCGCTCGCTGGCCTGAGACCAGCGCGGGTGGTCAACCTGCGGATTGACGTTGGCATAAAAGCCGTACTCTTTGGGGGCGAGCAGATTCCAGGTGGTGGGGGGCGCATTTTCCACCAGGCGGATATGCACGATCGACTTGATGCCCTTAAAACCGTATTTCCACGGCACCGTCAGGCGGATCGGCGCTCCATTCTGCGGCGGCAGCCCCTTGCCGTAGACTCCGACGCTGAGCAGGGTCAGCGGGTGCATGGCCTCGTCGATCCGCAGCCCTTCGACGTAGGGGTACTTCAGGCCGCCGCCGATAAAGCGATCCTTTTGGCCCGGCATTTGCTCGGGATCGTACAGGGTGGTAAAGGCGACATAGCGCGCCCGGCTGGTGGGCTCGGCCTGGCGCAGCAGCTGTCCCAGCTCGAAGCCGACCCAAGGGATCACCATGGACCAGGCCTCTACGCAGCGCATGCGGTAGATGCGCTCCTCCAGCGGGAAGCGGCGCAGGATATCGTCCATATCCAGGGTCATCGGTTTGGCCACCTCACCGTCGAGGGTGATTTTCCAGCCGTCGGTGCGCAGGGTGCCGGCGTTGGCGGCCGGATCGGCCTTGTCCAGGCCAAATTCGTAGAAGTTATTGTAGCCGCTGACCTTATCTTCCGGGGTCAGCGGCAGATCGGCCTGCCAGGCGGCGGGACGGGTGAACTCCAGCGGCTTGCCCGGCGGGGCCGGCGGACGATCGTGTCCTTTAAACCAGCTGAGCAGATCGGCGTGGGCCGACGGGGTGATGGCCAGCGCCGCGGCGCTGATGCCGAGCGCTTTGAGTACGCGGCGCCGCTGGTAGAACAGATCCTCCGGGGTGACATCGGCTTCGCGCAGTGTCGGGTATCGGGCCATGGTCGCACTCCTTGATAATGGGTCTTATATTCATCATGGCAGGAAAGGGCGTTGCGGTGGCGAGTATCACAAAATTGTTATACTTGGCGGCGGGTGCACCCCGCCGCGCGGTGGGGCTAGCGCAGGCGCACCAGCGTGCGGCCGGTGATGCGGTTCGCCATCAGATCGGCCGCGGCCGAGATCGCCTGCTCCAGGGTGATCTCGTTGGCGCAGCGATGGTAGAAGTCGGCCGGCAGCAGCTCGGCCAGGCGCTGCCAGGCCAGAGAGCGCCGGGCCGGGGAGGCCATGACCGAGTCCACCCCCTGCAGCCGCACGTTGCGCAGAATGAACGGCATGACGGTGGTCGGCAGGGTAAAGCCGCCCGCCAGTCCGCAGGCGGCGACCGTGCCGTTGCTGTCCATCTGCGCCAGCGTCTTGGCCAGCACCTCGCCGCCGACGGTGTCAACGGCGCCGGTCCAGCGCTGTTTTTCCAGCGGACGGGCCGGGGTCTGGAAATCGGCCCGCGGCAGCACCTGCTGCGCGCCGAGCGCCAGCAGATAGTCGTGGTTCTCCTCCCGCCCGCTGACGGCCGTCACCCGGTAGCCCAGGCGGCTGAGCAGCGCGACGGCGGTGCTGCCGACGCCGCCGCTGGCGCCGGTGACCAGCACGTCGCCCTGTTCAGGGGTCACGCCTCCCTCCTCCAGCGCCATCACGCACAGCATGGCGGTCAGGCCAGCGGTGCCGATAATCATCGCCCGGCGGCCGTCCAGCCCCTGCGGCATCGGCAGCAGCCAGTCGGCGGCGACCCGCGCCTGCTGCGCCAGCCCGCCCCAGTGCTGCTCCCCAACGCCCCAGCCGGTCAGCAATACCGCTTGGCCGGGGACAAAGCGCGCATCGGTGCTCTGGTTCACGACCCCGGCAAAATCGATACCCGGCACCATGGGAAACTGGCGCACGATCTTGCCCTTGCCGGTGATGGCCAGCGCATCCTTATAGTTAAGACCGGACCAGTGGACGTCGACCAGAACCTCCCCGGCGGGCAGGTCGTCGCTGTTCAGCTGTTGAATGTGGGCATGGGTCTGACCGTCACGGTTGTCGAGTAGCAGCGCTTTCATGATGGGATCCTGTTGATTGAGTGGCTGAATGCCGACGCGTTTCTGCTTTCTGCGGCGGCGATGCCTATTCTATAACAGGAATAGGGCTCCGCCCGCTACGGCAACCATCCCACCGGTGAGCGGCGTCAGATAATGTACCCCGCGCCGCTCTATGCGCCCGAACAGCAGCCCCAGCGTCAGCCCGGCCCCGTGCAGCAGGGCGGTCACCAGGGCAAACCCCAGGCTGTAGCTCAGCCCGCTGGCGTCCGCCGGCATCTCCATGCCGTGGGCGTAGCCGTGGAACAGGGCGAACAGCCCGACCAGCAGGCAACTGGGCAGCAGGGGCAGGCGTACCCGGGCGGCGACCAGCAGCCCCATCACCAGCACCGAGGCGGTGATGCCGAATTCGACGGTCTGCCCGGGCACCCGATCGGTCACCAGGGCCAGGGCACCGCCGGCGATCATGGTGAGAACGAAGGCGGCGGGCACCCGCCAGCGCGCCTTACCGCCGCGCTGGGCGGCCCATAGCCCCACCGTCAGCATCGCCAGCAGGTGATCGAGACCGGACAGCGGGTGGTAGATGCCCGCCCAGAAGCCGTGGGTCGCTCCGGCGCCGGTGTGCGCCAGCGCTGGGGCCGCGGCGCACAGCAGCAGGCTGCCGGCGAAAGATAATTTTTTCATAATATATCCCTGTCAGTTAATCATTGTGTTTATATGTAACGCATTGTATTTCAACTGGATTTTTGGTTAATCTCTCCAGCACTGTAAAGCGCGGTGGCGATGGGCCCGGCGGATAAATGTCAAAACTGTGGCGTATCCGACACTTTGCGCGCCCTCTGGGGTCGTTTGTATTAATAGGGAAAATTAGATCTGAAAAAATAATTTATATAAATGATGATATGGTCGGCGTCGGAATTGTTTACTATTGAGGCAGACGCTCTCTCCGGGCGGCGGCGCGCGTAGAGGGCGCCTTTATTTTCACGGCGATGACGCTTAACGGAATGGGCAGGGTCAGGGATGCGTATTACAACCAAATTCTTTGCCTTCATTACCTTACTGGTTGCGTTAGGGATGTTTCTGATGCTGCTGGGCAGCACCTATAGCTTTTACAGCCAGACCCATCAGCGCGCGGAGACCCAGCTTAATATCCTGACGGCGATGATCGACCAGCAGCTGTTGACCGAGTCCCGCGACAGCGTAAAGCGCTGGCTTCCGGTGATGATGCGATCGGCCGGCGCCGTTGAGCTGTCGGTGTATCACGACGATCGCCAGGTCTATTACCACCACCTGCCCGCGCTGTATAACCCGTGGCGTACCAACGATAACCTGCGCAGCTTCGAGTCGCCGCTGCTGCAGCACCCGGGCTATCGTCTGAAGATGGTCTACATTGAGCCGACGGCCAGCTACAGCCACTCGCTGGAGCGCATGTTCCCGCTCTCGCTCTCCATTGGCGTTATGGTGATCATGCTGTTTTTCGCCTACCGCTGGCTGCGTGGACAGACCCAGGGGATCGAGCGGCTGGAGCGCCGGGCGCGCCGCATTCTGTCCGGCGATCGCGATCTGCGCGCGGGGGGCATCGGCGAGTTTCCCGCCAGCGCCAGCAGCGCGCTCGACTGCCTGCTCGCCGAGCTGTCCGATGCGCGCGAAGAGCGCAGCCGGATAGACTCGCTGATCCGCGCTTTTGCCGCGCAGGACTCGCGCACCGGGTTAAACAACCGCCTGTTTTTCGATAATCAGCTGACCACCCTGCTGGAGGATGAGGGGGCCTACGGCGTGGTGATGATCCTGCGCCTGCCGGATCTGGAGGCGCTGGCCAGCCAGCCGGGGCGGCGCCAGCGCGAAGAGTTTCGCTATGCGCTGACCAATATGCTGTCGACCTATGTCATGCGCTACCCCTCTGGCCTGCTGGCCCACTATTTTCAGAATAACTTTGCCGTGCTGCTGCCGCATCGCTCGCTGAAAGAGGCGGAGGGCTTCGCCGCCCAGCTGCTGGCCTCGCTGGCGGCCATCCCCTCGGCGCCGGGGGTGATCGCCGATGAGGTGCTGCATATCGGGATCACCCTGTACCGCGCCGGCGAGCAGGTGGAGTCGGTGATGGATCGCGCCGAGCAGGCGGCACGCAGCGCGACCCTGCAGGGCGGCAACGGATGGTTTGTCGATCCGATTCCGCAGCCGGAGATGGTGCGCGGCAGCGTGCGCTGGCGTACCCTGCTGGAGCAGACCCTGGCGCGCGGCGGGGCGCGGCTGTTCCACAAGCCCGCGGTGACGGTGGACGGGCGGGTGCATCACCATTACATCCTGCCGTACATCTATGACGGCAATCAGCCGATCCCCAGCGCCGAATTTATGCCGCTGGTGCAGCAGTTGGGGCTGGCGGAGCGCTTCGATCGTCAGATGGTCAGTCAGATTATTCCGTTGTTGCGTCGCCTGCCGGGACAAAGGCTGGCCTTTCCGCTGACGGTTGACTCATTATTACAGCGTAGCTTTCAGCGCTGGCTGCGCGACACCCTGCTGCAGAGTGAGCGCCCGCTGCGCCGACGCATCCTGATCGAGCTGAGCGAGGCGGACGTCTGCGCCCACCAGGCGCGGCTGGGCCCGATCCTGCGCCTGCTGCGCGGGCTGGAGTGTCAGGTGGTGGTCTCTCAGGCTGGGCTGCGTATCGTCAGCACCACCTATATCAAGCAGCTGCAGGTGGCGCTGGTGAAGCTGCATCCGGCGCTGGTGCGCAATATTGACCGGCGTATCGAAAACCAGCTGTTTGTGCAGAGTATCACCGGCGCCTGCGAGGGCACCGTCGCGCAGGTCTTCGCCACCGGGGTGCGCAGCAAAGAGGAGTGGCGAGTTCTCAAAGAAAAAGGGATCGCCGGCGGGCAGGGGGATTTTTTTGCAAAATCACGACCGGTTCTCTAGTCGGAAAAAATATTGTGACGGATAATGAATTGCGCTTTTTGTCAGGGAAAATTCACGTAGAATAGCGTGTAATCTGCGCTTATACGGTTGGTGGGCGCTTACGCGCCGCCCGGCGCGTGTCGTCGGAGTCCTCCCGAAGCGCGGGAAAACGGCGCAGGTTTCCCGCACGCTGTGCCGTTGAAATATGAGTTATCTGAATTATTGATGCGCTGTGTTGCGGCCGGTAACGGATGCGTGGCGATGTGGGGCGTGCTATCGTCATCGGGGCAGCGTTTCCCCGTTTGCGTCGGCGTTCCAGCGTGGTGTCATGATAAATACCACCCTAATCTGTTGAATGGTAAACGCGGTGTAATTTTTCACCGGAGCAGGACGTTTTTGCGCCTTGTCGCTGTTCCGCGTGGTTGGTAAAGTAAGCGGATTTTATTTTTCGCCTCCAGCTTTCAGGATTATCCTTCAGTTATGTTTAAAAAATTTCGTGGCATGTTTTCCAATGACTTGTCCATCGACCTGGGTACTGCCAATACCCTGATTTATGTTAAAGGACAAGGCATTGTTTTGAATGAGCCTTCCGTGGTCGCTATTCGCCAGGACCGCGCCGGTTCTCCGAAAAGCGTTGCCGCCGTGGGGCATGAAGCGAAGCAGATGCTCGGCCGTACGCCGGGCAATATCGCCGCTATCCGCCCGATGAAAGACGGCGTTATTGCCGACTTCTTTGTCACCGAGAAGATGCTGCAGTACTTCATCAAGCAGGTGCACAGCAATAGCTTCATGCGCCCGAGCCCGCGCGTGCTGGTGTGCGTGCCGGTCGGTGCCACGCAGGTTGAGCGCCGCGCCATCCGTGAATCTGCTCAGGGCGCCGGCGCCCGCGAGGTATTCCTGATCGAAGAGCCGATGGCTGCCGCGATCGGTGCCGGCCTGCCGGTTTCCGAAGCGACGGGCTCCATGGTGGTGGATATCGGCGGCGGTACTACGGAAGTGGCGGTGATCTCCCTCAACGGCGTGGTGTACTCCTCCTCCGTTCGCATCGGCGGCGACCGCTTTGACGAAGCGATCATTAATTATGTGCGCCGTAACTACGGCTCTCTGATCGGTGAGGCGACCGCGGAGCGCATCAAGCATGAGATCGGCTCAGCCTATCCGGGCGATGAGGTGCGTGAGATCGAGGTGCGCGGCCGTAACCTGGCTGAAGGGGTTCCGCGCGGCTTTACTCTCAACTCCAATGAGATCCTGGAGGCGCTGCAGGAGCCGCTGACCGGCATCGTTAGCGCGGTGATGGTGGCGCTGGAGCAGTGTCCGCCGGAGCTGGCGTCCGATATCTCCGAGCGCGGCATGGTGCTGACCGGCGGCGGCGCGCTGCTGCGTAACCTGGACCGTCTGCTGATGGAAGAGACCGGGATCCCGGTCGTGGTGGCCGAAGATCCGCTGACCTGCGTGGCGCGCGGCGGCGGCAAGGCGTTGGAAATGATCGACATGCATGGCGGTGATCTGTTCAGCGAAGAGTAATCCCTCTGCGGCGGGCGCGGGCGTCCGCCGGGGATGATACGAATGCCGGACACCGGGCGGGGAGATCTCCCTGTCCGGTGTTCGTGTATCGCGCGATCGCTACATGCACGGGGCTGCGCGCGGCGCAGCGCCGACGTCGAGGATAACGCAATTTTATGAAGCCGATATTCAGCAGGGGCCCCTCCCTGCAACTGCGACTTTTTTTGGCGGTGGTGGCGGCGGTAGGACTGGTGGTGGCTGACAGCCGTTTGGGCATGTTTCAGCAGATCCGCACCTACCTCGATACCTCCGTGAGTCCGTTCTATTATCTGTCCAACGGTCCCCGTCAGTTCCTGGATACCCTCTCTAACACCTTCGCCACCCGCGATCGGCTGGAGCTGGAAAACCGGGCGCTTCGTCAAGAACTCTTATTAAAAAACAGCGATCTGCTGCTACAGGGACAATTGAAGCAGGAAAACGCGCGCCTGCGCGAACTGTTGGGTTCGCCGCTGCGTCAGGATGAACACAAGATGGTGACCCAGGTCATCTCTACGCTGCCCGATCCCTACAGCGATCAGGTAGTGATCGATAAGGGCAGCAGCAGCGGCGTTTACTTTGGCCAGCCGGTGATCAGCGACAAAGGCGTGGTCGGCCAGGTGGTGGCGGTCGGTAAAGCGACCAGCCGGGTGCTGCTGATCTGCAACGCCTCCCACGCGCTGCCGATCCAGGTGCTGCGCAACGATATCCGCGTGCTGGCCGCCGGCAACGGCTGCAGCGACGATCTGCAGCTGGAGCACCTGCCGGCGAACACCGATATTCGCGTCGGCGATGTGCTGGTGACCTCCGGCCTGGGCGGCCGTTTCCCTGAGGGCTACCCGGTGGCGGTGGTCTCGTCGGTGAAGGTGGATAACCAGCGAGCCTATACGGTGATCAAGGCGCGGCCGACCGCCGGTCTGCAGCGTCTGCGCTACCTGCTGCTGCTGTGGAGCGGCGATCGCGACGGCACTCTGCCGCTGCCGCCGGATGCGGTGCAGCGGGTGGCCAACGAGCGCCTGATGCAGATGATGCCGCAGGTGCTGCCGCCGCCGTCGGCGATGGGGCCGCCGGCGCCGCCTCCTGCCTCGGGCGCCGGATCTGCGCCGACGCCGCCCGCCGCGCCGGGAAACGCGAAGCCGGCCACCGCGCCGGGCACGGCGACGCCGCAGGGCCGTAAACAGGAGGTGCGCTGATGTCGGGATACCGTAGCCATGGACGCTGGATTATCTGGCTGTTCTTCCTGCTGGCCTATGTGCTGCAGATCATGCCCTGGCCGGATGATATCGCCATGTTTCGCCCCAACTGGCTGGCGCTGTTTCTGATTTACTGGACCATGGCGCTGCCGCACCGGGTGAACGTCGGCACCGGCTTTCTGCTGGGGCTGGGGTGGGATCTGATCCTGGGGTCAACCCTGGGGATCCGCGCGCTGGCCTTTAGCCTGCTGGCCTATCTGGTGGCCTTTAAGTTTCAGCTGCTGCGCAATATGGCGCTGTGGCAGCAGGCCCTGATGGTCATGGTGCTGACGGCGGCGATGGACATCGTGATTTTCTGGGGGGAGTTTGTGGTCACGAGCGCCGCATTCCGCCCGGAAGTATTCTGGAGTAGTGTAGTGAACGGGCTGCTATGGCCGTGGCTGTTCCTGCTGATGCGTAAGGTGCGTCGCCAGTTTGCCGTGCAGTAACGGCGCGCGGCGGCGCAGAATACAGGGTTATCGAAAGTGTATGTGTGAAATCTATCTGGCCTCTGGCTCCCCGCGTCGGCGTGAACTGCTGACGCTGATGGCGATTCCCTTTGAGCGTTTAACGCTGAGCGTGGAGGAGCAGCGTCGCCCGAACGAGGCGCCGCTGGCGTATGTCTGTCGTCTGTCGCGCGACAAGGCGCAGGCCGGCGTGGCCGCCGCGGCGCAGGATCGCCCGGTGCTGGGGGCGGATACCATCGTGGTGCTCGACGGCGAGGTGCTGGAAAAGCCGCAGGATCCGGCGCAGGCGGCGCAGATGCTGCGGCGCCTGTCCGGGCGCAGCCATCAGGTGATCACGGCGCTGACCCTGGCCGATCGGCGAGGCTGCCTCAGCTGCCACGTGGCGACCGAGGTGACCTTCTGTACCCTGAGCGAGGCGCAGATCGCCGACTATGTGGCCAGCGGCGAGCCGCTGGACAAGGCCGGCGCCTACGGCATTCAGGGCAAAGGGGGCTGTTTCGTCCGCGCGATCAACGGCAGCTACCATGCGGTGATGGGACTGCCGCTGGTGGAGACCCGCGAGCTGCTGGCACGCTTTATGGCGTTAAGGGATGTGAGGAGAGAGCATGACAACTGAACTGTTGGTTAACGTTACCCCATCGGAAACGCGCGTCGCCTATATCGATGGCGGTATCCTGCAGGAGATCCATATTGAGCGCGAGTCCAAGCGCGGCATCGTCGGCAATATATACAAAGGGCGCGTGAGCCGGGTTCTGCCCGGAATGCAGGCGGCCTTTGTAGATATTGGTCTGGAGAAGGCGGCGTTTCTGCACGCCTCCGACATCATGCCGCACACCGAGTGCGTTGCCGGTGACGAGCAGAAGAACTTTCACGTGCGCGATATCGCCGAGCTGGTGCGTCAGGGACAGGATCTGATGGTGCAGGTGGTGAAGGATCCGCTGGGCACCAAGGGGGCGCGGCTGACCACCGATATTACCCTGCCGTCGCGCTATCTGGTGTTTATGCCGGGCGCCAGCCACGTCGGGGTCTCGCAGCGCATCGACAGCGAGGCGGAGCGCGAGCGCCTGAAGGCGATCGTCGCCCCGCACTGCGACGAGCTGGGCGGCTTTATTATCCGCACGGCGGCGGAGGGGGCCGACGACGAGGAGCTGGCGCAGGACGCCGCGTTTCTCAAGCGCCTGTGGATCAAGGTGATGGAGCGCAAGCGGCGCAATAAGACCAAGTGCATGCTGTACGGTGAGCTGGCGCTGGCGCAGCGGGTGCTGCGCGACTTTGCCGGGGCCTCGCTGGATCGTATCCGGGTGGATTCGCGCCTGACCTACGATCTGCTGCAGGACTTCACCAGCGAATACATGCCGGAGATGACCCCCTGCCTGGAGCTGTACAGCGGTAAGCAGCCGATCTTTGACATGTACGACGTGGAGAACGAGATCCAGCGGGCGCTGGAGCGCCGGGTGGAGCTGAAGTCGGGCGGCTATCTGATCATCGATCAGACCGAGGCGATGACCACCATCGACATTAACACCGGCGCCTTCGTCGGCCACCGCAATCTGGATGAGACCATCTTCAATACCAACGTCGAGGCGACCCAGGCCATTGCCCGTCAGCTGCGTCTGCGTAACCTGGGCGGCATCATCATCATCGACTTTATCGACATGAGCTGCGAGGATCACCGGCGTCGGGTGCTGCACTCCCTGGAGCAGGCCCTCAGCAAGGATCGGGCAAAAACCAGCATCAATGGCTTTTCGCAGCTAGGCTTGGTAGAGATGACCCGTAAGCGCACCCGTGAGAGCATCGAGCACGTGCTGTGCGGCGAGTGCCCGACCTGTCACGGCCGCGGCACGGTGAAAACCGTGGAGACGGTGTGCTACGAGATCCTGCGCGAGATCGTGCGGGTGCACCATGCCTATGACAGCGATCGCTTCCTGGTGTATGCCTCTCCGGCGGTGGGCGAGGCGCTGAAGAGCGAAGAGTCCCACGCCCTGGCGGAGGTCGAGCTGTTTGTCGGCAAACAGGTTAAAGTACAGATTGAGACGCTCTACAGTCAGGAGCAGTTCGACGTAGTGATGATGTAACGGCGTTGACGCCGGGGACGGGATCGATCCGCTGGGTCATGTTTGAACGATAGGAGAACGGCGTGAGGCGACTGCCCGGTTACCTGCTGGCAACGCTGGCGACCCTGATAGTGCTGGTCGCTTTGCTGGTGAGCGGGCTGCGTTTACTGCTGCCGCACATTGACAGCGTACGTCCGCAGATCGCGGCGCGCCTCGGCCAGTTTATCGGCGCGCCGCTGACCATCGGCGCGCTGAGCGCCAGCTGGCAATCCTTTGGCCCCACGCTGGAGGCGCGCGACATCGCCCTGCGGGGGGCGCAGGGGCAGCTGCAGGTGCGGCGCATGACGCTGGGGCTGGATGTCTGGCAGTCGCTGCTACACGTGCGTCCGCAGTTCCGCGATCTGACGTTTTATCAGCTGCAGGCCAGCACCGATCGCCCGCTGGCGCGCGAAGAGGGCCACGGCGGCCTGAAGCGCGACGAGCTGAGCAATATCTTCCTGCGCCAGTTTGACCACTTTACCCTGCGCGACAGCCGTCTGCGCTTTCCCTCTCCCTCCGGCGTTCCGCTGCAGCTGACCGTTTCCCAACTGACCTGGCTCAACGGCCCGGATCGCCACCGCGCAGAGGGGGAGGTCAGCTTCTCCACTCCGCAGGGGCAGCACGGCAATCTGCAGCTGCGCATGGATCTGCGCGATAAGAACGGCCTGCTCAGCGACGGGGAGATCTACCTGCAGGCGGACCAAATCGACCTGCGCCCCTGGCTGAGCCGCTGGATCAACCACAATACCGGACTGAACGCGGCCGATTTTAGCCTGGCCTCCTGGCTCAGCGTCCGCAACGGCGAGATGGCGGGGGCGCTGGTCCGCCTGCGCGATGGCCAGGCGGGATGGCGCGCCGACGATCGGCCGCACCGGCTGACGGTGCGCGATCTGACGCTCCAGGCGACGCGTCGCGACGGCGGGTGGCAGCTGGATGTCCCCCGGCTCAATCTGGCGACGGATGGGCAGCCGTGGCCCGCGGGGCATCTGAGCCTGCTCTATCTGCCCCGGCAGGGGACGGCGCAGGAGGAAGCGCTGCGGCTGCGGGCTACCGATCTGCAGCTGGCGCGCATTACGCCGCTGCTGCCGACCCTGAGCTTCCTGTCGCCGGCGCTGGTGGAGCCGCTGCAGCGCCTGCAGCCGCAGGGGTACATCCGCCGGGTAGGCGTCGATATTCCGCTGCAGCAGCCCGAGCGCAGCCGGGTGCTGGCCGATTGGCACGACGTCAGCTGGCAGCCCTGGAAGCTGCTGCCCGGCATCGATCGCTTCAGCGGCTCCCTGAGCGGCAGCGGGCAGGATGCTCGGCTGCGTTTCACCCTGAAAGACAGCACGCTGCCCTACGCCGCAATGTTCCGGGCGCCGCTGTTGGTGCAGCGCGCCAGCGGCGTGGTCAACGTGACCCGCGATGCGCAGGGGTGGACGCTGAGCGGACAGGATATGGATGTGCAGGCGCGCGCCCTGTGGAGCCACGGCGGCTTCCGCTACCATCAGCCGACGGCGGGGCCGGCGCTGCTCAGTATTCTGGCCGGTATTCGCCTGACGGACGCCCGCGAGGCCTGGCGCTATTTCCCTGAACCGCTGATGGGAACGGCGCTGACGGACTACCTGAGCGGGGCGCTGGAGGGGGGCGCGGTGGAGAACGCCACGCTGCTGTATGACGGCGATCCGCAGCGGTTCCCCTATCAGCATCACGACGGTCAGTTTCAGGTCTATGTGCCGCTGCGCCAGGCCACCTTCCGCTTTCAGCCGGACTGGGCCCCGCTGACCGATCTGTCCATCGACCTCAATTTCCTTAACGACGGACTGTGGATGTTTGCCCCGTCGGCGCATCTGGGCGCGGCGCGCGGCAGCGCTATTCACGCGGATATCCCGCAGTATGGCGCCGAGCGTCTGCTGATCCGCGCCGGGGTGGCCGGCAGCGGCAAGGCGGTGCGCGACTACTTTATGCTGTCGCCGCTGAAAAGCTCCGTGGGCGCGACGCTGGATGAGCTGCAGGTGGGCGGCGACGTGACGGGGCGTCTGGATCTGGATATTCCGCTCGACGGCGGCGATACCCGCGCCCGCGGCGAGGTGCGCCTAGACAATAACACGCTGTTTATCAAGCCGCTCGGCAGCCAGATGCAGGGGGTTAGCGGCGCGTTTCGCTTCGACGATGGCCGCCTGCAGAGCGATCGGCTGAGCGCCCACTGGCTGGGGCAGCCGCTGGCGCTGCAGTTTGCCACCGTTCCCCAGGCCGATCGGTATCAGGTCGCGGTCGATCTGAACGGCGACTGGCTGCCGGCCCGTCTGCCGTGGCTGCCGCCGGGAATGGATACGCACCTGCAGGGGAGCGCCCCCTGGCAGGGCAAGGTGACGATCGATCTGCCCGATCGCGGCGCCAGCCGCTATCAGGTCGACGTCGAGGCCGACCTGCGCGCGGTGGCCAGCTCGCTGCCCGCGCCGCTGACGAAAGCGGCCGGCGCGGCCCAGCGGCTGAAGGTTAACGCCGACGGCGATATGGCGGGCTTTACGCTCAGCGGCAGCCTAGGCCGCGACAGCCATTTCGCCGCGAACGTGGCGCTCGGCCCGCGCGGCGTGGCGCTGGACAGCCTGAGCTGGGACAGCCAGAGTAGCGCGGTGCCGCAGACGCAGCCCGGTCAGGCCACGCTGCGTCTGCCGCCGCTGGACGGCGCCGGGTGGCTGGCCCTGCTGGCGGCGCCGCTGTCGTCGCAGCTGGACAGCCGCAGCGTGCTGCGCCTGCCGGCGCAGATAACCCTTTCTACGCCGCAGTTGCTGCTGGGTGGGCAGGCCTGGCACCAGCTGAGCCTGGCGCTGACGCGACAGGGCGAGACGACCCAGCTGCGCGCCGATGGCCGTGAAATCCGCGGCGCTGCGCGTCTGGGCGCCGGGCAGCTGAGCGCCGCGCTGGACTTTCTGTACTACGATCCCCAGCCGATGACGCCGGGGAGCGCGGCGGCGGCCCCCATCGATCGACCGGTCGCCGGTCAGCCGCCCCTGTTTCGCCGCTGGCCGGCCATGCAGCTGCGCTGTCAGTCGTGCTGGTTTATGGGGCAAAACCTGGGGAACGTGGCCGCCGATATGCGGGTGGAGGGGGATACCCTGCTGCTGACGGATGGCCTGCTGGACAGCGGCAACACCCGCCTGACGCTGACTGGCCGCTGGCAGCAGCAGGATGGCATCAGCCGGACGCAGATCAGCGGCGGGCTGCAGGGGGCGAACTTGACGGACAGCGCGGACTTTTTTGGCCTGACCCTGCCGCTGAAGCAGTCCGCCTTTAAGGGCGACTACGATCTCCGCTGGCAGGGGGAGCCCTGGCAGCCGCGCATAGAGACGCTGGATGGCACGCTGCAGGTGCGTCTGGGCAAGGGGGTGCTCGAAAGCATGGATACCGGGCGCGCCGGTCAGCTGCTGCGCCTGGTGAGCTTTGATGCCCTGCTGCGCAAGCTGCGGCTGGATTTTAGCGACACCTTCGGCGAAGGCTTCTACTTCGATGGCATCAAGGGGCATATCGCCCTGCATAACGGGGTGATGTCGACGGACGATCTGCTGATCGACGGCCTCTCTGCGGACGTCGCGATGAACGGCACGGTGAACCTGGTGACCCAGCGGATCGATATGCAGGCGGTGATCGCGCCGGAGCTGTCGGCGACGGTCGGCGTGGCCACCGCCTTTGCCGTTAACCCGGTGGTGGGGGCCGCGGTCTTTGCCGCGTCAAAAGTGCTGGCGCCATTGTGGAATAAAATATCGCTGATACGCTACAACATAAGCGGCGGGCTCGACAGCCCGGCGATCCATGAAGTGTTACGTCAGCCGAAGAAGGAGAAGGCACAATGAGGAATGCCAACGTCGCCTTACTGCAACTGTGTAGCGGTGAAAACAGCCGCGCTAACCTGGCACAGATTGAGCAGCAGCTGAAGCAGCTCAACGGCACTATCAGGCTGGCGCTGACCCCGGAGAATGCGCTGCTGTTCAGCGACGCCGCGGGGTACCGCCAGCACGCCGAGCGGGAGGGTGACGGGCCGCTTCAGTCGGCGGTGCGCGAGCTGGCGCGCCGCTACGGGGTATGGCTGTTGATCGGTTCGATGCCGCTGTACAGCCGCGAGGATGCCGGCGGCATTACCTCCAGTAGCCTGCTGTTTGACGACGGCGGCGCGCTGCGCGCCCGCTACGACAAGCTGCACATGTTCGACGTCGAGGTGCGTGACGCGCATGGCCACTACCGCGAGTCTGACGTTTACCGCCACGGCGATATGCTGACGGTGGTGGATACGCCGGTGGGGCGTCTGGGGATGACCATCTGCTACGATCTGCGCTTTCCCGGCCTGTTCCAGGCGCTGCGCGCGCAGGGGGCGGAGCTTATCTCGGTGCCGGCCGCCTTTACTCGGGTGACGGGCGAGGCACACTGGGAGGTGCTGCTGCGTGCCCGGGCGATTGAAAACCAGTGCTATATTCTGGCACCGGCCCAGGTCGGCAGCCACGGCGCGACCCGGCGCACCTGGGGCCACAGCATGGCGGTGGACGGCTGGGGCCGCGTGCTGCAGCAGAACGCCGACGCCGTACGGCCGATAAAGATTAAAGTGAACACCAACTCACTGAGCGTGCTGCGCGGGCAGATGCCGTTGGCACAGCACAACCGATTCCAGCCTGAGCTGATCCATCTTCACCAAGGGTAAATACACCATGAGTCTGACGTTTGTCAGTGAGCAGTTACTGGCTGCCAACAACCTGAATCATCAGGATTTATATAATGTCTTGGGGCAGTTGAACGCACGCCGCCTGGACTATGCCGACCTCTATTTTCAGTCCAGCGTGCACGAGTCCTGGGTATTGGAAGATCGCATCATTAAAGAGGGCTCTTACCATATCGATCAGGGGGTGGGCGTGCGGGCGATCCACGGTGAAAAGACCGGATTCGCCTATGCCGACCAGATAACCCTGCAGGCGCTGACCCAGAGCGCCCACGCCGCGCGCAGCATCGTGCGCGAGCAGGGCGATGGGCGGGCGCACACGCTGGGAGGGCTCAAGGCGGTCTCCCGCTACGGTATGCACTCCCCGCTCGATAGCCTGCCGCGCGAGGAGAAGATCGCGCTGCTGGCACAGGTCGATCGGGTGGCGCGGGCGGCCGATGCCCGGGTCCAGGAGGTGAACGCCAGCCTGACCGGAGTGTATGAGCTGGTGCTGGTGGCCGCCAGCGACGGCACGCTGGCGGCGGACGTACGGCCGCTGGTGCGACTCTCCGTCAGCGTGCTGGTAGAGCAGGATGGCCGTCGCGAGCGCGGCAGCTGCGGCGGCGGCGGGCGCTTTGGCTATGACTACTTCCTGACCCTCCACGACGGCGAGGTGTGTGCCGATGCCTATGCGCGCGAGGCGGTACGCATGGCGCTGGTCAACCTGCACGCCAAGGCGGCGCCGGCCGGCACCATGCCGGTGGTGCTCGGCGCCGGCTGGCCGGGGGTACTGCTGCACGAGGCGGTCGGCCACGGGCTGGAGGGGGACTTTAACCGGCGCGGCACCTCCGTATTCAGCGGTCAGCTGGGTCAGCAGGTGGCCTCGCCGCTGTGTACCGTGGTAGACGACGGTACGCTGGAGGAGCGGCGCGGTTCGCTGGCGGTGGACGACGAAGGGGTGCCCGGCCAGTACAACGTACTGATTGAGAACGGGGTGCTGCGTGGCTATATGCAGGATAAGCTCAACGCCCGCCTGATGGGAATGGCGCCGACCGGCAACGGCCGCCGCGAATCCTATGCTCACCTGCCGATGCCGCGGATGACCAACACCTATATGCTGGCGGGAGAGAGTACGCCGCAGGCGATTATCGAGAGCGTGGAGTATGGGCTGTATGCGCCTAACTTCGCCGGCGGTCAGGTCGATATCACCTCCGGTAAGTTTGTCTTCTCTACCTCGGAAGCCTATCTGATCGAGAAGGGACGGATTACCCATCCGGTGAAGGGGGCGACCCTGATCGGCTCCGGCATGGAGGCGATGCAGCAGATCTCGATGGTGGGCAACGATCTGGCGCTGGATAAGGGCGTCGGGGTCTGCGGTAAAGAGGGGCAGAGCGTGCCGGTCGGCGTCGGCCAGCCGACGCTGAAGCTGGATGCGATGACCGTCGGCGGCACCGCCTGAGTTCGGCGCGACTCGCCACGGTATGTCCCGCGGGCCGGCTTTTGCCGGCCCGCGCTATTTCTCCTGACGGGTATCGCGGAAGGTGTCCGCCATCTGGGCAAAGTAGTCGCTCAGGTACTCTAGGCAGAGACGTAGCTTGATGGGCAGGTGCGCCTTCTGGGCATACAGCGCATACACCGGGCGCGGGGTGGACTGGTACTGGGGGAACAGGATCTCGACCTCTTTACGCCGCACCGCGTCGATCACCCACATCAGCGGCAGATAGGTGATCCCGGCCCCGGCGTTCAGCCAGCTTAGCAGGGTCTGGGCATCATTGGTGTGAAAGCGTCCGCTGGGCATCAGCCGCAGCGACTCTCCCTCTGGGGCGATCAGCGTTAGGTCATGGGCGGGCTGGCCGCTAAAGTTGAGCCAGCTATAGCTGCCCAGTTCGGCGGGGCTCTCTGGGGTTCCGTGGCGCTGCAGGTAGCATTTGGCGGCGCAGATCACCATGGGCATGGCCCCCAGGGCGCGACAGAACAGGCGAGAGTCCTGTAGATCGCCGGCGCGGACCACCAGATCCAGACCGTCGGCGATCAGATCGGGCGCCGGGACGCCGGTGACCAGGTTGACCGACAGGCCAGGATATTCGGCCAGCATTCGGGCGCTGATCGGCGCCAGAACGTTTTGCGCCATGGTGGCCGAGCAGCCGATGCGCAGGGTTCCGCTGGGGGTATTGTTGTAGGCGTACAGCTGCTCGTGTACCTCTTGGGCCTCCTGCAGCATCTTGCGACAGCCCTGATAATAGATGCGTCCGGCCTCGGTCAGACTGATGCGGCGGGTGCTGCGGTTGAGCAGCCTGATCTGCAGGGCGTGCTCCAGCTTGGTAATGGTCTGGCTGATGGATGAGACGCTCATCGCCAGCTGCGCTGCGGCGCCGGTAAACGAGCCGCATTCGACCACCCGAGCGAAGATGGCCATATGCTTTAATCGCTCCATTTTTCATCCTGTCTTAATGGTGGTGGCTGAGTTCAGAACCATCTGTTTGTTTTATGCGCATTTTTCTTATCGACAATAGATAATCAGCGCTGATTGTTTATTTACAATAAAAAGTGATTTGCGTCACAGATTATATATCCCCGCGGCGCATTAGGCTAACATGTCCCCGCGCCGCCGATGTCGGGGCGCATCCGTTCCGCCCTGCGCCTGCGGCGCACACCGCGTAACCGCCACCCCTTTTTCTCTGTCCGCCGTTTTTCGCCGTCAGCCGCGTGCGGGCATGCGTCGTTAAGTAAGGATTTTGCCATGGGAACGCTGCCCGTGATGGTGCTGTTTGGCCTCTCTTTCCCGCCGGCCTTTTTTGCGCTGCTGGCGGCGCTGCCCCTGTTTTGGCTGCTGCGGCGTCTGCTGCAGCCCAGCGGGCTGTACGACATGATTTGGCACCCCGCGCTGTTTAACTGCGCGCTGTACGGGTGTCTGTTTTATCTGGTGAGCTGGCTTTTTATCTGAAGGGGGTTCTGTGAAGCGTTGGATTGGACGCATGACGCGGGTGGCCGCTACGCTGGCCTTACTGGCGCTGGCCGCGCTGGCGGTCTCCAAGGCCTGGGTGTTCTATACCGCCTCTCCCTGGACGCGGGACGCGCGTTTTAGCGCCGACGTGGTGGCCATCGCCCCCGACGTCAGCGGGCTGGTGGAGAGCGTGCAGGTTCAGGATAACCAGCGGGTGACGCAGGGGGCGGTGCTGTTCCGCATCGATCCACAGCGCTACCGCGCGGCGCTGGCGCAGGCCGAGGCGGATGCGCGCTACTATCAGGCGCTGGTGACGGAGAAGCGACGAGAGTCGCAGCGTCGGGCCGACCTGGGCGGGCGTATCGTCGCCCAGGAGAGCATCGATCGCGCCTACAGCGCGCTGGCGGCGGCCGAGCAACAGTTGGCCCGAGCACAGGCGACCCGAACCCTGGCGCAGCTGGATCTGGATCGCACGGTGGTGCGGGCGCCGGCCAGCGGCTGGGTGACCAACCTGCAGGTCCACGGCGGCGAGTTTATCAACCGCGGGGTTAACGCCGTGGCGCTGATTAAGCAGAACAGCTTCTACGTGCAGGCCTATATGGAAGAGACCAAGCTGGCCGGAGTGCGCCGCGGCTCGCCGGCGCAGATCACGCCGCTGGGCAGCGATCGTATTCTGTACGGCACGGTGGACAGCATCTCCGCCGGGGTCAACGACAGCAGCGCGACGCCGGGGCGCAAAGGGCTGGCGACGGTGGACTCCAATCTGGAGTGGGTGCGCCTGGCGCAGCGGGTGCCGGTGCGAATTCGCCTGGACGCGGCGACCCAGGCTCACCCCTATCCGGCGGGCACCACGGCGACGGTGGTGATCGGCACCGGCGGAGAGGCGCAGGCTGCGCGCCCGGCGCCGTATCGGCGCCTGCTGCAGCGTCTGCGCGAGTTCGGCTGAGCAGGGGGCGAAGATGCTGCATCCACGCGTGATCCGCCTGCGCTTCGCCTGCAAGCTGACGCTGGCGATCGTTCTGTCACTGCTGCTCGGGTTCTATTTCGGCCTGCAGACGCCGCGCTGGTCGGCGCTGACCGCCGCGCTGGTGGCCGCCGGACCGGCCTTTGCCGCTGGCGGTGAGCCCTTTGCCGGCGCCATTCGCTACCGCGGCTGGCTGCGTATCATCGGCACGGTGCTGGGCTCCCTGTGCGCGCTGCTGCTGATGATGCTGTTGATCCGCGCGCCGCTGCTGATGATCCTGCTGTGCTGCCTGTGGGCGGGCGTCTGCACCTGGCTGTCGTCGCTGGTGCGTATGGAGAACGCCTATGCGCTGGGGCTGTCCGGCTATACGGCGCTGATCATCGTCGTCTCCTGCCTCGGCGAGCCGCAGTTTATCCTGCAGCTGGCCCTGGAGCGCTGTGGCGAGATCGTGCTGGGGATCGCCTGCGCGGTGCTGGCCGATACGCTGCTGGCGCCGCGCTCGGTCAAGGGCGAGGTGGATCGCGTCGTCGGTGGCATGCTGCTCGGTCAGCTATGCCTGCTGCAGCGCTGCGTCGACGGGCGCGACAGCGATGCCGTCGATCGAAGCTGGCACGGGCTGATCCGGGAGAGCCATACGCTGGAGGGGATGCGCGCCAGCCTGGCGCTGGAGTCATCTCGCTGGCCGCGCGCCTGCCGCCGGCTGGCGGCGCTGCACACCCTGTCGCTGACCCTGATCACCCGGGCCTGTGAAATTTTTCTGACCCAGCGCCAGACGCCGACGGCGCTGCCGGCGCCGTTTTTGACCCTGATAGCCGCCCCGGTAAAGACGCCTGCGGAGGCCTATCAGCGCTTAAAACAGCTGCGTCGCCTGCTGGCGGCGCACGGGGGACATCAGCTGCCGCCCGCGCTGATCGGCTGGATCGACGGCGCCAGCCAGCTGCAGCTATTGGCCAAAGGCGTGGCGAGCAACGTCCGTATCGGGCGGCATGAGGCGGCGATCCTCGCGCATGACGCCGCGCCGCGCCAGATCTACTCCGCCCAGGGGCACCATGCGCTGATCAATGGCCTGCGCACCTGGCTGGCCACCTCGCTGGGCGCGCTATTTTGGCTATGGAGCGGCTGGAACGCGGGCAGCGGCTGCATGATCATGATCGCGGTAGTGACCTCGCTGGCGGTGCGCACTCCCAATCCGCGGATGGCGGCGATCGACTTCTTGATGGGCTCACTGGTGGCGTTGCCGGTCGGTGCGCTGTACTACACGGTGATCCTCCCCGCCACCCAGCAAAGCCTGGTGCTGCTGTGCCTGAGCCTGGGCGCGCTGACCTTTATCTGCGGGATGGAGGTACAAAAGCGCCGTCTGGGATCGCTGGGAACGCTGGCCTCGACCCTGAATATTCTGGTGCTCAGCAACCCGATGCGTTTTCCGATCGAGAGCTTTGTCGACAGCGCCATCGGCCAGGTGATCGGCTGCCTGTTGGCGCTGGTGGTGCTGCTGGCGGTGCGCGATCGGTCGCGCGCCCGCACCGGTCGAACGCTGATGCGGCGTCTGGCGTTCGGCGCAGTGGCGGCCCTGCGGGGAGAGGGGACGCGCGGAAATCTGCTGCCGGCCCTCTACCGCCAGCTGTTCTTGCTGCTGACGCTGTTTCCCGATGATATCGGGCGTTACCGCCTGGCGCTGACGCTGATCGTCCTGCAGCAGCGTTTGGCGCACTCGGCGCTGCCGTGCGACGCCGAGCGGCTGCGCGCGATCGATGCGGCGGCAACCCGGCTGTTGACCGGGCGCGGTGCGGCGCGACGCCGCGGCGCCCTGCTACAGCTGACGACGGGGCTGAGCGACTATGCCGATGCGCTGGTGCGGCAGGGGGCCGCCGGCGCCGCGCTGCAGCCGCTGCATCAGCTTGCCGATGTGCTGCACCGATACCGCGGCGTGCTGCTGGGATAGCGGCAGCGTTAACCTGAGCGGCGCTCGCGCCGGTGCGAGGATTACTCAAATGGGCGCTTTATTAATCGGGTAACCGTTTGCGCTAAATCAATCTCCGGGGAAGAATGTGCTTGCGGCGAGGCGATCGCTGAGTATAATGCCGGACAATTTGCCGGGAGACAGCATGAGAAACAGCGTTGGCTATTGTGGTTTATCGGTCGTGATGCGACCGAAGACTCTGCCCCATCAGGGCAGCCAGCGGCCGTTTTTCTCCCGTCGCATTCTCGATCGTAGAAAACCCCTCATTTGAGGGGTTTTTTTTTGCCCGTAATACGGCAAGTTGAAAAATTAACCCGAGTGAACCGTATGCCCGCGCCGTGCGACGTCGGCGCCAGAACAGGAGAACACCAATGGCCAATCCCTTGTATCTAAAAGACATTATCTCCATCAACGATCTGAGTCGCCGCGAGCTTGAGCTGGTGCTGGACACCGCCGCTCGCCTGAAGGCCACGCCGCAGCCGGAGCTGCTGCGCCACAAGGTGATCGCCAGCCTGTTCTTTGAGGCCTCCACCCGTACCCGCCTCTCTTTTGAAACCGCGATGCACCGCCTGGGCGCCTCGGTGGTCGGCTTTGCCGACAGCAGCAACACCTCTCTTGGCAAGAAGGGGGAGACGCTGGCGGATACCATCTCGGTGATCGGCACCTACGTCGACGCCATCGTGATGCGCCACCCGCAGGAGGGGGCCGCCCGTCTGGCCACGGAGTTCTGCGGTCGCATTCCGGTGGTCAACGCCGGCGACGGTGCCAACCAGCACCCGACCCAGACGCTGCTGGATCTGTTTACTATCCAGGAGACCCAGGGGCGCCTGAACAACATCAACATCGCCATGGTTGGCGACCTGAAGTATGGCCGCACCGTGCACTCCCTGACCCAGGCGCTGGCCAAGTTTGAGGGTAACCGCTTCTTCTTCATCGCCCCGCAGGCGCTGGCGATGCCGGACTATATCCTGACCATGCTGGAGGAGAAGGGGATCGCCTACAGCCTGCATGAAACCCTTGAAGAGGTGATGCCACAGCTGGATATTCTGTACATGACCCGAGTACAGAAAGAGCGTCTGGACTCCTCCGAGTACGCCAACGTGAAGTCGCAGTTCATTCTGCGCGCCGCGATGCTGGAGGGAGCGCGCGATAACCTGAAGGTGCTGCATCCGCTGCCGCGTATCGACGAGATCACCCCCGACGTCGACGCCACCCCCTATGCCTACTATTTCCAGCAGGCGGGCAACGGTATCTTTGCCCGTCAGGCGCTGCTGGCCCTGATCCTCAACGCTGAACTGAATTTCTAAGGGAGAAACGAAATGACTCACGACAACAAACTGCAGGTTGAAGCGATTAAATGCGGCACCGTCATTGACCATATCCCGGCGCACGTCGGCTTTAAGCTGCTGACCCTGTTCAAGCTGACGGAGACCGATCGGCGGGTCACCATCGGCCTGAATCTGCCCTCTAACGCGCAGGGCAGCAAGGATCTGATCAAGATTGAGGATGTCTTTCTCAGCGAGGAGCAGGTGAACCAGCTGGCGATTTACGCCCCGCGCGCCACGGTCAACTGCATTGAGAACTACAGCGTGGTGCGCAAGATGGTGCCGAGCCTGCCGGAGCGCATCGACAGCGTGCTGACCTGCCCCAACAGCAACTGCATCAGCCGCAGCGAGCCGGTGTGCTCCAGCTTCAGCGTGCGCGCCCGCGCCGGCGAGGTGCTGCTTAAGTGTAAGTATTGTGAGAAAGAGTTTGAGCATCACGCCGTGATGGAACAGTGATCCGGCAGGGTGGGATTTGCCGTGCGGGCTCCTTATAATGGGGCCTGGTTACCGTAGTCCCGCGGTAACGTCACATCCTACCATCCTTAAGGAGCAGATATGTCTGGTACCATCAGCACTGAGCACGCACCGGCCGCCATTGGGCCTTATGTACAGGGCGTTGATCTGGGCAACATGATCATCACCTCCGGCCAGATCCCGGTTGACCCGAAAACCGGTCTGGTTGCGGACGATGTGGCCGCCCAGGCCCGTCAGTCGCTGGAAAACGTGAAAGCGATCGTTGAAGCCGCCGGCCTGAGCGTGGCCAGCATCGTGAAGACGACCGTATTCGTTAAAGATCTGAATGACTTTGCGACGGTGAACGCCACCTATGAAGCATTCTTTAATGAGCACAGCGCGCCGTTCCCGGCCCGCTCCTGCGTTGAAGTGGCCCGCCTGCCGAAAGATGTGAAGATCGAAATCGAAGCTATCGCGCTGCGTCGCTGATGCTTATCGGTCAGCCCGGATGGGCTGACCGCTGCGTTATTTTCCCCATCGCCTTCCTCCGCCGATTGGCGGTCTCCCGCAGCGGCGATGGCGCCGTGACGGGGTGGGGGTCAGTCCTGCTCTCCTGCTACCTCGGCATTGCCAAAGAACAGCTGCGTAATCAGCTTGTTGTCGATGGCCTCGCCGCTCAGCGTACGTACCAGCAGCTCGCTGCCCAGCAGCTGCAGCGAGAACACCATATCCGGCTGTACCCGCTTGATCTTTTGCAGATGCTTACTGGCGTTGACCAGCGAAATGGTCTTGGTGGCGCCGCCGGCCACCTCCTTGGCGGCCAGGACGATAAAGGCGTTTTCCGCATCGTCCTCGCGCAGCGCCAGAATGTACAGCGCGCGCGGGGCGCCGGCCTCCGTCAGCACCTGCGCGCTGGAGGGATCGCCGACCACCACGTCGGCATCCTGCGGATACTCGTGGGCGATGCCCATCGGGACGATGGCGGTGATCGCATCGCCGCGCTCCTTCAGCCCGTTGTAAATACTGAGCGCCAGCGGCGACGCGCCGGCGATAATAAAGTGGTTTTTCCGCATCACGTGAGAGATCCTGCCTTTAACCATGCGTTTAAGGTTGCCGCCGATCACCGGACCGATGATGGCGCTGATTGACGTGGCGAAGACCGTAATCCCCATCACGATCACCGAGATGGTGAACAGCCGCGCGGTGGCGGTATAGGGAACGATATCGCCAAAGCCGACGGTGGACATGCTGACGACCGAAAAGTAGAACGCGGTGACCACGTCCAGGATCGGCGGCTTGAACTCGTCGCCCAGATACAGCGCGCCAAAGATGGCGTAGATCAGTAACGAGGCAAAGCTGACCAGGGCAAACAGGCTACCGGCGGCCAGGCTGGCCCGGTCAAAGCGCTCCCAGTAGCGGATCAGCAGGGCGATCAGAACCAGGGTATACAGCGTCAGGTTATGGCTGTAGTTCTCCAGGTTGGTCAGCGAGATATCCTGCCAGTTCCACGCCCGGAGATCGTGCCACAGCAGGCGCACCAGATCCTGCGCCTGCCAGATGGGCAGACTGGGATCCTGGATCAGCGACAGCACGGCGATGGCGATCAGCAGCAGCAGGGTAAACGCCCAGGCGACGCGCGCCCGCAGCAGCAGGCCGATGGACATCAGGATCAGCGCGACGCCGAGCATGACCCGCGGGATCTCCAGCAGGTTAACTACGGAGAGCGCCTCTTTCCAGCTGTGGAACGTCTGTAGGGCGCCGGGAACATAGCGGAATGCCTGAATGACGACCGGCTCGGCAAACAGGTAGCCCTCCAGGGCGACCAGCAGCGCTAGGCACCACGAGGGCTTGAACAGGCTATACACGCGGTGGAACAGTTTTTTCATAGAAATGCGCGGTAGAGGAATAATAAAAAAGTGTAACGCGAATGGGCGAAGATGGATAGGGAGAGCGGGCGGCGCCGCGCGCCCCCGCCCCCGCCCCCGCCCCCGCCATGCTCAGCGGCAATCCTCCGGCGCCGACGCGCGCTCATCGCGACAGAACAGAGCGCTATCGCGCAGCAGATGGTCGTTGGCGCGCCGCCGGGTGAAGCCGCAACGGTCGAAGAACTCCAGGATCTGCACCGCCAGCTTACGGCCAACGCCGAGCTGATCGCGGAAGTCGGCCGCGCTGGTGCTGCCCTGGCTGCGATCCAGTCGGCGGATCAGCTCGGCAAACTGGTAGAGCCGTTCGCTGCGGTAGTAGCGATCGCGCACCACGGCGGTGATGTGCCCGAGCAGCGCCGCCTGGCGCAGCGTCTGGCGCATCTCATCCTCGTCGGCGTTCAGGGCATTGGCCAGATCGCGCACCCACCACGGATCGTCGGCGAACAGCGGCTGCGCCCGCTGCCACAGCGCCTGCTGCGGCGGCGTCATGGCCAGGCTGTGCTGCGGCAGGTGCAGCCAGCCGCGGCTGTTGCACAGCGCGCCCTCGGCCAGCAGCTCGCCAATCAGATGAAATACCAGCGTCTCTGCCTCGGTCGGCAGCGCCATGCGCCGCAGGCGGGCGCGCCCGACGCCCAGCTGATCGCCGTGCTGCTCATGGTAGTGCGCTAGGGTTTCCAGCAGCCGCTGGCGCAGCCGCGCCGCCGTCGCGCGGGAGAGCAGGTGATCGCCGACCACCAGCAGATCGTCCTGCGCCAGCAGCGCTCGGCAGGCGTCTTCCGTTAGCTGGCGCGCCCAGGCCAGGCTGGCGATGCTCAGGGTGCCCGAGGGCAGGCGTAGGCTGAGCGCCTCGCGATCGCCGCGGGCCTGCGCCAAGTGACGCAGGGTCGCCAAAAAGGCGGGCTGACGCTTGCCGCGGCGCGGCGCCTCCAGCTGAAGCACCCGCGCCGCGCCCAGGGTGTGGCGCGCGGCGATGTCGCGCAGGATCAGGGTGTCACCCTCGGCCAGCCAGAGGGGCGCGTCGAGCACCAGTTCGGCCAGGATCGGCACCTGCGGCGCGGCGGCGGTTTCCAGCAGCGAGAGGCGCCCGGTGATATGGCGCGCGGCGTGGTGGAGATGCAGCGGCTGCCAGTGCTGCAGCGGGGCGATGCCGTCGACGGCGACCAGCACCCGCTGGGCCGCCGGTACGGCGGGCCGCTGCGCCAGCAGCCAGTCACCGCGCTGGATCTGGCTTTTCTCTACGTCGCCGCTGAGGTTCAGCGCCACGCGCTGACCGGCCTGCGCCTGCTGCGCCTCTCGGTTTTGGGCGTGCAGGGTGCGTACCCGCACCGCCTTATCGCAGCCGGTCAGCCACAGCGTATCGCCGCAGCGTACCGTTCCGGCCAGCGCCGTGCCGGTGACCACCAGACCGCTGCCCTTGACGCTGAAGGCGCGATCGATGGCCAGACGGAAGCGCCGATCGGCCTGCGGCGGGGCCGCGCTCAGCGCCAGCAGATGGCGGCGCAGCGCCTCGATCCCCTGACCGCTCAGGGCGTCGGTTTCGAACAGCGCCGCGTCGGGCCAGCCCTGCTCCGCCAGCAGCGCCTGCACCTGCTCGCGCACCTGGGCCCGCCGCGGCGCATCGGCCCGATCGGATTTGGTCAGCGCCACGGTCAAACCGGGGCGTCCGGCCAGGCGCAGTAGCAGCAGGTGTTCGCGGGTCTGGGCCATCACGCCGTCGTCGCAGGCGACCACCAGCAGCGCCTGTGGAATGCCGCCGATGCCAGCCAGCATATTGGCCAGAAATTTTTCATGTCCCGGAACGTCAATAAACCCCAGCACCCGCCCATCCGCCAGCGGTAGATAGGCATAGCCGAGATCGATGGTCATGCCGCGGCGCTTCTCTTCCGGCAGGCGATCGGTGTCGATGCCGGTCAGGGCGCGCAGCAGGGTGGTCTTGCCGTGGTCAACGTGTCCTGCGGTGGCGATGATCATTGGCACAGCTCCTGGAGCAGCGCCTGCTCATCGTCCAGACAGCGCAGATCGAGCCACAGTTTGCCCTCTTGCAGGCGTCCGATAACCGGGCGGGGCAGCGCGCGCCAGCGCTCGGCCAGCGCCGTCAGGGTGCCGCCGCGACCGTCGCGGGGGGTCAGGGTGAGCGCATGGCTCGGCAGGCGATCCACCGGCAGCGAGCCGCTGCCGATCTGTGACAGGCAGGGCTCCAGCGTCAGGATGAACGCCGCCTCATAGCGCGGGCGCAGGCGGGCCAGCAGCCGCTCGCCGCAGGCGGCGATTTCGCTCGCCTCTCGCGTCAGGTGGCGCAGGGTGGGCAGCGCCTGGCGCAGCTTCTCCGGCTGCTGGTACAGCTGCAGCGTGGCGTCCAGCGCCGCCAGCGTCATCTTGCCGCAGCGCAGGGCGCGCTTGAGCGGATGGCGCTGCAGGCGGCGGATCAGCTCTCGGCGGCCAACGATGATCCCCGCCTGGGGGCCGCCGAGCAGCTTGTCGCCGGAGAAGCTGACCAGATCGACGCCGTCGGCCAGCATGCGCTGTGGCATCGGCTCGGCCGGCAGGCCGTAGCTGGCCATGTCCAGCAGCGATCCGCTGCCGAGGTCGCTGATGACCGGCAGGCCATATTCGTGGCCTAGGGCGGCCAGCTCGGCCTCGCTGACGGCGGCGGTGAAGCCCGCGATCGCGTAGTTGCTGGTGTGCACCTTCATCAATAGCGCGCTGTGCTCGTCGATGGCCTGGCGGTAGTCGTGCAGGTGGGTGCGGTTGGTGGTGCCGACCTCGCGCAGACGGCATCCCGCCTGGGTCATGACGTCGGGAATACGGAACGCGCCGCCGATCTCCACTAGCTCGCCGCGCGAGACGATCACGTCGCGCCCCGGCGCCAGGGTCGCCAGCATCAGCAGCACCGCCGCCGCGTTGTTGTTAACGATACAGGCGTCTTCGGCGCCGGTCAGGGCGCACAGCCGATCGGCGATCGCGCGATCGCGGTGGCCGCGCCCCGCGTCGTCCAGATCGTACTCCAGGGTGACCGGGGCGCTCATCGACTCGGCCGCCGCCGCGATCGCCGGATCGGGCAGTAGCGCCCGGCCCAGGTTGGTGTGCAGGACGGTGCCGGTCAGGTTAAAGACCCGGCGCAGGGCCGGTCGCAGCGTTTCGGCCAGGCGCTGGGCGCAGGCCTGTCCCCAGTCGGCGCACCAGTCGGGCAGCGCCTGCTGCCGCTGGACGGCGTGACGGGCCTGCTGCTGCAGCGAGCGCAGGGTCTGGGTTACCAGCTGACTGCCATACTGCGCCTGTAGGGCTGCGCACGCGGGCGTGCGCAGCAGGGTATCGATCGCGGGGATTTGGCTGTAAAGCGCCTGATGATCTGAACTCATTGAACTGTTCCGTACCTTTATCTGCGCGGGGCGAAGGAGTCCCATGATAAAGGCTGACGGGACAGGAATACAGCCTAGTCGGCCGGCGGCACGGTGCGCAGAAAGCTGTCGCGCTGAAACAGGCGCTCCGCCAGGCGTACCAGCGCCGGGCGGCCAACGCACCAGTTGGGGCAGACGCGGCGGAAGTTGAGATAGCTCAGGCAGCAGCCGGCGGCGATATCGGCCAGGCTCAGCGTCTCGCCGCCGATCCAGCGGCCCGCGGCGACGCTGCGCTCCAGCGCATCCAGCCCGCGCAGGATCTTGTCGCGCTGACGCTGCAGCTCATGCTCATCCCGGCGTTCGGCGGGACGGCGCAGCTCTTTCACAATGGTGACCGCGGCGTCGCAGATGCCGTCGGCCAGCGCCTCGGTCTGGCGCACCCGCAGCGCCCGCTCCCCGTCGAGGGGCAGAAAGCGGGGCGTCTGCGTTAGCCTGTCTATATAGTCGGCAACGATCGGCGAGTCGAAGAAGATCTCGCCGTCGTCCGCCACCAGCGCGGGCACTTTGCCCAGCGGATTTACGTCGGGCACCCGGGAGCTGTCCAGATTGGGATTGTCGTTGACGAACTCGAAGGTCAGCTGCTTTTCCAGCAGCAGAATAAAGATTTTGCGCACGAAGGGACTGGTATAACTGCCGATCAGTTTCATACGGGCCTCCTGTTGGCTGGCTATGACGCTCCATGGCCGGATTGGCGGGGAGAACCGCCGCGACACTCAAGTATGACAGAATTTCAGCATGCTACCGGGCGCACTGCGCAATCCTTGCACAGAAAAAGCCGTTTTCAGAGGATTACCGTTTTATCAGAGCGAGTGCAGGGCGCGCGCCTGTTGTCGACGCGGACGCCACCGTATGCTGGAGGGATCGGCGTGCGGCCACCGCGGACCCGCGCTACGGCTCAAGGAGAAGATCATGGGATATCGGGTAGTGTGCTGTCTCTGTTTCTGCTGGCTGCTGTCCGGCTGCGCCCAGGCGGGCGACGCCGACGCGCGGACGCTGATCGTGCGCGGCACCCTGAGCGCCGTTTCACCCGGTGCGCTGCAGCTGCGCGAGCGTCACGGCGGCGAGCTGGCGCTGAGGCTGACCCCCGCGACGCGTCTGTTCGGGGTGTTCAGCGCATCGCTGGACGATATCCGCCCCGGCGCATTTCTGGGGGCGGCGGCGCTGCCGCTGGCGGATGGTACGCTGGAGGCTCAGACGCTTCACCTGTTCTCCGATCGTCTGCGCGGGGCGGGCGAGGGGCATACCCCCTGGCGGCTGGTCAACGGTGAACAGGGCAGCATGACCAACGGCACCGTCGATGTCGGGGGAACCTGGCGCGGCGACGGCGACGTGGCGGGGCAGCCGTTGGTATTACGCTATGGCGGGGGGACGCAGCAGATTAGGGTCGGCCTACAGACGCCGGTGGTCTTTGTGGATTCGCTCACGCGCGGCGCGCTGCGGCCGGGGCAGGCCGCGGTGCTGATCCTGACGGCGCGCGACGGACGCGCGACGGCGGAGGTGCAGCGCGCCTTTATCGGCATTAACGGGGCGATTCCGCCCTTTTAGACGTCGTTCCCGCCGTGGAGACCGGGGCCGAGGGGCCCCGGTTCGCTGAGCTTACTGATGCTGCCCCTGCTTTTGCAGGAACTGTACGCCCTTGTCCGGGAAGTCGGTGAACACGCCGTCGACGTCGGCCTGGTTGTAGATCACGTCGTACAGCTGATTAACGTCGGTGACGTAGTCCGGCAGCTTATCGGCGCGAATGGTGTAGGGGTGGACGGCCATGTTGTTGGCGTGCGCCTCTTTCACCATCGAGGTCAGCTTGACGTTGCCCTTACGGGAGTCTTCGCTGACCAGCATGTGGTAGTCCGGGCCGATGCCGTCGGCATACTGGGCAATCTGCTTCATGGCGCCGGGCTTGAACATCCAGTCATAGCTGTAGTTGACCCAGGTGCCGTCCGGCTTCTTCTCCTGGGTTTCGTTCCAGTCGGTATAGGCGATCAGCTGCACCAGCTTGAGGTTCTGCCCCATCTTCGGCATCAGCTCGTTTTTAATTCGCTTGAGTTCGTTGGCATCGAAGCACTGTACGTAGACGTTGGCGTCTTTATTGGTATAGCCGTACTGCTTGAGCACCTGCAGCACCTTAGCGGAGATGTCCTTGCCCTCCTGCTGGTGGAACCAGGGTGCCTTGATCTCCGGGTAGATACCGATGTTCTTGCCAGTGGAGTGGTTTAGCCCCTGAACGAACTCGATCTCCTCTGCAAAGGTATGTACCCGGAAGTCCGATTTCCCCATCGGGAAGCGGCCCGGATAGCTCTGTACCTTCTTGCCGTTATCGATATCAAACCCTTCGGTGAACTTCAGGGATTTGATCTCATCCAGAGTAAAGTCGATAGCGTAGTAGCGGCCATCCTTGCGCGCACGGTCCGGGAAGCGGTCGGCGACGTCGGTGACCCGATCCAGATAGTGGTCATGCAGCACCACCAGCTGGTCGTCCTTGGTCATCACCAGATCCTGCTCCAGAAAATCGGCGCCCTGGGCGTAGGCCATGGCCTTGGCGGGCAGGGTATGCTCCGGCAGGTAGCCGCTGGCGCCGCGGTGAGCAATCACCACTTTATCGTCAGCCGCCTGGGCGCTCATTGCCAGCGTTCCGCCGAGAAGAAGCCCGGCGACAATCGCATTCATTTTGATTTTCATAGGATTATCCTTGTTTTTGGTGTTTTTTTACGCTGCGTAGGGGTAAAGAAAAGGCCGCGCCCCGGGTGAGCGGCACAGCCTTGGTTCAACGGCGGCAGCGCGCAGGGCGCCGCCGCAATCGCGTGCTATCAGCCTCTCTTGGCTTCCAGATCGCGGTGGTGTTTGGTTTCGTTGATCATCACGACCAACAGCAGAACCACGGCGAGGATGCTGCCGCCGATCATCACCATAAAGCCGCCGTCCCAGCCAAAGTAGTCAACGGTGTAGCCGACGATGGCGCTGGCCGCCACGGAGCCGCCCAGGTAACCGAACAGGCCGGTGAAGCCCGCCGCGGTACCGGCCGCTTTCTTCGGCGCCAGCTCCAGGGCGTGCAGGCCGATCAGCATGACCGGACCGTAGATCAGGAAGCCGATGATGATCATACAGGCCATATCGACGTTGGGGTTGCCCGCCGGGTTGAGCCAGTAAACGATGGTGGCAATGGTCACCAGGGTCATGAAGAACACGCCGGTGGCGCCGCGGTTGCCGCGGAAGACCTTGTCAGACATCCAGCCGCAGATCAGGGTGCCGGGGATACCCGCGTACTCATACAGGAAGTAGGCCCAGGAGGACTTATCCAGCGCGAAGTGCTTCACCTCTTTCAGGTAGGTCGGTGACCAGTCCAGGATGCCGTAGCGCAGCAGATAGACGAACACGTTGGCGATGGCGATGTACCACAGCAGCTTGTTGGGGAAGACATACTGCATGAAAATCTGCTTGGCGGTCAGCTCTTGCTCTGCCTTGTCGGAGTAGTCGTCTGGATAGTCGTTCTTATACTCTTCGATAGGCGGCAGGCCGCAGGACTGCGGGGTATCGCGCATCATGCCAAAGGCGAACAGGGCGACCAGAATGGCGGCGAAGGCCGGCATGTACAGCGCGGCGTGCCAGTCGTTGAACCAGGCCATCCCCAGCAGGAACAGCAGCGGCGGCAGCCCCCCGCCCACGTTATGGGCGCAGTTCCATACCGACACGATACTGCCGCGCTCCTTCTGCGACCACCAGTGCACCATGGTACGGCCACACGGCGGCCACCCCATGCCCTGGAACCAGCCGCACAGGAACAGCAGCACGAACATGGTCATGATGCTGGAGGTTGCCCACGGCACGAAGCCCATCACCAGCATGACGACGGCGGCCAGGATCAGACCGGCCGGCAGGAAGACGCGCGGGTTGGAGCGGTCAGAGACGGAGCCCATGATGAACTTGGAGAAGCCGTAGGCGATGGAGATGCCTGAGAGGGCAAAGCCGAGATCGCCGCGCGAGAACCCCTGCTCGACCAGATAAGGCATCGCGAGGGTGAAGTTTTTACGCACCAGATAGTAAGCGGCATAGCCAAAGAAAATCCCCATAAAAATCTGCCAGCGCAGGCGGCGGTAGGTCGGGTCTACCTGCGCATCCGGCAGCCGCGGTTTATGCGCCGCGGGCTTAAACATGCTTAACATAAATATCTCCGATGACTGTTATTGTTTGTACTGTCTCAATCCGCTTCCCCAGTGAATGCGGTTAAGGCACACCCTATGCTTATCAAGAGAAAAGACGCACATCCACCGGCGTAGGGGGCGAGTGGATATACCGTCTGTTTTCATTTTCGAGCGCAGGATAGGCAATTGCGAGCGTCGATACTGTGAGAGATCGCTCATATTGTTACAGTTTTATGAATTTGATATACAAATTAACCGATTGAGTAAAAAAACAACGGTTATTTGTATGATTAAAGCGTGTCTGTAGAGTGATTTTGATCACATTGATGAGCTTTTGTGGTCTGGTTATTTTCGTTTTGTGCGCGTATTTGCTCCTTATCAAACATTTTATCGCCGCACTATGGCCTACTAGCGTCATTACTACTCATTTGGCTTGGGAGCCACTCATGTTACAGAGCCCCGCATCACAGGAAACTGACGTCGTCATTATCGGCGGCGGCGCCACCGGCGCCGGCATCGCCCGTGACTGCGCGCGCCGCGGCCTGCGTTGCATTCTGCTGGAGCGCCACGACATCGCCACCGGCGCGACCGGCCGTAACCATGGTTTGCTGCACAGCGGCGCCCGTTATGCGGTGACCGACGGTGAGTCCGCGCGCGAATGTATTGAAGAGAACCGTATTCTTAAGCGCATCGCCCGCCACTGCGTCGAGCGCACCGACGGACTGTTCATCACGCTGCCGGAAGACGATCTGGCCTATCAGCCGCGCTTTATTGAAGCCTGCCGCGCCGCGGGTATCGATGCCGAAGCCATCGACCCGGCCGAGGCGCTGCGCCTGGAGCCTGCCGCCAACCCGGCTCTACTGGGCGCGGTGCGCGTGCCGGACGGCACCGTCGATCCTTTCCGTCTGACGGCGGCCAACATGCTGGATGCGCGTGAGCACGGCGCCCAGGCGCTGACCTATCATGAGGTGTGCGGACTGCTGCGCCAGGGCGATCGGGTGACCGGCGTGCGCGTTCTCGACCATAAATCGCGCCAGCGCTACGACATTCACGCACAGATCGTGGTAAACGCCGCCGGGATCTGGGGGCAGCACATCGCCGAGTATGCCGATCTGCGTATCAAGATGTTCCCGGCCAAAGGGGCGCTGCTGATCCTGGGCCACCGTATCAACAACATGGTGATCAACCGCTGCCGCAAGCCGGCGGACGCCGATATTCTGGTGCCGGGCGATACCATCTCGCTGATCGGCACCACCTCGACCCACGTCGATTATGATCAGATAGACAACATGATCGTCACGCCGCAGGAGGTGGATGTCCTGATCCGTGAAGGGGAGAAGCTGGCGCCCAAGCTGGCGGCGACCCGTATTCTGCGCGCCTACGCCGGGGTGCGTCCGCTGGTGGCCAGCGACGACGATCCGAGCGGGCGTAACGTCAGCCGCGGTATCGTGCTGCTGGATCACGCGGCGCGCGACGGGCTGGAGGGCTTTATCACCATTACCGGCGGTAAGCTGATGACCTATCGCCTGATGGCCGAGTGGGCCACCGATAAGGTCTGTGAAAAGCTGGGCGTCTCCACCCCCTGTACCACCGCCAGCGAGCCGCTGCCCGGCTCTGAGCAGTCGGCTGAAGAGACGCTGCGCAAGGTGGTTTCGCTGCCGGCGCCGATCCGCGGCTCGGCGGTTTACCGCCACGGCGATCGCGCCGATCGCCTGCTGAACGGCGATCGCCTCAATAGTAGCCTGGTGTGCGAATGTGAGGCGGTGACCGCCGGCGAGGTGCGCTATGCGGTGGATTCGCTGACGGTGAATAACCTGGTGGATCTGCGCCGTCGCACCCGCGTGGGGATGGGCACCTGTCAGGGCGAGCTGTGCGCCTGCCGCGCGGCCGGATTGCTGAACCGATTTAAGGTCACCACGCCGCAGCAGTCTATCGATCAGCTGTCCCACTTCTTGAACGAACGCTGGAAGGGGATCCGTCCGATCGCCTGGGGCGATGCACTGCGCGAAAGCGAATTTACCAGTTGGGTTTACCAAGGGCTGTGCGGGATGGACGCCGCGCTGCCGCAGCGCGGGGAGAGCGACGATGAAATTTGATACCCTCATGATCGGCGGCGGCCTGGCCGGACTGGCCTGCGGCATTCGCCTGGCCGAGGCCGGGCAGCGCTGCGCTATCGTCAGCGCCGGGCAGAGTGCGCTGCACTTCTCCTCCGGCTCCTTTGATCTGCTGTCGCGCCTGCCGGACGGAACGCCGGTTACCGCGCCGCGCGCGGCGATTGATGAGCTGCAGCGCCAGGCGCCGCAGCACCCCTATAGCCTGATGGGCACCGAGCGATTTTCCCGCTACGCCGTTGAGGCCGAGCGCCTGCTGGAGCGCAGCGGACTCGCGCTGGTGGGCGACCATCAGCGTAACCACCTGCGGGTCACCCCCCTGGGCACCCGCCGTCTGACCTGGCTGAGCCCGCATGAGGTGCCGGTGAGCGACGTGGACGCCGCGCTGCCGTGGCGGCGTATCCTGGTGGCCGGTATCGAAGGGTTTCTCGATTTTCAGCCGCAGCTGGTGGCCAGCTCTCTGCAGGAGCAGGGAGCCGAGTGCGAGGTGGTCGAGCTGACGCTGCCGGCGCTGGATCGCCTGCGCGGCAACCCCAGCGAGTTCCGCGCGGTCAACATTGCGCGGGTGCTCGACGTGGCGGAGAACCGCCGCCTGCTGGCCGAGGAGCTGAATCGTCATGGGGCGCAGGCGGATGCCATCCTGATGCCCGCCTGCGTCGGCGTGGACTGCGACGATGCGCTGGCGCAGCTGCGTGCGGCGGTCGCTCGCCCGCTGATGCTGCTGCCGACCCTGCCGCCGTCGGTGCTGGGGATCCATATTCACCAGCAGCTGCGCCGCCGTTTTCAGGCGCTGGGCGGCCTGATCATGCCGGGGGATACGGTGCTGCGCGCGGAGTATGAGAATAACCGCGTGGCCCGTGTGTACACCCGCAATCACGGCGATATTCCGCTGCGTCCGCGTCATGTGGTGTTGGCCAGCGGCAGCTTCTTCAGCAACGGGCTGCGCGCCGACTTCGGCGGCGTGCGTGAGCCGGTGTTCGGGCTGGACGTCATCTCTGCCGCCGATCGTAGTGACTGGTGCAGCGAGTCGATGTTCGCGCCGCAGCCGTACCTGCAGTTCGGGGTGCGCGGCGACGCCGAGCAGCGTGCCGCCGTCAACGGCGCCGTCGTTAATAACCTGTATGCCGCCGGCGCCGTGCTGGGCGGCTATGATCCGATCCATCAGGGCTGCGGCGCCGGGGTTTCCCTGCTCACCGCCCTGCACGCCGCGCAACAGATTCTGGCGGAGGACGCGTAATGAGCCTGCCTGCTGATAACAGCTTTGAACAATGTATCAAGTGCACCGTGTGCACCACCTATTGCCCGGTCGCCAAGGTGAATCCGGCCTATCCCGGTCCAAAACAGGCGGGCCCGGACGGGGAGCGTCTGCGCCTGAAGGATCCACAGCTGTACGATGAGGCGCTGAAGTACTGTACCAACTGCAAGCGCTGCGAAGTGGCCTGTCCGTCCGACGTGAAGATCGGCGACATCATTCTGCGCGCCAAGAATCAGTACGGTAACCATAAGCCCAAGCTGCGCGACGCCATCCTCAGCCATACCGATCTGATGGGTACCCTCTCTACGCCGTTTGCGCCGCTGATCAACGCCACCACCGGCCTGAAGCCGGTGCGTCAGCTGCTGGATAAGGCGCTGAAGATCGACCACCGCCGCGAACTGCCTAAATACTCTCATGGCACCTTCCGTAGCTGGATGCGCAAGCAGAGCGCGGAGCAGGCGCGCTTTAGTGAGCAGGTGGCGTTCTTCCACGGCTGCTACGTGAACTACAACCATCCGCAGCTGGGTAAGGATCTGGTACGGGTGTTTAACGCCATGGATATCGGGGTACAGCTGCTGTCGCGTGAGAAGTGCTGCGGCGTACCGCTGGTGGCCAACGGCTTTATCGATCAGGCCAAGAAACAGGCGCGGGTGAACGCCGACTCCCTGAGCGAGGCGGTGCTGGAGAAGGGGCTGCCGGTGGTGGCGACCTCCTCAAGCTGCACCTTTATGCTGCGCGACGAGTACCCGCACGTGCTGGATATCGATACCACGCCGGTGCGCGATCGGGTCGAGCTGGCGACCCGCCATCTCTACCGTCTGCTCGACGGCGGACGCACGCTGCCCCTGAAGCCGCTGAACCTGAAGATCGCCTACCATACGCCGTGCCATATGGAGCGGATGGGCTGGGCGCCCTATACCCTGGCGCTGCTGCAGATGATCCCGGGCGTAGAGCTTATCATTCTGGACTCGCAGTGCTGCGGTATCGCCGGGACCTACGGTTTCAAGAAGGAGAACTATGAGACCGCACAGGGCATCGGCGCCGGGCTGTTCCGCCAGATCGAAGCCAGCGGTGTGGATCTGGTGGTCACCGACTGTGAAACCTGTAAATGGCAGATCGAAATGTCCACCAGCAAGCGCTGCGAACATCCGATCTCCCTGCTGGCCCAGGCGCTGGCGTAGCCTATCGGCGCCCCGTCGGTGACGGGGCCGCTCTGTATCATCGTGCTTTTCTTGTTATTACTGCCTGTTAGAGTGAGTGTCCCTGTTGGGTCCCGGCCTGCGCCGGGACCTTTTTTTCTTTCTGACGCCCCTGCCATAAATGTGGCGGACGGCGCAGTTACGTCGTCGTCCCCTGGTTAAAATAAAACGCAGTTTTATAAACAAGGGAATGACGAGTCATGTTAACCGGTAACGTTCACTATCTGGATCAAATGCCGTATCTGCCGGCCGCGCTGCGCCAGGCGATTGAGTATGTGATGGCCAACTTCAGCGCCGAAACGCCGGCGGGACGCTATGAAATTGATGCGCAGCGCCAGTTCGTGCTGATCGCCCACGACGATACGGCGCCGGCCGAAACGCGCCGCGCCGAATACCACGCCCGCTACCTGGATATCCAGATCGTGCTGGAGGGGCAAGAGGGCATGGGCTTTAGCAATCTGGCGCCGGGCGTAGCCGGGGAAGATCTGCTGGCGGAGAAGGATATCGCTTTCCTGCCGGTGGGCGCGGGCGGTCTGCAGGAGAAGCAGCTGGCGCTGTGCGCGGGCGATTTTGTGGTGTTCTATCCCGGCGAGGTGCACAAGCCGCTGTGCGCGCTGGGTGAGCCGGCGCGAGTGCGCAAGGCGGTGATCAAGCTGGACGCGCAGGCGCTCGGCCTGCTGTAGCGGTCACGGCGGCCAGCGGCGGTGACCGCTGGCTCGCGCGGCGCACGGTCTCTGACGCCGCGCGCCGTTATTCGCCCAGGGTCGCCACCATCACCGCCTTGATGGTATGCAGGCGGTTTTCCGCCTGATCGAAGACGATGCTGTGGGGCGATTCAAACACCTCATCGGTCACCTCAATCCCGCCGTGCAGCCCATATTGCTCGGCCATCTGCTGGCCTACGCCGGTCATCTCGTCGTGGAAGGCGGGCAGGCAGTGCAGGAATTTTACCTGCGGGTTGCCGCTCAGCTGCAGCGTTTGCAGGTTGACCTGATACGGCAGCAGCTGGGTAATGCGCTCTTGCCAGACCGATTTGGGCTCGCCCATGGAGACCCACACATCGGTATACAGGAAGTCGGCGCCCTGTACCCCTTCGGCGACCTCCTCCGTCAGCACTAGCTTCGCTCCGGTCTGCTGCGCGATGGCCTGGCACTGGGCGATCAGCTCGGCCTCCGGCCAGTAGGCCTTGGGCGCGACCAGGTGCAGCTCCATCCCCATCAGCGCGGCGCCCTCCAGCAGTGAGTTGCCCATGTTATTGCGCGCATCGCCCAGATAGGCCAGCTTCATGGCGGAAAGGGGCTTGGCGCAGTGTTCGCCCATGGTGAGGAAGTCCGCCAAGATCTGCGTGGGGTGAAACTCATCGGTCAGGCCGTTCCACACCGGGACACCGGCGTAGTGCGCCAGGGTTTCCACCACCTGCTGACCAAAGCCGCGGTATTGGATGGCGTCATACAGCCTGCCGAGCACCCGCGCGCTGTCCTTGATCGACTCTTTATGGCCTATCTGGCTGCCGCTGGGGCCGAGGTAGGTGACGTGGGCGCCCTGATCGTAGGCGGCCACCTCAAAGGAGCAGCGGGTGCGGGTGGAGTCCTTTTCAAAGATCAGCGCGATGTTTTTTCCCCGCAGACGAGGGCGTTCGCACCCCTGTTTTTTGGCCTGCTTCAGCTCGGCAGCCAGATTGAGTAGATATGCAATTTGCTGCGGGGTGAAATCCAGTAACCTCAGGAAGTGCTGCTGATTAAGCTGATCCATATGGCTCATCTCCGTCTGTGGGGGTATGTTGCGATGAATTTGTATTCACATTATGTGTATTAAAATTCATTTTCAACCCCCGGGCGTGAAATATTGTATTTTCTTGAGTGGTGAGGCGCCGTCGCCTGTGGGAGAATGCGCCAAAGGCTTAGCGATTGAGGATCAGTGAAATGGCAAACCGAGAGCTGCTGGAAGAACAGCGTGAAGAAACCCGCATGATTATTGAGGAGCTGCTGGACGACGGCAGCGATCCGGACGCGCTGTACACCATTGAGCACCACCTGTCGGCGGAGAGCTTTGAGGTGCTGGAGCAGGCCGCCGTAGAGGCGTTCAAGCTGGGCTACGAAGTGACCGACGCCGAGGAGCTGGAGGTTGAAGAGGGCATCCTGCTGATGTGCTGCGATGTGATCAGTGAAGTGGGTCTGAACGCCGAGACCATCGATGCTCAGGTCGAGCAGCTGATCGCCCTGGCGGAAAAACACGGCGTCAGCTACGACGGCTGGGGAACCTATTTTGAGGATCCGGACGGCGAAGAGGGTGACGACGGCGAGGAGTACGACGAAGAGGCGATCGACGAGGACGACGACGGTCGTCGCCATTGAGATCGACGCCGATCGCGATCGGACTAACGGGAGCCTGCGGGCTCCCGTTTTTTTTGTCTGTAGCCTCCCCCGGCGAGGCAGGGCGCGTCCCGCGGTAACCCCCCTTTTTGCGTTAGCCTAGCGTCTCAATGACCCCCAGATGGATCGCGTATTTGTGCACCTTGTACTGCAGGGTAGTGCGTGAGAGCCCCAGGCTGCGCGCCGCCTGGGCGATGCAGCCGTTGCTGTGGTTGAGGGCCTGGACTATCTGGTCGCGCTCATAGCGTGCGATCCGCTGGGCCAGATTGCCCGCTTCCTGGGCGGTCGGATACGCGCCGGGCGGCGGCTCGACGGGGGACGGGGGGTATGCGCCGCGCGACGGGATCATGCTCTGCGCCTCTTCATCGTAGGCGATGCAGTCGAGGGGGCCGTCGTGATCCTGCATGATCATGCTGCGCACGATGGTGTTTTCCAGCATGCGTACGTTGCCAGGCCAGCGCCGGCGCAGCAGGGTATCCTGGGCCGCCTTGGCGATGCCGTGGATGCGGTGCACCACGTCGTTGCGGTATTTCGTGAGGAAGTGGTTCGCCAGCAGCAGAATGTCGGACGGCCTCGCGGAGAGCGGCGGCAGCGCGAGCATACCGACGCTCAGGCGATAGAACAGATCGGCCCGCAGCCTTCCCTGCTCTATCAGGGCGGCGGGCGCCTCGTTCATCGCCGCCACAATGCGCACGTCCGACTGTTTCTGCTGGCTGCCGCCCAGCTTCCAGTAGGTTTTATCCTGGAGAAAGCGCAACAGCTTGCTCTGCATCTCCAGCGGCATGGCGTTGAGCTCATCCAGGAACAGGGTGCCGCCGTCGGCCAGCTCCAGATACCCCTTGCTGTTCTCCGCGCCGGTAAAGGCGCCTTTGACGGTGCCGAACAGCGTGCTCTCGATCAGGGTCGACGGCAGGGCGCCGCAGTTCAGGGCGATAAAGGGGCGCTCCGCCCGCGGGCTGCAGCGGTGGATCAGTCGGGAAAACAGCTCCTTACCGGTTCCTGTCTCGCCGACGATGATCACCGGCACGTTGCTCTGCGCCAGGCGTTTTCCTTTGTCGATCAGCGCCAGCGTCGCCGGATCCTGGGTAATGATGGCATGGCTGTCCTCGTCGGGTGCGGCGTAAAGACGCTGGTTCAGCTCGACGACCTGCTCCTGCAGGCGGCGTACGCCCGACATATCGCGGCCAATCTCGATGGCACCCACCATGCTGCCGTCGCGGGCGTACAGCGGCGCCGTCGTATGCTGATAGTCGACCGCTCGCCCGCGGGCGTTGTAGTACACCTGGTAGTTCCCCACGTACTCAACGCCGCTTTTCAGTGAGCACAGCATGGTGCTCTGACTCTCCTTCATTCGCGGGTAGACGGCCAGTATATGGCGGCCCAGGGCACACTCTGCGCTGCAGCCGTCCAGCTCCGCGCTTTCCTGGTTGTAGTACACGTAGCGGCCCTGCTCATCGATGATGGCGAGGGGCTGATGAATCAGGTCGAAAAATCGCGCAAACATGCTGAGTGCGCTGCGGAGATCCGGGTTGACTGACGGCATGGTGCATTTTCCTTGGGTTGACTGCCGGGCGCCTGCGTACGGGCGCCGAATTTTCGGCGCTACGACGAAAAACAGACCGACCGACCAATGTTTGGCAAGGCGATTTTATTTTATCTATTTGATTTTTAATGATTTAAAAACTGGCACGTGCGTTGCTATAGCATTGCTATCGATACGATATCAATCAATATTATCCACAGCAATCAGAGGTTTTTATGTCAGATAATGTTATTAAAAACTATAACCAGTTGCGTCATAACGTAATTGAACACGACCGTCGCTTTAGCGCCCGCGGCGGTAAGCTGTGCTTTGAGGGACAGGATGTCACCGCGCTGGCGAAGAAGTATGGCACCCCCTTCTACGTATTCTCCGAGGCGGAGATCGTGCGCAATATCCGCGAGATCGAGCAGGCCTTTTCCGCCCATCCGAACACCAAAACCTTCTTCGCCTCCAAAACCTGCTCCGTGATGGGGGTGCTGCAGGCGATCCGCGACGCCGGGATCTGCGCCGAGGCCAACTCGCAGTATGAGGTGCGCAAGTGCCTCGAGGTCGGCTTTCGCGGCGATCAGATCGTGTTTAACGGGGTGGTGAAAAAGCCGGAGGATCTGGAGTACGCCATCGCCAACGATCTGTACCTGATCAACGTCGACAGCCTGTATGAGCTGGACCATATCGATGCGATTTCCCGCCGCCTGAAGAAGACCGCCAACGTGTGCGTACGCGTCGAGCCGAACGTGCCGTCCGCCACCCACGCCGAGCTGGTCACTGCATTCCACGCCAAGTCGGGCCTGGATCTGGAGCAGGCCGAAGAGACCTGCCGCCGTATCCTGGCGATGCCCTACGTGCATCTGCGCGGCCTGCACATGCACGTAGGCGATCAGGTGCCGGAGGCGGAGCCGTTTGCCAAAGCGACCCGCGTGCTGGTGGACGAATCCCGCCGTCTGGAGCAGGTGCTGGGGATCACGTTCGATCTGATCAACGTCGGCGGCGGCATCCCGGTGCCGTACAAGTACGATGAAGAGAACGGCGATCCGCTCAAGGACAACATGTACGCCGGGATCACCGCGCAGGACTTTGCCGATGCCGTCATCAGCGAGGTGCACAAGTGGCGCACCGACGTGCAGATCTGTATCGAGCCGGGGCGCAAGGTGACCGGTTCGGCGGCGGTTCTGCTGACGGAGGTGGCCTGCGAGAAGCGTAAGACCAACTACGATGTGGACGGTAACGTGGAGTGCCACGTGGAGTGGAAGTTTGTCGACGCCGGCTACAGCGTCCTTTCCGACAGCCAGCACTTTGACTGGTTCTTCTATGTCTATAACGCCTCGCGCATCACCGAAGCGCACGATCGCTACATCAAGCTGGCGGGTCCGCTGTGCGACGGCGGCGACTACTTCCACGTCGGCGTGAAGGGCGAGGAGTTCCTGATGCCGCACGACACGGCGATCGGCGACGTCGTCGCATTCCTGGACGCCGGCGCCTACTCGATCGAAAGCCAGACGGTCTATAACAACCGTCCGCGCACCGCGGTGGTGATGATCGATCGTCAGGGCAATGATCGCCTGATCCGTCGTGAGGACAGCTACGAAGACATGGTCAAGTACGACATTTATTAATCTGCACGGGGGGCCGCGGCTCCCCTTTTCTGTTTTCTCTGGCTCTGGAGATGTCCATGAGTACTCAAGACACCAGTAAGCTCGGCATCAAAGACATTGTTTTTATGAATGTCATTGCCATTCTGAGCCTGCGGCAGATCCCCAACGTCGCCCCCTATGGCGCCTCGGCCATGCTGCTGTGGGTGATCGCCGCATTTTGCCTGTTTTTCCCGTTAGCCATGGTCTGCGGCGAGCTGTCGACCGGCTGGCCGAAGGATGGCGGTATCTTCGTCTGGATCAAGGAGGCCTTTGGTAAACGCATCGCCTGGATTGTCGTGGTCTGTTTCCTGTTCTCCTGCGTGCTGTTTTTCCCCCTGATGCTGCAGTTTGGCTTCACGGCCCTCGGCTATATGTTCAGCGCTTCGCTGGCGGAGAATAAGATCTTCATCGGCGTCGGATCGATGGTGATCTTCTGGCTGCTGACCCTGATGAATATCCGCGGTATGCAGTGGACCAAGATCATCAACAGCGTCAGCGCTTGGTGTGGGGTCTTTATCCCGTCGGCGATCCTTATCCTGCTGGCGATCGTCTGGCTGGCGACCGGCCACCCGATGCAGACCGACTACGCCACGCCCGCCAACTGGGTGCCGGATCTGAGCCACTGGGACACTATCGTCTTCCTCTCCAGCATGATGTTTGCCTTTGCCGGTCTGGAGGTGGCGCCGATGATCGCCGGGCGCACCCGCAACCCGCAGCGTGACTTCCCGCGCGCCATGGCGTTTTCTGCCGCGGTGATCGTCGGCATCTACATGGTGGGCACCTGGGCGCTGAATACCCTGCTGCCGGCCGGGCAGACCGATATCGTCGCCGGCGTGATGCAGGCCATGCGCTCCGCCGCCAATACCCTGCATATGCCGTGGCTGCTGCCGGTCATGGCCATCTGTATGTTCTTTGGCGCCCTGGGGCAAATCAACTCCTGGCTGGTCGGGCCCATCTATATGCTGCAGGAGGCCTCGCGTGAGGATAACCTGCTGGGCGAGCGCATCGGGCGTCTGCACCCCAAATACCAGACGCCGGCGTTTGCCTTAGTCTGGCAGGCCATCATCGTGACGGTGCTGTGCTTCTCGACCTTTGTTTCGCCGAGCGTCGCCGCCGCCTACTGGATGCTGACCGCGCTGACGACCATCACCTACTTTATCCCCTATCTGGTGATGTTCCCGGCCTTTTATCGCCTGCGCATCACCCAGCCGGATACCCCGCGCAGCTTCCGTATTCCGGGACGCGTCCTGCCGATCGTGCTGCCGGCGCTGGGCTTTATCTCTATCGCCTTTGCCGTATGCCTGCTGTTTATCCCGCCGTCACAGATCGACATGGGCGGCTATATGCAGTACGCCGGCAAGATTATTGGCGGCGCGGTGCTGGCCGTGGTCGTGGCGGAGCTGATTTATCACCGCGCGCAGCGGCGCAATGCGAAGTTACTGAGTGAGGGAGCAAAATAAGATGTATATGCCAACGCTAGAGATAGATCTGCGCAAGCTGCGCGACAATGCCCGCACCGAGGTGACGCTGCTGGGCGAGCAGGGGATCGAGGTCATGGCGGTCAACAAAGTGTTTGACGGCTGCCCGGAGACCGCCCGCGCCGTCGTGGAGGGGGGGATTCGCGTGGTCGCCGAGTCGCGCACCTATAACCTGAAGAAGATCCGCGCAACCGGCTGCACCACCTGCCTGCTGCGCAGCCCCTGCCTGAGCGAGATAGAAGAGGTCGTACGCTACGCCGATATCAGCTTAAACAGCGAGCCCGCGGTGCTGCGGGCTCTCTCCGCCGAGGCGCTGCGTCAGGACAAGGTGCATCAGGTGCTGCTGATGGTGGATATGGGCGATCTGCGCGAGGGGATCTGGTTTGAGCACTATGCGCAGATCCTGGAGACGGTGCGGCTGATAGCGTCGCTGCCGGGGCTGGCGCTGTACGGGCTGGGCACCAACTTCAACTGCTATGGCACGGTGCTGCCGACGGTGGAAAACGGCGAGCGTTTCCAGGCCATCGCTCGGCGTCTGGAGAGCGACTGCGGCATCGCCGTACGCCGTCTGTCGGCCGGCAACTGCACCAGCGTCCATCTGCTGGACAAGGGCATTTGGCCGCAGGGGCTGAACCACCTGCGCATCGGCGGGCTGCATGAGTTCGGCATCGAATATGTCGACATGAAGTATCTGGCGGCGTTTCACCACTCGACTAAGCCGGTGGCGCGGGCCTGCTCGGATATGTATCTGCTGCACGCCGAGATCATCGAGCTGAACAGCAAGCCGACGGTGCCGGTCGGCGAGCTGGGGGTCGATGCCTTCCTGCAGAGCAAGACCTTTGTCGATAAGGGCACCCGCCGCCGCGCGCTGCTGGCCTTTGGCCGTCAGGATGTGCCGGCGGAAAACTGTACGCCCTGCAACGACGCCATCACGCTGCTGGGACAGACCAGCGACCATACGCTGGTGGATATCGAGGATTGCGATGAGGCGCTGAAGGTCGGGGACAGCATCAGCTTTGAGCTGGACTATACCGGGCTGCTGATGGCCTGTCAGACCACGGGCGTGCAGCGCCGTTTTAAAGGATGAGCCAGAGGCCATAAACGCGCGCCGGCGTACCCGCGTCGGCGCGCAGAATGCACCTTACACAGGGGGATACCATGGCTTGTCAGATGGAGACGCCTTCACCCTCAACCGGTCCGGCGCTCCAGCGCACGCTGAAAAAGCGCCACCTGCTGATGATGTCGCTGGGGGGGACCATCGGTACCGGTCTGTTTATCGGCATTGCCGAGCCGCTGCACAGCGTCGGGCCGCTCGGCACCCTGCTGGCCTATCTGCTGGGCGGCGGGGTGATGCTGATCACCATGATGTGCCTGGGGGAGCTGGCCTGCGCGTTTCCCCACTCCGGTTCGTTTCAGCACTATGCGCTGATGTTTCTCCCCCACCCGCTGTGGAGCTACAGCATCGGCTGGCTGTACTGGCTGAGCTGGGTATTTTCGCTGGCCGCCGACCTGACCGCCGCCGGACTTATCGCCCACCAGTGCTTCCCCGCCGTACCCATCTACCTGTTTTGTCTCACTATCCTGATCTCACTGCTGCTGTTGAACCTGCTGTCCGCCGCCAGCTTTGGCGAGTGTGAATATTGGCTGTCGGCGGTCAAAGTGTTCGCCATCGTTCTGTTTATCGCCGCCGGGGTCGTGATGATGTTGCGCCTGCAGGGGAGCGGCGCGTGGCAGCCGACGCTGCGCACCGCCAGCGGCTGGTTCCCGCACGGCACCTGGAGCCTCTTTCTGTGCATGACCGTGGTGGTGTACTCCTTTCAGGGGGTCGAGCTGGTGGGCAGCGCCGCCGGGGAGACCGCGGCGCCGGAAAAGGTGCTGCCGCGGGTGATAATGGGGATCGGTGGGCGCATCATTCTGTTTTATGTGCTGGCTATCGCGGTACTGGCGCTGATCTACCCCTATGAGCGGGCGGTGAGCGGCGATAGCCCGTTCGTCTGGGTCTTCGCCCACGCCGGTCTGCCGGGCGCTGATACCCTGATGCTGCTGGTGATCTTCTCCGCCGCGGTGTCGGCGGCCAACTCGGCGATTTACGCCAGCTCGCGGATGCTGTGGTCGATGGCGCAGGATGGCTTTGCCCCGCGCTTCTGCGGTCGGGTCAATCGGCGCGGCGCGCCGGCGAACGGGATCGCGCTGACCTGCCTGATCTCGCTGGTGTGTCTGCTGAGCAAATACATTCCGGCCCAGTCGCTGTACCTGTATCTGATCGCCAGCACCGGGCAGGTCGGCTGCCTGGCGTGGATGGTGATCGCCTGGTGTCAGTATTGCTTTCGCCGTCGTCAGCTGGCGGGGCACTATCCCGATATCCGCGCGGGCTACCGCTCCCCGTGGTTTCCCTGGCTGCCGTGGGCCTGCATCGTGCTTAACGGGCTGGTGATCGTCGGCACCTGGCTGAGCGAGCAGGGGGGCAGCATGCTTTTGGCCGAGCTCACGCTGCTGGCGCTGGTGATCGCCAGCTATTTTCTGCGCCGCCGCCCTGCGAAGGGGGCGGCGGCGGTTTCGTCGGCCGATAGCCTATAGCGGGCGCAGCATGCGGACTTCACAGTCCACGTGGCGGGTGGCGCCCAGCGCCGCGTCGATAGGCTCAAAGCCGAGATGACGGTACAGGGCGATGGCGTCGTGCAGGGTGGCGGTGGTCTCCAGGTAGCAGTGGGTAAACCCCTGCGCACGGGCGAAGTCCAGCGCCAGCAGGGCCAGGCGCTTGGCCAGGCCGCGTCCGCGCAGCGCAGGCAGAAAGTACATCTTTTGCAGCTCGCACAGGTGCGGCGCGGCCCCCTCCAGCGGCGCGACGCCGCCGCCGCCTGCCACCTCACCGTCCAGCTCCACGATCCAATAGGCGCAGCGCGGCGCCGCATAGGTCTGCGCCAGGCGATCCAGATTGGGATCGGACACCGTGAACCCCTTGTCGGCGCTCAGGCCGCATTCGGCGGAGACGCGGCGGATCACGTCGGCAATCGCGCCATTGTCGGCGGCGGTCAGTGGGCGAATGCGGATGTCGGGGGCGCGTTGGTCGGTCATCTGGGAATCCCTGGTCAGTGTGCGGATACGCAGTTTCTTAAATAGCACCGTCGCCCCCCACAATGCAAGATGCTGCCGGGGAAAGCGGCCCCGGGCGGGTTAAAACTCGACGTCCTCCAGGCTAAAGGAGCCGCTCTGATCGTTATAGGAGAAGATCTCGGCATAGCGCCCCCAGTTGATCACGGTATCCAGGGTTTCGCGCGCGGCATCATCGGAGAGCACGTCCTCCAGCTCCTGCTCAAAGCGTACCCGCGGCGCTCGGTGGCCGGGGCGCTCGTCGAGCACGCTCTTGATCAGCGTGGCCAGCGGTACGTGGCGCAGCAGGTGGGCGGCGAACAGCGCCTTGCGCGGCTGGGTGTCCATGACGGCGAACTGCTGCCCCGCGGGGGTGAGGAAAATATCCCCTTGATGAACCTCGGCAAAGTCCAGCTGCTGCAGCACCTCGGCGACGGAGAGCAGACGATCGGCCTCTATGTGTAGCGCCAGCGCCAGATCGGGCATGTCGGCGCGGCCGTGGTAAGGGGCGGCCGCCAGGGTTTCCAGCAGCCCGGCGATCAGGTTGGTGGAGACATGGGGCAGCCAGGAGCCCAGCTTCAGCTCGTGACGCAGCGTATTGTCGCCGCTGCGCGCCGTCATTTGGGCGTAAATCTCATCGACCAGGTGGCGAAACGGCGGATCGAGGCGGCTGCGCGGATGGTGGAAGGGTACCGCTATCTCGGCGATGATCTTGCCGGGGTGCGAGGAGAGCAGCAGGATGCGATCGCACATGAAGACCGCCTCCTCGATGTTATGGGTGACGATCAGCATCGACTTAATCGGCAGCTTGCCTGCGCTCCACAGGTCGAGCAGGTCGGTGCGCAGGGTTTCGGCGGTCAGGACGTCAAGGGCTGAAAACGGCTCATCCATCAGCAGCAGCGTGGGGTCAACCACCAAGGCGCGGGCAAAGCCGACGCGCTGGCGCATCCCGCCGGAGAGCTCGCGCGGGTAGGCGTTCTCAAAACCGTCCAGGCCGATCAGGTCGATGGCCGCCAGCGCCCGGGTACGCCGCTCGGCGGCCGCCATGCCCTGCGCCTCCAGACCGGCCTCCACGTTTTGCAGCACCGTCAGCCACGGAAACAGGGCGAAGGTCTGGAACACCATCGCCACCCCCTTGGCCGGACCATGCACCGGCGCGCCAAGGTAGTTCACCTGGCCCGCGCTGGGGGTGATCAGGCCTGAGATGATACGCAGCAGCGTGGATTTTCCCGAGCCGGAGCGGCCGAGCAGGGCCACTATTTCGCCCTCGCGCAGGGTCAGGTTAACGCCCTGCAGGATGGTCTGGACGCCGTGCGCCTGCTCATAGCCGTGATCAACGTTCTGCACGCTCAGAATCGGCGCCGGCGTGACGCCGGGCGGCGGCGGGGAAAGGGGATCGGTCATGGCGCGGCTCCTCGGTTAGTGTGCAGGATCAGTTGGCGCGAAAGCGGGATTCTGCATAGGCGTACAGCGGGCGCCACAGCAGGCGGTTAAACAGGGTGACGAACAGCGACATGATGGCGATGCCCAGGATGATTTTGGGAAAGTTGCCGCTGGCGGTGTTTTCGGCGATATAGGCCCCCAGACCGTGCGCCGCCACCCGGGTATCGCCCCACTGCACATATTCGGCCACGATGCTGGCGTTCCAGGCCCCGCCGGCGGCGGTGACGGCGCCGGTGACATAGTAGGGAAAGATGGCCGGTAGCATGATCTGGCGCCACCACTGCCAGCCGCGAATATGCAGATTGGCCGTGACCTCGCGGTAGTCATTGGGAAAATTCATGGTGCCGGCCACGACGTTGAACAAAATATACCACTGGGTGCCCAGCACGATCAGCGGCGACAGCCAGATGTCCGGGTTGAGCTGAAAGTGCATGATGGCGATGACGAAGGCGGGAAACAGCAGGTTGGCCGGGAAGGCGGCCAAAAACTGGGCCAGCGGCTGGATCTTACCGGCCAGGGCCGGACGCAGGCCGATCAGCACCCCCAGCGGCACCCAGATGAGCGAGGAGATCAGGATCAGCAGGCTGACGCGCAGCAGGGTCACCAGCCCCATCAGCAGGACATAGCCGACCTCGTGCAGCGAAACGCCGCTGCGGACATACAGGACGACCCGGGTGCAGAGATACAGGGTCAGCACGAGGACCGCCGCACCCCAGAGCAGATCGAGATAGCGTGATGAGCGCCCCGGCGTCGTCGGCGCGGGGCGGTAGCGCGCCGGTCCGGGCCAGCGCAGCGGCAGGCGCGCCAGCCAGCCCAGCAGATGCCCCAGCGGGGCGAGCAGGCGGTGGAACAGGCGGGTGCGCCGCAGCAGGTTGAGCAGCCAGGAGGTGGGGGGATTGGCGGTGCGGGTATTCTCCATGCGAAACTTGTCGGCCCAGGCGACCAGCGGGCGGAACAGCAGCTGATCGTAGATAAGGATCACCGCCACCATGGTCAGCAGCACCCAGCCGATGGCGTGGAGATCGCGCTGCAGGATCGCCTCGGCCAGGTAGGCGCCGATGCCCGGCAGGGTAAAATGGGTATTGCCGACGGTAATCGCCTCTGAGGCCACAATAAAGAACCAGCCGCCGGACATCGACATCATCATGTTCCAGATAAGTCCGGGCATGGCGAAGGGGACATCCAGTTTCCAGAAACGCTGCCAGCTGGTGAAGTGCAGGCCGCGGGCGACCTCATCCAGATCGCCGGGGACGGTGCGTAGGGACTGGTAAAAGCTGAAGGTCATATTCCAGGCCTGGCTGGTAAAGATGGCGAAGATGGCCGCCAGCTCGACCCCCAGCACCCGCCCGGGGAACAGGGCGATAAAGAAGGTGACGGTAAACGAGATATAGCCGAGCACCGGCACCGACTGCAGGATATCCAGCATCGGCACCAATACCTTGGCCGCCCGCCGACTTTTGGCCGCCAGCGTGCCGTAGATCAGGGTGAACAGCAGCGAGGCCAGCATGGCGACCAGCATGCGCAGGGTGGTGCGCAGGGCATAGTCCGGCAGGGCGCTCGGCGCCAGAGAGATCGTCTGCTTTTCCAGGCTGGCGAGGGGCTGCAGCGCCTGATGAAAACCGATGGCCATCATGGCGATAAGGCTGATGATCAGCGGAAAGGCGACGATATCCCAGCGATTGGGGTTCAGACTCAGCGGCCCGTGGCTGCCGGGGGGACGAATATCCATCGGGCTCCTCGTATCAGGGGGCGGTGCGATCCTGCATGACGATGGCCGGAGTGCGCGCGTAGATGGCCCCCAACGTCGGTAGGTGATTGATTGTGCTGTCTGTGATTATAGCCGCTGCGGTAGGATTGGCATCGGTATCGCGCATTTGCGGGCCGACGCGGGCGTACACTAAAAAAAACGGGAGCCGTTTGGCTCCCGCTGTCGTGCTGGCTCGCTGGGGCGATTACAGCGCGGCGATCACCGCCTGCTGTTCGATCAGCTTGGCCTTAGCATCGGCGTAGCCGTCCCGCTTTTCGCGCTCCTTGGCGACCACCGCCTCCGGGGCACGCGCCACAAAGCCTTCGTTGGAGAGCTTGGCTTCGATGCGGGCGATCTCGCCGTCGATCTTGGCCACCTCTTTGGTCAGGCGATCCAGCTCGGCGGCTTTATCGACCAGACCGGCCATCGGGATCAGCAGCTCGGCGCCCTCCACCAGCTTGGTGACGGAGACCGGGCCCTTGTCGCCGGCCGGCAGCAGGGTGATGCTCTGCAGGCGCGCCAGCGACTGGATAAAGCTGCTGTTTTGCTCCACGCGACGCTGGGCGTCAGCGCTGGCGTCGCGCAGCAGCAGATCCAGCGGCTTGCTCGGGGCGATGTTCATTTCGGCGCGGATGTTACGCACCGCGATGATGGCCTGCTTGATCCACTCCAGATCGGAGAGCGCCTGCGCGTCGTCCAGCGCCGCGTCATACTGCGGGTAGGGCTGCAGCATGATGGTATCGGCGTCGATGCCGACCAGCGGCTTGACCCGCTGCCAGATGGTCTCGGTGATGAACGGAATGATCGGGTGCGCCAGGCGCAGCAGGCCTTCCAGCACGGTGACCAGGGTGTGGCGGGTGCCGCGCAGCTCGGCGTCGCTGCCGCCGTTGATCGCCGGCTTGGCCAGCTCCAGGTACCAGTCGCAGAACTGGTTCCAGGTGAACTCGTACAGGATATTGGCCGCGATATCAAAGCGATAGCTATCCAGCGCCTCACGCATGGCCTTCACCGTGCGGTTGAACTCCGCCAGGATCCAGCGATCGGCCAGCGAGTAGACCTTTTCGCCGTCGTTAAAGCCGCAGTCGTGGCCTTCGGTGTTCATCAGCACAAAGCGACTGGCGTTCCACAGCTTGTTACAGAAGTTGCGGTAGCCCTCCAGGCGCTTCATGTCCCAGTTGATGTCGCGGCCGGTGGAGGCCAGGGCCGACAGGGTGAAGCGCAGGGCATCGGTGCCATGCGGCTCGATGCCGTCCGGGAACTGCTTCTCGGTGCGCTTGGCGATCTTCTCGGCCAGCTGCGGCTGCATCATGTTGCCGGTGCGTTTCTCCAGCAGCGCCGGCAGGCTGATGCCGTCGATCATATCCAGCGGATCGATGACGTTGCCCTTGGACTTGGACATCTTCTGCCCTTCGTCGTCGCGGATCAGACCGGTGATATACACGGTCTTGAACGGCACCTGCGGCTTGCCGTCGTCATCCTTGATGAAGTGCATGGTCATCATGATCATGCGGGCGATCCAGAAGAAGATGATGTCGAAGCCGCTGGTTAGCACGTTGGTCGGGTGGAAGGTCTTCAGCGCGTCGGTGTTCTCCGGCCAGCCCAGGGTGGAGAAGGTCCACAGGGCAGAGGAGAACCAGGTGTCCAGTACGTCGTTGTCCTGGGTCAGCGTCACCTCGGCGCCCAGGCCGTTTTCGCTGCGTACCTCTTCTTCGCTGCGGCCGACGTAGACGCGGCCGTCGGCGTCATACCAAGCCGGGATGCGGTGGCCCCACCACAGTTGACGGGAGATACACCAGTCCTGAATGTCGCGCATCCAGGAGAAGTACATGTTTTCGTACTGCTTAGGCACAAACTGAATGTCGCCGTTTTCGACCGCTTCAATGGCCGGCTTGGCCAGCGGGGCGGCGCGCACGTACCACTGGTCGGTCAGCATCGGCTCGATCACCACGCCGCCGCGGTCGCCGTAGGGCACCGTCAGATCGTGCGGTTTGATCTCGACCAGCAGACCGGCCTCGTCGCAGGCCTTGACGATGGCCTTACGGGCGGCAAAGCGCTCCATGCCGCGGAATTCGGCCGGCAGCTCATCGCTGTAGGCATCGCACTCGACGCCGTTGGTGTCCAGCACCTGCGCCTGATCGCGAATGTTGGCGTCGAAGGTGAGGATGTTGATCATCGGCAGCTGGTGGCGACGACCGACCTCATAGTCGTTGAAATCGTGCGCCGGGGTGATCTTCACGCAGCCGGTGCCTTTCTCCATGTCGGCGTGTTCGTCGCCGACGATGGGAATGCGGCGGTTGACCAGCGGGACGATGACAAACTTGCCGATCAGATCTTTGTAGCGCGGATCCTCCGGGTTGACCGCCACGCCGGTGTCGCCCAGCAGGGTCTCCGGACGGGTGGTGGCGACCACCAGGTGATCCTGACCCTCTGCGGTCTTGGCACCGTCGGCCAGCGGGTAGCGCAGATGCCACATGGAGCCCTTGGTTTCTCGGTTCTCCACTTCCAGATCGGAGATGGCGGTGCGCAGCTTCGGATCCCAGTTGACCAGACGCTTGCCGCGGTAGATCAGATCTTCCTGATACAGACGGACGAAGACTTCTTTCACCGCGTTGGACAGGCCGTCGTCCATGGTAAAGCGCTCGCGCTCCCAGTCGACGGAGTTGCCCAGACGGCGCATCTGGCGGGTAATGGTGCCGCCGGATTCGGCCTTCCACTGCCAGATCTTGTCGATGAAGGCATCACGGCCGTAGTCGTGGCGGGTCTTGCCCTCTTCGGCCGCAATCTTACGCTCAACCACCATCTGGGTGGCGATACCGGCATGGTCGGTCCCCACCTGCCACAGGGTGTTTTTCCCCTGCATGCGCTGGTAGCGGATCATGGTGTCCATGATGGTCTGCTGGAACGCGTGGCCCATGTGCAGGCTGCCGGTCACGTTCGGCGGCGGGATCATGATGCAGAAGCTTTCTTTGCTGGTGTCGCCGTTCGGCTTAAAGTAGCCCTGCTGTTCCCAGTGCGCATACAGCGGCTGTTCGATGTCTTGCGGGTTGTATGTTTTTTCCATTCTTCGTCTGTTTCGTCTGATCGGTCAGTGAGTTGGCGGCGTCGCCGTGGTCAAGTGAAAGCCGACGCTGCGATAGGCTTTATAGCGTTCGCGCGCCAACTGCTTTAATGCGTCTTCGTAAGGCACGAAGTCTATCACTTCATGGAAAGCGGTGGCAAAATCCGCGAACGTCGGCAGCAGGCTGATTAACAGCTCGCGCGGCGCGCTGCCGCGTTTGCCCGGCCAGGACAGCTCCACCGGCGCGCCGAAGCGCGGCCCCTCTCCGGCCAGGCTGTGCGGCACGAACTGCTGCGGATCGCGCGCCCACAGCGCCTCGTCCAGGCGCAGCGCCTGCTCCTGGCTGGCGCAGGCCAGCAGCACCCGTTTACCGGCGCGCCAGTGCTGGCAGGCCAGATCGCAGGCCAGCGTTTCTACATCGTCCGGCGCGTCTGCCGCCTGGGGCTGCTCCAGCAAATAAAAGGTTGCCTGTTTCATCGGGAGTCGGATCTATCCTGCATGGGTGAATGCCCCACCGCCGGGATCAGCGACGGGGCGCGGTCGCCCGCGCGGCGGACGACCCAGTCTTCTATTCTACAGCAATGGCGGGAATATTCATGCCTCCCCGCCCGTGCGGGTGGGGAGAGGCGGGATCACTCCTCGCCGTTCAGCCCTGCGCGGTTGAGCAGGAACTGCGACAGCAGCGCCACCGGGCGGCCCGTGGCGCCCTTGGCCTTGCCGGAGCGCCAGGCGGTACCGGCGATATCCAGGTGCGCCCAGTTGTACTTGCGGGTAAAGCGCGCCAGGAAGCAGGCGGCGGTGATCGCCCCGCCCGGGCGCCCGCCGATGTTGGCCATGTCGGCAAAGTTGGAGTCCAGCTGCTCTTGGAACTCCTCGCCCAGCGGCAGGCGCCAGGCGCGATCGCCCGCCTGCTCGGCGGCGCTCAGCAGCTCGGAAGCCAGCGGGTTATGGTTGGCCATCAGGCCGGTCAGGTGGTGACCCAGGGCGATGACGCAGGCGCCGGTCAGGGTGGCGACGTCCACCACCAGCTCCGGCTCGAAGCGTTCGACGTAGGTCAGCACGTCGCACAGCACCAGGCGCCCTTCGGCGTCGGTGTTGAGCACCTCGACGGTCTGGCCGGACATGGTGGTGAGAATGTCGCCCGGCCGATAGGCGCGCCCGCCCGGCATGTTTTCACAGCCCGCCAGTACCCCGACGATGTTGAGGGGCAGCCGCAGCTCGGCCGCCATGCGCATCACGCCATAGACAGAGGCGGCGCCGCACATGTCGTACTTCATCTCGTCCATGCCTTCCCCCGGCTTCAGGGAGATGCCGCCGGCGTCAAAGGTCAGCCCTTTGCCGACCAGCACGATGGGGCGGGCGTCCGGGTTCGGGCTGCCCTTGTATTCGATCACCGACATCAGCGACTCGTTCTGCGAGCCCTGCCCGACGGCCAGATAGGCGTTCATACCCAGCTCTTTCATCTGCTGCTCGCCGATCACCCGGGTGGTGACGGCGTCGGCGTAGCTGTCGGCCAGCTGACGCGCCTGCGAGGCCAGGTAGCCCGCGTTACAGATGTTGGGCGGCATGTTGCCGAGATCTTTGGCGGCCTTGATCCCAGCGGCGATGGCCAGACCGTGCTGAATGGCGCGTTCGCCGCTGGTCAGCTCGCGGCGGGTCGGCACGTTGAACACCATCTTGCGCAGCGGACGGCGCGGCTCCACCTTGTTGCTCTTCAGCTGATCAAAGGTGTAGAGGGTCTCTTTGGCGGTTTCGACGGCCTGGCGCACCTTCCAGTAGGTGTTGCGGCCCTTGACGTGCAGCTCGGTCAGGAAGCACACCGCCTCCATCGAACCGGTATCGTTGAGGGTGTTGATGGTCTTCTGGACCACCTGCTTATACTGGCGCTCGTCCAGCTCACGCTCTTTGCCGCAGCCGATCAGCAGGATGCGCTCTGAGAGTACGTTGGGGACATGGTGCAGCAACAGGGTTTGACCCACCTTGCCTTCCAGTTCGCCGCGGCGCAGCAGGGCGCTGATATAACCGTCGCTGATCTTGTCGAGCTGTTCGGCAATCGGTGACAGGCGACGCGGTTCGAACACGCCGACCACGATACAGGCGCTACGCTGTTTTTCCGGGCTACCGCTCTTTACACTGAACTCCATGCACTCTCCTGAATCTTAAAGACAGCGGCCGGGGGGGCAGATAAACTATACTCAAACGAGCTGTGGCCCCTGCGCCGTTGAACTGACTAGAAACAATTATTGCCACACGTTTTTTGAACCAAACGGTAAAATCGTGCCGGCATTGGTCTGATCCAGCCACCGCAGCGGCTTTTGCTGGTTTTTTGCGCTGCTGGCGGCTAAATTTGTCGTTTTCGTGACTAACGATTACGGTACAATCGGTTTACAGTACAATCAGTTTACCTGACAAGCGGTTGGCGTTTTGGGATCTGGTCACGTTCCCAGTGTGCTTTTACGCCGCCCGGACAGCAAAGGCTGTATATCGTGTTCCTGATTGTTGCCGCTGCCATGAACATCATAAAAATGGCGCGTTAGCGTAGAAATTATCTATTTTCCTGCAAAAATACAAGTTTTCACAGGCGTAATAAGCGTGATCATCATTAGATATCTAGTACGGGAAACCTTTAAGAGCCAGGTCGCTATCCTGTTTATTCTGCTACTGATCTTTTTTTGCCAAAAGATGGTGCGAATTTTAGGGGCGGTGGTGAACGGTGATATCCCGACCAATCTGGTATTTTCCCTGCTCGGGCTGGGAATACCGGAGATGGCCCAGCTCATTCTTCCGCTCAGCCTGTTCCTGGGGCTGCTGATGACGCTGGGCAGACTGTACACGGAGAGCGAGATCACGGTGATGCACGCCTGTGGCCTGAGCAAGGCGGTGCTGGTGAAGGCGGCGATGGCGCTGGCCTTTATTACCGGCGCGCTGGCGCTGGTCAACGCCTTCTGGCTGAGCCCGTGGTCCTCGCTGCACTCGGACGAGGTGATGGCCGAGGCGCGGGCTAACCCCGGCCTGGCGTCGCTGGCGGAGGGGCAGTTTCAGCCCTCGCAGGACGGCAACTACGTGCTGTTTGTCGGCAATGTGAAGGACAAAAAATTCCATAATGTCTTCCTGGCCCAGCTGCGCCCCAGCGGCTCCCAGCGCCCGTCGGTGGTGGTGGCCGACAGCGGTCATCTGGTGGAGATGAAGGATGGCGCGCAGAAGGTGGTGCTGGACAGCGGTACCCGCTATGAGGGCACCGCCATGCTGCGCGACTTCCGTATCACCGACTTTGTCGACTATTCGGCGATCATCGGCCATAAATCGGCGATGCTAGACCCCAATAACGCCGATCAGGCCAGCATGTCCGCCCTGTGGCACTCGCAGGAGCCGAGCTTCCGCGCCGAGTTTCACTGGCGCCTGACCCTGGTATTCTCGGTGATCGTGATGGCGCTGATGGTGGTGCCGCTCAGCGTGGTCAACCCGCGCCAGGGGCGGGTGCTGTCGATGCTGCCGGCGATGCTGCTGTACCTTATCTTCTTCCTGCTGCAGAGCTCCCTGCGCTCCAACGGCGGCAAGGACAAGCTGGACCCGATGATCTGGATGTGGGGGGTGAACGGTCTCTACCTGCTGCTGGCCGTCGTGCTTAACCTGTGGGATACCGTCCCGATGCGCCGCCTGCGTGCGCGCCTGAGCGGAAAAGGAGTGGCCTGATGTTTGGCGTTCTCGATCGTTATATTGGCCGCACCATCTTCAACACCATCATGATGACCCTGTTCATGCTGGTGTCGCTGTCGGGCATCATCAAGTTTGTCGATCAGCTGCGCAAGGTGGGTCAGGGCGACTACTCCGTGGCCGGCGCCGGCCTGTTTACCCTGCTGAGTATCCCCAAGGATATCGAAATCTTCTTTCCGATGGCGGCGCTGCTCGGTGCGCTGCTCGGGCTGGGGATGCTGGCGCAGCGCAGCGAGCTGGTGGTGATGCAGGCCGCCGGCTTTACCCGTATGCAGGTGGCATCGGCGGTGATGAAGACCGCCATCCCGCTGGTGCTGCTGACCATGGCCATCGGCGAGTGGGTCGCCCCGCAGGGGGATCAGGCGGCGCGCAACTACCGCGCCCAGCAGATGTACGGCGGCTCGCTGCTGTCGACCCAGGGCGGGCTGTGGGCTAAAGATGGCAACCAGTTTGTCTATATCGCCCAGGTGGTGAACGACCGTACCCTTGGCGGGGTGAGCATTTACACACTGAATGCCCAGCGTAAGCTGACCTCGCTGCGCTACGCGGCGTCGGCCACCTTTGACGGCAAGCAGTGGAAGCTGGCCCAGGTGGAGGAGTCCAACCTGACCGATCCGAAGATGATCACCGGCTCACGCACCCTGAGCGGGGTATGGAAGACCAACCTGACGCCGGACAAGCTGGGGGTGGTGGCGGTCAGCCCCGACTCCCTCTCCATCAGCGGGCTGTACCACTACGTCAAATACCTGAAGCAGAGCGGTCAGGAGTCCAGCCGCTACCAGCTCAACCTGTGGAGCAAGATCTTTGCGCCGCTCTCCGTGGCGGTGATGATGCTGATGGCGCTGTCGTTTATCTTCGGCCCGCTGCGCAGCGTGCCGATGGGGGTACGGGTGCTGACCGGCATCTGCTTTGGCTTCGTCTTCTACGTGCTGGACCAGATCTTCGGCCCGATGAGCCTGGTGTACAACGTGCCGCCGGTGATCGGGGCGGTGCTGCCCAGCGCGCTGTTTCTGGGGCTTAGCGTCTATCTGCTGCTGCGCCGCAGCTAGGCGCAGCGCACAGAGAAAAGGGGCGCCACGGCGCCCCTTTTTTTGCGGTCTCTCCGGCGCCGCACCCCATACGATGCGACGTAAGCGTGTGCTCACTTCGAGCCTCGCGTCCACCTAGCGCTTCTGCGCCGCCAGCGCGCTGACCAGATCGTTAACCCCATCGCTCATGTTCTTAAAGCGGGTCAGATCGCTGCGGGTCACCACCACGAAGACCCCGATGTTTTTCTCCGGGATCAGCGCCATATAGGTAATAAAGCCGCCGGCGCCGCCGGTCTTCTGAATGATGGCCGGGTGCCCATCCTGCGGCGCCATCGCCACCCATCCCAGCCCCAAGGCGGAGGCCTTGCCCGGCACATCCATGCCTTTCACCTGATTCAGCTTAGCGCGCGGGTAGTACATCTTCAGCAGACGGGCGGCATAGGGGCTGCGCGGCTGCTGACCACCGGCCAGAAACTGCTGCATCCAGCGGCGCATGTCGTCCGGCGTGGAGTAGACGCCGCCGCTGCCGATGGCCGCCAGCGAGGAGATACAGGGGCTGGCGCTGCGCGCCGGGATCATCAGACGCGCGCACTGCGCCGCCGTCGGGGTATAGGTGGTGCTGCTCATCCCCAGCGGGCGGGCGATCAGGCGCTGAAACAGCGCCGGGTAGCTCTGCTTGGTGGCGTGGGCCAGGGCGTCGGCCAGCAGATCGTAGGCCAGGTTAGAGTAGGCGGCACTGCTGCCCGGGGCCACGCTCAGACGCGCGCGCTGCAGCCACTGCCAGCGCTGGCTATAGGTCGGCCAGGTGAACACCGCCCGATTGGCGGCGCCGCCCGGCTGCTCGCGCGGCAGACCGCTGGTGTGGGAGGCCAGGTGCATCAGGCGGATCGGTCTGCCGGAGGCGTTAGTGGGCACACGCTTACCCGACGGTGCATAGCGCGACAGGGGATCGGTCAGCTTGACCTTGCCCTCGGCGTCCAGTTTGACCAGCACTTCACTGGTCATCAGCTTGGTCAGGGAGGCGATACGGATCAGCGAGTCGGGGCGCGGGCGCTGATGGTTGCCCGGCTTGGTCTCACCGTAGCTGCGAAACAGCTGCTCCCTGCCGTCGATAGCGACCAGCGCCATCCCGGTGGCGCCGCTGTTGTAAAAGATATGCTCGGCGTAGCGATCAACGGTCGCGCGGATCTGGGCATCCGGCGCAGCGGCGCGGGCGGAAACGCCGCTCAGCAGACAGCCGATGGCCAGCGCGGCCAGCGGAAAAAAAGAGCGAAAACGAGTATCCATGTCATTCAAACGCTAGGGAATTAAGAGGGTAAGTATAGTAATGCCAGCCAACGCTGCACGGCAGCGCTTTTCACCGGGAATTTTGTAAAAAATCCCGCCAGAGTGCTGCCGCGGGTAAAAATGAATGTGACGCAGCGCACATGCAAGGGTAATCTTGCTACGCTGTAAAGAGAGAGGCAGAACGGGGGCGGCCACGGTGAAATTTTCTGCCGCAGCGCAGTTATTTTTTCCTCTTTGTCCTCTGTGAACATATAATGCGCAGCGGTCATTTGTGACTGTAACCGAACAACCGCCTGCGCGGCGTTAAGCACCCAACAGGAATAGAAACATGAAAATGAGTATCCGTGCGCTTCTCACGGTACTTCTGGCCGCGACTGCCTGCGTGCAGTCTGCGTTTGCCGTGGTATACCCTCTGCCGGCGAACAACAGCCGAGTGGTTGGCGAGAACCTGCAGATCAAGGTCCCGGAAGACAGTAAGTACCCGCTGGAGCATTTTGCTGCCCAGTACCAGATGGGGCTGAGCAACATGCTGGAAGCCAACCCCGGCGTCGATCCCTACCTGCCGCGCGCAGGTCGTAGCCTGACCATCCCGCAGCAGCTGATCCTGCCGAACACGCCCCACGAGGGGATCGTGATCAACAGCGCTGAAATGCGTCTGTACTACTACCCGAAAGGCAGTAAGACGGTGATCGTACTGCCGATCGGCATCGGCCAGCTGGGCCGCGACACCCCGATGAACTGGGTGACCTCCGTCCAGCGCAAGAAAGCCGGACCGACCTGGACCCCGACCAAGAAGATGCACGAAGAGTACGCCGCCAACGGCCAGTACCTGCCCGCTGTCTTCCCCGCCGGCCCGGACAACCCGATGGGGCTGTACGCCCTGTATGTCGGCCGCCTGTATGCGGTGCACGGCACCAACGCCAACTTCGGCATCGGCCTGCGCGTCAGCCACGGCTGCGTGCGCCTGCGCGACCCGGACATCAAGTGGCTGTTTGACAACGTCCCGGTCGGCACCCGCGTGCAGTTTATCGACGAACCGGTAAAAGCCACCGTCGAACCGGACGGCTCCCGCTATATCGAGGTGCATAACCCGCTCTCCACCACCGAAGCGGAGTGGCAGTCCCGCGCGCCGGTCCCGATCCAGCTCAACGCCGCGGTGACTAAGATCGTCGCCGACCCCAGCGTCAGCACCCACGCCGTAGACGAAGCCCTGAAGGCCCGCTCCGGCATGCCGGTGAAGATCAACTGAGTCCATGCGCTGGGCCAGATAGCCAGGCGGGTCACTGACCCGCCTTTTTTGTCTCTGTCGGTTTGCGGCCTTGCGGGCTACAGCCGCATAGGCCTGGCGCCATCCCTTGCTAACACGCTGAAAAACCAGCGCACCTATCGGATAAGGTGCTTTTTTCAACAGTTGAAAACCGCCGCGGCGGATATATGTTGCATGGCGATCGCCAGCGGGTATAATGCACGGGTTTCCGCATCCCCTTCCGTGCCGGAGTGGCGAAATCGGTAGACGCAGTTGATTCAAAATCAACCGTAGAAATACGTGCCGGTTCGAGTCCGGCCTTCGGCACCATTAATACTTCCAAGACCATCCGAGAAAGTCCGCTAAACCCTTTAAAATCAATGCTTGCAGCGATTTTTCTGTCCCGAGTTGTCCGAGGTAGTCCGTTGAAATCCGGATGCTATTGGGGGCATAATTGGGGGCATCTTAACTTCGATTAGAAATGTGCCCCCAAATGAAGCTCAACGCCAGACAGGTCGAGACCGCAAAGCCAAAAGACAAAACCTACAAAATGGCCGATGGCGGCGGTTTGTATCTCGAGGTTTCGGCCAAGGGGTCTAAATACTGGCGCATGAAATACCGACGTCCCTCTGACAAAAAAGAGGATCGCCTCGCTTTTGGTGTTTGGCCTACTGTGACGCTTGCTCAGGCAAGAGCAAAGCGCGACGAAGCTAAAAAGCTCTTAGTACAGGGCATAGACCCAAAAGCCGAACAGAAAGAGGCTCAGGCCGAGAATTCGGGGGCGTACACTTTCGAAACTATCGCTCGTGAATGGCATGACAGTAACAAACGCTGGAGCGAAGACCATCGATCGCGCGTTCTTCGCTATCTTGAGCTTTATATTTTCCCCCATATCGGTTCGTCCGACATTCGCCAGCTCAAAACCAGTTACCTATTAGCGCCGATTAAAAAAGTTGATGCCAGTGGTAAGCATGATGTTGCGCAGCGTCTTCAGCAGCGTGTCACGGCTATTATGCGTTATGCCGTACAGAACGATTACATCGACTCAAATCCAGCCAGTGATATGGCCGGTGCGCTATCGACAACCAAAGCGCGACATTACCCCGCTTTACCCTCCAGCCGGTTCCCTGAGTTTCTTGCACGTCTTGATGCATATCGTGGTCGCGTAATGACACGGATCGCGGTCGAGCTTTCCTTACTCACTTTTGTGCGTTCCAGTGAGTTACGTTTTGCGCGTTGGGATGAATTCGACTTTGATAAATCTCTTTGGCGCATTCCGGCAAAACGAGAAGAGATTAAAGGCGTGCGCTACTCGTACCGTGGGATGAAGATGAAAGAGGAGCATATCGTTCCACTTAGTCGGCAGGCGATGATTTTGTTAGACCAGTTAAAACAGATTAGCGGTGATAAAGAGCTGCTGTTTCCGGGTGATCATGATGCAACTAAGGTTATGAGTGAAAACACGGTAAACAGCGCATTGCGTGCAATGGGATATGACACTAAAACTGAAGTATGTGGGCATGGGTTTAGGACTATGGCGCGTGGTGCGTTGGGGGAGTCGGGGTTATGGAGTGATGACGCGATAGAGAGGCAACTGAGCCACTCAGAGCGTAATAATGTACGTGCTGCATATATTCACACATCCGAGCACTTGGATGAGCGTAGGCTCATGGTGCAATGGTGGGCTGATTATCTTGATAGTTGTCATAAACACCAGATCGCACCATATGAGTTTGCACGGATTTATAAATCATAGTTCTTTTATATCAGTTAGTTAGATTTTTAATTAACAATTTTAGTGGTTATGATGTGAGTTGGATAGATAAACGATATTTTTTTACTTCCAAATCCAGTTTTTCTTGATAATATTTTTGAGTGACGCATTGAATTAAACGTTCGAGGGAATGTGATGGAAAGCGAAATTGAAATGGATAACCCACTTGCATCACCTCAGCGAGAGTCCGCTGGTGCTGATTCATATGACCGTTTTGAATACCAATATCATTGGGCTCTATGTCAGGCTTTTTCAGCGTACAAAAATGCTAGAGACTTCGCTGTATTCATGGAATATCATGAAGATGTAATCATTGCCGACTCTCTTGATAAAGAAAAAGTTAAGTTTACGTTTAATCAAGTGAAAGCTAACTCTTCAGGTAGCTATACGATTAATAGTTTGACTAAGCGAGATAAAGGGAAAAATGGCGAAAAACCCTCTCTTTTAGGAAAACTATGTTCTTCCGTTCATAAAAAATGTTATTTGAGTAAGGTGACTGAATTAAATTTCGTGAGCACAATAGGTTTCAATTTTTCTCCTAAAGATGGGTTAAAGTTGAGAGCTTTAGGTCTTTCTGAACTGAACTCAGGTGATTTATCATTAATTACAAACAACCTAAATAAAGAGATTGATGAGTTTGATGCCTTCCCAAAAGAAATAATTAGATTTGTTTACTCTGATATACCACTTCAAAGTTATTATGAGCACACAATAACAAGAATTACTGATAGTGTCGAAGTCGTATTCCCTAAACATTTATTAAAACCAAAAGACATTTATAGGGTTTTAATGGATGCACTTAGAATCCGAGGCAAAGACACTTTTGATTATGATAAATGGGATGAAGTGCTTGTTAAAAAGGCATTAACCTTTGATGACATACATAAAGTAGTGACAAACGGTATATCTGGAGAAAATTCAGGGGTAGATCTTGAAACCGCTAAATATGTCATTAATGACTTAACTATTAATGGCTTAGAAAAGGGTAGGCTATTAAAAGAGGTTAAGGCTTATACTTTACGTGTTTTATCTCCTTCACTAGCAATGCTGGAAGCTCAAAAGAGTATCCAGGAGGTTATTGTTAAAAACCGAAACCAAATAGGCGACAACATAACGTACGATTTTCTTCAGAGACTCAGCGCTGAAATTCCAGAGAGAACAAAATATATATTAGATACAGAAAGAACATTGATTGCAGCAATTATATACGAAATTATTTCGAGTGAAATATAATGGAAAAAAACTATAAATTGTTGATTAGGAATTTAAGGACAAAATTACATGAGAAAGTTAGTTTTAGAGAAAATAACAATAATATCTCATTCAACAAAATCCGCGAGGCAATTCGAGTTCGGAAGGAACCTGACTCTAATAACAGCTGATGATGGTAATAGTGTCGGAAAATCGACGTTAGCTAAAATGATTTTCTGGTCATTTGGCTGCGAACCTTTATTTTCTAGTGTTTGGAAGGAACTTGATTGCTCATCCATTATCAATTTTAGTATTGATGGTGAATCAATTTCTATTCACCGTTATAAAAATGAAATGAGCTTTCGCAAACCTGGCCAGCTATTGAAGGTTTATAATAAGATCACTGGTGCCTTTGCCGAGTTATTCGCAGAGTTAGTGAAATTTGATGTGCTATTACCTAAAAAAAACAGTTTTAATTTAGAGGTTCCTCCTCCCTCGTATTATTTTTTGCCTTTCTATATTGACCAAAAAAGAACATGGGTGAAACCATGGGATTCTTTTTCTAATCTACAGCAATATAGTAAGTGGGCGCAACCTGTAATATCGTTTCATAGCGGTCTTATTTCGAAGGAACACTTTGTTGTTGAAGAAGATATATATGAAATTAAAGCGAAAGCGGATGAGGTTGAAAATAATATTAATGAATTAAAGAATGCTGTCACTATTTTAAAAAATAATATCGCTCATCAAGATTACACTGCAGATTCTGAAAGTTTAGCCGATGAGATATTAAAGTACGAAGAGTTAATTAAACGTAACCTAGATGAATCTGCAAACTTAAAAATTGAGATTGTTGACCTTGAGTCGCAATTAAAACTTGCTGAATCCATAATTAGCGAACTGGATAAAGATTATATTTTTTCTGTAGAGAACATGAATGAAGGAAGCGTTGAATGTCCTACATGTGGAACAATCCATGAGAACTCTATAGCTCACAGAAGTAGCATTCTTATTGACAAAGAAAAAGCTGAAAAGCAATTTACTTTGCTATTAAATGAAAAATTACGCCTGCAAGATAACTTGACTAATTTAGATAGAATACTATTGGGGTTTAAAGAAAAATTATCAAATGCGCAGTCAGCATTTGAATTAAGTAACTCGAAGGCGTTTTCAGAGTTTATGACTAATAATGTCGATAAGCAGATTGACGTTATCGTTGAAAAAAAATCAGCTGTTCTCGAAAACCAAAAGTTAAAAGAGAAGGGTTTGAAAAAAACTCAGAAGGATTTAATTACGAAGGAACAAAGAAATACTATAAAAGAAGATTTCTCCAATACATTCTTTAAGTACATAACTAAATTAAGAGTTAATATAGATGCTTCTCTTATAAAGAGCCCGCTCGATTACAACAAAATATATGAGGTTGGAGGGGCCGCTGAAGATGCTCGAGCGGTTTTAGGATATTACTTGGCTTTATATGAGCATATTTCAGAATATGGTCATGAGGTGGTTCCTCCTCTTGTTATTGATACCCCCAATCAACAGGAACAATCTACCGAGAACTATAATAAAATAGTTGAGGCGATAGCTAGAGGGGTTACTGAAAACAAGCAATACATTATTTGTGCAATGCAACACAGTGCATTGGATACTCTTTCAAAAGATGCAAAAGTCATTCGTCTGGATGAAAGAAAAATACTTACAGCTTCTGAGTATGAAGAAGCAAAAGACATTGAAGAGCAATTTCTTTTTATATGATTAATCCCAATTGAAAGGACTTTTATATCTAAAGCATGGAGCTATGTGGGTTAATTGTTTGAAACGCGCTGGCGCGCAATGCTCTCCCCGCCACGCCTGCCCGCTTCCTGGAGCGCTTTTAATGCAGGTGCGTGAAGGGACTCAGGCCGCGCCAGTGCTGGTGCGGCGGGGTGTGGAAAATTCAGGGTTTTGCATGCAAAGCCATGCAGCGTAGGCATGCATGGCTATTTTTACTAAAAAGACGGGTATTTTCGGGGCGTTTTATGCGGATTTTTTGCGGGTCTGCGTGGCCTGTCGGCGCATGAAAATCTGACTCTGTTCAGGCGTATATTTTGCCCGGTTGTCGTCTCTCGATGCTCTGTCAGGCCGGAAACCGATGGTTGTCAGAATCTCGCGATCTTCCTCTGCGTAATCAATATTTCCTCCGCGGGTTACATGAAAAGACAGCGCTTCGCGAACACTGGCGGCCGCCCGGTCGAGAGCACGTTCTCTGACAATGTCAGGTTGTTCGCTGAGATGCATTAATTCCGGTGCCAGTGCGGCGGCCAGCGCGTCGCCGCTTACCTGCATAAAAGCGTGGAGCTGACGCCGGATACTGATACGCTGCACGGCCTCATGTGACCGGATGTACTGCCCGGCCGACTGATTTACCGCCCATTTTTTCAGGTCAATATCATCCCGCAGCGCCTGTGCTGCCTCCGGCTGATAACGGGTGCAGGTCAGCTCCAGCTCTTTCAGCGCCATTTCAGCCCGCGCCAGTGCTGACTTGCTGCTCATCCAGTCCGATTTATTCTTCTGACAGGTTTCAAAGGCCTGTTCCAGTAGTGCTCGTGCCATTGTCTTTTCTCCTGAATCAGTGGCGCAGCGATGAGCGGGCGCAGTCCAGAATTCGGGGCGGTGTTTCTGGTACTGTCTGCGGCGGTTCGGGCTTGTCTTCTGCCGGTGGCCGTATCACCTCGTCAATAGACTCGGTGGTGCGAAAGGTTGCGGAGCAAAAGACATTCACGCACTGGAGGTAGCTCTGTTTGACGTTATCCGACAGGTAACGGCTGGTACGGACATGGGCAGCCTGTTTGCAGTACGGGCAGCGCATCATGGCTTAACCCCCCGCGATTTTTTCTTCTGTGCCAGCTCTTTAGCCCGCGCCATTCTGAGAACAGGGCTTTTATAGAGTTTCATATCCACGCCGGTGAGTGCCGGACGGTGAAGCCCAATTTTTGAAATTACCGGCTCCTGCGCCATGTTGAATGTGTAGTACCTGCTTTGCGCCAGTACATTCTCACCCAGCTCCTGAATGAGAACGTTGTGAGGGTGTTCTTCCCCCTTCATTTCGAGTTCACGCAGACGTAACGCAAATGCGCGCACCAGTGAGGGAGGGATGTCTTTCATCACGGTCGCCCACTCATTCCGGGAGTAGGCAGAGAACACCGTAAAATGCGTGCCGACGTACTTATCTCCTGATGTACAGGCGGACAGCATGGTACTGGCCTTATCATCGTTGAGTTCATCAATCAGGGCGGTGAATTCCTCCGCCAGCTCCCGACCGGCCACTCGCTGACTGTGTTCGGCTTTCAGTTCCGGGGTCATCATGCCGCGCAGTTCGCGAAAACGGGTACGCCAGTTCTGTTCCGCTTCGGCACTTTCATTCAGGGCGTTCTGACGCTCTTTCTCGCTGCGGGTAATGGCCGCATCAATATCATTCAGTTTCAGCATGTTTTCCGTGTGCGCGGATTTGGCCTTGCTGAATGCCTCAAGCGCGTTATTTATCGTGGCCTCTGCGTTCTGGTTTGCTTTCTCGTTAAGGGTATCCAGTGCGCTGTCAATGGCCGTGCGGATGTTCTCATCCTGCGTGCTGCCGATGGTTTTCATTACTGCGGTAAACAAATCTGGTTTCATCGTCGGGTTCTCTCTGTGTTTTCAACCTGACGCCATTCTGTCAACGACGGGTAAAAAGTGATCCACTTACATCTCCACCGACGGTCTAATATTGATCCACCGTTTTACTCAGGATTAGCTTCAGCGATAACCCCGGCCTTTCGTTTCTGTTTCAGTCGATAACTCTCTCCTTTTATTTGAACAACGTGTGAGTGGTGTAAGATCCGGTCCAGCATCGCGGATGTTAGCGCCGCATCACCGGCGAACGTCTGATCCCACTGCCCGAACGGCAGGTTGGAGGTCAGGATCATCGCGCTCTTTTCATAACGTTTGGCGATGACCTGGAAGAACAGCTTGGCTTCTTCCTGGCTGAACGGCAGGTAGCCTATTTCATCGATGATGAGCAGCTTTGGTGCCATCACGCCACGGTGAAGCGTTGTTTTATAGCGCCCCTGGCGTTGTGCCGTGGACAGCTGAAGCAAGAGATCCGCCGCCGTAGTGAAGCGAACCTTGATACCCGCCCGTACCGCTTCGTAGCCCATTGCTATTGCCAGATGCGTTTTCCCCACGCCGGATGGCCCCAGCAACACGATGTTTTCGTTGCGCTCTATGAAGCTCAGTGAACGCAGCGACTGGATCTGCTTCTGCGGCGCACCGGTGGCGAAGGTAAAGTCGTATTCTTCGAACGTTTTCACTGCCGGGAAGGCCGCCATCCGGGTATACATTGCCTGTTTACGCTGATGTCGGGCCAGTTTCTCTTCGTGAAGCAGATGCTCCAGGAAGTCCATGTAACTCCATTCCTGCTCCACTGCCTGCTGTGACAGGGCTGGCGCTGCGCTGATCAGACTGTCCAGTTGCAGCTGTTCGGCAAGCACCATCAGCCGTTGATGTTGCAGTTCCACCATCATGCGGCTCCTCTGCAGAACGTGTCATAGATGGATAGCGGGTGGTGCAGTGGCTGCCTGTCGAAGGTCACCAGGCTTTCGTCTACCTGCACGTCATACTGTTTTTTCTCCGTCGGTAGAGCCAGCATGGACTGCTGCTCTTCGATCCAGCGATCGCAGGGACGGGTCTGTATTGTTTCGTGCCTGCGCTGGTTAGCGACATCGTGCAACCAGCGCAGGCCGTAGCGGTTGGCTGTTTCAACATCGACGGTGAACTGGTACATCGGGTGCAGGTTGTTGCAGGTTTCGGTTGGTACTTCGTACACCTTGTACTGGCCGAACAGCGTGCCGACAAAGTGAATACGCGGCTGCTGGCGGTAGTTGGCCGCCGGGGTGAACATATCAGCCGGCAGGCTCTTGATCAGGTTAGCTGCGGAGCCACCAGCATACATGCCGGTAATACCAACGGTTTTGGTACGGTTGCTCATTTGCTGGGACATGCCATTCAGCTTAACGCGCAAGTTTTCCATGTATTCCTTGAAGGTCTGGCTCGCAGGCACAGATACGTCAAAGGTAGTCACACAAACAGCGCCCAGTAGCATCCCTTTCAGGCGGGACTTGTCGATCTCGTCAGCCATCACGGAACGGATCGAGTTCAGACTCATAGAGGCTAGGTCGAGGCCGAACTCGCGTTTCAGGCCCATTGCGGCTTGAATGGTGTGCTCAGCTGCTAGGATGTATTCAGAGGGGTACAGCTTGAAGCTGTCCATATCGTGAGTAATCGTCGGGATCAGCTTCGGGGCTTTCTCGATATCCACTTCGAAGCGGGTGGACAGCTCGGCGCCGACCGGCAGGGCAGTTTGGCTGTTGATATTGATCGTACCTTGAGTCATATCAACGGTGCCTGACAGCAAGTATTCGGTGCTGTCTTTGACGTAGCGCCCCATGAATTGACCATCGTTATTAGCCGTAGCGATGGCTTTACGGTTAATGAAAATCATGGTGCGACCACGACGCAACGGCATCGAGATACCAGCTGGACAGTCGTCTTTGGTGCTGAACTTGAAGGTAGTCTTCGTCCCGTCCGGTTGCTGCGCTTTCGGGAATAAATGGAACTGACGCATCTGGGAATACTGCCCCATATCATGCACGTCCAGCTCATCACCAGCCTTATGATCACCGAAGGTTGAACCGGCGCGGCGCTTGATCTCAAAAACCTCGATCTCGTCACGCTCACACGGGATAAACGTACAAGCATCGGCAGTTGCGGAGGCCAGTTGAACCGGCAGGATCATCGCGGCCATCAGGGCACGCTTTTGGATACCGTCGCTGGTGGACATGCTATCAGCCATCGCCTTAACAGCTGACTCCAGCATCATCGGTTGACGGCTGGTGTCATTGCTCCGGGCGTTGATGCCGACATCCATGATGTTTTCAAGCGCCTTGTGGGCGGTGGCGAGAATATCAGGGCGCGGCATTGAGTTGGTGCCGTTGGCAAACTCCGCTAGGGCTGCGCCCCACGCAGTACCAATCAAACTCAACTCTGCATCAGAGGATGATTCGAACATGGGGATGGTGCGCATAGCTGCAACAATGGAGTTTGCACGCGCAGTAGGATCTTGAATGAATTGCCCGTTTGCGAACTGAGAGTCGCTAGCGAAGCTCAGTACGGTGCGGGAGCGATCAGAGATATCGAGCAGGCGCTGCTCAAGTTTATTTTGAATGGTCAATGGCACACCCTAAAGTCAGTGTGCGCAGCTGATTAACTTTACCGTCTGCAATGATAGAGCAAACGCCCATGATTGCTAAGAGAAAACAGAAAATTTTCTGCTGATCTTTCCAGTTGTGGGGATAGGCTACAGCCTATATGCTTCGATGAAGCATTGTAGGAGCCTTTTACCGGATTGCTTGATTATTGCTCTCTTAATGGCAGTATCCTTGGTTTTACTGTGGTGTCCCAGCAGAAATTATTTGCTTCTTGATTATTAACTCACCGATATTTTTATTCGTCTGATGTAAGACTGGCTTCGATTTCCTTGTCCCTGTATTGACCATCGTATTATGGCTGTTTTCATTGCTAGTAGAACTGGACGGGAGGCAACATACTTCTCATCGTTCGCCAGCTATCCTTCGGATGAGGGCGGTGCTCTTTAATTTCGATGAGGGAATATTCAGCACATGCAAGCAATTAATTGAACTATAACTATAAAAATAATACAATTTAAATCACGTTTAATATATTTATTCAGTCATTAGGAGTTATGGGGTCATGATAAAACTGATAATCACTTCGCTTACATTTTGTTCTTTTATGTCTATTGCTGCTGGATCAGCGCCAAGTAACATACAGCCATATCGCAGTAACTTATCAAACTATGTTGAAACGCTTGTTATTACCAGTTGTGAGCAAACACTAAAAGGAGTATCTAAGGATACAATTATAGACAGAGCAGTGGCGGGGATGAATAAAAATACTAATACTTACGGCATAATCTATAATACAGCCACGCTAGGCGAAATGATTGGCAATAAATTAAGCAAAGAAAAGAAAATAATCATAGCAGATAAAGCAGAAATTGATAATTGTCATGATGCTGCTAAGGTCATAATGAATACAGATAGTATGAAAGAGATAGTTAATCAAATGACGGCTGAAACGAAACCGGTTGAAGCCACATCTAAAGCTAGTACATCTAATGATAAAGTTTACTGCACAACGGCAAAAGCTTTAGCTGAACTGTATGATGCTAATGAAGTTGCAGCTGACAATAAGATCGGAGGGCGTAGCGTCGAGGTTACTGGAGTAGTTCAGGATATCAACAAAGACTTTGCGGATAATGTGGTTGTCCAACTCCAGAGCGGCAATCGCCTTTTGCCTGTACGTCTTTATATGAGTGAGTCGGAAAGGATGAAAGCGTCTGAGCTGTCCAAAGGACAAAAAAAGACGATCACTTGTGAAAAGATGGCGCTGATTATTGGTGCTCCGTCAGGTAGTGACTGTACGTTTAACTAATATCTCGTTTGTATTGGCGTTTTTAAAGATCTAACTCGCCCCCAATGGTTTAGGTATTCTTATCTAGTACCTCGATGCCAGGCGGGGCGGTACGGTTTCAGTCAGAGAACAGTCCTGCTACCGTCTTCATGGGTAAAAATAGCCTCACGCGACCGTCATAAGAGCATAGCGTCTCGAACCCATACTTGCGGTAGAAACTCTCCGCCTTGTCATTTAAACAATCCACTACCACAGCATAAGCGTGTAAGAAGTAGTTAACATTCCATAGATACTCTAATGCTTTTATTAGCGTTATTTTCCCTAATCCATCCCCCTGATTGTCAATGTGAACAGATAGCTGAGCAAGCAGGAAAACGGGAACAGGGTAGTGAGGTAGTTTCTTCCCTAGATCGTCCGGGAGTGAGTTTCGGGTAATTGAACTTGGGGCTACGGTATAGAAAGCACAGATGGGATGTTTGTTATTGGGTAGGGCATCAGTAGCAGGTAAAACCATTGTCTTACTGATGCCCACTCGCATGTGTTTTAACGCGAAATTTTTAATAAAATTGTTTAGCTCTATTTCGCCGCAGTCGAAAGAATCTCTGTCGTGATCAGCTTTACTCAGCTCCTTAAACTCTGTCCCACTATTCATTTAATGCCCTTTTCACGAGTAAATGATAGGGCTGATTTCAGGGCAGAATTCGGCTCTTTTGCCTGCTCACAAGCATTCATAAATTGGTCAAAAATGTCGTTTGGTAGAGCCATGCTTTCATGCGCAGCGATTACTCTCTTTGCATCATTATCAACAATATGAACGATATATTCCGTTAGAGTTTTTAAACCGAGCAGAGCGGATGCTTTCTCTGCTTTCGCTTTGATTTCTGGGTCTAACCGCAGGTCTAAGCGAGCTGTAGCCATAGTACATCTCCTACAAGATAAAACTTACCTGTACTCATTGTACATAAAACACCCTGCACACTCAAGTGTACGGACTTCTTCCGTACATGTCAGCTATCGTGCAGTCCTGATTTTAAACAAAGCCCGGATTTTTTGCAGATGCTTGGAGCCGTCGCACTGAATAGCTTGTCGTTCTCGATAGTTTTCCTCGGCAATTCGGTTGGCCTGAGCGTATCGAGTATGCTGGAACGCTGTTTGGTTTTGATTTTTCGAGCCAAAAGAGCCTTTGTTTTGTTTGTTTCTGAAAGAAACTGATCTTGGAGGGCAATTTGAGGGTGCAATGTTATTAGCCTCCTTGACCTGCTTAGCTTTACACCGAGTTTTAAGCTGGTGGGCGAACTGCATGATCCGACCGGTACAGAAGGTGTATAGGCTGGCGGCCTGTCGGCGGCGCCCGGTTTTTTTGCAGATATAATGCCGGTGGCTGATCGTGATAACGCCTAACTCCACCAGCTTTTTCAGATGGTACTTAGCTGTGCGCAGAGATACGCCCGCCAGGTTAGCCAGGGTGGCGATTTTAGGAAAGCATACCCAGCCGACATGTGTTTTCTTGGCATATGAGGCAAGGGTTTCAGCAGTGTTGCGCACTGAGTCGATACAGGGAAGGAACCGGCAGCAGGCTTGTAGCTGGTTGCTGTGTTTTAGTGTCACCGACCGCCGTCGCTTATTGGCGCGGCTGGATGTTGATATTTGATATGCATGACGTTATGATCTCTACAGTTTTAAGCAACGCGAAGCCCTCGCGGTTACGCGATGCTGATACTAGCCCCCAGTGATTAAGAGTTCCTCGCCAAAGTTACTCTCTTATCTTGGGGGTTTTTCTTTTTCTGCTTCCGGTGAAACCGAAAACGGCCAGATCCTACCCCGAACCACTCCACATGATCAAGCGATCAAAGCTCGACGCCAATAAAAAATCATATACCTTTCAACATATTGGCTATAGCGAGCCGTCTTGGTGACTGATGTTTTGGCGGTTAGACCATCAAAAATGATAGCGTTGGGTATACGGCGGGCTGGCGCCGGATAGGCACAAGGTGTCAGCATGGCTTCGCATCATTGAATTTACCATATATAATAAATTAACCTTGCTATATTTATCATATATGGTAAATTGTCATTATGGTTTGAGTTATGGAGAAACATAATGAGTCCGGCGGTATATAACGAGAAAGGATTTCGCTTCTACTTCTTCTCTCGCGAAGAACAAAGAATGCACATCCATGTGGTGGGTAAAGATGGCGAAGCAAAATTCTGGATTGAACCCGAAGTAACACTAGCCACCAGCTATAACCTTTCAGTTGTTAACCTGAGTAAGTTAGAGCAAAGCGTTAGGGAGCATGAAGATGAAATCAGATCAGCTTGGCACAAACATTTCGGTGGCTGAGGTCTTAGACCTCACCCCACACGGCATCTGGTTATTAGCACAGGGGGAGGAGCATTTCCTCCCTTATGAGCATTTCCCTTGGTTCAGGAGTGCTGCCATCGATGCAGTATTCAATGTAGAGCCGATGGGGCGGGATGGCCTATGCTGGCCGGATCTGGATATTGACCTGTCCATTGATAGTATCCGCCACCCCGAAAATTATCCGTTGGTATCGCATTCCTAATGGAGGTGCCAATGACAAACACGCAGTTTGACCTGCTGCTATCGTTAACCAGCATTAGGTCTGATGGGGTTATTTCTGCTATGCGTGCTGTTTTAGTCGATGGAGAGACGCAAAAAGCGGCGTCAGAGCAATATGGCGTCAATCCTGCGCAGCTCTCTATCCGGCTCGGGGTGCTGAAAGCGGTGGATCAGACCGTCAGTAAGTTGACTCCGTTCTACTCGCATTAACTCCCATGTTGCTCTTAACTTGAACCGATAGAACCCGCCTCCCGGCGGGTTTTTTTATGCCGGTTTTTGGTCTGGGAATAGGGCGGCCTTCACTCCGTCGGGCATGACCGCAAGAGCCGCCTCACGCATTGCGCCACCGGCGCCGACGTTTGCTAACAGAGTAATGCTGATCGCATCCTGAAATGCAGCGTGGCTGGTGGATAGCGATGCACGCCCGGAGGCACGCAGATCGTCAATCGGTTGGCTGTTTCAACATCGACGGTGATCCCCAACGGACGCAGGCGAGTCATTAGCGGGATGTAGAAGCTGTTGCGGGTGTACTGCACCATCCGCTCCACCTTGCCTTTAGTCTGTGCTCTGAAGGGGCGGCACAGCCGTGGAGAGAAGCCCATCTCTTTGCCGAACTGCCACAGTGAAGGGTTGAACCGGTGTTGCCCGGCCCGATAAGCATCGCGCTGTAGCACTACCGTTTTCATGTTGTCGTAGAGCACTTCACGCGGTACGCCACCGAAGAAGCTGAACGCATTACGGTGGCATTCTTCCAGGGTGTCGTAGCGCATATTGTCAGTGAACTCGATATACAGCATTCTGCTGAACCCCAGAACGGCAACGAACACATGAAGTGGTGATTTGCCATTACGCATGGTGCCCCAGTCAACCTGCATCTGTCGTCCTGGCTCTGTTTCGAAGCGCACGACAGGCTCCTGTTCCTGAGGAATGGCAAGTGAACGTATGAACTCTCTCAGGATGGTCATGCCACCACGATAACCCTGCTCCGTGATCTCGCGGGCGATGACCGTTGCAGGGATTTTATAAGGATGAGCATCGGCGATGCGTTGCCGAATATAGTCCCGGTATTCATCCAGGAGTGAAGCGGTTGCGGGACGCGGCGTATATTTTGGCGGCTCAGACTGCGCACGCAGATAACGCTTTACGGTGTTACGGGAGATACCCAGTTCCCTGGCGATCGCCCGACTGCTCATACCCTGCTTATGCAGGATTTTAATTTCCATAACTGTCTCAAAAGTGACCATAAGCTCTCCCGAATCAGGAGAGCAGATTAACCCCTGGATCTAATTTCAGGCGTCGGATATGGATCACTTTCGCACCGTTGGTAACAAATTTCACCGCGGTCAGACCCAGCAGGAGCCCTGATGTCGCCACTGCCAGGCTCGAATGCATCAGGATCCCACAATTGACACCTGCATCATTCCCTGTCTTGATTAGACCAGCGGTGTGATTGCCTGCAAATCCTACAGCATCAGGGTTATCCCGGTGGTAGCCAAATGTTGTGGTGTCCTGAAGCAGTAGAATCTTCTCGCCTTGCAGTGCATGTATCCTTTGACTGGTAGCCTCGGAATGTCCCTGCCGCAGGTGCTGCTCATCAATCCTGTTGCTGGAAAGGAACCGGTAAGCGGCTTTTGTTGCTGCATTATCCTGGCAGGCAAAAGGGAGGCTGTTGCCCATTCCCCGCCAGAGTTTTTGCATGAGACTTTTAAAACGGTTGGCATGGCGGCGATCGCTAAAGACAGAAGAATTAATTTCCTCATCGAGCCATGAAGGCGAGGTCTGTTCCTGATTAATCATTCAACCATCCCTGAAAGTAATTCAGCCAACTATCATAATGATTACCTTAATATAATTGTGGGTAGTTGCAAGTCACGCTGTACGCTTACACTGAACCTGAGGAGCCACCTTAGCTACTTTGCCAAAGAGCGCACCAAGTTTACAACAAGGAAGAACGTTCATTCAGGGGAAGTGTCAGGTGAACCAGCGCTACACGGAGGGAGTCCCCCTCCTGTAATATGAAGAGGGACAAGTGTACCGATGATCAATACTCCCACGCCTCAAACGCCAGCGGCATCTTATTGAGCAAATCTCGCCGCTCGCGCCAGTTAGGGATCAAGCGGTCCATATGTAGACGGAAGCGCTCATTATGATGACGCTCCAGTAGGTGAACCAGTTCATGCACCAGAATATACTCCAGACACTCAGGTGGTTTCTTGACCAGTTCCAGATTAAACCAGACTCGCTTTGTGGTGGTATTACAGGTGCCCCAAAAGGTTTTCATCTTTTTAATGCCCCAGAACGTCGCGGAAACACCGGTTCTGTCCTGCCATTCGGGCAGTAATTTAGCGACCTGCCGTTTCAGCTCATGCCGATAAAAGTCGGTTAATACCAGTGCCTTATTTTCGTTGCTGGTTCCTGGCTGAACATAAAGCTGGAGTTTATTATTTCCCGCAATTTTCACCTCATGACGTCCCTGACGCTCGATCACAAACAAACGATATTTACGACCCCAAAGATAGTGGCATTCTCCGCTGACCATTTCCCGTTCGGACTGGCGTGGCTGTCTGGCGAAATCCTGCTGTTGTTTTCGAATCCAGCGAAAGCGGGAAGCGACCGCCATCCGTATCGCCGTTTCTGTCATGTGTTCCGGGGCTGAAACGCGGACTTTGCCGTCAGGCGGCAGGACGCTGATATGCAAGTTCTTAATTGCCTTACGGTTAACCTGCAAGCGCAGCGTGCCTATCTGCATGACCGGCATCAGTGGTATTCCTTTTGCTTACGGGCAAGCTCAAGAACGTCATCAATATTGACGTTATAACTGGCGGTTTCTTCACGCAGTGCACGGGCAAGCTCTCGTTCCTTAAAACGATCGCCAATCCACTCCGCTTTTTTGGTATAGCGGATTGTCGTATCAATACGGGTTGCCAGCACCTCGTCATGGCCGAAGTTATCATAAAATGCCCGCTTTGCCTGCGTATCCATCGTTTCTGGATAGGATGCTCCGTTGGTTTGTTCTGGGCGGATAACCTGCTTGCTCAAATCCCGGATACGCTCCAGGTACTGCTGATAATCAAGCGCATTCTGGCGGCGAAGGGTAATCAGCTCATCCAGCAACAGCGACATGCGCCCGTAGTATTTTGGGTTCACCGGGTTTTCATCCACAATGGTTTTACGCACGTTGTTTTCGATGGTTTCTGCCATCGCATCCTGATTATTGCGGATCTCGTCCGGCAGAGCAGCAGTTGCTGCTGCGCCTTTTTCAACAATCAGCTCAATCAGGCTTAACTCTTCGAAATCCATCAGCACTTCGCTACCGTCGGCGCGAACATACATATCCAGCAGGTGGCGCATGGCGGGCTCAAAGCGCTTCATGTCCAGCAGATCGCCGCTGGTTAGTTTAATGTCGTAGCGCAGTCTCTCGAATTTAGCGACTTCGGCTCGAATGCTTTCCACTTCCTCATTGGTATAACCCGCTTCCTGCATTTCATTCGCCAGGCTGGCGTAAGCGCGCAGCAGGCGGGCGACATTCTGATAGAACGAAAGGCGCAGCGCCTCTTTTTCGCCTAATACCGCCTGGTTTTCTCCCGACTGACCACAGAAATAGTGCTGATAGTCCTGCAATTCGCGCGGTGCCTTGACGGGTTCGCACAGGCTGCGAACCACCTCCAGCGCGCTGTCGAGATCCAGCTTCGCCTGCTCCAGACGATTTTTCAGCAGGCCATCAACATCATCCCGATCGTAATCGTCAAACGCGCCTGCGGTGTAATCGGTTATCGCTTTATCCAGCGAGCGAAACAGATCCTTATAATCGATAATATAGCCGTACTCTTTATCTTCCCCATCCAGCCGGTTTACCCGACAAATCGCCTGAAACAGCGTATGGTCCGTCATGGTTTTATCGATATAGAGATAGGTGGCGGACGGCGCGTCAAAGCCGGTCAGCAGCTTATCCACCACGATAAGCAGACGCATTTGCCCCGGCTCATTAATAAAGCGCTGTTTAACGTCCCGCTCGAACTCTGCGATACGTCCGGCAACCTTCTCTTCGCTTTGCTCAAAATAGTCGGCCAGCATTTTGCGATAGGTCGAGAATTTAAACAGCTTCTCGGTCAGGCCCGCGCCAGTTTCTTCACCTTTGATACTGGCAGCATCGGGACGAAAGCTGGTTACAATCGCCACTTTTCCCGCCAGATCGGTCTGGCTGAACATCTCGTAAACCTTACAGGCCTGATACACGCTACTGCATACCAGCATGGCGTTACCGCGCCCGTCCATCAGGCGCGGGCGGGTATCCATATCCAACAGAATATCATTAACGATCTGCTCCAGCCGCGACTTGCTGGACAGCAGTTTCTGCATTGAGCCCCATTTCTGCTTAAGCTGGGTCTTGGCTAAATTCGACAGGCCGCGCGTTTTGGCCTCAAACCAGTCATCGACCTTTTTCTCAGACGTCAGATACTGGTCAATATCGCGGGCCTCATAGCGCAGATCCAGCACCACCCCGTCAGCCACGGCTTCATCAAACTTATAGGTATGGATATAAGGGCCGAACACCTCCACTGATTTCTTTTTATCTTTCTTCATCAGCGGCGTGCCGGTAAAACCGATAAACAGGGCTTCCGGCAGAATCGCAGTCATTGCGTTATGCAATTTACCAGACTGCGTGCGGTGGCACTCATCCACGAAGACGAAGAGATCACCTTTGGCGCGGAACGTTTTGGTCAGGGATTGTTGCAACTCAGTGATGAAGTCGTCGGTTGCCGCAGCGTCTTCCGCTTCGCTACGCCGACCGAACTTATGCACCAGCGAGCAGATGAGCCACGGGTTCGGGTGATTGAGCGTCGCGATCAGATCGCTACCGCTGGAGGTGCGATAAATCTCTTCATCCACGCCCATAAACACGCTTTCGATCTGTTCATCCAACTCGGTGCGGTCGGTCACAATCAACACGCGCGAATTGGGCACGTTTTCACGGATCCACTTTGCCAGCCAGACCATCGTCAGGCTTTTACCCGATCCCTGCGTATGCCAGATAATTCCACCTTCACGACGGGCAATATGCTGTTTAGCCGCCTCGACACCAAAGAACTGATTATGGCGACAGAGTTTTTTCACCCCAGCGTCAAAGGCCATATAGTTATGGACGATATCCAGCAGTCTTGATTTGCTGCAAAGGCGGCTTAAATGGAAGTCGAGCTTATGCGTATATATGCCGGTATTCTCTTCTTTCCACTCCAGATAATATTTTTCCGGCGTTTCGATGGTGCCGTAGCGCAGTCCCTGCGTATCGTTACCTGCCATCACCAGCTGTATGGTGGTGAAGAAATTGCGGATAAAGGTTTTCTTCTGATTATCGAGGTTCTGCCGGATGCCTTCGCTGACGTGAACTGACGAGCGTTTAAGTTCAATCACGCCCAGCGCGATGCCGTTAACGTACAGCACCAGATCCGGGCGCTTGCTGTATTCGCCGTTGACCGTCACCTCGTCGGCAATAGCGAAATCATTGGCTTCAGGATTTGCCCAGTCAATCAGCCATATGGTCTGATTCTGCTCGCCCGCGCCTTCCTTTTCCTTCACGCCGTAGCGCAGCAGGCGATAGACCTCTTTGTTGGCGTAATACAGCTTTTTGCCTTCGCCCAGCGCGGCGGCGGAATCCAGTTGTCGAAGCACACGGGTGATCAGGGTATCGCTAACGCCGCGCCGTTTCAGCCATGCGCTCAGTATGTCCGTATCGATATTGCTGTCACCGGCATATCCTGCGCTCCGGCCCAGATAGCGGTAGCCTAAATCCTTAACAAAAAACTGAATCAGACGCTCTTGCGTGGCGCGTTCGCGCTGGCCGATGCTGCTCAAAAGGCGCTCTCCTTAGAGCCTGTCCCACCAGGCTATTTTACTTGCCAAACTGGACTTGGGCAGTGCTCAAAATCCTCACGTACTGCGTGTACGCTCCGGTTTTTCCGCGCTGTCCGCATCCAGTCTGACTGCAACAATGACGCCTGCTGGGACAGGCTAATTTTCAGCAATGAAACTCCATCACGCGGTTAATGGCGAATTGCAGATTCTTATCGTCAAACAGCTTTATCTTACGGCTGGCCCAAGGTTCTCCCGCAGGCCACTGATGCAACCCCTCTTTCACCGAGTCCAGCGTCGGCTGGCATTGTCCCCGGGTCAACAACCAGTCAACGGTCGCCAACAGCTCCAGACCAAACGGCGATTCAAAACCGTCAATCAACTGGCTGACCTGCTCAAGCGCTGGCAACCACGCTTTGGCTTCGCTGTTCAGCCATAGGTTGATGTGTTCTTTTTCCCGATCGTTAAACCAGATCACATCCAGTGGCTGGCTGTCCGGGATACGTTTCTCGGCTTTCAGATAGGTACCGTCCAGCGCGTTAAGCAGATGGTTCAGGTTAGGAGCATAGGGGCCGTAATAGTGCGCCTCAAACCGCAGTTTTAACACGTCCTCCTGCTGGTGCTGTTCAATGGCGCGTTGTAGCAGCCATGCCAGCTTCTGGATTTCCAGCAGGCTGCACTCCATACCCAGCACCCAGTAGCGGCGCACCAGTTCAGCGATCATCGCTCTGGCGGGCGTGAGCTTTTTTACACCGCTGCTCTTGGCGACATTCTGGTATTTTTCGGTAGGCTCATAAATCAGGATTTCCGTGTCCTGAAGGTCGCCCAGCGTAGATTCAATCCGCGCCCGGACGTCCGGCCAGTTCAGGCCGCCGTTGCCCGCGCCCAGCGGGGGAATGGCGATGGACCGCACTTTCTTTTCGATCAAAAAGCGGCGCAAGTCCTGCAAACCGTCTTCGATCCACGCCATGCGGGAGTCGGCGCGCCAGTGCTGCTTGGTAGGGAAGTTGACGATCCAGCGTGGCCCCATCAGCTCGCCGGTTTCGGTAATAAACATCTTGCCGGTCATCACCTGCTTTTGTTTGCAGGCGTGGGCATAGGCTTTCATATTGTCGGGGAAGCGCTCTTTAAACATCAGCGCGATGCCTTTACCCATGACACCGACGGTATTCACCGTATTCACCAGTGCTTCCACAGGCGCGTCCAGTAAATTGCCTTGTGTATATGTGATCATGAGAAGTACCACCCGGCCCGTGCGTGAACGGGCATTGTCAGATTACGTTGCGACAGCCACTGCTCTAATTGTAACCTGACGCCATCGTTGTAACAAATCATCCCGACCAGCAGTGTGATGGGGCAGTGCTGCCAGATTAACGCCTCGGCCTGATAGCGTTCAAACTTCGCCGGATCGTCTGGATCGCGACGGAAATCCCGCGCCTGTAAGATAGACCAGTCGATCTGGTTCAGATCGTCCAGACGGGTGTAGTAGTTGACCCAGTTATAGTAGGCGTGGCTGTCGGTAAACACGAAGGGGATGTTCTGCGCCGCCACGTTTCGCAGGTTGCTGACCAGAATGACGATTTCCTCATTGGGGCGCTGCGTAATGCCGCCACGCCCGCTGTGGATATTCATCAGCATCGGCGAAAAGGGGGTAAAGTAAAACGGCACGTAGTCATGCAGCGTCCCGCCCATACCGACAGGCACCGGATGCCCGGCGCGTTTGCCGATAAGTTCCGGGTTGCCGATATTGATCCAGTTTGCCGCCTGCACCGGGCTGTTGCCGCAGTGCAGACCGTGGTCCAGTATCCACGGGATATTATCCCGATGGACAATGCGCCAAATCAGGGCTTTTTCCGGGTTGAGGTTGGCGCTGTAGTCGTAGGCCACGGTCAGGCTCCGGGGAACATATGTGGGCTGTTATTGACGTACATATTTAGTCCATAAGTTCTTTTTAGATTGTTAACGGTTGCTTCTGTTTCTGCATCAGGAACAAAAATACTATTAAAATCGCTTGCGGGAACACTTGTTGGGGAAAGACATTCCGCCATACAAACACACTTGCAATTGTCATCCCCATATTCACGGCGGTTCATGGTTTCCCAGTCAATGGTCGCCATACCCGCTTCATAATCAAGCAAAGTAATCGTTGAACCAGATAGCGGATGTCTGGGAATGACTGACCAGCTATTCGTCTGTGCATGGCTTCGACGAACAGTAATGAGGACGAACGTCTTATTTGGATTATTACGATGGACCCTGCCATCAAAGGGGTTTCGGGCGAAAAAATGGAAAGGAACATACTCTTCCAAACGTAAGGCACTGCGCGAAGCTATGATCTCAGGATCGGCAACATCTGAAAAACCACGCAAGAGGCTGCGTGATTTCAGTCCTTCGGAGAAAATGTCCTCCAGATTGTTCAGATCCGTTAAATGATAAAGAAACTGCTGTGTGCGAATATCTGGCATAGGTCTAGTTCCTTTCTATGAGTCGAATTTTTCCGGTTAACAATTCCTGCATCATCCCCTGCTTAAGCTGGCGAGTCTTGTTCAAACGTTGTTGCAGGGTCTGAATGTCCTCATCTATATCGGAGAGGATGGCGGCAATGGCGGTTTGTTCTTCTTTTGGTGGAAAAGCAAGATGTAATTTCCTGATAATAGTCAGGTTCAATCCGCCACGACCTCCATCGCCAGTGGATAAGCTTCTCAATTCCTCATAACGATTGTCGAGGTTATAGAATAGAAATTCTGTGGAATGATGTTCGCCAGGAAAAATCGCAGCAATAGACTGATTAGTACACAATTCAATCCGGTTAATTGCTACAGTCCCGCGAGTTTTGCCTTGTCCTGCCAATCCCACTAATACTGAATTTTTAGGCACATATTTTGTACTGGAGTTAGCAAGCCCTTCATCTGTTATATAATCAGCTACTGTATGGACTTGTTTTAAGTGTAATTCACCTGAGCTCATCCAAGGGTGAGTGCCCCCCCAATACGCTGAAACTTTAGTACCAGGGGTTCCACCAGCGCAGCAGTCTGTAAACTGTCCAATATTTGTGACTACCCAATCCTCAGGAATTTCCCCTAATTCACTCTTTTTATATCCCTTCGTCGTCCCATCTTCCCACATAGCAAACTGCGGCAAACGGGTTTTCCCCGTCAGGAGTTGCTGCATAGCAGCTGTTTTGATGGCTTGTTTTTTTGCGAGAATCTGTTCCAGAGCAGCAATCAGCGCTTCAGTATCAAACAGTACATTGGCAATAGCGGTTTGTTCTTCCCTTTGTCTTGGAATAACAAATAAAAAATCTGCGATCTCAGTTCTATTAATTTTAGGTATACCACTTCTTACAGAAACAGACTCGGCATATTTCGAGAATCGGTTCCCAAGAACTAACGGAAGAATATATTTAGGTTCGATCCCTTCTTTAGGCCTTAGAGGGTACATATCTGCACTACATAGTCCATCAAAATTAGCATAAATAGCTTTTCTCAAATATGGACGTATTTTGCTATAGATAGTATCCCCAGCATGAAAAACATATTTACCACTTATAGCACCTTGCTCTTTTGCTGACTTCTTACTTATCAGTCTACCTGTTCCTGTTTCAATGTGGTCTGGGGCAATTAATGTCATTGAAGAATATGGCTCACATATCGGAGATATTTGCCCACTAACAATCGAGACTACATCAAAAAAAGGGACTACTTCCCAATCCTCTGGAATCACCCCCACCTCAGTCAACTTAAACCCCGCAGGCACGCCTTTTCCCGCCGCGCCTGATTGCTGTTTATCCACCATTAAATCCACCATCACCATACCAACCCCATCGCCCGCAAATGCCCGGCCACCTTCTTGCTTAACGCCTCAACGGACGCCTCCAGCGCCGGTAGCGGCTCGGCATAGCGCTCTTCCAGCTCCTTCACGCGCTCCGCCAGTTGCTGGGTGATACGCTCAATCTCCGCCTGAATCCCGGCCTGCAACGTCGCCAGCCATTTGTCCTGCACCACCAGCGCCTTGATCGCCGCTTCATCCAGCGTGGGATACTGTTTAAACACCGCGCGATCCAGCGTTTTTTGCGCGGCTTTCAGCGCTTTTTTCGCATTCGCCTCTGCTGTAATCAGCGCCAGGCAACGGGTCAGCGCCGCCAGCTCATCCGGATCGGCGGTGGTTTTCTTCAATTTTGTCAGGCGGGCATTGACCAGCTTTTGCGTCACCTTATCCTTGTCGTTCTTCGCCTCGGCCAGCAGATCCTCTTCCCCTGTCTGCTCCTCGATAAACTCGGCTAACTGACGGCTGGCCTCTTCACTGCGTTCCTGCGCGCGGTTCAGCGTGTCCAGCTGTTGCGGGAAACAGCGAATCTCCACCAAAGAACGAGGCAGCACGTCGGCCTTGTAGCGCCGCTTGTCAAACTCAAAATCATGCGCCTCTTTCCAGACGTTTTTGCCATCCTTGCCTTTTACCGGCTGGAGTTCGCGAATGTGCGCGGCGGCTTGCCAGCCGTCCTGCATGATCACGTAGACATCGTCCTGCATGATGTCGGCCCAGTAGTCCATCAGGATCTGGTACACGCTGTATTTATTCAGCAGCTCGCTGTTGGCATACTGCGCCAGCAGCATCTCGCTGATATCGTGGATCAGCGCCTTGGGTTTATCGCCCTTACCGATCTCATTCAGCGCCGCCTCTTTCACCCACGCCTTAAACGGCAGCAGGCTGCGGGTGGCAAAATCCTTAAATTCCTGATGCGCCAGAATGGTCGGTTTAACCTGTTGGGCTTCGACCTGCGCCCGACAGTAGCCGGGGCGATCGTCGGTAAACAGCACGTCGCGCAGGGCAGGAAATACCCGCCAGTAATCCTGTAGGGCATCCACATCGCGCGCCGGAATACCGCCCTGTAGGTGGGCGCTCAGATCGTGCAGATCTTCCGGCTCGCCGCCGTCGATATAGCGGGGGATATTCAGGTTGTAATCATTCCCGGCGATGTCGCTTAATGGCACCATCCGGCTGTAGCCGGGCAGCGTTCGCTGATGGTTAAACACATCCACGATGCGGTGAATATCCCGGCTACGCAGGCGGTTCTTGTTGCCATCTTTGATAAAGCCCCGGCTGGCATCGATCATAAAAATGCCTTTGCGGCTGTGGGCGTGCTCTTTATCAATCACGATAATGCACGCCGGGATGCCGGTACCGTAAAACAGGTTAGCCGGTAGGCCGATAATGCCTTTGATATAGCCTTGCTTGATCAGGTTTTCGCGGATATTCGCTTCGGCGTTGCCGCGGAACAGCACGCCATGTGGCAGGATCACCGCCCCTTTGCCGGTGCTTTTCAGGCTCTTGATGATGTGCAGCAGAAAGGCATAATCCCCGTTCTTCTCCGGTGGAACGCCCCAGACGAAGCGCTCAAACGGATCTCTCTTCAGATCCAGCCCGCTGGTCCAGTTTTTATTGGAAAACGGCGGGTTGGCCACGGCGAAATCGAAGGCTTTCAGCCTACCATCGGCCTCTTTCCACTGTGGATCGCTCAAGGTATTGCCCTGACAGATTTTAGCGGTAGCGTTGTTATGCAGGATCATGTTCATCCGCGCCAACGCGCTGGTAGCGTTGTCCATCTCCTGCCCGAAGATCGACAGCCCGCGTCGGGTTTCATCGCTAACTTTAAGCAGCAACGAACCGGAGCCACAGGTGGGGTCGTAGACCGTGGCATCCTGTGGCGTATCGGGCGTAATGCCGATCACCTTCGCCAGAATACGCGATACCTCCGCAGGCGTGTAGAACTGCCCCTTGCTTTTACCGGATTCGGTGGCAAAGTGGCGCATCAGGTACTCATAGGCATCGCCCAGCAAATCGTCGCCATCGGCCCGGTTGCCGGACAGATCCAATCCCTCGAAGATACCGACCAGCTTGGTCAGGCGGTCAATCATCTCCTTACCTTTGCCGAGCTTGTCTTCGTCGTTAAAGTCAGCCTCGTCGATAACGCCTTTCAAATCGTTCTCTTCCGCCAGCCTGCGGATGATTTTGTTAATTTTATCGCCGATTTCTTTATCGTTTTTCAGCGCGACCATATCGTCAAAGCTGGCCCCTTTCGGGATCACGATCATCCCGTAGGGATCGCCCTTATATTTGTCAGAAACGTACTTCATAAACAGCAGGGTCAGTACATAGTCCTTGTACTGGCTGGCATCCATCCCACCGCGCAGTTCGTCGCAGCTTGCCCACAGGGAGGAATAGAGTTCGGTTTTTTTGATAGCCATTAAATATCTCGTTTCGCGCGATTCTGTGCTGTAAACGATTACAGCAGATCGGTGTTCAGTCCGGCGGCTTTCAGCCGACGGGTTAAGTTACGCATTTTGCTGAATTCAGTGCCGAGGCTCTGGCTCAGGCCAGTGCCTTCGCAAAAGGCTTTCGCCGTAATGTGTTCCAGTTCGTCGGCATATTTTATCATTTGCAGATGCAGCTCGACGGTGTACCGGTTACGCGACGCACAGGCAAGCGCCTGCTGAATACGGTAATAAATCTCGTTTTCGTTCATAAAGATGGGCAACCATAGGCGTGCTGGATAAGTTAGCTAAATTAGCTAAATATGGCATTGGGTTCAAGAAGTAAGGCGAGCAGAGGTGTTATTTGCATGGTTTATAAGCGAAAAAAATTTCTTTGAGCAAACCAGCCATCGAGATTTTCTCATTAGAATCTACGAAATCAGATAACTGTGTTAGTTTCCTAAAGATATCGCTTATTTGTTACTATGATACATTTACATTTTTTATACCTCCTTCAGCTATCATAGCTAGATAGCTGGATGGAGCATCACAATACGTGACTGTGACCTTAATGCCGATTAAATCAATTCGCCCCTACTATTGCTATCCGCTTTCTTGCATAGTTACTTATTCTGGCTTAGTGGGTTATTGATTTTGTCAACGACGGGTAAAAAGTGATCCACTTACATCTCCACCGACGGTCTAATATTGATCCACCGTTTTACTCAGGATTAGCTTCAGCGATAACCCCGGCCTTTCGTTTCTGTTTCAGTCGATAACTCTCTCCTTTTATTTGAACAACGTGTGAGTGGTGTAAGATCCGGTCCAGCATCGCGGATGTTAGCGCCGCATCACCGGCGAACGTCTGATCCCACTGCCCGAACGGCAGGTTGGAGGTCAGGATCATCGCGCTCTTTTCATAACGTTTGGCGATGACCTGGAAGAACAGCTTGGCTTCTTCCTGGCTGAACGGCAGGTAGCCTATTTCATCGATGATGAGCAGCTTTGGTGCCATCACGCCACGGTGAAGCGTTGTTTTATAGCGCCCCTGGCGTTGTGCCGTGGACAGCTGAAGCAAGAGATCCGCCGCCGTAGTGAAGCGAACCTTGATACCCGCCCGTACCGCTTCGTAGCCCATTGCTATTGCCAGATGCGTTTTCCCCACGCCGGATGGCCCCAGCAACACGATGTTTTCGTTGCGCTCTATGAAGCTCAGTGAACGCAGCGACTGGATCTGCTTCTGCGGCGCACCGGTGGCGAAGGTAAAGTCGTATTCTTCGAACGTTTTCACTGCCGGGAAGGCCGCCATCCGGGTATACATTGCCTGTTTACGCTGATGTCGGGCCAGTTTCTCTTCGTGAAGCAGATGCTCCAGGAAGTCCATGTAACTCCATTCCTGCTCCACTGCCTGCTGTGACAGGGCTGGCGCTGCGCTGATCAGACTGTCCAGTTGCAGCTGTTCGGCAAGCACCATCAGCCGTTGATGTTGCAGTTCCACCATCATGCGGCTCCTCTGCAGAACGTGTCATAGATGGATAGCGGGTGGTGCAGTGGCTGCCTGTCGAAGGTCACCAGGCTTTCGTCTACCTGCACGTCATACTGTTTTTTCTCCGTCGGTAGAGCCAGCATGGACTGCTGCTCTTCGATCCAGCGATCGCAGGGACGGGTCTGTATTGTTTCGTGCCTGCGCTGGTTAGCGACATCGTGCAACCAGCGCAGGCCGTAGCGGTTGGCTGTTTCAACATCGACGGTGATCCCCAACGGACGCAGGCGAGTCATTAGCGGGATGTAGAAGCTGTTGCGGGTGTACTGCACCATCCGCTCCACCTTGCCTTTAGTCTGTGCTCTGAAGGGGCGGCACAGCCGTGGAGAGAAGCCCATCTCTTTGCCGAACTGCCACAGTGAAGGGTTGAACCGGTGTTGCCCGGCCCGATAAGCATCGCGCTGTAGCACTACCGTTTTCATGTTGTCGTAGAGCACTTCACGCGGTACGCCACCGAAGAAGCTGAACGCATTACGGTGGCATTCTTCCAGGGTGTCGTAGCGCATATTGTCAGTGAACTCGATATACAGCATTCTGCTGAACCCCAGAACGGCAACGAACACATGAAGTGGTGATTTGCCATTACGCATGGTGCCCCAGTCAACCTGCATCTGTCGTCCTGGCTCTGTTTCGAAGCGCACGACAGGCTCCTGTTCCTGAGGAATGGCAAGTGAACGTATGAACTCTCTCAGGATGGTCATGCCACCACGATAACCCTGCTCCGTGATCTCGCGGGCGATGACCGTTGCAGGGATTTTATAAGGATGAGCATCGGCGATGCGTTGCCGAATATAGTCCCGGTATTCATCCAGGAGTGAAGCGGTTGCGGGACGCGGCGTATATTTTGGCGGCTCAGACTGCGCACGCAGATAACGCTTTACGGTGTTACGGGAGATACCCAGTTCCCTGGCGATCGCCCGACTGCTCATACCCTGCTTATGCAGGATTTTAATTTCCATAACTGTCTCAAAAGTGACCATAAGCTCTCCCGAATCAGGAGAGCAGATTAACCCCTGGATCTAATTTCAGGCGTCGGATATGGATCACTTTCGCACCGTTGGTAACAGATTTTTGCATAGTCAAAAGGAGAAAAGATTTTTTCTCGATTTGCATCCAGATAATCCGCCCACCACTGCAGCATCAGCCTCCTCTCCCCCAGATGCTCAGCCTTATGGATATAAGCAGCCCGCACAGAGTTGCGTTCTTGGTGACTCATCTGCCGCTCTGCTGCATCCCTCGACCACAAGCGTGACTCCATCAATGAACTACATGCCATAGCTTTGAAGCTATATCCACACACTTCCGTTTTCGTGTCATAGTCCATCACTCGTAAAGCCTTGTTCACCGTATTCTCACTCAGAGATTTATGCGGATCGTGATCGCCAACAAAGAGAACTACCGAATTCAGAATAGCGATAGAAAGTAAAGGCAGGAAATTACCTTGCGTAGCACAGATTTCAGATACAAAAAAACCACCTTTCGGTGGTTTGATCGCATCACTTGGTGCGAAGGCCGGACTCAAATCACAACTTAACATGTTAAATATAAAGAATTTATTTACCACATCTCATTAAAGTGCCCCCATTTGTGCCCCCATCATTTTTTAACCCCCTTCAAACGACAACACATTGATAAGAAAGATTAATAACTTCAAAACATAATCTCCGGTTTGGATCCGTGCTACAGATCCAAACCGGAAGAATGAAGGACCTAAAAAAAACTTTTTTTACGGAAAACTGTTCACACTGTTCACTCGCCATTATTTATCTTTAATTTCAATGTGATACGCAGTGAACAGTCCGTGAACAGTGAACACTTTACTGTTCACTTTCCGGGATTTCAGGTAAAAAAAGACCGGCTTATGCCGGTCCGGGTAGGTTATGTCGCGGTAGTTTCATCGCACCGGGGCAGCCAGTCGGCGTTGCTTTCCTCCCTGAGCGCAAGGTTCGTCTGCATCCCCTGATTTGTTCGCCGCTTACCGTAATTCAGCCCGTACTCTTTCAGCATCGACGACAGCCCTTTGCCGAACATGGTCAGGCTGAGGGTATTCTTGTAGCCGTGCGCCTCCATGTACACCAGGTAGGCGTGATACAGGTACAGGCGCGGCTGTCGCGGGATGATATTCGCATTCCCCATGTACATACCGTCAGGTTCGGGCAGTGCCTCCAGATAGCCACAAAAATCAAATGTCGGGTCGGCGTCACGTTTGATGCTGAGCGCCTCGTCGGAGTTCTGCTGCGACTGGAGCAGTGTGCGCGCGGTCATCGGGTCGCTGAACGTCTGCATGAGCTGGCGCACGATGACGGCCAGCTCCCGGGCGATTTTATCTTTCAGTTTCGGGTCGCGTTCTTCCGGGGCTATCTGTTCCGGGAAGTGCATTATCACCCGGCGACGCGACACCCCGCCGCTGCGGTCGGTGAAGCGCATCGGATTGTTGTTTACGGCCAGTATCACCGCCGGAATATGGGTGGAGTACGCATCGCGGTATTTCGGGTCAACGGAGACCGCATCCCCGCCGGTAATGGCCTTGAGTCCTGCCCCGTCACCGCTCCATTTCTCCTGGTCAGGCAGACGTATCAGCGAGAAGCCAATCAGCGCCGCTCGCTCGCGGGGGGATTCCAGCGTTTCGATAGTCGCTGACGTGGCGTTATCTTCTCCGGCGAGCATGGTCGCTATTTCGGCCAGAATACTTTTGCCGCTGCCGCCCGGACCGGTCACTTCGAGGAAGAGCTGCCAGTCGTAGCGGTTCGCCAGCACCATAAACAGCGCAGCCAGAATCACGTCACGTTTATCGGCACGCGAACCGGCGGCGCGGTCGAGCCAGCGCCAGAAATTCGGCGCGTGCGTCTCCAGCGTTTCCCCCTCGACCGGCGGGGTGAAATCCACGTCGCACAGGGTGCGCAGCCAGTGCGTTTTGCTGTGCGGGCTGAATATACCGGTACTGGTATCAAGCACGCCGTTGCGAAAGCCAATCAGCCGCCGTGCCGGGGCGTCCTGCTGTGGAATAATCAGTTTCAGGGTGTCGACCACCGAGGCAATTTTCCCCGATGAGAACGGGGCGCGCAGGCGCTGGAACAGTCCGGCCACGTCGCGCGCAAAGTCCGACGGCGGAATGATTTTCCATATTCCCGCCTCATAGCGGGACAGGAGCTGCCCGTTCGCATCCACCGCCAGCGCTTCGCCGTAATGCTCATGCACCCGCATGGCTTTCTCACTGGTGCTCATGGCGGTAAATTCCGCCTCGCTCATGGTAGAGAAAGGGCTTTGCGCCGGTGGCCGGATAGCGTCATACATGGCTTTACGCGTGGCATCCCCGCCGTGCTGTATATACGCATCATTCCAGTCACCGAACACCGGCGGCAGGGCGACCACGCCCTCGCAGGACTCTGCGGCCGCAGACGCTTTGGTCTGGCCGTCGCCGTTAAGGTCGCGGTCGGCGGCCAGCACAATCCGACAGGCCGGGAATTTGTGACGGGCAAGGCTCGCCAGAGAAAGGAGGTTCACCGACGACAGCGCCACCATGACGGTTTCCCCGGTCAGGTGATGCACGGTGAGCGCGGTCGCATAGCCCTCCGCTATCCACAGCCGTTTCCCCGTCTCTTTTTTCCCGTCGAGAATATGACACGCCCCTTTCACCTGCCCCCCTTTCAGGGTGCGCTTGAGGCCGTCTGCGTTAATGAGCTGGACGTTGGCCGCAAAGCTGGTGCGCGACAAGGACAAGATCCAGAGACTGCGCCAGAGCGCCACACGCGCTCGTAAACAGAGTGCCGCTGACAAGAAGCGTGCTATGGCCGCCGAGATAAAGGCCAAAGCCGTCCAGAAAGAAAACGAGAACCTAAAAAGACAGTTGGCCGCCATGCTCAAAATGCAAAAACAGACGTTTGTGAATAATGAGATCGCTGGTGGGAAAACACTATCAGAAGCCAATGCCGCCTTTGAACAATGGCTCAAGCACCAAGGAGGTGTGTCGTGATTTACGACGATATGTTTGACCCAATTCCGACGGAACTGGGCCAAGGGAGCCAGGATATCAGCCAATCTGTACCAGAATGCGTAGGCTTGATACCAGAATCTGAGCAAAGCAGCCCACCGGCGCCCGAATTAGCAAAAAATCCACCCAGCGCCCAGGGCAACACCGCCGCCGAGCCATCGCCGGACGCACCGGACGCACCGGGCACCCCGGACGCACCGGGAAGTGACGATGTGGATCTCATTATTGAAGGCGAGTTATCCGAGCCTTATCCAGAAGCAGATCCTGACTTCACTCCTGAGCCACCAGCGATGCGCCGCCGGTTCGACCGGCATAAGCCGTTTAACGACATTCAGGCCGCTTACTGGATGAAGTACATCGAGCGCAATCCGTTTAGTTTCGATGCCCTGCTATACCGCGCCAAGCCCATCGAGAGTGAAGCCACTCCCGACGGATATGAACCACCTGAATTCGGCAGTGTGGATATCCGCCAGACCGATGCCGAATATTTCGACCCCGAGCCAGTAGTTGTCCTGGATAGCCCGGACGACAGCCAGGCTTTCATCGGCATGGATATTACCGGAGAGAACGCAATAGATACCGGCACTGTGCTGGTATTGCAGATCGCCGCTGAAAATATCCCTACTGGCTCCGTTCTGGAATGGGAGGAGGAAACCGCCAGTGGGGAGCCACGTCGTGTCTGGTGGTATGTGCATCGAGCCGAAAACTACGGAACGACCAAGGCTGGCACCCTGTATTACTGCATCCCTTGCCGCACATTTGAAGGAGTAATCACTGATGAATAACGAACTAATTGCACGCTTCAATACTCCCTCTATTAAGCTAACCGGAAACCATGAGACGACCTCGCTCATCGACCTTGAAACCGGCCTGGGAAACTTCATTGCGAGCCGGTTTTCAGGGCTGGTGGTTACTGATAAGACCGCTCCCCGGAACAAAGGAGTCCTGGCCTTCTTAGAGAAGGAGTTAGCCCAGCGGGTTGTCTGTGGGGAGTTTAATGATCCGCAGTCGATCCTGTCCGCTATCAGCGCGAAAAAGCACGATAGCAACACCCTACCCGTGGTCAATGTCGCCATGCCCGTCTCTTTTGCATTTGCTGATGGAGAGGCATACCGCGATATTGAGTTGTGTGGTGATCTTCACAACAAAAATGGCGAGACAATCGCAGTGGTGCACAAAATGTTTGTGCGCAGTACCGCGAGCATCACCATCCTGGCTGAGGATAAACCAACAGTCTTATATCTGGCCGCCAACCTGGCCACTGCGCTTCGCCTATACAGCTCACATGGGCGCTCCCGTTTCACTGCGGCGACCAAGCTATTCAATATGCCTATCACATTGCATGGAGAGATCGAGTCATCGAAAAGCGTGTCGTTCGACTCGGTGACGCTACCGTTCAATGACTCTCGCCTCTATGGAATGACCACCAGCCTCGATGTTGTCGGAGAGCTACTCCAAGCCGTCGGAGTAAAGCACAAGCCAGCGCAGATAGAGGTCTACACGGCACTCAGTAAGCGGGGGTGAAGAGAGATATGAGCGGGAAAAGCTATTTCTTTGTCCAAAGCATCACCCTGAACGGTAAGCGGCTAGACAAAGGGAAGATCGAGTCCACAACCTACATCGAGCACGTCAACATGAACGGCTCACTGTTAATCCTAGAAATAGCCGACGAAAGCGGCTCGATGCGCGATGAGAACGGTGTTAAGTCAGGCGGAGAGGTGGTGGCCTTACTGGGGAATCCCGATCTATTTCAGGAAACCTTCACCATTTTAAAAGCTCCTGTCAGCAATGGCCGTATGCGAGTCTGTGCTATCCAAAAGGATATGGATAAGCTAAAAAAGCCATCCCCAAAGGCTATTTTCCTCGCGGATAAACCAACGCTACAGTCGGTAAAAACCCTAGCGTCTGGCATACCTATCGAGGCCGGGCGAGTAACAGGCCTGTGTACTTATCACCTCGATGCCGGAGAGGCGCCCTCTGGCCTACTGAGGGAGATTGCAAAGGATCATGCCTGTTTGTGCTATTGGTCGAGAGGAAAGCTACACCTAGTGCCATACAGCGAAGCATTCCAACAACCACCAGTCATTATGCTGGAGTCACATAACCCGAAGGCAGAGCACACGATCGCCTTTTATAAATGGCTGGATCATGACTTCGCGAGCGAACGCCAGAATGTTAAGCGTTACAGCTGCTACTCCATGACCGAAGGATGGCAATACAGCACGGGCAATGATGATGCCCCGATCGAGTTTGTTCCCAACGCCACACTATCCCAACTAAATAACCGCCTAAAACACATCGTCCCACTCCTGGAGGTTGAAACCGCGGGAGACGGCGCGCTACAAGCAGGGATGATGGTAGGTATCCGCATCAACAAAATGAGTAACGAAAACGTATTGGATGAGTCGGCCCCGCCGGAGATTCTGATCACCCGGGTGGTTCATCACGAAACGCCAAACAACTACATGTGTACGCTGGAATTAGGAGTCTTACGTGGGTAAGCCATTAATGGGCAGCTATCGCGCTGCTATCGTCGATACAGTCCACCCACAAGGGCTGATGATGGCCCGAGTACAACTACAGGGACTATGGGATGGTGTGGATGTATCAAGTTGCCCCTGGGCTGAATACGCACTTCCTGTCGGGGGTGGGTTCGTCCCTGGAAAAAAAGGGGATCTGGTGTGGGTAGACTTCCCATACGGGGGCGACTCCCGCCGACCGCGTATCACCTGTGCCGCCCAGGACGCCCCTGGCGGGAAGCCAAACCTACCGCCAGAGGCATGGGGTGGGCCAGGGGCATACCAACCGAAACGGACTGAGGGACAGCCACCAGCGCCGCCGATCACCCCTACTGAGGACAACGTATCGAACCGTAATGGCCTACTAGAGCGCCGCACAGCCGGCGGCGGCTGGTCGGTTACGCACACCGCGTCAGGGACAGAGATCAGTTTTAACGACTCGGGCCAAATCTTGATTTCTGGCGCTAAGGAGATCCACATCGAGGGCACGAACGACGTAACCATCAAAACGGCCAAGTCAATGAAGCTGGAAGCACTGGAAAGCTTCGGGATCAAAGCCGGGCAAGAGATCAATATTGAGGCTGGTGGCGAGTTCAAGCTCAAGTGTGCTGGTGTAGACGTCAAATGCTAACAGGCTCAAAGCCTCATTTAATCAAATGAGTAAATGATGATTTATTCATCCAAATAATAACGGAGATAAAATAGAGCTTGTCTTGTTCGCGATTGCGAACTAACATGATCGCAGGTTCGAGATTGGCTCGGGCCGCCTCTGTAGAGAGATGATACATGACCACAGATACTATTGCAGAGGAGCCAGAACGCGCCTCTGCCCTCCCCTATACCGTCTGGTGCCGGCAGCTGGAAACAGCTCTTGCCCCGTTGGATGACTGCCACATCGAGTGTGACGGTATGACCTGGACAATCAGCCACCTGCTCACCACGGCCAGAATTCCCCACACTTGTATGGTGGGAAGTGCCCGCCACCACATTTCAGCGCAAACCGTTAGGCCTCATTTTTGGATCGAGCTTTCCAACGGCTGGCTCATCGATTTCCGGCTCAGAATGTGGCTCAGAAACGACGTCACGATACCTCATGGTGTGTTTTCCGTGAGGGACTCTTCTGCCGTAGAGTATTCGGGGCAACCAATTCAATCTCCACTGCACGGCCAGCAAGGGCGCCAGATCTTGAGTATCCTAACGGATGGCCAGATCTCGTTAGTTACTCTGCCTAGTAGGCCGGTAGCGAATAGCTAAGGTGACAATATGACTAATATCGAATTACAGGCACTGCGGAAACTGTTCCTATTGGACGTTGCTGAGGCGGCAGAAGAGATCGGGCATGTGTCACCGCGTTCCTGGCAGTATTGGGAGTCCGGGCGTAGTCCAGTACCAGACGATGTAGCAACGAAAATGGAAGCCCTAGCAAAGACTAGGGGGGAAATGCTCAGCCACCAGCGCCAAGAGATGTCTAAGGCGGTAGCCCCACACTCTATCCAGTTCTATCGCACGCGGGATGCCTACACGTCATCCACCGGCGATCAATCCGCTGTCATGTGGCGATTGAGCCAAAGCGTCGCCGCAGCGCTATTCGCCGAAGATGGCGCCATCCTGTCGGAGGATAAGCAGTCAGGCAACGATCGGCATGTGTAGCCACCGATAACAGGAAAAGACTCCACCATTTGTTGCTATTTTTATAACTAAATAGCTCAGCCTGTGCATTGTCGCTATAATTTTCCTATGGTTATCAGTGAGAGGCTGAGTGACGTGGAGTATTTTCTCCGGCCAGCAGAGATAAAGCGCCGCGTATCGAAGGATGAGCTTAGGTTCAACATACGGCGTGATCCTACCGGGTGTTGGATTGCTTTCGCCGTAGTAAGCGGGTCTGAACATGTTGGGCGATTTGTTGTTTGTGGCGTCAGGGGAAGCCGGAAGGCCCGTACCTGGCGTGAACTCGGTGACTGTGTGAACTACATAGCCAGGCAGTTTGATGTTGTCAGCGTGAATGTGGATATCAACAAAGGTTAGCATCCATAGTTAATATAACGGATCGGTTATGTTTTAAAAATGGTCTAATTGATAGCCTCGATGCGCGCTGAGGAAGAGATGGTTTCATGCCTGTTAAATTTTACGCATTTGGAGAACACCCTACTGGTTTCGTGGGCTACCGCGTCCACGTATCCGTCGCAGGGAAAGACCGGCAGAAGTATTTTTCAACCAATAAATACCCGCCAGACCTAGCTAAGAAACTAGCCTATGAGATGGATCAGAGCTGGAAAGCGGAGGCGGAGGAGGCCAAAAGGAGTGGATGGTCTAAGAACGTCTTCACCCCTCGACATGGTGAACGTCCGTCGCTGATCGTGAAGAACTTCCATGTGAAGTTAACCCACCAGCGAAAACTAGACAATAAGGCTGGTGGCGCAGTGAAAAGCGCCTACACATTCCCGGAGTTTATCGTCACATACTGTGCCCGGAGAAATGGCCGTAACTTACAAACCTCAAAGCACTACCGGATCGATAAGCTGGGCCTCACCGAGGCATTCCAGAAGGCCTGCGCTTTCTACGCAGAGATCTACCAGCTGGACGATGCGCAGCGCCAAGAACTCGACTCATTAAAACCAAGCCTAGAGCTGTTCACAGGCATTTTGTACCAGCAGTTGTGTCAGAAGTTTGGACAAGAAAAAATCCCTTCACCAGAAGAGATCCTCGCAATGCTAAGGCAATAACTTACCGAACCGAGCAGCGTCCCTGGCGCTGCCGGTAGAACCATTGACTATGATCCCGGAGAAAGAATGACCTCCCCTATTCCTAAAACCCCCGATAACGCACCAGCACTCCGTCAGAACGCTATACAGCAGGTCGCCAATTGGCTGCGAAAGTGCAATATCCTGGATACAGAAACGACCGGTGTGAAAGAAAACGCCGAAATCGTCTCCGCCGCAATTATCGATCAAGATGGCACTGTCCTGTTTCACTCGCTAATTAAGCCAGTCAACCCCATTACCGAGATCACTACCGCCATCCACGGCATCACAAACGAAATGGTGGCCGAGAAGCCAACGTGGGCCGAGGTTCATGACGAGATCGCTCGCATTCTGAATACGGCCCCGCTGGTGGTCTACAACGCTCAGTTCGACATGCGCATGATGGCCCAGTCGGCGGCTAAGCATGGTCTACCACCTATCGTAGTGAATACGGAGGTGAATTGTGCCATGGAGGCTTATGCGCACTTCTACGGGCAGTGGAATGAGGAACATCAATCTTACCGCTGGCAGAGCCTATCGATGGCGATGTTTCAGCAAGATGTGGATGATGACAACATTCCACACAGCGCGCTAGGGGACGTAAATAGAACGCTGGCATTAATGCGATCTATGGTCAAAGCAGATTAACCCAAGGGGATTACTTACATGGAGGAAATAGAGTCCCAGCTAAAATCACAGGTCAAACTGGCACTTGATACCATGACACTTAGTGAAGAAAAATACCGAAGCGAAACCGAGGCAAACAGGCTCATGGATACCCATATCAATAACATCATCGAAGACGCAAAGAATAAGTTGGCAAGAAAATGCCATGAACTGAACCGGGCATACTGCAAAGCGTTGGGGGACAGCTCCCAACTTCCATGGGAGAGCGCTCCAGAATGGGTGCGGCAATCAGCCATCGCTGGTGTTAATTTTCACATCGATCACCCCGAAGCCAGAGCTGACTCTAGCCACGAGAGTTGGATGAAAATGAAAGTTGCTGTTACCAACGGTGCGAAAGTGATCCATATCCGACGCCTGAAATTAGATCCAGGGGTTAATCTGCTCTCCTGATTCGGGAGAGCTTATGGTCACTTTTGAGACAGTTATGGAAATTAAAATCCTGCATAAGCAGGGTATGAGCAGTCGGGCGATCGCCAGGGAACTGGGTATCTCCCGTAACACCGTAAAGCGTTATCTGCGTGCGCAGTCTGAGCCGCCAAAATATACGCCGCGTCCCGCAACCGCTTCACTCCTGGATGAATACCGGGACTATATTCGGCAACGCATCGCCGATGCTCATCCTTATAAAATCCCTGCAACGGTCATCGCCCGCGAGATCACGGAGCAGGGTTATCGTGGTGGCATGACCATCCTGAGAGAGTTCATACGTTCACTTGCCATTCCTCAGGAACAGGAGCCTGTCGTGCGCTTCGAAACAGAGCCAGGACGACAGATGCAGGTTGACTGGGGCACCATGCGTAATGGCAAATCACCACTTCATGTGTTCGTTGCCGTTCTGGGGTTCAGCAGAATGCTGTATATCGAGTTCACTGACAATATGCGCTACGACACCCTGGAAGAATGCCACCGTAATGCGTTCAGCTTCTTCGGTGGCGTACCGCGTGAAGTGCTCTACGACAACATGAAAACGGTAGTGCTACAGCGCGATGCTTATCGGGCCGGGCAACACCGGTTCAACCCTTCACTGTGGCAGTTCGGCAAAGAGATGGGCTTCTCTCCACGGCTGTGCCGCCCCTTCAGAGCACAGACTAAAGGCAAGGTGGAGCGGATGGTGCAGTACACCCGCAACAGCTTCTACATCCCGCTAATGACTCGCCTGCGTCCGTTGGGGATCACCGTCGATGTTGAAACAGCCAACCGCTACGGCCTGCGCTGGTTGCACGATGTCGCTAACCAGCGCAGGCACGAAACAATACAGACCCGTCCCTGCGATCGCTGGATCGAAGAGCAGCAGTCCATGCTGGCTCTACCGACGGAGAAAAAACAGTATGACGTGCAGGTAGACGAAAGCCTGGTGACCTTCGACAGGCAGCCACTGCACCACCCGCTATCCATCTATGACACGTTCTGCAGAGGAGCCGCATGATGGTGGAACTGCAACATCAACGGCTGATGGTGCTTGCCGAACAGCTGCAACTGGACAGTCTGATCAGCGCAGCGCCAGCCCTGTCACAGCAGGCAGTGGAGCAGGAATGGAGTTACATGGACTTCCTGGAGCATCTGCTTCACGAAGAGAAACTGGCCCGACATCAGCGTAAACAGGCAATGTATACCCGGATGGCGGCCTTCCCGGCAGTGAAAACGTTCGAAGAATACGACTTTACCTTCGCCACCGGTGCGCCGCAGAAGCAGATCCAGTCGCTGCGTTCACTGAGCTTCATAGAGCGCAACGAAAACATCGTGTTGCTGGGGCCATCCGGCGTGGGGAAAACGCATCTGGCAATAGCAATGGGCTACGAAGCGGTACGGGCGGGTATCAAGGTTCGCTTCACTACGGCGGCGGATCTCTTGCTTCAGCTGTCCACGGCACAACGCCAGGGGCGCTATAAAACAACGCTTCACCGTGGCGTGATGGCACCAAAGCTGCTCATCATCGATGAAATAGGCTACCTGCCGTTCAGCCAGGAAGAAGCCAAGCTGTTCTTCCAGGTCATCGCCAAACGTTATGAAAAGAGCGCGATGATCCTGACCTCCAACCTGCCGTTCGGGCAGTGGGATCAGACGTTCGCCGGTGATGCGGCGCTAACATCCGCGATGCTGGACCGGATCTTACACCACTCACACGTTGTTCAAATAAAAGGAGAGAGTTATCGACTGAAACAGAAACGAAAGGCCGGGGTTATCGCTGAAGCTAATCCTGAGTAAAACGGTGGATCAATATTAGACCGTCGGTGGAGATGTAAGTGGATCACTTTTTACCCGTCGTTGACAAAATTCTGGACCCGGAAAAAATTTAAAGGTACTAACGCACTTAAAAGGAAAATTAATCCGACTCGCGTTCCCATTGAAGAGAAAGAAAGTTATCGCTGGCTGGAGAATTTACGGCAGTCGACGGCATTACTGAAATGCCCGGAACGATGCGTTCATATTGGTGACCGTGAGAGTGATATTTACGAACTGTATTGCCTGGCATCGGAGTTAAATACACATTTTCTGGTCAGAACATGTGTTAATCGTCTGGCTGAAAATACAACTATGGAGGAGAAAATGAAAAGTGTGACTCCCGACCATCAGGGGCGTCATCGGATCTTTCTTCGACATGACCAGGAAGAAGTACGCGAAATAATACTAAATGTCAGATGGAAAACACTTACATTACATCCACCGATTGGTAAGGCAAAGCAGTATCCCGATCTACAGCTGACGGCACTTATTGCGACAGAAGAATGTCCGGATAATGATACCAGGGTTGAGTGGAAGTTGCTGACTGACCTGCCAGTGACAAATCTGGCTGAAGCCACGGAAAAGCTGGAATGGTACAGCCACCGCTGGAAAATAGAGACATTCCATAAGGTTATGAAGTCTGGTTGCCAGGCTGAACGTTCCAGGTTGGGTTCGGCGGAACGGCTGACAAATTTATTATGTTGTTACTGTATCCTGAGCTGGAGAATATTCTGGCTGACAATGCTAAGTTGGGAAATGCCCGCAGCCCTGCAGAAATTGCTTTCAGCGACACAGAGCTAAAAATACTGGACGCGATGGTCAAAGACACAGCACAAATCATGTCATCGCCTCCACTGGAAAAATATACGATAAAACTTGCCCAGTTGGGCGGATACACGGGGAATAAAAATAAGTATCCACCCGGTAATATTGTTATCTGGCACGGTTTACGACGATTAAACGAAATCCAAATTGGATGGGAAATTGCTACCGGGAGATGTGGGTAGTTGCAAGTCACGCTGTACGCTTACGGTTCAGTAACTGGTGTCCAAAGCGCTTCACCTGAAGACTGGCTGAAGGCACGACCTCCTTCAGCCATCGTGATTGTTTAACGCAAAGTAGAAGTATCGGTGATACGCACGTAGATGTTCCCATCCTTCTGCATGTTGGTGGTGACGGGCACCTCGTTACCGTTAGTGATCAATACTGTACCGCGATAGAACTCAGTACCTTCTACACGATTCAACTCCATGGTCTTAACACAGGATCCCTGAATGCGGTTATCGTGCATGATTTCGGTCACCAGTTCGCAGGTGCGTGTTTTCACCAGTTGGTTAGATTTTTTCGCATCCGCCGCTAGGCTGATCAGCACCATAACCACAACGGATACGCACCAGAGCAGAAACAGGGGATGTTTGGCTCGGCTGTCCAGGGTGTCACGTTTCCACAGATAGACCGGTGATAACAGCCACCACCAGAATGAGGGTGAGTTCACCCCGGCCTGTTTGCGCTGCTTACGGTCGGCGTAAATATAGAAAATGCAGCTCCCGATGCTGGCAGGCCCGATGATCGCTGGATTAATCCAGGCACCCAGCGCTGATAAAATGAGCGGGACGATGATCAGGCTCAGGGCATTTATATCTGATTTATTGAAATTGAACATAACGTGTTTCCTTTTGCATTTTAACCACACCAAATAGAGTCTTTCAGCATATGAAAAAGCTCGCTAAGCTAAATTTATTGTTTTTAGTGCTGCAGATATGGGTAGCCCCGATTTATTACGCTTTGTATAAAGTTGCTCCATGTCTCGATGAGATTTTATACAAAGTCACTCATCTGCTCTGTATCTTAATTCACGGGGGACAACCGATACGGGGTTGGGTTTAACTATCAATTACGGATAGACTATTCGATTATATAAAGTAACGAACGGTTACTTCTTTTTGTAATATGAATAATTTTATCACGACAATAGTTTTTATTAAAGGGAAAGGAAGTATTACATTCTATTCACATTATTGTCACGGTAACGTTGGTGAAATGAAAAATAAAAACACACCCGAAAATGAAAATGTATTGTTAAAGTTGCGGCATAAACTGGTTTGATGTTTATATGTTTTTAACGTTTAACCCTCGGTGAGGGATCTTCCTGAATCGGACTGACCCTGGATAAAAATTAGCGCAGTGAAAAGTGAGAGATTTTCATCTGCCTGGTGCGGGATATATACACCGGAGGCCGGAAAACAGTGCTGAGATGTGGCTGGTTAGAGGCGTTTAAAACTTGTGGCCTTTATGACCTGCGTGGATGGTCTGAAAGATTTCCCGGATGCAATCAACAGCATCTATCCATACACTCATATCCCGCTGTATATCATCTCTATAGCGCGTAACTGCCAGAAATACGTGATTGGAGAGACGGCAAGGCTGTCACCGACGGGCTTTAGGCTCCGGCAGCCATCGTAGCCTTGATGGTTCGGTTCCGGCTCGCAGAGGTCTGGGATGACAAATGTTCGCCAATCTGCAACGGTTGACGTATCTACAGGGAAAATATTGACAGGCCTGTCGGCTATCCACCCGATATCCGCAAAGCTATCTACGCGATCAATACCGTCGAATTACTGAACAGCATTATCCTTGTGGATACCAAGAAACGCAGAGTGTTCCCGGCAGATGACTCGGTGCGCAGGGGGGATCACTGGTGGTACTGGCAGCATCGAGAACATGGATTATGTCGCGCTAGGGCTATCGGCTGGCGAGAGGGCGTTTTATTATCGAGCTCAGGTGACCGCCTGCGCGATCACCTGAGCTCAGTGGCCGTTACACTGCATGATTTACAGGGTCTGGATATTTCTTTAAAGTAATTTTTTTCAATGAATACCACAGGTGCTCTTTATCACTGTCTCTTAAGTTGGTTTGATTAAGCCTTTTCATAAAAGCGGCTTTGTCAGTCAACGGATCGCCCGCCGTTAACTGTGTCCTGATATCGGTAAGAATATTGGTGTTTAACATACTGATTTTGGCTCTTACCTGCTCCAAGGACTCAGGTTGCCAACCCTTTTCCGGCATCGATAGCCAGTCAGCGCGATAGCGATATTGAATCGCTTTAGCCGTATCCATTTGTGCCTGTATGAAGGGCTTTACTGATTCACCATCCAATCCTAACGTCGCGGCCTCGCGCATCGCGTTTGCTAATACTTTGGCTTCCTGAGGTAAATCTTCAATCGCCAGATGATGGTTCGCTTTGTACCCAGCAACGTCTTTCATGTAAGACAAACGCTGATTAATTAATGAAGCGATATCTTCGCTTGGTATCGACCTCGCCAATCCTGTCGTAGAGGAGAATAGCCAAGCTAAAATAAGTAATTTTCCTGTTATTTTACGACCCACTTAACATCCCCTCTATTTTAACAAGCCGGTTTGCAGGTGCAGTTAATGTCAATCTGCGTATTGCATTATTTCCCCGGGAAATATTTATCCACTAACGCATAGAGGATTGCTGCTGTTTCAGCATCAGCGATCCCGTCATAATTTTTTTGTCGGAAGTGAAGCTGAAATGCACGGATTAAATTCTTGTATCCGTTGTCTGTTCCAGCATCTGAAGTGTCATACCCGTATGTCTTTAACTTGGCGATGATATCTGCTTTCGCTGGCTGAGTTCGGCTGAACTGTGCCAGGTAGTTCTGCATAGTCGACTCCTGATACCATGCGCCGATACCTGCATCGTACAGCGCTTTCCACGGGAAAGCCGCCCCTGGATCGCTTTTTCTCCCCGGGGCGATATCACTGTGACCGACAACATTCGTAGGTGTAATATCGGGATAGCGCTGTAGGATATTAGTTGCCAGCGCTTTAATGGCTTCAATTTGCTCTGGATTATAAGGCGGGAAAATAAATATATTATTGTTTTCAGTGGCTAGATTGACTGTCTCTATACCGATGGCCGTGTCGTTTAGATTGCTACGCCCTGACCATGAGCTGACGCCTGCATGCCAGGCACGCTCATTTTCATCAACCAGGTTGAAAATACGCATATCCTTAAAGCCGGCATCAATATATGTTTTTTCTGAAGGGTCAGGGATAAGATAGTGGGTGCTTACAGAAGATCCGGTCAACGCGGTAACTGACGCCTTAAAATCAATAGCAGTGTAATGCATGACCAGGAATCGAACGCGACGACTGAAGCCTTTTACCGAGCGATAACTATTATAATCAATCAGATACATAGTAAACCCCTTTTCTTGTAGTGTCAGTCATTAATACCAGTACATATGACAACAAAGAGTATACAAAGTTGATCCAGGCATTATCTCTGAAGCATTTTTGTGGCGTAATTTGCTGTTAAGGTAGAAAAGTTCTACGTATCTAGGCTGTGCTTCTTATGCACTAGCGCTATAGTCATCGCCATTTCCACAATATATTGAACTATGGTTCGCTGCGATCCTCCCGATGACGCATGGATTTTCATTCAGCCTTGACCGTCGGCAGAGTCCGCAACGCCATGGACAGGCAGGTAGAGTATCGTATTTGAGGTACTGTGCTCAGGCGAGCCATGGCGTGGCATAGCTGAGCGATACAGCCTGCGGCGGGCTGTTTATAACCGTTTTAACCCGTGGTCAAAATCGGGATATCATTGATATTATTTTCGCGCGGCTGATATTTTTATTCGTGCAATGCCTATTGTCGGCCGTATAGAGATATGGCCTCTGCGGATATTCTTTTGTTTGGCGTTTCCGGCTGCGGCGAGCTTTGTCTGACCGGCGCAGCGCCATTCCGCGGGCGAGCCTCTCCGGCGGTGAGATTGAGTACCCGTACGCGGGGGCGAATCGCGGCGTCGGGGACGGTGATGACATGACGCTCTCGGTCCTGAGCGCAGTACCTCTTGCCGGCCGGGGGCGATATCCGTCGTGGATATGTGCGGCGTAGCGACAGGCAGAGGTGCGCAGGGGGCGCGGGTACCGGAGCGGCTTAGGGGGAGATGCCTGCGGCAGGAGGTCGGTCCGGTCGATCGCGGCTATAGCTGCCTGTATTCTCTATGTTGGGCCAGTTAATGGCTTTAACACGCAGTCCGGGGAGTCAGTCTGTGAAGCTCACCCGTGGCCAGCGGGAGGCGTGGCTGACCTTTATCCGGGAATGCGGTATGACGCAGACAGTCTACCCCCCGGAAGACGGAGGCGTTATTTTCATCTAACCCGTTTGTTGGCGGTAACGGGTATAAATCGTCTTCAAATATTATGTCGGTCAGGGATCGGATTAATGGAGGATATGAGCTCAACCTTATGTCGTGATAAATAACGCACCTGAATAGCGGATATTCATTAAAGCGTTATATTTGCGCTGCAACATGGATTAGAAATGGATTTCGTCTGAATCTTATGTTCAGGTCTCCCCCGCGGTTCAATACCTGTGTAAAGTAAAGCACGCGATCTTTCTTCCCCCTGGTGAAAAGTAACGTTATCTGGCATCAACATGCCACGTTATACCGAGTAACGGACGGCGTTTTCCCTGAAGCAGGCGAAAACCGGCAGGCGGGAACAGCGGTCTGGCGAAGAGGGCGATTTCTGAGGCTGCGTTTTGCCGGAGGGAGACGTGGTCTGGTGTGTCGTGCCAGGCCGCCAGCGTTACCTTGTGAACGCGGATGAACGTCTGAAGCCGCTAAGAGTGCGGGTTCTCTAATGGCTGTAGATGGACAATGGCCGCAGATTTATTTTTAAGGTCCAGGAACCCAGGGCCGGCGAAAACGGTATGGTCATGGGCTTCTCGTGGGCGGTTAAGCCTGCGGAGAATGTGCTGATCGCGTTATTGAATCGCTGAGTTCGAGATGGGGAGTGAATGTGCCTGGAGACTCCCCCGGCAAGATGCGCAGGAAAAGATAGAGCGATAGCAATATAACCACTATTGCTCCGGTTCATCGTTAAATAGCTAGAGGTCGGAGGAATGCATCCGAAGCCTGCAAAAGTGCCGGGAGTGATTATTTACCCTGATGCGAATTTCCGGCAAGCGGATTTGTCATGGTTTTATTGTCCTCAGCCGATTTTATTTTATTGGGATATGTGCTGGACATTCATGTTATGGCTTGGATTAGTCTGTAATCCCACATTGTGGCGAGTTAACAATCAGTCTGGTCGCCCTGCTGGACTGTCGCTGTGAATTACGCCTGATGACTTGATTGACGTTATTTTATGGATACATAGTATGAACCGAATCTACTCTCTCCGCTATAGCACCGTTGCCCGTGGATTTATTGCCGTTCCCGAATTTGCCAGGAAGTGTGTCTGCCAGATCGCCGGGAGATCTCCCCTGAACGCTGCGTTATTATTATCTCTGCTGGGATCTAGTAGCCTGGTGGAGGCCTCTATTGTTAGTTCGAATATTGGTTATCAGCAATACCGTGATTTTGCAGAAAATAAGGGTGCCTTTAAACCCGGAGCCACCAATATCTCTATCTATAATAAAAAAGGTGAGCAGATTGCGACGCTGAATAAGGCACCGATGCTGGACTTCAGTTCGGTGGATTCGGGCATCGGGGTTGCGACACTGATTAACCCCCAATATATCGTAAGCGTGAAGCATAACTCTGGATATCAGACCGTCGGCTTTGGTAATGGTGAGAATCAGTACAACATCGTGGCTCGGAACGAGCATGATTCTATCGATTTTCACGCGCCACGACTCAATAAGCTGGTTACCGAAGTCGCTCCCACCGCTGTCAGCGGCGCCTCACAGGAAGAAATACTTGACCCCTCGCGATTCACCGTATTTTACCGCGTGGGATCAGGGACGCAATATATTCAGGATGACGATGGCACTCTCACTGAAATAAGCGGGGCATACAACTATCTTACCGGAGGGCTATTACCTGCGTCGTATTACTCGCACGGTGGCCTGAGCGGAATTCAGGTGAATATGGGCGGGAATATCAATGATTATGGCGTTATGGCCAGTCGCCCCCGCCCCGGAGATAGCGGTTCACCCGTGTTTGGCTGGGATGCGGCTAATAAAAAATGGGTGTTGGTTGCGGTGCACGCGGCCAACGGTGGCGGGGTGACGTCGATAGAGAAATTGATACCCGGCGCTTTCATTTCACAGGTTTTTTCTGATGACAGCGACGCTCCGATCAGGTTTGATGCTTCGGCCGGGCACGAGCTCTCCTGGACCTTTGACGGTAGCCGGGGGATCGGAGCCTTAACGCAGGGAGCCTCGGTATATTCCATGCACGGGCAGCAGGGAGCCGATCTGAACGCGGGTAAGAATCTGGTATTTCTGGGACAGGCAGGGCTGATTGATCTGAAAAACAGCGTTTCACAGGGCGCAGGCTCCCTGACATTCCGCAATGACTACCGGGTAACCGCATCCACCGGGAGCACCTGGAGCGGTGCCGGGATTATTGTGGACAAGGATGCGTCCGTATACTGGCAGGTCAACGGTGTGAAGGGCGATAATCTGCATAAAATCGGTGAGGGAACGCTGGTTATACAGGGCGAGGGCGTCAATGAAGGAGGGCTGAAGGTGGGGGATGGCACCGTTGTCCTGCAGCAGCAGACAGATAAAGACGGCCGGGTTCAGGCCTTCGACAGCGTAAATATCGCCAGCGGTCGCCCCACCGTGGTGCTGTCTGATAACCGGCAGGTGCAGCCGGATAATATTTCCTGGGGGTATCATGGCGGTACGCTGGATATTAATGGCAATAGTCTTACCTTCCATCGTCTGAGGGCAGCGGACTATGGCGCGGTGTTGGCGAATAATGCGGAGGTTCGTGCCACGGTGGCCATGGATTATACCCTGTCACCGGGAAATGTAGCGCTGAATAGCTGGTCCGGCTCTCGCCAGGGAACTGTCGGAAGCCTTTATGAATACCGCAACCCTTATGCGAACACTACCGACTATTTCATCCTGAAAACCAATTCCTACGGTTATTTCCCGACGGATCAGCGCAGCAGCGATACGTGGGAGTACTTAGGTAATAACCTGGTCGATGCTCAAAAACAGGTGGCAGAAAGAGAGAATGCCCAAGGATATCTGTATCACGGTCAGCTAAAAGGGAATTTGAACGTGAGCAATGTCGTAGCCCCAGGCAGTAGCGGGAAGCTAGTGCTGGATGGCTCGGCAGATATATCCGGGAGTTTCACTCAGGAAAACGGACGCCTGACATTGCAGGGGCATCCGGTCATTCATGCGTATAACGATCGGGCTATCGCGGATAAGCTGGCCGCAACTGGTGATACGTCCGTGCGGACCCAGCCGACCTCTTTTGACCAAGAGGATTGGGAAAATAGGTCGTTCACCTTGGGTCGTCTGGTTCTGAAGAATACAGATTTTGGTTTAGGTCGTAACGCCACCCTGAATACCGCCATTGACGCCAGTAACTCCGTTGTCACGCTGGGTGACGACCGGGTATTTATTGATCAAAAAGATGGCGCAGGAACAGATTTTCGCCTGAGCGAGGGCATATCAGCGGCCCGTAACCAGGCTGAGAGGAGCGTATTTAATGGCAGCGCCGCGCTGAGCGGGAACAGCCAGCTGAATATTGTGAATGCTCTCTTTAACGGTGATATTACCGGCTATTCAGGTACACATGTGCAGCTGGCGCAGGGCGGCATATGGAACATGACGCAAGACTCCTCTCTTGATGTTTTGCAAAGCCGCGATGGGGTGCTTTCCCTGGTGACGGCCCGCTGGAAACCGAAGACATTGACGGTAAATACTCTGGATGCCAGCAACCTGCGCATTGGTCTGGGGGTTAATACATCGGACAACGCTAGTGACCGAATCGATATCCTGAATCAGGCTAAGGGCGAACATAATATTCTGGATATGTCTTACCTGTTTGACCAGACGGTGCAGCTAACGAATGACCTTACTCTGGCTTCGGCACCGGCGGGGACATCGCACGGCTATTTCTCTTTTGCCAGCCTGAATCGTGGCTTTACGGTATACACCCCGGACACACAGATCGTGGAGAAGGATGGCCGAGTTCAGTGGCAGTTGAAGCACAGCGCCATTCTGGAGAGCGCTGACAGTGCGATGACGCCGGCTGGCGATGGGAGCAATGGCGCTTCAGGCTCCGCTGGCAACGGCGCGGGCGGTTCGTCGTCGGGCAACGGCGTGGGAGATCCGCCGTCGGGCAGCGGCGCGGGGGATCCGTCGTCGGGCAGCGGCGCGGGCGGTTCGTCGTCGGGCAATGGCGCGGGCGGTTCGTCGTCGGGCAGCGGCGCGGGCGGTTCGTCGTCGGGCAATATCAGCACGCCGGTTAATGGGGAGCATCTGTTCAGGAAAGAGGATAATACGGCGCTGCTGAAAAAGGCACGGAGTATGTTTGCCGCACGGGAATATATCCTCAGTGACCACGTAGATCACTGGGAACAGATTATTGATTACACGGATGCGCAGAGCGGGGCATGGGCCATGACTGGCTATAGCCACGGTGGTTATGACGCCTATAGCGTGAGGCAGAACGGCCTGGATTTCGGTTTCAGAAAGCACGGTGATTCAGGTGAATTCTGGGGCACGGCGGTGGAGCTATATGATGGCAACAGCAGCGCTACGGGGTTCCGCGATGATTACAGAGTATGGGGCGTCAGCCTTTTCGCCGGCCAGACATTAGCATCAGGCCTGTTTGTGGATGGTTCTGCGGGATACCGACAGCTGTCTGAGACATTTTCCGTTCAGGGCGATCTGAATGATCTGTCTGGGAATGTGAAGAGCCATATTGCCACCGCTGGCGCCCGGATTGGGTGGCGGATAGATCTTAAAGACGCCGATATCGCTATCACGCCATCAGTCTCTGTGAACGGGGCCCGTATCGATGGCAATTATCTGCAGGGCAATGGCCGGTCGGCAGAACTGCATGCGGGGGGGCGCTGTGGCTGAAGGCTGGAGTGATGGTGGAGAAGGACTTTGGGATACTGTCGATTAAATCCGGGTTATCCCGGAATATTACGCTGAATGAGATGCCGGGTATCACGCTTACTGATAACTGGAGGGCAAGACACTATAACGCGGAGCGCGCCGATCGCTATACCGCCTCCGTGGGGCTTGACGGCAGAGTGACGGAAAAACTGCATGTACAGCTGACGCTGAACAGCAGTTTTGACGGGGACTTTAAGACAGACGGTGAGGGGGGGCTGGGAATACGCTATAGCTTCTGATATTTGGAGTCTGTATCCGTGGTTATGTCATCTCCTGATTTTGATCTGTTTAATCCAGTATCAAAATCAGGTTGATTGATGGCGAAAAACGGTTGTGCTTTCGATTATTGGGTTATCTTGTTGGTCGGTAAAAATACCGATAGTTGATTTCAATAATTGACAATTTAGGGCATGGCAGATGCTTGGCTCTAATTATCTGAATAATGAAAACTAAATGATGATGCTCCTTATAAAATATTTTGGCACAGCAGGGTGTGCCATTGGTAACGATATGTCATCAACCCATACATTCTTTGACTCTCAGTCCATCGATGATAGGGGGGCATGGTTGAGGCTGTGACTTAATCATAATATGGGGCCGCTCTCTATCCTTGGTGAGGGAGCGGTGCTGTTGTCGATGTGGAATCAATCACCAGATGCGAGATTTCACCCCCGGGGGGCGATGGCGTTAACCGACTAGGAACGTTTACTGGTATTGCTGTAATCCGGGGTGCGCATGGGATGTCCATCAGGTAAACTGGGAGTCAATAAAGCCCTGTACGACCCGCAGGATGAGCTTGAATACATGTTTAATCATCAGAGTAGTTGCGGTGGCAAGGTCAGAATAGCGCAGAGATCGCCACTGTGATGAGGGGCTGACCATACAGACTGAGTTATCTTGTCATCCAGCCAGAACGCGATAGATCCTCGGTCGATAAGGGCTTTGTTATCATGGTACCAGTAGGTGATTTTGCGCTTCTGCTTTGTCATGGAGCGACCAGCGTTGTGGGATGATGTGTGAGTTGATCCGCCAACTCAGCAATAGTTCGATTTATTCAACAATATCTCGTCATACCTGAAGACTGGGTTGATATAAGGTGGGGGTAGGGCTCTTAGCTTCAATCGATGGGAGTGAACGCTTTACTTATTGCGTTACATAACCTTATTATTTTCGTTGACGCAGAGCATAATGGGGTAGCCTGTGTAGCCAATAAAGAATGTATTGCTATTTACTCTTTTTATTATTAAGTAATGACTGCCTTCAAACATTTTCTTAATTAATAGACTGTTTTTTATGTCATCTGCCTCCGCATCCTGTAGTATTAACTTTGAATAAGTTTTATCTATTTCAAATAGACCTCTATTGACATCTATTAATTTGTAGTGGAATCCACTCTCTCCATTTATTTTGTGAAGTGTGTTACTAACATATAACTTACCAATAATATGAGCTACGCCCGTATTATTATTTAAGAGGTCAAATGATATGATTCCTTTGATGTGCTCATCATTTGCCATATAGATGTCTATATCACCTTTACAGTGCATGGCGATGGTTGTTTCTCTTTTAAATATAAAAAAACCAAGAGTGGCTAGAGCTGCGATTAATGCAACCAAGAATGCTATTGTTATTTTGTTCATATAACATTCCTTGATTCATTCTTACAATAAATAAATGCATTTGAATTTTCAGGGTCTTTTTTACACCATGAAATCAACTCTCTTCCCTTTTGCTCATGGTTAAAATAAATAAAATAATCAAATGACGCATTGCAATCCTTTAGCCGCTTTAATTCACTGGCGTTGGAGAGAAACGTCGTAGTGTTTGATAGAGAGTATATGTTACACTCAATAGTGTTATTAGTGATGGGTTGAAATTTAAACTTTGGTAGTTGCTGTTCATTCTTGCTCACAAAAAAAATTGCTAAAAAAGATAGTAAAAATAGACCTGTGCATATTGATATTATGGTAGTGTTTAGTTTTTGTTTCGTTTTATCCTTTCCTTTTTCAGGAAATAATTTAAGGGGAGGGGACTCCTGGATGAGGGTAATAGCAATGGTTTTATCTATCATAAAACCAATTTTAGGTATGGTAACTATAGTATCTTTGGGTAGGCCTACGTCGAACAGTTGTCTTCTTAATAAACTAATATATTGGTTCAGATTCGCGTTAGAGGATCGTAAGCCGTGATCATCCCAGACCAGTTTAAATAGGGTGTCACGTGTTACAGGTATGCCCTGATTGAGAATTAGCAGATGTAGCAAACGGTTCGCTGATGGCGCGAGTAGGATCGCATCACCATCCACAGTGGCTTTCAATTCGGCTTCTTGCTCATTATAAAGCACATTTTCATTAAGCCTGTACATACCCGCCAACCCCTTAAACATCAGCATGAGTAGTGATTGCCACGTTCTTAAACTATATATCAAAATGGAGCAAATGCACATGTTGCGGGATAAAAATATAAAAAATAAATAAAAAGCAGTTAAAAAATCTTAGTTTGTGCATTTTTTGGATTTTTATATTATAGGTATACAGTTTAAGATAATATCTGTGGGTGCTAATCATTGTGGGTGCCAAGGGATTTTAATGAATAGACGTTATATTACCCAGGGAGAGTGGAGAAAATTAATCAGCTCGATACCTGATACACCTGAGTATGCTAGAGATAGATGTTTACTCTATATGATGTATATGCATGGTTTAAGAGTTAGTGAACTATTAAACATTACAATATCGAATCTGGATTTAGAGAGTGGTGAGGTTTATATTCGCCGCCGTTAAAAACGGCTTGTCTACGACACATCCTATTCAGGATGAGGAGGGGAAGTCATTAGTTGCATGGTTACAGAGGAGGCATGAAATACTCAATGGTGTCAGCTATCCATGGCTTTTTATCTCTAAACGTAAGACACGACTATCTAGACAACAAGTATATGTATTAGTTCGACGCTATGGTGAGAAGGCTAATCTGCCGATCCGTTTACATCCACATGTGCTCAGGCATGCCTGTGGCTATGCTCTGGCTGATCAAGGTATTGATACTCGATTGATTCAAGACTATTTGGGACATCGAAATATTAGACATACGGTACATTATACCGCGAGTAATTGTAAGCGTTTCTCTCGCGTATGGAAGCAAGATTAACGGGAGCTCCATTATGGAGCCCCTTTATATATATTGCAAACTCACTCTCCTTAATAAAACAAGTATGCATATGTATGCAATATGATGACTCGCCATGGTGGCGAATCGCGAGTAATAGCTTGTGCGAATAATCATTGGTTGTTTATTAATGATGTCTTCCTTTGTTGGTGAGCGTTGGCAGGCCGCTAGCGATACTTTACCAAACAGAAAATTTAGCAAACATGGTTGAGTAAATAATAGTGTGATGGTGTCTATAGAATATTTTTCTGTGTGGAAGATAATTTTTTTGTGATTGGTTGTTAATCGTGTTATATATTTTCACAATACTCATCGTTGATCATAAGGTTATCTCTCACTCTTTCCTTAACAATATATTTTATTTATTATTTTGAATTGCTAGTAATATAGGGTTGGCTAACAATATATTAATGCTGTTCTAGGGGGAGAGGGCGCGACGTTATCCATTATTGTACTCAGGTGTTTAAGGTGTTGCATAACCGATGCATTGATAGTTGACTTTTGCATTTGTTTATTTATAATACAATTTCATTTATTCTAGGACCATAGCAAGGTTATAAAGATTAGTTAGTAAGTTATTAGATATACTCCGCTTTTTAGCATCTTCATCTATTACCCTCTTATCTTTATCTACGTTATTTACTCTGTTACGGCCTCAAGATCACTACCCTCTAACTCCCAGGAATTACAGATGTCTAAACGTAAGCACCTTACCCAATCCGAAGTTGAGCGACTGTTACAGCAAGCTCGCTATTCGTACTTCGCAGAACGCAATTATTGTATGATTTATATGGGATTTATACATGGGTTACGCGTGAGTGAATTACTGAGTTTGCGCCTGTCAGATATTGACTTAGATGATCAATCAATCTATATCCATCGATTGAAAAATGGGCTCTCGACCAACCATCCATTGCTACCAGAAGAGGTTGAGGTGATCAGGGTATGGCTGCATGCACGCAGGAAAATTCGCTATGCGGCCGACTCTGAGTGGCTCTTCCTCTCTCGCTTAGGTACACGCCTGACTCGGCAACAGTTCTATAAAATCATCACTGACTATGGTAAGAAAGCCGAAATTTCGATTTGTTCGCATCCGCACATGTTACGTCATGCTTGTGGCTATGCCTTAGCGGATCGGGGAATCGATACCCGACTGATTCAAGACTACCTTGGGCATCGTAACATTCGCCATACGGTACGCTATACCGCGAGTAATGCGGCTCGATTTCAGGGAGTGTGGCAGCGTAAAAAGCGCCTTGTAACGGGTCAATTAGGACCAAAGTGTCAGGTCCCTCGGTTGGTTCGCTTATCATCCATATAATTGGGCGCAAATCCATCATCCACCTCCTAATTTTATTGATCTAAATCAAATAACAATCACTTTTTCCCCTTCCTTATCTTCTTTTGTCTGTTTTGTATCCACCTCTCTCTATCGCTAAATCAGGCATAGCCTCGTTCTCCCTTCCTCTTTCGAAAGTTAAAAAAACCGAATTTGATCAATATGTTGGTTTTATTAACTGTTTTTTAGTTTTTAAAAGGTTGTTTAAACCAAAGTGGTCAAAATGGTCCTAATTGTGTCGTTGGTCGATCTATTTTTATCCAGTTTTTGGGCGGTACTTATGGAGTTGAGTCAGCGTCAGATTTGGGAAAAATCCGTCACCGCAGCCAACGGTGCATGGCGCACCCCTGCGTGCATAAAACACTTGGGGGTTTTACCCCTCGACTTGTCTGTTGCGTGGTGGGGATTATATAAAAATGCCCCCATTACTCGTGTCGATGTTGCCTTGGCTTTTCGCATTTCTCCGCGTCAGGCCGGTAAGTTGCTTGATTCGCTCTCCCTGATTGACTCGATTGTTTGCCAGCTAGGATGGCAAACCGTCGATTGTGGGTACAAGCAGTTTACCGTGCGTATTTTACAAGTGGATGGCAGACAAACTGTTCCTGAACCACAGGGGCTGCAGGAGGAGATGACTCGGCCGGCTTTGTCTATCTCCAGGAAGGAGTGGCAGAGCACTTGCCTATCTCCGGCAAAGAGACCGCGAGTCAACCAGCCATCATTGTGCATTATTGAGGGTTGTGCTTATACACGTGAAGCGTTACGACATGTATTGTCTGTAGAGACTAATCAACTTTACTTATTTAGTGATACTCATTGTTTTTATGAGCATTACGCCTCACTAGCAATATCACATTTATTAATTTCACCATCATTTAAGAGTATTGGCGACTCATTGGCGTTACTTCGCTGGTTGTGTTCACAGCGTGCTGCTCCCCATATTGCTGTGATGCCAGATCGTCAGGTTCATAGTTTAACGATGGCCTTGCTACGTGGTCACTTTCCTCTTTTTGGTAAAAATTGGGAGATAAATAAATTATATGGAGAGATGGCCATTTGGTTAAATGAACCAGAGCCGCAACAGCATGGTTTTATGCCGGAGGAAGCGGTTGATACATTGACTGATTTTGAGTGGGAAACCATTTACTCCACTATGAAAAGTATTCCTTTGCAGAAAGTCGCTGAACGTCGAGGCGTCAATGTTAAGGCCGTATATGCACGGCGTCAAAAGGCACTAAGAAAAATAGGTGTGTTTGATACGCGAACATTTCGGCAACTACTGAATTTTTGTAGTAATAAAAGCATTATTAACAGAATGCCAGATGAGGGTGTACTACTGACTTAATAACATCCTCTGCGAGGAGGACGCATTATATGAAGAATAAGCGCTATGGTCGAGGTTAATGGGTGAGTTATCCATCTATCGGTTTCATTTAATATGGGATGTGGGTTAGCGTAGGGTGAAAGATGAAAAAGGATAGTCCAAAAAACATCATATATATACTGTCTTCTCTGCCAACTAGAAAAAGAGGATTACGGAAACCGTGTACATCCTGTGCAGAGCAGAGTGAACGATTGCCACACCAGGGATATGCCATTGTACGTTGTGAGCGTGTAATTGGTTGGTTGACGATTGCCTTGCAGATTGCCTTTCCGCTCGGTCTTTCTTTTACCCCTGCCATCGCACAGGCGCCAAAGGTTGATGAGCGGGCGTTATTGGCGAGTGCGACGCAACCCTATGTGTTGAAAGAGGGGGAATCGGTGACGACTGTGGCGCAAAAGCTGGGTATCTCGGTAGCACAATTGAAGCAGGTTAATGCATACCGAATTTTTGCGCGTGGATTTGAGCATGTGGGCGTCGGTGATGAGATCGACATACCCGTGGATATGTCATCGCTGAATACTCAGGCGGGGCAAGCGCCCAAGTTATCGTCTGCCATGAGGGAACCCTCTCGGGCGGAAAAAGAGGCTCAGGCAGTGGGTCAGTTGATGAGTGTGGGGGCGACACTTTCTTCGACTCGTCCTTCGGAGGCGGCGGCGGGTATGGCTCGCTCCATGGCGACCAATGCGGCGAATGAAGAAATTCAACAGTGGTTAAGTAAGTATGGTACGGCTCGCGTTCAACTGAATCTAGATAAAAACTTTTCCTTGAGTGAAAGCGCATTGGACTGGTTTATCCCGGTATGGGATAGCGCGAACCTCACTGCATTTACTCAACTTGGGGCGCGGAATAAAGATCGGCGTAACACCATTAACCTCGGGGTAGGCGCTCGAACCTTGCTAGATCGTTGGATGTTGGGCGTTAACATGTTCTACGACCATGATCTGACAGGACATAACTCACGCTTGGGTATTGGTGCTGAGGCGTGGACGGACTATTTGCAGTTGTCGACTAACGGCTATATGCGGCTGAGTAATTGGCATCAGTCCCGCGATTTTGCGGATTATGATGAGCGCGCCGCCAATGGTTTTGATATCCGGGCTAACGCGTGGTTACCGGCTTTGCCTCAGTTGGGGGGAAAGTTAGTGTATGAACAGTATATCGGGGAGAATGTTGCCTTATTCGGCAAGGAGAATCTGCAACGTAACCCGTATGCACTGACAGCCGGGGTCAACTATACGCCATTCCCACTATTAACCGTTGGTGTCGATGAGCGTTTGGGCAAGGCTGGGCGCAATGATACTCAGTTTAGTATTCAGTTGAGCTATCGTCCTGGCCTTAGCTGGCAGTCACAAATCGATCCTAGCTCGGTAGCGGCAATTCGTCAGATTGCTGAAAGTCGTTATAACCTAGTCGATCGTAATAATGATATTGTCTTGGAATATAAAAAGCAGGAAGTTATTAAGCTTGCATTGTCTCATCATGCTATTAATGATTTGGCTGGGGCGGTGTATACCGTTAGTGCAAATCTGAAAAGTAAATATGCGCTAGATCAGGTGAGTTGGCAAGATGGTGGATTAGTTGCCGCCGGCGGGCAATTGACCGTTATAGATAAAAACCATTTTAGTCTGATGTTGCCGCCTTATCGGCCGGCTCAAGCTAAAAGCGATGCTCACCAAACATCGACTGCGGAGATTGCTGCAAATACTTATCAATTAATCGCTGTAGCCTTTGATAACCAGGGGAACCAATCCAATAGTGAGACGTTGAGGGTCGTGGTACAGCCTCCTCAGGTAACCGCACAGGGTACGTTCGTTATTAGCGGTGACGGGGCGCGGGCGAATGGTAGCGATAAGATTGGTGTCGATTTTATTATAAAAGATACCAATGGTAATCCGCTCGCTAACCGAGAGGTGGTGTTTCACACCAACAATGGCGCCCAGCCGGGGACGATTACCGTCACTACCGATGATAATGGCATCGCTCACTTTGATGTGACTAATACTAGCGCAGGTACGACCCATGTGAGTGCGACCTTCGATGATCAGACTCAGGGCGTCGATATTACCTTCGCCAATGCGGTGAATAGTGTCATCGTCACGGGATTAGTTAATGGTTATCCCTTGGTCGGAACGCCGTTACATGCCGAGGTGACATGTGCGACGGGTGAGTGCCCGGCTTCATTGACTTATCAGTGGCAGATAGAAGATGCCATTAATAGTGGTAACTATGTCGATATTCCCGCCGCAACAGCGGTTGATTATATCCCGGTGGGAACGGATCAGAAGCGTCGTATTCAAGTAGTGATTGGGGGAGAGGGAACGCCAGCTATACCGTAATTATGGAGGTTTAATTTATTTACTATCTAACTGCGTCGTGTAATGACCTGTCGGGCTAATGGCAATGTGATATGTGGAATCTATCCACAAAATATGTGTAGTGAAAATATAAAACTGGAGAGTTTAATAATGAAGGTAGGGATCATGCAATTTAATAAAAAAGCGCTTTTGGCTTCTGTCATTTTGGCCATTTCTGGCGCGGCTCTCGCTGCGACGTCTACGCCGACAGATACCGTTAAAGGGCATATACCGGCTTATGCTGATATCGGCATCCAATTCCATGATGTGGATGGCAATGGTCTGGTGAATGTGGACGATACGATCTCCATCGATAAGGGTGCCTTCCAGGATGTGGATGGCGATACGGAGGGGACGGCGACATATCAGTGGTATCGAGATGGAACCGCCATCACGGGTGAGACGGGGGATAGTTATACCTTAACCGCAGCGGATATCGGACACAGTATCAAGGTTGGCGTGACTGCGCATACCGACCCGACGAATACCGATCCTGCCGACGGCAGCGAGCAGCTCTCCTCGCGTGGCGGTAACATCGATGGTAGCGGCGATGGTTCTGTCACCACGGATGGCAACGATGTTCTCTCCGTGGCCATTACGGGTATGACTAACGGTTATCCGCTGGTTGGCGAGCAATTGACCGCCGTCGCCACCTGTACGACCGGGGCAACCTGTACTGGCACGGTGAATTACCAGTGGAAGATTGAGTCAGCCATTGGCTCGGGGGTTTATGTCGACATTGGTGGCGCGACCAGCAGCACCTATACCCCGGTCGGTACCGATCAGAAGCGCAAGATCCAGGTCGATGCGACGAGAGGATAAAGCAAGAGAGTGATAATGCGTGATCCCTCACCCGCAAGTAGGTTAATTCGTCAGCCTAGGGTGTCGGTGAGAGCGCAATATACCCGCCAGGCATGATGCCTGGCGGGTATTGTAGAGTAGAGGCGCCGCAAAGAGTAGCCGTACGGGAACAGACGCTGGAGATAATTACATGAGAACAATACGCAGGACGGGATGTTCCCCGGCCATTGCGCTGATGTTAGGGTTACTGGGCGGGGGCCCGGCGTGGGCGGCATCAAGCGATACCGATCCGGTTCAAGGACATGTCCCGACGGTAAGTGGCGTGGCGATAGCTCCTATCACGGGTAATCCGCTGGAGGGGGATATATTGCGATCCGATGGTCCACCCTTATTTAATGATGTGGATGGCGATACCGAGCTGAATAGCCAATTACATTGGTATCGTGAAGGCGAGGACGCCGTGATAGATACCGGTGAGAAGCATACTTTGATAGTCGATGATATCGGCAAAAAAATAATATATGGCTATACGCCTGCGACCGATCCGGCCACTAGCGAACCATACTTGGGAGAAGAGGTGCGATCGGACGCATCATTAGTGGTACAAGGGATGCCAGCTGCGCTTAACTCAATATTTGCGCTGGATAAGCCCACGGTAATCGGCGATGGCAGCGACACGGCCACGCTAACGCTCACGCTGAGGGATAGCGAGAATCGACCCGTTACAGGCATAGAGAGCCGTTTAACATTACGTTATGAGATCCAGGATGGATTCAGCGATGGCTCTCCTGTTATCACTCACCCAGTAGAGTCCACAGCAGGCTCGGGGGTTTATACGGCAACAGTGAAGAGTTCGTCTTTTGGTCAAGTGTCGGTGACGCCTGAGCTCAGTGGCACCGATCTCGCGATGACGCCGACGAGTCTGGCTATCACCTTTGCTGCCGTCACGGGACTGACAACAACAGTGAATCCATATCAGTTCTCGGCAAGCTCTGGCTTCCCGACCACGGCATTTACCGGCGCAGCTTTCCAGGTACTTATTAACGATAATGCCGCCAATAATGGCCAATATACATGGTCGACGGATCAACCGGGCTGGACGAGCGTTGATGCTTCAGGAGGCGTCCGTATTATGGGGAAACCATCGAGTGCGACCAATTCAGTGACGCTCAGTGCAGAGCCAAAAGCGGGCGGGAGTACGGTAAGCTACACCTTTACTGTTAATGCATGGTTTGAACATGACAGTACTTATGCGTTATGGACCGAAGCTCAGGATTGGTGTAGCGATAAAGGCGGACTTGCCTTAGGTCCCCAAGTCTCCAATGGGAAAAACACGGCACGTACAGTAGGTCCGCTGTGGAATGAGTGGGGTAATCTGACGAGTTATAAAGTTGGTTTTGTTAATAACTATCATTGGACCTCCGAGACTGCGACAGGGCCAAATGGTGCCGGCCACGCGAATGCGCGTACGACTGATGGCGATATCTCGGGGAACTACAATTATAGTCGCGCTTATGTACTTTGCCGACTGGCGCTGTAGTAAGGTTTTATCATTAATGATCTAAAGCAGGCGTCGGGTTGGCGCCTGCTTTATTTTTTGTTCACCGGAATTATTCATAGCAAAAAGAATAGAGAAGAGGCGCTAGCGGGTACGATGAATAGTGAAAAGATCCGGTGTGCAGGAGAATGTGTTGGCCTTCCCCCGCGGATTAACCGCTAAAGTGCGATTGGGGCGCGATTGTCGGCAAAACGATGGCGCTCAGACGCTGGGGCGGGTTAGCTTGAGGGCCGTTGCTATCTAGCGGAGGAAACGATGGATCATAAGCCTGCCCTGATCTTCGATGTCAACGAGACGCTGTTGGATCTCGATCATCTCGCGCCACTGTTTAACCGTCTATTCGGCTCGCCCCACGTGCTGCGTGAGTGGTTCGCTCAGTTGGTGCTGTATGCACAATCCCTAACCTTGAATCACCACTCGCTGCCCTTTGGTGTCTTAGGCGGCGAGGTATTAAAGATGGTCGCCGCGACGCACGGCAAGACGCTTCCGGCGGGGGCGTCGCATGATCTGCAGCGTGCTATCGCCACCTTGCCCGTCTGGCCGGAGGTGCCGCAGGCATTGGCGCGGCTGAAGGCCGCAGGATTCTCCCTGTATACGCTGACCAACAACAGCGCGGAAGTGTTGTACGCGCAGCTCGATGCGGCCGCGATCGCCCACTACTTTACGGCGTGTTTTAGCGTCGATGAACTCGCCGCCGCCGCCTTTAAGCCCGCCCCCGCGGTGTATCGCGCCGTCGAGCAGCGGCTCGGCTTGGCGGGGAGCGCGTTGTGTCTGGTGGCCTGCCATCATTGGGACATTCTGGGCGCACGTAGCGCGGGCTGGCAGGGGGCGATGCTGCTGCGGGCCGGTAACGCACCGCTCGGCGTCGGCCCACAGCCACAGTTTGTCGCCCATGATTTGGCGCAGTTAGCGGATCAGCTGATTAGCCACGTTGCCACGCCGACGTCAGAGGGCGGTGCGGGGGGCAGACTGACACAATAAAAGATGCCTCACCCGGCCACTCCAGCGCTATCACCAGCAGCCATGCGCCGAGGCAACAGCCAATCCGCATGCCGGGAAGTCATGCACTCCAACCGATCAGTCCGGGACGGCGCATGGGGAGTGGCGCAGGGGCGGGCATCAGTGCAGCGGTAGCGTAACGTAGCGGCAGAGGAACCGCGCCTCGTGCGCCTCATCCAGCCGTATCTGAAAAATGTCGTGTTCATCCCGTGGCGATGTTGCTTCGCGCCATGCCTGAAAGCCCTGTAAATTTATCCGGGTGATAATTTGATCGGGCGTTTCTCCCTGCGTCAGCGCTTCCACCACCTGTTGCAGGGGGAGAGGCAGCGTTTGTGCAGGCCACGTCACTTCAACGCTGACGAGTTGGCGGTGTGTCCGGGGTATCATCGGTCAGTTTCTCCGTGGTTTCGCTGTCGTTCAGCCATAAAATAGGGTCATTTTTCGCCGTTACAACGCTATCCGGACGGTTCCATCATACGGTCGTGCTGCCGTACTGTTTTTCCATATAGTGGGAGCGTGGGCGATGTGCGCGCTGTTTTCCGCCATCAGCAGATGCGTTGATGGCCCACGTTGCCACATCGGCGTGAATGGGGCGCGGGGGCAGGCTGGCACCATAAAAAACGCCCCGTCACGCGGGGTGACGGGGCGTCTGTGAGGCAGGGCGGTCGCGCTATCAGCGCACGATGATGCCCAGCAGGATGCCCACCACGCCAAAGTCGGCGTCGCTGAAGGTGGTGTTGGCGATGCCGATCTGGCCGAGTACCGGCAGCAGGAACACCGGCAGGAAGGTGATCAGCAGCCCCTGGGCGAAGGCGCCCAGGATGGCGCCGCGCCGCCCACCGGTGGCGTTGCCGAACACACCCGCCGCCGCACCGACGAAGAAGTGCGGTACCACGCCCGGGATGATCACCGTCATATTCAGCGCGTACAGCACGAACATGCCGATGACCCCGGCGGCGAAGCTGCTCAAGAAGCCAACCAGCACCGCGTTGGGGGCGTAGGGGAACACCACCGGGCAGTCCAGCGCCGGCTTGGCGTTGGGCACCAGCTTGTCGGAGATCCCCTTAAAGGCCGGGACGATCTCGGCGATCACCATCCGCACACCCTGCAAGATGATGTACACCCCGGCGGCGAAGGTGATGGATTGCATCAGCGAGAACATAAACCAGTTCTTGCCACCGCTCACCTCACGCACATAATCACCGCCGGCGAACAGGCAGGTGATGATAAAGATGATGAACATGGTGAACGAGATCGCCACCGGCGTATCACGCAGGAACAGCAGGCTCTTCGGCACATTCATGTCTTCGGTAGAGTGCTCTTTGTTACCGAACTTGCTGCCGATAAAGCCGGCCAGTACATAGGATACCGTCGAGAAATGGCCGATGGCCACGTCGTCTGAGCCGGTGATCTTTTTCATGTAGGGATGGGCGATGGCCGGGAAGAACACCATACAGAAGCCGACGATCAGCGAACCGACCAGCACCAGCATCGTGCCCTGCATCCCGGCGGCCGCCAGGATCACCGCCACCATCATCGACATAAACAGCGTGTGATGGCCGGTGAGGAAGATAAACTTCCACGGCGTCAGGCGGGCGATAACGATGTTGATCAGCATGGCGAAGAACATGATCATCGCCATCTCACGCCCGAAACTCTTCTGAGCGATGGAGACGATGGCCTCGTTATTCGGCACCACGCCATTAATACCGAAGGCATGTTGGAAGATGGCGGAGAAGTCACCCAGCGAGCTGACCACCAGACCGGCGCCGGCACCCAGAATGACAAAACCCATGATGGTCTTGATGGTGCCTTTAATGCATTCGGTAACCGGTTTTTTCTGGGCGATTAAGCCGATGAGTGCGATCAGGCCGACTAATATCGCCGGTTCGGATAGCACATCCTGCATCAGAAAACGGAAGAATGACATAGTGCCTCCACTACAATGCGCCGAGTTTACGCAGGGCGACGCTCAGACGTTCTTTCATCGCCACTTTATCGATCATGTTATCCAGCGCGACGATCTCGCCGCCGACCTGCTGGGCGACCAACTGCTCGGCGATATCGGCGGTACCGACGAAAATATCGCTGGCGGTGCCTTTGGCGGAGCCTAAATCGACATGGTTAACCTCGGCGTTGACCTGCAGATCTTTTAGGATGGTCTTGATGCTCATTTCCATCATCAGACTGGTGCCTAAACCGTTACCGCATACCACTGTGATATTCATAATTATTCCCTCGGTGTAATTCGTAATTAGTAACGCGCGATGACTTGCAGGATCTCATCGACGCTTTCTGCCTGTTGCAGCCTATCGATATCGTCTTGGTTATCGAATAGCTCGGCGAGTTTGGCGATGATGCCGATGTGGCTATTACTATCGGTGGCGGCCAATACGATCAGTAATTTAATCGGATCGTTACCGGCGGAGCCGAATTCGACGCCGTGTTTAATCACGGTCAGGCCTAATGCCAATTGATTAACGCCATCTTCCGGGCGTGCATGCGGCATTGCCATGCCTGGGCCCAGCACATAATAGGGGCCGATTTTGTTATGCGACTGAATAATGGCATCGACATAGCCAGGGGTAATCGCATTATTTTCTATCAGTGGGGCACAGGCGGTTTGAATCGCCTCACGCCAGTCCGTTACCTGCTCGATAACCTGAATGACGTTGGGGGTAAGCAGTTTCGTCAACATTCAATCGGCTCCTGGTCATGTCGGCTGTTTTTTTAAAATGATTCTCTTGTGAAAGGCATAGTAGAGAGCAATGGTAGCGCTATCTAGTTCGAGGAGGTGATTTCGTGATAGCGCTATCATTTTGCTGCGAAATTAATCCGCCGGCGCTCAAAGCGCGTCGCTGCGCTGATCATCGGCGGCAAGCTGTGCTACCGTAAGACGGTCAGTGATCAATGTGAATACACCCTACTTCATGGAAAAAACACGCAAGAGAAAAGGCACCGGGCGCGTCACCCTACAAGAGGTCGCACAACGAGCCGGTGTCGGCTCGATGACGGTATCGCGCGCGTTACGCACCCCCGAACTGGTCTCCGCTAAGCTGCGCGCCAAGATCGATCAGGCGATCGCCGAGTTAGGCTACATTCCAAACTCGGCGGCGGGGATCCTGGCATCGGGGCAGAGCCGTACGGTGGCGGTGGTCGTCCCCTCGCTGCGTGATTACGCCAGCTCGGTGTTCCTGCAATCATTGCAGGCGGCGTTGAACGACAACGGCTATCAGGTGGTCATCGGCTGTCACGATTACCAGGCGAAGAGGGAGGCCGAGGTACTTTCTACGCTGCTGCAGAGTAGCCCGGCGGCCCTAGTGGTGTTCGGCGCGCTGAATGCGGAGCAGGCCGTCGAGCTGCTCGCCAACAGCGCGTTGCCGGTGATCTGCGCCGCCGGCGAGGACGCATACCCCTTCGCCCTGAACCTGCAGAGCAATATCGGCGATGCGGCCTACTTCCTCACTGAGTACCTGCTGCGGCAGGGCCACCAGCGCATCGGCTATATCGGCGCCCAGATGGGGCGCAAGATACAAGGGCAACAGCTGAGCGGCTGGAGCCGGGCGATGCTGCACCATAACTATAGCGCCGAACAGAGCATTACCACGCCCTATGTGGCGACGATGGAGTTTGGCCGCCAGGCCATCAGCGACATGTTGACCCGCCAGCCGGAGCTGGAGGCGGTGGTATGCAGCCACGAGGCAATCGCGCTGGGGGTGCTGTTTGAATGCCAACGGCGGCTGATCAAGCTGCCCGGCATGTTGGCGCTGGCCTGCGTCGAAGGCTCCGCCAACTGCGACCAGATCCACCCCTCGTTAACCTCGCTGCGTATCGATTACGACAAGATGGCGCATGAGGCGGCGAAGCGCCTACAGCAATGGCTGGCCGCCCTGGATGGCGAGCATCCTGGCGCGCCGCAGACGGTGATCTTCCCCTATAAGTTTGTCGCTCGGCAGAGCGCCTAGGCGCGCGACCTACCCGTTACATCCCAGCTCGGCGGAGATAGCCCCGGCGGTGGCGCGCTCCCCATGCGACATCAGGCGCGGTGGGCGGGGTCTGCCTCGCCGTCGCGCTGTACCAGTGCGATCAGGGTGCAGGGGGCCGCAGGCGCGCTATCGGCGCGCACGGGCTGGAGCTTTCCGCTCTCTGACAGGGTAAACAGCGGAATGACGCCCTGGTGCATCGCCAGGTACTCCGGCCAGCCGAAGTTCTTATTCAGGCGAGTGACCTTGATGATGGCGCCTCTGGCTATCAGGCTACTCAGTTTCCCGTAGCTGGCCTCGTGATTGAAAAGGCTCTCGTGGCGGCGGAAACGCGCGCTCTCCGCACGATCGCCGCGTCCCTTCAGCGGCGAGCCGGAGCGGATCGCGAAGACGTTCTCATCGCCGAGGATATGGCCGAAGTGGTAGATGGCCAAGGCGTTCTGGTGGCGGTTGGGCGACAGGGCGAATACCTGCGCCGTCTCGCCGAGATTGAGGTAGTTTTCCGCGTGCTCGGAGTAGGCGTGGCCGTAATAGGCGGGGATCCCCTCCATGCGCGCCTGGCGGTAATACTCCCAGCTGCTGTCGCTGACGATGACGGGGATCTCCAGCTTGATCAGCGCCTGGGCCAGCAGGCGGGCTACGCCGTTGGCCCCGATGATCAGTACGCCGCGCGGCTTACGCTGCTGGACGCGTAGCAGGCGGGCCACGAAGCGGCTGGTCAGGCTCTGCAGGATGACGGTGCCGATGATGATGGCGAAAACCACCGTCACCAGCCGTCCGGCATCCGGGTAGCCGCTGCGTTGCAGTGTCAGGGCAAAGAGGGCGCTGACGGCCGCGGCGACGATGCCGCGCGGCGCGATCCAGCTGAGCAATAGCCGCTCGCGCCACCGCAGCGAGGAGCGCCAGGTAGAGACGGCGATGCACAGTGGCCGGGCGATGAACTGCACGGCGCACAGCACCCCGATGAGCGGCCAGCCCATCTGCCAGAGTGCCGCGATATCGAGGCGTGCCGCCAGGATAATGAAGAGGGCGGAGATCAGGATGACGGAGAGCTCCTCCTTAAAGGCGAGGATATCGCTGGTATCGACATCGCGCATGTTGGCCAGCAGGATGCCGATCACCGTGACGGCCAGTAGCCCCGACTCGTCGGCGATGGCGTTCGACAGGCCGAAGGCGGCCAGCACCGAGGCGAGGACCGCCAGGTTTTGCAGATAGCTTGGCACCCAGGCGCGGCGCAGGCTAACACCGATAAGATAGCCGCACGCCAGCCCAACGAGTAGGCCGGACAGGACGGTGCTGCCCAGCGTCCAGAAAAGATGGCCGTAAGACCGGGCGCTTTGTTGCAGGACGATGAATTCGAAGACCAGCAGCGTGAAGATGGCGCCGATGGGATCGATGATGATCCCCTCCCAGCGCAGCACCTGGTTGACGCGGGCGTTCGGGCGCACCACGCGCATCAGGGGGGCGATCACCGTGGGGCCGGTGACCACGGTTACCGCGCCGATCAGCGCCGCTAGCTCCGGCGGCAGCCGCAGCAGCCACCAGCAGGCGAGGCCGATGACGGCAAAGGTGACCAGCATGCCGATGCTGACCAGGTTACGCACGACGCCGCCCAGGCCGCGTATCTCCTCCCGCCGCAGCGTCAGCGCGCCTTCGAACAGGATGATCGCCACCGACAGGGAGACGAGGGGAAACAGCAGCTCGCCAAAGAGCGGGTCGGGCTGTACCAGGTGGGTGACCGGGCCGAGAACAATCCCAAACAAGAGCAGCAGCAGTATGGCCGGTAGGCGCAGTGACCAGGCGGCCCATTGCGCCAGCAGGGCGCTTAATCCAATCAGCACCAACATCAGCGGGGCAGATAACGCCATAGCGATCCCTTTCTGTAGACAGCGCGGTTAATGGGGACAGGTTTCTCTCTATTCTAGCGGGTCTATTTTTAGTCATCATTTATATAAATTCGCATCGTTCATTGTATTTCTGAATTTGATTTATATTGATGATCAATGGGTTGGAATTGTCTGAATCTGTATCGCGCCGATCGGCGGGGCTGAGCCCCCGAGCCCGGCGATATCGCGTTTTACCCGCGCTGTCCCTCGGCCGCGGGCTGTCCGGTAGAAAATTTCTTCGATCTTTAAGGTAACTTTTACCGTCTCCGACGGGTGTAAAGATGATCCCTGTTTTTTTCTCTACACACTGGAGTGTTGCCATGTTAAAGCCGATTGAAAGCCGTTCCCGTGAGCGTAAGAATCTGAGCGGGCTGTGGCAGTTTGTGCCGGATGTACAGCGTTGTGGTCACCGTGAACAGTGGTGGTGTGGGCCTTTGCCGGGTGCCAGATCCATTGCGGTACCCGCCAGTTTTAACGATCAGTTTGCCGATGAGGCCATCCGCAACCACGTGGGGGATGTGTGGTATCAGACCGAAGTGCGCGTACCGCGCGGCTGGGCCGGGCAACGGATGGTGCTGCGCTTTGACGCGGTAACCCATGGGGCGACGGTGTGGGTAGATGAAACCCAGGTGATGGCGCATCAGGGGGGATATACCCCGTTTGAGACGGACATCAGCGCTCTGCTGGCCGGACGTGAGCAGGTGCGCGTCACCGTCTGCGTCAATAACGAACTCTCCTGGCACACCATCCCGCCGGGGCGGGTCACCGAGGTCAACGGTGAGCGCCGCCTGCAGTATAGTTATGATTTCTTTAACTATGCCGGGATCCATCGCCCGGTATGGCTCTATTCGACGCCGCAGGATTATGTCCGCGATGTCTGCGTGACGACCGAAATCAGCGCCGACGGGGCGCAGGGGCTGGTGCACTATGCGGTCGATGCCGGCGATGCCGGCGTGCAGTGCCGCCTGCTGGATGAGCAGCAGAACTGTGTGGCCGAGAGCGAGGGAGGCGAGGGGACACTGACGGTCGCCAACCCACGTCTATGGCAGCCGGGGGAGGGCTATCTGTATACCCTGCAGGTCTGCGCCGGGGAGGGCATCGATGAATACACCCTGCGGGTGGGGATCCGCACCGTGGAGGTCACGGAGAGCGCCTTCCTGATCAATGGTAAGCCGTTCTACTTTACCGGTTTTGGCCGTCATGAGGATGCGGATCTGCGCGGCAGGGGGCTGGATCCTGTGCTGCTGGTGCACGATCACGCCCTGATGCGCTGGATCGGCGCCAACTCGTATCGCACCTCCCACTACCCCTATGCCGAGGAGATGCTGGACTGGGCCGATGAGCACGGGATCGTGGTGATCGATGAGACGCCGGCGGTGGGGATGATGGCCCTGAACGGCTTCACGCTGGATCTCTCCTCCCGTCTGGATGAGAAACTGTTTTGTGAGGAGCGCATCGGCTCTCAGACCCAGCGGGCCCACCTGCAGGCGATCCGCGAGCTTATTGCCCGCGATAAAAACCACCCCAGCGTGGTGATGTGGAGCCTGGCGAACGAACCTGATGTGCGCGAGGCGGCGGCGCGTGACTACTTTGCTCCCTTGGTGCAGGCGGCACGAGAGCTGGATCCCTCCCGTCCGCTGTGCTGCGTCAACATCATGCTCTGCCCGCCGGACAAGGACACCATCAGCGATCTGTTTGACGTGCTGTGTCTGAACCGTTATTTCGGCTGGTATGTCAACAGTGGCGATCTGGCTACCGCCGGGCGTGAGCTGGAGCAGGAGCTGTCGGTATGGCATGCGCGGCACCACAAGCCGATCATCATTACGGAATACGGGGCCGACACCCTGGCCGGGCTGCACAGCGTATATCCGGAGATGTGGAGCGAGGAGTTTCAGGCACAGTTTTTAACCACCTATCACCGGGTATTTGATCGTCTGCCCTACGTGGTGGGGGAACAGGTGTGGAACTTCGCCGATTTCGCCACGGCGCAGGGGATCCTGCGCGCCGGCGGCAACAAGAAAGGGGTGTTTACCCGCGACAGAAAGCCCAAGGCGGCGGCTTTTACCCTCAAGGCGCGCTGGACGGCGGTGCAATACGGGGTGAAACCCGCGGGTGACAAGGGGGGAGCGCAATGAGTCAGTCACTGAGCTGGAGGGCGGTGATTGGCTATGGCTGTGGCGACATGGCCAATAACTTTGCCTTTGCCATGGGGGCGCTGTTTCTGCTGAGCTATTACACCGACGTGGCCGGCGTCGGTGCGGCAGCGGCGGGGGCCATGCTGCTGTCGGTGCGGATACTGGATGCCTTTATCGATGTGATCGCCGGGCGGGTGGTGGATAAGACCGATACCCGCTGGGGTAAATTCCGTCCCTATCTGGTGTTCGGTGCCCTGCCGCTGATGCTGTGCAGCATACTGGTGTTTTCCGTGCCCGCCGACTGGTCGCACGACGGTAAGGTGCTCTATGCCTATGCGACCTATATTGCCCTGAATATTTGCTACAGCTTCGTCAATATTCCCTATGGTTCGCTGGCGACGGTGATGACGCAGGATCCGGCGTCCCGGGCCAAGCTGGGGATGGCGCGCTCTATCGGCGCCGGACTGACCTTTGTGCTGATAGGTTTTGTGATTTCGCCGCGTCTCAGCTCCTCGACGCCGGCCGAGCTACAGACCCTGTATACCCAGCTGACGCTGGTACTGGCGGTGGTTGGGATCGCGCTGTATCTGTTCTGCTTCGCCAGCACCCGCGAGGTTGTCCAGCGCCAGGTGGCTCAGCCATCGTTTAGGGAAAGCCTGGGGACGCTGCGTCGGAACCGACCGCTGTTTATGCTGTGCGTTTGTGCGCTGTGTACCCTGGGGGCCTCTTTCTCTGTCAGCGCGAGCACCATCTTTTATGCCCGCTACATCTTAAATGATGTGTCGCTTTTGGCGCTGTTTGTGGCCATTCAGACGCTGCTGGGAATGTTGCTGGCGGCGCCCTCGGTGCCGTTCCTGGTACGTCGGTTGGGTAAGCGGAATACCTTTCTGGCCGGGCTGTTGTTGGCCGCATTGGGGTACCTTCTCATGTTCTTTATGGCCTCGCTGCCGGGAGTGCTTATCTCCCTTGTGGTGACCACGCTGGGACTGAGCACCTCGATGACGGTGATGTGGGCGCTAGAGGCGGATACCGTCGAATATGGCGAATGGTGTACCGGTGTGCGTATTGAGGGGCTCACTTACTCGCTGTTCTCCTTTACCCGTAAATGCGGGCAGGCCATTGGCGGTTCAATTCCTGCCTTTATTCTGGGGTACAGCGGTTATGTCGCGAATAGCGCTACCCAGAGCCCCAGCGCCCTGCTCAGTATTAAGCTGTGTATGACGCTGATCCCGGCCGTTTTGATTCTGGGCGGATTTCTAATCATGCTTTTCTACCCGCTGAGCGATGCGCGCTTTGCGGAAATTATCGGTGAGATTAAACAACGAAAAATACAGTCTGGGGGAGGCGCGGTAACACCGTAAAAATAAAGAATGGAACGCTGTCGCGGTATGACGTATCGGCAGGCTATTTTCTGAGAAATAGTCTGCCGGCACCGCAATAAATAAACATACCACTTTATATTATTTTTCACCGGGATATAAAAATGAAAATTAAAATAATATGCCTTGGTTTATTGGGCGCGGTGATGACGTCGTCGCTGGGCTACGCCGCCGCGCTACAGGATGAAGAGGACTATATCCGTCTGCGCCTACGTAACGATCTGCGCCGGGCCGATAAGCCCAGCGCCGGGGACGGGCGGGATGTCTACGCCTGGGTGCAGGGGGTGATGCTGGATGCGAACAGCCACTACTACCACGATATTATCGGCATCGAGGGGGGGGCCTACTATGTGTATAAACTGGGCACCCGCGCCAGCGCATCCAGCCGTTTTTATCTCGACGGCCACGATAGCTTTGGCTATGCCCTGGGGGCGATAAAGGTGAAGCTGGGGGAGTATGGCAAGCTGAAAATCGGGCGCTTCGGCACCGATGCGCTGTATGGCAGTCTGCCCTATTCGGTGCCGATGATCGACGGCGCCTCTAACCGCACCCTGCCGGTGGTGTCAGAGGGGGCAATGGGGCAGTTTGCCCTGACAGATCGCCTCGATTTATGGATGCTATACCGCCAGCGGGTCTTTACCGCCTTCGATGCCGATAAAGGGATTCGCTATGAAGGGGTGTTCAACCCACAGACCGGGGAATACGATGTGCATCGTCCGCTGGGGGCGGTCGCCGCCGTTTACCGGGATGACAACAGCCAGTTTGGCACCGGGGTGTCTTATCAGTCCGATGTGGCCCTGCAGGCCTCCAGTACCCTGAAGTATACTCAGACGCTGCAGAATGATACCGCGCTACAGTACGATGCCATCCTCTATTATGCCAGCCTGGACGGGATGAGCCGACGGGCGGGGAAACCGAATGAATCCATTATTGCTTCTGCCTCGGCGGCGTGGAAAGTGGGGCGCTGGGGAGTGTCGGCGGCGTTTGAGAAAGTGACCCATAATCTGGGATACGCCGTTAATACCGATATCGGCTACCCGTTCTCCCTGTCGATGGATCGTAACCATGAGGGGATGTGGTCCTATCAGGTGGGGCTGAGCTACAGCCCGTTGCCGAATATTAGCCTGATGCTGGCGCCGATCTACACCGACGGCTGGGAGTCATCGGAAAAGCGGGTGCGGGTGCAGGGGGTCGGCCTGCTCGGCGGCGTCTCCGGGCGCATACCCTCCGGCCCGCTGGCGGGGCTGACGGCCTTTATCGCCGCCGACCGTACGCGGGAGAAACGCCCGGGCAGCCACCTGGGCGATCGTCTGAACTATTGGGATATTAAGGGCGGCATTCAGTATGACTTTGTGCTGAAGTGAGGCGGCCGATGGCCGCCGCCCCGCGGGCGGATAATCCCCCGCTGCCGCGAATACCGCAGTCATTCACTGCGCGATGGATAGCGCAGTGAATGCGCCCTGGCTGTGGTTAGGGAATTAATGCGTCGACCTGATCAATAATCCGCTGCCGGCGTTTTTCCGCCATTCTCTTTGAAAATGCGCGAATCGCGGCACCCAGCGTCGAGTTCCGGCCAGACGCCGGCGTAGTATCCCGCTGGGGATGATGATCGTCGGCGCTATCGAATGTAGAGGCGCTCGATGTCCGGTTGACCACCGGTGAGCCGATATAGCCAGGGAATAATGTATCGATATACCACATACTACACCTCGATTAAGCGTATAGGTTAAAAATAATTTGACGTCGCGCCGGGCAATATTCGGCGCGTGGACTGACTATTCTTACCTACGCATGAGCGGGTGTTCAGAATCGTCATTCCGTCGCGTTGCCGAACGATGGGGGGTCGTCTGATGCTGCGCTGAACATGTCTGCTCTCCTCAGGGGGAATGAACGGGTGATAGACAGTATGCGCCGATAAAGATAAACGTAACCTGTACCGGCCGGCGGGTTTTATTGTCGGAGCCCCGCCATCGTATTACGCCCGGTTTCGGGGCGCGGATATTTATCCCCGGTTTGTCGCCACATTTTGCCTAGCAAAATGGGATTTGTTGAAATAACGCGGGGGAGGTGTTATCCGTGAATTTGCATTTTGTCATCAACGATAGCGCGGCGCCGGGGGATCACGATCCATATCTCAGACGTGTTTATGACCCGGCGGCGTTACTTAATTATATTGCCGATGGTTATCGTCATCGCGATTAATGCTATGGATAGGGTTAACTTCGCCGTGTGGATTCCGGCGCTTCAGAAAGATTGGCACTGTAGTCTTGCGCCGAACGGCGATATCTCTTTTGTCTGGGGCATGGCCTATGCCCTGTTTAATTTCCCTAGGGGATGGTTGACAGATAAGCTGGGCGCGCTGCGCCAGGGCGGGCCGCGGGTACCACAGGGTGTGTCGGTGATGAGTATTGACGAGCTTACGCTGGCGGCGATCCTGGATGTGCCGCTGACGGCGGTGCACGTTTCGCGCGATGTCCTGGGGAGCGAGGCGGTGCAGGTGCTGCAGCCGCGGCGGCGGCGACCTTGGGCGCCGTATGGCGCGCGGCTGCTGTACGGAGCGCTGGTGGTCAGGGCATCGGTGCGGCGGATCCGAGCGGGAAACCGGCGCGGGGAGGTCTCCAGCGAGGGGGGCGATGACGACCGTCGAGGCCGGTGCCAATATCGATCGGGAGCAGCCCTGTTTTTGCAATATACATATAGCGCGGTCCGTTTCTTGAGTGCGATCTCATTTTTGCCGCTGAGGGGCAGGGATGATAGCGGGGATAAACGGGGTCGCCCGCGTCGCCTGAGCGCCGGGCGGTCGCAGCGTATGACGATCCGAGGGGAGGCGAGACGATGGGTTATCGGTTGGGCGGCGCTGTGCTGCTGTGTGCATTGACGGGGGCGGCCTGGGGGGCGAGCAAGAGCAAGAGCTATGATGTATTCATTATTCCCAGCGACGGGATGGAGACCCTGCTGGCACAGACCACGGCGCAGCTGGGGCAGTATCATTTGACCAGCCTGGCGGCGCAGGGGTTTCAGCCCCATGTCACGCTGTATCTGGCCGAGTATGGGCCCGATGTCCTGCCGCGGCTGAAGCAGGAGGTCGCGGCGCTCAGCCAGCGTCAGCGGGCGTTTCCCCTGCGTCTGACCCACCTGGTCCAGACGCGCGGCGACTGGCTGATGGTGGCGGTAAAGAACAGCCGGGAGCTGCAGGGCCTGTCGGATACGCTGGTGCGCCGGCTGTCACCCTATCGTGATAAGGGCGCACCGCTGCCGAGCTGGGTGAAAGCCTATCCGGAGAAGAAGGCGGCCTTTGTCCGCTATGGCAGCCCGAATGTGTTCAGCCACTTCGATCCCCACATCACCCTGCTGGCGCAGAGCGACCATGCGGCGCTAAGCCAGTTTATGCAGCATGATGGTCAGCGCTTTGGCGCGCAAACCCTAGAGGCGGTTGGGCTGGGGATCGCGGAGACGGACGCCAACGGACAGAGCAAGACGGTGCTGGCCCGCTACGATTTTGCCGCGCCGAGTGCGGGACAGTAAGGCTATCGCTTAGCGACGGATGATGCGACCGTCGTTGCCCTGGCCGTCGCGCGCCTGCTTGAGTTTTTCGGCGCCGGTGGCCTGGATCAGCCACAGCGAGGTGAAGCCGCGCAGATTGCCGTAGCTGTACTTGGGGTTGTTCGGCTCCAGCGGCTGGGTGACGGTCAGCAGACGCTCGCCGTCACGGCGGCGGGTCTTATGGAATGAGACATAGATATCGTCGTCTTTCAGGTGAAATAGCACCTCCTGAGCGACGATGTCGGCATTAATATCGTTGTCCGCCACGCTCCACAGGAACATGACGATCTTGACCGGGCCAAAGGAGCTGTCTTCCACCAGATGGACGTTGATTTCGCTGGTCTGCAGTTTATTGCCCTTCAGCGCATCCTTAATTCGCTCAACCAGAATGGCGGCCCGTGATTTGGACATGGTCGTTTCCTTAAATGGTGAAAATGGCCGGGCCTGGGCGAGTATCCGCCCGCCCCACGGCGATACATGATTATCTTATCGGCTGTCTTATCGATTATGTTATCGGGCGCTCACCCGCGGCGTGCGTCGCCGCACGGTGGGCGTTTTTTCCGCAGAGGTTGACGCGGCGCGGGCGATCCCTATTAACAGTCTACCGCAGACACCGCCAGAGTGGTATCGCCTGGGCGGTGCGGATGGGCTTTAGCTGAGGGATAAAAACGCCTACTATATTTCCCCCGCGTAAATGGATGTGACGAAAAACGACAGCGACGCCGTTGTCCCCGCTGTACTCCTCGTCCCCGACTGCGGCCTGGTGGCGTCCGTCTCTGCGGCGGCCGTCATACCCTACCAATAATAAAGGTGATAATGATGGGTGTTTCTCAAAGGATTAAAGGTTGGGCTGCGGCCTGTTTGCTGGCCGTTTCCTGCGTGGCTTCGCCGGCGTTTGCCGCGCAGTCCGGTAAGGATATGAGCATTTGGTTTGACGTAGGCGGCCCGGTGGGTGAGTCCTATGTGACGGTGGTGCAGAACGGGGCTAAGCAGGCGGCCGAGGATCTGGGCGTCGATCTGCGTCTGGTTTACTCCGACTGGCAGCCGCAGAAGATGATCGAAAACTTTAAGCAGGCGCTGGCGGCCAAGCCGACCGGCATCGTGGTGATCGGCCTGCCGGGCGACACCGCCTATCAGCCGTTAATCAAGGAAGCGATCGATAAGGGGATCCTGGTGACCTCTATCGACACCGAGCTGCCGGGCACCATGGCGGCCGAGCAGAGCAAGGGCTTTGGCTACGTTGGCGATAACAACGCGGTGCGCGGTCTGCGCCTGGCCAAAGAGGCGGTGCGCCGCAGCGGGCTGAAGGCGGGCGATCGCGCGCTGGTGTGGGGGCTTAAAGATCGCGCCGCCCGCAGTGAGTCAACGCTGGGGCTGATCAAGGGGCTGGAGCAGGCCGGGGTGAAGGTCGACTTCCTGCAGATCTCACCGGAGGTGGACAAAGATCCGTCTCTGGGCGCACCGGCCTTTACCGCCTATATGGCGACCCACCCAGATGTGAAGATGGTGCTGGTGGACCACGGCGCCCTGACCGCGCAGATGGGCAACCTGATGCGTAACGCCGGGATCAAGCCGGGCGAGGTCTACGTGGCGGGCTTCAGCCTGTCGCCGGCGACCGCCGAGGCGATTAAATCCGGCTATGTACAGCTGGTGGCCGATGCCCAGCCCTACCTGATGGGCTACTTCTCCGTGGTGCAGATCGTCCTGAGCAAGCGCTATGGCTTCTCCGGTCTGGATATCAACACCGGCGCCGGGTTTGTCTCTCAGGAGAATATCGGTCTGATCGCGCCGCTGGCCAGCCAGGGTCTGCGTTGATGACGCAGCCTGCGCTGGAACTGATCGGGCTGAACAAATGGTTCGGCCCGGTTCATGCCCTGCGCGATATTCATTTTCAGCTGTTCCCCGGCGAGGTCGTTGCCCTGCTGGGGGATAACGGCGCCGGCAAATCGACCCTGATCCGGGCGATCGCCGGCGCCGAGCGCTTTGATAGCGGCACGCTGAAGGTGGCGGGGCAGGCGGTCGATGGGCGGCGCTACAACGTGCTGGGGGCCCGCCGCCAGGGGATCGAGACCGTGTACCAGAATGGCGCGCTGGGTCTGGGGCAGTCGCTGTGGCGCAACCTGTTCCTGGGGCGTCACCTGCGCAACCGCTGGGGCTTTATCGACGAGCGGGCGGAGCGACAGCGGGCGCAGGCGCTGCTGCGCCAGCTCAACTTTCGCGGCGTCGGCGCCAACGTGGACGCGCTGGTCGGCCAGCTCTCCGGCGGCGAGCGCCAGGGGCTGGCCATCGGGCGTGCCATGCTGTTCGACGCCCGTCTGGTGATCCTGGATGAGCCGACCACCGCCCTGTCGCTGGGGGAGGTGGAGAAGGTGCTGTGCTTTATTGAGCAGCTGCGCGCCCAGGGGCGGGCCTGCCTGCTGATCACCCACAACATGGCCGACGCCTATCGGGTGGCGGACCGTTTTGTGGTGATGGATCGCGGCGCCATCGTCGCCGCCTACCCGAAGGATCAGCTGACGCTGGCCAGCCTGCAGCAGGCGTTGTTGGATGCCGTGAGGTCATGAGTCGATGAAACTGTTTTTTGCCCGTCACCGGGCGCCGCTGCTGACCGGGTTTATCCTGCTGCTGCTGTGGAGCCTGTTTGCCGCCATCAGCCCGGTGACCTTTCTGCACGCGCGGATTTATACCTCGCTGCTCTCCACCATTCCGCTGACGGTGCTGCTGGCGCTGGGGATGACGCTGCTGATCATCGCCCGCGAGATAGATTTGAGCTTTCCGTCGGTGGTGGCGCTGGGGGGCTTTGTCTTCGCCTGGCTGTATCAGCATACCGGCTCCGCTTCGCTGGCGCTGGGCGGTGCCGTGGGCAGCGGCATGCTGTGCGGGCTGCTGAACGCCCTGCTGGTGGTGCGCCTCAATATTCCGTCGATTATCGCCACCATCGGCACCCAGTTCTTTCTGGGCGGCCTGTCGACGGTGCTGGCCAACGGGCTGGCGATCAGCCTGCCGACGCTGCGCGACGATGGGCTGTCAACCCTGCTGGTGGGGCGCCTGGGCGACTGGCTGCCGGCGCAGAGCCTGTGGGGGCTCCTGGTTACGCTGGTGATGTGGCTGTATCTGGCGCGTCACCGCTATGGCGATCAGATCAACTTTATTGGCGATAACCCTGAGTCGGCGCGCCTGATGGGGGTGCCGGTCAGCGCGACCCGCTTCTGGCTGTTTATCGTGATGGGGATTCTCTCCGCGCTGGTCGGGGTGCTGCTCAGCGTCGAGATGAGCAGCTGGTGGCCAAACCAGGGACAGGGCTACATGCTGTTGGTGTTTGCCTCGGTGTTTATCGGCGGCACCTCGGTGCTGGGCGGGCGCGGCTCGCTGATGGGCAGCCTGTTCGGCGCCTGCATTATCGGCATGCTGGAGGCGGGGATCATCAGCGCCGGTCTGGACGGCTTCTGGACCCGTCTGGTGTACGGCGTGATTATTCTGGCGGCGCTGGTGGTGCACGGCTCTCTGCTGCAGCGCCGCCCGCGACGGCGTTAAGGCTGCGCCGTCGGCGCAGCGTATTGATTAAGGCAATCTAATGAGCAAGATCACCCTGATCGGCGCGGGCAGTATTATGTTTTCGCGTCAGATCATTTCCGCCCTGCTGTCCAGCCCGGTGCTGGCCGGCAGCGAAATCATCCTGATGGATCTGGATGAACAGGTGCTGGCGCGCAGCCAGCGCCTGATCGGTATGATGGTGGCGCAGTCGGGGGTGCCGGTGACGGTGCGCCACACGACCGACAGACGCAGCGCGCTGCGCGGTGCCGACTTCGTCATCAACGCCATCCAGGTCGGCGGCCTGGCGCCCTGGCGGCTGGATATGGAGATTCCGGCGCGCTATGGCGTGATTCAGGAGGTGGGTGACACCCTGGGGCCGGGCGGTATCTTCCGCGCCCTGCGCCATATTCCCCCGATGCTGGAGATTCTGCGCGATATGGAGGATCTGTGTCCGCAGGCGCTGTTCATCAACTACGCCAATCCGCTGGCGCCGTTGACCTGGGCGGCCAAAGAGGCCAGCGGCGTGCGCAGCATCGGCCTGTGCTACGGGGTGCGCTATACCGTGGCGCAGCTGGTCGGCTATCTGGGGCTGGGGCCGTGGGTTGACCACCCCTCCACGCCGCAGCGCTGGCAGCGCCTGATGTACCACGAGGTCCCGGCCGATATCGAGTATGGCTTTGCCGGGATCAATCACATGACCTGGATTACGACGCTGTCGCGCCATGGCGAGGATCTGCTGCCGCGGGTACGCGCCCTGGCGGACGATGAGCGTACTCGTCAGGCCGATTTGGTTCGCTGCGAGGTGCTGCGCTTCTTCGGTCTGTGGTGTACGGAGAACCACTGGCACTGCAGCGACTATCTGCCCTACTTCCGCAAGAACCCGCAGATGATCGACCGCTTCCTGCCGCAGCGCTGGAACCTGCTGGCGCTGGAGGAGCAGGTGCACGCCGCCGGCAAGGCGGAGATCGATGCCCAGCTGGCCGGTGAGCGTCCCTTCGTTATCGCGCCGAACATGCTCAATGCGCCTAAGCTGATCACCGCGCAGCTCAGCGGTGAGCGCATCCGTATCAACGGCAATATGGCCAACCGTCAGCCGCAGGGGCTGCTGGTGGAGAATCTGCCGGCGGAGTGCGTGGTGGAGGTGCCGATTTGGGTCGACGGCGACGGGCTGCACCCCCAGACGATGGGGCGTCTGCCGACCCAGTGCGCCAGCCTGTGCAAGAGCAATATCGCGGTGCAGGAGCTGGTGGTGCAGGCGGCGCTGACCGGCGATCTGGACGCGGCGCGCTATGCGCTCTCCCTCGATCCGCTGACCGCCGCCGTCTGTACCCTGGATCAGATCCAGGCGATGTTCGACGCGCTGTTTGCCGCCCAGCGGCAGTGGCTGCCGCAGTTTAACGCCGCACGGACGCCGGCCTGAGGCGTAAGGGGGGCGCGTGCTCCGCGCCGCCCTTACGGAGATCCCCGTCGGCCGCATGAGGCCGCATTGCCTGCCGAGGTCGTGGCGTGTTCAGTGATATCCTGCGGCTGCTGGCCGTGTTTGAGCGGGCGGCGTTGATGCTGATGATGCTGTTTTTCCTCACCCGTATTCGCCCGTTTCAGTCGCTGCTGCAGAAGCAGAAGCATTCGGCCATCGAGCTGGCCACCGTGTCGGTGCTGTTCTGCGCCTTTGCGGTCTTCAGCACCTACACCGGCCTGCGGGTCGAGGGGGCGCTGATCAACGTGCGCATTATCGCCATCGTCGCCGGTGGGATCCTGTTCGGCCCCTGGGTGGGCATCCCCGCCGGGATCGTCTCCGGGCTGCACCGTTATCTGATCGATGTGGATGGCTACACCTCGCTGCCCTGTCTGCTGAGCAGCGTGGCGGCGGGGCTGCTGGCGACGCTGATCTACTACCGGGTGCGCCGTTCGCGCCTGTGGCTGTATGGCATTTTGGCCGGCATGGCCTGTGAGGGGCTGACCATGCTGCTGATCCTGCTGCTGACCCAGCCCCACGCGGTAGGGATCGCTATCGTCGATCAGATCGGGGTGCCGATGATCGTCGGGACGACCTGCATCGGCCTGATCATCCGTCTGGTGCAGGATCTCAACGATGAGAAGGCGCTGATCGCCGCGCGTCAGGCTAAGCTGGCGATGGACGTCGCCAACCAGACGCTGCCCTATTTTCGCCAGATCACCCGCAGCGCGTTCGAGTCGGTGTGCGAGATCATCCGCCGCGAAATCGGTGCCGATGCGGTCTCGATCACCGATACCCAGGATGTGCTGGCCTACGCCGGCGTCGGGCGCGAGGAGTACGCGCTGGAGGGGCATCACGCCATCGGCCAGCTGACGCGCGAGGCGGTGGAGAGCGGCCAGATCCTGCTGAACAATAACCTCAGCAGCTATAGCCTGTCGGGCTTTCACTCGGTGATCATCATTCCGCTGCGCGAGCAGCAGGAGGCGGTGACCGGGACGCTGAAGATTTACTACCATCGCCGTTATCGGATCAGCGGCGCGCTGCGCGAGCTGGCGGTGGGACTGTCGCAGCTGATGTCTACCCAGATGGCGGTGGCGCGCACGGAGCAGCTGCGTGAAGGGGCGCGCAGGGCGGAGTTCAGCGCGCTGCAGAGCAAGATCAATCCCCATTTTCTGTTTAATGCGCTGAACGCCATCTCATCCCTGATCCGCATGGATCCGGATCAGGCGCGTCAGCTGATCGCCTCGCTGGCCGACTACCTGCGCTATAACCTGGCGCGCGGCGATAGGCTGATCGACCTGCAGGAGGAGCTGATGCAGGTGCGCAACTACATCGCCATCGAACAGGCCCGGTTTGGCCATCGGCTGAACGTGACCTTTGCGCTGGACCCGGTGTCGATCTCGCTGCCCAGCCTGCTGCTGCAGCCGCTGGTGGAGAACGCCATCCTGCACGGGATTCAGCCGCGCAGCGGGCCGGGGCAGGTGACCATTGAGGTGCGCGATGAGCCGACGCGGGTGCGCATCGCGGTGCGCGACACCGGCTATGGCATCAGCCAGGCGGTGATCGCCCAGGTGGCGAACGGCGAGTCCAGCGGCGACAGCATTGGGCTTGGCAACGTGCAGCAGCGTCTGCTGCTGCTGTATGGCGAGGGGCTGCATATCCGCCGCCTGGAGCCGGGAACCGAGGTCTGTTTCTATTTGCCGAAATCCGGGAGGAGCGCATGTTGACGGCGATCATTGTGGAGGATGAATACCTGGCGCGGGAGGAGCTGGCCTACCTGATCGGGCGTCACAGTCAGATCCGGGTGCAGGCGCAGTTTGAGGATGGCCTGGAGGCGTTCAAATACCTGCAGAGCCACCGGGTGGACGCGGTGTTTCTCGATATTCAGATCCCCTCCATCGACGGGATGATGCTGGCGCGCAATCTGCTGGGCCAGCAGCGCGGCGAGGGGGGGCCGGCGGTGGTGTTTGTCACCGCCCATAAGGAGTTTGCCGCCGAGGCCTTTGAGCTGGAGGTGTTCAACTATATCCTCAAGCCCTATAACGAGGCGCGCATCGTTCAGGTGCTGCAGCAGCTGGAGCAGCAGGCGCGGCGCCCGGCGCCCGGAAGCGTCGAGGTCAATGCGCCGGCGGCGACGGTCAATCTGACCAAGGGGGAGCGCATCATCGTCACCCCCTGTGAGCAGATCTACTACGCCGAGGCGGATGAGAAGCTGACCTATGTATACACCCGCGACGATCGCGTTGTCCTGTCGATGAGCCTGAGTGAGTTTATCAGCCGGCTGCCGACGGAGCGCTTCTTCCGCTGCCACCGCTCCTACTGCGTGAATATCGATAAGATCCGCGAGATCGTGCCCTGGTTTAACAGCACCTATCTGATCCACCTGCACGATCTGGATGCGGAGATACCGGTCAGCCGCAGCAACATCAAGGCGTTTCGCCAACTGATGCGTTTATAGCCTGCATTTTATGCGGCGCAGGGTGCAGTTCATTCCCGTCTAGCTGTATCTCATGCCTTTTTTGCCCGCCGCGCGCGGGTACATGCCTATAGTGCCTCTTAATTCGGCAGCGTATCGCCCGCCGCGAGCATTCGAGAGGTCACTATGGATTCATCTTGCCAACGTACCCGCGTACTGACGCTGATCGGTACGGTCATCACCCAGTTTGCCCTGGGCTCGGTCTATACCTGGAGCCTGTTTAACGCCCAGCTGTCGCAGCGGCTGGATCAGCCGGTCAGTCAGGTGGCCTTTACCTTCGGCCTGCTCAGTCTGGCGCTGGCGCTGGCCTCATCGTTGGCGGGCAAGCTGCAGGAGCGTTTCGGGGTGCGCCGGGTGACGCAGGGGGCGGGGATTGCGCTGGGGATCGGCTTTTTTCTGACCGCCCACGCCAACAGCCTGGTGATGCTGTACCTGTGCGCCGGGGTGTTGGTGGGGCTGGCGGACGGCGCCGGCTATCTGTTGACCCTCTCCAACTGCGTGAAGTGGTTTCCGCAGCGGAAGGGGCTGGTTTCCGCCTGCGCTATCGGCGCCTATGGGCTGGGCAGCCTGGGCTTTAAGTTTATCAACGGCCTGCTGCTGAGCCACGCCGGGCTGTCCCAGGCTTTCACCTACTGGGGGGCGATCGCCATGGTGATGGTACTGCTGGGGAGCCTGCTGATGCGTGACGCGCCGCCGCGTCAGGACAGCGCCGCCGCCGCGGACGGTCAGGATCGCCGCGTGGACTTCACCCTGGCGCAGGCGATGCGTCAGCCACAGTACTGGGTGCTGGCGCTGATCTTCCTCTCCGCCTGCATGAGCGGGCTGTACGTCATCGGGGTGGCCAAAGATATCGGTGAGCATCTGGCGCACCTGTCCGGCAGCATCGCCGCCGGGGCGGTGGCGATCATCGCCGTGGCGAATCTGGGGGGGCGGCTGGCGCTGGGGGTTCTGTCGGATAAGATGCCGCGCATCCGGGTGATTTCGCTGGCGCAGCTGGTGACCCTGCTGGGCATGGCGCTGCTGCTGTTCGTGCCGCTCAATGAGACGCTGTTTTACCTAGCGGTCGCCTGCGTCGCCTTTAGCTTTGGCGGCACCATTACCGTCTATCCGTCGCTGGTCAGCGACTTCTTTGGCCTGAACAACCTGACCAAAAACTATGGGGTGATTTACCTTGGCTTCGGCATCGGCAGCATCATCGGTTCGATCGTGGCGGCGCTGTTCGGCGGTTTCCTGGCTACTTTCTACCTGATTTTCGGTCTGCTGCTGGTGACCCTGTGCTGCTCGCTGCGGGTGGCGCGCCCGCGTCTGCCGCACGTCGATGCGCGCCTGGCGCTGGAGTCGTAATCCTTCCTGATGTCGCCCCTGCGCTTCAGAGAGCAACAACGGCGCGGCCGAAAGGCCGCGCCGTTGTTTGACGATGTTGCTCGGTTACGCGGCCAGCAGGCTGCGAACATAGTCGATAATCGCCGGATCCTGCCCCTGCTCAAACAGGCACTGCTGGAAACGCGCGCCGCTGACGGCGGTCTTGACCAGATCGCGATCGAGAGCGTTCAGGGTATCCAGATAGTTGTCCTTGATCACCGCCGCTTTTACGCGGTTGAGGATCGCCGCGTTGCGCACCTGCGGTTCGCGGCGATCCTGCGGGTAGCCCTGGCCGCGCTCGCCGGCGAAGGCCTTTTCAAAGATATAGCGCAGGTTCAGCTCGGCGCCCCAGCCAAAGCCCTTGGCGAACGGCAGCGACAGGGCGTTACCGTTATTGATCTGGGCGAACAGGAAGGCGTCGGCCGGATCGATGCAGTAGCCGCAGACGACGCCGGGGTGCGCGTTGAGGGAGAGCAGGGCGCCCTGACCGGTGCCGCAGCCGGTGACCACAAAGTCAACCGCGCGGGCGTTGAGCAGGATGCTGGCCATGATCCCCAGGTGAATATAGGTCAGATGGTGATCCTGTTCGTCGCACATGCCGACGTTATAGACCTGGTGCCCGCCGTCCTGTGCTACGGCGTTGAGTTCGTTCAGAACCACCGCATTCTTGGCGGCCTGGCTGTTTTCCATCATGAGTGCAATTTTCACAACATATCCTTACATCGTAACCCAAAGGAAGGGCGGGAATTGTCGCCGCAGGCGCGGCCCGCAGCGCGAATCCGTCCGCGAATCTCTGGCTAGTCTACTGATGCTGGTCTGCCAATTCAATTAATTTGAAATGATGTTTTATTATTTGTGAGGGTGCGCCAACCGCGCAGCCGGATCTTGGGCGGGAAAAAAAAGTGCCGACGGACGGGGGCCACCGTAAAGGGCATAGGAGGCTTTAGCGGTGTCCGTCCGTCGGCATCAGGGCTTGTCAGCCGATGTCACGCCGGAGAGATGAGCCGCGGCAGGCAAAGCCTGCGCCGCGGCTCGGGAGACGGCGTGATGACGCGGCGACGGCACGTCGCGTCAGAAAGGGTGGATAAATAGTGAGGGGGAATCTCTCCCTTTCCCCCGGCGCCGCTGCGGCGCCTCCTACGCGCAGCCGTCTTCAGGCAGGAAAATGCAGAAGGTTACTGCGGGGCACCGCGGCGCCCCGCACAAGAGACGCTACTGCTTGAGCACTTTCACCGTATAGCGCCCGTCGGCCTGACGATAGGCGCCGTGGATGTCGGTTTCGAAGCCCGGATAGTGGGCGCCGATTTCGCACAGCATCTGCAGAAACTCCAGCACCGGCCGGCTCTCCTCCGTCAGCATTTCGCCCGGCATCACCAGCGGCACGCCCGGCGGGTACGGCAGGATCATGTTGGCGTTGACCTTGCCGATCATCTCGTCGAGGTAGACCTCTTCGGCCTGGCCGCGCAGCTCCTGTTGGAAGGCGTCGTGCGGGTTCAGCACCATGGTCGGTAGCACCTCGAAGGCGCGGTACATCAGATCCGGCAGGTTATGGTGTAGGATCAGCGCGTGGATGCCCTGGGCCAGCGCCTGGATCCGCATGTGCTCATAGAACTCCGGATCTTCGCGGTACAGCGACGGCAGCATGTTCTTCACGCGCAGGTTCAGGTCATAGGCCCGCTTGAAGTCGGTCAGCGCGCGCAGCAGGCTCAGGGCCTTGGTCTTGTCGATGCCGATGCTGAACAGGAACAGCAGGTTGTACGGGCCGGTCTTCTCGACGATGATGCCGTGCTCGTCCAGGTACTTGGCCACGATGGCGGCCGGGATACCGTCATCCGCCATCGTGCCGTCCGGGTTCATCCCCGGGGTCAGCAGGGTGACCTTGATCGGGTCAAGGTACATGTGGTTGTCATCGATGCCCTTAAAGCCGTGCCAGGACTCTTTCGGATCCAGCTTCCAGCAGGCGACCTGGTCAATATTGTCCGGCTGCCAGACGTCGAAGAACCAGCCGTCGGACTCGCTGCGCAGGCGCTTGATCTCCTTACGGAAGCGGATGGCTCGCGCGATAGAGTCATTGATCAGGCGTTTACCGGCGTGACCCTTCATCATCGCCGCCGCGGTTTCGATGGAGGCCACGATGCCATAGTGCGGTGAGGTGGAGGTGTGCATCATGTAGGCTTCGTTAAAGGTTTCTTGGTTGAAGTCGCCTTTCACGTGGATCATGGACGCCTGCGAGAACGCCGCCAGCAGTTTGTGGGTGGACTGGGTTTCGTAGATAACCTTGCCCTCGACGCGCTCGCCGCTCATACCGCACAGCCCCTGGTAGATCGGGCTGAAGTTGGTGTAGGGCACCCAGGCGGAGTCAAAGTGGATGGATTTTACGTCCAGGGTTTTCTTGATGTACTCCGCGTTGTAGAACAGGCCGTCATAGGTGGAGTTGGTGACCACCGCATGCACCGGCCAGGTGGCGTTCGGGGTATTTTTCACCCGCGCTTCGATGGTGTCGTGGGTGAACTCGCGCTGGGGAATCCCCCCCAGAATGCCGTAGGCGTTGCGGGTCGGCCGCAGGTAGATCGGGATAACGTCGCTCATCATCATCAGGTGGGTCAGCGATTTGTGACAGTTACGGTCGATCAGGATAGTGCTGCCGGCCGGCGCGGCGTACATGCCGACGATCTTGTTGGCGGTCGAGGTGCCGTTGGTCACCATGTAGCTGCGATCGGCGTTGAAGGTGCGGGCGATGTACTCTTCCGCCTCTTTGTGCGGGCCGGAGTGGTCCAGCAGGGAGCCCAGCTCGGATACGGAGATGGAGATGTCGGACTTCATGGTGTTGGCGCCAAAGAAGTCATAGAACAGGCTGCCGACCGGGCTTTTCTGGAACGCGGTGCCGCCCATGTGCCCCGGGGTACAGAAGGTGTATTTTCCCTCTTTGACGTAGTGGAACAGCGCCTTGGTCAGCGGCGGCATGATGGTATCGATGTAGTCGTCGGTTCCCTGGCGGATCTTGTCGGCGATGTCGGCCGCGCCACCCAGCGTATACTCAAAGAACTGAATGTTCATGCGCAGGTCGCCCAGGCTGACGTCCAGCGTGGAGTGGGTGTTGGCGAAGGCATACAGCGGCAGCATTTCGTTCAGCGCCGTGATGTGCTTGCACAGATCCAGACTGTAGCTATCCCAGTCGAAGACGACCCCGGCCAGCTGGGCGTTGTTGCGCACCAGATCCAGCAGATCGTCGACCGAGGTGCTTTCGATGATGTTAAACCCCCGATCGCGCAGCTGGGCGTACAGCTCCTCCAGCGGAATCCGCTTGAAGGTCGGCGAGGGGTTACACAGGAACAGAATGTCTTTCATTTCACGTTCTCCGAGTTAAACATGTTGAATCTTGTCTTTCGGGCAGGTGTTGTTGTCCCGCACGAACAAGCCATAGCAGCTCCAGCCGGCAAAGGTCACCAGTGACCCCATCAGCATGGCGTCTGAGCCGGATGAGTAGAGGGCGTAGAAGCTGTAAACGGTACCGATGATGGCGGTGAGCAGGATCATCACGTGGGTCTTGTTGGCCATCTTGTACAGGCGGTGCATCGGGATCAGCGCCGCCATGGAGAGGATGTACGGGATCAGGTTGGTGACCACCGCCAGGTTAACCAGCGAGTTGAACTGATTGTTCAGCGACGGGCTGATGGTCATCAGCGACAGGATGGTTTGCGCCACCCCCAGAATGATCATCCCGGCGATCGGCGCATCCTTGGCGGTGACTTTGGCGAAGATCTGCGGGAAGTAGCCGATATCGGAAGAGGACTTAAACACCTGGGCGACGGTGAACTGCCAGCCCAGCAGGGAGCCGATACAGGCGACGACCATCAGGGCCATGATGATCTTACCCACCGTCGGGTCGAACATGTAGGAGAAGGCCAGGCCGAACGGCGCGGTCGAGTTGGCCAGATCCATGTTGGGGACAAAGCCGGCCATCACGTTGGTGGACAGGATATACACGATGGCGCAGATCAGGGTGCCGCCGAAGACGGCGACCGGGATGTTTTTCTCCGGGTTTTCCACGGCGTCGGAGTTGGCGCAGGCGGACTCCAGCCCCAGGAAGGCCCACAGGGTCATGGCGATGGAGGCACCCAGACCGGAGGCGAAGGAGAGGTGATGCGGGTTCCAGGCCTGGATGTACATGTTCGGGCTAAACCAGAACCAGCCGAGAATGGAGATACCGACCACCGGGATGATCACCCCCCAGACGGTGACGGAGCCGATGCGCCCGGTGATGCGCGCCCCGCCGAAGTTGGCCACGGTGGTGAGCCAGATAACGGCGATGGTGGCGATACAGGTCATGATCGGCGACGGATGCCAGTCGAACAGCACGGCGCCGTAGCCGACGGCGGAGATGGCGATGGCGATATTGGCGATCACCAGGCTGATGGCGTAGGTGAAGTTAGCCATAAAGTTACCGGACTTGCCGAAGGCGTACTCGGCGTAGCCGCCCATCCCGCCGGACTTGCGGCTGAACATCCCGCACTTGGAAAATCCATAGGCCAGACACAGGCTACCGAAGGCGGTGACCAGCCAGGAGAGTATCGACATGGTCCCCACGGAAGCCAGCTTGGTCGGCAGCATGATGATGCCGGACCCCATCATGTTCACCGCCGTCAGTATGGTTAACTGCACGACGCCCATCTTATTGCCACTAGACGTACTCATAGTTTCTCTCTCTCAAAATGCGAGGAGCCGGGCAGGAGCAACCCAGGAGCCGCGGCCCCCCGCCAACCTTGTTTTATTGGTAATGTCGATGTAAAGGCTGTTACTGCTTGATCACGTAGCCATAGGCGCGCTTGCGGCCATCCTCATCCTGCTGGATGTAGACCCCCTGCAGCTCCGGCGCGAAGCCCGGCAGCCGGTTGATGCCCTCTTCCAGCGCCAGGAAGTAGCGCTGCACCGAGCCGCCCCAGATCTCTCCCGGCACCACGCACAGCACCCCCGGCGGGTACGGCAGCGCCCCCTCCGCCGCGATGCGCCCTTCGGCCCGCGCCAGGGAGACCAGCTCGACGTTGCCGCGCACGAACTCGATGTTGGCCTGCTGCGGGTTCATCGCCACCCGCGGGAAGTGCGCCTTGCGGAACATCTCCTTCTGCAGCTGCTTCACGTCGTGGCTGACGTACAGGTCGTGCATCTCCTGACACAGCTGGCGCAGGGTGTAGCCGCGGTAGCGCGCCTCGTTGGCGCGGTAGATGGACGGCAGCACCTCGGCCAGCGGGGCGTCCTGCTCCAGCAGCCGCTCGAAGCGGGCGATCTGGGCCACCAGGTGCTGCATCTTGGCCATGTCCTCCGCCGGGGTCAGCAGGAACAGGATCGAGTTCAGGTCGCATTTCTCCGGCACGATGCCGTTTTCGCGCAGGAAGTTGGCCAGAATGGTCGCCGGCACCCCAAAGGACTGGTACTCGCCGCTCTTGGCGTCGATGCCCGGGGTGGTCAGCATCAGTTTGCACGGATCGACAAAGTACTGGTGCTCGGCATAGCCCTCAAAGGCGTGCCAGCGCTCGCCGGGGATAAAGTTAAAGAAGCGCAGATCGTTGGCCATCTCTTCGGTGTCGAAGGCGCCCCACGGGCGGCCGTCCACGGTCTCCGGAACGAAGGGGCGGATGTGTTGGCAGGTCTGCAGCAGCAGCTTGCGGGTTTCAATGCCCACCCGGACGCACTCCATCCACATGCGCTTACCGCTGTCGCCGGTGTGCATGCGGGCGTTGACGTCCAGGGCGGCGAACAGCGGGTAGAACGGGCTGGTGGAGGCGTGCATCATAAAGGCGTTGTTTAGGCGCTTATGGTTGACATAGCGCGCCTGCCCCTTGATATGCCGGTCCTTTTTGTGGATCTGCGAGGTCTGGGAGAAGCCGGCCTGCTGTTTGTGCACCGACTGGGTCACCAGGATCCCCGGATCGTTCTCGTTCAGCTCCAGCAGCAGCGGCGAGCACTCTTTCATCATCGGGATGAACTGCTCATAGCCGACCCAGGCGGAGTCGAACAGGATGTAGTCGCACAGGTGACCTATCTTGTCCACCACCTGACGGGCGTTGTAGATGGTGCCGTCATAGGTGCCCAGCTGGATAACCGCCAGGCGGAACGGCCGCCGCTCCCCGGCGCGCGCCGGGGCGACGTCACGCACCAGGTCACGCAGGTATTTTTCCTCAAAGCAGTGTGCGTCGATGCCCCCGATGAAACCGAACGGGTTACGCGCGGTTTCCAGGTAGACCGGCGTAGCGCCGGCCTGAATCAATGCGCCGTGGTGGTTAGATTTATGATTATTACGGTCGAAGAGGACCAGATCACCGGGCGCCAGCAGTGCGTTGAGCACCACTTTATTGGAAGAGGAGGTGCCGTTGAGCACAAAGTAGGTCTTGTCGGCGTTGAACACCTTGGCCGCGTGCTGCTGGGCGGCACAGGGGGCGCCTTCGTGGATCAGCAGATCGCCCATGGAGACGTCGGCGTTGCACAGATCGGCGCGGAACAGGGCCTCGCCGAAGTAGTCGAAGAACTGGCGGCCGGTGGGGTGGCGGCGGAAGAACTGACCGCCCTGATGCCCCGGGCAGTCAAAGGCGGCGTTGCCCTGCTGGACATAGGCCTGTAGGCTGCCGAAAAACGGCGGCAGCAGCTCGGCCTCATATTTCTGCGCCGCGCTTTCCAGCTGCTTGCCATAAAAATCCTGATTGCCATCGCCGCAGGCAAATACGCCGGTCAGACGCGGCAGATACTCGGCCGGTAGGCGCTGATCGCACGCCTCGGCGACAAAGACGGGCAGGCCAAAGGCGCTCTGCTCGACCTTATCCAGCGCACCGCCCAGCGCATCCTGTACCGACAGCACCACGGCGGCAACGTCGGTAAGATCGCTATTTTCGAGCGCCACCAGGTTTCGCTGTGTATTAATGCACTGCATCACGCTGTCGCTGATCGCTATTTTTAATGTTTCCATTTTATTGGTCTCATTACATTATTTAGGATAAACCCATCCCGCCGAATTTAATTAAATTAAATTCGCTGGAAGTTATTTTTTTATGGCAGCAGTAGGGCGCAGTAAGCTGTCGTAAAGACGCTACTGTCAAAGAGATATACGGCTGCCTGATGGCTTTAGCCATCGTCGCGCCACGGGTCGACTACGGATTGTCAGAGATAACGCAAAGCCCAAGCCAAACGCCCGCCGAGTGCGGTCTGGCGCAGATTACAGGTGTGGCTGGATTAGGCGTGTGACGATCCGTACGGGACGGATGTCGGGAAGGAGGGTTATCGGGCGTTGAATTTGTGGAAATCGAAGCAGCTGCGATGAGCCACCATCATAATATGGGTCACACGTCGAATGTGCGGCCAGTTTTTATTATTGTTTTCCATTCTTCGACTCTCTCGCTATCAGGAAATACACTCAAAGTTCACCACGGTGTGGATTATTGAACGCCTTGCCGGTCTATGCTTGGCAATCGCTGCCGGACATATCCCCGTTTAAAAAACAGATTTAGTGTAAGTTTGTGGCGGCGGGATACTGTGATATTTATCACTATTAGTAAAATTAATCTTCGAATCACTTTTTGTAGCGTTGCTTACCGGTGCGTCGGTTTTATAGGCGTTAACGGTTGCGTTAATTTAGCTGATTGAGCTGTAAGGGAAATGCGTAAATTAAATTATTTTGTCTCGCCCCGGTATTTGTTATTCGCAAGGTTATCGTCCATAAATTAATTATTACATGAGTGACATTTATTTATGGGGATGGTCGCCATGGGTAATTTGCGCGTGGGTGGGGGATGCACATCAAATGCGCTCGCGGGCGCGAGATATAAGGGGATTCTCCGCGGCGTTTGACGGCCGCGATAGGGCGAGAAGTGCTTGTCGCCAGAGGGAAAAAAGCGCCGCCGGCGCAAAGCGAAATAAATGGTTCAGAAAACATCATAAAAAGACATATCCATAGTTTTCATATTGTTTTTGGCAAAAAACTGGCTACACTTTTTTTACAACATCACCTGACGGCGTACGCCAGTGCAAAGGGAAGGGCGATCGTTATTTTCGCGTTCGCGTCGCGCGCGCGATCCGATGGCTTGCCTTGCTGGGGGACGTCGCCGGCCGACCAAACGCGCCCGGTACACCCGCCGGTGCTGCAAGGAGAAGAGACGTGCGTTATGAATAACGAGGATACCTTTTACCAAGCCATGCGCCGTCAGGGAGTGACCCGGCGGAGTTTTCTCAAGTATTGCAGTCTGGCCGCCACGTCGCTGGGGCTGGGTGCCGGGATGGCGCCAAAGATTGCATGGGCGTTGGAGAATAAGCCGCGTATTCCGGTCGTCTGGATCCACGGTCTCGAGTGCACCTGCTGTACCGAATCCTTTATCCGCTCGTCGCATCCGCTGGCCAAGGATGTGATCCTGTCGCTTATCTCTCTCGATTATGACGATACCCTGATGGCCGCGGCCGGGACGCAGGCCGAGGCGGTATTCGACGACATCATCACCCGTTACCACGGCAAGTACATTCTGGCGGTGGAGGGGAATCCGCCGCTGGGTGAGCAGGGGATGTTCTGCATCAGCAGCGGCCGTCCGTTTATTGAGAAGCTGAAGAAGGCCGCCGCCGGCGCCAGTGCCATCATCGCCTGGGGGACCTGTGCCTCCTGGGGCTGCGTGCAGGCCGCCCGTCCTAACCCGACGCAGGCGACGCCCATCGACAAGGTGATCACCGATAAGCCGATCATCAAGGTGCCCGGCTGTCCGCCGATCCCGGACGTGATGAGCGCCATCATCACCTATATGGTGACCTTCGACCGTCTGCCGGACGTTGACCGCATGGGGCGTCCGCTGATGTTCTACGGTCAGCGCATCCACGATAAGTGCTACCGCCGCGCCCACTTCGATGCCGGTGAGTTCGTCCAGAGCTGGGACGATGACGCCGCCCGTAAGGGATACTGCCTGTATAAGATGGGCTGTAAGGGACCGACCACCTATAACGCCTGCTCCTCCACCCGCTGGAACGACGGGGTCTCCTTCCCGATCCAGTCCGGCCACGGCTGCCTGGGCTGCTCAGAGAATGGCTTCTGGGATCGCGGTTCGTTCTACAGCCGGGTGGTCGATATTCCGCAGATGGGGACCCACTCTACCGCCGATACCGTTGGCCTGACTGCGCTGGGCGTGGTCGCCGCGGGGGTCGGGGTGCATGCGGTGGCCAGCGCCGTCAATCAGCGTAAACGCCACAACCAGCAGCTGGCAGAGGCAGAACAACAACAGCCGGGCAATGAGGATAAACAGGCATGAGTTACCAGTATCAAACCCAAGGATATACGTTAAGCGATGCCGGCCGTCGCCTGGTGGTGGATCCGATCACCCGCATCGAAGGGCACATGCGCTGCGAAGTGAACATCAACGACCAGAACATCATTACCAACGCCGTCTCCTGCGGCACCATGTTCCGCGGACTGGAGATCATTCTGCAGGGGCGTGACCCGCGCGACGCCTGGGCGTTCGTGGAGCGCATCTGCGGGGTGTGCACCGGGGTGCACGCCCTGGCATCGGTGTACGCCATCGAGGATGCCATCGGCATCAAGGTGCCGGACAACGCCAATATCATCCGTAACATCATGCTGGCCACCCTGTGGTGCCATGACCATCTGGTGCACTTTTATCAGCTGGCGGGGATGGACTGGATCGACGTGCTGGATGCCCTGAAGGCCGATCCGCGCGCCACCTCGCAGCTGGCGCAGAGCCTCTCCTCCTGGCCGATGTCGTCGCCGGGCTACTTCTTTGACGTACAAAACCGCCTGAAGAAGTTCGTGGAGGGCGGTCAGCTGGGGATCTTCCGCAACGGCTACTGGGGTCATCCGCAGTACAAGCTGTCGCCGGAGGCCAACCTGATGGGCTTTGCCCACTATCTGGAGGCCCTCGACTTCCAGCGCGAGATCGTCAAGATCCACACGGTGTTCGGCGGTAAGAACCCGCACCCGAACTGGATCGTCGGCGGCATGCCCTGCGCCATCAACATCGATCAGAGCGGCGCGGTCGGCGCGGTCAACATGGAGCGCCTCAACCTGGTGCAGTCGATCATTACCCGCACCGCCGACTTTATCAACAACGTGATGATCCCCGATGCGCTGGCCATCGGCCTGTTTAACAAGCCGTGGAGTCAGATCGGCACCGGGCTGTCCGATAAGTGCGTGCTGAGCTACGGCGCCTTCCCGGACATCGCCAACGACTTCAGCCAGAAGAGCCTGCTGATGCCGGGCGGCGCGGTGATCAACGGCGACTTCAAGAACGTACTGCCGGTGGATCTGGCCGATCCGCAGCAGGTGCAGGAGTTTGTCGATCACTCCTGGTATCGCTACCCCAACGAGCAGCAGGGGCGCCATCCGTTCGACGGTATTACCGATCCTTGGTACAACCCGGGCAACGTGAAGGGCAGCGACACCAACATCCTGCAGCTGGATGAGCAGGCGCGCTACTCCTGGATCAAGGCGCCGCGCTGGCGCGGTCACCCGATGGAGGTCGGCCCGCTGGCCCGTACCCTGATCGCCTACCACAAGGGCGATGCGGCAACCATCGAGTCGGTGGATCGCATGATGTCGTCGCTTAAGCTGCCGCTCTCCGGCATTCAGTCTACCCTGGGCCGCATTCTGTGCCGCGCCCACGAGGCGCAGTGGGCCGCCGGCAAGCTGCAGTACTTCTTCGATAAGCTGATGACCAACCTGAAGAACGGTAATCTGGCGACGGCCAATACCGAGAAGTGGGAGCCGGCCACCTGGCCGCAGCACTGCCGCGGTATCGGCTTTACCGAGGCGCCGCGCGGCGCGCTGGGCCACTGGGCATCGATTCGCGATCAGAAGATCGATCTCTATCAGTGCGTGGTACCGACCACCTGGAACGCCAGTCCGCGCGATCCCAAGGGACAGATCGGGGCCTATGAGGCGGCGCTGATGGGGACCCAGATGGCGATCCCCGATCAGCCGCTGGAGATCCTGCGCACCCTGCACAGCTTCGACCCCTGCCTGGCCTGTTCAACCCACGTGCTCGGCGACGACGGCAGCGAACTGATCTCCGTCCAGGTACGCTAAGCGCTAAGGAGAAGAACGATGAGTGAAAAGACATCCCCGCGCGCCGAGGAGGCGCGTGATGATGCCGTCAGCCACTATGTGTTCGAGGCGCCGGTGCGCCTGTGGCACTGGCTGACGGTGGGCTGCATGCTGGTGCTGATGGTGACCGGGTACTTCATTGGCCGGCCACTGCCGTCGGTCAGCGGCGAGGCCACCTATCTGTTCTACATGGGCTATATCCGTCTGGTTCATTTCAGCGCAGGGATGCTGTTCACCGTGCTGTTGCTGATGCGCATCTATTGGGCCTGCGTCGGCAACCGCTACTCGCGCGAGCTGTTCGTGGTGCCGGTGTGGCGCCGCAGCTGGTGGCAGGGCGTTTTGTATGAGATCCGCTGGTATCTGTTTCTGGAGAAGCGCCCGAGCGGTGACATTGGCCATAACCCCATCGCCCAGGCGGCGATGTTTGGCTATTTCCTGATGTCGGTATTCATGATCCTCACCGGGTTCGCGCTGTTCAGCGAGCATAGCCAGTACGCCATCTTCGCCCCGTTCCACTATGTGATCGAGTTCTTCTACTGGACCGGCGGCAACTCTATCGATATCCACAGCTGGCACCGCCTGGGGATGTGGCTTATCGGGGCATTTATCATTGGACATGTGTATATGGCCATCCGCGAGGACATCATGTCTGACGACACGGTTATCTCTACCATGATCAATGGATTCCGCAGTCATAAGTTCCCGAAGCGTAAACGCGACAAGGAGGCGTCATGAGTGAGCAGCGCGTGGTGGTAATGGGGCTGGGCAACCTGCTGTGGGCCGATGAGGGCTTCGGCGTACGGGTGGCCGAGCGGCTGTATGCCCATTATCACTGGCCGGAGCAGGTGGAGATCGTCGACGGCGGCACCCAGGGGCTGAACCTGCTGGGCTATGTCGAAAGCGCCAGCCACCTGCTGATCCTGGATGCCATCGACTACGGCCTGGCGCCGGGGACCCTGCGTACCTACGCCGGGGAGATGGTGCCGGCCTACCTCAGCGCCAAGAAGATGAGTCTGCACCAGAGCAGCTTTTCCGAGGTGCTGGCCCTGGCGGACATTCGCGGCCATATGCCGTCCCGCGTGGCGCTGGTGGGGCTACAGCCCGCGCTGCTGGATGAGTATGGCGGCAGCCTGACCGAGGTGGCGCGGGCCCAGCTGCCCGCGGCGGAGCAGGCGGCGCTGGCGCAGCTGGCCGACTGGGGGATCGTCCCGCAGCCGAGCGAGGAGAGCCGCTGCCTGAACTACGAGTGTCTGTCGATGGAGAACTATGAGGGCGTGCGCATTCGCCAGTATCGGATGACGCTGGAGGGACAGGAGGAGTGTTGAACGACAATCCATTTTCCGCGCTGTGGCAGCGCATGCTGGCGCGCGGCTGGCAGCCGGTCGAGGCGCATTCGCTGGACGGCTGGCTGGCGCAGGCGCCGGACGGCGTGGTGCTGCTGAGCTGCGATCCGCGCCGTACGCCGGAGGTCAGCGACAACCCGGTGATGATCGCCGAGCTGCTGCGCGAGTTTCCCCAGGTTGACTGGCGCATCGCGATGGCCGACCTGGCGCAGAGCGAGGCCATCGGCGATCGCTTTGGCGTGCGCCGCTTTCCGGCAACGCTGGTGTTTATCGGCGGTGAACTGCGCGGCGTGCTCAGCGGGATCCACCCGTGGGCCGATCTGATCGCCTTGATGCGCCCGCTGGTTGAATCCGCCCTTCCGCAGGAGTCCTGATCGATGAGCGAGACCTTTTTTCACCTGTTGGGGCCGGGGACGCAGCCCGATGACGACAGCTTTAGCATGAACCCGCTGCCGATCACCTGCGGGGTCAACGGCGATCCGAGCATGGCGGCGCTGGAGCACTGCGCTCACAGCCCGCGGGTCATGGCGCAGCTAACGCGCTTACTGCGTCAGCTGGCGCAGGGGATCCCCCCTCTGGGCGAGGTGATCGGCTGGGATCTGTCGGCGCTGAATGACGAGGATATGACCTTTCTCAACGCCCTGCTGGGCGAAGGGGAGGTCTCGGTGCGTATTCAGCATCCGGACGGCAGCGAAAGCGAAATCCAGGAGGCGATATTCTGTGGTCTGTGGCGGGTTCGCCGTCTGCAGGGGGGCTGCGTGCTGGAGGATCGACTGGAGGCGGGCTGTGCGCCGCTGCCGCTGTGGCAGGCGGCCAGCGCCGATACGCTGCCGAACGATTCGCTGCTGCCGCCGCCCATCGATGGGCTGATGAACGGCCTGCCGCTGGCCCATGAGCTGCTGACGCACGTGCGCGATCCGGCGGCTCAGCCCCACAGCATCAACCTGACGCAGCTGCCGCTGAGCGAGGCCGATCGTCTGTTTCTAACGCGGCTGTGCGGGCCGGGGCGGATTCAGATCCGCACCTTTGGCTACGGCGAGAGCCGCATCGACGCGACGGGGCTGCGCCATGTCTGGCACGTACGCTGCCTGGATACCCTGAAGGGGACGCTGCTCGACAGCTATGAGGTGTGCACCCTGCCGGAGCTGGTGCTGGCGGCGCCGGAGGATCTGGCTGATTCGGCTCAGCGTCTGGGCGACGTCTGCCGCTGGCTGGAGGAGGTGGCCCATGTTTGAGCGCGGCTACGCCCAGGCGATCGCGGACGATGCTCGGCTGGAGTGCAACCTGTGCTGGTGGGTGTACGATCCGGCGCAGGGGGACAGGGTGGGGCAAATTCCATCGGGGGTTCCCTTCAGCGCGCTGCCGGCGCACTGGCGCTGTCCGCAGTGCGACGCGGATAAGTCGCACTTCCTGTTATTGGGCTGAGCGCGCTGCGCGCACCCACCCGCCTCATTTTGCGCCGCCGTTAGGCGGCGCAGTCATCTGATGAAGACGTAGATAAAATAGGGTTTTCGGGCCTTTGTGTAGCACGATTGGCCTATATATGGGGAGCGAGTCTGCGGCGGCGCGCTCGGCGATCTACTATTAGGCGGTATCCCGTAACAGTATGGGTGTGTCGTCAGTGGTCATGGCGGCGTTGGGCTGTGCAAACGCGGCGGGGAGTCTCCCCGTGGATTGGGCGCACGTCCGGTCGCGGGTTGACGCGGCGATCCGTTGCGGGAGACAGCCTGGTCCATATTTCCCATCTTATCGCCTACAGGAGTCCGCATGTGGGATGTTATTGACTTATCGCGATGGCAGTTTGCGCTGACCGCGCTGTATCACTTCTTGTTCGTACCCCTTACCCTGGGGCTGATTTTTTTGCTGGCCGTCATGGAAACCATCTACGTGGTGACTGGCAAAACGATCTACCGCGATATGACGCGTTTCTGGGGTAAGCTGTTTGGGATCAACTTTGCTCTGGGCGTGGCGACCGGCCTGACCATGGAGTTTCAGTTCGGTACCAACTGGTCATTCTACTCCAACTACGTGGGCGACATTTTCGGCGCGCCGCTGGCGATGGAGGCGCTGATGGCCTTCTTCCTCGAGTCCACCTTTGTCGGCCTGTTCTTCTTCGGCTGGCAGCGGCTGAACAAGTATCAGCATCTGCTGGTGACCTGGCTGGTGGCCTTCGGCTCCAATATCTCCGCCCTGTGGATCCTGAACGCCAACGGCTGGATGCAGTATCCGACCGGGGCCCACTTTGATATCGACACCCTGCGTATGGAGATGACCAGCTTCAGCGAGCTGGTGTTCAACCCCGTCAGTCAGGTGAAGTTTGTCCATACCGTGATGTCCGGCTATGTCGCCGGGGCGATGTTCATCATGTCCATCAGCGCCTGGTATCTGCTGCGCGGCCGCGAGCGTGACGTGGCGCTGCGCTCCTTCGCCATCGGGTCGGTGTTCGGCACCCTGGCCATTCTGGGGACGCTGCAGCTGGGCGACAGCTCCGCCTATGAGGTGGCCAAGGTTCAGCCGGTGAAGCTGGCGGCGATGGAAGGGGAGTGGGAGACCGAGCCCGCGCCCGCGCCGTTCCACCTGGTCGCCTGGCCACAGCAGGCGCAGGAGCGGAATGACTTTGCCGTGAAGGTTCCCGCGCTGCTGGGGATCCTGGCGACCCACTCGCTGGATACGCCGGTTCCGGGTCTGAAGAATCTGATGGCCGACGCCCTGCCGCGTCTGCAGCGCGGGCGTGAGGCCTGGCTGCTGATGAATACCCTTTCACAGGGTAACCGTTCGCCGCAGGTGCTGAGCGCGTTCCGCGCCGTTGAAAGCGATCTGGGCTACGGCATGCTGCTGACGCAGTATGCGCCGGATATGAACAATGTGACGCCGGCGCAGTATCAGGCGGCGCAGCGCGGCCTGATTCCGCAGGTGGCGCCGGTGTTCTGGAGCTTCCGCATCATGGTGGGCTGCGGCTCGCTGCTGCTGCTGGTGATGCTGATTGCGCTGGTTCAGACGCTGCGGGTGCGCATCGATCAGCACCGCTGGGTGCTGCGGATGGTGTTCTATAGCCTGCCGCTGCCGTGGATTGCCATTGAGGCCGGCTGGTTTATGACGGAGTTTGGCCGTCAGCCCTGGGCTATTCAGGATATCCTGCCGACCTATTCCGCCCACTCCGCTCTGACGGTCGGCCAGCTGGCCTTCTCGATGGGGCTGATCCTGGGGCTTTACACCCTGTTCTTAATCGCCGAGGTCTATCTGATGCAAAAGTACGCGCGTCTTGGGCCGAGCGCGATGCAGAGTGAACAACCGGCGCAGCAGGGGTAAAGGAGACTGTTATGTTTGATTATGAAACGCTGCGGTTTATTTGGTGGCTGTTGATCGGCGTGATCCTGGTGGCCTTTATGGTGACCGACGGATTTGACATGGGGGTCGGCTGCCTGCTGCCGCTGGTGGCGCGCAGCGACGACGAGCGACGCGTGCTGATCAATAGCGTCGGCGCTCACTGGGAGGGAAACCAGGTCTGGCTGATCCTGGCCGGCGGCGCGCTGTTCGCCGCCTGGCCGCGGGTCTATGCCGCCGCCTTTTCCGGCTTCTATGTGGCGATGATCCTGGTGCTATGCGCCCTGTTCTTTCGTCCGCTGGCCTTTGACTACCGGGGCAAGATCGCCGATGCGAGCTGGCGCACCCTGTGGGATATCGGGCTGGTGATCGGCAGCCTGGTACCGCCGCTGGTGTTCGGCGTGGCGTTCGGCAACCTGATCTTGGGGGTTCCCTTTGCCTTCACCCCGCAGCTGCGCGTGGAGTACTTCGGCACCTTCTGGCAGCTGTTGTCGCCCTTTGCCCTGCTGTGCGGGCTGCTCAGCCTGTGTATGGTGATCATGCAGGGCGGCGTCTGGCTACAGCTGAAGACCGATGGCGTGATCCGCCAGCGGGCCCGCTCGGCGACCAACCGCAGCGCGCTGCTGGTGGTGCTCTGCTTCCTGCTGGCCGGCTACTGGCTGTGGGTCGGCATCGATGGCTATGTGCTGCTCAGCCAGGACGCCAATGGTCCCTCCAACCCGCTGCTGAAGGCGGTTGCGGTGCTGCCCGGCGCCTGGATGAGTAACTTCATCCATTCGCCGCTGCTGCTGATCTTCCCGCTGCTCGGCGTACTGTGTCCGCTGCTGACCCTGTTCGCCAGCGCCCGTGGTCGTGCGGGGTGGGGTTTCCTGCTGGCGTCGCTGGCGCAGGCCGGGGTGGTGTTTACCGCCGGGGTGACGCTGTTCCCGTTTGTGATGCCCTCCAGCATTAACCCTGTCTCCAGTCTGACGCTGTGGGATAGCACCTCCAGCCAGATGACGCTGAGTATCATGCTGGTGATCGTGCTGATCTTTCTGCCGATCGTGCTGCTCTACACCCTGTGGAGCTACTATAAGATGCTGGGGCGGATTAACCCGGAGACGATCCGCCGTCACGATCACGAACTGTACTGAGGAGCGGGCGCGATGTGGTATTTACTGTGGTTTGTCGGCATTTTGCTGATGTGTTCGCTGTCTACCCTGATCCTGGTATGGCTTGAGCCGCGGCTGAAATAGCCTGAGTTAACCGGGGGCGGATCGATGCCGCCCCCGTCACCGTCCCACCGGCGTCGTCCGACGCCATTTTTATTCCCGCCTATAATATAATCATCATAACCACCAGATATTATTATCGAGTGATAAAATTTCTGCGTGTTAATTTTTATCGAGTGACGTAATGCGTAATAAGCCCCTATCCCGGGTCTACCGCACGCTCAATCATGAAATTCACTATATGATGAGCTTTATTGGCGGCTGCCTGGAAATCGTCAGTTTTATGTATTTATACAAGGCCTTAATCGGCTATATGACCTCTAACATGATCTTCGGCATTGCGGCGTTGGCCAATGGGGGGATGGACTTTGAGTCGGTCTACCATATTTCCATCATCCTGATCTGGATGGTGCTGGCGGCGCTGCATCAGCTGCTCGTCAACCGCTATCACTCCCGCCTGCACAGTCCGTGGCACGGCTATGCCATCGCCATGAGCATCAACTGCCTGCTGCTGCTGGCGTTTATGCTGCTGGGGGCGGCGATGAGTCGCTATGGGCTGCTGGGGGCCAAGCCGACGCCGCTGGTGATGCCGCTGGTGACCATCGGGCTGATCTTCATGTATATCCAGAACTTTGTGATTAAGCACGGGGGAACCCGTCAGCCGACGGCGACCTCGGTGGTGACCACGGTGTACGTGCTGATGATGAGCCGTCTGTTCAGCGTGTTCGATCGCCAGCGTAATCGACGCGAGCGGCTATGCCTGTACCATGAGGGTCTGCACTACCTGATGGTGATCGCGCACTTCTTTGTCGGGGCGCTGGTGACCGCGCTGCTGAGCCGGCACATCGGTTTCTACAGCCTGAGTCTGGCGCTGCTGGCGCTGCTGCTGTTTACCCTGCGCATCTGGGTGGTGCATGGCCGCCACCGGGCGGCGCTGATCTAGGCTGGACGCAGTAAAAACGGCAGCCGCTGGCTGCCGTTGGGATCTGGCGCGCGCCTCAGCGCTCCGTCGGCGAGGGAAGGCTGGCGCTGCTCATGGCGATCAGCGCCTTGCGGATCAGGAGATGAACCGGATCCTGCGACGAGCGCTCGTGCCACATCAGATGATACGGGAAGTGAATGGCCATGCCGGGAATGGCGACCGCCCGGTACTCTCCGCTTTCGACCAGCGCGTCGCCGACGCTGCGCAGCGTTATCAGCAGGGTATCATCGTCCACCAGCTCATCCAGCCAGCGGCGGAAGTTGTTGGTTAGGGTCATGGTGATGTTCAGCAGCCCCTCATCCAGGCGGTTGGCCTGCAGGAAGCTGTCCTGCAGGTAGGGACTGATATTGTAGATAATCAGCGGCGTGCAGAGCAGCTGCTCGCGGGTCATGGTCAGCATCTGCGTCGGCCGTTGGCCGATGGCGCGGACGCGGCGCAGGAACATGAATTCGGAGGATCCGAGCGTCTTCAGGTGAATTCCGCTGGGGCAGGCGTGGGGAAAGTGGCGTACGGCGACGTCCACGTTACCCTGCTTCAGGCTCTGCACGATGTCTTCTGCGGTGGTGGCGCTGGGCGGCCGGAAGTTGATCACCAGGTTGGGATACAGGGTGCGCACGTTGCCGATCAGGGCGGAGACCTCCTGAATATTGAACCAGTGCGGCAGGCAGATGTTATAGCGGTGCTTCACCCCGCAGCGCAGCTGGTCGATCATCGACTGACTGGCGTACAGCGTGTTGCGCACGATGGTGCACAGGGTCTCGCCGACCGGGGTCAGGGTAAACAGATTATTGCACTTGGTGTACAGCGGATCGTTGAACTCTTTGCGCAGCTCCATCAGTAGCTTGCTCATGGAGGGCTGGCTGATGCTCAGGCACTCGGCGGCGCGGCTGACGCTCTGCTCTTCGTTCAGCGCGGCCAGGGCGATCAGGGCGCCGTAGTGGGTGTCATACATGGACTTCAGAAAATTATCGTGCGACATGGCGTCACCTGTTGCGGTGTCGTATTCACCGTTAGCGATCATAGACAGGCCGACCGCCGCGGCGGCCGACCGGAGAAAATAGGGGCGTGGTTAGCGTGCGGCCCGTACGCCGCCGCTGACGCCGTGGGGACTAAACAGCACCTGCCACAGCTGGATATCCCGGGCGCGGAAGGCGCCGGCGCAGGCACAGAGATAGTAGCGGAACATACGGTAAAAACGTTCGCCGTAGCGATCCTTCAGTCGTGGCCAGGCGGCGCGGAAGCGAGCCTCCCATGCCATCAGCGTCTTATCGTAATCGCTCCCCAAATTGTGCCAGTCCTCCATGACCATCATCCCCTCGCTGCAGCTGACGATATCGCGCATGGAGGGTAGACGTCCATTAGGGAAAATATAGCGGTTAATCCAGGGATCGACACCGTGATCGGAGATATTACTGCCGATGGTGTGCAGCAGAAAACGCCCCTCCGGGTGCAGGCAGCGTTTGACCGTGTTGAAGTAGGTGGCGTAGTTTTTGGGGCCGACGTGCTCAAACATGCCGACGGAGACGATGCGCTCAAACGGCTGGTCCAGATCGCGGTAGTCCATCAGGCGCAGGGTCACCGGCAGACCGGCGCAGCGCTGGCGAGCCAGCTCGCACTGCTCCTGCGAGATGGTGATCCCGGTGACCTCCACGCCGTAGTTACGGGCCATGTACGCCGCCAGTCCCCCCCAGCCGCAGCCGATGTCGAGCACCCGCTGACCCGGCTGCAGATCGAGCTTGCGGCAGATTAGATCCAGCTTGGCCTCTTGGGCCTGCTCCAGCGTTTTGGCCTCTTTCCAGTAGGCGCAGGAGTACTGCATATGGGGATCGAGCATGGCCTCAAACAGATCGTTGCCCAGATCGTAGTGCTCGCGGGCGACCTGACCGGCGCGGCGGCGCGACTGCAGGTTAAACAGGCGGGCGCTGACGGCATAGATCAGATCGTTGAGGTTGCTGGGCAGCTTCTTGTCCAGGCCGTGGCGCAGGGCGCGGTCAAAAAACATATCCAGACGCTCGCAGTCCCACCAGCCGTCCATATAGCTCTCGCCCAGCCCCAGGGAGCCGGCCTTGAGCACGGTGGAGAACAGCTGCGGGTTATGGATCTGCAGGTCATAGGGCTGCTGCCCCTCAAGGCCAATGCCGGCCTGCTGCAGTAACGGCTGCAGGATATGGTAACTGCGGGACTGATAATCTATTTCGCTGACAACGGTGCTCATATTTATTCCGGAGATGAATTTTTTTCGCATAATATCCGGCGTTTATTATTGATAACAAAGCATATAAAAATTCCCATTTAGAATAAATTAATAGAATAAAATCATTCCAGGGTAAATATTCCACCCCAATGACCAGATTGATATGCTATTTAATAATAGATTACTCTCTTTTTAGGTCAGCGATTTTATGGTGTTTCGGGATAGCCTCTCCTGCTTGTCTCCGTTAAGGATGCCGCGGCCGCACGGCCGGGGCATTTCCCCTCGTCCTGCGCTGGAGCGCTCGCGATGAGGGGATGCGATCGCGTTATTCTGGCCGATCCCGACGGCCGCTTTATGCTCAACGCCATGCGTACCGCGATAGGGCTGACGCTGGGGATCGTGGTCGATCAGTGCGCTCCGTTCGCCGAATGGGGGATCTACAGCATTTTGCTGGGCGTATTCTCCGTGCAGGTGGTGATGGGCGATCGCCTCGTCAGCCATATGCTGAGCGTCCTGATCAATACCCTGCTGATCGGTAGCGCGGTGCTGCTGGGCAGCCTGTGCAGTATCCCGCTGCAGGTGGTGATGGTGGCGCTGCTGGCGGCCCTGACGCTGTATCTGTTCTCCCGTCGGCCCGCGATGGCCATGGTGTCACTGTTTGTGACGCTGTTCGCCATTATCGCCAATGGGCTGGCGCAGGCGCGGCCCCCGGTGATGGGACAGCTGATCCCGGCGCTGCTGGCCGGCGGCGCCTGCGCGCTGGTCGCCTTTCTCGTGCTTCCCGCCCGCACCAGTCGCCGCTACCGGCGGCGCCTGCCGCGCGTACTGCTGCACCAGCTGGGGGAGACCTGCCGCTGGCTGGCCTACCTGCCCGCCGTCCGCGATTTTAACCAGCTGGCGCCGGCGCTGAAAAAGGGCACCTTCAATCGTCAGGCGACGCTGCAGCGCCTGCTGAGCGCATACCACGCGGGATGTGACGGCGGCGGTGCGCCGCCGTCGCCCCGCACCGCGATGCTGATGGCGCTGGTGGAGGGGGTGATCACCCTGAGCTACTGGCCGGTGGAGCCGCTGGGGCGGGACGATCTGCGCCGGGTCAACGCACTGCGTCGGCGCTGCTTTCTGGCGCTGGCCTCGCTGCTGTGTCGGGTGGAGTCGCTGGACTACCGGCAGCGCGCGCAGCGGCTGACGGCGCTGCGCCAGTGGCTGTCGACCGCACTGCCTGAAGGGGCGCATCCCACGCTGCGCCTGCTGGTCTCCCTGCTGCTGGCGCTGGTGGAGCAATGCGCGCCGCTGGCGCGCCCGACGCCGCAGGAGGTGACATGCGATTGAGTGTTGTTAAGACGTCGCTGCCGCCGCTGGTGCTGCACCAGATGGCCAGCGCCGCGGTCTCCATGGTGGTGGCCCAGCTGCTGATCGCGTGGGTGCCGCTGGTTCAGGGATTTTGGGTTCCGCTGACGGCGCTGGTGGTCAGCCTGACCATCACCTCCTCATCGGCGGCGTTTCGCCGTGGTTTTCAGCGTGTGCTGGGAACGCTGTGCGGGGTCGCGCTGGGCAGCTGTGGGATCCTGCTGATCGATCATACGCTTATCTTCCAGATTCTGCTGGTGTTGACCGGGACGCTGGCCTACTGGAGCAAGTGCCTGAGCCGCTACTACGGCCTGTTTGTCTGCCTGATCACCACCCTGGTGGCGATGCTGCTGGCCAGCTTTTTTAATCATCAGCGTCTGCTGCTGTGGACGCTGCTCAGCTACCGCCTGATCGATACGCTGTGCGGCGCCCTGGTGGCCTATCTCTGTTCGCTGCTGATAATGCCGCGTCACCAGCATGATCAGGTCTTTGCGACCCTGAGCGGCCTGCTGCGCCGCATCGCCGGATTTAACCGGACCTGCCTACTGGCGGCCGGGGGAGAGTGGCGGGTGCCGGAGGGGGCCTTCTTTCACCATTTTGAGGAGCTGGAGCACTATGTGCACGGCAACCTGCCCATCTGGTCCTACGATCTGCTGTTCGATCGCTATATCTACGCGCGCTTTCAGCTGTTTACCCACCGCATCAGCCGCCTGATGCTGACGCTGAACCTGCTGCACAGCCTGACGACCCGTCTGCATCTGGCCGTGGATGATCCCTGGTATCGCGCGCTGTGCCTAAACAGCGTGGCCTTGACCCGTGTTATCGACGCTATCGTGGCGCTGCGGCTCGATCTGGCGCGCCGTCGCCTGCGGCGTCTGGAGCGGATTAATCGGCTGATCGGGGGGCAGGCCCTGGCCGCGCCGGGAGAGGACGGCGAGCGCCGGGCGCAGGTGTCGGCGCTGCTGCTGTCGATAGAGCATGACGTGGCCGCGATGCTGAATGGGGTATCGCTGACCTTCCTGTGCGATAAGGCCCGGGAGGATCGCCGTCTGCGCCCGTCGCTCGGCCCGCATCGCCGCGCCGCGCGGAAGGGGTAGGCGGTTTTGCGCGGCGTTGGCGACTATGCATCGCCGCGGTCGTCCGGCGGGTCGCGCAGCCAGGGCGGCGTCGGCGAGAAGTGCGCCGTTAGCGCATCGATCGTCACCCGTCGGCGTCGGGGCGCGTATTTATCGCTCGGCCAGAGAAGATGGATCGGCCGTCCGGCGGGGGCCGCCGACGTCAGCAGCGCGATCAACGCGCCGCGCCGGATCAGCGGCGCGGCCAGCCAGTCGGGCAACCGGGCGACCCCCAGCCCGGCCAGCGCGGCGTCGCGCAGCGCCATGACGTCATCCAATACCATCGCCTGTCGCACGGCGTAGTGCCGGGTCTCCCCGTCCCGATCGCGCAGCGGCCAGCGCTGATAGGGCTGGCTGACCAGGCACGGCGTGTGCGCCAGCGCCTCGGGCGCGTCGATGTCGGGACAGCGCGCCAGCAGGGCCGGAGCTGCGCAGAGGCAGGCGTGCTGAACGCCAATCTGACGGGCGATCAGCGTCGGGGCATTGGGCGGCGGGCCGATTCTGACCGCGATATCTACCCGTTCGTCGTCGAGAGCGATGGGCTGATTGGCGAAGCTGACCTCCGGGCGCAGCGCCGGGTAGCGCTGCACCAGGCGCTGAATAACGGGCAGGATCCAGCAGCGACCAAAGGCGACGGGGACGGAGAGGCGGATCGTCCCCTGAACCTCGCCGCGCTGCGCATGGGCCACATCCACTGCCTGCTCCAGGGCGTTAAAGGCCCGCAGGCTGTGCTGCAGGAAGGCGGCGCCTTCGTCGGTCAGCGCCACGCGGCGGGTGGTTCGCTGCAGCAGGCGCACGCCGAGGCGGCTCTCCAGCTTTGCCACGGCCTTGCCGATGGCCGAGCGTGAGCGGCACAGGCGTTCACCGGCCAGGGTAAAGCTCCCGCTCTGGGCGACGGCGATAAAGGCCTGAATACCATTAAGCTGTTCGTCTGACATCATCGTTTTCGCACTCCCGCCGGTGACGACATTGGGGAATTTAACTCCCCAAATCGGGGATATCTTTGCGCTAAATAATAAACAGTATCGCGTTTACCCTACAGCATATTCACTACGCCTGCGCCGCGTTGGCGCCGGGCGGCACACCATGGGGAAATATCACGCGATGCCTTTTCATACCCTGCGCGGGAAACAGATCGTTATTATCGGCGGTACGTCGGGACTGGGGCTGGCGACGGCCCGCATGGCGCTGGAGGCCGGGGCGCATGTGTATCTCGGCGGGCGTTCGCCCGCGCGGCTGATGGCCGCGCTGGCCACGCTAGGGAGAGGGGCCCGCGGTGAGACGATCGATGTGGCCAGCGAGGCGTCGGTCAACGCCTTCTTTGCCCCGCTTGATGGGATCGATCATGTCGCTATCACCGCGGCACAGATCGCGCCGGCGCCGCTGCTGCACGGCGATATGGCGGCGCTGCGGGTCAATATGGCGAGCCGGTTTTGGGGCGCGGTGTATGCCCTGCGCGCGGCGGTGCCGAAGATGGCCGCCGAGGGATCGCTGGTGCTGACCTCGGGGATGATCACGCGGCGGCCGTCGCCGGGTAAGTCCATCGCCGCCGCCGCCGCGAGCGCGGTTGAGACGCTGGCCCATAGTCTGGTCGGTGAGCTGGCGCCGCGCCGGATTAATGTGATTAGCCCCGGTCCGATGGATACGCCGCTGCTGGCGCAGGCGACGGGCGGCGACCCCGAGGCGCTGCGGGCGATCGCCGCGAGACTGCCGCTGCGGCGGCTGGGGCAGCCGGAGAGCTACGCGCGCAGCGCGCTGTTTGCCATGGCGAATCCCGATCTTAACGGCGAGGTTCTGCACCTGGACGGCGGGGCGGCGTGGGGCTGAGATCCCGGTTTGGCGCCCCCTCTCGTCCGGCGTCGGCGCACCTTGCTTTGCGGCATAAATGTTATCTCCATCACTAATTCATGCCGCAATTAATATGCTTTTTCATTTTTTGAGCGCGGTAGCAAAATATTTCCCCAGCGTGGTGATAGGATTAAATCATAATAAATTAAAAATGTTTTTATCCCATCTTATCCCGGCTCCTATGTGTGAGGAAAATAACATGAATCTCAAGCTGCAGCTGAAGATACTGTCGTTTCTGCAGTTCTACCTGTGGGGGAGCTGGCTGACGACGCTCGGCTCCTACATGTTTGTTACCCTGAAGTTTGACGGCGCGGCCATCGGGGCGGTCTACAGCTCGCTGGGGATTGCGGCGCTGTTTATGCCGACCCTGCTGGGGATCGTGGCGGATAAATGGATCAGCGCCAAGTGGGTCTATGCCGCCTGTCATCTGGTGGGGGCGCTGACCCTGTTCCTGGCGGCCCAGGTGACGACGCCAAGCGCCATGTTCGTGGTTATCCTGCTGAACTCGCTAGCCTATATGCCGACCCTGGGGCTGGTGAATACCATCTCCTATTATCGGCTGCAGAATGCGGGCATGGATATCGTCAGAGATTTTCCGCCGATCCGTATCTGGGGCACCATTGGGTTTATTCTGGCCATGTGGGCGGTCAGCTTCTCCGGCTTTGAGCTGAGCTACATGCAGCTGTATATCGGCGCCGTGGCCTCGCTGCTGCTGGGCCTGTTCGCCATGACGCTGCCCCATATTCCGGTGGCGAAGCACCAAGAGAAGCAGGGCTGGGCGGAGATGCTGGGGCTGAATGCCTTTAGCCTGTTCAAGACCCCCCGTATGGCGATCTTCTTTATTTTCTCCATGCTGCTGGGCGCCGAGCTGCAGATTACCAACATGTTCGGTAACCCGTTCCTGCACAGCTTCGATCAGAACCCGCTGTTCAGCGGCAGCTTTATCGTCGAGCACGCCTCGGTGCTGCTGTCGGTATCGCAGATCTCTGAGACCGCGTTCATTCTGACCATCCCGTTCTTCCTCGGGCGTTACGGTATCAAGAACGTGATGCTGATGAGCATGGTGGCCTGGATGCTGCGCTTCGGCCTGTTTGCCTACGGCGATCCGTCGCCGTTCGGCACCGTGCTGCTGGTGCTGTCGATGATCGTGTACGGCTGCGCCTTTGACTTCTTTAACATCTCCGGCTCGGTCTTTGTCGATCAGGAGGTCAAACCGTCCATCCGCGCCAGCGCACAGGGCATGTTCCTGATGATGACCAACGGATTCGGCTGTATTCTGGGCGGTATCGTCAGCGGTAAGGTGGTGGAGTATTACACCCAGGGCGGCGTGACCGACTGGCCGACCGTATGGCTGATCTTCGCCGGCTACTCGCTGCTGCTGGCCGTCATCTTCCTGTTCCTGTTCCGCTATCGCTATGTCCGACCGCAGGAGCAGAGCGCCGCCGTTCGCCAGGGGGCCTGATCCTCGCAGATATACCGGGTCGCACCGCAGGGTGCGGCCCGTTTTTTTTGCCATGGGAATGCCCTCCGCGCGCGCCTCCGTTGGCCTTGGCGCATCCGTTGTCTGTCGCGATCCCGGCCGTTAGGCTAGCCTTTTCCACTGTCGAATCTTACCCACGCAGGGGGCCGCATGACGATAGTACCGTTGGATGAAACCATGATGCGCCGCTGGGTCGCGCTGCGCGCCCAGCTGGCACCGCAGACGCCGCTGAGCCGCCACTGGCTTGAGGGCTGCGCGCTGCTGGATGCCGCCCCTTACGCCGCCCTGCTGGCGTTGGACGCCGAAGGCGAGGCGCAGGGGTTTGTGGAGATTGCGCTGCAGCCGGAGACGTTATCGCGCGGTGCGCCTGCCCGGCTGCGGCTGTGCTGCCTGTTCGTGTCGCCCGACCGGCGCCGGCGCGGGGTGGCGACGGCGCTGATGGCGGCGGCGGCGGCCTGGGGACGGCAGCGCGGATGCGCGGAGATGGTGACGGCGGTGGCGCTGGAGGATAGGGCGCAGCAGCGTATGCTGACTGCGCTGGGGCTGACCGAGCAGGTGCGGCAGGTGACCTACCGTCTACCGCTGTGAGATAAGCCGCGCGCCGGGGCGGCGCGCGGTAGAATAGCGTCCCGGCAGGCGGGACGCGGACAGGGCGATTATACGGTGGCCGGCGCCAGCGGGCGGGAGCCGTGGCGGCGCGCGCTGTTGATCCAGGTCACGGAGCCCATGACGGCGATCGCGGTCAGCAGGATATACTCCAGCGACATGGCGTAGACTCCCTGGATGGCGTAGATCACCACGCTGATGATGTCGATCACCACCCACAGCAGCCAGTTCTCAACGTATTTGCGGGTCATCAGCACCATCGCGGCGATGGAGAGCACCAGCATGGTGGAGTCCCACAGCGGGAAGGCATCCGGCTGCAGATCCGGCATGACGACGGCGACGCCCATGCCCTGCAGCAGATCGATGGCGATGCGGGTGAGGACGGCGAACACCGGATCGATAAAGCGGGTCATCAGGGCAATGGCGACCAGGCAGACCAGGATCAGGGTCAGCGCCTTGCCGCGCGACAGCCAGCGTACCCTGAGGGCCGCCTCGTTATCGCCGTTCTGCCGACTCCAGGCGTACCAGCCGTACAGGTTGGCGGCGAAGAAGAACACCTGCAGCAGCAGGCTGGCGTACAGCTGGATCTGGAAAAAGATGGCGGCAAATAGGGTGACGTTGATCAGCCCAAACAGGTAGTTGATGATCTTCTCTTTGCTGGCAAACCAGATACACAGCAGGCCAAACAGCGTGCCGATGGCCTCGATCCATGACAGGGCATATCCGCCTTCGCCGAGGGGAATGTTTGCCATTACGTTGTTAATGCTGAAAAAATCCATGATCAGTTCCCCTTGTTATAATCCTGTCGGATGGCGTTGAGGGCCAGCTCGATCTCGCGGGCTTCGCCGCGCTGGCTGTGCGCTTCCTGCTGTTGGTAGTCGTTGATGCCCTGCTCCAGCCCCCCGTTGTGGGTGACCACCACGTTGAGCACCGAGGCGGTGCGCAGGCCGCGCAGCGCGCCGACCACCATCAGCGGCGCGGTTTCCATATCGGCGGCCAGAATACCGCGCGCCGACCACGCGGCGTCCAGCTCGGCCTCTCGGTCGGTATAAAAGCTGTCGTGGCTGCGCACATAGCCGCAGTGCGCAGGGAACGCCAGGCGCTCGGCCTCGGCGCGCAGCAGGTGCACCAGACCGCTGTCGGCGCAGGCCGGGTAGCCGGCGGGCGCATAGGCGCGGCTGGTCCCCTCATCGCGCACCGCGCCGCTGGCGATCACCAGATCGCCCATCGCCATGTGATCCTGCAGGGCGCCGCAGCTGCCGATACGGATCAGGGTGGTGACGCCGATGCGACGCAGCTCCTCCACGGCGATGGCGGTCGATGCGCCGCCGATGCCGGTGGAGACGGCCAGGATTTCGATGCCGTGGAACTCGCCGCGCAGCGCGCGGAATTCACGGTTTTGCCCCAGCGGCTCGACCTTCGCCAGAAAGCGGGCGACGTGCTCAACGCGCTGCGGATCGCCGGGCAGCAGCGCATAGCGTGCCTGGGTCATCGCGCGGCTCAGGCGGATGTGCGGTTGTAGTTCCATCGGGCTCCTCATACGTCTGTATTACAGACCGGCTTCACGCTGCAGGCTGTCGGGATCAAGCAGGGTAATATGCTCCCCATCAACCGCGATAATCTGCTGCTCCTTCAGGGTGAATAGGATTCGGTTAATGCTGCGCACGGCGGCGGCGAACTCGTGACTGAGCTGCTGTTTATCCAGCGCGATGCGCGTGCTCTCCTGCTGCGCAAAGCGTTGCCACAGCGCCAGCGATACCCGCTGTTGCAGGGTATACAGGCTGTCGGCACCGGCCTTGGCGGACAGGTGATAATACTGCTGGCTGCAGGTACGCAGTATGCGTTGATTAAAATGGTTATCCAGCGCCAGCCAACGGTGGAAGTCATCGCGGGTGAGCTCCAGTAGACGCGTCTCGCGGGTGGCTTCGACCGAGCAAATATAGGGGCGCTGTTCAAATATTTCCAGCTCCCCCAAGATGTCTCCCTGGTGGTAGCGAGCCTGCTGATAACGGCGTCCGTCGTCAGCTTCAAAAAAGATGTCGGCCTCTCCCCGTAGTATCAGTCGGAAATGCTGGCAGATATCGCCCTGCCGGCAGATCAGTTCGTTCTGCGCGACGGTGCGCGCGGACCAGCGGCGCATGACGCTCAGCGGACAGTGCTTTACCCAATCGTAGAGGGCGGCGTTGGCGGTGACCTGCGCAATGATGGCCTGCCACGCTTCGCTGTGCATGCCGCAGTTAGCTTTGAACACTATAGATATTCCTTCGGTTACGGGACAGGACGGGCGTCCGGTGCGGCAGCGACGGGGGCGTAAAAACTGCCGACGGGCTCTGATATTACACACCCGCCCGGGACAAATGTCCCGGGCGGGTGTGTTGTGGCGGGATATGTGACGACGATCTCGTTTGGATGCGCCGCGGACGGACTCAGATCAGGACGATCAGCAGCAGCAGTCCCACCAGCATCACCGGCGCGGTGCGCTTGACCAGATCGAGCGGCGAGACGCCGACCATGCCGGCGACCACGATGGCGGCGGCGGAGAGCGGCGAGGCGGTGCGCCCCAGGTAGCTGGCGAAGGCGGCGGCGGTCCCCAGGCTGGTGCCATCCATGCCAAAGGCAGCGGCGTGGGGGGTTATGGCCTCGTTGAAGGCGTAGGCCGCGGCGTCGCCGGAGCCTATCACGATGGCCATCAGGAATGGGCCGACGGTGCCGCCGAAGCGGGCGGCCTGCGGGTAGTCGATCAGCAGCGTTTTGGCGGCATCGATAAGCCCTATGGCGCTCAGACCGGCCACGAAGACCCCGGCGCAGATGATAATGCCGAACACGTCGCTGTAGGCTTTGCCCATGCCGTCGAAGAAGGCCGGAATCGCTTTGCCCGGGTGGGTCCGAGTGACCAGCAGGGTGGCGAGGATCCCCCACATGACCGCCTGCGGCACCCCCATCTTCAGCCAACTGACGCCGCCGAAGGCGCCGAGCATCAGCAGGGTGACCGGCAGCAGCGGCATCAGCGCGGCCAGCAGGTTGATCGGCTGGTGGTCGGCCTGCATCTCGCTTTCCAGCGTTGAATGATAGCCGCGATGCTCACGGCGCAGCAGGGCGGTCAGCGTCATGCCGACCATGATCAGCAGCCCCAGCCACACCACGGTCATGGCGCGTGAACCGATGATGGTCATCACGTCGCCGCCGACGATTTTGGCCACCAGGGCCATGTGCGGACTGCCCGGATTGAGCAGGCTGGCGCCGAAGGTGCCCGCCAGCACCGCGGCGCCGGCCATTACCGGGTGGATACCCGCCGCCAGCTGCAGCGGAATCATGGTGATACCGGCGGCGGCGGCGGCCCCGGCGGCGCTGGGCAGCGCCAGCTGGACGAAGGTGGTCAGCAGAATGGTGCCGGGGATCAGCAGCAGGCCGACGCGCCGCAGCGGTACGCTCAGCAGGCGTACCAGGTGGCGGTCACAGCCGGTAAACTTCATCACGGTGGCGAAGCCGATGGCCGACAGAATCGCCTGGATCAGCCCCTCGGAGACCATCTTCTGGGCAAAGCTGTTCATCGCCGCCATCGGGTCGGCGGCCAGCAGGCACATCAGCAGGCCGGAGAACAGCAGCACGGTGCGGGTATCCTGGCGTTTGATCAGCAGGATCACCGTCAGGATCAGGATCACAATACCGGCAATAACTAACATGGTTTAGTCTCCCGAGACAGGGCGTTGGTAGATGACATGGCGCTGCGCATCGCAGGGCGGCTCCTGCGCCAGCCGAGCGCGCAGGGCATCGAATTCGGCCAGCCACTGGCTGCGCCAGCGCGCCTTGAGCGGCGCCGGCTGCCAGCAGGCATCGATGGCGTTGGCCAGCATGATTCGCACCCCGTCGAGATCGAAGCCGAACTCCTCCACCATGACCCGATAGCATTCGGCGCCGTTGGTGTCGTGCATATGCCAGTCGTCGGTGGCTGGGATCAGGTTGATGCCCGCCGCCGCCATGCGGCGGATCGGGTGGTGCTGGCGCCACGCGTCGCGATCGGGCCAGCGCGTGAGGAAGAAGGTGTTGCTGGGCACCACGGTAAAGGGAACGCCGTCGCGGGCGCAGCGCGCCATCAGCTCGGGGTTATCGACGATGCTGTAGCCGTGATCGATGCGATCGAGGTGCAGCAGATCCAGTCCACTCTCCACGTTACGCCAGTGCAGACCAAACTCGCTGCAGTGGCCGGTCAGGCGCAGCCCGCCCTGGCGCGCCAGGCGGTAGGCTTTCCAGAAGTGCTCTATCGGCGCATCGTGTTCGCGGTAGTCGATGCCGATGCCGGGCACCAGCGGGTGCGGGTGCGCTAGCACCGTCTCCACCATGCGCACGGCCTCTTCGGGGCTCTTTTCGCGGTTGATGGCCGGCAGGAACAGCGCGTGGATATCCCAGCGTTGGGCGGCGCAGGCCAGCCCCTCCGCCAGCGCGGCGGTGACCTCGGCATAGGGCAGCGCGGTGTCAGACGGGTTCCAGAACAGCTCCAGGTGGCGTACGCCAGTCGCCGCGGCGTCCTCGGCCACCTCCTGCATTACCCGGCAGTAATCCTGGGGGCGCGTCAGCAGCGGGTAGAGGAAGTTAAGGGCGGCGATGCCGCCTTTGACCTGACCGGTCTGAGCCTGATAGCGGCGGTAGAAGCTCTTGGCATCGCGTTCAGTGAGGGGCACGCCCGCCTGCTTCGCCAGGTCGCGCATCGTCTCCAGGCGAACGCCACCCAGCAGGTGGTAGTGCAGATCCAGTTTGGGGAATTGGGCCAGAAAGTCCGGCCAGGTAATCGTTTGCGTCGCTGACATTGACGTATCCCGCGGCAGAAAAAGGGAAAGGCGCATCATAGGGGAGCGCACGTCGGGCGTGAAATGCTATTCCGGCATGGCTCAGGCCGATTCGGCACCGGGGCCGGTTTTCCGCCGGCGTGCGAAGCGCTTAGCGCGCCGGGGCGGGGGGCGGCCAGAAGGCGTGGCCGGCGTCGATGCGCTGCGCCAGTCGCTGCCAGAAGGCCTCGGCGCGCTGGTGCAGGCGGGCGCGGTTGCGATAGAGGCGGATCTGATAGGGGACGCGCCAGCGCTGGCGATCCACGGCCACCAGCCGGCCCTCCGCCAGCTCCGCGCCGATCTGGCAGTCGGCGAGCCAGGTCAGACCGTGGCCGCGCAGCGCCATCTGACGGTGCAGATCGCACAGCGAGGCCTCAAACAGCGGCTGGGCGGGGAAGGGATACTGGGGCATCAGACGCTCTACCATGCGGGCGCTGTAGGAGTCCGGGGTGTAGCGCAGCACCGGTACCGGGTGCTCCCCCGGCTGAAAGCGGGCCTTGCCGTTGGCATCGGGGGCGCTGACCAGCAGCAGATCGCCGCGTCCGAGCAGCAGGTTGTCAAACGGCGGCTGCAGCAGGGCGTGGTTATCAAAGGCCAGCAGGAAGTCGCTCTCTCCCTCCATCAGCGCCTCGACGGCGAAGTCCACCCGCAGAATATCGACGCCGAAGGGTAAAGGCGCCGGGTCGTCCGCGGTGACCGCGGCGATCAGGTCGAGCAGAAAAGGGAAGGAGAGGCTGTGGGGGGCGCTGAAACGCACCGGGTGGAGTAGGGCCTGCGGGCGTCCGTTGATGTTGTTCAGCCCCTCGCGCCATTGGTTGGTCATCGCGTGGGCCAGCAGGCGAAACTGATAGCCGGCGGGGGTCAGGGTCACCGGCGTGGTGCTGCGATCGACCAGCTGCTGGCCGACGCTCTGCTCCAGCGCCCGGATATGGCGGCCAAAGGCCGGCTGAGTGATATTGCGGCTGGCGGCGGCGCGGGAAAAGTTACGCAGCTCTGCCAGTGCCAGAAAGTCTTCAAGCCAGCCTATCTCCATCTCTGCTCCCCTTCCGCGGTTTTCCGGATGCTCCCCCGCTATCCTGCCCTCTCGGCCAGTGGTATGACAACCCCGCCGCGCGATTCTCGGCGAATAATATATTTTTCCCGAACATATATGTAGGAAAAATAATTTGAGTGATAAATATGGAGATTAAATCATCGGTATTTACGATGTTATTAAGCTGTTCAATTCGAATTATTTGGTGATCGAAAGCGCAGAATTGTATCTCTGATAAGGGAATTACCGGAAATGTGAGGCATGTACTGCCTACTTATCCGATAGCTAAAATAAGATGTCATACAGAAATTGGCGTAATCACTTATTTGTTCAGACCAAAAGTAACACATATTCAACCAATATCAGGGAGCCTTGCTATATGAAACTGAAAACTTTTTCCCGTCATATCCTCTGCGCAGCCGTGCTTTCTCTGATCGCTGGCGGCGCACAGGCAGCAGAGAAAGTCACGCTGAAACTGGCTCATAACCTTGAGCGCAGCCACGTTGTGCACCAGGCCTTCGAGCAGATGGCGAAAGAGGTACAACAACTTTCTAACGGCAATATGCGCATCCGCATTTACCCCAGCAGCCAGATGGGCAGCGCCCGCGAAACCCTCGAACTGCTGCAGAACGGCGCGCTGGATATGACGAAAGGCTCCGCCAGCGATCTGGAATCATTCGATAACGTCTACGCCATTTATAATATGCCGTACCTGTTTAAGGATCAGCAGCACTTTGATAACGTCGTGTATGGTCCGGTCGGCAAAGAGATTATGGACTCCACCAAGGATAAGGGCTTCTTCGCCATGTCCGCCTACGTCGCCGGTACCCGCAGCTTCTATGCCAAGAAGCCGATCACCTCGCCTGCCGATCTGAAAGGGATGAAAATCCGCGTACAGGCCAGCCCGACCACCATCAAGATGGTGGAGCTGATGGGCGGCTCTCCGACGCCGATCTCCTTCGGTGAAGTGTATACCGCCATGCAGCAGGGCGTGGTGGATGGCGCGGAGAATAACGTGCCGTCCTGGGTGCAGACCCGCCACATCGAAATCGCCAACGTCCTGTCTGAAGATGAGCACGCCTCGATTCCGGACTACCTGGTCATCGCCACCAAAACCTGGGAGAAGCTGACCCCGGAGCAGCAGGACATCCTGACCAAAGCCGCCCGTAATTCTGAGGCCTACCAGCAGAAGCTGTGGGATCAGGTCGATGCCGAGTCCCGTGCGCAGGCCAAAGCGATGGGCGCTAGCATCGTCAGCGTAGACAAGGCACCGTTCCGCGCCGCCGTACAGCCGCTGTATGACGAGTTCCGTAAGGATCCGAAGCAGGCCGCGCTGCTGGACAAGTTTGAAGCCGCTGCGCAGTAATGCCGTTATGCGCGGGCGAGAGATACGCCCGCGCCGTTTCATCCCGCTATTTGGATAGACCGTATGATTCTCGATCGGATCAAAAAAATCGTCGACCGCAGTATCGCCTCGTTTGCGGTGGTGGTGATGGTGGCGCTGGTGGCCTGCGTCGTCTGGCAGGTGTTCAGCCGTTATGTGCTCAGTCAGCCCAGTACCCTGACCGATGAACTGGCGCGTTTTCTGATGATTTGGGTCGGCCTGCTGGGCGCCGCCTATACCGTGGGCGCCCAGCGCCACCTCTCTATCGATCTGCTGGCGATGTCGGTCAATGCCCGCACCCAGGCTGCGCTGAGCGTACTGGTCAATCTGCTGGTGATGGTGTTCTCGTTCCTGGTGATGATCGTCGGCGGACGGATGCTGATCGAAAAGACCCTGGAGACGGCGCAGCTGTCGGCGGCGATGCAGATCCCGATGGGGTATGTCTATTTTATTCTGCCGCTGAGCGGCGCCATCATCATTTTTTATAGTCTGTATTTTGTGATCAGCGGAATGAAGAAACTGGCCGGTCCGCAAGGAGTGAATAACTGATGGATAGCTATATCGCCCTGACCCTGTTTGGCAGCTTCTTCTTTCTGGTGTTTGTCGGCGTGCCGATCTCATTTTCTATCGGTATCGCCACCTTTGCCTCCATGCTGCTGATGTTCCCGTGGGAAATCGCCACCATTACCGTCGCACAGCGCCTGGCCAACGGGCTGGATAACTTTGCGCTGCTGGCGATCCCGTTCTTTATCTTTGCCGGCACCTTGATGAACAGCGGCGGCATCGCCATCCGGCTGATCAACCTGGCCCAGGTGATGGTGGGGCGCGTTCCCGGCTCGCTGGGGCACGTTAACGTGCTGGCCAACATGATGTTCGGCTCCATCTCCGGTTCGGCGGTGGCGGCGGCGGCGGCGGTGGGGGGCACCCTGCACCCGATCCAGACCCGCGAAGGCTATGATCCGGCCTTCTGTACGGCGGTGAACGTGTCGTCCTGTATCACCGGGCTGTTGATCCCGCCGTCCAACGTGCTGATCGTCTTCTCCCTGACCGCCGGCGGCGTGTCCGTGGCATCGCTGTTCCTGGCCGGCTATCTGCCGGGGATCTTGATGGGGCTGTCGATCATGGTGGTGTGCGCCTTTATCGCCAAGGCGCGTAATTACCCGGTCAGCGCGCGTCCGACCCTGCGTCAGGCGGGTAAAGCCCTGTGGGATGCCTGGCCCAGCCTGCTGCTGGTGTTCATCGTGATGGGCGGGATCCTCGGCGGCGTATTTACCGCGACCGAGGCCTCGGCGATCGCCGTGGTGTACACCTTTGTACTGTCGGTGCTGATTTATCGCGAGGTGAAGTGGCGCGATCTGCCGCGGCTGATCCTGGAGTCGGTGGTGACGACCTCGATCGTCCTGCTGCTGATCGGCTTCTCCGTCGGCATGTCCTGGGCGATGACCAACGCGGATATCCCTTACATGATCAGCGATGCGCTGATGGGGATTTCGGAAAACCCGATCGTCATCCTGCTGCTGATCAACATTGTGCTGCTGATCGTCGGCATCTTTATGGACATGACCCCGGCGGTCCTGATCTTTACCCCGATCTTCCTGCCGATTGCGCAGGAGCTGGGGATGGATCCGGTACACTTCGGTATCATGATGGTCGCCAACCTGTGTATCGGTCTGCTGACGCCGCCGGTCGGGAGCGCGTTGTTCGTCGGCTGCTCTATCTCCGGCGTGAAGATCCAGCAGCTGATTAAGCCGCTGCTGCCCTTCTACCTGGCGCTGATCGTCGCGCTGATGATGATCACCTATATCCCGCAGATCTCCCTGTTTGTGCCGCGGTTGTTCGGCCTGATGTAAGCGGAGTCACCCCCCAAAAAGGCAGAGTTTATCTCTGCCTTTTTGCGTTCTGTCACCCGCCGTCGGATAGAAACATCCCGCGCGTCACGGAACAACGTGGGATAACGGGTCTGAGCGCCGACGCCACGCACGGTTACGGAGCACGCCCTCGTACCCTATAACGCTGGTATGTCAGCGAAATGACACGGCAGCGCGGTCGGGGGGCGAGGGGGGAAACGGACATGGTGATAGCCGGTTGGCGCGACCTGACGGGATGTTTCAGAAAAACCAACGGGGGGCTTCGTTATCACCGAATTATCTGGTCTAGCAGCTCACAAAAAGTAGATTTAGCGACGCGGAGAATTGCGCCGTCGGCTGCCTGTGAGATAATGAGCCGGTTCGCGGGATTCGGCTAAAATTCCGCTGAACGACTCCCGATTCTGACAGATCGGGTTCAGAAAGCAGAGAGGCTCTCCCCCCTCTGCTTTCGCCTTTCTATCCCCTGTCGTCTTCCTCGCCGTCGCCCGTGCGTCCGCGTATACATTCCACGTTTCTGCTCCGATGAACGTTCTCGTCCACCTCTGCGTTTATATCCGCCTCTACCCCCACCTCCGCGTTCACCCCCATCTCCGCGGCCTCTACCTTTACCTCTGCGCCTGCGTTATACGCGTGCGGGCATCGCCGATAGGGGACAGGCGCGTCGCGGCGCCGCCGCCCTGCGGTGTGGCGGCGATCACGTAGACTGCAACCGGTTTCTGAAACCGGTTGCAGTCTTTTTTTGTCACAGACTATACTGCGGATCGGGGCGCCCGCGGGGCGCAGAGCAAGCGATGGCGTGACGCCGAGGAGTAATGGTCATGGGATTTCCCGAGGGGTTTTTGTGGGGGGCGGCGACGGCGGCTTATCAGGTTGAAGGGGCGCATGAAGCCGACGGCAAGGGACTGTCCGTGTGGGACGTTTACTCGCATCAGCCTGGCACGACCTACCAGGGCAGCAACGGTGATGTGGCGGCCGACCACTATCACCGCTTTCGTGAGGATATCGCCTTGATGGCCGAGCTGGGGATGACCTCATACCGCTTCTCGCTCTCGTGGTCGCGGCTGCTGCCGGAGGGAACCGGGCGGGTCAATGAGGCGGGCGTGCGCTTTTACAGCGAGCTTATCGATGCGCTGCTGCAGCACAATATCCGCCCGATGATCACGCTATACCACTGGGATCTGCCGCAGGCGCTGCAGGATCGCTTCGGCGGCTGGGCCGATCGTCGTATCGTGGATGCCTTTGAGGAGTACGCCAGCCTGTGTTACGCCCGCTTCGGCGATCGGGTCGATCTGTGGTCGACCTTTAACGAAACCATTGTCTTTATCGGTATGGGGTACTTTACCGGCCAGCATCCTCCGGGGCTGAAGGATCCGCGCGTCGGTATTCAGGCCTGTCACCATGTATTTCTGGCCAACGCGCGGGCGGTAAAGCGTTTTCGCGAGATGGGCGTGGCTGGGCAGATCGGCTTCGTTAACGTGATGCAGCCGAACGATCCCATCAGCCAGCGTCCCGAGGATCTGCGCGCCTGCGCACTGGCCGAGGGGATCTACACCCACTGGCTGTTCGATCCGGTGCTGAAGGGTAGCTATCCGTCGGAGCTGCTGGCGATGGCGCAGCAGGCGTTTGGCGTACCGCAGTTTGCCCCGGGCGATGCGGCGCTGCTGCGGGAGAACACCGTCGATTTTATTGGGCTGAACTACTACAAACGCGAGATGATCGCCGCCAATGAGGATATACAGGGCTTTGATCTCAATACCAGCGGAGAGAAGGGCAGCGGCGGCGGCATGGGGTTTAAGGGGCTGTTTAAGATCGTACGCAACCCCGATGGTGTTTACTCCGACTGGGACTGGGAGATCTATCCGCAGGGGCTGACGGAGGCGATTGCGCGCATCTGTCGGCGCTACGGCGAGATCCCCATTTACATCACCGAAAACGGGCTGGGGGCCAAAGATCCCATCATCGACGATGAGATAGCCGACCAGCCCCGTATCGACTACCTGCGCGACCATATCGCCGCCGTCGAGCAGGCCATCGCCGAAGGCGCCGACGTGCGCGGCTACTACCCTTGGTCGTTTATCGATCTGCTCTCGTGGCTAAACGGTTACCAGAAGCAGTATGGCTTCGTGTATGTCGATCGGCAGCGGGATCTGGCACGGCGCAAGAAGCGCAGCTTCTACTGGTATCAGCAGGTGATCCGCAGCAACGGCGCTCAGCGTTAAATCCTGGCCTCCTGACGGCAGCGCCCGGCTGGTTTTTCCCGCCTCAGCGTTTATGATAAAGGGATAGGGCCGCCGTTGGCGGCAGACAGAGACGGTCGCGTTGCCGTCGCAGTGCAGGAGTGGTCTCTCAGTAACGATGAACGGACGGAGCAGAGGTTTCTTTGGCCTGATCCTGGCCCTGAGTGTCATGATCGTGGGTGGCGTGGCGCTGGCGCAGCACCCTGCGCGCGGGGTCAGCGATGAGCCGACGCAACAGACGGAAGCGTCGATCGAGCAGCTGACGCGCCAGGCACGGGTGGTGGCCTATCTTCAGGCGAACCAGCGGCTGCCTGACTACTATATAACCAAGCGTCAGGCGCGAGCGGCGGGCTGGGATCCCGCTCGCGGCAACCTGTGCCAGGTGGTGCCCGGGCGGGCCATCGGCGGCGATCGTTTCGCCAACCGCGAGGGGCGTCTGCCGCAGCAGGCGCACCGGATCTGGCGTGAAGCCGATATAAACTATCGCTGTGGCCGTCGTCAGGCGGATCGTGTACTGTACTCTAACGACGGTCTGATTTATGTCACCCGTGATCACTATCGACACTTTACCCGTATGGAGTGATCGCCATGCAAAAAGTCCAGTTTGATTTTAACCAGATAGCTGATTTAGCGGCGTTCTATCGCCAGTTTTCCCAGGCCTTTACGCTGGCGCCGAGGTTTGGCAATAACCTTGATGCGCTGTGGGATGTGCTGACCGGCGATATCGGGATGCCGCTGGAGATTACGTTCGTCAACTTCGACGCCGCGAAGAAGCGACGCTTTGCGGCGCTGGTGCTGCTGTTTGAAGCCGCCGAAGAGGAGCTGGAGGGCGAGCTGCGCTTTAACACCTACGATAGGGCGGCCTAGCGCGGTGGAAAACGGCGCTACCGGCCAAGCGGCCGGCAGGCGCGTTGTATCAGTCGTTCGTTTCTGCCAGCGTGCGCAGATATTGGAAGATCTGACGTGCGGATTTGGGGGGCTTGTTACCGTCCCGCTCTTTTTTGGCGTTGCGGATCAGGGCACGCAGCTGCTGGCGGTCGGCGTGGGGATAGAGGTTCAGAACCTCGGTGATCGTCTCATCGCCATCGTTGATCAGACGGTCGCGCAGCTGCTCCAGCTTATGGAACAGAGCAACCTGCTGATTGTGGCGGTTTTTCAGCTTATCCAGCGCCGTTTGGATCGGCTCGGGATCGCGCTGGCGCAGCAGTTTACCGATCAGCTGCAGCTGGCGACGACGCCCCTCTTTCTTGATGCGCTGCGCCAGTTCAATTGCGGCGCGCAGATCTTCATCCAGCGGGATGCGATCCAGCGCATTTTTCCCGAGGTCTACCAGTTCGGCCCCCAGGGCTTTCAGGGCTTCGGCATCGCGTTTGATTTCGCTTTTGCTGACCCAGATGATTTCATCATCATCTTCGTTCTCTTGTTGGCCTGGGATCTCGTCCAGCCACTCTTCGTCTGGATGTTTGTGCATGGCAGTTTCCTTAAAAAATGGCGCACATCCTAACAGGTGTACGCGCGCGTGTCGCGCAATTATCGGCCCGCGCCGACGCCGCGGCCGGCCGCGGCCGATGGATGACCCGTAAGACGGTTTCCCGTGCAGAAGTATATACCCGGCGCCCGTTTTACGGCAGGGAATGTTCGCCATCGCCCCCCGTGCGCCGCGCTGTGGCGACGAAAAAGAGCGCGTTACGCGTGGTCTGTCGCGCGACGACGAGGACGGCTCGACGCAGTGCGTTGAAATTAATTCTCTGATTAATAATACATATTAATATTTAATTGGCGGATTGTGATCTGATTGGGGATATATAATATTTTGCTAAATCGTTTTTTTTGATCTGTTAACGGTGGCGGAAAGAGGGACCGAACACGGAACGTCGGTCAGGGAAAATTAATTTGTCATAGGTTTTGACTCGAAAGACAATATAATTATAATGCCGCGGTCTAAATTAATATAGGTTAGTTATGTCAGATTTGTTGAAGTCACTGAATAATATTCGTACGCTGCGTGCCTATGCACGCGAAACCCAGATTTCCGTTCTGGAAGAGATGCTGGATAAGTTGCGCGCCGTGGTAAGCGAGCGCCGTGAAGAGATCGAGCAGGCTGAGAGCAGCCGTCGCGAGCGTGAAGAGAAGCTGAAGTCCTACCGCGAAATGCTGATGGCCGAAGGGATCTCTCTGGATGATTTGCTGGAGATGGAAAAGGTCACCGAGCGTAAAGCTAAGCGTGCGCCGCGTCCGGCTAAATATGAATATCTGGATGAGAACGGCGAAATTAAGCAGTGGACCGGTCAGGGCCGCATGCCGAAAATGATCAAGATTGAAGTTGATGCCGGTAAATCCCTGGATGATTTCCTGATCAAATAAATTCTCCGACCGTCATGATGCTCCCCGTTAGCGCAGGGGCATGACGGTCGCGCCGTTATTTGCGGCGGCTCCGCGCGTCCCGTCTTTTCTTATCTCATCCTTTCGCCGGGTCGCGCTGCGCCTTCGGCACGGCGCCCGCACCGCGGCGGGTCTGCGCCGGCAACGAAATTCGCTGCGCTTCCTGTTACACTCTTAGCTGCTGTTCCCTCATTGGGCGCCGTTGTCCCTGGGCGGTTGTCGGCGATCGCGCTGGCCTGTACCGCTGCCGGCTGTCCGCGGGAGATACGGCCCTGTATTACTCAGGCTGCGGCCTGTTGTCATAGCCGACGGCGCGGTGTCGTCCGGTTTAACCGTTTTGCAATCATGGCGGATTAATGAAAGTCATCAATCAGGTAGCAGAGCAGCGCAAGGCGCTGGAAGAGGCCGTGGCGCAGGCGCTGACGCTGGCGCAGGCCGGAGCGGATGCGGCAGAGGTGGCGGTGACCCGGACCACCGGCATCAGCGTCAGCACCCGCTTTGGTGAGGTCGAGAACGTCGAGTTTAACAGCGACGGCGCGCTGGGGATCACCGTCTACCATCAGCAGTGTAAAGGCAGCGCCTCCTCGACCGATCTCAGCCGGCAGGCCATCGCGCGTACGGTGCAGGCGGCGTTGGACATTGCGCGCTACACCTCTCCGGACCCCTGCGCCGGGCCGGCGCCGCGCGATCTGCTGGCGTTTGAGGCGCCGGATCTGGATCTGTTTCACCCGGCGGAGCTGAACGCTGAGCAGGCGATTGCACTGGCGGCGGAGGCCGAGCAGGCGGCCCTGAGCGCCGATGCACGCATCACCAATACCGAGGGCGGTAGCTTCAACAGCCACTATGGCATCCGCGTCTTCGGCAACAGCCACGGCATGCTGCAGAGCTACTGCTCCAGTCGTCACTCTCTCTCCAGCTGCGTGATTGCCGAGCAGAACGGCGATATGGAGCGCGATTACGCCTATACCATCGCCCGTGATATGGACGATCTGCGCTCCGCGCGCTGGATCGGCGAGGAGTGCGCCCGCCGAACGCTGGCGCGCCTGGCGCCGCGTCGTCTGCCCACTATGCAGGCGCCGGTGATGTTCGCCGCAGAGGCCGCTACCGGGCTGTTCGGCCATCTGGTCGGGGCCATTAGCGGCAGCAGCGTGTACCGCAAGTCCACCTTTTTACTCGACAGCCTGGGCCAGCAGATCCTGCCCTCCTGGCTGACCATCGATGAGCAGCCGCACCTGCTGCGCGGTCTGGCGTCGACCCCGTTCGACAGCGAAGGGGTTCGCACCACGCCGCGCCGCATTGTACAGGACGGCGTGCTGCAGACCTGGCTGCTGACCAGCTATTCGGCGCGTAAGCTGGGGCTGCATAGCACCGGTCACGCCGGCGGCATTCATAACTGGCGTATCGCCGGCCGCGGGCTGGGATTTGAACAGATGCTGCGGGAGATGGGGCGCGGATTCCTGGTCACCGAACTGATGGGGCAGGGGGTGAGCGCGGTGACCGGCGACTATTCGCGCGGCGCATCCGGTTTCTGGGTGGAGAACGGCGAGATCCAGTACCCGGTGAGCGAGGTCACCATCGCCGGCAATCTGCGCGATATGTGGGCCAACATGGTCACGATAGGCGACGATATTGAGACGCGTAGCAACATTCAGTGCGGCTCGGTGCTGCTGGACAGCATGCAGATCGCCGGGGAGTAAGGGGGATCTCATCGCCCCCGACGCTGCCGGGGTTTTGCCTCTCTGCGGACAAAAAAAACCGCATGGCAGGCGCCATGCGGTAGCGTGGGGCGACGTGTTTAGCGCGAGCCGATGTTGCGCAGCGATTTGCCGGCCATCAGATTACGCTCGATGTGCTCCAGGGAGATATTCTTGGTCTCCGGGATCAGCGCCAGGGTAATGAAGATGAAGATCAGGTTCAGGGCGGCGTAGACCCAGAAGGTGTGGGCGCTGCCCAGATTGTTCAGCATGGTCAGGAAGGTTGCCCCGACGATCATGTTGGCGATCCAGTTGGTGGCGGTGGAGCAGGTGATGCCGAAGTCACGCCCTTTCAGCGGCTGGATTTCGGAGCACAGTACCCAGATCAGCGGGCCGGCGCTCATGGCGAAGCCGACGATAAACAGCAGCAGCATAAAGATGGCGAAGTACTGCACCACGCTAGAGGTAATGCCGATGTGCATCATGGTGCCCAGGGTGCCCATCCCGATGGCCATGACGATAAAGCCCAGGATCAGCGTCGGCTTACGGCCCCAGCGGTCCACCAGGCCGATGGCGATGAAGGTGGCCAATACGTTGACCAGGCCGACGATCACCGTTCCCCACATCTGCTGTTCGGTGCTGGCAAAGCCGGCCAGATCGAAGATTTTCGGTGCGTAGTACATGATGACGTTCATCCCGGTAAACTGCTGCATTACCTGCAGCAGAATCCCCAGATAGACCGCCCGGCGAAAGTTGCTGTTCTGCAGGAACAGCGCCCAGCCGCTCTGCTTTAACTTCAGACTGTCACGAATATCGTTCAGCTCATCCTGGGCCTGCTGGCTGCTGTCGCGCAGCTTTTCCAGCACCTGACGCGCCTGCTCGTGGCGGTTACGGGAGGCCAGCCAGCGCGGGCTATCCGGCAGGAAGAAGACCCCCAGTAGCAGCACGATGGCCGGGATGGTGATCACCCCCAGCATCCAGCGCCAGGAGCCGGTATAGCTAAAGGCGGTGTCGGACAGATAGGCACCGAGGATCCCGATGGTGATCATCAGCTGGTACATCGAGATCATGCTGCCGCGGATGCGCTCCGGGGCGATCTCGGACAGGTAGATCGGCGCGGTGTAGGAGGCGATGCCGACGGCCAGCCCCAGCAGGATACGCGACAGGATCAGAATATCGACGTTAGGGGCGAAGGCGGAGCACAGGGAGCCGACGACGAACAGAATCGCCCCGATCATCAGGCTGTATTTACGCCCCATACGGTGGTTCATCCAGCCGCTGCCGACGGCGCCGACGGCGGCCCCGAACATCATCGAGCTGACGACCCACTCCTGCTGCGAGCTGGTGATGTTAAAGGTATCGGTAATAAACGGCAGTGCGCCGGCGATCACCCCGATATCCAGACCAAACAGCAGGCCCGCTAGCGCGGCCAGAAAGCAGACAAAGAACGTCATGCCGGCGTTGGAACGGGCATGGGGTACGGCGGATGTATTGACGGTAGTACTCATACTGCCTCCAAACAGGATCATTTCTCTGATGTCGCCATGGTAAGAATTGCCCGCTGACTATAAAGTGCGCATGATCACATAAATGTAATCGTTTACATACGCCACGATAAATAATCATCATCAATGCACGTAGCCAGGCTGTTAATGACTCGCTTTGTTTGTGTTGTGACATGACGTTATTTCGCGGTTTTATCCCTATTTTGGCCAATGAAAAGCCGGCGTAAGCCTACGAATAGGCGGCGTGGCGCCGACGGGTGACGGTGCCGTATCGACGAAATGTAATCGTTTTCACTTTGGCTTGGCTTGGATTGGCGTCAGCGGCAGGGGGGCGGCGGGGGATAAAAAAAGACAGGCCGTAAGGCCTGCCTTATGCAAGGGAGTTCGCGATTACTTCAGACCGGCGGCCTCGCGCAGCAGCGCGGCTTTGTCGGTTTTTTCCCACGGGAACTGCTCGCGGCCAAAGTGGCCGTAGGCTGCCGTCTGGCGATAGATCGGCTGGATCAGATCCAGCATCTGGATCAGGCCATACGGACGCAGATCGAAGAACTCACGAACCAGCTGGGTCAGCTGCTCCTGATCGACCTTCTCCGTGCCGAAGGTTTCTATCATGATAGAGGTCGGCTCGGCCACGCCGATGGCGTAGGAGACCTGGATCTCGCAGCGGTCGGCCAGGCCGGCGGCGACGATGTTCTTGGCCACATAGCGCGCGGCGTAGGCGGCAGAGCGGTCCACCTTGGACGGATCTTTACCGGAAAACGCACCGCCGCCGTGACGGGCAGCGCCGCCGTAGGTGTCGACGATGATCTTACGACCGGTCAGGCCGCAGTCGCCCATCGGGCCGCCGATAACGAAGCGGCCGGTCGGGTTGATGAAGTATTTGGTGCTGGCAGACAGCCACTCGGCAGGCAGAACCGGCTTGATGATCTCTTCCATCACCGCTTCCTGCAGATCTTTCTGGCTGATGGTGTCGGCGTGCTGGGTAGAGAGCACCACGGCATCGATACCGGCGATCTTGCCGTCGTCATACTGGAAGGTCACCTGGCTCTTGGCGTCCGGACGCAGCCACGGCAGGGTGCCGTTTTTGCGCACCTGGGCCTGACGCTCCATCAGACGATGGGCGTAGGTGATCGGCGCCGGCATCAGTACGTCGGTTTCGTTGGTGGCATAGCCGAACATGATGCCCTGGTCGCCGGCGCCCTGCTCCAGCGGATCGCAGCGGTCGACGCCCTGGTTGATATCCGGGGACTGCTTGCCGATGGCGCTCAGTACGGCGCAAGAGTTGGCGTCAAAGCCCATGTCAGAGCTGACGTAGCCGATGTCGGCCACGGTTTTACGGGTCAGTTCTTCGATATCGACCCAGGCGTTGGTGGTGATTTCGCCGCCGACCAGCACCATGCCGGTTTTGACGTAGGTTTCACAGGCTACGCGCGCCTTCGGATCCTGCTCGAGGATGGCATCCAGTACGGCGTCGGAGATTTGGTCGGCGATTTTATCCGGATGTCCTTCAGACACGGACTCGGAAGTGAAAAGGTGTTTAGCCATATGTGTTCTTTACCTTCAAAAGACGGGTTGATTCTACTGCGCTGCACAGCGCTGACGCTGCGTGCTGTTTGGGGGTAGCCATCAGGGGCACCCTCATCGTTATCCGCTGAGGACCTCTGGTGCCTGATGCTTCCTGCAACGCCCCTCAGGCAAAGCCGTTAAGCAGTTTATCGGTTAAAAAGTATAGATGGATTAACATCTGGACGGCTATTCTAGGCCAAGGCGGTGGGATTTTTCCACTCCTTTTTTGTCGGAAACGCACTCTGGGGGATCCCGCTGCGCACCCGGTGATCCGATTGCAGCCGGTGGATACAATTTCATTTTGCTTTTTTAGCCCGTTGTCGGTATAAACGGCGCGCAGCTTACCGGTGCATAACGCTTCAACCGGAGTGCTGCCGTTTTCCCCCTTCGCGGGTGGCGTAAAACGGGGCGTTTCGGGGCGGCTATGTGTCCCACTTCCGGCCGAGGAGGGTATGGCAGCGCCATACTGTCAGTTTTATCATGCTGTTAACTTTGAAGATCTGCCGTGTGATATGGCAGCGATGGAGGTGGTTCAGGTAATGATCCGTGCTAAGGCTGTGGTAAAACGTGCCGCTCCCTGCGGCGTACTGCGTCATCGCGACGCGTTTTGCGCAACGCGCCTTCCCTCCTTTTTATCCTCTTTTCTCGCATTTGCCCGATGTTACCCACTCTTGGGATGACGGCTTGGGTGTACCTCAGGATTCTTGCGCCGTTTACGGCATCTGATGACTGAACAAGGGTAGCCTGTGGCGTCCGGCCGCAGGGGTTTATTCATAGGGGATCGGCGATTCCAATGCGCTCCCCGACCCACGGAGTTAACGACGTGTTTTGTTCTTATACTGATATCGGCCCGGCATTATGTCCGGCGCTGAGCTTTGTGGTCACGCCAAAAATCCCGGCGTGTGGGTTGTTCTATGCAGATGATGCTGCAATAGTGGCTGGCGCAACGGTTGGCCACGCCGGAAAAGGAGCTGCCCGTGTCTGATCTGATTGCACAGTATCCGCAGGATTCGGCAGACAGCTCCCCTTTGCGTTCCATGCAGGAGGTCGCGATGAGCGATAGTAATGCCAGCAAGATGCTGAGCACCTACAACGTCGCCTACTGGGGTGGCAACTATTACGATGTGAATGAGCTGGGCCACATCTCCGTGTGCCCGGATCCCGACGTGCCGCAGGCGCGGGTCGATCTGACGGCGCTGGCGCTGCAGATCCAGGCCGATCGCCAGCAGCGCCTGCCGGCGCTGTTCTGCTTTCCGCAGATCCTGCAGCACCGTTTGCGCTCGATCAACGCCGCCTTCCGCCGTGCGCGCGCGTCGTTCGGCTACCAGGGGGATTACTTCCTGGTGTATCCGATCAAGGTCAATCAGCAGCGGCGGGTGATCGAGTCGCTGGTCAACTCCGGCGAACCGCTGGGGCTGGAGGCCGGCTCTAAGGCTGAGCTGATGGCGGTGCTGGCGCACGCCGGCATGACGCGTAGCGTGATCGTATGCAACGGCTATAAGGATCGTGAATACATTCGACTGGCGCTGATCGGTGAAAAGCTGGGTCACAAGGTCTATCTGGTCATCGAGAAGCTGAGCGAGATAGACGTGGTGCTGGAAGAGGCCAAGCGCCTCGACGTGGTGCCGCGCCTGGGCGTGCGTGCGCGTCTGGCTTCCCAGGGCTCCGGTAAGTGGCAGTCCAGCGGCGGCGAAAAGTCCAAGTTCGGCCTGGCGGCGGTGCAGGTCCTGCAGCTGGTGGAAACCCTGCGTCAGGCCGGGCACCTTGAGAGCCTGCAGCTGCTGCACTTCCATCTGGGATCGCAGATGGCCAACATTCGCGATATCGCCACCGGGGTGCGCGAGTCGGCGCGTTTCTACGTCGAACTGCATAAGCTGGGGGTCAATATCCAGTGCTTCGACGTCGGCGGCGGCCTGGGGGTCGACTATGAGGGAACCCGTTCCCAGTCCGACTGCTCGGTTAACTACGGCCTAAACGAATACGCCAACAACGTGATCTGGGGGATAGGCGACGCCTGTAACGAGCACGGCCTGCCGCACCCGACGGTGATCACCGAGTCGGGCAGGGCGGTGACGGCGCACCATACGGTGCTGGTCTCCAATATCATCGGGGTGGAGCGCAACGAACTGCCGCCGCCGCAGCCGCCGGCCGCCGACGCGCCGCGTGCGCTGCAGAGCCTGTGGGCCACCTGGGAAGAGATGCAGGTGCCTAGCGGCCGTCGTTCGCTGCGCGAATGGCTGCACGATAGCCAGCTCGATCTGCACGACGTGCACAGCCAGTATGCCCACGGGATCCTCAGCCTGAGCCAGCGCGCCTGGGCCGAACAGCAGTATCTGGCCATCTGCAGCCAGCTGCAGACCCAGCTGGACCCCAGCAACCGCGCCCATCGTCCGATCATCGATGAGCTGCAGGAGCGAATGGCCGATAAGCTGTACGTTAACTTCTCCCTGTTCCAGTCGATGCCGGACGCCTGGGGGATCGATCAGCTGTTCCCGGTGCTGCCTCTCAGCGGACTGGATAAGGTACCGACGCGCCGCGCCGTGCTGCTGGATATCACCTGTGACTCGGACGGAACCATTGATCACTACATCGATGGCGACGGCGTGGCGACCACCATGCCGATGCCGGAGTACGATCCGCAGGATCCGCCGCTGGTGGGCTTCTTCATGATCGGCGCCTACCAGGAGATCCTGGGCAATATGCACAATCTGTTCGGCGACACCGCCACGATCGATGTGTATGTGTTCGAGGACGGCAGCGTCGAGGTGGACGAATCCTACGACGGCAACTCCGTGGCGGAGATGCTGGAGTATGTGCAGCTCGACCCGCAGGTGCTGCTGACCCACTTCCGCGATCAGGTGCGCGCGGCCCATCTGGACGAGGCGCTGCAGGCGCAGTTCCTGGAAGAGTTTGAGGCCGGTCTGTACGGCTACACCTACCTGGAAGACGAGTGATCGACGCTCGGCGGCGCGTCGTCGTCGGGGCGATCCACCGGGCTTGCAGTTGCGGTGGGTTGTCGCCATAATCGGCGAAATGCACGGCCAAACGAACTGATAATCCCTTCCTCGTCGGGTTAACGACGCGGGAGGGATTTTTTTTCATCGCGACTCCGTCAGCCTGGCCGACACGCGGCGCGGCGACGGGATTTATAGGAGGAGTGAGTATGTGTACTCTGGGGCATAAGCCTGATAACTCTCTGGTATCCAACGCCTTTGGCTTTCTGCGCCTGCCGTTGGACTTCATGCCGTATGACGGCGACGCCGACTGGGTGATTACCGGGGTGCCGTTCGATATGGCGACCTCCGGCCGCGCCGGTGGCCGACACGGGCCGGCGGCGATCCGTCAGGTTTCGACCAACCTGGCCTGGGAAGGCAAGCGCTGGCCGTGGAACTTCGACATGCGCGACCGCCTGAAGGTGGTGGACTGCGGCGACGTGGTCTTCAGCTTTGGCGACGCCCAGGAGATGAGCGATAACCTGCAGGCTCACGCCGAGCGTCTGCTGGCCAGCGGGAAACGCTGCCTGACCTTTGGCGGTGACCATTTCATCACCCTGCCGCTGCTGCGCGCTCACGCCAAGCACTTCGGTAAAATGGCGCTGGTGCACTTCGACGCCCATACCGACACCTATGCTCACGGCAGCAAGTTCGATCACGGCACCATGTTCTTCCATGCGCCGAACGAGGGGCTGATCGATCCGCACCATTCGGTGCAGATCGGTATTCGCACCGAGTACGATCATGACAACGGCTTTACCGTGCTGGACGCGGCGCAGGTGAACGATCGCAGCGTAGAGGATGTGCTGGCCGAGGTGAAGCGCATCGTCGGCGATATGCCGGTCTACCTGACCTTTGACATCGATTGCCTGGATCCGGCCCACGCGCCGGGCACCGGTACGCCGGTGATCGGCGGCCTGACCTCCGATCGCGCGCTGAAGCTGGTGCGTGGTCTGCAGGATCTGGACATCGTCGGGATGGACGTGGTGGAAGTCGCGCCGGCCTACGATCAGTCGGAGATCACCGCCCTGGCGGCGGCGACCCTGGCGCTGGAGATGCTGTATATCCAGGCTGCGAAGAAGTAATCTTCGCTGAGCGCACGAGGCCGGGCAGACGCCTGGCCTTTTTTGTGTCTTGAATCCCCCGGCTCGCCGGGGGACGGTTTATGCGCTGCGCTCACACCCCGCCGTTGTAGGAGGCGCGGGCCTGCCGGTAGAGCGCCAGACGCACTTCGCGCGCCTTCTCAAACTCCTTATTCATGATCAGCGGGCGGATCTCCTTCTGGTAGACCTGAATGCTGGTCTGCCCCTGGTGGTTATGGTAGCCGGGCAGGTGGCTGCGCCAGCGTCGGTCGATGATCGCCTCCTGGCTGTAGAAGGGATCGACCTGGTTGCGCACATATTCGTCGAAGCGGGCGCGCAGCGCCTGACGCTCGGCCTGGTGCGCCGGTGAGTGCGCCAGGTTACGCGTCTCTCCCGGATCCTGCTGCAGATCGTAGAGCTCCTCTTCCTCATTCTCTTTATACAGAATGTACTTGTAGCGCTCGGTGCGCAGCATGCGCGCCGGCTGTACGTCGACGTTGCGATCGGTATTCCACTGGGTAATGACCTCATCTCGCCACCCGTCGGGCTGCTCTCCGCGCAGAATAGGCATCAGGGAGCGGCCGTACAGGCCGGGCGGCGGCGTCAGACCCGCGTAGTCGCACAGGGTCGGCAGCAGATCGCACAGGGAGGTCAGGTGGCGGCTGCTGGCCTGGGGGCGGATGCCGGGGCCGGCGAAAACCAGCGGCACGTTGGTGGACTCCTCATAGAACCAGTTCATTTTGGCCACCAGGCGGTGGGCGCCCATGGCATCGCCGTGGTCGGCAAAGAAGACCACCAGGGTATCGTCCGCGTGGCCGCTGGCGCGCAGCGCGCTCAGCACCTGGCCGATGAAGCCATCGGCCAGTTCGGTGAAGTGATAGTAGGCCTTGAGATACTGGCGGAAGTTGAGCTCGTTCCAGTTGGCGGCCTGCATCACCCGGTTATGGGTGCAGCAGGCATATTGAATCGCCAGGGGTCGGTTGGGCAGATCGGCGGAGGTGTCAAAGTTATCCAGCAGCGGCGGCAGGGGGCCCAGACCGTCGATATCGCCGTGCGGGCCGGCAAAGGCCCCGGTCCAGCCATTGATGTTATGGGGATTATTGAACTCGATCGCCAGCATAAACGGCGCGTCGCTGTCTCGCCCCTTCAGGGTATCGATGTACTTCAGGCTCTCCTGCAGGCAGTAGACATCCTCACGGGTATCGTAATCGACCGGATAGGCGGCCGGGCTATCGTAGGGCAGCTCGACCTGGTCGGCGCAGGTGAACCCCTTGAGCGCGCCGTAGTCGTGGCGCTTGCCGAAGTGGCGGCATTCGTAGCCCGCCTGGCTGAACAGTTCGCCCAGCGTCACCATGTCCTGCGGGACGTTGGGGCTGTCGTTGGCGATCACCCCGGTCTGATGGGGCAGGCGGCCGGTCCAGTAGCAGGCGCGCGACGGGGCGCACAGCGGGTAGGGGCAGTAGGCCTGTTCAAAGCGGGTGCCGCGGGCGATCAGGCTGTCGATGGCCGGGGTGTTGACCTGGGGATTGCCATAGCCTCCCACGCCGCGCCGCGCCAGCTGATCGGCGGTGATGATGACGATATTGCGCGGGGGCATCTTGGCGCCGGTGTCCGTACCGGCGGGGGCATCGCCAGCGGCCAGCGCCGGCGCACCGAGGGCGACCCCGGCCATCCCGCCAGCGGTTCGCTGTAAAAATTCGCGTCGAGAAAGAGACATAGTCGGTTCCTTTTTATTGTTCGAAAGCAAAGATAACAATTCGAAACAATGTTTCACCGCGATATCGATCGCATAACGCACAATCAAAAGAAAAAGAAAGGTTTTGCGCGCTAAATGCGCGCGGCGGGGCGCGCGGTGAAAAATCAACCTTTGCGCAACGCAGGTCAAAAAAGGACGCTGATTGCGCAAACGCTGCGCGCCGCGGGGCGGGACGGCGTCGGTTTTGTGCTACCCTGCCCCGTCAGGTCATACTGTCCCGCGGCGCCGGGAGAACGGTGTGAGTGCATATCATCGCGGATTTTGCGGCGCGGCTCCGTGGCGGCGCCGCGATTAAGGATTGCCGTTTTCACTCCGAGTCTGAGACAATATGGCGAACCCTTGTTTTCATACAATCCGACTTGGAGTAGAACATGTCCTCTCGTAAAGAGCTTGCCAATGCTATCCGTGCCCTGAGCATGGATGCGGTGCAGAAGGCCAAATCCGGTCACCCGGGCGCCCCGATGGGGATGGCGGATATCGCCGAAGTCCTGTGGCGTGATTACATGAACCATAACCCGGTCAACCCGCACTGGGCCGATCGCGACCGTTTTGTGCTGTCCAACGGCCATGGTTCCATGCTGATTTATAGCCTGCTGCACCTTACCGGCTATGATCTTCCGATGTCTGAGCTGGAAAACTTCCGCCAGCTGCACTCCAAGACCCCGGGTCACCCGGAGTATGGCTATACCCCGGGCGTTGAGACCACCACCGGTCCGCTGGGTCAGGGCATTGCCAACGCCGTCGGCATGGCCATCGCCGAGCGCACGCTGGGCGCGCAGTTCAACCGCCCGGGCCACGAGATCGTCGACCACTACACCTACGCCTTTATGGGCGACGGCTGCATGATGGAAGGCATCTCTCACGAGGTCTGCTCCCTGGCCGGTACCCTGAAGCTGGGCAAACTGATCGCGTTTTACGATGACAACGGTATCTCCATCGACGGTCACGTTGACGGCTGGTTCACCGATGATACCGCCAAGCGTTTTGAAGCCTACGGCTGGCACGTGGTGCGCGGCGTAGACGGTCACGACAGCGCCGCCATCAAGGCCGCTATCGAAGAGGCGCGCAGCGTCAGCGACAAGCCGTCCCTGCTGATGTGCAAAACCGTCATCGGCTTCGGCTCGCCGAACAAGGCCGGTACCCATGACTCCCACGGCGCGCCGCTGGGCGATGCCGAGATCGCGGCAACCCGCGCTCAGCTGGGCTGGAACTACCCGCCGTTCGTCATCCCGCAGGAAATCTACGCCGAGTGGGATGCCAAAGAGGCCGGTAAGGCCAAAGAGCAGGCCTGGGATGCCCGTTTCGCCGCCTATCAGGCTGCGTTCCCGCAGCTGGCCGCCGAGTTCAAACGCCGTATCAACGGCGAACTGCCGGCCAGCTGGGACAGCGAATCTCGCCAGTTTATCGAACAGCTGCAGGCCAACCCGGCCAAGATCGCCAGCCGTAAGGCATCGCAGAATGCGCTGGAAGCTTTTGGCAAGCTGCTGCCGGAGTTCCTGGGCGGCTCCGCCGACCTGGCGCCGAGCAACCTGACCATGTGGTCCGGCTCCAAGGCGCTGAATGAAGACGCCGCGGGCAACTACATCCACTACGGCGTGCGCGAGTTCGGCATGACCGCCATCATCAACGGCATCGCGCTGCACGGTGGGTTTATCCCCTACGGTGCGACCTTCCTGATGTTCATGGAGTATGCCCGTAACGCCATGCGTATGGCTGCCCTGATGAAGATCCGTAACATTCAGGTCTACACCCATGACTCTATCGGTCTGGGCGAAGACGGCCCGACCCATCAGCCGGTCGAGCAGATGGCCAGCCTGCGCACCACGCCGAACATGAACACCTGGCGTCCGTGTGACCAGGTGGAGTCCGCCGTTGCCTGGAAGAAAGCCATCGAGCGTCTGGACGGCCCGTCAGCGCTGATCTTCTCCCGTCAGAACCTGACCCAGATGGATCGCAGCGCCGAGCAGCTGGCCAACGTTGAACGCGGCGCCTACGTTCTGCAGGACTGCGCCGGTCAGCCGGAGCTGATCTTCATTGCCACCGGTTCCGAAGTGGAGCTGGCGATGAACGCCGCGGCCAAGCTGAGCGCCGAAGGGCGTCAGGTGCGCGTCGTCTCCATGCCGTCGACCGAAGTGTTCGACAAGCAGGACGCCGCCTACCGTGAAGCCGTGCTGCCGTCTGCCGTCAGCGCCCGCGTGGCGGTGGAGGCCGGTATCGCCGACTTCTGGTTCAAGTACGTCGGCCTAAACGGCGCTGTCGTCGGCATGACCTCCTTCGGTGAGTCCGCGCCGGCCGAGCAGCTGTTCGTCGAGTTCGGCTTTACCGTCGACAACGTGCTGGCCAAGGCCCGCGCGCTGCTGAAGTAAACCTTCCGCGGTAGAAAATGATGAACGGGGCGCCTGCCCCGTTTTTTTCTGCCAACGCGTCGGGCGCGATCTATGCACCGATTTCGCATCAAATTGTGATGCAATGCACGTTTCCATTCAAATTCACCGCCGTGCTTCCCGCTTTTTCTCTCCCGTGTTTTCTTTGCGCTGCGTTTGGTTTATTCTTGGCTGAAGCGTTTCAGTTGATGGGGAAAGCGGCGACGAATTGATGGGGCCAGTGGCGTTTTTGCTGCCGGAATCCGCCCCGACGTCGCGGGCATGGATTACTCTGAACGTCTGTTTGCCGGACGAGGAAAGAGTAAGATGACCATTCGTATCGCCATTAACGGTTTTGGCCGCATCGGCCGCAACGTACTGCGGGCGCTGTATGAGTCGGGACGACAGACGCAGATGCGCGTCGTCGCGATCAATGAGCTGGCGGCCGCCGAGGGGATGGCGCACCTGCTGCAGTATGACACCTGCCACGGCCGATTTGCCTGGCCGGTGCGTCAGCAGGATGACTGGCTGTGGGTCGGCGACGATCGCATTCGTCTGCTGCACCGGCCGCAGATCGCCGATCTGCCCTGGGAGGCGCTGCAGGTTGATGTGGTGCTGGACTGTAGCGGTGTTTATGGTAGCCGGGCTGATGGCGAGGCTCATATTTTGGCGGGGGCCGGTAAAGTGCTGTTCTCCCACCCCGGCGGCCATGACCTTGATGCCACCGTGGTCTACGGGGTGAATCAGGAGTGTCTATTGGCGGAGCATCGCATCGTCTCCAACGCCTCCTGTACCACCAACTGTATCATCCCGGTGATTAAACTGCTGGACGATGCCTTTGGCATCGAGTCGGGTGCGGTGACCACCATTCACTCGTCGATGAACGACCAGCCGGTGATCGATGCCTACCATCCGGATCTGCGGCGGACCCGAGCGGCCAGCCACTCGATCATTCCGGTGGATACCAAGCTGGCGGCGGGTATTGCGCGCGTGCTTCCCCAGTTTCGCGATCGCTTTGAGGCGATCTCGGTACGGGTGCCGACGCTGAATGTGACCGCCATCGATCTCAGCGTCAGCGTGCGTACGCCGGTGCGGGTCGACGAGGTAAACGGCCTGCTGCAAAAGGCAGCATCGACGGCATTTCATGGTATAGTTGATTACACAGAATTACCGCTGGTCTCGACCGACTTTAATCACGACCCGCACAGCGCCATCGTGGACGGCACCCAGACGCGGGTCAGTGGTCGGCATTTGATTAAAACGTTGGTCTGGTGTGACAACGAATGGGGCTTCGCCAACCGGATGCTGGATACTACGCTGGCGATGACCCGGGCAGTTTCTAATGCGTCGTAGCCGCGTGCGGCGACACAGCTTAAAGCAACTTTTAGAGAATCAATGAGAGGATTCACCATGTCTGTAATTAAGATGACCGATTTGGATCTGGCGGGTAAACGCGTTCTGATCCGTGCGGACCTGAACGTTCCGGTTAAAGACGGTAAAGTGACTTCCGATGCGCGTATCCGCGCGTCGCTGCCGACCATTGAGCTGGCGCTGAAGCAGGGTGCGCGCGTGATGGTAACCTCCCATCTGGGTCGTCCGACCGAAGGCGAGTACAACGATGCGTTCTCTCTGCTGCCGGTGGTGAATTACCTCAAAGATCATCTGAAGTCGCCGGTGCGTCTGGCCAAAGATTACCTGGACGGCGTTGACGTTGCCCAGGGCGAGCTGGTGGTGCTGGAAAACGTCCGCTTCAACAAGGGCGAGAAGAAAGACGACGAAACCCTGTCTAAGAAATACGCTGCCCTGTGCGACGTGTTCGTTATGGATGCGTTCGGCACCGCGCACCGCGCCCAGGCCTCTACCCACGGCGTGGGCAAGTTTGCGCCGATCGCCTGTGCCGGTCCGCTGCTGTCCGGCGAGCTGGAAGCCCTGGGCAAAGCCCTGAGCAACCCGGCGCGTCCGATGGTCGCCATCGTCGGCGGCTCCAAAGTCTCCACCAAGCTGACCGTTCTGGACTCCCTGTCCAAGATCGCTGACCAGCTGATCGTGGGCGGCGGTATCGCGAATACCTTCATCGCGGCGGAAGGCCACAACGTGGGTAAATCCCTGTATGAAGCCGACCTGATCCCGGAAGCCAAGAAGCTGCTGGGCACCTGCGATATCCCGGTACCGACCGACGTGCGCGTAGCCACCGAGTTCTCTGAGACGGCGCCGGCGACCATGAAGTCCGTCAGCGACATCAAAGACGACGAGCAGGTTCTGGATCTGGGCGATGCCTCTGCCGAGCAGCTGGCCGCTATCCTGAAAAACGCCAAGACCATCCTGTGGAACGGTCCGGTCGGCGTCTTCGAGTTCCCGAACTTCTGTAAAGGGACCGAGATCGTGGCCAATGCCATCGCCAACAGCGACGCCTTCTCCATCGCCGGCGGCGGCGATACGCTGGCGGCCATCGATCTGTTCGGCATCGCCGACAAGATCTCCTACATCTCCACCGGCGGCGGCGCCTTCCTGGAGTTTGTAGAAGGCAAGAAACTGCCGGCTGTGGTGATGCTCGAAGAGCGCGCCAAGCAGTAATGCCCGACACGGGAGGCCATCATGCCTCCCGTTGTTTTATCGCGCCCTGGCGCGGTAATGTTGATCCGATTGGAAAACACTCACGCCCACGAAACAGGACGATTAGACATGTCTAAAATCTTTGACTTTGTTAAACCGGGTGTCATCTTTGGCGATGACGTTCAGAAAGTATTCCAGGTAGCGAAAGAGAACAAATTCGCTCTGCCGGCCGTTAACTGCGTCGGTACGGACTCCGTCAACGCTGTGATGGAGGCTGCCGCCAAGGTACGCGCTCCGATCATCGTTCAGTTCTCCAACGGCGGCGCTGCCTTCATCGCCGGCAAAGGGCTGAAGCTGGAGGGCCAGCAGGCGGCTATCCTCGGCGCGATCTCCGGTGCGCACCACGTGCATCAGATGGCCGAATACTACGGTGTTCCGGTGATCCTGCACACCGACCACTGCGCCAAGAAGCTGCTGCCGTGGCTGGACGGGCTGCTGGACGCCGGTGAGAAGCACTTCGCCGCGACCGGCAAGCCGCTGTTCTCCTCCCACATGATCGACCTCTCCGAGGAGTCTCTGGAAGAGAACATCGAAATCTGCTCTCAGTACCTGGCCCGCATGTCCAAGATCGGCATGACCCTGGAGCTGGAGCTGGGCTGCACCGGCGGTGAAGAAGACGGCGTGGACAACAGCCATCTGGACAACTCCGCGCTGTACACCCAGCCGGAAGACGTGGATTACGCGTTCACCAAGCTGAGCGCCATCAGCCCGCGTTTCACCATCGCCGCCTCCTTCGGCAACGTGCACGGCGTGTACAAGCCGGGTAACGTGCAGCTGACGCCGGTGATCCTGAAAAACTCTCAGGAATACGTTTCTAAGAAACACAACCTGCCGCACAACAGTCTGAACTTTGTCTTCCACGGCGGCTCCGGCTCTACCGCGGCAGAGATCAAAGAAGCGGTCAGCTACGGCGTGGTGAAGATGAACATCGACACCGATACCCAATGGGCAACCTGGGAAGGCGTGCTGAAGTACTACAAGAAGAACGAAGGCTATCTGCAGGGCCAACTGGGTAACCCGGAAGGCGACGACAAGCCGAACAAGAAATACTACGATCCGCGCGTATGGCTGCGCGCCGGTCAGACCGGGATGATCGAGCGCCTGGAGCTGGCATTCAAAGAGCTGAACTGCATCGACGTGCTGTAATCGTCGTCAATCAGCAGGATAAACCCCGCATTGCGGGGTTTTTTTATGTCGGCGGCTCGCCGGGAAACACCGCCGCGATCGGTCATATGAATACGTGGTGTTAATTGGATTTAATTTTCAGATTTTTGGCGTTAATGAAATGTGGAGTCCAGCGCCGTAGTTGGGTTACCCTTACGGCGTTTTGGCCGCGATCTGCGGCCTGTTTTGCCTGTGTCACCGGAGGCTCCGGTGAGAGAGTCAGGTAATAAAATAAGAGGGTAAACAATAAGATGAAAGACTTGGATGTAGTTGACGGCATTCAGAGCGCCGGCGGTTGGATCGTCCGTAACCAGGATTTGCTGCTGGGCTATGCCGTCAATCTGGTGGCGGCGGTGGTGATCCTGATCGTCGGTTCCCTGATCGCCCGCGGCATTTCGGCGACGCTGATTCGCCTGCTGAAGGCGCGCGGTCTGGACGTGACGGTAGTACATTTCCTGGCGGCGATGGTACGTTACGGCATTCTGGCCTTTACCATTATCGCCGCGCTGGGGCGACTCGGGGTGCAGACCACCTCGGTGATCGCCGTGTTGGGTGCCGCCGGTTTGGCCGTCGGTCTGGCGCTGCAGGGCTCCCTGTCTAACTTTGCCGCCGGCGTTCTGCTGGTGCTGTTCCGCCCGTTCCGCGCGGGTGAGGTGGTGGATCTGGGCGGCGTAACCGGCACGGTACGCGAGGTGCAGATTTTCTCTACCACGCTGGCCACGGCCGACAATAAAGTGATCGTGGTGCCCAACGGCAAGATCATTGCTGGCAATATCATCAACTTCTCTCGCGAGCCGAAGCGCCGTATCGATATTGTCGTGGGCGTGGCCTACGACGCCGATATCGACGTGGTCAAGCGGGTGCTGGGCGATGTGGTGGCGGCCGATACGCGCATTCTGCACGATGACGGCGTTACTATCCGCCTGAACGAAATGGCGGCCTCGTCGCTCAATTTCGTGGTGCGAGTCTGGGGCAACAACGCCGACTACTGGGCCATCTATTTTGATCTGATGGAGAACTTCAAACGCGCGCTGGATGCCAATAACATCGGTATTCCGTTCCCGCAGATGGATGTGCATCTGTATCAGGCTGCCAAAGCCCGCGTCGAGTGATCTCTCCCCGTCTGGCCGGCGCGCCGGCCAGACGTCATAAGCCCGTCTTATCGGCGATAAGAAATCGCCATTTCCCCGCCGCCGCCCGGCTGTTTATGATGCTCTCCATCCGGCCACATGGCCGCCGTCCGCACCTCCTCTTCTGAAGGATCATCGTTATGTTTTCTGTTTTTGCACAGGGATTTGCCCTGGGCGCGGCGCTGATTTTGCCGCTGGGGCCACAAAATATGTTCGTGCTTAGCCACGGTATCCAGCGTCGCTATCACCTGACCATCGCCGCGCTGTGCGCCCTGAGCGATCTGGCGCTGATCTGCGCCGGGGTCTTCGGCGGCAGCGCGCTGCTGCTGCGTTCGCCGCTGCTGCTGCAGCTGGTGACCTGGGGCGGCGTGGTGTTTTTGCTGTGGTATGGCTGGGGCGCGTGGCGAACGGCGCTCCGCCCTGTGCAGGCGCAGCTGGACGACAGCCTGATGCAGCAGGGGCGCTGGCGGATCATCGTCACGCTGCTGGCGGTGACCTGGCTTAATCCGCACGTCTATCTGGATACCTTTGTGGTGCTCGGTAGCCTGGGGGGACAGCTGGTGGCCGACGCCCGACGCTGGTTTGCCTTTGGGGCGGTCAGCGCCTCGGTGGTGTGGTTCTTCAGCCTGGCGCTGCTGGCTGCCTGGCTGGCCCCCTGGCTGAGCCGGCCGCGCGCCCAGCGGGCGATCAACCTGGCCGTCGGCGGGGTGATGTGGTTTATTGCGATCGCGCTGGCGCGTCAGGGGCTGGTCATGTAGGGAATATCCGATTCACGTCGCGCCATCGGCGCGCTATGCTAACAATACATTCGTCGGCGATCGGTCGGCGGGAGAGGGCCGGACCACAGGGTCCGGCGCGTGGCAGAGGGGAAGCCCCTGGCAACGTGGTAGTGAACCGGAGGATAACCGTGAAATTAACAGTATTGGCCTTGGCTGCAATGATGGGAGTCGGTGGCATGGCCGCCAGTGTTCAGGCGGCGGAAGTCCCGGAGGGGCCGCACGTCGTGACGTCGGGTACCGCCAGCGTGGACGCCGTTCCCGATATGGCTACCCTGACCTTTCAGGTTAACGCCAGCGCTAAAGATGCCGCCGGTGCCAAGTCGCAGGTCGATCAGCGGGTGGCCAAATATTTTGATTTTCTCAAGCGTAACGGCATCGACGCGCAGGATATCAGCGCCGCCAATCTGTATACCATGCCGGAGTATGAGTATCAGAAAGACGGGAAAAGCCAGCTGAAGGGGTACCGCGCCGTGCGTACCGTACAGGTGACGCTGCGCCAGCTGGATAAGCTGAACAGCCTGCTGGACGGGGCGCTGAAGGCCAACCTCAATGAGATCCGCTCCGTCGAGCTGGGCGTTGCCAAGCCTGAGGTGTACCGTGACAAGGCGCGTCAGATGGCGATCAAGAACGCCATCTCCCAGGCGGAGTCTCTGGCGCAGGGGTTTGGGGTGACGCTGGGGCCGGTCTACAGCGTCCGTTACCATGTCTCCAACTTCCAGCCGGAGCCGGTGACGCGCATGTACGCGGCGGCGCCGTCCGCCAATCAAACCTCGGCGGCGCAGACCTATGAGCAGCAGACGATTCACTTCGACGATCGGGTTGAGGTGGTATTTAACCTGAGTAAATAACGGCTCGATGGCGGGCGGGATCGATCGCCGATCCCGCTCTGCCGGGGCGCGCGCTCCGCGCGTAGGGGGCGCCTAGTCCTGACGCAGTACGTCGTGGCCGTGGCTTATCAGCGCATCGGTGACCCGACGCATCAGGCGGCTCTCCGGGGCAAAACGGTGCCAGTACAGCATGCGGCGCTGCACCATACCCGGCGTCAGATCGATCAGCACCCCTTCACGCAGCTCGCGCTCAACCTGCAGGTGCGGCAGCATACAGCAGGTGGTGCCCTGCAGCGCCAGCTGCACAAACGCTTCCGATGAGTTAACGATATGGCAGGGCACACTGCCCGGCGGCAGTTCGAAGTTTTGCTGCAGGAATGCCTGATGCATGTCGTCCAGGTGGTCGAAGGCGACCGCCGGCGCTTTCAGCAGCGATGAGCGGGTGACTCCGTTGGGGAAGTAGCGAGCGGCAAAGGCGGGAGAGGCGCAAAACAGGTAGTCCAGCGCGCCCAGACGATCCACCAGGCAGCTCGGCAGCGGCTGGGGCTGCAAACTCACCGCGCCGACCACTTCACCGCGGCGCAGCCGCTCCTGGGTGCGGCTTTCGTCCTCGACCTGCAGATTCAGGCGCAGCGGCGAGTCGGCCAGCACCGGCTTCAAGGCCGGCAGCAGCCAGGTTGCCAGGCTGTCGGCGTTGACCGCCAGCGACAGTAGCAGGGGGCCATCGCTGCTGCTGTCATTGCCCAGCCACTCCTCCTCCAGCAGTTCGACCTGGTGCAGCAGCGCCAGCAGACGCTGTCCCTGCTCGGTCGGGCGCGGTGGCACGGTGCGCACCAGCAGCGGCTGACCAAACAGGTTTTCCAGCTGCTTGATGCGTTGGGAAACCGCCGACTGCGTGATGCAAAGTTTTTGTGCGGCGCGCTCAAAACCACGTTCGCGGATGACGGCGTCCAGTGCCTGCAAGGTCCGGTAGTCCGGGCGTTTCATTATGGTATTTGTCCCCTTGGTTCCATTTTTGTTATGTATAAAACGTTATTGCTCACGTCGGGAAAACGGCGCGAACGGCCCGCCCCCGGCGGGGGAGCCCTGTTCAGGCGCCGCGTGGCGGCTGGAGGCGCTACCGTTATCGCAATATGCCACATTTTGGCGGACGTCGCGGAGAAAATACGCGGGTGCAACGGGAAAAAAACGGAGAGTAGGCGTAAATTTACGCCGCTGCTGTGGGGTATTTACGCGGGCTGCTCTATAATAACGCACACGTTTTCGTAGCAAAGTCCATAGGATACGATATGACGCAGGATGAATTGAAAAAAGCAGTGGGTTGGGCAGCGCTGAAGTATGTGCAGCCTGGGACCATTGTCGGGGTAGGCACCGGCTCCACCGCCTCTCACTTTATTGATGCGCTGGCGACCATGAAGGGCCAGATCGAGGGCGCGGTCTCCAGCTCTGATGCCTCCACCGCCAAGCTGAAAAGTCTGGGGATCCCGGTCTTTGACCTCAACGAGGTGGATGCGCTGGATATCTACGTGGATGGGGCCGATGAGATCAACGGCGCCATGCAGATGATCAAGGGCGGCGGCGCCGCGCTGACGCGTGAGAAGATCGTGGCGGCGGTGGCCAAGAAGTTCGTCTGCATCGTCGATGCCTCTAAGCAGGTCGATATTCTGGGTAACTTCCCGCTGCCGGTCGAGGTGATCCCGATGGCGCGCGCCTACGTCGCCCGTGAGTTGGTGAAGCTGGGCGGACAGCCGGTGTATCGCCAGGGCGTGCTGACCGATAACGGCAACGTGATCTTGGATGTACACAACCTGCAGATCATGGAGCCGTGCAAGCTGGAGAACGCCATTAACGCTATCGCCGGCGTCGTGACGGTGGGGCTGTTTGCCAACCGTGGCGCCGACGTTGCGCTGGTCGGCTGCGCCGATGGGGTCAAAACGCTGACCCTGTAATCGTCGCTGGGCGCCTCGCCGATGCGGGGCGCCGTGCCCGCGGCGGACACTTTTTTCCGCAGTGGTGAAATTCGGTGACATCTATCACGGAGTTTCGCTGATTCAATTTTTCCCGCTGATACATCCCATCTTATTAATATTTTTTGCCAGTTTATGCCCATCGCGCTATCGCCCTGACGATGCCCGTCGCCCGCCCGTCGCTTGTCGCGAGTGTAATTTTTGTTATGTTGATAAGGTGGCATCGCGCTGCCGTGGGCGCGCGATGCCGCCGCAGACGCGCCGGAACAGCGCACTTGCACACCATTTCCTTTCGGACAGTAGGGCAGATCATGGCAAAAGTTTCTTTGGACAAGGATAGAATCAAGTTTTTGCTGGTGGAGGGGGTGCATCAAAGCGCCGTCGATACGTTGCGCGCCGCCGGTTATAACAACATTGAATACCATAAGGGGGCGCTGGATGACGATGCGCTGCGCGAGGCGATCCGCGACGCCCACTTTATCGGCCTGCGCTCGCGCACGCAGCTGAGCGAGGCGATGTTTGCCGCGGCGGAAAAGCTGGTGGCGGTGGGCTGCTTTTGTATCGGCACCAATCAGGTCGATCTGGCTGCGGCGCAGCGCCGCGGCGTTCCGGTGTTCAATGCGCCGTTCTCCAACACCCGTTCGGTGGCGGAGATGGTGCTGGGGGAGACCCTGCTGCTGCTGCGCAATATCCCGCAGGCTAACGCGTGCGCTCACCGCGGTGAGTGGAGCAAGCAGGCGGTGGGCTGCTATGAGGCGCGCGGCAAGAAGCTGGGGATCATCGGCTATGGCCACATCGGCACGCAGCTGGGGATCCTGGCGGAAGGGATCGGGATGGACGTCTATTTTTATGACATCGAGGGCAAGCTGCCGCTGGGCAACGCGACTCAGGTGCGCCATCTCTCCGAGCTGCTGAACATGAGCGACGTGGTCTCGCTGCATGTGCCGGAGACGCCCTCCACCCGTAATATGATTGGCGCGGCGGAGCTGGCGCGAATGAAGCCCGGCGCGATTTTGATCAACGCCGCGCGCGGTACGGTGGTGGATATCGATGCCCTGTGTCAGTCTCTGGAGAGCCGTCACCTGAGCGGTGCGGCGATCGATGTCTTTCCGACGGAGCCGGCGACCAACAGCGACCCCTTCACCTCGCCGCTGTGCCGCTTTGACAACGTCCTGCTGACGCCGCACATCGGTGGTTCGACCCAGGAGGCCCAGCAGAATATCGGCATTGAGGTGGCAGGCAAGCTGGCGAAGTACTCCGACAACGGCTCGACCCTGTCGGCGGTGAACTTTCCGCAGGTCTCCCTGCCGATGCATGAGGATCACGTTAGCCGTCTGCTACATACCCATGAAAATCGCCCGGGGATGCTGAATGCTATCAACCAGATTTTTGCCGAAGAGGGGGTGAATATCGCCGCTCAGTACCTGCAGACCACCCCGACCATCGGCTATGTGGTGATCGACGTGGAGACGGAGACCGAGCGGGCGGAGGCGGCGCTGCAGCGCATGCGCGAGATCCCCGGCACCGTGCGTGCTCGCCTGCTGTACTAAGCGGCGCCGGCGTCGGGCCAGCGGTAGTGGGCCTGCGGGGTGATGATCTCCGGCAGCGGCACGTCCCAGGCGGCAACGGGCAGGGCCGCGACGCGTTGGCAGTCGTGGGCCAGACCGATGGGGTAGGGGCCGGCGCCGAGGCAGTGGCGCTGCTGCCACCCCTGCAGAGTGCGATCGTAAAAGCCGCCGCCCATGCCGAGCCGGTGTCCCCGTCGGTCGAAGGCCACCAGCGGGGTCAGGATCAGATCCAGCCGGGCCAGGGGAATAATCCGAGTGACGTCCAGGCGCGGCTCGGCGATGCCAAAGCGGTTGTGGCACATCGGGGTATCCGGGGTATATTCCAGAAACAGCAGGTGCCCGGGGCTGAACGGATGTAAACGCGGCAGGGCGATCCGGTGGCCGCGCTGCCACAGGGCGTGGATCAGCGGCTGGGTATCCGGCTCGCCGTCAAAGGGTAAATAGAGCGCGATGTGTCGCGGCTGGCTCAGTCGCGGCAGCATTAGCAGGCGATCTTTGAGCGCAAGGGCGGCCTGATTCTGCTGATCGTGGGAAAGCGAACGGCGCAGCGTGCGCAGACGATGGCGAAACTGATGACGGGAAGAGAGCGCAGATTCCTGGAACATGGAGCTGACTCCGCGGCAGGACTGGCGTTTTAGGGAATCTCCGAGGTGCCGTAGCAGGCTGTAACCCTTGAACCCGGGGTTCAAGGTGAACATAACGTCACAACTTTAAGGCTTCTCGGAGACCGAGCCTGCTCACCGGTTGTGGAGCGCCACATTCTTAAGGTTTGAAATATCGGCTCAGGGGACTGGCCCGCGCACGAACACCTCAGAGAAATTTGAAATCTTGCTGCTTTGTTACTGTTTATACTAACACAACTTTCGCTTTATGGAACGGCTTTCTTTGTAAATATTGTTGTATAATCAGTAAGTTAATTTTTACTCAAAAGAGGTTCCGGGACGCTCGGTAATGCGTCCTTGCTCCAGCAACGCCTGCTCTATCGTCTGCTGCAGCATGCGGATCCGTTGCTCCATATTGGCGGCATAATCGCGGGTTTTCAATCGCTCTTGCGCCAGTTCGTGACATACGTTCAATGCCGCGATAAAGACCAACTGCTCCGTATTGGTGACTCTAGTGCGAACTTTCAGATCTTGCAACCGCTGATTCAGATCCTCTGCGGCCTGGTTTAAGGCATCCAGTTGTTCTGGCGGACAATTAACACGCAGTGCGCGGCCAAAAATTTGAATATCTACCGGTTGTGCAGACATACTATCTTCCTGCTAGGTTTTGCGCCGCGTTCCACTGTAGAACGCTGTGGGCGCTAACTATATATACCCCGCTATGCAGTGACAAGCCCTCGGCTTGCGATACGGCCCTTTCTGGTATAGCGACTCATCTTGGTGGTAGCATAACACGAACTTTATCAGCCAACGATGACCAATACGTATGTCTACAGAGAATAGCCCGGCGGATTACGCCACCCTGACGCAGGCCCTGCAACAGCAGGGCGTGGCGCTGACCGCCGCCGAAATGCACGGATTGCTCAGCGGTCTGCTGTGCGGCGGCAACCGCGATGACAGCTGGCTGACGCTGGTGCACGATCTGACCAACGAAGGCACGGCGTTTTCGCAGAGCCTGTCGCAGCCGCTGCAGGCGCTGTATGGGCAGACGCGCAGCGCGCTGGAGGGCGATGAGTTTGCCTTTCAACTGCTGCTGCCGGGAGAGGATGAGGCCTCGGTATTCGTCCGCGCCGATGCGCTGGCCGGGTGGGTGAACCATTTCCTGCTGGGGCTGGGCATGATGCAGGCCAAGCTGGGGCAGGTTAAAGGCGACGTGGGCGAATCTATCGACGATCTGCGCAGCATCGCTCAGCTGGGCTACGATGAGGATGAAGATCAGGAGGCGCTGGCCCACTCTCTGGAGGAGGTGGCGGAGTATGTCCGCATGGCCGCCATGCTGTGCCACGGCGAGTTTAGCCGCCGCGAGGCGCCGGCGTCCGAGGCTCCGCGTCTGCACTGATCGACGTGGCTTGACGGATGACCGTCGGCGGAGCGCCGCCGCTGTGGATGCGTATTGATCGCGCGCATTATTGCGGGATACGGCCTGGACGTATCCCGTTTTAATAACCGGTTTGTGTTATGGAGACTGGGTGCAGCCGCTGGGCTGCCCTGCCGTTTGACCCGCCTATAGTCAGGAGATGGATATGACCCCGCAAGAGTATCAGCGTCGCCGTCAGGCGCTGCTGGCCAGAATGCAACCGGGCAGCGCCGCGCTGTTTTTCGCGGCGCCGGTGTGCTGCCGCAATGCCGAAAACGAATACCCCTATCGCCAGAACAGCGATTTCTGGTACCTGTGCGGGTTCAACGAGCCGGAGGCGCTGCTGGTGCTGATCAAAAGCGCCGACAACCACAGCCACAGCGTGCTGTTCAATCGGGTGCGCGACGTCACGGCCGAGGTTTGGTTTGGCCGTCGCCTGGGACAAGAGGCGGCGCCGGCGCGGCTGAATATCGATCGCGCTCTGCCGTACGGCGACGTAGAGGAGCAGCTGCCGCTGCTGCTTAACGGTCTGGACGTGGTGTATCACGCGCAGGGCATGTATGACTTTGCCGATGCGATGCTCTTTTCTGCGCTGGAGACGCTGCGCCGCTGCGCCCGCCAGAGCCTGCGCGCGCCCGCGACCCTGACGGATTGGCGCCCCTGGGTGCATGAGATGCGGCTGTTCAAGTCGGCGGAGGAGATCGCCGTCATGCGACGCGCCGCCGAGATCACCGCACAGGGCCATACCCGGGCGATGGAGAAGTGCCGTCCGGGGATGTATGAGTATCAGCTGGAGGGCGAACTGCTGCACGAGTTCAACCGACACGGCGCGCGTGCGCCCTCCTTCAATACCATCGTGGGCAGCGGCGAGAACGCCTGTATCCTGCATTACACAGAAAACGAAAGTGAAATGAAAGAGGGCGATCTGGTGCTGGTGGATGCCGGCGCCGAGTTCCGCCACTATGCCGGCGATATCACTCGAACCTTCCCGGTCAGCGGCCGCTTTAGCGAGCCCCAGCGTCAGATTTATCAGCTGGTGCTGGCGTCGATGGCGGCAGGGCTTGAGCACTACCGCCCCGGCAGCAGCCTGCGTGAAGCCCAGGAGGCCACGGTGCAGGTGATGGTGAACGGCCTGGTGGAGCTGGGGATCCTGCAGGGAGAGGTCGAGCAACTGATCGCGGAGCAGAAGTATCGGGCGTTCTTTATGCACGGGCTCGGGCACTGGCTGGGGCTGGATGTCCACGACGTTGGCGACTACGCGACGCCGGCGCGCGATCGTACGCTGGCGCCGGGAATGGTGCTGACCTGTGAGCCGGGGCTGTATATCGCGCCCGATGCCGATGTACCGCTGGCCTATCGCGGTATTGGGGTACGGATTGAGGATGATGTGCTGATCACCGAGGCGGGCTGCGAGATCCTGACCGAGGGCGTCGTGAAATCGGTCGAGGCGATCGAGGCCCTGATGGCGGCGGCGCGGGCGCGGGAATGAGCATCATCATCGCCGGCGGCGGCATGGCGGGCGCGACGCTGGCGCTGGCGCTGTCGACGCTGAGCGGCGGACGCTGTGCGGTAACGCTGGTGGAGGCGGTCGCTCCCGGTGCCGAAGCGCACCCCGGCTTTGACGCCCGCGCCATCGCGCTGGCCCACGCTACCTGTCAGCAGCTGGCGCAGATTGGCGTCTGGCCGGCGCTGGCCTCCTGCGCGACCGCGATCCGTCAGGTGCAGATCAGCGATCGCGGCCACGGCGGAGCGCTGTGGCTGGACGCCGACGCGTACGATCTCCCCGCGCTGGGACAGGTGATCCCGTTGCATCAGGCCGGCGCCCGTCTGTTTCGGCTGCTGGCGTCGGCCCCGGGCGTGACGCTGCTCTGTCCGGCGACGCTGGCGCGGGTGGAGCGTCGCGTCGACGGCGTGACGGCCTGGCTGGCGGATGGTCGCTGCTTACAGGGACGGCTATTGGTGGCCGCCGACGGTGCCTCGTCGCCCCTGGCGCAGATGTGCGGCATGCGCTGGCATAGCGAGGCGTATGCGCAGACGGCGCTGATCGCCACGCTGGCCACCCGTGAGGCGCACCGTGGACGCGCCTTTGAGCGTTTTACGCCGGACGGGCCGCTGGCGCTGCTGCCGATGGCGGAGGGGCGGAGCACGCTGGTCTGGTGTCTGCCGCCGGCCCAGGCAGAGCAGGCGATGCAGTGGGATGAGGCCTCGTTTTTGCATCATCTGCAGCAGGCCTTTGGCTGGCGTCTGGGGCGCTTTACGCACTGCGGTCGGCGCGATAGCTATCCGCTGAGCCTGCGTCGGGCGCACGGACATATCGGTCACCGTCTGGCGCTGGTCGGCAATGCGGCGCAGACGCTGCACCCGATTGCCGGTCAGGGATTTAACCTGGGGCTGCGCGATGTGATGACGCTGGCGGAGACCCTGAGTGATGCGCTGCGGCGCGGGGACGATCCCGGCGCCTATCGGACGCTGGCGCGCTACCAAGGGCGGCGTCAGCCCGATAGCGAGGCGACCGTTGCGCTGACCGACGGTTTGGTGCGGCTGTTCGCCAACCGCCTGCCGCCGTTGGCGGTCGGGCGCAATCTGGGACTGATGGCGCTGGCGCTGGCGCCGCCGCTGCGCACGCCGCTGGTGCGGCGCACGCTGGGTCAGGTCGCCCGTTAGTCGGCCGTTGCTGGGGAAACAGGAAGCTATGCAATCATTCGATATTATTGTTGCCGGCGGCGGTATGGTCGGTCTGGCGCTGGCCAACGCCCTGTCCGGCAGCGGGCTGCGCATCGCCGTGGTCGAGCCGCAGGCGCCGACGCAGGTGTCAACGGCCGTGCGGCGGGTGTCCGCGCTGAATATCGCCAGCGAGCGTCTGCTACAGCAGCTGGGCGTCTGGCCTCGGATCCTGGCGCAGGGCGCCGCGCCCTGCCGCGGTATGGCGGTATGGGAGGCGGACAGCTTTGGCCGTATCGCCTTTGACGCCGCGGATTATGGGCATCTCCACCTGGGCCACATCGTGGAAAACCAGGCGGTACAGACGGCGCTATGGCAGCGGGCCGAGCAGGATAAGGGGATTACCCTGATGACGCCGGCGACCCTTGCGCAGGTGGCTTGGGGAGAGAATGAGGCGTTTGTGACGCTGGATAACGGGACGATGCTCAGCGCACGGCTGCTGGTCGGCGCCGACGGCGCTCACTCGGCCCTGCGCCGCCAGGCCGACGTGCCGCTGACGTTCTGGGACTACCAGCATCATGCGCTGGTGGCGACGATCCGCTGTGAGCAGCCCCATGACCATATCGCGCGTCAGATCTTTCGTCCGCAGGGGATCCTGGCCTTTTTGCCGCTGCAGGATCCCACCCTGTGCTCTATCGTGTGGTCGCTGCCGCCGCAGGAGGCGCAGCGCATGTACGCGGCCGCGCCGCCGCTGTTTGAGCGCGCGCTGACCATCGCCTTCGATCATCGGCTTGGCCGCTGTCAGTGCGTCGGCGAGCGGGCGCTGTTTCCTTTGCAGGGGCGCTATGCCCGCAGCTTTGCCGGACACCGCTTGGCTCTGATGGGGGATGCGGCGCACACCGTACATCCGCTGGCCGGTCAGGGGGTGAATCTGGGGCTGATGGATGCGGCGGAGCTGGCGGGCGAGCTGCGTCGCCTGCAGGCCCAGGGCAAGGACATCGGACACCATCTGTATCTGCGCCGCTACGAGCGTCGGCGCAAGCACAGCGCCGCCGTGATGCTGGCGGCGATGCAGGGGTTCCGCGATCTGTTCGCCGGGGCTAATCCGGCGAAGAAGCTGCTGCGTGACCTGGGGCTGACGCTGGCCGATCGCCTGCCGGGGGTGAAGCCTCAGCTGGTACGCCACGCCATGGGGCTGGCGGATCTGCCGGCGCTGCTGCAGGCGGCGCCGTCGGACGAATAAAGGTCGAGCACCTCACCCGCGGAGGCCCTCCGCGGGTGAAATATTCTAATCCTCTCCCCGCCGTTTGAATTAGTTTTTCTCATCTCTCCGTTTTTTATATCTGCTGTTTTCTGCTTTCCTGAATCCGTTCAGGTTATACGTAGGCAATAAAAATGCAGCAAGTATGTTAATTTTGTGCTGATGTGCGCATTTTTACAGCAAGATATTCTGCATTATCATCCCATCGTCCCGGCGGACTTCGCGTTGTTACGCCTATTTTATCTTATGGTTAATCCCCTGTTTCAGTGATACCGTCGGGCAGAGAGGTATCGATTGCGCGCCGTGGAGGGTCCGCGGCGGCGCGAGCGCGGCGGCTGACGGCCGCATACTCAGGCGAGGATGAGAATGGCAAAACAGACGGTGCTTTATGATCAGCATGTGGCCGACGGGGCGCGCATGGTGGATTTTCATGGCTGGATGATGCCGCTGCACTATGGCTCCCAGCTGGAGGAGCATCATGCGGTGCGCAGCGATGCCGGGATGTTCGATGTTTCCCATATGACCATCGTGGATCTGCACGGGGTTAAGGCGCGGGACTTTCTGCGCTATCTGTTGGCCAACGATGTGGCGCGCCTGACGCAGCCGGGCAAGGCGCTGTACAGCGCGATGCTGAACGCCAGCGGCGGGGTGATCGACGATCTGATCGTCTACTTTCTGGCGGATCAGCATTTTCGCCTGGTGGTCAACTCGGCGACCCGCGAGCGTGATTTAGCCTGGATCGGCGAGCATGCGCCCGCCTTTGGCGTTGAGCTGCGCGAACGTCGCGATCTGGCGCTGATCGCGGTACAGGGGCCAACGGCCCGTCAGCGGGTAGATGCGCTGCTGACGCCGGCGCAGCGTCAGACGGTCGCCGGGATGAAACCCTTCTTCGGCCATCAGGCGGGATCGCTGTTTATCGCCACCACCGGCTACACCGGGGAGGATGGCTACGAGATAGCCCTGCCGCAGGATGAGGCGGTGGCCTTCTGGCAGCGCCTGGCGCAGGCGGGCATCAGGCCCTGCGGGTTGGCCGCCCGCGACACGCTGCGTCTGGAGGCCGGAATGAACCTGTATGGTCAGGAGATGGATGAAGGGATCTCGCCGCTGGCGGCCAACATGGGCTGGACCATCGCCTGGGCGCCGCCGGAGCGTGACTTTATTGGCCGGGCGGCGCTGGAGCGTCAGCAGAGCCAGCATCCTGAGCAGCTGGTCGGGCTGGTGATGCGAGAGAAAGGGGTGCTGCGGGCAGGCATGACGATCCGCTTTTGCGATGAGCAGGGTAACGCCCGTCAGGGGACGATCACCAGCGGCTCGTTTTCGCCGACGCTGGGGTGCAGCATCGCGCTGGCGCGGGTGCCGCAGGGGATCGGCGGCGAGGCATGGGTCGAGATCCGCGGTCGCGAGCTGGCGCTCAGCGTGGTGAAACCGGGCTTTGTCCGTCACGGCCACAGCCTGATCCCGTCCGTCGATACGGCGGCGGTAGGCAACTAACCAAGTGAAGCAACACATAACTCCAGGAGAGGATGGCGATGAGCAATGTGCCGACAGAGTTGAAGTATACCGCGTCCCATGAGTGGGTACGCGCAGAGGCAAACGGGGTCTTTTGCGTCGGGATCACCGACCATGCCCAGAGTCTGCTGGGCGACATGGTGTTTGTGGATCTGCCGGAGGTGGGGGCGCATATCGATACCGGCGCGGAGTGCGCGGTGGCCGAGTCGGTCAAGGCGGCGTCGGATATCTATAGCCCGCTGGCGGGGGAGGTCGTGGCCGTAAATGGCTCACTGGAGGAGGCGCCGGAGCAGGTCAACGCGGCGCCCTATGACGAGGGCTGGCTGTTCCGTATTCGGGCCGACGATCCCGCCGAGTTTGCGGCGCTGCTCAGCGCCGAAGGGTATCTGGCCGCGCTGGACGAATAAGCGTGTGACCGCCGGGCCGCCCCTGAGGCGGCCTTTTCGTATGATTTGCCGGGCGCCGGGCTGCGGCGCGATCCAGGAATGCGTAAGCCATGACTCAGACCCTTACCCAGCTTGAAAACAGTGACGCTTTTATTGCCCGCCATATCGGCCCCACGCCGGAGGAGCAGCAGCAGATGCTGGCGCAGATTGGCGCACCGGATCTCGATACGCTGCTGGCGCGCATCGTCCCGGCGGATATTCAGCTGCCCGCCGCGCCGCCCATCGGCGCCGCCTGCAGCGAGCAGCAGGCGCTGGACGAACTGCGGGCGATCGCCGCGCAAAACCAGTGCTACAGATCGTTTATCGGCATGGGCTATTACGGCGTGCAGACGCCGCCGGCCATCCAGCGCAACATGCTGGAGAACCCCGGCTGGTATACCGCCTATACCCCCTATCAGCCGGAGGTATCCCAGGGGCGTCTGGAGGCGCTGCTTAACTTTCAGCAGATGACGCTGGATCTGACCGGGCTGGATCTGGCCTCGGCGTCGCTGCTTGACGAGGCGACCGCCGCCGCCGAGGCGATGGCGCTGGCGCGGCGCGCCAGCCGCCTGAAGCAGGCCAATGTGTTCTTTATCGCGCAGGATGTGCACCCCCAGACTATCGACGTGGTCTGCACCCGGGCCGAGAGCTGCGGGATCGAGGTGATCATCGATGACGCCCGGCGGGCGGCGGATCACCGCGATCTGTTCGGGGTGCTGCTGCAGCAGGTCGGCACGCAGGGCGATCTGCATGACTATCGTGCGCTGATGGATGCCCTGCGCGAGCGCGGGGTGATCACCTGCATGGCGGCCGATCCGCTGGCACTGGTGCTGCTGGAGGCGCCGGGGCGCCAAGGGGCCGATGTGGTGTTTGGCTCCGCTCAGCGCTTTGGCGTGCCGATGGGCTACGGAGGCCCTCACGCCGCCTTCTTTGCCTGTCGCGATGCGTTTAAGCGCGCCATGCCGGGGCGGATTATCGGCGTCGCGCGCGATGCCGCCGGGGAGCCGGCCCTGCGCATGGCGATGCAGACGCGTGAACAGCATATCCGGCGAGAAAAGGCCAACTCCAATATCTGTACTTCGCAGGTGCTGCTGGCCAATATTGCCGGTATGTATGCGGTGTATCACGGTCCGCAGGGGCTGCGTCGCATTGCCGAACGGGTTCACCGCCTGGCGGATATTCTGGCGCTCGGCCTGCAGCAAAAGGGGATGACGCTGCGCAACCACCGCTGGTTCGATACCCTGACGGTGGCGGTGCCCGATAAGGCGGCGGTGCTGGCGCGGGCCCTCGGCTTTGGCATCAACCTGCGCGGCGATCTGGATGGTGCGGTCGGCATCAGCTTTGACGAGTGCAGCACGCGTGACGATCTGGAGGCGCTGTTTACCATCCTGCTCGGTGACGGCCACGCGCTGGATATCGATACCCTGGATACGCTGGCCCAGGAGGCCAGCGAGGGCAGTATTCCGACGGCGCTACTGCGCCGCGAGCCGATCTTGACGCATCCGGTGTTCAACCGTTACCACAGCGAAACCGCGCTGATGCGCTATATGCACGGGCTGGAGCGGCGCGATCTGGCGCTGAATCAGGCGATGATCCCGCTGGGCTCCTGTACCATGAAGCTGAACGCCGCCGCCGAGATGATCCCGATCACCTGGCCCGAATTCGCCGCGCTGCACCCGTTCTGTCCGCCGGAGCAGGCGCAGGGCTACCGGCTTCTGCTGAGCCAGCTGGCGGAGTGGCTGGTGCAGCTGACGGGGTATGACGCCGTCTGCCTGCAGCCCAACTCGGGCGCGCAGGGGGAGTATGCCGGTCTGCTGGCGATCCGCCGCTATCATGAAAGCCGGGGCGAGGGGCAGCGCACCCGCTGCCTGATCCCGGCCTCGGCCCACGGCACTAACCCGGCCTCGGCGCAGATGGCCGGGATGGAGGTCGAGGTGGTGGCGTGTGATGAGCAGGGCAATATCGATCTGCACGATCTGCGCGAACGTGCGCAGCAGGCGGGGGAGCGCCTGGCGGCGATCATGGTGACCTACCCCTCGACCCACGGCGTATATGAAGAGACCATCCGCGAGGTGTGCCAGATAGTGCATCAGTACGGTGGGCAGGTGTATCTGGACGGCGCCAATATGAACGCGCAGGTCGGGATCACCACGCCCGGCTATATCGGCGCCGATGTCTCGCACCTGAACCTGCATAAAACCTTCGCCATCCCACACGGCGGCGGCGGGCCGGGAATGGGGCCGATCGGCGTTAAGGCTCACCTGGCGCCCTTTGTTCCCGGCCACCGGGTGGTGCAGCTGCCCGGCCTGACCCCCCGTCAGGGTGCGGTCAGCGCCGCGCCGTTTGGCAGCGCATCCATTCTGCCCATCAGCTGGATGTATATTCGCATGATGGGGGCCGAGGGGCTGCGCGGCGCCAGCGCGGTGGCGATCCTGAACGCCAACTATATCGCTCGCCGTCTGGGGGCGGTTTACCCGGTGCTGTACCGCGGGAAGGGGGGGTATGTGGCCCACGAGTGCATCCTGGATCTGCGCCCGCTGAAGGCGCGCAGCGGCATCAGTGAAATGGATATCGCCAAGCGTCTGATCGACTATGGCTTCCACGCGCCGACCATGTCCTTCCCGGTCGCCGGTACGCTGATGGTTGAGCCGACGGAGTCGGAGAATAAGGCCGAGCTGGATCGCTTTATCGCCGCCATGCTGGCGATTCACGATGAGATCGCGCGCGTCGAGGCCGGTGAGTGGCCGCTGCAGGATAACCCGTTGGTCAATGCGCCCCATACTCAGCGTGAGCTGGTGGGCGAGTGGCATCACCCCTATGGGCGTGAGCTGGCGGTGTTTCCTACGCCGCAGACGCGGGAGAACAAGTATTGGCCGGCGGTGAAGCGCCTGGACGATGTCTATGGCGATCGTCATCTGCAGTGCTCTTGCCCGCCGCTGAGCGACTGGGCATAGGTCATCCTCCACGGGCGGGCGATCGGTGACGGTCGCCCGTCTGCTTTTTCTGCGCGTGTCCCGCGGGTCGGAGCGACTGCGCACCCGGTTTTCCGGGGCGCGCTCGCGTTTTATGACCATTTTATGTATGAAATATTCTAATTCATTATCCGGCGGATAGCGAACGGAGTGTCCGGCGCTTTTGTATTAAAATTGGTTTAAAATCATATTGTTGTATTTTGATTGTTTGTTATTACTTGCGCTAATCATCACTTTTATTCATGCGTTGTTCGGCGATTTCCCCGGCTGGTCAGGGGGTAAAGTGTGATAGAGTTCTCATCGTGAAATGTTGCCATTGCGGAGAGGCGTTTTTCTCCGCCCGCCGGCAGCGTACCGCTCCCGCGTTTATCCGGTTTATGTTACCGCGCCCGTTTGCCGGGCGACGGCGGCATGCTATTTCCGTTTAAGCGCCCAATACACCGACAGGCAAAAATAAAAACGGGTAATGTCAGGTATGGAACTTTTGGCACAGTGTGTGAACCGCATCAATAGTCTGTTGTGGAATGAGCTATTGATTTTTTTACTCTGCGGCACGGGGATCTATTACACCCTGCGTCTGGGCTTTATTCAGATCCGTCATTTCGGCTCCGGCTTTCGCGCGCTGTTCGGTGGTATGTCTCTGTCTGGCGATAAGGCAGACAAGCAGGGAATGAGCTCATTTCAGGCGGTCGCTACGGCCATCGCGGGCCAGGTGGGTACCGGGAACCTGGCCGGTCCAGCGACGGCGATCGTCGCCGGGGGGCCGGGCGCTATTTTTTGGATGTGGGTTTCCTCATTTCTGGGGATGGCGACGATTTATGCCGAGGCCATTCTGGCGCAGAAATATAAGTCTTTTGATAAACAGGGGCACGTTGTCGGCGGTCCGGCGTATTACATTGAGAAAGGGCTGAACTGTAAATGGCTGGCCGCACTGTTTTCCGTACTGATTATTTTTGCGCTGGGCTTTATTGGCAATATGGTGCAGTCCAACTCGATCGCCGCCGCTTTTGAGGGGTCGCTGGGCGTTCCGGGCTGGATCGTCGGGGTGGTTCTGGCCGTGCTGACCGGCGGGGTTATCATGGGCGGGCTACGCAGTATCGCCTCCTTCACGGAGAAGGTGGTACCGACCATGGCGGTCTTTTATCTGGTCGGGGCGCTGCTGATCCTGGGCCTGAACGCCCACTATATTCTGCCGGCGTTTAAGGCCATCTTCGTGGCGGCGTTCAACCCACAGGCGGTGCTGGGCGGTGGCGCGGGGATCGCTATCCAGCAGGCGATGCGTTTCGGTATTGCCCGCGGCCTGTTCTCGAACGAGGCCGGGATGGGGTCAACGCCGCATGCCCATGCGGTGGCCAAAGTGAAGCACCCGGAACAGCAGGGCTTTATCGCCATGATGGGGGTGTTTGTGGTGTGCGTGATCGTCACCCTGACGGCGCTGGTGATCATCACCTCTGGCATGGCGATGTGGCAGCAGGGCGGGCAGGCGCAGGCCTCTTTCCTCGGCGTATTTTCAGGCCAGGGGATAGCCGTGACGCAGCAGGCGTACTCCTATGTTTATGGCCACTTTGGCAGCCTGTTTATTTCCGCCTCACTGTTCTTCTTCGCGTTTTCGACCATCATTGGCTGGTACTACTATGCGGAGACCAACGTGCGCTATCTGTTTAACTCGCAGAAAGCGGTGCGGGTGTATCAGATGCTGGTGGTCGTCTTTATCTTCATCGCCTCTTTCTTCCACGTGGAGTTAGTGTGGAATATGGCCGATATGTTCAATGGCCTGATGGTACTGCCGAACCTGGCTGCGCTGCTGCTGCTGTCGCCGGTGGTGATCCGTCTGACTCGAGAGATCGGCCAGCGCCGTCACGGTAGCGCAGTCGCCGAAGGCGAATGACAACGTCGGGCGTTAGCATCACGGCGGCAGGGGGCTCCCCTGCCGCCGTTTTACTTAGAGGTACAGATAGATAGCGAAGAAGTGACAGGCGCTGCCGCCGAGGACAAAGGCATGCCAGATGGCATGATTGTAGGGAATACGCCGGCAGACGTAGAAGATAACCCCCAGGGTATACACGATCCCCCCCAGCGCCAGCAGCGCGATCCCCGCGCCGGAGAGGCGCATCGCCAGCTGATAGATAACAATCAGCGAGAGCCAGCCCATGGTCAGATAGGTGATCAGCGATACGATCTTAAAGCGGTGGGCGAAGGCCAGCTTAAACAGGATCCCCAGCAGCGCCAGCGTCCAAATCACCGCCATCAGCCCGCGCGCCAGCGGCGAATCCAGTCCGATCAGTAAAAAGGGGGTATAGGTTCCGGCGATCAGCAGATAGATGGCGCAGTGGTCAAAGACTTTAAGCCAGCGTTTGGCCGCCCGGTTGGGGATGGCGTGGTAGAGGGTTGAGGCCAGAAACAGCAGGATCATGCTGCCGCCGTACAGGCTATAGCTGGTAATCGCCATCGCGCTGGCGCCGCTGCCGATGGCCTGTACCAGCAGCAGAACCAGCCCGACGATCCCCAGAATAAAACCGATGCCGTGGCTGATGCTGTTGGCGATCTCTTCGGTCAGAGAGTACCCCGGTTGCAGCGGGGAAGCGGTTGTCATCATCGTATGATCTCACGCAGCGAAGCCCGACCCGCGCCGGGCTTGGGTAAGCCGGGAAAACGCCGCCCGACTCTAGGTCATTCCGCCAGCGACGGAACGACCTAGAGTAGCTGAGAATGATTCCAGTGTACACGTGTACGCTAAAAAAGCGGCGCGGCGCGCGGCCATATAGTGAGAGTTGATGTGCTTAAAATCACAAATAATCACCGTGATTATTACTTTTACAACAGCGGATCGCCGCCGTCAGGGCCACTTTTTGCCGCTGCGCGGGGGATTGTCGGGGGTTATGGCTATCTTGTTGAATTTACTAAACTGATTTTTAAACAAAAAAGAGATCTTCTGCACGGAAAACGTCCAACTTATTAATTTGATGAGAATCTCAATTAATGTATTATTCCTGCGTCGTTTTTCTCCGCAATCGTGAACGCAATCGATTACGCTTTTAAAAAACTCTTACTTGATCACAGTTTTCTGTATCCGTTTATTTCTATAATGCGCCAGGCCAACGAGCGGGCGTTCGCGCGAGTGATGGCTGATTTGTGGCGATGTTGACATGTTGTCGTTGTCTCCCTCTGCGCGGGGAGCTTTTTAAGGTAAGTGGCACTCATATGAAAAAAACAATTTTAGCTGCGGGCGCTCTGCTGTCCTGTCTCTCCACCAGCGTCACGGCAACGGCGGCGGACAATAACGGCGAGTATCTTTCCGACTGGTGGCATCAGAGCGTGAACGTGGTGGGTAGCTACCATACCCGCTTTGGGCCGTTCCGTACCAATGATGTGTACCTGGAGTATGAAGCCTTTGCCAAGAAGGACTGGCTCGATTTTTATGGCTATGTTGACGTACCGAAGTTCTTCGGCGCCGGCAACACGGTCGATAAGGGGATCTGGGATAAAGGCTCCCCGCTGTTTATGGAGATCGAGCCGCGCTTCTCTATCGATAAGCTGACCGGCTTGAACCTGGGCTTCGGTCCGTTCAAAGAGTGGTACTTCGCTAACGACTATGTCTTTGACATGGGGCGTAACAGCGATAGCCGCCAGAATACCTGGTATATGGGTCTGGGGACCGACATTGACACCGGTCTGCCGATGGGCCTGTCGCTGAACGTGTACGGCAAGTACCAGTGGGAAAACTACGGTGCGGCCAACGAAAACAGCTGGGACGGCTACCGCGTGAAGGTGAAATACTTCGTGCCGTTGACCGAGCTGTGGGGCGGCAACCTGAACTATATCGGCTTCACTAACTTTGACTTCGGCTCCCGTCTGGGCGACAAGTCCGGGGTCGGCAGCAACGGCAATCAGCTGCGCTCCAATAACTCCATCGCCTCCAGCCATATTCTGGCGCTGAACTACACCCATTGGCACTACTCCGTGGTGGCCCGTTACTTCCATAACGGCGGTCAGTGGAAAGAGGGCGCCGCGCTGGGCGACGATCTGCATCCGACCGGCTGGGGTTACTACCTGGTGGTGGGTTACAACTTCTAATTCCACGCCCTGTGTGCATCAAGGCCCCGCTGCGACGGGGCCTTTTTCATGGCTAAAAAAGAGGAAGGCGCGTAGGAAAACGAGCCGTTTTTCTGTGCCGCGTTTTGCGCCATGATGTCGGGACTGTGCGGCGAACTTTTCTGGCCTAAGGAGCTATCATGACCCGACACCTCAGCAAGGATACCCAACTGTGCATATCGCTGGCGGCGCGCCCGGGTAACTTCGGCACCCGCTTTCATAACTATCTGTATGACGCGTTGGATCTGGATTACCTGTATAAGGCCTTCACCACCCGCGATATTGTCGCCGCCATCGGCGGCGTCAGGGCGCTGGGCATCCGCGGCTGCGCTATCTCCATGCCGTTTAAGGAGGCAGTGATCCCGCTGGTGGATGAGATGGATGCCTCGGCGGTCGGGATCGGCTCGGTGAATACCCTGGTGAATACGGAGGGCTGGCTGAAGGCCTATAACACCGACTATATCGCCATCGCCCAGCTGCTGCGCCAGTATGCGCTCGATCCCGCCATGTGCTTTGCCCTGCACGGCAGCGGCGGCATGGCCAAGGCGGTCGCCTGCGCGCTGCGGGACGCGGGGTTTACCCGTGGCTATATCGTGGCGAAAAACGCCGAGTCCGGTCAGCGTCTGGCGGCGCAGTATGGCTATACCTGGTGCCATGAGCTGCCGGCGCAGGCGCCAGCCGATCTGCTGATCAACGCCACGCCGGTGGGGATGCTCGGCGGCGAGTTTGCCGACGCGCTGTCGTTTCATCCCGCGCGCATCGCGCAGGCTCACGCGGTGTTTGAGGTGGTGGCGCTACCGATAGCGACGCCGCTGGTTCAGGCGGCGCGGGCGGCGGGGAAAACGGTGATCTCCGGGGCCGAGGTGTTCGCCATTCAGGCGGTGGAGCAGTTTGTCCTGTATACCGGCATTCGACCGGAGCACGGGCTATTTTTGCAGGCCGCCGCCCACGCCCGGGGAGAGTGACGCCCGGCCGCGGGGGAGAGGCTGTGCCGGGCGCGGCGGGGATTACTCCGGCTGATCTGCGATGCTATAGGGCAGGGGCGACAGCGTCAGCTGGCTCCGCGCATCGTCGCGTACCCGCAGTACGCTGTCTGCCGGGAGATCGCTGCTCAGCACCGCCTGCAGGTAGACGTCGCCGTCGGCCAGCCGCTGCGCCGCCAGCACCGTACCGCTGCGTCGCCAGCTGTCGCCCAGGCGCAGCTCCAGATCTTCGCTGGCGTGCGGCAGTCGCTCTGCGCTACCGCGCAGCCAGAACAGCGCCCGTCGGTTGGCGCCGCGGTATTTGGCGCGCGCCACCATCTCTTGGCCGCTGTAGCATCCCTTGCTAAACGAGATCCCGCCGAGCGCCTGCAGGTTTACGGCCTGGGGGAGGAACCGATCGCAGCTGGGCTCATCGATGAGCGGGATCCCGGCTTCGATATCCAGCGCCAGCCACTGGGCGCTGTCCGCCAGGCGCGCGTGCACGGCCAGCGGGGTGCAAATCCGCTCCGCTTCATCCGCATCATCGCAGATCAGCAGGTAGCGCGGCTGCGGCCAGGCCAGATAGAGCAGATGGCTACGGCCGTCCTGCAGCAGCGGCGCGTCGGCGTCCGGCAGGCGCGGGAAGATGGCGCCGAGGGCCTCGCTTGCCTGCGCTCCGGCGACGCCCAGCAGCACCGCCGCCTCGTCGCTGGCGATGCTGACCTTGGCAAATACCGCATACTTTTTCAGCTCCAGCGTCTGCAGGGTGGCCACGCTGCGGCGCAGCAGGTAGGTGAAGCCATCGCCGCGGCGCAGCAGGCGTAGGCTGCTCCACAGCTTGCCTTGGGCGTCGCAGTGGCCGCACAGCGTGTGCTGCGTGGCGGCCAGCGCCGGCACGTCGGCGGTAAGCTGCCCCTGCAGGTAGCTTTGCGCATCCGGGCCGCTGACGTTGATCGGCAGCCAGTCATCCAACCGCATCAGGGTCAGGGGAAGGTACTCTGCGGCCAGAGGCGGCTGCGGGGAGAAGGGGGCGTTAAGGTTCATGAGAGTTCCCTGTAAGATCATACCGGACGTAGTGACCATGGTAAGAAAGGTCGCCCACAATGCCAATGGTTAATTGCGCTCGATGTGGTCAGGTTTAGAAATAAGACGCTCTCGGCGTGAGTTGTTGCGTAACACATTGCAAATCCTAAATAAAAAAGCACGTATAACAAATATTATCCGTGGCAGAGCGGGCAAAATATGACAGAGTGTTAAGGGATTTTCTAAATCAAACGGGTTTTCGCGCTAGAATAGAGTCACATTGGCGCGGGACGCCGCCAGCGACGTCGGCGTGTGAGCCTGCGTCCCGTCAGTTACCAAATAGAAACCGAAACCGAAGCCGGAGTGGATGAGTCATGGATATCAATAATAAAGCGCGGGTTCACTGGGCGTGCCGCCGCGGAATGCGCGAGCTGGATATCGCCATCATGCCTTTCTTTGAACATGAGTATGATGCGCTTAACGATGCCGATAAACAGACCTTTGTCCGCCTGCTGGCCTGTGACGATCCTGAGCTATTTAAATGGCTGATGAACCAGGGTAAGCCGGATGACGCCGATCTGGCCCGCATGATTACGCTGATTCAGACGCGAAATAAAGAACGTGGTCCTTTGGCGCTGTAATGTTCACGTCTCCTGGCGTACCCAGGTGATGTTTCTGCTGGGGCACGGCGCGCTGGTACTGGCGATCCTGCTGGCGCCCTGGCCGGAAAACTACAGCGTATTCTGGCTGATTCTGCTGGTGGCGGTGATCTTTGAGTGTATCCGCAGCCAGCGCCGGATTGCGCGTAACCGCGGTGAGCTGCAGCTGCTGGCGCCGCAGGTGTGGCACTGGCAGCTGCGCGAGTGGCGCCTGGCCCGACGCCCTTGGGTTAGCGATCTGGGGGCGCTGCTGATCCTGCAGAGTACCCATGGTGCGCCGTGCCGCCGCCGTCTGTGGCTGGCGGCCGACAGCATGAGCCGCGAAGAGTGGGGGCAGCTGCGCCGCACGCTGCTCGATGCGGGCGACGATCGCGCATAGCGGGGCGCCCCGTCGGCGCGGCCGCTATAGCAGATCGGCGGTTTCTAGCATGATCTGCTGGCACCAGCGCTGGAGCCGCGCCTCGCTGAGATCGAACTGATTAACCTCGTCCAGCGCCAGGCCGGCAAACAGGCGCCCGTCGTCCAGCGTTGCCCGCGATGCGGTGAAGGTATAGCCCGCCGTCGGCCAGTAGCCGATCGGGCGGGCGCCGAGCGTCATCAGGCGATCGTGCAGCATGCCGAGCGCGTCCTGAAACCACTCTCCATACCCCAGCTGATCGCCCATGCCATACAGCGCGACGATTTTTCCTGGCAGCGGCGGCAGCGCGTCCCACGCGGCCTGCCAATCCTCCTGCAGCTCACCGAAGTCCCAGGTGGGGATCCCCATGATCAGTATGTCGTACTCCGTCATCAGCGCGGGCGGGGTGTCGCGGATGTTGTGCAGGGTGACCAGATCGGCGCCCAGAATGTCGCGAATGCTCTCGGCGGCCATCTCGGTGTAGCAGGTGCTGGAGCCATAAAAAAGACCGATTTTCATTGTGCATTTGCCATGATTGCCCAAGCGGATACGGGCAGTGTAACAGATTTGAAACCACTGACCGCATCATGTAGGCTGGCCGTCGATAAGGCGCCGCACGCAGCGTGCAGGCGGGATACCAGACAGCGATACGATGGATAAGGAGTCGGGGTGCACGAGCAGGATCAGGCGCTGATCGAACAGTTTTTGGACGCGCTGTGGCTGGAGAAAAATCTGGCGGAAAATACCTTGGCCTCCTATCGCCAGGATCTGCGCACGCTGGCCGAATGGCTGGCCTATCACGATCTCACCCTGCTTACGGCGGCGCACGGCGATCTGCAGGACTTTTTCGCCCAGCGCATGGACGGGGGCTATAAGGCGTCCAGCTCGGCCCGCCTGCTCAGCGCGCTGCGCCGCTGCTATCAGTATCTGTACCGAGAGAAGCTGCGCAGCGACGATCCGAGCGCGCTGCTGGCTTCGCCCAAGCTGCCGCAGCGGCTGCCGAAAGATCTTTCTGAAGCCCAGGTGGATGCCCTGCTACAGGCGCCCGCCATCGATACGCCGCTGGAGCTGCGTGATAAGGCGATGCTGGAGCTGCTGTACGCTACCGGTCTGCGGGTGTCCGAACTGGTGGGGCTGGCGCAGGAGGATATCAGCCTGCGCCAGGGTGTGGTACGGGTGATCGGCAAAGGCAATAAAGAGCGCCTGGTTCCCCTTGGGGAGGAGGCGATCTACTGGATTGAGTACTATCTGGAGTATGGCCGCCCGTGGCTGGTGAACGGCCAGACGGTCGCGGCGCTGTTTCCCAGCAATCGCGCCCGCCAGATGACGCGCCAGACCTTCTGGCACCGGATTAAGCACTATGCTGTCCTGGCGGGGATCGATGCGGAGCGTCTGTCGCCGCACGTGCTGCGCCATGCGTTTGCCACCCATCTGTTGAACCATGGCGCCGATTTACGTGTCGTACAGATGCTTTTGGGGCACAGCGATCTTTCTACGACCCAGATTTATACCCATGTAGCGACAGAGCGTCTGAGACAGCTACATCAACAGCATCATCCCCGCGCTTGAGCGGAGGGCAATTCAAAGGAATTCATTATGAAGAAAAGCGTGATTTGGTTGGCATTACTGGCGGCATCCTTCAGCGGCCTGGCCCGGGCAGATGATGCCGCGATCCAGCAGTCCCTGAAGAAGCTGGGGATCCAGCAGGCGCAGATCCAGGCGTCGCCGGTGGCCGGTCTGAAGACGGTCTTCAGCGAGGGCGGCGTGCTGTATGTCACGGACGATGGTAAGCATATCCTGCAGGGGCCGATGTATGACGTCAGCGGCGCGGTGCCGGAAAACGTCACCAATCAGCTGCTGATGAAGCGCCTGGACGCGCTGGCGCCGGAGATGATTGTCTATAAGGCACCGAAGCAGAAGTATGTGATCACCGTCTTTACCGATATTACCTGCGGCTACTGCCATAAGCTGCACTCCCAGATTAAGGAGTACAACGATCTGGGGATCACCGTGCGCTACCTCGCCTTCCCGCGCCAGGGGCTGGACTCCAAGGCGGAGAAGGATATGCAGTCGATCTGGTGTATGGCGGATCGCCGCAAGGCCTTCGACGACGCGCTGAAGGGGGAGGCGATTTCACCGGCGACCTGTGATGTGAACATCAAGTCTCACTATGAGCTGGGCGTGCAGTTTGGCATTCAGGGGACGCCGGCGATCGTGCTGAGCAACGGGATGGTGATCCCTGGCTATCAGGGGCCGAAAGAGATGCTGGCGATGCTGGATGCCCAGGCGCAGATGAGCCAGAAGAAAGGTTAATGTTTTGACGATTAAGACACGGCTTTGCCGGCGAGAGGCGGCGGCGGAGTGTCAGCTGCCGGACGAGATACCGCCGCTGCTGCGCCGTCTGTACGGCAACCGCGGCGTGCGCAGCGCCGCCGAGCTGGAGCGCGGAGTGAAGGGGCTGCTGTCATATCAGCAGCTGAACGGTATTGAGCGGGCGGTGACGCTGCTGCAGGAGGCGCTGGCGCAGCGTCTGCGACTGGTGATCGTCGGTGATTTTGATGCGGACGGCGCGACCAGCACCGCGCTGTCGGTGCTGGCGCTGCGCGCCATGGGCTGCGATAGCGTGCAGTATCTGGTGCCCAACCGTTTTGAGGATGGCTATGGCCTGAGCCCAGAGGTGGTCGAACAGGCCGCCGCCATGGGGGCGGAGCTGATCATGACGGTGGATAACGGCGTGTCGTCGCACGCCGGGGTCGAGGCGGCCCACGCGCGCGGGATCCGCGTGCTGGTGACCGATCACCATCTGCCGGGAGAGACGCTGCCGGCGGCGGAGGCTATCGTCAACCCGAATCTGGCCGACTGCGATTTTCCCTCCAAGTCGCTGGCCGGCGTCGGCGTCGCCTTCTATCTGATGCTGGCGCTGCGCCGTCACCTGGTCGAGCAGGGCTGGTTTGAGCAACTGGGGCGCCCTGCGCCCAATCTGGCCGATCTGCTGGATCTGGTGGCGCTGGGCACCGTGGCGGACGTGGTCGCGCTGGATACCAACAACCGTATCCTGGTGCACCAGGGGCTGAGCCGTATTCGCGCCGGGCGCTGTCGTCCGGGGATCCGCGCGCTGCTGGAGGTGGCCAAGCGCGACGCCCTGCGCCTGACCGCCAGCGATCTCGGCTTTGCCCTGGGGCCGCGCCTCAACGCCGCCGGGCGGCTGGACGATATGTCGCTGGGGGTGGCGCTGCTGCTGAGCGACGATATGCCGCAGGCGCGTGCGCTGGCCTGCGATCTGGATACGCTAAACCAGACGCGCCGCGAGATAGAGCAGGGGATGCAGAGCGAGGCGCTGGCGATCTGCGCCGGGCTGGAGCGTACCCTGACGCAGCTGCCCTATGGGCTGGCGCTCTACCATCCCGAATGGCATCAGGGCGTCGTGGGGATCCTGGCTTCGCGCATCAAAGAGCGCTTTTACCGTCCGGTGATCGCCTTTGCTCCGGCCGGAGAGGGGCTGCTAAAGGGATCGGGGCGCTCGCTGCCAGGGCTGCACATGCGCGATGCGCTAGAGCGCCTGGACACCCAGCACCCGGGGCTGATGCAGAAATTTGGCGGCCATGCGATGGCGGCGGGGCTGACCATTGAGGCGACGCGCTTTGACGACTTCCGTCATCACTTTGATGAATTGGTGGGCGAATGGCTCGATCCGGCCCAGCTGGAAGGGGTAGTGTGGTCGGACGGGGCGCTGAGCAGCGATGAGCTGACGCTGCCGGTGGCGGAGCTGCTGCGCGACGGTGGGCCCTGGGGACAGGCGTTTCCGGAGCCGACCTTTGACGGTCAGTTTCGCATTCTGCAGCAGCGCCTGGTCGGGGAGCGCCACCTTAAGCTGATGCTGGAGCCGCTGGGCGGCGGCCCGCTGCTGGACGGCATTGCGTTTAATGTGGATACCGCCCTGTGGCCGGACGCCAGCGTGCGTGAGGTGGAGCTGGCCTATCGGCTGGACATCAATGAGTACCGTGGCAATCGCAGTGTACAGTTAATGATCCAACACCTCTGGCCGCGCTGAGGTAGGGTCAGCAAAATCATGTATTGTAGAGGGGTAACGAAAGTTACCCCTCTTGTTTATTAGCATAATTAATAACTGGGGCGCGCAGATTAGTAAATTCGTTGAACTTCCGCGTTAAGTGCCGGATTTTACAGCAACAGTGCAGGATCTCTGCGTAGGGTCTGCCATTTCTGCAAACGAGTTGCTATAGTCTGTAGGGGTAATGGGATGGGGATTTAAGTTATGCCTTTGCCAGCGTGTGGCGCGATATCCCGTTACTTTGCGTTTGTCCTTTTGGCCGGGGGGCCGTATGACGGCACCGTGTTTCCCGACCGTTGCACTTTTAAAGAAGATAACAATCTATGTTTGAAATTAATCCGGTAAAACACCGTATTCAGGACCTGTCTGCGCGGACAGATGTTCTGAGGGGGTATCTTTGACTACGATGCCAAGAAAGAGCGCCTGGAAGAAGTAAACGCCGAGCTGGAACAGCCGGATGTCTGGAATGAACCGGAGCGTGCGCAGGCACTGGGCAAAGAGCGCTCCTCCCTGGAAATCATCGTCAACACCATCGATGAAATGCACCAGGGGTTGGAGGATGTATCCGGATTACTGGAGCTGGCGGTAGAGGCCGACGACGAAGAGACCTTTAACGAGGCCGTTGCCGAACTCGATCTGCTGGACGTGAAGCTGGGGCAGTTGGAATTCCGCCGCATGTTCTCCGGCGAATACGACAGCGCCGACTGCTACCTGGATATTCAGGCCGGCTCCGGGGGAACCGAAGCGCAGGACTGGGCCAGCATGCTGCTGCGTATGTATCTGCGCTGGGCTGAATCCAAGGGCTTCAAAACCGAGATTATCGAAGAATCTGAGGGTGAAGTGGCCGGCCTGAAGTCCGCCACCATCAAAATCAGCGGTGACTATGCCTACGGCTGGCTGCGTACCGAAACCGGCGTACATCGCCTGGTGCGCAAGAGTCCGTTTGACTCGGGCGGCCGCCGTCATACGTCGTTCAGCTCCGCCTTTGTTTATCCTGAAGTGGATGACGATATCGATATCGATATCAATCCGGCGGATCTGCGTATCGACGTTTACCGCGCCTCTGGCGCCGGTGGTCAGCACGTCAACAAGACGGAGTCCGCCGTGCGTATTACCCACATTCCGACCGGGCTGGTAACGCAGTGCCAGAACGACCGTTCTCAGCATAAGAACAAAGATCAGGCCATGAAGCAGATGAAAGCCAAGCTTTATGAACTTGAGATGCAAAAGAAAAATGCTGAGCGGCAGCAGATGGAAGATACCAAGTCCGATATCGGTTGGGGGAGTCAGATCCGTTCTTATGTGCTGGATGATTCCCGCATAAAAGATTTACGTACTAGCGTTGAGACACGTAATACACAGGCCGTGTTAGATGGCGACCTGGATAGGTTTATTGAGGCAAGTTTAAAAGCCGGGTTATGAGGAAACACTATGTCTGAACAACAGCAACAAGGCGCCGAACAGGCTCTGGACTTAAACAACGAAATGCAGACTCGCCGCGAAAAACTGGCGGCTCTGCGTAAGGAAGGCATCGCTTTCCCTAACGATTTCCGCCGCGACACCACCTCTGATAAGCTGCACAGCCTGTATGACGGTAAGAGCAAGGAAGAGTTGGAAGCGCTGAACGTTGAAGTTTCCGTTGCCGGGCGCATGATGACCCGCCGTATCATGGGTAAAGCCTCTTTCGTTACGCTGCAGGATATGGGTGGCCGTATTCAGCTGTATGTTGCCCGTGACGATCTGAAAGACGATGTTTACAGCGAACAGTTCAAAAAGTGGGACCTGGGTGACATCATCGGCGCACGCGGTACTCTGTTCCGTACTCAGACCGGCGAGCTGTCTATTCATTGCCACTCTATCCATCTGCTGACCAAGGCCCTGCGCCCGCTGCCGGACAAATTCCACGGTCTGTCTGACCAGGAAACCCGCTATCGCCAGCGCTATCTGGACCTGATCGCCAACGAATCTTCCCGCGAGACTTTCCGTACCCGCTCTAAGATCCTGGCCGCTATCCGCAACTTCATGGTCAACAAAGGCTTCATGGAAGTCGAAACCCCGATGATGCAGGTGATCCCGGGGGGCGCATCCGCCCGTCCGTTCATCACCCATCACAATGCGCTGGACATCGATATGTACCTGCGTATCGCGCCGGAGCTGTACCTGAAGCGTCTGGTGGTCGGTGGCTTCGAGCGCGTGTTCGAAATCAACCGTAACTTCCGTAACGAAGGCGTCTCTCCGCGTCATAACCCTGAGTTCACCATGATGGAACTCTATATGGCCTACGCGGACTACAAAGACCTGATCGTGCTGACCGAAGAGCTGTTCCGCACCATCAGCCAGGATGTTCTGGGCAGCAGCGTGGTGCAGTACGGCGATCAGACCTTCGATTTCGGCAAGCCGTTTATCAAGATGAGCATGAAAGAGGCCATCTGCCACTACCGTCCGGACATCGCCTCTGCCGATCTGGATGATATGGAGAAGGCCTGCAAGATCGCCGAGTCTCTGGGCATCAAGATCGAGAAAAGCTGGGGCCTGGGCCGCGTACAGTGCGAAATCTTTGATGAAACGGCAGAGAGCCAGCTGATTCAGCCGACCTTCATCACCGAATACCCGGCAGAGGTTTCTCCGCTGGCGCGCCGTAACGACGAGAACCCGTTCATCACCGACCGCTTTGAATTCTTCATCGGCGGCCGTGAAATCGGTAACGGCTTCTCCGAGCTGAACGACGCCGAAGATCAGGCAGAGCGTTTCCTGGATCAGGTGAAAGCCAAAGATGCCGGTGACGACGAAGCCATGTTCTACGACGAAGACTACGTGACCGCGTTGGAGCACGGCCTGCCGCCGACCGCCGGTCTGGGCGTGGGTATCGACCGTATGATGATGCTGTTCACCAACAGCCACACCATCCGTGATGTGATCCTGTTCCCGGCGATGCGTCCGCAGAAATAAGCCGGTCTTAATCGCTTATCCGCCCCGGCTATGCCGGGGCTTTTTTTTGCCGTCGCGTTGCCGCTGACGCCGGTTTTCGCCGGTTACCAGCCATAGGCAATACCGGCCCCCACGACATTCCCCTCGGCGCTGTTCCACGCAGAGGCCAGACGAATGTCGGTGCGCGGCGTGATCTGGTACTGCGCCCCGACGGCCACCGCGTTGGCGTTCTGATAGTTGGCGACGCCAACCCCAACGCTAAAGGTCTGCCGGGTGGTATAGGGAATATCGGCCATCGCGGCGACGGAGGCGATGCCGCCGTTGCTCTCGTTATGCTGGTCGGTCATCTGCTGCTGCAGCCGGTTGACCCGTCCTTCTATCGCATGGCCGAATCGGTTAAGGCGCGCATTGGCTGCCTGCATATCGTTACGCTCTGTATTGCTTAAATTACGGCTATATCCCTGCAGCTGGCTGACGTTGACCGCATCCGTCGCCTGCGTGCCTGCGCTGAGGTTGGTGAGCTGGCGCGTGCTGCCGGGGGCGCCGATAGAGACGCTGTTGACGCGCGCGGTCTGGCTGTTGGCACCGAGGGCGATGCTGTTCATATAGGATGCTTGGCTATCGTTGCCCAGCGCCATGCTGCTATACCCGGATGCCCGCCCGCTGACGCCGATGGCGGTGGAGTAGTTGGCGCTGGCCTGGGCATCGTCGCCCAGCGCTATCGCATTATCGGGCGTGGCACGCGCCCCATCGCCGAGCGCCGTGGAGTGCTGTCCTGCCAGGCTGGCGGCACCGGCGGCCAGCCCAGACTGTTGGCTGCGGCTTTCGTTACCGATGGCGACGCTGTTGGCGCCGCCGGAGTAGGATTCGGCGCCGATGGCGGTAGCGGCATCGCCGCGGGTGCGACTGCTGGCGCCGAGCGCCGTATCATAGTTACCGCCCGCGCAGTTACTGTCGTTGCCCAAATGCACATCCAGAAGCCCGCGGTGGGCGGGCGCGACGCTGGGGAGTACCGGCGCTGGCGCCGCGACGGCGCCGTCGAACGGTGAGAGGGTCAAGAGAACGGCTGTAGAAATAATACCGATGCGGAATAGGGACATCGTAATATCCTCTTTTTTATCAATGATGGCTCAAGTATTAAAACTGTTAGATATTATGATGTTGTATTTGTAATCTGCCGTTTTCTTATGCAAATTGCGCTCTGTATTTTTAGATAAGCTCCCCCAGTGTCAGTTTTCGGTTGCAAAGGTTTTCTCTGACACATTTATTGGCTATTTCAGGTGATGAATTACGTTGTGATTACTGTTTCAGGTGATGTTTTAGGTCATGTTTCAATCATCATCCTCTCGTCCGCGCGCCGAGGGCATCATGCGGCGGGGACAAAAAGGCAGAGCGTATACCGTGGAGAGGATGGGCGCGCGCGAAATGGCGAAGAAAGCGGCACATAGGCGGGCTTATAAGATATCTGCTGAAATATTCATCACTTAGCGCAGTTTTCTCTTGCTGCGGCGAGGGAAGTGACTATAATGGTTCACACATCGCGGGCGTAGTTCAATGGTAGAACGAGAGCTTCCCAAGCTCTATACGAGGGTTCGATTCCCTTCGCCCGCTCCAGATTTGCAAACCCTCGCCTCGGCGGGGGTTTTTGCTATTGGGGTTCCAGGCGCGCTCAATAACCGCCCCTGCTATAGTCCGCGGTTTTCAAGCGATAAAAAAAGGGACAGGCCGTCGCCTGTCCCATACCGTCAGAGCGGATCAGTTAAACCATCCGCTGGCCTTGTCTGCGGCGGCCTTGCCCGCATTCTCAATTCCGCTTCCCATCCGCTCCTTGAGGTGTTTATCGCCCTCGCTCTCGTTGCGAATGGCATCGCCGACGGCGGATTTGTTGCTGATTTCAGCGCGCCGTTCAGCCGCATCCAGCTGCATCTGGTTTTTCTGCTCTTCATCAACCAGCTTGCTGCGGGCATGATTACGGGCTTTGGACAGCTCCAGCTCTGCGCGGCGAGCGTCCATCTCCATTTTCATGTTCTCCAGTTCTATCTGTCGCAGCTGATCTTGGTAGGACTGTTCGCGCTGCTTATCGGCTATCCGTTCCTGATGCGCCTCTCGCTGTGCGGCAAGCTGCTGCTGCTCTCGCTTGAGGCGGGCCTGCGCGGCGGCGCGCTGGCGCTGTGCGGCGATGGCCTGTTCATGGCGTAGATGGGCCTGGCGGGCGGCTTCTTCCTGCGCCTGTCTGCTGGCTTCCTCTCTCTCCCCCTGCTGTTCGGCGGCGGCAACCGCGTTTAGCTGGGATGAAAGCGGATTGGCGCAGGTCAGCGCCGGTATAGCCAGCAGCAGGGCGATTAATGGCTTGCGCATGGTAGACCCCGCTTATGACTTTTTCGGGCAGGCCGCGTTCGGCTGGATACGGGTTTCCCCTTGTTCCATCGAGATCACCAGTGCGATACCCGGCTGGAACTGACAGGTTTCGCCAACCTGAGTCGAGGTGTAGATCTTGCTGCCCTCTTTGTAGGTCAGGGAGACGCCGTGCACCAGGACCTTGTCTTTTACCAGTGAGCCCGCCGCAGCGCCGGTCGCGGCGCCGGCGGCACCACCGGCAACGGCGCCGGCCTTGGAACCATGCCCCAGGTTGTAGCCGCCGGCGGCGCCGGCAACGGTGCCCAGGATCGCGCCGACGGTCTGAGCCATCTCTTTGTTCTCTTTATTATCTACAGCAACCTTAGCAGGCAGAATAGAAATAATATTGACGGTTTTACTCTCCTGCTTCTGATTTAGCTGCGTCGGATTATAGACATCGGCGGCGTATTGGTCTGCATTATTCATACAGCCGGAAAGGAATAAAGAGGAGGTGACTGCCAGCAGTGCACAGGAAGTGTTAAATTTCATTTAATATACCATTCTCTGTCAAAAAACGCATGACGGCGCAAGACGCCGCGGCGGAATATCGTTACGCAAGAGTTCTCTCGCCGTCTGCGACGGTGAGTGAGAGGAAGAGGAATTGGACAATCGAATTATTCTGCCAGTTTGATTATAAAAGCTGATGCATTTACATTCTAGGCGTTGATTATCGTCCCTGGTGCCCGCAAGGAACGATAGATTAATTTATAACTGATTGGATTTAACGCTTTTTATCTTCCGGAAGTGATTCTATGACCGATGCTTCATGCTGTAAACCCTGAGATTGGTGCATTGCGCTTTGGAAAACACTTAACATTTGATTTAGTGCGCTATTGCTGACTATTGATTTGCGTTAATTCGCCGCGCTGAGGTAGGTAAGGTGTAATATATAAAAAGAGTTAATGTGTTTGTCGTGAATTTAGCAATATAGATAAACTGTTAGGTTATTTGATGATGGTCAAGCTGGAGGGTGCAATAGTATAAAAATTAGTTTAATGTTGGCTTGGTTTTCTCAGTTTATTACATGGCTGTTGTGTGGTTTCTTCTATTATATTCCGTGTTGTTATTTTATGTTGTATAAATTAGCGTATTAAGCGTCATTACCGAGCGTCGCTCTGAGCCTTCGTTTGTTGGCCCGGCAGCGGATGTATATCAGGATATCGACTGCCGGGTAAACGATGTCGTGAGCGGTGTGACCTAACGGGTATACAGCGACGGCATACCCTCTGGGCGGGTCTTAAAGCGGCGGTGTAGCCAGAGGTACTGCTCCGGTGCACGCAGGATTTCGCGCTCGACGATGCGGTTCATGAAGGTGGCGGCCTGTACCATATCGTGCGCCGGGTAGCCTTCCAGCTCGGGCTCGATAATCAGCTGGTAGCCCTGAGCACCGGGTTTGCGGATCAGGACGGTGGTCAGTATCACGGCGTTGGATAGCCGGGCCAGGGTCGCGGTGCCGTTGGTGGTGGCGGCGCTGCTGACGGCAAAGAATGGCGCAAAGGAGCTGCCGCGCGGGCCGTAGTCCTGATCGGGGGCGAACCAGACCGCCTCGCCGCTTTTCAGCGCTCCGACGATCCCTTTTAGGTTTTTGCGATCCAGCATCTGCTTATTGCCGCGCGAGCGCCCGCGGGTCTGCAGGTACTCCAGCACCGGGTTGTTATGCGGGCGGTAGACCGCCATCATGGGGTTGCACAGTCCCATGACCCGTCCTCCGAGATCGAGCGACATAAAGTGGACGCCGACGACCAAGACCCCTTTTCCCTTCGCTCGCGCCGCCTGCATATGCTCCAGGCCGGAAACGTCAAACCAGCGGCGGATGCGGCGATCGGACCAAAACCAGGCGATGCCGAGCTCAAACAGAGAGATCCCCAGGGACTTAAAGTTTTCCCGGACGATGTGTTCGATCTGCGCCGGCGTTTTCTGTGGAAAGCATAGCGTCAGGTTTTGACGGGCGATGGAGGCGCGTCGGGCCATCAGTCGCATGGCGCACAGACCCAGAAAGCGTCCCAGGGCGCAGATCCAGCGGTAGGGCATCTGTACCAGCAGGTAGAGCAGGCCGATACCCAGCCATAGGCTAAAGTAGCGGGGATGCAGGAACGCCTGGCGGAAGTGAAACGGCTTTTTCATGGAAAACCTTATTTTTATCTATTGGACTGCGTATTCTTTTTATCGCGATAGCAGGATGGTGCTGCCATGACTTTTTTGATGTTATTTTTATCTGTGTCTTTGGGTGTTTTGATCTATTTAATTAATGTGCATTTATTTCCTATATATATTGACAGGTTTTATAACGTTTCTTTTGTATTATGCCTGTTTCCTGCCATGGCGACGCCGCGGGGGAGGGGGTCATGTCCGCTGGTCTCTGATTTTCAGATAAAACCGACTGTTAGCGGGTAAACGGCGCATCAGAGAAGAATGCCGGCGGGAAGATCCCGGGAGCGTAGGTCGAATAAATGCGAAATGTTTGCCCAATGGATGCAAACCAGCATCGCATTAACTCACGCACGGGGGGTTTTAGCAAGTTCTATTTTGTCAGGATAACGCGCTGGACGTAGAGGATTAGTCTGATAAATATTGTTGCGGCAGTGATATATAAAATATATTTACCGAGTGGGGCCTCAGGTTAAGCGTATCCGGGATGGCGAGGGGCGGCGTCGCCCCTCGCTTACCGACGGCGCGGACGTTAGCCGCGGTTGAGCGTGAGCACCAGCGGCTGCGCGGCGCGGGTGGTGACGCGTAGCAGGGTATTATCGCCCTGGCGGATCAGGCTGGCGCCGTGGATCGGCTGCGCCAGCTGCCAGTGGCCTTTCAGCGTCAGCTGTGCGTGCTGGGGCGCCGGCTCACTGCTGCGCCAGGGGCGGGAGTAGATGCTCACCTCTTTCTGTTTACCGTCGGCGTCGCGCTGCTCGGGATCTTCCCCCTGATACAGCGCCAGGTCCGGGTTGACGATGCTCAGGCGCAGGGTGTCTTCGCGCGGCGCCAGCATGGCCATCAGCGGCGCGTCGGCGGCGAGCAGCAGACCGTCGCCCTGACGCTGGGCGGCGCGGAAGAAGGCGTAGCCCTCCTGTCCGCTGTTCTGGTCACGGACGGCGTGCAGCGTGTCGTCCTTTTGCAGAACCCGGTAAGCGGGTGCCTGGGTGCCGGGGTCATCGATGGCGATGGCATACTCATACCCCTGCTGCTGCGGTGCGCTGCCGTGCAGCAGGCTGGCAACGGCAAACAGCCCCTGCGTCGGCGCATCGTTGCGATCGTCGAGAGAGTGCTGCTGGCGGTAGCTGACCCGCACCTGCTGACCCGCCGGCAGCCAGTAGCTGTTACCCGCCGGATCGACCAGATGGGCCGCGCCCTGCAGCGTCCGCAGGCTGTCCGGCTGATTGATTTGCTCTCCGTTGACGCCGATCGGCTGCTGCTGCGGAACGGCAAACTGGAACAGGGTGGTCTCCGTCGGGTGCTGGCGGTCGCTGTTGCTGATGCCGGAGCCCAGGGCGATCACGCGATTATCGAACAGGAAGTAAGATTTATTCGCGCGCAGACTCTCCTGCCCATACTTGCTGTGGCCGTGCAGCTTCATCGCAAACATGCTGTTGCCGTCCAGGGCGTTGGCGCCGACGTAGCTTTCCGTCGACAGCAGCATCTCTTCAATACCCGCCCCCGGCAGCTGGTTCAGCTGTGCCTTGAGCTGGGGATAGGGCAGGATCACCGTCGTGGTGCCCGGATAGCGGTTCCAGTCCCAGCCCGCGTGGCGGAATCCCTGTTGTGCCTTATCGGCCGGGATGATCTCCAACTGGCCATACTGTAGGTAGCGGCCATAGCGGTTGTTCTTCTCATAGCTTTCGTTCCCCACCAGATAGCGGCTGAAGCCGCGGGCGATGGCCAGCCAGGAACGTCCGTCGTTCTGCTGCCCTGCGCGGCGCTGTATGGCCATTGCCGCATAGTTCATCGCCCAGGCGCCGCTGGGCTCGGCCTCGGCGGCGATCGCGGCGAACTGCGTCTCTCCGGCCAGGCGGGCATAGGCGGCGGCCAGCTCCGGATCGACCGACTGGCTGCCGTCCGGGGTGCCGGCCAGCGCCATCCACTTAAACGGCGCAATGGTAATGCTGTGCAGGCCGGTGGGGTGTCGACCGCTGAGGGTCAGCGGGATCTGGGTCTCTTTGGTGTAGATGCGCATTTTGAGCAGCACCTCTTTCAGCCGCTGGTGCGCGTCCGTCGGCAGGCGGAAAGGCGAACCGCTCATGGCGTAGACCGTCGGCGCCAGCCCGCCGAAGGCGTCTTTAGCGTAGGCCGGGTAGTGCTGAGAGTGATGGAAGATAGCGCCATCGGGCTTAAAGCCGCCGCCGACCCCCTTGGAGCTCAAGACGGTTTTCGCCAGCCACTGGCGGGTCTGGGCCAGCAGCGCGTCGCGCTGGGCGGGATCCGGCAGCATCAGAATGCTCTTCACCATCCACTGCAGCTGGGTGTTGAGGATGTCCACATTGGCATCCACAATGTCGGCCTCAGGCTCAAAGATGCGCCCGGTGGCGTTGTACCACATCATGGCCTGCTGCGTCGGCGCCAACAGGTGGTGTTGGGCCAGCAGGTTGCGCTGAATAAACCAGGCGTCGAACAGCTCTCGGGTCTGATAGCCGACGTGGGTGATGATCTGGTAGCCGCTGCCGCGGGCGAAGCCCTGATCGAGCACATAGCGGGTGGTATCCAGGAACTGGCGCTGCAGCGCGTCGCGCTGCTGTGCCGTCAGGCTGTCGCTGCGCAGGTAGCGCGCGCTTTGCAGCAGCGTTTTGCCGACGTCGCGAATGGGATTTCCCGCGGTGAGGGCATCGACGGTCTGCGGGGTGAAGACCCCCTTCACCTTCATAAAGTGTTGACGGTTTGGGTGGTCGAGCGGCGTTCCGCCGAGGGTGCCGTCCGCCAGCGTACGGATGCCCAGGCGGCGGTAGGCCTCAAGGTTCTGTTCGACCTGTTCGGGGGTGACGCGGCTGTCGCTGCGGATCCCCTGGTAGTCGTCGAAGCGACGGTACAGTGAGGCGCTCGGGCCGCTGCTGTCGCTGAAGGTGACATCGAAGTTCAGGGTGGGGAAGCGCTGACGCAGCATCTCGTCATACATCAGCAGCGCACTCCAGTTTTTGCTGACCATGTCGTTGACCGCGCGATTGGCAAACGGCGTCGTGTAGTCGGGGAGCGGCCAGCGGTTATCCACCGGTACCGCCGGCATCAGCTGATCAAAATAGAGCGTGCCGGCCTGAGCCGGCGCGGTGATGGTCAGACGGTCCATCGAGGCGCTCGGCGTGCCCTGCATATCGCGGTAGGGGACGGCGATGCCGCGCCAGCCCTGAAAGTTGAGGCTGGCCTGAAACTGGGCGTCGCTGCGTTCGCCTTGGCCAAAGCGGAAGGTGAGCGCATCGTTCACGGGCCGCGCGTTGTACACCCAGACCATAAAGGTCAGCGGGGTCGCGCTGTCGGCGGCGTCGCGGTAGCGGATCGGGGTCTTCACGGTCAGGGTGGCGCCGGGCTGATAGTGCCACTGCAGCGCATGCTGTCCATCTTTGGCGCGCAGATCGCTGATGCGTAGCGTGGCATTATGGGTGGAGATCGACGTCGGCAGCGTCTGTTCAAACAGGTAGACGTGGCCGGCGCCCGGCTCCTGGCTGACCGAGGGCAGGGCGGCGTAAAGGGGAGCCGACAGACAGGTCAGCAGCCCCAGCGTGAGGGTATTGATGCCGTGATGGTTGTGCATGGGCAGGTATCCCGTAATCAAACGTGGGCGGAGCGGACGGGAAGCCCCGTCCGCGATCCGGTTAAGGCATTTTTTTCAGCGCAATCTGCTGTGGAATGCCGAAGTCGATGCTGAACCGCAGGCGGGTTTCGTCGCCGCGCGCGGCGCAGGCGATCCCGTCGACCGGGGCGGCAGGCTGCCAGCGTCCCCGCAGGGTGACCTCGATGGTGACCGGCTTAGCCGCCTTCTGGCGCGTCATGTTCAGATCCGGCGTCACGGCGCTGAGCACCAGGCCGCCGTCCTGTGGTCGGGTCATCACGATGGCCGGGCGGTTGACGCCGATCACCGGGCCCTCCTTCAGGGTTGGCGTCCGGTAAAAGACATAGCCGGTGACCTGGCTGGCGTTGTCGCGGATCACGTGTACGCCGTCTTGGCTACGGAGGACCGTGAAGGGGGCATTCCCCTGCTTCAGCTGCTGAGCCAGATCGCGCATGCGCTGCGGCGTGGCGTCGAGCACCACCAGATACTGATAGGCGCCGTTCTTGACCGCCGTACCGTGATTGAGCCAAGCGACGCTGAACTCCCCCTCTGTCGGGGCCATGTTCTTATTGTCGGCGGAGCGCTGCAGCTGGCGGCGTACCTCTGCCGTCGGCCCCTGCACCAGCAGGTAGCCGTTGCCATCGGCGTCGATCAGCCAGTCGCCGTTCTGCAGGCTGCCCTGCCAGGCGGCCGCGTCGATGCGCTGACCGTTGACCCAGATGGCGCTGTCGCGTCCCGGTGAGTTGGCCAGTTGGAACAGGGTGGTCTCCAGCGCATGTTTACCATCGCTGCTGTTCAGATCGCTGCCGACCATGATCAGTCGGTCATCGACGGCCAGGACGCTCTTCAGGGCGCTCAGCCCCTGGTCAAAGCTGGGCTGCTCCCGGGACGGGCGCAGATCGAAGGCCAGCATGCCGTAGCGATTATCCAGCGATGAGGTGCCGCTGAAGGGATGTTCGCCGCGCAGCATCAGCGTGTGACGATTCGGGCTGTTGAGTGCCTCCAGCGGCAGGTGTAGCGTGGTGGCGCCCGGCATGCGGTTCCAGTCCCATCCCGCTTGGCGGTAGCCCTGCTCCTCCTGGGGGCCGTGAGAGACGATCTGGACGACGCCGTGGCTCTGGTAGCGGCCATAGCGGTTGTCCTTAAGATAGATCTCAGAGGACCAGACGTTGCTGTTAAACGCCTTCAGGGTCACCATCTTGTCGCGCCAGCGATGAATGCCAAAGGCGCCGCCGTTGAAGGCATAGAACCCCTGCGGCAGCGCCGCCGGTTGAAGCGATTCGCCGAACAGGGTCTTCGCATCCGCCGCCGTTTTATTTGCCAGGCGTAGGTAGATGGCGGCCAGGGTGGCGTCAGGCCGTTTGCCATAGGACATGGCCAGCCAGTAGTAGGCATTGGTCAGACTCTCCAGCGAGGGGGAGTTAAACGGATGGCGTCCGGCCAGCGAAATACCGGTCTGCGGGTTGCTGTAGATCCAGGCGGCCACCATGGCCTGTTTGAGCTTGTCCAGGCCGTCCTGCTGCAGGGCGAAGGGGGTGCCGCGCAGCAGATAGGCCAGCTGGGCCGCATTCTTGAACGCCGGGAAGGAGTAGCCCGGGTAGTTCCCCTCGTGGCGCCAGGCGGTGCCGTCGGGACGCAGACCGTCATTGCTGCCCGGCGGCGTTTGCGCCAGTGCGGCGCTGATATAGTGGCTGAAGCTGTTCAGCAGATCGATGCGCTGCTGGGGATTGGGCTCCAGCAGTAGCAGGGCCAGATGCTGACGCGACAGGGTATTGAAGTAGTCCAGGTTGCTGCTCTCGGGCCCGACCTTCATGTCGAAGCTGGCCTTAAATTCGCGTGAGTACCACAGCAGGGCGTCGTAGACCGGCTGCGTTAGCTTGGCCTGATCCAGCACCGGGCTCATCAGCAGCGCCGAGATGTACCACCAGCGGGCGCTGTAGCCCCAGTGGTGGGTGGTGACCAGACCGCTGCCCTGGGCGAAGCCCTGGTCGAGCAGGTGGCGGGTCATCAGCAGATACATATCGGCCAGCTGGCGCTGCACGGCAGGATCGTGGCTTTGACGATAGGCGTGGCTGATATTGAACATCAGCGTGGTGTAGTCACCCAGGATGACATAGCGATCGAACTTGGCCTTATCCTGCGCGCTCAGGTGCTCCGGCTGGTAAAGGATCTTCTGCTTATCGGTGATCAGGTGACGGCCGCTAAGGGTGCCGTCGGCGGCCTGATGGATCTGCAGGGCGTCGAAGGCGGCGCGCAGTTTGCTCAGATCCGCTTCGGCTTTCAGGGTGCTGTCCTGCGGGCCGTTGACGAATTCGTCGATCAGGCGCTGGCGGATCAGCTCGACGCCGGCCTGGTTGGCGGGCGTCATCGCCAGCGTCGGCGTGGCGCGATGGAACTGGATCTCCGGCTCGGTATAGCGGGTTTTGACGTGGTAATCGGACCATTGATAGCGCGCGTCATCCACCGAGATCATCACCCGGTCAATGAACAGGCGGCCAGATTTCTCCCCGCTGGGGGCGCGCAGACGAAGGGTGTCGATACGATCGCCGAGGGTGCGGCCTACGCTGGGCTCCGCCGCGTCCTCGTCGCTGCGGACGCCGGCGCCGCTCATCTCCCGGTTGGCCAGATCGTTGTTCAGCGAGACGCCGACGGCGCGCCAGCCGCGGAAGTTCAGCTTGACCTGGGTACCGGCGTCGGCCTCATTGGTGCCATTCAGGCCATTGCCGAGATCGACGGTCAGGACATCATCGATGGGATGCTCGTTATAGATCCAGAAGGAGAGCACCGGCGTGGCGGCCCGTCCCCAGATCTTGGAGACCTGGGCATCCGTTGGAATATTCATGGCGTGGCGCAGCAGCAGGCTGCCGCCGCGCTGCCAGTCCCAGACCAGCGCCCGTTCCCCCATGATGGCGCGCTTATCGCTCAGGGCGACGCGCGAGCCGGGCGTGGTGGTGATGTCGCGGAGATCTTCCGGCTGATCAAAGCTGTAGATCTGCGAGCGCATCATCTCGGCGCGATCGCGGGCGTTGGCGTCCGGGGCCGCCGTGGCCGCCGCGTTGAGAAGCAGGGCGGCGATAGCGGCCGCTAGCAGGGTGCGATGCATGGATAACATGGTAGATTCCCTTTCCCAAGTGCGCCGATTAGAAACGATTGCCCAGGGTCAGGCCGATAACGCCTTCGCCGTAGCGGTCATCACGGTTATAGCCCAGACCGATCCCCAGGTTGAGCGACTCGCTGATATCCATGCGCGCGCTGGCATCGACGCGCAGCTGATTGCCGCCCACTCGGGCGCCAACGGTCTCTAAGGTCGAGCCGCCGTTGGTGATGGAGACCAGCGTATGCTGCTGACGGATGCGGCGATCGCCGTCGAGATCGTGCAGATAGCTGACCTGCATCGATGGCGTCAGCGTGCCCCAGCCGGTGGCGTACTGTGCCCAGGCGCTCAGGCCGCCGCCCAGGTGGTTCAGGCTGTATTTCTGGCTGCTGTTGCTCAGGGAGAGGATGGAGCCATTTTCACGCCAGGAGTCAAAGTTGAGCCACTGGTACTGGTAGGTGAGCATCGGGCGCAGGTGCAGGGCGCCCAGCTCCAGATTCAGGCCCGCGTTGAGCTGGTAGCCTGCCTGCATGCCGGTATAGTCGCCGTTGGCCTGGGTTTCGCCCTGCCAGCCGCTGTCGCCGCCGATGTGACGCTCGCTGTTGACGCGCAGATAGCCGATGTTGAGGTTACCGTCGGCGAACAGTATGCCGCTGCGCCAGCCGAGGTAGGGCATCAGCTCGACCGCATCGATGCGTTTACTCTGGGTCACGCCGCGGCTGTCGGCCTGGCTATGGCTATAGCCGAGGGCGAAGCCGAGCATGGCGCTGTCGTCGATCTCCTGATCGGCGCCCAGGCTGATACCGTAGCGGTTCATGCGAAAGCCGTTGGCATAGTCATTGCCGCTCTGGGTACCGTGGCCGTACAGGGTGTTGACCCACAGGTTCCAGCCGCTGTCGCGCTCCTGCAGCGGCAGCTGACCCAGATAGCCGAGCTGGCGCTGGGCGATATTGTTACGCATGTCGCCGACCAGCTGGTTGGCGGCGCGGATCTCGCTGCCGTCGCCGTTAGGGGTCATCTGGTTGGCCAGCGTCGCGATGGCTTCGGCGTTGCTGCCGGCGGAGACCAGCAGCGCCAGCGCCTGGTCAGAGGCGGCGCTGTGGGTACCGTTAAATTCATTCAGTACGTTGGGGACGATAAAGGCGGTGGTGCGCAGTGCGTTGGCCGAGGCGCCACCCTGCTCAGCCAGGGCCGCAAAGGTGCTGGCGCCGCCGTAGCTGACGCCGTAGTTGACGATCAGCTGATTGCCGCTGACGCCGCCGTTCATCTGCGGCGGAGAGGGCTCTATCCAGGAGTTGGTCTGGGTCAGCAGCGGGGAGATGTCGAGCTTGGCGCCATCCATGCCGGTGATAGTGACTTTGTCGGCGTTGGTGATGCCCTCGGTGGCTTCGATCAGCACGATATCTTTATTGATAATGTTCGAAATCTGACTGCCGTTGTAGCCCATGCTGACGGTACTGCCATCTTTATGCAGGGAGAGTTTGTCGACCCGCAGGATGGCCTCGTCCAGGTTGGTTCGATCGTTGAGCTGAAAGACCAGATTACTGCCTTTCTGGTTTACAAAGGTTCCGCCAAAGTGGATGGTGCTGTCTTGCCCGATGATGGTCAACGTGCCCCAGTTTTCGACCGTATTAAACCCACTGATATTGTTACCGTTGAAGATGGCGGTGCTGTTGTTAAGGGCAAAGTTGATCTTGTTGCCTTTTTCGGTGTTACCGTTACCTAAGATATCGCCGATAATGGTACTGCCATCGACGATATCTGCGCGCATCGGACCGCTTGCCTGACGGAAGTCCATGGCGATGCCATTGCCGCCTTGGACGGTCGCACCGCCTTTGACACTGAAGATACGCCCGCTGGAGAAACTTCCATCGACCTGAATAGCGGTGCCCTGTTTGCTGATAACGTTGACGCCGTTGATATAGACATTGTTGGTGACCGTGGTGCCTTTTTCAACCAGCATTGCGGGGGTATCTGGAGTATTGACGATGATGTTTTTATTGACCGTTGCGCCGCCACCGCCAATGATCATGGTATCGCAGATATCGCTGGCAGGATCGCAAACCTCTGCCGCCCAGGCGGTGTTGTAGAGTGCAGAGGCAATAGCGGTATAGAGGAAAAGATGCTTATATTTATTCACGTGATAACCTCGGTGTTGGCATTCTTATTAGTGGATTAGAAACTGGCGCGTACGGCGACCTTGAAATAGTCGTATTCGGTCTTCAAATCGCTATTTTTTGTTTTGATTTTTTCGTGATAGTACTCGGTCATTACGCGCCACTGATTATTAATCGGATAGGCCAGTTGCAGGGTATAACGTGACATGTCTTTATTGATAAAGTCGCCCTTGGCATTACGCTCGGTGATCTCACCAAATACCGACTGACGGGTCGATGGCGAGATAACCAGGCCGATGGGGGTATTCCAGTTGAGATAAACACGCACCTGCTGGTTGCGCTGGAGTTCGCGGGTCTCAAACTCATTTTGCTTATTGGCGTGCTTGCCACTTTGGAAATAGGCGACGGTGGTATTGATATTCGGGGTGATAAAGTAGCGGATGCCAGGCTCTAACTCCCAGGAGAGATAGTCGGTATTGGTGGTCAGCCCCTTTGCCAGATTCTCTTTCTTCTCCATGCTGAACATGGCGCTGCCCGCCAGAGCCCAATTGTTCGAGAGGTTGTAGTAATAGGATGTCTTGGTGCTGTAGAAGTCAACGGTAATACGGTTGCCGTTGTCATACGTGGTTGTGTCCTGACGCACCTTGAAGCTGGGCTGGATCCAACCATTATTGATCTTGTAGCGATAGCCAGCCTGCAAATCCAGACGCTGATAGCGACTGTTATTATCGGCTTCACGCTGACGTAGTCCGGCATCAAAATACCAGTTGGATTTCGTGGGGTTAATATTGATATCTAAGCGGTAACCGGAGTAGTTAGCCGGCGTATCATAATCGGCGGTTTCCCAAGAAAATATGGTATTAATATTGGCTGCCTGCGCGCTCAGAGAGGTCAGCGACAGCGCAATAAGCGATCCCAGAAGTAATTGATTGTGCTTGTTCATAGCATTCCTTACGATAATAACAACCGTGATGAATTAATGCTTTTGCTGGTATTGTTATGATTATTTTTCGAACGCAAACCAAACGCTGCCCTTACTGTCGACAGCGTCGACAGTAAGGGGGACGGGTAAATACGTACGATGTGTGGCGTTAGCTGGCTTTAGCGCACTCAGCCACTTTTTTGTTCAGTTTATTGGTGGTGGCGGTGGTAAATTCAACCGGGCGCCAAGAGTCACCGGTTTTTTCCAGCCATGGAATTAATTCTTCATCGGTGAGTTTTTTAATCAGTGCATCATTGCCAGCGGCAATATTCTTCATCTGATAGGGATCGTTAACATTATCGTACAGGGTGTATTTCAGCGGCTGGCCATCTTGGCGATCGATAACCAGGGTGTGGCTGGTGGTGCGTACGCCGCGGCGGCCGAAAGAGGGCTCGCCGTAGGGAACAAACAGGTATAGCTGAGAGCTGGCCGTTTCGCCCTTACCGTGGGTGATGCGCGATGCCAGGTTGCTGCCCTCGACCGTGCCGGGGATCCACTGCTCCAGTCCCATCAGACCAAGGATGGTCGGGTAGATGTCCGGCGCCGACATCAGCGCGTCATCGTTGCCCGGGGCAATTTTGCCCGGCAGGCGGAACATCATCGGGATGCGCATCGCCTCTTCATAGGGGACGTTCTTGGTCGGCTGACCGTTGGCGCCCAGGCAGCAGCCGTGATCGGAGAAGAACACCACCAGGGTATTTTCCGCCAGCCCCTGCTTGTCCAGCTCGGCCAGAATACGGCCAAACTGTTCATCGACCCCGTTGACCATCGCCATGTACTCCTTGAAGTACTGCGGGCCATAGCCTTCTTGGTAGTTGGCCTGCCAGTCGACGTTGGGACGGGTGTTGAGATCGCGCGAGCTCTTGCCCGGGAAGCGGTCCAGGTATTTTTGCGGCACCTGATCGTAGGGGGAGTGCGGCGGGTTCATGGACACCACCAGCGCGAACGGCTTGTCGGCGGCGCGGAAGCTGCCTTTCTCATTGCGCAGGAACTTAATGGCCATATCGGCTTCGTGTTCGGCGCTCCACTGATCGACATACATCGGCGATTCACGCGGGGTATTATTGCCCCAGTACATCGGGCGCATATGCAGATCGTAGGTGCCGTAGGAGTACCAGAAGTCAAAGCCGTGGCGGCGATCCGGGGCGGTCCAGTCGTTCCAGTAGCGCCCTTCCATCGGGTTGTTGTAGCTCTCAATAAAGGGGGCCTGGGGGGCGTCCAGATGCCATTTGCCGATGTAGCCGGTGCTGTAGTCCAGCTTTTTCAGTACGTCTGACCAGCACTGGGCGTAGCGCGACAGCTCAATCCCGACCTTGCCGCCAAAGTCATGCGCATTGCCGGTGATGCCGTTGCGGATCGGGTACTGCCCGGTCATCAGCATGCCGCGAAACGGCGTACACAGCGGGTAGTTGGACACGGCCTGGCGCATCACGCGAGACTGCTTGGCGAAGGCGTTTAAGTTCGGCGTCAGCGAGGGGTCCTGTCCCATAAACTGCAGCGCCTGGGCGCGGAATTCGTCGGGAAACACGATCAGCAGATTCGGCGCATCCGCCGGTCTGGCCTGTGCGCCTTTTCCCTGCTCCTGCCCCAGCGTGGCGGCGAGGGCGGCCGGCGCAGAGATGGCTGCACCTCCGGCGGCCAATCCTTTCAGAAAGCTCCTGCGAGTAACGGACATCAAACCCCCCTTCTTGTTTTTGTGTTTTCTTTCGTTTGGTTTTTACACATCTTATTTATACTTTTTGTGCAGCTCAAATCATAAATTAACGAAAATTATGGAAATAAAAGCAAGATCACACTAAATGCACTACGGCGCGGTGAAGGGGGGGACGAGGGGGGGAGAAAACTGTGAGGTACTTAACAGGTATTACCGCGTAGCATACGGTTTTTAAAGGCGTTACCGCGCGATGACCAGACGGAAATCGTGATGGTTACGGGGGAGGATTTCCGTGGCGAGCCGCCGCGGCGTCGGGGGTGACCATCGCGCACCGAAAATAGCAACGCATGCAATCGAAAGCGTCGTGATTAATAGATAAATAACGATAAATCATGTTATTGCATTCATTCTGTTTTATAAAAACTAAAACGAAAGGTATTTGCGTGGCTTGTTTGTGCAATAAATGATCTTTTGCTTTCAATGGTTTTCGTTGTTGTCGTGGGGCTCGCGCAGCTGTTCGGCGACGGCCGTGATCTCCTCCTGCAGCGAGGCGATAAAGGTCTCTACGGCGGCGGAGCCGGGGCGGTGGCGGGGGCGGATCAGGCTGACGGTAAAGGGAACGGCTACGCTGAAGGGGCGCCACGCCAGTCCGCGGCCGGCGAAGTCCAGCGCGGTCAGAGGATTGACGATAGACAGCCCGATTCCCTGGCGCACCAGCGCGCAGACGGCGGCGGCGCTGTGGGTTTCTGCCACCATCCGGCGTGCGATCCCCGCCCGTTGAAACAGGGCATCCAAGGTATGGCGATAGCTATCGCCGGCCGACAGGCTGATATAGGGCTGCGCCGCAAAGTGGGCCGGGGTCAGGATGGCATGGCGTAGCAGCGGGTGATCGTCCGGCAGTACGCAGACCTCATTCAGCGTCGCCAGGGCGTGGCGATCGCAGCCCGGCGGCGTGCTGCACTCTTCCGTCAGCCCCAGATCGTAGCGCTGGGCCGAAAGCCACTCCTCCAGCAGGGGGGACTCCTGCGGGGTAATGGTCAGGCTGACCTCTGGATAGCGGGCGAGAAAGCGGCGGCAGACCTGCGGCAGCAGGGACTGGGAGAATGCCGGCAGACAGACGATATCCAGCGTGGCCCGACGAAACTGGCGGATCTGGCTGGCGGCATCTTCGATACGCTCAAGACCGTAGTAGGCGCGCTGAACCTCTTCAAACAGCTGCAGCCCCTGGGCGGTTGGCCGCAGACGACCGCGCACCCGCTCGAACAGCTTTAGCGCCAGCAGCTGCTCAAAGCGGGCCAGTTCGCGGCTGACGGTCGGCTGAGAGGTGTGCAGCTGCGCGGCGGCCTCGGTGAGGTTGCCGCTGGTCATCACGGCATGAAAGATGGCGACCTGACGCAGGGAAATACGGTGCATGGCGGGCTCCGGCGACGCGCGGCGGTACAGGAAACGGGCGTGTTCCATATCATAAATGAATAGACTCGTGACAAATAGATATTTTTTATTCGCTCAGCGCGCTGCTACATAAAGAGGAATGCTGATTTTTCCGGAGCCTTTTGCCATGCCCTATCCTCTGAATCAGGCCGGTTATGCCCTGAATGACTCGCTGCTCGCCGCTCTGCCGGGCCGCTTTGGTACGCCGCTGTGGGTTTATGACGCGGCGCTGATCGAACGCCAGATAGCCTCTCTGCGCGCCTTCGACACCATTCGCTTCGCGCAGAAAGCCTGCTCCAACCTGCATATTCTGCGGCTGATGCGTCAGGCCGGAGTGAAGGTAGACGCGGTATCGCTGGGGGAGATTGAGCGGGCGCTGGTGGCGGGATTTCGCCCGGGCGGCGACGATGAGGAGATCGTCTTTACCGCCGACGTGATCGATGAGGCGACGCTGGATCGGATCTGTGCGCTGGGGATCACGGTTAACGCGGGATCCTGCGACATGCTGCGCCAGCTGGGCCGCCGAGCCTCTGGGCACCCGGTCTGGCTGCGCATCAATCCGGGCTTTGGCCACGGCCACAGCCAGAAGACCAATACCGGCGGAGAAAACAGCAAGCACGGCATCTGGCATCAGGATTTGGCGCAGGCGCTGGCCCTGATCGATACCTACGGCCTGCGTCTGGTCGGCCTGCATATGCACATTGGCTCCGGCGTGGATTACGACCACCTGGCCCGGGTCTGCGATACGCTGGCCAACCAGGCGATCGCGCTGGGGCGTGATATCCAGGCGATTTCCGCCGGCGGGGGGCTCAGCATACCCTACCGCGACGGCGACGCCGCGGTGGACGTCAGGCACTACTATGGGCTGTGGGATGCGGCGCGGCGGCGTATCGCCGCGCATCTGGGGCATCCGGTGCGTCTGGAGATCGAGCCGGGACGCTATCTGGTGGCGCAGGCCGGCGTGCTGCTGGCGCAGGTGCGGGCGGTGAAGTCGATGGGACAGCGCCACTTTGTCCTGGCGGACGCCGGGTTTAACGATCTGATGCGCCCGGCGATGTACGGCAGCCATCACCATATCTCGCTGCTGCCGCAGGATGGGCGCGACGTCGCGACGCCGTGCATCGAAACGGTGGTGGGGGGACCGCTGTGTGAGTCGGGTGATGTGTTTACCCAGCGCGAGGGGGGCAAGGTGACCTCGTGTGCGCTGCCGGCGGCGCAGGTGGGAGACTGGCTGGTGTTTCACGATACCGGCGCCTACGGGGCCTCGATGTCCTCCAACTATAACAGCCGTCCGCTGCTGCCGGAGGTGCTGGTGGAGGGGAATAAGGCCCGGCTGATCCGCCGTCGTCAGCGAATGGATGAGCTATTGGCGCTGGAGCAGATATAATGATTTCAGGAATCGTTCTGCGCCATTGCTCTCAAATTAAACATATTAAATTGTTGCCTTATGTTTCACGAGCCAACAATAACGTTATTTAACTAATTAGATCATATTTCCCCCAGAGCGGATCGCCTACACTCAGCGGCCTGATTTCTTACTGCGTGATTGGGGTGGGACGTCTCCCGTAGCGGGGCGGCAGCGGCGGTCATGTTGGCCCAGCGCAAGGCGCGAGCGGCAAGATGCGTCACCCCCAATACGCCGTGAGTAGCGCAGCGCTGGGCGTCGGGCTCCGCTGCATGATGCGCGCCAGAAATGGGAACGCTGCACCGTCGGACCGGAGCCACTGGCCTTCGCGTCTTGCCCCCCATTTCTGGCTCAGCGTCGACGCCACGCACCGTTACAGCAATGGGATACAGTCGAGTATGAAGAGCACGAAAACCTGTTCGTTATCGCGCCTGGAGCCGATCTGGCAGGATTTGTTGCATCAGGCGACGCAGAGTCTGCTGGCTCAGCGTTCGCTTCCCGAGCTGATGCGTGCCCTGCATCAGCTCTCCTTCTCCGCGATCCGCTTCGATCGCGTCAATATTCTGCGCTTGGATCCGCTGCATAACCGCATCACCCTGTATCGCTACGATCCGCAGCAGGATCGGGTGATCCAGGACGGCGATGTCCTGCTGGCCGATGGCCCCGGCGGGCGAGTCTGGACCGAGCAGCGCCCGGTCTGCTGCTCGGGCGCCGATTTCTGCGTTGACTTCGCCGCCGTCGCCGCGCTGCCGCACTATGCCGGGATTACGGCCTATTGCCAGCTGCCGCTGACCACGGAGCGACAGCGTCTGGGCGGTATTGAGTTCATTAAGTATCGAGCCGATGCCTTCAGCGAGGGAGAGCTGGCGCTGGCGGCGCCGCTGGCTGAGATCGTGGCGCAGATCTTCGAGCGTCTGCTGGAGCGGGAGCAGTTCCAGCAGCAGGAGGAGCTGCTGCGCCGCGAGCGTGACCATTTCCGTATTTTGGTGGACGTGACCAATGCGGTGACCTCCAAGCTGGAGATGGATGCGCTGGCGGCCGAGGTCTCCAAGGAGATCCACCGCTTCTTCGGTATCGACTACATCGGGCTGTCGCTGATCGAGCAGGGTGACGAGCGCCTTAAGTCCTATATCACCGGCTATCAGAGCGGCAAGGCGGTGCTGCGCGAGCAAAAGCTGCTGCCGCTGGCCGGCTCGTTGGCCCAGCGGGTGATCCGGGATAAGACCATGCTGCTGATGGATCTCTCCGATTCCGCCCGCCTGGCGCCGCAGGATCGTCAGCTGGCTCAGATGCTGAGCTTTGGCAACCGTACCGTCTGCCAGCTGCCGCTGATCTTTGGCAATAAGGTGCTGGGCGTGCTGAAGCTGGCCCAGTGCCAGGCGGGAGTGTTTAATCCGCGCAACCTGAAGCTGCTGCGTCAGATCGCCGCCCGCATCGCCATTGCCGTCGATAATGCGCTGGCCTACGGCGAGATTTCGCGCCTGAAGGACAGCCTGGTGCATGAGAACCGCTATCTGACGGAGTGCATCCGCCAGGAGGGCGACTTTGGCGAGATTGTCGGCCAGAGCGAGGCGATGCGCAGCGTGCTGGAGCAGGTGGAGATGGTGGCGGCCAGCGACTGCAGCGTTCTGATCCTGGGGGAGACCGGCACTGGTAAGGAGCTGATCGCACAGGCGATCCATAACCTCAGCCTGCGTAATCAGAAGCGAATGGTCAAGATGAACTGCGCCGCCATTCCCAGCGGACTTCTGGAGAGCGATCTGTTCGGTCACGAGAAGGGGGCCTTTACCGGCGCCAGCGCCCTGCGCATGGGGCGCTTTGAGCTGGCCGACCACGGCACGCTGTTTCTGGACGAGGTCGGGGATATCCCGCTGGAGCTGCAGCCCAAGCTGCTGCGGGTGCTGCAGGAGCGCGAGATCGAGCGCCTGGGCGGCAGCCGGGTGATCCCGGTGGACGTGCGGCTGATCGCCGCCACCAACCGCGATTTGAAGCAGATGGTGCAGGATCGCCAGTACCGCAGCGATCTCTACTACCGGCTCAACGTTTTTCCTATCGTTATTCCGCCGCTGCGGGAGCGCCCCGAGGATATCCCGCTGCTGGTTAAGTTCTTCACCCGCAAGATAGCCAAGCGGATGAACCGCACTATCGACAGCATTCCCACGGAGACCATCCGCATGCTGAGCCAGCTGCCCTGGCCGGGTAACGTGCGTGAGCTGGAGAATATTATCGAGCGGGCGGTGATCCTGAGCCGTGGTCCGGTGCTGAATCTACCGCTGGATGAGCTGCAGTACCATCTTTCCCCGCCGCTGGCTAACCGCAGTATGCCGATCCCGGCGCCGATGGCGTCCGCGTCCGCGTCCGCGTCGTCGGCGCCGGAGCCGGGGGAGGCGAGCGAGCGAGAGCGTATCCTGCAGGTGCTGCGCGAATGCAACGGCATCGTCGCTGGACCGCGCGGCGCGGCGGTTCGCCTGGGGCTGAAGCGCACGACGCTGATCTCGCGCATGCAGCGTCTGGGGATCTCGGCCCACGACGCCACCCTGTAGCCTCAGGCGTCGCCAGGGGTGTCACGGCGGCATCGACATTAGTGTCGATGCCGCCGTCGTTTTCGCGGGTGCCCCGCGCCGCGCGGCATCCCCTTTGGCGATAAACGCATCATCTGCGCTGAAATACGTTATTTAAGTTACTAATTTCCTGTAAAACATCATACAAATAATTAATAATTAAAACTGGCACGTATCCTGCTTATTTTGGTGACCGACGGGCGGTTATGTCGATCGCGCGTCGGCTGCACGGCGCATCACATCGCGATGCGCGCAATCTCTGGAGTATGGTGGAGTAATTACTATGAAGGTCAGCGAACTAACCGAGAAGTCGCTATTTATCCATAATAAAAATGAGAAGCTGATGGCGCAGTGGGCGACCTATAAAAGCAGCCTGATCAAGGCGACCACCTCTTCCCGACTGAAGATTTTCCATGAGTTCAGCTGCGGTGACGGCGACAGCGTCAACTTTACCGTGTTTGACCACTTTATGGTGGAGATCCGTCTGGCCGGGGAGTTTTACAGCAAGACCATTCAGTACGGCCTGCGGCTGAACGGCGGCGATGAGGATCGCTTTGTCGAGCTGGGACGGGCGACCTTTGACGACGAGGGGATTCTGGATGGCCGGGTGAGCAATCGCGATCGCGACGGCGTACTGGAGCACTACCTGGAAAAAATTCAGTCGCTGTATGACACCCTGTACCATGCCATGCAGGACAGCCGTCCGCTGCATGAGGTGCTGTTCGCCCGCTGGGGTGGCAACGTTCCCGCCTAACCCCCAGGGGAAAACACCGGGCGGAGATGCCCGGTGTCGATCCGCGCTCAGCAGATGCGCGGCAGCGGTTCGCTGTGCGGCAGGTCGAGCAGACGCGCCGCGCCGAACAGGCCGACCAGGCGCACCTGACGCCGATCGGTGGCGACGCCGATGGTGGCGGCATTCGCCCCCAGCGGGTGGGCATGCAGGCAATCCAGCACCGCCTGCTCCGCCTCGGGCGCGACGGCCAGCACCAGCTTGCCCTCGTTCGCGAAGTTGAGCGGCTCCAGCCCCAGCAGTTCGCAGATCCCGCGCACCGCGTCTTTTACCGGCAGCGACTTCTCGTCGACATCCATGCCACAGCCGCTGGCCTGGGCAAACTCATGCAGAATGGCGGTAACGCCGCCGCGGGTGGCATCGCGCAGGGCGCGTACGCCCGGGATGTTACGCAGCGGCGCGATCAGCGGCGCCAGCACGGCGCAGTCGCTGCTCAGTTCGGCCTCTAGCCCCAGCTTTTCCCGCAGATTAAGGATCGTGGCGCCGTGATCGCCCAGGGTGCCGCTGACGATCAGACGATCGCCCGGCTGGATCTCGGCGGCCGCCCAGCGGATATCCGCCGGAATGGCGCCGATGCCAGCGGTATTGATAAAGATCTTATCCGCCGCACCGCGCTGCACTACCTTGGTATCGCCGGTGACGATCTGGATCCCGGCGTCGCGTGCCGTCTGGGCCATGCTCTGAACAACCTGCTCCAGATCGCGCAGCGGCAGCCCCTCTTCCAGGATGAAGCCGCAGGAGAGAAACTTGGGATAGGCGCCGCTGACCGCCAGATCGTTGGCCGTGCCGCAGACCGCCAGCTTACCGATGTTACCGCCGGGGAAGAAGATAGGGTCGATCACGTAGCTGTCGGTAGTGAAGGCCAGCCGATCGCCCAGCTGGTTGAAGCCGCACAGCGGCAGACGCGCCTGATCTTCACGGGCGTTGAGCGCCGGATTGTCAAACAGCGGTAAAAACAGGGTATCGAGCAGCTGTTGCATTGCCAGGCCGCCGCTACCGTGCGCCATGGTAATCACATCGTCTTCAGACCATTTGCTCATGCTTATTGCTCCATTCCTCGACGATACTGGTAGAACGCCGCGCAGGCCCCTTCCGAAGAGACCATCAGCGCGCCAAAGGCATTCTGGGGATTACAGCGGGTGCCGAACAGCGGGCACTCCGCCGGTTTGCAGCGGCCGGTCAGCACGTCGCCGCAGCGGGCGAGCGGATCGTCAGCCACGCGCTGGCGCTGGGGGTGAAAACGCAGCTCGGCGTCAAACGCGGCGTAGGCCGGGCTCAGGGCCACCCCGGAGTGTGCGATTTCACCGAGTCCGCGCCATTCGCTGCTGTCGCGGGTGACAAACACCTCATCCAGCGCCCGCTGCGCCAGGGCATTACCGCTGTCCGGTACGATGCGGCGGTACTGGTTTTCCACCTCGCAGCGTCCTTCGCACACCTGGGCCAGCAGCATATCCAGAGACTGCAGAATATCCAGCGGCTCAAAGCCGGTGATCACCAGCGGCTTGTGAAACTCATCGCAGATAAAGGCGTAGGGATGGGCGCCGATCACCATGCTGACGTGTCCCGGCGCAATGAAGCCATCGATGCGCACATCGGGCTGCTGCAGCAGGCTGCGCAGCGTCGGGGTAATGGTGATGTGCTGGCAGAAGACGCTGAAGTTTTTCACGTTCTGGGCGCGAGCCTGCTGCAGGGTGACGGCGGTGCTGGGCATGGTGGTTTCAAAGCCAAGGCCGAAGAAGACCACCTCGCGATCCGGCATCTGCTGCGCCAGGTTCAGCGCATCGAGGGGAGAGTAAACGATGCGTACGTCCGCCCCCTGACGCTTGGCGTCGAGCAGGGAGCCGCTGCGACCCGGCACGCGCATGGCGTCACCAAAGGTGCAGAACACCACGCCGGGGCGGCGGGCGATCTCCACGCACTGGTCGATACGCCCCATCGGCAGTACGCAGACCGGACAGCCCGGACCGTGTACGAATTCGATCTCTTTGGGCAGCAGCTGATCGAGGCCAAATTTGAAGATGGCGTGGGTATGCCCCCCGCACACCTCCATGATCTGCAGCGGCAGACGGCAGCTGGCCGGCAGCTGGCTGACGCGCTGACGGATCTTCGCCAGCAGCGCCTCCGCCAGCTGGGGATCGCGGAATTCATCAACAAACTGCATTTATCACTCTCCGCTGCGCGCCGCGCCGGCGCCGACGCGCATAAAGTGCGCCACGTCGGCCTCTACCGCTTCCATGGACTTCAGCGCCTCCAGCGTATCCTGCGCCTCCTGCTCGTCCAGCACGCTCATGGCAAAGCCGACGTGCACCAGCACCCACTGACCCAGCAGATCGCGGGTGTCGCCTTCGCACACCAGCGCGATGTTGACGTCACGCTTCACGCCGCAGACGTCGACCTGCGCCAGCTGGTGGATATCGTCGCCGACGGCGACCACTTTTCCCGGAATTCCCAGACACATTATTGATTTTCTCCCAGCGTGGTTTCCAGCCAGGCCAGCCAGGCGTCCATTCCCTCTCCGCTGGTGGCGGAGAGCTGGATCACCTGGATCTGCGGGTTGATGCGTCGCGCGTTGGCAATGCAGGCGTCGACGTCGAACTGCAGGTAGGGCAGCAGATCGATCTTATTGATGATCATCAGGCTGGAGGCTGCAAACATATGTGGATATTTCAGCGGCTTGTCTTCACCTTCGGTGACAGACAGCACCGCGACTTTATGGCGTTCACCCAGATCGAAGCTGGCCGGGCAGACCAGATTGCCGACGTTTTCAATGAACAGTAGGCTGTGGTCCGGCAGCGCCAGGCGGTGCATGGCGTCATGTACCATCTGAGCATCCAGGTGGCAGCCTTTGCCGGTGTTGACCTGAATCGCGCTGACGCCGGTGGCGCGAATGCGTTCGGCGTCGTTGGTGGTCTGCTGATCGCCTTCGATCACCGCGCACGGGAAGCGGCTGGCGATGCGTTTCAGGGTTTCGGTCAGCAGGGTGGTTTTACCGGAGCCAGGGCTGGAGACCAGATTCAGCGCGGCAATATGCTGGCGAGTGAAGTGTTCGCGGTTATGCTCGGCCAGCGCGTTGTTTTTGCTCAGTACGTCCTGCTCGATCTGCACCATGCGGCGTTGGCTGATGCCCGGCGCGTGGGCGCCCGCCTCGCCGTGGCCATAGTCCAGATCGTCGTGATGCTGGTGGGGCGCGAACGCCGTCTCGTCGGCATGGCGATGGGCATGGCTATGCTCATGCTCGTGCGCATGGTCATGATGGTGGTCATGGTCGTGGTCATGGTCATGGTCATGGTTATGGTCATGACTGTGGGTATGCGCAGGGTGGCTATCATGGCTATGGGCATGCTGCTGTGCCTGTTCAGGCGTAGCGAAGACATAGTGATAGTGGTGGTGCACATCGCCATTATGGTGGTAGTGATGATGCACATTCACGACGCGCGCGGCGTCCTGGCTCTCATGGTGATGGCCATGATGGTGGTGACCGTGGTGATGCGCATGACCGTCGCTGTCGTGACGGTGGGCGTGAGGGTGTTCGTCGCCTTCAATATGCAGTTCGCCGGCTGCACAGCCGCAGGTGGTACACATATAGGGGATCTCCTGAGCGTTAGGGTTACTCAATCTCAATCTGTTTGATTTGCATGCTGTCACCGCCGTCGACGCGCAGATTGTGGCTCTGGCAGTGCGGGCAGCCCGCGTCGTGGCTGGTTACCGTGATCGGGCGGCTGCAGTTCCAGCACCAGGCCTGGGCCGGAACGGTGTTGATTCGCAGCGCGCAGCCCTCGGCCAGGGTGCCGCGACAGACGATGTCAAAACAGAAGGTTAATGCGCTCTCTTCAATGCAGGAGAGGGCGCCAATGTCCAGCCAGACCGACGTGACACGCTTGGCGCCGCTGTCGCGCGCCTGGCGTTCAATGATGTCAAATGCGCTTTGGCAAAGGGATAATTCATGCATGGTCATTCTTCTTTCGTTGTGCCGGGCTTATCCTCGGGGAAAGCGGACGGCTGAACCTTGATTACCGTCATCAGTTCACCGATTCCTCGGCGCTGCATGACGCCTGCGCGGGATCTATCGCCTCTTTTAGGCAGTGAGCGGCGATGATGGCCTGACCGAGAGCCAACGCGCCGTCTCCGGCGGGCAGGCGCAGGGGCAGCAGCAGACGGTAGTCCGCCAGCCGCGCCAGCAACAGCTGACGCAGCAGTCGATTGTGCAGCACCCCGCCGGACAATACCAGCGTTTGGCACCCTTCGCGTTCGGCGTGGTAGCGCAGCAGCGCCGCGAGACCGTCGGCCAGCGCCCGGTGAAAGGCCAGCGCGCGCAGGGGCACCGGTGCCTGCCAGCCGAGCCAGTCGCGCCAGAAATCGCCCATGGCCAGCTCACCCTGCGCGTCAAGGCTCAGGGTGACCGGCGTCTCCTGGGGCCAAGCCTGCCAGGCCTGCGCCTCTAAACGGCAGGCCGCCTCGCCCTCAAAGCTTATCTGCTCGTGGCAGAGATCCAGCGCCGCCGCCGCCGCGTCAAACAGGCGTCCGCAGGAGGAGGCGCGCGGGCAGTTCAGGTCGCGATCGATGGCCCGGGCCAGCAGCGGCCAGTTTTTTGCCTGTATCCGCTGGGTTTCCGGGTAACGCTGCCAGTCGGGGACAAAGCGCAGCAGCTGGGCCAGCAGGTTACGCCAGGGCTGACGGGCGGCCAGATCGCCGCCGGGCAGCGCCACCGCCGGCAGCCCGCCCAGGCGGGTGTACCCCCGGTAGTCGACCCGCAGGCACTCGCCGCCCCAGAATTCACCCGACTCACCGTAGCCGATGCCGTCCAGCGCCAGGCCGATCAGCGGGGTCTCCTGCGGCGTAATCCCGTGTTCAGCCATGCAGGCCGCCAGGTGTGCATGATGATGCTGCACCGCGATCAGCGGCAGCGCGCGCGCGTCGGCCTGCTGCTGCGCGAGCCTGTGGCTGTGGTAGCCGGGGTGGCGATCGCAGGCGATAGCGCGCGGACTGAACTGGTACGTTTGCAGCAGTAGCTGCCAGGTCTGCAGGAACTGCTGCTGAATGCGCGCCTCGCCCAGATCGCCCAGATGCTGGCTGAGCAGGGCGCGTCCGCGCTGCAGCAGGCAAAAGGTATTTTTCAGGTCGCCGCCGACGGCGGCGACGTCTGGGAGCGTGCTAAAGGAGTCGGGCAGCGCAAGGGTATCCGGCACATAGCCGCGGGCCCGGCGCAGCATCTCACTCCCCGCCGGCGCGTAGCGCACCAGCGAGTCGTCGGCGCGCTGGACGATATCGCGGTTGTGCAGCAGCCACAGATCGGCGATGTCCACCAGATCCGTCAGCGCCTGGGCGTTATCCAGCGCCGGCGGTTGGCCGTTGGCGTTACCGGAGGTCATCACCAGCGGTCGCCCGATCCGCGCCATCAGCAGGTGGTGCAGCGGCGTGCTGGGCAGCATGACGCCGACTTCATCCAGGCCGGGTGCCACCCGCGGCGGTACGGCGCTGGAGGCGGGGATCAGGACGATGGGCGCCGCCGGACTGCTCAGCAGGGCCTGCAGCCCGTCGTCCGGCGCGGTGCGGCAGTAGCGCGCCAGCCAGCTCAGGTCGGGCAGCATCAGCGCCAGCGGTTTTCCCGGGCGCCGCTTGCGTTCGCGCAGGCGGGCGATGGCGGCGTCGTTTTCGGCGTCACAGGCCAGATGAAATCCCCCCAGCCCTTTGACGGCGACGATATGTCCGGCATCCAGGGCCCGGGTGACGGCCTGCCAGGCCGCCTCGCCTTCGCGCCGGTCGACGCCGTTGGCGCCGCAGCTCCACATCGTCGGGCCGCAGAGGGCGCAGGCGGTCGGCTGGGCATGAAAGCGCCGGTCGGCGGGATCGCGGTACTCGCGGGCGCAGGCCGGGCACAGCGGAAAGTCGGCCATGGCGGTAAAGGGGCGATCGTAGGGCATACGGCGGATGATGGTAAAACGCGGGCCGCAGTGGGTACAGTTGATAAACGGGTAGCCGTAGCGGCGGTTGGCCGGATCGCGCATCTCAGCCAGGCACCGTGGGCAGGTGGCGGCGTCGGGCACGATCTGGGTATCCATGGCACCCTGGCGGCTGTCGACGATCCGGAAACCGTCCGCGGGCGTCTCTGCCCAGGGGTGGCGTTCGATGGTATCGATACGCGCCAGCGGCGGGCAGTCTGCGTGCAGTCGCTGGATCAGCGTGTCCAGATCCGCCGGCAGGCGAACCACCAGCCAGACGCCGCCGGCGTCGTTGCTGACCTCGCCATGTAGCCCCAGCGCCTGGGCTATCTGCCAGACATAGGGGCGAAAGCCGACGCCCTGAACCTTTCCTTTTATCCGTAATGCGATGGCGTTGTGTTCCAAAAAAATAACTCCGTGCCAGCGCGCTGCGGGGCTGGCGTTGATACCTGGGTTGTCCGGGGATAGCGGCGCTGCGCTGGTTGACCGGGAATAAGACTAGCGGCAGCGGCGCCAGGCCGCATTGATATCAGGCAGCCTACACGCAAATCGCAGCGCGTTAAATAAAGCGAACGGTGAATAAATTGTCGCAAATTGGCCGGGGGCCGTGCAACGCGGCATGTCATATCTGAGCGTTGGCTCTCGCTTTGCCGCGGTGCGCCGGTGGCGGGGGAGACCCCCGCGAGAACGGTGGAGAGGGGCGTATGCCCGGTTACAGCAGATCGCCCAGGTTATCGAAGGCGGCGCGCTGGCGTCGCTCCTGGATCAGCGTCTGCATGGCGTTGCGATCGATAAGCTTCAGGGCCTTGGTCGGGCAGGCTTCCACGCAGGCCGGGCCGTTGGCGCGGTGATTGCACAGATCGCACTTGTTGGCCTCCGCCTTGCTGCTGCTGATACAGCCGCTGCTGCCGTAGCGCTGCGTCACCGTGGTGGTGACGACCTCCATGGTGCCGTAAGGACAGGCGACCACGCAGGTCTTGCAGCCGATGCATTTTTCCTGGTCAACGCAGATGAAGTCCTGCTGGCGGCTGATGGCACCATTGGGGCAGACATTGGCACAGGGGGCGTCTTCACACTGGCGGCACAGGATCGCCGTGCTGATGTTGTCTCCCTTAATGACGTGAATGCGCGGGGTGAAGTTATCGCGGCTGAGGTTATGCAGCTCGCTCTCCTCCCGGTGGGCCATGACGCAGGCGATTTCGCAGGTACGGCAGCCGATGCATGTTTTGGGGTCCGCAATGACAAACCGATTCATTCAATTACTCCCGATATCGTTATAGTGTCGCGCCGGGGAACCCCGGCGGAGTCGCTGCTGCTGACCCCGCCGGACGGTTATCAAAAGTGATACGCGGCGTGTTAGTTTGATAATCCGCCGCGCACCCCGTTGATAAGGCGTTCAAAGGCGCGTTATTGTTTTGAGAGCCGCAGCCCGTTACCCCTCTGCGCTTTCGCGCAGATGCCGCTTGATACTGTCATACTCACGTTCCACGTAGGCTTCCGCCGCCGGCTGATCGGCGATGGCCTCCAGGGTGACCGCGCAGTATTTGTATTCCGGCGTCTTGGTAATGGGGCTCAGGTTCTCTGCGACCAGCTCGTTACAGGCGCCGATCCACCACTGGTAGGTCATATAGACCGCCCCGCGGTTGGCGCGCTCGCTGACGGCCGCCCGGCTGATGACCTTGCCCTGGCGCGAGCGGATCCACACCAGATCCTGATCGCGGATGCCAAAGGTCTTGGCGTCCTCGGTGTTGATCTGAATATAGCCCGGCTCGTCGGCCAGCGCGGCCAGCGCCTTGCAGTTACCGGTCATGGAGCGACAGGAGTAATGGCCCACTTCGCGTACCGTCGCCAGCACCAGCGGATAGTCGTCGCTGACGCGATCGATCGGCGGACGCCATTCGCAGGTAAAGAACTGGCCTTTGCCATTGGGAGTGTCGAACTTGCCGCCCTGGTACAGGTACTGGGTGCCGGGGCTTTCCAGCGTCGGGCACGGCCACTGGATATAGGCCAGATCCGCCATCTTCTCGTAGGTGGCGCCGTAGTAGATCGGGCACAGCTCGCGCAGCTCGTCCCAAATCTCCTGGGTATCGCTGTAGCGCATCGGGTAGCCCATCGCCGTTGACATCAGGCCGATGATCTCCCAGTCGCGCTTCACGTCGCCCACCGGCTCCACCGCTTTATAGAAGCGTTGGAAACCGCGATCCGCGGAGGTGTACACCCCTTCGTGTTCGCCCCAGCTGGTGGCCGGGAAGATCACGTCGGCGATGGCCGCGGTCTTGGTCATGAAGATGTCCTGCACGATCAGCAGATCGAGCTGTTCGAAGGTGCGGCGAATCGTGGCGAGATCCGGCTCGGTTTGCAGCGGATCTTCGCCCATCACGTAGTGCGCCTTGATCAGGCCGTGATCGATATTGTGCGGCACCTCGCTCAGGGCGTAGCCAATCTTGTCGTTCAGCTTTTCAACGCCCCAGGCCTTGGCAAACTTCTCCAGTACGCCCGGCTGATTCACGTACTGATAGCCGGGGAGGGTGTTGGGCAGCGCGCCCATATCGCAGGCGCCCTGTACGTTGTTTTGCCCGCGAACCGGGCCGACGCCGACGTGGGGCTTGCCCAGGTTGCCGGTCAACAGCGCGATGCTGGTCAGGGTACGTACGGTCTCCACCCCCTGATAGAACTGGGTGACCCCCATGCCCCACAGGATGGTGGCGCTGGGCGCCTTGGCATACATCCGCGCCGTTTCGCGGATCATCTGCGCGCTGATGCCGGTGGTCTCTTCAACCGATTCCGGGGTGTAGGCGGCGACCAGATCGCGGAAGGTGTCAAACTCCTCGGTATGCCGTTCGATAAACGCGCGATCGTGCAGGTTTTCAGCGATGATCACCTGCGCCATCGCGTTGAGGAACGCAATGTTAGAGCCGTTTTTCAACGGAACGTGGATGTCGGCAATGCGTGTGGTTTCAATGCGACGCGGATCGCAGACAATGATTTTTGCCCCTTTGGCCTTCGCATGGAGGATGCGACGGGCGACGATGGGGTGAGAGTCCGCGGCGTTGTAGCCGAAGACAAAAATGCAGTCAGTATCTTCAAGTTCGACGATAGAGTTGCTCATGGCGCCGTTACCGACCGATCGCTGCAGACCTGCAACCGAAGGGCCGTGTCAGACGCGTGCGCAGCAGTCGATATTGTTAGTACCGATAGCCGCGCGGGCGAACTTTTGCATCACGTAGTTGGCTTCGTTGCCGGGACCGCGCGATGAGCCGGTGGTCATAATGGCATCCGGGCCGTACTTCTCTTTGACCGCCAGCAGACGGGAGCTGGCGAAGGCGATCGCCTCGTCCCAGGAAACCGCTTCCAGTTTGCCGCCGCGCTCGCGGCGGATCATCGGTGACTTCAGGCGCGGGGTCAGGATTTTGGTATCGTGGATAAAATCCCAGCCGTAGTACCCTTTCAGGCACAACTCGCCCTGGTTCGTCACGCCATTCGCCCCTTCGGCACGAATAATTCTGCCGTTATCCACCACCAGGTTGATTTTGCAACCCGAGGCGCAATAAGGGCAGACCGTGATGACTTTCTTCATCAACATTGCTCCTATTTTTATGACCACCGGACGTTGCGTACCCGTCCGGCGTAACTATCTACAGAGAGCCTTGGCGCATCGGTGTGCGTCCCGCCTGTCATGTACGGGCGGCGGCACAGAGGCCGTCCGCCGCGCTCTCCCGATTATATATGCATGATGCGTGCCAGGTTTTCCCATCAAGCCAGGTGGCCTAATTGCCTGAACTATAAAGGCTGGCGTAGGAATCCCGTGATGATCCGCATCAAAGTGCCGACGGACTCGACAAAACTGTCGCACAATTTTGGCACCCGGCTCGGCGCCGCGCGTCAGATCTCGCCTGAGGGCACCGTCAGACGTGCGATGCCGCCGTCGTCTCCCCAGCGGTGCAGGCGCTGATACAGCGTCTCGACCGCCTCTTTGACCGGCTGCATCATCGGCGCGTAAAAAGCCACGATGGCCGGCTGGATCCCGATAAAGGTGATATCGTCCACGTCCTCGCGCAGCTGGGCTATCAGGTAGCTCAACGGCAGGTTATGGGTGGTGACGATAAACAGCTCGGCGATGTCGCGCTCGTCGATAATGCGGATTTCGCCCGGCTCCAGCCCCATTTCCGTCGCATCGACGATCAGCAGCTTCTGCGGGCGCAGTTCGCGCACGGTGTGGGCGTAGCTTTCCGGGCTGCTGCCGCCGTCGATGACCTGCCAGCCGGGGATAGGGTGTCCGCACAGCTTCTCCGCCAGCAGCGGGCCGACGCCGTCGTCGCCCATCATGCTGTTGCCTACGCACAGGATTAGATTGTCAGCCATTGTGTCGTTTCACCATCAGATAGATTGTCGGTTCATTCTCGATCAGCTGCAGCGCGTCGATCAGGCTGCGGCTCCACGCCTGCTGCGGGGGCGTCATCGCCGGCAGCGCCCGATCCAGCGCGCAGGCCAGCGTGTGAATATGGCTGATATCGATGCCGATCTCGCCAAAGCGCAGCACGCCTTCCAGCTTGCGCCGCGCCTCGCCGGCCTCCAGCTGCGCTATCCACGCCCGGTAGTCGCTCAGGGGCAGGGAGAGGTAGGGCTTCAGGCAGTCGATCACCCCCAGGTGGTGACCGATGGCCAGGCTGTAGTAGATAACCTCTCGCGCCGCCGGCGGCGTTGCCGCATCATCTTCAGCCTGCTGTACAAACTTGGCGTTGAGGATGTGAAACACCACCGTCGGGTCGGGAAAGTAGGCGGACGCGCGTTCGGTCATCGGCGATCTCCCTGGGGGGCCGCATCGCTGCACACCTGCATCAGCCGCCCCATGACCTCGCTCAGGCGCGGATCGTTTTCCGCCGCCAGGAAGCGGTCGAGGCGTTGCTCCAGGGTATCGGCGTCGCGGCTGGCCAGCAGGGCCATAAACTTGTCGGCCAGCTGGCGGCCATAGCGGTAGCCGGACATGCGCCGAGCCTCGCGATCGATCAGCACCCGCAGGGTCTGCGGGATATCCGGGTGCAGGATGGCCGCCTGCTCATCGTCCTGCTGGCTGTGGTGCTGCGCCTTGAGCTTTTGATCCAGCAGGCCGAGGGCGACGGCAAAGCCATACAGGGTCGCCGCCGGCGTCGGCGGACAGCCGGGAATATAGACATCCACCGGGACGATTTTGTCGGTGCCGCCCCAAACGCAGTACAGATCGTGAAAGATGCCGCCGCTGCAGCCGCAGGCGCCGTAGGAGATCACGATTTTGGGATCGGGGGCCGATTGGTAGGCGCGGATCGCCGGAATGCGCATGGCGCGGGTCACCGCGCCGGTGAACAGCAGAATATCGGCGTGGCGCGGCGAGGCGACCACCTTGATGCCGAAGCGCTCCGCGTCGAACAGCGGGGAGATGGCGGCGAAAATTTCAATTTCGCAGCCGTTGCAGCCGCCGCAGTCAACGCGATAGACATAGGCCGAGCGGCGGATGTCCTTCAGCAGGGTCTGCTTCAGGCGGGCGGCCTGTGCATCCAGCGTGATGGGCACCGGCTGGCCGTTGGCGTCGCGCGGACCGATTAATGCGCCCGCCGGCGGGGTAGTGATGATCTGGCTCATTGTGACGCCTCCGGCATCAGGTGACGGCCCAGCGCAATGCGCGCCGTCGGGATCATGTTGTGTTGACGCTTGCACGCCGGGCAGGTTTCAAACTGGGCCCGGCGCGCCTCGGCCTGGTCGGCCGTCAGGTGACCGGCCTGGACCAGCAGGGCCATAGCGTAGTCGATCTCTTTCTGCGCGGCGTAAGGCGCGCCGCACTCGATGCAGCGGCAGACGCGGAACTCGGCACGCTGCTGCAGATCCTCTTTGCGCCACACCGCCAGCTCAAACTCCGGCGACAGCACGATGGCGGCGGTGGGGCACACCTCTTCACAGCGGGCACAGAAGATGCAGCGCCCCAGATTGAGCGCCCAGGTCCGTACGCCGCTGGCGGCGTCGGTCTGCATGGTCAGGGCGTTGGCCGGGCAGGCGGCGGTGCAGGCGCCGCAGGCGATGCACTGCTGGGCATCATACTGCGGCTTGCCGCGGAAGTTGGCGTCGACATCCAGCGGACGCGCCGGATAGGCGACGGTAGCATGGCGATGACGCAGGGCAGTTTTTAACAGTTTCAGCATAGTCTCTCGTCTCCGGCGATCACTTCAGCGGTGAGTCCTTGCGCTCCAGACCGTAGCGCTCAATCTCTTTGTAAGGCACGGTCACTGACCTGCGGCGGTTGACGTCCACCAGTGTGACGCGGTCGGTACAGGAGTAGCAGGGGTCGAGACTGCCGATGATCAGCGGCGCATCGGATACGGTGTTGCCGCGCAGCATGTAGCGCAGGGTCGGCCAGTTGGCGTAGGTCGCCGCGCGGCAGCGCCAGCGGTACAGCTTCTGGTTGTCGCCGGTCATCGACCAGTGGATGTCGTCGCCGCGCGGCGCCTCGGTAAAGCCCAGGGCAAAGCGCTGCGGAACATAGGTAAAGCCTTCGACCGCCAGCGGGCCGCCCGGCAGGTTATCCAGCCCGAATTCGATCATGTTGAGGGCGGTAAACACCTCGTTAATGCGCACCTTGACGCGCGAGATGACGTCGCAGCCCTGCTCGCTGTGGACCTGCATCGGCAGCAGATCGTAGCCGGCGAACGGATGGTCGGCGCGAGTGTCGCGCGCGTGGCCGCTGGCGCGAACCATCGGGCCGACGTTGCTGAAGTCGCGGGCGATCTGCGGGTCGAGGCGGCCGATACCGACGGTGCGCTGTTCGATATTGGGGGTGCTGAACAGGATATCGACCAGGGTTTTGACCTCGGCGCGCATCTCTGCGGCCAGACGGCGGGTGGCGATCATGTCCTCTTTGAGCATGTCACGACGGATACCGCCGATCAGGTTCAGGCCGTAGGTTTTGCGCGAGCCGGTGAGGATCTCCGCCATCTTCATCGATTTTTCACGTACCCGGAAGAACTGCATGAAACCCGAATCGAAGCCGACGAAGTGGCAGGAGAGCCCCAGATTGAGCAGGTGGCTGTGCAGACGCTCGACCTCCAGCAGGATGGAGCGGATAGCCTGGGCGCGCTGCGGCACCTGGATGCCCAGCGCGTTTTCGACCGAGCTGGTGTAGGCGGTGCTGTGGGCAAAGCCGCAGATACCGCAGACGCGGTCGGAGAGGAAGGTGACCTCGTTGTAGCCCATGCGGGTCTCCGCCAGCTTTTCCATGCCGCGGTGGACATAGAACAGGCGATAGTCGGCGTCGACGATGTCCTCGCCGTCCACGAACAGGCGGAAGTGACCTGGCTCGTCAGAGGTGATGTGCAGCGGGCCGATGGGAACGATTTTACCGCTGCTGCTGTCGTTGACGAAGGGGTAGGTCTCGCGATCGGTGGTCGGCGCCGGGCGCTGACGATAGTCCATCGCATCCTTGCGCAGCGGGTAGAGATCGTCCGGCCAATCGTCCGGCAGCACCAGGCGACGCTCGTCCGGCAGGCCGACGGCGATCAGTCCATACATGTCGCGGACTTCGCGCTCGCCCCACACGGCGGCGGGCACCCGCGGCGTGACCGACGGGTATTCGCGGGTCGCGGCGTCGACCAGCGCCTTGACGGTTATCCAGCACTTGGTCCCGCGCTCCATCGACAGAACGTAGTAGACCGCGTAGCTGCCGCACAGCGGGCGCTCATCGTTGCCGAACAGGACGGAAAGCCAGCCGCCCTGCTGATAGTACAGGTATTCGACCACCTCCGGCAGCATGTCGGTCTTCACCGTGAGGGTGGCCTGGGTATCGGTCTGCCAGCTCTCCTCGATAATGGCGTGGGGGAATTGTTGACGCAGCGCCGCAATGTAGTGTTGTCCGGTGTGTTGTGTCATTTTACTTTGCGGCCTCATGGGTTGTGCCAAAAAAGGGAAAACGGGTCGTCGTGGCGATAGATGTCATGGTTCGCCTCACGCGATCAGCCAGGAGAAGAACGCCAACAGCGCCAGGCCAAAGCCGGCCCAGGTGGTGTAGCCGGTCTTCAGGAAACGCAGGCGCGCCATGCTGTTTTCCAGCAGGGAGACGACGACGATGCCGATCAGCAGCTTGACCAGCGCGATGACCAGCGCCAGCAGCAGGGCGCCGCCGCTCAGGGTGGCGCTCTGCCCCCAGGGGATGAACACCGCGATAAACAGCTGCAGCACCACCAGCTGCTTGAGACTGATGCCCAGCTTGAGGATGCCCAGCGCGCAGCCGGCGTACTCTGTCAGCGGCCCCTCCTGCAGCTCCTGTTCGGCCTCGGCCAGATCGAACGGCAGCTTGCCCATTTCAATGAAGGTGGCGAAGGCGCAGGCCAGCAGCGCCAGGCCGAGCGCCAGCGAGGCGTGCTGATGCCAGTCATACACATAGCCCCCCATCAGCCCCAGGTTGCTGGAGCCGGCCAGCAGCGCGGTCACCCACAGCCCCAGCATCAGGATTGGCTCGACCAGAATGCCCAGCAGGGATTCACGGCTGGCGCCTATGGCGCTGAACGGGCTGCCGGTGTCCAGCCCCGCCAAGATGAAGAAGAAGCGGGCGACGGCGAACAGGTAGACCAGGGTAATGACGTCACCCAGTCCCGGCAGCGGCGTGCTGCGGGTGACCAGCGGCAGGGCGCTGGCGATGGTCAGCATGGTGCCAACCATGACGTAGGGCATCATCTGGAACAGCGCGCCGCTGCACTGCGGGGCGATGTTCTGGCGCCGCAGCAGCTTGGCGATATCGCGGTACTCCTGCAGGAGACCGGGGCCTTGTCGGCTGTGCATGCGCGCCCGCAGCACGCGCGTGATACCGCTGGCCAGCGGCGCCAGCGCCAGCAGGATCAGCGCCTGGCCCAGGGCCAGGGCGAAAATGGAAAGTGAACTCATCATCACATCATCTCCTCAGGAGAACACGGCAACCAGCAGCAGCGCCAGTTCGCACAGCGCCAGTACCGGGTAGACACGCAGGGCGCCCTCGCTCAGCAGTCCGCCGCACAGCGGCGCCGGATTGCAGACCCGACGCAGGGCAAACAGCGGGGAGAACAGGACGCGCAGCGGCTGGGCAAAGCCGCCGGCGGTAACCACCATGCCCGCCTCATGGCCGTAGCCGCAGGTCCAGGCATCGCCGTGGCGGCGCGCCGGCAGGCGGCTGCCGCGGTACAGGGCGCTCAGCAGCAGCGGCAGCAGCGGGAAGGCCAGCAGCAGCAGGGTCATCAGCGGCGGCGACAGCAGGGTCAGGTTACCGCTGCCCGGCGACATGATGGCGCCCATCGTCAGCGCATCGCTGCCGATGGCCAGCTGCAGCACCTGAGCGCTGAGGCGCAGCAGGGCGGGAACCACCCAGGGGGCGCCGACCCCAAACAGGACGCAGCACAGGCTGAGCAGCAGGGTCGGTAGCAGCATATTCCACGGCGTCGCGCCCGGATTGGCCGCCGCCTCGCTGCGCGGGGCCCCCAGGAAGGTCATGCCGAAGATTTTGGCTACGCACATCACCGCCAGCGCGCCGGCGATCGCCAGTGCCACCATCGCCAGCGGTGCCAGCAGGCGCAGGGCGCCGGCGCCGCGCTGGCTCAGACTGAACAGGGACTGGTAGGTGTACCATTCACTGACAAACCCGCTCAGCGGCGGCAGGGCCGCCATGGCCATCAGCGCCAGCAGCATCATCAGCCCCAGCAGCGGCATGCGCCGCAGTAGGCCCCCCATCTTATCGATGTCGTGCAGACCGGTGGCGTGAGTCAGGGCGCCGGTGCCGAAGAACAGTCCGCCCTTAAACAGCGTGTGGTTGATCAGATGGAACAGCCCGGCCAGCAGCCCCATCACCGCCAGCAGCGGACTGCCCAGCGCGACGCCGATGACGCAGGCCGACAGCCCGAGCAGGATGATGCCGCTGTTTTCCACGGTGTGATAGGCCAGCAGGCGGCGCAGATCGTGCTCCGCCAGGGCATACAGCCCGCCGATAAAGGCGGTGAGGGCGCCGCAGCACAGCAGCAGCAGCCCCCACCACAGCGGCGGGACGCCGAGCCAATCGATGCTGAGCTTCAGCAGGCCGAACAGGCCTATCTTGAGCATGACGCTGGCAAACAGCGTAGCCGCCGGTGCCGGGGCGTGGGCGTGCAGCTCCGGGATCCAGCCGTGCAGCGGCACCAGGCCAGTGACGATGCCAAAGCCGAGCAGGCCGAGCAGCAGGACGATGCTCTGCTGCGCGTGGCTCAGGCTGGCCAGATGGAACTCGCTCAGCAGCAGCGTGTCGCTGGCGCGCCACAGCAGCCAGAAGCAGAGCAGCAGCGCCAGCGAGCCCAGGCGGGACATCAGCCAGTACAGTCCGGCGGCGCGGCGCGCCTTGGCGCTGCCGCCCTGGCAGACCAGCAGCGCGGCGCTCAGGCTCATCAGCTCCAGCATCACCATAAAAGTCGGCGCATCGTTCGATACCACCAGCAGGCTGATGGCGGCGCTCAGCAGGTTCATCAGACAGCCGCTGCGCGCGGCTTTACCGGTGTCGTGCCGGGAGACGCTAAAGGCCGACAGCGCGCACAGTAGGCTGATAAGCGAGGTGAGCAGCAGCATCAGGTTATTCAGCGGGCTGAACAGTACCGGCAGGCGGTTGAACAGCAGGATCGCCGGAGGAAACTGCGGCGCCTGCAGTAACAGGGCGGCGGCAGCGGCGCTGCCGCAGAGGCCGGCCAGTAGCCCGCCGGCGGCGGCGATGCGGGCGCCCAGTCGGCCGATGCCGCTGAACGCCAGCGCGATGACGGCGCTGCACAGATACAGCGCCAGCATCAGATTAAACAGCTGCAGAATACTCATAGGGCGTCATTTCCCCCGGATATACGAGCGAGAGCCAGCAGGTCGGCGCGCTGGGCATCGAGTACGTTCAGGCGTTTGGCGGCGCTGGCGTCCTCTAGGCGGCGCGCATCCACCAGTACGATGGCATGGGTTGGGCAGGCGCGGACGCAGGCCGGTCCGGCGTCGCTAAACTGACACAGGTCGCACTTCACCGCGATGCTGCGGATGCCGGGGTACCAGTCCAGGAACGGGCCGACGCTGAGGGGAGCCGGGGGCGCAGGCGGCGCCAGCGGCGTATTGCTGTTGGCGGGAATATGCAGCGGTTTGCTGCCGCCCAGCGTGATGGCGCCGAAGGGGCAGGCGATACCGCACAGTTTGCAGCCGACGCACAGGCTTTCGTTGAGCTGAATCGCGCCGTCCTGGCGAGTAATGGCATTGACCGGGCAGACCAGGGCGCAGGGGGCATCTTCGCAGTGATGACACATCTGCGGCGCCGACTCGTGGCTGGTCTTGACCAGCGTCAGGCGCGGCTGTGCCTGCAGGCCCTGCGCCTCATGCTCCTGCGAGCAGGCGGCCATGCAGGTATTGCACCCGATGCACAGTCGGGGATCCGCAATCACAAAGCGGTTCATGTTATGTCCTCAAAGACAGACTATAAAAAAGATCCGCCCCGGATAAGCATAAACCGTGCCAAGAGGATTGTTGCTGTGCTTATTGTTTTAAATCAATTGATTGTAATATGACGATGCTGTCGACATCGCTCGATAAGGTGACGATGTCGACAGCGTATGCGGCATGTCGACACTTATGACGATGCGTTACTGCGCCGCGGGGGCGTCAGCGACCGACTCACGCAGACGCATTTCGCCGCAAAAGGGCGGCAGAGCGTCGACGGGGTCGCCGCGGCTCAGGCGCAGGGCCTGCTGGATCGCGGCGGCGATCATGGCATCGATGGGCAGGTAGACCGTGGAGAGCGCCGGCATCAGGTAGGCGGCGATGGGCTGGTCGTCAAAGCCGAACAGGGAGACATCCTGCGGGACACGCAGCCCGGCCTGGCGCAGGGCGCGCAGGGCGCCGATGGCCATATCATCGTTGCAGCAGAACAGGGCGCTGAACGGCGCGTCGCGGTTCTCCAGCAGCCGCAGGCAGGCTTGGTATCCGCCCTCTACGCTGTTATCGCCGTGGGCGACGCGCTGGGCGGGTGCGCAGAGGCCATGGGCCTGCAACGCGTCGCGGTAGCCCTGCAGGCGCGCCTGTCCGGTCGGGGTGTCGATGGTCAGGGTGATACAGGCGATGCGACGATGGCCGCGGCCGATCAGATACTCCACCGCCTGGCGCGCCGCCGCGCGCTGTTCAAAGAAGATACAGCGCTGCGCCGCCTGCGGCAGCGCTCGGTTGATCACCACCAGAGAGGGGTACTGAGAGACCAGCTTCATCAGATCGGCCTCGGCCATAAAGCGGGTATACAGAACGATGGCGTCGCAGCGCCGATCGCTGAGCATCTGCACCGCCTGGCGCTCGCCGTCGGGCGTATCGTGGCCGTCGGTCACGATCAGCTGTTTGCCGCTGGCTTCGACCTGCGCGGCGGCCTGGCGCAGCAGGCGGCCAAAGTAGGGGCCGTCAAAGTGGGAGATCACCAGTCCCAGGGTGTTGGAGGTCTGGTTGGCCAGCGCCTGGGCCAGCAGGTTGGGGCGATAGCCCAGCTCCTCCATCGCGCGGAATACGGCGCTGCGGGTGCTTTGCTTGACCTGTCCGGTGGCGTTGAGCACGCGGGATACCGTCGCTTTGGATACGCCTGCGCGGCGTGCGACGTCCAGCATGGTGATCATAGTTCCTTCTCTCCCTTGGCTGACGGCGATGACGTGCAGCAGTGTATCACAGCGTCCGCAGGGGAGAGACGGAATGGCGACATACCAGCGTGGGGCTGAACATGTTGGTGGTTTCCGGCGGCGTTTTCCCCGCGGCCAGCGCCAGCGCCAGCTCCGCCGCCTGGGTCGCCATAGCCACCACCGGATAGCGGATGGTGGTCAGCCGCGGGCGCAGGTAGCGTGAGATCAGCACGTCGTCAAAGCCGATCAGGGAGACCGCACCCGGCACCTCAATGCCGTTGTCGTTCAGCACCGATAGCGCGCCGGCGGCCATGGGATCGTTATAGCAGGTGACGGCGCTGAACTTACGCCCGTGTCCCAGCAGTTCGGTCATCGCCTGCTCGCCGCCGAGCTCATCGGGCGAGGCATGGACGATCAGCCGTTCATCGATCGGCAGATCGTGCTGGCGCATGGCCTCCAGGTACCCCTGCAGGCGGTCGTGGGCGTCGGAGATGGCATGGTTGGAGCAGATACAGGCGATGCGGCGATGTCCCTGCTGGATCAGATGGCGGGTCGCCAGCCAGCCGCCGTAGCGGTCGTCCAGCGCCACGCAGCGCTGCTCATAGCCGGGTAGCGTTCGGTTGATCAGCACCATGCCGGGGATCTGCTGCATCAGCGCCGCCAGCTCATCGTCGGGAATGGTCTTGGCGTGGACCACCAGCGCCGCGCAGCGGTGGCGGATCAGCTGTTCGATGGCCTGCCGCTCCTTGTGCTGCTCATGGTATCCGTTGCCGATCAGCAGAAAGTTGCCGGTGGCGTAGGCTACCTGCTCGACCGCCTTGACCATGGCGCCAAAGAACGGGTCGGAGACGTCGCAGACCACCAGCCCCAGGGTCTCCGTCGACTGCTGAGCCAGCGCCCGCGCATTGGCGTTGGGGTGATAGCGCAGCTGCGCCATGGCGGCGTGCACCGCCGCGCGCGAGCCTTCGCTGGCCTTGGGGGAGTTATTGATAACCCGGGAGACGGTGGCTACCGATACGCCGGCAAGCCTGGCAACATCTTTGATCGTAGCCATGTTCTTGAGTGTCCAACTGCAAACCGTAAACGTTTACACCAGTGTTGCGGAAAAGCGCCGCGCCTGCAAGCCGAGGATGGGCGTTTGAGCCTCTAATATGTGCGAAAAACAACAAAGTACACCGCTGGTTACATTTCGCAGTCGAATGTTGCCATTCGGGACTTCATGTATCGCGGGGATGCCCCGTATGCTGAATGTCCCAGAGGTATTGATTGGTGAGAGTTCAGTTTTCAGTTGCTGAAGCCAACAAAATTACACCGACCTACGCGGATGCGTAGGTTTTTTTTGCCTCATTTTCCCCTCGATTACACTCTGTTTCACTTTGAACCGTTAGCTTGCGAATTATTCGTGGCGGCGTCGGCCGTTATTTTCCTACACTGATTGTCCCAGAGGTATTGATGGGTGACGTTCTGGTTTTCCCGCCGGAAAGCCGACCAACGCTTACACCGACCTACGCAGATGCGTAGGTTTTTTTTTGCCCGTCGCGCCCGCCCGTGCTCGGGCGCAGATATTCCCGCCTGTGCAGTTTGCGGCGCTTCTGGCATGGGGTAGTATGCTAGCCGCGCTATTCTGCCGCACATAGGGAGATGTCCATGCTGTACCGATTCATCGGCGCGCTGCTGAAAACGCTGTTCCGTCTTCGTCTGACCGGCTTCGATCAGCGTTTCGATCACCCGAAGCTGCTGATCGTTCCCAACCACGTCTCCTTCTTGGATGGCGTTCTGCTGACGCTGTATCTGCCGGTTAGGCCGGTGTTTGCCGTCTACAGTTCGATAGCCGACAGCTGGCTGATGCGCCTGGTCGGGCGCTTTGTCGATATCGTCGCCCTGGATCCGCGCAAGCCGATGGCGATCAAACGGTTGATCCGCTTGGTAGAGCAGGGCAGGCCGGTGGTGATCTTCCCCGAGGGACGTATCACCGTGACCGGCTCGCTGATGAAGGTCTATGACGGCGCGGCGTTTGTGGCGGCCCGCTCCGGCGCAGCCCTGCTGCCGGTGCGCATCGAGGGCGCTGAGTTCAGCCACTTTGGTCGTTTGAAGGGGCTGTTTCGTCTGCGCCTGCTACCGCCGCTCTCCCTTCATCTACTGCCGGTGACGCATCTGGCGATGCCGCAGGCCGCGCGGGCGCGCGAGCGGCGCCTGCTGGCCGGTGAACGTCTGCACGCCATTATGATGCGCGCGCGTCTGGAGGCGCAGCCGATGACCACGCTGTTTGCCGCCTATTTGGCGGCGATGCGGCGCTATGGGGCGAGCAGCCGGGCGATCGATGACATTAACCTGCGTGAGGACAGCTACCGCGGGCTGCTGAAAAAGAGCCTCGCCGTCAGCCGGATCCTGCAGCGCTTTACCCGCGAGGATGAGCACGTCGGTATGCTGCTGCCCAACGCCACCGTCACGGCGGCGACGATCCTCGGCGCGACGCTGCGCAATCGGGTGCCGGCGATGCTGAACTACACCGCCGGCGCCGCCGGGCTGCGCAACGCCCTGCTGGCCGCCGGGATCGAGACCGTGGTCACCTCGCGACAGTTTTTGCAGAAGGCGCGCCTGGAGCAGCTGCCGCAGCAGGTGGACGGCGCACGCTGGATCTACCTGGAGGATCTGCGGGATACGCTAGGGTGGCGGGATAAGCTCTGGGTGCTGCGGTACCTGCTGCGACCCGAGGGCGCGATGCTGCCGCGCCAGCCTGACGATGCGGCGCTGATCCTGTTTACCTCCGGTTCAGAGGGCGCGCCTAAAGGGGTGGTACACTCTCACCGCAGCCTGTTGGCCAACGTGGAGCAGATCCGCTGCGTAGCGGACTTTACCCCGCGCGATCGCTTTATGTCGGCGCTGCCGCTGTTTCATGCCTTCGGGCTGACGGTGGGGCTGCTGACGCCGCTGCTGTGCGGCAGCCGGGTCTTTCTGTACCCCAGCCCGCTGCACTACCGTATGGTGCCGGAGATGGTGTATGACCGAAACTGCACCGTGCTGTTCGCGACCTCGACGTTCCTGGGGCACTACGCGCGCTTCGCTCATCCCTATGACTTTGCCCGTTTGCGCTATGTGGTTGCCGGCGCAGAGAAGCTGGTGCCGGAGACGGCGCGGCTGTGGTTTGAGAAGTTTGGCATCCGTATTCTTGAGGGATACGGGGTGACTGAATGTGCGCCGGTGGTGGCGATCAATGTGCCGATGGCGACGCGCATCGGCAGCGTCGGCTGCATTCTGCCGGGAATGGAGGCGCGGCTGATCCCGGTGGCGGGGATCGCGCAGGGTGGCTGTCTGCAGCTGCGTGGCCCCAATATTATGAAAGGCTACCTGCGGGTCGAGGCGCCGGGGGTTCTGCTGCCGCCGCAGGCGGCGAACGCACAGGGTGAGATGGAGGCGGGCTGGTACGATACCGGCGATATTGTGACGCTGGATGCACAGGGCTACTGCACGATTGTCGGACGCCTTAAACGGTTTGCCAAACTGGCCGGCGAAATGGTGTCGCTGGAGCGGGTTGAACAGCTGGCGCGTGCGGCGTCGCCGCAGGGCGAACATGCCGCCAGCGCGCGAAGCGATCGGCTCAAGGGGGAGGCACTGGTGCTGTTTACCACCGATGCCGAACTGGGGCGGGAGCAGTTGCTGGCGGCGGCCCGCGCCAGCGGTGCCCCAGAGCTGGCGGTGGCGCGGGATATTCGCTACCTGAAGGCCCTGCCGCTGTTGGGCAGCGGCAAGGTGGATTTTGTAACGCTACGCCGTATGGCGGAGTCTGAGGATAGCGTGAATGGATGAGACACAGCGCGCCTCCGTCGGTGAGCGCGGACGGGGAATGCGAGCGGTTGTTGTGGCGCAGTTTTTCTCTGCGTTTGGCGACAATGCCCTGCTGTTTGTGACGCTGGCGCTGCTGAAGGGGCTGCATTTCCCGCAGTGGAGTCAGCCGGCGCTGCAGATGGCCTTTGTTGCGGCCTATATCGTGTTTGCCCCCTTTGTCGGACACCTGGCCGACGGCTTTGCCAAAGGGCGGGTGATGATGGGGGCCAACGCCCTCAAGCTGCTGGGGGCGCTGCTGATCTGTCTCGGGGTGAATCCCTTTGTCGGCTATACCCTGGTCGGGATTGGCGCGGCGGCCTACTCTCCGGCCAAGTATGGGATCCTGGGCGAGCTGACGGACGGCGGTCGCCTGGTGAAGGCCAACGGCGTCCTGGAGGCGTCGACGATCGCGGCGATCCTGTCCGGATCGGTCGCCGGCGGCATGCTGGCCGACTGGCATGTCAGCGCGGCGCTGGCTATCTGTGCGCTGATCTATGCCGCGGCGCTGATCGCCAACCTGTATATTCCACGCCTCGCGCCGGCGCGCCGGGTTGAGGCGTGGCGACCGGGCGCGATGCTGGCGGAGTTTAGCGCGGCCTGCCGTACCCTGTGGCGTCATCCGCAGGCCCGCTTTTCGCTGGTGGGAACCAGCCTCTTCTGGGGCGCCGGGGTGACCCTGCGCTTTCTGCTGGTGCTGTGGGTGCCGACGGTGCTCGGCGTGGCGGATAACACCACCCCGACGCTGCTGAACGCCATGGTGGCCATCGGCATCGTGATCGGGGCGGCGGCGGCGGGGCGGCTGGTCACCCTGAGCACGGCGCAGCGCTGCATGCCCGCGGGGATCCTGATAGGCCTGCTGGTGCTGCTGTTCTCCCTGCAGCACAGCCTGGCGCTCTCCTACCCGCTGCTGCTGCTGGTCGGGGTGTGCGGCGGCTTTTTCGTGGTTCCGCTCAACGCGCTGCTGCAGCAGCGCGGGCGCGAAAGCGTAGGCGCCGGCCACGCGATCGCGGTGCAGAATCTGGGGGAGAATGGCGCCATGCTGCTGATGCTGGCGTGCTATTCCGCCGCGATTCGCTGCGGGGTGCCGGTGGTGGCGGCCGGCGCGGGCTTTGGCCTGCTGTTTGCCCTGGCGATCGTCGCGGTTTGGCGCTGGGGGCGGCGCTGAGGCGCCGCCTGTCATTCAGCCTTCACCGGAGTGTCACCTAACCGACATTATCTCTCCTTATACTTCGTGCCAATTCATTCATTAATTGATCGATTTTCCTCTTGGACACGGAGTCTTATCATGGCGAGCCATACCCCTTTCTCCCTTTCTTTACTGATGCTTTCTCTTAGCCTGGCCCTGCCGCTGCAGGCCGCGCCCGCTGCGCCGAGCGCAGAGCAGGTGCTGACCGAACGCGCCGCGCGCGGCGATATTACCCAGCGGGGCGGCGCTCGCCGTCTGCTCGGCGATCAGACCGCGGCGCTGCAGGCGTCGCTGAGCGCCCGTCCGGCCAAGAACGTGATCCTGCTGATCGGCGATGGCATGGGGGATGCGGAGATCACCGCCGCCCGTAACTATGCGGCCGGCGCGGGCGGAATGCTGCGCGGTATCGATGCCCTGCCGCTGACCGGGCAGTACACGCACTATTCGCTGGATCGCCAAACCCACCGACCGAACTATGTCACCGACTCGGCGGCCTCGGCGACCGCCTGGAGCAGCGGGGTAAAGACCTATAACGGCGCCTTGGGCATCGATGTGACGGGCAAGTCCCACCCGACGCTGCTGGAGCTGGCGCGCGCGGCGGGCAAGGCGACCGGAAACGTCTCGACTGCGGAGCTGCAGGACGCCACGCCGGCGGCGATGTTCGCCCACGTCAGCGGACGCAAATGCTATGGTCCGCAGCAGACCCTGGCGACGTGCCCGGAGAACGCCCTGGATAACGGCGGCGCCGGATCGATCACCGAGCAGATGCTGAAGGCGCGCGCCGATGTGACGCTGGGCGGCGGGGCGAAGACCCTTGCGCAGACGGTGAGCGCGGGGGCATTTAAGGGGAAGACCCTGCTCCAGCAGGCGCAGGGCTATCACATCGTCAGCAATCTGGATGAGATGAACGCCGTCACGGAGGCCGACGATCGGCGTCCTTTGCTGGGCCTGTTCGCCGAGGGCAACATGCCGGTGCGCTGGCTGGGGCCCAAGGCCACGCGGCACGGCAACCAGCAGGCGCCGGTGACCTGTCAGCCGAACCCGCAGCGCAGCGACAGCCAGCCGAGCCTGGCGCAGATGACCGAGAAGGCCATCTCATTGCTGAGCAAGAATCCCAACGGCTTTTTCCTGCAGGTTGAGGGGGCATCGATCGATAAACAGGATCACGCCGCGAATCCGTGCGGTCAGTTTGGCGAGACGGTCGATCTGGATGAGGCGGTGCAGAAGGCGCTGGCGTTCGCCCGCCGCGATGGCAACACCCTGGTGGTGGTCACGGCCGACCACGCCCACACCAGCCAGATCGTGCCCAACGACGCCAAGGCGCCGGGGCTGACGCAGACGCTGATCACCCAGGATGGGGTACCGATGACCATCAGCTACGGCACCGCAGAAGAGGCGGATAGCCAGGAGCATACCGGCTCTCAGCTGCGCATCGCCGCCTACGGTCCCCACGGAGCCAACGTGGTTGGCCTGACGGATCAGACCGATCTGTTCTTTACCCTGCGCGACGCGCTGGGACTGAAAACCGCCCCCTAAGCCGTGACCGAGATCGTCGGCCCGGGAGCTATTGTCGCCCGGGCCGCTTTTTTTATCCCGGTTAACGCATAAAAGTATCAGTGAACTATTTATTATTCTTATGGTATGTTTTATGTGCATTTATTTACACATCTAATTAAATATGTTCATAAAACATCCTGTTTCGCCCGGTGCGGACGACGACGTCGATGCTGAGCTGGATGAACATCTACGCTTTTATCAGCTGTGCGGCGTCATGGCGGCGGCCAGCAGCGTCCTGCTGACGTTAATGATGGTGCTGATGTTCCCCGGTGATTTTAAAGAGCGCACCTATATGCTGGCCGGGGTCTATCTGGGGCCGGTGACTTTGCTGCTGCTGCTGGGGATGCTGCGTTTTCCGCGCATCTGCGCCTGGGCACTGCTGATTGGGTTTAATGCGCTGCTGCTGTATCTGTTTCTACGGGGAACCGCCTTTAATCTGGCGATCAGCTTCCTGTTTGTCCTGTTTTTCCTGTTTGGCGCCATCGCGACGACGCAGCGCCAACGCCAGGCGCGGGGCGCGGTGCGGCCGCTGTGGCTGGCGCGGCGCGGCTGGCGGCCGGTGCTGGTATTGATGCTGCTGGCGCTGCTGATAAGCAGCTTCAGCAGCGGCTTTGCCCTGCGCTGGCTGGATAAAAAGCGAGAGAATCCACTGCTGTGGATCGAGTACCGCCGCCAGATGCTGGGACGTTATCAGCACCTGACGGTTGCCGAAACGCCGAATGCCCCCGGGATTTGGCTGCGGCGGGTGCGCCTAGAGGGGCGTACGCTGGTGTTTGTCTACCGCGTGCGTCTGGAGGGAGAGGCGGCCAGCGAGGCATCTCTGCGCCGTCACGCCCTGAGCGACTTTCTTCAGCACTGCCACGAACGCGGCGTGCGTCAGTTCGGCATGAAGGTGATGTATGTCTACCGGGTGCATCAGGAGGAGCGCATTCTGGTGCTGAATCGCAGGGACTGTGTGGAGTGAGTCGTACGGACGGGGAATCGGTGGGATAAGCAGAGGGGCGTTTACGCCCCTCTGTCGTTGGTGTCGCGCGGCTTATTCGCCGTCGCTGGCCTTTTTGTTACGGACCAGATTGAGGCTTTCCACCGCCATGGAGAAGAACATGGCGAAGTAGATATAGCCTTTGGGGACGTGTACCGCAAAGCTTTCCAGGATCAGGGTGAAGCCCACCAGGATCAGGAAGGCCAGCGCCAGCATCTTGACCGACGGATGGCGGGCGACAAACTCGCCGATCGGCCGGGCGGCGAACATCATCACGCCCACGGCGATGATCACCGCTGCCATCATGATGAACAGGTGATCGGACAGGCCAATGGCGGTGATCACGGAGTCCAGGCTAAAGATGATATCCAGCATCATGATCTGCACGATGGCCCCCATAAACGAGTGCACGTGGGTAGCATGGTTATCGTTGCTGCCCTCGATGGTCTCGTGCACCTCTTTACTGGCCTTATAGATCAGGAATAGCCCGCCGAGCAGCAGGATCAGATCGCGGGCGGAGACCGCGTGGCCGAACAGGTTGAACAGCGGATGCACCAGGTGGGCTACCCAGGCGATCGAGGCCAGCAGGCACAGGCGCATCCCCATGGCGGCCAGCAGGCCGATGCGGCGCGCTTTGTTTTGCTGTTTCTTGGGCAGCTTCGCCACGACCAGGGAGAGGAAGATGATGTTATCGATGCCCAGAACGATTTCCAGAATCGTTAAGGTCCCCAGCGCCAGCCAGGCGTTAGGATCGGCAATCCACGCAAACATAGAGATAAATACCTAAACAAATCATAAACGGGAATTATACACCGAGAGTGTCCCGCTGCGCAGCGCTCGCGGGGCGTAAAACAACATTTACAGCAGAAAATGGCGGGCCAGCAGCGCCGCGGTGAAGTTCTTTTTCAGATAGAAGCCGCGCGGCAGGGTCATTATCGGTTCGCCGCGTTGGCCGATGCCTTCGGTCAGCGCCCGGCTGTTGGCCGCCTTGGGACGCAGCTGCAGCACCTCGCCGTGGCGGGCGGTGATCGACTCAACCCGCCCCAGCACGATCAGATCCATCAGCTCCTCCCAGTCCCGCCGCAGCGCCAGCTCCTCCTGCGCAGAGGGGGTCCACAGCAGCGGGGCGCCGACTCGGCGCTCGGCCAGCGGGATCTGACGCTCCCCCTCTACCGGGATCCACAGTACGCACTGCAGCTTGCGGCGCAGATGGCAGTGCTCCCAGGTTAACCCGGTATTTCCCGTCAGCGGAGCCACGCAGACAAAGGTGGTCTCCAGGGGCCGTCCCTGGGCATCGATAGGGATACTCTTCAGCTCGACGCCCAGCGCAGGAAAGTCCTGCTGCGCCTTACTGCCCGAGCAGGCGCCGAGGCAGCGCTCCAGCAGCAGACCGACCCAGCCCTTATCACGGCGCAGATCGCGCGGGATGGTCAGGCCGGCCAGCGCGGCCAGCTCGGCATAGGTGTATCCGGCCAGACGCAGGGCGCGCTGCAGCAGCGCCTGGCGATCCGCCGGCGGCGAGTGGGGAGGAAACGGTTCGTTCATCATCTGGTTAAAAAACGTACGCTCATTCAGGGCTTATCAACAGCGCGGGCGACAGCGGCGCAGGCTATAAATAATATTATGATTCATAATGAAATTTTTTATAACGCTCTCCCCGCTCCGGACCGGGATCTGCTATTGTGCACCACTAGCCACTGACAATGAACAGGATCTTACACCTATTTATCCACAGATATTTTGGATAACCCGTTTTATCGGCGGACACTGGTTTGATTTACAGCCTTGACGGACGCGGTTTTTTGCGAAATTGCTGCCGCAGTGTGCAAGTTTTGCGGATATGTTGTGGATAAAATCGGCATTGCGCGATCTTTAGACAGCGCGGGATCCTAAGCGTGCATGGATCACATTTTTATCCTGTATACAGGGTGAGATTGTTGATTAATTAATTGAAAGATATTGAAATATTTTGTGGTGGCGTTGAGTGGCTATGGCGGTGGCGATAAGTTTTACCCCTCTTTCCAGACACTTCTACACAAATATATCCACAGAAAAAGTGAATAAAAGCCGCCTCGCTATCGCGTGTGTGTTTATAACTTTGCATTTATCTGTGAGTTATCCCGAAATTATGCGGCGCACGCGCGGGAAATCTCGGCGTTGAGCCAATGGTTTACCGCTTGGTGCGAGTGTGAAACAATCATGTCATCTTGCGATTTTGCTTATTGAGGTAGTCTGGTGATCGATGATGATGGCTACCGCCCGAACGTAGGTATTGTAATCTGTAACCGGCAGGGGCAGGTGCTGTGGGCACGTCGCTATGGGCAAAACTCCTGGCAGTTCCCGCAGGGCGGGATCAACGCCGGGGAGACCGCCGAGCAGGCGATGTTCCGCGAACTGTTTGAAGAGGTGGGGCTGGGACGTAAGGATGTGAAAATTCTGGCCTCTACCCGTAACTGGTTACGCTATAAATTACCTAAACGTTTGGTGCGTTGGGATACGAAGCCGGTGTGTATCGGCCAAAAGCAGCGCTGGTTTTTACTGCAGCTGCTGTGCAGTGAGGCGGAGATCAATATGCAGCGCAGCAATACGCCGGAGTTTGATGGTTGGCGCTGGGTCAGCTATTGGTATCCGGTGCGTCAGGTAGTGTCGTTTAAGCGCGATGTTTACCGCCGGGTGATGAAGGAGTTCTCATCCGTTGTCATGTCATTGCAGGAGAGCGTGGCCCAGGGGGGGCGTTCGTCTCCCGGCTATCGCCGTAAAAGAGGTTAAGTGGCAGTAATCATGCTTACGCGCCTGCGCGAGATCGTGGAGAAGGTGGCTGCGGCCGCCAGCCTGAATGACGCGCTGAATGTGCTGGTGGACGAAACCTGTCGGGCGATGGAGACGGAGGTTTGCTCGGTTTACCTGGCCGACAACGATCGTCAATGCTACTACCTGATGGCGACCCGCGGTCTGCAAAAGCCGCGCGGTCGCGTGGTGGCGCTCTCTTTTGACGAAGGGATCGTCGGCCTCGTGGGCCGTCTGGCGGAGCCGGTAAACCTGGCGGATGCGCCCAGCCACCCCAGCTTTAAATACCTGCCGCAGGTGCGCGAGGAGTGCTACCGCGCCTTCTTGGGCGTGCCGATGATCTATCGCCGCCAGCTGCTGGGGGTGCTGGTCATACAGCAGCGTGCGTCCCGTCAGTTTGATGAGGTCGAAGAGTCCTTTCTGGTGACCCTGGCGACTCAGCTGGCCGGGATCCTGTCACAAACCCAGCTCAATAGCCTGTTTGGCCGTTTGCGCCAGAACCGCCTGCGCGCTATCGCCGCGGCACCCGGCATCGCGGTGGCCAAGGGATGGATGGATATCAGCCAGCCGGCGCTGGAGCACGTCTATGAGGCCTCCACGCTGGATACCGACAGCGAACGTGAACGACTGGCGCGGGCGCTGGAGGAGGCGGCCAGCGAGTTTCGTCGCTACAGCAAGCGCTTTGGCGCCAGCGCGCAGAAAGAGAGCGCGGCGATCTTCGATCTCTACTCCCACCTGCTCAACGATCCGCGTCTGAAGCGCGAGCTGATGCGTCACGTCGACGGCGGCGCGGTGGCCGAATGGGCCGTGAAGCAGGTCACCGAACACTTTGCCGACCAGTTCGCCAGCCTGCAGGACAGCTATATGCGCGACCGCGCCAGCGATTTGCGCGCGCTCGGGCAGCGCCTGCTGTTTCATCTGGATGATAACGCCATCGGTCCGGCGCCGTGGCCGGAGCGCTTTATTCTGGTGGCCGATGAGCTGACGCCGACCCTGCTGGCGGAGATCCCGCAGTCCTGTCTGCTGGGGGTGGTGGTGCGCGACGGCGCCTCGAACTCCCACGCGGCGATCATCCTGCGCGCGATGGGCGTGCCGACGGTGATGGGGGCCGATATTCGCCCTGCGCTGCTCCATGAGCGGCTGCTGATCATCGACGGCTACCGTGGCGAGGTGCTGGTCGAGCCGGAGCCGGTGCTGGTGCAGGAGTACCAGCGCCTGATCAGCGAGGAGCAGGCGCTGAGCCGCAAGACGGAGGCTGAGTCGGATCGTCCAGCGCAGCTGCGCAGCGGCGAACGGATCGCTGTGCTGCTGAACGCCGGCCTGAGCGCGGAGCATGAGCAGCGTCTGGAGGCCTGCGTCGACGGCGTGGGGCTGTATCGCACCGAAATTCCCTTTATGCTGCAGAGCGGCTTCCCGTCAGAGGAGGAGCAGGTCGCACAGTATCAGGGCATGCTGCAGATCAACCCGGCGAAGCCGGTGGTGCTGCGCACCCTGGATATCGGCGCCGACAAGCAGCTGCCCTATATGCCGATCAGCGAGGAGAACCCCAGTCTGGGCTGGCGTGGGCTGCGGATCACCCTCGATCAGCCGGAGATCTTTCTGGTGCAGGTACGCGCGATGCTGCGCGCCAATGCGGCCAGCGGCAACCTGGGGATCCTGCTGCCGATGGTGACCACCCTGGCCGAGGTGGATGAGGCGCGTCGCCTGATCGACCGCGCCGGGCGGGAGGTTGAGGAGATGCTGGGCTATGCCCTGCCGCGCCCGCGCATCGGGGTGATGCTGGAGGTGCCGGCGTTGGCCTTTATGCTGTCGGGGCTGGCCTCTCGGGTCGACTTTATTTCGGTCGGCACCAACGATTTGACCCAGTATCTGCTGGCGGTGGATCGCAACAATACCCGGGTGGCGGCGCTGTATGACGGCCTGCATCCGGCGATGCTGCGCCTGCTGCAGCAGGTGGTGCGCGAGTGCGCCGAGCTGGGGCTGCCGGTCAGCGTCTGCGGCGAGATGGCCGGCGATCCGATGGGCGCGCTGCTGCTGGTGGGGCTGGGATTTCGCCAGCTGAGCATGAACGGCCACAGCGTGCCGCGTATCAAGTATCTGCTGCGTCACCTGGATCTGCAGGATGTCGAAGGGCTGGCCGCCCGCATGGTGGCGACCCATTCATCGACCGAGGTGCGTCACCTCACCGCCTCGTTTTTGGAGCGGCGCGGCGTCGGTGGTCTGATCCGCGGCGGGATGTAGGGCGCGTCCGGGGAATTTTGCCGTCATGATGGAGTCCTGACGGAAGTTATGGGATGATTGGGCGGTTTTTCAGGGGGCGTGAATGGGTAAACTGACGCTATTATTGGTGGTGCTGTTGGGCTGGCTGCAGTATTCGCTGTGGGTCGGCAAAAACGGCGTCCATGACTATATGCGGGTGAAGCAGGACGTCGCGACGCAGCTGGCGAATAATGCCAAGCTGAAATCGCGCAACGATCAATTGTTTGCCGAGATCGACGATCTTAACGGCGGCCAAGAGGCGATCGAAGAGCGCGCGCGCAATGAGCTGGGAATGATTAAACCGGGTGAGACCTTCTACCGCCTGGTGCCCGATCAGAACAAACGCCGTACGGCGGGGACGGCTACCCAGCCAGCCGCGTCCTACCCGTCAGTGACGGCGAGTCACTGAATTCTTTGCATGGCCCGCGCCATGCCTTCATATCCGATAACGATAATTCACCGATGAACGACAACGACTCCGTTAACGTACCGTCCATTGTCGCCATTGTACCGGCCGCCGGGATCGGCAGCCGGATGCAACGCGCTACTCCCAAGCAATACCTCACGCTGAATGGCAAGACCATTCTGGAGCATGCCGTGACGGCGCTGTTCGCCCATCCGGCGGTGCGCCGGGCGATCGTTGCGCTGCACCCGCAGGACACCGGCTTTGACGCGCTGCCGCTGGCGGCGGATCGGCGGGTGAGCCGGGTGACGGGCGGCGCGACCCGCGCCGAGTCGGTGCTGGCTGCGCTGCTGGCCGCCGACGATGCCGACTGGGTCCTGGTGCACGATGCGGCGCGCCCCTGCCTGCGGCCCGACGATCTGGCGCACCTGATGGCCTGCGTTGATGCTGCGCATCAGGGGGCGATACTGGCGACGCCGGTCTGTGACACGATGAAGCGGGCCGAAGCCGGTCTCCCGCTGATCGCCCATACGGTGGCGCGTCAGGATCTGTGGCATGCCCTGACGCCGCAGCTGTTTCCCCGCGCGCTGCTGATCCAGTGCCTGCAGCGCGCCCTGCGCGAGGGGGCGACGGTGACCGATGAGGCCTCGGCGCTGGAGCACTGCGGCTATCATCCCCGCTTGGTCAGCGGGCGTTCGGACAATATTAAAGTTACCCGTCCAGAGGATTTGGCGCTGGCAGAGTTCTATCTGGCGCGCCACGCCTCTTTGACGCACTCACAGGAGCAATAACCGATGAGAATTGGTCACGGTTTTGACGTTCACCGCTTCGGCGGCGAAGGGCCGCTGATTATCGGCGGCGTGCGCATCGCGCACCCACAGGGGCTGCTGGCCCATTCCGATGGCGATGTCGCCCTGCATGCGGCGACCGACGCCCTGCTGGGGGCGGCGGCCCTGGGGGATATCGGCAAGCTGTTCCCGGATACGGATCCCGCCTATAAGGGGGCGGACAGCCGCGCGCTGCTGCGTGAGGCATACCGTCGCATTCGCGCCAAGGGCTACCGTCTGGGTAATCTGGACATTACCCTGATTGCCCAGGCGCCGAAGATGGCGCCGCACATTCCGCAGATGCGGGTGTTTCTGGCCGAGGATTTACAGTGCCCGATCGATGATGTCAACGTGAAGGCGACCACCACTGAAAAGCTGGGCTTTACCGGACGCGGCGAGGGGATCGCCTGCGAAGCGGTGGCCCTGCTGGTCAAGGAGTGATCGATGGAGTTTTCCACGCTGCAGTATCTGCACGGGCGTCCGGCGGCGACCGGAGTGCTCAAGGCTTTCGCCGAGGATTTTTTTGTCGCAGAGGATCTGGGATTCGCCCCGGACGGCGAGGGTGAGCATGTGCTGGTTCGCCTGCGTAAAGAGGGGTGCAACACCCAGTTTGTGGCGGAGAACCTGGCTCGCTTTGCCCGTATCGCCGCGCGCTCGGTCAGCTACGCCGGGCTGAAGGATCGTCATGCGGTGACCGAGCAGTGGTTCTGCCTGCATCTGCCGGGGCGCGATACCCCAGACTTCAGCCAGTTTGTGCTGGAGGGGTGCCAGGTTCTGGCCGTGACCCGTCATCGGAAGAAGCTGCGTATCGGTACGCTGCGTGGCAACCAGTTCCGCCTGGTGCTGCGCCATATCAGCGATAGCGCCGAGGTCGAAGAGCGTCTGCGCCGGGTGGCGGCACAGGGCGTGCCCAACTATTTCGGCGAGCAGCGCTTTGGCCGCGGCGGCAACAACCTGCAGCAGGCGCGTCGCTGGGCCGCCGATCAGATTCGGGTTAACGAGCGTGCCAAGCGCGGCTTCTATCTCTCCGCGGCGCGCAGCGCGCTGTTTAATCGGCTGGTGAGCGAGCGGCTGGCGGCGGGCTGTTTTTCTCGGGCCCTGGCTGGCGACGCGCTGCAGCTGACCGGGCGCGGCAGTTGGTTTGTCGCCCAAGAGGCGGAGCTGGCGACGCTGCAGCAGCGGCTGGACGCCGGCGAACTGCGCATTACGGCGGCGCTGCCGGGCGACGGTGACGGCGGCGTCGGCGGCGATGCGGCGGAGTTTGAACGTCGAGTGCTGTCTGAGTATGCTGATCTGCAGGCCCTGCTGACGCGAGAGCGGGTAGAGCCGGCGCGCCGGGCGGTGCTGCTGCAGCCGCAGGCGATGGCCTGGAACTGGTGGGATGACGCCACCGTCGAGCTGACCTTCGATCTGCCCGCCGGTAGTTTCGCCACCAGCGTGGTGCGTGAACTGTTCTGTCAGGAAAACCCCGATGCGGATCTTGCTGAGTAATGATGATGGCGTAACGGCTCCCGGTATTCAGACGCTGGCGGCGGCGCTGCGTGAGTTTGCCCAGGTGCAGGTCGTCGCCCCGAACCGCAACCGCAGCGGGGCCTCCAATGCCCTGACGCTGGAGTCACCGCTGCGCAGCGAAACCTTGGCCAACGGCGACATCAGCGTGATCGACGGCACGCCGACCGACTGCGTCTATCTGGGGGTCAATGCGCTGATGCGCCCGCGCCCGGATATCGTGATCGCCGGCATCAACGCCGGTCCTAACCTGGGCGACGACGTGATCTACTCCGGCACGGTGGCGGCGGCGATGGAGGGGCGTCATCTGGGCTTTCCGGCGCTGGCGGTGTCGCTGGACGGCGAGCGCCACTATGACACGGCGGCGGCGGTGACCTGCCGACTGCTGCGTATGCTCTCCGATGCGCCGCTGCGCAGCGGGCGCATCCTGAACGTGAACGTGCCGGACGTTCCGCTGGCGGCGATCCGCGGCTGGCGCGTGACCCGCTGCGGCAGTCGTCATCCAGCGCAGACGGTGATCCATCAGCAGGATCCGCGCGGTAAGCCGCTGATGTGGATCGGCCCGCCGGGGGCCAAACAGGACGCCGGCGAAGAGACCGATTTCGCCGCCGTGGCGGCGGGCTATATCTCCGTGACGCCGCTGCAGGTGGATCTGACCGCCCACGGCGCGCGTGAGCGGTTGGCGGAGTGGCTGGGCCGGGTGGATAAGGGCGGTGCGGCATGGTAGACGTCGATCGCCGGGTTCTGCTGCTGATCCAGCAGCTGATGCGTCAGGGAATCCGCGATGAGGCGGTGCTGAAGGCTATCGCCTCGGTGCCGCGCGAACGCTTTATCGATGAGGCCATGTCCCATAAGGCCTATGACAACACGGCGCTGCCGATAGGGTTAGGACAGACCATCTCCCAGCCCTATATGGTGGCGCGGATGACCGAGCTGCTGGCGCTGCAGGCAGCCTCGCGGGTGCTGGAGATCGGCACCGGCTCCGGCTATCAGACGGCGGTGCTGGCGCACCTGGTGCCTCATGTCTATTCGGTCGAGCGGATCAAGAGCCTGCAATGGCAGGCTAAACGGCGTCTTAAGCAGCTGGATTTACACAATGTATCGACCCGCCACGGCGATGGTTGGCAGGGCTGGGCGTCGCGCGGCCCCTTCGATGCCATTATTGTGACCGCCGCCGCCCCGGAGATCCCGCCGGCGCTGCTGGCGCAATTGGCCGAGGGGGGACGCCTGGTGCTGCCGGTCGGTGAGCAGTCCCAGCCCCAGTTTTTACGGCGTATCCAGCGGCGCGGCGACGAATACCTGGTCGAATCGATCGAACCGGTGCGCTTTGTCCCGCTGGTGAGCGGCGAGCTGGCTTGACGGGGTAATGGCACGCCTCGCCGTGCAGGGCGGCGCAATTGCCGTTATGCTGAGATACGGATGATCGGCGGCGGAGCGCGCCGTAGACTTTCCCTGCGCGTCCTGCCGAGGCGAATAGGGATAATTCTTACTTAATCCGTATTTGACCTGCGGGCGCTTTTTAGTGTCCAATCCCTGCCTTAGGGTATGAATAAAATAATTGGCTGAGCGATATCAATGCCTTTCGGCCAGCGCAGGCCGATGCTAATCCGGCGTTTTCCGGGTATATCGAATGACTTATTTAAGAGAAGAATGCTGTCATGGGGGAGTCATGAGCATGGGAAGCCCAATGATTAAATGGCGCCGGGTGGCGATGTGTACGCTGGTTACAATGTGGCTGGCGGGGTGTAGCAGTAGTGATAATTCCGCACCGATAAGCTCTGTAAATGGCTCGGGCGGCGGCCGCATGCTCTCTTCCGGCGGTCATGTGCAAACGGATGCCAGCGGGCATATTGTGTATAACCGCAGCTACCAGTCGATTCCCAAGGGGAGCTATAACGGCGAAGCCTATACCGTTAAGCGCGGCGATACGCTGTTTTATATCGCCTGGATCACCGGCAGCGATTTCCGCGATCTGGCCGCACGCAATAATATTCAGGCGCCTTATAGCCTGAATGTCGGGCAGGTTATTCGCATCGGTGGAAACGGTGGCAGCGGCGGCGGTATGTTGGCCTCCAATAATATTGTTCCCGCTCAGCCAAGCAGTGCACAAATTCAGACGACGAATGTTGATTCTACATCAGCCAGCGCGTATTCTGACCCTTCGGGTAAACAGAATGTAGGCAGAATGTTGCCTGCAGCCGGGGCGGCAAGCGCTGCGCCCGCCGTTTCCGCATCGTCATCCAGCTCGGCGCCGGTAGGGACTTGGCGCTGGCCGACTGACGGTAAGATTATCGAAAACTTCTCGTCGGCCGAAGGGGGCAACAAGGGGATCGATATCGCAGGCTCGCGTGGGCAGCCGGTGCTGGCCACCGCCGATGGGCGGGTGGTCTATGCCGGTAATGCGCTGCGCGGCTATGGAAACCTGATCATCATTAAGCATAATGATGATTACCTGAGCGCCTACGCCCATAACGACACCATGCTGGTCCGGGAGCAACAAGAGGTGAAGGCGGGTCAAAAAATTGCCACCATGGGCAGTACCGGTGCCAGCTCAGTTAGATTGCACTTTGAAATTCGTTACAAGGGAAAATCCGTAAACCCGCTGCAATATCTGCCGCAGCGATAGTTTGAGCAGGATCGCTGTATCCTGCTCGCAAATCACGGGTAGGGTACAGCTATGAGTCATACTACGCTGAAAGTTAACGAATTACATGATGAAGTCGAGTTGGAGGATGGCGTTGAGGACGGTTTTGACGAGAAGGCCCTCGTTGAAGAGTCCATGGAAAATGACATTACCGATGATGAATTGCTGTCTCAGTCTGTTTCACAGCGCGTTTTGGACGCCACGCAGCTCTATCTTGGCGAAATCGGCTATGCGCCGCTGCTGACGGCAGAGGAAGAGGTTTTCTTCGCTCGCCGCGCTCTGCGCGGGGATGAGGCATCGCGTAAGCGGATGATCGAAAGCAACCTGCGGCTGGTGGTGAAGATCTCCCGTCGCTACAGCAACCGCGGCCTGGCGCTGCTGGATCTGATCGAAGAGGGTAACCTGGGTCTGATCCGCGCGGTCGAGAAGTTTGACCCGGAGCGCGGCTTCCGCTTTTCGACCTACGCCACCTGGTGGATCCGTCAGACCATTGAACGGGCCATCATGAACCAGACTCGCACCATTCGCCTGCCTATCCATATCGTTAAAGAGCTTAACGTCTATCTGCGTACCGCCCGCGAACTCTCTCATAAGCTGGACCATGAGCCGAGCGCGGAGGAGATCGCCGAGCGGCTGGAGAAGCCGGTGCATGACGTCAGCCGCATGCTGCGCCTTAACGAGCGGATCACCTCGGTGGATACCCCGCTGGGCGGTGATTCGGAGAAGGCGCTGCTGGATATTCTGACCGATGAGAACGAAAGCGGGCCGGAGGATTGCACCCAGAACGACGACATGAAGCAGAGCATCGTCAAGTGGCTGTTTGAGCTGAACGCCAAGCAGCGCGAGGTGCTGGCGCGCCGCTTTGGCCTGCTGGGCTATGAGGCCGCCACGCTGGAGGACGTCGGGCGAGAGATTGGCCTGACCCGTGAGCGGGTGCGTCAAATTCAGGTTGAAGGGCTGCGGCGCCTGCGTGAGATCCTGCAGATGCAGGGGCTGAGTATCGAAGCCCTGTTCCGCTGAGCGATGCGGTCAAAAAAAACGGTGAAGCCTTGCTTCACCGTTTTTTTTATCGCTACAGCATCCCCTTGAGGCGATAGAGCCAGTCCAGCGCCTGGCGCGGCGTCAGCGCATCGGGATCGATCGCCGTCAGCGCCTCCAGCGCCGCCGACGGCTCCGCCTCGACCAGTAGCGGTAGCTGAGCGCTGTCTGCCTGGCTCTGGCTGCCGTGCTGCGACAGGGTTTCCAGCTCGCGCAGTTTCTGGCGCGCGCGCTTGATCACCTCGCGCGGCACCCCGGCCAACGCGGCCACCGCCAGCCCGTAGCTCTTGCTGGCCGCGCCGTCCTGTACGCTGTGCATAAAGGCGATGGTCTCGCCGTGCTCCAGCGCGTCCAGATGCACGTTGTAGACCCCCTCCAGCTTCTCCGGCAGGGTGGTCAGCTCAAAGTAGTGGGTGGCGAACAGCGTCATCGCCTTGATGCGGCTGGCCAGGCTTTCGGCGCAGGCCCAGGCCAGCGACAGGCCGTCGTAGGTGGAGGTGCCGCGGCCAATCTCATCCATCAGCACCAGGCTGTGCTCGGTCGCGTTGTGCAGGATATTGGCCGTTTCGGTCATCTCCACCATAAATGTAGAGCGGCCGGAGGCCAGATCGTCGGCGGCGCCGACGCGGGTAAAGATGCGATCGACCGGGCCGATAACGGCGCGCTGCGCCGGGACAAAGCTGCCGATGTGCGCCATCAGCACGATCAGCGCCGCCTGGCGCATATAGGTACTCTTGCCGCCCATGTTGGGGCCGGTGATCACCAGCATGCGCCGTGCGCTGGATAGGGTCAGCGGGTTGGCGATAAAGGGCTCTTTGAGCACCTGCTCCACTACCGGGTGGCGCCCCTCTTCGATATTGATCCCGGCGCGTTCGCTCAGCTGTGGGCGGACGTAGCCGTAGCGGTCGGCCCGCTCGGCCAGGCCGCTCAGGACGTCCAGCTCGGCCAGCGCCGTCGCGCTCTGCTGCAGCTCCGCCAGGTGCGGCAGCAGCAGGTCGAACAGCTCGTCATACAGCTGCTTCTCCAGCGCCAGCGCCTTGCCCTTCGAGGTCAGTACCTTATCCTCATACTCTTTCAGTTCGGGGATAATGTAGCGCTCGGCGTTTTTCAGCGTCTGGCGGCGAACGTAGTGGATAGGCACCAGGTGACTCTGTCCGCGGCTGACCTGAATATAGTAGCCGTGCACCGCGTTAAAGCCGACCTTCAGGGTATCCAGCCCCAGCTTCTCACGTTCGCGGATCTCCAGCCGATCGAGGTAGTCGCTGGCGCCGTCCGCCAGAGCACGCCATTCGTCGAGCTCGGCGTGATAGCCGCTGGCGATCACGCCGCCGTCGCGCACCAGCACCGGCGGCGTGTCAACCAGCGCCCGCTCCAGCAGTTCGCACAGGGCATCGAAGCGGCCCGCCTGACGCGCCAGCGGCGCCAGCGCCTCACCGCCGCGCTCGCCGAGCAGGGTTTGTAGGGTTGGCAGCTGTTGGAAGGCGACGCGCATGCGCGCCAGATCGCGCGGACGGGCGCTGCGCAGCGCCAGTCGGGCCAGAATGCGCTCCAGATCGCCGACCTGGCGCAGCAGGGGCTGCAGCTCATCAATCAGCGGCAGCAGCGCCTCGATAGCGTCCTGACGCCGCTGCAGCGCCTGGCGATCGCGGATCGGCATATGCAGCCAGCGTTTGAGCATTCGGCTGCCCATCGCGGTGACGCTGGCGTCCAGCACCGCCGCCAGGGTGTTCTCTTGGCCACCGGCCAGATTCTGGGTCAGCTCCAGATTGCGGCGGGTGGCGGCGTCCATAATGATGCCGTCCTGCTGGCGCTCCATGGTGATGGCACGGATATGGGGCAGCATGGTGCGCTGGGTGTCTTTGGCATACTGCAGCAGGCAGCCGGCGGCGCGCAGCGCCAGGGGAGCCTGTTCGACGCCAAAGCCGCTCAGATCGCGGGTGCCGAACTGCAGGTTGAGCTGCTGGCGGGCGGTCTCTAGCTCGAACTCCCACATCGGGCGGCGGCGTAGTCCACGGCGCTGCTCGATCAGCGCCATGGCGGCAAACTCTTCTGGATACAGCAGCTCCGCCGGATTGGTGCGCTGCAGCTCCGCGGCCATGCTATCGGCGTCCTGCGGCTCAGCGGCGCGGAAGCGTCCAGAGCTGATATCCAGCGTGGCGTAGCCAAAGCCGTTGGGCGACTGCCAGATCGCCGCCAGCAGGTTGTCCTGCCGCTCGCTGAGCAGCGCCTCATCGCTGACGGTGCCCGGCGTCACGATCCGCACCACCTTACGCTCTACCGGCCCCTTGCTGGTGGCGGGATCGCCAATCTGTTCGCAGATGGCCACCGACTCCCCCAGCTGCACCAGCTTGGCCAGGTAGTTCTCTACCGCGTGATAAGGCACGCCGGCCATCGGGATCGGCTCCCCGGCGGAGGCACCGCGTTTGGTCAGGGAGATATCCAGCAGCTGTGACGCACGGCGGGCATCGTCATAAAACAGTTCGTAAAAGTCTCCCATCCGGTAAAACAGCAGGATGTCGGGGTGCTGCGCCTTGAGGCGCAGATACTGCTGCATCATTGGGGTGTGAGCGTCAAGATTGTCCGTGGTGGTCATAGGTCTGCGTATCCGTGTGATAGAACCGGCCTGACGGGAGAGCGGCGGACAGGTGTGCCCGCGACCGGGCATGCCCAGGCCAGAAAACCGTTAACTGAGCATGATAACCAACTCTTTCGGGCAGGGGAACCGCGAGCGCGTTTTGCGGGGCGCCCGCGGCGATCAGGCCGGCGGCGTGCGGCGGCGTTTGATGGCAAAGGGCGGCGTACGCAGCAGGGAGGCGGAGAGCTGTAGCCACTCGCGGGTGCGGGTCAGCCCTAGCTTATGCAGCGCGGAGCGGCGCTGACTGTAGAGGCTTTTCACGCTGACGCCGTGCTGTTGGGCCATAGTCGGCAGCGAGGCGCCCTCGGCGCTCCATTTCAGCACCCGCAGCTCCCGTTCGGTGAGATAGGGGCGCACGGCGATCCGCTCCGCCGTGGGGCGGATGTCGAGCCAGTGGGCCAGGTGCAGCAGCCACTGGGTCAGGTTAAGACGGTCATACCAGACGGCGTCGAATCCCATCGCCAGCAGCAGACGCTCCAGGCCGGGATGACGGGCATCCAGTACGGCCAGCAGCTGCAGCCCCGCGGGATGGCGTCGTCGTAGACGGGCGACCAGCTGACTCAGTTCGCTAAGGCGCTGGCTGTTCAGCGCGCCGGTACAGACGATGGCCCTCGTCGGTCCGGCGTCCTGCCGATCGTGGCTTAGCGCCTGTAGGGAGGGGAGCAGGTGCGTTTCCAGATACGGAGCCAGCAGGGCCGCCAGTCCCTGGGCAAAAAAGGGGCAGGGGGCGACGATGTAGACGCGGTGGGGCCGCTCGGGTAACGCCTGTGGGGATATCGTTGGCCGCATGGCGCCTCCGCGCTAGGCTGACTGGGAGCCCATTAAGTGTAGGCACTGCGGGTGGGCTGTCCATTCGGCGTGGGGAGGCGAGGGATAAACGCGCCCGACTCAGCGGAGCCGGGCGACGGTGGATTAGTGCGCCGCGTTGCCGGCAGGTTTAATCTGACCTTTGATATCCATAACTTTCTTCTGCGGGTGCTGCTTGCAGACTTCCATCACCTGAGGCACGGCGACGGTTTCGACCTCATTCCAGTCGACGTAGTCACCGCCTTTATAATCGGTATCTTTATTGAGCATCCAGAATGCGACCGGCGTCATCGCCTTAGGATTCAGGTTCACAAACTCTTTGCAGGTCATGTTCTGCGGCGTGGTTTCCGTGGCGGCTTGGGCCAGGCTGGCGCAGCCCAGCGTCAGGGTGCCCAGAACCGCGGCGAGTAGCGTCATTTTCATTACTGTCACTGCCTCACTTAATTGATCGATAAATAGAATATGCATTTTGTATTACATATTTTACGCCATCTTGCCAGCAACGCGGGGCCTTTTCAAGGGGAGCCCGAGGCGCGCGCCGAGCTGCCGGAAAACGCGCTATTAGCACTATAGTCGCGAATGGCGTACGGCGGCGCAAAATCTGCCGGGGTATCGGCTCTAGGTCGATCGGGGTATCCATCGCTGTTTACTGCGTCGCGCTCTGAGCAAGAAAACGCCGTTATTTCGCTAGCGCCGGATTGATTCGTCATTGCTATCTCATCGATAGGTAAATAAAGCGGCGAGATGACTGAATTGTTGCTGCATCTGGCCGATATAGCGTAGTTACGGATAACTATTCCAGAGCGATGTCGGTATTGATGCGGTTGGCTACCGGGGTGGCGCTGGGGTTACCCCACGACAGGATAACGATAAAACCTATTTAGCCGATGCGTGGTCGGCATTTTATTTGAGGGAAAGTCATGTTGGCGGCAGTACGCAGTTATTTTCAGCGAGTGACAATTGGGGGGCGGATCGTCATCTGCTTTGGCGTGGTGCTGGTACTGGTGCTGCTGCTGGCGTCGGTCAGCGTGTGGCAGGTCGGTAAGATTAAAAGCTCGCTGGAGCAGATTAACGATGTGAATAACGTGAAGCAGCAGCTGGCGGTGGATCTGCGCGGCAGCGTACACGATCGCGCCATTGCGCTGCGCGACGTCGTGCTGGTCGAGCCGGGCGCACTGGCGCCCATCGTGCGAGATATTAGCCGCCTGGGGGGCGACTATCAGCGGGCCTGGCAGCATCTGGAGCAGCTGCGCAGCGGCAGCGCCGGGTTCAGCGCAGAGGAACAGCGGGTCTATAGCGAACTGGCGGCGACGGAGTCTCAGACCCTGCCGCTGATCGCACAGGTGATCGCCCTGCGCGAGGCGGGGCAGCGCGAGCAGGCGTCTCAGCTACTGCTGCAGCAGGCCGGCCCCCGCTTTGTGACCTGGCTGAAACAGATCAATGCCTTTATCACCATCGAGGATGGCTATAGCAACGCGCAGACCCAGGTTGCGCGCGGGGTCTCCGAACACTTTCGCTTTCTGATGCTGGCGCTGGCCGCGCTGGCGGTCATCACGGTGGTGCTGATCGCTATGTCGATCCGGCGCACCATCAGCGGTACGCTGGGCGCCGAGCCGGTTGCCCTGCGTCGCCTGATTAACGCCATTGCCGCGGGCGATCTGCAGTATCGATTGGCGATAGCGCCGGTGCCGGCGGGCAGTATTCTGGCGGCGACCCAGGAGATGCAGCGGGCGCTGACCGATCTGCTGGGGCAGGTGAAAACGTCGGTACAGCAGGTTTCCGGCGTCAGCCAAGGCTTGACCGGCGGCAGCGGCGATCTGGCCGCCCGCAGCGACAGTCAGTCCTCGTCCATTCAGCAGACGGCGGCGGCGATCGCGCAGTTTGCGGCGGCGGTAAAGCGTAACTCCGAGAACGCCGGTCATGCGGACAGTCTGGTGGCCGATGCCGGCGAGCAGGTGGCCGAGGGCAGCCGGGTGATCCATGCCGTGGTGGCGGATATGGAGCACATCATCAAGGATTCGGCGGAGATCTCCGATATTACCCGCATCATCGAGTCCATCGCGTTTCAGACCAACATCCTGGCGCTGAACGCGGCGGTTGAAGCGGCGCGGGCCGGCAGTCAGGGGCGTGGCTTTGCCGTGGTGGCCGCAGAGGTTCGCTCTCTGGCCCAGCGTTCGTCGGTCGCCGCCCGCGATATCGGCCAGCTGTTGGCCCGCTCGGTACAGCGGGTGCGCAGCAACGCCCACTCCGTTGACAGCGCCGAGCGCTGTATGACCCAAATTGATGCGTCGATGCAGCAGGTGAAACGCGCGGTGAATCTGATCAGCGCAGACTCCGCCGAGCAGGCCGGAACGGTGGATGGGGTCGTCAGCGCGGTGGCCTTCATGGACAGCGGTATCCGCCAGAACGCGGCCCTTTCAGAGCAGTTGGCGGGCGATGCCCGCGCGCTGGAGGAGCACGCGCGGTCACTGCACGGCACCATCGCTCAGTTCCGTATCTGATTCCTGAACGCCCGTTCGGGTACGATGTCGCCGTCCCGCGTTGCGGGCGGCGAATAATTTTATTCCTCGCTATTGTTTCCTTTCTTATCTATTAGTTAGCGTTATTTTTCTCATCATTATCTTAATCATTCTATAAATAATTAATGTTAATAATTTGCCTGTTTACCTATTTTGGCGATCACTTAAGGAGGAATAGGGAACGGGCGGCGCATAACGACGGCGGCCCTTTTCTCCTGAGTCTGTCTTTTGGTCATCAGCGATTTACCATTTGGGAGAGAGATAATGAAAAAAGGTACTGATACCCGTGGGGGATATTTGGATTCCCGCTTTGGTTCAGAGGCTATTCGCACGGCGGCAGAGGCACACCATTTTCCTCAGGGAGAAATGCGCGAAGACATTGCTTTCCAGGTTATTAACGATGAGCTGTTTTTAGACGGCAATGCCCGGCAAAACCTGGCGACGTTTTGTCAGACCTGGGATGACGACTATGTACACCGCCTGATGGATATTTCGATCAATAAAAACTGGATCGATAAAGAGGAGTATCCGCAGTCGGCGGCGATCGATCTGCGCTGCGTCAATATGGTGGCCGATCTGTGGCATGCGCCGCGCCCGGCGGATGGACAGGCCGTCGGTACCAATACTATCGGCTCCTCCGAGGCCTGCATGCTGGGCGGCATGGCGATGAAGTGGCGCTGGCGCGCCAAGCGTCTGGCGCAGGGAAAATCGGTGGATAAGCCCAACATGGTGTGCGGGCCGGTACAGGTCTGCTGGCATAAGTTTGCCCGCTACTGGGATGTCGAACTGCGCGAGATCCCGATGGCGCCCGGCAAGCTGTTTATGGATCCGGAGCGGATGATCGCCGCCTGCGATGAGAACACCATCGGCGTCGTGCCGACCTTTGGCGTTACCTACACCGGTAACTATGAGATGCCTGACGTGCTGCACAAGGCGCTGGACGATCTGCAGGCGCGTACCGGGCTGGATATCGACATGCACGTCGACGCCGCCAGCGGCGGCTTCCTGGCACCGTTCTGCGCCCCGGATATCGTCTGGGACTTCCGTCTGCCGCGGGTGAAATCCATCAGCGCATCCGGCCATAAGTTCGGCCTGGCGCCGCTCGGCTGCGGCTGGGTGGTGTGGCGTGACGCCGCCTCTTTACCGGACGATCTGATCTTTAAGGTGGACTATCTGGGCGGACAGGTTGGCACCTTTGCCATTAACTTCTCCCGTCCCGCGGGTCAGGTGATCGCGCAGTACTATGAATTCCTGCGTCTGGGACGCGAGGGCTACACCAAGGTGCATACCGCCAGCTATCAGGTGGCGCAGTTCCTGGCGGCGGAGATCGCTAAGCTGGGACCCTATGAGTTTATCTGCAGCGGCGATCCGCAGCAGGGTATTCCGGCGGTGTGCTTCCGCATTCCGGCTGGCAAGGCGCTGGGCTATAGCCTGTACGATCTCTCCGAGCGCCTGCGCCTGCGCGGCTGGCAGGTTCCGGCCTTTGCGTTGAACGGTGAAATGTCCGACGTGGTGGTGATGCGCATCATGTGCCGCCGCGGCTTTGAGATGGATTTTGCCCAGCTGCTGATGGAGGACTTCCGCGCGGCGCTGGCCTATCTTAAGGCCCATCCGGCAGTGGCCAATGTGGCGCATCAGAACAGCTTCAAACATTCCTGAGGCGCCTGTCCACCCTTGACGTAAGGAGTGACTATCATGGCTACAAAATCGACCGCCGCCTCACCCGTGTCGGTGAAGAAACTGAGTATCATGACTCTGGCGATCATGAATATCGTCGCGGTGGTCAGCCTGCGCGGGCTGCCGGCAGAGGCGGAATATGGGCTGAGCTCCATTTTCTACTATCTGTTTGCGGCGATCTTCTTCCTGATCCCGGTCTCGCTGGTCGCGGCCGAGCTGGCGACCGGCTGGCCGGAGAAGGGGGGGATATTCCGCTGGGTTGGCGAGGCTTTCGGACCGCACTGGGCTTTCCTGGCGATGTGCATGCTGTGGATTGAGGTGACGGTATGGTTCCCAACGGCGCTGACCTTTGGCGCCGTCTCCCTGGCGTTTATCGGCCCCGATCAGCGCTGGGATGAGGCCCTCTCCGCCAATCGCTTCTTTATCTTGCCCATTGTGCTGTTCATCTACTGGCTGGCGACCTTTATTGCCTTTAAGGGGGTGAATACCTTTGCCAAGGTCTCCAAATGGGGGGGGATGATAGGCACCATCATTCCGGCGATTATCCTGATCGTGCTGGGATTCTCCTACTTGATAGGCGGCGGTACGCCGCAAATCACCCTCAGCTGGGATCAGGTGGTACCCGACTTCACCAACTTTGACAACGTGGTGCTGGCGGCCAGTATCTTCCTGTTTTACGCCGGGATGGAGATGAACGCCATTCACGTGAAGGATGTGGACAACCCGCAGCGCAATTACCCCATCGCCATCATGCTGGCGGCGCTGGGGACCGTGGTGATCTTCGTCTTCGGGACCCTGGCCATCGCCTTTATCATTCCCCAGTCCGATATCAACCTGACCCAGAGTCTGCTGGTGGCCTTTGACGACATGTTCAAATGGGCGCACGTGGAGTGGCTCGGGCCCGTGATGGCCTGCGCGCTGGCGATTGGCGTACTGGCGGGGGTGGTGACCTGGGTCGGTGGCCCCAGTACCGGTCTGCTGGTCGTGGCGAAGGCGGGTTACCTGCCGCGCTGGTGGCAGCACACCAACCAGAATGGCATGGCGACCCACATCCTGCTGCTGCAGGCGGTGATCGTTACTATCCTGTCGATTCTGTTTGTGATCCTGCCGTCGGTGCAGGCGACGTATCAGATCCTCAGCCAGCTGACGGTGATCCTGTATCTGATCATGTACATCCTGATGTTCTGTGCGGCGATTTATCTGCGCTACAGCCAGCCTAACCGCCCGCGGCCCTATCGGATCCCCGGGGGCGCCATCGGCATGTGGATTATCGGCGGCGCCGGGCTGGTCGGCTCGATCCTCGCCTTTATCCTCAGCTTCGTGCCGCCGAGCCAGATCGCGGTGGGAAGCCCGATGGAGTATGTCGGCATCCTGATCGCCCTGTCGCTGTTCTTCTGCCTGGTGCCGTTCGTTATCTATGCCATCCGTAAACCACACTGGCGTGATGACAACAGCGACTTTGCGCCGTTCACCTGGCAGGTCGAGGGAGGGCATCCGGGCATTCCGACGGACTCCTCCGCCCACCCCAGCGTGCTGGCGGCCCAGGCACAGCAGACTGCCGCGGCGCCCGGCAATAAACCGCCGACGTCACCGGTCTGATCCCGTCCGTAAGACATTGGGCAGGGCATAGGCCCTGCCTACACTTTAACCCGGAGTGGTATCAGGAGTTATATCATGACGTTAGATGCACAGAGATTGCAGCAGGCCGTCGATGCGGCCCATGCACAGTATGCGACGCTGGCCGGGGGAAAAAACGCGGACTACATCCCCTATCTGGCTAGCGTGCCGAGCCAGCTGGCGGCGGTGGCGGTGGTCACGCGCGACGGCGCGGTGTACTGCGCCGGCGACAGCGACTACCGTTTCGCCCTGGAGTCGATCTCCAAGGTGTGTACCCTGGCGCTGGCGCTGGAGGACGTGGGGCCCGAGGCGGTGCAGGAAAAGATCGGCGCGGACCCGACCGGTCTGCCGTTCAACTCGGTGATGGCGCTGGAGCTACACGGCGGCAAGCCGCTGTCACCGCTGGTCAATGCGGGGGCCATGGCCTCGGCTAGCCTGATTAAGGCCGACAACCGTGAGCAGCGCTGGCAGCGTATTTTGGCCATTCAGCAGCAGCTGGCCGGCGAGACGGTGGCGCTGTCGGACGAGGTGAACCAGTCGGAGCAGACCACCAACTTTCACAACCGCGCCATCGCCTGGCTACTCTATTCGGCCGGCACCATGTACTGCGATCCGATGGAGGCCTGCGACGTGTATACCCGCCAGTGCTCCACGCTCATTGATACCGTTGAGCTGGCGACGCTGGGCGCCACGCTGGCGGCGGGCGGGGTCAATCCGCGCAGCGGGCGGCGGGTGCTGCAGGCCGACAACGTGCCCTACATTCTGGCGGAAATGACCATGGAGGGGCTGTACGGACGATCCGGCGACTGGGCCTACCGCGTCGGTCTGCCGGGCAAGAGCGGGGTCGGCGGTGGGATCCTGGCCGTGGTGCCGGGGGTGATGGGCATCGCGGCCTTTTCTCCGCCGCTGGATGAGGCGGGTAACAGCGTCCGCGGGCGAAAAATGGTGGCGGACGTCGCCGCACGGCTGGGCTATAACCTGTATAAGGCCTAAATACGATGAATGCGGGCGATGGCGACAACGAGAAACCCCTGGGGCTGTGGCATGTGGTCGCCATCGGCATCGGGGCGATGGTCGGCGCGGGGATCTTCGCGCTGCTGGGGCAGGCGGCGCTGCTGATGCGCTCGTCGACCTGGCTGGCCTTTGTCTTTGGCGGCGTGGTGGCGATGTTTTCGGGCTACGCCTACGCCCGCCTGGGGGCCAGCTACCCCAGCAACGGCGGCATTATCGATTTCTTCCGCCGCGGGCTAGGCGACGGGCTGCTGACGCTGTCGCTGTCGCTGCTGTATCTGGTGACGCTGGTGCTGACCATCGCCATGGTGGCGCGAGCGTTTGGCGCCTATGCCGCCGATCTGCTGCATGACGGCAGCCAGGATCAGCGGGTGATCCTGAGCTATGCGTTGGGGGTGATCGCGCTGATGGCGCTGTTCAACGCCCTGAGCAGCCATGCCGTCGGGCGGCTGGAGGTGGTGCTGGTGGCCATTAAGCTGGGGATCCTGCTGGTGCTGATCGCCGCCGGAGTATGGGCACTGCACCCGGCCTCGCTGACGTTGACGTCGTCGCCCGGCGGTGGCGCCTTCTTTTCCGCCATCGGCATTACCTTTCTCGCCTACGCGGGCTTTGGCATGATGGCCAACGCGGCCGATAAGGTGCGCAGCCCGGCCACCACCATGCCGCGGGCTTTCACGCTGGCCATCGGCGTGACGGCGCTGCTGTATGTGACGCTGGCGCTGGTGCTGGTCAGCGATGTGCCGGCGGCGCAGCTGGAGCGCTACGCCGATACGGCGGTGGCGCAGGCCGCCTATCCGCTGCTGGGGCGGGTGGGCTATACCATCGTGGCGATCGGCGCGCTGCTGGCGACGGCCTCGGCGATCAACGCGACGCTGTTTGCGGCCTTTAACATCATGGCCAGCATGGGCAGCGAGGGCGAGCTGCCGGGGGCATTCCGCCGCCCGCTGTGGCGCCAGAGCACGCCCGGCAACCTGACGGTGGTGGCGTTGATTATGCTGATAACGCTGCTGCTGGATCTCGGCGCGCTGGCCAACGTCGCCAGCGCAACCTTTCTGTTCTGCTATCTGGCGGTCTTTGTGGTGGCCTGGCGCCTGCGCCGGGAGATCGGCGCCGCCGCGCCGCTGCTGCTGTGCGGGGCGCTGGTGATGCTGCTGGTGATCGTCGGCTTTCTCTTTAGTCTGTGGCAGCAGGGCGGGCCGGCGCTGCTGTGGGTACTGGGCGCGCTGTTGCTGAGCCTGGCGCTGGCGCTGCTTTTCCGACGGGGACGGACGGTATGGAAACATGGCTGATTCATTTTCTGCTCACCTATGTCACCTTCCTGTCGATGTTTTGTCCCCCGGCCACCATCACGGCAGCGACGATCCTGCTGGGCCAGACGCCGCCCCATACGCTGCGCCAGCTGGCCTGGAAGGTGGCGCTCGAATATGTGGCGGTGATGCTGGTCGCTATCTGGATCGGGAACTACCTGCTGATGGCGCTGGGGCTGAACGCCCACGCGCTGACCGCGACCGGCGGCGCGGCGCTGCTGTTTCAGGGCTGGCCGCTGATGACCAAGGGGACCAAGGCGGAGCCGGCGCGGATGGTCGTCACGCCCGATGCCCGCCCCAACGTGCAGGATATGGTGCTGGTGCCGCTGCTGTTTCCGCTGACCATTGGCGGGGGAACCATCGCCGTCGGCATTTCGTTGGCCAGCCATGACGGCTCTCTGGCGGGCCTGCTGCAGCTGTCGGCGGTGATTCTGCTGATGGCGCCGACCATTGCCCTGACGTTTCTGGCGGTCGGCCCGTTGCACGGGCGCCTCTCGAGCGGGGCGATCGATGCCATGGCGCGCATCGCCGGCATCGTTTTGGTGACGCTGTCGCTGCAGCTGCTGGCCTCTGGACTGACGCAGCTGGTGCTGCAGTATGGCCTCGCGAAGTAGCCGATGGCGCTGTGCACGGACGGGGGAGGGGAGAGTGCGGGGCGATGGCGGCGAGCGGCCGCGATCCTCAACGCTTGACTGAATACCGGCACGCGCGCGGGGCGCGCGCCGGTGGGATGGGCCGTTAGAAGCGGGCGCCTACGAGAAGGGCCGCGTTGCCGCCGCCGCGCTTATCGCCGACGGTGCCGTCGGCGCGCAGCGCCAGCGACCAGGCGCCGTAGCCGACGCCCAGCTCTGCGCCGCCGCGCAGCTGGTTATCGCCGCGGACGTGGACGATCGGATCCAGCGTCGCGCTGCCCAGCCGCAGATCCGCCCGGCTATTTTTATCGCCCAGACCATAGCGGTATTCGGCGAACAGCCGCGGCGCTATCTGCCAGTCGCCGAGGCTGATGCGATAATCGCTGTCCAGGCGCAGGGCTATATCGTTACGGCTATCGCTGAACTGGGCGACGTCGAGAGCCAGCGTATCGTGTCCCGACTCGCGGAACGCGTCCTGACGCAGATAGCTGCCCTGCAGCGCCAGCGACGGCGTCAGACGCCATGCCGAGCTCAGATTGGCTTCATAGCCGACCGTCAGCGCATAGCTGTAAAGCCACCCGTCACTGTCTGCCCGCGCCTGTCCCAGGCTTCCCATCTGCCGGCGAGGCTCATACTGACTCCAGCCCAGCCCAGCGCTCAGAGAGACAAAGGGGGTATTGCTCTCCGCCGTCGTCTGCGGGCGGTAGGTGAGGGCGAGCGTCAGACTGTTGACATCCACATCGGCCTCGCTGGCGCCGCTGCTCAGCGTGCCGTAGGTTTTCGCCAGCTGACCGTACAGCGTCAGAGCATCGGCTACGCCGGCGCCCAGCCCCAGTGCGATGCCGGAGGTCTGCCCCTTACTGCCCGCGCCGCCGTTGCCGCCGTCATAGGTGCGGTTGTCGGCCAGGTAGTTCAGGTAGACATCCAGGTCGCCCTCCTGCAGACGCACGCTGCGTTCGCGAGCCTGCAGCGTGTCGTTGAGCATCCCCGGGACCTCCAGCAGATAGTTAAAGGCATCGATATGCAGCGCGCTGCCGGGGATATGGCTGACCCGGGTGGCGCTCAGCGCGTTGATGTCGACGCTGGCCTGGATGCCGGCGGGGGTTTTGACCTGCATCTGCGCCCCGTCAATCGCGACCAGCAGCGTATTCTCCGGCGCGGCGCGGTTGGCGATATCCCGTACCAGCAGGGCATCCTGGGTCAGGGTTATCGGTTTGCCGGGATCGAGGATGCGCGGCTCCGTGAAGCGCTCCAGACGGGGAGTGCCGCTGGCGTCAGGGAGCAGGAGATAGGTGGGATCGCTGGGCACCTCGACCCTGCCGGTGACCAGCGCGGGCAGTGGGGTACCGGCGCTGACCAGCAGGCCGTCGCCGCGCAGTCGGTAGCCCTGCGGGGTAACGACGGCGTTTGGCGTCAGGCGCCAGTCGCCGACCTGCATCTCGGCCCCGCGCAGGGTAACGCTATCCCTATTCTGCACCGGCAGGGCGAAGTCTGCCTGATAGCCGTTGGCGAAGGTATAGCGGTAGGCTTGGATCAGCGGGCGCAGCGGCGGCGGAACATCGCGACTCAGCAGCGCGACGTCGGAGACGCTGCCGTCCGCCATGACCTGATAGACATTGAACGGGTTCACCGCGCCGTAGTGGACGTTCGCGATGGTGTGTGGGGTCCCGTTGGTGGGGGCGGCGCTGACAACCTTGAAGCTGCCTTCATCCTGGATGAGCTGCAGACAGTGGCTGTCGCGACAGGAGGGGGTGTAGATGTATAGGCTGTCGGTAAACCGATAGTCTGGCGTTATCTGCCCGCGCAGGGTGACGTCGCGGCTGTTTTCGTCCAGCACGAAAATATCGTTGCCGTTGCTCAGGGCGATGTCGCCGTACAGCGCGCTGTTGAAGCTGAGCAGGAAGTCATCTCCCGCGGTCTGGGTGATATTACCGCCCACCAGGCTGTTGTTGAGGATCAGCGTCGGCACGTTGGTAAAGGCGCTGGTCAGGGTGGAGAAGACCCCGTCGTTGAGACGGGCGGCCAGGTTAGCCGCATGGTCCAGGATCACCGCGCTTTGGCTAAACGCCTGACGCTGCCCGCTGTCGTAGCCCGCGTCGGTCAGCAGGTTATAGGCATTATTGTTGCCATGGTAGATCCCGTGGGCGCTGACGCCGTCGCCGAGCGCGAGGTTCAGCGAATTCTGCAGCAGTAGCAGGTTGTCCTGACTGCTGGCGTTTTGGAATACCCCATAGGCGGCCAGGGCGTCGCTGTAGGCCAGATTGATGCTGTTGTTTAGGCGCAGCGAGTTATGGTCGGCGGAGGCATCCAGCCAGATCCCGGCGGCGTAGACATTGGCGCTCTGCGCTGGGGCCGCGCTGCGGCGGTAGATGCCGCCGTTGACGACGTTCTCCAGCGTCACGGCGTTGTCTTCTTTGGTGATAAACAGCCCCGGGTTCATGCTGCGCGCCGGCTGGCGCGTTTTCAGATCGGCATCCACATCGTCGTCGCCGTGCGCCGGTTGGTTCACGGCCAGATTCACCCGGTCGCTCAGGGCCAGCGTACTGCCTTTATGGGCCGCCATCCGCGCGCTTAGCGCTTTCTCTGTGAGGTAGTAGCGGTCGATATGGGGCGGATTCTGCGCCTGTCGCCAGCGGGCGGTCACCAGCCCGATGCGCGCCTGTTGGCGCAGCGCGTCGCGATCGGGAGGGGTATTGTCCAGCGCCTCGATATCCCACGTCAGGTGGAAACCGGTCAGATAGGCGCTGCCGTCGCGGTCGGCATAGACATACTCATCCTGATTATCGCGCAGGTAGCCCGGCGCGTCGGAGGCGATAATCGCGCCGGAGCGCTGCGGTCCGGCGGTTTCGGCCTTGACTACTTCGCCCTCGTTGCGCGGCAGCGTGACCGGCAGTGCGCCCACCGGGTTGACGTTGCCGGCGATGACGTCCACCACCGCCTCGGAGAGGGTGGCGAAGCTGGCGGTCAGGGCGGCGGCGCCCGGCTCCAGGTTCTCCAGCAGCCACGGCTGAGCGAGATTGAGGTTGACGATGGTCGGCACCTTGGCCTGGATCAGGTTGATTCGGTCGATGTCGATGCCGTTATGGTCGTCGATCTGCAGGTTATAGACGAACTCGGCGCTCTGTTCGAACAGCCCAACGCCATCCGACGGCTTGACGAACAGCAGGGCGTACTCGGCGCTGTCGATATCAAAGGTGACGTTAAGCCAGGGCGCCTGGCGTTTTATGGCCTGGTACAGCGTCAGGGTGTCCGTCGCCCGCTGCGCCTCGGCGTCGCGCGAGAAGAACTCGATGTAGACCGGCGCATCGCCGATCTTTGCTTCGGTCAACGGCAGCAGATTGCCGCTGTTCTTCAGCACCACGACCGACTTCTGATGGGCCTGATAGGCGGCCTGCTGGCGCTCGCGCTCATTGAAGATCGCCACGGCGCGCTGCGGATCGCGGTAGGGATCCTCAAACAGCCCCAGATGGAACATCTCCGTCAGCAGCCGTCCGGCGGCCTGATCCAGTACCCCCTGGCGGAAGGTATCTTCCGTGGCAAAGGCGTCCCGGAACAGGAATACGTCGGAGAGATCGCTGAACACGTCCACGCCGTTGGCGGCGCCGAGGGCGACGCGCTGAGCCAGCGTGGCCGCCTCTAGCCCCCAGGCCATGCCGGTCAGAATACCGGAATCGCTGTTGATATAGCCGGTAAAGCCGAGCTGATCGCGCAGCAGACGGTCGATCAGCTTGTGGCTATAGGCAAAGCCCAGCTCTTCGCTAAACCCGTTCTCCAGGAATTTCTCCGGGCTCTTCTTGGCCAGATACAGCGGATCATAGATACGGTTGCCGAAGCGGTCGCGGGTAAACAGGGTCGAGCCGTCGCCGGCGTCATTGACGATCTTCTCCGCCTCGGGAATATCGCTGAGATACAGCTGAGGCAGGCTCATGGCGTCGCTGGGACGCGCATAGTAGGGCATGATCGACGAGGTGCCGGCATCGACGGCGGCGATAAAGCCGGGCAGATGGTAGCGATACAGGCTGTCTTTGGTCGGGTAGGGGGAGTATTGACCGTAGACATAGTGGGGATCGGTGCCGCGATCGCGGGCGCCGCCGCCGGGGAAATGTTTGGTGGTCATGGCGATGCCATGGTTGCCTAGCGTATCCCCCTGGAAGCCGGTGACGATCTGACGTGTGGCCTCGGCGACGATCTCCGGGCTATCGCCAAAGGTGTCGGCCAGCCGAAACCAGCGCGGATCGGTGGCGGTATCCGCCATGTAGCCATACATTTTGCGGATTCCGGTGGCGTCCCACTCCTGCGCTGCCTGACGCGCGAAGGTCAGCAGCATATCGCTGGGGGCGTTGAGGGTCTCCATTTCGCCGATAAAGGCGGCGCCCATGCCGAGGGTGCTGGGCCACAGGGAGAAGGTTCCAGAGGACTCCTGCAGGCCAAAGCCGACGTTGTCGGTATTGTGGTTGCGCGGGTTCGAGGTGACCACGACGGGGATCCCGAGCGTGGAGCCCTCCGCCACCTGCTGCAGGGCGTTGGTCCAGATAGCCAGCGTCAGCGGATCGGCGTTGCTGCGATCGATCATAAAGCGCACTTTCCAGTCGAGGATCCCTTCGGTCGCCGGCGCGCTGCGTTCAATGACCGGCTTTTCAAAGAACTCAAAGCTGTCGCCCGGGGCGCTGAATACGTTGCTGGTGGCTTCCCGATAGCTTTCACACAGAATACCGTTGGCGTTGGCCGTGCTACAGTTACCCGCCGAGCCTAAATACTGTGAGCCGATGACCATCAGTCCCAGCTTATCCTCATTACGCATTTGACTCAGCAGATCGACGGCGCGCAGCGCGACGGGCCTGCGCCAGTCTTCATAGATATCCAGCGTGCCGTTTTTATTGGCGTCTTTAAAATAATAGGTATTAGTTGCATCATTAAGCGTAATAATAGGTGTCGTACGGGTGGAGAGGCGGGGCTGATCGGCGGCGGCCCAGCGGGGCGATATGACGCCGATGCCGAGCAGCATCGCGATAGAGAGTGCGAGCGTAGACCGGCGGAAAGCCATATTCCGTTTTTTCTTCATAGCGGTGTCCTTGCGTTAATGTGGAATAAAACGCGACACACATAGGCTCGGCCCGACGGTAGGGGCGTCAGCGGCTTTATGGTTATGGTATTTCTTTGACTTCTTCTTCGAGATTAATGTTGTGTCAACCGCTAATTAACATGTTTTCGCTGCGTCGTTTTTAAATTTGACGTTATTGTGTGAGCAACCTAACGGGAATATAGAGATTATTTTTTGAGGGTATTTCTAATATTTGCACATTGCCTTGCGGAATATAATATCTATATATTCTATTGAGCTTATTTATTTACTTTCACTATTTTAACGCGCTCCTCGCCGTCGGGGTCTCCCGCGGCAGAACGTGCTACTATGCCGTCAGCCCCGCTATGAACCAAGGAGTCGCTATGGAACAATCGCTCACGACGTTAAGCCGAGAGGTGGGCGAACGTCTGCGCGCGCGCGGGGAGCAGGTCACCTGTGCCGAATCCTGCACCGGGGGGCTGATCGCCAAGCTGTTGACCGATATCGCCGGCAGCTCGTGCTATTTTGAGCGCGGCTTTGTCACGTACAGCAACCGGGCTAAAGAGGAGATGCTGGGGGTGGCAGGCGGCGTGCTGGCGCAGCATGGCGCGGTCAGCGAGCCCGTGGCGGCGGCGATGGCCGTCGGCGCGCTGCGCGCAGCGCGGGCCGATCTGGCCGTGGCGGTGAGCGGTATTGCCGGGCCCGACGGCGGCAGCGCGCAGAAACCGGTCGGCACCGTCTGGTTTGGCTTTGCCGCCCGCGGCGGAGAGCCCCTGTGCCTGTGCCGGCATTTTACCGGCGATCGGGATGCCGTACGGCGGCAGGCGGCGCAGTTTGCGCTGCGGACGCTGCTGGAAAAATTTCTTACGTGAGCCTTGATACTGTATGAGCATACAGTATAATCAAGGTCAATTTCAGATTTGCTATGCGTGGAGTAAACGGATGGACGAGAACAAACAACGTGCCCTGGCTGCGGCGTTAGGCCAGATTGAAAAGCAGTTTGGTAAAGGTTCTATCATGCGTCTGGGGGATACCCAAACGCTGGACATTGAGTCCATTTCAACCGGTTCTCTGAGTCTGGACGTGGCGCTGGGCATCGGCGGTCTGCCGATGGGGCGCGTCGTTGAGATCTTCGGGCCGGAGTCCTCCGGTAAAACCACGCTGACCCTGTCTGTCATCGCGCGCGCTCAGGCGGCGGGGAAGACCTGCGCCTTTATTGACGCGGAACACGCGCTGGATCCGATCTATGCCGCCAAGCTGGGGGTCAACGTCGATGATCTGCTGGTGTCGCAGCCGGATACCGGTGAGCAGGCGCTGGAGATCTGCGATGCGCTGGTGCGCTCTGGCGCCGTCGATGTGATCATCGTGGACTCCGTGGCCGCCCTGACGCCGAAGGCGGAGATCGAGGGCGAAATGGGGGACTCTCACGTAGGCCTGCAGGCGCGTCTGATGTCGCAGGCGCTGCGTAAGCTGACCGCCAATATCAAAAACGCCAACTGTCTGGTGGTCTTTATCAACCAGATCCGCATGAAGATCGGGGTGATGTTCGGTAACCCTGAGACCACCACTGGCGGTAACGCGCTGAAGTTTTACTCCTCCGTGCGTCTGGATATCCGTCGCATCGGCGCCATCAAAGAGGGCGATGAGGTGGTCGGCAACGAGACCCGCGTCAAGGTGGTCAAGAACAAGGTGGCCCCGCCGTTCCGCCAGGCTGAGTTCCAGATCCTGTACGGCGCCGGTATCTCCAAGGAGAGCGAGCTTATCGATCTGGGCGTTAAGCACAAGCTGCTGGATAAGTCCGGAGCTTGGTACAGCTACAATGGCGACAAGATCGGTCAGGGTAAAGCGAACTCCATGAAGTTCCTGCAGGAGAATACGACGATCTCCGCTGAGCTGGAGGGCAAGCTGCGTGAGCTGCTGCTGAGCCACGCCGCGGCGACCGACGCCGAGCGCGCGGGTGCTGAGCGCGAAGATGACGCGGCGACGGATGATGAAAACTTCTAATCCCGCCGGTCACGGGCGCGGCGCGGCGAGGTCTGCGTGAGCGACGCGCTTAACCGGGCCATGCGTCTGCTGGCCCAGCGTGATCACAGCGAGAATGAGCTGCGCCGCAAACTTGCGGCGCAGGGCGTTTCTGAGGCGGATATCGCGTTGACTATCGCCCACTGTCAGCGCTATCAGTGGCTGGACGATGCCCGCTTTGCCCAGCGCTATATTGACTCCCGCAGCCGTAAAGGCTATGGCGCGCAGCGCATTCGTCAGGAGCTGGGGGTGCGCGGCGTGGCGCGCGATCTCATCCAGCAGGCGCTGGCCGAGTGTGAGATCGACTGGAGCGCACAGGCGCGCCGTGCGCTGGAGCGCCACTTTTCCCTACCGCTCTCTCCCGATTGGGCCGCTCGGGCCAAAGTGCAGCGCTATCTGCTGTATCGCGGCTTCTTTTCGGAGGAGATCCAGGATGCCCTGCGCGATTTAACTTCGTGAACGCACGCGGCGTTTTACTTCGGTGAGAAGAAATTTTATCTTAGTGTCACTTTGTGTTCGTGAGCGGGCGTCGGCAGCGGAATGCGGGCTGTTTTGTTCACGGACTGTTCTTCTAGCCAGACTCCGGGACATTTATGAGCAAGAGTACCGCTGAGATCCGTCAAGCGTTTCTCGATTTTTATCACAGTAAGGGCCACCAGGTGGTGGACAGCAGCTCCCTGGTGCCGAACAACGATCCGACACTGTTGTTTACCAACGCCGGGATGAACCAGTTTAAAGATGTTTTCCTTGGCATCGATAAGCGCAGCTATAGCCGTGCCACCACGGCACAGCGCTGCGTACGCGCCGGTGGTAAACATAATGACCTGGAGAACGTCGGTTATACCGCTCGCCACCACACCTTCTTTGAAATGCTGGGCAACTTTAGCTTTGGCGACTACTTCAAGCATGACGCCATCAATTTTGCCTGGGAACTGCTGACCGGCGCGCAGTGGTTTAACCTACCGAAAGAGAAGCTGTGGGTGACGGTGTACGAAAGCGACGACGAGGCTTACGACATCTGGGCTAACGAGGTCGGCGTACCGCGCGAGCGCATTATTCGCATCGGCGACAATAAAGGTGCGGCCTACGCCTCCGATAACTTCTGGCAGATGGGCGATACCGGCCCGTGCGGCCCGTGCACCGAGATCTTCTATGACCACGGTGCCCACATTGCCGGGGGGCCTCCGGGCAGCCCGGACGAAGACGGCGATCGCTATATCGAGATCTGGAACATCGTCTTCATGCAGTTCAACCGCCAGAGCGACGGCACGCTGCTGCCGCTGCCGAAGCCTTCCGTGGATACCGGGATGGGGCTGGAACGCATTGCGGCGGTGCTGCAGCACGTTAACTCCAACTATGATATCGATCTGTTCCGCACCCTGATCGCAGAGACCGCGCGGGTGATCGGCGTCAGCGATCTGAGCAGCAAATCGCTGCGGGTGATCGCCGACCATATCCGCTCCTGCGCATTCTTGGTTTCCGACGGCGTGCTGCCCTCCAACGAGGGCCGCGGCTACGTGCTGCGCCGTATCATCCGTCGCGCCGTGCGCCACGGACATATGCTGGGCGCCAAAGAGGCATTCTTCTATAAGCTGGTGAAGCCGCTGATCGCCGTGATGGGGTCAGCTGCCGATGCGCTGGCACAGCAGCAGGCGATGGTGGAGCAGGTGCTGAAAACGGAAGAAGAGCAGTTTGCGCGCACGCTGGAGCGTGGGCTGACGCTGCTGGACGACGAGCTGTCTACGCTGGACGGGGATACCCTGGACGGTGAGACCGCATTCCGCCTGTACGATACCTATGGCTTCCCGCTGGATCTGACCGCCGACGTGTGCCGCGAGCGCGGTCTGAAGGTGGATGAAGAGGGCTTCGAGCGGGCGATGGAGGCTCAGCGCCGTCGTGCGCGCGAGTCCAGCGGCTTCGGCGCCGACTACAACAGTATGATCCGCGTTGACGGCAGCACGGACTTTACCGGTTATCACCTGCAGCAGCAGGATGCCCTGGTGACGGCCCTGTTTCACAACGGGCAGGCGGTTGATGCCCTGCAGGCCGGAGAGGAAGGGGTTGTCGTGCTGGCGCAGACGCCGTTCTACGCCGAGTCTGGTGGCCAGGTGGGTGACCGCGGCGAGCTGACGGCGCAGGGCTGCCGTTTTGTGGTTGAGGATACCCAGAAGTACGGCCAGGCTATTGGTCATCTCGGTAAGGTGGCCCAGGGCAGTCTGCGGGTCGGAGAGCGGGTGCAGGCCAGCATCGACGGCGCGCGCCGCGAGCGTATCCGCCAGAGCCACTCGGCGACGCACCTGATGCATGCCGCCCTGCGCAGCGTGCTGGGTGAGCATGTCGCGCAGAAAGGCTCGCTGGTGAGCGATGGCGCCCTGCGCTTTGACTTCTCGCACGCAGAGGCGATGAAGCCGCAGCAGATCCGTCAGGTTGAGGATATCGTTAACGCCCAGATCCGCCGCAACCTGCCTATCGATACGCAGGAGATGGGGCTGGAAGAGGCCAAGGCCAAAGGGGCCATGGCGCTGTTCGGCAAGAAGTACGATGCCCAGGTTCGCGTGCTGAGCATGGGTGACTTCTCCACCGAGCTGTGCGGCGGTACGCACGCAGAGCGCACCGGCGATATCGGTCTGTTCCGCATTGTCAGCGAGAGCGGCACCGCGGCCGGCGTGCGTCGCATTGAGGCGGTGACCGGTGAACAGGCCCTGCTGGCGATGCACCAGGAGAGCGATATGCTGCGTGAGGCGGCATCCCTGGTTAAGGGGGATGCCCAAAGCGTTGCAGAGAAGATCCGCGCCGTGATGGAAAAGAGCCGCCAGCTGGAGAAAGCGCTGCAGCAGCTCAAGGATCAGCAGGCTGCACAGGAGAGCGCCTCGCTGAGCGGGAAAGCCGTTGAGGTTAACGGGGTGAAGCTGCTGGTGAGTCAGCTGGACGGCGTGGAGCCGAAAATGCTGCGTACCATGGTGGATGACCTGAAAAACCAGATGGGCTCCTGCATCGTGGTGCTGGCGACGGCAGAGGCGGGTAAAGTCAGCCTGATCGCCGGCGTGACCAAGGATCTGACCGCCAAGGTGAAGGCCGGTGAGCTGATCGGTATGGTCGCGCAGCAGGTCGGTGGTAAAGGCGGCGGACGTCCCGATATGGCGCAGGCCGGGGGAACCGATGCCGCAGCTCTGCCGCAGGCGCTGGCCAGCGTGACGGATTGGGTTGCCGCTAAGCTGTAATCCACGCTAGCACGGTGAAAACGCCGTATCCATTTGTTGGATACGGCGTTTTTTTGTTTTTTTGCCCGCTTGGTGTTATAAATTTTGCAATGGTGTGTGTAGTTTGAGCTAAACTTGTACTGAGAATGTAGTAGGCGGGAATCTGCTTACACATTATAGAGTTGTTGCTGTTTACGTTTTTACTACAGATGATGGATAATGGCGGGGAAAAACTGAGAGACCCGACTCTAATTAATCTTTCAAGGAGCAAAGAATGCTTATTCTGACTCGTCGAGTGGGTGAGACCCTCATGATTGGCGATGAAGTAACGGTCACCGTGTTGGGGGTGAAGGGAAACCAGGTACGTATCGGTGTGAATGCTCCGAAAGAGGTTTCTGTGCACCGTGAAGAGATCTATCAGCGTATTCAGGCGGAAAAGTCCCAACCGACGACGTATTGATTTCGGTATAGCGTCTCGCATCGCAGCGGGGCGCTTACGCGGTGCTTGCTACGGCCTCTTGTCTCCCTCGTTTCCTCCTTCTCCCTTTGTTTTCTCCTTTTACACTTCTCTGTTAGGTTTCTCTACCGGCGTTATCTCTGCCTGCGTCGTGGATTGGTGCTCTGAGAACGCCCCTGCGGGGAGGCGGCGGGTGTTTTTTATTCAAACGGTTCAGCAATGCGCTATCAGTCGACATGGCGCGCGCTCGCCATGTCGCATAAAACAGGGGTTTTTGCGGTTCATAAAAACAGCAGGTTGGCGCTATTCACAGCGGTTTGCCTGTGAATTGTGCAAACGAATCAGATTGCGTGAAAACTCAGGAAAAATTGTTTGACTTATCAGCCCGTGAAAGTAATATGTGCGCCACGCAGTGCCGATGAGACAACGAAACGTTGAGTGGGCACAACTCGCAAGAGTCGCGTGTGGTGAGGTGGCCGAGAGGCTGAAGGCGCTCCCCTGCTAAGGGAGTATGCGGTCAAAAGCTGCATCGGGGGTTCGAATCCCCCCCTCACCGCCATTTGCATCCGTAGCTCAGCTGGATAGAGTACTCGGCTACGAACCGAGCGGTCGGAGGTTCGAATCCTCCCGGATGCACCATCTTTCAGGTTTATGGCCTCGCGGCGGTAAATCGGATGCGGGAATCAGAACGGCCCGTATCATCAAGTAAGTTCTCTGTGCATCCGTAGCTCAGCTGGATAGAGTACTCGGCTACGAACCGAGCGGTCGGAGGTTCGAATCCTCCCGGATGCACCATCTTTTCGATTCATGGTGATTAGCGGTGAATCAGACAGTAGGGTGACCCTTCTGTCAATGTTGTTATTCTGTGCATCCGTAGCTCAGCTGGATAGAGTACTCGGCTACGAACCGAGCGGTCGGAGGTTCGAATCCTCCCGGATGCACCATCTTTCGCAGGGCGTGATGCTAACATCATGCTTCGCCTACGGCAAAGATTGCATAGGATTGCACACGAGGCAGGTCAACGTTGCGTAGCAACGGCGCCTACGGTGAGACGCACAGCGTCAAATTATCCGCCTAGATGCTTTCTCGCTTTATAAAAAGCCCGCTTTTGCGGGCTTTTTTGCATTCTGCCGCCCGCGTCCTCCCTCCGTTTCACTTTTCCTACCCAGGCCTTCCGCACGTATCACGACGATGCACTGACGGCCCGCGACAGCCCGCCTGTTTTTACGCTAAAGTATCTCTCTTTTCCCCGTTTCAGAGGATGAGCATGACGATGTATGACCGTTATGACGGGCTGATTTTCGATATGGATGGTACCCTGCTCGACAGCGAGCCGACGCATCGGCGGGCGTGGGATGCGGTGTTGGGTCGTTACGGTATGGATTATGACCTAACGACGGTGATCGCACTCAATGGCTCTCCCACATGGCGTATTGCTCAGGCTATCATTGAACACAATCAGTCCGATCTCGATCCTCATGCGTTGGCCGCGGAAAAAACGAGGACGGTAGAGAGTATGCTGTTGGACTGCGTACGTCCGCTGCCGCTGGCGGAGGTTGCCTTGGCCTATAAGGGGCGTCGTCCCATGGCCGTCGGCACCGGCAGCGAGCATCGCCTGGCCGACGCCCTGCTGCGTCATCTGGGGCTGCGTGACTGTTTTCAGGCGATCGTGGCCGCCGATGATGTGCAGTGCCATAAGCCGGATCCGCAAACCTTTTTACGCTGTGCCGCGCTGCTCGGCGTTGCACCGCCCCGCTGCGTGGTGTTTGAAGATGCGGATTTTGGTATTCAGGCCGCCCAGCGAGCGGGCATGGACTGGATCGACGTGCGCGACCTGTAATGAGTGAATTTTGGGCTATCACTGGCATGTTTGTCAGCAGTTTTACCAGCGCGACGCTGTTGCCGGGTAATTCGGAGGTGGTGCTGAGCGGGCTGCTGATTGCGGCGCAGGCGCCGCTGCTCTGGCTGCTGACGGCGGCGATCGTGGGCAACGTACTGGGGGGACTGACCAATGTGATCATTGGTCGTGCGCTGCCCCAGGTGACGCCGCAGCGTGGGCTGGCGATGGCGCTGGGCTGGATGCAGCGCTACGGCGCCGCGGCGCTGTTGCTTAGCTGGCTGCCGCTGATCGGCGATCTGCTGTGCCTCTTGGCCGGGTGGCTGAGGATGCCGTGGGGAAAGGTCGCACTGTATCTGACCCTGGGCAAGGCCGCACGCTATGCGGTGCTGGCATGGCTGACGCTGTACGGCATGTCGTGGTGGCATTAGGCGTCCATTGCGGTAAGACGCGGTGGGTGCGATTAACTCTTCTTATTAGCGGGAGGTCAATTTGATCCCGGACGTATCTCAGGCCCTTAGCTGGCTAGAATCTCATCCGCATGCCCTGGACGGCATCCGGCGCGGTATCGAGCGCGAAACGCTGCGCGTCACTCCCGATGGTCATTTGGCCGCAACGCCGCACCCGGCGGTGTTGGGTAAGGCGTTGACCCACCCCTGGATCACCACTGACTTCGCCGAAAGCCTGCTGGAGTTCATCACGCCCGTCGATGGTAGCATCGACCATATGCTGGACTTCCTCAGTGATATTCACCGCTATGTGGCGCGCCATCTCGGCGATGAGCGCATGTGGCCCCTGAGCATGCCCTGTTTTATCGGGAGCGAGCAGGATATCACCCTGGCCCAGTACGGCAGCAGTAACCTAGGGCGCTTTAAAACGCTCTACCGCGAGGGGTTGAAGAACCGTTATGGGGCGCTGATGCAGACCATCTCCGGCGTGCACTATAACTTCTCCCTGCCGCTGTCGTTTTGGCAGGCGCGCGCCGGCGTGCAGGATGCGGATAGCGGTAAGGCCGCCATTTCCGACGGCTATTTCCGCCTGATTCGGAACTACTATCGCTTTGGCTGGGTGATCCCCTATCTGTTTGGCGCGTCACCGGCCATCTGTGGTTCCTTCCTGAACGGGCGGGAGAGCGCGCTGCCGTTTGAGCGCCGCGGCGGAACGCTGTTCCTGCCCTATGCCACCTCGCTGCGCCTGAGCGATCTGGGATACACCAATAAGTCGCAGAGCAATCTCGGGATCACGTTTAACCACCTTGACCAGTATGTCGAAGGGCTGAAGCGCGCCATCCATACCCCCTCCGCGGAGTTTGCTCGCCTGGGCGTGGAGGAAGACGGCCGCTATCGCCAGCTGAATGCCAATATTCTGCAGATCGAAAATGAGCTCTATGCGCCGATCCGGCCCAAGCGCGTGACGCGCGACGGTGAGTCGCCGTCCGATGCGCTGCTGCGCGGCGGCGTAGAGTACATTGAGGTTCGCTCTCTGGACATTAACCCGTTCACTCCCATCGGCGTCGATGCCGATCAGGCCCGCTTCCTCGATCTGTTTCTGATCTGGTGCGTGCTGGCCGATGCGCCGGAGATGAGCAGCGACGAGCTGCTGTGTACGCGCCAAAACTGGAACCGGGTGATCCTTGAGGGGCGCAAGCCGGGGCAGACCATCGGCATTGGCTGTCATGATGCCCGTCAGCCGCTGGCGTACGTGGGACAGTCACTTTTTGCCGACCTGCATCGGGTCGCCGAGGTGCTGGATGGCATTAACGGTGATGCGCGCTACCAGCAGGTCTGCGCTCGTCTGGTGGCAGCCTTTGAGGATGTTTCTCTGACCTACTCGGCACGGGTCATGGCCCAGATGGGGGAGCGGGGGATCGGCAGCTATGGCCTGGCGCTGGCGCAGCGTTACCGCGATCGGCTGTGCAGCGAGCCGCTGACGCTGTTGGATGAGGCGACGCTGACGGCGCAGGCGCAGGGCTCGGTTACCCGCCAAGCGGCGCTGGAGTCCCAGGACAGCGAGTCCTTTGCAGACTATCTTCGGCAGCACGCCGGACGCTAGAAAAGAAAAAGGCCACAATACCTGTGGCCAAAATAAACATCTCTGAGGACAGGGATGATGATGATAACAAATGCGCGTCTTTCATATACTGAGAGTCGCAGTATGGGAAAAGGTTTCCTAACAAAGGAAAAAAATATTTTTTTATTGAGGAGGTGACGAAATGCCGTTACTGGATAGCTTCACTGTCGACCATACTCGCATGGCCGCACCTGCCGTTCGCGTAGCAAAAAATATGACCACCCCGCACGGCGATCAGATCACCGTATTCGATCTGCGCTTCTGCCGCCCCAACCATGCCATCCTGCCGGAGCGCGGTATTCATACCCTTGAGCACCTATTCGCCGGCTTTATGCGTGACCATCTGAACGGCGACGGCGTTGAGATTATTGATATTTCACCGATGGGCTGCCGCACGGGCTTCTATATGAGCCTGATCGGAACGCCGGACGAAGCGCGAGTTGCCGCGGCGTGGAAGGCGGCGATGGAGGACGTGCTGCGGGTCAGCGATCAGCGGAGCATCCCAGAGCTGAATGAGTTTCAGTGTGGTACCTACAGCATGCACTCGTTGGCCGAGGCGCACCAGATTGCCCGCCAGATCCTGGCGGCCGGGATCGGTATCAACCATAACGATGCGCTGGCGCTCTCTGCCGACCAACTGGCCCGTCTGCACCCCTAGGCTTCACCGATAGAAAAGCCCCCACAGAGGCAATCTGCGGGGGCTTTTTTACGCCGGTGAGGCGGGGGAGACGCGTAGATTAGGCGCCGTCGCCCGGCAGGTGCGAACGCAGCAGAGAGACTCTCACCCGCTTGATCATGTTGTCCTGCACATCGAGAATTTCGATGAAGTAGTTACCGATGGTGACCTGGGTACCCGGCAGCGGGATCTCCTCCAGAGTTTCCAGCAGCGCTCCGTTGATGGTGCGCGCGCCTTCCGCAGGTAGGGTCCAGTTAAAGGCCTTGTTCAGCTCGCGGATATTGGCGCTGCCGTCGATCAGTACGCTGCCGTCGCTCTGCGGTAGCACCTCTTCGGCCAGCGAGGGGGACATGGAGGTGGTAAAGTCGCCGACGATCTCCTCAAGGATATCTTCGACGGAGATAAGCCCCTTGATATCGCCGTATTCATCTACCACGATGCCGACCTTTTCCTTATTGCGCTGGAACTTCAGCAGCTGCACGTTGAGGTGGGTCCCCTCCGGGATGTAGTAGATCTCGTCGGCGGCGCGCAGCAGGTTTTCTTTGTTGAACTCCTGCTTTTCAATCATCTGGCGGTAGGCTTCGCGCACGCGCAGCATACCGATGGCGTCGTCCAGGGTATCGCGGAACAGCACGATGCGCCCGTGGGGAGAGTGGGTCAGCTGGCGCAGGATCGATTTCCAATCGTCGTTGACGTCGATGCCGACGATCTCGGTGCGCGGCACCATGATGTCCTCGACCGACACCTTATCCAGATCCAGTACCGAGATCAGCATGTCCTGGTTGCGCCGCGAAATCTGAGCGCGCGACTCGTTCACGATAGTGCGCAGCTCCTCTTTGCTTACCGCATCGCTGGGGCCCGCGTGCGGCTGAACGCCGCACAGCCGCAGCAGCAGGCGGGTGATGCCGTTCAGCAGCCAGACCAGCGGCATCATGACCTTCTGCAGCGGGCCCAGCAGCAGGCTGCTGGGGAATGCCACCTTTTCTGGGTACAGCGCCGCAAAGGTTTTTGGCATGACCTCGGCAAAAATCAGAATGACAAAGGTCAGGATACCGGTGGCGATGGCCACGCCGCTGTCGCCATACAGACGCATACCGACGATGGTCGCCAGCGCTGAGGCCAGTATATTGACCAGGTTATTGCCAATCAGCACCAGGCTTATCAGGCGATCCGGGTGACGCAGCAGGCGCTCGACGCGCCGGGCGGGCCGCAGTCCCTGCTTGGCCAGGTGGCGCAGGCGATAGCGGTTGAGGGTCATCATCCCGGTTTCCGAGGCGGAGAAGTAAGCGGAGACGATCACCATCAGCACTAGAATGGCGATCAGCGTACCGGTCGAGACGTGCTCCAAACGGGTATTCCTTATGGTGGTTAACGATTAGCCCCGCACGGCGGCGGGGCGCGAAAATCGGTGCGAGGGCGTAGGATTACTGCGCCAGATCCAGAATGATCCGACTGCCGAAGTAGGCGAGCGTCAACAGCGCCGCGCCGGCCAGGTTACACCACACGACCGGACGTCCCCGCCATCCCCGGCGATAGTGCCCCCACAGCAATATGATATACACGCACCAGGCCAATAGCGACAGCAGCGCCTTGTGCATATTTTCGGGGCTGAACAGCTGCTCCATATACAGACTGCCGCTGATCAGCGTCAGGGTCAGCAGCACCACGCCCACCTGGGTAATGTGGAACATCTTGCGCTCAATGCTCATTAACGGCGGCATGTCGGCGCGCAGGCTCAGCTTTTTATTCTTAAGCAGGTGATCCATCCACGCCACTTGAAAGGCATACAGCGCGGCGATGATCAGCGTGGCGTAAGAGAACAGCGCCAGCCCGATATGGAACAGCAGAGAGGGGCTGGCCTCCAGATGGGTAATAAACTCCCCGGGAACAAAGCTGGCCAGACCAAGGTTGATCAGGGCAAAGCTGTAGACGATCGGCAGCAGAAACCAGCCGCGATCGCGTGAGGCGACCACGGTCATGACCAGGCAGATCAGCAGGCTGACCGATGATCCCATATTCAGCAGGCTGAGGTTCTGGCCTGCGCTGACGTCAAAGATGCGCTGGTAGAGGGCGATGGCATGGCACAGCAGCGCCGCGGCGGCGAAGATCAGCGCCAGACGCCGGTATGCGCGATTATTGCGCGCCAGACCGGGAACAATCAGTCCCAGGCTGAGCAGATAGGCAATCATAGCCGTGATGGCAAATACGGGCATAGCGAGTTCATTGATGGCTGAGTGAATGAGGCGTTCAGTATAGCCGCAGCGGCGCTACGCTCCAACCGCTGGCGCCGACCAATGCGCGCCGTGGGGGAGAGAATCGCGGGGCTTCGTGTTATACTCGCCGCCATCTTTAGCGATGTCGTCGCCTGACGGCCCGTTTTGCATTGGTACTACGTTGAGCATAAACCATGTTTGAAAATCTAAGCGATCGATTGTCGCGCACGCTGCGCAACATCAGTGGCCGCGGGCGACTGACCGAAGATAATATCAAGGATACCCTGCGCGAGGTGCGCATGGCGCTGCTGGAAGCCGACGTGGCGCTGCCGGTGGTGCGCGAGTTCATCAGTCGGGTGAAAGAGAGCGCGCTGGGTCAGGAGGTAAACAAGAGCCTGACGCCGGGACAGGAGTTCGTCAAAATCGTTCAGGATGAGCTGACCCGCGCAATGGGGGAGGCCAACACCGAGCTGAATCTGGCGGCGCAGCCGCCGGCCGTGGTGCTGATGGCCGGCCTGCAGGGCGCCGGTAAGACGACCAGCGTGGGTAAGCTTGGTAAGTTCCTGAAGGAAAAACAGAAGAAGAAGGTGCTGGTCGTCTCCGCCGACGTGTATCGCCCCGCGGCGATCAAACAGCTGGAGACGTTGGCACAGGGCGTCGGCGTCGATTTCTTCCCTTCCGACGTCCAGGAGCGCCCGCTGGATATCGTGCAGCGCGCGCTAACCCACGCCAAGCAGAAGTTTTATGATGTGCTGATCGTCGATACCGCAGGTCGCCTGCACGTCGACGAAGCGATGATGGATGAGATCAAGCAGATCCACGCGGCGATCAATCCGGTGGAAACGCTGTTTGTGGTCGATGCGATGACCGGCCAGGATGCGGCCAATACCGCCAGCGCCTTTAACCAGGCGCTGCCGCTGACCGGCGTGGTGCTGACCAAGGTGGACGGCGACGCCCGCGGCGGTGCGGCGCTGTCGATCCGCCACATCACGGGAAAACCGATCAAGTTCCTCGGCGTCGGGGAGAAGACCGAGGCGCTGGAGCCGTTTTATCCGGATCGCGTGGCCTCGCGTATCCTGGGCATGGGCGACGTGCTGTCGCTGATCGAAGAGCTGGAGAGCAAGGTTGACCGCGCGCAGGCCGAGAAGCTGGCGACCAAGCTGAAGAAGGGTGACGGCTTCGATCTCAACGACTTTATGGATCAGCTCAAACAGATGCGCAACATGGGAGGGATGACCTCCATGCTGGCCAAGCTGCCGGGTGTCGGTCAGTTGCCGGACAACGTGAAGGCGCAGATGGATGACAAGGTGCTGGTGCGGATGGAGGCGATCATCAGCTCGATGACGCTGAAAGAGCGCAGCAATCCAGAGATCATCAAAGGCTCGCGCAAGCGCCGTATCGCTCAGGGTTCCGGCATGCAGGTGCAGGACGTGAACCGTCTGCTGAAGCAGTTTGACGAAATGCAGCGCATGATGAAAAAGATGAAGAAAGGCGGAATGGCGAAAATGATGCGCGGCATGCGCGGCATGATGCCACCGGGGTTCCCGGGGCGTTAATCGCCGTCGTCGGTGCGAAAGCGTATAGCGGTAGTTGCTTTTCGCGCCAAAATGAGTAAAATTTTCGGGCTTTTATGTTCGTATGAACAAGGACACCGGGCTCCGTTCCTCGATGGGGTCTGGTGTTTTATTTACTAATGAGGATGTTATGGTAACCATTCGTTTAGCACGTGGCGGCGCGAAAAAGCGTCCGTTTTATCAAGTAGTAGTGACCGACAGCCGTAATGCCCGTGACGGTCGTTTCATCGAGCGCGTAGGTTTCTTCAACCCGATCGCGACCGGTAGCGCCGAAGGCCTGCGTCTGGATCTGGATCGCGTAAGCCACTGGGTTTCCCAGGGCGCAACCGTTTCTGATCGCGTAGCTGCGCTGATCAAAGAAGCTCAGAAAGCAGCTTAATCCGTTGCGGTGGTCACGATGAGCACAGAGAATACGCCGGCGGTGAGCAATGCAGTTGTTCTGGGGAAACTCGGTTCTGCGTATGGCATCCGCGGCTGGCTCAGAGTGTTTTCCTCCACCGAGGATGCTGAAAGCATTTTTGATTACCAGCCCTGGTTTATCCAGCAGGCGGGTAAGTGGGTTGCGATCGAGCTGGAAAGCTGGCGCAGCCACAATCAGGATTGGGTCGTCAAAATTAAAGGTATTGACGATCGTGATGCGGCCAATGCCATGGTTAATCGAGAGATTATCGTGGATGAGTCGCAGATGCCGTCGCTGGATGAGGGCGACTACTACTGGAAAGACCTGATGGGTTGCCAGGTAGTCACCGTGTCCGGCTATGCGCTGGGTAAAGTCACTGCGATGATGGAAACCGGCTCCAACGACGTATTGGTCGTGAAGGCGAACCTGAAAGATGCATTCGGTATGAAGGAGCGGTTGATTCCGTTCCTCGACGGACAGGTGATCAAGAAAGTCGATCTCACTGCTAAATCTATTGAAGTAGATTGGGATCCTGGTTTTTGACCTCCGATATTAACGGTAGAACTGAGTGGAACGCCACAATGTGGATTGGGGTAATTAGTCTGTTTCCCGAGATGTTCCGCGCAATCACCGATTACGGGGTAACTGGCCGGGCTGTAAAAAAAGGCCTGCTTAGCGTGCAGTGCTGGAATCCGCGCGATTTCACGCACGATCGGCATCGAACCGTGGACGATCGCCCCTATGGCGGCGGACCGGGAATGTTGATGATGGTTCAACCCCTGCGGGATGCCATCCATGCGGCAAAGGCAGCGGCAGGCGAAGGGGCGAAGGTGATTTATCTTTCGCCACAGGGGCGCAAACTGGACCAGCAGGGCGTTTGCGAACTCTCCGTCAGCCAGAAGTTAATTCTGGTCTGCGGGCGTTATGAGGGTATTGATGAGCGCGTGATCCAAACCGAAATCGATGAAGAGTGGTCGATCGGCGATTACGTTCTCAGCGGCGGCGAACTGCCGGCCATGACCCTGATTGATTCGATCTCCCGGTTTGTGCCGGGGGTGTTGGGCGATCAGGCCTCGGCTGAGGAGGATTCGTTTGTCGACGGTCTGCTGGACTGTCCACACTATACCCGCCCTGAGGTGTTACAGGATATGGAGGTACCGGCGGTGCTGCTGTCGGGAAACCATGCCGAGATACGTCGCTGGCGCTTAAAGCAGTCGCTGGGCCGAACCTGGCTTAGAAGACCTGAACTTCTAGAAAGCCTAGCTCTGACTGACGAGCAAGCAAAGCTGCTGGCGCAGTTCCGCAAGGAGCATGCCGCGCAGCAGGATCATGAAGGCTGCGACTAAAACGTCGGGCCGATATATCAGTTTACCTAGGGTAAGAGATTATTATGAGCAATATCATTAAACAGATTGAACAAGAGCAGATGAAGCAAGACGTACCTGCGTTCCGTCCGGGTGACTCCGTGGAAGTGAAGGTATGGGTCGTTGAAGGTTCTAAAAAGCGTCTGCAGGCATTCGAGGGCGTGGTTATCGCTATCCGTAACCGCGGTCTGCACTCTGCATTCACTGTTCGCAAAATTTCTAACGGCGAAGGTGTTGAGCGTGTATTCCAGACTCACTCACCGGTTATCGACAGCATCGCTGTGAAACGTCGTGGTGCCGTTCGTAAAGCTAAACTGTACTACCTGCGTGAGCGTACTGGTAAGGCTGCCCGTATTAAAGAGCGCCTGAACTAAGACTACGCTTTCGCTACATCCGAAAGTAGTTAAATGATAAGGGGTTGGCCATATGGCCAACCCCTTTTTTTTGTCGGTTGAAGACCCCTGACCTAGCCGGGGGTTGTCGTATCCATGCATCGCGACGTGCGGGTTAGCGCGCTCGGCATAGGTAGACAAAGGCGGGGGGGAGATTGCGCCATACCAGGGTACGCTGCCAGAGAAAGTGGGCAGAAAGGCCCTCTTCCAGCAGTGGGCTGTATTGGAACTGAATAAACACCCCGCCGGGCGTCAGGGCGCGGGCGGCCTGCGCTAGGATCGTTTGGCGCAGCGCCTGGGGGAATGCCAGCAGCGGCAGCCCGGAGAAGATCGCATCGTATTTTTGCGTGATCGCCGCCGCCGAGGCGCAGTGCACCGTCGCGCGCCGATCGGCAATATTGCGTAGGGTCTGGCAAAAATGCGGGTTGGTCTCAAAGATATCCAGCCTGGCATCCGTCCGCATCTGACGCTGAATATGACGCGTCAGAACCCCGGTGCCTGCGCCGAACTCCGCAACGCGACGGCTATAGGCCCAGTCAACGGAGCGTACCATCTGGCGGCACAGATAGGGGGTGGAGGGGGTGATAGCGCCAACCGTGCGGGGTGAGCGGACGAACTGAGTAATGAAGTCTGCCGTCGTTTTTAGTGATTCGGTCAATAGCATGATACCGCTTCCTCTCGCTTCTCTTATCGTTGTTTCCATTAGAGCGAGAAATGCTTAAGGGGATATTAAGCTACGGCGTAAAGAAAGAATAAGAAGGGTAAGGTCGTGTCAGGCGCGCCACGACTGAGCCGTGGCGCAGGTACCCTCCCGAGGGGGAGGGCGGCCGTTACAGGTTGTACTGTAGGGTGATCGCGCTGGTGCGGTCGGTGTGCTTGGGAGCACTGGCCGGCGGTTCGCTGTTGTAGGTCACGTTATAGGAGAGACGCAGCGAGAAGGCATCGTTAATGCCGACGTTGAGCGCCGTTTCCGAGTTGAGAGAGGTATCTTCGTTAGAGAGCGCAGAGACCCCCTGGGTAAACTGGGTGTTCTTGGTGAGCTGATAGGTATAGTTCGCGGCACCGTAGGCCAGCGCGCGGGTGGAGCGCCCCCCTTCCCGATACTCGTCATGGCGGATGCCTGGACCGAATTCGACGCGCAGATCCTGCGACGGTGAGGAGAAGATCTGACGACCATAGCCTGCGGTACCGGTGGTGCGGGAGGCGTAGCCGGCAAAGCGATCGTTCAGCCAGTTAACCTGGCCGAACATATAGTTATCGGTCGTGACGTTATAGCGGGTACGGGCGCCGGCCTGGTATTTTTCGGCGGAGCGGGTGCCGTTAGACTCGGCGTTATTCGCCGTTCCCCACAGGCTATAGGCGGTGGCGGCATCCCGGTTAAACCAGGTCATGGTGGTATCGGCCAGCAGGCTGGAGTTATTGCTGTTTCCTGACTGTGAGTTATAACCGGCCTGTATGTTTCCGGTAAAAGGCTGTTTCGCCGTTGACGGATCGTCTAACGCGGTAAACAGGGTGCTATCGGCACAGGCATTGACGCCGTACAGCGCAGCGGTAATGCCAATGAGGATCGGCAGTGAACGGGTGACGCATAAGCGGAGCATGATGTTTCCAGTAAAAATAGGGATGTTGCCAAAGTTGATAGGCGTCACATTATAGCGGGTGATATTGTGGCCAAAAATGGTAATGATTAGCTTATTTTTGCAAGGTTGACGGGAGCGTTATACGCTTTTTTTATATCGGCCTCCCGTAGGAGGCCGGGGAAGAGGTTTCTTAATAGAATGCGGCAACCAGCAGATAGCCTACCGTACACGAGGTGATGACACCGATAAAACCGGGCAGGATAAAGCTGTGGTTAATAATAAATTTCCCGATGCGGGTGGTTCCTGAGCGGTCAAAGCCGATACAGGCCAGATCGCTGGGGTAGGTCGGCAGAACGAAGTAGCCATAGGCCGCCGGAAAGAACGCCAGCAGCATTTTGGGCTCAACGCCCAGCGATAGCCCCATCGGTGCGATGGCGGTCAGCGCGGCCGCCTGGCTGTTCACCAGCTTGGAGACCAAAAACAGCACCAGCGCATAGGTCCAGGGGTGGCTCTTCACGACATCTTCCAGCACCAGGCGCAGATCCTGCATATGCGCCTGGAAGAAGGTATCACTCATCCAGGCGACGCCAAAGACGGAAAAGATAGCGACCATACCGGCTTTAAAGACGGCGCCGCTGGAGATTTCGCCCGGCTTGACCTTACAGGACATCAGGATGATGGCGCCGGCGATCAGCATCATCATCTGGATGACCAGGTTCATCGAGAGGGGTTTCATCACCCCTTTCACCTCAAAGGCCGGCCGCAGATCGGCGAAGGCGCCCAGGATGACGACGACGGCGATAGCGGTAAAAAAGATCCAGGTAGCCCAGTAGGCCTGTTTGGGGAACGTCTGGTTCAGCAGCGTTTGGCTATCGCCATAGATGTAGGCGCGCTGCTCCGGATCTTTGATTTTCTCCTGGAATACCGGATCTTTATCCAGATCTTTACCGCGGCGCAGGCTCCACAGCGCGGCGACCAGCACCCCGCACAGCGAGGCTGGCACCGATACGGCCAGAATATCCAGAATCGTGAAGGCTTGGCCAATGCCGTGCGCGGCGCCGAGGATTGAGACCAGTGAGACCACGGCGACGGAGACCGGCGATGCGGTGATGGCCATCTGTGATGCGACGGAGGCGACCGCCATCGGGCGCTCTGGGCGGATACCTTTCTTCAGCGCGATATCGGCGATGATGGGGAACATGGTATAGACCACGTGTCCGGTGCCGCAGAGGAACGTCAGCATCCAGGTGGTCAACGGCGCCAGGATAGTGATGTGCTGAGGGTGACGACGCAGCAGGCGTTCGGCAAACTGCATCATCACGTTGAGGCCGCCGGCGGTTTGTAGCACCGCGGCGCAGCCGATGACGGCCAGAATGGTCAGGATGACCTCGACCGGCGGCTTGCCGGGCACCAGATCGAAGACAAAGGTCAGGATGAAGAGACCAATACCACTGATAAGCCCCAGCCCCATCCCGCCATAGCGTGTCCCTAGCAATAGACAGATTATTATAACGGCAAATTGTAGTGTGACCATATATTCCCTTTGTTTTTATTCTCCCGCGCCGTGATTCATGTTATGAGAGCGTCGGGCATTCATGACAGCGAAAGTCGTATACAGCGTAATGCTACGTAATAATCTTTTGGGTCTGCATATGATTCTGAGAGATTGCTCTCCCTTTATAAAAATACAGAATATAAATTAAATGAAAATTGATCTGAATAAAGTATTGTGGAAAAAATGAAAACGGAAAAGAGCCCGCTGGGCATCCAAAATAGGAATAGTGTCATAAGATAAATCTGTTCGTTATCATGCAGCAAGCGTATAGAGCAGCCAGTTACTTATCATGCTTATAGTGTATCGCGGACGCGGCGTAGGCTGCGCTATCTCATTAGATAGCCTTATCATTCTGCTCTTTCTCTGATTATCTCTATACCTGAATGCGCGGTTTCGTGACGCTTCACGGTGCGGCGAGCGTCGGTGTTTTCATGCTTTCAGTAAAATTATGATATCGCCGACCGCCTCCGCTGCACGTTGTACTTTGGTGTTATTTGTGTGATGAGATTACGCGCTCATGTTAATAAAAAATAATTATATCTTGCACGTTATATCATAAATTGCGCATTTTGGATGCGTGTGACGCAATTGACAAATAATATACGCAAAAATTGTTACTGATAATTCGTATTGTTGTTTTCCTTATGCCTTTGGGAGGCTGGATGGTATCACTGTGTCTAACGGATGCGCCGCAGCGTAATATGAGGAAAAGTCTGCGCACTAGGCGGAGGCGAGTTATTTTTCCACTTTATCTATTTTTTACTTTGGCTTTATCTGTCAGTATCGCCAGCGCAGCATCTGAAAAAACGATGGATAGGCCTGGTAATCTTATAAAAGAAAATCAACAACGCGCCGCTTCGGATGAGGTTGGTCGCCTTTTCCGCATGCCCATAACGCCGGATGGAACGGCTGTTTTGAGTGGGGAAATAGGTCAGCAGCCTATCGCTATACATAATGTTGAAGACGCCAATGCGGGGGAGTTAGTTGATTCACCAATAAACGATGCCATTGCCATAAATATAAACAGGGCCTCGCAGAATAATAAAAACAACGCAGGCGCTGGGTCATTGACGAAGGAGCAAGACCCTATGGATTCGCTGTCCATTCGCGGCGTGGGGAGCGCGTTGGCTGCATCGGGGCGAGTAGATGCATTACATCATATGGCGCGTACCATGGCGACGTCGGCGGTAAACGATCAGATAGGACAATGGCTCAATCGCTATGGGACCGCGCGGATCCAGCTGAATACCGATCGGGATTTTTCATTGGCAGAGAGCGCTCTGGACTGGCTGCTGCCGCTGTATGATTCGCAGACGTTGACCCTATTTACGCAGCAGGGCTTCAGAAATAAGGATCGGCGTAATATTGCGAATATTGGCATCGGCACCCGGTTCATTCACCATGAGTGGATGATGGGGGGGAATGCTTTTTACGATAATGATTTTACAGGGGATAATAAAAGGGTTGGACTCGGTGCCGAGCTCTGGACAGACTCTTTTCAACTGTCCGCCAACGGTTACTTCAGGCTAACGGCGTGGCATCAGTCGCGCGATCGCAGCGACTATAATGAGCGGCCTGCCAACGGCGTCGATCTCCGCGCCAATGGTTGGCTTCCGGCGCAGCCCCACCTGGGAGGATCGCTGATATATGAGCACTATTTTGGTGATAACGTTGCGCTCTTTGGTAAAGATCACCTGCAGCGTAATCCCTATGCCATCACGCTAGGGGGGAGTTACACGCCGTTCTCTCTGCTGACGCTGGAGGTAAAGCAGCGCCTAGGTAAACAGGGAAATCAGGATACTCAGCTGGGGCTACACATAAATTATCGCCTGGGTGCTGACTTGCCGGCTCAGCTTGATCCCGCCGCGCTGGTCGCCGCAAGGACAATAGCAAAAACCCGCTATGACCTAGTGGAGCGGAATCATAATATTGTCCTGCAGTACCAAGAGCAGCAGAGGTTAAAAATCAAAAGCACTGAATATCTTGAGGGGTATCCCGGTAATAGCAGTGAAATCTATGCCGAGGTGGTCAGTAAATATGGCGTGCGCAATCTCCAGTGGATGAACGTTGCGGCGTTTGTTGCTGCCGGAGGGCAGATAATGGAGCTGCCAAACAATCGGTTAAAAATCACCTATCCCCCGTATAATGACAATGGGGACAATCGCTATCATATCGACGTGATGGCCTATGATACCCGGGGACAGAGCTCGAATATCAGTACGACGCAGATCTCGGTATTAAAGCCTGAGATGGATAATGACGCGTGGATTCTGAACGGTAACCTCACGCTGATTCGGGACAACGCGAAGGCCGACGGCGTTGATAAAAATCAGGTGCGCGCGCGGGTAACGAACGCCGCGGGGACGCCGCTGAGCCATCAGCGCGTCGTTTTCTCGGCGGACAACGGCGCCACGCTGACGGCGGTGCAGGTGACCACCGGCGAGGATGGGGTGGCCGAGACCTCGTTGAGCAGTACGACGGTTGGCGTCAGCAACGTGAGCGCTACGCTGAGCAATAATCGGCAGTCTGCGCTAGATACCCACTTCGTGCCGAACGATCGGTTTACCGCGGTGCTTGTTAACGGCGCCCGCTTTGACGCGAGCGCCGGTTTTCCGACGACGGGTTTTGCCAATGCTAAGTTTTTATTGGAAATTAACGGCGACAGCGCGCAAAACGCCGACTATGAGTGGCGCAGCAGTGCACCGGCGTGGGTCACGGTAGACAGCGGCGGCAATGTGCAGTTTCAGGCCGAACCGACGGCGCGTCAGACCGTCACGATCACGGCGCGGTCTAAGCGCTATGGTCACGAGGTGTCCTATCCCTTTACCGTATCGCGCTGGTTTATCAGCAACGGCATTAATCATATTTCCAGCGTGGATGCCGATGCCTATTGTGCCGGGAACAGCGGTTACGAGGTGCCCAGCTATCGCTGGGTGACCAATGCGGTTAATGATGGTGATAAGGGCGTGCGTGCGGTCGGCTCGCTGTGGTCGGAGTGGGGAAATATTGCCAACTTAAATCTCATGTTTGGCGTTGATCAGAGCTGGAGCGCGGAATATACCGATGAGACTCGCACTGTCCGCTATACCGCGGGCCTATCGACGGGGCATCTTACCGCAGACCCGATCGTTAATAATGGGTGGCCGGTGCTTAGAATGGCGAATTGTGTAAAAACGCTTTAGCCACCGCTTCCGAACTCCGCCCTTCGCGCCGGACTATTGTGACCGTGAAGGGCGTCACTGGATATATAGATCGATCTTCATCAATAGATTATTGAAAACGTGAGGCTGCATATTTTGACGCAGGTTGCGCCTATTGCCGGCACGATGAAGTTTGCCTGTGTACAATTTTTCTTATTTTAAGGGTGTGTATCTATGGCGGATATTATTACACGCACATTCTTTGCGTACGGTATTGAACACTTTTCTGCATGGGGAGACTTTTTCCAGCAGCAGGCACACTGCGGCAAGATAAAAATCAATGTGCATAATGATGATTTTTTTGGTGAGAGTGAGATCCATCATCTGCCCGGCGGTGAAATGGTGATCGCGATCCGCACCACGCCCGGCGTTATCGAGAAGTGCGAGCATTCCGCGGCGGTATTCGGCATCGTGTATTCGGATGCGCCGCTGCGGTGTACGCTGGACGGGCGAGAGATCGCCGTGCGCAGTAAAGAGTGTGTGCTGATAAACGGCGGACTGCCGTTTATCCTGGACTCCGCGGTCCCCCGGGCGACCGTCTCGGTATTGCTCCCGGTCGCCAGCTTTGGTTCGCATGCGCAGGCGGTGACGCCGATGTTTGACGGGCGCCTGGCCTCGACGCTGCCCTTTGGCAAGCTGATCAATAAGCTGGCCGCAGAATGCCATTGCGTGGCAGCGCTGCAGGAGAAGGTAGCGGCGTTGGTTAATCTGTTGATTATCTCCTGCGGGATGTCGCTGGGGCGTACGCTGAATAAATTTGCCTATCTCAGCAGCCTGATCGACGAACACTGTACAGGGTGCGACTTTTCCTTAGAGGGGCTGGTCAGCGTCAGCGGTATGTCAAAGCGTTCGATTCAGTATGTGTTTGCGCAGCAGAATACGCGTTTTCAGGATGTCCTGATCCAGGCTCGTCTGGATCGTCTGCTGAGAGAGATGCAGCATAACCCCTCGCGCTCCCTATCGGATCTGGTCAGCGGCTGCGGCTATCGTTCGCTGCTGACCGCCTCGCGGAACTTCAGACGCTATTACCGCGAGTCGCTGGAGGGGTATTACATAAAATACTGCCTATAAACGGGGGCGGCTATTGGCCCTCGGCGCTGATATAATCGGTGATTGACTGATTGAATTTACGCTTAAAATGCCTGGCTGCCGTTGAAAACGAGTTATAGCCGCTGAGAAAGACGATTTCATTGATTCTTTTGTTCTTCATCTTATGAATATTTTCGCATAGCAGCTTGAGTCGGATATCGGCGCTCAGGCGGTTAAACGAGGTGCCGTGCGACGCCAGGATATACTGAATGGTTCGGGCTGACATGGCGCACAGCTGCGCCAGCTTGGGCAGCGTGAGAGACTCATCGTAAATATTCATGGTGATTTTTTTAACGATGCGATCGTACTTGCCGTTGCTGTCCGGTGTTTCATTGTAAGTGATCACCTTAATCAGGTTGGTCACGATATCCAGGCGTTCGGCAAGCCCCGGCGCATGGTAGGTGGTCGATAGGATTTTGTTGATCTCATCGCCATACTTAATCGTCGAGAGTTTCCTTCCGGTTAATCCATTGATCACTTGCTCCAGTCGATCGCCCAGCAGAGAAAACGGGATGCCGAAAGAGCGCGTTTTTTGATATCCCGGTGAGGCGATACGGAAGCTTTTGGTACTGTCGATCAGGAAAGAGTCCCGGTAGGGGAGGGTGCAGCTGAGCCCCTCTTCACCCCACTGCATTTTGTGATCGGAGTAGATAAGATATAGCCGCCGATTTTGCAGGTCGCAGGCAATATGATGTTCAATACGGTAGCCGCAGGCGTTCATGGTCATGAAGTGGGCGCCGTTCTCCAGCGAGGTGATCGTGGTCTGTGCATAGAAATCATCGGCGGTCATTTCGATACTCAGCTCTCCACACTGTAGATTCCGCTGCATAAAGGTTAATAGCGCGGGAATATCCTCATAGCCTTTGGCTTCAAATGAGACAGTTGTATTCATCATATTTAATCAATGTCGCTGGCGCAGGGCAGAGGGCTCGCGCTGCCGATAGGTAAGCATAAAATAATATGCGCTAACTTCTATGCTGTTTATTTTATGCAAAACAGATGCGAAAGTGCACAAAATATTTTATTTCCGCGCTCGATTTAGTTCGTTCGTTAACCTGTCGTTTACGGCGCTAACGTCGGGTTATGTCAGCGTTATCGTACCGGCAGGATCGGGTAATAACCCATAGGGAGTATTCATCGTTGAATGGTAGGTTATTTCGCAGTAATTAAGCGGAAATATAAGGTTTGTTGAGCTGAGCTTATAAACTAGAGGTGCGTGAAATAGCGAGCGGATGAGGGGGATGTGCCATCGTATGATGAGTCTATGAAACATAATTAAATTTGAGGGGCGCGGTGGCTCGGCTATTTTTAGTTACGGCTATCGGACGGGGACAGCATGATATTTTATCAGACGAACTAATGAGTTCATTCACGGGGGGCGTTAGGCGATCCCCAGATGTTCTTTTAAATTTTTCAGGTAGCGGCGGCTGACCGGAATGCGTCTTCCACTGTGGGTCAATACCTCAGCGGCGCCGTTATCCAGCAGCTGGATTTCGCTCAGGCGATCGACGTTCACCATGTACTGCCGATGACAGCGAACGAAAGGGGTTTTCTCCTCTAGCGTTTTGAGAGTCAGCTGGGTATAGCCGCTTTGCTGAGCGCCGACGACGTGAATCCCGCTTAATTCTGACGACAGATACTCGATCTCATCCAGCTTGAGCAAAAAGATGCGATTGAGTCCGTGACAGGGAATATGCCGCAGCTGCGGCTCCTGCAAAGGCTGTAGATTTTGCCGCACCGCGCACCCGCGTAGCAGGCGAACCAGGGTTTTTTGCAGTCTAGCGCAGTCGATCGGTTTGAGCAGATAGTCAAAGGCGTGCTGTTCAAACGCCTGAATGGCGTATTCGTCGAATGCGGTAATGAAGACGATATAGGGTTGGCTGTCCGGATCCAGCATGTTAACCATCTCTAACCCGCTGATGCGCGGCATCTGGATATCGAGAAACAGCACGTCGGGGCGCAGGCGATGAATGGTGGGGATCGCCTCCAGGGCATTGGCACAGCTGGCGACCAGCGTTATTTCAGGATAGCGTTGCAGCTGCGTCGTCAGCTCGTCACGGGCCGGCTGTTCATCGTCGACAATGATAGCAGTTAACATCGTATCTCCCCAGAGCGAACAGGATCGGACGGCAGGCCGCTGGCCCTCGGGCGTCGCGGACGGTTAGCGGGCACAGCCTAACATGTGTCTTTAACTTCGCGGTGTAATCGACAATGAAACTGCGTGATGCTTCAAATTTTGCTACTCAATAACGTGTAAAGATGAATGTACGATATTGTTTACATATATGGATTGAAAAGTTTACTGTGCATGTTAATGTAACCTGAATAGAGGCACGGTGGCCGCGCCGAGATAACCACTCCCAGATAGGCAGGTATTGTAATGATGATGCAAAAAGACGCGGTGAATAACGTTCATATCAGCGATGAGCAGATTTTGATTACGCCGGAGGAGCTAAAGGCCCGTTTCCCGCTGAGCGAGGCCCAGCAGGCGCACATCGCCACCTCCCGCCGCGAGATAGCCGATATTCTGGCTGGGCGCGACGGGCGTCTGCTGGTGATCTGCGGCCCCTGCTCGATCCATGATGTTGATGCCGCCCTTGAGTATGGCCGTCGCCTGCGAGCGCTGGCGCAGAGCGTGGGCGATCGGCTCTACGTTGTCATGCGGGGCTATTTTGAGAAGCCGCGTACCACGGTGGGCTGGAAAGGGCTGATTAACGATCCCTATATGGACGGCTCTTTCGACGTTGAGGCCGGGCTGCACATCGCCCGCCGCCTGCTGCTGCAGCTGGTCGATATGGGGTTGCCGCTGGCGACCGAGGCGCTGGACCCCAATTCGCCGCAGTATCTGGGCGATCTGTTCAGCTGGTCGGCCATCGGCGCGCGGACCACCGAGTCGCAGACCCACCGCGAGATGGCCTCCGGCCTGTCGATGCCGGTCGGCTTTAAAAACGGCACCGACGGTAGCCTAGAGACCGCGATTAATGCGATGAAGGCGGCGGCGATGCCGCATCGCTTCGTCGGTATCAATCAGGCGGGGCAGGTCTGCCTGCTGCAGACGCAGGGCAACCCCGATGGTCATGTTATTCTGCGCGGAGGACGGACGCCAAACTACAGCGCGCAGGATGTCGCGCAGTGTGAGGCACAGATGGTGCGGGCCGGTCTGCGCCCGCTGCTGATGGTTGACTGCAGCCACGGCAATTCCAACAAGGACTACCGACGTCAGCCGCAGGTCGCGCAGTCGGTCATTGCGCAGATCGCGGGGGGGAGCCGCGCCATTATCGGCGTGATGCTGGAGAGCAACCTGGAGGCCGGTAATCAGAGCTCAGAGCAGCCGCGCAGCGCTATGCGCTATGGCGTATCCGTGACGGATGGCTGCATTGACTGGACGACAACGGAAACGTTGCTGCGCGATATACAGCGTCAATTGGCGCCGCAGCGACGCGATCGGGAGGCATGATAGACGATGGTGGCGGAACTGAGCGCACTGCGCGATAGCATTGACGAGGTCGATAAGGCGCTGCTGGGGCTGCTGGCGCGCCGTTTACAGTTGGTAGCCCAGGTGGGGGAGGTCAAAAGCCGCTATGGTCTGCCGGTCTATGTGCCGGAGCGAGAGGCGGTGATGCTGGCGTCGCGCCGCGCGGAGGCGCAGCAGCTTGGTGTCTCGCCGGATCTGATTGAGGACGTGCTGCGTCGGGTGATGCGGGAGTCCTACGTCAGTGAAAATGACAAGGGGTTTAAGGCGCTGAATCCGACGCTGCGCCCGGTGGTGATCGTCGGCGGCGCGGGGCAGATGGGGCGGCTGTTTGCCCGGATGCTGCGCCTGTCGGGCTACTCGGTGCGTATACTGGAGCCGCAGGATTGGCCGCAGGCCGAGACGCTTTGCGCCGATGCCGGTATGGTGATGATCAGCGTACCGATCCATTTGACCGAGGCCGCGATAGCCCGCCTGCCGCCGCTGCCGTCGGATTGCCTGCTGGTCGATCTGGCGTCGGTTAAGGGAGGACCGATGCAGGCGATGCTGGCGGCGCATCGCGGGCCCGTCGTCGGGCTACATCCCATGTTTGGCCCGGACGTCGGCAGCTTTGCCAAGCAGGTGATCGTCTACTGCGACGGTCGACAGCCGCAGGCTTACCAGTGGCTGCTAGAGCAGCTGCAGGTTTGGGGCGCTCGCCTGCATCGCATCAGCGCGGTGCAGCACGATCAGAATATGGGGTTTATTCAGGCGCTGCGTCACTTTGCCACCTTTGCCTATGGGCTGCATCTGGCCGAAGAGAATGTCAGCATGGAACAGCTGCTGGCGCTCTCCTCGCCGATTTATCGTCTGGAGCTGATGATGGTCGGACGCCTGTTTGCGCAAGATGCGCAGCTGTATGCCGATATCATCATGGCATCGCCGGATAATCTGGCGCTGATCACGCGCTACTATCAGCGCTTCGGCGACGCGATCAGACTGCTGGACGGGCAGAATAAAGAGGCGTTTATCGAGACGTTTCAGCGTATCGCTCGCTGGTTCGGCGACGATGCGCAGCGTTTTCAGGATGAGAGCCGGGCGCTGCTGAGTCAGGCGCACGATCGCCGCGGTTGATGCCGCGGCGGTATCAGGATGATGATTACGCGGTCGGTGCGACCGGCACCACGTTTTCACTCGGGTAGCAGCCCAAGACTTTCTGCGATCGGGTGAGCGCCCGCAGGTCATGCAGCGCCCGCTGCATGGCTGGGTCGTTCAGATTCGCCTGAACATCCAGGTAGAACATCTCCTCCCACGGATTGCCGTTGATCGGCCGCGACTCCAGCTTGGTGATGACGATATGCTGCTCGCGGAAGGCCAGCAGCGCATCGACCAGCGCCCCGGGCTGTTGGCCCGTCGCCATGATCAGCGTGGTTTTGGCGGCGATGTGGGGATTGACCTCGATCGCTTTGCGCGCCAGGACAATGAACCGGGTCATGTTCTGGGCCTGGTTGGCCAGATCGTGCGCCAGCGGCTGCAGGCCATATAGATTACCGCCGTCGGCGCTGCCCAGGGCTGCCGCCTGGGGAGAGCGCAGCGCGGCGACCTTCTCCATCGCGGCGGCGGTGCTTTCACAGTATTCGATATGCCACTGTGGGTAGCGGCTGAGGAACTGGCTGCACTGCTGAAACGGCTGGGGGTGACTGTAGACGGTGGTCAGCGCGCTGATGTCGCCCTCTCCGGCGATCAGCAGGCAGTGCTCGATAGGCAGCGTTAGCTCTCCGACGAGGGAGAGGCTGGTGTGCTGCAGCAGATCGTAGACGTCGTTAATGGCGCCGGATGAGGTGTTTTCTATCGGCAGTACGCCATAGTCGGCCTGGCCGCTTTCGACCTGGGCGACGACGTCTTGAAAACGCTGGCATCCGCACTCCAGCACTCGATCAAAATGGCGCGCGGCATAGCGGCGAGCGGCCAGATGGGAATAGGAGCCTTTGGGACCGAGAAAGGCGATGCGTGCGGCGGCGTCGACGGCCAGGTGTGACTGCTGTAGCAGCGCCTGCTGGGTCAGCACCGAGTCTTCGATAATCAGTTGAAACAGGCGAGTAATAAAATGTGCGTCAAGCTGCAGCGGTTTGCCCTGCTCAATCAGGCTGTGCAGCAGATCGCGCTCTCTGGCCCGGTCGCGAACCGGGTGATGCAGCGCCTGTTTGGTGCGGGCGACCTGCTCGGCCAGGCAGCGGCGTTCGCCCAGCAGCGCCAGCAGCTGGCTGTCGACGGCGCTAATCTGCTCGCGCAGCGTCAATAATGGATTGGGTGTGCTCATCAGGGGCCCTTAATCAGCTTGGTGCAGTGGTGGCGCGCATAAAAAAAGCCTCCCGGGGGAGGCCTTACATCGTTCTTTCGCTGCTTTCTTAGCGTAGAGCGACGCCTCCCGGGCGCAGCGTCGGAAAAAAGCAGCGAAAGAACAACGAGCGATGGGACATAACGCAGCTCCACGGTGAGTCATACCCTACGTTAACCGTGATACTTTTTTCCTGTCAATGTTTTTTATTGATACAAAAAACGCGCCCGTGGGGCGCGTTATCTCTAAATAAAAGGGCTCGTTTTAGGTTATTCGCTGGCAGTGGCCTGCAGATTAGCGTCTTTTACGCTGGTATGGGCGCGGCGAGCTTCGCCCTTATGCTGGACTTTGTTTAGCTGACGCTCCAGCTTGTTCAGCAGCTCGTTGATGGCGGCATACATGTCTTCATGCTTGGCGCTGGCGACCAGCTGGCCATTGGGTGTGTTAATCGTGGCGTCAACCACAAACCCCTGCGGCTCCTTAGACAGAATGATATGCGGGTTAATCAGGTGCGTTTGCCATTTGTCCAGTTTGCTGAGACGGTCTTCGACATGTTCACGGATGGCAGCAGTGATTTCCATTTGTTTGCTGGTAATGCTGATAGTCATACAGATACCTCTCTGTCTTTTCCGTCTTGGTGATTTCAGCATAACGCGCCGCGGAGCAAAGTGTGAGAGGAAAATCACGGATTTTTGTCACTTTTTGCAAAGTTAAGTGGTTTTGTGATTCTGGTGAAAAGTGCTGAAAATAGCGCTTGAGTCAGCGGAAATTTATGCGCATGATGGAAAAGTTAAGGCAGAAAAATTGGCGCGGCCTAGGATCGATCATGGCCGAAATCTCCCCCACGGGGCGGGACGCGCTTCCCGGCCTCATCCGCGCGGATCAAACAAAAGGCAGCCGATGGGCTGCCTTCGCTGTTTATCCGTCTCTGCGTCGGCGCTATGCTTTGTCGCCGTTGAACGCGATGATTTTTTGTACCTTGTCGGCTTCGCCGTTCAGGCCCATCTGACGGTAGGCGTTCTCCATCAGCGGCAGCGCGTCACGGGTCGCCTGGGTATCAGGATAGTTGCGCAGCATCTGCTCTACGCGGTTTACCACGGCAACATAGGCCCCGCGCTTGGTGTAGAAGCGGGCGACGGCCAGTTCGTGTTTGGCAAGCCGGTTTTTCAAGAAGAGCAGACGCTTGGTGGCATCGGTCGTGTAGGCGCTGTTCGGGTAACGTTGTACCAACTGGCTGAAGTCACGGAAAGCCTGGCGGGCATGTTCGGGGTCACGGTCAGAGCGGTCGATGCCGAAGAAGCCCTGCAGCGCGCTGTCGTCCATGGCCATATCCGTCAAACCACGCATGTACAGTACGTAGGGCATGTTTTGACTGGTCGGATTGAGACGGATGAAGCGATCGATGGTAGCCTGTGCCATCGGCAGGTCTGCCGACTTGTAGTAGGCGTAGATCAGATCCAGCTGCACCTGCTGAGAGTAAGGGCCAAATGGATAACGGTTATCCAGCGCTTCCAGTTGCGTAATCGCCGCTTTAAAGTTACCGTCCTGCAGTTTTTGCTGTGCGGTGGCGTAGATTTCTGCAGGCGGATTGTCGGGCACCGCCTCTTTGGAGCTGGAGCAACCAACCAGCGCCAGGCTCAACGTGGTGGCAGCCACCAGATATTTGATACGCGTCATGACGTTTTGCTTACCCTTTTTTGTGTTGTTCCGGGTGACTCTCCGTTAAGCTCCCGGCAAAGACCAGCTACAATAGCACATTATTTTAAACGGCAACGCCGAGAAAACCCAACGTTAACGAAAGAAACTCACTATGGCACAACAAGTACAGCTCACCGCGACGGTGACGGAATCCCAGCTCGGTCAACGCTTAGATCAGGCGTTGGCGGAATTGTTCCCTGATTATTCACGTTCACGCATAAAAGAGTGGATCCTAGAGGGTCGCGCCAGCGTGAACGGGGTCATCATCAATAAGCCGAAAGAGAAGGTTTTGGGCGGTGAGCATATTGCCATTGATGCCCTGATTGAGGAAGAGAACCGTTGGGAAGCGCAGGATATCGCGCTGGATATCGTCTACGAGGACGAAGATATCCTGGTGATCAATAAGCCGCGCGATTTGGTCGTGCACCCCGGCGCCGGTAACCCGGACGGTACGGTGCTCAACGCGCTGCTGCATTACTATCCGCAGATCGCCGACGTTCCGCGCGCCGGGATCGTGCACCGACTGGATAAAGACACCACCGGTCTGATGGTGGTTGCGAAGACGGTACCGGCCCAGACTCGCCTGGTCGAATCGCTGCAGCTGCGTGAAATCACCCGTGAGTATGAGGCGGTGGCCATCGGGACCATGACCGCCGGCGGCACCGTACGGGAGCCCATCGCGCGCCATCCGACCAAGCGAACCCACATGTCGGTACACCCGATGGGTAAACCGGCGGTGACGCACTACCGCATCATGGAGCACTTCCGCGCCCATACGCGCCTGCGCCTGCGCCTGGAGACCGGGCGTACTCACCAGATCCGTGTGCATATGGCACACATTAACCATCCGCTGGTGGGCGATCCGCTGTACGGTGGCCGTCCGCGCCCGCCGCGCGATGCGTCGCCGGAGTTTATCCGCGTCCTGCGCGAGTTTGATCGCCAGGCGCTGCACGCGACCATGCTGCGCCTGTATCATCCGATCAGCGGTATCGAAATGGAGTGGCATGCACCGATCCCGGAAGATATGCAGCGCCTGATTGCGGTGATGCAAGAGGACGCCGAAACCTTTAAGGATGAGATGGACTGGCTATGAAACCGATCGTGCCGCGCTGGTCGGCGCCGTCGCGGGTCTTTGCCTATGGGACCACTCGCGACGGCGGCGTTAGTCTGCCGCCCTATGACGCGTTAAATTTGGGCGCGCACGTCGGCGACGAGCCTGCACGGGTTGCGGCCAACCGTGCGCGGCTGTGTCAGGCGTTGGCGCTGCCGACGCCGCCGGTGTGGCTGGATCAGGTACACGGTACGCGGGTGCTGACGCTGGCGGCCGGGAATACCGACGACGATGTGCGTGCCGATGCAGCCTATACCCGAACGCCGGGGCAGGTGTGCGCGGTGATGACGGCTGACTGTCTGCCCGTGCTGTTTACCTGCGATGAGGGTAACGAAGTGGCGGCGGCGCATGCCGGTTGGCGTGGGTTGTGCAATGGGGTTCTGGAGCAGACCCTGCGCTGTTTTAATGCGGCGCCCGGTGCGGTGATGGCTTGGCTCGGGCCGGCCATTGGCCCCGAGGCTTTTGAAGTGGGCGCCGAGGTGCGCGCGCAGTTTATGCAGCACGATCGGGCCAGCGCCAGCGCGTTCCGGCCCACGGCGGGCGATAAATACCTGGCCGATATCTATGCCCTGGCGCGCCAGCGTCTGCAGGCCGCGGGCGTTACCCGCATCAGCGGCGGCGAGTTCTGTACGCTGAGCGACGCATCGCGCTTCTTCTCCTACCGTCGTGCGGCGCAGACCGGTCGCATGGCCTCTCTGATCTGGTTCTCCTAACGTATCTCTCCCAAGGCTAGCGTCCTGCGGCCTTGGGACGCTGTACGCCTCACGTGCCACCCCAAATTGAACAAAAAATAATTAAATAATTGTCACGGTTTGGTTGAAAAGTGCAGTCTAGACCACACTTATTCTCCAGAAGCAATTTGCATACGTCTCGGAGGAAACATGCGTCTGGATCGCTTAACCAACAAGTTCCAGTTAGCCCTCGCTGACGCCCAGTCTTTGGCACTCGGGCGCGATAACCAATTTATTGAACCGATACATCTGATGAGCGCGATGCTCGGTCAGGATGGGGGCACGGTTCGTCCTTTGCTGGTATCTGCAGGCGTCGATATCAGCGCGTTTCAGCAGTCCCTTGAGCAGGCTATTGCCCGTCTACCGCAGGTGGAGGGGACCGGTGGCGACGTGCAGCCATCCAATGAGCTGATTCGGGTTTTGAACCTGTGTGACAAATTAGCGCAAAAGCACAGTGACACCTACATATCGTCAGAGCTGTTTATTCTGGCCGCGATGGAAGAGCGTGGCAAACTGGCCGATATGTTGAAGGCCGCCGGCGCGTCTGCGCAAAAACTCAACGCTGCCGTTGAGCAGCTGCGCGGAGGAGAGAAAGTGGACGATCAGAATGCGGAAGATCAGCGTCAGGCGCTGAAGAAGTACACCATCGATCTGACCGAGCGTGCCGAGCAGGGTAAGCTGGATCCGGTGATTGGGCGTGACGAAGAGATCCGCCGCACCATTCAGGTACTGCAGCGCCGCACCAAGAATAACCCGGTGCTGATCGGGGAGCCCGGGGTCGGTAAAACGGCCATCGTTGAAGGGCTGGCCCAGCGCATCATCAACGGTGAGGTCCCGGAGGGGCTGAAGCACAAGCGCGTGCTCTCCCTGGATATGGGGGCGTTAATCGCCGGTGCGAAATTCCGCGGTGAGTTTGAAGAGCGTTTGAAGGCGGTGCTGAACGACCTGGCCAAACAGGAGGGCAGCGTCATTCTGTTTATCGATGAGCTGCACACCATGGTGGGGGCCGGTAAGGCCGACGGCGCTATGGACGCGGGGAATATGCTGAAGCCGGCGCTGGCGCGCGGCGAGCTGCACTGCGTCGGTGCGACGACCCTGGATGAGTACCGTCAGTATATTGAGAAGGATGCCGCGCTGGAGCGCCGTTTCCAGAAGGTCTATGTAGCGCAGCCGTCCGTCGAGGATACCATTGCCATTCTGCGCGGGCTGAAGGAGCGCTATGAGCTGCACCACCACGTGCAGATCACCGATCCGGCCATCGTGGCGGCCGCCACGCTGTCTCACCGCTATATCGCCGATCGCCAGCTGCCGGATAAAGCCATCGACCTGATCGATGAGGCGGCATCCAGCATTCGTATGCAGATCGACTCCAAGCCGGAGGCGCTGGATCGTCTGGAACGGCGCATCATTCAGCTGAAGCTGGAGCAGCAGGCGCTGAAGAAAGAGTCTGACGAGGCCAGTAAGAAGCGTCTGGAGATCCTGAACACCGAGCTGGAAGAGAAAGAGCGCGACTATGCCTCGCTGGAAGAGGAGTGGAAGGCAGAAAAGGCCGCGCTGACCGGTACCCAGAATATCAAGGCCGAGATCGAACAGGCCAAGATCGCGCTGGAGCAGGCGCGCCGCAGCGGTGACCTTGCGCAGATGTCTGAGATCCAGTACGGCAAACTGCCGGATCTGGAAAAGCAGCTGCAGGCCGCAACGCAGGCCGAAGGCAAGAGCATGAAGCTACTGCGCAATAAGGTCACCGATGTCGAAATCGCCGAGGTGCTGGCGCGCTGGACCGGTATTCCGGTATCACGCATGCTGGAGGGCGAGCGTGAAAAACTGCTGCGCATGGAGGATGAGCTGCATCGGCGCGTCATCGGGCAGAATGAGGCGGTTGAAGCCGTTTCCAACGCCATTCGCCGTAGCCGCGCCGGGTTGTCCGATCCGAACCGTCCCATCGGCTCATTCCTGTTCCTCGGCCCGACCGGGGTGGGTAAAACCGAACTGTGCAAGGCGTTGGCTAACTTCTTATTCGACAGCGATGACGCCATGGTGCGTATCGATATGTCCGAGTTTATGGAGAAGCACTCCGTTTCCCGTTTGGTCGGGGCACCTCCGGGATACGTCGGGTATGAAGAGGGCGGCTATTTGACGGAGGCGGTACGCCGTCGTCCGTACTCGGTCATCCTGCTCGACGAGGTCGAGAAGGCGCATCCGGATGTCTTTAACATCCTGCTGCAGGTGTTGGACGATGGACGCCTGACCGATGGTCAGGGACGCACCGTCGATTTCCGTAATACGGTGGTCATCATGACCTCTAACCTGGGCTCTGACCTGATCCAGGATCGCTTCGGCGACCTGAGCTATGGTGAAATGAAAGAGTTGGTGATGAGCGTAGTCACTCATCATTTCAGACCGGAGTTCATTAACCGTATTGATGAGACGGTAGTATTCCATCCGCTGGGTCAGGAGAACATCAAGGCGATTGCCCGTATCCAGCTGCAGCGTCTGTACCAGCGTCTGGAAGAGAAAGGCTACAGCATTAGCATGAGTGATGCGGCGTTGGAGCAGCTGTCCCAGGCCGGCTTCGATCCGGTATACGGCGCGCGTCCGTTGAAACGCGCCATCCAGCAGGAGATCGAAAACCCGCTGGCGCAGCAAATCCTTTCAGGATCGCTGCTGCCGGGTAAGCCGATCGTCCTGGAGCTGGATGGGCAGCAGATCGTCGCGCGGCAATAATCCGTCGCTCGTGATAAGAGGATAAAGGGCAGCCGTTAGGCTGCCCTTTTTGCGCTCAGGGGGCGGTTCAGTAAGTGAAAATGCTGCAAAACAGAGCGCTCTGTATGCAAAACAAACGAACGGTAAAAAAGTTGAATTTAGGACTTGTCAGCCGACGTAAACTCCCTATAATGCGCCTTCATCGACACGGCACATGTGAACAACATCACAGGATGAGCCGGGGAGAGTGAGAGGGAAACGGCAAATTAAACGTTGACTCTCACCGAGGAAAGCGTAATATACGCCACCTCGACTTGGTAAGGAAAACTTGCTAAGTCACTGCTCTTTAACAAATTATCAGACAATCTGTGTGGGCACTCGCAAGATTCGTATTACGCATTCCTCGGAATGCGAAAATATTTAAAGTCTTGAAGAGTGACAGCAGTTAATTCATTACGAATAAACAGTTTAATTTCTTTGAGCATCAAGCTTTTAATTGAAGAGTTTGATCATGGCTCAGATTGAACGCTGGCGGCAGGCTTAACACATGCAAGTCGAGCGGTAGCAGGGAGAAAGCTTGCTTTCTCCGCTGACGAGCGGCGGACGGGTGAGTAATGTCTGGGGATCTGCCTGATGGAGGGGGATAACTACTGGAAACGGTAGCTAATACCGCATAACGTCGCAAGACCAAAGTGGGGGACCTTCGGGCCTCATGCCATCAGATGAACCCAGATGGGATTAGCTAGTAGGTGGGGTAATGGCTCACCTAGGCGACGATCCCTAGCTGGTCTGAGAGGATGACCAGCCACACTGGAACTGAGACACGGTCCAGACTCCTACGGGAGGCAGCAGTGGGGAATATTGCACAATGGGCGCAAGCCTGATGCAGCCATGCCGCGTGTATGAAGAAGGCCTTCGGGTTGTAAAGTACTTTCAGTAGGGAGGAAGGTGTGAACGTTAATAGCGCTCACAATTGACGTTACCTACAGAAGAAGCACCGGCTAACTCCGTGCCAGCAGCCGCGGTAATACGGAGGGTGCAAGCGTTAATCGGAATTACTGGGCGTAAAGCGCACGCAGGCGGTTTGTTAAGTTGGATGTGAAATCCCCGGGCTTAACCTGGGAACTGCATCCAAGACTGGCAAGCTAGAGTCTCGTAGAGGGAGGTAGAATTCCAGGTGTAGCGGTGAAATGCGTAGAGATCTGGAGGAATACCGGTGGCGAAGGCGGCCTCCTGGACGAAGACTGACGCTCAGGTGCGAAAGCGTGGGGAGCAAACAGGATTAGATACCCTGGTAGTCCACGCTGTAAACGATGTCGATTTGGAGGTTGTGCCCTTGAGGCGTGGCTTCCGAAGCTAACGCGTTAAATCGACCGCCTGGGGAGTACGGCCGCAAGGTTAAAACTCAAATGAATTGACGGGGGCCCGCACAAGCGGTGGAGCATGTGGTTTAATTCGATGCAACGCGAAGAACCTTACCTACTCTTGACATCCAGCGAATCCTGTAGAGATACGGGAGTGCCTTCGGGAACGCTGAGACAGGTGCTGCATGGCTGTCGTCAGCTCGTGTTGTGAAATGTTGGGTTAAGTCCCGCAACGAGCGCAACCCTTATCCTTTGTTGCCAGCGGTTCGGCCGGGAACTCAAAGGAGACTGCCAGTGATAAACTGGAGGAAGGTGGGGATGACGTCAAGTCATCATGGCCCTTACGAGTAGGGCTACACACGTGCTACAATGGCGTATACAAAGAGAAGCGAACTCGCGAGAGCAAGCGGACCTCATAAAGTACGTCGTAGTCCGGATTGGAGTCTGCAACTCGACTCCATGAAGTCGGAATCGCTAGTAATCGTGGATCAGAATGCCACGGTGAATACGTTCCCGGGCCTTGTACACACCGCCCGTCACACCATGGGAGTGGGTTGCAAAAGAAGTAGGTAGCTTAACCTTCGGGAGGGCGCTTACCACTTTGTGATTCATGACTGGGGTGAAGTCGTAACAAGGTAACCGTAGGGGAACCTGCGGTTGGATCACCTCCTTACCTGAAGATACGAAATTGTGTAGTGCTCACACAGATTGTCTGATAGATGTTCGAGCAAACGCGTCTGCGAAGCCGACCCTGTGTCCCCTTCGTCTAGAGGCCTAGGACACCGCCCTTTCACGGCGGTAACAGGGGTTCGAATCCCCTAGGGGACGCCATTTGCGGTATCGGGTGAAAGACGATGCCAACTGTATTGCAAAACGGACTTACGAGTCATGTTTGCAATATTTGCTCTTTAACAATCTGGAACAAGCTGAAAATTCGAAAACAATCGAATTGCTTTTAATAAGTGATTCGAGAGTCTCTCAAATGCTTACAGCACGAAGTGAAACACCTTCGGGTTGTGAGGTTAAGTGACTAAGCGTACACGGTGGATGCCTAGGCAGTCAGAGGCGATGAAGGACGTGCTAATCTGCGATAAGCGTCGGTGAGCTGATATGAAGCGTTATTAGCCGGCGATGTCCGAATGGGGAAACCCAGTGCAATCCGTTGCACTATCGTTAAGTGAATACATAGCTTAACGAGGCGAACCAGGGGAACTGAAACATCTAAGTACCCTGAGGAAAAGAAATCAACCGAGATTCCCCTAGTAGCGGCGAGCGAACGGGGAAGAGCCCAGAACCTGAATCAGTTTGTGCATTAGTGGAAGCGTCTGGAAAGTCGCGCGATACAGGGTGATAGCCCCGTACACGAAGGTGCACAGCTGTGAGTTCGATGAGTAGGGCGGGACACGTGTTATCCTGTCTGAATATGGGGGGACCATCCTCCAAGGCTAAATACTCCTGACTGACCGATAGTGAACCAGTACCGTGAGGGAAAGGCGAAAAGAACCCCGGCGAGGGGAGTGAAATAGAACCTGAAACCGTGTACGTACAAGCAGTGGGAGCATCCTTCGGGGTGTGACTGCGTACCTTTTGTATAATGGGTCAGCGACTTATATTTTGTAGCAAGGTTAACCGAATAGGGGAGCCGTAGGGAAACCGAGTCTTAACTGGGCGTCTAGTTGCAAGGTATAGACCCGAAACCCGGTGATCTAGCCATGGGCAGGTTGAAGGTTGGGTAACACTAACTGGAGGACCGAACCGACTAATGTTGAAAAATTAGCGGATGACTTGTGGCTGGGGGTGAAAGGCCAATCAAACCGGGAGATAGCTGGTTCTCCCCGAAAGCTATTTAGGTAGCGCCTCGTGAACTCATCTTCGGGGGTAGAGCACTGTTTCGGCTAGGGGGTCATCCCGACTTACCAACCCGATGCAAACTACGAATACCGAAGAATGTTATCACGGGAGACACACGGCGGGTGCTAACGTCCGTCGTGAAGAGGGAAACAACCCAGACCGCCAGCTAAGGTCCCAAAGTCATGGTTAAGTGGGAAACGATGTGGGAAGGCATAGACAGCCAGGATGTTGGCTTAGAAGCAGCCATCATTTAAAGAAAGCGTAATAGCTCACTGGTCGAGTCGGCCTGCGCGGAAGATGTAACGGGGCTAAACCATGCACCGAAGCTGCGGCAGCGACGCTTAGGCGTTGTTGGGTAGGGGAGCGTTCTGTAAGCCTGCGAAGGTGGCCTGTGAGGGCTGCTGGAGGTATCAGAAGTGCGAATGCTGACATAAGTAACGATAAAGCGGGTGAAAAGCCCGCTCGCCGGAAGACCAAGGGTTCCTGTCCAACGTTAATCGGGGCAGGGTAAGTCGACCCCTAAGGCGAGGCTGAAAAGCGTAGTCGATGGGAAACAGGTTAATATTCCTGTACTTGGTGTTATTGCGAAGGGGGGACGGAGAAGGCTAGACCGGCCGGGCGACGGTTGTCCCGGTTTAAGCGTGTAGGTGGGGTAACTTGGCAAATCCGGTTACCTTTAACACTGAGGCGTGATGACGAGGCACTACGGTGCTGAAGTGGTTAATGCCCTGCTTCCAGGAAAAGCCTCTAAGCTCCAGATAACACTGAATCGTACCCCAAACCGACACAGGTGGTCAGGTAGAGAATACCAAGGCGCTTGAGAGAACTCGGGTGAAGGAACTAGGCAAAATGGTGCCGTAACTTCGGGAGAAGGCACGCTGGCACGTAGGTGAAGTCCCTCGCGGATGGAGCCGAAGCCAGTCGAAGATACCAGCTGGCTGCAACTGTTTAATAAAAACACAGCACTCTGCAAACACGAAAGTGGACGTATAGGGTGTGACGCCTGCCCGGTGCTGGAAGGTTAATTGATGGGGTCAGCCGCAAGGCGAAGCTCTTGATCGAAGCCCCAGTAAACGGCGGCCGTAACTATAACGGTCCTAAGGTAGCGAAATTCCTTGTCGGGTAAGTTCCGACCTGCACGAATGGCGTAATGATGGCCAGGCTGTCTCCACCCGAGACTCAGTGAAATTGAACTCGCTGTGAAGATGCAGTGTACCCGCGGCAAGACGGAAAGACCCCGTGAACCTTTACTATAGCTTGACACTGAACATTGAACCTTGATGTGTAGGATAGGTGGGAGGCTTTGAAGTGTGGACGCCAGTCTGCATGGAGCCGACCTTGAAATACCACCCTTTAATGTTTGATGTTCTAACCTGGTCCCGTGATCCGGGATAGGGACAGTGTCTGGTGGGTAGTTTGACTGGGGCGGTCTCCTCCCAAAGAGTAACGGAGGAGCACGAAGGTTAGCTAATCCTGGTCGGACATCAGGAGGTTAGTGCAAAGGCATAAGCTAGCTTGACTGCGAGAGTGACGGCTCGAGCAGGTGCGAAAGCAGGTCTTAGTGATCCGGTGGTTCTGAATGGAAGGGCCATCGCTCAACGGATAAAAGGTACTCCGGGGATAACAGGCTGATACCGCCCAAGAGTTCATATCGACGGCGGTGTTTGGCACCTCGATGTCGGCTCATCACATCCTGGGGCTGAAGTAGGTCCCAAGGGTATGGCTGTTCGCCATTTAAAGTGGTACGCGAGCTGGGTTTAGAACGTCGTGAGACAGTTCGGTCCCTATCTGCCGTGGGCGTTGGAAGATTGAGAGGGGCTGCTCCTAGTACGAGAGGACCGGAGTGGACGCACCGCTGGTGTTCGGGTTGTGATGCCAATTGCATTGCCCGGTAGCTACGTGCGGAAAAGATAAGCGCTGAAAGCATCTAAGCGCGAAACTTGCCTCGAGATGAGTCTTCCCTTGGACCTTGAGTCCACTGAAGGAACGTTTAAGACTAAGACGTTGATAGGCTGGGTGTGTAAGCGTAGCGATACGTTGAGCTAACCAGTACTAATGATCCGTGAGACTTAACCTTACAACACCGAAGGTGTTTTAGAGAGACGAATGAAGCTTGTTCAAGATTGATACCGATGGCCAGTGATGGCGGTTGGTAAAACAGAATTTGCCTGGCGGCGATAGCGCGGTGGTCCCACCTGACCCCATGCCGAACTCAGAAGTGAAACGCCGTAGCGCCGATGGTAGTGTGGGGTCTCCCCATGCGAGAGTAGGGAACTGCCAGGCATCCAATTTAGCAGTACCCCGGAAACGGGTGTGATACAAAATTCGGTGGAGCGGTAGTTCAGTTGGTTAGAATACCTGCCTGTCACGCAGGGGGTCGCGGGTTCGAGTCCCGTCCGTTCCGCCACTTATTCAAAAGGCCTGCTGGTTCAGTAGGCCTTTTTAGTACCCGCCGACGGAGGCCGAACTCTGTCGATGGCGCGCATGAAAAGAGACAAAATTCGGTGGAGCGGTAGTTCAGTTGGTTAGAATACCTGCCTGTCACGCAGGGGGTCGCGGGTTCGAGTCCCGTCCGTTCCGCCACTTATTTTAAAGGCCTGCTGAATCAGCAGGCCTTTTTTGTTTTTTCATCTTTCGCAGTGATCTTCTCTCTTCTCTTCGAGCGTCCTTTCAGGCTTACAGGTCACCGATATCATTGGCGCCGGTCGTCCGGCGGTTGTAATTCACGCTGTGCATCCCTATAACAGAAGAGTAGACTCGGTGACATAGTGTGGAATCTGCGCACTCCCGCGTCTTTTCTACGGTGTATTCTGAGTAACAGGCGGTAAACGTGCGCAAAAAGAACTTTGCCATGCGCTATACGGCGGGGATGCCGGCGACGCGTATTTTTCCCGGGTCTACCGACGCGCTGAGTCAGCCTGCGATGACCCAGGCGCTGCCGACGGATGATGCCCTGCGGATCATGGTCTGGAATATTTTCAAGCAGCAGCGCGCCGATTGGCTGTCGGTGCTAAAGGAGTATGGTCGCCGTTCACAGCTGGTGCTACTGCAGGAGGCGCAAACCACCCCCGAGCTGGTGCGCTTTGCCACCAGTCACTATCTGACGGCCGATCAGGTTCCGGCCTTCTCGCTGCCCCAGCATCCCTCCGGCGTGATGACGCTGGCCGCGGCACACCCGATCTACTGCTGTCCGCTGCGGGAGAAGGAGCCGCTGATCCGTCTGGCGAAATCAGCGCTGGTGACGGTATATCCGCTGTTTGACGGGCGCCTGCTGATGGTGGTGAATATTCATGCGGTCAACTTTAGCCTAGGCGTTGAGGTCTACAGCAAGCAGCTGGATCCGATAGGGGAGCAGATTGCCCTACATAAGGGGCCGGTGATCATGGCGGGGGATTTCAATGCCTGGAGTAATCGCCGTCTGAATGCCCTGAGGCGCTTTGCCAGCGGTATGGAGCTACGTGAGGTCCACTTCACGAACGATCATCGCCGTACGGCCTTTGGGCGTCCTTTAGATTTTGTTTTTTATCGTGGTTTAGGCGTTGTGGAGGCATCGGTACTGGTGACTCAGGCCTCAGATCATAATCCGCTGCTGGTTGAGTTTCGTCCCGAGTGATCGACCTCCGTACCGTGCAATAAAAAAGCGCCGAAAAGGCGCTTTTTTATTGCTGTTAGTGGCGTCAGCTGTTGCCGTCCTGCTTATCCCTCACGTACAGGGTGAGCAGATCGCCCGGCTGGATCTGACCCGGGTTGTTCACTTTGCTGTTCCAGCGCATAACATCATCGATGTCGACGCCGTGGCGGCGTGCAATGCTGGAGAGTGAGTCCCCTTTCCGCACCTTATAGGTGATGGTATTGTCCGCCAGCGCAGTGCCTTTCGCGTCCGTGGCGACCTTCAGCGTCTGCCCGGCCTTCAGGGTACTGCGGCTGCCCATATTATTCATGCTCAGCAGCGTTTTCTGCGTCATGTTTAGGCGACGGGCGATGCCAGACACCGTATCGCCGCTGCGCACCCGGTAGGTTGACGCGCTGCGATTGTTCGCCAGCTCGGTATCCGGCTGGATCGCGGCAATTTCACGTTCTGCCAACGAATCCTTCAGCCGATCAACGTGAGCCTGAGGCACCATGATATAGCGCGGACCGTGACCGCTAGGCGCGGTAACGTTGCGCTTATAGCCTGGGTTGAACGACTTCAGCTTAGTCAGCGACATCCCAGCCATCTCGGCAGCCTGGCTGAGCTGCATCTGCTGACCGACGTCAACGCGCGCTAGCGCCCGCTCCTGGCTCGACTTAGGCAGCTTGATACCGTAGCGCTGGTTATGCTTAATGATATCGCTCAGCGCCAGCACCTTCGGCACGTACAGCGCCGTCTCACGCGGTAGGGAGAGAGACCAATAGTCGGTCGGACGCCCTTTGCGCTTGTTGGCCTTGATCGCCTGCATGACGCGCCCTTCGCCGCTGTTGAATGCAGCCAGAGTCAGCAGCCAGTCACCGTCGAACATCTTGTTCATGCGCTGCATCATATCCAGCGCAGCCGTTGTCGAGGCGGCGATATCCCGGCGTCCGTCATACCACTGGTTCTGTTTCAATCCGTAGTTACGACCCGTTTGAGGCACGATCTGCCATAGCCCTGCGGCGTTGGCCGATGACGTTGCATGCGGATTAAAAGCGCTCTCCACTATGGGTAGCAGTACCAGTTCCATCGGCATATTACGTTTCTTAATCTGCTCGACAATCCAGTACATGTACGGCTCTGCCCGTAATGTTACATCGTGGAGATAGCTCTTATTGCGTAAATACTTGTTTCGTTGCTCGCGGATCCGGGCATTGTCCGGAACCTTTATCTTCATGTCGTCACTAATGAAGCCCCATAAGTCATCCTGCGCGAGGGTATTACTGTCGCTTAACCATCGCGCGGAGGTCGCTCGTGCGTCCGAGGGCTGTCCTGCTTCACTTCGACTGACAGAAGACAAACTCTGTGCATATTGCTCCGGCTGTGATTGGGAGGCCCCATGACAGCCAGCCAACAACACGGAGGCGAAGATAATCGCTTTAGCCTTCATGTGTGTGTCACTGGTGATTAAAAGACGAGCAATAATACGTTGCTTGGCCGCACAACACAAGAAAAAGCTTTAAAAGCTGTCTTTCATGTCGCGTAGACAGGCAAAAACTCGCCAAATCTCATTAGGTTGCGTAGGAAAACCTACATTCCTTTGCAAATCATCATCATAACAGCGTAAGAATGGATTTATTTCCCGCTCAATCCGTAGCGTTGAAGGCACCGTAGGTTGCTGTTTTGCCCGCAACGTCGCTACGTGTTGCTGATATGTTTCTATTGCCCTGTTTTGGGGTAAGACATGCCGTGCAAATCGCAGATTTGACTCGGTATATTCGTGCGCGCAGCACACCAGCGTGTTATCAGGAAGTTGCATAATGCGCTGTAGCGAGTCAAACATTTGCTGCGCGCTGCCCTCAAACAGGCGGCCGCAGCCGGCGGAAAAGAGCGTATCGCCGCAAAACAGGTAAGGGGCGCTGTAATAGCCCACATGGCCCAGCGTATGTCCCGGCAGGGCCATGACCGAAATCTGGCACCCTAGCAGGGAGAACGTATCGCCGTCGGCCACGATCTGGGTACTTCCCAGTCCCTGCGTTTCTGCCGGGCCGTAAACCGGCAGTTCAGGGTAGGCCTGGACTATTTCTGCAACGCCGCCAATGTGGTCATTATGATGGTGCGTTAGCAGGATGGCTTTAGGGGTTATCCTATTCTCTGTCAAATAGTGTAAAACCGGCGCAGCAACGCCGGGATCGACGATCAGACATTGATGCTGCGGATTGATTAGCAGCCAGATGTAGTTATCCTGTAGGGCAGGAAGACCGATAAGATCCATGATGTTATCTACTCCAAAGTCAGAGGTGACGATGAAACCGGCACTGAGCAAGCGCACGCTGAACGCGCCTTTTACCTGGCGGCAAATCCCGTGGGGAGTCCACTACCGGGCCGCGCTGGAGCTGCGTTTAACGCCGTGGTGGCCCAAGCTATTTGGCTACCATTTGCTGAAGCTGGGGGCGCTGAGTACCGATCTGGCAACGGACCGCTGTACCATATCACATCAGGTGAGTGTGGCGCCGGAGGGAGAGCATTTACAGGTGATCGCCGATCCTGCGCATCTACCGTTTGCCGCGAAGTCGGTGGATGCCTGCCTGCTGGCTCACACCCTGGGCTACTCCCGCGATCCGCACCGGGTGCTGCGCGAGGTCGATCGGGTACTGGTGGATGACGGTTGGCTTATCATCAGCGGCTTTAGTCCGCTGAGCCTGCTGGGGATGGGGAGACTGGTGCCCGGACTGCGCCGCCGGGTGCCCTACAACAGCCGTATGTTCAGTATGGGGCGGCTCATCGACTGGCTGAACCTGCTGAACTACGAGGTGCTGGCGGCGTCACGTTTTCAGGTGCTGCCTTGGCATCAGCCCTGCGTCTCTCTGCTGAGCCGCCACTTTCCGGCGATGGGGTGTCTGATGCTGATCGTGGCGCGTAAGCGCACGGTTCCGCTGACCTTAACGCCGCAGCGCGTTCTGCGGGCACATCACGGGATCCGCCGCGCGCTGGGCGGCGCGGCGAAGATCCTGCGACGATCGGCTTAGTGGCCCCCGATGGCGCGGTTACTCGGGATTGTAGCCGCTGTCCTCCAGGCTCGGTGCCCCGGCGGCGCTGCGCGCCAGCTCATCGCAGCGCTCGTTCTCTGGGTGGCCGGCGTGGCCTTTGATCCAGATCCACTCCACCTGATGCGGGCCGATGGCCTGATCCAGTCGCTGCCACAGATCGACGTTTTTCACCGGTTTTTTATCCGCCGTTTTCCAGCCGCGTCGTTTCCAGCCGTGGATCCACTGGGTGATGCCCTGACGGACATACTGGCTATCGCTGAACAGCGTGACCTGACAGGCGCTGGTCAGCGTCTCTAGGGCGACGATCGCCGCCATCAGCTCCATGCGGTTGTTGGTGGTCAGCCGATAGCCGGCGCTGAGCGCCTTTTCATGCTGACGGTAGCGCAGAATGGCGCCATAGCCGCCCGGGCCCGGGTTACCCAGGCAGGAACCATCGGTGAAAATCTCAACCTGCTTTAACATCTCTGGTAGACTACTCTCTGATCAAAACCGTGAGTCTGACATAAAGTGACACGATGAGCACAGTAAAATGAATACCCCTATCGCCCGCCAAATCGTCCTCGATACGGAAACTACCGGTATGAATCAGGTGGGTGCCCACTATGAGGGGCATCGCATCATTGAAATCGGCGCCGTTGAAGTGGTTAACCGTCGCCTGACCGGTCGTAATTTTCACGTTTACCTGAAGCCGGATCGCCTGGTGGATCCCGAGGCGTTTACGGTACACGGCATCAGCGATGACTTTTTGCTGGATAAGCCCAGCTTTGCCGAGGTCGCCGACGAGTTTCTCGCGTTTATCCGCGGCGCGGAGCTGGTGATCCATAACGCGCCGTTCGATATCGGCTTTATGGACTATGAGTTCGCCAAGCTGGGGCGCGATCTGCCCAAGACGGAGACATTCTGTACCATCACCGATAGCCTGGTGATGGCGCGTCGCCTGTTTCCGGGCAAAAGGAACAGCCTGGATGCGCTGTGCAACCGCTATGAGATAGACAACAGCAAACGTACGCTGCACGGGGCGCTGCTGGATGCCCAGATCCTGGCCGACGTCTACCTGATCATGACCGGCGGCCAGACATCGCTGGCGTTTTCCAGCGACGGCGATGGCACCTCTCAGTCGCAGGCGTCGGAGATTCGTCGGGTGGTGCGCGGTGCTAAAGGGCTACGGGTCGTGTATGCCAGTGAGGCGGAGTTGGCGGCCCATGAACAGCGCTTGGATCTGGTTCAAAAGAAGGGCGGCAGCTGCCTGTGGCGTAGCTAAACGGTAAAATTTGCTGAAAAATCATCACAAAGTATAAAATATGTACGAATGATGGTTTTGCGGTGAAAAAGGGTTGACGCCGCCGAGCGCTGACCGTAATATGCGCCTCGTTCCCCCCAGCGGGAACAACGCGGAGCGGTAGTTCAGTTGGTTAGAATACCTGCCTGTCACGCAGGGGGTCGCGGGTTCGAGTCCCGTCCGTTCCGCCAACATTCTAAGCCCCGGTTCAGAAATGAACCGGGGTTTTTCGTTTTATCTCTCCTCGCACTACCGATGCCTACGGCGGCATCGCGCGGCGACGTTCCCGGCGCGAAGATGGCCGGGACGACGGGCTCACAGAATTTTGTGTGGGCCGAAGCACTCATAGTGCAGTCGTTCTGCGTCAACGCCCTGCGCCAGCAGCTGCTGCGCCACCCGTTGCATAAAGCCCACCGGTCCACAGAAATAGAACTGCATGCGCGGATCGCGCAGCCCTTCGCCCACGACGTCGAGATCCATCGTACCGCGATGGTGGTGGGCGCGGACCGGCTGCGCAGGTTCGCCGTGGCGCAGCCACAGATGGGCCTGGTGCTGGGGGATCGCGGCCAGCAGACGCTCGCTCTCCTCGCCAAAGGCGCGCACGGGGTCGCTGTCGGCGGCGTGCAGCCAGTACAGCGGGGCGCGCTGTCCGCGGCGGCTCAGGGTATCCAACATGCTGAGCAGCGGGGTCACACCGACGCCCGCCGAGATCAGCGCCAGCGGCGTCTCCGGCGTCGTCTCTAGGGTAAACTCGCCGCTGGGGGCTGAGAGGTGCAGCGTATCGCCCGCGACGGCGACGTCGTGCAGGTAGCGGGAGACGGCGCCCTGAGGCTCTCGTTTGACGGCGATACGGTAATGCGTGCCGTTGGGGGCATGGGTCAGTGAATACTGGCGGATGGCCTGACGTGGGAGGCTGGGATGGCGCACATATACGCTCAGATATTGCCCCGGGAGGAAGTCGGCGATCGGGGCGCCATCCTGCGGTACCAGCGTGAAGCGGGTGATCAGGTCGCTCTCCGCCCGCTTTTCAGCGATCGTAAACGCGCGCTGATGCGCCCAGCCGCCGGGCTGCCCGACGTGTCCCTGATACAGCTGGGCCTCCCGCGCAATAAACAGCTGCGCCAGCGCGTCGTAGGCGCTTCCCCAGGCGTCCAGCACATCGCTGCCGGGGTTGAACAGCTCCTCCAGGGTTTTGAGCAGATGATGACCCACGATGGCATACTGCGATGGCTGAATACCGACGCTGACGTGCTTGTGCGCGATACGCTCCACCGCATTGAGCAGCGCGGCGGGGGTATCAATGTGGGCGGCATAGGCGCAGATGGCGTTAAACAGCGCCTCGCGCTGATCGCCGCTGCGTTGGTTGCTCATATTGAAGAGAGACTTCAGCTCTGGATTATGGCGGAACATGCGCTGGTAGAAATGGGCGGTCAGCCCCGGGCCATATTGCTGCAGTAGCGGTAGGGTGGATTTGACGATAGCGATGGTTTGTGTGTCCAGCATGGGCGCTCCTGGGCGTGGTTAGTTAAGTTGTATTTTAAATGCAACTTAAGGCTTTTCGGCGGCGCTGTAAATCAATAATTGCCGATGCGCCTCATTGGCGTTACGGTAATGGTGTTTTTTTATGCACGCCTATCGCTGCGCGCACAAAAATGCAACAAGGTGTCTATCTGGCCAAGGCCTTGCGCCACGGAGTGCCAAACGATTGCGTAAAAGATGGGGCAAGGTGTTTGTAACAAGCTAAAAACATATTACACTGTGACGATTGCCCGTTGGGGTGGGATGTATTGGCTGTGAGGGCCAGATTTACTCAAAACCGGTTAGCTGAGTCAGGAGAAGCGGATGTTAAAGCGTGAGATGAACATTGCCGATTATGATGCCGAGCTGTGGCAGGCAATGCAGCAGGAAGTGACGCGTCAGGAGCAGCATATTGAGCTGATTGCCTCGGAAAACTACACCAGCCCGCGGGTTATGCAGGCGCAGGGCTCCCAGCTGACCAATAAATATGCCGAAGGCTACCCGGGCAAGCGCTATTACGGCGGCTGCCAGTATGTGGATCAGGTTGAGCAGCTGGCGATTGATCGCGCCAAGGCGCTGTTTGGCGCCGACTACGCTAACGTACAGCCCCACTCAGGTTCTCAGGCCAATTTCGCCGTCTATACTGCGCTGCTGCAGCCGGGTGATACGGTGCTGGGCATGAATCTGGCGCACGGCGGCCACCTGACGCACGGCTCTCCGGTTAACTTTTCCGGTAAGCTGTATAACGTGGTGCCTTACGGCATCGACGCGCATGGCCGTATCGACTATGACGATCTGGCGGCGCAGGCGCAGCAGCACCGTCCGAAGATGATCATCGGCGGTTTCTCGGCCTATTCCGGCGTAGTGGACTGGGCGCGTATGCGTGAGATCGCCGATAGCATCGGTGCCTACCTGTTTGTGGATATGGCGCACGTGGCGGGTCTGGTCGCTGCCGGGGTTTATCCCAATCCGGTTCCCCATGCTCACGTCGTGACCACCACCACCCATAAGACCCTGGCCGGTCCGCGCGGCGGCCTGATCCTGGCCAAGGGGTTGGATGAGGCTCTGTACAAAAAGCTGAACTCCGCCGTGTTCCCGGGGGCGCAGGGGGGGCCGCTGATGCACGTGATCGCAGCCAAGGCGGTCGCGCTGAAAGAGGCGATGGAGCCCGAGTTTACCCGTTACCAGCAGCAGGTGGCCAAGAATGCCAAGGCGATGGTCGACGTCTTCCTGCAGCGTGGCTATAAAGTCGTGTCCGGCGGCACGGAAAACCATCTGTTCCTGCTGGATCTGGTCGATAAGCAGATCACCGGTAAAGAGGCCGATGCCGCGCTGGGGCGCGCCAATATTACGGTGAATAAAAACAGCGTGCCCAACGATCCGCAGAGCCCGTTCGTGACCTCCGGTATTCGCGTCGGCACCCCGGCTATCACACGCCGTGGCTTTAAAGAGGCGGAGTCCCGCGAGCTGGCGGGATGGATGTGCGACGTGCTGGATAATATCCATGATGAGGCCACGATCGCCGATACCAAGCAGAAGGTATTGGCTATCTGTGAACGCCTGCCGGTCTATGCCTGACAGGTCGTTAGCCTTACCGAGCCCGCCGCGCGCGGGCTTTTTTACGTCGGTTGCTCCTGTAGGCGACCGGCCTGCATCAGCCAGGCGCCGATGCTGACGGCGATCAGGCTTAGCTCCTCGGGGGAGAAGCGGATACGGTAGCGCTGCTCCAGTCCGGCGATGGCACGGCGGGTGAGCGCCAGTAACGCGGGGTGATGAGACGCCAGCTCCGCCGCCAGCGGCGTGCCGATACGGATGTCGAACAGCGCGCGCTCAATGGCGGCGCCAAGGTGGGCGAACAGGCGGGCGCACAGCCTTTCGCGCTGGGAAAGTCGCACATCGCTGTCGCGCTCGACGCAGTCGACGCAGCGTTCAATCTCGTGCATGAGGGCGCTGTCCTGCGCATTCTCCCGCGGGCTGTGGCTGTGATTCTTGAGCAGGGTTAACAGCAGCGTCGCGAATAGCCGCTCCTGATCCAGGACGTCCGCCGGCGCGTCGCCGATGTAGATGCGGCATAGTGCTTCGGCAACGGCATACTCCTCTTTTTGCTGCAGCCAGCGGCGGCGGTAGGGCAGCAGCCAGCAGGGCATGAGTGAATCCGATCGGCCGCCGCGGCGCTGTACGGCGGCGTACCGCATCATGATGTCGATCAGCTGCCGCTGGCGCGGCGTAAAGGCCGCGGATGCCGGAATCGCCTGGGATTCCAGGCGCGGGACGCTTTGCAGCAGGCGTTCGCAGAGCGTCTGTCGGGGAAAGGCCGGGGGCAGGGCAGGGGATAGCAGACGCGCTGCGTTGGCCGGGAAGTAGCGCAGCGTACGCTGTAGCCAGTGCAGCAGGCACAGCCGCCACTCATAGGCTGGGCCTTGAAGGCGATAGCCATGGCGCGGGTGGAAGCTGATATGCAGGGCGTGATAACGCATGATGTCGTTGACCAGATGATTCAGATCCTGCTCGGCCTCATCGGGCGTTTGCTGCTGTAGCTTACACAGACGCGCCATCGTCAGCGGCGCCGTTGGCAGCAGCAGCAGTAGAGCCAGATTACAGTGTCGCTCCGCGCGGGAGTGCGGTGGCGGCAGCGGGACATCGTTCTGCATGTGTGTTTCCCCCCGGGCGAAGATCGACGAAACCGGCATAGGGTACGCCCCCGCGAGGCGGCTCGCCGCAGAGGCGAACGAAAGGGCATCGTCTAAGCATAGCAAAGCTCGACGACCTCGGAGGGGCGTCCTCGCGGGGTTTCCGTACGACGGTGGGCGTAAAAAAGCAAAACGCCCTGCGCGGGGGCTCCGGCAGGGCGTTGGATAATACGCATCGGTGCCCTTTCGGGCGGGCGATTAGCGCTTCAGCGCATCGCTCAGTTCGTCACGCAGGGCGCCCAGCAGCGACTTGACGACGCGCGGGTTACCGGCGACGACGTTACCGCTGGCCAGGTAGCCATGGCCGCCAACAAAGTCGGTAACCAGACCGCCCGCTTCGCGCACCAGCAGCTCACCGGCGGCGAAGTCCCACGGCTTCAGGCCGATTTCAAAGAAACCGTCCACGCGGCCGGCGGCGACGTAGGCCAGATCCAGCGCGGCAGAGCCGGTGCGACGGAAGTCGGCGCACTGGGTAAACAGCTTATCGACCATCTTGATGTAGGTAGTGGCGTGATGCTTCATCTTGAACGGGAAGCCGGTGGCCAGGATGGTGCCATCCAGATCTTTGGCGACGCCGGTGCGCAGGCGGTAGCCGTTGAGCTGCGCGCCCTGACCACGGGTGGCGGTATACAGCTCGTTGCGCATCGGATCATAGACGACGGCGACTTCGGTGCGGCCCTTGATGCGTACGGCGATAGACACCGCGAAGTGCGGCAGACGCTTGATGAAGTTGGTGGTGCCATCCAGCGGATCGATTACCCATTGGATCTCGTGATCTTCACCCAGCAGCTCACCGCACTCTTCGCTGATAATAGTGTGCTTGGGGTAAGACTTGCGGATGGTCTCGATGATCAGGTGTTCAGCATCGCGATCGACGTTGGTCACAAAATCATTGCTGCCTTTCTGGCTGGCTTCTACTGAGTCGGGCGTTTCGTAACTTTTGGCAATCAGGTTACCAGCCTTGCGCGCGGCGCGCACGGCGATGTTCAGCATCGGATGCATGGGAATCTTCCACTAGATGTTAAAGAACGGGAAATTTAGACGGCGTAGAGTATAGCAAAGCGTGCGGCAAACAACCATGCCGTTTTTATATCCGTTGGCCATGGCGATAAATAGTGTTTTATATCAATTGGCTGTGGAATCGCTCGGCGGCGAATAAATCAATAGAAACCATTAATAGCGCCTTATGGTAAAATCGCAGAATCAATTCAACCGTGTAATGAGTAAGCATGCTGGACAATATTCGCATCGTGCTGGTGGAAACCTCCCACACCGGCAACATGGGGTCAACCGCCCGCGCCATGAAGACCATGGGACTGACCAACCTGTATCTGGTGAACCCGCTGGTACGCCCCGACTCACAGGCCATTGCCCTGTCAGCCGGCGCCAGCGACGTGATCGGCAACGCGACCATCGTGGACAGTTTCGATGACGCGATCGCCGGCTGTAGCCTGGTGGTGGGCACCAGCGCCCGTTCGCGCTCGCTGCCGTGGCCGATGCTGGAGCCGCGCGAATGCGGCCAGCGCAGCGCCATGGAGTCGGAGCATGCGCCCGTCGCTATCGTATTTGGCCGTGAGCGCGTCGGGCTGACCAACGATGAGCTGCAGAAGTGCCATTACCACGTGCAGATCCCGGCTAACCCGGAGTACACCTCGCTGAATCTGGCGATGGCGGTGCAGATCCTCAGCTATGAAATCCGCGTCGCGCATCTGGATCGCCAGGCGGCCAAGGCGCCGGCGGTAGAGGAGGCAGCCTATCCGCTGGCGGACGATCTGGAGCGCTTTTATGCCCATCTGGAGCAGACGCTGCACCACACCGGCTTTATCCGCGAGAAGAATCCGGGCCAGGTCATGAACCGCCTGCGCCGCCTGTTCACCCGCGCTCGTCCGGAGGCACAGGAGCTGAATATCCTGCGCGGGATACTGGCCTCAATTGATAAGTGCGACGCAGAACGGCACGAAAGTTAACTGCGACAGCGGCTATATCATAGTAGAATGCACGGGTATTTTTGCGCGGACGCTGGCCGAGATTGTCGCGCGTTTCTCGCGGATGGGCGGCGTCGACAACGGGATAATACCTGACTAAAATAGTAGGATAAATAGTTGACTGAAATAGTCAGGAATGAGAGGATGAAACCGTTGAGCAACACCGCGTGTTTCACTCTTTTTCCCAAAGGGACTATTAGCCATGAGACTGACATCCAAAGGGCGCTATGCCGTAACAGCCATGCTCGATGTGGCGCTTCACTCCCAGGAAGGGCCGGTACCGCTGGCGGATATTTCTGAACGCCAGGGGATCTCGCTCTCTTATCTGGAGCAGCTGTTTTCTCGCCTGCGCAAAAATGGTCTGGTGGCCAGCGTACGCGGTCCCGGCGGCGGTTACCTGCTAGGGAAAGAGGCCAGCGAGATTGCCATCGGCGCGGTGATCACCGCCGTGGATGAGTCGGTGGACGCCACCCGCTGCCAGGGAAAAGAGGGCTGCCAGGGAGGAACCCGCTGCCTGACCCACGCGCTGTGGCGCGATCTCAGCGAGCGTATCAGCGGCTTTCTAAACAATATTTCGCTGGCGGAGCTGGTCAATAACCAGGAAGTCATGGATGTGGCTGACCGACAGGATATCGATGCACGGCGCAGCGTTGTCGCGGCCGGGCGTCAGGATACGATTAACGTGAACCTGCGCGCCTAAGCGCGGGCACGGCGTTGAATTATCACCCGTAGGCAAATCATTTTTGGAAGTGATGTACGGAGCAATAGAATGAAATTACCGATTTATATGGACTACTCCGCAACGACGCCGGCCGATCCGCGCGTGGCTGAGAAGATGATGCAGTATCTGACGCTGGACGGTACATTCGGTAACCCAGCTTCCCGCTCCCACCGCTTTGGCTGGCAGGCTGAAGAGGCGGTAGACGTTGCGCGCAATAACATCGCTGAGCTGGTGGGCGCCGATCCGCGCGAGATCGTGTTTACCTCCGGTGCGACCGAGGCCGATAACCTGGCCATCAAAGGCGCCGCCAACTTCTATCAGAAGAAAGGCAAGCACATCATTACCTGTAAGACCGAGCACAAGGCGGTGCTGGATACCTGCCGTCAGCTGGAGCGCGAAGGCTTTGAGGTGACCTATATGGCACCGCAGCCCAATGGTCTGATCGACCTGAAGGCCCTGGAAGCGGCGATGCGTGACGATACGATCCTGGTCTCCATCATGCATGTGAATAACGAAATCGGTATCATTCAGGATATTGAGACCATCGGCGAGATGTGCCGCGCGCGTGGCATTATTTTCCACGTGGATGCCACCCAGAGCGTGGGCAAACTGCCGATTGATCTGAGCAAACTGAAGGTCGATCTGATGTCGTTCTCCGGCCATAAAATCTATGGTCCGAAGGGCATCGGCGCCCTGTACGTTCGCCGTAAACCGCGCGTGCGTATCGAAGCACAGATGCACGGCGGCGGCCATGAGCGCGGTATGCGCTCCGGGACCCTGCCGGTACACCAGATCGTTGGGATGGGCGAAGCCTACCGTATCGCCAAGGAAGAGATGCCGACCGAGGTTCCGCGTCTGCGCGCCCTGCGCGATCGCCTGTGGAACGGGCTGAAAGACATCGAAGAGGTGTATCTGAACGGCTCTCTGGAGCAGGGGGCGCCGAACATCCTGAACGTCAGCTTTAACTTTGTTGAAGGGGAATCCCTGATCATGGCGCTGAAGGATCTGGCCGTATCTTCCGGGTCGGCCTGTACCTCAGCCAGTCTGGAGCCGTCCTATGTGCTGCGCGCACTGGGGCTGAACGATGAGCTGGCGCACAGCTCCATCCGCTTCTCTCTGGGGCGCTTTACCACGGAAGAAGAGGTCGATTACGCCATCGATCTGGTGCGTAAATCCATCGGCCGCCTGCGCGAGCTCTCACCGCTGTGGGAGATGCATAAGCAGGGCGTGGATCTCAGCACCATCGAATGGTCAGCCCATTAATTCCCAGGACACCCTTTTAGGAGCATCGATAAATGGCTTATAGCGATAAAGTGATCGATCACTACGAGAATCCGCGTAACGTCGGATCCTTTGACAATAGCGATCCCAACGTCGGCAGCGGTATGGTCGGCGCCCCGGCCTGCGGCGACGTGATGAAGTTGCAGATTAAAGTCAACAATGAGGGTATCATTGAGGACGCCCGTTTCAAGACCTACGGCTGTGGCTCTGCCATCGCCTCCAGCTCTCTGGTCACCGAGTGGGTCAAGGGTAAGTCCCTGGAGCAGGCGGCGGAGATCAAGAATACCGACATCGCCGAGGAGCTGGCGCTGCCGCCGGTGAAGATCCACTGCTCGATTCTGGCAGAAGACGCCATCAAGGCGGCGATCGCCGATTATAAAAACAAGCATAGCGCGGAATAAGCGCCGCGCTCCGGCGGCCGGTATTCCGGTCGCCGTCACCCTGAATTTTTTGACTGAGGTTGTTGTATGTCGATTACCATGAGCGACTCCGCTGCAAAGCGCGTACAGACATTTTTAACCAATCGCGGTAAGGGATTGGGCCTGCGTCTGGGGGTAAAAACCTCGGGCTGTTCGGGCATGGCGTATGTGCTGGAGTTTGTCGATGTCCTGAACGAGGACGATGTGGTTTTCGAGGATAAAGGGGTGAAGGTCATCGTTGACGGAAAGAGCCTGGTGTACCTCGACGGTACCGAGCTGGATTTCGTTAAAGAGGGCCTGAACGAAGGCTTTAAGTTCAACAACCCGAACGTTAAGAATGAGTGCGGCTGCGGCGAGAGCTTTAACGTTTAACCCGCGCCCGCGTCATCGGCGGCCGTCGCCTCTCCTTCATTAGCCGACGTCGGCGACGCCGCTTTCACGGTATCAGCATCAGAGTACGGCATGGACTACTTCACGCTTTTCGGGTTGCCGGCACGCTATGACGTGGACGGCAGCCTGCTCGCTGCGCGTTTTCAGGACCTGCAGCGTCAGTTTCACCCCGATCGTTTCGCCACCGCGCCCGAGCGCGATCGTCTGCTGGCGATGCAGCAGGCGACGACCATCAACGACGCCTATCAGACGCTCAAACATCCTCTCAAGCGGGCCGAGTACCTGCTCTCTCTGCACGGCTTTGACATCAATAATGAACAGCAGACCCTGCGCGATACGGCTTTCCTGATGGAGCAGATGACCCTGCGCGAGGAGCTGGAGGCGCTGGAACACCGCGCCGACGCCGATGAGGCGTTAATGAACTTTGCCGACGGGATCGCTAAAATGGTGCAGACGCGCAGCGCACAGATGGTGAATGAGCTGGACCGTCAGGCCTGGACCCAGGCGGCGGACAGCGTGCGCAAGCTACGATTTCTAGACAGGCTCCAGCAGCAGACCGAACAGCTGGAAGAGCGACTGCTGGGGATGTAACCCTTTTTGACGGATTAACGGAAGCGAACATGGCGTTATTACAAATCAGTGAGCCGGGGCTGAGTGCCGCGCCGCATCAGCGTCGTCTGGCGGCGGGTATCGATCTGGGCACCACCAACTCCCTGGTGGCGACCGTGCGCAGCGGCCAGGCCGAAACGCTGGCCGATGAGCAGGGGCGCCATCTGCTGCCGTCGGTAGTGCGCTACCAGGCTGGCGGACATATCGTCGGCGTTGAGGCCCGTGAACAGGCCGCCGACGATCCGCGCAATACCGTGAGCTCGATTAAACGCATGATGGGGCGTTCGCTGGCCGACATTCAGGCGCGCTACCCGCATTTACCCTATCAGATGCACGCCAGCGAGAGCGGTATGCCGCAGCTGGCGACGGCGGCGGGCAGCGTCAACCCGATCCACGTCTCGGCCGATATTCTCAGCGCGCTCTCCGCGCGCGCGCAGGCGGCCCTGGGGGGCGAGCTGGACGGCGTGGTGATCACGGTGCCGGCCTACTTCGATGATGCGCAGCGCCAGGGGACGAAGGACGCCGCGCGTCTGGCCGGTCTGCACGTGCTGCGCCTGCTCAATGAGCCGACCGCAGCCGCCATCGCCTATGGGCTGGACTCCGGTCAGGAGGGGGTGATCGCGGTTTACGATCTCGGCGGCGGCACCTTTGATATCTCGATTCTGCGCCTCAGTCGCGGGGTGTTTGAGGTCTTGGCCACCGGCGGCGACTCCGCGCTGGGCGGCGATGACTTTGACCACCTGCTGGCCGATTGGCTGCGTGAGCAGGCCGGCCTGCACGACCGCAGCGATGCCGGGCTGGCGCGCCGCTTCCTGGATGCGGCCGTCGCGGCAAAAATCGCTCTGAGCTCCCAGCAAGCGACGACGGTATGCGTCGGCGACTGGCAGGGTGAGGTGAGCCGCGCTCAGCTGGAGGCGCTGATCGCGCCGCTGGTCAAACGCACGCTGCTGGCCTGTCGCCGGACGCTAAAAGATGCCGGCGTCACCCGTGACGAGGTGCTGGAGGTGGTGATGGTCGGCGGCTCAACTCGGGTACCGCTGGTGCGGACGCTGGTGGGCGACTTCTTTGGCCGCCCGCCGCTGACCGCGATCGATCCCGATCGGGTAGTGGCGATCGGCGCGGCTATCCAGGCCGATATTCTGGTCGGCAATAAACCGGATGCCGACATGCTGCTGCTGGATGTGATCCCGCTCTCGCTGGGGCTGGAGACCATGGGCGGACTGGTCGAGAAGGTGATCCCGCGTAATACCACCATCCCGGTGGCCCGGGCGCAGGAGTTTACCACCTTTAAAGATGGCCAGACGGCGATGATGATCCATGTGCTGCAGGGCGAACGCGAGCTGGTGCAGGATAATCGCTCTCTGGCGCGCTTTACCCTGCGCGGCATTCCGCCGCTGCCGGCGGGCGGTGCCCATATTCGCGTCACCTTCCAGGTGGATGCCGATGGGCTGCTCAGCGTGACCGCGATGGAGAAGTCGACCGGGGTACAGGCGGCGATCCAGGTGAAGCCCTCCTACGGGCTGAGCGAAGACGAAATCGTCGGGATGCTGAAAGACTCCATGGCGAACGCCGAGGGGGATCTCAGCGCGCGTATGCTGGCGGAGCAAAAAGTGGAGGCCGCGCGGGTGCTGGAAAGCCTGCACGGTGCGCTGCAGCAGGACAGTGCTCTGCTGGGCGAGCAGGAGCTGGCGGCGATCCGCCAGGCGCAGACGGCGCTGCAGGCCGCTGCCGCCGGTAACGATACCGCGGCGATCGAAGCGGCGATCAACGCGCTGGATGCACAAACTCAAGAATTTGCCGCGCGGCGCATGGATAGCTCCATCCGCCGTGCTCTGGCCGGTCACTCTGTGGATGAGGTTTAAACATGCCAAAAATCGTATTTCTGCCCAATCAGGAACATTGCCCGGATGGGGCGGTGATCGAGGCCCAGGAAGGCGAAACGATCCTGGACGCAGCGCTGCGTAACGGGATTGAAATCGAACATGCCTGCGAGAAGTCCTGCGCCTGCACCACCTGTCACTGCATCGTCCGCGAAGGCTTTGACTCCCTTGGGGAGAGCAGCGAGCTGGAGGATGACATGCTGGACAAGGCCTGGGGTCTGGAGCCGGAAAGCCGCCTGAGCTGTCAGGCGCGGGTTGCGGATGAGGACCTGGTGGTCGAGATCCCGCGCTACACCGTTAACCATGCGCGGGAGCACTGAGGTGGGACTGAAGTGGCACGATAGCCGCGCCATCGGCGAGGCGCTCTATGACGCGTACCCGGACGTCTCGCCACAGAGCGTGCGCTTTACCGATCTGCACCGCTGGATCTGCAGCCTGGATGACTTTGATGACGATCCGTCCGCTTCCAGTGAAAAAATTCTGGAAGCCATCCTGCTGGTCTGGTTAGATGAAGCTGAGTGAGAAGGGCCTCCCCCGCCGTTGAGTTTGGCGTGGGAGTCGCCCGGGCAAGCCACCCGTAGGGGTGGCTTTTTACTATAGACCGCCCGCGACGTCCGTTCGCGGGGGCCGCGAAGCAAGCGGGAGAACACGTATGACCAATGAATTGATGCCGGTCCTTTTATCAAGTCAGGCCGCAGATGCGCGCTGGGGCAGCGATGCGCTGCTGAGCGCGGATGCACAGGGGATGACCATCCACGCCGGAGCGGCGCTGGACCACGGGGCGATTCAGCGCGCCGGGCGCCGTCTGGATACCCAGGGGATGAAGCAGGTTTCGCTGCAGGGGACGTCGTGGAGCCTGAGCGCCTGCTGGGCGTTTTGGCAGGGCTTTCGCAATCCGAAGGGCGGGCAGCATGTCCAGTGGCCGGCGCTGAGCGCCGCCGATCGCGCCGAGCTGGATCGTCGGCTGCTGAATATCGACTGGGTGCGCGACACCATCAATATCCCGGCGGAAAACCTGGGGCCGACTCAGCTGGCGCAGCGCGCTGTCGACCTGCTGTGTGCGCAGGCCTGCGACAGCATTCACTATCGCATCATCAAGGGCGACGATCTGCGCGAGCAGGGCTATATGGGGCTGCACAGCGTTGGCCGCGGCTCTGCGCGCGCGCCGGCGCTGCTGGAGCTGGATTACAATCCGGGCGGTCAGCCCGATACTCCGGTGCTGGCCTGCCTGGTTGGGAAGGGGATCACCTTTGACTCCGGCGGCTATAGCCTGAAGCAGACGGCCTTCATGGACTCCATGAAGTCGGACATGGGCGGCGCGGCGCTGGTGACCGGCGCCCTGGCGCTGGCGATCGCGCAGGGGCTGCAGGCGCGGGTCAAACTCTACCTGTGCTGCGCGGATAACCTGGTCAGCGGCAACGCGTTCAAACTGGGCGATATCATTTCGTATCGCAACGGCAAACGGGTTGAGATTATGAATACCGATGCCGAAGGGCGCCTGGTGCTGGCCGATGGCCTGATCGATGCCTCGCGTCAGGCACCGCGCATGATCATCGACTGCGCCACCCTGACCGGCGCGGCCAAGACCGCGGTCGGCGGTGACTACCATGCGCTGCTCTCCTTTGACGATGCGCTGGTGACGGCGCTGCAGGAGAGTGCGGCTCAGGAAGATGAGCTGTTCTGGCGTCTGCCGCTGGCGGAGTTTCACCGTAGCCAGCTGCCCTCCGCCTTTGCCGATCTCAGCAACGTGGCCGGCGCGGCGCACTCGGCCGGCGCCAGTACGGCGGCGGCCTTCCTGTCGCACTTCGTCACTGACTACCGGCAGGGCTGGCTGCACATTGACTGCAGCGCCACCTACCGTAAGGCGGCGGTGGATCAGTGGTCCGCCGGGGCGACCGGCATTGGCGTACGGACGCTGGCGCGCCTGCTGTTGACGCAGGCCGAGCGCTGCTGACGTTGACATCATGGCTCCGCCGCACGGCGGAGCCTGCATCGGCCAAGGAAACACGGAAACAGGAGAGATGACGGTGAGTACCTGCGATACCCCCCCCGATCACGACGATCGTCAGCATGAGCACGATCACCATCACGACACCCCCGAACAGCGGCTCGAATCCAGCCTGGCTCAGGCGGCGGCCGATCCGGCCTATCTGGCGCTGTTTTACCGTGCGCTGCTGTCATCGACGGTCTACCTTCCGCTTCGGGGAGACGCGATGGCGGAGGCGGACGACGATACGCTGGAGATCGAACACTGGGAAATGGAGGACGGTACGCGGGTGATCCCCTTTTTCTCTACGCCGGCGCGTTTGCAGCAGGCGCTGACGGACGGCGGCCCCACGTCTTGGCACGCGCTGCCGGTCCGCGAGCTGTTCACCCTGACCCGCGGCGAGACGCTGTTTTTAAATCCCCGCGCGGAGGTGGGCAAGGCCTTCTACCCGCAGGAGGTGGCGATGCTGCTGGAGAGCGGCGGCATGGCGCAGCCGCAGACGCTGTCGATCGACGGCGGCGCCGCGATCCGTGTCGGGCCGCTGGATCAGACGCCGGAGGCCCTGCAGAGCGGCCTGACCGCCCTGTGCGGTCAGCGCAATCTGGTGCGGAGCGCCTGGCTGGCGCGTTTTCAGGATCCACTCTGTGACGCGCAGCCGGTGCTGCTGCTGGCGCTGGAGCTGGAGGGACACGATGAGGCCGCGCACCAAGAGTTGATCCGCGAGGCGGGTACCCTGGCCAGCGCCCTGCTGGATCAGGACGAGGCGATCGACGTCTGCTGCCTTCGCCGTGATGCGCAGGATCCGCTGGCCGACTACCTGCGCACCCACGTGACGCCGCTGTATCAACGTCGCTGGGGCGGCTGGCTGCGCAACGCCATCGCGACGGGGCGCTAGTCCGCCAGAGGCGTATCCTGCCTACCGCCGGGAGACTGCCCTGCGGTAGGCATCAAAATATTCATATCTTTTTAACAAATTAACGTCATTGCCATAGGCAACCCCGCGGCGCCCTCTTATAATCGAATCCGCCAGTCTGCGCGCCCTGTCGGGTGGGCAACGGGCCGACTGGGCATCATCGGTAGAGATAAGCGTAAGTAAAATCTTCCGCCAGCTCATGGTGTTAGCATGACCGGGTGGCTTTCTTCCGTCGCTGTTGCGCCGTAGAATCCCGCGCGGATGTTGATTAAAGCTGTCTGACAGGGGTAGACATGACCTTAGAACGTACCTTTTCCATCGTAAAACCGAACGCGGTGGCCAAAAATGCCATCGGCGCCATCTACGCACGCTTTGAGTCTGCCGGTCTGAAGATCGTCGCCGCCAAAATGGTGCACCTGACGCGCGAGCAGGCGGAAGGCTTCTACGCCGAGCACCGCGAGCGCCCTTTCTTTGACGGCCTGGTGACCTTCATGACCTCCGGTCCGATCATGGTGCAGGTGCTGGAAGGCAACGATGCGGTGCGTCGTAACCGTGAAATCATGGGCGCCACGAATCCGGAAAACGCGCTGGCCGGTACGCTGCGCGCTGACTATGCCGATAGCCTGACGGAAAACGCGGTGCACGGCTCCGACTCTCCGGCCTCTGCCGAGCGCGAAATCGCCTATTTCTTCAGCGCTGACGACATCTGCCCGCGCACCCGCTGAGCGCCCCGCCCGCGCGCCAAAATCCCGCCTGGGTGCATTATCGCCATGGCATCGGCGGGCGAGAGTAGGTACAATATGCCGCCCCGCGTTTTCTCCGGGGCGTTATTGTATGCCAGTTTCTGTCCTCTCCGCCCGTCGGGCGGGGGGCAACGAGCCGCAAAGTGTAACAACGAGGCCTGTCCATTTTATGTCCAAGAATCCTTTATCGCATCCGGGCGCTGCGCCCGATGCCACTGCCATCGAGTCTCCCTTGTCTGATATTCATGTAACGCCCGTTTCTGCTGACGCCGCGCCGTGCGCTTCTCAGGCGCAGGAAAAAATTAACCTGCTCGATCTGGACCGCAAGCAAATGCGTGAGTTTTTCATCCAGATGGGCGAAAAGCCGTTCCGCGCCGATCAGATCATGAAGTGGATCTACCACTACTGCTGCGATGACTTTGACGTGATGACCGACATCAATAAGGTGTTGCGTGCTAAGCTCAAGCAGGTCGCGGAAATTCGTGCGCCGGAGGTGGCGGTAGAACAGCGCTCCTCTGACGGCACCATCAAGTGGGCGCTGCAGGTGGGCGATCAGCGGGTCGAGACGGTCTATATTCCGGAAGACGATCGGGCCACCCTGTGCGTCTCGTCCCAGGTGGGCTGCGCGCTGGAGTGCAAATTCTGCTCGACGGCCCAGCAGGGCTTTAACCGTAACCTGCGGGTATCGGAGATCATCGGCCAGGTATGGCGCGCGGCCAAAATCATCGGCGCGCAGAAGGTGACCGGCAACCGTCCGATCACCAACGTGGTGATGATGGGGATGGGGGAGCCGCTGCTCAACCTGACCAACGTGATCCCGGCGATGGAGATTATGCTGGATGATTTTGGCTTCGGTCTCTCCAAGCGTCGCGTGACGCTGTCCACCTCCGGTGTGGTACCGGCGCTGGATAAGCTGGGCGATATGATCGACGTGGCGTTGGCGATCTCGCTGCATGCGCCGAACGATGCGATCCGCGATGAGATCGTGCCGATCAACCGCAAGTACAATATCGACATGTTCCTGGGATCGGTGCGCCGCTACCTGGAGAAGTCCAACGCCAATCAGGGGCGGGTGACGGTAGAGTATGTGATGCTGGATCATATCAACGACGGTACGGAGCATGCGCACCAGCTGGCGGAGTGCCTGAAGGATACGCCGTGCAAGATCAACCTGATCCCGTGGAACCCCTTCCCGGGGGCGCCCTTTGGCCGCAGCTCCAACAGCCGCATCGATCGTTTCTCTAAGGTGCTGATGGAGTATGGCTTTACCGTTATCGTGCGTAAGACGCGTGGCGATGATATCGATGCCGCCTGCGGTCAGCTGGCGGGCGAGGTGATCGACAGAACCAAACGAACCCTGAAGAAGCAAGCGGCAGGGGAACCTATCAACGTGCGTGAAGTCTGATGTAGAGACGAACGGCCGCCGGCGACGGCGGCGCAGCGCCAGACATCGACTGACCCGCACACGGACGTAGCGGAGCTAGGGATGAAAACGACGACGGCGACGATGTGCGCAGGGGTAGCGCTGCTGCTCTTCGGGTGTGCCGATACCCCGGAGACGCCGAGCGCGGTAGCGGCCGATACGGCCGCCTTGTCGCCGGAGGCGCGAGCGCAGGCGGCGCTCGATCGCGGCGATGTCGCACAGGCGCAGCAGGCGTTAGCGCAGCTGCCCGCCGCGGCACCCGGTGACTACCGGCGTCCGCTGCTGATGGCGCGCTATCAGCAGCTGAGCGGTCAGCCGCAGGCGGCCGCGCAAAGTTATCGCCAGGCGCTGGCGCTGGCGCCGGACAACGGCACCGTCGTGAATAATTACGGTGCGTTTCTCTGCAGTTTAGGGCAGTATGTAGCGGCGCAACAACAGTTTAACGCGGCAGCGCGTCTGCCGGACGACGGCGGGGTCGCCGATGCTTTTTTTAGCGCGGGGACCTGTTTTCTGCGAGCCGACCGGCCCGATGAAGCCCGCAGGCTATTTGCCCGCGCGTTAAAGGCCGATTCGCAGCAGGGGACGCGTCTGCTGGGCGACGCCGCACAGGCGTTACAACAGGGTGACCGCACGGATGCACGATTGATGTTGGATGTTTACAATCATATTTTACCGGCCAGCGCCGATAGTTTATGGTTACAAATCCGTTTCGCTGCGTTAGATGGGCGCCAGACGAATCTCGAACGTTATGGCAAGCAACTGGCGCGAAATTTTCCACAATCCCAACAGTACCAGCAGTTCCTAGCGAATGAATACTGAAGCCTCCCAAGATCAAGCAGCACCGATGAGCACCGGCGAGCGTCTGCGCCAGGGCCGCGAGCGTTTAGGACTCACCCAGCAACAGGTGGCCGAACGCCTGTGCCTGAAGCTCTCAACCGTACGCGATATTGAAGAAGACAAGGCCCCGGATGGTCTGGTATCGACCTTTGTCCGCGGCTATATCCGCTCCTATGCCAAGCTGGTGCAGATCCCCGAGCAGGAGATCGCCCCGCTGTTAGCCAAACAAGCCCCTGTTCGGGCGGTAAAAATGGCGCCTATGCAGAGCTTTTCGCTGGGTAAAAAGCGTAAGAAGCGCGAAGGCTGGCTGATGACCTTTACCTGGCTGGTGATCTTCGTGGTGATCGGCATCACCGGCTCCTGGTGGTGGCAAAACCATAAGGCCCAGCAGCAGGATATCGTGGAAATGGCCGATGAGTCGTCGGCTCAGCTGGCTAAGCAGCAGGATGCGCAGCCGGTCGATCTGTCCGCGTCGTCCTCTGCGTCCGCGACTGCGACCGCCGGCGATAGCGCCGCGGCGCCGTCGTCGTCTGCCGCGAGCGCGAATCCTAACCACACTGCGCCGGCGACGACGCCAGCCACCGCTGTGGCCGCTAACGCGCCAGCGCCTGAGGCCGCCGCCCCGGCCGCGGCGCAGAGCAATGCCGTCGTCGCGCCGAGCCAGGCTGACGTGGCGCCGCTTTCCGGCGTGGCTCTGCCGACCGCCGCCGCGAGCGTCGCGCCGGGCAGCGCGAGCGAAGCCTCTGCGAGCCCGCTGGCGATGCATTTTAGCGCCGACTGCTGGCTGGAAGTGCGCGATGCCAGCGGCAAGGTCCTGTTCAGCGGGCTGCAGCGCGCCGGCGGTAAACTCGATTTAGCCGGTAAGGCACCCTATCGCCTGAAGATCGGGGCGCCGGCGGCAGTTCAGATCCAGTATCTGGGTAAGCCCGTTGATCTGAGTCGTTTCATCAAGTCAAGCCAGGTTGCCCGTTTGACGTTAGACGCGCAGCCTGCGGCGGCTAACTGAGCTACGGCAAGGGCGGAGAGAAGTCATGCACAGTGCATCCCCCATTAAGCGCCGTAAATCGACGCGTATTCATGTCGGCAGCGTGCCGATCGGCGACGGCGCGCCTATCGCCGTCCAGTCCATGACCAACACCCGCACCACCGACGTCGATGCGACGGTGGCGCAGATCCGCGCACTGGAGCGGGTCGGGGTGGATATCGTGCGCGTATCGGTGCCCACCATGGAGGCGGCTGAAGCGTTCCGGCTGATCAAACAGCAGGCGCAGGTGCCGCTGGTGGCCGATATCCACTTTGACTACCGTATTGCGCTGAAGGTGGCGGAGTACGGCGTAGACTGTCTGCGCATCAATCCGGGCAATATCGGCAATGAGAGCCGGATCCGCTCGGTAGTCGACTGTGCTCGCGATCGCGGTATTCCGATCCGCATCGGCGTTAACGCCGGATCGCTGGAGAAGGACATCCAGGAGAAGTACGGTGAGCCGACCCCGCAGGCGCTGCTGGAGTCAGCCATGCGCCACGTCGATATTCTGGATCGCCTCAACTTTGACCAGTTTAAGGTGAGCGTGAAGGCCTCCGACGTATTCCTGGCGGTTGACGCCTACCGCCTGCTGGCGGCGCGCATCGATCAGCCGCTGCACCTGGGGATTACCGAGGCCGGCGGCGCTCGCAGTGGATCGGTGAAATCCGCCATCGGGCTGGGAATGCTGCTGGCGGAGGGGATCGGTGATACCCTGCGCGTATCGCTGGCCGCCGATCCGGTAGAAGAAGTGAAGGTGGGATTTGATATCCTCAAGTCGCTGCGCATCCGCTCGCGCGGGATCAACTTTATCGCCTGCCCGACCTGCTCCCGTCAGGAGTTTGATGTGATCGGAACGGTGAATGCGCTGGAACAGCGCCTAGAAGACATCATCACGCCGATGGACGTATCGATCATCGGCTGCGTGGTCAACGGGCCGGGCGAAGCGCTGGTCTCCACTCTGGGCGTGACCGGCGGACACAATAAGAGCGGCTTCTATGAGGACGGTGTCCGCCAGAAGGAGCGCTTTGATAACGATGCGATCATCGATCTGCTGGAGGCGAAGATCCGCGCCAAGGCCGCCATGCTGGATGAAAAGATGCGCATTGGCGTCACGACGCTGGACGATCGGTGATGACGGGCGGCGCGTTCTGGCGCCGCCGCTGTTTGCCCGCGTTGAAGAGGGGCCGTGAATCCCTCTATAATCGGGCCAGTTTTTGCAAATTACATAGAGAGTTGACGTGGCGAAGAATATCCAGGCCATTCGTGGCATGAACGACTATTTGCCGGCAGATACGGCGCTGTGGCAGCCGATTGAAGCGGCGCTTAAGCAGGTGCTGGCCAGCTACGGCTACAGCGAAATCCGTTTGCCGATTGTAGAGCAGACCCCGTTATTCAAACGCGCCATTGGTGAAGTGACCGATGTCGTTGAAAAAGAAATGTATACCTTCGAGGATCGCAACGGCGACAGCCTGACCCTGCGTCCGGAAGGCACCGCTGGCTGCGTGCGCGCCGGTATCGAACATGGTCTGCTGTACAATCAGGAGCAGCGTTTGTGGTACATCGGGCCGATGTTCCGCCACGAACGTCCGCAGAAGGGGCGCTATCGCCAGTTTCATCAGCTGGGGGCGGAGGTGTTCGGCCTGGCTGGTCCCGATATCGATGCGGAAATCATCATGATGACCGCCCGCTGGTGGAAGGTGCTGGGGATTGCCGATCACGTCGCGCTGGAGCTGAACTCCATCGGTTCGCTGGAGGCGCGCGCCGCCTACCGCGACGCCCTGGTCGCCTACCTGGAGCAGTATAAGAATCAGCTGGATGAGGACTGCCAGCGTCGCATGTACAGCAATCCGCTGCGCGTGCTGGACTCGAAGAATCCGCAGGTACAGGCGCTGCTGAACGAGGCTCCGCGCCTGTCTGAGTACCTGGACGCCGACTCCCGCGAACACTTTGACGGCCTGTGCCGTCTGCTGGACGATGCCGGGATCGCCTATACGGTCAACGAGCGTCTGGTGCGCGGGCTGGATTACTATAACCGTACCGTATTTGAGTGGGTGACCACGAGCCTTGGCGCACAGGGCACCGTCTGCGCAGGGGGCCGTTACGACGGTCTGGTGGCGCAGCTGGGGGGACATGCGACGCCGGCGGTAGGCTTTGCTATGGGGCTGGAGCGTCTGGTGCTGCTGGTTCAGGCGGTCAACCCGGATTTCCTGCCGCAGCGCGCGGTCGAGGTCTACCTGATCGCCGCCGGTGAAGGGACCCAAAGCGCGGCGATGCGTCTGGCGGAGCAGCTGCGCGACGCACTGCCGCAGCTGCGTCTGATGACTAACTACGGCGGCGGTAACTTCAAGAAGCAGTTTGCCCGCGCCGATAAATGGGGCGCCCGCATCGCGCTGGTGCTGGGCGAGAGCGAAGTACAGAATGGTCAGGTGAACGTGAAGTGCCTGGCAAGCGGTGAACAGCAGACCGTGGCGCAGGATCAGGCCGCGACGCTGCTGGCGACCCTGTTGGGCTAAGGAGCAGGAAACAGTGGAAGTCTATAGCACAGAGAACGAACAGGTTGATGCCATCCGCCATTTCTTCCAGGAGTATGGCAAAACGCTGGTGGTGGGCGTGGTGATTGGCGTCGGCGCGCTGCTCGGCTGGCGTTACTGGGTTGGCCATCAGCAGGCCAACATGGCGCAGGCTTCCCAGTCCTATCAGCTGGCCAGCGAGGCGCTGAGCGGCGGTAAGCAGGACGGCGTGGCGCTCAGCGAAGCCTTTATCAAAGAGAATGGCAACAATTACGGCGTACTGGCGGCGCTGCAGCTGGCGCAGTACGAGGTCGAGAAGTCTGACTTCGCCAAGGCCCAGACCCAGCTGGTCTGGGCGGCGGGGCAGGCCAAAGACGAAAACTTGAAGTCCCTGAGCGATCTGCGCCTGGCGCGGGTACAGCTGCAGGAGAATCAGCTGGATGCGGCGCTGAAAACCCTGGATGGCGTCACGGCCAAAGGATGGCAGCCGCTGGCCCAGGATGTACGCGGCGACGTTCTGCTGAAGAAAGGCGACGCCAAGGGCGCGCGTGAGGCCTATAGCAAAGGGCTGGCGGAGAGCGCCTCCCAGTCGCTGCAGGCGCTGCTGCGGATGAAACTGAATAATTTATCCAGCTAAGGGGATAATCGATGCAATTGCGTAAAACGCTCCTGGTCGGCTTACTGTCAGCAACCATGCTGAGCGGATGCTCCTGGTTCGGCGGCGAGACGGATACGGTCGTCATGGCCCCGCTGCCGCAGGTAGAGAACCAGTTTACGCCGCAGACGGTATGGAGCCGCTCGGTAGGTAACGGCGTCGGTGACTTCTATTCCCACCTGCGTCCGGCGTTTCAGGATAACCATATCTACGCCGCTGACCGTCAGGGGCTGGTGATGGCGATGAACGCCGAAAACGGCGAGAAGCTGTGGTCGGTGAATCTTGGCGAGAAAGAGGGCTGGTTCTCCCGCAGCGACGCGCTGCTGTCCGGCGGCCTGACCGTCTCCGGCAGCAAGGTCTATGTCGGCTCTGAGCACGCGGTCGTCTATGCGCTGAACAGCGATGACGGCAGCGTCGCTTGGAAAACCACGGTAGCCGGCGAGGCGATCTCCCGTCCGGTGGTCAGCGACGGTCTAGTGCTGATCCACACCTCTAACGGTATGCTGCAGGCGCTGGATGAGAGCGATGGTACGATCAAGTGGACCATCAGCCTGGATATTCCGTCGCTGACTCTGCGCGGCGAATCCGCTCCGGCGGTGGCCTATGGCGCTGCTATCGTCGGCGGTGATAATGGCCGCGTCAGCGCGGTGCTGCTGCAGCAGGGGCAGATGATTTGGCAGCAGCGGGTGGCTCAGCCGACCGGTGCGACCGAGATCGATCGCCTGAATGATATCGATATGACGCCGGTGGTAGTGGACGGGGTGGTGTATACCCTGGGCTACAACGGCAGCCTGTCCGCGCTGGATCTGCGTTCTGGCCAGATCGTCTGGAAACGCGATATGGGCGGGGTGAATAATATCATCGTCGACGGCGGGCGTATTTATCTGGTGGATCAGGATGGCCGCGTCGCCGCCATGAGCACCAGCGGCGGCGTCGCCCTGTGGAAAAACAGCGAGCTGCTGCACCGCGGCGTAACGGCGCCGGTGTTGTACCGTGGCTATCTGGTGGTCGGTGACGCCGACGGTTACCTGTACTGGATCAACCCGGACGATGGTCGTCTGGTGGTTGAGCAGAAGCTGAACGGCTCCGGCCTGCTCAGCGCCGGACAGGTGGCGGGCGATAACCTGATTATTCAGGCGCGCGATGGTGAAGTTTACGCCATCTCCCGTTGATTTATAACATGATATAGGGCGGCTTCCGCCGCCCGGAACGGCTCCTGATGACCTCAGGGGCCGTTTCGTCTTCTGCATATTTTCCCGTTGTCGACGGCGGCGGGGAATGACATTACGTAATAGAGGCTTCAACAATGATACCTGTCGTCGCGCTGGTCGGGCGCCCGAATGTGGGGAAATCCACCTTATTCAACCGGTTGACACGCACCCGCGATGCGTTGGTCGCCGACTTCCCCGGATTGACCCGAGATCGCAAGTATGGTCGTGCTGAAGTAAACGGTCACGAGTTTATCATTATCGATACCGGCGGTATCGACGGCACCGAAAATGGGGTCGAGACCCACATGGCGGAGCAGTCGCTGATGGCGATTGAAGAGGCCGATATCGTGCTGTTTCTGGTCGATGCCCGCGATGGCCTGCTGCCGGCGGACGAGGCCATTGCCCGCCATCTGCGCAGCCGCGATAAGGCGACGTTCCTGGTTGCCAACAAAACCGACGGCATTGACGCTGAGGTGGCCATCGGGGACTTTTACGCCCTGGGGATGGGGGAGGTTCATCCTATCGCAGCCTCCCATGGTCGCGGTGTGACCCAGCTTATCGAAGATGCGCTGGTCCCGTTTATTCCACCGGAAGAGCCGGCGCCGGTGCTGAGCGAAGAAGAAGAGAACGCAGCCTACTGGGCCGCGCTGGAGGCAGACGCCGACGGCGAGGCGCAGGAGGAGGAAGATGCGTTTGATCCCATCAATCAGCCCATTAAAATTGCGATTGTCGGGCGTCCTAACGTCGGTAAGTCCACGCTGACCAACCGCATCCTGGGCGAAGACCGGGTCGTGGTGTATGACATGCCGGGCACCACCCGCGACAGCATCTATATTCCGATGGAGCGTGACGAGCGCGAATACGTGCTGATCGACACCGCCGGGGTGCGCAAGCGCGGCAAGGTTACGGATACCGTTGAGAAGTTTTCGGTCATCAAGACGCTGCAGGCGATTGAAGATGCCAACGTGGTGCTGCTGGTGATCGATGCTCGCGAGGGGATCTCCGATCAGGATCTCTCTCTGCTCGGCTTTATCCTCAATAGTGGGCGCTCACTGGTGGTGGTGGTCAATAAGTGGGACGGCCTGAGCCTGGAGGTCAAAGAGCAGGTGAAGGATATGCTGGATCTGCGTCTGGGATTCGTCGACTTCGCCCGCATCCACTTCATCTCCGCCCTGCACGGCAGCGGCGTGGGCAACCTGTTCGAATCGATTCAGGAAGCCTACGAAAGTGCCACCCGCCGCGTCAGCACCGCGATGCTGACCCGCATTATGACCATGGCGCAGGATGACCACCAGCCGCCGATGGTTCGCGGGCGCCGAGTGAAGCTGAAGTATGCGCACGCCGGGGGCTATAACCCGCCGATCGTGGTGATCCACGGTAATCAGGTGAAGGATCTGCCGGACTCCTACAAGCGCTACCTGATGAACTACTTCCGCCGCTCTTTGAACGTGATGGGGACGCCGATCCGCATTCAGTTTAAAGAGGGGGATAACCCGTTTGCCAATAAGCGCAACACCCTGACGCCAAACCAGATGCGTAAGCGTAAGCGTCTGTTGAGCCACCTGAAAAAGGCGAAGTAATCGTTAATTACGGGACACGTTTGTGTCCCGTTTTTTTTGCCTCGGCCCTATGTTAGGCTATTTATCATACCTGCTCTGGGCGTCGTTGGCGGTCATGTTGACCCCACGTGACACGCGTGGCGGGAGTGGGCCCTGGCGGTTCCCGTCGGTGAGTGAGCACCTACGGCGGCCCGGTCGCGCGCGGATGCGACGCCCCTCTCAGTCGACGGATTCGGCCTTGCGCCGCCCAATATCCTTCCCGCCTGTAACAAGGATGTGCTATGTCCTGGGAGACCTGGAGTTTTGCCTTTGGCGTTACCGTTCCTAACCTGTTGATGCTGCTGATCGGCATACTGCTGCGCCGCTGCCAGCTGCTCGACGATCGCTTTTGCGACAGCGCGACCCGGCTGGTGTTTAACCTGTCGCTGCCCTGCCTGCTGTTTTTCAGCATCGCCACCGCACAGGCCTCTCTGCGGCAGAATCTGCCCTTTGTGCTATATGGCGCCGGGGCGACGCTGCTGAGCTTTCTCCTGCTGGAGTGGGTATCGCGCTGGCTGGTACGCGATCCGCGTGAGCGGGGGATTTTTGTTCAGGGCGGCTTTCGCGCCAATACGGCGATCGTCGGCCTAGCCTACTGCGCCAGCGCCTACGGCAGCGAGGGGGTTGCCATCGGTTCGCTCTACATGGCAGTGACGGTGATCCTGTTCAACGTCCTGTCGGTGATCACCCTGACGCGCTCGCTGTACGGCGACGCTCAGCGTGGGATCGGCTGGCGCACCATGCTGCGTGGGATCGTCAGCAATCCGCTGATCATCGCTATCGTACTGGGGCTGCTGTGGAGCGCGGCTGGCCTGGCGATGCCGCAGGTAATACACGCGACCGGCAACTTCCTCTCCGCCATGGCCCTGCCTCTGGCGCTGCTGTGCGCCGGCGCCAGCATTGACTGGCGCGCCATGTTCGGCGCCTCGAACGTGGCGGGGTATGCCTCGCTGGCCAAGCTACTGCTGGTGCCGCTGCTGCTGACCGGTGGCGCCTGGCTCTGCGGTTTCCGCCATGTTACGCTGGGGGTGATCTTTCTGCTGAGCGCCACGCCGACGGCGGCGGCGAGCTACGTGATGACCCGGGCGATGGGCGGCAATGCGACGCTGGCGGCGAATATTATCGCCATTACGACCCTGGGATCGTTTTTTACCACGGCGCTGGGGCTTTACTTCCTGCGCCAGTGGGGCGTTATTTAGGAGAGTGTGATGCAAGCTAGCTGTCCGCAGTGCCAGCATGAGCTACAGTGGCAGCAGGATGGGGGCTTTTTCTGTCCATCCTGCCGCCAGGCCTATCGCCGCGAGGCGCTCTGTCCCCAGTGTCAGCAGCCGCTACAGGTGCTGAAGGCGTGCGGCGCCGTTGATTATTTCTGCTCGCATGGGCATGGACTAATCTCTAAAAAGCAGGTGCTGCATATACGCTATATTCCTTGCTAAATACAGATTCATTTTAAATTGAATTTAAATACCCCGATTGGGGTATTTTTTATTTATTGTGATTTGATTTTATAGATTTTATTCTTTATGTCGTAATTTCTGCATAATTTCTCTGTATAAATCTTCTGTTACATTCTCTCCGTGTTTTAAATTACAGAATACACCTTTGCTCCGTGTGGTATTTATCCGCATTGATCGAAAACAATATTTTTTATCCGGGTTTTGCTATTCATGCTAGGCGTGACAAATAAAAATTAAGCTGCGCACGGAGTGGGGTGTTTTTTATTTTCCGGTTGTCGGGTGATATTGCTCGATACGCGGTGGCTGGGATTACTTTATCTACTTGGTGAATCTATTTTCACCCTGATGCCCACGGATGTGCGATGTATAACTCATAACCTGCGTGCCATGACCCGTGCGACAGGGATATAACTCTGGATGGAATGCTTATGATTAAGGTAAGCAATGCGCTGCAGCGTATTTTGATCGGCGCCGCGCTGGCGCTGTTTGGCGGGGGGGCTCAGGCGGCCACCGCGGATGCCGCCGCCGCGGCAGAGACGGCGCCGCCGAAGGTCGAGGCGCGCAACGATCGCTTCGCCGCGCCGCACCCTGACCAGTATGCCTCCTGGAAGGCTACCGCCGACCAGAGTGAGCGTAGCGATGCGCTGGCGGAGGATCCGCGCCTGGTGATCCTGTGGGCCGGCTACGCCTTTGCCAAGGACTATAACAAGCCGCGCGGCCACGCCTATGCGTTGACCGACGTGCGCGAGACCCTGCGCACCGGCGCGCCGATGAAGCCGGAGGATGGGCCCCAGCCGATGGCCTGCTGGAGCTGTAAGAGTCCGGACGTGGCGCGGATGATCGCCGATCAGGGTGAAGCGGCCTATTTCCACGGCACCTGGGCGCGCGGTGGGCCGGAGATCGTCAATGCCCTGGGCTGCGCCGACTGCCATAACACCGCCTCCGATGACTTTGCCGCCGGTAAACCGGCCCTGCACCTGTCGCGCCCCTACGCCGCGCGAGCGCTGGAGGCGATAGGCAAACCGTTCGATAAAGCCAACCGCATCGATCAGCAGTCGATGGTATGCGGTCAGTGCCACGTGGAGTACTACTTCTCCGGCAAAGAGAAAACCGTCAAATTCCCTTGGGATCAGGGCACTAGCGTCGATGAGATCGAGGCCTATTACGACGGCATCGCCTTTACCGACTGGGTTAATCCGCTCTCTAAGGCGCCGATGCTGAAGGCGCAGCACCCAGAGTATGAGACGTGGCGCGCCGGGATCCACGGGCAGAACAACATCTCCTGCGTCGATTGCCATATGCCGAAGGTGCAGAACGCCGAAGGCAAGCTGTACACCAGCCATAAGATAGGCAATCCGTTCGATAGCTTTGAGCAGACCTGCCGGACCTGCCATACCCAGGATAAAGCGACGCTGCAGCAGACCGTGGCCAAGCGCAAGCAGGATGTTAATGAGATCAAGCTGAAGGTCGAGGATCAGCTGGTACGGGCGCACTTTGAGGCCAAGGCCGCCTGGGCCGCCGGTGCCAGCGAGGCCGAAATGCAGCCGATCCTGACCGATATTCGCCACGCCCAGTGGCGCTGGGACTTCTCTATTGCCTCCCACGGCGTGCATATGCATGCGCCGGATGTCGCGCTGCGGATGCTGGGCACCGCGCTGGACAAGGCGGCCAATGCGCGTACTCAGCTGGTACGGGTGCTGGCTAAGCACGGCGTCAACGATGCGGTACCGCTGCCGGATATCTCCACCAAGGCGCAGGCGCAGCAGGCGCTGGGGATGAATATGCAGCAGTTTACGCAGGAAAAGCAGACTTTCCTGAATACGGTTGTTCCTGAGTGGGAAGCCCAGGCGCGCAGCGCCGGGCGCCTGGACCATTAACCCCTGCGCCCCGCGCTGCGGGGCACTGCAGATGGAGTCATCATGAATCTACTGCGTTCGTTATTTACCGCCGGGGCGCTGGTCAGTGGGCTGCTGCTTTCCACCCCGTCATTCTCCACCCCGCCAGCGGCGGGCGAGGGGGCGACGGCCAAGCAGGCCGAGGTCGTTTTACAGCGCGATCCCAATCAGGGGTGTCTGGACTGCCATAAAACGCCGCAGGATCGCCTGCACGGGCGCCATAGCCAGGAGCTGAATCCCAATACCGGCTCGGCGATCGCCTGCAGCAACTGCCATGGCAACGTTTCCCTTGAACGTCATCGCGACGGCGCGCCGGACGTGATGCGCTTCAACCTCGATGGGCACAGCGCAGCACAGCAAAACAGCGTGTGTATGTCCTGCCATCTACCGGAGAAGCTGCAAAAGGCGTTTTGGCCGCACGACGTACATCTGACCGCGGTGAACTGCGCTGCCTGTCACAGTCTGCATCCGCAGTCGGATCCGGTCATCCGGCTGAACGAGCGCGAGCGCGTCGCGCTGTGCGTAGACTGTCACCGCCAGCAGCAGGATAACCCGGCGTTCGATCCGGCAGCGGTGACGCTGAAAATGCCGGGTAAGGAGCTGCGCCCATGAGTTGCTCCCGCCGACGTTTCATCGCCGGGCTGGGCGTCATGGCGCTCTCCGGCGGCGCCTTGCCGCGGGTGGTGGCCTCCGCCGTGACGCCGCAGGGCGTCCGGCTGGGCATGGTGTATGATGAAAACCGCTGCATCGGCTGCACCGCCTGCATGGAAGCCTGCCGCGAGGTTAACCGGGTGCCCGCCGGAGTATCACGCCTGGAGATCATCCGCAGCGAGCCCATCGGCCAGTTTCCTGAGGTGAAATACCGCTTCTTTCGCCACTCCTGCCAGCACTGTGACGATGCGCCCTGCGTCAACGCCTGCCCGACCGGTGCGTCGTTCCGCGACGCCGCCAGTGGTATTGTCGACGTCAATCCCGAGCTGTGCGTCGGTTGTCAGTACTGCATCGCCGCCTGCCCCTATCGGGTGCGCTTTATTCACCCGCAGACTCGCACCGCCGATAAGTGCGACTTTTGCCGTAAAACCAACCTGAAGGCGGGTAAGGAGCCCGCCTGCGTGCTGGCCTGTCCGACTCAGGCGCTCACCTTTGGCGATCTCGACGATCCCGCCAGCGCGGTGAGCCGACTGCTGCGTGAACAGCCGAGCTACCGCTACAAGCTGGCGCTGGGCACCCGCCCGAAACTGTATCGCATTCCGTTCCGCTACGGGGAGGTGACCCCATGACATCGCCGTTTCATTTTCCGTCGCTGGTCTGGGATTGGCCCATCGCCATCGATCTGTTTCTGGTCAGCGTTTCTGCCGGTCTGGTTGCGCTGGCGGTCATGGCGCGTGGCTGGCGCGGAGCGCGCGCAGAGGCCAGCGCGGTGATGCGCGCCACGCTGTGGCTGGCGCCGCTGACGGTCATGCTGGGGCTGCTGATGCTGGCGCTGCATCTGACGCGGCCGTGGATGTTCTGGAAGGTCAGCCTGCACTATAACCTGAGTTCGGTGCTCTCCGTGCGGGTGCTGCTGTTCCAGCTCTACCTGCCGCTGCTGCTGCTGTGGCTGGCGCTGTGGTTTACGCCGACGCTGACCGGGCTGCTGCAGCGTCGGCTGCCGGGCGCACTGCGCCTGTCTGCGCTGCTGATGCGCCTGCAGGGGCTGCGTCGCCCGCTGTCTATCCTCCTGCTGATCCTGGCGCTGCTGCTGGGTATCTATAATGGTCTGCTGCTCTCGGCGCTGAAGTCCTACCCGATGCTGAACTCGCCCCTGTTGCCCGCGTTGTTCCTGTGCGCCGCGCTGAGCTGTGGCGTGGCGGTAGCCCTATTGGCCTCGCTGTGGCTGCACGGTGACGACGTGGCACAGGAGCAGGCGCGCCTGCGCCGTATCGAGGCTCCCCTGGGGGGCGTGCTGCTGGCGCTGCTGCTGCTGTTTGTGCTGGGGCTCGCGCAGGGCGACGCGGCTAAGCAGCGGGCGCTGGCCACGCTGGTGGACGGCGGCTTCTGGAGCTGGTGGCTGTGGCTGGGCGTGGTCGGCATTGGCATTATCCTGCCCCTAATGCTGCGCCTGGTGACGCGGGGCAGCCTGCGCCTGCGCATCCTCCTGGGGAGTGGAATAACGCTGTGCGGCCTGCTGCTGCTGCATCTGTTCATCCTGTACGCTGGGCAGCTGACGGTGGTCTGAGCTGGCGATGAGGCGAATCTACCCCCTAAGGAGCCGGTGTGCTGTGGTGGCCTGAACTGGGATTTATTGTCCTGCTGCTGGCGCTGTGCGTCAGCCTGTTGACGGCGTTGCTGAGTCTGGCGAGCGGCGCGTCGTGGGCGCGACGCCTGCCCGCGCTATGTCCACGGCGCGGGTCGCTGGCTCAGCTGGCGCTGACGGCGGCGGGGTTTGCGCTGCTGCTGCTGGCACTGCTGACCGATGATTTCTCCCTGCGCTATGTCGCTCAGCACAGCCATTCCGCGCTGGCGCGCGGGCTAAAGCTGGCCGCCGCCTGGGGCGGCCACGAGGGGTCGCTGCTGCTGTGGCTGCTGTGCCTGGCGGGATGGAGCGCTCTGTATGCCCTGTGCGCCCGCCGTCAGGCGGCACAGGCGAACGCCTATACCCTGGGGCTGATGGCGCTGATCGTCGGCGCCTTTCTGCTGTTTATCGTCACCCTCGGCGATCCCTTCGCGCGTCAGTTTCCCGCACCGGCGGAGGGGCGCGATCTAAACCCGATGCTGCAGCACCCTGGGCTGATCTTCCATCCGCCGCTGCTCTATCTCGGCTATGGCGGGTTGGCCCTGTGCGCCGCCCGCCTGTTGGCCGGGCTGCTGGCGCGCCAGACGGCGCAGGCGATGGCTGACGGCTGCTGGCGCTGGCTGCTGCCGGCCTGGGGATGTCTGAGCGCCGGGATCATCTTGGGGTCATGGTGGGCCTACAGCGAGCTGGGCTGGGGTGGGTTCTGGTTTTGGGATCCGGTGGAAAACGCCTCGCTGCTGCCCTGGCTGAGCGCGACGGCGCTGCTGCACAGCCTGAGCGTCACCCGGCGCAGCGGCGCGCTGGCGCACTGGTCGCTGCTGCTGGCGCTGACATCGCTGATCTTTACCCTGATGGGCACGCTGATCGTGCGCTCCGGCGTTTTGCTGTCGGTACATGCCTTCGCTTTGGATGAGACGCGCGCGCTGGCGCTGCTGCTGCTGTTCGGCGGCCTTTCCGTCGGTGCCCTGACGCTGTACGCCCTGTCTGCGGGGCGGCTGACGCCGGTGACGGCGCCGGTCTCTCTGTCGCTGCAGGGGATCCTGTGGCTGTTCAGCGCCGCGGCGCTGATCGTGCTGATCGGCACGCTGTATCCCATGCTGTACGGTCTGCTGGGCTGGGGGCGGATTTCGGTGGGCGCGCCTTACTTTAACGGCGTACTGCTGCCGTTCGCGCTGCTGGCGCTGGCGCTGATGCTGTATGGCGGGCTGCGGCATAGGGTGGGGGCGGGTGGGCGCCTGGCTCACCTGGGGGCGCTGCTGTGCGCGCTGGGGATCGGGCTGCACGCCGCCGGGCAGCAGGAGCGCAGCGTGGCGCTGGCGCCTGGGCAGTCGACGCAGCTGGGGGAGTACCGTTTTACCCTGCGGGAGGTAACGCAGTTTGCGCGCGGTAACTATACCGCCGAGCGCGGGGAGATTTGGGTGCAGCGGGGGGGAGAGACGGTGGCGCGCCTGTATCCGGAGCGACGCCACTATCTGGCTCGTAACCAGCAGATGTTTGAGCCGGGCATCAGCTGGAGCTGGCGCGATGAGTGGTATGCCCTGATGGTGGAAAAGCAGGGCGATCGCTACGCCCTGCGCCTGTACCTGCGTCAGGGGGTGCGCTGGATTTGGTGCGGCGGCGGTCTGATGATCGCCGGGGCGCTGCTGTGTCTGCGGACGCGACGGAGGGAGCCATGAGAATCATTAGCGGGGGACTCTGGGCGCTGCTGCTGCTGTGTGGTGCCGCGCGGGCGCAGGTGGTGGATGCGTGGGCGTTTCCTTCGCCCCAGGCGCGCGATCAAGGGCTGGCCATCGCCGCCCAGCTGCGCTGCCCCCAGTGCCAGAATCAGAACCTGCTTGAGTCCAATGCGCCGGTGGCCGTGGCGATGCGCCATGAGGTGTTTCGCCGGGTGGCGCAGGGGCAAGATGAGGCGCAGATCGTCGATTTCATGGCGGCGCGCTACGGCGAGTTTGTGCGCTATCGACCCGCCGTCAATCGCCATACGGCGCTGCTGTGGGGACTGCCGCCGCTGCTGCTGTTGATGATCGTCGTCGGACTATGGCGGAGGCGGCGATGAGCCTCTGGCGCGCGCTTTTGCTGCCGACGCTGGCGCTGAGCCTGGCGCTGGCGGGCTATGGCCTGAGCGGACGGGCGGCATCGGTGCTGCAGGCGCAGCGTCTGCGCGACGATCCGCAGCGACAGTTTACCCCCCAGCAGCAGGCGGATCGTATGCTGACGCAGCGCTGGGAGGCGGTGCGAGCGGCACCCGACAGCGGTGAGGCCTGGGCGGCGCTGGGGCAGCACTATCTGTGGCTGGGACAGAGTCGCGACGCTCTGCGCGCCTACGATCGGGCCATCGCGCTGCGCGCCGATAGCGCTGAGCTGTGGGCGGCGCGGGCCGCGGCGGGCTACTACGATGCCGGGCAGCAGATGACGCCGCAGGTGCAGGAGGATATCAGCATGGCGCTGCGTCTCGATCCGGCAGAGGTTTCAGCGCTGATGCTGCTGGCGGCGGATGCGTTTATGCTGGCGGACTATCCGCGGGCGATCGGGCTATGGCAGCGTCTGCTGGACGGCGGATCTGCGCGGATTAACCGGCGTCAGCTGATCGAGGCTATCGCCACCGCCCGCATGATGCAGCGGCAGGGATAGCCTCAACGGGAGGCTTATGCGCTGCGCTTTGCCCTGCGGGGGCGGTGGGCGGTCAAGGGGCGGGTGGCGGTAACCTGACTTTCGACCCAGCCGTCTTCCAGGCGGGTGCGCAGGGTATCGCCCGGTGCGACCTGCTCACGGCGGCGCAGCAGCAGGCCGTCATCGCGCTGGGTTACGCTGAAGCCGCGCGCCAGCGTCGCCAGCGGGCTAATGCCCTCCAGACGTGCGCACAGGGCGCTAAAGTGCTCCCGTCGGGCGGCCACGCTGCGCTGCAGCTGACTTTCTAAACGGTGGCTGAGCTGCTGCAGGCGGTACTGCTGCTGGCGCAGGGTATGCGCCGGAGAGCGCTGCTGCAGGCGTTCTCCGCTCAGACGCCAGCGCCGCTCCGCCAGGCGCAGTCGGGTATCGATGGCCTCTTCCAGGCGACGGCGCAGGTTAAGCAGTCGCGCCTGCTGGCGCGCCAGACGCAGCTGGGGGTGCTGCTGTTCCAGGCGGTGATGCAGCTGCTGCAGGCGCTGACGGCGGCGCGCGAGGGTATAATCCAGCGCCATATCCAGTCGCTGACGCTGGCTCAGCAGACGGCGCAGCAGTTCGTCCCGGTTACGGCTGACCACTTCGGCCGCTGCCGAGGGGGTCGGCGCACGCAGATCGGCGACAAAGTCGGCGATGCTGACGTCGGTCTCATGGCCGACGGCGCTGACGATGGGAATATGGCTGGCGAAGATCGCCCGCGCGACCCGCTCATCGTTGAAGCTCCACAGATCTTCCAGGGAACCGCCGCCGCGCCCGACGATCAGCACGTCGCACTCCGCGCGCTGGTTGGCCAGCGCAATTGCGCGCACCAGCTGCCCAGGCGCCTCGGCGCCCTGCACCGCGCTGGGATAGATCACCACCGGCAGCGCCGGATCGCGCCGACGCAGTACGTGCAGCACGTCGTGCAGCGCCGCACCGCTGGCGGAGGTGATCACCCCGACGCAGCGCGCCGGTGACGGCAGCGGCTGTTTGTGGCCGACGTCAAATAGCCCTTCGGCCTGCAGATGCTGCTTGAGCGCATCGAACTGCTGCTGCAGCAGGCCGTCGCCCGCCGGCTGCATGCTTTCGGCGATCAGCTGATAGTCGCCGCGCGGTTCATACAGCGTGATACTGGCGCGTACCAAGACCTGCTGGCCATTCTGCGGGCGAAAGGTCACGCGGCGGTTGCTGTTACGAAACATCGCGCAGCGCACCTGTGCCTTGTCATCCTTGAGGGTGAAATACCAGTGACCGGAGGCGGGCTGGGAAAGATTGGAGATTTCGGCCGACAGCCAAATCTGCCCCATCTCCAGCTCCAACAGTTGGCGTACGGTCTGATTTAACCGGCTGACGGTAAAGATGGTGGGGGTAACAGGCTGCGTCATGTGACCTAGATCAAACTTAAAATCATACTGTTAATTAGTCGATACTACATGCATGGCTATGCATCGCAAGATATTTATGAAAAAAATACTGGAGGCAACCGGTTTCGGCCTGTATAATGCCGCGGCAATATTAAATCTGGTTTGACCTTCCTCTCTGGTGAGATATTGCCCATGCTACGTATTGTTAAAGAAGCCCTGACGTTTGATGACGTTCTCTTAGTTCCTGCCCACTCTACCGTTCTGCCGAACACCGCCGAACTTGGCACTCAGCTGACTGCCACTATTCGCCTGAACATTCCTATGCTGTCCGCCGCCATGGACACCGTCACCGAAGCGCGTCTGGCCATTGCGCTGGCGCAGGAAGGGGGCATTGGCTTTATCCATAAGAACATGTCCATTGAGCGCCAGGCCGATGAAGTGCGCCGGGTGAAAAAGCACGAATCCGGCGTGGTGACCGACCCGCAGACCGTGACGCCGAGCACCACCCTGCGCGAAGTGAAGGCCCTGACCGAGCGTAACGGCTTTGCCGGTTACCCGGTGGTGACGGAAGATAACCAGCTGGTGGGGATCATCACCGGCCGCGACGTGCGCTTCGTGACGGACCTGGAGCAGCCGGTCACCGCCGTGATGACGCCGAAAGAGCGCCTGGTGACGGTGAAAGAGGGCGAAGCCCGCGACGTGGTGCTGCAGCGTATGCACGAAAAGCGCGTTGAGAAGGCCCTGGTGGTGGACGATAGCTTCCACCTGCGCGGCATGATCACCGTGAAAGATTTCCAGAAGGCCGAGCGCAAGCCGAACGCCTGTAAGGATGAGCATGGCCGCCTGCGCGTCGGCGCCGCCGTCGGCGCTGGTGCCGGTAACGAAGAGCGCATCGCCGCGCTGGTCGAGGCCGGCGTCGATGTGCTGCTGATCGACTCCTCTCACGGTCACTCCGAAGGCGTGCTGCAGCGCATTCGCGAAACCCGCGCTAAATTCCCGCAGCTGCAGATCATCGGCGGCAACGTTGCGACGGCCGCCGGCGCCAAGGCGCTGGCCGACGCGGGGGTGAACGCCGTCAAAGTGGGTATCGGCCCGGGCTCAATCTGTACCACCCGTATCGTGACCGGCGTCGGTGTACCGCAGATCACCGCCGTCTCTGACGCCGTCGCCGCCCTGGAAGGGACCGGCATTCCGGTGATCGCCGATGGCGGTATCCGCTTCTCCGGCGACATCGCCAAAGCGTTGGCCGCCGGTGCCGCCTGCGTCATGGTCGGCTCCATGCTGGCCGGGACCGAAGAGTCCCCGGGGGAAATCGAGCTGTACCAGGGGCGCTCCTTCAAGTCCTACCGTGGAATGGGCTCGCTGGGCGCGATGTCTAAGGGCTCCTCCGACCGTTACTTCCAGAGCGATAACGCCGCCGATAAACTGGTGCCGGAAGGCATCGAAGGGCGTGTGGCCTATAAAGGCCGCCTGAAAGAGATCGTACACCAGCAGATGGGCGGCCTGCGCTCCTGCATGGGGCTGACCGGCTGCGCCACCATCGATGAGCTGCGCACCAAGGCGCAGTTCGTGCGAATCACCGGCTCCGGTATTCAGGAGAGCCACGTGCACGACGTGACCATTACCAAAGAGTCACCGAATTACCGTCTGGGTTCTTAACCCGGCGAGCCGGGCCCGGCGCAGCGTCGGGCCCGCTGAGTTTGTACCGTTTTGCCCGATCAATTTGCCAATACAGAGCCCCTAATGACGCAAAATATTCATCAAGATCGTATCCTGATCCTGGATTTCGGTTCACAGTACACCCAGTTATTGGCCCGTCGCGTGCGTGAAATCGGCGTTTACTGCGAGCTGTGGGCGTGGGATGTCAGCGAAGCGCAGATCCGCGAGTTCAACCCCAGCGGCATCATTCTGTCCGGCGGCCCGGAGAGCACCACCGAAGCCGGCAGCCCGCGTGCGCCGGAGTACGTATTCCAGGCCGGCGTCCCGGTCCTGGGCGTCTGCTACGGCATGCAGACCATGGCCATGCAGCTGGGCGGCCGCGTGGAAAGCTCCACCGAGCGCGAGTTTGGCTATGCCAAGGTCGAGGTCACGGCGCCGGGTCGTCTGTTCGACGGCATTCAGGACGCCCTCAGCGCCAACGGCAACGCCGTGCTGGACGTGTGGATGAGCCACGGTGACAAAGTGACGGCGATCCCGTCTGACTTCACCACCGTCGCCAGCACCGAAACCTGCCCGTACGCCATTATGGCCAACGAGGAAAAACGCTTCTACGGCGTGCAGTTCCACCCGGAGGTTACCCATACCCATCAGGGTCAGCATATGCTGCAGCGTTTCGTGCTGGAGATCTGCGGCTGCGCCGCGCTGTGGACCCCGGCCACCATCATCGAAGACGCCGTTGCCCGCATGCGTGAGCAGATCGGCGACGACGAGGTGATCCTCGGCCTGTCCGGCGGCGTGGACTCTTCTGTCACCGCGCTGCTGCTGCACCGCGCCATCGGCAAGCGCCTGACCTGCGTCTTCGTGGACAACGGCCTGCTGCGCCTGAACGAAGCCGAGCAGGTGATGGACATGTTCGGCGATCGGTTCGGTCTGAACATCATCCACGTCAACGCCGAAGCGCGCTTCCTCTCTGCGCTGTCCGGCATCGCCGATCCGGAGGTCAAGCGCAAGACCATCGGCCGCGTGTTCGTCGAGGTGTTCGATGAAGAGGCGACCAAGCTGCCCCAGGTCAAGTGGCTGGCGCAGGGCACCATCTACCCGGACGTGATCGAGTCCGCCGCCTCTGCCACCGGCAAGGCGCACGTGATCAAGTCGCACCACAACGTGGGCGGTCTGCCGAAAGAGATGAAGCTGGGTCTGGTCGAGCCGCTGAAAGAGCTGTTTAAGGATGAAGTGCGCAAGATCGGTCTGGAGCTGGGGCTGCCGTACGACATGCTGTACCGCCACCCGTTCCCGGGGCCGGGTCTGGGCGTGCGCGTGCTGGGCGAAGTGAAGAAAGAGTACTGCGACCTGCTGCGCCGCGCCGATGCCATCTTCATCGAAGAGCTGCACAAGGCCGACCTGTATAACAAGGTGAGCCAGGCGTTTACCGTCTTCCTGCCGGTGCGCTCCGTCGGGGTGATGGGCGATGGCCGTAAGTATGACTGGGTGGTCTCCCTGCGTGCGGTGGAAACCATCGACTTCATGACCGCGCACTGGGCGCACCTGCCTTACGACTTCCTGGGGCGGGTCTCCAACCGCATCATCAACGAAGTCAACGGCATCTCCCGCGTGGTGTACGATATCTCCGGTAAGCCGCCGGCCACTATCGAGTGGGAATAAGCCGATAGCCCTTCCTGTGTTTTTATGCGCGGGTAAGTTTGAAATCAACCCTCTGTGTTTACAGAGGGTTTTTCTTTATGTACCGAGGATTTTCTCGCTTGTCGCTCGGCGCCCGCAGGGATGTCTGGGGGCCGTATGGGAGAAAATCAGTATGTTGGGCGATCTCTAACAGGAATGGGGGCGTTTTAGAACGGGACTGAGACCTATCCAGTATTAGCGTAAATCATATGGGATAATCGGTGCTAACGCGTTGATGTGATCCCATGCCATTTCATCTACGTCGGTAGTGATTTTTGTTATTGGATAAACCATGTCATCAAAGTGATGGATGACGAGTTGATCTGTGAGCGGATCATCAGCGCTCAATAACAGGGTATCGCCTGGCTTCCCTTATCGCCTGGTCTCCCTTGCTTACCGGCCTCAAGGTATTTACCCCGCGCATTTACCCCGGCGGATAGATTATCCCGAGTGCTGTTCACTCGGGCTTCTCCCTATTTGCATCTGGTGATGCCACGTTCGTATAAAAATATCGTGTTCACATATGCGTCGGTAGCCGCACTTACGGGGTATTGGCTGCCAGTGTGCTGAGGTAGCGCCCGGGTGTTTGCCCTAATCCCTTGCGAAACATCGTGATAAAAGCGGTGGTGGATTCATAGCCCAGCGCATGGGCTACCTGGTTAACGGCTTGGCCGCAGACGAGCATTTGTAGCGCCAGTATCAGCTGCAGTTGATGCCGCCAGTGGCGAAAGCTGAGCCCGGTCTCTTTTGTAATCAGACGCGCTAAATTGCGCTCACTCATGGCAAAGCGTGTCGCCCACTGCTTTAACGTCTGCCACTGCGCAGGCTCAGCGGCCATCGTATCGACCATCAGGCGGATCTTAGGGTGGTTAGACACGGGCAGGTGTAGCTGCTCCTGCGGCTGCTGTGGCAACTCATCGAAGAGCACATGAATGAGGCGTTGCGTTGCAGGGTGCTCCCGCGCCACACGATCACGCTGCGCCAGCGTTAAAATGAGCTCCCGCACCAGGGGAGAGATTTTGAGCGTACAGCAGTGAGTGGGCATCGCCGCCGCGCTCGGTTCAATAAACAAAAAGCACAGGGTGGCATTGGGGGTGGCGTGGTTACTGTGTCGCGTCTGCCCGGAAACCCATACCGCATACTGCGGTGGCACCATCCACATAGCATCCTCTACCTCGCAGGTAATCGCACCGTGCAGCGCCAAAATCAGCTGCCCCTTACGGTGTTGGTGCTCAGGCGTAAACTGTTCATCAGCGGTGACCTGGATACGGAACGCCACCGCGGCGTCATGGTGAAGGTCGGGTTCGTAGCCATCAAGCCCAAGGCCTATCATGTTTTGTCCGATATTAGCGATAAATTGTCATTTTAGCTTGATTGAAACAGGTATGAAAAACGTTATTGTGGCGGCCTCCCCTGATGACCAGAGAAGATCATGTTAAAAACCCCCCCGTTATATCAGCGCAATATTCTCCTGATCATCGGCATTATGCTCATCGCGTCCACTCTGCGCGTGACGTTTACCGGTGCTGCGCCGTTGTTGGATGTTATCCGCACGGGCTACGATTTGACGACGTCCGAGGTAGGGCTGTTGACGACGCTGCCATTGCTGGCCTTTGGTCTGATCTCCCCCTTGGCGGCCGGTATTGCGCGACGTTTCAGCATTGAGCGCAGCCTGTTTGCCGCACTGATCTTAATTTGCCTGGGGATTGTTCTACGCGCCCTCCCTTCGCCTGCTTGGCTGTTTATCGGTACAGCCGTTATTGGTAGCGGCATTGCGCTCGGTAATGTTCTGCTACCGGGGCTGATTAAGCGTGACTTCTCTGATCATGTTGCCAAGATGACCGGAGCCTATTCCGTGGCCATGGGCGGGGCTGCCGCGCTCGGCTCCGCGCTGGTTGTGCCATTGGCGCTGTATGGTTTGGGGTGGCGAGGCGCGTTGCTGGCGCTGATGCTATTTCCGCTGTTGGCGCTGATCGTGTGGTTACCACAGTGGCGTAATCAGCACCCAACGCAGATGACCGGGGCACGGAGTTTGCATGATAAAGCCATCTGGCGCTCAGCCTTAGCCTGGCAGGTGACGCTCTTTCTTGGGCTTAATTCGTTGGTTTATTATGTGATTATCGGCTGGCTTCCCGCCATTCTGATCAGCCTTGGCTATAGCGATGCACAGGCAGGATCGCTGCATGGCGTGTTACAGCTGGCTACCGCGCTACCGGGCCTTTTGATTCCCCTCATTTTGCATACGTTAAGAGATCAGCGCGGTATCGCTATTCTGGTGGCGCTGCTGTGTGGTCTCAGTGCGATCGGTTATTGGCTGCTGCCCGCGCAGGCGGTGCTGTGGACGCTGATGTTCGGTTTTGGCTCTGGGGCGACGATGATCCTCGGTCTCACCTTTATCGGGCTACGGGCCGGCTCGGCGCATCAGGCCGCGGCACTCTCGGGGATGGCGCAGTCGGTAGGCTATCTCCTGGCCGCTTGTGGGCCACCGTTGATAGGTAAAATTCATGATATCAGCGGTAATTGGCATATTCCCCTGGCGGCTCTCGCCGTTATTTCGCTGCTGATGGCTATCTTCGGTGGCCTTGCCGGACGGGCTCGGGAGATAACGCATCGTGCTATGTGATGGCCCTCTGTTCAGGATGACATAGCCTATTGCCCCCCCGGTCCCGGTCACCGCCGCGGTGAATACGCTACTTTCTGCGGGAGTGCCAAGATCTTGGGGGCCAAGGGGGGATATACTCGGCGGATAACAAGAGCGAGGGGATGCCATATGAATGAGATCAATGAATATGGGCAACGTGTTGGAGAGGCGCTTCCTGACTGGCTAGGGGCCGGCGTTTTGGCGGGGAGCGCGCTTAGCGGACGCACCTGCCGGCTGGTTCCCATGGATGCCCGCCGCGATGCCGCCGATCTGTTCGCCGCCTTTGCCGAGGCCGAGGGCGATCGCGACTGGACATGGCTGAGCAGCGTGCGTCCTTCATCGGTGGTCGCGATGCAGACGTGGATGCAAAAAAAGGTGGATGACGCGTCGCTGATCCCCTTCGTGGTGGTCGATTTGCACACCGGGCAGGCGGTTGGCGTGGTGTGCCTGATGGCGATCGATGCGGCGAATGGCTCGCTAGAGATCGGCCACGTTAGTTGGTCGCCGCGTATGCAGCGCACGACGCTGAGCACGGAGGCCATCTGGCTGCTGCTGCGCGAGGCGTTTAGCGCTGGCTACCGTCGCGTGGAGTGGAAGTGTGATGCGCTGAATACGGCGTCGCGTCGGGCGGCGGAGCGTATTGGCTTTACGTTTGAGGGGCGTTTCCGTCAGCATATGGTACGCAAGGGGCGCAGCCGTGACACCGATTGGCTCTCGGTTATTGATAGGGAGTGGCCCGAGGTGGATGCGGCGCTGCAGGCGTGGCTGGCGGAGGACAATTTTGATGCGATGGGGCGGCAGCGACGTACGCTGACGCAGTGTCGTGAACGATGAGTCGGCGCCCTCGACGGGCCTGCCCCGGGCGGGATGCGCCGCGCTGCGGGTTCACGGCAGCAGGGCGCCGCGGATCGGCACGGCGCTCACCCACGCTCTAGCCACGTAGCGCGCTCAGCAGCTGGTTGAGTATCTCCGGCTGCGGTTCGTCATTCCACAGGGCGTAGAGGTCGGCGGGGATCGTCTCCTCCAGCGCGACGAAGGCGACGCCTGGCCAGTCGATCATCGCGCAGGTCTCCGGCAGCAGCGCGACGCCGTTGCCGGCGCTCACCAGCGCCAGCACGGTTTGTGGCTCGGACGCCTGCTGGACGATCAGCGGGTGAAAGCCGTGCTCTACGCAGGCGTCATGCACCTGGCGCGCAAAATCCCCCTGATTAAACGACAGCGAGATAAACGGCCGCGCGACCAGTTCGTGGAGCGAAACCCGGCGGCGGCGCGCCAGCGGGTCATCCTCATGAACCGCTAAGCGTATCGTCTCGCGGGCGATGAGCTGGCAGCGAATATTCGCCTCCGCGCAGGGGATGACATTGCGGTTGATCGCGACATCGATCGTTCGGGCGCGTAGGGCGGCGATTTGCTGCTGCTGGGCGAGTTCGCTAAGGATCCAGTCGATGTCTGGGTGGTGCTCCCGAAACGTTTTGAGCCGGGTGAGCAAGACCCCCCAGATTGCACTGCCGATGATACCGATATTGAGATGCTGCTTTTCACGTCGGCCGATTTGACGCACGTAGCTCAGCGATTGCTCTGCTGCGCTGAACAGGCGATCGACCTCGGTTTTCAGCACCTTTCCGGCGTGCGTTAATGCGACGCGTCGGCTGGATCGCTCAAAGAGCTCGACCTCCAGGATCGTCTCAAGCTCCTTGATCTGCATACTGAGCGGCGGCTGGGAGATATTGAGCCGGGCGGCGGCCCGACCAAAGTGAAGCTCGTCGGCGAGCACTTGGAAGTAGCGCAGCATGCGCAGGCGGATACGGCTGAGGAGCGCGGGCTCGGTCATGAGAGTCGTCACGTAGGGAGAGGGAGCGCCCATTCTTGCCCTCCCTCTCACGCCTGTCAAACGGCGGGGGCGCTCGCCTGCAGGCGTTCGGCCTTACTGAAAAACGCGGCGCTCAGCAGCGTCAGCAGCAGCAGACCGTAGGCAACGGTGGCGCTATTGAGCGCGCCGTGCAGACCGAAGCGGCTATTGATCAGCGAGGAGACGCTGGCGAACAGCAGGGTGCCGACGGTACCGCAGGTGAGCAGCGCAGAGATCAGCGTCGGTGAGCTGCGGCGGACCTGCAGCGAGCCGTAGCTCATCAGCCCCGAGAATAGGCCGGAGTTAAAGAACCCGAAGGTGCCACAGGCGATCAGGATCAGGCTGGCGCTGGCGCCGTTGCTAATCAGCGCGATCGACCCCATGCCGATAACGGTACAGATCAGCAGAAAGGTGCGTAGTCTCATCCATTTGACGGTGAACTGATTCAGGAAGAGGCCGATAGCCTTACTCACCCAGTATACGGTGGTGTAGAGCGCGGCCTGCTCGGGCTGCATGGCAAAGCGTAGCTGCAGGTATCCCGGAGTCCACAGGGTAAAAATCGGCTCCGCCAGCAGGAATAGAAACAGCGCCAGGCAGATAAGCCATACCGATATGCCCCATGGCTCTGCGGCGACCGCGGCGGGGGCCTCTGCCTGCGGCTGCGCCGCTGTCTCCTCGCCGGGAAAGCGAGCGCGCAGGACGAAGAGCAGCATCAGCACGCCAAGCGCGCCCATGATGGCATACATTGCGATCCAGCTAGCGCCGAGTGTAAACATCCACGCTAGAAGGAAGGAGAGCGTTGCGCCGGCGAGGCTAAAGAAAAAGTCAGTGAAAATCAGGCTCGAGGAGCGACTTTTTTCATCGGGATTGATGCGGACGACCAGGTAGCTTCCTATCGTCATAAAGATACCGCCGCAGGCGCCGATTACCGCGACCGCCACGCTGAACAGCGTGAGCGTGGGAGTCGTGAACAGGACGATGCTGATGATGATAGTGAATAGCGCCGCCGCCGCCAGCGGCTTTTGTAGCCCCCACTTTTTGATCAGTAGGCCGCCGAACATAATCGGTATAAACATGCCGATATTCATTAAGGTAAAGATCTGACCGATAAAGCTCGGATCTTTCTGGAAGGCGACGCACAGAGGGCCGAGGACAATGCCCAGGGTCGAAACCAGCGCACCGACAAAATAGTAGCTCAGGTAGGAAATGGCATTCAGTCTGCCGCGGGAGTGGTCATGATGTTGCATCTGCGGTTCTCCTGGCAGGCGAACGGCCTGCCGGTGGCAGGGGATCAGCGAGAGTTCTTTACGAACTGGCTTATTAAACGGATAAAGTCGTCGGTGACCATCGCCGCGCATTTCAACGTCTGCTCATGGGAGAGCTCAACGTCACCCAGCCCCTCTGCCATATTGGTAATGGCGGAGACGGCCAGCACCTTTAGCCCGCAGTGGCGGGCGGCGATGACCTCGGGCACGACCGACATTCCCACAACGTCACCGCCCATGCGCTGCATCATGCGGATCTCTGCGGCGGTTTCGAAGTTGGGGCCCGGATAGGACACATAGATGCCCTCGTGCAGCGTCAGGCTGAGATCGCGGGCCGAGGCGTGCAGTCGCTGGCGCAGCGCGGCGTCATAGGCATTGGCCAGGCTGAAGAAGCGTGGGCCGAATCGCTCGTCGTTCGCTCCCACCAGCGGCGTTGACGGCATGGTGTTGATGTGATCGCTCAGCGCGACCAGTGAACCGGCCGGAATGGCCGGATTGAGTGAGCCGGCGGCGTTGGTACAGAGCATCAGCTCGCAGCCAAGCAGCTTAACGGTGCGTACCGCCTGGGTCATGATCCCCATGCCGGCGCCCTCATAGAAGTGGCCGCGGCCTTTCATGCACAGCAGAGGAATGCCGTGCAGCGTACCCATGACCACCTCACCGGCGTGCCCGCTGACGCTGCTGACGGGAAAGCCCGGCAGAGCGTTATAGGCGACGCAGGTTTTGTCGTCCAGGTGGTCGGCTAAGGGACCCAGGCCGGAGCCGAGGATCATCGCAATGCGCGGCGTGAAATCCGGCTTTGCCGCGCGCAGGATCTCGGCGGCGTGATAGGGGGAATCGTTGAAAATATCGCGGGACATAAATCACTCCTGAATTGAATCATATTATTGGCTCCATTCTCAAAGTGATTTGATTTGCTTTCCAATATGATTAACGCGCGTATTGATTCAATTTTCAGTATTGATTTGCTAGGGATATACAACGTTTCAATGGGATAGCGCGGAAGGGGCGCGGAATAGAATGCGAAAACGCGAGGGGAAGTGTGATGGCGATCATAAGGGGGCGTCAGGCTGAGGCGCAGGCGCGATGGACAGAATCTCCTCCCTCGCGCCATCATGCCTCAGCCTCGCACGCCCTGTGCGAGGCTGACCACGCGCTTGACGGGGCGCGTGGTCAGCCCCATCAACGCCCCCCGCAGGGGGCGAGACGGGGGTTACTTCAGCTTGGCGAAGCTGCGACGGGCGGCGTCGATGGTTTTCTGGATGTCTTCCTGGCTGTGGGCCAGGGACATAAAGCCCGCCTCGAACGCGGACGGCGCTAGGTAGATGCCCTGTTCCAGCATCAGGTGGAAGAAGCGCTTGAAGCGTTCGGCGTCGCAGCGCAGCACGTCCTGATAGCCGGTGACAGCGGATTGGTCGGTGAAGAAGATACCGAACATGCCGCCGACGTGGTTCACCACCAGCGGGATCCCCTCTTCACGTGCGGCCGCCAGCAGTCCCTTGGCCAGGTTATCGGTCAGCTCCGCCAGCTGTGGGTAGATCCCCGGCTGGTTGATCTCATTCAGGCAGGCGTAGCCGGCGGCCATGGCGACCGGGTTACCGGACAGCGTCCCGGCCTGGTAGACCGGCCCGGTCGGCGCCAGCGCCTCCATCACCTCACGGCGACCGCCGAAGGCGCCCACCGGCATGCCGCCTCCGATGATCTTGCCCAGGCAGGTCAGATCCGGGGTGACGTCGTAATACTCTTGGGCGCCGCCCAGGGCGACGCGGAAGCCGGTCATCACCTCGTCGATGATCAGCAGGGCGCCGTACTGATCGCACAGTTCACGCAGCCCCTGCAGGAAGCCCGGCTGGGGCGGAATGCAGTTCATGTTGCCCGCCACCGGTTCGACGATGATGCAGGCGATCTCCTGCGGATAGCGGGCGAAGGCGGCGCGCACCGAGTCCAGATCGTTGTAGCTGCAGGTCAGGGTATGTTTGGCGAAGTCGGCCGGTACCCCCGGGGAGTTGGGCTGACCCAGGGTGAGGGCGCCGGAGCCCGCCTTGACCAGCAGGTGGTCGGCGTGGCCGTGGTAGCAGCCCTCGAATTTGATGATCTTGTCGCGGCCGGTAAAGCCGCGCGCCAGACGGATGGCGCTCATGGTGGCTTCGGTACCGGAGTTCACCATGCGTACCATGTCCATGCTGTCGATAAGCGAGGTGACCAGCTCGGCCATGCGCACTTCCATCTCGGTCGGCGCGCCGAAGCTCAGCCCGCGTTCGACGGCGGCGATCACCGCATCGCGGATCGCCGGGTGGTTATGACCCAGGATCATGGGTCCCCAGGAGCCTACGTAGTCGATGTAGGCCTTGCCATCGGCATCATACAGGTAGGCGCCGTCGGCCCGCTCGATAAACAGCGGCGTACCGCCAACGCCGGTAAAGGCGCGCACCGGGGAGTTAACGCCGCCGGGGATCAGCGTTTTGGCCTGCTCGTACAGTCGTTCGGACTTGTTCATTATCGGCTCCAGACGTGTAGAAAATAAGGTAATAAGCCTGTGCTATTCTAGAGAAGTCTGGCGCCAGATGAAATGCGTCGTGGTGCGCCGCGCGTTAGCGTCGATTTTTGCCCTCTAGAGACATTGCCTAACACTTTACAAAGACGGCGTCCGTCAGAGAGAGTAAAATGCCGACTCTATTTGTACTATTTATCCATTCTTTGACCAACTTCACTGACTGAACTGACTATGACTACGCAACAAGACCCGATCTCTCCGCCGTTGACGCCCCGTCTGCGGCACAGCGACGTTCTTCGGCGGGTAATTCGCCGGGATAAGACTCCGCTTGCCACGTTGATCCTGGCGGCGATCGTGGGTACCCTGGCCGGATTTATCGGGGTCGCCTTTGAGCGCTGTGTGGACTGGGTGCAGCAGCAGCGCCTGGCCGGTCTGGCGGAGGTCGCTAACTACTGGTTTATCGTCTGGCCTGCGGCGATCCTGGGGTCAGCGCTGCTGGCCATGTGCGGCTACTATCTGGTGCGTCGCTTTGCGCCAGAGGCCGGTGGCTCCGGTATCCCGGAGATCGAGGGGGCGCTGGAGGATCTGCGCCCTGCCCGCTGGTGGCGAGTGATCCCGGTGAAATTCATCGGCGGTCTGGGCACCCTGGGGGCCGGCATGGTACTGGGACGTGAGGGGCCAACGGTGCAGATGGGCGGCAACCTGGGGCAGATGGTGTATGACCTGTTCCGCTTGCCCAAGCGTGACAATGAGACGCGTCATACCCTACTGGCCACCGGTGCGGCGGCGGGCCTGACGGCGGCGTTCAACGCGCCGCTGGCCGGGATCCTGTTTATCATTGAAGAGATGCGCCCGCAGTTTCACTACAGCCTGGTCTCCATCAAGGCGGTGTTCATCGGGGTGATCATGTCCTGCGTGGTGTTCCGCGTCTTTAACGGCGAACACTCGGTGATTGAGGTTGGGCGTCTGGGCGTTGCGGAGCTCAATACCCTGTGGCTCTATCTGGTGCTGGGGATGGTGTTTGGTATCGTCGGCGTGCTGTTTAACATGGGGGTATTTCGCACCCAGGACATGTTCCTGCGCATGCACGGCGGCAATTGGCGTAAGCTGATGCTGATCGGCGCGGCGCTAGGCGGCCTGTGCGGCGCGCTGGGACTGATTCAGCAGGAGGCGGCGGGCGGCGGCTTTGCTCTGATCCCCATCGCCGCCGAAGGCAACTACACCGTCGGCATGCTGCTGTTTATCTTCATCGCCCGCGTGGTGACGACGCTGCTGTGCTTTGGCTCCGGCGCGCCGGGCGGGATCTTTGCCCCGATGCTGGCGCTCGGCACCCTGCTGGGGACGGCGTTTGGCATGGCGGCCGCCTATCTGTTTCCGCACTATGGCATCGATCCGGGAACCTTCGCTATCGCCGGAATGGGGGCGCTGTTTGCCGCCACGGTGCGCGCGCCGCTGACCGGTATTGTGCTGGTGCTGGAGATGACCGATAACTATCAGCTTATTTTGCCCATGATCATTACCTGCCTTGGCGCTACACTACTGGCGCAGTTCCTGGGTGGCAAACCGCTGTACTCTCGCATTCTGGAGCGTACGCTGCATCGCCAGATGCAGGAGCAGGAGGCCGCGCAGAAACGGGCGGAGCAGAGTGGGCAGCAAACCACCAATACTTGAATGGATTACTCGGGTATTAGATAATCGCCCGATGAGTCAGTATGCCCTGGGCCAAGCGGCATTCTGATATGTACACTGGCTGGAGCAATCAATGAGTGATGAAATGGCAGTGCCGCTGCAGTTTACCGATGCGGCGGCAAACAAGGTGAAATCCCTGATCGCAGACGAAGATAACCCGAACCTGAAGCTGCGCGTGTACATTACCGGCGGCGGCTGCAGCGGATTTCAGTATGGCTTTACCTTCGATGATAAAGTCAACGACGGCGATATGACGATTGAGAACCAGGGCGCTGCGCTGGTGGTGGATGCGATGAGCCTGCAGTATCTGGTCGGCGGTGCAGTGGACTATACCGAAGGGCTGGAAGGGTCGCGCTTTATCGTCAATAACCCCAACGCGAAGACGACCTGCGGCTGCGGATCGTCGTTCAGTATCTAAGCGTAAGCCGGAGCGCGGGATCTCTCGTGGCGCCTTCCTGTGGAAGGCGCCATTTTTGTATCGGCGGCGCTTAAGGGTCAGTCCAGCGTGAAGGTCGGTAGCTTGAGATGCCAGCGGATAGCCGCCAGACGAATGCCCAGCGTGATCGCCATGCCCAGCATCATGGCATGCTGTAGCGCCATGCCAAAGGTGACATAGGCGGTGACGTGAACGATGCCCCCGATGATGCAGGCGGTGGCGTAAATTTCGGTGCGCAGGATCATCGGGATCTCCCGCGCCAGCACATCGCGAATAATGCCGCCGCCCACGCCGGTGATCACCCCCATACAGACGGCGATCATGGGACCGGCGCCGGCGGCGAAAGCCTTATTGACCCCGATACCGACGAAGACGGCCAGACCCACGGCGTCCAGCACCGGCAGCACCCAGCCGGGCAGGCGGCGCGGCTGACGCACCAGGACAATGGTCAGCAGGCAGGTCACCATCGCCACCACCAGATCGGTGGGATCGCGCACCCAAAAGGCCGGGCCGTTGTCCAGCGCCATATCGCGGATAGTGCCGCCGCCGACGGCGGTGACGACCCCCAGTACCAGGACGCCAAAGGGGTCCATGCGCAGCTTGCCCGCCAGCAGCACGCCAGAGATGGCAAAGACCGCCGTCCCCAAAATATCTAACCAGTAAACCAGCATAACCCTTACCTCTTCAACGCCACCGGACTCCGGCAGGATTAGTTGTAATGACAATTATTTGTGATCTTATTGTTTTGATTGGGAATCACCTTCCAGCGGCGGCGCATAAGATAGCGTGAAAACGGGGATTACGCCACGCTGTCGGGCGGGGAAAGGTTCGGCTTTTGGCTATTCTGTGCGTCGGCTCGCGCCAACGGCGGATCCCACCGAATCCAGCGGCGTTTTGTCTGACAAGCGCGGGGGTGAAAAGCGGGCACAGAGCGTGCCCGCCGGGGTTCAGCGGGGCGTCGCCGCGGTGCTCAGCGTATGCAGCTGTGCGCAGAGGGACTCGGCGGCCAGCAGAATGCGCGGCCCACTGCGGTTGAGCCAGTCCTGATTGACGGCGATCACCGGCACCCTGAGCTGGGGGCGCCAATAGTCGGTGACGATGGCCGCCTGCGCGGCGTCGCCGCCGATGACGATCGCCTGCGGACGACGCACAATCACCTGTTCGCGGCTGACCTGCGGCCAGGGCACCGGGCTGCCGGCAAAGATATTCTGTGCGCCGCACAGCGCCAGCAGATCGCTCTGCAGCGTTTTAGCGGAGGTCGAAAACAGCGGTTGGTTGCCAAACTGCATCATCACCCGCAGCGGTGCGCCCTGGGCGTAGCGCTGGCGCAGCTGCTGCAGGCGCTGGCGAAACTGGGCGGCGGCGCGGTGCGCCTGCTCGGGATGAGGGCTATAGGCCGCCAGCCTGTCGAGATCGTCGGCCACCTGACTCACGCGCTGGGGATCGGAGTAGAAGAGGGGGATCCCCAGCGCGCTCAGCTGATCGAGCACGCGGCGGGGGTTGCCGCCGTGCCAGGCGAGGATCAGATCGGGCTTAAGGGCCAGGATGCGCTCCAGGTTGATCCCGTTCCAGGAGGCTACCTTTTCCAGCGTTGCCGCCTGCGGCGGGTAGTCGGAGTAGGCGCTGGCGGCGACCAGGCTATCGCCGAGGCCGGCGGCGTAGGCCAGCTCGGTGGTGTGCGGCGACAGGCTGATGACGCGCAGCGCCGCCGCCTGCAGCGAGGTCAGGCTCAGGCCGAGGCCCAGCAGCAGCGCAGCCAGCGACAGTCGGCCGCCCGATCCGCGACGGCGTTTGGCGCGTCGTAGGGTCATGGATTACTGGGCAGCCAGGGCGCGCAGCATCGCTTCCACCATCAAGGTGGACTGCTCGGCGGCGACCTTGAGGAACTCATCAAAGCTGATGTGAGATTCCTGATCGGCGACGTCGGAGATGGCGCGCACCACCACGAACGGGGTCTGGAAGGCGTGGCAAACGTGGCCGATAGCCGCCGCCTCCATCTCTACCGCGGCGACCTGCGGGAAGGTACGGCGAATGCGAGCCAACGGCTCGGCGCCGTTGATGAAGGCGTCGCCGCTGCAGATCAGGCCGCGCACGGCGTTCAGCTGCAGCGCAGAGATGCAGCGTTCGGCCAGGGCGATCAGCGCCGCGTCGGCGCTAAAGGCCGCCGGACAACCGGCCATCTGTCCCGGCTGATAGCCAAAGGCGGTGACGTCGGCGTCGTGGTAGCGCACCTCGTCGGAGATAACGATGTCACCGACCCGCAGGGTGCTGGCCAGGCCGCCGGCGGAGCCGGTATTGATCACCACGTCCGGGCGGCAGTGATCCAGCAGCAGGGTGGTTCCCATCGCCGCAGAGACTTTGCCGATGCCGGACTTCAGCAGCGCAACCTCAACGCCGTGCAGGCGGCCAGTATAGATTTCACAGCCGGCCAGGCTGAGGGTCTGACGATTTTCGATGCGGTCGCGCAGCAGGGTAACTTCCTGCTCCATGGCGCCAATGATGCCTACTTTCATATCAATACCTGTAATTGGGAGTAATAACGGGAATCCGGTTGTGCAGTTTACCATAGCTCCGTCCCGGACCGCTGCGCGGGGCGGCAATGGTAGAAATTATCTGGTAGGCTGTGGAGATCGGGCGTGTCCACGACGCCCTCCACGGTGGGAGATTCGCTATGAGCATCGATTTTGCGTCCAAACTCAGTTACCAGCGTCCCCTACGCTCGGCGGAGGAGGCGCTGTTCCTGAATGGCGCTTACGAGATCGGGCGCCAGTTTGAGAGCGATCGTGGACGTATCATCAATTCGGCGGCCATCCGCCGTCTGCAGCAGAAGACCCAGGTATTTCCGCTGGAGCGCAACGCGGCGGTGCGCTCGCGTTTGACGCACTCCATGGAGGTTCAGCAGGTGGGGCGGCATATCGCCCGGGAGATCCTGCACTGCCTCTCTAGCCAGGGGCGCATCGCGGCGCTGGGCCTTGCGGACTACACCGACGCCTTTGAAAGCTGCGTCGAGATGGCCTGCCTGATGCATGACATGGGCAATCCACCCTTCGGCCACTTTGGCGAGGCGGCTATTAAGGCCTGGTTCAGCCGCGAGCTGGGGGTCAGCGCCGATGGCCATAACCGGCTGGACGACGCGGCCTGTCAGGTGGCGTTCCTGCGCCGCGATGGGCGGGATGCCGAACTGGATACCCTGCGCGCCCGCCTGCGTATCGACCTGAGCAACTTTGAGGGGAACGCCCAGTCTATCCGTCTGATCCATACCCTGCTCAAGCTGAATTTGACCTATGCCCAGACCGCCTGCGTCTTAAAGTACACTCGCCCGGCCTACTGGCAGGGGCCGCTGCCGGCGGGCTTTGACTACCTGATGAAAAAGCCCGGCTACTACTGGGCAGAAGAGGCCTTTGTCGAGCAGCTGCGCCAGCAGGTCGATCTGCTGCCGCATCATCGCTTTCCGCTGACCTATATCATGGAGGCGGCGGATGATATTTCGTATTGCGTGGCCGATCTTGAGGATACGGTCGAAAAGCACCTGCTCAGCGTGGAGCAGCTGTACGCCCTGCTGAAGGACGAATGGGGGGCGGTGACCAGCGGCGATCTGTTCAGCGTCACCGTGCAGGATGCCTTCGATCGCTGTAATAAAAAATACGGTCATCGCAGCGCTGACGATATCTTTTTTATGTATTTGCGGGTGAACGTGGTGAAACGTCTGGTTCCCTACGCCGCCGACTGTTTTTTAAATAACCTGCAACACATTTTTATTGGCGCATTTAATGAGCCGCTGCTGTCCGCCGGGGCCGAAGAGTATCGGTTGCTGAATATATTTAAACAGGTCGCGCTGAAGCACGTATTCAATCATTTCGAGGTCGAACAGCTGGAGCTGCAGGGGTATCGGGTGATTAAGGGGCTACTGGATATTTATAGCCCGCTGTTGGCCATGCCGCAGTCGGACTTTCTGCGCCTGCTGCGCGATGATCGCCACCCCGACTACCTGATCGAGACGCGGCTGTTTCACAAGCTCTCCGTGAAGCACCGCCTGGCCTACCGGGAGGCGGTGGATGGTCTGGCGGCGTTTGACGGTACCGAGCTGCAGGCGCGGGAGTATTATTATCGGGCGCGACTGATACAGGACTATATCAGTGGAATGACGGATTTATATGCCTATGATGAGTATCGTCGGCTGATGGCGGCGGAATAATCATCTGCTGGATATATCGTGTTCACGCGTTGGCTTTGTAAAGTCGGGCGCATAAATATTTACGCTTCCTTGACTTTATTGCGGTGAACTTCATTTCAGTTTACTACTCTTAGTAAACATAATATCACCGTCACGGTGATAGCGGCGCCGTCTGGCGCAACGCCGTTCAGCGCCGCTGAATGAATCCGTTTTATCGTTGCTATTACGAGAGAAAATCGTGCTATGAAAAAAACCACTTTAGTATTGAGTGCCGTTGCATTGAGTCTGGGTATGGCGTTGAGTCCGATGTCGGCCAGCGCGGCAGAGACCTCTTCCGCCACCACAGCCCAGGCGCTGCCGAGCCTGGCACCAATGCTGGAGAAAGTGATGCCGTCCGTGGTCAGCATCAACGTCGAGGGCAGCGCGACCGTCAATAACAGCCGCGTGCCGCCGCAGTTCCAGCAGTTTTTTGGCGAAGACTCCCCGCTGTGCCAGCCGGGTTCGCCGTTCGGCGGTTCGCCGATGTGCCAGGGCGGCGGCAATGCGCCGTCCAAAGAGCGCTTTAAGGCGCTGGGCTCCGGGGTCATTATCGACGCGGGTAAAGGCTATGTCGTGACCAACAACCACGTGGTGGCCAACGCCGACAGCATTAAAGTGCAGCTGAGCGACGGTCGCCGCTTCGACGCCAAGGTGATCGGCACCGATCCGCGTACCGATATCGCGCTGATCCAGCTGAAGGATGCCAAGAACCTGACCGCCATTAAAATGGCGGACTCTGACAATTTGCGCGTGGGCGACTATGCGGTGGCGATCGGCAACCCCTACGGGCTGGGTGAGACCGTCACCTCCGGGATCGTTTCCGCGCTGGGCCGCAGCGGCCTGAACGTGGAAAACTACGAAAACTTTATTCAGACTGACGCGGCGATTAACCGCGGTAACTCCGGCGGTGCGCTGGTGAACCTGAACGGCGATCTCATCGGGATCAACACCGCCATTCTGGCGCCGGACGGCGGCAACATCGGCATCGGCTTCGCCATTCCGAGCAACATGGTGAAAAACTTGACCGGTCAGATGGTGGAGTACGGCCAGGTGAAACGCGGTGAGCTGGGGATCATGGGGACCGAGCTGAACTCCGAGCTGGCGAAGGCGATGAAGATCGACGCCCAGCGCGGCGCCTTTATCAGCCAGGTGCTGCCGAAGTCAGCCGCCGCGAAGGCCGGGCTGAAAGCCGGTGATGTCATCGTCTCCCTGAACGGGAAGAACATCTCCAGCTTCGCTTCCTTCCGCGCTGAAATCGGCACCATGCCGGTCGGCAGCAAGCTGGCGCTGGGGATCATCCGCGACGGTAAGCCGATGAACGTGGAGGTAACCCTGGAGCAGAGCGCGCAGAGCCAGGTGGCCTCTGACAACATCTTCAGCGGTATCGAAGGGGCCGAGCTGAGCAATGCCGCCGGTGGCAAGGGCGTGAAGGTGGACAACGTGAAGAAAGGCTCCACCGCCGCGCGTATCGGTCTGCAGAAGGGCGACGTGATCCTGGGCGTGAACCAGCAGGCGATCGCTAACATCGGTGAGCTGCGTAAAATTCTGGATGCCAAGCCGCCGGTGCTGGCGCTGAACATCCAGCGTGGCGACAACACCCTGTATCTGCTGATGCAGTAATTCCTCCGCGCGTCGCCTGGATATCGGGTGACGCCCCCGGAAAGACGAATACCCCGTGAGCGTATTGCCCACGGGGTATTTTTTTATCCGCATCTCACCGCGGTGGCGCGTACGGGTTAGGCCGCGTCGGCGCAGCTCAGCGCCTGACCGTGGGCGATATGCAGGATCGGGCCGCCCATCGTGCGCGCCTCCTGGGCGCTGTGGGTTACCAGCAGCGCGGTCTGCCCGGCGGCGGCGAGGATCGCCCGCACCTCTTGGCCTAAACGTTCGCGGGTGCCTTCGTCCAGGTTGGAGAAGGGCTCATCCAGCAGCAGGATATCCGGCTGGGGGGCCAGGGCTCGCGCCAGGGCGACGCGCTGCTGCTGGCCGCCGGAGAGGGCGTGCGGGTAGCGTTCGCCGATCCCCGACAGCTCGATCAGCTGCAGCAGATCGGCGACGCGCGCCCGCTGGACGGCGCGCGGCTGGCGGCGTAGACCAAAGGCGATGTTCTGCGCCACGGTCAGGTGAGGGAACAGCGCATAGTCCTGAAACACCATGCCGACGCGGCGCAGCTCCGGCGCCAGATGCTGCTGCGGCGATGCCACGCAGCGCCCGGCGATGCGGATGCTGCCGCGGTCGAGGCGTTCAAACCCGGCGATCGCGCGCAGCACGGTGGTCTTACCGCTGCCGGAGGCGCCGAGCAGGCAGGCCAGCGTCCCCTGACGCAGAGATAGGGAGAAACCGTTCAGCACCGGCTGGGCGCTGGCGCCCGCGCCATAGCTGACGTGCAGATTATCCAGGCATAAGGCCATTTCGTTCATCGCGACTCTCCCGCGTGTTTTAACTGGTTGCGAACCAACAGCGTCATGGGCAGGGTACCGGCCAGTACGATCAGCAGCGCCGCGATGGCGCCATCTTCATAGGTGCCGCGTGCGGCCTCGGCGTACAGCAGGGTCGCCAGCGTCTCCACGTTGACCGGGCGCAGCAGCAGGGTAATGGGCAGCTCTTTCATGACGTCGGCGAAGACCAGCAGCGCGCTGCCGATCAGCGCCGGACGCAGCAGCGGCAGGTGTACGCGCCAAAAGGTCGCCCCCTCACGCTCACCCAGCGAACGGGCCGCCTGCTCCAGCGATGGGGCGATACGCGCCAGCCCGGCGTCCAGCGCGCCGAGGGTAATGGTCTGAAAGCGCAGGGTGCAGCACAGGATCAGCAGCAGGCCGCAGGAGAACAGCGGCAGACCGCGTATCTCCAGCGCCGTCGCCAGCCAAGCATCGGCGCGCAGCGCCGGCGGCATAAAGCCAATGGCCAGAATGGTGCCCGGTACGGCATAGCCCAGCGAGGCGAGGCGCAGGGTGATCCGGCGCAGCGGCGGCGTGGGCGGCGCCAGCGCCCGAATGCGGGCATACCAGCTGAGCGCCAGGCTGATCGCCACCGCCAGCAGCGTGACCCCCAGCGACAGCAGCAGGGTATTGCGCAGCGCCGCCAGCAGCTCGGCGGAGAGCAGGGTCTGGCTGTCCAGTCGCTTCAGGCTCTGCCAGATCAGGTGCAGCAGCGGAATGATAAAGCCGAGCAGCAGCGGCAGCGCCGTCGCGGCGCTGAGCAGCCAGGCGCGCAGGCCGCGCAGAGGCTGCGGTTGCAGGGTACGCAGACCGCGCCCCGCGTAGCGTTGGCGCCGGCGTCCGTATAGCTCCAGCGTCAGCAGCAGGAAGATAAATCCCAGCATCATGCAGGCGATCTGGGCGGCGGCGGCGATGTCTGAGCGGGTGATCCAGGTGGTATAGACGGCGACGGTCAGGGTCTGCACCCCCAGGAACTCCGAGGCGCCGAGATCGTTCAGGGTCTCCAGCAGCGCTAGGCTGATACCGACCGCCAGCGCCGGTCTGGCCATGGGCAGCACAACGCGCAGAAAGGTGCCGCGCCCGTTTTCGCCGAGGGTGCGTGCCGCCTCGAGCAGGTGTGCGGGCTGGCTGATGAACATCGCCCGCATCGTCAGATAGATATAGGGGTAGAGCACCAGGCTAAACAGCACGATAGCCCCGGCGACGCCGCGAATATCCGGCAGGCGGAACTGGCGCGGGCTGTCATAGCCGAGCAGCAGGCGCAGCGCGCTCTGTAGCGGGCCAATCGGGTGCAGCAGATCCAGCCAAGAGAAGGCGACGATGTAGGTTGGCATCGCCAGTGGCAGCAGCAGTCCCCAGCTCAGCAGGCGCCGCCCGGGGAACTGAAAGGCGCTCACCGCCCAGGCGCAGCCGACGCCGATGGCGCCGGCCAGCAGCGCCACCCCGACCAGCAGCAGCAGGGTATTCAGCGCGGCCTGCGGTAGGACATAGCGCCACAGATCGCGCCAGTGCTGAACCCCGCCGTCGGCGGCTAGCCACAGCAGCGAGAGCAGCGGGGTAATTGCCAGCAGGGCGACGGCCATCGCGCCCAGCGCCAGCGGCGTCGGGTGCGGCAGGGCGCCGCGTATCCGGCGGCTCATCGGGGGGAATCGCTTACTGATCGAAGCCAACTTTATCCACCAGCAGGCTGGCCTGTTTACGGTGTTTGACGATCTCGGTCAGCGGCAGCGGATCCGGGGTAATGGTGCCAATGGCGTCGGCGATGGTCGGATCCAGCGCTACGCCCTGGCGTACCGGGTATTCATAGTTGGCGCGTGCATAGCGCTGCTGGGCCTCAGGGGAGACCAGATACTCCATCAGCTGTACCGCGGCCTGACGGTTGGGCGCATGGCGGGCTACGGCGGCGCCGCTGATGTTGACGTGGGTGCCGCCGCTGGCGAAGGTCGGTCTGATCACCTCGATCGCCTCGCCCCACTGGCGGGCATCACTGCCCGGCTTGGCGTTTTTCAGGTGTCCGACATAGTAGGAGTTGGCGATACCGATATCGCAGATGCCGCCCAGAATATCGCGCGCCACGTCGCGATCGCCGCCGGTCGGCTTACGCGCCAGATTGGCCTTCAGCGCGCGCAGCCACTGCTCGGTCTTGGCTTCGCCCTGATGGGCGATCATCGCCGCCACCAGCGCGGTGTTGTAGGGGTGCTGGCCTGAGCGCATGCAGATGCGGTTGTGCCACTCCGGCTTGGCCAGATCCTGATACTGCAGCGTGCGCGTGCGGTCGGGTAGATCCTTGGCGATGTAGAGTACGCGGGCGCGCATCGATAGCGCGAACCACTGGTTGTCGGCGCCGCGCAGGTTGGCGGGGATGGCCTGGGTCAGCGTCGCGGAGTCGACGGGCTGGGTGACGCCCGCCTCGACCAGATCCAGCAGGTTACCGGCGTCGACGGTCATCAGCAGATCGGCCGGTGAGTTGGCGCCTTCGGCCTTCAGTCGCTCCAGCATCCCGTCTTTGATATAGACGGTGTTGACCTGCACACCGCTCTGCTGTGTCCATCCCTCCAGCAGCGGTTTGATCAGCCCCGGTTCCCGGGTGGTGTACAGCGTCAGGGCGCCGTCGGCGGCGGCGGGCAGAGCGCTAAGGCCAAACAGCAGGCCAGCGGCACCGAGCCGCAGCCAGGCGGTAACGGCGGTGGATAAGCTACGCATCATCGATTTTTCTCCTGGTCAGCGGGCCTGCGCACGACGTCCGGCGCCGCCCTGGGGGATGAAATAGTAAATGATAATTACTTTTAATTTCAATTTAATTCTGTTTATCGTTATTGGAGGCCTCTGGGCGGGGGGACGGCGGGGAAAAAACGGTAAAAAAAACCGCCCGGGATGGGCGGTTGAGCGCGTGCGCGGCGCGAGGGATCAGTGGGCGCCGCCGCTGTCGCCTGCGCTGGAGAAGGGGGGCTTGGCGAACCAAATCAGTATCAGCAGCACCAGGAAGACGCCGGCCGAGGCCCAGAAGATCTCGTTTGCCGAGATGATCAGGCCCTGGGCGGTGATGTCCTGGGCTATCAGGGCGGAGGCCTGGTGGCTGCTCAGACCCAGCTTTTCCATCTCGCCATAGGCCTGCTGGGCGATGGGGTTATACGGGGTGATCGACTCGGCCAGGTGGGTATGGTGCAGCGCTTCGCGCCGCGTCCACAGCGTGGTGGTGATCGAGACCCCGATCGAGCCGGCCAGGGTACGGCAGAAGTTGCTCAGGCTGGAGGCCGCGGCGATACGCTCCGGCGGCAGACCGGACAGGCTGATGGTGGTCAGCGGCATAAAGAAGCAGGCCACGGCAAACCCTTGGACAAACTGCGGCCAGGCTGAGGCGCCAAAGTCCATGCCCGGTTCAAAGCTGTAGGCACGCCAATAGAAGCAGACGGCATACATGATGAAGCTGAAGGTGACCAGTCGTCGCATGTCGAGTCGGGCGCCGAAGCGGCCGATGATCGGGGAGAGCAGCACCGGAATTAACCCTACCGGCGCCGAGGCCAGTCCGGCCCAGGTGGCGGTATAGCCATACACCTCCTGCAGCAGCTGTGGCAGCAGCACGATGGCGCCAAAGTAGAGCATATAGGCCAGGCTGATGCACAGGACGCCGATGGTAAAGTTGCGGATCTTAAACAGTGAAAGGTCCACCACCGGGTGATCGTCCGTCAGCTCCCAGATCAGCAGGAAGATCAGCGACACGATGGCGACCACCGTCAGCAGGATGATCTCCGACGAGTTAAACCAGTCCAGCTCCTTGCCTTTGTCCAGCATCACCTGCAGGCAGCCGACCCCCAGCGCCAGCAGGATCAGGCCGACGGTATCGATAGGCTTATGCTCGATGCGCGTCTCTCGCCCTTTCAGGGTCGACATACTCACCAGCACCACGCCGATCCCCAGCGGCACGTTGATAAAGAAGATCCAGCCCCAGTGGTAGTTATCGCTGATATAGCCGCCGAGTATTGGCCCACAGATCGGGGCGACGATCACCGTCATCGACCAGAGGGCCAGCGCCATATTGCGTTTGGCGGGGGGATAGTTCCCGAGCAGCAGGCTCTGGGAGAGCGGGATCAGCGGCCCGGCGACCAGCCCCTGCAGCACGCGGAACAGGATCAGCATCTCCAGGCTTTGGGAGATCCCGCACAGCCAAGAGGTCAGGGCGAAGAGCCCGGTTGACCACAGAAACAGCCGCACCTCGCCAAAGCGCTTGGCCAGCCATCCGGTGATGGGGATCGAGATGGCGTTGGCCACCCCAAACGAGGTGATCACCCAGGTTCCTTGGGAGTTGGAGGCGCCCAGGTTCCCTGAGATCGTCGGGATGGCCACGTTGGCGATCGTGGAGTCCAGCACCTGCATGAAGGTGGCCATCGACAGCGCGATGGTCATCCAGGCAAGCTTGGCTCCCTCAAGCGGTTTTTGTTGCACAGTCACCTCGGCGCAGATTAAGCGGCATTGGCCTGGATGATCCCGGCGATCTCGCGATTCACCGGCGCCAGATCCAGCGTCAGCACATTGCTCTGGTAGGCCGGCGTCTTACGTACCTGCTGGGCCAGCACCTCGCCGCGGGTATTGGCGGTGTCGACGGTGACCAGCGTGGAGAGCCCGATGCGCAGCGGATGCTGCGCCAGCTGCTGAGGATCCAGCTCAATGCGTACCGGCAGGCGCTGCACGACCTTGATCCAGTTGCCGGTGGCGTTCTGCGCCGGCAGCAGAGAGAAGGCGCTGCCGGTGCCCATATCTAAACCGGCCACTTTCCCTTTAAACACCACGTCGTCGCCGTACATATCGCTGACGACGGTAGCCGGCTGGCCGATACGCATATTGGCCAGCTGAGTCTCTTTAAAGTTGGCGTCTATCCACATCTGGCTGGCCGGAACAATGGCCATCAGCGGCGTGTTGGGGCTGATTTGAGCGCCAACCTGTACGCTGCGCTGGGAGACATAGCCGGTCACCGGGCTGCGGATCTGGGTGCGCTCCAGCGCCAGCCAGGCGTCGCGCACCTGGGCGGCGGCCTGCAGCACCGCCGGCTGTTTTTCCAGCGGGGTATTCAGGATCAGCGCCTGATTGGCGTTGTACTGCTGGATAGCGACGTCCAGCGCGGCGCGGGCGCTCTCCATGGCGTCCTGCGCATGCTGCAGCTCTTCGCGGCCAATGGCGCCGGAGCGGCTCAGCGCCAGACGACGCTGGTAGTCGCTGCTGGCCTTGCTCAGCGCCACCTGATTCATGGCGATGTTGGCCTGATACTGTTTGGCGTTGACCATCAGCTGGTGGGTTTGGCGTACGCTGTTGGCCAGCGCGGTTTTCGCCCGCTCATAGGCCTGCTGGGCATCGGTTTTATCCAGCGTGACCAAGATGTCGCCCGCCTTCACCAGATCGGTGCCCTCAAAGTTCACCCGGGTCACGCTGCCGGAGACCTGAGCATTGATCTGTACCAGGTTGCCGGTGACATAGGCATCGTCGGTCTCCTGGTGGTGACGCAGAACGATAAACCAATAGACCAGGTAGGCAGCGGCGATCAGGATGAACACGCCGGTCATCCCTAGCATCCAGGTTTTACGCTGTTTCTTTTTATTGGGTGCAGGCTGCTGGGTTGCCTGTGTCGCCAGGTTTTCACTCATGGTGTTTCTCCGCATTTCCTCTTGGAACCATAGTCATATGATGGGTATTGCATGTCGTCTTTTCCCCCGCAGCCACACGCTGGCAACCACCGTCGCCGTGCCGCCGGCGTTGGGCAGCATAGGAGAGTGGGCGGAGGAATGAAAAGAGATATCGTCTTAGCCGCGCATTGAAACAGACACTGATACACATCGTCTGGTGGATACGTGCGCTGTACGGTCAGAGAAAGAGCGGTTGTACGTTCTGGATGGCGGGTCAGACCGCGCGTCGTTTGGCGCTGCCCTGGGGGCTGGCGATACAAACGCGCGATCTTCTACGTAACGGTAAGCATAATTTCAGGTGAATGGCTTACTGTGGCAATCCGGACTGTTCCATCTCTTCAATGCGCGATAACAGCTTACGTGTCAACACTTCCAGCTGCTGCTGCTCCTCCTGAGTCAGCGTTGACCATAAGAAGTGTAGACACTTATGCTGTGGCGGAATAATCTCGGCCAGAAATGCCTTGCCAGCCTCCGTCAGGTGCAGATGCAGGCAGCGGCGATCGTTATCACTTTCGCGGCGCTCGATCCAGCCGCGCTTCTCCAGCTCATCGGCGATACGGGTCGCGTTGGTACGCGATGATCCCAGCGCCGCGCTCAGCTCGGAGGGTTGAATACTATAGTCTTCCTGCGCATCCAGCGTAATCAGCGCCATGAACAGCGTTTCATTAATCCCTTGTTCTTTCAGCATCTTGTTGCGATTTTCCAGCAACTTATTCTGCATATGCATGCACAGGCGGGTCAGCAGGATCTCCTGATAGGGAAAATCCAGCTGCCGCTTAGCGCGCTGCTTTAGCATCTCTTCGATTTGAGCGATAGAACGTGGCATTGGATCATGACCTCATTAGTTTCATTGGGTATAGTAACTTTGGTTATCAGTCTTGTAAACGATGTTTCTGAGAAAAAAGTTAAGCCGCGTGCTAATAAATTTAATGACGAAATCATAACGGAATTAATGAATTTTTTTAATGCTCTCTTACGCAAAGGCGAACGGAGATTGCCGTGGGCGCGGGAGCGCTGCGGATACCACAGCGCAGCCAGGCGACGGTCGTCTGCCGAGCGGAGTGGGAGGTGTGCGAGTGAGCTATACATTTTTTCACTGTTATTGAGTTAGGCCAGTAACTCTTTATTTTTATAAAAAATGTCCTTACTGAGGGCGCCGGGGGCGATCGACCGGCACAGGCATCCGCCGTGGACGCCTGGGTACTGCACCGTCGTCATGGCCATGACAACGGTGTCGGTTCAGGGAGCCATGCCAACGGGAAGCGGGTGCGCCGCAGTATGACGCGACTGCCCCGTCCGAGGGAGAAAACGCACGGATTGAACCATATCGTTAATTAGTTAGTGTGAAAATGGAAAGTTCATGCTTTTAATATGCAACAGATTGCATGTCAGATTTGTGACATGTGCCGCAAGAAACGTTAACGGCCCTTATTATAGTCAACGGAAATGGTCAAGGATGTAGACATTATCACCATTTTCTTCTGCTTCTTGGACCTGCGGTGCAAAAAATTGCTGATAGTGCAGGCGGAATGCCAACATTTCATCTGTATCTGGCTCCAGATCGCGTAAAAAATCGAGCGCCAGGCGCACCTGATGCGGGTTGATATCGGCGTTAAAACCGGCTTTGCGCAGCAGTGAGCGCCAGTACCGCAGGTTGTCGTCGTCACCGTTAACGATAAAGGTTTGATAGATGAGTAACACAATCGCGCCATTATTGAGGTGCGACTCACCGCCGCACTGCAGATAGCGAACAAACGCCTCCCCCTGCGTCTTCCCCATTTGGCTGAGCAGCGACTCGACGTGCACGGGCTCGATATTCAGGCGCTGGGTCAGGCGCTGACAGGCGCGTCGGGTGGGGGTATTGAGTACGCGGAAGCCGGCGATAAACACCAGTGCCAGCGTGGCGAGCATTAACCAAATCATGCCGGTCTCCGGGAGTGACAGTCGCTCCATCATACGGATAAAGGCGCGGTTCAGCCAGCGCAGGGGGGAGTCGGGGCACGCAGCGCCCTACGAAAGCGCTACGCAGGAAAACGGCGCCGCAGAGGGCGCCGTGACAGCGACAATAAACGATCTTAGGCGCGGCGGCAGGCTTCAAACAGGAACCAGACGCGGCGTTCAGTTTCGTCGATCCAGTTTTCGATCAGGCTGGCGCTGGAGATGTCGTGATACTCATCGCAGACCGCATGGGCGGCGCGCAGCTCAGCGGCGACCTGTTTGTTGTCTTCACACAGCTCAGCCAGCATGTCGATGGGATCGACGTACTCGGCATCATTGTCTTTAATCCGCTGCATCCGGGAGATTTCGCCTATGGAGTGCAGGGTATTGCCGCCAACTTTACGTACGCGTTCAGCAATATCATCGGTCATGGCAAACAGCTGTGCGCTTTGCTCGTCCAGCAGCAGATGGTAGTCGCGGAAATGCGGGCCACTCATATGCCAGTGGAAATTCTTGGTTTTCAGGTAAAGGGCAAAAATGTCGGCCAGCAGTGCATTCATTGCTGCGCTGATTGCTTTGGTTGCCTCATGGCCCAGATCGGTTGGCGTGGCCAGGGGAAGACGTTGGCGTGCTTGGACGTCGCTTTTTTTAACCGTGCTCATCTTGATCTCCTTAGAATTAGATAATCAAAGCAGCAGTAGTGCTCAGTACCCAAGCAGTATAGATCATTCAACGTCAGTGTGGATTTATTTGTAATACAAAGAGTTTCAAGTAGATGCGGCCAGTAATCGTTACACGGATGTACGAGGCGCCCGCCTACGCTGACCAATGGCGACAAAATTCTAGCCATAGATTCAGGGTGGGGGAGATATACTTGCTGCGCTGCAGGCACAGGGAGAAACGGCGGCTAAAGCGCAGTTCGCAGGGGAGGATATAGAACTGTCCGGCGTACAGCGGCTGCTCCAGCATGCGGCGGGAAATAAAGGTAATGCCCAGATTGTTTTTGACGCAGGCGAGGATCGCGTCAAAGGCATCCAGCGACAGCACCACCTGCGGATTGTCCAGGCGGGGTGCCAGCTGGTGGTCAAAGAAGGCCCGGCTGGCTGACCCCGCCTCGCGCAGTAGCCAGCGCTCCCGGCTGAGCTGCGCATAGCTCAGCGGGCCCCGTCCGGCCAGCGGGTGTTCAAGGCTTGCGACCACCACCATCTCATCCTCCAGCCACGGCTGGCAGATTAGCGCCGGGTCGGTGACCGGTCCCTCCAGCAGCGCCACATCCAGCTCAAATCCGGCCACCATGCCGGCAATGCCCTGGGTATTGGCGATGATCGGCAGGGGGAGCCAGCCGTAGCGCAGCTGGAATGCGCTGAGCAGCTCCGGCAGTAGATAGCTGCCGATGGTCTTGGTGCAGCCGACCATCAGCCGGGTATCGCCGTTGCCGTTGTTGAACAGGCTCTCCACCCCCTGCATCCGGGTCAGCAGCTCGTCGGCCACCGGCAATAGGCGCTGTCCCTCATGGTTCAGCAGCAGGCGGGCGTGCTGACGCTCAAACAGTCGCACTCCAAGCTGGTTTTCCAGTTCGCTTAGGGTTTGCGACAGGGCTCCCTTGGTCATAAACAGCTGCGATGCCGCTTGGGTCAGGGTGCCGCTGCGGGCAATGGCGACAAAGACGCGCAGCTGTTTGAAGGTGATGTTCATTGTTTAGTTTTCCTAAACTAATGGTAAGAAATTTATTGATTTTTTAAATAATATCCTGTGGCTATAGTATGCGCCATAGAAACAATGAAAAACGTAGAGGTGTTCAGGTGTTAAGATTAATTCATCGCAAGGTTCGCAGCATGCCGACGCCGGCTGCTGGATTGGCTCTGGGTATTGCCAGCATTGGCTGGGGGCTGGAAAATGCGCTGCCGCTGCACGGGATCGGACAGAATATCGGCGCGCTGATCGCCGCCGCGATCCTGCTGGCGTTGACCGTTCGCTTTATTTTTCACCCCGACACCCTGATGCAGGATATTAAGCATCCGGTGGTGGGCAGTATCGTGCCGACCTTCGCCATGGCGACGATGGTGGTATCCGTGGCCGTAGGCCACTATTTTCCCCGCGTAGGGCAGGGGCTGTGGCTGGCTGCGGTCGCGGTACACCTGATTGCGCTGGCGCTGTTTTTCTTCCACCGCGCCCGTGAGCCGCGTATGCACCATATGGTGCCGAGCTGGTTCGTGCCGCCGGTCGGTATCATCGTTGCCGATGTTTGCTGTCCTGGCGCCGCCTTTATTCCGTTCGCACAGATTCTGCTGGTGATCGGGATGGTCAGCTACCTGATCATGCTGCCGCTGATGATTTACCGCTTCATGTTCTGCAATGAGGTGCCGGATGCCGCGAAGCCGACGATCGCTATCATGGCTGCTCCGGCAAGCCTCTCTCTGGCTGGCTATCTGACCGTGGTTCAGAATCCGTCATTGCTGCTTTGCGCCATTCTGCTGGGGATCGCCCTGCTGATGACGGTCGTGATTTACTGCTCCTTCTTCCGTCTGCTGCAGCTGCCGTTCAGCCCGGGTTATGCGGCCTTTACCTTCCCGATGGCCATCGGTGCCACCGCGCTGTACAAGATGTCCCATCTGGTTGCTCAGTATCCGGGAGCAGCGGACTATGCGGCGCAGCTTCACCTGATGGCGACGGTAGAGGTCGCGGTGGCCACGGTGATCATCGCCTATGTCGCGCTGCGCTATGCCCACAACTACTGGCTGCCGGGTCTGCGTCTGGCGGGCAAGAACGATACAACGTTTAACAACGTGGCGTAAGGTGAGGGATATCGCATGAAGAGTAACTGCATTAACGTCGTCCCCTTAATGGCTATCGTCCTCTTTATCGGCTGTACAGCTTGGGCTCTGTTTCTTTAAAACTGTGATGACTCTGTAAGTGTTCTGTCATATTCCCCGGCCTATTGCGCCGGGGTTTTTTTTATCTCCCTCCCGTCCACTGCGCCGCCCCGGCTGTTCTATAGTAATAAAGCGATATCCCCCGATGTTCTGAAGGAGAGAGGCCGTGAACGACAGCGATCCGCAGCTGGCGCGTTACTACCCCGAGCTGGTATCCCTTACCACGCTGCCGCATGACGCGGGCGATGAGGTGTACCACCATATCCTGGGGCTGGGGCTGAAGATCCTTAACATGCAGGTCGGGGTGATCAGCCGGGTGAACCATCGGATCGCCAGCGTCGTCTTTCAGTATCCCGCGCTCGCGGGGCTGCAGGCGGGACACCACCTCGCGCTCGCAGCGGACTTCAGCGCCAGCGTGGTGGCCCAGGGAGCGCTGGTGGTACAGACCACGGTTTCCGATGCGCAGCGTCAGCGCCTGCCGCCGCCCTACCGCGCGCTGCCCGTCGCCAGCTATATCGGGATTCCGCTGACGGTGGGCGGTGAGTTTTATGGCCTGCTGGAGCTGCTGTCGCGCAATGGGCGTAACCGCCCCTTCAGCAGCGGACAGATTGCCTGCGTGCGCTTTATGGCCAGCAGCATCGGCCATATGCTGTATCAGTCGACGCTGCTCCAGCGTAACGCGCAGCTGCTGCGGGAAAACCAGCGCATCAATGAGATCATCGATAAGGCGTTTAAATACGCGGCGATTGGGATGGCGCTGACCTCACCGGAGGGCTACTACCGACGAGCCAACCGTACCTTTTGTAAGATGCTGGGATACAGCGAGGCGGAGATGCTGAATACCAGCTTTCAGTCGATAACTCATCCCGACGATCTGGCGCTGGATCTGCAATACCTGCAGGATCTGGCGCAGCGTCGCATTGAGTTTTACTCGGTGGAGAAGCGCTACCTGAAGCGAGATGGCGCCTACCTGTGGGTACGTTTGAGCGTATCGGCCATTTTTGAGCAGGATGCGGTGCTGCTTTATATTTCACAGATCCAGGATATTGGCGCAGATAAAGTCGTGCTGCAGGCGCTGGCCGCCCAGCGTGAGCAGCTGGAGCAGCTGAATCAGGCGCTGACCCTGCAGGCCAGCATCGACTATCTGACCGGGATCCGTAACCGGCGCAGCTTTGTTCAGCACTTTGCGCCGCTGCTGCAGCATGCCAGGTCGCTGGTAGCGCTAGCGCTGTTCGATCTGGACTACTTTAAGCATTACAACGATACCTATGGTCATCAGGCTGGAGATGAAGCGCTGATCTACTTTTCCAATGAAATGCGTCGTCATTTTAAGGAGCCGGATAGTCTGATCGGCCGCTTCGGCGGCGAGGAGTTTATTGCGCTGTGCAGCGCTGACGGTCAGTGCAATATTTTAGAACGGCTGGATAAGCTGCGTGAGTCTCTGGATTACGGTAGCGATGAGGCCTTACCGGGCCATCTCACGGTCAGCATCGGCTGCGTGCTGGTGCCGCGGGAGTGCGTAACCCCCCAGTCATTCGATGCGCTGGTGCGCTATGCCGATGAAATGCTGTATCAGGCCAAAAATACCGGACGTAATCGGCTGAAGTACCGCGAGCTAGCGTCGCTTAAAATATAGAGCGCGGCGATATAGGGCGTGTATTACCTCAGTGCCGATGTGGCTATATATGGCGATGTGGATAGCGAATGGCCTGTCTTGCTGTATCCGATTATCTGTATAGACCCGTCGGCGCGTTTTGACGCGGGATGATTATTTTGCCGTTCTGCGTTGCTCCAGCTTTCGTCTTTATCTCCGGCTCGCGGCCCCGGCTGGCCTGAGCGTCGCCGCGGGGGGCATGGCGTATTTTGGGCGACCGAACGGTCATCGCGTGAAGATACGCGACTGATCTGCGTTCGTTAATCGTCGGCTATGGATAATGTTTATTATCCCTGATTTATCGCGTCAGCGCTGTTTTACCGCGTGGAGGGGGAGGGCGCCGGGATACGCAGCGATGGCGCTCCGGCGCGGTGTTATGGGATTTACGGATTAGCGTGCATCGAGCGACGGCGGCGCGGGGATCCAGATAGCTTCTAACGGGCAGGGTTCACCTATCTGTAGCTTGGCGTCGCGGCCATCGGGGGCGCCCTGCCGGTCTATCAGGTAAAACGCTTCAAAGAAATAGTGCTTGCCGCCGTGGGTTGCACAGCGAAAGCGAACGTTATCGGGGAACCAGGCGCGCAGGGTGTCGAGAGAGACGGACTGCCCCATATGCTTTTTGAATTCATCGTCATATTTCACCGCCGATTTCAGCTGCGTAAAGCGAGTAAAATATCCCCGCTGATCGCTGCCGAGGCAGGTACCGTGCTTACTCCATTCGTGCTTCATCAGCCCTTCGGGCTGGGCGCTGACGATTTTTCGAAACGCCGTATCTTTCAGCAGGGCGTCGATCACGCCCGGTAACAGCGCGCAGCTGCTGCCCGCGGGGCAGCCGGGTGACTGGATACAGTTGGAGGGATGGCGGTTGGCGCTCTGCTCGGTAGAGAGAAAGTAGGGCCAGATCCCATGGGTATAAAAGTCGGCGCGATAGGCTTTACACCCCGGAGCAGCCGGATTCAGCAGACAAAACGTAGGCTGCCAGGTGACGGCGTAAACCAGGTAGTCGTAGGCGCCGCTGGGCAGGCCGGGCAGATCCTGCTCATCTTTATCCAGGGCATACAGGGAGCTGGAAACGCAAAGCAGGAGCAGTAACAGAAAATATTTAATTCGTAGCACGGTCGTCTCTCTCAGTCAGGTTGCCGTATAGCTTATTTCGGGTTCAGAGAAGCTCGGGTCATCACGCGATCGTATCCTCCGCGCATCGATGAATATCGAGGTACAGACTAACACTAAAAATAAAACCCAGTCTCAACGGAGGGGGCAAGAATTGGGATGAATTTGGCGCATTGTGTAAAAATGAAAAGTTGCTGCGGCAATACTAAAGTGCCGCGCACCTATGAATAAACCACCTAGCGCATCGCTACCTAAAAATAAGTATATCAGGATGGCGCCATCGCCGTGATTCTGGTCGCATTCAGATGTTATCTTACTGTTTTAATGTGATTGTCAACGAGAGCTAAACGGTGTCCTAGCGCTGATTTGATTTTTCTTGAATGCCTATCGTATTTTGGCTGATAGTAACGATCCTAATAAAAAATGGATCGTTCCTGATAATGCAAATATCAACTCATACCTTGCCTAACGGTATTGCGCTGACCTGGTATCACCCCGCAGAGATTAGCGCTTCTCCGGCGATTATTTTATGTCATGGATTTTGTGGTATTCAGCAGGCGCTATTACCTGCCTTTGCGGAAGCCTTCGCGCAGGCGGGATTCTCTGCGCTGACCTTTGATTATCGCGGATTTGGCGCCAGCGCGGGAGAGCGCGGTCGCCTGGTTCCCGCTATGCAGACGGCGGATATTACCAGCGTGATTGATTGGGCTGCGGCCCAGCCGGCTATCGATGCCGAGCGCATTGGCCTGTGGGGTACCTCATTTGGCGGCTGCCATGTCTTTGCCGCTGCCGCTGGCGACGCCCGGGTGAGGTGTATTGTGAGTCAGCTGGCCTTTGCCGACGGCGAGGCCATGGTCACCGGACAGATGACGGAAGAGGAGAAGAACGCCTTTATCGCCTCGCTGCTGCGGATGGAGGAGAAAAAGAACGCCAGCGGTAAAGAGATGATGGTGGCCGTTACGCGGGTGCTGAGTGACGAGGAGTCCAAGGCCTTCTTTGCCGACTATCGGCTGCGTTATCCCGCGATGGATATCAAAATCCCTTTTCTGACGGTGCTGGAAACCGTTCGCTATCAGCCGGCGCGCTTTGCGGCGCAGGTACAGTGTCCCACGCTGGTGGTGGTGGCGGAACAGGATACGGTCAATCCTCCGCAGCAGGGGATCGCTCTGTTTGCCGCCGCGGGTGCCGCGACCAAGCGGCTGTATGTCGAGGAGGGAGCGCACCACTACGATATGTATGACGGCGAGCACTTCTGCCGCTCTCTCGCCGAGCAGTTGGCGTGGTTTAACGCGCACCTGTAATCGGTCCCGCGCCTTATCACCGTGTCCGGCGGTAAGGCGTTCGCATCGCTGACATTATCGACACGCCTACCTCTGGCCATATTATTGGCAACCTCTTTCCACCTCGCCTTTTTATTATCACTGCAGACTGATTTTACTTTTTAAATAATATTCCATATTTTTATAAATATATTTGAATTATGATGTTTACAGAAATGATTAGAAATTAGTTGCTAGGGTTTCTTGCTGCAAGATAGCCTATTGATGAAATTTTTTTGCTGAGTTTTAAGTGGAATAAGAAAATTATTCTCTTTGCAAAGTGTGATGCAATGCACTAAAAATTGCCTTTTGATAATTGATATCATTATCAATCCAATGAAAATCAATTAATTAACATTGTTGTAATTTATTTTTTTCCTATTGTTAAAAATAGAGTGTTTTTTCTTTTTGTCGCCAATAAGACGAGTGATTATAGAAAGTTATTTCCTGCGGATTCCCATAGAGTATTTATCAGAGCATTTGTTTTTTAATCTTGAGGGAAATAACAATGACTACGCCAATTACCGCGACACCGTTATTCGTGCAATGGCTGAAAAAAGAGGTCGCGCCGGCGCTGGGCTGCACTGAGCCGGTCGCCATCGCCTATGCGGCGGCCTATGCCCAGCGATGCCTAGGGGAGCCGGTGGAGACCATTAGCGGCGCCATCTCTGAAAATCTGTATAAAAATGCCATGGGGGTAACCATCCCCGGCACCGCCTGCTGCGGCGTTAATCTGGCGGCGGCCATCGGCGCCCTCGGGGGGGATGCCAGCCGCGGCCTGGAAACCTTAAAAGGGATCGGCGATGCGTGCGTTGAACAGGCAAAAACGATGGTTGCCTGCGGTAGAGTGAATATCGGCGCTGCCGATACCGAGGACTTTATCCATCTGGATCTGACCCTGCGCAGTCAGCACAGCGAATGCCGTATCGTGGTGAACGGCAGCCATACTAACGTGACTGAACTGTACCTGAACGGTGAGGCCGTCGCCGTGGCGCAACCGCGTGGTCAGGAGGATACGGCGGGTGAGCTTCCGCCGTTTACGCTGCGCGAGGCTTTTGATTATGTGAATCAGGCGCCGTTTGATGAGCTGGCGTTTATCCTGCAGGCCGCCGAGATTAACGGCACCCTATCGACGGTCGGTAAGGCTCAGCCCTATGGCCTGAATATTAACCAGACCCTCTCCGCCGCCATTGATGAGGGGATGATGAGCGATTCGCTGATGACCCGGGTGCTGATCGACACGGTGGCTGCCTCTGATGCCCGCATGGGCGGCGCGCCGGTTCCAGCCATGTCTAACTTTGGCTCAGGTAATCAAGGGATTGCCGCAACGCTGCCGGTCGTTGCGGTGGCTCGTCACCTCAAGGTTAACGATGACCAGCTGGCCCGTGCGCTAGCGCTCTCCCATCTGGTGGCGATCTCGATCCATGCGCGCTATACCCGCCTGTCCGCGCTGTGCGCCGCCTCGACGGCCGCCATGGGCTCGGCCGCCGGCATGGCCTGGCTGTTTACCCACAGCTTCCAGGCGATCGGTCAGGCGATTACCAACATGATCAGCGACGTCAGCGGCATCATCTGCGACGGCGCCTCCAACAGCTGCGCGATGAAAGTCTCCACGACCACCATGAGCGCCTTTAAATCGGTGCTGATGGCGCGCCAAAACCACTGCGCCGGTGAAAATGACGGTATCGTGGCCCATGACGTGGAAGACTCGATTCAGAATCTGTGCCGTCTGGTGATCAAACCGATGCGCTTCACCGATAAAGAAATTATTAGCATCATGACTCAAAAATAATTGAAAGATTAGCGCCGCAGGATGGAGGCTAATATGAAAAGAAAACAAGCAATACTCAGCGGAATGAAGATGATTTTTCCGCTGTGCGTCGGGGACTTTCCCTTCTCATTTATCGTCGGTGCGCTGAGCGTCGGAGCGGGCATGAGCATATGGCAGAGCACCGCCTGGTCCTGCATTGTTATCGCCGGATCGGCGCAGATGCTGGCGCTGAATATGATAAAAACTGGCGCCTCGATAGGGGTTATCGTATTAACTACGCTGATCATTAACCTGCGCCATGTACTGTATAGCGCATCGATGTCGGATAAAATGCGCCACTACGCACTCTGGAAAAAATGCCTGATGGCATATGGACTGACGGACGAGGTGTATGCGGTCACGGTTAAACCGATGCAGGAAAATAAGCATGAGAAAGTCTATTTCTATATGTCCGCGATGCTGACCTTCTGGTTTATTTGGGTGGTGGCCGACTTTCTCGGCGCATTGCTGGGGGCGGCGTTTCCTAACATTGAAAAATACGGGTTGGATTTCGCGATGATCGCCGCCTTTATCGCCATCGTGATCCCGCAGGTGAAAAGCCGCGCCTGTATCATTGCCGCGGTGGTGGCCAGCGTCTCCGGCGTGCTGCTGGTGATCCTACCTTATTCCCTGGGGATCGTCGTGGCCTCGGTGCTGGGCGTTGTCGCCGGTCTGGCGGTCGATCTGGCGGATGAAAGAGAGAAGGCCCTGCGTGAAACCGAAGAGTCGCATAAGATATTTAACGAACTTAATACGATGCGCGAGGTAAGCGTCAATGACTAATGCTTTTTTTGCCATGCTTACGCTCGGCATGGCGGCGGTCACCTTTGCGATCCGCTTCTCCCTGATCGGGCTGGGCAGCCGCATCAACATGTCGCCCCGGGTAAAAAAGACGCTGCGCTTTGTGCCGGTCACCGTACTGCCGGCCATCATTGCGATCCAGATCCTCAGCGTTGACTCCCACATGGAGTTTGATCTGCGCAACCCGAAGGTGATCGCCGCGGTGATCTGTACTCTGGTCAGCCTGCGCTTTGGTCTGATCTGGGTGGTTATCAGCGGCGTGGTCTCGCTGATCCTGCTGAACCAGTTTGTCTTTGTGTAATCCCCGCCCGCGCTGAAAGCGCATTTAGGAGTCATTATGTCTAACGTTATCAACACACCGCACGCCCCGGCCGCCATTGGCCCCTATGTTCAGGGCATCGATTTGGGCAACATGGTGCTGACCTCCGGCCAGCTTCCGCTGGATCCCGTCAGCGGCACCATGCCGCAGGGCGTCGCGGAGCAGACCTGCCAGTCGCTGGAGAATGTCAAGGCTATCGTCGACGCCGCCGGGCTCAGCGTGGCCTCCATCGTGAAAACGACGGTATTTGTTAAGGATCTCAATGCGTTCACCGCCGTCAACGCCGCCTATGAAGCGTTCTTTAGCGCGCACGGAGCCCCGTTCCCGGCGCGCTCCTGCGTCGAGGTCGCTCGTTTGCCGAAGGATGCCCTGATCGAGATCGAGGCCATCGCCGTGCGGCGCTAATCTGCTGGAGATCAACTCGCGGGGTATATCTCCGTGTCGCTAAAACGCCACCTGTCGGTGGCGTTGTCTATGGACACCCAGAAGCTGTCCCGTCAGTACTGCCGATGGCGGTCGCCTTACGCCAACAGCCCTTGGATCGTATCGGCGCAGCGACTGGCCTCAAAGGGGATGATCTCGGTAGCGACCAGCCCATGCTGCTGAAACGGATCGCGCTGCAGTCTGGCCTGCAGGGCCTCCAGCGTGTCGCTGCGCGCCAGGATCACTCCGCCGCTGCGCGGAATACGGCGCCCAGAGGTCAGGAAAACCCCCTCGTCATAGCCCTGATTAAGCCACTCAATATGCGCCGCCATCTGCGCATCGATTTCAGACAGGGGTTTACTATAGGTCAACACCACAACGTAAATGACGCTCATCGGATTATCCCGTTTAACAAAGAGTGCGTATCGCTCGGCCCGCGACGGTGTGTGTGTCTACCGCCACGGCCGCGCCTATCCGGCGATGCTGCACCGTAAGCGAAAACGTTATCATGTCATGGTGCGGGGAGCGAACGTGGATTGTGTTTTCCGATACGGTATGGCTTTAGAGACGAGCGGCACGGTTATATGGGCTGCGCAGCTTCATGCAACGTCACGGTACCGAGCTGCTCAGTGCGCTGGCCCCGGAGTTAATGGGGCTGAATCATCAACCGGAGCTGTTACGTACACGGGCCGCCGATCGGGCACTGGAATACCTGCGGGAAGCGCTGGCTGTCAGTATGGCCATCAGCCCGGCCATTGAGTACGCCGAGGCCAGTCGGGATATTTTAAACAGTGTGGGACTACGGCCAGAAACAGCCGCCCGGCAGGATGCCATCAGCCGCACAACGCCTGCCGAAAACCTGAAATTTATGCACCGAAAAATCGCACTGGAACAGCAGCGCTCGGCATAAAAAAATCGCCGTAAATCCCCGCATTTTTTCTCTAAAAAGCCATGCATGCATAGCGTGCATGGTTTTGCATGCATCCTTCGATATTTTCTAACCCTCGCCGCGCCAGTCCTGGCGCGCTCTGCGCCGTCTCATGCATCTGCATTAAAAGCGCCCCATGAGGCGGGCAGGCGAGGCGGGGAAAGCATTGCGCGCTGAGATGGGTAATTAATTTATTTACTTAGTGCCTGCGCGCGTTGTTGTGGTGATGTAGTGCTTACGGAAGAGGAATAGGGACTGTAAGGTGTGACTTAGGGTCTATTATCTGTTATTGGCTACTTTTCGGACCAAGGTGCGGTATCTGTATGGGGGGCCGTTAATTTGTTGCTATAGTTAAATGTTAGTGTGCGGGGGTATAACTAAGGCAATGTTATCGTTTTAATTCATTTGAGTTATAAATGCTAAATCCAATGAGTAGGCGTAGAGGAAAGAGTGTTGCTTAATGATGTTTGTTTTTTTTGAGTTGTAGTGTGTGATTAGGTATTTGAACCTGATGGTTGGTGTTATTGTAATCTTGTGTTGTGAGAGAGGTGAGTTGGGAGATAAATAAGGAAGTGTGTTTTTTTGATGATGGATTTTCAATGAGATACTAATAAAAAAGAGGCGTCATTGCCTCTTTTTTATTAAAGTGATAAATGGAAAATATTTGTCACCATTTTAATGTTTCTTTCAGATTTTCGAATCTGAATTGTTCAACCTTCTCTACTAGTTGCTCAAGAGAATCAGTTAGTTCGACGTGGCCGTTATCTGGAGAATAATGTAAGAATTTAATTCTCATGGACTTTGAGGCGATATTTAAAATATCATTGTGAACCTCACCCTCGGGTAATGTCATGTAGTGATAAGGTATTCTTTCATGTGTAAATTGAATATCTTCAAATAGCATCCTAATATCTGGGTCATCTGTTCCGCAACCGAGGAAGAGAAAAGTATGTGTTAGAGCTAATGCCTTGAGTATTTCGTAAAACAAGACGTGTTTTGTTCTTGCTTCTGCATAATCTCGGCGTGTGAAAATTATTTTTCTTGGATCGTTAGCTGAGCCATGTGTTTTAAGAAATAATCTGGTGTCACCACCAAGTAAGTAATTTGCAATATCATCACTCTGATGATCTTTAACTATTAATGTTCCTGACGATATTCCACCTGCATAGGAGTCGTAAATTGTGTCAAAGTTGGGGCTTGCAACAATAGAAGCGTCGAGGTTATATATGTGCCCATGAATCTTAGCAGGTCTATAACCAGCCCGTTGATATTCAGCCTGAACTTTGTCTACAAAAACATCTAACGTAAGTTTGTCTTTGATAATTTCACATGCACTTAAATAGTCCTTTTGGTTTATTAGTTGAGTTATACAGTCCTTATCATCAATTTCATTTAAGCATTCTCTGAGGAACTCTTCCCATGTTGCTGGTCTTTTACCGTGTTCATTAGATGAATTTTTGGAAATACCCGCTCCAATCATAATGACGCAGCGGCGTCTAGCTAAGGCTTCAATTAGGGGTTCTGACCAAGAAATCATTTATCCAAACGCTCCAATAAATTGGCAGATATCTTGTGGAAGAATTCGGCTGCTTCAGAAACACGTGTATATTGTGACCCAACAATTCCATCCTTTGAAGATAGCTCAAAAATAGGTGCGTGTGCTTGTTGTGATAATGGAACAACACTGCTTAGTGTTGGGATTTCACCTAGGTTTAGTTCATCTATATCTGAATTAAAGAAATTACAGAGCTCTACTAGTTCTTGTTTTTGTTTAGTTATTATTCTTTCAAAAGCAGCAACAGGTTCGCGAACACCACCTTTGGATTTTGCTTTATACTGCTGCATAACATAACCTGCAAAATCTAAATTCCATTGAACTGGGGTGTTGCAAATTGAAAATGACTCCCCTTCTACCTCAACATATTTTACTAGCGCGTCAGCTAAGGCAGATTTCCAAGTGTTGAAAGATTTTATAATATTTTCTACAGCCATCATGCTGAAAATGTCAACGGATAGAGGCATTAGAAACATGTCAACACCAAGAATGACTGAACGGTTTAGGGCTCCAAGAGAAGGTCCCATATCAATCATAATAATATCATAATGGCTTAATCTTGATATAAGCTCTTTGAAAACATAGGTAGTTTGAAACCCTCTATGTTCTCCGTTTCTAGTCGCAGCCCAATCAGTAGCCAAAAGATCTTCTCTAATTGATAGTTTAGGGCTGCCAACAATTAAATCTACCTTAAATCGTTGGCTTGTTACAATCTCAGGCATTTTCTGTGGATAGCCTTGACCTTTTCTGACAGGATCAAAAAATGAATCAATACTATAAAAGTCATTGTCCAAGAAAATCCTTTCGAGATCATCTTCATTTAAAATGTAGGCTGAGGCATTACATTGAGGATGCCGCATCAATAACTAAAACTTTTTTATCAAACTCAATAGCTAATGATGCTGCAACATTACACAATAGCGTAGTTTTTCCAACCCCGCCTTTATTATTAAAAAAACCAAAGCTTTTCACAATAATTTCACCATTAAAATAAATATTATTTATGCTAATAATAGCAAGGTGTTAATGATTTTGATGCTCAAGAACATAAGTTATTGTAGGGGAGTGTTGGTATTTACACATGCAGAAAAGATAACCAGCCCCCACCAATTCATTAACTCTCTCCTCTTCTCAAGATAGGTTGAACGATTATATGCTCTACGAACTTCGTTCTTATCTGAATGTGCTAATGCGGCTTCAATCACATCAGAGTTGAATCCAGCTTCGTTCATCGCTGTACTTGCAATGGATCGTAGACCATGTGCCACCAATCTACCACCATAACCTATTCTTTTTAAAGCAGCATTTGCAGTCTGACTATTCATAGGTTGTCTTGGATCATTCTCTGCTAGAGAATACATATTCCCGGTGAGCACTGATAGGTTTCATCACTTCCAGAATATCTAAAGCCTGAGGAGATAGTGGGACTATGTGCTCACGCTTAGCCTTCATCCGTTCGGCTGGAATTGTCCAGAGCTTAGCGTCGAGGTCGATCTCTTCCCATCGAGTACCGGAGGCCTCAGAAGGGCGCACAAGGGTCAGGAGTTGCCATTCAATGAGGCAGCGAGTCTGAACAGACAAATTTGACATGACCAGAGAACGCATCAGTTTCGGCAATTCTTCTGGCCGCAGCGTCGGCATGCTTTGCTTTTTGGGTTTTTCAAAAGCCATTCTTACGCCGGATGATGGGTTAGCATCAATTAACCCAGTGTTGACAGCATAGATCATTATTTCATTGATACGCTGCACTGAAGCGCCTAACAGTTTCCAGAGCTCCACGTGCTTTGATTGGCTCAAGTGCTTCAATAATCGATCTGGCTTTTATCTCCTGAACAGGTATCGCCCCAATGGCAGGGAACACATCTTTATCTAAAGAACGCCAGATATCCTTCGCATAATCCCCTGTAACGCTTTTACTTTTAATCTGAAACCAGTTAGCGGCTACTGTTGAGAAAATGCTATCTAACTCAATCTGGCGTTGTTCTGACGCTTGCTCCTGCTGTTGTTGAGGATCTATGCCTTGTGCGAGGGTTGTTAAATGCTGGTCGCGTATCTGGCGAGCTGCTGCGAGCGTAAGGGCTGGGTATGAGCCGAGGCTTAAGTTTGTTCGGCTTCCACTTATTGGACGTTGGTAACGGAAACGCCACAGTTTTTTACCAGAGGTTTTGACGAGTAAGAACAATCCATCGCCATCATGCAGGGTAAAGTCTTTCTCGCGGGGTTTAGCTTTGAGTATCTCGTTGTTAGTGAGGGGGCGAGTGATGCGCGCCATGTCTGGATCCCATCCATAATTGGTACACGTTTAATGGACCACAGTATAGCGTGTACCTAAACGTGTACCAATTTTCTCTGGATTGAGCCGGATGTACTCGGACAACGACAGACGCAAAAAAGCCCGCAGGGCTTGTGCCATGCGGGCTTTCTAGACTTTCCCGGACGTCTCCGGAAGCGTATGTGGTGGCCTGGCGGAGTCTGAATAATTCGCGCAACTGTTTGTTATTAAATTATTTTAACTAATTCAACTTTCGTTGGTATACCTAAGCGTATACTAATGGCGATTTGTTGCAGTACTTCCTGTGGTTAAACGAACCTGTTTTTGAATAGATCACATTAAGAAAAAAACTTTTTTTTAGAAAAACTGTTCACACTGTTCATAAAGCATTTTTATTTATAATATTCAAACTGTTATGATGTGAATGGTTGGTGAACAGTGAACACTTTACTGTTCACTGTTGCCGTTTTGCAGGTAAAAAAAGACCGGCTATTGCCGGTCAGGGTAGGTTATTTCGCTATAGGGCCATCACATTTCGGCAGCCAGTCGGCGTTGCTTTCCTCTCTTAGCGTGAGATTGGTTTGTATGCCCTGATTTTTTCGGCGCTTTTCATAATTTAGCCCGTACTCTTTCAGCATGGCTGGCAACCCCTTACCGAACATAGTCAGGCTCAGGGTATTCCTGTAGCCGTGGGCTTCCATGTATGCTAGATAGGCATGATACAAATACAGGCGCGGCTGACGCGGAATGATGTTGGCATTGCCAATATACATACCCTCCGGCTCCGGCAGTGCTTCAAGGTAACCACAAAAATCAAATGTCGGGTCAGCATCGCGCTTGATGCTAAGCGCTTCATCGGAGTTCTGCTGCGACTGGAGCAGTGCGCGCGCGGCCATCGGGTCGCTGAACTTCTGCATTAGCTGGCGCACAATCACGGCCAGCTCACGGGCGATTTTGTTCTTAAGCTGCGGGTCGCGCTCCTCCGGGGCAATCTGCTCCGGGAAATGCAGGATCACCCGGCGACGGGAGACACCGCCGCTGCGGTCGGTAAATCGCATCGGGTTATTGTTTACGGCCAGAATCACCGCCGGAATATGGGTGGAGTACGCATCCTTGTATTTCGGGTCAACGGAGACCGCATCCCCGCCAGTGATGGCCTTGAGTCCCGCACCGTCACCGCTCCACTTTTCCTGGTCAGGCAGGCGGATCAGCGAGAAGCCAATCAGCGCAGCACGTTCACGCGGCGACTCCAGCGTTTCGATGGTGGCCGATGTGGCGTTATCTTCCCCGGCAAGCATGGTCGCAATTTCGGCCAGAATACTTTTTCCGCTCCCGCCCGGCCCGGTCACCTCAAGAAAGAGCTGCCAGTCGTAGCGGTTCGCCAGCACCATAAACAGCGCAGCCAGAATCACGTCGCGTTTTTCCGGTCTGCCACCGGCGGCGCGGTCAAGCCAGCGCCAGAAATCAGGGGCGTGGGTTTCCAGCGTTTCACCCGCCACGGGTGAGGTGAAATCCACGTCGCACAGAGTGCGCAGCCAGTGTGATTTATGGTGCGGGCTGAAAGTGCCGGTGGCGGTATCGAGTACGCCGTTGCGAAAGCCAATCAGACGACGCGCCGGTATATCCTGCTGCGGAATAATCAGTTTCAGGGTTTCCACCACAGAGGCAATTTTCCCCGACGAGAACGGTGCACGCAGACGCTGGAATAACCCGGCCACGTCGCGGGCAAAATCCGACGGCGGAATGATTTTCCATATCCCGGCCTCATAGCGTGACAGGAGCTGGCCGTTCGCATCCACGGCCAGCGCTTCGCCGTAATGCTCATGCACCCGCATCGCTTTTTCACTGGTGCTCATGGCGGTAAATTCCGCCTCGCTCATGGTAGCGAAAGGACTGTCAGCCGGTGGCCGGATGGTGTCATAAATCGCTTTCCGCGTCGCCTCCTCACCTTTCTGCATAAACGCATCATTCCAGTCGCCGAACACCGGCGGCAGGACAACCATGCCCTCATAGGCTTCTGCAGCCGCGGCGGCTTTGCTCTGGCCGTCTCCGTTTAAATCCCGGTCGGCTGCCAGCACAATCTGACAGGCCGGGTATTTATGACGGGCAAGGCTAGCCAGAGAAAGGAGGTTCACGGAGGACAGCGCCACCATGACGGTTTCCCCGGTCAGGTGATGCACGGTGAGCCGCCGCACACCGGACAGGCCTGATGGCGGTCTTTAATGACCTTCACACCCAGCGACGGGAGAATGCGCGGCCAGTGACCGCATGCCTGTTTTACCGTTTCTGTTACGTTCATTTTCATCGTTGTTTTCTCCCTCAGTGCAGTACCGGTGCGGTGATATGACGTGCGCAAAGCTCATTCATCACGGCCAGCCCGAGGAAGGACAGCGACGGGGCAGCTTTCAGTGGTCCGGCTTCCATTAAATCTTCCAGCAGTGCACAGGCAATCTGACGGCCTTTTTCCTCTCCGTGCTGGCGCAGGTAGAACCCCTCCAGCTCGGCAGCAATGGCGCTTTCCAGCACGTCGAGGGTGAGATGCGGATAGCGGTGCTGACGCTGGCAAAGTACTAGCCATGCACAGGCCACGGCGCGGCGGTAAAGCGCGGTTTGTAATGACAGCGGCCAGAGTTGGGTAGCGTGACAATGCATCATTCTGTCTCCTGATGATGTGCGTATCCCTATGCAGATACACACATAATTTTTCAGATAGTATTTTTAATTACAGATAATGGCGGTAACTGTCATCGGATACAGGCCTGACGCGCCTTCGCGGGATGATTATCGGCCTGCACAGAGCATGATTTACACCCGTCGACGCACCGAACTGGCTGCGCAGTAGCCTGTCAAAAAATCCCTGTAAATCCCGCCATTTTTCCCGAATTAAGCCATGCATCCAAAGGGTGCATGGTTTTGCATGTGTTTTCTCGCCCATGTACTCCCGACCAGCGCCAGTCCCGGCGCGCCCTGAGTCCACCTTTGCACCTGCATTAAAAGCGGTCCCTTAAGCGGGCAGGCGTGGCGGGGAGAGCATTGCGCGCAGTATTTAAATTCGCTGACTTAGTGCATCCCCCCCAATGGTCTCGATTGAGTGCGATATTGGTTTGGAGAGATAAGTACAATGTAGTGCGTATTTGAAGAGCTCAGGAACAGTGAGTAGTGAACGTATTATTGATTATGAAAATAGTCGTTACAGTGTTCAAAAAGCCTTTCTTCAATATATATAATTGAAACTAAAGAGTAATTTGTTATTTTTGTGATTTTTAAACAACTTTAATCTGTCTAACTTGTGATCTTTTTCTTAATGTAATATAAATGAGTATGTTCCCATTGCTAGATGCTTAAAGTAAGGAGTGCTGTATGAAGTTTTCTGAAGCTTTTAATATGGAATTTCAGCAATCAAATTTAGATTTTATTGATATCCCTTTGGATACTGATTTACAATTTTTTATAGATCCCACCTCTATTCGAGCGTTAAAAACAAATTGGGGAGATGGTCTTGAGAAATTAATTCGGGATTATTTCGCAGATGTTATGGCTAGTATAAAAAATGGAGACCTTAAAAGAGCTGGAGTATTATTATCTTCATTGAAGGAATCCAATTCATTTCATCTTGGGTATTCTTCTAAAAAATCCTCTGGCAAAGCCTTAGGAGTTAAAACGGCAGAGCTAATTTTAGAGTCATTGAAAAATAGTAAAGCAGCTCAAACAGGATTACTGCATGATCTTGAGGATACAGCATTAACTATTGACGGGATTGCATCTGACAGGATTTCTGATTCTGTATGTAATATACTTAAGCTTCCGTTTATAGAATATACACAAAAGATTTGTGAATTTTATAATGTGGATATGTCAGATGTTTCTGGTATTCGTTTGTGGGATCCGAATAGTGGGCGATGGGGGAAAAGAACATTCAAGCTTCCTGTTTACAACGGTGAAGAAATTATACTTATTCCAAAGGTACTGGCTAGAGAAAAGATAGCTTATTCACACTCCAAATTTTATCGGAAATATATAATTCCAGAGATTAGAGCAGAACATCTTAAAGCAGGGTCTGCGCTTGTAACTCTTTTAAGAGGGAAGCAAACAGTAACAGCTACAAAGATTATCGAAGAATTTGGACAGTCTAAGGAGTTTATTGAGGAACAGATAGTAAAATATCCTGATGCAATAAAGCAATACAAAGAAGAACTATTGCTTTCACCGCCACCGCCTCTTCCTCATAAAAGCTTTGATGATTCAACAGGGGCTGTAACTGGCTCACTATCATCAGATGTTGAGAATCTCAAGCTTGCAATAAAAGAAAATGATGAGCGATTGTATATTGAAAGCCTTAAAAAAATATTTCTGACTATATTTTATCCTTCTCTTTTTTATCCATGCTTGATAAAGAGAAATATGCATGGTTATAGCTTTACAATGTTAAATGAATCTCGTGCGGGATTCTTTTTTGATTTTTCGGTTTTTGAAATTCCGGCTGATATAATTTTAGTTAATATTTTGATGTCAAGCTCTCATATTAGTGAGGGTTATCTGGAAAACCTAGTTCAAGAAATGGATGTTATTAAAACATCAGTTTGTTTGTTGTCCTGCTGTGAAGCAACAAACGAACTGCAAAAAGACAAGATAAAGGCGTTGGCAAAAAGCAAAGGTAAGTATATTTTTATTATAAATAGTGCGGTTATTAATGGTATTTTAGACGAGTATTATAAAATTGGTGAGCAGCATTTCAGTATGTTGCGTGATAAATTCAAAGAATTTAATTAAGTATATGGAAGGTGGTGATTTATCATCACCTTATTTTTACCTGCATGATACTCTAATTAATGCACCCCACCAACTCATTAATTCAATTCTTTTTTGAAGATATGTTGAACGGTTGTATGCTCGCCGAACTTCATTTTTATCAATATGTGCCAATGCGGCCTCAATGACATCTGAATTAAATCCAGCTTCATTCATAGATGTACTGGCAATGGAGCGTAATCCGTGAGCTACCAACTTTCCCCCATACCCAATCCGTTTTAATGCTGCATTGGCAGTCTGGCTATTCATTGGTTGTTTAGGGTCATTTCTGCTTGGGAAGACATGCTCACGATGCGCACTAATAGGTTTCATTACCTCTAGAATGTCTAATGCCTGAGTGGATAAAGGAACAATGTGCTCTCGCTTGGCCTTCATCCGTTCGGCTGGAATTGTCCAGAGCTTGGCATCGAGATCGATCTCTGACCACCGAGCGCCGGAGGCCTCAGAAGGACGCACTAGTGTCAGGAGTTGCCATTCGATTAGACAGCGAGTCGGAACAGACAGATTTGACATGACTAAAGAACGCATCAGCTTCGGCAATTCTTCTGGCCGTAGTGTCGGCATGTTTTGTTTTTTAGGCTTCTCAAAGGCCATTCCAACACCTGATGCGGGATTGGTATCAATCAGACCAGTGTTTACGGCATATATCATTATCTCGTTAATGCGCTGCACCAGTCGACGTACAGTCTCTAGCGCCCCGCGTGCCTTGATTGGTTCAAGGGCTTCAACCAGTATTCGGGCTTTGATTTGCTGAACAGGGAGCTCACCGATGGCAGGGAATACATCTTTCTCCAGTGAGCGCCAAATGTCTTTTGCGTATTCGGGGGTAACGCTTTTGCTTTTGAGCTGGAACCAGTTAGCGGCGACCGTTGAAAAAATACTGTCCAGAGCGATTTGCTGCTGTTCCTCTGCAACTTCGGCCTGAATTTGTGGGTCAATTTCGTTGGCTAACAAAGCAAGGTAATCCGCTCTTAACCCTCGGGCGTCAGCAAGTGAAAGGGCGGGGAAAGCACCTAGCCCCATCATTGTCCGCTGTTTTGTCGCCGGACGTTGATAACGGAAGCGCCAGAGCTTTTTCCCGCTGGTTTTCACTATCAGGAAAAGGCCATCGCCATCATGCAGCGTTAGATCCTTCTCTAACGCTTTAGCACGCAGAACTTCGGTGTTGGTAAGGGGGCGTGTTGTCCGTGCCACTGTGGCCGCTCCTTCATGAATTGGTATACGCGTTTAGGTATACATCCTACCGTATACCTAAACGTATACCAATAATCACCGGATTTAGCCGGATGTTCTCGGACAATGACAGACACAAAAAAGCCCGCAGGGCTTGTGCCATGCGGGCTTTCTGTACTTCACCGGACGTATCCGGATCATGATTTGGTGGACCTGGCGGGAGTTGAACCCGCGTCCGAAATTACTACGCTGTCGGTACTACATGCTTAGTCTGGTCTTTACATTCGCTTGCCAGCTGCGGACAGACACGCCACTAACAAACTAGCCTGATTGGATTTAACGCTTCACCCCCAGGCAGGAGCTCCACGCGATCTCTTTTGGGTTTGACCTCTCTTGATCCCCGTCCTAAGAGCGGAGGCTAGGGAGAGAGGGCTCTGCGCAGGTTATTAAGCTGCGAGTGCGTAGTTTTCGTCGTTTGCGACTATTTTTTTGCGGCTTTTTACGAGGCAAACCGCCCCTCGGCATGCACCTTGAGTTTCGCAAATCCCGTCGAATCCAGAATCAGGCCCAAGTGTGTAATCGGCAGTATACCAGAGTTTACCGCCGCTGCGCTAGCGTTAGCGGCCGGCGTTTTTCATAATTCGCGCTTTATCCTGCTGCCATTCACGCGCCTTGATATCATCGCGTTTATCGTGTTCTTTCTTGCCCTTAGCCACGCCGATCTTCAGCTTAGCCCAGGCGTTCTTCCAGTACAGCGACAGCGGGACGATGGTGTAACCGTCGCGGTTGGCGCTGCCGAACAGGGTCGCCAGCTCGCGCTCCTTGAGCAGCAGCTTACGGGTGCGCGTCGGATCGCACACCACGTGGCTAGAGGCCACGCTCAGCGGAGTAAAGGTGGCGCCAAACAGAAACGCCTCGCCGTTTTGCAGCAGAATATAGCTTTCGCTGATGTTGGCCTTGCCGGCCCGCAGGGACTTTACTTCCCAGCCTTGCAGCGACAGCCCGGCCTCGAACTCATCCTCGATGAAGTATTCGTGGCGCGCGCGCTTGTTCATGGCAATGGTTGCCGAACCCGGTTTATGTGCTTTTTTCTTTGTCATAGTAGCGTCATTATACTGTTACGACCGGCGCATGAATACCTTTTGCCGGGGCTGGCCGCGGATTTATGGTCGGCATTCAGTGTGCGTAAGCCAATTCTCTCTGTCTAGCAATAAATGGTATTATGCCTCGGTTTATGTTGTCCGGGAATTGATATGCCGCAGATTAGCCGTTCCGCGCTGGTGCCGTTTAGCGCGCAGCAGATGTACCAGTTGGTCAATGACGTTGACGCCTATCCGGCCTTTTTGCCGGGCTGTGTCGGCAGTCGGGTGCTGGAGAGTTCACCGCAGAGCATGACCGCCTCGGTCGATGTCTGTAAGGCGGGGATCAGTAAAACCTTTACCACCCGCAATACGCTGTCGGACAACCGTAATATTAAGATGCAGCTGATCGAGGGGCCGTTTCGCCGCCTGATGGGGGATTGGCGCTTTACTCCCTTGGGTGAAGACGCCTGTAAGGTAGAGCTGCATTTGGATTTTGAGTTTACCAATAAGCTGGTTGAGCTGGCCTTTGGCAAGGTGTTTAAGGAGTTGGCCGGCAGCATGGTGCAGGCATTTACCCTGCGGGCCAAAGAGGTTTACCGTGTCTGAGATGAGCATTGAGGTCGTGTACGCACTGCCGGAAAAACAGTATCTGCGTCGTTTGACCCTGCCGCAGGGCAGCAGCGTGGGGCAGGCTATCGAGCGCTCCGGGCTGCTGGCGCAGCGCAGCGAGATCGATCTGGGTAAGAATAAGGTGGGCATTTTCAGTCGCCCGGTGCGCCTGGACGATCCGCTGCACGACGGTGATCGGGTGGAGATCTATCGCCCGCTGATCGCCGATCCGCGTGAGCTGCGGCGCCAGCGCGCCGAGCGAGCCAAAAAATAAGGCGCCGTGGGCGCCTTATTTTTTAACTGCCGGAGAACGCCTATGCGTCGCTGTCGTTCGGCAGCTTTTTGGTATTTTCAACGTTGGTCAGCACGCCGCTAGCGTTAAAGGTCAGGGTCAGGGTCTGCTGGGTAATGCCCTCGTGGCTCGGCTCCTGGCGGAATACGTAGTACCACGTGCTGCTGCCGAAGGGATCCTGCAGCAGCGGGGTGCCCAGGGTATAGGCGACCTGCTGCTGCGTCATGCCACGGTGGATTTTGGCGACGTCGGCCGCCGTCAGATAGTTGCCCTGGTTGATGTCAGGGCGGTAAACCACTTTTTCCACGGTGGCGCAGCCTGCGGTCAGCATAACCAGGACCACGGCGGCGGCAGTCAGCATTTTACAACGCATAGTTAATTCATTCCTTTTGGACACAAAGCCAGGATAGCTGCGGCGCGACTCTGCATCTTGGTGCAGGATCTACTGGGCGTCGAGATTACCACGTTGACGGGAGTATAGGCAACGGCGCGGGGAATTGGTTCCCCGATTATGCGCTTTTCCCACGCCGTCGGCGGATCTCAGGCGGCCAGCAGTTCGCGGGCGTTGGCCAGGGTGTTGCGGGTGACCTCGCTGCCGCCCAGCAGACGCGCCAGCTCCTGTAGCCGCGCCTTTTTATTCAGCGCCCGCATGCGGGTTTCGGTCTCTTCGCCATCGGTCTCTTTGCTGACGTAGTAGTGCTGGTGTCCACAGCCGGCCACCTGCGGCAGATGGGTCACGCACATTACCTGGGTCGATTCACCCAGCTGGCGCAGCAGGCGTCCGACGATGGCGGCGGTCGGTCCGCTGATGCCGACGTCCACTTCATCAAAGATCAGCGCCGGGGTATCCATCTTCTGGGCAGTGATCACCTGGATGGCCAGCGCGATGCGCGACAGTTCGCCGCCGGAGGCTACTTTACCCAGCGGCTGCAGCGGCTGGCCGGGGTTGGTGGTGACGCGGAATTCGATACGATCGGCGCCGTCGGCGGTCAGCGCATCGGGGGTAAAGGTCACATCGATGGCAAAGCGGCCGTGGGGCATGGCCAGCTCCTGCATGCGGGCGCTGATCTGGCCGCACAGCTCTGCCGCACAGGCGCTGCGCTGCTGGTGCAGGCGCTGTGCCAGGCTGAGCGCCTGCTGATGGTGTTGGCGCACGGTGTCCGCCAGCTGGGCTTCATCATCCTGCTGGCGATCCAGCGCGTGCAGCTCTTCCAGCAGCTGCTGGTAGAGCTGCGGCAGCTGCTCCGGCGCCACCTGGTGCTTGCGCGCCAGCGCGATCTGGCGCGACAGGCGCTGCTCCAGCTGCTGCAGGCGAGCGGGATCCATTTCAATGCTATCGCCGTAGTGGCGCAGCTCGTTGCCGGCTTCGTCGATTTGGATCGCCGCCTCCTCCAGCATCTCCAGCAGCGGGGCAAAGCGCGCGTCGTAGCTGATAAGCTCGCTCAGGCTGTGGCGCGCGCTGTGTACCAGACTCAGGGCGTTGCCGTCGTCGCCGTCGCAGAGCGCCGCCAGGATCTGCTGGCTCAGACTGAGCAGCTGGCCGCTGTTGGCCTGGCGCTTGTACTCCTCGTCGATCTGTTCGTACTCGCCGGGCTGCGGCGCAAACTCATTCAGCTCTTTGAGCTGGTACTGCAGCAGCTCGCGGCGCGCCTCGCGATCGCTGATCTGGCGGCGGTGGTCGGCCAGCAGGCGCACGCTGTGGTGCCATTGACGGTAGGCGGCCTGCATTTCGCTCCGCAGGGCGTGCTGCTGCCCGTAGGCGTCCAGCAGGTGGCGCTGGTGCTCCGGCTTCAGCAGCAGCTGGTGCGCGTGTTGACCGTGGATTTGGATCAGCAGCTGCCCCAGATCGCGCAGCTGAGACAGGGGAACCGCGGTGCCGTTGATAAAGCCGCGCGAGCGCCCGTCGGCGCTGATCACCCGGCGCAGCAGGCATTCGTTGCTGTCGTCCAGCTGGTTGGACTCGAGCCAGGCGCGGGCAGATGGGGTATCGGCCAGCGAGAAGCGGGCGCAGATATCGGCGCGCGGCATATTCATGCGCACCATGGCGGCCTCGCTGCGCCCCCCCAGACACAGGGTCAGGGCGTCGATGGCGATGGATTTACCGGCGCCGGTTTCGCCGGTAATGGCGGTCATTCCGCGTTGGAAGTCGACTTCCAGTTCACGGACGATGGCAAAGTTGGAGACGGTCAGCTGCGTCAGCATGGGTATTCCCCTGTACGGAATCACACTACTGTGTTTAATGCCAGTATAAACTGGTTTTTTATACAGTAAAGTGCCCGGCGCAAATATTTGCGCGCCGCGTCGTATGCGCGACTAAAACAGTTTCTTTGACCAGCCCAGCTTGCTGCTGAGTGTATTGAAGTAGCTGTAATCTTTAGGGTGGATCAGACTCAGATAAAACGGGCTGCGCTGCACGATGACCTCTTCGCCCTGCTGAATAGGCAGCGCAATTTGGCTGTCGCAGCTGATCTCCAGCTCATTGCTGAAGTGGGAGAAGCGCAGGTGAATTTTGCTATTGCTGTCGATCACCAGCGGGCGCGCCGAGAGGGTGTGGGGGAACATCGGCACCAGGGCGATGGCGTCCAGGGTCGGTGCCAGGATAGGGCCGCCGGCGGAGAGCGAATAGGCGGTAGAGCCGGTTGGCGTGGAGATGATCAGTCCGTCGGAGCGTTGGGAAAAGGCGAAGGTGTCGTTGATGTACACCTCAAACTCGATCATGTGCGCCACTTTGCCCGGGTGCAGCACTACTTCGTTGATGGCGGTACTGCGTCGGTGCATCTGCCCGTCGCGGCAGACCTTGACCTCCAGCAGAAAGCGGCGTTCGCGGCTATATTCCCCCTCTAGCACGCAGGAGAGCTGCTGCTTGGCGTTATCCGGGTCGAGATCGGTCAAAAAGCCCAGGTTGCCCCGGTTGACGCCGATGACGTCGATGTCATAGCGCGCCAAAATGCGCGCCGCCCCCAGCATATTGCCGTCGCCGCCGACCACCACCGCCAGATCGGCCTTTTGGCCGATGTCGGCCAGGGTGCCGGTCTGCGCATGCTGTAGCTTTAAATCGTGGGCGATCTGCCGCTCCACGATCACCGGATAGCCTTTCCCCGTCAGCCAGTGAAACAGCATTTCGTGGGTCGCCAGCGCGGCGGGGTGGCGCGGGTGACCGACCAACCCAATGGATTCAAAGCGTTTGTTCATGTTCCGGTTTTCCTTGGCGGCGCGCCGTTGCCCGGGCCGCGTCGGCGCCCCCGCAGGCGGATCTCAGCCTGATGCGGGCGACAGAATGACACCCATTATGCCCGGCTCTCTTGAATCGCCGGCTTTCATCCCCATAATAAGCCAAGTAGCGAGATAAATGCCAAAAACCGCGGAGAATTCCATGAGCAGTGAACAACAAAACATGACGCAAGAGCCGGCTAACGTAGAACAGGTTGAAAACGAAGCGCTTCAGGCTGAGACTCAGGGCGCCGGTGCGGAGCCGGACGCGCGTGATGTCCGCATTGCAGAGCTGGAGGCCCAGCTGAAGGCCACGGGGGACCAGGAGCGTGAAATTATGCTGCGCGCCCGTGCCGAGGTGGACAACATCCGTCGTCGCGCAGAGCAGGATGTCGAAAAGGCGCATAAGTTCGCGTTGGAGAAGTTTTCCGGGGAGCTGCTGCCGGTGATCGACAACCTGGAGCGCGCGCTGGAGCTTGCTGACAAGTCCAATACTGAGCTGGTGTCGATGATCGAAGGGGTGGAGCTGACCCTGAAATCCCTGCTGGACGTCGTGCGTAAGTTCGGCGTGGAGCAGGTGGCGGAGGTTAACGTACCGTTCAACCCCGAAGTCCACCAGGCGATGACCATGATGGCGTCACCGGACCATGCGCCGAACCAAGTGATGATGGTGATGCAGAAGGGCTATACCTTGAACGGTCGCCTGATCCGCCCGGCGATGGTCGCCGTCTCTAAAGGCTAATTCGGCCCAGAATAGGCGTAGAAACCAGCCCGCGGGCTGGTTTTTTTATGCCTGCGCGTCATCCTGCGGCAGGCGCGGCTGCCAGTCGATGGGCGCGATTCCCTGCTCCTGCAGCAGCTGGTTGGTCATGGAGAAGTGCCTGCAGCCCAAAAAGCCGCGGTGAGCCGACAGCGGGGAGGGGTGCGGTGCCTTCAGCACGCGGTGGCGCTGGGTATCGATGATGCGCCCCTTCTTCTGGGCATGGGCGCCCCACAGCAGAAAGACAATGCCGCTGCGCTGGCTGTTCAGCGCCTCAACCACCCGATCGGTAAACTGCTCCCAACCTAGCTGGGCATGGGAGTGCGCTTGGCCGCGCTCGACGGTCAGTACGGTGTTGAGCAGCAGCACCCCCTGATCGGCCCAGCTTTTCAGATAGCCATGGCTGGGGATCTCAAAGCCGGGAATGTCGCTCTTCAGCTCTTTGTACATATTCTGCAGGGAGGGCGGGGTCGGCACCCCGGGCAGTACCGAAAAGGAGAGGCCGTGCGCCTGATTCGGGCCGTGATAGGGATCCTGTCCCAGGATCACCACCTTCACGTCGTTGAACTCGGTAAAGCGGAACGCGTTGAACACATCCTGCTGTGGAGGATAAATGGTCTTACCATTACTGCGCTCTGTGGCAACAAAGGTCAGTGTGTCGCGGAAATAGGGCTGATCTTTCTCGGCACCGATTACGTCATGCCAGGTGAGTGACGTGGTCATCTGCACTTCCTTTGTCTTTATTTGTTGATTCTCATGTGGTTGCAGCGCCGATATGCGCCGGGTTTCCGGTGCGTCGCGGCGGTGGACTGCGCTAAGGGTAGCTTACCCTGTCCCCGGTAGCAGGGGAACCATCCCACCGCGCATTTCACGCCGCCCCCGCGCGTGGCCTGAGAAAAATCGCCCTTTCTTGTTCTTCAGCTATTTTTGTCAAAATTGATGTAAAACATAAATTTGCTGTTGTGGTAAAAATGCCATGCCAAATAAAATTGATTTAGATCAAAGAATACGGGGTGTTTAACTGGTATATAACACATCAAGACAACATTGGTTTTACCAAATGGCCCGCCGACGGGGCTGGCACCATGACCGAATTGGCCGATTTTTGCTCTATCTCAATTGGAGGCAACAAATGATTAAAGGTATTCAGATCACCAAGGCTGACAACGCTGACCTGCTGAACTCTTTCTGGCTGCTGGACACAGAGAAAGGCGCCGCGCGCTGCCTGTGCGCCAAGGGCGGCTACGCTGAAGATCAGATGGTATCGCTGGACGAGCTGGGCGCATTCGAATCCCGTGACGTGGAGCTGGACGTCGCGCCGAGCGTGCGCGTGGAAGGCGGTCAGCACCTGAACGTTAACGTGCTGCGTCGTGAGACGCTGGAAGACGCCGTGAAGCATCCGGAAAAGTACCCGCAGCTGACCATCCGTGTGTCCGGCTACGCGGTGCGCTTTAACTCCCTGACCCCGGAGCAGCAGCGCGACGTGATCACCCGTACCTTCACCCAGAGCCTGTAAGGGGCGGCGGCGCGAGCCGCACGGTGACGTCAATCAAATAAAAAGGAGCCGAAAGGCTCCTTTTTTTATCGTCCGCCTCGCGCGGGCGGCGGTGTGCGGGGCTTATTCGCCGCTATCCTCAGTGCCTGCGCTGGCGGGAGTGCTCTGAGCGTTGGACTGACGGCGTTTACCGACGTTTTTACTGTCGCGGTGGCGCACTTTGGTCTTGACCTTTTTCTTCTGCTCGTCGGCTTTTTTCTGCGCTCGCTTGGCCTGTACCTTCTTCGACGGCTTACCCTTGTTCTTCAGGCTCGGCGCCTTGGTCTCCGGACGCAGCTCATCGACGACGCGTGACTTCAGCGGCTCTTGCACATAGCGGCTCACCTTGCCGAGCAGCAGCTGGTCGTGCGCCTCGATCAGGGAGATCGCGGTCCCCTTACGCCCGGCGCGGGCGGTACGCCCGATGCGGTGCAGGTAGACATCGGCGCTGCGCGGCATGTCAAAGTTGAACACGTGGCTGATATCCGGAATATCCAGGCCGCGGGCGGCGACGTCGGTGGCGACCAGCACGTTGACCCGGCCATCCAGCATGCGCTTAATGGCCTCGTTACGCTTGGCCTGCACCATTTCACCCTCAAGGAAGCAGGCCTGGATACCGGCCTGATGCAGCCAGGTGACCAGCTCATGCACGCGCTCACGCTTGCGCACAAAGATAACGGACTTGGTGACGTCCGGCTGGCGCAGCAGGCTACACAGCAGGGCGGTCTTGTGTTTCAGGCTATCGGCGCGATAGTACCACTGCTGGATCTTCTTACGCTCACGGCGCGGTGGCTCGGCGCTGACGTCAACGGGATCGTTGAGCAGGCGATCGGCAAAGTCGTGAACCGCGTCGGACTCCAGGGTGGCGGAGAACAGCAGGGTCTGCCGGCGCCAGCGGGTTTCGGCGGAGACGGTTTCGATGTCGCTGGCGAAGCCCATGTCCAGCATGCGGTCGGCTTCATCGAGGATCAGGGTCTCTACCGCCCGGCAGTCAAAGTTCTCTTCTTTGATGTACTGCAGCAGGCGCCCCGGCGTTGCAACCACCATATCCTGGTTGGTGTTAAAGATCTCGGCGTGGTTAATATAGGAAACGCCGCCGGTAATGGTGGTGATGTCCAGGCTGGTGTGACGCGCCAGCTCCCGGGCCTGATCGGCCACCTGCATGGCCAGTTCGCGGGTCGGCGTGAGGATCAGAACGCGCGGCGGGCCGGACTTCTTACGCGGGAAGTCGAGCAGGTGCTGCAGCGCGGGCAGCAGGAAGGCGGCGGTCTTGCCGGTTCCCGTCGGTGCGGAACCCAAAACGTCCCGTCCGTCCATGGCGGGCGGGATGGCGGCGATCTGGATGGCGGTCGGGCGCTCATAGCCTTTGTCGCGCAGGGCGTCGAGCAGGCGCTCGTCGAGTTCGAGTTCGGAAAAGTTGGTTGCTGTCATGGTCTACCTCTGCTTGGGGCGCAGATTATAGACGGGTTGGCGACGATCTTCACCCATTAAAGCGCGCGGCGCGCCTTTGCCATGACCGGTAACGCGGTCGCGGCGCCGTCGGCCGGGCCGTGCGGGCCTGTCGTTACCCCGCTGCGCTCGCGCCGACGGGCATTCCTTTTTTACGGCGGCGCAGGTATGTTATGCGCGTTACTCTCTCAGTTCCAAGGAGTCCGCTGTGCCGCACCCGCCCTCCGCCGCGCTGCCCCTGCCGCGCAACGGATTTACCCTCAAACGTTTCTTTGTCGCCCACGATCGCTGTGAAATGAAGGTCGGTACCGACAGTATTCTGCTCGGCGCCTGGCTGCCCCTGCGCGGCGATGAGCGACATATTCTGGATATCGGCAGCGGCAGCGGGGTGTTGGCGCTGATGATGGCGCAGCGCAGCGCGGCGCAGGTTGACGGTGTGGAGATCGAGCCCGGCGCGGCGACGCAGGGGCTGGAGAATTTTCTGGCTTCGCCTTGGCCGACGCGGCTGACCATGCATACGCGCTCTCTGCAGGCGTTTAGCGCCGAGTGCGGACGTCGCTATGATCTGCTCGTCAGCAATCCACCCTATTTTGCGCCGGGCGTGGCCTGTCGCACGGCGGCTCGGGCGACGGCGCGCTATACGGACTCGCTGGATCACGCGGCGCTGCTGCAACACGCCGCCGAGCTGAGCTGCGCAGACGGGCGTCTGGCGCTGGTGCTGCCCGTCGAGGCCGCCGAGTCGGTGGTCCGCGCGGGGACGGCGCACGGCTGGCACCTGCTGCGCCGGACATGGGTGCGCGATCGCGCCGATAAACCGGTGCGCCGGGCGCTGCTGTTGTTCGGACGCCTCCCTGCGAGCGTACAGTCGAATACACTGGATATTCGCGATGATTCCAGCGAATACTCCTGCATTTTTCGCAACCTGACGAAAGATTTCTACCTTTTCTTCTAGTGCTATTGCTTTAATCAGCACGATATTCCAATATTCCTCTTGGGGCAGGCGTATCCTGCCCATAATATCCCGGTTCGAGGGCAGGGGTATTTAAGGGATTCAGGGACAAATCCAATACATCGCACCCGCTTTATTGCCACATACCTGAGTTTACTTCTGGACAGACAGCGTTTTGATGCGATACCCCCCGTGCGTTTCTGCGGCGTAGACGGTGGGGTAAGAGAGATAAGAGGGCAGAATATGCAACAACGTTTATCGATGGCTGACACTCTGGGGCTGGGGTTAATGACCTTTGCCTTTTTTCTGGGCGCCGGCAACATTATTTTTCCGCCGCTGGAAGGCCAAATGGCCGGTGAGAATGTGCTGTATGCCATGGGCGGTTTCCTACTGACCGCTGTCGGCCTGCCGCTGGTTTCCATTATCGCCGTCGCCAGCGCCGGCGGCGGCCTGCCGGCGATGACCCGCGATTTACCGCGCGGCACCGGCACCTTTGCCGCCGTGCTGCTGTTTATCATCATCGGGCCGGCCTTTGCCGCACCGCGTACCGGCCTGGTAGCCTTTGAGATGGCGATCCGCCCGCTGCTGGGTAGCCAGAGCGACAGCGCGCTGCAGGTCGGCGGTGTGACCCTGGACGGGGCGCAGATGGCCGTGACAGCGCTGTTCTTTGTGGTGACGTTGGCACTGGCCTGGAGCCGCGGCAAGCTGATCGACAGCGTGGGCAAGCTGCTGACGCCGATGCTGTTTCTGCTGCTGGTGGTGCTGGCGCTCGGCGTGCTGCTGCGCCCGCAGGGCGAGATCGTCGCGCCGGTCGAGGCCTATCAAACCATGGCCTTCAGCAAGGGTTTTATCGGTGGCTATAACACCATGGATACTTTCGCAGCCCTGATGTTTGGCATGCTGCTGGTGGACGTGCTGCGCGGCAAGGGTGTCACGGCGCCGCGCGCCTGCTTCCGCTACCTGAGCATTGCCGGGGTGATCGCCGCGATCGGCCTGGCCTTTGTCTACGTTTCCCTGTTCTGGCTGGGGGCGACCTCGTCCAGCGTCGCGCCGGGCGCGAGCAACGGCGGGGTGGTGCTGGCGGCCTATGTGCAGGCGCTGTTCGGTCAGCCGGGGCAGTGGATCCTGTCGCTGGTGGTGCTGCTGGCCTGTTTGACCACGGCGGTGGGGCTGGTGAGCGCCTGCGCCGACTACTTCTCAACCCTGACGCCGCTGCGCTACCGTCAGTGGGTGGTGCTGCTGTGCGTGATCTGTGCGGTGGTGGCCAACGTGGGGCTGAGCCGTCTGATCGCTCTGTCTGTGCCGGTGCTGATGGCGCTCTATCCGCTGGCGATCGCGCTGGTGGTGCTGACCTTCATCCGCCGCTGGCTGCGTAATCCGCTGGTGGGCTATCGCCTGGTGATGCTGGTCGCCCTGCTGTGCAGCCTGATGGATGGCGCCCGCGCCGCCGGCGCCGAGAGCGGCTGGCTGGGCGAGCTGCTGGCGTGGCAGATGCGTACCATGCCGCTGGCCGCCGACGGTATGGCCTGGGTGCTGCCGTCTGCGCTGGCGCTGCTGGTAGCGCTGCTGCTGCCGGGAGCCCGCGACGCCGGTGCGCCGCAGGCTGCCTGAGTCAGGCCACCGTTTCTGAAGAATCGTCGGGCGCCCTTGGGGCGCCCGATTTTTTTTTGTCTCAAGGTCCCTCGCCAGGCAGGCTGCGGGCGGTTGGTCGCGCGGCAAGGCGCCGCGCCGGGGGAGGTAACCCGGTGTCTATACTCTGAATTTTGTCACCGCCGTGGTCAGGGTGCAGCCGAATCAGAAAAATCGTGTTAGGCTGTTGTGTCCGGTCATTCATCGCAAGGTGTATCGATTCTGCATCGGGTGACGGAATACCGCTAGGCGGAGGCCTGCGCCCCCGATGTGGGGCGGTCGATCGCGTGCCCGCAGGATAAAAATAACGGGCAGGGAACTTTTGGGCGCGTATGAACTCTAATTCAATGCTTGCTCAGTTTTTTTGACGACTGGCGATATATTTCATACGTGGAGACAGATTTGGGGAGACATTACCTCGGATGAGCGAGCAGTTAACGGATCAGGTATTGGTCGAACGCGTCCAGAAGGGGGACAAGAAGGCGTTTAACCTGCTGGTAGCGCGCTACCAGAATAAGGTCGCGAGCCTGGTGTCCCGCTATGTTCCGCCCGGCGATGTGCCGGATGTGGCGCAGGAGTCGTTCATCAAGGCCTATCGCGCGCTGGAGTCGTTCCGCGGTGACAGTGCGTTTTATACCTGGCTCTATCGTATTGCCGTGAATACGGCCAAAAATTATCTGGTTGCTCAGGGGCGCCGCCCACCGTCCAGCGACGTGGACGCGGTCGAGGCCGAAAACTTTGAAGGCGCCAGCGCGCTGAAAGAAATTTCGAACCCTGAGAACTTAATGTTGTCAGATGAGCTAAAGAAGATCGTTTTTCGCACCATTGAGTCATTGCCAGAGGATTTGCGCCTGGCGATTACGCTCAGGGAGCTAGATGGCCTCAGCTATGAAGAGATAGCGGCTATCATGGACTGTCCGGTCGGTACGGTACGCTCACGTATCTTCCGCGCCAGGGAAGCGATCGACAGTAAAGTTCAGCCGCTGATTCAGCGTTAGTCATGCGGACACAGCAAAGGGTATAAGGCATGCAGAAAGAAAAACTTTCGGCTCTAATGGATGGTGAATTGCTGGATAGCGAGCTGATCGGCTCACTGAGCAAGGAGCCTGAACTGCAGCAGACCTGGCAGCGTTACCACCTGATCCGCGACACCCTGCGCGGTGACGTGGGTGAGACGCTGCAGATCGACCTCACCGACCGTATCGCCGCCGCGCTGGAAGACGAGCCGGTGCGTCTGGTGCCCAACGCCATTCCAGAGTCTCAGCCACAGCCGTCCGCCTGGCAGCGCATGCCGTTTTGGAACCGGGTGCGTCCGTGGGTGGGGCAGATCTCCCAGATGGGGATCGCCGCCGGTGTTTCCCTGGCGGTGCTGCTGGGCGTCCAGCATTACAACAAGCCTCTTGAGGGCGTCTCCGAACCCGAGTCTCCGGTATTCAATACCCTGCCGCTGGGCGGACAGGCGTCGCCGGTGAGCTTTGGGGTGCCGAGCGAGGGCAACAACGCGCAGCAGCAGATCCAGCAGCAGCGCAAGCGCATCAATGCGATCCTGCAGGACTATGAGCTGCAGCGCCGTCTCCACGCTGAACAGCTGCAGACCGAGGATAGCAACGCGCAGGCGTCTATCCAGGTGCCCGGTACGCTGTCATTAGGAACTCAGCAGCAGTAATGAAGCACATTTGGTTTGCCCTTAGTCTGTTGACCGGCAGCCTGTTTATCTCCTCTTCCGCCCTGGCCCAGGATACTGCGCCGGGGCTGATGCTGCAGCAGATGAACAAGGCCAGCCAGTCACTCAATTACGAACTGGCGTTCATCAATATCACCAAGCAGGGCGTCGAGTCGCTGCGCTATCGTCATGCGCTGGAAAACCAGCAGGCCTTGGCGCAGCTGCTGCAGATGGATGGCCCGCGGCGCGAGGTGGTGCTGCGCGGCAATGAGGTCAGCTACTTTGAGCCGGGTCTGGAGCCCTTTACCCTGACCGGCGATCACATTGTCGACGCGCTGCCGTCGGTGATCTTTGCCGATATTAACCAACTGGCCCCCTACTACAACTTTATCTCCGTTGGACGCACCCGCGTCGCCGATCGCCCCTGTGAGGTGATCCGGGTGGTGTCGCGCGACGGTATGCGCTTTAGCTATATCGTCTGGATCGATGAGGACTCCAAGCTGCCGCTGCGAGTGGATCTGCTCGATCGCGACGGTGAGACGCTGGAGCAGTTCCGGGTCATCGCCTTTGACGTGGGACAGCAGGTGGCCAACGAGATGCGCAGCTTTAGCCGTCTGACCCTGCCGCCGCTGCTGCGCCTACCGCCGGCCGAGCACGTCAGCTTCAGCTGGCGTACCGCCTGGGTGCCCGACGGTTTCAAAGAGGTTTCCCGCAGTCGTCGAACCCTGCCTTCGCTGTCCGAACCGGTCGAGTCTCGCCTGTACAGCGACGGGCTGTTCAGCTTCTCCGTCAACGTCAGTCCGACGACCGGCGATAGCCGCGACGATCAGTTTTTGCGTCAGGGGCGGCGTACCATTCATACCGAAACCCGCAACAACGCCGAAATCAGCGTGGTGGGAGAGCTGCCGCCGATGACCGCCAAGCGCATCGCCGCGTCCATTCGTTTCAGCCGGTAATGCCGCGATGATGCGAGAGTGGGCAACGGTGATCAGCTGGCGGCAAGGGGAGGCTCTGCTGCAGTGCGAAGCGCACGCCGGGTGCAGCGGCTGTCGAGCCCGTCAGGGGTGCGGCAGCGCGGCGCTGGCCGAACTGGGGCCGCAGACTCGTCATCAGCTGCGGCTGGCCGTCAGCCAGCCGCTGCAGCCGGGGCAGCGGGTCGAAATCGGTCTGCAGGAGGCCAGCGTGCTGCGCTCTGCGCTGCTGGTCTATATTACGCCGTTGGTCGGGCTGCTGGGCGGCGGCGGCGCCGGTCAGCTGTGGCTGGGGTCGGATGGCGCCAGCGCGCTCTGCGCCCTGGCCGGCGGCGTCCTCGGTTTTACCCTGGCACGCCGTTGGGCGCGCCGTATGGCGCAGGGCGAGGCCTATCAACCGGTGCTGCTGCAGGTGGCGCTGCCGTCCTCCCAGCTGCGTAGCATAACGAATCCACCCAATCGCGAGTGAAGCGCTAGGTTTTGGCCGATGGGCTGTGTAAAATGCAGCGATTCGGCGCCCGGCGCCACTTAACCCAAATCATCGCTTTGAGCCCGTCCGCGTGTCCTTAGGCGAGTAATTCAGAAATCATCAGGCATATATATTAATAATGAAGAACATACGCAATTTCTCCATTATCGCGCACATTGACCACGGTAAGTCGACGCTGTCTGACCGTATCATTCAGCTCTGCGGCGGTCTGTCCGACCGTGAGATGGAGGCCCAGGTTCTGGACTCCATGGATCTGGAGCGCGAACGCGGTATCACCATCAAGGCGCAGAGCGTCACGCTCGACTATAAGGCGCAGAATGGGCAGGTGTATCAGCTCAACTTTATCGACACGCCGGGACACGTGGATTTCTCTTATGAGGTTTCCCGCTCGCTGGCCGCCTGTGAAGGGGCGCTGCTGGTGGTCGACGCCGGGCAGGGGGTTGAAGCCCAGACCCTGGCCAACTGCTATACCGCCATTGAGATGGATCTGGAGGTGGTGCCGGTGCTGAACAAGATCGACCTGCCCGCCGCCGATCCGGATCGCGTGTCGCAGGAGATCGAAGACATCGTCGGCATCGATGCCACCGATGCGGTGCGCTGCTCGGCCAAGACCGGCGTTGGCGTCGGCGATGTGCTGGAGCGCCTGGTGCGCGATATTCCGGCGCCGGAGGGTGACCCAGAGGCACCGCTGCAGGCGCTGATCATCGACTCCTGGTTCGATAACTACCTGGGCGTGGTGTCGCTGATCCGGATTAAGAACGGGACGCTGCGTAAGGGCGATAAGGTCAAGGTGATGACCACCGGGCAGACCTATAACGCCGATCGTCTGGGGATCTTTACCCCGAAACAGGTCGATCGCGACGTGCTGAACTGCGGCGAGGTCGGCTGGCTGGTCTGCGCCATCAAGGATATCCACGGCGCCCCGGTGGGCGATACCCTGACCCTGGCCCGCAATCCGGCGACCGTTGCCCTGCCGGGCTTTAAGAAGGTGAAGCCGCAGGTTTACGCCGGGCTGTTTCCGGTCAGCTCCGACGACTACGATGCTTTCCGTGATGCGCTGGGCAAGCTGAGCCTGAACGACGCCTCGCTGTTCTATGAACCGGAAACCTCGACGGCGCTGGGCTTCGGCTTCCGCTGCGGCTTCCTGGGTCTGCTGCACATGGAGATCATCCAGGAGCGCCTGGAGCGTGAGTACGATCTGGATCTGATCACGACCGCCCCGACGGTGGTGTATGAGGTGGAGACCACCCGTAACGAGGTGATCTATGTAGACAGCCCCTCCAAGCTGCCGGCGGTGAACAATATTGAGGAGCTGCGCGAGCCGATCGCCGAGTGCCACATGCTGCTGCCGCAGGAGTTCTTGGGTAACGTCATTACGCTCTGTATCGAGAAGCGCGGCGTGCAGACCAACATGGTCTACCACGGCAATCAGGTGGCGCTGACCTATGAGATCCCGATGGCCGAGGTGGTGTTGGACTTCTTTGACCGCCTGAAGTCCACCTCGCGTGGCTATGCGTCGCTGGATTACGGCTTCAAGCGCTTCCAGGCCTCGGATATGGTGCGGGTCGACGTGATGGTCAACAGCGAGCGCGTCGATGCGCTGGCGCTGATCACCCACCGCGCTAACGCCAACGTGCGTGGGCGTGAGCTGGTCGAGAAGATGAAAGAGCTGATCCCGCGTCAGCAGTTCGACATCGCCATTCAGGCGGCGATCGGTAACCAGATCATCGCCCGAGCCACGGTGAAGCAGCTGCGTAAGAACGTACTGGCCAAGTGCTATGGCGGCGACGTCAGCCGTAAGAAGAAGCTGCTGCAGAAGCAGAAAGAGGGTAAGAAACGCATGAAGCAGATCGGCAACGTCGAGCTGCCGCAGGAAGCGTTCCTGGCCATTCTGCACGTCGGCAAAGACTGATCGTTAGCCCGGCGGGCGCGGTGAATACCGCGCCCGCTGCGTTTATAAGCATTGATTTTAAGGAGTGATGGACATGGCAAATATGTTTGCCTTGATCCTGGTTATCGCCACGCTGGTAACCGGTATCGTGTGGTGTATCGACCGTTTCAAACTGGCGCCGGCGCGGCGCGCTCGTCTGGCGCAGATTAACAGCCAGACCGAGCAGGGGCTGGATACGCAGAGCGCCCGCCAGGCCGTCAAGGCGCCGGGCTGGATCGAGTCCTGCGTATCGGTGTTCCCGGTGCTGGCCTTGGTATTGGTGATCCGTTCCTTTATCTACGAACCGTTCCAGATTCCCTCCGGTTCGATGATGCCGACGCTGCTGATCGGCGACTTCATTCTGGTGGAGAAGTTTGCCTACGGGCTGAAGGATCCGGTGACCCAGACCACCCTGATCCCGACCGGGCACCCCAAGCGCGGCGATATCGTGGTGTTCAAGTATCCGCTCGATCCGCGTCTGGACTATATTAAGCGCGCTATCGGTCTGCCGGGTGACAAGGTGGTGTACGACCCCTACAGCAAGGAGTTGACGGTGTATCCGTCCTGCCAGCAAGGCGAGCAGTGCGATCGGTTGCTGCCTATCACCTACAGTCCGTCGCGCCCGAGCGAGTGGGTGCAGACCTTTAATCAGATGAGCGCCGATGAGCCGAGCAGCGGTTTCTATCAGTATCCCATCGATCAGAGCGTGCCGAACGGCTACCGCATGTATCAGCGTCAGGAGACGCTGGGGACGGTGAGCCACAGCATCCTGACCGTGCCGCAGGCGCAGGATATGGTCTCCCGCTACTACCAGCAGCCGGGGCAGCCCCAGGGCACCTGGATCGTTCCGCCGGGCCACTACTTTATGATGGGGGATAACCGCGACAACAGCGCCGATAGCCGTTACTGGGGCTTCGTGCCGGAGAAAAATCTGGTGGGTAAAGCCACGGCGATCTGGATGAGCTTTAAGAAACAGGAAGGCCAGTGGCCAACCGGCGTTCGACTGGTGCGGATCGGTGGAATTCATTAAATAACCCCCGTAATTACGCAGCAATCTCCCGTCAGTCGTTGTAGAATATTCCCGTGACACGTTTGGCCCCCCGCGCGGGGGCCACTGCAAACGAAACAGCTTTGGATTGGCTTATGGCAAGGCAGGCCTGTTCCGTATGCTGCGGTTTTTGACGCATTCTGAATTTATTGGTATCTCATGAACCCCATCGTAATAAACCGGCTTCAGCGTAAGCTGGGCTACACTTTTAGACAGCAGGATCTGCTGATGCAGGCGCTGACCCATCGCAGCGCCAGCAGTAAACATAATGAACGGCTTGAGTTTTTGGGCGACTCGATCCTGAGCTTTGTGATCGCCAATGCGCTCTATCACCGCTTCCCGCGGGTGGATGAAGGCGATATGAGCCGGATGCGCGCCACGCTGGTGCGCGGTAACACCCTGGCCGAAATGGCGCGCGAGTTCGATCTGGGTGAGTGCCTGCGCCTGGGGCCGGGCGAGCTGAAGAGCGGGGGCTTCCGCCGTGAGTCGATCCTGGCGGATACCGTAGAGGCGCTGATCGGCGGCATTTTCCTCGACAGCGATATTCAGACCATCGAGCGTCTGATCCTTGACTGGTATCACTCCCGTCTGGAGGAGATAAGCCCGGGCGACAAGCAGAAGGATCCCAAGACGCGCTTGCAGGAGTTTCTGCAGGGGCGCCACCTGCCGCTGCCCTCCTATCTGGTGGTGCAGGTGCGCGGTGAGGCGCACGACCAAGAGTTTACCATTCACTGCCAGGTCAGCGGGCTGTCCGCGCCGGTAGTCGGCGTCGGCTCCAGCCGGCGCAAGGCCGAGCAGGCCGCCGCCGAGCAGGCGTTAAAACAGTTGGAGCTTGAATGAGCGAAGAAAAAACCTACTGCGGCTTTATTGCCATCGTTGGCCGTCCCAATGTCGGTAAGTCAACGCTGCTGAACCAGTTGCTGGGGCAAAAAATCTCCATCACCTCGCGTAAGCCGCAGACCACCCGTCACCGCATTATGGGTATTCATACGGAAGGCCCGTACCAGGCTATCTATGTCGATACCCCGGGGCTGCACATTGAGGAGAAACGGGCGATTAACCGCCTGATGAACCGTGCGGCCAGCAGCTCCATCGGCGATGTCGAGCTGGTGATCTTTGTGGTGGAAGGCACCCACTGGACGCCGGATGACGAGATGGTGCTCAACAAGCTGCGCGATCTGAAGTGCCCGGTGATCCTGGCGATCAACAAGGTAGACAACGTGGTCGATAAGACCGCGCTGCTGCCGCACATTCAGTTCCTGAGCCAGCAGATGAACTTTTTGGACGTGGTGCCGATCTCGGCGGAGAAGGGCACCAACGTGGACGCGATCGCCCGCATCGTGCGCCAGCGCCTGCCGCAGGCGGAGCACCATTTCCCTGAAGAGTACATCACCGATCGCTCCCAGCGCTTTATGGCCTCTGAGATCATCCGTGAAAAACTGATGCGTTTCCTCGGTGAGGAGCTGCCCTACTCGGTCACCGTGGAGATCGAACGCTTTGCGCCGAACGAGCGCGGCGGCTATGACATCCACGGTTTGATCCTGGTCGAGCGCGATGGCCAGAAGAAGATGGTCATCGGCAACAAAGGCAGCAAGATCAAAACCATTGGTATCGAAGCGCGCCAAGACATGGAGGCGATGTTTGACGCCAAGGTGCATCTTGAGCTGTGGGTTAAGGTGAAATCCGGCTGGGCGGACGACGAACGTGCGCTGCGTAGCCTGGGTTACGTCGACGATCTGTAAACCGCACGATGGACGGCTGGCAACGCGCCTTCGTGCTGCACGCACGGCCCTACAGTGAAACCAGCCTGATGCTGGACACGTTCACCGAAGGGCATGGCCGGGTGCGCCTGCTGGCCAAGGGGGCGCGCAGCCGCCGCTCTTTGCTGAAGGGGGCGCTGCAGCCCTTTACACCGCTGCTGATCCGCTGGGGCGGACGGGGCGAGGTAAAGACCCTGCGCAGCGCCGAGGCCGTCTCTTTGGCGCTGCCGCTCAGCGGCATCACCCTTTACAGCGGCCTGTACGTCAACGAGCTGCTGGCGCGGGTGCTGGAGCAGGAGACCTGCTACAGCGCGCTGTTCTTCGATTACCTGCACTGCATTCAACATCTGGCCGCCCACGCGGGCTCACCGGAGCCGGCGCTGCGCCGCTTTGAGCTGGCGCTGCTGACTCAGCTGGGCTATGGCGTCGACTTTCTGCACTGTGCGGGCTCCGGCGAGCCGGTAGCCGATACGATGACCTACCGCTACCGTGAAGAGAAGGGCTTTATCGCCAGTCTGGTGGTGGATCAGTTGAGCTTCACCGGACGCGATCTGAAGGCGCTGGCCAGCCGCGAATTCCCCGACGGCGCCACCCTGCGCGCCGCCAAGCGTTTTACCCGCATGGCGTTAAAGCCCTACCTGGGCGGTAAGCCGCTGAAAAGCCGTGAGCTGTTCCGCCAGTTCTCCCCGCGTCGTCCGGCCTCGCCGGGTCTCTCCTGACGCCGACTGTCCCCCTGTTTTCCCCGCCGCTGTCCTGCGCGCGGTGACGCGCCCGGCGTTACACTGCATCAGGCCAGCCCGGCGGCGCTTGTCAGCCGCCCGTTGGCGGGTAATATGATGTCTGATAACCGGGTTATCCCGACCGATCATCCTTGAGGAGCTGTCATGGCCGATATTCTGCTGGGCGTTAACATCGATCACATTGCGACCCTGCGCAACGCGCGCGGGACTCAGTATCCCGATCCGGTACAGGCGGCCTTTGTCGCCGAGCAGGCCGGGGCGGACGGCATCACCGTACACCTGCGCGAGGATCGGCGGCATATCACCGATCGCGATGTGCGGCTGCTGCGCCAGACCATCCAGACCCGGATGAATCTGGAGATGGCCGTAACGGATGAGATGGTGGCGATCGCCTGTGAGCTGCGGCCGCACTTTTGCTGCCTGGTGCCGGAAAAGCGCCAGGAGGTCACTACCGAAGGGGGGCTGGACGTAGCCGGTCAGCGCGACAAGATCGCGGCGGCGGTGGCGCGTCTGAGCGCCGCCGGTATCCAGGTGTCGCTGTTTATCGATCCCGATGAACGCCAGATCGAGGCCGCGGTGGCCGTCGGTGCGCCCTACATTGAGATCCACACCGGCGCCTATGCCGATGCGCCCAGTGCGCTGGCGCAGGCGGCAGAGCTGGAGCGGATTGCCGCAGCGGCGCGCTTTGCGCACGCGCGTGGCCTGAAGGTCAACGCCGGGCACGGCCTGACCTACCACAATGTGCAGGCGGTCGCCGCTCTGCCGCAGATGCATGAGCTGAACATCGGCCACAGCATCATTGGCCGCGCGGCCCTCGACGGGCTGAATTTGGCGGTGCGCGACATGAAGCAGCTGCTGCTGGACGCGCGTCGCTAATGGCTATTGTGGGGCTGGGTACCGATATCGTCGAGATCGCCCGCATTGCGGCGGTGGTTGAGCGCAGCGGCGATCAGCTGGCGCGGCGCGTGCTGGCGCCGGCGGAGTGGCAGCAGTATCTGACGCATGCCCAGCGGGTGCGCTATCTGGCCAAGCGCTTCGCTGTCAAAGAGGCGGCGGCCAAGGCGTTGGGGACCGGTATCCGCCACGGCTTGGCCTTTGCCCAGTTTGAGGTAGCCAACGATGCGCTGGGCAAGCCGCGACTGATCCTACACGGGCGCGCGGCCGAGCTGGCCGCCGAGCTCGGGATCGCCTCGCTGCACGTGTCGCTGGCCGATGAACGGCGCTATGCCTGCGCGACGGTGATCGCGGAGGGGTGATTCCCGCGGCGCCGGGCGACGGCGGCGGAGAATAGACGGTGGGCCGCGGCTCGCCGTTTTTTTGTCTCTTGCCCCTCATGCGATCCACGGCCCGGCGGTGCCTGGCGCCTCCGTGGCGATGCGGACAGCCTTATCGGCGCAGAGGCCATCTCCCCGGCGATGCCGGGGGATCTTTACTGTTCGTCGCCCGGCGCCGGCGTGAGGTAGCCCTGCGCGGCGCGGGTCACGTTGTCCAGTTCATCCAGCAGCTCCAGCCACTCCGGCTCCAGATCGCTGGCCGGGGTACCGTGGCGCAGCTGCTGCTCCAGATAGTGGCACAGCCTGCGCAGGCGCGGCACCCCGCTGTAGCTGCTGCTGCCGTGCAGCTTGTGGATCAGGCTGCACAGGTCGCCGTCCTGTTCGCCCGCCAGCTGGCGGGTGATTCGCTCGCGGACCTGGGGTAGGAATTCGATCAGCATCTGCAGCATGTCGCGCGCCAGATCCGCTTTATTGGCCGCCTGGCGCAGCGCCAGCCCCCAGTCGAGGGAGACGTCGGCGCTATCCGGCTCTGCCGGGGCGGGGGCGCTGGTCGGTGCGCTGGGACGCTCGCCGCTGTAGCGGTTGAGCAGCTGGCGCAGCATGTTTTCGTCGATCGGCTTAGCCAGATAGTCATCCATGCCGGCGCGCAGTAAACGCTCACGCTCGCCGTTAATCGCATGGGCGGTGACGGCGATGATCGGCGTGGTGGCGTGGCGCGGCTGTTGGCGCAGCAGCTCCGTGGTGCGGATGCCATCCATCTCCGGCATCTGAATGTCCATCAGAATGATATCCAGATGGCGTTCGCGCGCCGCCGCCAGCGCCTCTTCACCGCTGTGGCACAGCAGGGTGTGCTGCACCAGTTCGCCGAGCAGGGCGCCGATGAGTTTTAGGTTGGCCGGGTTATCGTCTACCGCCATCACCGTCAGCGGCAGACGGGCGCCGTGCGGAGAGATCACCTGCGGTGCCCGCAGCGGCAGGGCGTTATCCATCAGCGCGGGCAGCAGTCGACTGCTGGCGAGCGGTTTGAACAGGCAGCTGCGGATGCCGCGGGCCTTCAGGGTATCGCTGTCGTGCAGCGTGTGGCTGGGCAGCGCCAGGATCACCCGGTCGGCCAGGCGCAGCGCCAGGCTCAGCTTCTCCTGCATCGACTCCGTCGTGAGAGAGGTCTTGACCGGCAGACCGAACAGCAGGATATCGTAGTGGCTGTCCGGGATCACCTGGGCGAACTGCGGGCAGTAGGTGACCTGCAGCGGGGTGACCTTCAGCATATCGAGGGTGCACTGCGCCGCCACTGGATTGCTTTCGATGTACAGCAGGGTTTGGCCCTGCAGCCGCTCCAGCGGCAGGCTGGAGGGGGGCGCGTTATGGTTGAGCTCCAGGCGGATATGGAACCAGAAGGTCGACCCTTTGTGGGGCTGACTGTGGAAGGCGATGTCGCCGCCCATTTCGTTGATCAGCTTCTGGGTGATCACCAGTCCTAGGCCGGTGCCGCCGTGGCGGCGGGTGATGCTGGCATCCGCCTGGCGGAAGGCCTGAAACAGCTGGGACTGCTGACGCTCGGAGATACCGATGCCGGTGTCGTGCACCTGCACCTCCAGCTCCACGGCCTGGGCGGTCTGGCTACGCAGCTCGATGCGGATGTCGATGTTGCCCTTTTCGGTAAATTTAATCGCGTTGCCCAACAGGTTAGTCAGCACTTGCTGCAGGCGCATCGGATCCCCCAGCACGTGCTCCGGAACGTCGTTGCGTACGTTGAGCGTCAGCTCCAGCCCCTTGTCATGGGCGCTGGGCGCCAGCAGGGTCGCCACCTCGTCAATGGTTTCACGCAGCATGAACGGGATGTGCTCCAGCACCAGCTTACCGGCCTCCAGCTTGGAGAAGTCCAGTACGTCGTTGATGATGGTCAGCAGGTTGTTGGCCGATCGTTCAATGGTGTGCAGGTAGTCTATCTGGGTGGCGCTCAGCGGCGTTTTCATGACCTGGCGGGTGAAGCCGATCACGCCGTTGAGCGGGGTTCGCAGCTCGTGGGACATGTTGGCCAAGAACTCGGACTTGATGCGCGCCGCCTCCTGGGCGCGCTTCTTGGCCAGATCCAGCTCGACGTTCTGGATCTCCATCTGCTCCAGGGTTTCACGCAGATCGGAGGTGGCCTGATCGATGTTCTGCTGCATCTCCTCATGGTAGGCGGTCAGCGACATGGCCATCGAGTTGATGCCGTTTTTCAGCATATCCAGCTCGCCCAGCATGTGGCCTTCCACGCGGCTATCGAGCTGGCCGCGGCGGATGCGATCGACGGTGTTGACCATGTTGCGGATGGGGCCGGTGACGTCGCGCATCAGACGGTAGGAGAACAGCAGCGCAATGCACATGCTGATCAGCAGCAGCAGCGTGGCGACAAAGACCTCTTTATACTGCTGCAGGCGCACCGAGCGCAGATCCAGCTCAATGGCGATATAGCCCAGCGGCGCGCTGACGGCGCTTTTATCTTCCGCCAGGCGGTTTTCGGCGATGATCGGGGTACGCAGGATCAGCGCGTCGCCGCGTTTGCTCAGCATCAGATCGGTCGGCGGCGGGCTGCCGTCCGGCAGCTGCAGCATGGCGTAGTTATGGTGATAGTTCGAGGTAACGAACAGATTATTCTGGCTGTCAAAGACCGCGATGGCGCGCACAATGTCCGAGTGACGCCGATGCAGCAGGCCGATCAGTTGGCGCACCGCCTCGCGGCTGCGGAAGGTCATGCCATATTCGCTGGCGACGGCCAGCGGCTCGATGATGCTGGCGCCGGCGTCGACCAGCTGATCCTGCAGTTCATTGTAGCGGTGCACGACGAAGAAGGTGCTGAGCAGCAGCCCGATCAGCAGCGTCGGGGCCAGAGTCAGGATCATCATGCGCGCCCGCAGGCTGTATTTGGTCATGGCGTTCCGATGTGGGAGAATTGGCGGCAAACTATTATTGGGGTAAGCCCCGGCTTAACCCACCGCACAGATAAGCAATCGACATGGCTCAATTTTACACACCGGGGCGCCGTACCGCGACCCGGAAAAACCTGATTGTGACCGCAACCGATCTGGACGCCTTTGGCCAGGGGGTGGCGCGCGATAAGGGCAAGACGCTGTTTATCAGCGGACTGCTGCCCGGCGAAGAGGCCGAGGTCATCCTGATCGAAGAGAAGCGCCAGTTTGCCCGCGGGCGGGTTACGCGTTTAATCAGCCACAGCCCGCAGCGGGTGGCGCCGCGCTGCCCCCACGCCGGCGTCTGCGGCGGCTGTCAGCAGCAGCATGCGGCGATCGCCCTGCAGCAGCAGAGCAAGTCGCAGGCGCTGCAGCGCCTGATGGCCCGTGAGACCGGGGTGGAGATTGCGCCGCAGGTCATCGCCGGAGAGCCCTATGGCTACCGGCGGCGCGCTCGCTTTGGGCTACAGTTTAACGCGAAGACGCAGCGGGTGGTGCTGGGGTTCCGTCAGGCGGCCTCTAACGATCTGGTGGCCCTGAAGGCCTGTCCGGTGCTGGCGCCCGCGCTGGAGGCGCTGCTGCTGCCGCTGGGCGAGTGTCTGTCGGCGCTGCGCGCGCGTCGCCGTCTGGGACACCTGGAGCTGGCGCTGGCCGACAATGGGCCGCTGATGGTGCTGCGCCATCTGGATCCGCTCGCGCTGTCGGATCGGGAGGCCCTGAGCGCCTTTGCCCGCCAGCGCGGGCTCTCGCTTTACCTGAGCGACGGCGGCGCGCCGCAGCGCCTGCTCGGCGAGGCGCCCTATTACCAGATTGACGGGATCCGCCTGGATTTTAATCCGCAGGACTTTATCCAGGTGAACGCCGCGGTAAATGCGCAGATGGTCGAGCAGGCCTTGGCCTGGCTGGACGTCAGGGCCGATGAGCGCGTGCTGGATCTGTTCTGCGGCATGGGTAACTTTACCCTGCCGTTGGCGCGCCGCGCCCAGCGGGTGGTGGGGGTCGAAGGGGTTCCCGAGCTGGTGGCGACGGCGCAGAATAATGCACGTAACAACGGGCTGAGTAATGTAGAATTCTTCCATCAGAATTTGGAGGAGGACGTGACGCGTCAGGCCTGGGCGGCTCAGGGATTTGACAAGATTTTGCTCGATCCGGCGCGCGCCGGCGCCCCCGGGGTGATGCAGCATATCGTTTGCCTGGCGCCGCGTCGGGTAGTCTATGTCTCTTGTAACCCGACCACGCTGGCCCGGGACAGTAAGACGTTGCTGCAGGGCGGCTATCGGTTGACGCGTTTATGTATGCTGGACATGTTTCCCCACACGGGGCATTTGGAGTCGATGGCGCTGTTTGAATCGGCGGCGCAATAGGCATTTGATAGGCAGTAGTCGAGAGGGAGAGAACCATGGTCGCGGTAAGAAGTGCTCATTTGAATACGGCTGGTGAATTTGTCCCCGAGCAGTGGGTGGCAAGCCTGAACCTGTCCAATTCTGAGTCGTGTGAGCGTCTCACCGCCACCTGGCGCTATTGTCAGGAGAAGACCGCCGGTAACGCCGCGGCGCCGCTGCTGCTGTGGCGCGGCGTTGAAATGGTCGAGATCCTCTCCACGCTGAGCATGGATAATGACAGCATGCGCGCCGCGCTGCTGTTCCCGCTGGTAGACGGCGGGGTGATCGATGACGCCCGGGTGCGCGAGGACTTTGGCCATGCCATCGCCGAGCTGGTGCGCGGGGTGCTGGAGATGGACGCCATCCGTCAGCTGAAGGCCACCCAAGATGGCGCCGTCGGCTCGGAGCAGGTGGACAATATCCGCCGGATGCTGCTGGCCATCGTAGAGGACTTCCGCTGCGTGGTGATCAAGCTGGCGGAGCGTATCGCCCACCTGCGCGAGGTGAAGGATGCGCCGGAAGAGGAGCGCGTGCTGGCGGCCAAGGAGAGCTTCAACATCTATGCCCCGCTGGCCAACCGCCTGGGGATCGGCCAGCTGAAGTGGGAGCTAGAGGACTTTTGCTTCCGCTACCTGCATCCGGATGAGTACAAGCGCATCGCCAAGCTGCTGCATGAGCGGCGCATCGATCGCGAGCAGTTTATCGACGACTTTGTGCGTGACCTGCGCGGGGCGATGGCCGAGGAGGGGATCAAGGCGGATATCTACGGTCGCCCCAAGCATATTTACAGCATCTGGCGCAAGATGCAGAAGAAATCCCTGGCCTTTGACGAGTTGTTCGACGTGCGCGCGGTGCGGGTGGTGGTCGAGCGTCTGCAGGACTGCTACGCGGCGCTGGGGATAGTGCATACGCACTACCGTCATCTGCCCAGCGAGTTCGATGACTACGTCGCTAACCCCAAGCCCAACGGCTATCAGTCGATCCATACGGTCGTGCTCGGGCCGCACGGCAAGACGCTGGAGATCCAGATCCGTACCCGTCAGATGCACGAAGACGCCGAGCTCGGCGTGGCGGCGCACTGGAAGTACAAAGAGGGGCCGCAGGCGGGCGGACGCTCCGGCTACGATAACCGCATCGCCTGGCTGCGCAAGCTGCTGGCTTGGCAGGAGGAGATGGCCGACACCGGCGAGATGATCGACGAGGTGAGAAGCCAGGTGCTGGACGATCGGGTGTATGTCTTTACCCCCAAGGGCGACGTTGTCGATCTGCCCGCCGGCTCCACGCCCCTCGACTTTGCCTACCATATTCACAGCGACGTCGGCCACCGCTGCATCGGCGCCAAGATCGGCGGGCGGATCGTTCCCTTTACCTATCAGCTGCAGATGGGCGATCAGGTGGAGATCATCACCCAGAAGCAGCCTAACCCAAGCCGCGACTGGCTGAACCCTAACCTGGGGTATGTCACCACCAGCCGCGGGCGCGCCAAGATCCACAACTGGTTCCGTAAGCTCGATCGCGATAAGAACATCCTGGCCGGGCGTCAGATTCTGGATGACGAGCTGGCCCGTCTGGGGATCAGCCTGAAAGAGGCGGAAAAGCTGCTGCTGCCGCGCTACAACGTGCATACCCTGGACGAGGTGCTGGCCGCCATCGGCGGCGGCGATATCCGCCTGAACCAGATGGTCAACTTCCTGCAGGGCAAGATCAACAAGCCCAGTGCGGAGGAGGCCGATCGCGAGGCGCTGAAGCAACTGACCCAGAAGGGGCAGTCCAGCGTCCGCAGCGACAAGAGCAGCGGCCGGGTGGTGGTCGAAGGGGTCGGTAACCTGATGCACCACATCGCCCGCTGCTGTCAGCCGATCCCCGGCGATGAGATCGTCGGCTTCATTACCCAGGGGCGCGGGATCTCCATTCACCGCGTCGACTGCGACCAACTGGATGAGCTACGCCGGCACGCGCCGGAGCGGATTATCGACGCGGTATGGGGCGAGAGCTACTCCAGCGGCTATTCGCTGGTGGTGCGGGTGACCGCCAACGATCGCAGCGGGCTGCTGCGCGACATCACTACCATCTTGGCCAACGAAAAGGTCAATGTGCTGGGGGTTGCCAGCCGCAGCGATACCAAGCAGCAGATGGCGACCATCGATATGGAGATAGAGATCTATAACCTGCAGGTGCTGGGCCGGGTGCTGGCCAAGCTGAATCAGCTGCCGGACGTGCTGGACGCGCGTCGTCTGAACGGCGGACGCGGCGGCGCGGAGTAAGCCCGGGGCCGCCTCCCCACGATCTGACGCGCCGGCCCGGGTAGGGTCGGCAGGCGTCCCCCTCTTTTTTTACCGCGGGAATAACACCGATGACCACACCAGCCATGCAACGACTGTTGACGATAATGCGCACGCTGCGTGATCCGCAGCGGGGCTGTCCTTGGGATCTACGTCAAACTTTTGCCACAATCGCCCCCTATACGCTGGAAGAAACCTATGAAGTGCTTGACACGATTCAGCGCAGCGATTTCAATGGACTTCAAGAAGAGCTAGGCGACCTGTTGTTTCAGGTGGTGTTCCATGCGCAGATGGCGCAAGAGCAGGGGCTGTTCGACTTTGACGACGTGTGTCAAAGCATCTGCGACAAGCTGGAGCGCCGCCATCCTCACGTGTTCGACGCGGAGTATGACGGGACGGCGCAGGCGTCCGTAGCGCGCTGGGAGCAGCGCAAGCAGCGGGAGCGGGCGCAAAAGGCGATGGACTCTGTGCTGGATGATATTCCGCAGGCGCTGCCGGCGCTGATGCGCGCCGACAAGATCCAGCGGCGCTGCGCCTCGGTGGGATTTGACTGGGACACACTGGGGCCGGTGCTGGACAAGGTTTACGAAGAAATAGACGAAGTGATGGATGAGGCGCAGCAGGCGGTGGTGGATCAGACCCGTCTGAGTGAAGAGGTGGGGGATCTGCTGTTCGCCACGGTCAATCTGGCGCGTCATCTCGGCTGCCGTGCAGAAACCACGCTGCAGGAGGCCAACCGTAAGTTTGAGCGCCGTTTCCGCGCGGTCGAGCAGGCGATAAGCGCCGGTGGACAGACGCTGGAGAGCGCCTCGCTAGAGGAGATGGAGGCGGCGTGGCAGCAGGTAAAACAGCAAGAAAAACAGTAGGGTGGAGCGCCGCGTCGGCGGTGGTTTTCCGTTTTGTTTTGGCTGTTTGATGCGCTGCGACAGAGATTAATGGGATTTTTTGGCGTTTTTTCTCTGTATCCTTTTGTTTCAGAAGTAAAAGAAGATTATTGCAGGCGGTGTTTGGGCGCAGAAAATGGCGCGGACGGGATCAGATCGTTTGTGGCAAATAAAACCTTCGGGTATACTACTGTCCCGTCCTGGTTCTTCCATCGTCTTTAAACCTAACTCTCAGGTTCAGCATGACAACGAATTATATTTTTGTGACCGGCGGGGTCGTATCCTCTCTGGGTAAAGGCATTGCCGCAGCCTCCCTGGCGGCCATTCTTGAAGCCCGTGGCCTCAATGTATCCATGATGAAGCTCGATCCGTACATCAACGTCGATCCGGGTACCATGAGCCCGATCCAGCACGGGGAAGTTTTCGTTACCGAAGACGGCGCGGAAACCGATCTGGACCTGGGTCACTACGAGCGCTTCATTCGCACCAAAATGTCCCGTCGCAATAACTTTACCACCGGGCGCATCTACTCCGATGTGCTGCGTAAAGAGCGTCGCGGCGACTATCTGGGCGCCACCGTTCAGGTGATCCCGCATATCACCAACGCCATCAAAGAGCGCATCCTGGAAGGGGGCGAGGGCCACGACGTGGTTCTGGTTGAGATCGGTGGCACCGTCGGTGATATCGAATCGCTGCCGTTCCTGGAGGCGATTCGCCAGCTGGCGGTCGACGTCGGTCGTGAACACACCATGTTCATGCACTTGACTCTGGTACCATATATGGCGGCCGCCGGTGAGGTGAAGACCAAGCCGACCCAGCACTCCGTGAAAGAGCTGCTCTCTATCGGTATCCAGCCTGACGTGCTGATCTGCCGCTCCGATCGCGCTATTCCGGCCAACGAACGCGCGAAGATCGCGCTGTTCTGTAACGTGCCGGAGAAAGCGGTTATCTCCCTGAAAGACGTGGATTCCATCTACAAGATCCCGGGGCTGCTCAAGTCGCAGGGGCTGGATGAGTTTATCTGCAAACGCTTCAATCTGGCCTGTCAGGCGGCGGATCTGTCCGAGTGGGAACAGGTTATCTTTGAAGAGGCCAACCCGGCCGGTGAAGTGACCATCGGTATGGTCGGCAAGTACGTCGAGCTGCCGGACGCCTATAAGTCGGTGATCGAAGCGCTGAAGCACGGTGGACTGAAAAACCGCGTCAGCGTTAATATCAAGCTGATCGACTCGCAGGATGTCGAAACGAAAGGCACCGAGATCCTCAAAGATCTGGATGCTATCCTGGTGCCGGGCGGCTTCGGCTATCGCGGCATTGAAGGGAAGATCGCCACCGCACGCTATGCGCGTGAAAACAATATCCCGTATCTGGGCATCTGCCTGGGTATGCAGGTTGCCCTGATGGAGTTTGCCCGCAACGTCGTGGGCATGGAAGGCGCCAACTCAACGGAGTTCATGCCGGACTGCAAATACCCGGTCGTGGCGTTGATCACCGAGTGGCGTGATGAAGAAGGTAACGTTGAAATGCGCAGCGAAGACAGTGATCTGGGCGGCACCATGCGCCTGGGCGGTCAGCAGTGCAATCTGGTGGACGGTACGCTGGCGCGCCAGCTGTACGGTGCGCCGAGCATTGTGGAGCGTCACCGTCATCGCTACGAAGTGAACAACATGCTGCTGAAGCCGATCGAAGCCGCGGGTCTGCGCGTCTCCGGCCGTTCAGCGGACAATAGCCTGGTGGAGATCATCGAGCTGCCTAACCACCCGTGGTTCGTGGCCTCGCAGTTCCATCCGGAGTTCACCTCCACCCCGCGTGATGGGCACCCGCTGTTCTCCGGCTTTGTTAAAGCGGCGGCGGAATACCAGAAACGTCAGGTGAAATAAGTGATTATGGGCAGGCGCGGGACTTTGGTTCCGCGTCTGTCGTCTGGAGTTTTAGTTTAACTTGTATCGAGGAAAACCTAATGTCCAAAATCGTTAAAGTCATCGGTCGCGAAATCATCGACTCCCGCGGTAACCCGACTGTAGAAGCCGAAGTTCATCTGGAAGGCGGTTTCGTCGGTATGGCTGCTGCGCCGTCAGGTGCTTCTACCGGCTCCCGCGAAGCGCTGGAGCTGCGCGACGGTGACAAGTCACGTTTCCTGGGTAAAGGCGTTCTGAAAGCGGTTGCCGCCGTTAACGGCCCGATCGCTGAAGCCATCATCGGCAAAGACGCCAAAGATCAGGCAAATATCGACCAGATCATGATCGAGCTGGACGGCACTGAAAACAAATCCAAGTTCGGTGCTAACGCCATTCTGGCGGTTTCCCTGGCTAACGCTAAAGCAGCCGCTGCCGCTAAAGGCCTGCCGCTGTATGCTCACATCGCCGAGCTGAACGGTACTCCGGGCAAATACTCCATGCCGCTGCCGATGATGAACATCATCAACGGCGGTGAGCACGCCGACAACAACGTCGACATCCAGGAGTTCATGATCCAGCCGGTTGGCGCTAAGACCCTGAAAGAAGCGGTACGCATCGGTTCTGAAGTGTTCCATAACCTGGCTAAAGTGCTGAAGTCTAAAGGCATGAACACCGCCGTGGGCGACGAAGGCGGCTACGCGCCGAACCTGGAGTCCAACGCGGCTGCGCTGGCTGCTATCAAAGAAGCCGTTGAGAAAGCCGGTTACGTGCTGGGTAAAGACGTTACCCTGGCCATGGACTGCGCCGCCTCTGAGTTCTACAACAAAGAAACCGGTATGTATGAACTGAAAGGCGAAGGCAAATCCTTCACCTCCAACGAGTTCACCCACTACCTGGAAGGCCTGACCAAAGAGTATCCGATCGTCTCTATCGAAGACGGTCTGGACGAGTCTGACTGGGATGGCTTCGCTTATCAGACCAAAGTGATGGGCGACAAGCTGCAGCTGGTGGGCGACGACCTGTTCGTGACCAACACCAAGATCCTGAAAGAAGGCATCGAGAAAGGCATCGCTAACTCCATCCTGATCAAGTTCAACCAGATCGGTTCTCTGACCGAAACCCTGGCCGCTATCAAGATGGCGAAAGACGCTGGCTACACCGCCGTGATCTCTCACCGTTCAGGCGAGACCGAAGACGCGACCATCGCCGATCTGGCGGTAGGTACTGCGGCTGGCCAGATCAAGACCGGTTCCATGAGCCGTTCTGATCGCGTTGCTAAGTACAACCAGCTGATCCGTATCGAAGAAGCGCTGGGCGCGGCTGCACCGTTCAACGGTCTGAAAGAAGTGAAAGGCCAGCATTAATCCGCTGCTTTTCTGATGTAAAAAACCCGCCGCCGGCGGGTTTTTTTATGTCCGGGTGTAACGGTTAGCTGATCGCCTCTTCCGAGCGCAGGATCTGATACAGCTCATCCTTGATCCGTAGCTTTTCGCGCTTCATATCTGCAATTTGCTCGTTAAAGGCCGCGCCGGGTCTGTTTTCAGCCCTTCTGATCTCATGGTCCAGCTGGTTATGCTCATGGAACAGGGTGGCAAATCGGATGTCTTCGGTTTTCAGACGGGAGATCAGATCACGATACTCTGGGAACATAAGCCCTCCTTTTGGTCAGAACCCATGTCTACTATGGCACAGAAACAGCGTCTAGTTTGTAACCAGCGTCGCAGGTTGTCAGTGAAGTTTGTCGGGGGCATTCGCGGTGATAAAAAGAAGGGGCCGCAGCGTGCGGCCCCTTGGGGAGGGCGCTATGTGAGGATTACAGACCGGCGATCACCCGGCGCAGCAGACGAATGCGCGGGGCAATGCTCTCCAGCTCCAGGTATTCGGCCGCGCTGTGGAAGCCGGCGCCGATCGGGCCAAAGCCATCCAGCGACGGGATCCCCAGCGCGGCGGTGTGGTTGGCGTCAGATCCGCCGCCCACCGCCTGCCAGGTGATGGCGATCCCCTCTTCGCGTCCGGCCTGCTCGACGCGGGCCATCAGCGCTTCGGTGTCGCCCGACGGCGCCATGGCCGGGGTGTGGGCATCCTGCTGCAGCGTGCAGCTGACGCCGTCCAGGAACGGCTGCTGGCAGCGGGCCTGCAGCGCCTGATTGACGCGCTGATACTCATCGTTGCACCAGAAGCGCAGATCGACCACGGCCTGTGCGTGGTCGGGCACGATGTTGGCCGCGTCGCCGCCGCTGATCACGCCGACGTTGAGGGTGGTGCCCTTGTCGCTGTCGCCCAGCTGGTTGACGGCGATGATGGCGTGGGCTAGAGCGGTGATCGCCGAGCGGCCTTTCTCCGGATCGTTACCGGCGTGGGCGGCGACGCCCTGGAAGCTGAGGCGATAGCGGGCCATGCCTTTCCGCGCCTTGACTAGGGAGCCGTCGGCACGCGCCGCTTCGCACACCAGCACGCAGCCGCTGCGCTTGGCCAGTTCGCCAATCCAGGCGTGGGAGTGGACGGAGCCGGTCTCTTCATCCGGGTTCATGGCGACGGCGATGCGCAGGCGCTGACGATCGTGCGCCTCCAGGCCACGCAGGGCCCACAGAATATTGAGCAGGCCGCTCTTCATATCCGAGACGCCCGGCCCGTAGGCGCGGCCATCGCGCACGCTCAGCGGACGCTCGGCGGCGGTACCCGGCGGGAAGACGGTGTCCAGATGGCCGACCAGCAGCACATCGTAGCGATCGGCCTGCGGCTGGTTGGTGACAAAGACCCCCGGCCCGACCTGGTCGCCCAGATCGACCTGCTCCGCGTGCCAGCCGGCGTCGCGGTACAGGCCGGTAAAGATATCGGCAACCCGGGCGACCCCGTCGCGGGTCTGGGTGCCGCAGTCGACGTTGACCACGCTGCGCAGTTCGTCCAGATACTGTTCCAGTTGTATCATCCGATCTCTCCTTGAGTTACAGAATTACGCGCATGAGCAGCATGGCGATGAAGGCGTTGATGACGGAGATACCGATCATCACCGGAATACGTTTGGCGGCGGTGCCGATAACGCCGAGGATACGCCCGGCATACTGGATCTGAGAGCCCATCAGGTAGATGGCCGGCGCCAGGATCGCCAGATGGATCCCGGTGAGGATACCCTGGTCGAACAGCGCTACGGCAACGCCTACGCCGCCGCCCATGGACATCCAACCGCCGATCAGTACGGCGGCGGCCTCGCCCGGCAGGCCAAACAGCCCCATCAGCGGGCCAAACACCAGCGCCATTCCTTTCAGGGCGCCGGTGATCTCCAGCGCCTTGATCAGCACAAAGGCCATCAAGACGTTGGGCAGGGTGCTGGTGGTGGCAATGTTCCAGCCTTTGCGCGCGCCGGCGACAAAGACGTCGGTGATCATAGGCTTCGACGCGGAGGTAGAAATAGGTGCAGACATTAGGCTTCTCCCTGTGCCGGATGGGTTGCAGTTTTTGCGCTGTTACGTGTCGTCAGGCGCAGGTACAGGCGCATCAGGTTGGCGCCGAAAATTTTCATCACGAACATCACCGCCACACACAGGCCGATGGAGGCCGGTACCGCCGGGGTGCCGTCGAGGGTCATCAGGGTGAACAGCACCGCGCCGGAGGAGAAGAAGTTGGTGATCATGGCACCGGCGGAGAACTGGAACATGGTGAAGACGTCACGCTCGTGTTCGGCTATCTGTCCTTCGTCGGAGAGGTTGCGGGTCAGCGAGGCACCGACGTCGGTGCTCTGCAGTGAGCCGATCATCGCCAGGCCGGCGGCGCCGGGGATCCCCAGCAGCGGGCGCAGCAGCGGCGTCAGCAGCTTACGGGCCGCGTTGAGCGCGCCGTAGTGCTCCAGCACGTTAATCATCCCCAGAGCGAACATCACCGCCGGGATCAGGCCAAAGGCGAACAGGAACCCGTCCATGGCACCGGAGCCGCCCTTACCGCGGAAAGTGCTGGTGGCGGCGTTTACCGCGTCGCCGGCGCTGCTGACGCCGCTTACGACCTTACCAAATGCGCCGTTGAGGGTGGTGAAGTCGAAGACGCCGTACCATTCTTTTCCGCCCAGCAGGCCGGAGAAGAACACCATTGCGAAGATCAGCGCGACATAGGCACCGAAGCCGACGCGCTGTTCCGCGGGCGGGGCGCTGGGTGGGATTGGACTACTCATGGATCATTTCCTTATGCCAGGTGTGAAGTGTTACAAAATACAAGAATACGAATATTCAGTAATAGTTTTTTAGAATATATGACCTGGCGCAAGAAAAATATTGGTTATTTATACGACTAATTAATAATTTGAGATATCGCACGTGGAAAAATCGGAATTCCGTGCTAACAGTTCGGAATAGCAGAAATGTTACCGGGAACCGGTCGGTGCGACGGCCATAAAAAAATCCCCGCCGGCGTCAGCGGGCAGGGAGTGAGGGGGGCGCAGAGAGCGGCGATCAGTACATCAGGGAGTAGAGCTGGCGGCGGAACTTAGAGGCCAGCGCATCGCCGGTGCCCAGCGCGGCCAGAATGTCCATCAGCGTCTTGCGGGCCGCGCCGTCACCGGCGGCCAGATCGTGGCGCAGGTGATCCATCAGCAGGGTCAGCGCCTCCTCGTTGCGCCCGACCTGATGCAGCTGCAGGGCCAGCTGGACGGCCAGCGCCACGTTCTGCGGCTGTTCGGCGACTTGCTGCTGCAGCTGCTGGATCTCCGGGGAGTCGGCGGCCTGCTTCATTAGCTCGATCTGGGCGATCAGGCTCTGATAGTGGGTGTCCTGATCCTGCAGCGGCACGGTCGCCAGCAGGGCGCTGGCCTCATCGCTGCGGTTGAGGGCGATCAGGTTTTCCGCCAGCGCCAGCGTAATATCACTGCGGGTCGGCGCCAGGGTATGGGCCTCTTTCAGCAGCGGCAGGGCCTCCGCCATCTTGCCGTCGGCCATCAGCTCCGCCGCCTGGGCGGCCTTTAGCTCCTCTGGCTTGGGCAGAACCCGGGCCAGCAGATCGCGGATCTGCTCTTCCGGCTGCGGTCCCTGAAAACCGTCGAGCGGCTGACCATCCTTAAACAGATAGACCGTCGGAATGGCGCGCAGCCCGAACTGGGATGCCAGCATCTGTTCGGCGTCGCAGTCGACCTTGGCCAGGATGAACTGCCCGGCGTACTCGGCGGCCAGCTTTTCCAGCACCGGCGTGAGCTGTTCGCAGTGTTGGCTACGGGCAGACCAAAAGTAAAACAGCACCGGCACCGACATGGATTGCTCCAGCGTCTGGTGTAGGTTGGCTTCGGTAATATTGACTACGGTGGCGTTGATCATGGTGGTTTCTCTCGATCCCTTCGGCTAGATAAAACGGATATGGGGGCGGCGGCGGCAATTACAAGCTTAGCGCGCCGTCGAATGGCCACTCAGGATGCGATCCAGCGCGCGGCCCGGCAGGATCCGTCGCAGCAGGCTGAGCGCGTGAGCGATAACGGTGACGGGATAGCGCAGCCGTGGACGCGGACTCTCCAGCGCGTGGCGCAGCTTGGGCAGCACCGCCTCCGGCGTCAGGGTGAAGCGGGCGGCGATGCCAGGGTTAGTCACCGGCTTGGCGCTGTCGCACTGGTGCACGTTGTGGGTAAAGCGCGAGCGAATGGGGCCGGGCTCGATCAGGGAGACGTGTACGCCGCTGCCGCGCAGCTCCATGCGCAGCGCATCCGACCAGCCCTCCAGCGCATATTTGCTGGCGGCATAGGCGCCACGCCCGGGGGTGGCAACCACCCCCATGATGGAGCTGGTCTGGATGATGCGTCCCTCGCCCTGGGCCAGCATTGCCGGCAGCAGCAGTTGAGTCAGCTGATGGGTGCCGAACAGGTTGGTGGCAAACTGGCGCTCCAGCTCCTCGCGGCTGATCTGGCTGAGGGGCCCATAGAGACCGAAGCCGCCGTTATTGAACAGGGCGTACAGACGCCCGTCGGTCAGCGCCAGCACCTGACGGGCGGCCTGCTCTACGCTCTCGGCGCTGTCGAGATCCAGCGTGATGCCCTCCATCCCCATGGCCTCCATCGCCGCGACGTCCTCCGCTTTACGGCAGGCGGCCAGCACCCGGTAGCCCCGCTGGTGCAGATCCTTGGCCGCCGCCAGTCCGATGCCGCTGGAACAGCCGGTGATTAAGATGGCTTTTTGCATAAGTTTACCTAAGTTGCTCTGTTGGTCGCTGAATATTCATGTTTAATTAATAGACGGCGCGCCGTTCTCCGCGCGCGTTAGCTGCGGCAGCAGGCGCTGCGCCATCCAGTCGGCGATAAACGGCTGGGCCAGTGCGTTGGGGTGCAGGCCGTCATCCTGGATCCAGTCGGGGTGGCCGACCACCGCTTCCATATAAAACGGCAGCAGCGCGACGCCAAAGCGCGCGGCCAGCTGAGGGTAGATCGCCGCAAAGGCGTCGCCGTAGCGCCGACCGTAGTTGGGCGGTAGGCGGATCTGCATCAGCAGCGGGGTGGCGCCGGCCCGCTGCACCCGCTCGATGATCGCGGACAGCGCAGCGGCGATGGCGTCGGGCGCAATGCCGTGCAGCCCATCGTTGGCCCCCAGTTCAATCAGCACCCAGCGCGGCCGGTGCTGCTGCAACAGCTCCGGCAGGCGCAGCAGCCCCTGCTCGGCGGTATCGCCGCTGATGCTGGCGTTGATCACCGTCAGCGGCGGGGTGCGCAGCTGCCATTGCTGGGCCAGGCGGGCAACCCAGCCCTGCTGCTCCGGCAGGCGATAGGCGGCGCTCAGGCTGTCTCCCAGCACCAGCAGTGTATCGGCACGGGCCGCCGTCAGGCCACACAGGATCATGACCACCATCAGGAGTATCCGATGCCAGCGCAAAACGTAATTGAAGTTCATCATGTCGCCAAACGGGTTGGTGAGGGTGAAAACCAGATCTCCATCCTTACTGCTGTCGACCTGGTTGTCAAACGCGGACAGAGTCTGGCGCTGATCGGCGAGTCGGGATCGGGAAAATCGACGCTGCTGGGGATCTTGGCCGGGCTGGACGATGCCAGTGCCGGCGAGGTGCGTCTGCTGGGGCAGCCTCTGTCACAGCTGGATGAGGAGGGGCGCGCCGCCCTGCGCGCCCGCGATATTGGCTTTGTGTTTCAATCTTTTATGTTGGTGCCGACCCTGACGGCGCTGGAGAACGTACAGCTGCCCGCGCTGCTGCGCGGCGAGCGCGAGCACGACAGCCGCCAGCGCGCCGCGGCGCTGCTGACGCAGCTGGGGCTGGGGCAGCGTCTGCGCCACCTGCCGGCCCAGCTCTCCGGCGGTGAGCAGCAGCGGGTCGCGCTGGCGCGCGCCTTTAGCGCCCGGCCGCAGATCCTGTTTGCCGATGAACCGACCGGCAACCTGGATCGCCAGACCGGCGATCGCATCGCCGATCTGCTGTTTGAGCTGAACCAGCGCCAGGCGACGACGCTGGTGATGGTGACCCACGATGTTCAGCTGGCTGCGCGTTGCCAGCGGCGGCTGCGCCTGGTGGACGGAACGCTGCGGGAGGTCGCGTGATCCGGCGCTGGTTCTGGCGCGAATGGCGCACTCCGTCGCTGCTGATCGTCTGGCTGGCGCTGGCGCTGGCGGTGGCCTGCGTGCTGGCGCTGGGGCGGATTGGCGATCGTCTGGATCAGGGGCTGCAGCGACAGGGACGTGAGGTGATCGCCGCCGATCGGGTGCTGTGCAGCTATACGCCGGTGCCCGAGGCGTGGCTGGCGCAGGCCCGGCGGGAGGGGATCCGGGTTAGCCGGCAGTGGGTATTTTCAACCATGGCGTTTGCCGGCGGTCGGCTGCAGCTGGCGGAGGTGAAGGCGGTGGACGACGCCTACCCGCTGTACGGCCGGCTGGAGACGCGCCCGCCGCGCCAGGTGCCGCGCCCCGGCGAGGCGCTGGTCGCTCCGCGGCTGATGGCGCAGTTCGCCCTGCGCCCCGGCGATGCCGTGGAGGTGGGGGATATGACGCTGCGGGTCGTCGGCGAGGTCGAACGGGAGCCGGACGGTGGGTTCAGCCTGCTGAGCAGCGCCCCCAGGATGCTGATTGCGCTGGCGGACGCCGAGCGCAGCGGGATCGTACAACCGGGCAGCCGGGTGAGCTATCGCTATGGCTTGGCCGGCAGCCGCGAGGCGCTGGCGCGCTACGACGCCTATCTGACGCCGCGTCTGCAGGCGGATCAGCGTCTGACTCAGGCCGCTCAGGGCGCGAATGTGCTGGCGCGTACCCTGCAGCGGGCGCAGCAGTTTCTGCTGCTGTCGGCGCTGTTGACGCTGCTGCTGGCCATGGCCGCCGTCAGCGTGGCGATGGGGCACTACTGCCGTAGCCGCCATACGCTGGTGGTGCTCTTGAAGACGCTGGGCGCCGGGCGGCGTCTGCTGCTGAAGTGGGTGGTCGGACAGTGGCTATGGCTGCTGGGATCGGCGCTGCTGGTGGGGGCGGGGCTGGGGCTGCTGGTCGAGCGGGGGCTGCTGTGGCTATTGACGCCGCTGCTGCCCGCCGCGCTGCCGTCGCCCGGCCTCTGGCCCTGGCTGTGGGCGCTGGGGGGGATCCCGCTGATGGCGCTGCTGGCCGCCCTGCGACCCTATCGTCAGCTGTTGGCGATGCGGCCCCTGCGGGTGCTGCGCGCCGACGCGCCGAGCCCGGTCTGGCCCCTGCGCTATTACCTGCCGCTGATGGCGCTGCTGCTGGGCGGCGGGCTGCTGTGGCTGGTCGGCGCCAGCGCGCTGATGTGGTCGCTGCTGCTGGGGATGGCCCTGCTGGCCCTGCTGCTGGCGCTGTGCGGCTGGCTGGGGCTGTGGAGCCTGCGCCGACTGGCGCCGGGCAGCCTGACGCTGCGTCTGGCGCTGGGGCGTCTGCTGCGCCAGCCGGGGGCAACCCTGAGTCAGCTGGCGGCCTTTTCGCTCTCCTTTATGCTGTTGGCGCTACTGCTGATGCTGCGCGGCGATCTGCTCGATCGCTGGCGTCAGCAGCTGCCGCCCGACAGCCCCAACTACTTTCTGTTCAACATCAGCGCGGCGCAGCGCGAGCCGCTGCAGGCGTTCCTGCACGCCCACGGCGTCACTCCACAGCGGTTTTATCCCATTGCGCTGGCGCGTCTGACGGCGATCAACGGGCGTCCGCCGGTCATGCAGGGGGGCGATGAGTCCCTAAACCGTGAGCTGAATCTCACCTGGCTGGCGTCGCTGCCGCCGGGAAACCCGCTGCTGGCCGGTGAATGGCCGCCGGGCGCGGGGGGCGTCTCGGTGGAGCAAGGGGTGGCTGAACGCCTGGGGCTGACGCTGGGCGATCGCCTGACGTTTAGCGGCGACAGTCGGCAGTTCAGCGCCCGAGTGACCAGCCTGCGGCGGGTAGACTGGGAGAGCCTGCGCCCCAATTTCTACTTTATTTTCCCGCCCGGTGGGCTGGAGGGGCAGCCGCAAAGCTGGCTCACCAGCCTACGTTATGACGGCGATACGCGGCTCTTGGCTGAGCTTAACCGCCACTTTCCGACCCTGACGCTGGTGGATATGGGCGCCCTGCTGCTGCAGGCGCGTCAGATACTGGATCAGGTGGGGCGAGCGCTGGAGGTGATGGTGCTGCTGGTGGTGCTGTGCGGGGTACTGCTGCTGTTGGCTCAGGTGCAGGTGGGGATGGAACAGCGCCGCCAGGAGCTGCAGATCTACCGGATCTTGGGCGCATCGCGACGGGTGCTGCGTCGCACCCTGTATGCCGAATTCATGCTGCTGGGACTGGCGGCGGGCACGGTGGCCGCCGCTGCCGCCGAGGCAGCGCTGTGGCTGCTGCAGCGGCAGGTGTTTGACTTTCCCTGGCAGCCCGCCTGGCCGATGTGGCTACTGCTGCCGCCGGGCGCCGCGCTGCTGCTGGGGATCTGCGGCGCCGGACTGGGAAGAGGGCTGCTGCGTCGTCCCTCGGCGCGCTGATGCTCAGCTCAGCCGCGCGCCGGCCCATGCCAGGGCGTCCTGGTACTCCGCCGGCAGCTGGCCGCGCAGGGTATCCAGGGCGCTGACCAGCCGCTGGGACTGGAAGTGGTTCAGGTTGAGGTGGCCCACCTTGCGTCCCGGACGGACCGCCTTATCGTACCAGTGCAGGTGCACCAGCGGGCCGCTTAGCCATGCGGTGTCCAGCGCGGTGCCGATCAGGTTGATCATTACGGAGGGGGTGGAGACATCCGGGTGCGGCAGAGGCAGGCCGAGCAGCGCGCGCAGGTGCAGCTCGAACTGACTTATCGAGGCGCCGTTCTGGGTCCAGTGCCCGCTGTTGTGTACGCGTGGCGCCAGCTCGTTAATCAGCAGGGTGTCGTCATCCACCACGAAACACTCCATCGCCATGACGCCGACATACTCCAGGCGCTGCATGATGCGCTGCAGCATCGCCTGCGCCTTCTCCTGCAGAAAGCTCTCCGGCTGCGGAAAGACCAGGCTGGCGCGCAGAATGCCGTCCTGATGCAGGTTATGGGTGAGGGGATAGAAAACGCAGCGGCCATCCTGAGCGCGGGCGCCGATCAGCGAGACCTCGCCGATGAAGTTGATCCCTTGCTCGACAATACACTGCCCGTAGATCTCGGCATCAAGCTGGGGTTCGTGACCGGGGCGGATACGCCACTGACCGCGCCCGTCATAGCCGCCGGTGCGGCGCTTGACGATGGCCAGCGGGCCGAGGCGTTCAAACAGGGCGGGCCACTGTTCTGGCGCGGCCAGCAGCGCCCAGGGCGCCGTCGGCAGCGCCAGTTCGTCCAGCAGCTGCTTTTGGCTGTAGCGATCGGCCAGCAGCGGGAAGATATCGCGGTTGATGAAGGCCGGGTGGCTGGCCAGCTCGCGGGTCAGCGGCGTGTCGGGCCAGCGTTCGATTTCGGCGGTGATCACCGCCTGTTGCCAGGGGACGCTGTACGGATCGGCCTCGATACCCACCGGATAGACCGGGATCCCCAGCGGTTCTCCGGCCTGACGCAGCATGCGCCCCAGCTGGCCATCGCCCAGTACGCAAACCGGCTTCATGCGTCCTCCCGCGGATCGGGATGGCTGAGCACCTCGTCGCTCTGCGCCTGGCGCCAGGCGGCCAGGCGGCGGCTCAGCGCTTCGTCATGCAGCGCCAGGATCTGGGCCGCCAGCAGGGCGGCATTGGCGGCGCCCGCCTTGCCGATGGCCAGGGTGCCGACCGGGATGCCGCGCGGCATCTGTACTATCGAGTAGAGGCTGTCGACCCCATTCAGCGCGGCGCTCTGTACCGGTACGCCCAGCACCGGCAGCAGGGTTTTGGCCGCCAGCATGCCGGGCAGGTGAGCCGCGCCGCCGGCGCCGGCGATGATGACCTGCAGCCCGCGCGCCGCCGCCTGCTCGGCAAAGTGAAACAGCTTATCCGGAGTACGGTGCGCTGATACCACCTCCACGTGGCAGGGCAGCTCAAGCTGCGTCAGGATTTCGGCGGCGAACTGCAGGGTGGCCCAATCGCTTTTGGACCCCATGACGATGGCGATCCTGGCCGGTGCGGCGCTGGCGGACATGAATGGCGTGCTCCTCTAACTCGGTGGCGGTGAATGGCCGCCCGATCCCGGCGGCCCTACAGATAAGAGGGGCAAAGCATAGCATAGCTTTTCAGGTGAGGAAAACGTTTGCGTGGCCGCCGCGCCGGGGAAAGTCAGCGCCGTTACGCTATCGGTTAGCGTAATGCGAGGGAAACATCTACTATAAAAGTAGTAGTCCATGAAGGGCTATTTGGGGACCTCTACCGCTCAACGCCAGAGATAGTCTGACGCTATATTGTTTAAGGACTGTCCATGAAATGGATCACGACGCTATTGTCCCGCGGCGGCGGTCCGCTGGGAATATTATTATTATTTCTGACGCTGGTGTGCTATTGCCTGATCTTCCTGACGGCGGCGCAGCCTATGGTACTACTGCGCGGCTTTATCGCCGTATGTAACGCTATTTTGCTGATCATGCATATATTTATTGCGTTATTTATTTTTATGCAATTTAACTGCGAGCGCCAGCAAATATATAAGATCCCGTTAATCGTATCCTACCTACTTTCGGCCTCGCTCCTTCTCTGTAGTTTATTATTTTGCCAAGATATCTTTTTTCCGGAATATAAAAATGCGTTAACGCTGAATGACTTTGTTTTATTTTATTTAATCCGCTATAGCGGAATGGCAATGCTGTTTCTGTATGCGCTGTACCTTTACCGCCGGCAGGAGAAAGGCGCCATCGCGCTCGGCCCGGTGGTGGCGCTGAGCCTGACCATGAGCGTCGCGGTCGCGCTGGGCGCACTGCTGCTCTCCAACCACTCGCTGCATTCGCTGTGGCTCGAGCCACGGCTGCTGCAGGTGTCGCAGAATTATCAGGCAGGGTATCGACAGGTGGTGCTGCCGTTTATGTGTACGCTGTGGGGGGCGCTGGCGCTGCTGCTGATCTGGCAAACCCGTCTGGCGACGCGCTTTTGGCTGGCGGTGACGCTGGCCAGCCTGATCATCCTGGGCGGGTTTGTGCTGCAGTGGCGCTCTCCCCAGGTGAGCAGCGTAGGGTGGTATGGATCTCTGCTGTTTGGGCTGGTGGCCAATTTTTACGTCATGGAGATCTTCTTATATGACATTTTTCAGCGCTACCGTCGTATACAGATCGAATATGCCATCAGCTACAACAATGCGATCCGCGATGGCCTGACGCAGACCTTTAACCGCGCTTACTACTATGGGTGTCTGCAGCGGGCGCTGCCGCAGTGCGGCGCGACATACCCGCTGGGCGTGCTGATGATGGATATCGATCGCTTTAAGCTGATCAACGATCGCTATGGCCACCTGAGCGGCGATCGGGTGCTGTGCGAGGTGGCTCGGGCTATCGGTCGGGGAGCCCGTCCAGAGGACGTGGTGGCGCGCGTCGGCGGCGATGAGTTTTGCATATTACTGTACCACGCGGACGCGGCGCAGACGCGCGCGATAGCCGAGCGGATCTGTCGCGACGTGGCGGCGCTACCGCTCACGGCGCTGGACGGCACCCCACTGAGCGTGACCCTCAGCATCGGCGGCGTTGTCTGCGAGGAGAGTCGACAGAGCGCCCAGGCGTGCGTGGCGCAGGCCGATATGGCGCTGTATCAGGCCAAGCTGGCGGGGCGTAACCGCGTCGTGATGGGCTCGCTCTCTGCGGGGTGAGCGGGCAGCTCGATCAGATGTATCCCCTGTGCGTCGACCCGGATCATCGAGCCGTGGGTATGCCAGGCACCCAGCACCGCGCGCAGGGCGCAGCGGCCATCGTCCAGGCTAAAGTGATGTAGGGCCGGGCGATGGGTATGGCCGTGGATCATGCGCTGAACGCCGCGGCGTTGCAGAGTGGCGCAGACCGTCTCCTGGTTGACATCCATGATGGTCATCGCCTTGGCGCTGTTGCTGCGCTGGCTCTGTCGGCGCATACCGGCGGCGATCTTCAGGCGCAGGCGCAGGGGAAGGCGGCGGAACAGCCACTGTAGCAAGGGGTTGTGAACCCGGCGTCGGTAGCGCTGGTAGTCGCGATCGTCGCTGCACAGGGTATCGCCGTGCAGCAGCAGAATCGGCTGACCGTATAGCGTAATGATCTGTTCATCAGGCAGCAGGGTCATGCCGCAGCGCTTGGCATAGGACTTACCCAGTAAAAAATCGCGGTTACCGCAAATGAAGTAGCAGGGCACGCCACTGTCGCTCAGACGGCGCAGCGCCTCGGCGACGTGCTGGTGCAGCGGCTGGGGGTCATCATCCCCTATCCAGTAGTCGAAAAAGTCGCCCAGAATGTATAGGGCTTCTGCCTGAGGGGCTTCTTCGGCAAGAAAGCGCAGAAAACCGGCGGTGATCGCCGGTTCCTGTTGGCTGAGGTGTAAATCAGCGATGAACAGCGTTGCCATTCGGGCGATTATTCGCTCACGGTAACGCGTTGGATGATCACGTCTTCACGCGGAACATCCTGGTGCATGCCGTTACGGCCGGTGGAGACACCCTTGATCTTGTCGACCACGTCCATGCCGTCTACCACTTCGGCGAATACGGCATAGCCCCAGCCGTCCGGGCGCTCGGAGCGGAAGTTGAGGAAGTCGTTATCAACGACGTTGATGAAGAACTGGGCGGTCGCCGAGTGCGGATCGTTGGTGCGCGCCATGGACAGCGTGCCGCGGGTATTCTTCAGGCCATTGTTGGCTTCATTCTTGATCGGTGCCTTGGTGGCTTTCTGTTTCATGCCCGGCTCGAAACCGCCGCCCTGGATCATGAAACCATCGATCACGCGGTGAAAGATGGTGTTGTCGTAGAAGCCGTCACGGCAGTATTCCAGGAAGTTGGCAACGGTAGCCGGCGCTTTGTCGTCAAAGGTTTTGATGACGATGTCACCATGATTGGTGTGGAAAGTAACCATAACAATAATCCTGTTTTATGATGATTGAAGCAAGCGGGATGATTGTAGCCGATGCCCCTGCCGCTGGCACCTCTTTCTCCGGGAATATTCGCAGGGCGCTGCTCCCGGGCTTCATTCTCTCCGGGCGCTGCGTTAGTATAACCTTTACGTTTCTATCCCGTTATCAGCAACTATCACGGATACCCCCGATGCTTAAAATCTTTAATACACTCAGTCGCCAGAAAGAGGAATTTAAACCCATCCATGCCGGTGAAGTCGGTATGTATGTGTGTGGGGTAACCATTTACGACCTGTGTCACATCGGTCACGGCCGAACCTTTGTCTGTTTCGACGTGGTGGCCCGCTACCTGCGCTACCTGGGCTACAGGTTGAAGTATGTGCGTAACGTGACCGACGTGGACGATAAAATCATCAAGCGTGCGCTGGAGAACAAGGAGAGCTGCGAGCAGCTGACCGAGCGTATGCTGGCGGAGATGCATCGCGACTTTGATGCCCTGAATATCGCCCGTCCCGACGTGGAGCCGCGCGCGACCCACCATATCGCCGAGATCATCGCGCTGGTGGAGCAGCTGATCGCCCGCGATCATGCCTATGTGGCCAGCAACGGCGACGTGATGTTCGCCGTCGATACCGATCCGGACTACGGCGTGCTGTCGCGCCAGGATCTGGAGCAGCTGCAGGCCGGTGCGCGGGTGGAGGTGGCCGACGTGAAGCGCAACCCGATGGACTTTGTGCTGTGGAAGATGTCCAAGCCGGGCGAGCCGAGCTGGCCGTCACCGTGGGGCGAAGGGCGCCCCGGCTGGCACATCGAGTGCTCGGCGATGAACTGCAAGCAGCTGGGCGCGCACTTTGATATTCACGGCGGCGGTTCGGACCTGATGTTCCCGCACCATGAGAACGAGATTGCCCAGTCGACCTGCGCCCACGACGGCGCCTACGTCAACTACTGGATGCACTCCGGCATGGTGATGATCGATCGCGAGAAGATGTCCAAGTCGCTGGGCAACTTCTTCACCATCCGCGACGTGCTGGCGCACTATGACGCGGAGACGGTGCGTTACTTCCTGATGTCCGGCCACTACCGCAGCCAGCTGAACTACAGCGAAGAGAACCTGAAGCAGGCGCGTGCGGCGCTGGAGCGTCTGTATACCGCGCTGCGCGGCACCGACGCCGCGGCGCAGCCGGCGGCGGATGAGACCTTTACCGCGCGCTTCCGGGCGGCGATGGATGATGACTTCAACACGCCGGAGGCCTACTCCGTACTGTTCGACATGGCGCGTGAGATCAACCGTCTGAAAGGGGAGGACATGGCGCAGGCGAGTGCGCTGGCGGCGCAGATGCGCGGTCTGGCCCACGTCCTGGGGCTGCTGGAGCAGACGCCGGAGCACTTCCTGCAGAGCGGCGCCGCGGCAGGCGATGACGAGGTTGCGCAGATCGAGGCGCTGATCAAGCAGCGCAACGATGCCCGCGCCGCCAAAGCATGGGCGCTTGCCGATGAGGCGCGTGACAGCCTGAATGCGATGGGGATCGTGCTGGAGGATGGGCCGCAGGGCACCACCTGGCGGCGTAAGTAAGGCCGAGCGATAACGCGCAAAAAGCCGGACCTGGGTCCGGCTTTTTGACGTCTGGAGCTCAGCTTAGGCGATGACGCGCGCCTGCTGCCCGGCGAAGTCGACCACCTGGCCCGCGACAATCTTCGCGCGCTTGCGCGTTTCGACCGCGCCGTCGACCTTGACCTGGCCCTCGGCGATCAGGTTTTTGGCCTGGGCGCCGCTGTCGCACCAGCCCTGCAGCTTCAGCAGATCGCACAGCTCGACGTGCGGATGATTGTCCAGATGGAAAGTTTGCATGGTCTTTTCTCTTGCCTTAAAAATTAACCGCCGCGCGGGCGGACACGCCGCTATTGTGCCAGCCTGCAGCGCCTGGCGCACGGGAAAGCTGCGTCTGGGACACGATGGCGCGCCGAGGGCTTAGTCGTCGTGAAACGCCTCACAGGCCTGCAGGGTGTTCTGCATCAGGGTGGCGACGGTCATCGGCCCGACGCCGCCGGGAACCGGGGTAATCCAGCTGGCGCGCTGGGCGGCGCCGGCAAAGTCGACGTCGCCGACCACCTTACCGCTTTCCAACCGATTGATGCCGACATCGATCACCACCGCGCCGGGCTTGACCCATTCGCCGGGGATAAAGCCGGGTTTACCGACGGCGGCGACGATCAGATCGGCGCGCTCGACGTGCTGCTGCAGGTTACGGGTGCGGCTGTGGGTGATGGTGGTGGTGCAGCCGGCCAGCAGCAGCTCCAGCGCCATCGGTCTCCCCACGATGTTGGAGGCGCCGACCATCACGGCATCCATCCCCTGGGTTTCGATGCCGCAGCGCTCCAGCAGGGTAATGATACCGCGCGGGGTGCAGGGGCGGAGCTTGGGGGTGCGCTGGCACAGGCGGCCCAGGTTATAGGGGTGAAAACCATCCACGTCTTTGTCCGGATGGATGCGTTCCAGCACGCGGCTGTTATCGATGCCGACGGGCAGCGGCAGCTGTACCAGAATACCGTCGATGGCCGCGTCGGCGTTGAGCGTATCGATCAGCGTCAGCAGCTGGGCCTCATCGGTGCTGTCCGGCAGCGCATAGGAGCGGGAGAGAAAGCCGACCTCTTCACAGGCGCGCTGCTTGCTGCCGACGTAGATGCGAGAGGCCGGATCGTCACCGACCATAATGACCGCCAGTCCCGGCGCCCGTTTGCCGTCCGCCAGGCGCTGTCGCACCCGTGCCGCCACTTCACTTCTGACCTGCTGCGCAATCGTTTTCCCATCAATAATTTTTGCTGTCATGGTGAGCTGATCCATCCTGGTTATGTTGCGGGGATGTCGCCATTGTCGCAAATGGCTGGCCCGCTGTCAGGTGAATATTGATCTCCATCAATACCCGCTAGGCGCGTTTTACGGTGAAAGGCATTGACTCACCTGAGTTGGGCCGTATAATCCCATTCCGCCTGAAACATCAGGCAGATGCACCGGTGATTTTCCGATGCGCCCTTAGCTCAGTCGGATAGAGCAACGGCCTTCTAAGCCGTGGGTCGCAGGTTCGAATCCTGCAGGGCGCACCAATAACACGTCCAGTCAGTTCTCCCTCTTTCTATAAAAACCAATAAAATCAATATCATCATCGCCATTGCAGCCGCCTTACGTCACGCGTAGGCGAGCGATATCTCGTCCGCGTTGGGGGCGTCTCGCGCTGCGATCAAGGCGATAGTGCCCTGTGGTGTCACGTCTGTCGCCGTCGACCTGGCATCCGTAGGGCAACGGTAGAGACGCGCCATCGCTCGGTAAGCGAGATCGCTGAGCGTGGACACATGGGGGATGGGATTCGCGTCTTCCGGCTGCGCTATCGCGGCGGCGCTGGATGATGAGAGCGTTCAGGCGGCCACCGTATTATGGTGAGACGGCGTTTAGTCGCGACGCGCGACGAATCGTCAGAGGCGCCCTGCTGCGTGGATGGAGGAAACATCTGATATTCGCGTAATACCCCATCGCGTGCGGCGATGGGGTGATTCCAGGTTAGGCTACCTTTTCAAAGTTTCCGATAGCATAGCTGGCCGATCCCTCTTTTTTCTTCAGCACGCCGGGATGGCTGGCATCAATATAGCAGGTGCCCTTTGCGCCAAACCCTTTGCTATCAGGAAGATCGGCCCAGTTTAATACAACGGATTTATCCTGTGGGTCAATAATACCAAAACCCACGTTATGGCAGCCGTTGCCTGATCCGGAAACAAATACGGAATTTCCATCTTGCGTAATATGATAGGTCATTCCATCACCATGACACAGCCACTTTCCAGTTAAATTCTGCATATGAATTTCCTTTGGGGATAGAGAAGTTGTCCTACTCAATTAACGTTGCCGTGCACACAGCAATATAAGGAATAGCATAGGCAAGGGTAACTCGCAGTGGCTTTATCCTGTTAAAAGTTGTCATGGGTCAAACTTATCGGCTTGCAATGTTTTATATATGGTTCACCCAATCGTGCTAGCGCGATATATACAGCATGGCTGAAAGTCATTATTTATAGGAGTCGGCGTATTTATTCTTCTCTTGAGCGCTGAATAACCCGGTTTTTTATTATAAGCGCGTGGATGGTGGCGTCCGGTTTCCGGCGTGTAAGAAAAGATAACAATATTGACACGGCGGCGGCAGGATAGTCTGGCGCAGGCTGTGCTATGGTCACTGACAGTGATGATGGGGCGATGGGCGGTGACGGTGCGTAAGCGGGGTGATGTATTTGGGTGGCGGCGCTGGGGTCGCTTTACGCTGGCGATGCTGCTGACGGGGGGGACCGCCGGGGTGGCCGGGTGGCTGGTCGCCCTGCTGCTGCACAGCGTGCAGCATCTTGCCTATGGCTATAGCCTGGATGCGATCATCAGCCGTGAGTCTTTTCTACAGGGGGTTAGCGATGCGGCGCCGTGGCGCCGCTTTACGGCGTTGATGGCGGCGGGCGGCGTGGCCGGCGTGGGGTGGTACGCGCTGTACCGCTATGGGCGTGGTCTGGTCAGCGTGCGTGATGCGCTACGCACTCCGGTGTCGCGGATGCCGACGTGGGAAAGCATGCTGCATGCCGCGCTGCAGGTGATGACGGTCGGTATGGGATCGCCGCTGGGGCGGGAGTCTGCGCCGCGAGAGATGGGGGCCCTGGGCGCGGAGCGTCTGGCCTTTGCGCTGGGGATTACGCCACCGCAGACGCGTACGCTGATTGCCTGCGGCGCCGGGGCCGGTTTGGCGGCGGTGTACAATGTGCCGGTGGCTGGCGCTCTGTTTACGCTGGAGGTGCTGCTGAAGAGTTGGCGAGCGAGGGCGGTGATCCCGGCGCTGGTCTGCTGCACAGTGGCGACGCTGGTCGCCCGGATCGGACTGGGAGATGAGTACCAATACTCTATGCCGGGGTACCGGGTGACGGAGGGGCTGCTCCTCTGGTCGCTGCTGTTTGGTCCGCTGTTTGGCGGTGCAGGGGTGCTGTTTGCTCGCCTGGGGCGTTTGGCTGAATCCCACTCTACGCGTGATGTTCGACTGATCCGGGATAATCTGTTGGCCTTTCTGCTGCTGGCGCTGCTCAGCCTGTGGCTACCGCAGTTGCCCGGCAACGGAAAAGGGGCAACCTGGCTCAGCTTTAATAGCGACGTGGGCATTGGGTTGGCCGGACTTTTGCTGTGTGCGAAGGTGGCGGTGCAGATGGCGGCTCTGCGGGCGGGGGCGCGCGGAGGGCTGATGACGCCAGCGTTGGCTAACGGCGCGCTGTTGGCCTGCATCGTGGGGAGCCTGTGGCTAAAGCTGTGGCCGGGCACCGCGCTGGGGGCGTTCGCCGTCGTCGGCGCCGGGGCGTTTTTATCCGCCTCGATGGGAATGCCGCTGACCGCGCTGCTGCTGGTGTTCGAGCTAACCCATATCAGCCCAGACTTTCTGCTGCCGATGCTGTTGGCGATCGTCGGCGCTACGGCGGCACGCCGTCTGCTGGGACCCTAGGGGCGCGGCGTGAAAATGCGGCGGCGCATGATATTCTGCGGCGTGCGCTGTGATATCGACGCGCTATGTATCTCGTCGCTTAAAAATAAATTTATACAGTACGTGCGGAAGAAGAGTTTATTTTGATTTATTGTCGATAAGTGCGCTGATTTATTATTGTTTAAATAAAAAATAGATTATATCTACCCTCTTCCTTTCTAATCTATTTGTGGCACTGGACGCCTGTCCGAAAAGATGTACAGAGTGCCGGTGTTTTTTTACTGTTTTTTATTATGCGAACAGAATAAAAATGATATTTATAAAAGAAGCAGTATCGAGTGCGTCTAGCGAGAATATTACTTAATAAGGAGTTTGCAATGAAAAGTAAAACAACATTTATGGGTGGTTCCGTACTGGCGCTGACTCTGGCACTGGCTGGCAACGCCTGCGCTCAGGAGCTGACGATGGCCACGGTAACCACGCCGGAAACCATGACTTGCCATGAGTTTACCCAGATGAACCCGAAGGCGATGACGCCGGTGATGGTCTGGGTGGTCAATAAGGATCGCGACTATAAAAACGGCGACTATGTTGATTGGCAGAAGGTACAGACGGTCATGGTGCCGAAGGTGATTAAAGTCTGTAAAAAAGAGCCGGGTAAGAAAATTGTCGAATTCCGTAATCAGGTCCAGGAGCTGGTTTCAGAATAACGCCGGGCGCGCACGCCCTTTGCGCTGAGCGGATGGCGGTCAATGCCCATGATGTCACGGAGATAGAGCCTATCCCATCAGTCAGCGTAGGCGTCTGACGAGCGGGAACGCGTAGGGGATCTGCGCGGTCCGGCGCGTGTCAACGCCAGCCTCTGCTGGAATAGGCTCTCCGTCGCACCTAAGCCCGCTGCTTGACGGGCTTAGGTCGGCACCTACTTCAGAAACTCACTGTCTTTGAGCACGATAAGCGGCTCGATATCACTCTCTTTCTTGATCACCAATGCGCTGTCTGCGCGCAGGCAGGCGCCGCCGTAGCTACCGCCCACGGTAAAGGTACAGACCTGGATATGCTTGTCCGCCACCCGCGGTAGGCACCATAGCTGCTGATAAATATTCTTCTGGTCGCGGAATTTCCCGCTGGTGGTATCGAGCACCTCCTCATGGCGGCTGACCAGATCGATATTACTGCCACAGCGCCCGGCGATCGGCTTAACGGCGTAGCCGCTGCGGATCAGCGCCGGCGTCGGCTCAAAGTCGGTATCCAGGAGATAGCGGTGGTGGGGGAACAGCGACCACAGGATCGGGAGGATCGCCTTGTTTCCGGGGATGACGGTCCACAGCGGTTCGAACACCATGATTTCCGGACGCAGCAGAACGTCGATCAGCCGCACCTGGTTTTCCGGCTGGCCGGTGCGGATGGGTACCGCGGCATATTCGGCATCGCTGACTTCCCGTACCTGCTCCAGGGCGGTCTCCCATGCCCAGGTTTTCCAAACGCAGTTCACCTGGCGCCCCTCGTCGTCGATCAGCTGACCGGTGGCGTCCCAGCGCAGCGCCGCCAGCCCTTTGACTATCTTGCTATCGAAGCCGGCCTGCGACAGCGCCCGCTGCATAAAGAGCGCGTGATAGCTCTCCTCGACGTCGTTATCCTGCATGATGTGGACAAACGGGCGGGCGTGGCTGTGGCGCCAGGCACCGGCCAGCTCGTTGAGCAGATCCTCGCCCGGGTTGTAGCCCGGTACGCCGTCGCCCTGCTTCGCCCAGCGCTGCAGGATCAGCGCGGCCTCCGTATGGCAGGAGGCCGAGTCTGCGTTGTATTCGTAGACCTTCAGCCCTCGCTCATCCATACAGAAGTCCATGCGCCCGGTGATCATGCAGTGACGGCGCTGCTGCCAGGAGAGGCGCAGGCGCGGCCAGAGGATCTTGGGAATATCGAACAGCGCCAGCAGACTGTCGTCGCGCAGCACCTTATCGGTGGCGTGCAGGTACATCAGGTGCAGCTCATTGGTGGCCTTGATCAGCTCCTGTTCGGCGCTTTCGCTGATGGTGACATATTGATACGGGTTTTGGTTGATGACGTGCCCATTAGCCTGTACATAGGCGTTTTCGAGGGGATCGCTTTCATTCAGCCAGCGGCCGTCAAAGGTCCCCTTATCGCTGCGTCGGGCGTCGTGCAGCGCCATCATCGGCGGCGCCAGGGTGGGCTGGGGTAAGCTGTCGCGGGCGTCGTCGGTATGGATCATCCAGCCGAGGATTTCGGTGTCGTCAAACGAGTCCCGAATGGTATAGCGGCCCTGGTGTCGCTGCAGCGTGAGCTCCCGCGTCCACTGCTGTCCCGGCGGCAGCGGGGCGTGGATAACGTTTTGCTCGGCGATGCGTACCCGGTCGCCCAGCAGCTGGGTGATGACGGCAACGTGGCCGGTATCCTTGAATTCACCGCCTTTCTGCCAGATCAGCAGCGCACCGGCGCCCGCGCCGAACCGTTGGCGAAGGCCTGCAGCGGTAGCAGGCTATCGTTAACGACCTGACGCAGAAAACGCAGAGAGAAAATTTCATAGGCCATGCCGACGTCGGTAAATACGACGCCGTAGTTCAGAAATAGAAAGCGACGGGCAAATTCGACGCACTGCCACTTGTGGCCCATATATTCGTCGTCGATGTAGCTGCGCAGGGAGGCTTCATCGGGATAAACCCGGGGATCCAGCGTGCTATAGTCGGAGGAGTAAATTGCGACGCCGCCCGGCGCATAGCCAAGCAAAGTACCGAAAGGGGCGTCATTGTGGGTGATATCTACGCTCATGATCCTGACCTCAGTATAACGCTGCTGGAGCTGGCTGGCAGGGTGAAAAGGGTGCCGTCATGGCAAGTCGCTGGCGCCAGCCAGACAGAGGTGGATTCATCATAGCACTAACTTACGGGGCGGCAACGGCGCGGGCAGAAAGGGCGGGCGGTCGCGCTGCGGCTACGCAGTCAATAAAAGTGAAATATGCCTATTGTGTGAGAAAAATCTTATTTTATAGCGCATGGATTATCCTTTTCAGGGATAGCACCACGGTGCCTCGTTCATCAAATAAATCGTAATTTGAATATGTTAGCGCATATTAATCGCATTCTCTGCGGCGAGTTTAATACCGTATTTTTATTTGTATCTAATTGATAATAAACTGATTGTTATCGGCGGTGTCGTTCTGTTGGCGCGATGCTGTTTGTTTATAGAAGGTTTGTGTTTGTATTGTTATGCTATGAGCGCCTGCATTAAATAAAATAGAGTGAACCCGTTTTAGTGAAAACGCATAATGATATTCTGGCCGCGTTGGCGGCATTGCCCCTCTTTTTGACTGGGGCGGCCTTTGCCGCTGAGCCCGGGATGCTGGACACGTTACGCAACAATATTGTTCAGACCTGGGAACAGCCGCAGCATTACGATCTGTACCTGCCGGCGATTACGTGGCACGCCCGCTTTGCCTATAGCCAGGAGAAGATCGATAGCTACAACGAGCGTCCGTGGGGCGCCGGTTTTGGGCAGTCCCGCTGGGATGAGAAGGGTAACTGGCACGGCCTGTACCTGATGGCGTTTAAAGACTCGTTTAATAAGTGGGAGCCGATCGGCGGCTATGGTTGGGAGGCAACCTGGCGCCCGCTGGAGGGCTCGGACTTTCATTGGGGCGCCGGCTATACCGTGGGAGTGACCATGCGTGATAACTGGCGCTATATCCCGATCCCGGTGATCTTGCCGATGGCTTCCGTCGGCTATGGTCCGCTGACGCTGCAAATGACGTATATTCCAGGCACCTATGATAACGGTAACGTCTATTTTGCCTGGCTGAGGCTGCAGTTTTAACGCGGCGCAGGGGGCATAATTCACGGTGCGGACGGCGCCGTTTAGCGCGCGCCCGACGATAAAATACGGCGGAAAAATTGGTGAGCCGCCGGGTTGTTATCTATCTTTGCTACAGGGTACTCGGTTATTACGTCAGCGGGCGCGTCCCGGGGGATGACCATGGTAGCGGAGAGCGTCTTGCTTGCCGATACGGTATTGATTGTGGATGACTCACCGGGCTATCGCCGCCTGCTGGCGACGATCCTGGCGCGTTGGCAATACCGGGTTATCGAGGCGCAGGACGGTGAGCAGGCGCTGGCGTGTCTGGCGAGCCACCGGGTGCATATTGTGATCAGTGACTGGGAGATGCCGCTGATGGACGGCGCCGCGCTGTGCCGGGCGATCCGCGCCGGAGACTACGGTCACTATATCTATCTGATCCTGTTGACTATCCGCCAGTCGACCGAGGATATGCTGGCCGGAATGGCGGCCGGTGCCGACGATTTTTTGACGAAACCCCTCAATCAGGGGCAGCTGCGCAGTCGCCTGCATGCCGCCCAGCGCATCATCTCTCTGGAGGCCACGCTGGCGGCGCGCAACGCCACGCTGGCCCATGCCTACCAGCAGATCGAATCCGATCTGCAGGCCGCCGCCGCGATGCAGCGCAACCTGCTGCCCTCTCACGACCAAACCATTAACGGCTTCCATGCCGACTGGCTGTTTTTGCCCTCGGCCTATGTGTCCGGCGATCTGCTGAACTACGTTCTGCTGGATACGCATCATCTGGCATTCTACTGCGTGGATGTGGCCGGACACGGCGTAAGCGCCGCCATGCTGGCGCAGTCGGTGGCGCAGGAGTTTAACAGCGCGCTGTTGACCCACAGCCTGCTGTTCTCCCCGTCGGCCCAGGCGCCTGCGCCGCCGCACCAGGTGGTGGGCGAGCTTAATCGTCGCTTTTGCCTGGAGCCGCAGGAGGATGGCGTCATGCGCTACTTCACCCTGGTGTATGGGGTGCTGGATACCCGTAACGGTCAGATAGCCCTGTGCCAGGCCGGGCATCCTACACCGCTGTGGATCCGGGCGGACGGCAGCCTGAGCGGCGTTGGCGACGGCGGGCTGCCGATAGGTCTGTTTGAGTGGGCTGCGTATGAGGATCATACGCTGACGCTGGCGCCCGGCGATCGGCTGTGTCTGTACAGCGATGGCGTCAGCGAGTGCGACAGCCCGCAGGGCGAACTGTTCGGCGAGCTCCGCCTGCGCCGTGAGCTGCAGGCGCAGAGCCACGCGGCGGCGCCGCAGCTGCTGCAGACGCTGGCCGCCGCTCTCTCGCGCTGGCACAGCCCCGATGAGGGAACCCCGCATCAGCGCTTTTCCGATGATATTTCACTGTTGATGATCACCCGCTGTGCCGATGACCTGCAGGGACGGGTAGAGGAGAATATATGAATCTTGCCGTAGAGGAAGTGGATGGCCTGACGATTGTCTCACCGCTGATCCGCCGCCTGGATGCGTCGGTTGCCGGGGTATTTCGTCAGAACGTCGTTACGCTGATCGAGCAGGGGCACTATCGGCTGCTGCTGGACTTCAGCCAGGTGGACTTCATCGACAGTAGCTGCCTGGGGGCCCTGGTCTCGCTGTTGAAGCTATTAAACAATCGGGGCGATCTGCTGCTGTGCGGGCTGAATGAAAATATTCAGGGCATGTTCCGCATCACCCGGATGGATCGCGTTTTTCATATCGGTACGGATCGCCAGCAGATGTTGGCGCAGCACGGCGCCTGAGGCGGTAGGCGATGAAGCTGCGCACCTATTCATTTCCGCTGGCGGCGACGCTGGATAGTCTGGCCCCGCTGGGGGCCGCGCTGCAGGAGTTTTTTAGCGGCGCGCCGCCTGACGTGCTGTTCCAGCTGGAGCTGGCTGCCAATGAGTCCTTCAGCAATATCGTGCGCCACGGCCAGGCGGGGGCGTATCCGGTGGCGATAACCCTGACGCGTCACCCCCGACATCTGGAGGTGGTGCTGCGCGATCGCGGGCAGCCGATCCCCGCTGAGGCGCTGCGGCCGACGGCACCGGATCCCCAGATGGACGATCCGTGCAGCTGGCCGGAGCATGGCATGGGCATGCTATTGATCCGCCAAATGACCGATGAGTACCACTACCGCTACAGCGCGGGAGGAAATGAGCAGCGGCTGATCAAGTATCTGCCGCTGGGCGGCGGTACGTGCGCGCCATAGCGCATGACGGGGATCGCGGGCCGGGCGCATAGCGCGTCGGCGATGGCGAAGGGAACGACGGCTCAGGGCGCAGCGCGCCGCAGAGCCCACGGCGTATCACGCCGAGATAACAGGGGTAGCAGCTATGTCCTATAGCGCGGAAAGCGAGAGCAGTGAAAGCCGTATGCAGCGTCAGATTGTCTGTGCGCTGCGCCATCGCGTCGGTATGGAGCCGGCGGCGGCGGGCCAGCGGGACTGGTTCAACGCCCTGGCGCTGGTGGTGCGCGATCGCCTGTATGATGCCTATTGCCAAACCCGGCAGCGTCACGCGCATCAGCAGCGTAAGCGGGTGTACTACCTGTCGATGGAGTTTCTGATCGGCCAATCGCTGCGTTTTAACCTGCAGAATCTGGGACTGTACGCAACGGCGCAGGCGGCGCTGGCGGCCGAGGGGCAGGCGCTGGAGGCGCTGTTCGACAGCGAGCCGGACGCCGCGCTGGGCAACGGCGGCCTGGGGCGACTGGCCGCCTGCTTTATGGATTCGCTGGCGACCCTGGACGTCGCCGCCAGCGGTCACGGCATCAAGTATGAGTACGGTCTGTTCCGGCAGCTGATCATCAATGATCAGCAGATCGAAAAACCGGACGAGTGGCACTCGGCCGCCTCGCCCTGGATTATCCAGCATCCGAGCCAGAGCATGATCATTCCGATCTACGGGCGCATAGAGCATGGCTTCGACGCGCAGGGAAACTATAACCCGATGTGGTTGGAGTGGAAGGTGCTGCTGGGCGTCCCCAACGACTATTACGTCAGCGGCGGTGAGGATAAAGGGGTTAACCGCCTGCGTCTGTACCATGCGGCGGCCTCCGACTCCTTCGATATTCTCATCTTTAACCAGGGGGACTACCTGCAGGCGGTCGGCGAGAAGATTGGCAGCGAGAATATCTCCAAGATCCTCTACCCCTCCGACGAAATTCTCTCCGGTAAAGAGCTGCGTCTGACTCAGGAGTACTTTCTGGTCGCCTGCACCGTGCGCGACCTGCTGCGTGATTTCTTCGCCGAGCACCAGGATATTCGCCGACTGCCGGAGTGGGCGGCCGTGCACATTAACGATACGCATCCGGCGCTGATCGTGGTGGAGCTGATGCGGGTGCTGGTGGACGAGTACCGTATCGGCTGGGATGAGGCCTGGTCGATGACCTGCCGCACCTGTTCGTTTACCAACCATACCCTGATGCCGGAGGCGCTGGAGTGCTGGTCGCTGCCGCTGGTGGAGCGTCTGTTGCCCCGCCATCTGCAGCTGATTTATGAGATTAACCACCGTTTCCTGACCACGGTCAGCCGTCGCTATCCCGATGATGCCGCGCCGCTGCTGCCGTCGCTGTCGCTGATCGATGAGAGCGGAGAGAAGCGCCTGCGGATGGTGAATCTGGCGACGCTGGGCAGCCATAAGGTCAACGGCGTCTCGGCCATCCACTCCGAGCTGGTGCGCGATATGCTGCTGCCGCAGTTCAGTCGCCTGACCCCTGACAAGTTCGTCAACCAGACCAACGGGATCTCCCATCGCCGCTGGCTGCAGCTGGCCAACCCCGCGCTGGCGCAGTTTTTTACCGAGCTTATCGGTCCGGCGTGGCTGGACGATCCCCATCGTTTGGCGCAGCTATCGGACTATTGCGATGACGCTCAGGTCGTGGATCGGGTGCGGCGGATTAAAACCGACAATAAGCTGGCGCTCAGTAACTATGTCTACAGCCGCTACCGGATCGCCCTGGACCCGATGACCATGTTTGATGTTCACGCCAAGCGTTTCCATGAATATAAGCGCCAGCTGCTCAACGTGCTGCACATCATCTACCAGTATCAGCGTCTGCAGGAGGGCGTGGAGCTGGCGACGCCGAAGATCTACTTCTTCTCCGGCAAGGCGGCGCCGCGCTATACCCTGGCCAAGCTGATCCTGCAGCTGGTGAACTGCGTGGCGCGGCGCATCAGCCAGCTGCCGCGGGTGAACGGGGTTATTCGCGTGGTGTTTCTGGAGGACTACAGCGTCTCGCTGGCGGAGCGGCTGATCCCCGCCTGCGATCTGTCAGAGCAGATATCGATGGCCGGTACGGAGGCCTCCGGCACCAGCAACATGAAGTTTGCGATGAACGGCGCGCTGCTGATCGGGACGCTGGACGGCGCCAATATCGAAATCCGTCAGGCGGTCGGCGAGCAGAACTTTTACCTGTTTGGCCACACGACGCTGCAGATAGCCCAGAAGAAGGCGCAGGGCTACCGACCCTATGAGGTGCTGAGCCAGCAGCCGTCGCTGCAGATGGCGCTGGACGCGCTGGTGTCCGGCGAGCTGTGCGCCGATCGCGAACTGTTCCGCCCGCTGTATGAGATGCTGACCGCGTCGGATTACTACATGCACCTGGCCGACTTTGATGGCTATCGTCACGCTCACCAGCAGGCGCAGCTGGACTTTAGCCGGCATACCGAGTGGTATCGCCGTACCCTGCGGGGGATGAGCCGAATGGGGAGCTTCTCCAGCGATTACACCATCCGCGGCTACTGCCGCGATATCTGGAATACCGACGTATAGCGCTGCACAGCGCGACAAAGGGCGGCCCGTGGGCCGCCCTTTTTTTAGGGTGTCGAGGGGGTTACAGCGCCACCACGCGGTTGATTTCGACGACCTGATCGCTGGGCAGATAATAGTAGTCTGTGACATGAGCACTATTTCGCATCATGACGCGGAATATCTTACGCTGCCAGGTAGGAAACGCCTTGTTTCGATCCTTCATCATCAGGGATTCATGGCCGATATAGTAGGTCATCTCCTTGGGATCGCTCTGGCAGTGCTCAAAGTCGGCCCCGCTCAGCAGCTGGGGAATGTTGGGGTGCTCCATAAAGCCGTAGTGTGCGCTACAGCGCCACAGATTCGGCGCTATCTGGGTCAGGGTCACGCGCTCCGCGGGCGCGACGTAGGGAATATTGTCGACCAGGATAGTCAGCAGCAGCACGTTGCGGTGCAGCGAGCCGTTGCGCTGCACGTGCAGGCGCATCACCGACGGCACGCCGGCGGAGGAGCGGGTCAGGAATACGGCGGTGCCGGGCACCCGCGGGATATTCTGCGCCTCAATGGTGTGCAGGAAGCTGGTCAGCGGGATCATGCGCTCCTGGGTCTTGCGCAGCACCATCCGGCTGCCCTTATGCCAGACCAGCATCAGGGTGAAGATGGCCAGCGCCAGCAGCAGCGGGATATAGCCCCCCTCCATCAGCTTAGTCAGGTTGGCGCACAGGAACAGCAGATCCACGCACATGAAGAACCCGGCGGCGCACAGGCTGGCGGGCAGGGACCAGCGCCAGATCTCCCGCATGGCGATAAACAGCAGCGACGAGGTCAGGGTCATGGTCAGCGAGACGGCGATGCCGTAGGCCGCGGCCAGGTTTTCCGAGGTCTTGAAGAAGATGGCCAGCAGCAGCGTGACGATCATCAGCATCAGGTTGATGCTGCCGATGTAGATCTGGCCGTAGCTCTCCTCGGTGGTCTGCTTGATCTGCAGGCGCGGCAGCCAGCCGAGCTGGATAGCCTGGCGCGTCATGGAGAAGGCACCGCTGATAATCGCTTGGCTGGCGATGATGGTGGCCAGGGTCGCCAGGATCACCAGCGGGACCACCAGCGGCGTCGGACAGAGCAGATAGAAGATGTTCTGGCTGAGATCGGCGCCGGAGAGCACCAGGGCGGCCTGCCCGGCGTAGTTCAACAGCAGGCTGGGAAAGACGATGCCGAACCAGGCGCCCCAGATCGGCTTACGGCCAAAGTGGCCCATATCGGCGTACAGCGCCTCGGCGCCGGTCACGCACAGAAAGACGCCGCCGAGCACGACAAAGCTCAGCGTGCCGTGCGTCAGCATAAAGTGGATGGCGTAGTAGGGATTTATCGCCAGCAGTACGCTGGGATGAAGGCTGATACCCCAGATGCCCAGCGCGGCGATAGAGAGAAACCACAGCGTCATGATCGGGGCAAACAGCTTGCTGATCCGCGCGGTGCCCAGATGCTGCAGCGCAAACAGCAGCACCAGAATAACGACCGTCGCCGGCAGAATATAGGGATCCAGCTGCGGCATGACCAGATTGAGCCCCTCTAGCGCGGAAAGGACTGAAATGGCCGGGGTGATCGCCCCATCGCCATAGATCAGCGCCGCGCCGAACAGGGCCGCCATGACGATGGCCGGGCGCGAATGTTTGTGGCGTACCAGCAGGGACATCAGCGCCAGAATACCGCCCTCGCCGTGGTTGTCGATGCGCATTACGCACAGGGCATATTTAAGCGAGGTAATAATGACCAGCGTCCAAAATACCAGCGAAAGCAGCCCCAGCACATCCGCGGGGGCATGGGGGTTTCCGGCCAGAGAGAGTACCGTTTTCAGGGTATAGAGCGGACTGGTGCCAATATCGCCAAAGACGATGCCCAATGCGCCAAATACCAGGATAGGTAGACGCTTGCCGGTGGATGCGTCGTTATCCGTACGCTCGGGCATGACATATCTCCTGATAATTACTTGATTTTCATAGTATAGCATAGACAATTTCTATGATGAATTGCCCAGCGGGCGATATTGTTATTCCTTGGCGACGGCGCGGCGTTGCCATTGATGCTACTCGGCGGCGGCGTAATTACTGTCGGTCCGATGCCAAATTATTTTCTGTATTTATTTGTCACTAGAAGTTTATTTCAAATATTTATTTATAAGAATAAAAGTGTGATCACCAAAATAGTTGGATGAAAAAACGTTGGCGTCGCGCTGGTATTTAAATTTAATATTCAAATTACGCTAAGCCTGCTATCTATTTTAATGATGTTTAAATATTAATTATATAGGGAAGTTATGAAAAAGATCCCGCTAAAGGAGAACGTCTTCGTTGCCGCCTATGCCCGGATGAACTGGGTATTTGAAACTTTTCCTCGGGTGTGCGTTTCATTTTCCGGCGGAAAGGATTCTACCGTTCTATTGCATATCGCTGCCGAGGTCGCGCGTCGGAAAAAGCGCCGTCTCTTCGTCCTGTTTGTCGATTGGGAGGTGCAGTTCAGCCATACCATCCAGCATATCGAGAGTATGCGTCAGCGCTATCAGGATGTGATTGAGCGTTTCTTTTGGGTGGCGCTGCCGCTGACGACGGCCAGCGGGGTGTCGCAGTATGAAACGGAGTGGACCTGCTGGCAGCCGGGGGTGACGTGGGTGCGCCAGCCGCCGCCGGATGCCATCACCGATCCGGACTTCTTTCCGTTCTATACGTCGGGTATTAGCTTCGAAGCCTTTGTGGTGGCCTTTTCCCTCTGGCTATCGGGGCGTAAGAGTATGGCGACGTTGGTGGGGATCCGCGCCGATGAGTCCCTGAACCGCTTTATGGCGGTGGCGTCGCAAAGCAAGCTGCGCTACGACGACGACAAGCCCTGGACGACCGCCTCTCAGGATGGCTTTTACTATACCGCCTATCCGCTGTATGACTGGAAGGTCAGCGATATCTGGCATTTTAACGCGCAGCAGCGTCTGCCCTATAACCCGCTGTATGATCTGATGTATCGCGCCGGGGTGCCGCTGCGTCAGATGCGTATCTGCGAGCCTTTCGGCCCAGAGCAGCGTAAGGGGCTGTGGCTGTACCACGTGCTGGAGCCGACGACCTGGGGACGCGCCTGCTCGCGGGTCGCCGGTGCCAACGGCGGCGCTATCTACGCCAATCAGAGCGGGGCGTTTTATGCCCTTAATCGGCAGATCGACAAGCCGCCTCAGCACACCTGGAAAAGCTATGTCCACTATCTGTTGGCCAGCATGCCGCAGAAAACGGCGGAGCATTACCGCAATAAGATCGCCATTTACCTGCGTTGGTATCAGCGCCACGGCTACCCGCAGGATATTCCCGACAGCCAGGAGAGCGATCTGGGAGCCCGCGATATTCCCTCGTGGCGTCGGATTTGTAAAACCCTGATCAAAAATGATTTCTGGTGCCGATCGCTGTCCTTCAGCCCCAATCGGCCGCAGGCCTACGCGCGCTATGTTAAGCGCATACAGCAGAAGCGCCATCAATGGGAGATTATCTGAGATGACCCTAGAAGCCCTAGAGCAGGCGCTGATCGATCTGCTGGAGTCCCAGTCGACGACGGCGCAGCGCATCGCGCTGCTTAATCGGCTGCGGACGCTGCTGCATCGCTACAGTCCCTTTGCCGATGAGCCGGTGGACTGCGTGCTGTGGATCGCCAACGAACGGATTGAGGCCAATGACTATAACCCCAACGTGATGGCGCCGGTGGAAAAACGGCTGCTGCAGCGTTCGCTGGCTTCGGACGGCTATACCCAGCCGGTGGTGGCGGTGGCGCAGGGAGAGCGCTACGTGGTGATCGACGGTTTTCACCGTTACCTTCTGGGCCGTAAGAACGTGGCGCTACGCCAGCGACTGCAGGGCTATCTGCCGGTGACGCTGCTGGTCAGCGCGAGTGAGGATGCGGCGGCGCGCATTGCGGCCACGATCCGCCATAACCGCGCGCGCGGCAAGCACCAGATCGCGCCGATGTCCGATATCGTCCGCGATCTGCACCGCCTGGGCTGGGATGAGGGGCGCATCGGCGAAGAGCTGGGCATGGACGCCGATGAGGTGCTGCGGCTCAAGCAGATCAGCGGACTGGCGGAGCTGTTTGCTGACGAGGGCTACAGCCAGGGATGGACGGTGGATTAGCGGCGAGCCGCGCCGACGGCTCAAAAGCCGACGTCGCGGAACATGTCGCTCCCCATGCCGCCGTCGCGCGGGCGATTCATCTCTTCCATCTGCTTAATCAGCCCGAGACTGGCCCCGATGGGGCCACCCACGCTGAAGCCGACGCTGCTGGAGCGGCTGTTGGCACGGCTGCTACTGTGGGTTTGGCTACTGTTGTTACAGTTGCTTTGGCGGGTGCGGGTGACGCCGTCATCGCTGAACACGCTGTCCTCACTCTGGGTGCAGCTTCCCTGAGACTGCGTATGGCTATCGCCGGTCGTATGGCTGCTGCTGTCGGTGTGCCACTCGCTATATTGTCCGGCGGGGGCGATGACGTTGACCGGAGTGCCGTAGGCGGCATAGTGCTGGAGCGGTACCCCGCCGCAGGCGCTTAATAACAGTGAGGCGCCTGCGATAAAAAGGAACTTACCCAGAGTTATTTTCTTCATTATATATACCTATTTTTGGTTAGTTATTTTTGATGCTGTGTTGAATCAGGCTGGCTATTATTCATTCTTATCCCCCAAGATCAAGCGGTTTTAAATAAATTGGTATTATTCCTAGTGATGTTTTTTGGCGTGAAGATTCATTTGCAATACAATTAAATGAACGCCGAAGTGACCATTCGGTAAAATCGATGTGATTTTTTCCGCTATTCCTATTTGTCCGCTGTCGTGCGCAGAAATGCGCGTTCGTTTATGTTTGGTGTATTTTCGCAAGGGTATTTTACGCCGGTCGCAGCGGCGCTCACGCGGCGCCGAAATAAGACTCTCATGCCATTTTGGCGCCGCGCCGCTGGCGTGCCTGACGGTTTCTTAATTTAAATATTGTCTATTTTTAGGAATAATCATAATGAAAAAAAGTTTTTGCGCAGTATCTCTGTTGATTTCCCTGGGTGCCGCTGCGCCGGTAATGGCTGAGGGCCAGACGGTTTCTCTGGGCTATGCTCAGGCCAAGGTGGCTGATTTTAAAAATATTGCCGGGGTTAACCTGAAATATCGCTATGAGTGGGACTCTCCCCTTAGCCTGATGACCTCCTTTACCTATATGAGCGGCAGCAAGGCGTTCAGTGAAAGCACGGGGCTGGAGTATTCTCGCGGTAATGGGGATCTAAAATATTACTCTCTGGCGGCGGGCCCGGCCTGGCGGATTAATGATAGCGTCAGCGTTTATGGGCTGCTGGGGGTTAACGTGAATAAGACCACGGTCTCCGCCGCCTGGCGCGACGTGTGGGTCGGCGGCTATGAAGAGGGCAGTCTGCAGCAAACGCGCAGTAAGGGGTCGCTGATGTACGGCGCCGGTCTGCAGATCAACCCGCTGGCCAACTGGAGCATCGATGTGGGCTATGAGGGATCGCGCGTCGATCTGGGCGGCAGCAAGCACAGCATCAACGGCTTTAACCTGGGTGTCGGCTACCGCTTCTAAGCCAGCGGCGGGGGCCGGGTGCCCCCGCGACGGGGTTAGGGGCAGGGCATCAGGCGGACTTTAATGTCCGCCGGCGCCGCGTGATAAGGTGCCGAGGTGATCAGCAGCCCGACGCCCGTCTGAGCGATGGTCTCAATGCTGTTCAGGTTGATCCCACCGGCCAGCGACAGGCGGCAGCGGGGGGCCAGCGTGGCCGCCTGCGTCTGGATCTGCGCTATCTGCGCCGGGGTGAACTTATCCAGCTGCAGAATATCGGGCTGCGCGGCCAGCGCCGCCGCGGCCTCCTGCGGAGTGTCCGCTTCGACGATCAGGGTCTTTTCCGGCGCCTGACGACGCAGGCGCGCCACCATTCCCCGCCAGTCATCGGGCTGCGGCCAGAAACGCCGGTGGTTGGTGAACAGCAGAACGGTTTCAGCGCAGCCGGCGCGGTGCAGAATGGCGCCGCCGTCGAGCACCGCCTGCATGGCGGCTAGCCGGGTGCCGGGAATCGACTTGCGGGTACAGGCTATCTGCCCCTCGGGCTGGTAGCGGCGCAGGATATCCACCATGCGGGCGGCGTAGTCGCTGACCCCGCAGCTCCACTCCAGCAGATTCTGGCTGGCTTTCCAGCCCTGGTGCAGCGCGGCGGCGCTGCCGCGGGCCTGCAGCAGCAGGGCGCCGGGCTCGACCCGATCGCCGTCGCGCACGGCGGCGATGCTCTCCAGCCCCAGTCGGGCCAGCATGCGGCAGGTGAGGGCGATGGCGCTGATGCAGCCCCCCTGACGGTGGTAAAAATGCATCTCACCGCGTTGTTCGCCGATCCCCAGCGCGCGGGTGGTGATATCCCCCCCCTGGATATCCTCCTGCAGCCAGGCATCCAGCTGGCTGTCGCTGATAAAAATCATTCCCGATCCTCCGTTAATGGCTGCGGCTGCCAGGCGATCAGCGCCCAGTCACGTCGCGCTCCGGCCGGCGCGCGTCCCCGCTGCCGGCAGTGATGATAATAGGCCTCCAGCGCCTGACGCTCCTGCGGGCTGATCTCGCCCAGCGCCAACGCGATGGCATCGGCAAACTGCGCCGCCGTCGCGGCGTGCTGCTGGCAGGCGGGCGCGCCGATAAAGCTCACGCTGGCGTGGATCCCCATCTGGTAGAGAATATTGACGGCATAGATATAGTTGGGTAGCTCGCGGATCGGGCGGCCGATGGCCTGTAGGATGTGCGGATCAACGAAGCTGCCGCTGACCGGATGAGTGGTGTAGACCCACTGACGAGCGTGGCGATTAAGCTTGGCCAGCGCCGGGCGCAGATCGTCGACCAGGGTCGAGCGCGAGGCGACGACGACGTCGCAGCGGGGAATATCGTCCCAGGGCTCCTCCCAGGCGCGCTGTATCAGCGTGACGTTGTCCAGGCGCAGGTGTTCGGCGCGCTGGGCCGCGACCGCCAGCATACCCTGGCTGTAGTCCAGGCCATAGGTCTGACGCAGGCGCGGCGCCGTCGCCAGACAGACGCTGCCGGGGCCGCACCCGACGTCCAGCAGGGTCTGCGCCCGGCTGAGATCCATCGCCGCCACCAGCTGCTGCAGGTAGGGATCCTGCGGCGCGGCGCAGGTGACTGACATGGCCTGCGCCCGGCGATCCCAGTGCGCCGGCGGTTTGGTGGAACGCTGCGCCTGCTTCAGCTGCTGGCGGTACAGCGCGGCGAAGTCTATTTCATCGATCAGCATAACCCTTCTCCTTGGCGGGGCGTCCGCGCCAGCGCGGTTGGCTGGCGCAGATATCGCCATCGCTATATATTTGTTTATATAATGAAAAGCGGCGAGCGTGACGTCAAGCGCCGCGTGATACCGACGCCGGTGGTCTCACGAAGATATTACGCGCTTTTTATCCGACGTCGACAGCCCATGCGGACAGGCGAGCGTTCGACGCCGGGGCGCGGCGACCTGCGGCAGAATAAAACGGGGCGGAGGGGATGGCGGAGAGCCAATAATGCGTCATGCGGCACGGAAAATTTAGCAATTAGCCAAATCGGACGTTAGCTAATAAATAAATATATCGCTGAATGCGTTATTTATTGTATAACGGAAAGGCAAGGCTTATGTCGCAGGAGTCGATACGCAGGCGGTATTTTGCGTTATATTCTCCTATGACATCTTGAATGATTACCCGTCCGCACCGGACTGATTCTGCCACCCTCTGGGCGTCGGTGGCCGGGTGGAATGGTGCGGATGGGTAAACTTTCTCGGTATGATCCTACCCTTATTTACGCTGTGCCTTAGAGAGCATCCACTGCCATTTTTGTTCGCGGTTGAGCTCATCGGGGGGGACGCGAATGGCCATGCGCGCGACGGCCTCGGCCTCCGCTGCCTTCTGCTCTGCATCGGCGGGGGTGCCTTCGCTCTCCGTGTTGATGGCGTTGCGGATCCGCGCGGCGATCAGCTCATCGATGTGGCTGACCTGAATCAGGCGTTGGCACTGGCAGCCGCGGCCCTCCAACTGATTGGGGACCGTCTTGGTCTGACAGGTAATCTCCTCCACGCCGGATAAAATATAGGATACGGTGTTGATGGCTTTGCAGGGAGAAAGGTCGAACTGTTGGGCTATCTCGCGGGCGCTGACCCAACGCTGCTGTTGCATCACCCAGCGTGCAACGGACAGATATAAAGGTTCCTGAGCATACTCTCTACACATATTCCCACCCATTTAACCAGAATGATTAATCCAATTAACAGTATTCTGTAACCTGTCGTGCAATATTCGTGAGGCATCCTGACAGCATCGCTGACGTCTGTGCACACAGGCTATGGATATATTTGAATATACCCAACGGCTGCCGCTAATCACAATGAATTTTTATATCTTTTTGATAAAAATGTCGCCGCGACACTGTTGTTAAAACAATGTTTTGCTTAGGTGTGTAATATGTGATTGTTCGTATTTCTTATCGCGCGGTGCATTAACATGATGCTCTCGCAGAGGGGGTGATGGTGATCATGAATATTATTGTCGATGTTATTTTATTACATTTTTTGATGCTCGGTGCCGGGCGTATTTCGCGTGAAATACTCTGGTAATTCTATTATTTATAATGGTTTTTTCTGCTTATGGCGTAGCTCACAGAACCCATTTCTGTATGTCATAAAATATCAGTTAGTTGATTGGGAGAACGGTATGCAACAAAAGAATAAAGTAAATGTACCTGAGCGCATTTCTGATGAAATGAAGCGGGTTCTGCAATTTCAGCAGCAGAATACAACGGATGAACAGAATTGTTCAGATTATTCGTCGATGCGTCAGGCCTATATTCAGGAGCGGCAGTATTGGAATCAGGGCGGCGCCGAAATGGCCCGCTGTGAGCAGGTCAACGTGGAGACGCCCCATGGCCCGGTTGCGACGCGTATCTACTTTCCGCGTCACCCGGCGCAGGCGGTGCTGTTTTATCTGCACGGCGGCGGATTTATTGTGGGCAATCTGGATACCCACGATCGCATTATGCGCCTGCTGGCCGACTACAGTCGCTGCGCGGTGATCGGTATCGATTACAGCCTGTCGCCGGAGGCGCGCTTCCCGCAGGCCATCGAGGAGAGCGTCGCCGTCTGTGAGTTCTTTCATCGCCGCGCCGATGAGTTCGGGCTGCCGATGGCGCGGATTGGCTTTGCCGGTGATTCCGCCGGGGCCATGCTGGCGATGGCGACGGTGCTGTGGATGCGCGATCGCGGGATCGACTGCGGCGAGGTGCGCGGGGTGCTGCTCTACTACGGTCTGTATGGTCTGCAGGATTCAGCCAGCCGTCGCCTGTACGGCGGCGTTTGGGATGGACTTACCCAGGCGGATCTGCAGAGCTATGAGCAGGCCTACCTGCCGGATGCGGCGTCGCGGGAGTCGCCCTATTACTGCCTGTTTAACAACGATCTCACCTATGGCATTCCCCCCTGCTTTATCGCCGGGGCACAGTTCGATCCGCTGCTGGACGACAGCGTGGCGCTGTACCAGACGCTGCGCGAACACCGCCAGCCCTGCAGCTACCACATGTATCCCGGCGTGATGCACGCCTTTCTGCACTACTCCCGCATGATGGAGAGCGCCGACTGCGCCCTGCGCGACGGCGCCGACTATTTTTACCGTCAGCTTCAGATTGCCTGATGCGCAGCGGGTAGCCTTAGGGCTACCCGCCGATTCGCGGCCGATGCTCCCGCCCACGGGGCGGAATGGCGTTAAAACAGTTTCATCCGGCTGGTTTGCTCCAGCGACAGCCCGCGAGTCTCCGGCGCCATCATCACCGAGATCAGCAGACCGAACAGCGAAATGCCGGCGCCGACCAGCATGGTGGCGGAGATCCCGTGCTGCTGCATGAACAGCGGCAGGGCATAGGTTGAGACCACGGTGCCGATGCGGCTCAGCGACATGGCGGCGCCGACCGCCGAGGCGCGGATCGCCGTGGGAAACAGCTCATTAGGATAGAGCCACTGTAGGATCCCCGGGCCGCCGGAGAAGAAGGCGTACAGGGCGAAGGCGCTGACGATCAGCAGGATGCCGGGCTGATCGACCAACCCCAGCATCAGCAGCGACAGGGTCATGATGGCGAAGCTGCCGATCAGCAGCGGACGACGGCCAACGCTGTTGAGCCAGTACATGGCCGGCAGGCAGCCGAGCATGAAGAACAGGCTGATCACCACGTTGCCCAGCACCGCCTCTCGCCCCTGCTCCAGCCCCAGCAGGGTGACGATCTGCGGGCCAAAGGTGTAGATGGCGAACATGGGGATCACCTGGCAGGTCCAGATGGCGGCGACGAACAGGATCGAGGAGAGATGACGGCGGCTGAAGATATCGCGGTAGCGGGTCTCCTGGGGGGCTTCGTCATCAAAGGTCACCGGCTGGCCGAACAGCTTGATCATCAGCGCGCGGCATTCGGCGTGGCGCCCTTTGCGGATCAGCCAGCGCGGCGACTCCGGAAGCTCGACCCGGCCCAGTAAGATGATGATACAGGGGACGATCGCGCTGCCCAGCATCCAGCGCCAGCCGTTTTCCACATCGTACAGCAGATAGCCCACCAGATCGGCGGCGGTGGCGCCGATATACCACATGGCGGCGATAAACCCCATGGTGAAGGCGCGCTGTTTGGTGGAGGAGAATTCGGCGATCATCGAGGTGGCGATGGGGTAGTCGGCGCCGATAACGATGCCGATTAGAAAGCGCAGGATCACCAGCTCCAGTGGCGAGGTGACAAACATGGTGGCGGCAGAGATCACGCCGATGGCGATGATGTCGATCAGAAACATCAGGCGGCGCCCGACCCGATCCGCCACATAGCCGAACAGCGAGGTGCCGATGAACAGCCCGACCAGCGTGGCGGCGCCGACCATCCCTATCCAATTGGCGTCCAGCTGCAGCAGGGGGGTCAGCTGCTCAAGGGCGATGCCGATAATCACCAGAACGTAGCCATCGAGGAACGGGCCACCGCTCCCCCACAGCATGATCTTGCGGTGCACCGGTGTAAAACGGATGTCATCGAATCTTTTATGCTGTTCCATAATCCTGGTATCTGTAAAAGTGGCGATGCAAGCCCCGCGACAGGCGGGGCGCCGGCAGGCGGCTTATTATTGTGATACGGCGGAAACGGTGTGCCGTCTCCGCCGGAGGGTCAGCCGTAGCGGTATTCGACGCCGAAGGTGCCGCGTGGGTAGTTCCACTGCTCCAGGACGTCATCGACGCCCAGGATGCGGCAGGTGCCGCACTCCAGACAGCCGGCGTAGTCGAACTGAATCGTGCCGTCGTCCTGTAGCTTGTACAGCCCCGCCGGACAGGCCAGGGTCAAGGTATGGAACGCCGCCATGTTCGGGTGTTCGCGGATGATGATATGCGGGTGTCCCTCATCGACATGGAACTTATTGATGCTCAGTTTGACATCGACGTTAACCGGTTCGCTCATAGTGCTGTCACTCCTTTAATGCCGTCTTTGAGCAGATTCAGGTAGCCGACCTGTTTGCAGTGCTGCAGCAGGGTCTTACGCAGCGGCTGCGGCGGGCGCCCGTCGACGGTGAACAGCGCAGACATGATGTCGGCGGCCAGCTGTGGGTATTGGGTGAACATGCGCGGGTTATCCATCATCTGCGGTACCTTGCGGTAGTGGCGCAGCTCTTTCATCACCGGCAGGCTCTCCAGCAGACGCGGATACTCGGCCAGTCCGGCGGCGCTGAAGTCGTTCTTTTCTCGGGCGGCCAGTACGGCGCGCGCCGCGGCTTCACCGGAGGCGATGGCCAGATCCATTCCGCGAATGGTAAAGCCCAGGTTAAGGCACATGCCTGCCGCATCGCCGGCCAGCAGGACGCCGTCGGCCACCAGCTTCGGCTGCATGTTGATGCCGGCTTCCGGCACCACGTGGGCGGCGTACTCGACGGTTTTGCCGCCTTCGATCAGCGGGCGCACCGTCGGGTGCTGTTTAAAGTCTTCCAGCATCTGGGGGATGGATTTCCCCGCCTGCTCAATGTGGTGCAGACCGCAGACGATCCCCAGCGACAGAGAGTCGCCGTTGGTGTAGAGGAAACCGCCGCCCATCAGGCCGTCGGAGGGGGTGCCGGCGAACAGCCAGGCGGTGCCGTCGTTCCCCTGCAGGGCAAAACGCGCCTCCAGCAGCTCGCGCGGCAGTTCGATCAGCTCTTTGACCCCCACGGCGACGTTTTTGGCCTCGACCCGCGGCTGTACCATGCCGATCTGCTCGGCCAGCAGGGCGTTGACCCCTTCCGCCAGGATCACGACGTTGGCCTCCAGCTCGTCGCCGTCGGCCTCTACGCCGACGACCCGGCCATCGCGTTGGATCAGACGATCGACGCGGATGCCGGGGATAAACTGGGCGCCGGCCGCTTCGGCCTGCTCCATCAGCCAGGTATCAAATTTACCGCGCAGCACCGAATAGGAGGCCGCCTCGGCCGCCCCGTCGCGGGCGTTGTGGTAGTCCAGGGTGACGGCGCTGTCGGCGGTGAGGAAGGAGATCTTCTCGTGGGTAATGCGGCGCTCAACCGGCGCCTGTTCGGCGAATCCGGGAATGATACGCTCCAGAGTGTGGGCATACAGTCGGCCGCCGGTGACGTTTTTGGCGCCGGCGTAGTTGCCGCGCTCAATCACCAGCACGTTGGCTCCGGCGCGCGCCAGAACCAGCGCGGCTACGCAACCGGCCAGACCGGCGCCGACGATAATCGCGTCAAATGCATCTTCAGACATGGTGTCTCCAGTGGCAGATAATGCGGCCGGCGCCGGGGTGACGGCGCCGGCCATACGGCTAGCGTTTCAGGGCTTCGGTCAGGGCGGGGACGATTTTCACCAGATCGCCGACGATACCGTAGTCGGCATACTGGAAGATCGGGGCATTCTTATCTTTGTTGATCGCCATGATGGTCTGTGCGCCGTTGGCGCCGACCATGTGCTGGATCTGCCCGGAGATCCCCAGGGCCAGATACAGATCCGGCTTGATCATGATGCCGGAGATACCGACGTAGCGTTCGCGCTCCATCCACTTCTCGTTTTCTGCCACCGGGCGTGAGCAGCCCAGCTCGGCGCCGATGGCGTCGCTGAAGGCCTGCGCCAGCGCGATGTTCTGCTGGTTGCCGATGCCGCGCCCGACGCTGACGACCCAGCGCGCCTTGCCCAGATCGACGTTTTCGCCCTGCTTGGCGCGACGGGAGAGACAGGTGATAGGCTGCGCCGGTGCCACAAAGGCCAGCGCGGCGGCGCTGCCGCTGCGGGCGGCGTCTTCGGCGGCGGCGGCAAAGGCGCCGCTGGCCAGGGTGATGACCGCGTAGGGGGTATCGATGCGCTCTTTACCCAGCGCCAGACCGCCGTACACCATGTGGGTGGCGATGGGCTGACCCGCTTCCAGGGTCACTTCGCTGGCGTCGTTGACCACGCCGCCCTGCAGTCGGGCACCGAGGCGGGCGGCCAGCGCTTTGCCGCGGCGGCTGGCCGGCAGCAGCACCAGCGCTCGTTCGCCGTGGGCGCAGATGGCCTGCACCAGGGTATCCGCGTAGTCTTCGACGATGCGGTCGCTCGGCAGGGCGCCGAGATCGTGAACGGCGTCGGCGCCGAGACGGAAGGCCAGCGCCGCCTGGGCATCGCCCTGAACCACGGCCTGTACGTTGTCACCCAGCGCGAGTGCGCCGCCCATCAGCTCTGCCAGACGCGATTCGCTGTCGCTGAATACCCATACGGTTGCATATTTGCTCATGTTGTTCCCCATTAACGCACGATTTTGCGCAGATGTTCTGCAAACTCGGCGATTTGTTCTTCGCCGTCCCCTTCGATGATCACCCGCGCACGTGCCTTCTGCTGCGGCGCCTGAACGCTGAGCAGGGTGGTGTAGGCGTGGGCGTCACCGGCGTCCAGATCGTCACAAGACCAGGTCTGCGCCGGTTTTTTGGCGGCGCCGAGGATGGCCTTCATGGACGGGATCTGCGGGGCATTGATGTCGGTGGAGACGGCAATGACCGCCGGCAGGGACAGGGTGAGGGTTTCGACTTCATCTTCCAGGGTGCGTTCGATCTCGATCTGGCCATCGGAGAGGCTAAGAATACGGCTGACGCCGTTGATCGCCGGGACGGAGAGCGCATCGCCCAGCAGCAGACCAACCTGCTGTGCATACAGATCCGCCGAGCCATCGCCGCACAGGATCAGGTCAAAGCCATTTTTGCGCGCGGCGGCGGCCAGCAGAGAGGCCGTCTGGTGCGGCAGGCTGTTTTCCAGCCCCGCCGCCGAGACGGCGATCAGCTCATCCGGGCCGCGAGACAGCACATCCTTGCGCGCCTTGGCGTTGGTCAGGGCGTCGCCGCCCACGCTCATGGCGACGATATGAATATCGCTGTTCTGCTGTTTTAAGGCATTCGCCGCTTCGATCGCATTCAGATCGAACTGGCTGATTTTGGCATCCGCCTTACTGAGGTTCAGGGAGCCATCACTGTTGACCGTGATATCCTGCTCCTCGGGGATGAGTTTATAACATGCGATAATTTTCATCACTTCTCCGATAGGCAATATAAAATTTAGGTGTAGCGAAACTGTCCTGAATCAGGCTATACACAAGGAAGAAAAATTAAATTGTGTTTTTGGTAATACGCTTGTTAAAATTGATTCACCTGGTCTATAAATAAATTAACCGCCAATCAAACCGCGTAATTTAATATTTCCTCATCTCGCATCCTTGCGCTGAAATCATTCTGACGCCAATAGAAATACCATGATTCACAATGCTAAAATAATACATAGATCACCAATATTGAAGGTGTTACATCGCTTTTGCATAGCGAGATATATCGCCTTTTTGTTTGTATCTTATTGTTTTTGAATTTATTTTTTTGATTGGTTGTCGCGATGAATGCGACGACGGCAGCGGCGGCGGCGCGAGACCTGAGAAATTGTTTGATTAAGATCACGGATTATTGAACAGTCAAATTTCATTATAATCACACATTAATCATGCGTCCTTGCTTATCCCACGGGATAAGGCATGTGGATAAATGTCATTATTGTAGTTTTGTTATTAATTGCTTTTTTATTTCAAATGATATAGAGACTCATGTCGCGCCAACGTGTTTTTTATATACGCTAACGTGGCTTATTCAGAACCTTTACACTTAACGTGATCATGGCGAGGTATGCCTTTCCATGAGGGAAGATACGTAAATGAAGACTGAAAATAGCAGCAGGAAAACAGGGATAGAGCCCAAAGTCTTTTTCCCGTCCTTGATTATTGTTGCGTTACTTTGCTACCTGACCATTCGCGATTTGGATGCTTCCAACGCGGTGATCAACTCGGTATTTAACTACATCACCTACTCATGGGGCTGGGCCTTCGAGTGGTACATGGTGGTGATGCTGGGCGGGTGGTTTTGGCTGATCTTTGGCCCCTTTGCGCAACGCCGTCTGGGGGATGAGGCGCCGGAGTTCAGCACCGTCAGCTGGATCTTCATGATGTTCGCCTCCTGTACCTCTGCGGCGGTCCTGTTCTGGGGCTCCATCGAAATTTATTACTATGTCGCCACGCCGCCGTTTGGCCTGACGCCGTTCTCCAACGCCGCCAAAGAGATGGGGCTGGCCTATAGCCTGTTCCACTGGGGACCGCTGCCGTGGGCGACCTACAGCTTCTTGGCCGTGGCCTTTGGTTACTTCCTGTTCGTGCGCAAAATCAGCGTAGTCCGCCCCAGCGGCACCCTGGTCGCGCTGATGGGCGAGAAGCGCTGCAACGGCCTGTTCGGCGTGGTGGTCGATAACCTGTACCTGGTTGCGCTGATCTTGGCGATGGGGACCAGCCTGGGGCTGGCGACGCCGCTGGTGACCGAATGTATCCAGTACCTGTTCGGCGTGCCGCATACGCTGGAGCTGGATGCGCTGATCATCTGCTGCTGGATCGTCTTTAACGCCGTATGCGTCGCCTTTGGCCTGCAGAAAGGGGTCAAGATGGCCAGTGACGTGCGTAACTACCTGAGCATCATCGTTCTGGCCTGGGTACTGATCATCGGCGCCACCAGCTTCACCGTGAACTACTTCACCGACTCCGTCGGGGTGCTGCTGATGAACGTCGGCCGCATGCTGTTCTACACCGACGCCGTCGGCAAGAGCGGCTTCCCGCAGGCCTGGACCGTGTTCTACTGGGCATGGTGGATCGTGTACGGCATCCAGATGTGTATCTTCCTGGCCCGTATCTCTAAAGGCCGTACCGTGCGCCAGCTGTGCCTGGGGATGGTTGGCGGTCTGACGGCGTCGACCTGGCTGCTGTGGACCATTCTGGGCAGCAACACCCTCTCTCTGATGACTAACAGCGTGGTCGATCTGCCGAAGACCATCGAGACCCACGGCGTTGCCCGCGCCATCATCGAAACCTGGGCCGCGCTACCGATGAGTACGGCGACCATGTGGGCGTTCTTCATCCTGTGCTTCATCGCCACCGTGACCCTGATAAACGCCTGCTCCTACACCCTGGCGATGTCGACCTGTAAAGAGGCCAGCGGCTATCAGGAGCCGCCGATCTGGGTTCGCGTCGGCTGGTCCGTACTGGTGGGGATCATCGGCATCATCCTGTTGGCCCTGGGCGGACTGAAGCCGATTCAGACGGCGATCATCGCCGGCGGCTGCCCACTGTTCTTTGTCAACATATTGATAACTATATCGTTCTTGAAAGATGCCAAGTCCACGTACTGGAAATATTAAACCGTTAATTTGCCAAACAAGAGGTCTGACACATGGATTTTACACTGACTGACGAGCAGGAGCTGTTCGTTGCCGGGATTCGCGATCTGATGGCGCAGGAAAACTGGGAAGCCTACTTTGCCGAGTGCGATCGCAACAGCGAATACCCTGAACGTTTTGTTAAGGCACTGGCGGATATGGGCATCGACTCGCTGCTGCTGCCGGAGGATCAGGGTGGGCTGGACGCCGGGTTCGTCACCCTGGCCGCGGTCTGGATGGAACTGGGCCGCCTGGGGGCGCCGACCTATGTGCTGTACCAGCTGCCGGGCGGGTTTAACACCGTCCTGCGCGAGGGGACCGCGGAGCAGATCGACCGCATCATGGCCTTCCGCGGCACCGGCAAGCAAATGTGGAACTCTGCGATCACCGAGCCGGGCGCCGGCTCCGACGTGGGCAGCCTGCAGACCACCTATACGCGCAAAAACGGCAAGGTCTACCTCAACGGCAGCAAGTGCTTCATCACCAGCAGCGCCTACACCCCGTATCTGGTGGTGATGGCGCGCGACGGCGCCTCGCCGGAGAAAGCGGTCTACTCCGAGTGGTTTGTCGATATGAGCCTGCCGGGTATCAAGGTCAACAAGCTGGAGAAGCTGGGCCTGCGTATGGACAGCTGCTGTGAGGTGGTGTTCGACAACGTCGAGCTGGAGGAGAAGGATCTGTTCGGTCGCGAAGGCAACGGCTTCAACCGGGTGAAAGAAGAGTTCGATCATGAACGTTTCCTGGTGGCGCTGACCAACTATGGCACCGCGCTGTGCGCCTTTGAGGACGCCGCGCGCTACGCCAACCAGCGCGTGCAGTTCGGTGAAACCATCGGCCGCTTCCAGCTGATCCAGGAGAAGTTCGCCCACATGGCGATCAAGCTGAACTCCATGAAGAACATGCTGCTGGAGTCTGCCTGGAAGAGCGACAACGGTCTGATGACCTCCGGCGATGCGGCGATGTGTAAATACTTCTGCGCCAACGCCGCCTTCGAGGTCGTGGACACCGCCATGCAGGTGCTGGGTGGGGTCGGGATCGCCGGCGATCACCGCATCACCCGCTTCTGGCGCGACCTGCGCGTGGACCGCGTTTCCGGCGGCTCCGACGAGATGCAGATCCTGACCCTGGGCCGCGCGGTGCTGAAGCAGTACCGCTAAGGGCCGCAGACGGCCGCCGCGGCGACCGTCTGTCTGCCATGACACCCGGGGTCAGCCTGTGCGCCCGGCCCCGGGTCCGCTGATTTTGTTAAGAAGGATCACGTTATGTCTGACCGTCTGTCCATGCCCAAGTTTGGCCCGCTCTCCGGCCTGCGCGTCGTGTTTTCCGGCATCGAGATCGCCGGTCCCTTTGCCGGGCAAATGTTTGCCGAATGGGGCGCCGAAGTTATCTGGATCGAAAACGTCGCCTACGGGGATACGATTCGGGTACAGCCCAACTACCCCCAGCTGTCGCGCCGCAACCTGCACGCGCTGTCGCTGAATATTTTTAAGGATGAGGGACGCGAAGCCTTCCTACGCCTGATGGAAACCACCGATATTTTCATCGAGGCCAGTAAGGGCCCGGCCTTCGCCCGCCGCGGCATCACCGACGAGGTGCTGTGGGAGCGCAATAAAAAACTGGTGATCGCTCATCTGTCCGGCTTTGGCCAGTACGGCACGCCGGAGTACACCAACCTGGCCGCCTATAACACCATCGCCCAGGCGTTCAGCGGCTATCTGATCCAGAACGGCGATAAAGATCAGCCGATGCCAGCCTTCCCGTATACCGCCGACTACTTCTCCGGTATGACGGTGACCACCGCCGCCCTGGCCGCCCTGCACAAGGCACAGCAGACCGGCGTGGGCGAGAGCATCGACGTCGCCATGTATGAAGTCATGCTGCGCATGGGGCAGTACTTCATGATGGACTACTTCAACGGCGGCGAAATGTGCCCGCGCATGACCAAAGGCAAGGATCCTTACTACGCCGGCTGCGGTCTGTACCGGTGCAGCGACGGCTATATCGTGATGGAGCTGGTGGGGATCACCCAGATCCGCGAGATGTTCAACGATATCGGCCTGGCGCATCTGCTGGATACGCCGGAGGTGCCGGAGGGCACCCAGCTTATCCACCGCATCGAATGCCCGCACGGCGAGCTGGTAGAGGAGAAGCTGGACGCCTGGCTGGCGCAGCACACCATCGCCGAGGTGCAGGCCCGCTTTGCCGAGCTGAAGATCGCCTGCGCCAAGGTGCTGAACGTGGATGAGCTGGAAAGCAACCCGCAGTACGTGGCGCGCGAATCGATCACCACCTGGAAGGCCGTTGACGGGCACACCTGCAAAGGCCCCAACGTGATGCCGAAGTTTAAACATCACCCGGGGCAGATTTGGCGCGGCATGCCGGAGCACGGCATGGATACCGCCGCCATCCTGAACAGCATCGGCTATGACCAGACGGCGATCGACGCCCTGGTGGCGAAAGGGCTGGCCAAGACCGGTCAGTAAGGCCGTACCGCCGTTGTCCGCGTCGACGGACAACGGCATGGCACCATTACACGGCGGTAGAGCATGGACATGATAGGGGAACGCCATCTGCGCCAGGCGTGGGACGATCTGGCGGCGATGCACGGTGAGAAAACGGCGCTGATCGTCGAAAATCTGCGGGGCGAGGCCAGCAGCTATAGCTACGCCCGGCTGAACGAGGAGATCAACCGCACGGCCAACCTGTTTCTGACCCTGGGGATCGAAAAGGGCGATCGGGTGGCGCTGCACCTGAACAACTGCGCCGAGTTCATCTTCTGCTGGTTTGGCCTGGCCAAGATCGGCGCCGTCGTGGTGCCGGTCAACGCCAACCTGCTGCATGACGAATGCGCGTTTATCATTCGTCAGTGCGCGGCCCGATTGGTGGTGACCACGGCCGCCGCGGCGCCCGCCTATGCGTCGCTGCGCCGCGAGGCGGATGCGCCGCTGCAGGGGATTCTGCTGATCGATGTCGGGGCGTCCCCCGCGGCCGACGTCGACGGTATAAAGGATTTTCAGCGCCTGAAGGCGCAGCAGCCGGCGCAGCTGTTACATGCGCCGGCGCTCAGTGCGCTGGATACCGCCGAGATCCTGTTTACCTCCGGCACCACCTCGGCGCCGAAGGGGGTGGTGATCACCCACTACAACCTGCTGTTCGCCGGCTACTACACCGCCTGGCAGTGTGCGCTGCGCGCCGATGATGTCTACCTGACGCCGATGCCCGCCTACCACATTGACTGTCAGTGCACCGTCGCCATGGCCGCCTTTAGCGTCGGGGCGACGCTGGTGCTGCTGGAAAAGTACAGCGCCCGCGCCTTCTGGGGGCAGGTTTGCAGGTACCGCGCCACGCTGACGGAGTGTATCCCGCTGATGATCAAAACCCTGATGATGCAGCCGGTGATGCCGTGGGAGCGCAGCCACTGCCTGCGCGAGGTGCTGTTTTATCTCAACCTCTCGACGGAGGAGAAAGAGGCCTTTCTGCAGCGCTTCGGCGTCCGTCTGCTGACCTCCTACGGCATGACGGAGACCATCGTCGGCCTGATTGGCGACCGGCCGGGCGACAAGCGGCGCTGGCCCTCCATTGGCCGAGTGGGCATTGGCTATGAGGCGGAGATCCGCAGCGTCGACGGCCATCCGCTGAGCGTCGGCGAGACCGGCGAGCTGTGGGTGCGCGGGATCCCCGGCAAAACGCTGTTTAAGGAGTATTACGGTCTGCCGCAGGAGACGGCGCGCGTGCTGACGCCCGACGGCTGGCTGCGCACCGGCGACTACGCCTACTGCGATGACGAGGGCTACTTCTACTTTGTCGAACGCAGCTGCAACATGATCAAACGCTGCGGAGAGAATATCTCCTGCGTGGAGATTGAAAATATTCTGGCGACCCACCCCAAAATTATGGATGTGGCGGTGGTTGGCCTGAAAGACTCTATCCGCGATGAAGCGATCAAGGCGGTCGTGGTGCTGAACCCCGGGGAACAGCTGAGCGAAGAGGCGTTCTTCGCCTTTTGCAGCGCTCGGATGGCCAAGTTTAAAGTGCCCTCTTTTTTGGAGATCCGCGACAGTCTGCCGCGCAGCTGTTCGGGGAAAGTGATCAAAAAAAGTTTATGTTAAGCCGCACCGGGGGCCGGCGTACGCCGCCAGCCCTGTGGCTATGCGCCGGTGCGATCACCCTGTTGAATCGGAATGGAGTATGAGGATGAGCGAGTCATTACAGATAGCGCGCAACGGTGGAATTCTGGAAATTACGCTGAATCGCCCCAAGGCCAATGCCATCGATGCCAAGACCAGTTTGGCCATGGGGGAGGCGTTTATCGCTTTCCGCGACGATCCGACGCTGCGGGTCGCCATCATTACCGGCGCCGGCGAACGCTTTTTCTCCGCCGGCTGGGATCTGAAGGCGGCGGCAGAGGGCGAAGCGCCGGACGCCGATTTTGGCCCGGGCGGTTTTGCCGGTTTGACGGAGCTGTTCAACCTGGATAAGCCGGTGATTGCAGCGGTCAACGGCTACGCCTTTGGCGGCGGCTTTGAGCTGGCGCTGGCGGCAGACATGATCGTCTGCGCCGACAATGCCTGTTTCGCCCTGCCGGAGGCCAAGCTGGGCATCGTACCGGACAGCGGCGGCATGCTGCGTCTGCCCAAGTGCATCCCGCCGGCGATCGCCAACGAGATGATGATGAGCGGGCGTCGCATGGAGGCCAAGGAGGCGCTGCGCTGGGGGATCGTCAATCAGGTGGTGCCGGGCGATCGGCTGATGGAGACGGCGCGGGCGCTGGCCCAGCAGGTGGCGGAAAGTGCGCCGTTGGCGCTGGCGGCGCTGAAGGAGATCGTCCGCGCTACCGCCACGCTGTCCGTCGAGGAGGGCTATCGCCTGATCCGCAGCGGCGCCCTGAAGCACTACCCGGCCGTGCTGCACTCGGAAGATGCGCTGGAGGGGCCGCAGGCCTTTGCCGAAAAACGTGAGCCGGTCTGGAAGGGGCGCTAAGCCCCGCGCGCCGGCGCGCGACGCAACGGCGTGATCGAGACCGTGGACGGAGGGTTGCCCCCTCCGTCTTTTTTTGTTGTTAATCCCCTGCGCCGCAGGCGCGCCGGCGATGCGCGGACGTCGAGGGCGCCGGTGGGGAATGGCGTATCGCGGTTCACGCCTTTCTATGACGAAATAGCGCGGGATTTTATTGTTCCCCTATTTATTGAATTAAAATATTCTCTGCTGAAATAGCCAAAGCCAAAAAATAACCTTTATCGGTTTTTCTAATTTCGCCGGCAATGCTCCCAAGGAACATTATATTCCATAATATGTTCCCTCCTTTAATCCTGCCTTATTGAACAGAAAAAGAGCGCTGGGGCGGCGGGATGCCCGATGACGCCGCGTTGCGCCATATAAGCGCGGCTGATGGGTCTTCGCGCGCGGGCTGTACAGGGCGGATGCGGCCGGCGGCGGCGCCGTGTTATGGCAATGTTTGCTATTTGTATCGTCTGGGCGCTTTTTTCGGCGATTCGGCTCGCATCTCGGTGGAGACCTTTACATCTTTATTTTTGGTAATGTGACTAAGTCCAAAATTTGCGCTTTTACTTGGCACAAGCACACATAATTATAAGAAATTAAAACTACGTGAGCATTATATTCGCCAGTATGGAACTGCGGCCTGACGGCATGGCCAAGGATGACAATTGCACGATGAGGGGCTATGGATATGATCGGCAATGCCACGCTGAGGGACGTGTGGCAGGCGCGGGCGCGCCATCAGGGTGCGCAGTGTGCGCTGGTGTATGAGGATCTGGCCGGTGATACGCGGGAGTATAGCTACCGCCAGATGCACGATGAAATCATTAAAGCGGCTAACCTGTTCCTTTCGCTGGAGGTACGCAAGGGCGATCGGGTCGCGCTGCAGATGCGTAACTGCCCTGAGTTTCTGTTCTGCTGGTTTGGTCTGGCCTGCATTGGCGCCATCGCCGTCCCGGTCAATACCGGCTATACCGAACAGGAGTGCGACTATCTGCTCGGCCGCTGCGGCGTCAGCCTGCTGGTCTGTCAGGCGGCGTTTTTACCGCTGTACCGGCGCCTGTCCCACCCCCTGCGCCATCGTGTTATCCTGCGCGAGGGCGAGGGCGAGGGCGAGGGCGAGACGACGGGAACGATCGATTTTCAGCGCGCCTGCGCCGTCCAGCCGTGCCAGCTGCGGGAGCAGGTGCCGCTCAGCGCGGACGACGTGGCGGAGATCCTGTTTACCTCTGGCACCACCGCCTGTCCCAAGGGGGTCGAGCTGACCCACGCCAACCTGTTGTTCGGCGGCCACTATACCGCCTGGCAAGGGCAGATGACGGCCAGCGATCGCTACCTGAGCTGCATGCCCAACTTTCATATCGACTTTCAGTGCAGCGCGGCGATGCCGATGCTGATGACCGGCGGTACGCTTATCCTGCTGGAGAAGTACAGCGCGCGCCGTTTCTGGCGCCAGGTTTGCCTGCACCGCGCCACCCTTAGCCACGCCATGCCGCTGATCGTGCGTACCCTGATGCTGCAGCCGCCGCGCGCCTGGGAGCGCAACCACTGTCTGCGCGATCTGTTTTTCTACCTCAATATTACCGACGCCGAGAAGCAGACCTTTGAGCGGCGCTTTGGCGTGCGTCTGTTTAACTCCTACGGTATGACGGAGACGGTGGTGGGGGCGATCGGCGATACGCCGGGGCAGGCGCGGCGCTACCCCTCGATTGGGCGTCCCGGCATGGGATACCAGGCGCGGATCGTCGACGCGCAGGGCAATCCGCTGCCGCCGGGGCAGGTAGGGGAGATCTGTATCCGCGGCGTCGCCGGGCGAACCCTGTTTAAAGGCTATTATGACGATCCGGCGGCAACCGCCCGCCTGCTGCGCGGTGATGGCTGGCTGCACAGCGGCGATACCGGCTATTGCGACGAGGAGGGGTGGTTCTACTTTGTCGATCGGGCGGTCAATCTGATCAAGCGGTCGGGGGAGAATGTGGCCTCCAGCGAGGTGGAGGGGGTACTGGAGACCCACCCGGCGGTGTCAGAGGCGGCGGTTATCGGCGTGGCCGATCCGCTGCGCGATCAGGCGGTGAAGGCGATAGTGCAGCTGACGCCGGGCGCCGAGGTGCGCCCCGAGACGCTGATCGCCCACTGCGCGGCGCATCTGGCCGCCTTTAAGGTTCCCACGCTGCTGGAGTTTGTGGCGGAGTTTCCGCGCACCTGCTCCGGCAAGGTGGATAAGAAGCGGCTGCGGCTGTGCTGCGGCTGAGGACGACGGTGCAGGAGGAGGATCTATGCCACAGGGAATGCAGAGCGCCCGCCGTCAGGCGGACGATGATGACGAGGAGCGCGTTGCGGACGGCGCGGTACAGGGGCTGCTGGACATGCGCTATGCCACCTGTCCGGCGTGTCAGCGGCGAATCCGCGTCCGGCTACACAGCGTGCTGAGCCGCTGTCATACCTGGTGCCCGTTTTGCCGTAAAAACGTACCGCTGTGCAACGGAGGCTGAGCCTCCTACAGATGGTTATAGGCGGTTTCGACCTTGAGCATGTAGCGCGGCGCCTGCGGTGCCGGGTGATGACGGCGGACGTGCCAGTGAAAGGCCGCCGGCGTCAGGCTGTTGATTATGGCGATGGCGGTCTGGCGGTTGGCGGAGAAGGTGCGCAGCAGGGCTCCGGCGCCGTTGGCGTAGGCCACCTCGGTGGCGTAGCGGCGGGTCAGGGGATCGTTGATCCAGTAGAGCTGCTGGTTTTGCAGCGCGCTGAGGTAGGCGGCGCCCAGCCGGATATTGGTGACCGGATCGTACAGGTCGTCGCTGTCCGGACAGCCGCGCTTGCCCTGATAGCGATAGGCGTCGCAGCCGGCGCCGTCCGCCTTGATCTGCATAAGGCCGATGGCGTTGGAGGGGCTGACGGCGCGGGGATTGTAGCTGGATTCGACCTGGATTATCGCCTTGATAAGCTTGGGATCCAGATTGTACTGGGCCGCCGCCGTCTGGATGATGCCGTCGTAGGCCTGGGGATTATAGCTGGCCGCCGGGCGGTGGTGACGGCTGGAGCAGCCGGCCATCAGCAGCAATAGCAGGCTGCCGCAAAGAAGATAAATGCGCTGTGAGGTCTGAGTCATGAGGCTGTGTTCCGCAAGTGTACGCGTCACGCGGGGTCGACGCCCGCCGCGCTGACCGTGCGTCGCCGGCGCCGCCTGATGACGGCTCGCGCGCAGCGTGAACGGTGGCGGGATCGCCTGGCGTTTTCACGTATCGTCCGCCGCCGCCGCGGCCTGTTCTCCCTGTGACCGGGCGCCGGGCGGGGAGCTCGGCGGGCCGGATGGGACGATCATAGCGTTAACGCCGCAGCAGATCACGGTGCGAATTGTAACTTTACTCAACCGACGCGCAGGGCGATGCGGTCGTAGCCGCGCCAGCGGTAGTTGAGCAGCGACAGCAGCCAGAACAGGATGAAGCCGCCGATGACCCAGAAGCCGGCGTTGCCCATCCGATCGTTGAGCTGGCCGATGAACTGCCAGAACGCCCCCTGCAGCTGCAGCCCGTCGGCGATCAGCCCCAGCGCCTCCAGGCCACCGATGATCAGCGCGACGGCGACCGAGGCGGCGGTGATGGTCAGGTTGTAGTACAGCTTGCGGATCGGGTGGGAAAAGGCCCAGCCGTAGGCGCCGACCATCACAAAGTTGTCCAGCGAGTCCACCAGCGCCATGCCGGCGGTGAACAGCGCCGGAAAGACCATCAGCGACCACAGGGAGAGGCCGTGGCTGGCCGCCGAGGCGGAGATGCCCAACAGGCCGACCTCGGTGGCGGTATCAAAGCCGAGGCCGAACAGAAATCCCACCAGGTACATATGCCAGCTGCGGGTGACCAGACGAAAGGTGCGGCGGAATAGACGGGTCATCAGGCCACCGGGCAGCTCATCGTCCCACGGCGCCTCGTTTGCCGCGGCGCCGGGGCGGGTGAGGCGGCGAAACTGGCGCCAGACACCCAGCAGGATCAGCAGGTTGAGCAGGGCCATCGCCAGCAGGAACAGCGCCGAGACGGCGGTGCCGATCAGCCCGCCGTACTGGTGCAGGGCATCGATGCGATCGCGAAACGCCATCGACGTCAGCACGATGGCCAGGCAGGCCAGAATCACAATGGTGGAGTGGCCCAGGGAGAAGAAGGCGCCGACGCCGAGCGGTTTTTTCCCCTGCTGCATCAGCTTGCGGGTGACGGCATCGATGGCGGCGATATGGTCGGCGTCCACCGCGTGGCGCAGGCCAAAGCCGTAGGCCAGCAGCGCTGCGCTCATCATGACGGCGTGCTGGCGAAAGACGCAAAAGGCCCAGATCCAGGCGGCGAGATTGGCCGCGATCAGCAGGGCCAGCAGCGCCAGCCCCCGTTGTTTGTCCGAGTACCCTGTCATGTGCTGTGTTCTCCCGTGGCGCCGACGGCGTCGATCTGATGAGGGGCAGGCGGTGGGGAATATTCGCAGACCGTCCGTTACGGAAGGGGAATGTATGATCTTTTCATGAAATTGTCATACCCATAAACGTATAAGTTTGTTACAGCCGGCGTGATAAATGTTACGCCGCCGACGGCCTGCGGTCAGCCGCCTATGGCATAGTGAGCGTCATACTCGGGGACACCCACCGACGCCCGCCGCCGCGGGTTTAGCACAGAGAGGAGTGAAGATGAAACAGATGACACTGGGCGCCGACGGCCCGCAGGTCTCGGCCATCGCGCTGGGCTGCATGCGCCTGACCGAACTGGACGACCGCCAGGCCGCCAGCCTGATCGACCACGCGCTGGCGCTGGGGATCAGCGCGTTCGATCACGCCGATATCTACGGCGGCGGGGAGTGCGAGCGTCGCTTTGCCCGCGCGGCCCGCCTGAGCGGCGCGCGGCGAGAGGGGGTCTTTATTCAGTCCAAGTGCGGGATCCGCCGCGGCTACTATGATTTCTCCTTCCGCCATATTATGGCGTCGGTGGACGATATCCTGCAGCGCCTGCAGTGTGACTATCTGGATATGCTGCTGCTGCACCGCCCCGATGCGCTGGTGGAGCCGCAGGAGGTGGCCGAGGCGTTCGACCGCCTGCAGGTGAGCGGCAAGGTCAGGGCCTTTGGGGTATCCAACCACGCGCCGCTGCAGATGGCGCTGCTGCAGAAGGTTCTGACGCAGCCGCTGCGGGTGAACCAGATGCAGTTTGGCATCGCCCACTGCGGCATGGTGCGCAGCGGGATCAACGTCAATGTGCAGAGCGACGCCGCCGTCGATCGCGACGGCGATACGCTGAACTACTGCCGCCTGCATGATATTACCCTGCAGGCCTGGTCGCCGTTCCAGTTCGGCATGTTCAGCGGGGTGTTCCTGGATCATCCGGACTTTGCGCCGCTGAATCAGGCGCTGGAGACGATCGCCGCCCGCCACGGCGTCAGTAAGACCACGCTGGCGACGGCCTGGATCCTGCGCCATCCGGCGCAGATGCAGGTGGTGGCCGGCAGCATGAATGCGGAGCGGCTGGCGCAGATTGCGCAGGCGTGCGAGGTGAGCCTGAGCCGCGAGGAGTGGTATCAGATTTATCTGGCGGCGGGCAACCCGCTGCCGTAAGCGTGCGACCCACCGCCGCGCGGTGGGTCTGCACAGGCGTGGATGCCGTACGACGGCTGACGGACGTATAGGATTTTGCTTGAATTCTTGGGTAACCCCCGGCAAAGGGTCGCATTTATCCAGCAAGCTAATTATGATGACTGGCGTAAGAAGAAAAGGCCGGTGTATCGGGTGTCATGTGACGTAGTTAATGTATCGGCGATGTGCGGCGCGCTGCGCCGTACCGTCCGGGGGAAGGTGCAATGTCTGACTTGGAAGTACAGCTGCGGAATTCGTTGGCAGCGCTGGACGATCTGAAATCAAGCTTTGAACAGCAGCGCCTGGCGTGGCAGCAGGAGTGTGAAGGCATGCAGCTGCAGCTGGCGCAGGCGCGTCAGCGCGAGGCGGCCCTGCTGCAGCAGAATGAGCAGCTGACCCGTAAGCTGGTCGATCTGGGCTCGCTGCCGGAGAACAACGGCCTGCTGCGCCAGTTCAAGATCGTGGGCGGACATATCGAGGCGCTGGCGCGCGATGCGGCGGCGTTTAATGCGTATCTGGCCACGCTGGGCGCGCAGAGCAGCGACCGTCCCTGAGCGACGGGTCACCATGCCGGGCCGCGTCTGCGGTCGGCCCCTTTCCCCCGTTTCTTTCCTCTCTCCTCGCCTGCCGCGGTTCGCGGACTGAGAACAGTTCGTTTAACTCTGTTACATCTTGTTTTTGCGCCGTTAGCCGTTTTTACGGTTAATAACCCTTGCTTACTGCAAGCGATGTTTCTTCGGCCGCCTGGGCGGTGCGGTATACAACATAAGAAGGTATTTATGGAAGGTATTAGTATTACCAAGCTTCTGGTCATTGCTGTGCTGATCGTATTGCTGTTTGGTACCAATAAGCTGCGTACGCTGGGGTCCGATCTCGGGGCGGCGCTGAAGGGGTTCAAAAAAGCGATGAACGACGAGACGCCGGCGGCCAAAAAAAGTGACGGCGCAGAGGCGGCGCCCCGGGTAGAGAATAAAGAATAATCCGGATATTCGGGGAGCGGGCCGAGGGGGCGCACTCCGGAATCGGGGGAAGAAGGAACATCCCTAAGTTGTAACCAGTTTTGTCAACGGCGGTAGCGCAGGGCTGATCCGATCGGCCCTGCGCTGCGTTTGTACGCGCTTACTTGACCTCCATGCCCTGAGCCTGTAGGTCGGCATGGTAAGAGGAGCGGACAAAGGGGCCGCAGGCGGCGTGGGTAAAGCCCATGGCCATCGCCTCGGCCTTCATTTCGGCAAACTCCTCTGGGCTGACGTAGCGCTGCACCGGCAGATGGTGGCGGCTCGGCTGCAGGTATTGCCCCAGGGTCAGCATCGTGACGCCGTGCGCGCGCAGATCGCGCATCACTTCAATAATTTCCTGATTGGTCTCGCCGAGCCCTACCATCAGCCCTGACTTGGTCGGGATCTGCGGATGCTGTTGCTTGAACTGCTGCAGCAGGCGCAGAGACCACTCATAGTTGGCGCCGGGGCGCACCTGGCGGTACAGCCGCGGAATGTTTTCCAGGTTGTGGTTGAACACGTCCGGCGGATTGTCCTGCAGCAGCGCCAGGGCGCGATCCATGCGGCCGCGGAAGTCCGGCACCAGGGTTTCGATGCGGATCTGCGGGCTTTTGGCGCGAATGGCGCGGATACAGTCGGCAAAGTGCTGGGCGCCGCCGTCGCGCAGATCGTCGCGGTCAACGGAGGTGACCACCACGTAGCGCAGTCCCATGTCGGCGATGGTCTGCGCCAGCTTTTCCGGTTCGTTGGCGTCGGGCGCCAGCGGACGACCGTGGGCCACGTCACAGAACGGACAGCGGCGGGTGCAGATGGCGCCCAGGATCATAAAGGTGGCGGTGCCGTGGTTGAAACATTCGGCCAGGTTGGGGCAGGAGGCCTCTTCGCACACGGAGTGCAGGCCATTCTTGCGCATCGCCGCCTTGATACCCTGAATTCGGCTGGAATCGGCCGGCAGCTTGATCTTCATCCACTCCGGCTTGCGCAGCATCTGCTCACGCTCAACGGCGACGGATTTCACCGGGATCAGGGCCATCTTGTCTGCGTCGCGGTATTTCACGCCGCGTTCCATCTGAATTGGTTTACTCATAGTCTTGCGGATTCCACTGGCTGTGCTCAAGCCGGGTATAGCCGAGCAGTTGGGTAAAATGGTGCACCAGGCGGGGCTGAACCTGCGTTAGGGTCGCCCCCGGGCACAGCGCGCTGACCTGGGTCATCTGCAGGCCGGCGTAGCCACAGGGATTAATACGCTGGAAAGGGGAGAGATCCATGGCGATATTCAGCGCCAGGCCGTGGAACGAACACCCCTTGCGGATGCGCAGGCCGAGGGAGCAGATTTTCTGCCCGTCAACGTAGACGCCCGGCGCATCGGGACGCGGATAGGCCTGAATATCCAGCTCTGACAGGGTACGTACTACGCTCTCTTCAAGCCAACTGACCAGCTCGCGCACGCCGTGGTGGCCGCGGCGCAGATCGAGCAGAACGTACATCACCTGCTGTCCGGGGCCGTGATAGGTGACCTGGCCACCGCGATCGCTCTGGATAACCGGAATGTCGCCGGGATTGAGCAGATGCTCAGCCTTACCGGCCTGCCCCTGGGTAAATACGGCGGGGTGCTCTACCAGCCACAGCTCGTCAGGCGTCTCGGCGTCACGACGATCGGTGAATCGATGCATAGCCTGCGAGACGGGGAGGTAGGGCTGCAACCCCAGCTGACGCAGTATGAGGCTATCTTGTTGCAATGGCGTCATCTTCAGGTTAAAAAATTGGTAAGGCCATTATACCGACTGTCGCCCCTCCTCACCAGTGCCGAATCGGCAAAAAAGCGCGGCCCGGTAGGCTGTGATGCCATACCGGGCCGCGATAAATGCTGTATTTTAGTTAATTAACTGTGATTACAGAACCATGCGAACGATTTCAATGTTGCCCAGCTCTTCATACAGCGTCTCAACCTGCTCAATGTGCGTCGCATTGATGGTGATGGAAACGGAGTGGTAGTTTCCTTTGCTGCTCGGCTTAACCTGCGGGGTGTAGTCACCCGGCGCATGGCGCTGTACCACTTCGACAACCTGATCAACTAGCTCAGGCTGTGCCAGTCCCATGACTTTATAGGTAAACTCGCACGGGAATTCGAGCAGTTCATTCAGTTTGGTTTTCATGTGAGCTCCAGCGTATTGCACTATCTACAAATTATAACTCCCGCCGTAGCGGGAGTCTTGCTTACTGATTAAATGGGGCCGATGACGCCCTTTTCAAGGGGCTGGCCACAGATTAACCAAACCAGCGATGAAACAGCAGCTTGATATGATCGATCATCCGGCTGAAGAAGCCACCCTCTTTCACTTCGTTCAGCACCACCAGCGGGCGCTGTTCGATAGTCTTGCCGTCCAGCTGGAAGTTGATCGTGCCGACCACCTGATCTTTGGCCAGCGGGGCATCCAGTTCGTTGCTGTTCAGCACGTAGCTGGCCTTGAGATCTTTCATCCGTCCGCGCGGAATGGTCAGGTAGACGTCTTTATCCACCCCCAGCTGGGCGCGGTCGGTGTCACCGAACCAGACCGGCTCAGAGGCGAACTCACGCCCGGCCTTCAGCGGCGAGACGGTTTCAAAGAAGCGGAAGCCCCAGGTCAACAGCTTCTTGCTCTCGGTCTCGCGCCCCTTAAAGGTACGGCCGCCCATGACGGCGGAGATCAGGCGCATGTTGCCCTCGGTCGCCGAGGCCACCAGGTTATAGCCGGCAGAGGCGGTATGGCCGGTTTTGATGCCGTCCACGTTCATGCTGGTATCCCACAGCAGACCGTTACGGTTGGTCTGGCGGATGTTGTTATAGGTGAACTCTTTCTCTTTGTAGATGGCGTACTCATGGGGAACGTCGCGGATCAGCGCCTGGCCGATCAGCGCCATGTCGCGGGCGGAGCTGAACTGCCCCGACGCGTCCAGGCCGTGTACCGTCTCAAAGTGGGTGTTCTGCAGACCCAGCGCCTTCACGTAGCTGTTCATCAGGCCGACGAAGGCGTCCTGGCTACCGGCGACATAGTCGGCCATGGCGACGCAGGCATCGTTACCGGAGACCAGGTTGATCCCGCGGATCAGGTTCCCCACGGAGACCTGATCGCCCGGCTTGAGGAACATCAGCGAGGAGCCCTGGAACACCGGGTTTCCGGTCGCCCAGGCGTCTTTACCGACGGTGACGACGTCGTTCTCACCGAACTTGCCCGCGCGCATCGCCTGCCCGATGACATAGCTGGTCATCATCTTGGTCAGCGAAGCCGGGTTGCGTCGCTCGTCGGCGTTGTGCTCCGCCAGCACCTTGCCGGAGTTGTAGTCGATCAGAATATAGGCTTCGGCATCGATTTGCGGCACGCCCGGGATCATGGTCTTCAGGTTAACGTCGTCGGCGCGGGCCGCACCGGTGAGCGCCACGGCCAGCAGACCGCCGGCGACAGCGTATTTCAGTGTTTGGGAAGCAACTTTGCGTTTCATGATGGGGACTACAACATCCGTGAATTAAACAGTGACAAACGAGCCACACTATAGCAGATGGTACGCTAAGGCATAGCGTGGCAATGGTTTTTTACACAATCAATATGTGTATAAGTGTTGCATGGCCCGCGACGGGCGGGCCCGCGTCAACGGGCTCAGGGCGCCATGGTAATGAACGACTGTTGCCCGGCCTCGCTGCTCAGCCGCTGCTGCAGCGCGCTGGCCTGCGCCCGGTGGGTAAACGGCCCCAGCTGGACGCGGTAGAGGGCGCCGTTTGCCTCGACTTTGCCGGGGACGCCGAAGCGCTGGCTCAGCTGCTGCTGCCACTGGGCGGCGCGCGAGCTGCTGCTGACGGCGCCGACCTGCACCAGATAGTGGCCGCTGGCCACGGCGTGGCTGGCGACGACTGCCGGAGCTGCCGCTGCGCTGGCGGGGGCCGGGGGGGCGACCGGTGCGACCGGGGCGCTCTCTTCCAGCACGCCGCTGCGCAACGGCTGAGGCGCGCCGAGGAAGCTGCCGCTATGGTTGGCGGGGGCGCTGACCGGCATGCTCTGTCCCTGCGCGGCCTCTGCCGTCGGCGCCAGGCTTGCCGGCGTCGGGTTCTCGATGGCGCGGACCGCCGGCTGGCTTGGCGCGGCGGAGGGACTTACGGTGAGCTGCGGGCTCTCCATGCCGATCTCCGGGCGGGCGGGCAGGGCATAGCTCTGCTTGGCGACCCGGGTGCCGATGGTGCCCGGCCCGGACAGGCTGCCGTCCGGCGCAACGTTGATAAAGTCGACGCGCACCTTGGTATGCTGAGTGATGTTCAGGCGGTTGGCGGCGGCGCTGGAGAGATCGATGATGCGTCCCGGGGTATAGGGGCCGCGGTCGTTAATCCGCACCACGATGCGGCGCCCGTTAGCCAGGTTGGTGACCCGCACGTAGCTGGGGATCGGCAGCGTCGGGTGGGCGGCGCTCATCGCCTCCGGGTTGAACTGTTCGCCGCTGGCGGTGACGTTGCCGCGGTTTTCTTCGCCGTAGCTGGCCGCCAGGCCTATCTGGGAGAAGTTGGACGGATCCTTGACGATGGTGTAGCGCTGGCCGTTACGGCTGTAATCCTGATTGGCGCTGGGAATGGCGGGCTCATAGCGCGGTTCAACGCCGGGGATCTCTTCGATCGGGCCGCTGTAGGCCGGCTGCGGCGGCGCCTGGGTCTCGCCGCTGTCGTTGGTGGAACAGCCTGCCAGGATCAGACAGGCCAGGCTCAGGCTGAGCCAGGAGTTGTGCGCCATTCTCATCGCGACCTCTATAGATTCTTGGATAACATTTTGCGATGGGTATGGATCGACATCACGATGCCAAACCCGGCCATCAGTACGATCAGCGCCGAGCCACCGTAGCTGACCAGAGGCAAAGGTACGCCAACCACCGGTAAAATGCCACTAACCATGCCGATATTAACGAAAACATAAACGAATAGAATCAACATTAAACCGCCGACCATCACCCGGCCAAAGGTGGTCTGGGCGCGGGCGGCGATATACAGTCCGCGCATGATGATCAGCAGGTACAGCGCCAGCAGCAGCAGTACGCCGAACAGCCCCAGCTCCTCGGCTAGCACGGCGAAGATAAAGTCGGTGTGGCGCTCCGGCAGAAACTCCAGCTGCGACTGGGTGCCGTGTAGCCACCCCTTGCCGCTCAGGCCGCCGGAGCCGATGGCGATTTTTGACTGGATGATGTGGTAGCCGGCGCCCAGCGGGTCGCTTTCCGGATCGAGCAGCATCATCACCCGGTCGCGCTGATAGTCGTGCATCAGGAAGAACCACAGCACCGGAATAAAGGCGGCCACCAGCAGCACCGCCAGCCCGATCAGGCGCCAGCTCATGCCCGCCAGGAACAGAATGAACAGCCCGGAGGCGGCGACCAGGATCGAGGTGCCCAGGTCCGGCTGGGCGGCGACCAGCAGGGTCGGCAGGAAGATCAGGATCAGCGCGATGCCGGTGTGCTTGAGCGACGGCGGGCAGACGTCGCGGTTGATAAAGCGCGCCACCATCAGCGGCACGGCGATCTTGGCGATCTCCGAGGGCTGAAAGCGCACGAAGCCCAGGTCAAGCCAGCGCTGGGCCCCTTTACTGATCTGGCCGAAGGCGTCCACCAGGATCAGCAGGATGACGCAGAGGATATACAGATAGGGCGCCCAGTGTTCGTAGACGCGCGGCGGGATCTGCGCCATGACGATCATGACCAGCAGGCCCATGACGATTTGGCCGATCTTGCGCTCCATCATGCCGACATCTTGGCCGCTGGCGCTCCACATAACGACGGCGCTGTAGACCAGCACCGCCAGAATGCAGAGCAGGAAGGGCAGGTCGATGTGCATCTTGGCCCAGATTGAGCGTTTTTGTTGATTCTCAGTCATGGTGAATCCGTATGCCTGTCAGTCGCCCTCCACGCCGGGCGGCGTGGGGGCTGCATTGGGAAGCTGGGTATTGTTGTCGCCCAGCATGATGTGATCCAGGATCTGGCGCATGATGGTGCCCACCGCCGGACCGGCGCCGCCGTTCTCCAGAATGATGGCCACCGACACCTGCGGGTTGTCATAGGGGGCGAAGGCGGTCATCAGCTTATGGTCGCGCAGATGTTCGGCGATGGTATGCGCGTTGTAGGTCTCATAGCCGAAGACCTGGGCGGTACCGGACTTGGCGGCGATTTTATACGGGGCGTTGCCAAAATACTTGTAGCCGGTGCCATTGGGACGGTTGGCCACGCCGAGCATGCCATCTTTAGCGATCTCCCAGTAGCCGGAGTGAATATCCCCTATCTGCTGGCTTTCCTGCTGACGAAACGGCACCTGCTGACCGTTGATGCGGGTGCTCATCAGCAGATGCGGCACCTTGACATTGCCGTCGTTGATCAGGGTGTTGAGCGCCTTAGCCATCTGGATCGGCGTCGCGGTCCAGTAGCCTTGGCCGATGCCGACCGGAATGGTGTCGCCCTGATACCAGGGTTTCTTGTAGCGCTTGAGCTTCCATTCGCGGGTCGGCATCAGGCCGGAGCGCTCCTCGGACAGATCGATACCGGTATACTGGCCATAGCCGAACTTGGACAGCCACTCGCTCAGGCGGTCGATCCCCATGTCATAGGCCACCTGGTAGAAGAAGGTGTCCGCCGACTCCTCCAGTGCCTTGGTGACGTTCAGCCGCCCATGGCCCCACTTTTTCCAGTCGCGGAAGCGCTTCTCTGACCCGGGCAGCTGCCACCAGCCGGGGTCGAAGAGGGTGGTATTGCGGGAGATAACGCCAGCGCTGAGCGCCGAGACCGCGACGTAGGGTTTTACCGTCGAAGCGGGGGGATAGACCCCCTGGGTGGCGCGGTTGATCAGCGGCCGGTTGGGGTCGTTGAGCAGGCCGCGGTAATCCTTGCCGGAGATGCCGTCGACGAACAGGTTGGGGTCGTAGCTGGGGGTGGAGACCAGCGCCAGGATCCCGCCGCTGCGCGGATCGCTGACCACCACGGCGGCGCGGCTGCCGACCAGCAACTGTTCGATATAGCGCTGCAGGTTGAGATCCAGCGTCAGGTAGATATCTTTGCCCGCCTGGGGCGGCTGTTCGTGCAGCTGGCGGATCACCCGCCCGCGGTTGTTGACCTCGACCTCTTCATAGCCGGTTTTGCCGTGCAGCACGTCCTCATAGTAGCGTTCGATGCCCAGCTTGCCGATATCGTGGGTGGCGGCGTAGTTGGCCAGCTTCCCCTCTTTGTCCAGACGCTCGACGTCTTTGTCGTTGATCTTGGAGACATAGCCGATGACGTGGGTCAGGGCGGAACCGTAGGGGTAGTAGCGGCGCTGGTAGCCCTTGACCTCAAAGCCGGGGAAGCGGAACTGGTTGACGGCGAAGCGGGCCACCTGCACCTCGTTGAGGGCGGTCTTCAGCGGAATCGAGGTGAAGCGGCGCGAGCGCTTACGCTCCTTCTGGAAGCTGTCGAGATCCTCGTCGCTCAGATCGACGATCGGGCGCAGCGCATCGAGCTGCTCTTTCATCCCGTCGACCTTTTCGGGGATCACCTCTAGCTGGTAGATGGTGCGGTTAAACGCCAGCGGCGTGCCGTTGCGATCGTAGATCATGCCGCGGCTGGGGGCGATGGGCACCAGCTTGATGCGGTTTTCGTTAGAGCGCGTCTTGTAGTCTTCAAAACGCAGAATTTGCAGGTGGTACAGATTGGCGAGCAGCACGCCGGTCAGCAGCAGTACGCCGACGAAAGCGAACAGCGCACGACGGATGAACAGGGCGGACTCTGCCGAATAGTCACGAAAGGGGTTACGATCTAGTTTCATTCCGTTCCGTCATGCTCAGGCGTACTGCCGGGATTAACATCATTGCCGGCGTGGCCGGCAGGCGATTACTCACGATGATAAGGGTGATTGGCCGTAATGCTCCAGGCCCGGTAGAGGCTTTCGGCCACCAGCACGCGCACCAGCGGGTGCGGCAGGGTCAGGGGCGACAGAGACCAGCTCTGCTCGGCGGCGGCCTTGCAGGCGGGCGCCAGCCCCTCGGGACCGCCGATCAGCAGGCTGACGTCGCGTCCGTCCTGCTTCCAGCGCTCTAGCTGACCGGCCAGCGTTGGGGTATCCCAGGGTTTGCCGGGAATATCCAGGGTGACTATACGGTTGCCTTTGCCGACCGCGGCCAGCATCAGCTCGCCTTCTCGCTCCAGAATGCGGCGAATATCGGCATTCTTACCGCGTTTCCCGGCCGGAACCTCGGTCAGTTCAAACGGCATATCCTTGGGAAAGCGCTTAATATAGTCGAGAAAACCGGTTTGTACCCAGTCGGGCATTTTGGTGCCGACCGCCACCAGCTGCAGTTTCACCGCATCAGCTCCACAGCTTTTCCAGTTCGTACAGACGACGGCTCTCTTCCTGCATCACGTGCACGATGACGTCGCCGAGATCGACCACCACCCATTCGGCACCGTTCTGGCCTTCTACGCCCAGCGGCAGCAGGCCGGCGGCGCGAGACGACTGTACCACGTGGTCGGCGATGGCGATCACGTGACGGCTGGAGGTGCCGGTGCAGATGATCATGCAGTCAGTAATGCTGGATTTGCCGCAGACGTCGATGGCGACGATATCCTGGCCTTTCAGATCATCGATCTTATCAATAACGAAATCTTGGAGTGCTTTACCTTGCAAAGGTTCCCCCTAATCAATAGGTCTTAAATTTATGCTGTTATATCAAGCATGATTCCCCACGCGGCGCCCGATGCGTTCCGCGAGGGACGCACGCCGGCGAGCGGGGCGAGAATACGTTGCTGCGGAGGATATCAGTCTGCAAATCCCTGTCAATCACCGAAGGGGCGAAAGGGGCCGCTTCAGCGGTAGAGCCCCTGTAGCTCAATGTAGCGCTGTACCGCGCGCGGCAGCAGATCGTCGCAGCTGATCCCTAGATGGCGGCGCTGACGGATGTCGGTGGCAGAGACCGACAGCAGCGGCGTGTCGGCCAGATAGATAAAGCCGTGGGGCTGGCGGTGTAGACGCTGAACGTCGCGGGTGCGGTGCTGCTCCAGCCAGGCCTGCAGCGCCGGGGTGTCCAGCCGATCGGGATAGCCGGGGCGGGCGCAGACCAGCAGGTGGCAGCAGCGCAGAATGTCCTGCCAGCGCTGCCATTTGTGCAGGGTCAGCAGGGAGTCCTGGCCGATGATAAAGGCCAGCGGTCGCTGTGGGCCCAGCTCGGCGCGCAGCGCCTCCAGGGTATCGATGGTGTAGGAGGGGCTGTCGCGGCGCAGCTCGCGATCGTCGACGGAGAACAGCGGATCGTCGGCGATGGCCAGACGCACCATCTCCAGGCGCTGGGCGGCGCAGGCCTCTGGCTGTGGTCGGTGCGGGGGAACGTGGTTGGGCAGCAGGGTGATGTGGCCGAGCCCCACCTCCTGCGCCAGCGCCGTGACCGGCTTGAGATGGCCATAATGAATAGGATCGAAGGTGCCTCCGAACAGCGCCAGTAGGGACGGCGCCGCCGGTTGGGATTCACTCGGCATGCAGCATACTCTCCGGCAGCGTCTTGCCGCACAGTAGTAGGGTCAGGGACTCCAGCTGAGGCCATACGGATTGGCCGAAATCCTGTTTGATTATCTGTTCGCACTGGCTCAGCAGCGCCACGGCCTGATGCAGTTGGGTCAGCGATAGGGTTTGCAGCGCCTGGGTCAGCAGCGGGCGGCGGTTTTGCCACACCTTATGCTTATCGAACAGCGTGCGCAGGGGCGTCTGCGTCGCGCCACTCTTGAGCTGCAGCAGCAGCAGCAGCTCGCGCTGTACGGTGCGCACCAGCACCACCGGTTCGCAGCCCTCCTGGCGCAGCTGGTTCAGAATGTGCCAGGCACGCTTGCCGCGCGCCGCCAGCATGGCGTCCAGCCAGTGGAACGGCGAGAAGTGGGCGGCATCGTTGACCGCCTGCTCGACGCGCGGCAGGGTCAGCCGTCCGTCGGGGTAGAGCAGGGAGAGTCGCCCCAGCGCCTGGGAGAGCGCCAGCAGGTTGCCCTCGTAGCAGTAACAGAGCAGCTGTAGCGCCGCCTCGTCGAGCTGCAGCTGCATTTGGCGCGCGCGGTTAGCGACCCAGCGCGGTAGCTGGGTCTGCTCCGGCGTCTGGCAGCTGACCAGGGTGGCCTGTGGGCTGAGCAGTTTATACCAGGCCGCGTTTTCCTGCGTACGGGTCAGGCGTGGACCGCGCAGCAGCAGCAGCAGATCCGGGTGGAGCAGGGCGGCAAGCTGGCTCAGGCGTTCGCCCATCGCCGCATTGACACCGTTGTCCGGCAGGGTCAGGGTCAGGATTTGGCGGCTGGCGAACAGGCTCATCGACTGGGACTGACTGAACAGCGCATCCCAGTCGGTGTGGGGATCGAGGGTGACGCTGAACTGCTCGTCAAACCCGTGGGCGCGGGCGCGCTGGCGGATCAGGTCCAGGCTCTCCTGGATCAGCAGCGGCTCGTTGCCCAGAATGAAGTAGCAGGCGCGCAGCCCATCCTGCAGCTGTGCGCCGAGCTGTTCGGGGTAAATCCGGCTCATTTCACCGGCTGTCCGGCCTGAGCGGCCGGCGTAGCGATAACGCCGGTGTTGACCCGGTCAAAGTCGTTGCTGCCCTGTACCTTGGGTGCGCTGACCGCTTCGCGCATTTTGCGGTCGTTATTTTGCAGTTCGGCGGCCTGAACGCTCATCAGCTTACGCACCAGCTGCTGCGCCGCCTGTTGGTACATCTCCTGCACCAGCATCGCCTGTTCGGCATCCTTGGCCAGCGCGGCCAGCGGGTTGTCGAAGAAGCTGCGGTAGACGCGCACCGTCAGCGGGTAGAGGTCGTGGCCGCGCACCAGCACCTGGGCGCTGACGGTCATCACCATCTGGTACTCCGCCGTGACCCCGTCCTTAAAGATAGAGACGGTGTCCTGGCTCTGGCTGACGCCGAGCAGCCGCAGAGAGGGCAGCGGCGTGGCCGCCGGGTCCGCCTTGGCGGCGCTGTCCTGCGGCGGCAGGCTCTGTGCCTCGACGATGGTGACGTCGTTCAGGCGCAGCTGCTCGCGCACCGCGCGGGTGAAGGGGCCATACGGGTCGTTGCTGTCGAGGATCAGCTGATGAAACTCGCTGGGAACCTGCGCGCTGCCGCGCAGGTGGTATCCACATCCGGCGGTGACCAGCACCGCCAATCCCAGCAACAGCGCAGTAATACGGTGTTGCACACGTCCTCCTAGGCTCACCCGACAACCAGGTTGAGCAGTTTGCCCGGCACAAAGATCACCTTGCGTACGGTGACCCCGTCGAGGTACTTAGCGACCAGCGGCTCCTGCGCCGCCAGCGCGCGCACCTGCTCCTCGCTGGCGTCGGCGGCAACGGTGATCTTACCGCGCACCTTGCCGTTGACCTGTACCACGATCAGCTTGCTATCTTCGACCATCGCCGCGTCATCGGCGACCGGCCACGGCGCGACGTCGATGTCGCCCACGCCGCCCAGCGCGCTCCACAGGGTGAAGCAGACGTGCGGGGTAAACGGATACAGCATGCGCACCACGGCCAGCAGGGCTTCCTGCATCAGGGCGCGATCCTGCTCGCTCTCCTGCGGGGCGCGGGTCAGCTTGTTCATCAGCTCCATCACGGCGGCGATGGCGGTGTTGAAGGTCTGACGGCGACCGATGTCGTCGCTCACCTTGGCGATGGTCTTGTGCAGATCGCGGCGCAGGGCTTTTTGGTCATCGTTCAGCGCCGTCAGGTCGAGCGCGACGGTCGGCCCTTTCTGCTGGTGATCGAACGCCAGTTTCCAGACGCGCTTCAGGAAGCGGTTGGCCCCCTCAACGCCGGACTCCTGCCACTCCAGGGTCATTTCCGCCGGGGAGGCGAACATCATGAACAGGCGTACGGTGTCGGCGCCGTAGCGCTCTACCATCACCTGCGGGTCGATGCCGTTGTTCTTCGACTTGGACATCTTGCTCATGCCGGCGTAGACCAGCTCGCGGCCGTCGCGGTCGGTCGCCTTGGTGATGCGGCCCTTGTCGTCGCGCTCTACGATGACATCCACCGGAGAGACCCAGTTACGCTCGCCGTTGGCGCCGGTGTAGTAGAAGGCGTCCGCCAGCACCATGCCCTGGCACAGCAGGCGCTTGGCCGGCTCGTCGGAGTCCACCAGGCCCGCGTCACGCATCAGCTTGTGGAAGAAGCGGAAGTACATCAGGTGCATGATGGCGTGCTCGATACCGCCGACGTACTGATCGACCGGCAGCCAGTAGTTGGCGGCCTGCGGATCCAGCATCCCCTGATCGTACTGCGGGCAGGTGTAGCGCGCATAGTACCAGGAGGACTCCATGAAGGTGTCGAAGGTGTCGGTTTCGCGCAGCGCCGGCTGACCGTTAACGGTGGTCTTCGCCCAGGCCGGATCGGCCTTGAGCGGGCTGGTGATGCCGTTCATGACCACGTCCTCCGGCAGGATCACCGGCAGCTGGTCTTCCGGCGTCGGGATCACGCTGCCGTCTTCCAGGGTCACCATCGGGATCGGTGCGCCCCAGTAACGCTGGCGGGAAACCCCCCAGTCGCGCAGGCGGTAGTTTACCTTGCGTTCGCCGACGCCGGCGGCGATCAGGCGGTTGGCGACGGCGTCGAAGGCGGCGCTGAAGTCCAGACCGTCAAATTCGCCGGAGTTGAACAGCACGCCCTTGTCGGTCATGGCGGCGGCGCTGATGTCCGGCGCCTGGCCGTCGGCGGCCAGGATCACCGGCTTCATCGGCAGGTGGTACTTGGCGGCGAACTCCCAGTCGCGCTGGTCGTGGGCCGGAACGGACATCACCGCACCGGTGCCGTAGTCCATCAGCACAAAGTTGGCGACCCAGATAGGCAGGCGTTCGCCGCTCAGCGGGTGGATGGCGTACAGGCCGGTGGCCATGCCTTTCTTCTCCATGGTCGCCATGTCAGCCTCGGCAACCTTGGTGTTCTTGCACTCGTCGATGAACTGCGCCAGCGCCGGGTTGTTGGCGGCGGCCTGTTGGGCCAGCGGGTGCGCGGCGGCGATCGCCAGGTAGCTGACGCCCATGAAGGTGTCCGGGCGGGTGGTGTAGACGGCGAAGGTGTCGTCGCGATCGGCGACGCGGAAGGTGATCTCTACCCCTTCAGAGCGGCCGATCCAGTTGCGTTGCATGGTCTTAACCTGCTCCGGCCAGTCTTCCAGCTTGTCGAGGTCGTTGAGCAGCTGATCGGCGTAGTCGGTGATCTTGATAAACCACTGCGGGATCTCTTTGCGCTCGACCTTGGAGTCGCAGCGCCAGCAGCAGCCGTCGATGACCTGCTCGTTGGCCAGCACGGTCTGATCGTTCGGGCACCAGTTGACCGCAGAGGTCTTCTTATAGACCAGACCCTTTTCATACAGCTTGGTGAAGAACCACTGTTCCCAGCGGTAGTAATCCGGCTTACAGGTGGCGATTTCGCGGCTCCAGTCGTAGCCGAAGCCCAGCAGCTTCAGCTGGTTCTTCATGTAATCGATGTTGGCATAGGTCCAGGGGGCCGGCGCGGTGTTGTTCTTCACCGCCGCGCCCTCTGCCGGCAGGCCGAAGGCGTCCCAGCCGATGGGTTGTAGCACGTTTTTGCCCAGCATGCGCTGGTAACGGGAAATCACATCACCGATGGTGTAGTTACGGACGTGGCCCATATGCAGTCGGCCGGAGGGATACGGCAGCATGGAGAGGCAATAGTATTTCTCTTTGCTGTCATCTTCGGTGACCTGGAAGGTTTTCTGTTCATCCCAATGGCGCTGGACGTGGGATTCAATGTCCTCTGGACGATATTGCTCTTGCATGGCAGCTGGAAGTCCTGTTAGTAAAACAGCTACACCTGTAGCCTGATATGTGATGGTGATCGGCATAGGATAGCCGATAAGCGTCGCGGGCAACAACCGCCGAGCGCGCCGGCGGTGAATTCTTTCCCCCCGTCGGCTTACCCTTGGTGCCGTTTTGTTACATACGCTACGTGAAGATCACAGTCTGTCAATGAATTACGGCTAAAATATAACGGGGATAGCGCTTGTCCGCGCACGGTAAGCGGGATCCCAGATCGTCCTGATATACGCTATAGAGGCAGTTTTCACGCGGGCCACCGCAGGGGGCCGGCCAGAGATGTTCTGACGCGGTGCTGAACGGAGGTAGGATATGAGCAAAGTAACGCACTATTATCAGCAGTGGCTGGCGGCGTTGACTAAACGCCTGGAGAAGGGGGAGCGCGATATCGATGCGCTGCTGGAGAGCGCGGAGCAGCAGCTCCGCCACGCCAGCGATCTGAGCGAGGCCGATATTGAACAGATCCGTCAGGCGATGCGCCGCGATCTGGAAGAGTTTGCCCGCGCCTATCAGGATAGCCGCGATGAGATGGAAGACAGCGTGTTTATGCGCGTCATCAAGGAGAGCCTGTGGCAGGAGCTGGCCGATATTACCGACAAAACCCAGCTGGAGTGGCGCGAGGTGCTGCAGGATGTGAACCACCACGGCGTTTATCACAGCGGCGAGGTGGTTGGCCTGGGACATCTGGTGTGCGAGAAGTGCCACTTTAACCTGGATGTGTATACCCCAGAGATCCTGCCGCGCTGTCCGCGCTGCGGTCACGATCAGTTTCACCGCCGTCCCTTCCGCCCCTGAGGGCTTGCCCGCCGCGTGCGGCGGGCACCTTTCCCCGCGGGGCGGCTCATCAGCCGACGCCGGGGGTCTCCTGCGCCATGTCGCCATAGGCGGCGATCCGTTCAGCCAGCAGATCGACAAAGGCCTGGCGATCGACGTCCAGCAGCACGGTGGCATTGGGAGCGTTGCCGCTCAGGGCGTAGTCATCCACCACCGTCATCCCGGTGGTGTAGCGCCCGCGGGTCTCCACCCCCACCCAGCGTTCGGCGCAGGTAAAGATCTGCGGACGCAGCAGCCAGGCGATGGTGCAGGGGTCGTGCAGCGGTGCCCCTTGAAAGCCCCATCGCTCCTGGCGGTGATAGCGCATGAAAAAGTCGAGCAGCTCGGCGACGGTGCGCGCCACCGGATTGCCGATGTCGCGCAGGCGCTCGATATCGGCGTCGAGGATCTGCGCCCGGTGGGTCACGTCCAGGCCAGCCATGACGATGGGTAGCCCGCTCTGGAACACCATTTCGGCGGCCTCGGGGTCGACGTAGATGTTGAATTCGGCGGCAGGGGTCCAGTTCCCCGCGCCGGCGCTGCCGCCCATGATGACGATGCGTTCAATGCGCGGCTTCAGCTCCGGGTGGGCGGCCAGCAGCAGCGCCACGTTGGTCAGCGGGCCGGTGGCCACCAGGGTGACCGGCTGCGCCGCGTCGCGCAGCACCTGGGCCATCAGCGCCAGCGCGCCGCAGGGCTGAGGGGCAAAGTCCGGCTCCGGCAGACGGGGGCCGTCGAGGCCGCTTTCGCCGTGAACGCTGTCGGCGATGATCAGGTCGCGCATCAGCGGTTTGGCGGCGCCGCCGGCCACCGGGATATCGCCGCGGCGCAGCAGGGTGAGAATGCGTAGGGCGTTGCGCAGGGTTTTTTCCGGGGTCTGGTTGCCGGCGCTGGTGGTGACGGCACGCACCTCCAGCTCCGGGCTGGCCAGCGCTAGGATCAGGGCGATGGCATCGTCGTGGCCGGGGTCGCAGTCGATAATCAGGGGTAACGCCATGAAACGCTCCAGGTAATTGACGGATTCGTTCTGGCACCATACCCCTGCGATGGGCGGACGAACAGCCGCCGGACGGCAAAGCGTGAGGCGGGGCGCACTCCGGCCATCGGCGGGCGAGGCGCTCGCCTAGTGGATGATCTTGGCCAGAAAATCGCGCGCCCGCGCCGAGTGGGGCTGGCTGAAGAAGGCATCTTTCTCGCGATCTTCGACGATGTGTCCCTCATCCATAAAGATCACCCGGTTGGCCACCTTGCGGGCGAATCCCATCTCATGGGTGACCACCATCATGGTCATCCCCTCTCTTGCCAGGGAGACCATCACGTCCAGCACCTCGTTGATCATCTCCGGATCGAGGGCCGATGTCGGCTCGTCGAACAGCATCGCCACCGGATCCATGCACAGCGCCCGGGCAATGGCGACGCGCTGCTGCTGGCCGCCGGAGAGCTGAGCGGGAAACTTGGCGGCGTGCGCCGCCAGGCCGACGCGATCCAGCAGCGCTTGCCCCTTGCTGACCGCCAGCGGCGCGGCGCGTCCCAGCACCTTGACCTGGGCCAGGGTCAGGTTATCGATGATCGACAGGTGCGGAAACAGCTCGAAGTGCTGAAAGACCATGCCTACCCGCGAGCGCAGACGCGCCAGATCGGTGCGGCGATCGTGCACCGCGGTGCCGTTGACACAGATCTGCCCCTGCTGGATCGGCTCCAGCCCGTTGACGGTTTTGATCAGGGTCGATTTGCCGGATCCCGAGGGGCCGCAGACCACCACCACCTCGCCCTTGTCGACGTGGGTGCTGCAGTCGCTCAGCACCTGAAACTGTCCATACCATTTACTGACCTGTTGCAGGGAGATCATAGGGCGCTCCTTTTCTTGAGATGGCTGACCAGCAGCGAGGCGCTGAGGCTGATGATAAAGTAGACGGCGCCGGCAAACAGGATCATCTCCAGCTGGGTGCCGTCGCGCTCGCCGATGGTGGAGGCGGTGCGGAAGAAGTCCGCCAGGCTCAGCACGTACACCAGCGAGGTATCCTGAAACAGGACGATGCCCTGGGTGAGCAGCAGCGGCACCATGGCGCGGAACGCCTGCGGCAGCACCACCAGGTACAGGGACTGCCACGGGGTCATTCCCAGGGCCAGCGCGGCGGCGTTCTGCCCGCGGGCGACGCTTTTGATGCCGGCGCGGATGATCTCGGAGTAGTAGGCGGCCTCGAACAGCGCAAAGGCCACCATCGCCGAGATCAGGCGGATATCGCTCTGGGGCGACAGGCCGAGAAAGCGCTGCAGCAGGCTGGGCACCACCAGATAGAACCACAGCAGCACCATCACCAGCGGTACCGAGCGGAACAGATTGACATACAGGGCGGCCAGCCAGGCGAGGGGCTTCCAGCGCGATAGCCGCATCACCGCCAGCAGGGTGCCCCACAGAATGCCGACCACCACCGCCGTCAGCGTTATTTTTAGCGTGATCACCATGCCGTCCAGCAGATAGGGCAGGCTGGGGGCGATGGAGCTCCAGTCGAATGCGTACATTAGCGGCTCCCCATGCTGCCCGGCAGCTGCAGTCGCCGCTCCAGCAGGTGCATGGCCAGCATCAGCAGGCCATTGATGGCGATATAGGCCAGAGTGATGGCGGTGAAGGATTCATAGGCATGCGCCGAGTAGTCCAGCAGCTTGCCGGCCTGAGCGGCCATCTCCATCAGCCCGATCGTGGAGGCGATGGCCGAATTCTTGACCAGATTGAGCATCTCAGAGGTCAGCGGCGGTACGATCACCCGATAGGCGTTGGGCAGCAGGACATAGCGGTAGGTCTGCGGCAGGGTGAAGCCCATGGCCAGTCCGGCGCTCTTCTGCCCGGCCGGCAGAGACTGAATGGCGGCGCGCACCTGCTCGCAGACCCGGGCGGCGGTAAACAGCCCCAGGCACAGCAGCGAGGAGACAAAAAACTGGATCGACGGGTCCAGCTCGCCTTTGAACCAGTTGCCCCAGTCGGTCGGCAGCAGCTCCGGCACCACCAGATACCAGGTAAAAAACTGGACGATCAGCGGGACGTTGCGGAACAGCTCGACATAGAGAGCGCCAATCATGGCCAGCGGACGGCTGGGCAGGGTGCGCAGGATCCCCAGCAGTGAGCCGAGGAGAAAGGCGATGACCCAGGCCGCCAGCGACAGAGCGACGGTGACCTGCATGCCGGACCAAATCCAGCCCAGGTAGGTGGTGCCGCCGAAGGGGGCCGGCTGCAGAAAGATGCCCCAGTTCCAATCGATAGACATAGGTGACTCCGGTTAGCCGGCGCTCCGCCGTGCGGGGCGCGCCGCAGACGCGCACCCCCGCGCACAGGGGGTGGCGCCGGGCTGATTATTCGGCGATGCGATCGTTGGGGGTGGCGAACAGCGTCTTCATCTCATCGGAGAGGGCGAACTGCAGGTTCATGTTCTTCGGCGGAATGGGTTGTTCGAACCAGCGCCGATAGCCGTCGGCGGCCTGGCCGGAGGTCTGCACGTGGGCGATGGTGTCGTCGACCAGCTTTTTGAAGGCCGGATCGTCCCGGCGCAGCATACAGCCGTAGGCCTCATAGGACTGCGGGGTGCCGACAATCACCCAGCGCTCAGGCTGCTTGGCCTTGGCGCGCTCCCCCGCCAGCAGCGCGTCGTCCATCATGAAGGCCACCGCCCGCCCGCTCTCTAGGGTGCGGAAGGCGTCGCCGTGATCCTTGGCGCTGATGATGCGCATCTTCATGTCATCCTTTTCGTTCATGCGGTTGAGCATGATTTCCGATGTGGTGCCGGAGGTGACCACCACCGGCTTACCGGCCAGGTCGCGGAAGTCATGTACTCCGCTCTCCTTGGCCGTCAGCAGGCGGGTGCCGACGATAAACAGGGTGTTGGAGAAGGCGACCTGCTGCTGGCGTTCGGCGTTGTGGGTGGTGGAGCCGCACTCGACGTCATAGGTGCCGTTTTGCAGCAGCGGGATGCGGTTCTGTGAGGTGATTGGCAGCAGTTTGACCTGCAGCGCGGGCAGGTTGAGCTGTTTCTTCACCGCGTCGACGATGGCGTTGGCGTAGTCCTGGGAGTAGCCGACCACCCGCTGCTGATTGTCATAGTAGGAGAAGGGGACCGAGGATTCGCGGTGGCCGACCACGATCACGCCGCTGTCTTTGATTTTTTGCAGGGTCGGCGAGCCGTCGGTAGCGTCCTGCGCGGCGACAAACAGGGGGAAAGACAGGCCCAGAAGAACTAGTGATAACACAGACTTACGCATGCATTGCTCCTTCCATCGTGGGGGTGTTGTGTTTATCTATATGTTTTATATATTATTTTTATCATACGCGCACCGAACGAAGGCGCGCGGCGTTATGGAGAAAACATAGCTTAATGTAAATAAAATGATATCAATATGTTTTCAAAATGAGATCAAAAGCGCACCGTTTTATGGCAAAACAGGGGGTTTGCACAGCCTGTGTGCGTGAAGATGCGCTATCAGGGTGCAACACCCGGGGTCGCGGGGGAGAAAACCCGGCGGCGAGGCGTCGCAGGGGAAAGGATTGCAAACGCTGTGCCAACGGTGAGCGAGTGCAGCCCGAAGGCTGCACTCGGGGAGGCGAGCCTTAGCGGCGGCGCAGGGCGTAGATCAGCGCCAGCGCACCCATTACGGCGCTCAGCAGCCACAGCGGTGTGCTGCCCAGGCGGGCATAGGGGGTCTCGCCGCGGGTCGGCGTGACGTTCACCTCCAGCACGCCGCGGGTAAACTGCGGCAGGCGGGCGATGACGTTGCCGGAGGCGTCCACGGCGGCGGTGATGCCGTTATTGGTGGCGCGCAGCAGCGGTCGGCCCAGCTCCAAGGCCCGCATGCGCGCCATCTGGAAGTGCTGCCACGGACCGATAGAGTGGCCGAACCAGGCGTCGTTAGAGACGGTGAGCAGGAAGTCGGTATCCGGGCGGAAGTTGGCCCGCACCTGTTCGCCCAGCACGATCTCATAGCAGATAGCGGTGGTCAGATTGTATCCCTGCACCCGCAGCGCCGGCTGCACATAGTCGCCGCGGCTGAAGGCGGACATCGGCAGGTTGAAGAACGGCGCCAGCGGACGCAGCAGATCCTCCATCGGGACAAATTCGCCAAACGGCACCAGGTGGTGCTTGCTGTAGCGCTGGTGCGCCGGGTACTGGTAGGGACTCTCGCCCCCCAGCACGATCACGGAGTTGTAGAAATCCATGCCGCGTGCTCCCGGGCGCTCGTCCACCAGCCCGGTGATCAGGCTGCTGTGGTGGGCGCGCAGCAGGCGATCCATCATGGTCAGGAACGGCTGCTCGTTGGCTTCGGTATCGGCGATGGCCGATTCGGGCCAGATGATGATGGGCGCCTTACCCAGGTAGGGGCGAGTCGCTTCCAGGTAGGTCTGCAGCGAGGCGATCAGCGCGTTGGGATCCCACTTCATCGACTGGGCGATATCGCCCTGTACCATGGCCACGTTGACCGCTTTCTGCGGCAGGCTCTGATACCAGTGCATCTGTCGCAGCGGCCAGGGGGCGCACAGCAGCACCAGCGCCAGCGCCAGCGTCAGGGGACGGCGCTGGACGGCGGCCAGCACCAGCAGGCCGCTGATGATAACCAGCAGATAGGTGATGGTGTCCACGCCGGCCAGCGGGGCGATGCCCTTCAGCGGACCGTTGAGCTGGCTGTAGCCGAACTGCAGCCAGGGAAAGCCGGTCAGCACCCAGCCGCGCAGGAACTCCGTCGCCTGCCACAGCGCCGGGGCGGCGATCGCCAGGCGCCAGACGGTGGTTTTTGGCCACAGGCGGTTAAGCACGGCGCAGAACAGCAGCGGGTAGAGCGCTAGGTAGGCCGCCAGCAGCACAACCAGCGACACGCTGACCGGCGTCGGCATACCGCCGAACTGTTCAATGCTGACGTAGACCCAGTTGACGCCGCTGCCGAACAGTCCGAGCCCCCACAGGAAGCCCAGCAGCATGGCCTGACGGGTGGTGCGATTGAGGGTGACGGCCAGCAGGCCGCACAGAGAGAGAAGCGCGGCGGGCCAAAAGTCGTAGGGCGAAAAGGCCAGGGTGCCACAGGCACCGGTTATCAGCGCCAGCGGGGCGCGTACCCGCTGGCGTTGCAGTAAAGCGGCGATGGTCATCGGTTATTCAGGGTTCCAGGTCCAGTTGCGGTTGAGGTGATGCATCCGGAATTTTGACATGAACCTGTATGATACGTCGACTGTCGGCCATAGCGACTTTAAACTGGTAACCGTCGATGTCGATGCTCTCTCCGCGCGACGGCAGATGGCCGAACGCCTGCATCACCAGGCCGCCGACGGTATCGACCTCGTCGTCGCTGAAGCGGGTGCCGAAGATGTCGTTGAAATCCTCGATCTGGGTCAGCGCACGAACGGTGTAAAGATGGCGGCTGATCTGGCGCACGTCGCGATCTTCCACCTCATCGTACTCATCGTCGATCTCGCCGACGATCAGCTCCAGAATATCTTCAATGGTGACCAGCCCGGAGACGCCGCCGAACTCGTCGATGACGATGGCCATATGATAGCGCTGGGAGCGGAACTCCTTGAGCATGCGGTCAACGCGCTTGCTTTCCGGTACGACCACGGCCTGGCGCAGCACGTTATCGATGCGGAACGGCTCGGCGTCGCTGCGCATAAAGGGCAGCAGATCCTTGGCCATCAGCAGCCCTTCAATATGATCTTTGTCTTCGCTGATCACCGGAAAACGCGAGTGGGCCGACTCAATGATGACGTCCAGGCACTCGTCCAGGGTCTGGTTGCGTTTCAGGGTCACCATCTGGCTGCGCGGGATCATGATGTCACGCACGCGCTGCTCGGCGATGTCCATCACCCCTTCCAGCATGTCGCGGGTATCGGGATCGATCAGATCGTTCTGCTCGGAGTCGCGGATAAGCTCCACCAGATCGCTGCGGTTCTTGGGTTCACCGTGAAACAGCTGGTTGAGCAAAAGGGAAAAGAAGCCTTTCTTATGGGGACTGGGGCTGTCGCTATTCTGAGAATGGTCGTCGCTCATAGCGTGTATGTATGGTTACTCTTTGTCTGGTCAATCTTAACGGCGGGCGTCATCGCCCACCGCAAACGTGACCCCGAGGGGGTCGTTCAGTCGGACTCTTTTTCCGCCGCGTAGGGGTCGGGATATCCCAGCGCCTGCATGATGTCGGCTTCCAGAGACTCCATTTCCTCAGCCTCTTCGTCGCTGATGTGGTCATACCCTAGCAGATGAAGCGAGCCGTGCACAACCATATGCGCCCAATGTGAGAGCGGAGCAATGTTCTGCTCCTGCGCCTCGCGCTCTACCACCTGGCGACAGATTACCATGTCGCCGAGCAGCGGCAGCTCGATGCCCGGCGGGGCTTCGAACGGGAAGGAGAGGACGTTAGTCGGGCGATCCTTGCCGCGGTAGGTGAGGTTAAGCTCGTGGCTTTCGGCCTCGTCCACCAGGCGGATGGTCACCTCGGCCTCATCGCGAAAGCGCGGCAGCACCGCCTCTAGCCAGCGCAGAAAGTCGCCTTCGGCGGGCAGCCCCGGGGTCTCTACGCAGGCGATCTGCAGATCGAGAATGATATTGCTCATGGTTATTCCTGTGTTTGCGCGGCCTGCGCCTCGCGTTTACGCTCGGCGGCCAGGGCCTCTTTACGTTGTTGTTCCGCGGCGTCCCAGGCCTCATAGGCCATCACCACGCGGGCGACCACCGGGTGGCGCACCACGTCTTCGCTGTGGAAAAAGTTAAAGCTGATCTCCTGCACCGGCGACAGCACCTCAATGGCGTGGCGCAGGCCGGACTTCTGGCTGCGCGGCAGATCCACCTGAGTGATGTCACCGGTGATCACCGCCTTGGAGTTAAAGCCGATGCGGGTGAGGAACATCTTCATCTGCTCGATGGTGGTGTTCTGGCTCTCATCCAGAATGATAAAGGCATCGTTCAGGGTGCGTCCGCGCATATAGGCCAGCGGCGCCACTTCGATGACGTTGCGCTCCATCAGCTTCTCGACCCGTTCGAAGCCGAGCATTTCAAACAGCGCATCGTACAGCGGACGCAGGTACGGGTCGACCTTTTGGCTGAGATCGCCCGGCAGGAAGCCCAGCTTTTCACCGGCTTCCACCGCCGGGCGGGTCAGCAGAATGCGGCGGATCTCCTGACGCTCCAGGGCATCCACCGCCGCCGCTACCGCCAGGTAGGTCTTGCCGGTACCGGCCGGGCCGATGCCGAAGGTGATATCGTGGTCGAGAATATTGGCGATGTACTGCGCCTGATTCGGGGTACGCGGCTTGATCAGCCCGCGCTTGGTCTTGATGTGGATCGCTTTGCCGTAGTCCGGCACGTGCTCGGCGGCCTGCTCCAGCACCCGGCTCTCCTTGAGGGCCAGATGGATCTGCTCGGGGTCGATATCGCCCGTCTGGCCGCGCACCGGCGCGGTATCCACATACAGGCGCTTGAGAATGTCCACGGCGGCGCGCACGCAGGGCGTCCGTCCGACCAGCGTAAAGTGATTGTCACGGTGATTGATTTCGATCCCCAGGCGGCGTTCGAGCAGCTTAATGTTGCCATCAAACGGGCCGCACAGACTGTTCAACCGCTGATTGTCAGCGGGCTCAAGCAAGAGTTCTTCGGTTGTGACGTTCAAATCAATCCTCTGGATTCGTGTGTGCATTGCGCCGCCCGCGGCGCGGGGGACGCAGGGATACGGGCCATGCGATGGCCACGCGGTATACAGCGGTTATGCACATCATACATGCCACGGGGTAGCAATTGCCAATCTTCGCGCGCGGCGGCGGCGGCGCGCCAGGGGAATAGCTCCTGTTATTTTAATGCTATGTAATCATTATATTTTATTTTATTAATATATCACTGTTATGTCTGATTTAACGTTTTTTTAACTGAGGGGCGGCGCAAAAAAAACGGCGCAGGTGACTGATACCATGGCCCGCGGTGACGCAGACATGGAGGGCTTAGACAATGGCTTCACCTCAGAACACGCCCGCCCCTGCAGGGGCGGCTCACGGAGGCATGGCGCGCTTTCTCGGCGCCGTCGAGCGCCTGGGGAACCGGGTACCGGATCCGGCGCTGCTGTTTATCTATCTGATGGCCCTGCTGCTACTGCTGTCGGCGGCGCTGTCGCAGGTCTCCTTTGACCTTATCAATCCCCGCAGCGGCGAGGCAGTACAGGTGGTCAATATGATGACCCTGACGGCGCTGGTGGATTTCCTTAGCAAGATGACCTCATCCTTTACCGCGTTTCCGCCGCTGGGCATCGTGCTGGTGGCGCTGCTCGGGGTCGGGGTCGCCGATCGCGCCGGCTTTATCGATGCGGCGGTGAAAAAGCTGGTGCGGATCACCCCCGCGCGCCTGCTGACGCCGATGGTGGTATTGGTGGCGCTGATCAGCCATGTGGCGGCCGACGTGGGCTACGTGCTGGTGATCCCGCTGGCGGGCGTGGTGTTCCAGCGCGTGGGGCGCCATCCGCTGGCGGGGATCTGCGCCGCCTTCGCCGGGGTGTCCGGTGGCTACTCCGCCAGCTTCATTCCCTCTGGCAACGATGCGCTGCTGGCCGGGTTCAGCGAGGCGGCGGCGCGCCTTTTGGCGCCGGACTACACGGTGAATGTGCTGTGCAATTTCGTGTTTACCTCCCTCTCTTCGCTGATGGTGATCTTGCTGGTGTGGCTGGTGACGGATCGCATCATCGAGCCGCGCCTGCGCCAGCAGGCGGTGGACATGCCCGTCGAGGCGGCGGAGGAGGCTATCGACGGCTTTACCCCTCGGGAGAACCGGGCGTTTCGTCGGGCGCTGACGGTGATGCTGCTGATGCTGGCGGGGCTGGGCGTGCTGATGTACCCCGACGCCTCGCCCTTTCGCAGCCCGACGGGGACGCTGAGCGCCTCGTCGGCGCCAGCGATCCAGGCCATCGTGCCGCTGATCTTCATCCTGTTTGTTATCCCGGGGACGGTGTATGGCGTTGTCAGCGGGCGCTTTACCCAGGGGAAGGATGTCATCGAGGCGATGAGCCACAACATGCGCGCGATGGGCTACTATCTGGTCATCGTGTTCTTTGCCGCCCAGTTTATCGCGATTTTTAACACCTCCAATCTGGGCACGCTGCTGGCGCTGGCCGGCGCCGCCGGGCTCAAGGCCCTGAGCGTCCCTGGCGCGGGAACGGTGATCGGGGTGGTGCTGCTGGTGTTTCTGATCAACCTGCTGGTGGGCTCGGCGTCGGCCAAGTGGGCGCTGCTCAGTCCGATCCTGGTGCCGATGCTGATGGCGGTGCAGCTGTCGCCGGAGCTGGCGCAGGCGGCCTATCGCATCGGTGACTCCACCTCGAATATTATTACTCCGCTGCTGGGGTATTTCCCGCTGGTGGTGGTCTACTGCCGTAAATATGTCTCATCGACGGGGATCGGGTCGCTGGCGGCGCTGATGCTGCCCTATTCGCTGCTGCTGGCGGTGTGCTGGTGCGCGCTGCTGTTGACGATGTGGTGGGCGGGCGTGCCGCTGGGGATCCAGGGAGGGTATCACTACCCGTAGGGCGTCGGCGGGGCGCTACCCGCACGCCCGGCGCGGGGCCGGGCGTTGAGGGGGTTACGGCTGGTAGCTGCCGACGCCCAGATCGTCCTCTTTGCGGGTGCGGGCGATCACCGACTGCGGTGATTCGCTGATGCGCAGCCCCATCTCCTCTTCACTGCGAACCACGACGCCGCGCAGGGAGTTGGGCAGCACCTCGGTGATCTCGACGTCAACAAAGCGCCCGATCATCTCCGGCTGACCGGCAAAGTTGACCACCCGGTTGTTTTCGGTGCGTCCGGACAGCTCCATCACGTTTTTGCGCGAGGTGCCCTCGACCAGAATGCGCTGTACCGTGCCCAGCATGCGGCGGCTGTAGCGCATGGCCTGCTGGTTGATGCGCTCCTGCAGAATGTACAGACGCTGCTTTTTCTCCTCTTCCGCTACGTCGTCCACCATATCGGCGGCCGGGGTGCCCGGACGGGCGGAAAAGATAAAGCTGTAGCTCATGTCGAAGTCCACCTCGGCGATCAGCTGCATGGTCTGTTCGAAGTCCTGCTGAGTCTCGCCGGGGAAGCCGACGATAAAGTCGGAGCTTATCTGAATATCCGGGCGCGCTCTGCGCAGCTTACGGATAATCGCCTTGTACTCCAGCGCGGTATGGGTGCGCTTCATCAGGTTGAGAACGCGATCGGAGCCGCTCTGCACCGGCAGGTGCAGGAAGCTGACCAGCTCCGGCGTATCCTCATAAACGGCGATGATGTCGTCGCTGAACTCTATTGGGTGGCTGGTGGTGAAGCGGATACGGTCGATGCCATCAATGGCGGCCACCAGGCGCAGCAGCTCGGCAAAGGAGCAGATGCCGCCGTCGAAGGTGGCGCCGCGGTAGGCGTTGACGTTCTGCCCCAGCAGGTTGACCTCGCGCACGCCTTGGGCGGCCAGCTGGGCGATTTCAAACAGCACGTCGTCGCACGGGCGACTGACTTCGGCGCCGCGGGTATAGGGCACCACGCAGTAGGTACAGTATTTGTTGCAGCCTTCCATGATGGAGACAAAGGCGGTGGCACCGTCGGCGCGCGGCTCCGGCAGACGGTCGAACTTTTCGATCTCCGGGAAGCTGACGTCAACCACCGGGCCGTGGCTGCTGCGCGCGCTGTCGATCATCTCCGGCAGACGGTGCAGCGTCTGCGGGCCAAAGATGATGTCGACGCAGCTGGCGCGCTCGCGGATATGCTCACCTTCCTGGGAGGCGACGCAGCCGCCGACGCCGATGATCAGATCCGGCTTGGCCTCTTTGAGCATCTTCCAGCGGCCAAGCTGATGGAACACTTTTTCCTGCGCCTTTTCACGGATCGAACAGGTATTCAGCAGCAGGACATCGGCGTCCTCGGCATTATCCGTCAGCTCAAGGCCATGCGTGCTGCCCAGCAGATCGGCTATCTTGGATGAGTCATACTCATTCATCTGACAGCCCCAGGTTTTAATATGCAGTTTTTTTGTCATCGACTTGCTATTGCTCAGTGCAGGTGGATCAGGGACGCGCAGACGCCCTCAGGCGCCGTGCCGGCGGTGACCGTTGCGTCCGCGGCAGGGCGGCTATTGTAATCGCTTGGCGCTGTCGTGACCAGTCAGATAGCGGGGGGCAAGGGGGCTGAAATCCGCTACACTAGCGCAAAACGTGCGGCGACAGGGGAGTGGAGATGGTTCAGGACGCGGGCGGTATTGTGGTGGTCGGCGGTGGGATGGTGGGCGCCGCGGCGGCCCTGGGGCTAGCGCAGGCCGGTCTGCGGGTGACGGTGCTGGAAAACAGCCCGCCGCCGCCGTTTGTCGCGGACAGCGATCCCGATCTGCGCATCTCTGCCATCAGTATGGCCAGCGTGCGCCTGCTGGAGCAGCTCGGGGTGTGGTCAGCGGTGTGCGCGATGCGCGCGGTGCCCTACCGCGGGCTGGAGACCTGGGAGTGGGCGTCGTCAACGGTTTCGTTTCGCGCCGAGACGCTCGGTCTGCCGTGCCTGGGCTTTATGCTGGAGAACCGGGTGCTGCAGCGCGCGCTGTGGCAGGCGCTGGAGGCCTGCGAGGGCGTCACGCTGTATACCGGGGCGGCGCTGCAGCAGTTACAGCGCGACAGGCAGGGGTGGCGGCTGGCACTGGATAACGGCGAACGGCTTTATGCCGGATTGGTCATTGCGGCGGACGGCGCCGAGTCCCGGGTGCGCAGCCAGGCCGGCATCGGCGTTCACGGCTGGCAGTATCGCCACGACTGCATGCTGATCAGCGTGAAGACGTCGCCGGTGCCGCAGGATGTCACCTGGCAGCAGTTTACCCCGGATGGCCCGCGGGCCTTTCTTCCGCTGTGGCCCGGCTGGGGCTCGCTGGTGTGGTATGACAGCCCGGCGCGTATCCGTCAACTGCTGGCGATGCCGCTGGCGCAGCTGAATGAGGCGATCCTGCGTACGTTTCCCGCCCGTCTGGGGCCGGTGCAGGCGGTGGCCGCGGCGGCGTTTCCGCTGATTCGGCGCCACGCGCTGCGCTACGTGGACCAGGGACTGCTGCTGCTGGGCGATGCGGCGCACACCATTAACCCGCTCGCCGGGCAGGGGGTTAATCTGGGCTATCGCGACGTGTCGGCGCTGCTGGAGGTGGTGCCGGCGGCCGCGGCGCGCGGTGAGGCGTGGCAGACGCAGGCGGTGCTGCAGCGCTATCAGCGCCGTCGCCTGGGTGACAACCTGCTGATGCAGAGCGGGATGGATCTCTTTTACGGCGCCTTCAGCAACCGTCTGCCGCCGCTGACGCTGCTGCGTAATCTGGGGCTGATGGCGGCGGAGCGCGCCGGAGGGCTCAAGGCGCGCGCGCTGCGCTACGCTATCGGGCTGTAGGCGATGGTGACGGGCGGTGCGTCGTATGGCGCGCCGCGGGGCCAAAGGCGCGGGCACACGACAGGCAAAAAAAAAGCTCACCCGAAGGTGAGCTCTCTTATTGGCTGGGGTACGAGGATTCGAACCTCGGGATGGCGGAATCAGAATCCGCTGCCTTACCGCTTGGCGATACCCCAATTGTTGGGTGGCATCTTTCGATGCGCGGCCCGCCGTGGCGAACCGAATAAATTTGGCTGGGGTACGAGGATTCGAACCTCGGGATGGCGGAATCAGAATCCGCTGCCTTACCGCTTGGCGATACCCCAAAAGTGGTGGCTACGACGGGATTCGAACCTGTGACCCCATCATTATGAGTGATGTGCTCTAACCAACTGAGCTACGTAGCCATCAATGTGTTACTAGTAAATCATACAACTTATTGAATTGCAAACGTTATTTTCTGTGGCTGGGGTACCAGGATTCGAACCTGGGGATGGCGGGATCAAAACCCGCTGCCTTACCGCTTGGCGATACCCCATCAGGGACTGTATCCAGTCTCCATCGAGACAGAAAATATGGCTGGGGTACCAGGATTCGAACCTGGGGATGGCGGGATCAAAACCCGCTGCCTTACCGCTTGGCGATACCCCATCCGACGCAAGCCGGGTTGAAATGGTGCGGGAGACGAGACTTGAACTCGTACACCTTGCGGCGCCAGAACCTAAATCTGGTGCGTCTACCAATTTCGCCACTCCCGCCCACTTGCGTAATAAAGAGTGGTGGCTACGACGGGATTCGAACCTGTGACCCCATCATTATGAGTGATGTGCTCTAACCAACTGAGCTACGTAGCCGTTCTTTATTCGCTAGCCTTCATCGGCGTTGCGGGGCGCATTATGCGGATATGGGGGGGAAGCGTCAACCCCTTTTTTAGCAGAAACGCCATCGCCGCGCACGTTTGCCGATTGATTATACAGGTCGGCGCGAAAAGCAGCAAAAGTCGGTGAAAAGTAGGCTAACGCCGGTCTGGCAGGGGGAGTCGGCGCGGCGCGCTCGCCGGGAAACGGGCGCGCCGCGGGGGGTTAGTAGGCGGACTGGTGTACGCCGACGGCGCGGCCAGAGGGGTCGTCCATTTTACGCAGGGACGCATCCCACTCGATGGCCTTGGCGGAGGAGCACGCGACGGAGGGGCCGCCGGGCACGCACTCCGCGGCGCTCGGCAGCGGGAACAGCTGCTCAAAGATATCGCGGTACAGGTAGGCCTCTTTGCTGGTCGGCGTGTTGTAGGGAAAGCGGAAGCGGGCGTTGGCCAGCGCCTGGTCGCTGACCTGGACGGCGGCGGCCGCTTTCAGCGAGTCTATCCAGCTGTAGCCGACGCCGTCGGAGAACTGCTCCTTCTGACGCCAGGCGACGCTGGCCGGCAGATCGGACTCGAAGCATTCGCGCAGCAGCTGCTTTTCGATGCGCCCGCTGCCGCACATCTTGTCGCGCGGGTTGAGGCGCATGGCCACGTCTAAAAACGCCTTGTCGAGGAACGGTACTCGGGCCTCGACGCCCCAGGCGGCCATCGCCTTGTTGGCGCGCGCGCAGTCGTACATATGCAGCGCCAGCAGCTTGCGCACCGTCTCATCGTGGAACTCTTTGGCGTTGGGGGCCTTATGGAAATAGAGGTAGCCGCCGAACACCTCGTCGGCGCCTTCGCCGGAGAGCACCATTTTGATCCCCATCGCTTTAATTTTACGGGCCATCAGGTACATCGGCGTCGAGGCGCGGATGGTGGTGACGTCGTAGGTTTCGATGTGGTAAATCACGTCGCGAATGGCGTCCATGCCCTCTTGGACGGTGAAGTGGATCTCGTGGTGTACCGTGCCGAGGTGGTCGGCGACCTCTCGGGCGGCCTTCAGATCCGGCGCTCCCGACAGGCCGACGGCAAAGGAGTGCAGCTGCGGCCACCAGGCGGCGCTGCGCTCGTCGTCTTCGACGCGGCGGGCGGCAAATTTTTTGGTGATGGCGGAGATAATGGACGAATCCAGTCCGCCGGAGAGCAGTACCCCGTAGGGGACGTCGGACATCAGGTGGCTCTTGACCGACTCCTCCAGCGCACCGCGCAGCGCGGCGGTGTCGCTAGGGTTGTGCTCTACGGCGGCGTAGTCGAACCAGTCGCGCTGGTAGTAGCGGCGGATCTCGCCGTCGCGGCTCCACAGGGCGCTGCCGGCGGGGAATTCGCGCAGCGTCCGGCATACCGGCACCAGCGCCTTCATCTCGGAGGCGACAAACAGGTTACCGTGTTCATCGTGCCCCATGTACAGCGGGATGATCCCCAGGTGATCGCGGCCGATCAGATAGGCGTCCCGCTCGGCGTCATACAGAATAAAGGCAAACATACCGCGCAGCTGGTCGAGGAAGTCCGGGCCGTACTCCTGGTACAGCGCCAGGATCACCTCACAGTCGGATCCGGTCTGAAACGCATAGCGATCGCCCAGGCGCTCGCGCAGCGCCTGGTGGTTATAAATTTCACCGTTGACCGCCAGAACGTGGGTGCGCTGCGCGTTGTACAGCGGCTGGGCGCCGGTGTTGACATCGACGATAGACAGGCGCTCATGGGCCAGAATGGCGCGTTCACCGGCATAGATGCCGGACCAGTCCGGGCCGCGGTGGCGCATTAGACGGGACATCTCCAGCGCTGTCTTGCGCAGCGCCTGCGGATCGGTTTTTAGGTCGAGCACTCCAAAGATCGAACACATAGCGTTTCCCCTACGACATTGACGGTATCAGGTGGCGCGGCGCCCTGCGGCGCGGCGGATGACATCAACATGCGTCATCCGTTGAATGGAAATCAAGCATTTTGCTCTGGCGGGGTAAAAAAGTTTTGTACGCGCGATTATTTTTAGATGGAGGATAAAAAAAACACGCTTTTGTTGAAAAATATCTAAAAAAGGCGGCCGCAGCCGCCGGAGGGGCGATTACAGAATGTCGATGTCGGCCACCGACGGGTAGATATAGCTGGGGCGGAAGGGCATGGTGTCCACGTCTTCCAGAGTGGAGACGCCGGAGAGCACCAGGATCGTCTCCAGCCCGGCCTGGAAGCCGGCCAGAATATCGGTTTTCAGGTTATCGCCGATGATGACGGTGCTTTCCGAATGGGCCTGCATCTTGTTCAGCGCGGCGCGGATAATCCACGGACTGGGTTTGCCGACGTAAAACGGCGCGCGGCCGGCGATCAGTTCGATGGGCGCGCACAGGGCGCCGCAGGCGGGAAAGAAGCCGCGGCCGTGGGAGTCGGGGTTGGTGGCGATAAAGCGCGCGCCGTGGGCGACGAAGTAGGCCGCCTTGTGGATCATTTCCCAGTTATAGGAGCGGGTCTCGCCGACGATCACGAAGTCCGGGTTGATGTCGGTAATGGTGAAGCCGGCTTTGTACAGCTCGTGGATCAGCGCCCCCTCGCCGATGACGTAGGCCTTCTTGCCCTCCTGCCGCTTGAGGAAGTCGGCGGTCGCCATGGCGGAGGTATAGAACACCTGCTCAGGAACGTCGATGCCGGCGGAGGCAAAACGGTTGGCCAGATCCTGCCCGGTCTGCGAGGGGTAGTTGGTCAGGATCACCAGCGGCATCTCCTGCTGCTGCAGTCGCTGTAAAAACTCACGGGCGCCGGGAACCGGGGTATTGTCGTGCATCAGGACGCCGTCAATATCGCAAATAACGCTTTTTATTGTCATAGCTGAGAGCTTCTCGTTGATAATGCAGTTAATGCAGCTAAAGACTATACCACGGCTGAGCGCATTATCGCCTGCTTCACGCTGGGCCGGATGGCGGCAATCAGGGGGTGCAGTCGCCGGTCCACTGGGGTAGAGTCAGAGGGAGGTACGTGCGGGGATACCCTGATCAGGATAAATGAGGACGAATATGGAATTTCACTATGACCGTGACCGCGTCTATGCGCAGCCGGCGACGCAGCGGGTATATAACCAGGAGCCCTACCTGACCCGCCTGGAAGCCACGCTGCTGTACCTTGAAAACGATCTGGCGGTGTTCGATAGGACCATCTTCTACGCCGAGTCGGGGGGACAGGTGTGCGACGTTGGGGCGATCGTCTCCGCCGCGGGCGGGACGCCTTGCCCGGTGGTCGATGTGCAGCACAAGCTGGGGCATAAGCTGTATATCAAGCGTGAGGGGGTCAACGTACCGCTGGTGGCCGTGGAGACGCGGATCGTCCACCGCCTGGCCTATGCGCCGGATCTGCAGCCCGGCGACCGCGTTATCATGCAGATCGACTGGCCGCGGCGCTACGCCATCATGCGTCACCATACGCTGGCGCACTTTCTGTTCTCCGCCGTTAACCGCTACTTCAGCGCCGGCATCGGCATTAAGGGGTGCACCATCGATGCGCAGAAGGCGGTGTTCTCGCTGGATAAAAAGCTGAGCGAGGATGACTTCTGCGCTATTCAGGCCCATACCCGCGACCTGCTGGCGCAGGCGCACCCTCTGGCGGTAGAGTCGGCGCCGGAGACGGACAGCCTTTTCTATTGGCGCTATGGTGAGACGCTGATCCCCTGCGGCGGCACACACGTGCAGGCGCTGTCCGAGGTCAGCGACGCGGCGATCTTTTTCCATAAAAAGAGCACCGGCCGCGAGCGTAGCCGGATCGCTATCGCGCTGCAGCCCCTGGTATAACCGACGCGTCGTACGCGTCGTACGCGGCTCAGTGGTGATGCTCCAGCAGACGCTGCAGCAGCACGCCGTTCAGCATGGCGCGCTTGACCAGCGCAAAGGCGCCGATGGCGGAGCGGTGGTCGAGCTCGGAGGTGACCACCGGCAGATTATGGCGAAAGTTTTTCAGCGTCTGGGTTTGAATGCAGCGCGCGATGGCCGGCAGCAGGATCTTGCTCGCGTCGGTTATCTCACCGGCGATGACGATCTTCTGGGGATTGAACAGGTTGATGGTGATGGCGATAGCGCGCCCCAGGTAGCGTCCGACCCGTTCAATCACCTCGACGGCTAAGCTATCGCCGCGGTTGGCGGCCCGACAAATGGCGTTGATGGTGCAGCCGTCGACCGTCAGGCTGCTGGGGTAGCCCTGCTCCAGCAGGCGGCGGGTATGCTGTTCGATAGCCGCATTGGCCGCTACGGTCTCCAGACAGCCAAAGTTGCCGCAGTGGCAGCGCTCTCCCAGCGGATCTATCTGGATATGCCCGATCTCCCCGACGTTGCCGTTGCTGCCGAGAAAGATGTTCTCATCGACGATGATCCCGGCGCCGGTGCCGCGGTGCAGTCGCACCAGGATCGAGTCCCGGCAGTCGCGGCTGGCGCCGAAGTAGTGTTCGGCCAGCGCCAGGCTGCGAATATCGTGACCGATAAAGCAGGCCAGGCGGAAGCGCGCCTCTAGGCGTTCAACCAGTGGCCAGTCGCTGACCGTGATGTGCGGCATGTAGCGGACGATACCGAGATCCGGATCGACCAGGCCGGGCAGCATCAGGGCGATGGCGATAAGCTCGCGGATTTTGCGCTGGTAATCGTTAATGAAGTGGTCGATGGCCTGAAACAGGGCGTGCTCGACGGTCTCCTGGGTGCGCTGCGGCAGCGGGTAGTGGGTCTCCGCCAGCGCCTTGCCGCTGAGGTCATACAGGGTGATGGTGGCGTCATAGCGGCCCAGGCGAATGGCGATCGCCTGGAAGCGGCGCGTCTCGGTGACGATGGAGATGGCACGCCGCCCGCCGGTGGAGGCCTGCTGATCGACCTCTTTGATCAGCCCGCGCTCCAGCAGCTGGCGGGTGATCTTGGTGACGCTGGCGGGGGCCAGCTGGCTGTATTCAGCAATCTGAATTCGAGAGATCGGCCCCTGCTGATCGATCAGGCGGTAGACCGCCGCGCTGTTCAGCTGCTTTACCAGATCGACGTTACCAATTTGTCCCTGTCCGCCAGTGGCCATCACTCTCTCACCTGTGTGTTGTCATTCAACCGCCGCGTTGGTAGACGGTTTCGCCGTTAACGATGGTCGTGGTTACCTGGAAGTCGCGGGTAAACGCCGTCAGGTTGGCGACCTTACCCGGTTCGATGCTGCCCAGTCGCTGCGCGACGCCGATGGCGCGCGCCGGATAGAGGGTGGCCATGCGCAGGGCTTCATCCAGCGCAATGCCGACGTGCTCAACGCTGTTTTGCACCGCCTCTATCATGGTCAGCGCCGATCCGCTCAGCGTACCATTTTCATCTACTACCAGCCCATTGCGGTAATATACTGTTTTCCCCGCGAAAATGAAGCTGTCAATGTCTGAACCCGCCGGCGCGGTGGCGTCGGTGACCAGCACCAGGTGGTCGCCCTTGAGCTTTTTCGCCATGCGGATGTTCGGCCAGGCCACGTGGTGGCCGTCGGCGATGATGCCGGTATACACCTCTGGGGTGTCGAAGATGGCGCCCATCAGCCCCGGCGCGCGGCCGCTGATCGCCGGCATCGCATTGTAGAGGTGGGTGGCAAAGCGCATTCCGGCGGCGAAGCCGCGGCGCGCCTCTTCGTAGCTGGCGTTGGAGTGGCCGGCGGAGACCACGATCCCGGCGGCGCGCAGCTGTTGAATGGCCGCGTCGTCGCTCATCTCCGGTGCCATGGTCACCTTGACGACGGCCTCGGCGTGGCTGCAGATAAAGTCGAGCATGGCGCTATCCGGGCGGCGGATATAGCGCGGGTTATGGGTGCCCTTTTTCTCCAGGCTGATATAGGGCCCTTCAATATGCAGCCCCAGTGCCTGGTTACGGTGGCGACGCAGGTAGGACTGCATCACCGTAATGCCGCGCTGCATCATGGCGTCGCTGCAGGTGATCAGCGTCGGCAGGTAGCTGGTGCAGCCGGCGCGTTCGTTGGCGCGCTGCATGATCTCCAGCGTCTGCTCGCTGACGGCCTCTTCGCTGTCGTTAAACTGCACGCCGCCGCAGCCGTTGAGCTGAACGTCGATAAAGCCGGGGGCCAGGATGGCGCCGCCCAGATCGCGGGTGGCGATATCCGGTGCGAGCGCAGCCTCGGGACAGATTTTTTCAATTAAACCATTGGCGATCACCACAGCATGGTCGTCAAGAATATCGTGGCCGGTATAAATCCGACAGTGAGTTAAGGCGTACATCACATTCCCCCCGGACGTAATTATCAGAGATCTTTCATATTTTCCGCTTCGAGCTCGCGGAAATAGTTAACGGTTTTAACCTTCAGCTCCATGGTCGCCGGCTGATCGCAGACCACCACGGACTTGGGATGCAGCTGCAGGGCGCTGATGGTCCACATATGGTTGACGCTGCCCTCGACAGCGGCCTGCAGCGCCAGGGATTTGGCGTGACCGGTTACCAGGATCATCACCTCTTCCGCGTCCAGCAGGGTGCCCACGCCGACGGTCAGCGCATACTTCGGTACCAGACTGATGTCGCCGTTGAAGAAGCGGGAGTTGGCGATGCGGGTATCTTCGGTCAGGGTCTTGATCCGGGTGCGCGAAGCCAGCGAAGAGGCCGGTTCGTTGAAGGCGATATGTCCGTCGTTGCCAACGCCGCCCATGAACAGATTGATCTTGCCATAGGCGCGGATCTTCTCTTCGTAGCGGCGGCACTCGGCGTCCACGTCCGGCGCGTTACCATTTAACAAATTGATATTTTCTTTCTGAATATCAATGTGGTTGAAGAAGTTATTATACATAAAGCTGTGATAGCTTTCCGGGTGTGATTCTGCCAGACCAACGTATTCATCCATATTAAAGGTGACGACGTGGCGGAAGCTCACTTCACCGGCCTGATAGAGTTCGATCAGGCGCTTATAGGTTTGCAGGGGGGTGCTACCGGTCGGCAGACCCAGAACAAACGGGTGCTCGGCGGTAGGCTTGAACGCGTTGATGCGCTTAACGATATGGCGGGCAGACCACAGGCCAACGTCGGTCGCGTTATGCAGCGGAATAAGTCTCATAGGGCACCTTTTACAAAACGGGAAACTGAACGAAAAGCGGGTTCGGCGCCGGTGATGACCCATTGGCTCCCGGCTCTCCTGCGAAGGAGTCTACCGCGCCGATCGATTTTTCGAATGATAAAATAAGTTTTCAGGGATAGCCAGCATACAGACAACTTTTCACCAGTTATTGGTGATAGTTATCACAAATCAGGAGGTTTTAATTTGCGGAGAAAAATAATTTTTTTACACTCCAAACTGTAGTTCATACAGTTAACAATATAGCCAAATCAGTGATGATGAGACCGGCAGTGCCCTTTGCATTGTAGGTCCAATAGGGGGAAATGTGAGTATTCTCGGTTATTTGCAAAAGGTAGGCCGCGCGCTGATGGTGCCGGTAGCGACGCTACCGGCCGCAGCAATACTAATGGGCGTCGGTTATTGGATCGACCCGGTCGGCTGGGGGGGAGACAACGCACTGGCGGCGTTCTTCATCAAGTCGGGCTCAGCCATCATCGATAATATGTCGGTGCTGTTTGCCATTGGTGTCGCTTACGGTATGTCCAAAGATAAAGACGGCGCGGCGGCGCTGGCCGGCTTTGTCGGTTTCTTGGTGGTGACCACCCTGTGTTCACCCGCCGCGGTGGCGATGATCCAGAAGATTCCAGTGGATCAGGTTCCTGCCGCCTTCGGTAAGATCAATAACCAGTTTATCGGTATCCTGGTCGGTATCATCTCGGCCGAACTGTATAACCGCTATAGCAGCGTTGAGCTGCCCAAGGCGCTCTCCTTCTTCAGCGGCCGCCGTCTGGTGCCGATCCTGACCTCGTTCCTGATGATCATTCTGGCCTTTATCCTGATGTATATCTGGCCGGTAATCTTTAACGGTCTGGTGAACTTCGGTGAGCATATCCAGAAGCTGGGCTCCGTGGGGGCCGGCGTGTATGCCTTCTTTAACCGTCTGCTGATCCCGGTCGGTCTGCACCATGCCCTGAACTCCGTGTTCTGGTTTGACGTCGCCGGCATTAACGATATTCCGAACTTCCTGGGCGGCGCCCAGTCCATCGAGAGCGGCAAGGCGGTGGTCGGTATCACCGGTCGCTATCAGGCTGGCTTCTTCCCGATCATGATGTTCGGTCTGCCGGGTGCGGCGCTGGCCATCTATCACTGCGCCCGTCCGGAGAACAAGGCGAAGGTCGCCGGTATCATGCTGGCCGCCGCGTTTGCCGCCTTCTTTACCGGGATCACCGAGCCGCTGGAGTTCTCCTTCATGTTCGTGGCGCCGGTGCTGTACGTGCTGCACGCCATCCTGACCGGTATCTCCGTCTTTATCGCGGCCAGCATGCACTGGATCTCCGGCTTCGGCTTCAGCGCCGGCCTGGTGGATATGGCGCTGCAGTCCCGTAACCCGCTGGCGACGCACTGGTATATGCTGATCCCGCAGGGGCTGGTCTTCTTCGTTATCTACTACGTGGTGTTCCGTTTCACCATCACCAAATTCAACCTGATGACGCCGGGGCGTGAGCTGAGCGGCGCGGGTGAAGAGGCCGATGGCAACGATGAAGATCTGGATCTGACCAAAGATGCGGACGTCAGCGAGCTGGCTCGCCAGTATATCGCCTGCGTCGGCGGCTCCGCTAACCTGACCGGTATCGATGCCTGTATCACCCGTCTGCGTCTGACGGTGAAGGACTCCTCGCTGGTCAACGAAGCGATGGCGAAGAAGCTGGGCGCCTCCGGCGTGATCCGCCTGAACAAGACCAGCGTACAGATCATCGTCGGCTTCGTGGCCGAGAAGATCGCCAACGCGATGCGCACGGTGGGCACGGTGCCTGCCGCCGCGGCAAGCGCCGCCGCCTCGACCGCGCCCGCGGCGAAGGCACAGGCGACGCCAAACGCCGCCGCCGGTGTCCACTCGACGCTGGTATCACCGATCACCGGTGAGGTGGTGGCCCTGAGCGAGGTGCCGGACGAGGCGTTTGCCAGTAAAGCCGTCGGCGACGGTCTGGCGGTGCGCCCGACGGATAAGATGGTCGTGGCGCCGGCGAGCGGCACCGTGGTGAAGATTTTCAACACCAACCACGCCTTCTGCCTGGAGAGCGATGACGGTGTGGAAGTGGTGGTGCACATGGGGATCGATACCGTGGCGCTGAACGGGCAGGGCTTTAAGCGCCTGGTGGAAGAGGGGGATGTGGTGAAGGTCGGCCAGCCGGTGCTGGAGATGGATCTGGACTACCTGAACGCCCATGCGCGCTCCATGATAAGCCCGGTGGTGGTCAGCAATATCGATGACTTTGGCGGCGTGGGGGCCTTGGCCTCTGGGCAGGTGGTCGCCGGTCAGAGCAAGCTGTATACCATTCTGAACAAGTAACGCGCCGTCACACGGCAGCATCATACGGCGGGGGGCCCGAAAGGGCTCCCCGTTTTTTATCGCCCGGAGAAGGGGGTGGCGCGGTGCGGTTATCCGCCACGTCAGCGGAGATCACAAAAAAAACGTCGGTATTTTACCGATAGAACGGTTGTTTCCGCCCGAGGGTTGTTAGATCATGGAACAATGAGAACGCGTTTTTTGGCATAGAGGAACAGAAGATGAGTGAGGCTGAAGCCCGCCCAACCAACTTTATCCGTCAGATCATCGATGAAGATCTGGCGTCCGGTAAACACACCAGCGTGCATACCCGTTTCCCGCCGGAGCCAAACGGCTACCTGCACATTGGCCACGCCAAGTCCATCTGTCTGAATTTCGGCATCGCCAGAGACTATCAAGGGCTGTGCAACCTGCGCTTCGATGATACCAACCCGGTCAAAGAAGACATCGAATACGTTGAGTCCATCAAGCGCGACGTTCAGTGGCTGGGCTTTGAGTGGAGCGGCGCGGTGCGTTACTCCTCTGACTACTTTGACCAGCTGCATCAGTACGCCCTGGAGCTGATCGGCAAAGGGCTGGCCTATGTGGATGAGCTGAGCGCCGAGCAGATCCGCGAATACCGCGGCACCCTGACCTCGCCCGGGAAAAATAGCCCGTTCCGCGATCGCAGCGTTGAGGAGAACCTGGCGCTGTTCGAAAAAATGCGTCTGGGCGAGTTCGCCGAAGGCAGCGCCTGCCTGCGCGCCAAGATCGATATGGCGTCGCCGTTTATCGTGATGCGCGATCCGGTGCTGTACCGGATTAAGTTTGCAGATCACCACCAGACCGGCAACAAGTGGTGCATCTACCCGATGTACGACTTTACCCACTGCATCTCCGATGCGCTGGAGGGCATCACGCACTCCCTGTGCACCCTGGAGTTCCAGGACAACCGTCGCCTGTACGACTGGGTGCTGGATAATATCTCGATTCCGTGCCATCCGCGTCAGTATGAGTTTTCGCGCCTGAACCTGGAATACGCCATCATGTCCAAGCGTAAGCTGAACCTGCTGGTGAGCGAGAAGATTGTCGAGGGCTGGGACGATCCGCGTATGCCGACCATTTCGGGTCTGCGTCGCCGCGGCTATAGCGCCGCCGCCGTGCGCGAGTTCTGCCGCCGTATCGGGGTGACCAAGCAGGACAACAACGTGGAGATGGCGGCGCTGGAGTCCTGTATCCGCGACGATCTCAATGAAAACGCCCCGCGCGCGATGGCGGTGCTGGATCCGGTGCGCCTGGTGATCGAAAACCTGCCGGCCGACAGCGTACAGCTGCTGACCATGCCGAATCATCCGAGCAATCCGGAGATGGGCAGCCGTGAGGTGCCGTTTGCCCGCGAACTGTACATCGATCGCGCCGACTTCCGTGAAGAGGCCAACAAACAGTACAAGCGTCTGGTGCTGGGCAAAGAGGTGCGTCTGCGCAACGCCTACGTGATCCGCGCCGAGCGCGTAGAGAAAGACGCCGACGGCGAGATCACCACCATTTACTGCAGCTACGATGCGGATACCCTGAGCAAGGATCCGGCGGATGGCCGCAAGGTGAAAGGGGTGATCCACTGGGTGTCCGCCAGCCATGCGCTGCCGGCGGAGTTCCGCCTGTACGATCGCCTGTTCAGCGTGGCGAACCCGGGGGCGGCGGAGGATTTCCTCTCCACCATTAACCCTGAGTCTCTGGTTATTCGTCGCGGTTTCGTCGAGCCGACGCTGGCCGCAGCGGTGCCGGGGGTGACCTACCAGTTTGAGCGTGAGGGCTACTTCTGCGCCGACAGTCGCTACTCCTCCGCCGAACATCTGGTGTTTAACCGTACCGTTGGCCTGCGCGATACCTGGGCCAAAGCGGCGCTCTGAACGATAGGGAGCGCGGCGTAGTACGCCGATAGCTTGTCAATATCAACGCCACGGGCCGCGGGTCCGTGGCGTTTTTTTGTCTGCGTTGACGGGACGCTTCCCGCGCTAGCGCGTCGTCTTCGGCGGCGGCGTACGCCCGCGCCGGCGCCGTGCGCTTAAGGGTATAGTAAATGATGATTTCGCGTTGCAAATTAATAAGGTGTTGTAATGTAATAATTATTCATTAATGAAGTAAGTCGCCTCGTACTCCCCGCCATAAACATCCCCAGTATCACTAATGGTATTACAAATATATCTCTGTTTTTTAATGGTATTTTTCATTAATAATGCCAACTATACCGCAATGTAACTAAATATAAGAATATGTGCACTCGGTCAAAAATTGATACATCTTTTTTACTTTTCATTTGATAATTCGCGTCGCGAAAAATAGTCTAATAGTGCAGTAAGTGAACGGGTTTTTTACCCAGACACCCAATAACTTTTACCCCAATGGGGATATTGGCGACCTGGTCGGGCGCTGTTCCGCCAGCCGCATTTTTCAGTCAAAGAGGAATTTTTCTATGGTTACGCATCGTGCTAAGCGCAGCGTGCTGGCGCTCGCTGTTGCCGCAGCAACGCTAGGCAGCGGCTTCATGGCGCCTTCACAGGCGCAGGCTGAAGGGTTCATCGACGATTCAACCATGACCGGTGGGATCTACTACTGGCAGCGCGAGCGCGATCGCAAGGACGTGGAGACCGGTCAGTATAAGACCAACCTGTCTCACTCCACCTGGAATGCCAGCCTTGACTTCTCCTCCGGCTACGCCGCCGACTTTATCGGTCTGGACGTCGGCGCCTTCACCGCCATTGAGATGGCCGAATCGGCGGAGAGCAGCCACCCGAACGAAATCGCCTTCTCCTCCATCAACAAGGGCTACGACGAAAACTACAGCGGCGATAAGAGCGGCATCAGCCTGTACAAGGCGGCGGCCAAGCTGAAAATGGGGCCGATGTGGGCGCGTGTCGGCTGGATCCAGCCGACCGGCCAGACCCTGATTGCCCCGCACTGGAGCTTCATGCCGGGGACCTATCAGGGGGTCGAGACCGGCGCCAACTTTGACTTTGATACCGCCGGTGCGCTGAGCTTCTCCTATATGTGGACCGACCGTTATAAGGCGCCGTGGCATCTGGAGATGGACAAGTTCTACCAGGGCGGCCTGGGCGATAACCGCGGGGAGGAGGTCTCCTACCTGCACTCCCTGGGCGGGAAGTATGACTTCAAGAACGGCCTGGTGCTGGAAGCGGCCTTTGGTCAGGCCCAAGGCTTTATGAATCAGTACTTCGCCAAGGGGACCTACAAGTTTGACGTCGCCGGCAGCCCGCTGACCACCAGCTACCAGTTCTACGGTGCGCACGATCGCGTCTCCGACGCCAACAGCAGCGCCAATATCTATGACGGCACCGCCTGGCTGCAGGCGCTGACCTTCGGCTACAAGGCCGGTCAGTTCGATCTGCGTCTGGAAGGCACCTGGGTGAAGGCGGAAGGCAAGCAGGGCTACTTCCTGCAGCGTATGACGCCGGCCTACGCCTCCTCTAACGGTCGCCTGGATATCTGGTGGGATAACCGCTCCGACTTCAACGCCAACGGTGAAAAGGCCGTCTTTGCCGGCGTGATGTATGACCTGAGCAAGTGGAACATGCCGGGCTGGGGCGTCGGTGCCTCCTATGTCTATGCCTGGGATGCCAAGCCGAACAGCACCTGGGCTGACCAGAGCGAGCGGGTTAAAGAGAGCGCCTACAGTCTGGATGCGATGTACGTGATTCAGGACGGCCGTGCCAAGGGCACCCTGTTTAAGCTGCACTACACCCAGTATGACAACCACTCCGACAACCCGAGCTGGGGCGGCGGCTACAACAACATGTTCCAGGATGAGCGCGACGTGAAGTTTATCGTTATCGCCCCGTTCACCGTGTTCTGAGTTATCGCCCCCTCCGCACGCGCGGAGGGGCGCTAAGCGAATCAAGGGAGAGAGAATATGAAAGCGATTCTGGGTGTGGCCATGGCCGCCATCGTACTGACCGGCTGTGCGCAGCCGAGCGCGCCGTCTCAGGAAGGTCAGCTGCTGAAGCAGGCCTACAGCAAGTGTATTCAGGATGCCGACGGCAAACATGACAAGGTGGCGTCCTGCCAGACCATTCTAGAGGTAATGAAGCAGAGCAAGGCTCACGCCGCGTTCGCGCAGAAAGAGAGCGTGAGCGTGCTGAATTACCAGCAGTGTATTGAGGCGGCGATGAGCGGCGCCGGTGACAACTATACGGCCCGCTGCGGCAAACTGTGGCAGGAAATCCGCGCCAGTAACGCGAACTGAGAAAAGGGAAGCGAGATGATGAAAGGATATAAACTGAGCGTAGTCGCCACGGCACTGGGTATGCTGGGCGTTTCCGGCGTAGCGCAGGCCGATCAGCAGCTGGTGGACAGCATCAGCAGCCAGGTGAAGGTGAACTACGCCGTCACCGACAACCGCGGCGCGGAGAACGGCGTCAACTGTGCGGCGCTGGGCGCCGACTGGGCCTCCTGCAACCAGGCGGTGATCAGCCTGACCAACGATGGCAGCGCCATCGAGGGGAAAGACTGGGCCATCTACTTCCATAACATCCGTCAGATCCTGAAGAGCGGCAACGATCAGTTCAAGATCACCTTTGTGACCGGCGATCTGCACAAGATTGAGCCGACGGATAAGTTCAAGGGCTTTGCCGCGGGTGAGCGCATCGAGATCCCCATCGTCGGCGAATACTGGCAGCTGTTTGAAAGCGACGTGATGCCGCGCTGGTACGTGACCTCGCGGGACGCTAAGCCGAAGGTGATCGCCAACACCGATACCGAAGATCTGCGTCAGTTCGTGACGCCGTTTGCGGGCGACCTGTGGAAGCGTATCAAGGACGATAAAAACGTTCTGATGACGCCGGAGAACCGCTTTGCCAAGAACGCCGATGTGAAGACCCTGTCGGCGGCCAGCCTGCGCGGCCAGATCATGCCGACGCCGCTGAAGCTGAAAGTGCATCAGCAGGACGCCGATCTGGCGCGCGGCGTTAGCCTGGATCTGACGGTGCTGAACACCGCCAGCGCCGATGTTATCAAGCAGCGTCTGGGCCAGCTGGGCGTGAAGCAGGCCCAGAAGGGCTACCCGATCAAGACGCAGATCGCCACTAAAGCCTTTAAAGGCGATATGGCGGTACCGGGCGCGTACCAGCTGAAGATCGGCACCAAGGGCGCGGAGGTGACCGGTTACGATCAGGCCGGGGTGTTCTACGGTCTGCAGTCTATCCTGTCGCTGCTGCCGGCCAACGGCAGCGCTAAGATAGCCACGCTGGACGCCGAAGATGCGCCGCGCTTCCAGTACCGCGGCATTGAGCTGGACGTGGGCCGTAACTTCCACTCCCTGGCCGCTGTCGAGCGCCTGCTGGATCAGATGGCGGCGTACAAGCTGAACAAGTTCCACTTCCATCTGACCGACGATGAGGGCTGGCGTATTGAGATCCCGGGCCTGCCGGAGCTGACCGAAGTCGGCGGCAAGCGCTGTCATGACCTGAGCGAGCAGCAGTGCCTGCTGCCGCAGCTGGGCTCTGGCCCGGACAGCAACAACAACGGCAGCGGCTACTTTACCCGCGCCGACTATATCAAGCTGCTGAAGTATGCCCAGGCGCGCCACATTGAGGTGATCCCCGAGATCGACATGCCGGCCCACGCCCGTGCGGCGGTGGTGGCGATGGAGGCGCGTTACAACAAGCTGAAGGCCGCCGGTAACGAGAAGGGCGCCAACGAGTACCGCCTGCTGGATCCGACCGATGACTCTAACACCACCTCGGTGCAGTTCTACGATCGTCACAGCTACCTCAACCCGTGCCTGGACTCCTCCAAGCGCTTTGTCGACAAAGTGATTGGCGAGATGGCCCAGATGCACCGCGAAGCCGGTCAGCCGCTCACCACCTGGCACTTTGGCGGCGATGAGGCGAAGAACATCCGCTTAGGGCCGGGCTATACCGACGTGAACAAGCCGGAGCCGGGCAAGGGGATGATCGACCTGAGCAAAGAGGACAAGCCGTGGGCGAAGTCTCAGATGTGCCAGGCGATGATCAAAGAGGGCAAGGTTGCCGACATGGAGCACCTGCCGAGCTACTTCGCGGTCGAAGTCAGCAAGATGGTCAAGGACCACGGCATCGGCAAGATGCAGGCCTGGCAGGATGGCCTGAAGGATGCCAAGGATGCCAAGGCATTTGCGACGCCGCGCGTCGGGGTTAACTTCTGGGATACCCTGTACTGGGGTGGCTTTGACTCGGCCAACGACTGGGCCAATAAAGGCTATGAGGTGGTGATCTCCAACCCGGATTACGTCTATATGGACTTCCCGTACGAGGTCAATCCGCAGGAGAACGGCTACTACTGGGGCACCCGCTTCAGCGATGAGCGCAAGATCTTTGCCTTCGCGCCGGACAACCTGCCGCAGAACGCCGAAACGTCGGTCGATCGCGACGGTAACTACTTCAGCGCCAAGAGCGACAAGCCGTGGCCGGGCGCCTATGGCCTCTCTGCTCAGCTGTGGAGCGAAGTGGTGCGTACCGATGAGATGATGGAGTACAAGATCTATCCGCGCATCATGGCCGTCGCTGAGCGTGCGTGGCATCAGGCGGGCTGGGAACAGCCGTATCAGGCCGGGCGTGAATACAAGGGCGGCGAAACCCACCTGGTCGATCAGCAGGCCCTGCTGCAGGACTGGCAGCGCTTTGCCAACCTGATGGGGCAGCGTGAGCTGGCCAAGATGGACAAGTCTGGCGTGGCCTACCGCGTACCGCAGCCGGGTGCCCGCGTCGTGAACGGCACGCTGGAGACCAACGTTGCGATGCCGGGCCTGATCGTGGAGTACTCCGTCGACGGCGGTAAGCAGTGGCAGCGCTATGATGCCAAGGCGAAGCCGAGCGTGAACGGTGAGGTACAGGTGCGTACCGCATCGCCGGACGGCAAGCGCTTTAGCCGCGTGGAGTCCGTCAAGTCCTGACGGGGCATTACCCTCATTTTCCCCCGCCCCGCGCGGGGGCCTTAGGATGAGCGTCCGCGGCGCGGCCTCATCCTCTCCCTCTTCCGGTTTCGATCTGAGTAGTAGTGAGCAGTAATTGCCCTCGGTCTCTGAGGGCTTTTTTTTGTTCGTCGGCGCGCGGGTAAAAAAAACGGCCCCGATGGGCCGCTTCGCTGACGCTGGAGGTCGGGCCGCTTAGGCCTTTTCGTCGTGCAGGGCCTCATCGCTGCGGCAGTCGCCCTCGGCGCAGTGGCCGTAGAGATACAGGCTGTGGTTGGTCAGCTGGATGCCGTGTTTTTTGGCGATTTCACGCTGACGCTTCTCGATGGACTCATCGCTGAACTCGATGACCTTGCCGCAGTCCAGGCAGATCAGGTGATCGTGGTGGTGCTGTTGGGTCAGCTCAAAGACCGATTTACCGCCCTCAAAGTTATGGCGGGTAACGATGCCGGCATCGTCAAACTGGTTGAGCACGCGGTATACGGTCGCCAGACCGATCTCCTCGCCCATGTCGATCAGCTTCTTGTACAAGTCTTCAGCACTGACGTGATGGCACGTAGGATCTTGCAGTACTTCCAGAATCTTGAGACGGGGAAGCGTGACTTTCAGGCCAGCTTTCTTTAACGCGGTGTTGTTGTCAGTCATTCGGATTCTGTCCTGTCACAGCGCCCGGCAGCGCCCTGGGGCCGTTACCGAACGGAAAATAATAGTGAGATTCATTATAAGGCCGATATCCCTAAATGGGAACCGTGGCGCGGCGTGGTCAGCGCGGGGTGTCTGCGGCGCAGATCTGATATAACTCGCGAATAATGAGGAAGATAGAAACAAATGACGCAGCGAACTGCGCACTATCGTTTTTATTGATGGCTGAAATACCTGCCGGCTATTAAACGGGGATCCGCGCCGGCAGGCGATAGGCATTAGCCCAGGATATCGGCCAGATGCATCTCTGCGCTGAGCTGCTTGACCCAGGCGTCTACGCGCTCGGCGGTCAGCTCTGGCTGGCGATCCTCATCGATGGCCAGGCCGACGAAGGTGTTGCTGTCGACCAGCGCCTTGGAGGCTTCAAAGTGGTATCCGGCGGTCGGCCAGTGGCCGACGATGGTCGCGCCGCGCGCTTCAACCAGCTCGCGGATGGTGCCCATTGCATCGCAGAAGTACTCGGCATAGTCTTCCTGATCGCCGCAGCCGAACAGCGCTACCAGCTTACCGGAGAAGTCGATCTCCTCCAGGGAGGGGAAGAAGTCATCCCAGTCGCACTGCGCTTCGCCGTAGTACCAGGTGGGGATACCCAGCAGAAGAATATCAAACGCCTCAAGGTCTTCCTTGCTGCTCTTGGCAATGTCATGAACTTCAGCAACGTCTTTACCCAGTTGCTTCTGGATCATCTTAGCAATGTTTTCCGTGTTGCCGGTGTCGCTGCCAAAGAAAATACCTACGATTGCCATATCGCGAATTTACCTTTTATCTCAGAAATTAAATCAGGCTGTGCCCCGACCGCCGCGGGCGACGGACGGGATAGGCGCTGAGCCCAACGGGGCGCGGTCACACACCCAGCCTACCTACCAGTCGAATACTATAACATCTTTGGCGTCGCGGCTTTATCGTCATTGTGCGCTGCGCCGGGCGGGTCAGGTATCCAGCGGTAGCTGACTGAGCAGCATCTGCTCGATCAGCTCGCTGCGGCTGATGTTGCGCTCCTGCGCCAGACGGTTGAGGAGATCGACCGCCTCTTCATTCATCTTCAGCTCGACGCGACGCAGCCCTTTAACCCGATCGCGCCGCAGCTGGTTACGCTTGTTAATCCGCAGCTGCTCTTCCCGGGAAAGCGGGTTGGTTTTGGGACGACCTGGACGACGTTCTTCCGCGAACAGATCGAGCGTCGTGCGGTCCGTTTGTTCTTTGGCCATATTCAGGTAGCGGTACTGCAAGGAGAAGGGAGCACGGGAACCCCGGACTCCGATTAACATATATACGGGATTTCCCCCGACGGCACCGTACGGGGACGCGCCGCCCATTTTAGCGCGCCATCATACCCCAGGGAGTGGAGCAGCGACAATCCCTTATCGGCGTCGGCGCGCGTTCCCGCACCGACGCGGGTTCGATCCGCGGCGCTCGGATCTTTATGCCGCGGCGCCGGAGGGGGTATCGAGAAAGCGGCGCACCGCGCGCAGGACGTTATCTGGCTGTTCAGCGTGCAGCCAGTGGCCGCTGCCGCTGACCACGTGGGCGCGGGCGCGGGGAAACTGGCGGGCGATCGCCTCTCGATAGTCATCGAGAATATAGGGTGAGTTCGCGCCCTTGATGAACAGCGTCTCCCCCAGATGAGGCGCCTGCGGCTGCCAGCCGAGGATCTGCGGGTAATGCTGCTGCAGGGCCGCGAGATTAAAGCGCCAGCGTCCCTGGTGAAAGGACTTGAGCAGAAATTGCACCACCCCCTCCTGCTGCAGAAAGCGGCGCAGGATCTGCGCGGCCTGCGGGCGCGTCGGCACCGCCGCCGTCTGCACCGCGTTCAGGGCGGCAAAGACCGCGTCGTGACGGCGGGTGGGATAGGCCACCGGCGCCATATCCAGCACCACCAGGCGGCGTAGACGCTGCGGGGCGAGCGCCGCCAGACGCATCGCCGCTTTGCCGCCCATGGAGTGGCCCATGATGTCCAGCGGCGCCAGGTTGTAGGCGTCGATCAGCGCGATGAGATCCCCGGCGAGCAGATCATAGTCCATCTCGGGGGTATGGGGGGATTGGCCGTGGTTGCGCAGATCGACCAGCAGCACGTCGCGCTGGGCGTTGAGCGCACGGGCGAGCTGGCCCAGGTTGTCCAGCGAACCGAACAGGCCGTGGATCAGCAGCAGCGGCGGCTGGCTCGGCGGCTGCGGCGCCCGCAGCAGCAGATGATTCAGGGTCAGGATCATGGTGAGATAAATTGTTCAGCTAATGTTATGTACAGGTTACCACGGCGGCGGCGACGTGTCCGCCGGCCGAGCGCCTGCGCAGGGGCCGGCGAGGGTGACCCCCTCGGGCTGGCCGTCAGCGCCGACGCTTAAGCGCCCGCGCCGCGTTGGCGCCGCACCGACGGAGGCGCCAAAATGGACGTTAATCACCCCACCGTGGCGCTAAACGCTATCCGCTCAGGGCGTTTAACCTTATAATCCAATCTGACCAAGTAGCAAAAGTACTGGATAACGATGAAAACGATTGAAGTCGACGAGGAGCTCTACCGCTATATTGCCAGCCACACTCAGCGGATTGGCGAGAGTGCTTCCGACATTCTGCGCCGGCTGCTGAAAGTCGGTATGGAGAGCAAGACGGCCGCCGTCGCTGGCGCGGCGCTTCCTGCGCTGGTAACCCCTCCCGCCGCGGCGGTATCCCGGCCGCAGGATCGCGTGCGCACCATGCGCGAACTGCTGCTGTCGGATGAGTATGCTGAACAGAACAGGGCGGTCAGTCGCTTTATGCTGATTCTGACCACGCTGTACGCCATTGACGCCGATGGGTTTGCGGCGGCAACGGATGCCCTGCACGGGCGCACCCGCGTCTACTTTGCCGGCGATCGCAATACGCTGCTGCAGAGTGGCAATCACACCAAGCCCAAGCAGGTACCCGGCACCCCTTATTGGGTGATCACCAATACCAACTCAGGCCGCAAGCGCGCGATGATCGAACACATCATGCTGGCGATGCAGTTCCCCGTGGAGCTGATCGAGAAGGTTTGCGGCACCATTTGATAAATAACAAGCGTTAGGGAGAAGCGCAGATGGCAAATCACCCGCGCGCCGGGCAGCCTGCCCGGCAGAGCGATTTGATCAATGTGGCTCAGCTGGTTGCACAGTATTACAGCCTGCGTCCGCAGGCGGATAATCCGTCCCACGCCGTGAAGTTCGGCACCTCCGGTCACCGCGGCAGCGCGCAGCGCCAAAGCTTCAATGAGGCGCACATTCTGGCGATCGCCCAGGCGATCGCCGAGGTGCGCAAGGCCAACGGCGTCGAGGGGCCCTGCTTTGTCGGTAAAGATACCCATGCGCTCTCTGAGCCGGCCTTCGTCAGCGTGCTGGAGGTGCTGAGCGCCAACGGCGTTGAGGTGGTGGTGCAGGAGAACAATGGCTTTACCCCGACGCCGGCGGTGTCACTCGCCATTCTGACCCATAACCGTCGCGGCGGCGCGCTGGCCGACGGTATCGTGATTACGCCCTCCCATAACCCGCCCGAAGACGGCGGCATCAAATACAACCCGACCAACGGCGGCCCGGCGGATACCAATCTGACCTGCGTTATCGAGCAGCGTGCCAACCAGCTGCTGGCGCAGGATCTGGCCGGCGTGAAGCGTCTGACGCTGGACGCGGCCTGGCGCAGCGGCCATATCCACGCGCGCGACCTGGTGCAGCCCTACGTTGAAGATCTGCGCGATATCGTCGATATGCCGGCGATTCAGCGCGCCGGTCTGAAGCTCGGCGTGGATCCGCTCGGCGGCTCCGGTATCGAATACTGGCAGCGCATCGGTGAGCATTACGGCCTGGATCTGACGCTGGTCAACGACCATATCGATCAGACCTTCCGCTTTATGCATCTGGACCACGACGGCGTGATCCGCATGGATTGCTCCTCGGAGAGCGCCATGGCGGGGCTGCTGGCGCTGCGCGATCGCTTCGACCTGGCCTTTGCCAATGACCCGGACTATGACCGTCACGGCATCGTAACGCCGGCCGGGCTGATGAACCCGAACCACTATCTGGCCGTGGCCATCGACTACCTGTTCCGCCACCGCCCGCAGTGGGGGGCCGAGGTGGCCGTGGGTAAGACGCTGGTCTCCAGCGCGATGATCGATCGGGTGGTTAAGGCGCTGGATCGCCGCCTGGTGGAGGTGCCGGTCGGCTTCAAGTGGTTTGTCGATGGTCTGTTTGACGGCAGCCTTGGCTTTGGCGGCGAAGAGAGCGCCGGGGCATCGTTCCTGCGCTTCAACGGCACGCCGTGGTCTACCGATAAGGATGGCATCATCCTGTGCCTGCTGGCGGCAGAGATCACCGCCCAGACCGGTAAGAACCCGCAGCAGCATTACGATGCGCTGGCGGCGCGCTTTGGCTCCCCGAGCTATAACCGTCTGCAGGCGCCGGCGACCCATGCCCAGAAGGCGGCGCTTTCCCGTCTCTCTCCGGAGATGGTGCAGGCGGACCGGCTGGCGGGGGATCCGATCACCGCCCGTCTGACCCGCGCCCCGGGCAACGACGCGCCGATCGGCGGGCTGAAGATCATGACCGACAACGGCTGGTTCGCCGCGCGTCCGTCCGGCACCGAGGAGGCCTACAAGATCTACTGTGAAAGCTTCCTGGGTGCGGAGCATCGCCAGCGTATCGAGAAAGAGGCGGTTGATATCGTGAGCGCCGTACTGGCTAACGCGTAAACGCGCCATTCCCCTCCGCAACGCCGCGCACTGCGCGGCGTTTTTTATGGGGGAACGCCGGGGAGAAGCGAACTCGTCCTCTACGGCATAAAGCGGTAGCCGACGCCGGTTTCGGTCAGTAGATGGCGCGGACGGGCCGGTTCGGCCTCCAGCTTCTGGCGCAGGTGTCCCATATAGATACGCAGGTAGTGGCTGTGCTCGACGTAGTTGGGTCCCCAGACGCTGCTGAGCAGCTGGCGCTGGGTCAGCACCTTACCGCTGTTGGCGATAAGCTCGGCCAGCAGGCGAAACTCGATCGGCGTGAGGTGCAGCCGCTCGCCGCGCCGGGTGACGCTGCGCGCCAGCAGATCCACCTGGACGTCGGCGAAGCAGACCAGCGGGCTCTCCTGCTGCTGGCGGGTATGGCGCCGCAGCGCCACCCGCACTCGCGCCAGCAGCTCCGCGACGCCGAAGGGTTTGCTCAGAAAATCCTCGGCGCCGGCGTCGAGGGCCTCAACTTTGTCGGCCTCATCGCAGCGCGCCGAGAGCACGATCACCGGAATGGCGCTCCAGCGGCGCAGATCGCGGATAAACTCCACGCCGTCGCCGTCCGGCAGCCCCAGATCGAGGATGATCAGATCCGGCTGGCGGGTTGCGGCCTCGATCAGGCCACGCTGCAGGCCATCGGCGTCCGCGACGCGCCAGCCTTCGTTTTCCAGGGCGGCGCGCACAAAGCGGCGAATAGCCTGTTCGTCTTCGACGATCAGAATAGTGATGGGGGCGGCTGTCACGGGTTGTCTGTCATCTCCTCATCGGTTTCCGGGTCGATCTCCGGCACGGTTTCCAGCGGCAGGGTGAAGTGAAAATGGGCGCCGCCCTGCGGTGGGCTTTCGACCCAGATTCTACCACCGTGTATATCAATAATGGCACGGCAAATCGCTAACCCCAAGCCGACGCCGGGAATGGCGGACTCTTTATCGCCGCGGGTAAACTTGTTGAAGATATGCGGCAGTTGGTCGGCGGGAATCCCCGGCCCGCTGTCGCTGATCTCCACCTCGAGCCCATCGGCGCCGACCCGCGCGCCGATGGCGATGCGGGCCGCGCTGCCGGCGTATTTCCCCGCGTTCTCCAGCAGATTCTGCAGGACGCGCTCGATGAGCGCCCCGTCGCAGTTCACCAGCGGCAGATCCGCCGGCAGGCTGAGGGCGAGGGGATGGCCGGCCAGCATCGGCTCCAGCGTATGGATGGCGCTGCCGACGATCTCCTCCAGCGACTGCCACGCCTTGCGCAGACGGAAGCCGCCGGACTGGATGCGGGCCATGTCCAGCAGGTTGTTGACCAGGCGGGAGGTGTTGAGGATCTGCTGACGGATCTCCTCCGCCTGCGGGGCGTGGGCCGAGCGTTCGCTGGCCAGATCCAGCGTCAGTATCTCCGCCTGCCCGAATAGCACCGTCAGCGGAGTGCGCAGATCGTGAGAGAGGGCGGCCAGCAGCGAGTTGCGCAGCTGCTCTCGCTCGGCCTCCAGACGGGCCGCCGCCGCGCTGTGGGCCAGGTGCAGGCGCTCCAGCGCGTTGGCGATCATGACGGTATAGGTTTGCAGCAGGCGCTGCTGCTCCGGCACCATCAGCTGGCGCAGGTTGGTCGGCTCAATGGCCAGTACGCCAAAGGTGTTCTGGGCGCTGGAGAGCGGCAGCAGCTGATAGGGAACGCCGGGCAGGGTATCGGTGCCGGCGCCGGCGGGCTGGCGGCGATCCAGACACCACTGGGCGATGGCCAGATCGACGTTGGTGACCCCGGCCTCATCGCCGTGGCGGGGACGCAGTAGGCCGTCGCCGTCCGGCAGCAGCAGCGTGGTGCGGGCGCCAAAGCTGTGATTCAGGGAGGCGCAGGCGCTGTGTACCACCGCGTCGTGATTCAACGCGTTGCCCAGCGCCTTGGACATTTCATACATGTGGCGGGCGCGCTGTTCGCGGTAGCGCGCCACCCGCGCCTGATAGCGCATGCCGGCGGTGAGGTTTCCGATCAGAATACCGACGATCAGCATCACGCCAAAGGTGACCAGGTACTGAACATCGCTGACGGCGAAAGACCATTGCGGCTGCACGAAGAACAGATCGAAGCTGGCGACGCTGATGCAGGCGGAGAAAACCGACGGCCAGCGGCCAAAAAACAGCGCCACCACCACCACGCCGAGCAGGTAGACCATCACCAGGTTGACCTGATCGAAGGTGGGCAGCATCAGCTTGCCGCACAGCGAGATCAGCGCGCACAGCGCCGCGGCCACCAGGAACCCCTGGATCTGCACCCGCCACTTTTCGCCGAACGGGCGCGGATCGTTTTCCCGCGGGCCGCTGGGGCGATCCTCGACGGCGACGATCAGCAGGTCGAGGTCGGGGCCCAGGCGGGCCAGACGGTCGACGAAGCTGGCGCCGGGCCAGCGTAGACGCCGGGACTCGCGCTGGCGGCGACCCAGCAGAATTTTGCCCAGATTGTGTTCGCGGGCGTAGCGTAGGATGGCGCGCTCCGGGGCGGGATCGGAGAGGGTGGCCGTCTCCGCCCCCAGCTCCTGCGCCAGGCGCATGCTGCGCAGGATGGTGCGCCGCTCGTTTTCCGGCAGGCGGTGCAGATGCGGCGTCTCCACGTAGACGGCGTGCCAGACGCAGCCCAGTCGACCGGCCAGGCGGGCGGCGGTGCGCACCAGCTTATCATTGTCGGCGTACTGGCCGATGCACAGCAGCAGGGCATCGCGGGTGTGCCAGACCCGGCTGCCGCCGGGGCCGCTGCGAAAGGCGCGCATCTGATCATCGACCCGATCGGCGGTGCGGCGTAGGGCCAGCTCACGCAGGGCGATCAGGTTTCCCTTGCGGAAAAAGTGCTCGATGGCGCGCTCGGCCTGACCCGGAATATAGACCTTGCCCTCCTTGAGACGCTGGCGCAGGTCGTCCGGCGGCAGGTCGACCAGCACGACCTCGCTGGCGGCGTCAAACAGCCGGTCCGGCACCGTTTCGCGCACCTGTACGCCGGTCACGCTGCCAACGATATCGTTCAGGCTCTCCAGATGCTGTACGTTGACGGTGGTCAGCACGTCGATGCCGGCCGACAGCAGCTCCTCGACGTCCTGCCAGCGCTTGGGGTGGCGCGAGCCGGGGGCATTGGTATGCGCCAGCTCATCCATCAGGATCAGCGCCGGGGCGCGCGCCAGCGCCCGGTCGAGGTCGAATTCGCGGATCTGGCGTCCCCGGTGGTGGATCCGCTTTTGCGCCAGCAGCTCCAGCCCGTCGAGCAGGGCGGCGGTTTCGCTGCGGCCATGGGTTTCCACGACGCCGACCGCCACGTCCAGCCCCTGAGCGCGCAGGCGCTGCGCCTCCTGCAGCATGGCGTAGGTTTTACCGACGCCAGCGCAGGCGCCGAAGAAGACCTTGAGCCTGCCGCGCGCGGGTTCGTTGACCTGGGCCAGCAGGGCGTCCGGATCCGGGCGTTGTTCGTCGTCGACCATGACGTATCCTTATTGAGAGGGCGATGAGGGGTGGCGTAGCGCCGGATCCGATGATAGCCGATCCAGCGCCAGATTCAGCCTCAATACGTTCACCGTCGGCTGGCCGATAAAGGCCGGCCAGCGCGGCTCGGTGTTCTGGGCTATCAGGACATCGATCAGCGCCGGGGGCACGCCGCGCGCCGCGGCGATCCGCGCCGCCTGATAATGGGCGGCCTGCGGCGAGATATCCGGGTCGAGGCCGCTGGCGGAGCTGGTGAGCAGATCGACCGGTATCGGCTCGCCGACGGGCTCCTGCGCGTCGCGCTGGCGCAGGCGTTCGGCGCGCGCGGCCAGCGTCTGGGTCAGCAGCGGGTTGCTGACCGCCAGATTGCTACCGCCCGACGCCATGGCGTTGTAGGGACGCTCGGCGGTGGCCGACGGGCGCGGCCAAAAGTAGTCGTCGCGCTGGAATGATTGACCGATCAGCGCAGAGCCCACCGGATGGCCATCGCGCAGCAGCAGGGAGCCGTTGGCCTGCTGGGGGAACATCAGCTGCGCCAGCGCCGTACTCAGCAGCGGGTAGGCGACGCCGGTGATCAGCGTCAGGATCAGCATCATCATCAGGGTGGGGCGTAACAGCGATAGCGCCATCATCTTCTCCTTGGAGCGGCGTTTAGACCAGGCCGCACAGCGTTAAAAACAGATCGATAATCTTGATCCCGGCGAAGGGGACCAGCAGGCCGCCGGCGCCGTAGATCCACAGGTTACGCCGCAGCAGCGCGCCGGCGCTCAGCGGGCGGTAGCTGACGCCGCGCAGGGCCAGCGGGATCAGGAAGACGATGATCAGCGCGTTGAAGATCACCGCCGACAGGATGGCCGATGCCGGTGAGCTCAGGTGCATCACGTTGAGCTGGTTGAGCTGCGGGTAGGTGGCGGCAAAGGCGGCCGGGATGATGGCGAAGTACTTGGCCACGTCGTTGGCGATGCTGAAGGTGGTCAGCGAACCGCGCGTCATCAGCATCTGCTTGCCGATGTGCACCACCTCGATCAGCTTGGTCGGGTTGGAGTCCAAATCGACCATGTTGCCGGCCTCTTTGGCCGCCTGGGTACCGGAGTTCATCGCCACCGCCACGTCGGCCTGGGCCAGCGCCGGGGCGTCGTTGGTGCCGTCTCCGGTCATGGCGACCAGACGCCCTTCGGCCTGATACTGGCGGATCAGCGCCAGCTTGGCCTCCGGCGTCGCCTCGGCCAGGAAGTCGTCTACCCCCGCCTCGGCGGCGATGGCGGCGGCGGTCAGGCGGTTATCGCCGGTGATCATCACCGTTTTGATCCCCATGCGCCGCAGCTCGGCGAAGCGCTCTTTGATCCCCCCCTTGACGATATCCTTCAGCGCGACGACGCCGAGGATGCGGGCGTCCTCCGCCACCACCAGCGGGGTGGCGCCGCTGCGCGCCACGCGCTCGACGGCCTCCTCCACCGAGCGGGGGAAGTGGCCGCTGGCGGACTCGACGTAGCGGCGGATAGCGTCGACGGAGCCTTTGCGGATCATGCGGCCCTGGATGTTGACCCCGCTCATGCGGGTTTGGGCGGAGAAGGGGACGAAGGTGGCGTTCAGGCTGTTCAGGTCGCGCTCGCGCAGGTTAAAACGCTGCTTGGCCAGCACTACGATGCTGCGTCCCTCCGGGGTTTCGTCCGCCAGGGAGGCCAGCTGCGCGGCGCTGGCCAGCGCCTGCTCGCTGACGCCGCTGACCGGCAGAAACTCGGAGGCCTGGCGGTTGCCCAGGGTGATGGTGCCGGTCTTGTCCAGCAGCAGGACGTCGACATCCCCGGCGGCCTCGACCGCCCGGCCGCTGGTGGCGATCACGTTAGCGCCCAGCATCCGGCTCATGCCGGCGACGCCGATGGCGGACAGCAGGCCGCCGATGGTGGTGGGGATCAGGCAGACTAACAGCGCCACCAGCACGGTCACGGTCACTGGGCTTCCCATCTGGCTGACCTGTGCGCTGAACAGCGAAAAGGGGTACAGAGTGGCGCAGGCCAGTAAAAAGATTATCGTCAGGGCGATCAGCAGGATGGTTAGCGCAATTTCGTTGGGCGTCTTGCGCCGCTTGGCGCTTTCAACCATGGCGATCATCCGGTCAAGGAAGGTTTCGCCGGGGTTGACGCTGCACTGCACCACCAGCCAGTCGGAGAGTACTCGCGTGCCGCCGGTGACCGAGGAGAAGTCGCCGCCGGACTCGCGGATCACCGGCGCCGACTCCCCGGTGATGGCGCTTTCGTCCACCGATGCACCGCCCTCCAGCACCTCGCCGTCGCAGGGCAGGGTATCGCCCGCCTCGACCAGAACCAGGTCGCCTTTGCGCAGGCTTTCGGCGGCCACCTTCTGCCACGGGGCGCCGTACTGCGCCTGCGACAGCTGTTTGGCCCAGCCGCTCTTCTTCACCCCTTTCAGGCTCTCGGCCTGCGCCTTGCTGCGTCCTTCGGCCAGCGCCTCGGCCAGGTTGGCAAACAGCACGGTAAACCACAGCCACAGGGCCAGGCTGCCGGTGAAGACGGCGCTGCCGTCGGTCTGGCCGCACAGGATCATTAGCCAGATAAAGCTGGTCAGCAGGCTGCCCAGGTAGACCACGAACATCACCGGGTTGCGCCACTGGACGCGGGGGTCCAGCTTGCGCAGCGCATCGCGCAGCGCCGTTTTCAGCAGGGCCGGTTCGAATAGTGCACGCTGTTTATGACTCATGATAACTCTCTCTTCCCTTATGGCCGTACGCCGCTCAGCGTCATCTGTAACTGTTCCGCCAGCGGGCCGAGGGCCAGCGCCGGAATAAAGGTCAGGGCGCCCACCAGCAAAATGGTGCCCACCAGCAGGCCGACGAACAGCGCGCCGTGGGTGTGCAGCGTGCCGTTGCCCGCCGGCTGACGCTTTTTCAGCGCCAGCGCGCCGGCGATCGCCATGACCGGCACGATCACCCCGAAGCGTCCCAGCAGCATGGTCAGCGCCAGCAGCAGGTTGTAAAACGGCGTATTGACGCTCAGGCCACCGAAGGCGCTGCCGTTGTTGTTGGCGGCGGAGGAGAAGGCGTACAGCACCTCGCTGAAGCCGTGGGCGCCCGGGTTGAGGATCGCGCTGCGTCCGGCGTCGCACAGCAGCGCGATGGCGCTGCCGGTGAGCACCAGGGCCGGCGGGATCAGAATGGCCAGGGCGGTCATTTTCATTTCATAGACGCCGATCTTTTTCCCCAGGTACTCCGGGGTGCGACCGATCATCAGCCCGGCGATGAAGACGGTCAGCAGGACGAACAGCAGCATGCCGTACAGGCCGCTGCCTACGCCGCCGAAGACCACCTCGCCTATCTGCATCAGCCACATCGGCACCATGCCGCCCAGGGCGGTGAAGGAGTCGTGCATGGCGTTCACCGCGCCGCAGGAGGCCGCCGTCGTGACCACGGCATACAGGGCGGAGGAGAGGATGCCGAAGCGGCTCTCCTTACCCTCCATGTTGGCGCTGTCGTCGGCGCCCAGCGCTATCAAGTGCGGGTTACCCTGCAGCTCGGCGTACATCACCGAGCCCGCGGCAACGATAAAGATCAGCGACATGGTCCACAGCAGGGCGTGGCCCTGACGGCTGTCGCCGACGCTGCGACCAAAGGCGAAGCACAGGGCGGTCGGTAGCAGAAGGATCGCCACCATCTGCAGCAGGTTGCTCAGCGCGGTCGGGTTTTCAAACGGGTGAGCGGAGTTCGCGCCGAAAAAGCCGCCGCCGTTGGTGCCGAGCAGCTTGATGGCCTCCTGGGAGGCGACCGGTCCCATCGGCAGCAGCTGTGTGCCCCCCTCCAGCGGTGCCACGCTGACATAGGCGCTAAAATTCTGCAGCACGCCCTGACTGACAAAAAATAGGCTCAGCAGCAGCGACAGCGGCAGCAGGACATACAGGGTGATGCGCCACAGATCGACCCAGGCATTGCCCAGCATCGGATCGGCGTGGCGGGCGAAGGCGCGGATCAGGGCAAACAAAACGGCGATGCCGCTGGCCGCCGACAGAAAGTTTTGTACGCCGAGTCCGGCCATCTGGCTGAGGTAGCTCAGGCTGCTCTCGCCGCTGTAGGCCTGCCAGTTGGTATTGGTGACAAAGCTGACGGCGGTATTGAGGGCCAGATCCCAGCGCAGGCCGGGGAATCCCTGGGGGTTGAGGGGCAGTAGCCCCTGCGCCATCAGCAGCGCGAACAGCAGCACGATCCCCAACAGGTTAAAGGCGAGGATGGCCAGCAGATAGTGACGCCAGTCCATTTCATGGGGCGTCACGCCGCACAGGCGCCACAGGGCGTTCTCCGTACGCGCCATGGCGCGGTACGGCTCGCCGTCGATCAGGCGGCTCAGCAGGCTGCCCAGCGGTGGGGCCAGAATCAGCAGCGGCAGCATCAGCAGACCGATTAGCATCAAGGCATGGGTAAACATCAGAAGTCCTCCGCATGCCACAGTGCATACACCAGATAAACCAACAGGAGTAGCACCAGTACGGCACAGGCGATCAGTCCCAGCGTCATTTTTTATCTCCTTTAGCGCGATGACAGTATCAAGATAGGCGCTCTCGGGTATAAATGAGGCAAAAAGCGGCGTCATCGCTGTAAAAAAAGTATAAAAATGGCGGGGCTGGCGTGGGGCGCGCCGTGCGTTAGATGCGCGGCGGGAAAGGGGAGGATAGCCAGGAGACTCTCGCCCATGTCGTGAACGCTCGTCACGCCTGACGATGCGCCAGCGCGATCGGCATTATCGTTGCTGTCCTCTATCGCATTGCGGCGTACGCTGACGCAACAAGTGGTCGGAGGTGTGCTTGATCTTTGTGCGCTCAGGGGCTATGTTGGGGCTGTTTCGGCCACCGTTTTCGGCCGTTTTTTGACGCTCCCGGCGCCGGCGCCAGCGGACGTATTTGCAAGGAGGTCACGATGTATCAGCGCTATTCCTGGCCGCGTATCTGGCTGCGCCGCAGCGGCGTGATTCTGGTGGGTACCCTGGCCTTTCCCGTGATGCTGCTGCGTCACGATCGGGCACGCTTCTATAGCTATCTGCACCGGGTCTGGTCGAAAACCAGCGACAAGCCGGTGTGGCTGGCGGAGTCAGAAAAGGTTCGGCCCGACTTCTTCTGAGCCCGTGCGCGTCACGATACCTGGCAAACCCCATTCGGCAATCTACACTTGGCGTACCGACTCCTCGTGGTCACGGGGATAGAACAACGGAGGGTACGCCATGTCTTCTGCCATTCCCGTCGGGATCAGCGCCTGCCTGCTCGGTCAGACGGTGCGCTTTGACGGCGGTCACCGGCGCTTTGCCTTCGCCGCCGATACCCTGGCGCCGTTTTTCCACTTCCTGCCGCTGTGCCCCGAGATGGGCATCGGCCTGCCGTCGCCGCGCCCAGCGCTGCGCCTGATTCGCCACGATGCGTCGTCGTCGGTGGCGCTGGTCAACAGCCGGGATCCGACGCTGGACTATACGGCGGCGATGGAGGATTTCGCCGCGCGTCAGCTGCCGCAGCTGCAGTCGCTGTGCGGGTTTATCCTCTGCGCCCGCTCGCCCAGCTGCGGCATGGAGCGGGTGAAGGTGTATACGTCGCACGAGGCGCGTAAAAACGGAGTGGGATTGTTCGCCGCCGCCCTGATGACGGTGATGCCCTGGCTGCCGGTCGAGGAGGATGGGCGCCTGAGCGACGGCGCGCTGCGGGAGAACTTTATTGCCCGAGTATACGCGCTGCACGAGTTTAACCAACTGTGGCCGTCGGGGCTGAGCCGCGGGGCGCTGGTGGCGTTCCACAGCCGCTATAAGCTGCTGTTGCTGGCCCACTCTCAGCCCGCCTACCGCGCGCTGGGGCGGATGGTGGCGGAGATAGGCCAGTGGCCTTCGACGACGGCGTTTGCCACAGAATACCGTCACCGGCTGATGGCGCTGATGCGACAGCCCGCCTCACGCCGTAACCATACCAATGTGCTGCAGCACGTACAGGGCTACTTCAGCCCACGCCTCAATCCTGCCCAGCGTGCCGAGCTGAGCCAGCTGATCCTACAGTATCGCCAGGGGGTACAGCCCCTGCTGGCGCCGCTGACGCTGATCAACCACTACCTGCGGGAGTACCCGGACGACTACCTGGCGTCGCAGCGCTATTTCTCCCCCTATCCGGACGCTCTGCGTCTGCGCTATGGCCATTAGGGGGTGCGATGAGGACGCACGTGGTGTGGCTGCGCAGCGATCTGCGCATGACGGATAACCGAGCGCTGCACGCGGCCTGTGCCGATGCCCGAGCGCGGGTGGTGGCGCTGTATGTGGCGACGCCGCGTCAGTGGCTGGCGCAGGAGATGGCGCCGCGTCAGGCGCAGTTTATCTGGCAGAATCTGTCGGCGCTGCAGGAGGCGCTGGGGCAGCGCCAGATCCCGCTGTACTGCCTGAGCGTGGACGACTATGCGGCCCAGGCGCGGACGGTGCGCGAGGTGTGCCTGCGCGAGCGCGCCGATGCGCTGTTTGCTAACCGTCAGTATGAGCTGAATGAGCGCCGCCGCGACGATGCGCTGGCCGCCGCGCTGCCCTTTCCCTGCCATTTTTTTGACGACGCGCTGCTGCTGGCGCCGGGGGCGGTGCTGACCGGCGCGGGCGCGATGTTTAAGGTTTTTACGCCGTTTAAGCGCGCCTTTCTGCGCGGTCTGGCCTCGGCCGATCTGCGCGTGCTACCCGCGCCGTCGCCGCGTCAGCCGATCGCGGCGGCCCCGACGCCGGTCGCGCGCGTCGATTATCCGGACGCCGCGGTGGATAGCGCGCTGTTTCCCGCCGGTGAGACGGCGGCCCAGGTGCGCCTGGCGCAGTTTTGTCACGGGGCGCTGGCGACGTATGCGGCGCGGCGCGATTTTCCGGCGCAGGCGGGAACCAGTCAGCTCTCCCCCTACCTGACGCTGGGAGTGCTATCGCCGCGCCAGTGTCTGGCGGCGCTGCAGGCGCAGGCGTTGGCCTCCCCCAGCCCCTCCAGCGGTGCCGAGGCCTGGTTAAATGAGCTGATCTGGCGTGAGTTTTACCGCCATCTGCTGGTGGCCTGGCCGGATCTCTGCCGCCATCGTCCCTTTATTCCCTGGACGGCGCGGATCCGCTGGCGGGACGATCCGGCGGGACTGCAGCGTTGGCAGCAGGGGATGACCGGCTTTCCGCTGGTGGATGCCGCCATGCGCCAGCTGAACCGCTGCGGTTGGATGCATAATCGGCTGCGCATGCTGACGGCCAGCTTTCTGGTCAAGGATCTGCTGATCGACTGGCGTCTGGGCGAGCGTTATTTTCTGCGTCAGCTGATCGACGGCGATCTGGCCGCGAACAACGGCGGCTGGCAGTGGGCCGCCTCTACGGGCAGCGATGCCGCGCCCTATTTCCGCATCTTTAATCCGCGTGTACAGGGGCAGCGCTATGATCCGCAGGGGCAGTTTATCCGCCGCTGGCTCCCTGAACTGCGAGAGGTTCCGGACAGTGACATTCATCACCCTCAGCGCTGGGCGCTGCGGCAGCGTCGCGTGCTAGACTATCCCGACCCGCTGGTCGATCACGCCCGCGCGCGGCAGGACACGCTGTTGGCCTTTGCCCGCGCCCGCGCAGGGGACGACGGCGCGGCATAAGGCGCTGGCGCCGAAAACATGGCAAAGACAGGGAGAGTGGTACATGACGCAGAGGATGTGGCGTAGATGGGTGGCCGGCGGCGCGCTGCTGTGCGGGCTGGCGATGTGTCCCGCGCAGGCCGCGTTTGAGCTGGTGGCGCTGGGCAGCGGCGGTGGGCTGAGCGGCGATAATCTGAACGCCTATCTTATCCGCCATGAGCGCGATACGCGCTATGTTGCGCTGGACGCTGGTACCACCCTGCCGGGGATCGCTCGAGCGCTTGAGCAGGGAGCGTTTCCTACGGTGAGCGCGGAGCGCGCCGCGCCCTGGACGCCACAGGGCTATGTGCTGAGAGAGCTCATCGCCGCCTATTTCATCAGCCATCCCCATCTGGATCACGTCGCCGGCCTGCTGCTGGCGGCGCCGGAGGATAGCCGTAAGCCGATCTACACCCTGGCGGACAGCGCCGACACCCTGCGCAATCACTATTTTAACTGGAAGAGCTGGCCTAACTTCAGCGATGCCGGGCAAGGGCAGCGGCTGGGCACCTACCGCATCCACAGCGTCCGCCCGGGGCAGCGCTTTACGCTGGGCGTCAGCGGTCTGAGCGGGGTTGTCTACCCGCTCAGCCACGGCGGAGAGACGTCGTCGATGATCCTGCTGGAGCGAGAGGGAGAATACGTGGCGTACTTTGGCGATACCGGCGCCGATCGGGTAGAGAACAGCCAGCGCTTGGACAGCGTCTGGCGCCGACTGGGGCCGCTGGTGGCCAGTAGGGCGCTAAAGGGGATCATCATAGAGACCTCCTTCAGCGATGAGGTGCCCGAGACGCAGCTGTTTGGGCACCTGACCCCGGCGCTGCTGAACCAGGAGATGATCAATCTGTCCCGCTACAGCGGCGGTACGGCGGCGCTGGCGGGACTGCCGGTGGTGATATCGCATATCAAGCCGTCGCTGCGGGCCGGCGTCGCGGCGGAGCAGCAGATCATGGCACAGCTGGCGGCCGGGAACCGCAGCGGCGTGGCGTTTCGCCATCTGCGTCAGGGGGAGCGGACGCTGTTTGCCGGAGGAGACGAGTAGCGTATTATCCGCAGCACGATCGATGACGGCGGCAGGCGACCTGCCCGGGAGACCCCATGGATAATTTGGTTTTGGAGCAGCGGATTAACCGATTGCTTGACGTAGACAGTATGCAGGATTACGCCCCCAACGGCCTGCAGGTGGAGGGGCGTCGTGAGGTGCGGCGCATCGTTACCGGCGTGACCGCCTGCCAAGCGCTGCTGGATGCCGCCGTGGCGGCCGAGGCCGACGCGGTGCTGGTTCACCACGGATACTTTTGGAAGAGCGAGGCACCGACGGTGCGCGGGATGCGGCGGCAGCGTCTGAAAACGCTGCTGGCTAACGACATCAATTTATACGCCTACCATCTACCGCTGGACGCCCATCCCGAGCTGGGCAATAACGCCCAGCTGGCGCAGAGGCTAAAGATCACTCCGCATGGGCTGATTGCGCCGCTGTTGCCCTATGGCGAGCTCCAAACGCCCTGCAGCGCCGGAGAGCTGGCGGGGCGTCTGGAGCGTAAGCTGCACCACGGCGTTTTGCACTGCGGCGATAGCGGGCCCGCGCTGATCCGGCGGGTGGCCTGGTGCAGCGGCGGTGGGCAGGGCTTTATTGAGCAGGCGGCGACCTTTGGCGTGGATGCGTTTATCAGCGGTGAGGTGTCGGAGCAGACGATCCACGTTGCCCGCGAGATGGGGATTCACTTCTTTGCCGCCGGCCATCACGCCACCGAGCGCGACGGCGTTCGGGCGCTAGGGGAGTGGCTGGCCCGAGAGCATGATCTGGACGTCACCTTTATCGATATTGCCAATCCCGCCTAGCGGGGCTGCGCGGTGGGGGGCTCTCGCCGCGCGATCGCCGCCATAATACCAAACCAATACCATAGCGCCGTGCCCTAATATAATCGGCCGCGCTATTCCGTCATTAGCGTAAACGGTGCTAGCCGATCGCCCGATGCAGGCAGCGACGGCGCCTGAGAGTATCGTCAGGATGATAAAAATAACATTATGAGAGTTATTATTTTCCCAATGATTACGCGTATGACGTTAGGTTATTCCTAGAGCCTCATCGTTGCATTTCCGCTGACGCTGAAGCATAATCCAAAGAATCCATGTCCCGCTTAACCTTCTGTCGATAAACAAAAAAGTGTTTATTTTCCCCGTCAGACGAACGCACTGCCGCCGCGCTTTCAGCCTTACGTACCGTCGCAGATGATAAAATCTCAGTATATTGGGCGGGGTTATTATGTTATGGTCAATAACATGGATTCGCAGCGGAGTTAATCTCTCCGCTGGACTGTATTCGGATATTTTCTTAGTAAATGAAATATAGGATTATAGTGGCACGCGTCAGCGTAGGGTAAGGCACCGTTTGGCTTACGCTGGGTTACGTGGTGGTGTGTACACAGGCGGGGCGTTAAAGGACAGAAAATGTTTGAGATTTTTGATGTTGACTACCAGTCTCTGTCAAGAACGACATCAACAGAGCTATTTTCCCTGCGCAAGGGGACGTTTAAGGATCGGCTCAATTGGGCGGTAACCTGCAGCGATGGGATGGAGTTCGATGAGTATGACAGCGAGCATACAACCTATCTGTTGGGGGTGAAGGATAACGATGTGGTGTGCAGCGTACGCTTAATTGAAACCTGTCATCACAACATGATTGTCGGCACGTTTTTCCGCTACTTTGAGAAAGGCGAGATCCCGGCCAGCAGCCAGTTTTTTGAATCCAGCCGCTTCTTTGTTGATAAGCGCCGCGCCCGAACTCTGCTGGGCAATCAATATCCGCTGTGTCATCTCCTGTTTCTCGCCATGATTAACTATACGATGGCCTCTGGTCACCGCGGTATTTATACGATTGTCAGCCATTCGATGCTGCGGATTTTGACCCGCTCCGGCTGGAATATTACCGTGGTGGAGCGCGGCGTCTCGGAGAAAGCGCAGGATATCTATCTAGTCTATTTACCGACGGATGCGGCGAACCAGCGTCTGCTGATAGAGCGTATTAATCAGGATCAGCCTTTTGATGAGGAGGCCCTGCAGAGTTGGCCTCTGGTACTGAAGGCCGATACGCTCAGCCCTCAATCGGCTTAATCAACTGCAGCTCAACGCCAAGCCGGATCGCGTGCTTGGCGTTTAATACCCCCAGCTTTTTGACAACGTTGCCAATGTGAAACTTGACGGTGCCGGTTTTAATACCGAGGATCAGCGCAATTTCTTGGTACGTTTTCCCCATACTGGCCCAGTAAAGAATTTCATTTTCACGCGTGGAGAAAATATTCTCTATTGGCTCTTTTTTGCTGCAGTAGTGCTGTGCGGTAATGTGGCGCTGGCCATTCATAAAGCGCTCATGGGCATCGATCAGCAGCATTTGTAGGACGCCTCTGCTGCGCTCAATCTCCGCCAGTCCGCGATCGTCGACCATCAGAGACAGCATCGCCAGCTGATTATCCGCATCATGCAGCACAAAGGTGTAGCCTCGGCTCACCTGGTATTTCTTGGAAAGATTAAAAATTTTCGAGAGGTTCAGCTTCGAGTTGACGGTGATCTTCTCATCCCACAGGAAGGGCGATACCCGGCGCAGGGCAGAGATCACGACCGGATCGATGTGCTGATAATGGTGTTCTTTATACAGCGTTACCCATTCATCTGGGTAATTGGAGATGATAATAATGTCCGATGGGTTTTTCTTATTGAGCAATAAATAGGCAAACTGAGTGTGGCCGTAAGCGACCAGTGACCGATCGATAAATTGCTTGATCTCTCTTGTCAGGCTCTCATTATCAGCAAACACGCTCGTTCCTTCTCCCAATCACCTTATCGCGAAAGATATACAGTAATACGTTCCGCGGCTAATTACATCCTCTATCTTGCGTGTCAACGGGAATTTTACATAGGTAACTGAACGGTATCCGCATGATAGCTATACCTTAGTCTAACTAGACGCTATCGGCAGATGTCAATAGAATTAGAACCAGGCCGAAAAGGTAAAAAAAAACCTGATTCATCGCTGAATCAGGTTGCCAATTTCGGCCAACACCAGGGAAAACGATACAATCAGGCTGATACTTTCCGTGTCATATAAAGAGAGAAGGTACACCTGATTGACTCACTGCATATCGCAATCAGCGCTACGCATATATATTCAGTTACGTGAAATATATCCTCATTCTGTTTCTGCTCTGCTCTGCACTGTCACAGATAGCTTACATAAAAACCGCTGCGGAATATAGACCCCTCGCTATCTTTTTTTCTGTAATTTACAAAGTAACAGAAATAAAGCTTACGATTATCCCCCTTTCCACTGACGATTTTTAGAACATAGTTATTATTACTATTTGATATTAAAAGACTTTAATAATAAAAGTGTCAGCTTTCGTCATCAAAATCAGCGAATGATTTGCATGTTATTCACCATGAAATATTGCATCTTTGATGTAAAGATATAGTAAAAAATCATGATTTTTATTAATTAAGTACAAAAAAAGATCACCCATTTACGGATGATCTTATTTAATTGTCTACTAATGGTATTATCGCCCGCTATTCACCACGGGACTGACTTAGTTCTTTTTGACGAATTCTGACTTGAGCTTCATCGGGCCAAAGCCGTCGATTTTGCAATCGATGTTATGATCGCCTTCGACCAAGCGAATGTTTTTGACCTTCGTGCCGATCTTCAGCATTGAGGAGCTGCCCTTGACCTTCAGATCTTTGATCACGGTGACGCTGTCGCCGTCCGCCAGCAGGTTGCCGTTGGCGTCTTTGACGATCAGGGTCTCTTCTTCCGCGCTTTCGGCGGTGGCGTCATTCCATTCATAGGCGCACTCCGGGCAGACATACATATCATTGTCCTGATAGGTGTATTCAGAGTGGCACTTCGGGCAGTGTGGCAGTTGCATGTTATGGCCTCGCAAAAGTAAAAACCGCCGGGAATAGTGCCTGAGTGACAGGAGCGCCGGGCGGTAAAAAGAAGTGAAAACAAACGATACGACCGTATTATAACCCATTTATCATTATTTTTGTTGGAAAATCTTTTCATCCAGCCTATATGCGTTGGATGAAAGTCTGTTTCCATGGCGATGGTTTATATTTTTTGATATTAAAATCAATATGTTGTTTTTATTAATTGCAAATTACCGTGTAAATATTCGCTTTACACTTCATTACGCCGAAATACGCTGCTTCCTGATCAGTCAAAGCGTCGCAGGTAGATATTTTGATCGTAGCGTACGCCATCAAGCTCCTCGCCGCGGCGGCGCGTCTCGACCAGCGTGAAGCCGTTGCGCAGGGCGACGGCGTTGCTGCGCTGGTTGATGACCATGCACTGAATGACAAAGCGAGTAACCAGTCCCTGCGCTACGCAGTGGTACATCAGGGCCTGCAGGGCGGCGGACATGAGCCCTTTTCCCTGATGGGTCCGATCGATCCAGTAGCCGATCGGCGCACAGCGGCGCTCGCGATCGATGCTGTTAAGGGAGATGAGCCCGATGCAGCGCTGGCGGTAAACCAGGACATAGTGGCGCGCGCTGCCCGCTCGGTGGGCATCGGCCTGGGCACGCAGGGTCTGCAGCGTGTTATCGATATGCACCATACTGTGGGGCCAGGGCATAAAGCGAGTGAGGTGATCGCGGTTGGTATCGACCAGCGCGAAGAGGGCGCGGGCAAAGCGCGGATGCGCCGGGATCAGCGCCAGATCGGGCCCGGCCTGCAGGACGGTGTGATACATGGGAGCTCCTGTATGGGGCGCGGCCAGAGCGCGGCGCGCCGTCGGCCTGTCAGTATAGCGCTTGCCGACGGCATCGGGGCAACCAAAAGGCGCCGCCGTGCGGCGGGGTTGAAAACGAGCGCCGCGCCGCCACTTAGGTAGATCCGACTCCGCGGCGTGGCGATATGACGCTCACGCCTGCGCAGGAAGGGGAGATCCATTTTCGGCCTCGCGGCCAAGCATACGCTATTAGGGGGGCATCTATGCCGGAAGGACCAGAAATTCGCCGGGCGGCAGATGGACTGCGCGCTGCGGTCGGGGGTGGGACGCTGACCCGGGTCTGGTTTGGCGCACCGTCGCTGCAGCGCTACGCCGCCGGGCTGGTTGGCTGCCAGATTACGGCGATCGAGACGCGGGGCAAAGCGCTGCTGATCCACTTTTCCAACGGCATGAGCATGTACAGCCATAATCAGCTGTACGGCGTCTGGCGCGTGGCCGCCGCCGGCGAGACGCCGCCGACGTCGCGCTCGCTGCGCGTGCGTCTGGAGACCGCCGAGCGGGCTATCCTGCTCTACAGCGCCTCCGATATTCAGCTGGCGCCGCGGGCGCAGATCCTCCGCCACCCCTTTTTACTGCGCATCGGCCCCGACGTGCTGGATCCTGCCCTGACGGAGGCGCAGGTGCGCGAGCGTCTGTGCTCGCCGGCGTTTTGCCGTCGTCAGCTGGGGGCCCTGCTGCTGGATCAGCGCTTTCTGGCCGGACTGGGGAACTACCTGCGGGTGGAGATCCTGTGGCAGGCGGGCGTGTCGCCGCAGCGGCGGGCGACGGAGCTGAGTCCGGCGCAGCTGACATCGCTCTGCCATGCGCTGTTGGCGCTGCCGCGCCTCTCCTATGCAACGCGTGGTCAGGTCGATGAGGGGCGCCACCACGGGGCGCTGTTCCGCTTTCGGGTATTTCACCGCGCGGGGGAGGCGTGTGAACGCTGCGGGACGACGCTCGTCCGCGCGCAGGCGGCGTCGCGTCCGTTTTACGGCTGTCCGCGCTGCCAGGAGGGGCTGGACGCGGGGGAAACCGGCGGGAGTGACTCCCGCCGGGGAGGCGATTAACGCTGGTCCAGCCGTGAGCTGAAGTCGCGGCGCGTATAGCCGGTATACAGCTGGCGCGGGCGGGCGATCTTCAGGCCGTCCTCGTGCATTTCATTCCAGTGGGCTATCCAGCCGACGGTGCGCGCGATGGCGAAGATGACGGTGAACATGCTGGAGGGGATCCCCATGGCCTTCAGTATGATGCCGGAGTAGAAGTCGACGTTGGGGTAGAGCTTTTTCTCGATGAAGTAGGGATCGTTCAGCGCGATGTGCTCCAGTTCCAGGGCTACCTCCAGCAGATCGTCATTCATACCCAGCTCATTGAGCACTTCATGGCAGGTTTCGCGCATCACGGTGGCGCGCGGATCGTAGTTTTTATAGACCCGGTGGCCAAAGCCCATCAGGCGGAACGCATCATTCTTATCCTTGGCGCGCTTGATGAAGGCTGGAATGTGTTCCACGCTGCGGATCTCTTCCAGCATCTTCAGGCAGGCCTCGTTGGCGCCACCGTGGGCGGGTCCCCACAGCGAGGCGATACCGGCGGCGATACAGGCGAAGGGGTTGGCGCCGGAGGAGCCGGCGGTGCGCACGGTCGAGGTGGAGGCGTTCTGCTCGTGGTCGGCGTGCAGGATCAGGATGCGATCCATGGCGCGCTCCAGCACCGGGTTGACCACATACTCTTCGCACGGCGTCGCGAACATCATGCGCAGGAAGTTGCCGGCGTAGGAGAGGTTATTCTGCGGGTAGATAAAGGGCTGCCCCAGCGAGTATTTGTAGCACATGGCCGCGACGGTCGGCATCTTGGAGAGCAGGCGGAACGCGGCGATCTCACGGTGGCGCTCGTTGCTGATGTCCAGCGAGTCATGGTAAAACGCGGCCAGCGCGCCGGTAACGCCGCACATGACGGCCATCGGGTGGGAGTCGCGGCGGAACCCCTGCAGCAGACGGGTGATCTGCTCATGGATCATGGTGTGCCGGGTGACGGTGCTCTTGAAGACATCGTATTCCGCCTGCTCAGGCGCCTCGCCGTACAGCAGAATGTAGCACACCTCGAGGAAAGAGGAGTTTTTGGCCAGCTGATCGATGGGATAGCCGCGGTGCAGCAGGATCCCCTCATCGCCGTCAATATAGGTAATTTTGGATTCGCAGGAGGCCGTGGAGGTAAATCCCGGGTCAAAGGTGAAGTAGCCCTGGCTACCCAGTTTGCGAATATCGATCTCCTCATTTCCTAACGTCCCCGCGAGGACATCGAGCTCTATATGCTCTGCGCCCACCGTCAGCGTTGCTTTCTTCTCTGCCATACAGCCTCCTTGGGTACTGCTATTTTTAGACTCATTAACGATGCACAGGGTGCAGCGCGGTAAGCTTTCCTGGCATGTGATGATCGGCATCCGGCCCTACGGCGTCAGACCCTGCGGGGTCAGCCTCTGTCACGATAGCCACGCTGTTGCCGTTACTCGTTGTTAAAAATATGCTTCCAAAACTGCGTGCTGATTATGATTATTATGTTGACGGTATGGAAAAGGGTTTCCAGATCGACCGCCTAACGTTTTCTCATAGGAACGCCGCGTGGGCAACATCTAATCATAGTGCACAGTTTTAATCCTTTCATTGTTGCTAAAATGTTACTGTTTTGTCTATAAATCCAGTTTATTTATTAACCTCTGGTGAATGCGTGACCGTTGTCACTGTTCTAGTTAAATGTTATTCATCATTTTGTGTTGTAATTGTAATCAATTTGTATCGACCCTATACTGCCGCCAGGTCTCCGGGACTTACCCTCGGGTAAGCGTACCTGCAGTGGAGCACCCAGCAGCCAACCCCCGTTGCAGTGAGGCCCGTTCGCCGTCGGTCCGCTGCGTTAGTTCCGTGGGATTGGCATCGCTGCTTGATACCGCCCCAGGTCCGGAGGAGGAAAATAATAAGAGCTATGTGGGCAAAATTGTGAAAAAACAAAGACCTGTCAATCTGGATTTGCCAACAATCCGCTTTCCTGTCACCGCGATTGCGTCGATCTTGCACCGCGTCAGCGGCGTCGCCGTCTTCATCGCTATCGGTATTCTACTGTGGCTGCTCGGGCTCTCCCTCTCCTCCGCCGACGGATTTGCACAGGCCGCGGCGCTGCTGGATAGCGCGCTGGCCAGGCTGGTGCTGTGGGGTATCCTGACAGCGCTGGCCTATCACATCTGCGGCGGGATCCGTCACCTGCTGATGGACTTTGGTTATCTCGAGGAGAGCTTTAGCGTGGGCTGCCGCTCGGCGCAGCTGACGTTTGCCGCGACCGTGCTGCTCTCCGTTTGCGCGGGGGTATTGGTATGGTAAGCAACGCATCGGCGCTGGGGCGCAACGGTATTCAGGACTGGCTGCTGCTGCGCGCATCCGCCATCATCATCACGCTGTACGTTATCTATCTGCTGGCCTTCGTGGTCGGCGCAGGCCCGCTCACCTATACGCTGTGGCTTGATTTCTTCTCTTCGCGGATCACCCAGGTGTTTACCCTGCTGACCCTGCTGTGCATCCTGATCCATGCCTGGATCGGGATGTGGCAGGTCTTGACCGACTACGTCAAGCCGCTGGCGCTGCGTCTGGTGCTACAGCTGGCGATCGTGGTGGTCCTGGTGGTCTATCTGGTTTACGGAACATTGGTTGTGTGGGGGATATAGATGAAGCTGCCAGTCAGAGAGTTTGACGCCGTCGTGATCGGCGCCGGTGGAGCAGGCATGCGTGCGGCGCTGCAGATTTCTCAGGCGGGGTTTCGCTGTGCCCTGCTGTCCAAAGTGTTTCCGACCCGTTCCCATACCGTTTCGGCGCAGGGCGGGATCACCGTCGCGCTGGGCAATACCCATGAAGACAACTGGGAATGGCACATGTATGACACCGTGAAGGGGTCAGACTATATCGGCGATCAGGACGCGATTGAATATATGTGTAAAACTGGCCCGGATGCCGTGCTGGAGCTGGAGCACATGGGGCTGCCGTTTTCACGCCTGGAGGATGGGCGCATCTACCAGCGGCCGTTTGGCGGCCAGTCGAAAAACTTTGGCGGGGAGCAGGCCGCGCGCACCGCGGCGGCGGCGGATCGCACCGGTCATGCGCTGCTGCATACCCTGTATCAACAGAATCTGAAGAATCACACCACGATCTTCTCCGAGTGGTACGCGCTGGATCTGGTGAAAAATCAGGATGGCGCCATCGTCGGCTGTACGGCGCTGTGCATCGAGAGCGGCGAGGTGGTCTACTTCAAGGCGCGCGCCACCATTCTGGCCACCGGCGGCGCCGGACGCATTTATCAGTCGACCACCAACGCCCACATCAACACCGGCGACGGCGTCGGCATGGCGCTGCGCGCCGGGGTGCCGCTGCAGGACATGGAGATGTGGCAGTTTCACCCGACCGGGATCGCCGGCGCCGGCGTGCTGGTGACCGAAGGCTGCCGCGGCGAGGGGGGCTACCTGCTGAACAAGCACGGCGAGCGCTTTATGGAGCGCTATGCGCCCAACGCCAAGGATCTGGCCGGTCGCGACGTGGTGGCGCGGTCGATCATGATAGAGATCCGCGAAGGGCGCGGCTGCGATGGCCCCTGGGGGCCCCACGCTAAGCTGAAGCTCGACCACCTGGGGAAAGAGGTGCTGGAGTCCCGTCTGCCGGGGATCCTGGAGCTGTCGCGCACCTTTGCCCACGTCGATCCGGTCAAGGAGCCGATACCGGTAATCCCGACCTGTCACTACATGATGGGGGGCATTCCGACCCGCATCAGCGGACAGGCGCTGACCCTGGACGCCAGCGGCGCCGACCGGGTGATCCCCGGGCTGTTCGCCGTCGGTGAGATCGCCTGTGTTTCGGTGCACGGCGCCAACCGTCTGGGCGGTAACTCGCTGCTGGATCTGGTGGTGTTTGGCCGCTCGGCCGGCCTGCATCTGGAGGAGAGCCTGCGTGAGCAGGGGCCGCTGCGCGACGCCGGTGAGTCAGACATCGAGGCCAGCCTGGCGCGGCTTGAGCGCTGGAACGGCACCCGCAGCGGAGAGGATCCGGTACAGATCCGCAAAGATCTGCAGTCCTGCATGCAGCACAACTTCTCCGTCTTTCGTGAAGGGGAGGCGATGGCGCAGGGCCTGGCCGAGCTGAAGACGATCCGCGAGCGCCTGGATCACGCCCGTCTGGACGATACCTCCAGTGAATTCAATACCCAGCGTATCGAGTGTCTGGAGCTGGACAACCTGATGGCGACGGCCTTCGCCACCGCGATGGCCGCCAACTACCGCACAGAAAGCCGCGGGGCGCACAGCCGCTTTGACTTCCCGGAGCGCGATGACGCCAACTGGCTGTGCCATACCCTGTACCTGCCGGAGAGTGAGAGCATGGTGCAACGCCGCGTCAACATGCAGCCCCGGCTGCGCGCGGCCTTCCCGCCGAAGGTGCGTACTTACTGATTTGCCGAGGAGCAGGTAATGAAACTCGAATTTTCTATTTACCGTTACAACCCGGACGTGGATAGCGTGCCGCGCATGCAGGATTACACCCTGGAGGCGGAAGAGGGGCGTGACATGATGCTGCTGGATGCGCTGATCCAGCTGAAAGAGCAGGACCCGACCCTGGCCTTTCGCCGCTCCTGCCGCGAGGGGGTGTGCGGTTCGGATGGGGTCAACATGAACGGCCAAAACGGCCTGGCCTGCATCACTCCGCTCTCGGCCCTGCGCCGGGGGGGAAAGAAAATCGTCATCCGCCCGCTGCCGGGGCTGCCGGTGGTGCGCGATCTGGTGGTGGACATGGGCCAGTTTTATGCCCAGTACGAGAAGATCAAACCCTACCTGATTAACGATGGTCGAACGCCGCCGGCGCGCGAGTATCTGCAGTCGCCGGAGGAGCGCGCCAGGCTGGATGGGCTGTATGAGTGTATCCTGTGCGCCTGCTGCTCTACCGCCTGCCCATCCTTCTGGTGGAATCCGGACAAGTTCGTCGGCCCTTCCGGACTGCTGGCGGCCTACCGTTTCCTGATCGATAGTCGCGACACGGCGACGGCGCCGCGCCTCGACGCGCTGGACGACGCTTTCAGCGTATTCCGCTGCCACGGCATCATGAACTGTGTCAGCGTATGCCCGAAGGGGTTAAACCCGACGCGGGCGATTGGTCACATTAAATCTATGCTGCTGCAGCGCGGAGCCTGAGGGGCATAAAAGCATAGAATTCCGCGCGATACGCCGGATAATGGTCTCGCGCTATCCCGGTCGATCGCGACGGGGAGCGCCAGGAAAGCGATAAGGCACCCACAGAGGTGCTCAGAATGTCAGCGGGGTTATCACCGGGTGACGCCCGCGCTGGCTGTCTCGATAATTTTTTTTAATAACATTCAGTTAATACAAGAATATCTGTTAAAAATAAGATATTCACCACGGCGAATAACAGGCTTTACAAGCTTAAGGGATCACAATGCAGAACGGCACCATGAAGGCCTGGCTGGATTCCTCCTATCTGGCGGGCGCGAACCAGTCGTACATAGAACAACTGTATGAGGACTATTTGACCGACCCCGATTCAGTGGAGGGGAGCTGGAAAACCCTTTTTCAACAACTTCCGGTCAATGGACTGCCGCCGGATCAGCTGCACTCCCAGACCCGGGAGTACTTCCGCCGCCTGGCCAAAGATCCGACGCGCTTCGGCCTCGCGTTCAACGATCCGCAGACCGACGCCAAGCAGGTGAAGGTGCTGCAGCTGATCAATGCCTTTCGCTTCCGCGGCCATCAGCAGGCCAACCTCGATCCGCTCGGACTGTGGAAACAGGAGTCGGTCGCCGATCTCGACCCGGCGTTTCATCATCTGACGCCGGAGGATTTCAACGAAACCTTTAACGTCGGCTCATTCGCCATCGGCAGCGATACCCTGCGCCTGGCGGATCTCTACCGGGCGCTGCAGCAGACCTACTGCGGAACCATCGGCGCAGAATATATGCACCTGACCAACACCGACGAGAAGCGTTGGCTGCAGCAGCGGCTGGAGTCGGTGATGGGGCAGCCGGCGTTTAGCCCGCAGGAGAAGCGCCGCTTTCTGCAGGAGCTGACCGCCGCCGAGGGGCTGGAGCGCTATCTGGGCGCCAAGTTCCCGGGGGCCAAGCGCTTTTCGCTGGAGGGGGGCGATGCGCTGATCCCGATGCTGAAAGAGCTGATCCGCCACGCCGGGCGCAACGGCACCCGTGAAGTGGTGCTGGGGATGGCGCACCGCGGACGTCTGAATGTGCTGATCAACGTACTGGGCAAGTGCGCGGGTGAGCTGTTTGATGAGTTTGCCGGCAAGCACAAGGATCATCTGGGCACCGGCGACGTGAAGTACCACATGGGCTTCTCGTCGGATATGGAAACAGAGGGCGGCCCGGTGCACCTGGCGCTGGCCTTTAACCCGTCGCACCTGGAGATCGTCAGCCCGGTGGTGATGGGATCGGTGCGCGCGCGCCGCGATCGCCTGGATCGCACCCGCAGCGACATCGTGCTGCCGATCACCATTCACGGCGATGCGGCCGTCGCCGGTCAGGGCATCGTTCAGGAGACGCTGAACATGTCCCAGGCGCGCGGCTATGAGGTGGGCGGCACGGTGCGCATCGTGATCAATAACCAGATCGGTTTTACTACCTCAAACCCGCTGGACGCCCGTTCGACCCAGTACTGCACCGACATCGGCAAGATGGTGCAGGCGCCGATCTTCCACGTCAACGCCGACGATCCGGAGGCGGTGGCCTTTGTCACCCAGCTGGCGCTCGATTTCCGCAACTGCTTTAAGCGCGACGTCTTTATCGATCTGGTGTGCTACCGCCGCCACGGCCATAACGAGGCGGATGAGCCGAGCGCCACCCAGCCCGTGATGTATCAGAAGATCAAAAAGCATCCGACGCCGCGCAAGCTGTACGCCGATCGCCTGACGGAGCAGGGGGTGATCACCCTGGAGGACGCCACCGAGATGGTCAACCTCTATCGCGATGCTCTGGACGGCGGCGGCTGCGTCGTGGCGGAGTGGCGCCCGATGACCATGCACAGCGTGACCTGGGATCCCTATCTGCACCACGAATGGGATGAGCCTTATCCCCATGCGGTAGCGCCGCAGCGCCTGCAGGATCTGGCGCGCTGCATCAGCCGGGTGCCGGAGGCGGTAGAGATGCAGGCGCGGGTTGCCAAAATCTACGCCGATCGCGCCGAAATGGCCGAGGGCAAGCGGCCCTTCGACTGGGGCGGGGCGGAAAATCTGGCCTATGCTACGCTGGTGGACGAGGGCATTCCGGTGCGTATCTCCGGCGAGGACTGCGGCCGCGGCACCTTCTTCCACCGCCACGCGGTGATCCACAGCCAAAGGGATGGCGCGGTGTATGTGCCGCTGGAGAACGTGCACAACGGCCAGGGGGATTTTAAGGTGTGGGACTCGGTCCTGTCCGAGGCGGCGGTGCTGGCCTTTGAGTATGGCTACGCCAGCGCGGAGCCGCGCACCCTGACGATTTGGGAGGCGCAGTTTGGCGACTTCGCCAACGGCGCCCAGGTGGTGATCGACCAGTTCATCAGCTCCGGCGAGCAGAAGTGGGGACGCCTGTGCGGCCTGGTCATGCTGCTGCCGCACGGCTACGAGGGACAGGGGCCGGAGCACTCCTCCGCCCGCCTGGAGCGCTACCTGCAGCTGTGCGCCCAGCAGAATATCCAGGTCTGCGTTCCCTCGACGCCGGCGCAGGTTTACCACATGCTGCGCCGTCAGGCGCTGCGCGCCATGCGCCGCCCGCTGGTGGTGATGTCGCCTAAGTCCCTGCTGCGCCATCCGCTGGCGGTCTCTTCGCTGGATGAGCTGGCGCAGGGCTGCTTCCAGCCGGCGATCGGGGAGATCGATCCTCTCGATGCTCAGCGGGTGAAGCGGGTGGTGATGTGCTCCGGTAAGGTGTACTACGATCTGCTGGAGCAGCGGCGGAAGAATGGCCAGGACAACGTGGCGATCGTCCGTATCGAACAGCTCTACCCGTTCCCCCATCAGGCGGTGCAGGCGGTGCTGGCGCCCTATACCCAGGCGCGCGATTTTGTCTGGTGCCAGGAGGAGCCGCTCAATCAGGGGGCCTGGTACTGCAGTCAGCATAACTTCCGTGAGGTGATCCCCTTTGGCGCAGTGCTGCGCTACGCCGGCCGTCCGGCGTCGGCCTCACCGGCGGTGGGGTATCTGTCGGTTCACCGCGAGCAGCAGCAGGCGCTGGTGGACGATGCCCTGAATGTGGAATAAAGGGTGCGGGCGCTGTCGCCCGCATTCGCGACACGCATTAATACAAGGATAAACAATGAGCAGCGTAGAAATTCTGGTTCCCGATCTGCCTGAATCCGTCGCCGACGCCACGGTCGCTACCTGGCATAAGCAGGTGGGCGACAGCATCGCTCGCGATGAGGTCATCGTTGAGATCGAGACGGACAAAGTGGTCCTGGAGGTGCCGGCGGCGGAGGCCGGCGTGTTGGAGGCTATTCTGGAACCGGAGGGAGCAACGGTAACGGCGCGCCAGCTGCTGGGACGGCTGCGTCCGGCCGACGTGAGCGGCGTCGCGATTAGCGCCGGTGCGCAGGCGGCGCAGGCGACGCCGGCCGAGCGCCATACCGCCGCCCTGGAGACGGGCAGCAGCGATGCCCTGAGCCCCGCGGTGCGTCGTCTGGTCGCCGAGCACGACGTGGATCCGTCGTCGCTGCAGGGCAGCGGCGTCGGCGGGCGTCTGACGCGAGAGGATGTGACCAAGCATCTGGCTGGGCAGCCGAGCGCGGCGCCGGTCGCCGCGCCGCCTCAGGCCGCCGCGCCGCTGAGCGCGGAGCGTGAGAAGCGGGTGCCCATGACCCGTCTGCGCAAGCGGGTGGCCGAACGCCTGCTGGAGGCGAAGAACAGCACCGCGATGCTGACCACCTTTAACGAAGTGAACATGAAGCCGATCATGGATCTGCGCAGCCAGTACGGTGAGGCGTTTGAAAAACGCCACGGCGTGCGCCTGGGCTTTATGTCTTTTTATATCAAGGCGGTATTGGAAGCGCTGAAGCGTTATCCGGAGGTGAACGCCGCCCTTGACGGCGAAGAGGTGGTCTACCATAACTACTTCGATATCAGCATTGCGGTGTCGACGCCGCGCGGGCTGGTGACGCCGGTGATCCGCGATGTCGATACCCTGAGCATGGCGGATATTGAAAAACAGATTAAGGCGCTGGCGCTGAAGGGGCGCGACGGCAAGCTGACGGTCGAGGAGCTGACCGGCGGCAACTTTACCATTACCAACGGCGGCGTATTTGGCTCCCTGATGTCCACGCCGATTATCAACCCGCCGCAGAGCGCGATCCTGGGCATGCATGCCATCAAGGATCGCCCGATGGCGGTCAACGGCCAGGTGGTGATCCTGCCGATGATGTACCTGGCGCTTTCGTATGACCATCGTCAGATTGACGGGCGTGAGTCCGTGGGCTTCCTGGTGACGGTCAAAGAGATGTTGGAAGATCCGGCGCGTCTGCTGCTGGATGTGTAACTCCGTGTGATCCGTGCTATGCACAGGCCCGCGCCGGCGGGCCTGCTCCTAACAATAAGAGTCAGCCCCTATAGGGATAGAACATCATGAACTTACACGAATATCAGGCAAAACAGCTGTTTGCCCGCTATGGACTGCCAACGCCGGTGGGGTACGCCTGCAGCACGCCGCGTCAGGCGGAAGAGGCGGCCTCTAAAATCGGCAGCGGCCCCTGGGTGGTCAAGTGTCAGGTGCACGCCGGCGGACGAGGTAAAGCGGGCGGCGTAAAGTGCGTGGAGAGTAAAGAGGCGATCCGCGCCTTCGCCGAACAGTGGCTGGGTAAGCGGCTGGTGACCTACCAGACGGATGCCCAGGGGCAGCCGGTGCGCCAGATTCTGGTGGAGGGAGCGACCGAGATTGCGCGCGAGCTGTATCTGGGCGCGGTGATCGATCGCAGCTCCCGGCGCGTGGTGTTCATGGCGTCGACCGAGGGGGGCGTGGAGATTGAGCAGGTGGCGCAAAAGACGCCCCACCTGATCCACCGGGTGGCGCTCGATCCACTGACCGGGCCACAGCCCTATCAGGGGCGCGAGCTGGCGTTTAAGCTGGGGCTGAGCGGTAAGCAGGCCCAGCAGTTTGGTCAGATTTTCATGGGGCTGGCGACGCTGTTTTTGCAGTGCGATCTGACCATGGCAGAGATCAATCCGCTGGTGATCACCCCGCAGGGGGATCTGCTGTGCCTGGACGGTAAGCTGGACGTCGACAGCAACGCCCTGTTCCGTCAGCCGGCGCTGCGCGAAATGGAGGATCCCGAGCAGAACGATGCGCGTGAGGCGCATGCGGCGCAGTGGGAGCTGAACTACGTCGCGCTGGAGGGCAATATCGGCTGCATGGTGAACGGCGCCGGTCTGGCGATGGGCACCATGGATATCGTCAAACTGCACGGCGGTGCGCCGGCTAACTTCCTGGACGTGGGCGGCGGTGCTACCAAGGAGCGGGTGACGGAGGCGTTTAAGATCATCCTGTCCGACGAGCACGTGAGGGCGGTGCTGGTCAACATTTTCGGCGGTATCGTGCGCTGCGACCTGATCGCTGACGGCATCATCGGCGCCGTGGCGGAGGTGGGCGTTCACGTACCGGTGGTGGTACGGCTGGAGGGCAACAACGCCGAGCTGGGCACCCGAATACTGGCCGACAGCGGCCTGAACATCATTGCGGCCACCAGTCTGACGGATGCCGCGCGCCAGGTGGTTAGCGCCGTGGAGGGGAAATAATGTCGATACTGATCAATCACGAAACCCGGGTCATCTGCCAGGGCTTTACCGGCAGCCAGGGGACATTCCACTCCGAGCAGGCGTTGGCCTACGGTACCCGTCTGGTGGGCGGGGTAACGCCGGGCAAAGGGGGCAGCGAACATCTCGGCCTGCCGGTGTTCAACACGGTGCGCGAGGCGGTATTGGCGACCGACGCCAGCGCCAGCGTGATCTATGTACCGGCGCCGTTCTGTAAAGACTCCATTCTGGAGGCGATAGACGGCGGTATTTCGCTGATTATCTGTATTACCGAGGGGATCCCGACGCAGGACATGCTGGTGATCCGGGCCAAGCTGGATCAGAGCCCCGGGGTGCGGATGATCGGTCCGAACTGTCCGGGGGTGATCACGCCGGGCGCCTGCAAGATCGGCATCATGCCGGGCCATATTCACCGTCCGGGACGCATCGGCATCGTCTCGCGCTCCGGCACCCTGACCTATGAGGCGGTGAAGCAGACCAGCGACGTCGGGCTGGGGCAGTCCACCTGCGTCGGTATCGGCGGCGATCCGATCCCCGGCTCCAGCTTTATCGACATTCTGGCGCTGTTCCAGGCCGATCCGCAGACCGAGGCCATCGTGATGATCGGTGAGATCGGCGGCAACGCGGAAGAGGAGGCGGCGGCCTATATCAAGGCACATGTGACCAAGCCGGTGATCGGCTATATCGCCGGGGTGACGGCGCCCAAGGGGAAGCGAATGGGGCATGCTGGGGCGATCATCGCCGGCGGCAAGGGCACCGCAGACGAGAAGTTTGCCGCCCTGGAGGCCGCCGGAGTCGTGACGGTGCGCAGCCTGGCCGATATCGGTCAAGCGGCGCTGCGGGCTCTGGCCTGACGTATCGCGCCACCCAATACGGGCCACCGACGGGTGGCCTTTTTTATTGGCCTAATAGATGACAAATGAAATATTACCGCGCCGGAAAGAGATCCTCGGCAGCGGAATATATCACCCAGGATGATAGTTAAACAATTAGCGCGATATTATTTAACACAATCAATACATTTTCACCCAGCCTACTAATTGATTGAATTTTGCGCTCTTTGATCTCATTTGGCGTTGTAAATAATGCTTGTAATGTAATTTTTTGTTAATCTTGCGTCAGATCAATATTCGCGAGCGCTGTATATGTAGGCAAATATTGACCTAACAATGGAAATCCAATCAGCATCACGTAAAAAATGATTTATTGTGTCTGGCTGTGAGGGTAATATTTGTCAGACTGTAATACATGGTCAGACCTATTGTTATATTTGTTATCTTTTTTCGGTTCTTAGTTGCGAACGTTTTCTGCGCTATGCTTGCTAAAGCGGCGCTGCCGCGGAGAGCGTAGGCCGTTAAGAATTGGGACAGGGTGCATTTGTGGGTGAAGGGCATTCATTGCTGGTTGTTATGTGACTTCCGTAAAAACGGAAGCCGGGTTGCCGCAAGTCGGAGTCTTCCTGCGAGGAGCAAGGAGTCAAGATGTTTGATATTGTCGAACTGTCGCGTTTACAGTTTGCCTTAACGGCGATGTACCATTTCCTGTTTGTCCCGCTGACGCTGGGGATGGCGTTTTTGCTGGCCATCATGGAAACGGTATATGTGCTGACCGGCAAGCAAATCTATAAAGATATGACCAAGTTCTGGGGTAAGTTGTTCGGTATCAACTTCGCCCTGGGGGTCGCTACCGGTTTGACCATGGAGTTCCAGTTCGGGACCAACTGGTCGTACTACTCTCACTACGTCGGCGATATCTTCGGTGCGCCGCTGGCCATCGAAGGGCTGATGGCGTTCTTCCTTGAGTCTACCTTCGTTGGGCTGTTCTTCTTTGGCTGGGATCGCCTGGGCAAAGTGCAGCACATGATGGTGACCTGGCTGGTCGCGCTGGGCTCTAACCTCTCCGCGCTGTGGATCCTGGTGGCCAACGGCTGGATGCAGAACCCGATCGCCTCCGACTTTAACTTTGAAACCATGCGCATGGAGATGCTGAGCTTCTCTGAGCTGGTGATGAACCCGGTAGCTCAGGTGAAGTTCGTGCATACCGTTTCCGCCGGCTACGTCACCGGTGCCATGTTCATTCTGGGCGTTAGCGCTTACTATCTGCTGAAGGGCCGTGACTTTGCCTTTGCCAAGCGCTCGTTCGCTATCGCCGCCGCCTTTGGTATGGCGTCGGTGATCGCGGTGAGCCTGCTGGGCGATGAGTCTGGCTATGAGATGGGCAGCGTGCAGAAGACCAAGCTGGCGGCCATTGAGGCCGAGTGGGAAACCCAGCCAGCGCCGGCCTCCTTCAACCTGTTCGCCATCCCAGATCAGCAGACGGAGAGCAACCACTACGCGATTGAGGTTCCCTATCTGCTGGGCCTGATCGCCACCCGCTCTCTCGATCAGCAGGTCATCGGCCTGAAAGATCTGATGAAGGAGAACGAGGGGCGCATCCGTAACGGGATGAAGAGCTACCAGCTGCTGCAGGAGCTGCGCACCGGCAATACCGATCCGGCGGTGCGTGATGCCTTTAACCACAGCAAGCAGGATCTGGGCTACGGTCTGCTGCTGAAGCGCTATACCGATAACCCGGCTCAGGCCAGCGATGAGCAGATCGCCAAGGCAACCAAAGACTCCATTCCGGAAGTGGCACCGCTGTACTTTGCCTTCCGTATCATGGTTGGCTGCGGCGTGCTGATGATGCTGCTGATCCTGGCGTCGTTCTACAGCGTGGTGCGCGGGCGCATCGGCGAGAAGCGCTGGCTGCTGCGCGGCGCTCTGCTGGGCATTCCGCTGCCGTGGATTGCCTGTGAGGCGGGCTGGTTCGTGGCTGAGTATGGCCGTCAGCCGTGGGCGATCAACGATGTGCTGCCGACGGCGGTCGCCAACTCGTCGCTGACCGCAGGCGATCTGTGGTTCTCGATCATTCTGATCTGCGGTCTGTATACGCTGTTCCTGGTCGCTGAGCTGTATCTGATGTTCAAGTTCGCCCGCCTGGGGCCGAGCAGCCTGAAGACCGGCCGCTATCACTTTGAACAGACGAATGCGGTAGACGCACGGTAAACAGGAGTCCACACTATGTTCGAATATGAAGTATTGCGCTTTCTCTGGTGGCTGCTGGTCGGTGTGCTGCTGATCGGATTTGCGATCACCGATGGTTTCGATATGGGGGTCGGGATTCTCTCCCGCATCCTCGGTAAAACCGATACCGAGCGGCGCGTGATGATCAACGCCATCGCGCCGCACTGGGACGGTAACCAGGTATGGCTGATCACCGCGGGCGGCGCGCTGTTTGCCGCCTGGCCGATGGTGTACGCCGCCGCCTTCTCCGGCTTCTATGTGGCGATGATCCTGGTGCTGGCCGCCTTGTTCTTCCGCCCGGTGGGCTTTGACTACCGCTCCAAGATTGCCGATCCGCGCTGGCGTAACATGTGGGACTGGGGCATCTTTATCGGCAGCTTCGTACCAGCGCTGGTCTTTGGCGTGGCGTTCGGTAACCTGCTGCAGGGCGTCCCCTTCCATATCGATGAGTATCTGCGCCTGTTCTATACCGGCAACTTCTTCCAGCTGCTCAATCCGTTTGCCCTGCTGGCCGGCGTGGTCAGCCTGACCATGCTGCTGGTGCAGGGTGCGGCCTATCTGCAGATGAAGACCGCCGGCGAGCTGCGCCTGCGCGCCCGCGCCACGACGCAGATCTGTGCGCTGGTGATGATGGTGGCCTTCCTACTGGCCGGGGTATGGCTGGTGAAGGGGATCGATGGCTATCTCATCACCTCGGTTCTCGACCACGCGGCGCCGTCCAACCCGCTGCATAAAGAGGTGGCGCATCAGGCCGGCGCTTGGCTGGTGAACTTTAATGCGCATCCGATCCTGTGGCTGATTCCGGCGCTGGGGGTGGTGCTGCCGCTGCTGACTATCCTGACCTCTCGTCTGGATCGCTGCGGCTGGGCATTCCTGTTCTCCTCGCTGACCATCGCCTGCGTGATCCTGACCGCCGGTGTGACTATGTTCCCGTTCGTGATGCCGTCCATCACCAACCCGAACATGAGTCTGACCATGTGGGACGCCACCTCCAGCCTGCTGACGTTGAAGGTGATGACGATTGTGGCGATCATTTTTGTTCCTATCGTGCTGCTGTACACCCTGTGGTGCTACTACAAGATGTTTGGCCGACTGGACAAAAACTTTATCGAAGACAATAAACACTCACTGTACTGATCCGCTGGGGAGCTTAAGCATGTGGTATTTTGCCTGGATTTTGGGAACGCTTATGGCCTGCTTTTTCGCTATCATCACCGCGATGGCGATTGAGAATCGCGAGACCAAGGCGGCACAAGACGGTAAATGATGACCGGACTGGCAGACAGGCTGTATAGCCTGATGGATAAGGGCCCGCTGCGGGCCCTTTCCCTGATTCTGGCGTTGGCGCTGGCGGGCTGTATCTTTTGGGATCCGACCCGCTTTGCGGCGAAAACCAGCTCGCTGGCGATCTGGCAAGGGCTGCTGCTGATGTGGGCCGTCTGCAGCGGGGTGGTGCACGGGGTCGGATTCCGTCCCCGTCGTCTGCGCTGGCGTGCGTTCTTTTCACCGCTGCCGGCGCTGATCATTCTGATCGCCGGACTGCTGTTCTTTTTCCGCTGAGATCGGCGCCGCCCGATCGGGGCGATGCGGCCGACGCCGCGCTGAGCACGGCGCTATCGGGCGCGCGCTGGTCGGCTCGCCTCTAGCGCCGCCCGCCTATCGATGCGTCAGTGATCGTTCACTTCCATTATGGGTCATCCATCGACCCATAATTATTTTAGCTCTCAGGTTTCTCCCCCATTCCAAACCCCATTTCAGTTGCGTATAGTATCCGCGTTGTTTAGCTATACTGGGATGTAGAGTGAGTCATATGGTATTCCAATGGCCGGTACGGGTGTACTTTGAGGACACCGATGCCGGGGGTGTAGTCTATCACGCACGCTACATCGCCTTTTATGAAAGAGCGCGCACGGAGATGCTGCGTCAACATCATTTTAGTCAGCAACAATTGCTGGCTGAGCATGTCGCTTTTGCGGTCCGTCGCATGACCGTGGACTATTTGGCTCCCGCCCGCCTGGACGATCTGTTGGTGGTGGAGAGCGAGATTTCCGCACTGCGGGGGGCTTCCCTTACGTTTGCGCAGCGCATTGTCAATTCTGACGGTCTGGTTCTCAGCCGGGCCGATGTGCTGATTGCATGTATCGATCAAAATCTAATGAAGCCAATTGCGCTTCCAAAGTCTATTGTCGCGGAGTTTAAGCAGTGACTGACATGAACATTCTGGATTTATTCCTGAAAGCAAGCCTGCTGGTAAAGCTTATCATGCTGGTATTGATATGCTTTTCGATTGCCTCCTGGGCGATCATTATCCAGCGCACCCGTATCCTGAATGCGGCTACGCGTGATGCCGAGGCTTTTGAGGATAAATTTTGGTCCGGCATCGAGCTATCCCGCCTGTATCAGGAAAGCCAGACCCGGCGCGACGCCCTGAGTGGCTCCGAGCAGATCTTCTACTCCGGATTTAAGGAGTTTGCCCGCCTGCACCGCATGAATAGCCATGCGCCGGAAGGGGTGATCGAAGGGGCATCGCGCGCGATGCGCATTTCGCTCAACCGGGAGATCGAGGCGATGGAGAACCACATTCCGTTCCTGGGCACCGTCGGCTCTATCAGCCCGTATATCGGCCTGTTCGGCACCGTTTGGGGGATTATGCACGCCTTTATCGGTCTGGGCGCCGTGAAGCAGGCAACGCTGCAGATGGTGGCACCGGGTATCGCCGAGGCGCTGATCGCGACGGCGATCGGCCTGTTCGCCGCGATCCCGGCCGTGATGGCCTATAACCGCCTCAGCCTGCGGGTGAATAAGCTGGAGCAGAACTATGAAAACTTCATGGAAGAGTTCATCGCCATTCTGCACCGCCAGGCCTTTGCCGCTGACGGCAAGTAAGTTGAGGATAGCATGGCAAGATTAGGTGGACGGCGCGATCTCAAGTCGGAAATCAACATCGTTCCGCTGCTCGACGTGCTGTTGGTGCTGGTGCTGATCTTTATGGCGACGGCGCCGATTATTACGCAAAGCGTTGAGGTGGATTTGCCGGATGCGACGGAGTCGAAAACCGTCAGCACCAACGATCACCCGCCGGTGATCGTGGAGGTCTCCGGCGTAGGGCAGTATGCGGTGGTGGTGGATCATAATCGCATGGAGCAGTTGCCGCCGGAGCAGGTGATCGCCGAGGCGCAGGCGCAGCTCAAGGCCGACCCGAAAACGGTGTTTCTGATCGGGGGAGCCAAAGAGGTGCCGTACGATGAAATTATTAAGGCGCTCAATTTATTACATCAGGCCGGAGTCACCTCCGTGGGACTGATGACGCAGCCGATTTAAGGGATTCGCCGCCGCGTAGCGTAAGCAGACATGCAGCCTGTACGGGCTGCGTGTCTTTATTTTACAGCGCGGCGGGTAGTGGCCCGGCACGGCAGGATCTTGGAAGCGACTAGCGGTTGGAATCGAATTGTGGGAAATGCAACTGAGCAAAAAGATAAGCTGAATCGCTCTGTCATCATCTCGGTGATTTTGCACATTGTCCTGATCGGCCTGCTGATTTGGGGCTCCCTGATGCAGGATAACCCGATGAGCGAGGGCGGTGACGGCGGCGGCGGCGGCTCGGCGATCGACGCGGTGATGGTGGATCCGAACGCGGTCGTGCAGCAGTACAACCGCCAGCAGGAGCAGCAGAACGCGGCCCAGCGCGCGGAGCAGCAGCGTCAGCAGAAAGCGGAAAAGCAGGCGCAGGAGATGCAGCGTAAGCAGGCGGAAGAGCAACAGCGCCTGAAGGCGCTGGAGAAAGAGCGCCTGCAGGCGCAGGAAGATGCCAAGCAGGCGGCGGAAGAGGCCAAGCAGGCCGCAGAGCAGGCTAAAAAACAGGCCGCGGAAGAGGCGAAGAAGGCGGCGGAAGAGGCGAAGAAGGCCGCCGCGCTGGCGGTGCAGCAGGCGAAAGAAGAGGCGGCGAAAGCGGCCGCCGAGGCCAAGAAACAGGCCGAGGAAGAGGTGAAAAAAGCCGCTCTCGCCGCGAAGAAACAGGCTGACGAGGCGGCGAAGAAGGCCGCAGAAGAGGCGAAGAAGGCCGCCGAGGCCGCGAAGCAGCAGGCGGCGGAAGCGGCGAAGCAAGCGGCGGAGGCTAAGGCCGCGGCGGACGCGAAGGCGGAGGCCAAGGCGAAAGCGGCGGCAGAAGCCAAGGCTAAGGCCGATACTGAGGCCAAGGCCAAGGCGGATGCCAAGAAAGCCGCCGAGGCGAAGAAGAAAGCGGCCGCCGCCGCCGCCGCGAAGCAGGCTGACGAGGTGGACGATCTGTTTGGCGGCCTGGCGTCGTCGAAGAATGCGCCGAAAGGCACCGCCAACGGCGGTACGCCGGGCAACAGCGGTAAGGCGGGCCCGGACGGTAAAGGCAATAGCAAGGCTTCCGGCGCCTCCGGCGCAGAAATTAGCGGCTATGGGAATCAAATTAGAAGCGCAATCATGGCGAAGTTTTATACTGATCCAAGCTATGCTGGAAAAACCTGCGATCTGCGCATCAAGCTGGCGCCCGATGGCCTGCTGCTCGATGTGAAGGCGGAAGGGGGCGATCCGGCGCTGTGCCAGGCGGCGCTCTCCGCCGCGCGTCAGGCGCGCTATCCTAAGCCGCCCAGCGACGCGGTGTACCAGGTGTATAAAAACGCGCCGGTGGTGTTCCAGCCGCAGTGATGAACTCGGCGCCGCGGCGGTAATCGGCGGATCGTTATCGGATTCGGCCGATGGCCTTCTGCGGCGGCATGTAGTGTTGTTGACATTGATTTGTTAAAATTCTGCTAATTTATCGTGGCCAGAGGGTCGGATAAGGGAGATAAGATGAAGCAGGCGTTTCGTTTGATGGTGGGGCTTCTCGTCCTGTGGGCCAGCGTGCTCCATGCCGAAGTCCGAATCGTGATAACCCAAGGGGTAGACTCTGCCCGCCCGATTGGCGTAGTTCCCTTTAAGTGGATGGGGCCGGGTGCGGCGCCGGAGAATATCGGCGGAATCATCGCCGCCGATCTGCGCAACAGCGGTAAGTTTAACCCGATCGATGCCAGCCGGATGCCGCAGCAGCCGTCGACGGCGGCCGAGGTCACCCCGGCGGCCTGGACGGCGCTGGGGATCGACGCCGTGGTGGTCGGTCAGGTACAGCCTGGCGCGGACGGCAGCTATCTGGTCTCCTACCAGCTGGTGGATACCTCCGGGAATCCGGGCAGCGTGCTGGCGCAGAATCAGTATAAGGTGACCAAGCAGTGGCTGCGCTACGCCGCCCATACCGCCAGCGACGAGGTGTTTGAGAAGCTGACCGGTATCAAGGGGGCCTTCCGCACCCGCATCGCCTATGTGGTGCAGACCAACGGCGGTCAGTTCCCCTATGAGCTGCGCGTGGCCGACTACGATGGCTATAACCAGTTTGTGGTGCATCGCTCCGCTGAGCCGCTGATGTCGCCGGCCTGGTCGCCGGACGGCAGCAAGCTGGCCTACGTGACCTTTGAGAGCGGTCGCTCGGCGCTGGTGATCCAGACCCTGTCCAACGGTGCGATCCGTCAGGTGGCCTCCTTCCCGCGTCACAACGGCTCTCCGGCCTTCTCTCCGGACGGCAGCAAGCTGGCGTTTGCGCTCTCCAAGACCGGCAGCCTCAACCTGTACGTGATGGATCTGGCCTCCGGCGCCATCCGTCAGGTGACCGACGGTCGCAGCAACAACACGGAGCCGACCTGGTTCCCGGACAGCCAAAACCTGGCCTTTACCTCTGACCAGGCCGGCCGGCCGCAGATTTATAAAATGAACATCAACGGCGGTGCCGCGCAGCGCCTGACCTGGGAAGGTTCCCAGAATCAGGATGCCGAAGTGAGCCCTGACGGGAAATTCCTGGTCATGGTGAGCAGCAATGCAGGCGCGCAGCATATCGCTAAACTGGATCTTGGAACGAATGCCACTCAGGTTCTGACGGATACGTTCCTGGATGAAACGCCGAGTATCGCGCCGAACGGCACCATGGTGATTTACAGTTCTACCCAGGGACTGGGCTCCGTGCTGCAGTTAGTATCGATAGACGGGCGTTTTAAAGCGCGTCTTCCGGCTACCGATGGTCAGGTGAAGTTCCCTGCCTGGTCGCCGTATCTGTGATGCATGAATAAAACTATACTTATATAAATTTAAAAGGATCAATAAGATGCAACTGAACAAAGTTCTCAAGGGGCTGATGCTGGTACTGCCGATCATGGCCGTAGCTGCCTGTAGTTCAAAGAAAAACACCAATGACGATCAGTCCGGTATGGGCATGGGCGCCAACGGTATGGAAAACAGCAGCAGCAATCTCTCTTCTGATGAACAGGCTCGTTTGCAGATGCAGGAGCTGCAGAAAAACAACATCGTTTACTTCGGCCTGGATAAATACGATGTGACCCCGGACTACATGCAGGAGCTGGATGCCCACGCGGCGTTCCTGCGCAGCAACCCGTCCTACAAAGTCACCGTAGAAGGCCATACCGACGAACGCGGTACGCCGGAGTACAACATCGCGCTGGGCGAACGTCGCGCCAATGCGGTGAAGATGTATCTGCAGGGTAAAGGCGTTAGCGCCGATCAGATCGATATCGTTTCCTACGGTAAAGAGAAGCCTGCGGTACTGGGTCACGACGAAGCGGCATACGCTAAAAACCGTCGTGCCGTACTGGTCTACTAATTCTGTTACCTAGACGAGTAGCGAATGAGCAGTAACTTCAGACGTCATATGATGGGTCTGTCGTTACTGGTTGGCGTAGCGGCCCCCTGGGTCGCTACTGCCCAAGCGCCAATCAGTAGCGTCGGCTCCGGCTCGGTGGAAGACCGAGTGACCTCCCTTGAGCGTATTACCAACGCTCAGGGCCAGCTGTTGACTCAGCTTCAGCAACAGCTTTCCGACAACCAGCGTGATATTGACACCCTGCGCGGGCAGATCCAGGAAAACCAATATCAACTGAATCAGATCGTGGAACGCCAGAAACAGATCTATCAGCAGATAGACAGTCTGAGCAGCGGCAGCGCGGCTCAGGGCGCGGCAGCGTCTTCGACGGCAGCGGCAGCACCCGCCCCGGCGGCGGAGGCCAGCGCGCCGGCGACGGCGACCCCGCAGGCGGCCGCCAGCGGCGGTGACGCCAACGCGGACTATAACCGCGCCGTCGATCTGGTTCTGGTGAAGAAGCAGAACGATCAGGCGATTTCGGCTTTCCAGACCTTTATCAAACAGTACCCGGACTCTACCTATCAGCCCAACGCCAACTATTGGCTGGGGCAGCTGTTTTACAGCAAGGGGAAAAAGGACGATGCGGCCTATTATTATGCCGTGGTGGTAAAAAACTACCCCAAATCGCCCAAGGCCGCGGAGTCTATGTATAAGGTCGGCGTGATCATGCAGGAGAAAGGGCAGACCGATAAGGCCAACGCCGTCTACCAGCAGGTGATCAAACAATATCCGAACAGCGATGCGGCCAAGCTGGCGCAAAAACGCATGGGATAGCCCTAAACGGGACGGAAATCAGGCGCATTGCCTGTTTTCCGCGCCCGAGTGTATGAAGCGCAAGCAATTGACCGGATTCTGAGAATTTTTGGTTGCGCTGTCCGGATAAATGGGTAATATATGCCGCCGTTGCCAAGACAAAGTGTAAACCGAGTCGCGGTGGCTTACAGAATGGGTCGTTAGCTCAGTTGGTAGAGCAGTTGACTTTTAATCAATTGGTCGCAGGTTCGAATCCTGCACGACCCACCATTCTCACGATGAGATAACGGTGTTTAGCGTGAAGGATAACATCGCTTAGCGATGGCCCGTGAGGGCAAGGCGTCAGCCGCATCATCCTGCACTGCCACCGCTCATTTTGGTGAGTGACATTCTGTAATGAGCAGTAAACCACGGTGCGGGTCGTTAGCTCAGTTGGTAGAGCAGTTGACTTTTAATCAATTGGTCGCAGGTTCGAATCCTGCACGACCCACCATTCTCGCGATGAGAAATCGGTATTCAGCGTGAAGGATAACGTCGCTTAGCGATGGCATTATCATCCTGCACCGGCCGCCATTTCGAGGGTGACGCACGGCGAGTAAGGTGTGGTAACACACGCATTTCTCAGGCTATCTTAGCCGTCTGGTTTTTCTGTTGGCACTACTCTGTAAGGGTCGTTAGCTCAGTTGGTAGAGCAGTTGACTTTTAATCAATTGGTCGCAGGTTCGAATCCTGCACGACCCACCATGATTTTAGGTGGCGAAACAGAGTAAGGTGACACATCGAGCGGGTCGTTAGCTCAGTTGGTAGAGCAGTTGACTTTTAATCAATTGGTCGCAGGTTCGAATCCTGCACGACCCACCATCATTCCTGATGCGTACCGGTGTATCCCGTCCAGGAGACGTCCCGTTTCCTGTAGCGTCCATTCCAGTGTCGAATGGCAACTAAATAGCATTATCGTGTCGAGCGGGTCGTTAGCTCAGTTGGTAGAGCAGTTGACTTTTAATCAATTGGTCGCAGGTTCGAATCCTGCACGACCCACCATTCTCGCGATGAGAAACCGGTATTCAGCGTGTAAGGACAACATCGCCTGGCGATGGCCCGCGAGGGTGAGGCATCCGCCGCGTCATTCCGCACGATCTCCGCGTTTCCCATACGACGAGCGACACTCTGCACGAGGTCGTACCTCACGACGCGGGTCGTTAGCTCAGTTGGTAGAGCAGTTGACTTTTAATCAATTGGTCGCAGGTTCGAATCCTGCACGACCCACCATTCTCCGCGATAAAAAATCGATGTTTAGCGTGACGGATAATCTCGCCTAGCGATGCCCATTCTGGGCAGGCGTGAGCCGCGTCATCCTGCACCTCCATGATGCTCCCCCGATCCTGCTCCGTGCCAGACCGTCCGTTACCCTGGGTTTGCTTACGCCGCGCACATTTTCCATTCTGGCACCACGCTTCACCGAGCGCGCTCGGCCAGCCTTTATTTCCCGAATGTCCATCGTGCTTCGATACCGGCGCGGCGGCGATGGCGCCAGTGAATTAGTCTGTCGCTCAGCGCTTTCATCATTTTGATATGTCAAATGCACCGATAAACGTAGAGTGATATTTCGGAGTTATTTTTTTATTTATATATATCAATTAATTATATAAAAAGGCGGCGATAGGCCTCATCGTTTACAACGGCGTGAGAAAGCGGATAGATTGAAAAGTATCGCTATACGCCTTTTCTACGACACGATGGATGCACTATGAGCTATCAGAACGACGATTTACGGATTACACAGATCAAGGAACTGCTGCCGCCGGTGGCGCTGCTGGAGGCCTTTCCAGCTACCGCCTGCGCGGCCAGCACGGTGTCGCAGACCCGTAGCGCCATTCACCGAATCTTACAGGGGCAGGACGATCGCCTGCTGGTGATCATCGGTCCCTGCTCCATCCACGATCCGCAGGCGGCGAAGGAGTATGCCTCCCGCCTGCTGGCGCTGCGCAGCGCGCTGGCCGGCGAGCTGGAGATTGTGATGCGAGTTTACTTTGAGAAGCCGCGGACCACCGTGGGCTGGAAGGGGCTGATCAACGATCCGCACATGGACGGCAGCTACTGCATCAACGACGGTCTGCGCAGCGCCCGCCGCCTGCTGCTGGAGATCAACGACAGCGGGATGCCAACCGCCGGGGAGTTTCTCGACATGATCACCCCGCAGTACCTGGCCGATCTGATGAGCTGGGGCGCCATTGGGGCGCGGACCACCGAATCGCAGGTGCACCGCGAGCTGGCCTCGGGGCTCTCCTGCCCGGTGGGATTTAAAAATGGCACCGATGGCACCATCAAGGTGGCTATCGACGCCATCAACGCCGCCGGGGCCCCGCACTGCTTCCTGTCGGTGACCAAGTGGGGACACTCGGCCATCGTCAATACCAGCGGTAACGGCGACTGCCATATCATTCTGCGCGGCGGCAAGACCCCCAACTACAGCGCCGCCGACGTACAGGCGGTGACGGCGGGTTTACGTCAGGCCGGTTTGCCGCCGCAGGTGATGATCGACTTCAGCCATGCGAACAGCAGCAAGCAGTTCAAGCGTCAGATGGCGGTATGCGAGGATGTCTGCGCCCAGATGGCCGCTGGTGAGCGGGCTATCATGGGGGTGATGATCGAAAGCCACCTGGTGGAGGGAAATCAGAACCCGGACGGCGGCGAGGCGCTGCGCTACGGGCAGAGCGTCACCGACGCCTGCATCGGCTGGGAGGACAGCGAGCGCGCCCTGCGCCAGCTGGCCGACGCGGTACGCGCGCGCCGGGCCCGGCTGACCGCCTAAGGCGCGTTGACCGCCGCGGGGCTCAGCGCACCGCGGCGGCGTAAGCGGGGGAGGCGGTTAGCCCGCCTTGCCCTGATTGGCGACGGCGTTTTGGCGGGCGGCAATCTCGTCGGCGTCGCCAAGGTAGTAGTGGCGCAGCGGCTGCATATCGGCGTCAAACTCATACACCAGCGGAACCCCGGTCGGGATATTCAGCTCGATAATCTCACTTTCGCTCAGATGATCCAGATGCTTGACCAGCGCGCGCAGCGAATTGCCGTGGGCGGCGATGATGATCCGCTCGCCGGCGGCGATGCGCGGCGCGATCTGCTGCTGCCAATAGGGGATCACCCGCTCAATGGTGGTGGCCAGGCTCTCCGTCAGCGGGAGCTCGTCGGCGCTTAGGGCCGCATAGCGCGGATCGTGGCCGGGATAGCGGGGATCGTCCGGCGTCAGAGCCGGTGGGGTGATGGCAAAGGCGCGGCGCCACAGCTTGACCTGTTCGTCGCCGTACTGCTGCGCGGTCTCCGCCTTGTTCAGCCCCTGCAGGGCGCCGTAGTGGCGCTCATTGAGCTTCCATGATTTTTCAACCGCAAGCCACGGCTGATCGATCTCATCCAGTACGTGCCACAGGGTGTGAATGGCGCGCTTGAGCACGGAGGTGTAGGCGACGTCAAAGGAAAATCCCTGCGCCTTCAGAAGGCGACCCGCCGCCCGCGCCTCTTGGCGCCCTTTCTCTGACAGTTCAACGTCGGTCCAGCCGGTGAAGCGGTTTTCCCGGTTCCACTCGCTTTCGCCGTGACGGACCAGAACCAGTTTGGTGACAGCCATAGTGAGACTCCTTAATTACGACTCTATAATGATAATTATTATCATCATGGTGCGTGGAATGCAATGGCCCTGCGTGCGCTCGCGCGCTTCTCGTCCGCGCGGCGCAATCTTCTCAGTGTAGTTGATGCGCCGCCGCGGCAGATCGCGATTCGAGCGATTGCCGCCGCCCGACGCGCACGGGATCCTATCCGCCTCTCATTTTTGCCGCTCCGGGGTTTTTCCCCGGGGGATTGTTGATTATAGTTAACGGCTTGTTTCAATTGTTAACATTAAGGTCTGCTCCGCGCCCCGGAGTCCGGCATCGATTCCTCTCGGTATTGAGCCCCGTCGGCGCCGATCGGGGTAGGTATGGCATCGATTCAGGATAGAGAGGTTCCACATGGAAGCAACCCCGTTGACCGCTGCAGTGGCCAGCCCGCCGTCGCAGCGGGGCTTAGTGATTATCGCGCTCGATATCGCGCTGCTGCTGCTGCTGCTCAATACCCTGCCTTTTGACGCAAAAGCCAATACCGGCCTAGCGCTGACCGTGTTTATCGGCGTGCTGTGGCTGACGGAGGCGGTGCACGTGACCATCACGGCGCTGCTGGTGCCGCTGCTGGCGATCGGCTTTGGGCTACTGGACGCTGGCGGCGCGCTGAAGTCTTTTTCTAACCCGACCATCTTTCTATTTTTTGGCGGCTTTGTGCTGGCGACGGCGCTGCACGTGCAGGGGCTGGATCGCCTGATCGCCAACCGGCTGCTGCTGCTGGCCGGCGGGCGCATGGGGACGGCGGTGCTGATGCTGTTCAGCGTCACCGCGGCGCTCTCCATGTGGATCAGCAATACGGCGACGGCGGCGATGATGCTGCCGCTGGCGCTGGGGATCCTGGCCAACCTGGATCCGGTGCGCGAGCGTAATACCTATGTGTTTCTGCTGCTGGGGATCGCCTACAGCGCCAGCATCGGCGGTCTTGGCACCCTGGTGGGCAGCCCGCCCAACGCCATCGCCGCGGCGCAGCTGGGGATCGACTTCCTCACCTGGATGAAGTTTGGCATTCCGGTAATGGTGGTGATGATGCCGCTGATGATGGGGCTGCTTTACCTGATCCTGCGCCCGAACCTGAAGCACCGGGTTACGCTGCAGGTGGAGACGCTGGAGTGGACCCTGCCGCGCCTGATTGCGCTGGCTATCTTCGGGCTGACGGTGTTCGGCTGGATCTTCAGCGCCCAGCTCAGCGCCCTGCTGGGCGGGATCAAGCAGTTCGATACCCTGGTGGCGGTGTCGGCCGCGGTGCTGATCGGCGCCACCGGCGTGGCCAGCTGGGAGCAGATCCAGCGCAATACGGAGTGGGGGGTGCTGATGCTGTTCGGCGGCGGTCTGACCCTGAGCCTGATCCTGGAGGGCTCGGGCGCCAGCGCTATCCTGGCGCGCGGCATGGCCGATATCTTTGGTCAGAGCCACTGGTTTATCATTCTGCTGGCGGTGGCGGCGTTCATCATCTTCCTGACCGAGTTTACCAGCAATACCGCCAGCGCCGCGCTGTTGGTGCCGGTATTCGCGACCGTCGCCAAGGCGCTGGGCATGCCGGAGAGCCTGCTGACGCTGGTGATCGGGATCGGCGCCTCCTGTGCCTTTATGCTGCCGGTGGCCACGCCGCCGAACGCCATCGTGTTCGGCTCGGGCTATATCCGTCAGCAGGAGATGGTGCGGGTCGGCTTTTGGCTTAACCTGGCCAGCATCGTTGCGCTCAGCCTGTTCGCCTGGTTCTTCTGGCGCTGAGGCGCTCTGCGGCCCTCGCCGCGCGAACGGAGGCACCGTTGCGCGCGGCGATCGCGCTCAGCGCAGCGTGAACTGATAGCGGGTAAAGGCCCGGTAGGTCTCGCTGGGCTGCAGCATGCAGTCGGGCTGCGGCCATTCCGGGTGGTTGGGGCTGTCGGGCAAAAACGCGCTCTCCAGCGCCACGCCGGCATAGTCGGCATAGTGGCCGCCGCGGCGGTCGGGGACGCCGGCCAGGAAATTCCCGCTGTAGAGCTGCAGCGCCGGGGCGCTGGTGTATAGCCGCAGGCTAACTCGCTCATCGGCGGCGCTCAGTACGGCGGCGGGGTAGGCGCCGTCGGCGCAGCGCGCCTGCAGCAGGTAGGCGTGGTCGTAGCCCTTGGTTCGCCGCTGATCGGCATCCTTGAGCAGATCTTGCCCCAGCCGCTTGGCCTGGCGAAAGTCCATTCCGCTGCCTGAGACCGCGGTCAGCGGCGCGCAGGGGATCCCCGTCTCATCCACCGGCAGGTAGCGATCGGCGTTCAGCTGCAGGCGCTGCGCCAGCGCATCGGTCTGCGTCTCGCCGTCCAGATTAAAGTAGGCGTGGTTGGTCAGACAGACCGGACAGGCGCGGTCGACGCTGGCCTGCCAGTGGATCTCGACCTGGTCGTCGTCGCTGAGGGTATAGCGAGTCTCTACGCGCAGGTTGCCGGGATAGCCCTGATCGCCGTCGGGCGAGTCTAGCCGATAGGTTACCGAGCGCGCATCGCAGGCGACCCGCTGCCAGCGGCGCTTGTCAAACCCCTGCGGGCCGCCGTGCAGCTGATTGACGCCCTGACTGGGCTGAAGCACGACGGTTTGCCCCTGGCGGGTGTAGCGGGCGTGGGCGATCCGGTTGGCGTAGCGCCCCACGGTGGCCCCCAGAAAGGCCTGCTGCTGCGGGTATTGCCCGGCGCGCTGGCAGCCGAGCAGCACCTCGCGCGCCTGACCGTCGGGCAGCGCCAGGCGACAGGAGAGCCAGGTCGCTCCCCAGTCCATCAGCAGCAGCGTGCTGCCGCGGGCGTTGTGCAGCGCGGTGAATTGAAAGGGGGCGCCGTCCGGCGCGGTCTCATACGCGGGCTGTGGGGTTAACATACGCTGGCTCCCGCAGAGGGCTGACAGACATAAAAGGTTTCACGTAGGCCGGTGCGGGCGGCGTAGTCACGGGCGACGGCCGCGCGCACCGGTTCGACCAGGGTCTGCGGCATCAGCGCGACGACGCAGCCGCCGAAGCCGCCGCCGGTCATCCGCACGCCGCCGCGATCGCCGATGACCCCTTTGACGATCTCGACCAGGGTATCGATGGGGGGGACGGTGATGGCGAAGTCATCGCGCATGGAGGCGTGGGACGCCGCCATCAGCGCCCCCATCTGCACCAGATCGCCGGCGGCGAGGGCGTCGGCCGCCTGCAGCGTACGTTGATTTTCGCTGATCACGTGGCGCGCGCGGTGGGCGGTCAGCGCCGGGAGCCCGTGGGACTCGGCGGCGAAGCGCTGCGGGGTGACGTCGCGCAGGGCGTCGACGCCAAAGAAGCGCGCCGCCGCTTCGCACTGCTGGCGGCGGGTGTTGTATTCGCTGTCGACCAGTCCGCGCTTGACGTTGGAGTTGATGATCACCACCGCGGCCTCCGGCGGCAGCGGCACCGCGCGGGTGGTCAGGGAGCGACAGTCGATCAGCAGGGCGTGCTGCGCCTGTCCAAGGGCGGAGATCAGCTGATCCATGATGCCGCAGTTGCAGCCGACGAAGCGGTTTTCCGCCTCCTGGCCGTTGAGCGCCAGCGCGACGCCGTCCAGCGGCAGCTGATACAGCGCCTGCAGCGCCTGGCCGACGGCGACCTCCAGCGAGGCGGAGGAGCTGAGCCCCGCCCCCTGCGGCACGTTGCCGCTGATCACCATGTCGACGCCGCCGACGCCATCGCAGCGCTGCTGCAGGTGTTTTATTACCCCGCGAACATAGTTGCTCCACATCATATCGTCACGGGCGTCGATGGGCTGATCGAGGCTGAAGCTGTCCTGCTGATCGTCGTAGTCGGCGGCGATGACGCGCACGCGGCGATCGCGGCGCGGCGCACAGCTGATGACGGTCTGGTAGTCGATGGCGCACGGCAGCACAAAGCCATCGTTGTAGTCGGTGTGTTCACCGATCAGGTTAACCCGTCCCGGTGCCTGCACGCACAGCTGCGGCGCATAGCCAAACTCACGGGTAAAAATGTCACGGGTCACGGCAATCAGGTCATGGAGGCGCATGGTTGTTCTCCTCTCGGGATCAGGCTTGGCTAAAGTGGACGTCGCTGACGGCGCGCAGGCGTTCGGCCGCCTGCTCCGGCGTCAGATCGCGCTGGGTTTCCGCCAGCATTTCATATCCCACCATAAACTTGCGCACCGTGGCGGAGCGCAGCAGGGGGGGGTAAAAGTGGGCGTGTAGCTGCCAGTGGTCGGCCTCATCCTGGCCGAACGGTGCGCCGTGCCACCCCATGGAGTAGGGAAACGGGCAGTGGAACAGGTTGTCGTAGCGGCTGGTCAGCTTTTTCAGCGCCAGCGCCAGATCGCTACGCTGCGCCGCATCGATATCGGGCAGACGCAGCAGGTGCTGCTTGGGCAGCAGCAGGGTTTCGAACGGCCAGGCGGCCCAGTAGGGCACCACCGCCAGCCAGTGGCGCGTTTCCACCACGGTGCGGCTGCCGTCATCCCGCTCGCGCTGCAGATAGTCGAGCAGCAGCGGACGGCGATGGCGGGCAAAGTAGTCGCGCTGCAGCCGATCTTCGCGCGCCGCCTCGTTGGGCAGGAAGCTGTTGGCCCAGATCTGGCCGTGCGGATGGGGGTTCGAACAGCCCATGGCCGCGCCTTTATTCTCAAAGACCTGCACCCAGGGATAGCGGCTGCCCAGCTCGGCGCTCTGCTGCTGCCAGGTCTCGATCACCGCCTCCAGCGCCGGCAGCGTCAGCTGCGGCAGGGTCTTACTGTGGTCGGGCGAGAAGCAGATCACCCGGCTGGTGCCGCGTGCGCTGGCGCTGCGCATCAGGACGTCATCGCTGTGCGGTGCATCGGGGGTGTCGGGCATCAGCGCGGCGAAGTCGTTGGTAAACACATGGGTCGCGCGGTAGTCCGGGTTGCGATCGCCGGTCACGCGCAGGTTACCCGGGCACAGGTAGCAGTCGGGATCGTGCGCCGGCAGCGCCGCCGCGGTCGGCGTCTCCTGCGCTCCCTGCCAGGGGCGCTTGGCGCGGTGCGGTGATACCAGCACCCACTGATCGCTGAGGGGGTTGTAGCGGCGGTGCGGGTGATCCGCCGGATTAAAGGGAATGCTCATCGCCACGCTCCTTACTGTGGGTAACCGGTGGGGTTCTGTGATTGCCAGCGCCAGGTGTCTTCGGCCATCGCCTGCAGGGTGTGGCTGACTCGCCAGTTCAGCTCGCGCTCGGCCTTGGCGGCGTCGGCCCAGTAGGCGGGCAGATCGCCCTCTCGGCGCGGGGCAAAACGGTAGGGCAGCGCCTTACCGCAGGCGCGGCTAAAGGCGTCCACCACCTGCAGAACGCTGTAGCCGACGCCGGCGCCGAGGTTGTAGATATGAACGCCGGGCCGCTGGGTCTTGGCCTGCAGCGCCGCCAGGTGGCCATCGGCCAGATCCATCACGTGGATGTAATCGCGTACGCCGGTGCCGTCGGGCGTCGGGTAGTCGCTGCCGAAAATGGCCAGGGCGTCGCGGCGGCCGATGGCTACCTGGGCGATATAGGGCATCAGGTTGTTGGGGATCCCCTGCGGATCTTCGCCCATCAGGCCAGAGGGGTGGGCGCCGACCGGATTGAAGTAGCGCAGCAGGGTGACGCTCCACTGCGGCGCCGCGCGCTGCAGATCCTGCAGGATTTGCTCCACCATCAGCTTGCTGCGGCCATAGGGACTGGCGGGCATGCCGGTGGGCATGGTCTCGACATAGGGGACCTGGGGCTGTTCGCCGTAGACGGTGGCAGAGGAGCTGAAGATGATGTTATGCACCCCGGCATCGCTCATGGCCTCCAGCAGGATCAGCGTACCGCCGACGTTATTGTCGTAGTAGGCCAGCGGCTGCTGCACCGATTCGCCGACGGCCTTCAGGCCGGCAAAGTGGATCACGGCGTCGATGGCCTGTTCGGCAAAGATGCGCTTGAGCAGCGCCCGATCGCGAATATCCCCCTGGTACAGCCGCGGACGCGTGCCGGTCAGGGTGGCGATGCGATCCAGCACGCTGGCCTTGCTGTTGCACAGATTATCGAGGATGACCGGCGTATGGCCCGCCTGCAGCAGTTGGACGCAGGTATGGCTGCCAATGTAACCGCTTCCCCCGGTGACTAATACAATCATGTTGGACTCCCAATGCGATGCTAATGGCAGAAAGGTAGCATGCGCGGGGGCTCAAAAAGGTGATCTGTGCGGTAAAAATGGAATCGTTTACACTAAGGGCGTAAACGCCACTCTCCAATGAGAATGGCGACTTGCTAGCATTGAGTCTAGATAGGATGCGATGGTGAAATGCGGTTTGTGGTATCGCTTACACTAGCATCGACGCTGCGCTCGACGGCTTAAGGCCGATAGAGCGGGTAGGTAAAGAACAGCAGGTGCAGCATATTCAGGCCGAAGTGGAACAGGGTGGCCACCCACAGGCGCCCGCTCCATTGCCAGGCCAGCCCGTAAATGATCCCGGCGAGGGTGGCGAAGATGGCCAGCAGCAGGCCACCGCCCAGGTGGGACAGCCCAAATAGAACGGCGCAGATAGGCAGCGCAATCCATGGCCCCAGCCAGACGCTCAGGCGCTGTTGCAGGTAGCCGCGAAACAGCGCCTCTTCCGCCAGGGAGACAAACAGCAGATTGATAATGGCGAAGAGCGGCGTCCAGACGGGCCAGTGCGGTTCAATACGCAGGCCGCCCAGCGCGACGGCCAGCAGCAGCAGGGCCGGTACGCTGAGCAGCAGGACTCCCCAGCGCCACGGCGCTGCGGGGGACACGCCGGGGCGGCGCAGCAGCGTGGGATAGAGCGCCAGCAGCAGCAGCGGCACCAGCGCTTTATCCAGATTGGCATACAGGGTAAAAGGGGCGCTGTGCGGCCCGGCGCTTACCCGATCCAGTAACAGCGGATTGTGAAAGCCGGGAAAATCGTGTTTGTAGAGGGCGATAATGCCAAGGAGAAGCGCGATCTCACTGATGCCCCGCCAGCGCGGAGAGAAACGCTGACGTAGCGATAGCAGCAGCGCCATGAGCGCCAGCGTGGCGACGGCCGGCAGCGTGATGAATCCCTGCTGCGCAAGGAGCAGGACAGCGCATCCGGCCAGCAGAAAGGCGACGCGCGGCGCCAGCGCCAGCAGCGCCGGCGGCAGTAACATGATCCACCACATAAGAATAAGACTCCCTCAGGTATTGTTAACAAATGTCGTCATTTGTTTTCTATCATGTTAACACGGCGGGGTAAACCGCCGTTAAACGGCGGACAGGGCCGGCCGGGAGAGGGGCCCGGCGCTTTACGCGAGGGTGGCGATAATGACCCGATCGGCGTTAAACAGGGCGTTGACCGGCATACCGACGCTCAGGTGCAGCTGGCTCATGGTGCGGTTATCGACGGTGGCGCACAGGGTTTCACCGCCGGGCAGCGCGATCAGCACCTCGCTGTTGTCGCTGCCGGCCTGAATATGGCTGACCTGGCCGCTCAGCGCATTGTCGGCGGCGCCGCACAGGGCGTTATCGGTGCACAGGCGGATCCAGGGCGCTTTGATCAGCACCAGCACCTCTTTACCCGGACGCAGCGCCAGACGACGGGCGCTCTGGGCGGTTACGGCGGCGCGCAGACGGGTCTTCCCGTCCGCCAGCTGTACCAGCAGATGCTGCTGGACCGACTCCTCGCCGCGCTCGATGACGGTGCCGAAAAACTGGTTGCGGGCGCTGGTCTGCAGGGAGAAGCGGGCGATCGCCGCCAGCAGACTGTCGAGGGGCAGATCGTCGGTTTTCAGCACGTCGAAGGCCTTCTGCTGGATTTGCCCCAGCAGATCGTACAGCGCAATCAGGCGCTCGCCGTAGCGGGTCAGCCGGGCACCGCCGCCCCCTTTGCCGCCGGTGGCGCGCTCGACGATCTCGTCGTCCGCCAACTGGTTCATTTCGTTGATGGCATCCCAGGCGCTTTTATAGCTGATCCCGGCCAGCTTAGCTCCCTGACTGATGGAGCCGGTATGGCGCACCTGCTTGAGCAGCTCGATGCGGCGCGGATCGGCAAACAGACGATCCTGTAGTTTAAGGGTGAGTAAAATATCGGCTTGCATGGCGGCTCCTCGCATTGACGCTCCCTCTATTGTGGCCGATCCGGCGCCCGTCAGGCAAACCGCGCGTATCGCACGGATTGAACAATGCCAAACGCCATCGGCTGGGTTACACTGTAGAGCAGGATACTGCCTTTTTTGCGCCGCTCGCGGCGAAGTCAACGGTAGGGTTAGCGCACTGCGCATATCAACGGAGAGTTAAGTCAGCCATGTTTGAACTGCTGAAGAGTCTGGTTGTCGCCGCCATCATGGTACCCGTGGTGATGGCGATTATTATGGGCCTTATCTGGGGAATGGGGGAACTGTGTAACCTGATCTCCGCCTGGGGCCACCCGGAAGAGAAAGAGTCCTGATCTTCGCTGCGCGACGTACCCCTGCGGGGTGCCTATCGCGCCGCTGTTATTCCGACATCGCCCGGTTTTACCGGGCGATGTGCTGTCTGGCGCTGCCACTTTCCACCCGCCGCGGAGGCTGCCGTGTTTTCCGATGACCAACTGCATGATATCAACCTGATCGCCCGTTTTTTGGCCTGCGATGCGTTCGCCGGAGAGCGGCCCGCCGTCGGCAGCGCCGATCTGCTGGTGCTGCTGGGTAACGCCCTGCTGCCGACCGCCTGGCGCAGCTTTGACGCCGTACGCGCCGGCGTGGCGCCGCGGCTGCTGATCGCCGGCGGGATTGGCCACTCCACCCCGCTGCTGTACCAGGCGCTGGCCGATGCGCCGGCGGCCCGCGGGCTGGCGACGGCGGGGCAGGCCGAAGCCCCGCTGCTGGCGGCGTTGGCCCTCCGTCAGGGGCTGCTGACGCCGTCGCAGATCTGGCTGGAGAGCGCGTCGACCAACTGCGGAGAGAACGCGCGCTTTGCCCGGGCGCTGCTGCAGGAGAAGGGGGCGACGCCGTCGCGCCTGCTGTTGGTTCAGGACCCCCTGATGCAGCGCCGCACGCTGGCTACCTTTCAGCGGGTCTGGCAGGACTGCCCCACGGTGCAGTTTGCCAGCTGGCCGACCTTTGTGCCCCGCCTGGAGCGCGGCGTGGACGGGGTGACGATCGCGGGAGCCCCCGCTCCCCTGTGGACGCTGGATCGCTTTATGTCGCTGCTGCTGGGGGAGATCCCGCGCCTGCGCGACGATGCGCGGGGCTACGGGCCGCGCGGGCGCGATTTTATCGCCCACGTCGCCATTCCCGACGCGGTGGAGGCGGCCTTTACACGGGTGGCGGCGTCGCTGGGTGAGCGCTATGGCTTTCGTCCGGCCTAAGTGCGCCGCCGGGCGAGGGATATCTCTGCCTCGCCCGGGCGCCTAAATGCTAACGGCGTCATATTTAGCGCTTTTTTCAGTGTCCTTGCCTGCGCTTACGCCATATAATCGATTATACAACGATATAACCGAATGAGCGGGGAGATGTGATGAAAGCGTGGAATAGATTACTGGCGGGGGCCGTACTGGCCGTCGGCGTCTGCCAGGGCGCCCAGGCCGAAGACAAGGTGACAGTCTTTGCCGCCGCCTCCCTGACCAACGCGCTGCAGGAGATTGCGGCGCAGTATCAGCAGGGCAAGCAGGTGAGCATCGTCACCTCGTTCGCCTCTTCCTCGACGCTGGCGCGTCAGATCGATCAGGGGGCGCCAGCCGATCTGTTCATCTCCGCCGATCAGAAGTGGATGGACTACGCCATCGACAAACACGCCGTGGTGGCCGATACCCGCTATACCCTGCTGGGGAATCAGCTGGTGCTGGTGGCGCCGGCTGACAGTAAGCTGGGTCAAATGACCATTAATGCGCAGACTCACTGGAAAAAACTGCTGGACGGCGGCCGTCTGGCGGTGGGCGATCCGGACCACGTGCCGGCGGGGATCTATGCCAAGGCGTCGCTGCAGGCGCTGGGAGCCTGGGAGACGCTATCGCCGCTGATGGCGCGGGCCAACGACGTGCGTGCGGCGCTGGCGCTGGTTGAGCGCGGCGAGGCGCCGCTGGGGATCGTGTATGGCTCCGACGCGGTGGCCAGCAAAAAGGTGAAGGTGGTTGGGGTCTTCCCGGCGGACAGCCATAAGCCGGTGGAGTACCCGATGGCGATCGTCAAGGGGAAACAGAGCCCGGCGGTCAACGCCTTCTACGATTATCTGAAGGGGCCGCAGGCGGCCACGATCTTTACCCGCTACGGCTTCACCCCGCGTTAATCCGTGAGTATGTTTCTCAGTCCCTACGAATGGGAGGCCGTGGTGCTCAGCCTGCAGGTGGCGGGCACCGCGGTGATCTTCAGTCTGCCGCTGGGCATTGCTACCGCCTGGGTGCTGGTGCGCTACCGGTTCCCCGGTAAGTCGCTGTTGGACAGCGTGATCCACCTGCCGCTGGTGCTGCCGCCGGTGGTCATCGGCTACCTGCTGCTGCTGGCGATGGGGCGCAAGGGGGTCATCGGCGCCTGGCTGTACAGCTGGTTTGGCTTCAGCTTCAGCTTCAGCTGGCACGGCGCCGCCCTGGCGTCGGCGGTGGTGGCCTTTCCGCTGATGGTGCGCGCCATCCGTCTGGCGCTGGCCTCGGTGGATCGGCGCCTGGAGCAGGCGGCGCGCACGCTGGGCGCCAGCCCGCTGCGGGTCTTTTTTACCATCACGCTGCCCCTGTCGTTTCCCGGCATTCTGGCCGGGACGGTGCTGGCCTTCGCCCGCTCGCTGGGCGAATTTGGCGCCACCATTACCTTCGTATCCAACATTCCCGGTGAAACGCGCACCATCCCGCTGGCGATGTATACCCTGATCGAGACGCCGGGCGCCGAATCGGAGGCGGCTCGGCTGTGCGCGATCGCCATCGCGCTGTCGCTGCTGTCGCTGATGCTCTCCGAGTGGCTGGCGCGCTGGAGTCAGAAACGGTTGGGGGGTGCCTGAGATGCTGCATATTGAGCTTCGCCAGCGCCTGGGCGATCTGGATCTGCGGGTCGATGCCGATCTGCTGGGCGAGGGGATCACCGCCATCTTCGGCCTGTCCGGGGCGGGCAAGACCTCGCTGATTAACGCCATCGGCGGACTGACTCGCCCGCAGCAGGGGCGCATCGTGCTCAACGGGCGTACGCTGGTGGACTGCGAGCGCGGGATCTGCCTGCCGCCGGAGCAGCGGCGCATCGGCTATGTGTTCCAGGATGCGCGCCTGTTTCCCCACTACCGGGTGCGCGGCAACCTGACCTATGGCATGGCGGCGCAGATGCGTGGGCAGTTCGACGATATCGTCGGCCTGCTGGGCATCGACGCGCTGCTGGATCGCTTCCCGCGCACCCTCTCCGGCGGCGAGATGCAGCGGGTGGCCATTGGTCGCGCCCTGCTGACCGCGCCGGAGCTGCTGCTGATGGATGAGCCGCTGGCCTCCCTGGATCTGCCGCGTAAGCGTGAGCTGCTGCCCTATCTGGAGCGTCTGGCGCGCGATGTGCGCACGCCCATCCTGTACGTCAGCCACAGCATGGAGGAGATCCTGCGTTTGGCGCAGTACGTGCTGCTGCTGGATCGCGGGCAGATGCGCGCCTTTGGCCGTCTAGAGGAGGTCTGGGCCAGCAGCGCCCTGCGCCCCTGGCTGCAAAAGGAGGAGCCGAGCAGCGTGCTCAACGTGCGCCTCGATCGCCACCATCCGCACTATGCGATGAGCGCCCTGGCGCTGGGCGCACAGTGCCTGTGGGTGAGCCGTCAGGCGGGCGAGCCGGGCGATCGGCTGCGGCTGCGCATCAACGCGGCGGACGTCTCGCTGGTGCGGGAGGTGCCGCGCGCCAGCAGCATCCGCAATATTCTGGCGGTCAGCGTGGTCGAGCTGCTGGAGGTGGAGGGGCAGGTGGACGTGAAGCTGGCGCTGGAGGGGGAGACCCTGTGGGCGCGGATCACCCCCTGGGCGCGCGACGATCTGGGGCTGGCGCCGGGCCAGCGGCTGTACGCCCAGATTAAGAGCGTGTCCATCAACCAATAGGTCCGCCTGCGGCGTCACGGCGAGCGCCGTGACGCCCGATGATTACGACAGCACGCGGCGGCGCAGGAAGTCGGCGATGGCCGGGGTCTCATTGCTGCCGATGATCTCCGCGGCGCGCGCCTTGACGGCGTCGGCGCTGTTGCCCATGGCCACGCCGAGGCCGGCAGACTCCAGCATACTGATATCATTAAAGTTATCGCCAAAGGCGACCACCTGATCCATCGCGATGCCGCGCGCGGCGGCGTACTCGGCCAGGCGGCGTCCCTTGCTGTTTCCCGCCTGCGCCACATCCACCTGATCGTGCCATGACCATTCGCAGGCCAGCCCCAGATCGCGCTCGATGCCGGCGGCAAAGTCGCGCAGGCGCTCGGTGTCCTCGTCTGAGGTCGCGAACTTCCAGATAGCGTCGACCTGCTCGGCGGCAGCGTGCAGGCTATCGACCTGCTGCAGCACCGGGCGCTGATCCGCCGGCAGAGACTCCGCCCAGGCGTGAGAGCGCAGTACGTGGCCGGTCGGCCGCTGGTAGAGCATCGCGTTATCCACATACATCAGTCCATGGATCTGCTGCTGCTCCAGGCGCGCCAGCACCGCCCGCGCCTGCTCGGGGCGCAGCGGATCGGCGGCCAGTACGCGCCGAGCGGGATAGTCGTACAGGTAGGTGCCGTTGCAGCAGATGGCCGGCGTATCCAGCTGCAGGGCCTGATAAAACGGATGGATGGCGACGTGGTGACGGCCGGTGACGATCATCACCTCCAGCCCGGCGGCGCGCGCCTCGGCCAGCGCGGCCAGGGATTCCGGCAGGATCTGTTTGCGCGCGTTGAGCAGGGTGCCGTCCAGATCGAGGGCAATCAAGCGATAGTGCATTGGCGATACCTTAAATCAATGGATTCTGCGCCAAATGTTACACCGGATGGCCGACGGACGACAGCCGTTATCCTGCGCTGGTCGGCCCTTCTCAGGCCGTCAGGAAGTGGTCGGGGTGGTCCAGCGCCGCCGCCAGTGCGGTACACAGCTGGCTCAGCTGCGCCGTCGCGATCGGGTAGGGCGGCATCAGGTAGATCAGGTGACCGAAGGGACGGATCCACACCCCCTGCTCGACAAAGAAAGCCTGCAGGGCGGCCATATTGACCGGCTGATGGGTCTCCAGCACCCCGATGGCGCCGAGCACCCGGGCCTGACGTACCCGCGGGTGGTCGCTGAGCGGCAGCAGGGCGGCGCGCAGCTGAGCCGCGATGGCGGTGACCTGGCTACGCCAGTGCCCCTGCGCGATCAGCTCCAGGCTGGCCACCGCCGCGGCGCAGGCCAGCGGGTTGCCCATAAAGGTCGGCCCGTGCATAAAGCAGCCCGCCTCGCCGTTGCTGATGGTGTCGGCCACGCTGCGGGTGGTCAGGGTGGCGGAGAGCGTCATGTAGCCGCCGGTCAGCGCCTTGCCCAGGCACAGAATATCCGGGGTCACCTCGGCGTGGTCGCAGGCAAACAGCGCCCCGCTGCGGCCAAAGCCGGTGGCGATCTCATCGGCGATCAGCAGCACGCCGTGGCGGCTGCAGGCCTGCCGCACCCGCTGCAGATAGCGTGGATGATAGAAGCGCATGCCGCCGGCGCCCTGCACGATGGGCTCCAGGATCACGGCGGCAATCTCGCGATGATGGGCCGCCAGCAGGCGGGCGAAGGGGACAAAGTCTGCCTCATCCCAGTCATCGTCAAAAGCACACTGCGGCGCCGGGGCAAACAGGTGCTGCGGCAGGCAGCCGCGGTACAGGCTGTGCATCGAGGTATCCGGATCGCATACCGACATGGCGCCAAAGGTGTCGCCGTGGTAGCCCTGACGCAGGGTGAGAAAGCGCTGGCGCGGTTCGCCGCGCGCCTGCCAGTACTGCAGCGCCATCTTCAGCGCCACCTCGACGGCAACGGAGCCGGAGTCGGCCAGAAACACGCACTCCAGCGCCTGGGGGGTCATCTCGACCAGCTTTCGGCACAGGGCGACCGCCGTGGGATGGGTGACGCCGCCGAACATGACGTGGGCCATCTGCGCCATCTGACGCGCGATGGCCTGATTCAGATGGGGGTGATTATAGCCGTGAATGGCGGCCCACCAGGAGGACATGCCGTCCACCAGACGTCGGCCATCCGCCAGCTGCAGCTCGCAGCCGGACGCCGCCGTGACCGGGTACACCGGCAGAGGTTGGCTCATCGAAGTATAGGGATGCCAGATATGGCGGCGGTCAAAGTCGAGGTCGCTGGCGTTCATGGCGCTCGTTAGGTAAACCCTGTTGTGTTTTTTGAGTTTACAGTTTAGCGCGTTAACGCCGCTGCGTCATGCTCCATGCCGATATGTGGAGATTTGTTGGTTTCAATCTGTAAACCATTACACATATAACTTGGTTGACATGGTATTTCTCCGTTCTACACTGAGCCCACTTTTACCGATCTGAACAAGGGAGATGCCACCGTGGCAGAGATACCGCATTCCGGGCGCTGGACGCAGGCGCAGGCGCAGGCGCTGTTTGAACAACCGCTGCTGGAGCTGATGTTTCAGGCGCAGCAGGTTCACCGTCAACACTTCGATCCGCGTCAGGTGCAGGTGAGCACCCTGCTGTCGATTAAGACCGGCGCCTGCCCAGAGGACTGTAAATACTGTCCGCAGAGCGCCCGCTATAAAACGGGGCTGGCGGCGGAGCGACTGATGGAGGTAGAGCAGGTGCTGGACTCCGCGCGTCGGGCGCGCGCCGCTGGCTCCACCCGTTTCTGCATGGGGGCGGCGTGGAAAAATCCCCACGAGCGCGACATGCCCTACCTGGAGCAGATGGTGCGCGGGGTCAAGGCGCTGGGCATGGAGACCTGCATGACCCTGGGGGCGCTGAACGCCGAGCAGGCCCAGCGTCTGGCGCAGGCGGGGTTGGACTACTACAACCACAATCTGGACACCTCACCAGCCTATTACGCCAATATCATCACCACCCGCCGCTATCAGGATCGTCTGGATACCCTGGCGCGGGTGCGGGAGGCGGGGATCAAGGTCTGCTCCGGTGGGATTGTCGGGCTGGGTGAGGCGGTAGGCGATCGGGCGGCCCTGCTGGTGGAGCTGGCCAATCTGCCGACGCCGCCGGAAAGCGTGCCGATCAACATGCTGGTGAAGGTGGCGGGCACGCCGCTGGCGGAAGCCCCGGACGTTGATCCCTTCGACTTTATCCGCACCATCGCGGCGGCGCGCATCATGATGCCCACGGCCTATGTCCGCCTCTCCGCCGGGCGCGAGCAGATGAACGAGCAGACCCAGGCGATGTGCTTTATGGCCGGGGCCAACGCCATCTTTTACGGCTGTCGTCTGCTGACGACGCCGAATCCCGCAGAGGATCGCGATCTGCAGCTGTTCCGCAAGCTGGGGCTGAACCCCCAGCAAACGCAGGTGGCCTATGGCGATAACCAGCAGCAGCAGCAGCTGGCGGAGCAGGTGCTGCACGCGGATGGCGACCTGTTTTATAACGCGGCGCGCTGATGATGGGCTGGTCTACGCGGTTTACCCAGGCGCTGGCGGCGCGGCGCGCCGCCGATGCCTATCGCTGCCGAACGGTGCGCGAGGCGCCCGGCGGGCGAGAGATCGTCGTTGAGGGACGGCGCTATATTAATTTTTCATCCAATGATTACCTGGGGCTCAGCCAGCATCCGGCGCCGATCGCCGCCTGGCAGCAGGGGTTGGCGCGCTACGGCTCCGGCTCCGGCGGTTCGGCGCACGTGACCGGGCAAACCACGGCCCACGCGGCGCTGGAGCATGCGCTGGCGGAGTGGCTCGGCTACCCGCGCGCGCTGCTGTTTATCTCCGGCTTCGCCGCCAATCAGGCGCTGATCCTGGCGTTGATGCAACGTCAGGATCGGGTGCTGGCGGATCGGCTGAGCCACGCCTCGCTGATGGAGGCGGCGATGCTGGCGCCATCGTCGCTGCGCCGCTTTCCGCATAATCAGCCCGACGGGCTGGCGGCCCTGCTGGCGGCCCCCTGCGAGGGGGAGACGCTGGTGGTGACCGAAGGGGTCTTCAGTATGGACGGCGACAGCGCGCCGCTGAGCGCTCTGCGGGCGCAGTGCGATCGCCACGGCGCCTGGCTGATGGTCGACGACGCCCACGGTATCGGGGTCTGCGGGCGCGAGGGGCGCGGCAGCTGCGATGCGCAGGGGGTGCGCCCCGATCTGCTGATCGTCACCTTCGGCAAGGCCTTTGGCATCGGCGGCGCGGCGCTGCTGTGCGGCGAGGCGACGGCGGAATACCTGCTGCAGTTTGCCCGTCATCTGATCTACAGCACCAGCATGCCGCCGGCGCAGGCCTGTGCGCTGCAGGCGGCGCTGCAGGTGGTGCGCGCCGCCGATGCGCCGCGGGCGCGGTTGGCGCAGCATGTGGCGCGGCTGCGCCGGGCGCTGGCGGGTGGTGAGCTCGGCCTGGCGGCGTCCGACAGCGCCATTCAGCCGCTGATCGTCGGGGATAATCAGGCGGCGCTGACGCTGGCACAGCGCCTGCGCCAGCGTGGTCTGTGGGTCTGCGCCATGCGCCCCCCCACCGTGCCGCCCGGCAGCGCGCGCCTGCGCATCACCCTGAGCGCGGCGCATCAGCCGCAGGATCTCGACCGACTGCTGGAGGCGCTGCATGACGTTGCTCTGTGACGCCGTCGATAAGCCCGCCGTGGCCGACGCCTTTAGCCGCGCCGCGCACAGCTATGACGATGCGGCCGCGTTTCAGCGCCTGAGCGGCGAGCGGCTGCTGGCGTGTCTGCCCGCCGACGGCGGACGGGATGCCCTGGACGTGGGCTGTGGCACCGGCTACTTCAGCCGTCGCCTGACGGCGCTGACGTATCGGGTGACGGCGCTGGATCTGGCGCCGGGGATGCTGGCGCAGGCGCAGCGTCAGCGGAGCGCGCAGCACTATCTGCTGGCGGATATGGAGCGCCTGCCGCTGGCGACGGCGTCGATGGATCTCTGCTTCTGCAATCTGGCTATCCAGTGGTGCGCCTCGCTGCCGCAGGCGCTGGCCGAGCTGATGCGGGTGACCCGCCCCGGCGGGCGGGTGCTGTTCGCTACCCTGGCCGATGGCTCGCTGGGCGAGCTGGATCGCGCCTGGCGGCAGGTCGACGGGCGGCGGCACGTGAACCGGTTCCTCTCCGTCGCGCAGATCGCCGCGGCCTGTGCACCCTATCGCCACCGTCTGACGCCGAGCCTGGAGCGCTGTCATTTCCCCGATGTGCTGGCGCTGATGCGCTCTCTGAAGGGCATTGGCGCGACCCATCTTCACGACGGTCGGCAGGCGGGGCTGAGCGGGCGGCAGCGCCTGGCCCGGCTGGCGCAGGCCTATCCGCGCGACGCGCAGGGGGTGACGCTGAGTTATCAATTGGTCATAGGAGAACTGATCCGTGAATAGCGATGTACAGCGCTGGTTTGTGACCGGTACCGATACCGACGTGGGAAAAACCGTGGTCAGCGCCGCGCTGCTGCAGGCGGCGGCTCGCCGCGGGCTGCGCTGCGCGGGCTATAAACCGGTGGCCTCCGGCAGCGCGCTGCGTGAGGGTCGACTGTATAACGACGATGCGCTGGCGCTGCAGGCAGCCTCCAGCCTGCCCCTGCGCTATGAGCAGGTGAATCCTTACGCCTTCGCCGAGCCGACTTCGCCGCACATTGTCAGCGCCGAGCAGGGGATCCCCATCGATCCGCGGCGCCTCAGCGCCGGGCTGCACGATCTGCAGCGTCAGGCGCAGTGGGTGGTGGTGGAGGGGGCCGGCGGCTGGCTCACCCCCCTGAGCCTGGCGTATAGTTTTGAGCGCTGGGTGGTCGCGGAGCAGCTGCCGGTGATCCTGGTCGTGGGGGTTAAGCTGGGCTGCATTAACCATGCCCTGCTGAGCGCGCGCGCCATCGTCGGCGCCGGCGTGAGGCTGGCGGGCTGGGTGGCGAATCAGATACAGGCACCGGGGGCGCGCCACGCCGAATATTTGACGGCGCTCCATGCGCTGCTGCCAGCGCCCTGTTTGGGCGAGATCCCCTTTAGCCCCGGCGAGGAGAGCCGCGATCGGGCGGCCTACCTGGATCTGACCTGCCTTCTCCCGTGACGGTGTCGGCGGGGGGAGCTTCCTCCTATTATCACAATTACGGGTTGTTTTTTGAATTAAGACTTGAAAAATCGCTTAATAATGCGGCCGCGCCGGCGCGGAAAAAAATTTTTGCCCCCGCCGCGGTGCCGCTGCCGGGCGGGGTGCGGCAACTTATCCACTATTCCTGTGGATAACCTTGTGCATTAGGCTTAGAAAACCGGGGCGAAGCCAGAGCCCGCGCGGTTCGCCCTTAACCCGCTCGGATTATCGTCCTTATGTTAATTTATTTAATTATCAATGAATTAATTAAAATCAAGGCGTGTATGGGTTTTGCCATGCCGCGGGGAGGCCCCCTTGACAAGCGCATCGTTGACAGGGTGAGCCGTCGGGGGATGAAATGGGGATAAATGTCACTCTGCGGTGAAAATTGTGAAACGGATGTGAACGCGCGGGCGCCGTCCGTGTGCGGGTATTTTAAGCTGGGTAAATATCCAGTAATATAACCGGTTCACACAATAATCCGGCGCAGCGCAGCGCGGTTCATCTGCCGGCGGGTCGCCGCCGCGTAATGGGGTAGTGAGTCATGAGCAAAGCCTTCAAACTGCATTCCGCCTTTCAGCCCTCCGGCGATCAGCCAGAGGCTATCCGCCGTCTGGAAGCGGGGTTAGAGGATGGGCTGGCGCATCAGACCCTGCTGGGGGTGACCGGCTCGGGCAAGACGTTTACCATCGCCAACGTGATCGCCGATCTTAACCGGCCAACCATGGTGATGGCGCCCAACAAGACGCTGGCCGCCCAGCTGTACGGGGAGATGAAGCAGTTCTTCCCGGAAAATGCGGTGGAGTACTTTGTCTCCTACTACGACTACTATCAGCCGGAAGCCTATGTGCCCAGCTCGGATACCTTTATCGAAAAGGACGCGTCGGTCAACGAGCACATTGAACAGATGCGCCTGTCGGCCACCAAGGCGCTGCTGGAGCGGCGCGACGTGGTGGTCGTCGCCTCGGTCTCCGCGATTTACGGCCTGGGCGATCCCGATCTGTACCTGAAGATGATGCTGCACCTGACCCAGGGGATGCTGATCGATCAGCGCAGCATTCTGCGCCGCCTCTCCGAGCTGCAGTATGCCCGGAACGATCAGGCGTTTGCGCGCGGGACTTTTCGGGTGCGCGGCGAGGTGATCGACATCTTCCCGGCGGAGGCCGACGACGAGGCGCTGCGGGTGGAGCTGTTTGATGACGAGGTGGAACGCCTGTCGCTGTTCGATCCCCTCACCGGGCAGCTGCTGCGCACGGTGCCGCGCTTTACCGTCTACCCAAAGACCCACTATGTGACCCCGCGCGAACGCATCCTGCAGGCGATGGAGGAGATCCACGCCGAGCTGGCGACGCGCCGTCAGTCGCTGCTGGCCAATAACAAGCTGCTGGAAGAGCAGCGTCTGGCCCAGCGCACCCAGTTCGATCTGGAGATGATGAACGAGCTGGGCTACTGCTCGGGGATCGAAAACTACTCCCGCTATCTCTCCGGGCGCGGGCCCGGTGAGCCGCCGCCGACCCTGTTTGACTACCTGCCAGCGGACGGCCTGCTGGTGATCGATGAGTCCCATGTCACCATCCCGCAGATCGGCGGAATGTACCGCGGCGACCGGGCGCGGAAAGAGACGCTGGTGGAGTATGGCTTTCGCCTGCCGTCGGCGCTGGATAACCGCCCGCTGCGCTTTGAGGAGTTCGAGGCGCTGGCGCCGCAGACCATCTATGTGTCGGCGACCCCGGGTAACTACGAGCTGGAGAAGTCGGGCGACGAGGTGATCGATCAGGTGGTGCGCCCGACGGGGCTGCTCGATCCGCTGATCGAGGTGCGCCCGGTGGCGACCCAGGTGGACGACCTGCTGTCGGAGATCAATCAGCGCGCCGCCATCGGCGAGCGGGTGTTGGTGACCACCCTGACCAAGCGGATGGCCGAAGATTTGACCGAGTATCTGGAGGAGCACGGCGTGCGCGTGCGCTATCTGCACTCCGATATCGACACCGTCGAGCGCATGGAGATCATCCGCGATCTGCGCCTGGGCGAGTTTGACGCGCTGGTGGGGATCAACCTGCTGCGCGAGGGGCTGGATATGCCGGAGGTGTCGCTGGTGGCGATTCTGGACGCGGACAAGGAGGGCTTCCTGCGCTCGGAGCGTTCGCTGATTCAGACCATCGGCCGAGCGGCGCGTAACCTGAACGGCAAGGCGATCCTCTATGCCGACAAAATGACCCCGTCGATGGCGCGGGCGATCGGAGAGACAGAGCGCCGCCGCGAGCGCCAGCAGGCCTTTAACCTGGCGCACGGCATCACGCCGCAGGCGCTGAACAAGAAGGTCACGGATATCCTGCAGCTGGGCGACGCGCCGTCGCGCAGCCGGGCCAAAGGGACGCGCGGACAGCGTGCGGCAGAGCCGCGTACGGACTACCGCGATCTGTCGGCGAAGCAGATCGAGCAGCAGATCCAGCGTCTGGAGACGCAGATGTACCAGCATGCTCAGAACCTGGAGTTTGAGCAGGCCGCCGCGCTGCGCGACGAGATCCACATTCTGCGCGAGCAGTTTAAGAATGCGCCCTAGGGGCGCAGCTTTTGCTTGCCCGGCGGCCCGAGTGCCGTTAGGGTAAGCCCCCCTGTTATGCCAAGCGGAAACACTATGAACCCATCACGCGATCCCCTGCACGGGATCACCCTGGAAGCCCTGCTGACGGCGCTGGTCACGCGCTACGGCTGGCCGGAGCTCGGCCGCCGCATCGCCATCAACTGCTTTTTGAGCGATCCCAGCATTAAATCCAGCCTGAAGTTTCTGCGTCGGACCCCCTGGGCCCGCGCCAAGGTTGAAGCGCTGTATCTGGATTCCCTGCAGTCAGAGACGCCCCCCGCGGATACCCCCTGGGACGGCTGGCGGCGGCGCGACGGCGACGCGTGAAGCCCCGTTGCGGACCGGCGGGGAACGCAGTACTCTCTGCGCCGGTCACGCATGGCGTGAGGGGAGAGTCTAAGGATAACGCGATGCTGAAAGTGAAACGGGTGCTGCTGGCGCCGATGGAGGGGGTGCTGGATGCCCTGGTGCGCGAGCTGCTCAGCGAGGTGAACGACTACGATCTGTGCATCACCGAGTTTGTGCGGGTGGTGGACAGGCTGCTGCCGGAGAGAGTGTTCTACCGCCTGTGCCCGGAGCTGCACCGCCGCAGTCAGACCCTGAGCGGCACGCCCGTGCGCATTCAGCTGCTGGGACAGTCGCCGCACTGGCTGGCGGAGAACGCCCTGCGCGCGGTGACGCTGGGCTCGCCGGGGGTGGACTTCAACTGCGGCTGCCCTTCGAAGGCGGTTAACGGCAGCGGCGGCGGCGCTACGCTCTTAAAAGATCCGGCGCTGATTTACGCCGGAGTGCAGGCGATGCGTCAGGCGATACCGGCGCACCTGCCGCTGACGGTGAAGGTGCGTCTGGGCTGGGCGTGCGACAGCCAGCGTGTTGAAATCGCCGATGCGGTGCAGCAGGGCGGGGCGACGGAGCTGGTGGTGCACGGTCGCACCAAAGAGGATGGCTACCGCGCCGATCGGATCAACTGGGCGGCGATCGGCGAGATCCGTCGCCGCCTGCGGATCCCGGTGATCGCCAACGGCGAGATCTGGGACTACGCCAGTGCCCAGGCGTGTCTGGCGCAGACCGGGTGCGATGCGCTGATGATCGGGCGCGGCGCGCTGAATATCCCCAACCTGAGCCGGGTTATCAAAGAGAATGCGCCGAAGATGCCGTGGCCGCAGGTGGTCACGCTGCTGCAGCGCTACGCCCGGCTGGAGAAGCAGGGGGATACCGGGCTGTATCACGTGGCGCGCATCAAGCAGTGGCTGAGCTACCTTCGTAAGGAGTACCCCCAGGCCGACGCCCTGTTCCGTCAGGTTCGTCCGCTGATGGATAGCCGCGCGATCGCGGTGGCCATCGGCGCGCTGGAGTCCACCCAATAGCGGGGTGAGGCATCAGGTCGTCCTCCCCGCGTCTTTGCTCCGCGCCCCCAGGCGCGGTATCCACCGAATATACATCAGCTCACTCGCCAGTTCGACGATCGTCTGGGCCACGATCACCGCCGGAAGCAGCGGAATCGCGCCGGGGACGGCGAGCGCCAGCGGCAGCACCACCAGCGAATTACGGGTCGCCGCGCTGAAGGCGAGCGCCCGCCCGGCCGGCGCCTCAAGGCGGAACAGCCGCGCCACCGTCCAGCCTATCAGCGGCGCGACGACAGCGAAGACCAGGTAGAGCGGTATCACGCGCCAGACCAGCGTGATGGATTCACGGAGCGGCGGCAGGGTCGCGGCGACGATGATCCCCAGGACCAGGGCGGTAGAGGGCACCGGCAGCAGCGAGAGTCCCCCGGCAATGGCCTGCCCGTAGCGGCGGCGGCGGCATACCCGCTGGGTCAGCGCCGCCAAGCCCAGCGGCAGCACGATTAACCCGATAAACGCCGCAATAAACGGCGCCGGACGGACCACGTCTGCCGCCAGCTCACCGAGAAACAGGTGCAGATAGAGCGGGAGTAGCAGCGCTTGCACCAGCAGCAGCAGCGGCGTCGCGGCGAGCAGCAGGCGCGCATCGGCGCGTCCGAGCTGGGCGAATGTCACCACATAGTCGATGCAGGGCGAGAGCAGCACCAGCAGTACGCCGAGCCGCAGCAGGGGATCGGGCGGCAGAAAGGGGAGCAGCAGGGCGACCAGCGCCGGCATCAACAGAAACTGGGTCAGGAACAGCGGCAGCAAAAACCGCGGGTGGCGTAAGGCGCGCCGCAGCTCCGCGAAGGGCATCTGCAGGAAGGTGGCATACAGCATCAGCGCCAGCGCGGGGGTGATGGCGGCGCTGAGCCGTTCACCGGCGACGGGAGCGGTATAGGCCAGCAGCGCGGCCAGCAGGATGACAGAAAAATAGAGGGTAATCTGGCGCCGCTCCAGCCAGTCGCGCATTGCGTTCATGATGTCGTGCTTCGTTGTTAAAGAGTCTGGCCGGGCATCATAGCGGGAAAGCGCGGAGCAAAACATACCGGGAAACGTAGGGATAAAGGGGGCTGGGACGATATGGGGGCCTGTCAACGGGGGGATGGTTGGCGTTTCAAGACGTCCCGCGGGAGTACCTTTACCCGCCTGCCCTGGATATTTGCACTGTGCAGCATAGATAAATAGGCTGGCACCAGGCATTGCTCATGGCGTCCTTGACGTCTGACGCCGGCCATTTTTGCGGCCCGGAATCCCCCGGTAATCGCGGCGGCGCGCGGTTTTTCCGGCGCGCCGCCGTAGGGGAGAGGCACCAGCGCTAATGGCGCACCAGGCGGAAATCCACCAGGCGGTTGCCCAGCACCGCCAGCGCCAGCCCCAGCAGGATCAGCAGCAGGCTATAGAGCTGGGCAGGGCTGAGGCGATCGCCGTAGGTGAGCAGATCGGCTCCCAGCGCCACCAGCGGGATCAGCAGGGTAAAGGGCATCAGGTGCGTTGCCCGGTTGCGCAGCAGCAATCGCCCCCAGATGGCATAGGCCAGATGGGTGGCGATATAGGCCAGATAGATCAGCGCCAGCAGCGCGCTGAAGTCCAGCGTGCGCAGAGAGGTCAGGGTGGCCTGGGCGCCGTTAAACAGCCAGGCGGCCAGGAAGAAGGGAATAATGGGCGCCAGTGCCGCCCAGGCGATCAGCGCCGGCAGAGAGCCCTGAATGTTGTCGCGGATGCGCAGGCGCTGAATCAGATTACCCAGCGCCAGACAGAGGGCCGCCCCCAGCGCGAGCAGGATGACCCCGCGCGACAGCGGTAGCCCCGTCAGACCCGGATGCAGCAGCAGCGCCAGACCGGTGAGGACAAACAGCAGGGCGATAATTTGGCTGGTGCGGATGCGCTCGCCAAACAGCAGGGCGCCAAGCAGCAGCGTGAACAGCAGCTGCAGCTGCAGCAGCATCGCCGCCACGCCCGCGCTGAGGCCGCCCTGCAGGGCAAAAAAGAGGAAGGCGAACTGACCGAAGCCGATCAGCAGTCCATACAGGATCAGCGTATGGGCGGGCAGCGCCGGGCGCGGCAGCAGAAATACCGCCGGCAGCGCCAGCAGCAGGCAGCGTAGACCGCCCAGCAGCAGCGGCGGCAAATGCTGCAGCCCCGTCTGCATCACCACGAATCCCACGCCCCAGATCGCCACCACCAACAGCGCCAGCAGGGTATCTTTTAGCCCCATAGTCCACTCTCCGCGTTAGGTTATTATCCCGGCGCCGCCGCGCGGGCAGCGCAGGGCGTTTTTTCCGGGTATCCCTCTGATAAAACAACTATAGTCAATGGCATCCTTTCGTGTGTTTTTTCGCGCCGTCGCGCGGCGATATTTCGCGCCGTCGCCGCCGCCCGGCGATTCACATACGGAAACATTTTTATTTTTGCTGCCTTTCGAGCGAGCGATTAGGCTGTGTGCCGCACGCTCCGTCACGCGGCGCCGTCTGAGCGGACGAAGGGTGCTGAGGGGCGTAAACGCATGATGGGTATGACGTTTGGCTCCGTACTCCTGCCCGTGGACCGCTGTCGGTCATCAGTGCGGCGGGCTTCCCGGCGTATACCGGGTCCATTCCTTGTGAGATTAATGAAGAAACATGGCTGTTAAACTCCGTTATTCCCTGTTAAGTCTGTTGATTCTGGGCGGCGGCATCAGCGCGCTGCCGGCCGCTCAGGCACGCGAGCCGATCGCCGCCGCCGCGCCGCGTGCGCCGCTGGCGCTGGCCTCGGGCAGTGCGATGGTGGTGGATATGAATAATCACCAGGTGATCTATGCCAGCCACCCCGATGTGCAGGTGCCGATCGCCTCGATAACCAAGCTGATGACGGCGATGGTGACGCTGGATGCGCACCCCAATCTGGATGAGGTTATCGCGGTCGACATTCACCGTACCAAAGAGCTGAAGGGCGTCTTTTCCCGGGTGCGGGTGGGTAGCGAGCTGACCCGGCGTCAAATGCTGCTGCTGGCGCTGATGTCGTCGGAGAACCGCGCCGCCGCGACGCTGGCGCATCACTATCCCGGCGGCTACGACGCGTTTATCCGGGCGATGAACGCCAAGGCCCGGGCGCTGGGGATGACCCGCACGCATTACGTGGAGCCCACCGGGCTGTCGCCGAACAACGTGTCGAGCGCCCGCGATCTGGTCAAACTGCTGCAGGCGGCGAAAGGCTATCCGCTGATCGGCGAGCTGAGCACCACGGAGACCAAGAGCGTCACCTTTGCCCATCCGACCTATACGGAAACCTTTAACAACACCAACCACCTGCTGCGCAATGACAAGTGGAATATCCAGATGACCAAGACTGGCTTTACCAACCAGGCGGGGCACTGCCTGGCGATGCGGACGGTGATCGGCGGTCGCCCGGTGGCGCTGGTGGTATTGGATGCCTTTGGCAAGTATACCCACTTCGCCGATGCCAATCGGCTGCGCGAATGGATGCTGACGGGGAAGTCCGCCCCGGTTCCGGCGGCGGCGCTGAGCTATAAGCAGCAGAAAAACCTGGGCCAGCGTCTGGCCGAAAACTGATATTTACCGCCCCGCTGGCGGGGCGGTGAGTGGAATGCTGTCTGCGTGCGCCGGTTGGCGCACGACTTTTTTGCGGCGGCGGCTTATGATGAGCACGTTAATATTATTGAAAGGATAGTGACGGTGGCCGGCAGCAGTTTATTGACCCTGATTGATGATATCGCCTCACTGCTGGATGATGTGGCGTTGATGAGTAAGATGGCGGCGCGCAAGACCGCCGGGGTACTGGGTGACGATCTGGCGCTCAATGCGCAGCAGGTGAGCGGCGTCAACGCCGATCGTGAGCTGCCGGTGGTGTGGGCGGTGGCGCGCGGCTCCCTGCTGAACAAGGCGATCCTGGTGCCGCTGGCCCTGCTGATCAGCGCCCTGGCGCCCTGGCTGATTACGCCGCTGCTGATGCTGGGCGGCGCATTTTTGTGCTACGAAGGTGCAGAGAAGCTGGCCCATCAATGGCTGCAGCGTGGGCAGGCGCCGCAGCACGCCGAGCCGGCGCTGCCGGACGATATGCAGGCCTATGAGCGCGAGAAGGTGAAGGGAGCTATCCGCACCGACTTCATTCTTTCCGCTGAGATCGTGGCGATTACGCTGGGTACGGTCGCCAGCGCGACGTTTGTGCAGCAGGTGCTGGTGCTGTGCGGCATCGCGCTGGTGATGACCCTGGGCGTGTATGGCCTGGTGGCGCTGATCGTGAAGCTGGATGACGCCGGGCTGTGGCTGAGCGCCCGCCCGGGTAGGCTGGCGCGCAGCCTGGGGCGGGCGCTGCTGAATGCCGCCCCCTGGCTGATGCGCCTGCTGTCGGTGGCCGGAACGGCCGCCATGTTTATGGTGGGGGGCGGCATCGTGGTACACGGACTGCCCTGGCTGCATCACGGCATCGCGGCCCTGAGTCAGTCCGCCGTTGGGCTGCCCAGCGTTGGGATGCTGCTGGGCGGCATCGGGCCGTCGCTGCTGAACATGCTGTTCGGTATCCTGCTGGGGGGGCTTCTCGTCTCGCTGATCCTCGGCGCGCGGCGTCTGCTGCGTCGTTGACCGCGGCGGGGCGCCGTCGTCGCCCCGTCGATCTTCTCGCTTTTCCTTCCTTTTCTTTTTCTGTGTTATTGCCGATATCTGATTGTTTTTACTTTCGCATTATCGCGAAGGTATTCGAAAGGTATTGTCGGATCCTCGTCGGTATCGGGCCGTTTGGCGGCGCCAGCGCGCCGCGGGTGGCGGATTTAACGCTTGCTTTCCGGGGGTGATCTTTGGATAAATAGCGGGCAAAGCGTTATGTGGGATGAAAAGCGCGCGTAATGCGACGGGTTAAGGCGTTTTTTCCCCCCTCGGTTCGGTGTCGTTGTGTGTTTTTACGCCGATCGCTTTTATTTGTTTTTTATTTCATTTTTTGCGTAACTTAACGAAGAAGATGGTTTTCGTTTGCTACCATGACAGTGTGCAGCCAGATGCGCAGAAACAGGGCATGACCGCCGCCGCGGCGGGATATGCCGGGGTCTGTCTCTGCTCTCCGGTGGTGCGTACGCCCGACAGCGGGCGGCGGAGCGCCGCGGACAGGCTGTGAACGAGATCGTTTTGAAAGTCTTTGGTTGTTATTCGAAAGTTTGTGAAAGCAATCATATTTTTCGGTTGTTTATGTTGAAAGCAATCGTAATGTTATTAATCTTAGGTCGAGGCCTGTTGAAGTTCGCTTTAACCGGTTTCGTAAGGGGACAAAAGTGAAAGCGGCAGCAATCGAAAGGCGCATGGAAATCTTCAACGTAGTGACCGCCCAAGGGAAGGCACGCGTTGAGGAGTTGGCCGCACGGTTTAACGTCTCAAGCGTCACCATCCGCAGTGACCTGACTTTTCTGGAAGAGAACGGCTACATCGTGCGTTCGCACGGCGCGGCAATCCCCAATACCGGGGTGATCGCCGAACTGAGCGTCCACGAGAAGCGCCACCGCAACAGCGGTGTGAAGTCTCAGATAGGTCTGGCGGCGGCCAAGCTGATTAACAGCGGTGACGCGGTGATTCTGGATTCTGGTACGACGACCCGTGAGATCGCCGGGCACCTGCGGGGCCTGGAGAACGTGGTGGTCATGACTAACGGTCTGGATGTCGCCGTGGAGCTCGTCTCCTCGCCGGGAGTGGAAGTGGTCTGCACCGGCGGGGTGTTACGTAAGAGCGCAATGTCTTTTTCAGGCTCGCAGGCCGAAGCCTGTTTGAAAAACTTCTGTTTCGACAAGGTTTTTCTCGGGGTGGATGGTTTCGATTTGCGGGCGGGTATCACCACACACAATGAGCAGGAAGCCAGTCTTAACCGCTTGATGTGTGAGATCTCCGATCAGGTGATCGCCGTTGCCGACTCGACCAAGTTCGGCAAGCGCGGCTACCACATGATCCGGGACTTCGCTGATATCGATATTCTGGTCACGGATTCCGGCATTCCCGACGAGTACGTCGAGCGTCTGCGGGAAGCACACGTTGAAGTGATTATCGCTGAAAAAGAGAAGTGACGCGCTGACTCCACGGTAAACCGGCCCGTGTTTATTGTGGAGTATTTTGATGCATCAGTTAGAACAGCTCGTACAGCGTCACAAGGCCGGTGAGCCGGTCGGTATCTATTCAGTCTGCTCCGCCCATCCGCTGGTGATTGAGGCCGCGATGGAGCAGGCGCTGCAGGACGACTCGCTCCTGCTGATCGAAGCCACCTCCAACCAGGTGGATCAGTTTGGCGGCTACACCGGGATGACGCCGGCCGACTTTCGCGACTATGTCTGTCGCCAGGCCGATTTACTGCAGTTCCCGTTAGCCAACCTGATCCTGGGCGGCGACCATTTGGGCCCTAACCGCTGGCAGCACCTGCCGGCCGCCGAGGCGATGGCCCACGCCGACACCCTGATCGCCGCCTACGTGGCCGCCGGTTTCCAAAAAATCCATCTCGATTGCAGCATGTCCTGCGCCGACGATCCGGTGCCGTTGAGCGATGCCACTGTCGCCGAGCGCGCCGCACGTCTGGCCGCCATCGCCGAGCGCACCGCCCGTGAACAGGTTGGCCGTAGCCAGCTGGTGTACGTTATCGGTACCGAAGTGCCGGTGCCGGGCGGCGCCAAAGAGCATATCGATACGCTGGAGGTCACCTCGCCGCAGGCGGCGCGCCAGACCATCGAGTGTCACCGCGAAGCCTTTGCCCGCGCCGGGATCGCCGAATGCTGGAACCGCGTCATCGGCCTGGTCGTACAGCCGGGCGTCGAGTTTGACCATACCGGGGTGATCGATTTTCGCCCGCAGCAGGCCCAGGCGCTCAGCCAGGTGCTGGCGGATTACCCGCACCAGGTGTTCGAGGCCCACTCCACCGATTACCAGACCGATCGCGCCTACCGCGAGCTGGTGGACAACCACTTTGCGATCCTGAAGGTCGGCCCGGCGCTGACCTTCGCCCTGCGTGAGGCGCTGTTCAGCCTGTGCCACATCGAAGAGGAAATGTATGGGCCGGAGCAGTGTTCCGGTCTGCGCCAGGCGATTGAAACGGCGATGCTGGAAGCCCCGCAGAACTGGCAAAAATACTACAGCGGCAGCGACGAGCAGGTGCGTTTCGCCCGTCGCTACAGCTTCAGCGACCGCATTCGCTACTACTGGCCGACGCCGGCGGTGCAGGCGGCACAGCAGACGCTGTTCCACAACCTGACCCAGGCGCCGATCCCTTATCCGCTGCTCAGCCAGTATCTGCCGCGCGAGTTCACCGCCGTGCGTGAAGGCGAACTGGCGCTGCAGCCTGAGGCGTTGGTCAAGGCGCACATTAAACAGATTTTATCCGGCTACGCGCAGGCCTGCCTGCGTAACTAATTAGGACGTGACTATGCAACACTATATGGGATATGACCTGGACGCGCTGCAGCGTCTCGGCGCGACATGGACGGCGAAAGAGATTGAGCAACAGCCGGTATGCTGGGAGAAGACCCAGCAGATCGTCAGCGGCATGCACACGGAGATCGAGACGTTTCTACGCCGTGCGCTGGCCGCCGATAATGCGCGGGTGATCTTCACCGGCGCAGGCACCTCGGCCTTTGCCGGCCGCGCGCTGGTGCCGCTGCTGTCACGCTATGTGTCACGCCGGATGGAGGCGATCGCCACCACCGATCTGGTCTCCTGCCCGCAGCAGTATCTGAGCGAAGATGTCCCGACCCTGCTGGTCTCTTTCGCCCGCTCCGGCAACAGCCCGGAGAGCGTCGCGGCGCTGCAGGTGGCCTCCGAGTGCCTGACCCAGTGCTGCCATCTGGTGCTGACCTGTAACCAGGACGGTCATCTGTACCGCTTCTGCCAGAACAGCCCGGACGCGCTGGCGGTGTTGACGCCGCCGGAGACCAACGATCAGTCGCTGGCGATGACCTCCAGCTTCTCCTCCATGATGATGGCGGCAGTTACGATTTTTGCCGGTCTTGATAAATATTCGAAAGATATCGAAGAATTTTGTAAAAAAAGTGCGGATTGGTTCAAACAAATAAACCGCCAATTTGTAGATAATATCCGGGCCGGGCAGTATCAGCGCGTTATCTATCTGGGTAGCGGAGGATTACAAGGATTGGCTCAGGAGTCGGCACTGAAGGTGCTGGAATTAACCTCAGGAAGAATTGCTGCTATGTTCGATTCCCCATTGGGATTCCGTCATGGCCCTAAAGCAATAGTTAACAACGAAACATTAATCTTCGTTTTTATTTCTAACAATCCTTATACGCGTAAGTACGACCTCGACCTGTTGAAAGAGCTTCGTAGCGATAATGTTGCACGCGAAATTATTGCCGTGTCCGCCTATGAAGATAATACGGTAACTGCCGGTCGGCATATTATTGTGCCGGGCGTAGCGCAAAGCGATGACATTGGACTGTTATTTGCGTATTTGATGTTGGCACAGGCATTTGCATTCCATAATTCAATCGCCGTTGGAAATTCACCGGATAACCCATCTCCGACCGGGGAGATTAACCGGGTTGTTCAGGGCGTAACTATTTACGGTTTTGAAAAATCACTCGAAGGGAAAATTTATGAATCAGCCTAACATTGTCTGGACTCGTATCGACGAACGTTTACTGCACGGGCAGATCCGCATTACCTGGGGTAAACATACGGAGGCCAACCTGATTCTGGTGGCTAATGATGATGCGGCCGAAGGCGATAGCGCTGCATTTATGCAGGCGGGGATGAAAGCCTCCGCTGGCGGTGAATATGATGTGCGCTTCTTTACCATTCAAAAAACCATCGATGTGATTCACAAAGCCGCCGCGCGCCAGAAAATTTTTATTCTGTGCAATAATCCGCACGATGTTGCGCGCCTGGTTGAGGGCGGTGTGCCGATTACTCATTGTAATATCGGTAATATGCATTTCCATGAGGGCAAGCGCCAAATCGCTAAGACGGTATCGGTTGATGACAGCGATCTGGATGCCTTCCGTCGCATGATCAATCTGGGGGTTTCCTGCACCGTGCAGAATACGCCAGACCAGTCACCGGTTGATATTCTGACACTGGCTAAAAGCGCCTAATTCAGTGGGGGGATTATTCCCCCGCTGTAACACTCCGTCTAAGGAATATATTTATGGTCTTCGAAGCTACCCTGGTTGCCATTTGGGCATTCTTATGTGGTATCGATAAATACGACGTTGCATTAAATATTCACCGTCCATTAATTACTGGCCCGGTGGTCGGTTTAATCATGGGGAATATGGAGATCGGGCTGATCGCCGGCGCCACCCTGGAGCTGGCCTGGCTGGGTCTGGTGCCGAACGCCGGGGCGCAGCCGCCGGATGTGACCATGGGCACCATCGCCGCCGTCGCCTTCGCCGTGATGACCGGCCAGTCTCCGGAAGTGGCCATGGGGGTCGGCATGCCGATCGCGGTCTTGATGCAGATGATCGTCATCGGTTTCTTTGCGCTGACCGCGTTCACCATGGGTAAAGCGGACGAGTGCGCGGAACAGGCCGATGCCGGCGGTATTTCCCGCCTGCTGATAGGCACCATCATCACCCGCTCGATGCTGTACTTCGTGATCGCCTTTGCCACGGTCTACTTCGGTGAGCACGCCGCCGAGTGGATCGATCAGAACACGCCGAAAGCGCTGCTGGAAGGGCTGGGTATCGGTGCCAAGATGGTTCCGGCTATCGGCTTCGCCATGCTGCTGAAAATCATGTGGTCCAAAGAGATGGCCGGGGTGTTCTTCATCGGCTTCGTCATGACCACCTATCTGAAGCTGCCGATCATGGCCGTGGCGATCCTCGGCGCGTCCATCGCGGTGCTGTACTACTTCTTCAGCGGTAATAAGACCAATTCACAGCAGCAGGTTAAAGAGGAATTCGAAGATGGCATCTGAAGTCATTATCTCCCCGGCGCAGGATGAAAAGCGTAAGGCCGCAAGCCTGGTAGACAACGTTGATGCCTATCAGGATGGCGAGGTCCGCAAGGTTATCACCAAGAAAGATCTGTGGAAGTGCGCGTTCCGCGGCCTGTTCATGGAAGGCAACTTTAACTTCGAACGTATGCAGGGCGGTGGTTTTGCCTACTCGATGATCCCGGCGCTGAAGAAGATCCACGGTAATAACCGGGCGGATCTGGCCAAGTCGCTGAAGAACCATCTGCAGTTCTTTAACGCCAGTCCGAAGCTGTTCACCTTCCTGCTAGGCACCGCCATTGCGATGGAAGAGAACAAAGAGAAGCCGTCGACCATCAACGTGATGAAGGTGGCGGGCATGGGGCCGACCGGTGGGATTGGCGACGCCATTGACCACATGACGCTGATGCCGCTGACCCTGGCGCTGGGCGCATCCATCGCCATCGATGGCTCCATCGCCGGTCCGTTCGTATTCTTCATCCTGTATCAGGTCGTGCATTTCCTGGTCTACTTTGGCCTGATGTTCATGGGTTACCGCGCCGGTACGGCGGCGATGGTCAGCATGAGCGACGCGACGGAGAAGCTGGCGCGCGCCGCCAACATCATGGGTATCTTCGTCATCGGTGCGCTGTGCGCCACCTTTATACGATTTAGTACCACGGCGTCGATAGAGCTCGGCGGCAAGACGGTGGATCTGCAGAGCGCCCTGTTCGATAAGATCATGCCGAACATGCTGCCGCTGCTGCTGGTGTTCTTTATGTTCCGCATGGTGAAGGGGACCGGGTTCTGGGCTAAGCCACCGGTGCTGATCTTCTCCACGCTGGCGGCCGGCGTGGTCGGTCACCTGCTGGGCATTCTGTAACCACTGCGCCCCGTCGCGGCCTAAGGCTGGGCGGGGCGTTCCCGATGAGTAAGCTGTAAGGGTAATACGATGATTGGTCTTGTCATTTCCGGGCACATCCATTTTGCAACCGGCATGGCCTCCGCCGTGCACGCCATCGCCGGCGATCAGCCGCAGATGCGCTTTATCGATTTTGTTGAATCCATGTCGACCGACGATCTGGAGGACGCGCTGCGCCAGGCGGCCGATGAGGTCGACGACGGGGAAGGGGTGCTGTTCCTGACCGACCTGCCGGGGGGCTCGCCGTGCAACCGCGCGCTGAACGTACTGATGCGCCGCGAGGGCGTTGAGGTGCTGGCCGGGGTCAACCTGCCGATGATCGCCAACGCCGCCTTTGAGCGCGACGGTGCGACGCTGGCGGAGCTGGTGGCCATTCTGCAGGAGATTGGCGCCAGCAGCGTACAGAATATGCGCCAGACGCTGGAGGCCGCGATGGCACCGGCCGAGTGTGAAGCCAGCGACGGACTGTAAACCATGTTAACCGCCTACCTGGCCGACAGCGTATTCACCCCCCGAGGGATTGAGCGGGACGTCGCCGTGCTGGTTGCCGACGGCGTGATCACCGGCGTCGGTCAGCCGATCCCGCCGGGCACCCGGATGGTGCGTCTGCCCGGTCACAGCCTGTGGCCGGGGCTTATCGATATCCACATTCACGGTCGCGCCGGCGCCGACGTGATGGATGCGACGCCGCAGGCGCTGCAGACCATCGCCGATGCGCTGCCGCAGACCGGCGTGGTGGCCTGGGTCGGCACCACGGTCAGCGCGCCGCAGCAGGATGTCTGCCGGGCGCTGCGGCAGGTCGGCGCGTTTATCGCCGCCGGTCAAGCGCAGGGGGCTCGCCTGCTGGGCAGCTTTCTGGAGGGGCCGCACTTTACCGCCCCCTTCCGGGGATCGCACCCAGAGGCGTTTCTGAGCGCCCCCGAGGGCGCCGCACTGGAGGCCCTGTGGCTGGCCAGCGAGGGAACGCTGCTGCGCGCCGCGCTGGCGCCGGAGTCGACGGCGGCGATGCAGGCGATCGCCTGGTGGCGTGCGCGCGGTGTAAAGGTCGGCGTAGCCCATACCGCGGCCAGCTTTGCCCAGGTCAACGAGGCCCATGCGCTGGGCGCCGACTGCGGCGTGCATCTGTATAACGGCATGTCTGGCCTGCACCATCGGGAGCCGGGCTGCTGCGGCGCGGTGCTGTATCTGGATATGCTGGCGGAGCTGATCGCTGACGGGATCCACGTTAACCCGGTGATGCTGAATCTGGCCTATCGAATGAAGGGCTACCGCCACATCGCGCTGATCACCGACTGCATGCGCGCCGGTGGACTGGGCGAAGGGCGCTATCGCCTGGGCGCTCAGGAGATCACGGTGCGCCACGGCGAGGCGCGAACCGACGACGGCTCGCTGGCGGGCAGCACCTGCAGCCTGGATCAGGCGGTGCGTAACATGGTCACCCTGGCCGGCGTTCCGGTCTGGGAGGCGGTGCAGATGGCGTCGGCGGTGCCGGCGGCCTATCTCGGCCTGCAGGATCGTCTGGGCGCGATCCGCCCCGGCGCCGCCGCCAGCTTTACGGCGGTGGATCCGGCCATGACGGTGGCGGAGACCTACATTAACGGCGAGTGCGCCTATCGACGCCCGGCCTGAGCGTCGGCGGCGTCGCTCGCCCCTACACAACCAGGCGCGGCCATGTCAGCCATGGCCGCGGTAAACCGAAGGCCCGCAGGGGAGTCATCGCCAGTGCGGAGATGAGCGGGCCCAGCGAGGATAATGCAATGACTGCGATAACACGTGAAGAGATTCTGCGCGACATGCTGCGGGTGTACCGCTATCAGGCGGCTCACCAGACGCGCAGCGTCGTACGCCGCAGCGGTAAGACGCGCTTCATCAAGGATACGGACTGGGAGCGCGGCGTGTTCTGGTCCTGCGCGGCGGCGGCCTGGCAGGCCACCGGCGATACGACCTATCTGGACGGGGTGATGAACTACACCCTGCATACCGGCTTCCGCACCGGCCCTAACGCCCGCTTCGCCGATGATATGGTGTGCTGTCAGGCCTATCTGGATGTCTATCCCCAGGTGAATCAGCCAGAGGCGCTGGAGCCGACCATCAAGTCCCTGGGGCTGATGGTGGATGAGCCGCGTCCGGGGCGCGAGGACTGGTGGTGGTGCGACGCGCTGTTTATGGCGCCGCCGGCCTTTGCCGCCCTCAGCGCGCGCACCGGCGATAGCCGCTATGCCGACTATATGGATGTCGCCTTCTGGGATGCGGTCGAGCACCTGTACGATGCGCAGAGCGGGCTGTTTTACCGCGATTACCGCTACATTCCCGATGGCAAAGGCGGTGAACTGCGCGAAGAGAACGGCGAGAAGGTCTTTTGGAGCCGTGGCAACGGCTGGGTGCTGGCCGCGGTGCCGCGTATCCTGGCGCATCTGCCGACCGATCACCCCAGCCGCCCACGCTATCTGGCGATGTTCAGCGCCCTGGCGGCAACGGTGAGCGACTATCAGCAGGCGGACGGCTTCTGGCGTACCAGCATGCGCGACCCGGCGCGCTTCCCGGCGCCGGAGAGCAGCGCCACCGCGCTGTTCTGCTACGGCGTGGCCTGGGGGATCCAGCAGGGGATCCTGGATCGCGCGCGCTATCTGCCCATGGTTGAGCGCGCCTGGTCGGCGCTGCGCGGCTGCATTCATGACAACGGTATGCTGGGGTGGGTACAGCTGCCGGCGTTCAACCCGCGCGACGTGAGTGCGGAGCACAATATTGACTACGGCGCGGGCGCTTATCTGCTGGCGGGCAGCGCGATGCTGGCGCTGTATGCCTGATCCGCAGCGCTGAATCTCTAGCCCGGCTTAGTGTCGGGCTTTTCTTTCATTGATTTTCATTCGCGCATGACTCGGCGCGAACGTGCCTGTTTGGTTACGCTGTACCGCTCAATATCTTTCGTTTTTTTTCGGTATTGTGATTTTACGCATCACTTATTTTCCTTGTATTTCGTAAAATAAGAAACATCGTTTTAAATAAGAGTCTCTCCCATGTCGCGTTCTCCGTCACAGCAAGCCCACTTTCATATGATGGCCAAGCCAGCGAGCTATCGCTGCAATCTGCGCTGCAGCTACTGCTTCTATCTGGAAAAGGAGGAGGTAGTGCCGCAGCAGGCCGGCGCGCGCTCGGCGGAAACCATGAGCGACGCGACGCTGCGGCGCTACGTGCGTGACTATATCCAGTCCCACGCGGGGGAGCAGGTGGACTTTGCCTGGCAGGGCGGCGAGCCGATGCTGGCCGGTCTGCCGTTTTATCAGCGGGCGGTGGAGTACCAGAAGAAATATGCCGGCGGCAAGACCATCACCAATAGCTTTCAGACCAATGGGATCGCCATCAATAGCCAGTGGGCCGACTTCTTTGCCGAGAACGGGTTTCTGATCGGCGTCTCGGTGGATGGGCTGGCCGCGGTGCACAACCGCTACCGTATCGCCGCGCAGGGGCAGCCCACGTTTGATCGCGTCTGCCGCGCCATCGACACGCTGCGTAGCCATCAGGTCGAGTTCAATACCCTGACGGTGGTGAACGATCAGAACTGGGACAAGGGGCGTCAGACCTATGAGGCGCTCAAGGCGCTGGGCTCGACCTTTATGCAGTTCATTCCGCTGGTGGAGGTGGACGCCGCCTGCGGCTGTGGCCATGGCCACCACTATTCACCGCCTGCCTCGCCGCAGATGGCGCCCTTTAGCGTCCCGGCCCACGGCTACGGCGCGTTTATGGCCGATGTCTTTGATGCCTGGGTGGCGCATGACGTCGGACGCTACTACGTGCGTGAGTTCGACAGCCTGCTCGGGGTATGGATGGGCTATCCGGCCTCGACCTGCGTTCAGTCGGCCACCTGCGGCCAGGCGATGATCATTGAAGCCAGCGGCGACGTCTACAGCTGCGACCACTTTGTCTACCCGGCCAACCGCCTGGGCAACGTTGCCGATACCTCGCTGGCGACGCTGGCGACGTCGGCGCGTCAGCAGCGCTTTGGCCAGGCGAAGCAGGATCGGCTCACGGCGCGCTGTCAGCAGTGTCCGGTGCGCCAGCTGTGCCAGGGGGGCTGTCCCAAACACCGAATTATGGGGCTCTCCGACGAGCGTCATCGGCACAACTACCTGTGCCCGTCCTATCTGCACTTTTTTACCCACACCGCCCCGGCAATGCAGATGATGCAGGCGGTGATCCGGCGCGGGGGGGTGGCGGCGGATGTGATGTCTTTAGGACGTGTTCCGTAACGGGTCGTGAGCGTCGACGACACGCACCATTACGGGACACACCCTGGTTAAACATGCATAACAACGGAGTTGGCAATGACGTTTTTCAGTAGCAAGAAGAAGCAGTTGGCAGGGCTGGTGGCCGCTGCCTGTCTGTGCGGTGCATCGTCGGCGGCGCCGGCGGCGGCGACCGACAGCCGCCCCAATGTCCTGCTGGTGATTATGGACGATCTGGGCACCGGTCAGCTGGACTTTGCGCTGGATGCGCTGGATCCCCAGGCGCTGGGCAAACGCCCGGTGGCCGCGCGTTACCAGGGCGATCTGGACAAGATGATCGATGCGGCGCGTCGGGCGATGCCCAACGTGGCCCAGCTGGCGAACCAGGGCGTGAAAATGACCAACGCCTTTGTCGCCCATCCGGTGTGCGGCCCGTCCCGCGCCGGCATCTTCACCGGGCGCTATCCGGCCAGCTTTGGCACCTACAGCAACGACGATGCCATGCTCGGCGTTCCGCTGGACATCACGCTGCTGCCGGCGCTGTTCCAGGAAAACGGCTATGCGACCGCCAATATCGGCAAGTGGCACAACGCCCGCATCGACAAGAAGAACTTTGTCGATAAGGCCGATCAGACCCGCGACTATCACGACAACATGATCTCCGTCAGCGCGCCGGGCTATGGCCCGGAGTCGCGCGGCTTCGATTACTCCTACAGCTACTACGCCTCCGGCGCGGCGCTGTGGAACTCGCCGGCGATTTGGCAGAATGGCAAGAATATTGCCGCGCCGGGCTACCTGACCCATAACCTGACTAACGAGACGCTGAAGTTTCTCGACGATCATCAGGGCAAGCCCTTCTTCATCAGTCTGGCCTACAGCGTTCCCCATATTCCGCTGGAGCAGGCCTCTCCGGCCCGCTATATGGATAAATTCCATACCGGCAACGCCGAGGCGGACAAGTATTTTGCCGCCGTCAACGCCGCCGACGAGGGCATTGGACAGATTATCGAACGCCTGAAGGCGCTGGGGGAGCTGGATAACACCCTGATCTTCTTCATCTCTGATAACGGGGCGGTGCACGAATCGCCGATGCCGCTCAACGGAATGGATCGCGGCTTCAAGGGGCAGATGTTCAACGGCGGCGTACACGTGCCGTTCGTCGCCTACTGGCCGAAGCATATCCCGGCCGGCACCCAGAGCAACGTGATGGTCAGCGCCATCGATATTCTGCCTACGGCGCTGAAGGCCGCCGGGATCACTATCCCCGACGCGATGAAGGTGGACGGACGTGACATCATGCCGCAGCTGAGCGGTAAGGCGCAGACGTCACCGCACCGCTACCTGTTCTGGGCGGGGCCGGGCGCCAAGCACTACAGCGAGGAGAACCAGCCGTTCTGGTTCGACTACTGGAAGTGGATCACCTATGAAGCGCCGATGCCGCCGAAGAACCCGAACCTGGAGAAGCTCTCGCCTTCATCCTGGGCGGTACGCGACGGGGAGTGGACGCTCTACTTCTATGACGACGGCAGCAATCGGGTACAGCTGTTCAACGATCGCCTCGACCCGGCGGAGTCTCAGGATCTGGCGACCAAGTATCCGCAGCGGGTGGCCGAGATGAAGGCGGCCTACCACGACTGGATCAAGACCAAGCCCAAGCCGGTCGCCTGGGGACAGGATCGCTACCATATGCTGGAGCAGTCGGCCCGCAGCTGAGGGGCCTGAGCGGGGCAGCGCCGTATGCGCTGCCCTTTTTTTGACTTTTTTCTGAGCGAGGGCGTCCGTATGGCGCAGAAGAAAATCGAGGGCGCACCGCGTCCGATCATTCCCTATGAGCACCCCGATGGGCAGATGTACCTGCATCTGCTGCGCGAGCGTCTGATCCGCCTGCGCTGGCGTAAGCGCGCCTATACCCGCAACGACGCCGCCCTGCGGGCCTGCTTTGCCGACGATAGCCAGCCGCTGGAGCGCCAGTGCGACACGCTGGTGCGCTACGTGGCGGAGGCGTTTGACCACTACGCGGTGTGGGATTATACCCATGCCTACTACCCCGGCCGACCCAGTCAGCAGAATGCCCGCACCGACGCCATGGAGGGGTGCAGCCGGGTGCTGCCGACGCTGGCGACCTGGCTGCATAGCGCGGCGGCGCAGGGGCGGAACAGCGTCCTGACGGGGCTGAACGGACAGCGCTGGGACATCGCCGAGATGCTGAGCCGGGCGTTTCTGGCCGGCACCGATCCGGCGCATCCCGGCTATTGGGGTACGCTGCACGACTACGATCAGCGCATCTGCGAGAGCGCCGATCTGGCGCTGGCGCTGTGGCTGAGCAAGACGTGGGTCTGGTCGCGCTTCGACGCGCGCGCGCGCGCGCAGATCCTGACCTGGTTTCGCCAGGTGCCGGCGCGTCAAACGGTGGACAACAACTGGCACCTGTTCGGCCTGACGGTCGAGGCGGTGCTGTGTGATCTGAGCGGCGAAGGCGAGATAGACCCGCAAAAGTATCAGCGAATTAAGGCGTTTTATGTCGGCGAGGGGTGGTTCCGCGACGGCGCGCGCGGTAACTATGACTACTACAATGCCTGGGGATTCCACTACTCCCTGTACTGGCTGGATCAGATCGATCCGCAGTTTGACCGGGCCTTTATTCACGACGCCCTGCGCCAGTTTAACGACGGCTACCGTCACCTGATTACCCCCCAGGGGATCGCCTTCTTCGGCCGCAGCGCCTGCTATCGCCTGGCCGCCGCCGCACCGCTGCTGGCGGAGGCCAGTCAGGCTGCGACGGCGCAGAGCCTGGGCTGTGCGCGGCGGGCGCTGGAGGTGACGCTGCGCTATTTCATCGCCAACGGGGCGATGCGGGCCGGCGCGCCGACCCAGGGGCTGTTTGCCGATGATGCGCGCCTGGTGGACAACTACAGCGGGCCGGCCAGCAGCTTTTGGTCGCTGCGCGCGCTGAATATCGCGCTGTACAGCGCGCCGCAGAGCGGGCTATGGCAGGCGACGTCGCTGCCGCTGCCGGTAGAGCAGGGCGACTTTTCGCACCGTATCGACGCGATCGGCGTGCAGCTTCTGGGCTGTCAGGAGACCGGCGAGAGCGTGGCGCTGTTCCTGCACGACTATACCAAGGCGCAGAGTCCCCTGAGCCGTCGCCTGCTGCGCCAGCGCCCGTGGCAGTGGCTGCAGGAGAGCCTAACGGGGCGCGCCGAGCGGCCAAAAAACAACCTGCTGCGCAAGGGGGTGACCTGCTACAGTTCGAAGATGGATCTTTACTTTTAGTTTCGCCGGTCAATGTCACACTTTTATTGTCTTTTGAATGTTTTCTTTATTTTGTTTTAATGATTAAATGAAAGCAGATGAAGATGCGGAGGTGTGACGATGTTTTTGGTTTCTTCCCGGGATATGCTGCTGCAGGCGCAGGCCAAGGGGTACGCGGTACCGGCGTTTAACATTCACAACCTGGAGACCATTCAGGTCATTGCCAAGACGGCGGCCCAGATGGGGTCTCCGGTGATCCTGGCCGGTACGCCCGGTACCTTTAGCTACGCCGGCGTCGCCTATCTGGTGGATATTTGCCGCGAGGCGGCGCGTGAATACCGTATTCCGCTGGCGCTGCATCTGGACCACCATGAGTCCTATGAGGATATCTGCACCAAGGTGGCGAGCGGCGTCCGGTCGGCGATGATCGACGCTTCGCACCACGCCTTTGCGGAGAACGTGGCCCTGACCCGTCGGGTCGTGGAGTATTGCCACCGTCTGGACTGCACCGTTGAGGCCGAGCTGGGCCGACTGGTCGGTCAGGAGGATGATCTGGTGGTCGACGCGGCGCACGGCAGCTATACCGATCCGGCGATGGCGGCCGAGTTCGCCCAGGCGACCGGCATCGACTCCCTGGCCATCGCTATCGGCACCGCGCACGGCATGTATAAAGAGGCGCCGCGCCTGGACTTTGACCGCCTGGCCCTGATCCGCCGTCAGACCGAGGTTCCGCTGGTGCTGCATGGCGCCTCCGGCATCCCGGATCAGGATGTCGAGCGCTGCGTCTCGCTGGGGATCTGTAAGGTCAACGTGGCGACGGAGCTGAAGATCGCCTTCTCTGACGCGGTGAAAGCCTATTTCGCCAGCCATCCCGCGGCGAACGATATGCGTCACTATATGGAACCGGGTAAGGCGGCGATGCAGCAGGTGGTGGAACAGAAGATCCGCATCTGCGGCAGCGCCGGACAGCTGTAAGGAGAGCACTGAGGATGACGAAACGGGTTGCCGTCCTGTTGGCGCACGGGTTTGAAGAGGGTGAGGCGGTGGTGTTTATCGACATCATGCGTCGCCTGGATATTCAGGTGGAGATCCTCTCCTGCGAGGAGAGCCTGGCGCTGAACAGCTATTTTGAGACCCCTATCCGGGCCGATGCGCTGCTGGCCGATCGCCTGGAGACGCTGTACGACGCGGTGATGATGCCGGGCGGGCCTCAGGGCACCGACCGCCTGAACGCCAGCGCCAGCGTGGTCGCATTTTTACGCCGCCACATTGCGGCAGATAAATATATCTGCGCGCTGTGCTCCTCCGGCGCCAAGGTGTTAGCCGCCCATGGCCTGCTCGAGGGACGGCGCTACAGCACCGGAGACAAGCTGGCCGAGCGTTTTGCCGACGGCGAGTATGTGGACAGGGATGTGGTGGTCGATGGCCGCTTTATCTCGGCCAAGGGACTGGGCGTCAGTTTTGAGTTTGCCTTTACCGTCGCTCGCCATTTATTGGCGGATAATGTTGCCAAGGTAGATGCTCAGGCCAGCCATATCTATTTTCGGCGCTGGCCGTTAACGGAATATTGATCGATTGCCGAAAGTTTTGGGGTTATTTTACTGCGACGGTATCGCCTACGGGGGATACCGTTTTTTTTTATTATGGCACTATCCTTTCTTTTTATTTCTTTCGCTTGCTTTCTGTTTGGTGTGATTTTGTGATCGTGCGTAATAAAATGAAACTTTAGCGCGCGTAGTATATCCCTACGCCAACGGCGGCTTCGATCGCTCTGGCGTCGGCGCTGCGCGGCGTCAATGCGCTATGGCTCGGGCATCATAACGGCAACGCGCGGGTTACCCATCAGTCAATAATTAATATTGAAAAGAGTTAAGGATACGATGAACAAGTTAATTTACTTGGCCGCACTCCCATGCTTGTTTTCTGCCTCTCCGTCATGGGCCAATAATTATAAAACCAGCGTTGAATACCGTCATGAGTATCGTGAGGGCGTAAAAAAACATAGCGATAGGTTTAAGGTATTTTTAGATACCGGCAATCATATCGGCTTCGAGTTTGATGCCCGCTATGGTAACCACGATGATAAAGCCTATGATCAGATGTACCTGAATGGCTCTGAGCTAAATGTTTTTTATTATACCGATCTGAATAAAAATACCCTGCTGCTGGCAGGTAACTCCTTTGACTTTACCTCTGAGGGGCTGGTATTCATTCCGTTTGTGCGCCTGAACTACACCTTTGATAATGGTTTCTATATCAATGGGCGCTATAAGTGGAAGCTATGGGACTACTCGATGAAGGGGGTAGACCAACAGCCTTACCATTCAAAGATCCAGGAGTTTGATACGTTTATTGGCTATAAGTGGGGGCAGTGGAACTTTCAGTATCAGCTAGATCTGATGCGTGAGATGTCCGCCAACGGCCAGCCGCTGTATAACGGTAAAAAGTGGGACTATGCCAATAACTTTAGGGTGGTATACGCCATTGATGCCAACTGGCGCCCCTTTATCGAAATCGGCGATATCAAGGAGAGCCGCGACAGCGATCGGCGCCAGGGACGCTATCGTATCGGTCTAAAATATACCTGGTAATCCGCGCCCGCGCTCACCGGGGTTACGCGGCGGCGTCACCCCGGCTGGGACTATTTTTTCCCGTTTAGGCGGCTTTTCAGGTCGGCAAACGGGTTGTAGGTCGCTACGCCCACCTCTTGCTGCGCATCTTCACCGGCGACTACGCGGGTGCCAAATGCGTCGGCCTCCGTGTATTTTTCGTGCTCATGATCGTGGCAATAGAGGCACAGGAGCTCCCAGTTGCTGCCGTCGGCGGGGTTGTTGGTGTGGTCGTGATCGAGGTGGTGCACCGTTAGCTCACGCAGGTTGGAGTAGACAAATTCGCGGGCGCAGCGTCCGCAGACCCAGGGAAACAGCTTCAGGGCCTGTTCGCGGTAGCCGCTTTCCAATCGGGCATAGTTTTTGGGAATGATAGCCATACGCTTATCTCGTCGAGAAAAAGGATGGCGTCTATGGTAGGGCAAAGCGGCGCTGCGATCACTCGGCGATTGCCGGTGCGGCGTTAATTGTGCGAGCGGACGCCGGTTTTGCCGCTGGGCAAGGCGGGGAGAGGAGTGAGAGGAGCGGCGCCCAGGCGCCGCTCCCTGCCGATCGTCTCAAGGATTAGAACTGATCCCAGTTGGCGTCGTCGTCGCTGCGGGAGGCCGCGGCCGCCTTGGCGGACGGCGCCGGCGTCGCCGGTGCGGCGACGGGCTTGGCACTGACCGGCGCCTTCTCTTCCTGGTCGTTGGTGCGGAACTGGGAGACGGTCTGGTTCAGGCGGTCGGCCTGATCCTCCAGCGCGCCGGCGGCGGCGGCGGACTGCTCCACCAGGGCGGCGTTCTGCTGGGTTACCTTATCCATCTCATTGATCGCCAGTGCTATCTGGGCAATGCCGCGGCTCTGCTCTTCGGAGGCAGAGGAGATCTCCTGCATGGTGTCGGAGATGTGGTTCACGGAGGTGACAATCTCTTCCATCGCATGGCTGACGTTTTCCACCAGCTGATTGCCCTGATCGACTCGGGTTACCGAGGTGTCGATCAGCCCCTTGATCTCTTTGGCGGCCTGCGCGCTGCGCTGCGCCAGGTTGCGCACTTCGCCGGCGACGACGGCGAAGCCGCGTCCCTGCTCACCGGCGCGGGCGGCTTCGACCGCGGCGTTCAGCGCCAGGATGTTGGTCTGGAAGGCGATGCCGTCGATTACGCCGGTAATATCGCCAATTTTACGTGAACTTTCGGCAATTTCGGTCATGGTGCTGACCATCTGACGGGTGATCTTTCCACCGTTGACGGCGATGGTTGAGGCCTTCTGCACCAGGTCGGTGGCCTCGCGGGCGCTGTCGGCGTTGTTTTTCACCGTGCTGGAGATCTGCTCCATGCTGGAGGCGGTCTCCTCCAGCGAGCTGGCCTGCTCCTCGGTACGGCTGGAGAGGTCGTTGTTGCCGGCGGCAATCTCCTGCACGCCGGTAAAGATATTCTGGGTGCCGGCGCGTACCGCGCCGACCATGTGGGCCAGCTCGTCGCGCATATGGCGCAGCCCCTGCATCAGCTGGCTGACTTCGTTATCGCCGCGCGCCTGAATATCGATGGCCAGGTTGCCGTGGGCAATCTCGGCCTGATAGGCGATCACCTGCTGGATACGGGCGATGATGTGGTTACGCACCCAGTACAGCACCAGGGCGGTCATCGCCAGGAACAGGATCATAAAGCCGATGGTCAGCGGGATCATCTGGCGGTAGTTGGCCGCCGCTGCCTGGGAGGCCGGGCTGATGATCTGGTTGGCGACGTAGTCGGAGGCCTCATCCAGAGAGGACATAAAGCCGCTGCTGGAGTGGTTTTTCAGCACGCTCTGAAAGCCGGCGATATCGTTGCTCTGCAGGCATTCGATCATCGAGACCAGATCGGCGCGCGCTTTGCCATACAGACCGCGTACTTTTTCGGCGCGGCCGTTATCGTGGCCGCTGCTGAGGGAGAGGCTGTAGAAGTTCTCCATCTCTTTATCGACGTTGCTGAGCTTCTGCAGCAGGTTGCCGAGGGAGACGCGGGCGTTGCCCTCATCGCTGTGGGCGCTCAGCGCCAGGGCATCCTTCATGATCTCTTCGCGGATCTGGGTAATGGAGGCATAGGCGCGGTCCATCGCCATAATTTGGTTGAAGCCGCTGGAGATTTGATCGAGGCGGGTGTCGGTGCTGGAGGCATCGCGCAGACTCCAGATGCCGGAAAAGATCTGCAGGCCGCAGAACAGGGCCAGAACGGCCATCAGTCCCCGTGAAATTTTCAATCGTTCAAACATATCTAACCTGTCGTGAGCAGTAATGGAGTCAATGTCCGGCGCGCAGAGGTACCGAGGCCGGAAAAAGGTGTGCTATTACTGTCGGTTGATAGTGTAAAAACTTTAATGGTTTAGCTAATTAATTAAATGTGGCGTGTAAGGATAACGTGGCGATCCCAGCGCAGAACGAGTCGCATTGACCGTTCTGCGGTAGGATAAAACGGACGCCATTAATCGCCAAACAACGTGGGATGAAGGTCGCCATTCAGCAGGCGTTCTCGCCACCACTGCACGGCGCGTCCGGCCTTGGCGTGGCGCCAGCCGACGTAGGCCACCTCGCGCGGGGGGGTAAACGCCAGGGGCGGCGCGCAGAGGCGCCGCTGCGTCAGGTAGGGGCGCGCGGCGTGTCGCGGCAGGTAGCCGGCCCCCGCGCCGCTAAGCAAGAGGCTGATTTGGTATGCCGCGTCATAGACCACGATATGCTGCGGCGTCTCCTGCCCCGCGGCGGCGGGGCTGACGGCGAGCCTGTCGCCCATCACGATGGTTCGCTGCTCGCCGAGCTGCTGTGGCGTCAGCGGGTGCGCGCAGCGGTTCAGGGGATGGTCGGGTGCCACCGCCAGCAGGGTATCGATATAGCCCAGGCTCTGATAGGTGTAGCCGCCGTTTTCCGGCAGCTGGGGGGCCGTGCCAATGATGATATCGGCCATGGCGCCGCGCTCGCCGCCTGCTCCGCTCTGCGTCGGCGCATGGGGCATCAGGTGCAGGCGGGTATGACGGTGTGCCTGAATGAAGGCATCGATCACCGGGTGCAGGGTGTGCGGCAGGATATAGCCCTCCAGCGCCATGAACATCTCCATCTCCCAGCCCGACTCCAGCAGCGTCGCCTGGCGCTCTAGCTCCTGCGCCTCGTTCAGCAGGCGGCGCCCCTTTTCCAGAATGATGCGCCCGGCGCGGGTAAAGCGCGCGCGGTGGCCGCTGCGGTCGAGCAGCTGTAGATTCAGGTTACTTTCCAGCTTTTGTACCATGTAGCTCAGGGCGGCGGGGGTTTTATACAGCGACTGGGCGGCCGCCGCGAAGCTGCCGTGTCGATCAAGCGCATCGAGGATCAGCAGCACCTCCAGATTTATACGCATAGGCGGCTCCGTCCGGGGCGCGTCGCGCGCCGGTGGTCGATGCGCTTTTCGTCATGCGTGAAAAGGGCATGGCCCATCAGCAAAATACGGAAAGTGAATACGGATAAACGCCGATTTATTTTTTTATTCGATACTTTAGATAAAAGAAAGACTTTCATCTTGCCATAACGCAAATTAATTATCATATATCCCTTTGAATAGCTATGCAGATATATCTGTATATTTATTTTGGTGTGGTGATTAAATATAAAGCCCGCGGGTTACTATTTGCGCGGAGTGATTAATGTTTTGCCGTCAGTGTAATAAATTTTATTTTCTTTTTATTCTAAATAGAAAGTATTAATGAGCTGCCCCGTAAATATATGCTAATTATTAATTGAGTGCGACGCTATTGGCGCTGTCGCAGAGAATAATCTTTTTTATTTTGTCCGATCGCTTATTGGTCGCACACGAAATATGTCGTGGACGCCGGCGGGGCGCGGGTCTCCCGCGAGCGCGGCGGGGGGGGGGGGCGCCATCGCGCCGCGCAGTGGACGACATTTGTGCTGCGTTTGTGGCATAATGTGAACAAAATCACGTTAACCTATTGAGATTGCGCTGTGCTGATAAGTAACAACATCACCATGCAGTTTGGCAGTAAGCCGCTGTTTGAGAATATTTCTGTCAAATTTGGCGGTGGAAACCGCTACGGTCTGATCGGCGCCAACGGCTGCGGAAAGTCTACGCTGATGAAGATCCTCGGCGGCGATCTGCAGCCGACGGCCGGGAACGTCGCGCTGGATCCGAATGAGCGTCTGGGTAAGCTGCGTCAGGATCAGTTCGCCTTTGAAAAATACAGCGTGATCGATACGGTCATCATGGGGCACCAGGAGCTGTGGGCGGTGAAAGAGGAGCGCGATCGTATCTACGCGCTGGCGGAGATGAGCGAAGAGGAGGGATACCGCGTCGCCGATCTGGAGGTCGCCTACGGTGAAATGGACGGCTACAGCGCCGAGGCCCGCGCCGGTGAACTGCTGCTGGGCGTCGGCATCCCGGTCGAACAGCACTATGGCACCATGAGCGAAGTGGCGCCGGGCTGGAAGCTGCGCGTGCTGCTGGCGCAGGCGCTGTTTTCCGATCCGGATATCCTGCTGCTCGACGAACCGACCAACAACCTGGATATCGATACTATCCGCTGGCTGGAGACGGTGCTGAACGAGCGCAACAGTACCATGATCATCATCTCCCATGACCGCCATTTTCTGAATATGGTGTGCACCCATATGGCCGATCTGGACTACGGCGAGCTGCGCATTTACCCGGGCAACTATGATGACTATATGACGGCGGCCACCCAGGCCCGCGAGCGCCTGCTGGCGGACAACGCCAAGAAAAAGGCGCAGATCGCCGAGCTGCAGTCGTTCGTCAGTCGCTTTAGCGCCAACGCCTCTAAGTCGCGTCAGGCTACCTCGCGCGCCCGTCAGATCGATAAGATCAAGCTGGACGATGTGAAGGCCTCTAGCCGTCAGAACCCGTTCATCCGCTTCGAGCAGGAGAAAAAGCTGTTCCGCAACGCGCTGGAGCTGACGGACCTGAGCAAAGGCTTCGATAACGGCCCGCTGTTCAGCGGGGTGAAGCTGCTGCTGGAGGCCGGCGAGAAGCTGGCGGTGCTGGGGACCAACGGCGTCGGTAAATCCACCCTGCTGAAAACCCTGGTTGGCGATCTGACGCCGGACGCCGGCGGCGTCAAGTGGGCTGAAAACGCCCAGATAGGCTACTACGCGCAGGATCACGAGTATGAGTTTGAACAGGATATGACCCTGTTCGACTGGATGAGCCAGTGGCGCCAACAGGGCGATGACGAGCAGGCCGTGCGCGGGTTCCTCGGTCGTCTGCTGTTTAGCCAAGAGGACATCAAAAAGTCGGTTAAGGTGCTCTCCGGCGGTGAGAAGGGGCGTCTGCTGTTCGGTAAGCTGATGATGCGCCGCCCCAACGTCCTGGTGATGGATGAGCCGACCAACCATATGGACATGGAGTCGATCGAGGCGCTGAACATTGCGCTGGAGCTGTATCAGGGAACGCTGATCTTCGTCTCCCACGACCGTGAGTTTGTCAGTTCGCTGGCGACCCGGATCGTGGAGATCACCCCGCAGAAGGTGGTGGACTTTGGCGGCGGCTACGAAGAGTACCTGCGCAGTAAAGGCGTCGATGAGTAAACGAACGGCCCTGCGGGGCCGTTTTTTTTTCGGGGCACGGCGGCGCGCGCGCGTTGTCGCACGGCCGACGCCGCGCGCTGCCCCTGTTTGTCAGAATGCGCCTATGGGGAGCGCGCATGCCGATGTGGTAGGCTGTTACCCGTTTGGCGCATCGCGCACAGGATAAATAAGGATTTGATGATGAAGACATTCTCTATGATGATGGCGGGCATGATGCTAGCCGCTTCTTCCGTGAGCGCCTGGGCCGGCTCGGCGGATCTCAGCCGTCAGCCGCTGGATAAGGTGGCACCCTATCCTCAGGCCGAACAGGGCATGACGCGTCAGGTTATCTATCTGCCGCCGCGCGACGATGAAGCGGCGCTGCGGGTTGAGCTGTTGATCGGTAAAACGCTGCAGGTCGACTGTAACCGCCAGCGCCTGATGGGGCAGCTGGAGAGCAAGACCCTGCAGGGGTGGGGATACGACTACCTGGTGATGGATAAGGTCAGCGGACCGATGGGTACGCTGATGGCCTGCCCGGATAATCAGCGTCATCCGGCGTTTGTGACGGTTCACTTAGGCGATAGCGCGCTGCAGCGCTACAACAGCAAGCTGCCGCTGGTGGTCTATGTGCCGCAGGGCGTTCAGGTGAAGTACCGTATCTGGCAGGCCCAGCCGGCGGTGATGGACGCGCAGATCAAATAAGGCGCGGTGGCGGGCCGATGACGCCCGCCGCGATGGGGCGTACGGACATTAGGCGAGCGATAGCGCAACGCGGTGCTCGCCGTCCGTTTGCTGGCGATAGCTGCCGGGCGAGGTGCCGTAGCGGCGCTTAAAGGCCCGGCTGAAGGTCTGCTGGCTATCAAAGCCGTACTGCAGCGTGATCTCCATAATCTTCTTATTGCTGCGCTGCAGCTCCACCGCCGCCCGGATCAGGCGGCGTTTGCGCACATAGGCGGCCAGGCTGTAGCCGGTGACCTCTTTAAACAGGCGCTGCAGATACCATTTGGAATAACCCGCCCGTTCGGCGATATCGTCGATCAGAATACGCTTGTCCAGATTCTGCTCTATCCACTGAATTAATGCGTCGACCAACAGCTGGTGCTGTCCCTGGGTTGTCATTGGGTGTCCCTCATCGCTGGCGTTGTGTGTGCCTGTCTCCATAGTAGCGGAACAAAAATAGAGAGACTTATACAAAAACTAAGGCTTCTTGTTGTTTTGTAAAGAAATGCCAGCTAGGTGTTTCCAGGCGTAATAATGGCGGCAATGGGGAGAGAATATGGAGGAGGCCGGCGAAGATCGGGTCTTCGCCGGGCGGCGGTGAGGCGGTCGTTAGGCGGTGGCGGTGGCCAGTTTGCTGGCGAAGCCAAGGAACATCAGGCCGACCATGGAGTTCCCCAGGCGGGCCAGACGCTGTTTCTGTCCCAAAAAGTGGGCCAGCGCGGCGCCGGAGAAGATCAGAAACGTCATGTAGCAGATGCTGATGCACTCCAGGATGGTCGCCAGGATCAAAAACGAGAGCCCAGTGTGGGCGTAGTTCAGGTCGATAAACTGCACGAAGAAGGAGACATAGAACAGGATCGACTTAGGGTTGGTCAGGCTGAGCGTCAGCGCCTTACGGAAGGTATGGCTCACCTCGACGTGCTCCTCGCTGGCCTGACGCGGGGTGTGGCGCAGGGCAGAGTAGAGGATTTTGATCCCCAGATAGAGCAGATAGAGCGCCCCGAGCATTTTGATCAGGTTAAACAGAAACGGGGAGGAGCGGATCAGCGACGCGATCCCTAAATAGGCCAGGAAGATCAGGACTCCATCGCCGATCAGCACTGCGCTGGCGGCCTTATACCCTTCACGGATACCGCCGGTGATCCCGGTCTTGAGGACGAACAGCGTATTGGGACCGGGGACCAGAATGATGAATATCGCACCCAGGACATACGTCCAGATATTGAGTACGCCAAAGCTTTCTAACACATCAACCTCGTTTTAGTTAGTGAGTTATGCGGAACTATTGCCTTAATAATGTTCGATTATTCTACACACTTTAGGCGCCGAATGGCAGAGGCAAGATGCAGGTCGCGGAGCGTCTCGCTGCGACCTTTTTTCCGGCGTAGCCTCACCGCCAAGCCGGGCTGCGCACGGCCTGTCGGGACAGCACTTCTCCGCGGCGCCCGGACGGAGCGCTAGGCGGTACAGCAGTCGACGCTGGTCAAATGGTAGGTGTTATGCAGATCGATCATCGCCGCCAGGCGAGCGTTGGCCTTCATCATCGCCTTGGGGCGCGACTCCGCGCTGATGACAAAGGCGCCTTGCTCTTTGCTGGCGGTGGTTTTCCCGGTGTTTTCCTCTCTCAGGGTGAGAATACGGTCATAACGGCAGAGAAACTGTTGCATGTGTAGCCTCGAATGAATCGTCGGCGGGAGGCGACATCGCCACGGATGGCGGGTGCTCCCCGGTCCGAAACGCAGAAACGTACCGTGCGTTAAAAAAACGAGTGTCGGCGCGGTGGTGCGCCGCCGCGATGTCCGCGGGGTGCCTAGGGGAAGATAGAGATAATTTATTGTTTTTTCCCCTCTTCCTACCGACGCCGACCCGACGTGCCTTCGTCTGACGCGGCGTGCGGCCCGCGCTGACGAGAGGCGGTGTTCCGACGCTGCGCGGAACACTATTTAGTGTAATCATTATTACTTTAGCGAACATATAGATTTGTGAAATGCGTTGCAACCCGCCAGCGTCGTCGGCATTTCTTTGGTCGTCGGCGTACGCGCTGGCGTACACCTATGGATATGCTTATTTACGCACGTTTTTACCACATCTATGCGGCGGGGGAGGCTGAGAAGCGGATTACATCGGCGACGTTGTAGAATATTCGCACAGGAGATCTGCATAAAATTCCATAATTAGCAAAACTTATAACTATAAGCCGATTACGACAAATTCTATTGTCAGCGTTAATTTCTGGGTTTTGACTTGAACGCCACATTTTATCGTGAGATTAATGAGTCGTCTTAGAACCAAAAGGTATAGGTTCTGTTTAATCCAAGGAGAAATATTATGTTGACGGCAATTTATTCTGGTTTTCGTGGTTCGATGCGTTGGGCTCTCATGCCGGTCTATCGTGGGCATGGTGATTATACTTTATTGTTTACAGTGGTTTTTTTCTTCGGAATGAGCCTGGTGCGTTCAATGGCCTGGGGTGAAATGAATAGCTGGTATCACGTATTTATTAATATTCCTCTGCTGATGATCGCATATGCGCTGGCGTGGATGGTGGAGCGTGCCATTAAGGAGTAACGGTTTATTAAACAGGTAAAGGTTGATTTAACCTCCCGCACAGTCTTCGGACGTTTCCCATGCCGCCTATGCCAGCGAGCCTAATGACATAGGCGGCATTATTTAATTCAATATATTTATATCTCTGCGCCGTTTCTCCTCCTCCGCGCTTGTGCCTGAATACCTAGCATCGTCCTGAGCCTCTGCGTCCGCAGGGAGCGTCACGCTGCGCCTTCACCGCCCTGGGCGGCGTTAAACTCGGCCCGCAGCGTCGCTATCGGCAGATGACGGCCAATGATCACCAGCTGGGAGCGACGCGGCGCATCGGGCGGCCAGGGGGAGCCATAGTCAAAGCCGACCACCCGATGGATGCCCTGTACCACCAGGCGGCAAGGCTGATCGGCGATGGCCAATACCCCCTTATAGCGCAGCATATCGTTGCCGTGGCGTTCGACGCACTGCGCCATAAAGGCGCCGATACGCTGAAGATCCAGCTCTCACCCCTCCAGCAGATGCGCCTGAATGGCGTCATCGACCGCGGTGGAAGGGGCCGCCGCGGCGCGGAACGGCTGAAAGCGCGGCGCCGCCGCGGCGTGCGCCGTGACGATATGCAGCCCGCGGGAGACGCTGAGATCGTCGCTGAGGGTAAAGGCGTGCAGATCCAGCCACAGGGCCGCGGGACAGATACCGCGCTCGACCTGATACAGCTCGGCCCGCGAGTTGATGCGCCGAATCCGGGCGATGACCGCCTCGCGCTGTGCCTCGTCGACCCTATCGGCCTTGGTCAGCAGGATGCGATCGGCAAAGCCCAACTGGGCGGCGGCGACGGGATGCTCGTCCAGCTGGCGCGGCAGGTGCTGACAGTCGGCCAGCGCGATCACCGCGTCCAGACGCAGGGCATCGCGCAGCGCGGGCTCGACAAAGAAGGTCTGCACGATCGGCGCGGGATCGGCCAGGCCGGTGCTTTCGATGATGATATGGTCGAACTGGCGCTGCCCGGCGCGGCGCTGGGCCAGCAGATCGCTCAGCGCTGCGCTGAACTCGCCGCGCACGCTGCAGCAGAGGCAGCCGTTGCTGAGCTCGGTGACCGACACCGACGCGTCGGCCTCCAGCAGGGCGCCGTCGAGGTTGACGGCGCCAAACTCATTCTCCACGATGGCCAGGCGCCGATCGGGGCCGCTGCGCAGATAGTGGTTGAGCAGGGTGGTTTTGCCGGCGCCGAGGAAGCCGGTCAACAGGGTAACGGAAACGGGGCTCTGCATGGTCTCTCCCGGGTTGGCGGGGCGCGCAGGCGCCCCGCGGATACATAACGCCGCGCGCCGTCGCTCAGCAGCAGCGGGTGCTGCCTTTGCCGCCGTAGCGGGCATCCTGGCGCTCACGGAAAAAGTCCTCATAGCTCATCGGCGTCTGCTCGGGGTGCGTCAGCCGTATATGCTGGACATAGTTATCGTAATCGGGCACGCCGACCATTAGCTTGGCCGCCTGCCCGAGGTATTTACCGGCCTTGGCCAGGGTATCGAACATAGCGCCTCCTTCGTTGCGCCGCGTCGGCGCGCTGTACCGACGCGGCGTGGCCACCTTCACGCCTGACGCTGATGCTCAGGCAACCGATGATCCCCGTGCGACGGCGGCGTCATGGCCTGGTAGGGCACCTCATGCGCGCTGGGCTGCGGGTTACGCAGCGCGGACCGCGCCGTTTTCAGGGAGAACAGCCCCAGCACCACGACCACCACCATAAAGAACAGGGTGAGCCCGGCGTCCAGGCGGTTGTTAAAGACCAGCTGCGCCAGCTGCGACTGGGTGTACTGCGCCGGAATGGCGCCGCTGTCGATCATCGCCTGGAACTTGTTGGCGATGGCGAGGAAGCCGACCCGCGGATCGGCGCTGAAGGTTTTCTCCCAGCCGGCGCTCATGGTGCAGATCAGCAGCCAGGCGGTCGGCAGCAGGGCGACCCAGGCGTAGGCCTGGCGCTTCATGCGGAACAGCACCACGGCACACAGCATCAGTGCCATGCCCGCCAGCATCTGATTGGCAATGCCGAACAGCGGCCACAGGGTATTGATCCCGCCGAGGGGGTCGACCACACCCTGGTGGAGAAAGTAGCCCCAGGCCAGCACGCACAGCGCGGTCGCCAGCAGGTTGGCCGGTAGCGAGTCGGTCTTTTTCAGCGACGGCGAGATCACGCCCAGCAGATCCTGCAGCATAAAGCGCGCCGCCCGGGTGCCGGCATCGACGGCGGTCAGGATAAACAGCGCTTCAAACAGGATGGCGAAGTGATACCAGAAGGAGACATCCATCAGCCCACCGAGGGCGCCGTGCAGAATATAGGCCATGCCGACCGCCAGCGTCGGCGCGCCGCCGGCGCGGGAGATAATGCTCTGTTCGCCCACCTCGCTGGCGATGGCGTTCAGGGCATCCGGCGTGATGTGGAAGCCCCAGCTGCTGACCACCTGGGCGGCGGAAGCCACCACGTCGGCGCTGCCGGCCGGCGCCAGGATCGCCAGCGGGCTGTTCATGGCAAAGTAGACCCCCGGATCGATGACGCAGGCGGCGACCAGCGCCATGATGGCGACAAAGGACTCCATCAGCATGCCGCCGTAGCCGATAAAGCAGGCCTGATTTTCATTGGCCAGCATTTTGGGGGTGGTTCCCGAGGCGATCAGGGCGTGAAAGCCGGAGACCGCCCCGCAGGCGATGGTGATAAACAGGAAGGGGAACAGATCCCCGGCCCAGACCGGCCCGCTGCCGTCGATAAAGCGGGTCAGCGCCGGCATCTGCAGGGTCGGGCGCATGATCAGGATACCGATGGCCAGCCCGACGATGGTGCCGATCTTCAGAAAGGTGGAGAGGTAGTCGCGCGGCGCCAGCAGTAGCCATACCGGCAGCACCGAGGCGACAAAGCCGTAGCCGACCAGCATCCAGGTCAGTTGAACCCCGCTAAAGTCAAAATAGGGGCCCCAGACCGGACTTTCGGCGACCCATCCGCCGGAGATGATGGCAAAGATCAGGCAGACCAGGCCAATGATCGACACCTCACCGATGCGTCCCGGCCGCAGGTAACGAGTATAAATACCCATGAAGATCGCCAGCGGAATAGTAAAGGCGACGGTATAGGTCCCCCACGGGCTATGGGTCAGGGCCTTCACGACGATCATCGCCAGCACCGCCAGGATGATCACCATGATGATAAAGGTGGCCACCAGGGCGATCACCCCGGCGGTGTTGCCCATCTCGGTTTTCACCAGATCCCCCAGCGAGCGACCGTCGCGGCGGGTGGAGACAAACAGCACCATAAAATCCTGCACCGCGCCGGCCAGTACGACCCCCGCCAGCAGCCATAGCATGCCCGGCAGATAGCCCATCTGGGCGGCGAGCACCGGGCCGACCAGCGGACCGGCGCCGGCGATCGCGGCAAAGTGGTGGCCAAACAGCACCTTCTTATCGGTCGGGACATAGTCCAGGCCATCGTTGTGGCGCACCGCCGGCGTCATGCGCGTGGCATCGACCCCCAGCACGCGGTTGGCGATATAGAGCCCATAGTAGCGATAAGCGATCAGATAGACGCACACCGCCGCGACGACGATCCACAGCGCATTGATCTGCTCGCCGCGGTTCAGGGCGATGTAGCCGAGCGAGAAGGCGCCGAGGAGCGCCAGCGCGATCCAGAGGAGGGACTTACCAAGATTATCCATAACATTCCTTTTGCTTTTATTTTTCATGCACAGACAAATGGGTTTGCATATAAACAACAATGCCTATGAATAATAATGGAGCGCTCCGTGCGCGATGTTACATTTGGTAATGTTTTATCGATCTTGCAGAAAGGATCACTGATTGCGCTTGTATAGGATGCAACGAGACGCGTTATTGCGTGATAAACCAGCAGAGAAGGCGCAGCAAATACAGGGTAATGGCGCGTTTATCGTCGGTCGGATACGGCTATCGAGCGCGAACGTATTGGCGGTGTGAATTATCTGATTAATAGATATGTGATAGTAATAAATACGCTAAAAGGCGCAGAAAAGCGCGGGGGTGAAAGGGAGCAGAATAGGGGAAGGAATAAGGTGCGAAGGCCGAGGGACATCGGCCTCCGAAACGGTAAACTCAGGCGTGGCTCAGCGCCAGAGGGCTTTCATAGCCGTGCGCCTGGGCATCGCGGATACAGTCGGCGCGCTGGCGAAAGGTGGTGCCAGAGCAGCAAATAATATATCCGGTCGACTCCACTTGGCACCAGCGCCACTGGCCATTGGCGGTGTTATAGAATTTCCAATAGGTTTCGTCTTGTACTTGATTCATTTTTTATAACCCGAAGATCGGTGTGCGGCTGACCCCAGGGGACAGGCGCGACGGTTAACGGCGTTGAGATTATCGCGGGCGGTATGAAAACGTGGGTTACGCCGACGCTGACCCCACCCGAACGGGAAACGCCGCGGCGTTTGCGCAACGTGCAGGGGGCATAGACGTGTAACGATTTTCACAGCCGGAAAGCGGCTTGAGCCGCCCTACGGTGCGCCGGGCGCGGTATTTCCGCCTCGGCGCCGGCCATTTTACTCTGCGTTAGGGCGATCAACAATGTGCCATTGTTAACGGTTTATAAAAAATCATCTCCTGTCCGCAGGCCGATGTGAAAAAGGTTGCGTCCGCGCGGCGCGGATGGACAGAGTTTGCGCAAACGCATCGGCGGCGCTCGGCGATCGCCGCCGATGCGTCCAGGAACCGCTTTCGGGGATGTTTTCGCCGCGGGCAATGTTCTACCATAGCGATACCCTATTTTTGACCTCGTTAAATGGAAGTCCAATGCGTCAATTAATCGTGCTGCTCCCCCTGGTAGCGATGCTGAGCGCCTGTAGCAGCCATAAACCGAAAACCGCGGCGCCGGAGACGGCGGAGCAGGCGCTGAGCTGTAGCCAGTCGGGGGGCTTTACGCTGGCGCCCGAGCACGCGCAGTATCAGCCGACCGGCGATTTTGTCTATAGCCCCGCCGCCGCCCAGTTTATCGACACGATGGTGCGTGAGCATGGATTCGAGCGCCGCCAGCTGGAGACGGTGCTGTCGCAGACCCAGCGTCTGGACTATGTGCTGCGCCTGATGGATCGGCAGGCGCCGACCGGCCGGCCGGCCGCCGGGCCAAACGGCGCCTGGCTGCGCTATCGCGACAAGTTTATTACGCCGGACAACATTCAGAACGGCGTGCAGTTTTATAACCAGTACTATGCCGAGCTGCTGCGGGCGCAGCAGATCTACGGGGTGCCGCCGGAGATCATCGTCGGTATCATCGGGGTGGAGACCCGCTGGGGACGGGTGATGGGCAAGACGCGCATCATCGATGCGCTGGCCACGCTGGCCTTCGCCTACCCGCGCCGCGCCGACTACTTCCGCGGCGAGCTGCAAACCTATCTGCTGATGGCGCGTGAGGAGGGGAAGGATCCGCTGACGCTGCGCGGCTCGTTCGCCGGTGCCATGGGCTACGGTCAGTTTATGCCCTCGGCGTTTCAGGCCTATGCGGTCGACTTTAACGGCGACGGCCACGTGAACCTGTGGGATCCGGTGGACGCCATCGGCAGCGTGGCCAGCTATTTTAAAGGGCACGGCTGGACGCCTGGCGCCGCGGTCGCGGTGCAGGCCAACGGCCAGGCGCCGGGGCTGGATAACGGCTTCAAGACCCGCTACTCGGTGAGCGAGCTGGCGCAGGCCGGGCTATCGCCCCAGCGCGCGCTGGCGGACGAGCGTCAGGTCAGCCTGCTGCGCCTTGACGTCGGCAGCGGTTACCAGTACTGGTACGGCCTGTCCAACTTCTACACGATCACCCGCTATAACCACAGCACCCACTACGCCATGGCCGTATGGCAGCTGGGCGAGTCGGTGGTCCGCTCCGCGGGACGCTGATCCCGCCGTCTCCCCGCGCGGCGCCAAGGCCCGCCGCGGGGACGTTCTCTACGCTGTCCCGTTTGCTTGCCGCCGCGGCGATACCTCGGCGCTTGCGCCTGCGCCGTCTTTATTTTAGTATTTGCTTAATTAAGAATTTGCTAAAATAGAGGTGAGGCCGATGGAAGAACGTCCTTCGCTACAGCACCTGCAGGCCAGCGCCGATCGGGCATCGGCGCTGCTGAAGGCCATGGGCCATCCCCAGCGTCTGCTGATCCTGTGCATTCTGCTGGGGCAGCCGCGCGCCGGGGCCGGCGAGCTGGCCCGCGCCGTCGGTCTAACGCCTTCGGCGACCTCCCAACATCTGGCCAAGATGCGCGCCGAAGGGCTGATCGCCAGTGAGCGGGAGGGCACCCACGTACGGTACAGGATCCATAACCCGGCGATCGCCCAGATCATCGCCACGCTCAAAACCCACTATTGTCCGTAACGGGAGGCAGCTATGCAGGTGAATACCCTTACACCGCGTCAGGCCAGCGAGATGCTGGCGCAGGGCGCCCGGCTGATCGATATCCGCGATGCGCAGGAGTATGCGCGTGAACACGTTGCCGAGGCGACGCTGGCGCCGCTTTCCGCCTGGCAGCAGGGGATGCCGCTGACGCCGCCGCCGTCGGGGGCGGTCATTTTTATGTGTCAGTCCGGGATGCGCTCGGATAGCAACGCGGCGCTGCTGGCCTCGCGGGTGGCACCGGGCCAGGCCTATGTGATGCAGGGGGGGCTGGCGGCCTGGAAGCAGGCCGGTCTGCCGACGGTGGAGGATCGGCGTCAGCCCCTGCCGCTGATGCGTCAGGTACAGATTGCCGCCGGTGCGCTGGTGCTGCTGGGGGTTATCTTGGGCTATGGCGTGGCGCCGGGGTTCTTCCTGATCTCCGGCGTGGTCGGCGCCGGTCTGCTGTTTGCCGGGATCAGCGGCTTTTGCGGTATGGCGCGTCTCCTGATGAAGATGCCGTGGAACCGCCGCGTGAACTCATAGCGAGAATAGCACACCGCCCGGTTGAACCGGGCGGTGTGCTGTAGAGGGATAGGCACGCGGGATCAGTGTGTATCCGGGAAGGCGCGCTCGTCGCGGCGCGCCATCGCCTCGTACTCCGCCCACTTCAGATCGACCACCTGCTGGGCAATCGCCATCATGCGCTGCGCCTCCTGCGGGTGGGCGCGCATCAGCGCCTGGTAGCGGGTTTCATGCTGACGGTACTCCAGCAGCGGCAGCGATGGACGCAGGCTGTCGAGGAGGAACGGATTGACATGCCGCTCCCGCAGCACCGGGTTATAGCGGATCAGCGGCCAGTGGCCGGCGTAGACCGCCCGCTTCTGCTGCATCAGCCCCTGGCGCATATCGATGCCGTGGGCGATACAGTGGCTGTAGGCGATGATCAGCGACGGCCCCGGATAGGCCTCGGCCTCGCGCAGTACCTCCAGCGTTTGCTGCGGGTTGGCGCCAAAGGCGATGCGGGCCACGTAGACATCGCCGTAGGCGATGGCCTGCAGGGCGATATCCTTCTTCGCCATCGTCTTGCCGCCGGCGGCAAACTTGGCCACGGCGCCCAGCGGGGTCGACTTGGACATCTGCCCGCCGGTGTTGGAGTAGACCTCGGTATCCATGACCAGTACGTTCACATCGCGCCCGGAGGCCAGCACGTGGTCCAGCCCGGAGGAGCCGATATCGTAGGCCCAGCCGTCGCCGCCGATGATCCACACCGACCGACGCACCAGGTGATCCAGCAGGCTCAGCAGGCTATCGATCTGCGCGCCGCGCAGGCGGCTCAGGCGATCGCGCACCTGCTGCAGACGGGTGCGCTGGGCGCAGATCTGACTTTCCTGCTGCTGCGGAGCCTGCAGGATCTCGGCGACCAGATCGGCGCCGATCTGGGGCGCCAGCGCCTGTAGCTGGCTCTGCGCCATCGCCAGGTGTTTATCGGCGGCCAGGCGGAAGCCCAGGCCGAATTCGGCGTTGTCCTCAAACAGCGAGTTGGACCAGGCCGGGCCCCGCCCTTCGGCGTTGTGGCTCCAGGGGGTGGTCGGCAGGTTGCCGCCGTAGATAGAGGAGCAGCCGGTGGCGTTAGCCACCATCATCCGGTCGCCGAACAGCTGGGTGAGGGTCTTCAGGTACGGCGTCTCGCCGCAGCCGCTGCAGGCGCCGGAGAACTCAAACAGCGGCTCAAGGAACTGTACGCCGCGCACGTTGGAGAAGTCGACCCGCGCCCGATTCGGCCATGGCAGGTGCTCAAACCACGCCAGCGCCCGCTTTTCGGCCTCGAGCAGCGGCAGCTTGTCCTGCATGCTGATGGCGCGCTGCGGGGTGGGCTGACCCGCCTCCGTATGACGCACCGGACAGGCCTCAACGCACAGCCCACAGCCGGTGCAATCCTCCGGGTAGACCTGCAGGGTATAGCGGGTCTCCGGGAAACCGCGCGCGCTGATCGGCGCAGAGCGGAAATCCTGCGGCGCGCCGTCGAGCAGATCCTGATGGTAAAACTTGGCGCGGATGGCGGCATGGGGGCAGACAAAGGCGCAGTTGCCGCACTGGATGCACAGATCCGGGCGCCAGGCGGGGATCTCCAGGGCGATATTGCGTTTTTCAAAGCGGGTGGTGCCGGTGGGATAGGTGCCGTCGGCCGGCAGCAGCGAGACCGGAATCCGTTCGCCGCGGTCGAGCAGCATCGGCGCGGTGACCTCGCGTACGAAGCGCGGCGCCGTTGTCGGCAGGTGCCAGCCCTGCTCCTCCGAGAGGGTGTCCGTCGCCGGCGGCGTCACCGCATGCAGATGCTCCAGGGTTTTATCGACGGCCAGAAAGTTCTTCTGCACCACCTCCTCTCCCTTCTTCCCGTAGGTCTTGCGGATGCTGCTCTTGATGAGCGCGATCGCCTTCTCCTTGTCCATCACGCCGGAGAGGGCAAAAAAGCAGGTCTGCATGATGGTATTGATGCGGCTGCCCATGCCGACCTCCTGCGCGACCGCGGCGGCGTCGATGACATAAAACGCCAGGGCTTTTGCGCGGATCTGCCGCTGCATCGCCGCCGGCAGATGGGACCAGACCGCCTCGGCCGGGTAGGGGCTGTTGAGCAGGAAAGTGGCGCCGGGCCGCGCGTGCTCCAGCATATCCAGCGTGTGGACAAAGTTGAACTGGTGGCAGCCGATAAAGTTGGCGCTGCCGATCAGGTAGGGGGAGTCGATGGGGCGTGGCCCAAAGCGCAGGTGCGAGGTGGTGCGCGATCCCGACTTGCGCGAGTCATAGACGAAATAGCCCTGGGCGTAGAAGTCGGGCAGCCCGCCGATAATCTTAATGCTGTTCTTGTTGGCGCCGACGGTGCCGTCGGCGCCGAGGCCGAAGAACAGGGCGCGGATCTGATCGTCAGGTTCGGGCTTCCAGTCGGCGTCCCAGGGGAGGCTCAGCCCGCTGACGTCGTCGTGGATGCCGATGGTAAAGAACGGACGCGCGCTGGCGGCCTGCTGCTGTTCGAATACGGCGCGGGCCATCGCCGGGGTAAACTCTTTGGAGGAGAGACCGTAGCGCCCGCCGCTCAGGCGCGGCAGCGCGGCGCGCAGGCCGTGCTGCACTCCATAGACCAGGGTCGCCAGCACATCCTGATACAGCGGCTCCCCCTGCGCGCCCGGCTCTTTGGTGCGATCGAGCACCGTGACCACCTGGCAGGCGGCGGGCAGCGCATTCAGAAAAGCCTCGCTGGGGAAGGGGCGGTAGAGGTGCAGCGTCAGCACGCCATTGCTGCCGCCGTCCCGGTTGAGCAGGGCGGCGGTCTGACGCAGGGTGGCGGCGGCGGAGCCCATCACCACCACCACGTGGCGGGCGTCGGCCGGACCGTCGTACTCCACCAGGCGATAACGGCGCCCGGTCAGCTCGGCAAAGCGGGCCATATGGCGCTCGACGATACCCGGTACGCGCTGGTAGTAGGCGTTGACGCTCTCGCGCCCCTGGAAATAGGTATCCGGGTTCTGCGCGGTGCCGCGCATCACCGGGCGGTCCGGATTCAGCGCGCGTGCGCGGTGGGCCAACACCAGCTCGTCATCGATCATCTCACGCAGATCGTCTTCGCTCAGCGTATGGATTTTGTTGACCTCGTGCGAGGTACGGAAACCGTCGAAGAAGTGGACAAAGGGGATGCGTGACTCCAGGGTCGCCGCGTGGGCGATCAGCGCCAGATCCTGCGCCTGCTGAACCGAGGCGCTGCTCAGCATGGCAAAGCCGGTGCTGCGGGCCGCCATCACGTCCTGGTGGTCGCCAAAGATCGACAGCCCCTGGGTAGCCAGGGAGCGGGAGGCAACGTGGAACACCGCGCTGGTCAGCTCGCCGGCGATTTTATACATATTGGGCAGCATCAGCATCAGCCCCTGCGACGAGGTGAAGGTGGTGCTCAGGGCGCCCGCCTGCAGGGCGCCGTGCACCGTCCCGGCGGCGCCCCCCTCATGCTGCATCTCCATAATGGCGGGAACGTTGCCCCACAGGTTGGCGATATGGCGGCTGGCCCACTCGTCCGCCAGCTCCGCCATGGTAGAGCTGGGGGTGATGGGGTAAATCGCGCAGACCTCGCTCAGTTTATAGGCGACCCAGGCGGCGGCCTCATTACCGTCGACCATGACATCATTATCCGGCTGGCTCATCGGGCGTTCTCCTCGGCAATCATTTCAATGGCATGACATGGGCACTGCAGGTAGCAGGCCTGGCAACCGGTGCATTTATCGTAATCGAAGCGGTAATGCAGCCCTTTGCCCAGCTTGATCACCGCCCCCTCCGGACAGGCGCCGTAGCAGCCGTCGCACTCGAAGCAGTTACCGCAGGAGTAGCAGCGGGCGGCCTCATAGGTCGCCTGTTCGCTGCTTAGCCCACCGATGATTTCGTCAAATCCGCAGCGCTGCGCCGGTGACACCTCCGGCTGACGGGTGGCGTCGGCGTCGGTGTTGAACCACAGGTGCAGGCGCGGGTACGCCAGCGTCGGCCCGCTGGGCGCTTTGTGATAGGGGTGGCCACGCAGCCAGCCGTCGATGTGACGCGCCGCTTTTTTACCGTGGCCGGTGGCGATGGTGACGGTGCGCTCGGAGGGCACCATGTCGCCGCCGGCGAACAGCCCGGGCACGCCGGTCATCATATGTTCATCTACCTCGACGATGCCGTCCGGGCGTACGGTGATCCCCGGAATACGCGTCAGCACTCGGGTATCGACGTCCTGGCCCAGCGCCAGGATCAGGCTGTCGGCCTGCAGCGTCTCAAAGCGGCCGGTCGGCTGCGGGCGCCCCTGATCGTCGATGGTCATCTGCTCTACGGTCACGGTGGTGCTGTCAATGTTGCGGATGGTGCGCAGCCAGTTGATCTTGATCCCCTCCTCCATGGCCTCTTCGGCCTCAAAGGCGTGGGCCGGCATATGCGCCATGTCGCGGCGGTAGATGATCATCGCCTCGTCGGCGCCGAGGCGTCGCGCGGTGCGCGCGGCGTCCATGGCGGTGTTCCCCCCGCCGTAAATGGCGACCCGCCGCCCCAGCTTCGGCGCCTCACCGCGTTCGACGGCGGCCAGATAGCCGACGGCGTCCAGGATTTTCCCCGCCTCGCGCGCCGGAATATCGGTTTTTTTCGCCAGATGGGCGCCGATAGCCATAAAGACGGCGTCGAAGCCGCCGTCGTGCATCTCTTGCTGCACGTCGTCGACTTTATGGTTCAGGGTGAGGGTGATGCCGGTGGAGAGGAGGGTGTCGATTTCCCGGTCGAGGATGTCGCGCGGCATGCGGTAGGCGGGAATACCGAAGCGCATCATCCCGCCGGGCATCGGTCCCGCCTCGCGGATCTCAACCCGGTGGCCCAGGCGGCGCAGGTGCCAGGCGCAGGAGAGACCGGAGGGGCCGGCGCCGATCACCAGCACCTTTTTACCGCTGTCGACGGCGTCGATGCGGGGTTTCCAGCGCTGCTCCAGCGCCATGTCACCCAGGAAGCGCTCGACGGCGTGAATGCTGACCGGCTGATCGGCCTGCAGGCGATTGCAGGCCTGTTCGCAGGGATGGTAGCAGACGCGGCCGTGGATCGCCGGCATCGGGTTGTTGGCGATCAGGCTTTGCCAGGCCTCTTCATAGCGCTGCGCTTGCACCAGCGCCAGCCAGGCCTGAATGTTTTCGCCGGCGGGGCAGGCATGATTACAGGGGGGCAGGGAATCCCGATAGACGGGGCGTTGGCTGCGGATAGGGCCGGTGCCTGAGGCGGCGCCCAGATCCGGTGGCTGCGTCATATCACGTTGATTTTTGCTCATCATATTGCTTCTTTATCAGTTGTTGTACAGGGAAAAGAGACAACCGTAAAACCTACCGCCACCCGTAGGGCGAGGCAGTATGGGTTCATCGATAAAAAAATGGCGGCCCGGCGGCCCACCGCGGTGGGATAGGGCGGGGCAGCAAACAATAAAAATGAGATTGTGGATAAAACTACGCCAAAATGGCGGCTAAAAACTGCGTCAGATCAATGATGGCGCCGTTTATGACGCGGCGGTTATTCGGGCTGGGGGAGTGAAAGGAATAATGGCGATGGATATCAACAAGATGTTTTTATTTTTATTTATAAAAATAGATCGATATGGATTAGTGTTTTATTTAATAAGAATAAATCATATAAATAAGGGATGATCATATTACGTTCGTGTGGTATTTCCCCTCGATGCCATGCCCACCAATAAAGAGGGATGCCCCTGCGCCTGGACGCACCCGGCGCGGTCCCGCCGCGACCGCGCGGCGACGAGATATGCCGCCGTGGAATAGCGCCCGGCGATCATCGCCGGGCATCGGATCGCATTATTGGATGCGCCGGCGGTATTGTGTCAGTCTATACCAGTGGCACCTCGGCGATCAGCGTCAGGTTATCGCGATAGCTCCCGCTGACGCTAATCTGGCTGCGGGGGCTATCGAACGTCACCTCCAGCTGCAGGGGGATCTGGCGCACATCGTTAAGGTTCCCCAATACGACCGGTGCGCTGGCGCTGCTGCCGTCATTGAGCGCGTAGCGCCGCTGATTGACCACCGCCTCGGCCCGATAGGGTACTTCGCTGCTGCCACTGCGCAGCGAGAAGCCGCCGCTGGAGCGCGCGCTGAGTCTGACCTGGCCAAAGGTCGGGTCGAAGGCCCCTTGCAGGGTTATCGGCATTGAGGCGCTGCCCCGTACCCGCTGATCGGCATAGGTGACCCTCAGCGGCAGGGTGGTTGCGGGCAGGGAGAGCCCGGTGAAGTAGGCCTGCTTACGAATGTTGATAGTAAGGGGCAGGGGAAAATCGCGTGAGCCGCCGACGCGGGCTTTCCAGTGCTCCAGGCCCGATACGCTGCCCTGGAAAAAGTAGAGATCGGGCGGCAGTCGCTGATACGCCTCGGTGCGCATCATAGAGGGGAGATCGAACAGCACCTCACGGCGGATACCCTGCGCGGGCTTAATATCAGTGTAACGGAATTCGACGCTATTTCCGCTGCAGTTTTGGCTGATATTGTTACCCGGCACGATATCGACCGTTTGCTCTCCGATGGGAAGATAAATGGTCGACGGCTCTATGCTAACGCAGCCATTATTGACGACCGTATTATTATCATTAAAATGTGTTGCCCTATTCGACCGAGTATTGAAGGTCGTCTGCCCCAGTTTAACGGGCAGTTGGATGGTCTGCCCATGTTGATAACCGGTCAGCGTAACGCTGAATAAGCTGTTATCGCGGAAGTGACGTCCGGCGCTATCACCAACGTCATTTAACTGAAAGCCGGTGATGCTGCTATAGCCGTCATTAGCACGGATGATACCGCCATCAATCGTATCTATATTGTCACCATAGGCAATCCTTGCAATGTCATTATACGTATTGACGCCGATCCGTACCGCCCACAGCGGTGAGACAATGGATACGCTCAGCAGAAAGCAGAGCCAACGCGTGCGAGTGGTAACAGAGAGGCGCTTTATTTTCTTCGATAACATTTTCCTACCCACGAGGTTGAACGGTTAGACAGGCCCCGGGCCCGCCGCCCTTAGCCGCACGTCTTAGCGCGGGGGGCCCGGCGGTGAGCCGTCATTGCCGGGGTTACGATGAGGCCGCGAGCGGCGTACTGACCATCAGTATCACCTGCCCGTCGCAGATTACCGGCGCCGGATGGTCAGGTAGCTTCTCCGCGATATCGGGCAGCGTCACCCTGAGTAAAAAATCCAGCAGATATTTGCCGCGCTCGGCGCCGGAAAGCGCGCCTGAATACTGCCATTGCCCGGTCTCAAAGGTATGCCGCGTCGCGCCGCCTGAGCGCAGCGTGGCGACCGTGCGCCCGCCGGTCTCGACAGCGTAGGTGTATCCCGCATTGATCGCGGAGAAGGTGATCTGTGCGCTGGCCTGGGGGGAGACGCTGGCGCAGAGGTAGCTGTCGCTGAGGATATCCAGCAGCAGCGGCTGGCCGTGACTCCCGCTCAGCGCGCGCAGCGAGATCCTCATCTCACTGAAGCGTCGGGTCGCGCTGTCCCAGAGGATATGCTGAAAGGGCGGGGTATTGCTGATCACCTCCAGCGGCGCGACGACACTCTGGCCCAGATCGATATCGGCGGTCAGCAGCAGCGTCTCCTCTATTCGTTGGCTATTATTGGTGATTGTCGCGGCCGAGGCCGCCCCCGCCAGCAGAAGGAATACCAGCCCGAGGGGGGGTCTATACTTTTTCACGCTGACACTCCACGATGGGTAGTTGATCGGCGGGGAGTGCCGTTGCCGAGGGCAGCGTGGCACAGCGCTCACCGTCGGAAAGCAGATGGATCGCCCCATTTTGCTGTAGCTGCAGAATAAACAGCCCCTCCTGTACCCGCCGCACGTTGATGCAGCCGGCGCCCTCGCAGCGCAATTGATCGATGGCCTTGCCGTCACGCCGGACCAGCACCGCCTGATTGCGCACCGAGAACACCGGGCGCCCGGCGTCGATCATCCGCCCCGGCAGCAGATCCACCTGACGTCGGTAGTGGGACTGGTGGTTATCGAAGACCCTGTCGCTGCCGATCAGGCGCCCCTCCAGCTGGTAGCGGCTGTAGGCCGGCAGGGCGACGATCCGCCCCTCTCCCTGGGCGTAATAGCGGGTATGGCCGCTGGCCTGATCTTTTAACGCCAGCTGAACCTCGCCTGTGGGCTGCGGGGGCAGACGCAGAATGGCGTTCTGGCCCAGCTCGCTAGCGCTGTGGAACGAGATCCCCTGCGCGGAAACCACCTGATGGGACTGCAGATCCAGGCTGCCCGTGACGCCGTGCTGGTCGCTGGCCAGATAGATCTGGCTACGGGCATCGATGGGACCCTGATAGGTCCCGCCGAACGAGAGGCTGCTCTGCGGGCCGTTATTGGCAAACTGCTGGCCCGCCTGGGCGTTGACCGACCAGGCCTCGCCAAGGTTCTGGGTGTAATTGAGCGTGTTCTGGCTACGCCAGCGTCCGTGATTCTGCTGTAGGTAGTAGCTGCTCGCCTGCAGGCTACCGAACGGAATCGAGAGGCCGAGATTGGCACTCCAGAGATTGCGGCGGGTATAATTCACGCCCGCGGTCAGGTTGATCTCCCACCACAGGCGGCTAAACAGGGTTACATTGTAGTTGTTGCTACGCTGCGCGCGCTCATCAAACCATTGATAGCCCAGCTGCAGGGAGTGATTCGTCGTCAGGGACACACTGTAGTTTGCCAGCAGACTGCGGCGGGTCAGGGTCTCGCCGGGATTATCGCGGCGGTAGTCCGGCAGCGTTGCCGGCGCCAGGACATCCTCCGGCGTTAACGTCAGCGCGGGGGCGTCGATCGCGCGACTGTTGCGCTGGCGGTAGCGCTCCTGGGTAAACTGCAGCGACAGCGGGTAGAGGGTGGCGATGGCATCGCTCTTCAGGTAGCCGTTGTTACCCAGGGTCTGCAGCATCGACAGGGTGATGTCGCCGCTGCGCCAGTCCGCGCCCAGGGTGCCCAGCCACTCGCCGTTATCTCCGCTCACGTAGTTCCCCAGGGCGGAGAGACTCAGACGCGGGCCGACGGGCACGGTGACGCCCAGCTCGCTCATCCAGCTATTGCCATAGTAGCCGTGCCTGTCCAGATGGGCGGCGGTGATATGGCTGCTCACTCCCTCTAGCGCGGGGCCATCGTTGACGATCAGCAGCGACTGGCTGGAGAAGATCTCATCATTCAACCCCTTTATCTGTACCTGCGCCTGATAGATCCCGCTCGGTAACGTCTGGTAGGAGAGCTCCCCCCGGCCTGCCGTCACGCTGCGCCGCAGCAGCAGCTTATCGTCACGCCACACCTCAAGGACCCCCGGCAGGGGGGCGTAGTAGCCGTAGCTGCGATCGCTGCGGTCGCGTACCCGTAGCTCCGCGGAGTTCCCCACCATGGCGCCGCTCATCTGGCTGTTACGGAACAGGCTGCGCTGCGTCGAGGGGTTAAAGTCGTAGCCATTGCCGATGGCGCCCAGCTGCGCCTTGAGCCAACCGCGCTGAAAAACATAGTTGAAGTCGCTGACATCGACCCGCGTTTCGTTGGCGGAGGCGTCATATTTCAGGTAGCCGCCGGGCAGGCCGAGCAGGCCGTAATCGCGGGCGTAGATGCTGCTGCCGCTGCTGTAGCGGTTGGCGGAGAGGCTGGCGTGGTTGATCAGCGCCATGCGGCCGCTGCCGCTCTGCAGATATTCCACCTGACGCTCATCGCGGATAAACCATGCCGGGGCGAAGAACAGGCGCACCTGGCGCGCATAGTAGTCGATGACCACCGCCATGCCGTCGCTGTTCACCACGCACTGGCTGCGGCTCCCCTTGCAGCGGGCGTCATGATTCACCCCCTGCGCCAGCTGTGTCGCGGCCTGACGGGCATACTCCGGCGCCAGTCCGGCCTGCCGCAGGAAACGGATCACCGCACGCTCATCGCCGATCTGCACGCTGTCGAGCGCCAGTGCGCCCTCCATCTGCGCTTCGGCCAACTGGGGGATCACCAGCGTCAGCGCCATGGCGCTGGGGGTTAATATCTTGCCGTAGCGCGAATGCGCCAGCAGTTCTCCCGATGCTAGCGCCATGCCGCGCGCCATGGCCAGCGTCGCCGTATTCGTCGCGGCAATCGTCATCGGGGGAGGGCTATTGTTGGCCAGCGTCTGCGTTGCTGGGGGATTATCAGCCCAGGCCGCCAGCGGCAGAAATAAGAGCGGTAAATATCTCCGCTTTAATTTTAGTTTGTTGAGGCGGGCGTTCATATTCATAAGCATTTATACAAAGACACTGGCTAAACTAAACCAGCGTGTTCCATCGTCTATTAGTGCGCAGGTTGCAGCGCAATCGCTTTGTTGTAGCTGCCGCTGAGTGCGGAAAAGGTGACCCGACCCTGACGGACGTTGGCGCCTAAAGGGACATCGATGATCTTGTGATTACCGGGGAGCAATATGGATTCGCCGTAGCACAGCGCCTTGGCCTTTTCTTCGCTGACGCCCTGGCAGAGATCCATCTCGAAACGCAGGACCCGCGAGCTCTGGTTGTTGAAGTGGATCTTTCCGTCGCCCACCCAGGCCGTCGGCTCACCCTTGATAGGCAGGCTGCCGGGGATGATGTACCACGATTTATAGCCGATAGAGATAGCGACATTGCTGTCTGGCTGCTCCTGCTGCTGGCGCAGCGCATCGGGAATAAACGAGACGCCGATGATCCGATCGTATTCCGGCACGCGATTGGCCCGTATCACCGAGACGCGCACCTCGCCTTCCGCATCGACCACCACATCGGGCGGATCGATATACAGCGGCCAGTTCAGGAACTCCGCGGCGAGGAAGGGCGTCTCGTGATATCCTCCCCCCGCCTTGCGCTGGAGTTCGCTTAGGGTGATAGCGAGATAAATCGGATCACGCTCTGGATTTTTCAACACGAAGAAACGGCTATTCTCTCCATCTACCTTGAATAGCGAATCTACGCTGAAGGCGAAGCCAGACTGGCTATAGATAATCAATAGCCACAAAAGCAGAGCATATTTCATCATCGATAATATACCATAATAAATAATTCGGCGCGTTTTAAATAACGGCGAGCGGCTAATCATGCTTGCCGTTAATATAAGGATTTATCGTCAGCTCTATATGCAATATCAATGCTTGCTTGATAACGTAATTGATTTGTTCAATAAGGCGTTACTACAAAACTACAGCAAGAGTGGCCGCGGACGATTAAGAGGAAATGGAATCAGCGACATTAACCGAGAAAATAACCGGCGTCGTGAAGCTGATACTGCCGCCCGGGGTATAATTATTCGTCGCAACCTTAGCATACAGCGCCAGCGACATGCTGGTAGCGGTATTATTCACATTGTTTTGGATCGTGATGGCGTTGTTGCTGCCAGAGTTCAGCGCCTGGTCATTGAGAACCACGATCACCTCGTCTTCTCCAGGCGCCGCCAGCGTGGTTTTCAGCGTCAACGGCTTAGTGATACCGGTGCCGCTCGGGACGCTGGCCAGATAGGCCGAAACGGAGTTCAGATTATTCGCGTTTACGCTGCGGATCTCAAAGGTTGCCGGTGTCTGTGTCACCAGATCCAATGATTTATCATCGTTAATGCTCGCCTGCAGAGCGATAACGCTCGGCGTATAATCACCGCCGGTTGGATCGGTAAATTTCCAGGCGCCACTGAGTACATCTGTCGCAGGCACCGTGGCTTGCCAGGTAAACGTTAACTGACCCTGCGTTACGGCGGCCTGCACGAACAGCGGCGCCGTGATTAATGCTAATGCCAAGATACTTTTCTTATGCAGCATATGTCTCACCTTAATTAAATTTAATATCCGTATAAAATTAACATTCCATCCATAATTTATTTATGGTCAACGTGTCTGTCTATGCGACTGGTGCAGGATAATAAAAATACGTTGGCGATGCCAATTTAGATTTTATTTAAAAAAAGGCTGAATGATTCATCGGATTTATGTTAAACGCCGAAGCTTTCTTTTTTGATATTAATATCTACGCGTTTTTAGCCAACGCCTCAAGTCGATTTTGACGGTGAGGATAAAATTGTGCGGAAATAGCGCTGTCCACGCAGAAAAAACCGCCCGCGTGGTCGTATCGGCGAATAGTCTGCGGGTGCGGGGCGGCGGCTGCCGCGCGTCAGGGCAGGATGCGCGGCAGCTGGCTGGCGATGGCCTCCATCACCGCCTGTACTCGGTGTGGCAGGGTGCTGCGCTGGCGGTAAATCAGGTAGCTGTTCATCGACAGGCCGTCGGCGTGGGCGAGACAGGTGCGCAGGGTGCCCGCCTGCAGATCGGCGGCCACTGCGTAGAAGGGGGCGTAGAGCAGCCCGATCCCCTGACGAGCCAGCTCGATGGCCGGCAGCAGATTGTCGCAGATGCAGACGCCGCTGACCTCGCACTGCTGGAGGTGGCCCTGGGCGTCGGGAAACTGCCAGCGGTTGCGCTGCCCGCCGAGCATGCTGAGGGTGATGCAGTCGTGTCCGTCCAGATCGGCGGCCTGGGCCAGCGTCAGCGGGCGACGATCCAGATACGCCGGCGCGGCGAAGATCCCCATGCGAAAGTTGACCAGCGGGCGGGCGATCAGGCTTTCGTTCTGCGGCTGAAAGGGGCTGATCAGCAGATCGCAGTCGCTGTCGAAGATGGCGCCGTACTGGCGCTCCGTGGCGCTGGGGTTCCGGGTGCGCAGATCGAGGATCAGGCCGGGCATGTCGCGCTGCAGCGCGGGGAGCAGATGGCGGGCCAGCAGCGCGTGGATAGCGATGGGGGCACCCAGCGTCACGCCGCCCTGCAGGCTGCGCTTGTAGCTGTCGGAGAAGCTCTGCAGGGCGCGATGCTGCTCCAGCATGAGCTCGGCCTGAGCCAGGAAACGCTGGCCGAATTCGCTGGGGATCAGCCCCTGCCGGTGGCGGACAAAGAGCGCCAGCCCCAGACGGCGTTCTAGGCTGCCCAGGGTGCGCGACACGTTGGGCTGTGGCATCTGCAGCAGCTGCGCCGCCCGGGTGACGCTGCCCTGACCGGCGATCGCCAGGGCGATACGCAGCTCATCAAACTTATAATCTTTCATCGGGTGATCCAGTAGGAGGTATATCAAAAATGATATCTATCTTTAGCAAAAATACCAGATGATGACGCCTGGCGCGCAGATTATGATGGCGGCGAAAGATAACCGCTGCACGACGTTTCCCCGCCCCCTGGCGGGGTTTTTTTAACGTCATCAGGGTGTTGGACAAACGGTTTATCCGCGGCGTCGCGCGCATCTATAAACGGGCCAGCGCGGCGTCAGGCGTGTGCTACGCTGTTATTATCCCGCGGCGTCGGCGGTGGAATAACGGTGGGGGGCGGCCCGGACATGCGTCTAGATTACGTTGACGCTCGCGGGTCTCTCGGATGGGCTCCAGCGCCCCGCTGGAAAATAAAGCGTCTGATGGAGAAGAGGATAAATAAGGGATGGCACAGCCTGTTATTGCGGCAGGCTGGCGGCACCGCTGCGTCTTATTACCGCGCTGCTCCTCCGCGCGTATTGCGGCATCGAACGGGCAACTCAGATGTTATTTAAGGATCGGTAAAATATGAAACGATTGAAGAGTAAGGTCATTGGCTGCGTCGTGCTGCCGGCGCTGCTGCTGCTGGCCGGCTGCGCCTCCAAGGTGCCGGAGAAGGACAAATACGGCAATTATTTTACCCCCTATGAAAACGTCACCCGGGGAACGACGGCGTCGGGTCAGCCGGTGCTGTACTGGCGGGCGCCCGGGGTGGATATGAAGCAGTTTAATAGCCTGATCTATCAACCGGTGATCTATGCGCCGTGTCCGAAGCCAACGGCGCAGATCAGCCAAAGCACGCTGGATCAGATCCTGGCATACGCCAACGATAGGGTGAAGGCGGCGTTGGCCAGTCACTACCCGCTGGTGGATAAGCCGACCGGTAAGACGCTGATCTTCCGCGGGGCGATCACCGCCATCGACACGGAGAAAAAGGGGCTGCAGTTTTATGAGGTGTTGCCGGTGACGCTGCTGATCGCCGGGACGCAGGCCGCGACGGGGCACCGTACGCTGGATAGCGCTATCTATCTGCAGGCGGAGTTTATCGATGCGGCGACCAATAAGCCGGTCTTGAAGGTGGTGCGCAAGATCGCCGGTAATCCGCTGCGCAACGATCAGACCCCGCTGACGCTGCAGGATATGCAGCCGGCCCTGAATGCGCTGGCGAGCGACATTCGCGCCTATAACGGCTTCGGCACCTGAGCGTCTCCGCCGCGCTTGCGTCTTGCTTATAGAGGGCCCGCGGTGCGGGCCTTTCGTTTTTAGGCGTCGGTCGGCGCCGGCTGCGGCGCGGCGGCGCGCTGGGTACGGATACGCTTGACCAGCAGACCGGAGACCATGATCCCCAGGCAGGCAAAGCAGGCCATCAGGGCAAACACGATCTGATAACCGCGCAGCCCGGGATAGGCGTCCAGCAGATGACCGTACAGGCTAAAGCAGAACATGGCCGGGGCGTAGCCTATAAAGCTGCCCAGCGCCATGGCGGCGCCGGTGTGCGCCTCGTCAATCCGTGCTTCGCCGATGGGGGCGAAGAAGACGGCGCGCTGGGTGAACACGATGGCGCCGAACCCCAGGGTACACATCATGCCAAGGTATACCGGCATCTTCTCATGGGGCAGTACGATCAGCAGCAGCAGCGCCAGTACGCTGAGAATAAAGGTGTAAAAAAGGTAGCGGCTCGGTGAGCGGAGAATTTTATCGGCGATCAGCCCGCCGATGGGGCCGCCGACCATTTTCAGGCAATACTGGTTGATGATGCCATAGGCGCCGACCAGCGCGATGGGCAGGGCGTAGACGGTGCTCAGGAACGGAATAAAGAAGGTGAGCCCGCAGTAGACGGCGTAGACGCAGAAGACGCTGAAGGCGATCAGCCAGACCGTCTTGTCCTTCAGTACGCTGCCGATGCCCGGTTTGGCCTGCTCGGGCTTGGCGACGGGCGCAGAGGGCGCATCGCCGTCTGCGCGGAGGACGAACAGGATCAGGATGCCGATCACGATGGCGCAGCCGGCGTAGAACAGGATCCCCGCCTTAAACCCCAGATAGCCGCTGCCGAATCCGGCGAAGATCGCCAGCGCGGAAAAGGCGATGACGGTATCGACCACGCCGCGCCCGGTCTCAAAGAAGCCGAACAGACGCCCCTGCTGGGTATTATCGCCCAGTAGGCTGACGGATTTGAGCAGCACCGGCCAGTTGAGCATATCGCAGGTCACGCCGAACAGCGCCCAGACGAACAGGATCCCCCAGTAGCCCGGCATGGTGCTCAGGTACAGGCCGAGCAGGCCGGTGGCGATCAGCGAAAAGGACATGGTGTATTTGCGCGGCAGGCGGTCGGAAAAATAGATCGAGAGAAAAAATCCGATGGTGGTGACAATCGAGTTTACCGACATTGCATTGCCGATCTCACCGTTGCTTAAGTGAAAATATTGCTGCATTGGAATATAGAACGCATCTTTTAACGATGGCAGTTTATAAATCGTGCCACCGCATAGCATTAATAGACTGAAGATGGCCCATTTTCTTTTCGTTAGCATAAAGTCCCCCCGACACACATAAAAATGTATGGCATGGCGTTATGTAGGGTCGACAGGCATCCTTACTCCCGAAGGAATAATTCGCGCTGACGCTGCGGAATAAATTAAAAAATAATAATGGCGATCAATTAATTAAATTTAAGGCTTCTCGCTTGATATCCTGAACCAGCGTGCGGACATAGTGGATTTGATTCAGCGCATCCTGCTGCTCCTGCGCCAAGCGCTGCGCCAGATCGCGCTGAGGGAGCGGAGTTTCGCTCATCGCGCGCCACGGGATCCAGGGATCGGCGCCCTCGTCGGCAAAGCGCAGCGGCGGGGCGTAGTAGTCGACCTCCTCCTCCAGCCCATAGGCGGTGACCTGCGGCTGCGTCTCGCCCAGGCAGATCAGCTCGGTCAGCAGCTGGCGCATGGGCATCTCCCCCTGACCGGAGATACAGGCCTGGTGCCCGAGCCCGCGGGCCTCGCGGGTGATCCGCGCGTCCTTGATGTGCACCTGAGTGACATGGGGTGCCATCGCGCGCAGGGCCGGCAGCGGCTCTTCGTTGGCGTTGATCATGTTGGCAAAGTCGAACAGCAGGGAGAGGGCGGGAAAGTCGCTTTCGGCGATCAGCGCCGCCAGCTCGTGGCTTTTCAGGTCCTCATGCTGCTCCAGGGTAAAGCGGAGCCCGCTGTGCCGGTGATGCTGGCGCAGCGTCTGGATATCGGCGCGGATTTGGCTCAACACCTGACTCAGGGCGCCCTCATAGCGCGGGTAGAAGCGTACCGAGCTGGCGCCGCAGCCCTCGGCGATGGCGATGGCCTGCGCCAGGGCATCGCTATCTGAGGCGCTGGTTTCAATGTGAATATCCAGCCCCAGCCGACGCGCCGCGGCGCCAAAGCGCGTCAGCCGCTCGGCGCTGGCGTGGGCCAGCGAGCGGCTTTCGCCATCCAGCACGTGAACCTTTACGCCGTGCAGCCCCTGCCGATGGGCGATCTCCAGCAGATCCTCGGGAAGGATTCGCTCCAGACGCATATTCAGGTGGTAAGCGTAGGCGTGCAGATACAGCGGCAGCGTGTCGGCGCGCGCAACGATTTTTGTAGCCTGTTCGGGTGTCATGGGAATTACCTTATAGGTCGATATAAAAATCTACGGATTCAAAACGCCAGTATTCGATGTCAATCTGCAGGATATTGCGCAGCATATCGGCACGGAACTTTTCCACCTGGATCGCCGGCGTCGTGCAGTTGCCGCCGATAACCCGGCTGGCTTCGGCATTCAGCCGCGTCGGCTTGAACGCCAGATGCCGGGTGACCGTCGGGCGCTGGTAGTGCTGGCTCCACACGTCGGCAAAGGCGCTTTCGCCCAGATGGTCGATAAAGTCGGGGGCGACCAGCGGGTTGATATAGGTTTCGTGATAGAACACCTTGTGGCCGTCCAGCGCCCCCCAGCCGCGAATACGGAACAGCCCCTGCTGCGGGTCGGCCTGCAATAGCGACTGCATCCGCGGCGGCGCATCCAGCACCCGCTGTTTTTCCAGATAGCCCCAGGAGGGCACGCGCCCCTGCTCGATGGCGGCCTGCTTATAGCTGGTCGCCTCATTGGGGTTGTAGTTAAAGCGCGGCAGGGCGACAAACCAGCCGCGGCGATCTTTGCGGAAGATTTTGGACTCCCCCTCCAGATTGAGCAGCGCCTGACGCAGGGTCATCCGCTTGATGCCGAGCAGCTCGCTGAGCTCACGCTCTGAGGGAAGCTTTCCGCCGGCGCCGATCATGCCATTGTCAATCCATTGATTGAGCTGCTCTTTGGCCAGCTCGACGGTAGAAACTGTCTCCATGATATAATCCATTTGGTTTAAACCAGATTTGAGTAAATTTACCGTTACGCGTCTGAACAGACAATAGACACGGCGGGAGAGAGTGATGAAGTGTGAGGCTTCTCGCAGAAGTAACCGGGAGGCGCCGCGGCGGCGCCCCCGAGCGCGGGCTTAGAACAGGCTGGCGCAGACGTTGATCGACAGACCGAGAATGGTCATGTTGAACACGAAGGAGATCACCGACTGCAGCAGGACAATTTTGCGCATTTCCTGAGATCCGACGCAGACGTCGGCGGTCTGCGAGGCGACGGCGATGGTGAACGAAAAGTACATAAAGTCCCAGTAGGAGGGCGCCTGGATCTTGTCGGGAAACAGCAGCCAGGGATCGTCTGTCTTGGGGTTGGAGTAGAACACATGGGCGTAGTGCATGGTAAAGCCCATCGGCAGCAGCAGCCAGGAGGAGATCAGCGTAGAGCCGGTGATAATGAAGTGCAGGATCTTTTGGTGGCCGCTGGTCTGCCCGGCGGTGGCCAGCTCCAGAAACAGCACCAGCACGCTGATGCAGCAGCCGATGACGACGAAGAAGATCACCATCTTGGCGCTCTCATCCTCCAGCCGGGTGATTTTGCGGATATCGTGGGCCCTGCGGTTAACGATTTTGGTCAGCAAAAAGAGGATATACAGCCAGGCGAAGACGTTCCAGCCAAACATCAGGCGGATCGCCGGGGAGAAAAACGGCGTAAGGCAGAGGTAGATGACGGTGGCCATCAGTATGGAAAAGAGAAAGCGCGGCCGCCCGTGTAGATAGTGCCTTATTTTGCGATAGCCGCGGGTTAAGCGTGGATTCATTCCAACATTGTTCCTGATTGCCAGAGAAGAGCATCTCTTTAATTTTTAGTGGAAATATTGTCCATTTTAGCCGTTTTGAGGCTGTAAGGAAATTGTAACGATATGAATAATGCTTATGAGTAATCTAGCGTAGCGGCAGTGATGCTATGAATGTTGATGATGCTTTTTGATGTGATTGAATCACCAAGGATTTTAAAAGGCCTTTCCTCGTCATTAAGATGACCTAATGCGAGGAGCTCATGATGGGGAGCGTTATCTCGGGGTGTTTAAAATTGAAGCTGTTAACGCAGTGCTCCGTATTGTCCAGCGTTTCAGGTTGAATTAAGGAGCCAGTCCCAGTCTGGATTGAAGAGGTTCAAATACTGAGCCGTATCCGCAATGTCGACCCCCTGCAGGGGCAAGCTGGCCTCTATCAGGTAGGCTTTTATGCTGAGGTGATCTCAACATACAGTTATTTATGTGGAGAATATGACTTTTCATACGCCGATCTATATAAATTATTGGCGAGAGGAGAGTAGAATCGTCGGGGCGGGGAGCGGTTCGGCGCCCCAGCTGAAGCGGGGTAAGGGATAGCGCGTGGATGGCGCTGGGAATGGCATTGATGCGAATATATGATATGGATGAATGGGCTGCTGCCGGGATGTATCTCGTGCGCTATTTTAGCCTAGGCTGGGGAATGGGCCTGACGAGGTTTGGCACCAGTATCCTAGGATAAGATCCTCTGCTGAGAGTGCTATATTCAGAAATGAGTGATCCGGACGGATGAAATAGCCTACGAGGTAGAGTAATCCAGGTTGTCAATCGGCGGTAAAGTGTGTTGGGGTAAAACTCCCTCTAAAAGAGAAAATGGTTAACTCCATTTAGGATAAGATCTCAGCGTGTCCTAACGGTTTTTCCGTAAGTTAATCAATGATGATTGGATGATAATATGGTTACGATTTGCGTTGACGGGGAAAATAAAACCAATAAAATATCAGATTGGACTTTATGGTCTGGATATGGTAATGGGGATGTTATGCTGACCTGCCATTTCCGTAGCGGAAAAAAATATACCCGTCCGCTTTCTGTATGCCAGATAACGCCGACTAGCACCCTGCACAATGTGTTTCTTGAACGGAAAGGCTTTGCTGTAACATCTCGGGCTGAACGGGTTATTCTCTATGGCAATAAATATGCGGTTGTTTACTACTCGGGAAATGACAAACCCTACATTATGAAAACCGCAGGGCTTAATTTTCAGGCGTGTTCAAATTTCACAGAACATGCTGTGTTTGACTATTTTTGTCGTATAGCTGAAGAGCGTATTAGTGATGCTCGTGGAAACGATAGGAGTATTGCTGAGAATGTCCTTCGTCAGATAAAGAGAATTGTTCCTCATCCTGATACTGCCTTGCATGCATACTGTTCAGGACAGAATAAAAAGCGTGATTTTTCGGGAAATTTGATTTTTCCATTCGGTCTTAATGAAAGTCAATTACTGGCAGTCGAACGGGCATTCTCTTCACAGATTTCAATTATCGAAGGGCCTCCAGGAACCGGTAAAACGCAGACCATTCTCAATATTGTTGCGAACATATTGATTCAAAATAAAACAGTGGCGATTTTATCCAACAATAACACAGCAGTCAGTAATGTTTATGAGAAAATGGATAAGCAAGGGCTGGGATATCTGATTGCCCGACTGGGGAGTTCGGAAAATAGACAGCGATTTTTTTCTACACTATCCTTGATACCTGATGAAGTATTATCAGATTCTCCGCCAATAGGTGTAATTGACGATGTTCTTCAACAGGTGAAAAAATATCTAAACGCCATCAATCAAGTTGCTTTGTTGAAAGCGGAAATTGATGAGCTGAATATTGAGCATAAATACTTGCAGCAATGGCAGGAGAGGAATCTCCTATCTGAGGAGTCTTTTGCTAGTAGCCACCATTTTTCCTCTCGGAAAACAGCTGACCTGATGGCTTACATTCATTATCTTTCTGGGCGGCGGGTTGGGTTTAAAAATAGAATTGATTTATTTCTGAATTTTAGAATTATAAGAGTAAAGCCACTGAAGAACCAGGAGAAAAGACTGGGGATTTTCACTTCTCTTCAGTTATCTTTTTATAAAAAATCCATTCAGGAAAAACAAAAATCTCTAGATGAGTATAATGTTATATTAGCTACATCAGATTTTAATACTTTGCTAGGCCAGCTTGTGTCGCTATCGATGGATTATTTGAAAGGATATTTAAAAAAAAGCATTCCAATAACAAAGTCATTTTTCGCAGAGACGTATAAAGATAACTTTAACCAATTTATAAAACGCTTTCCTATTATCGGAAGTAGCACCCATTCCATTATCAACTCTCTTGGGAATGGGGCTATTCTTGATTATGTAATCATCGATGAGGCCTCGCAGCAAGATATTGTTCCAGGCATTTTGGGGTTAGGGTGTGCCCGAAATGTGATTGTTGTAGGGGATCGCAAGCAGCTCCCGCATGTTCCTGTATTTAGCTCAAGTATTCCACCGACAGAATACTATAATTGCGTGACGAATAGCCTTCTTGATTCTCTCTGTATTTTATTTGGGAAAACTGCACCGGTAACGCTTTTGAAAGAACATTATCGCTGTCACCCTAAAATAATTCAGTTCTGTAATAAGCAGTTTTATGATAATACACTGATCCCGCTGACAACAGACTCAGGCGAGTCATCATTATCTTTGGTGATTACGGCAAAAGGAAACCATACCCGCAATTTCTCTAACCTCAGGGAGCTTGAATCAATAGAGGAACATTCCTGGGATGAAAAAAGCAGTAGAGGATATATTGCCCCTTATAATGCACAGGTTAATCTAGCTGAAACTGTGCTACCTGCTGACTTTGTGAAATCGACGGTGCATAAATTTCAAGGAAGAGAGTGTGATGAGATCGTTTTCTCAACCGTTCTGGATAGAAAACACAGTAGTCAGCAAAGTAAGAATATTATGTTTGTTGATGACCCTAATCTGGTGAACGTCGCAGTTTCTAGAGCTCGAAAAAAATTTACCCTAGTGACAGGAGATGATGTCTTTGAAAATCACGGCAAGCATATTGCTGCACTGATTCGTTACATCAAATATTATGCTAACGATGAGGATATTTGCGAGAGCCCAGTGATATCTGCGTTTGATTTGCTGTATAGCGAGTATGATAAATCACTGGAACGGTTAAATATCCAGCTGAACCCAGATGATTCTAATTTTAAGTCAGAGCAGATTGTTGCTAGCCTGCTGCGGGATGCATTATCACTGGATAACTATCGAAACATGATGTTCCATTCACAGATAGCATTGAACCAGTTGGTATCGTTGGAGTTGGGTGAATTTACCCCCAGAGAACTGTCATTTATGCATAACCGGGCCAGCTGTGATTTTGTTATTTACTATAAGGTTGGTAAGACTCCGTTGGGTGTTATTGAAGTAGATGGCGGATATCATCTGGAAAGCCCACAGATTGAGCGCGATGAACTTAAGAACAGTATATTGAAGAAATGTAACCTGCCATTGCTCAGGTTATGTACGATCGACAGTAATATAGAAGGTAAGTTGGGAGCGTTTCTGTCTGGTCTATTGCACTAAAAATAAGTAAAAGAGCAAGATAGTGTACTAATAAATCGTTAGTGACAAAGCCTTGCTGGCACCGGGGGATGGAAGAGAGTTTACAATATATTTCGCACCGTCATGCAAATTCAGATGCGCTCCGGGTAGCATCTTGATGCGGAGAATGGTCGTTTCTATTATTACGCGGTGGTGAGCATTTTTTCTAGCCATCAATCCAGTCTCTCAGATACTGATTGGCTACGGGGGTATCTTCAAGGTACTTGGCGGTCGATGTTGCCAGGGCGCTCACGTGTTGTCACTGGAGGCTTTCACCGTGGAGCGTTTAGTGGCCCGGTGCGAGATTTCAACCCAGAACGGTGTTTTTATCTCGGTATTGACGTCTCTTCTCGTTGGCTGGCGCGAGGGAGATTTGAGCTGCATATAGACAGGCTATCGGTCTAAAACTCAAGTCGATAAAGCTCTGCAGTGCTTAAGGCGAAAGGTTAACCACGCGTTCCATTATCCAGTATTGAAGCTGTTTTACTGATTCTCTGGATACGTGATTGGTTTGGTAGACTTCAGAAGCGGTACTCATGGCGTTCCCTGCATACGTCGAAGTTGCTATACAGGGAATTGATATAAAATGATTTTTACGGGTTCGTTAAATTTTTTACCCGTAATTTTACCCATTGGAGCTGGACAGGAGGCGATTCTTAAATTCACAGTGGTCGCGATAGCGCCAGCGTGAACGTCCATGAATCTTCTCAGGTTTTACCAGGGTTCCATCCTTCACTCGGTCATAAATGAAGGTTTTCCCGAAGCCAGTATCCGCCATGATGAATTTCAAATCAACGAGCGAATCTGGGGTCATATTATGTGTCATGATTTTATCTCCGGACAGGGAATCGAACCTGTCATTTTTTCCTGATCTGATTGCCTAAGTGTTCAGTGCGTCTGCGCCAGCAGATCTATCTATGCATGTATTCGTTGATAATCTTCAGCACCTCTTCACCAACCCCTTCCCGCAGGACCAGGGTGCGTCCATCCCCATCGATCTCGGCATCGCTGAGCAGCTCGACCAGCCGGCGTGCGCGTGTTGCGCTAAACTGGCTGCCGGTGACGCTGCGGGTGACTTTCTTTTTTCCCTGGGCTTTCGCCCGCTTCACATCCTCCTGCAGTACATCCCCGGCGCTCTCCCCGTGCTCCTTCACGCGATCGACTGCTACATCCATAGCTACCTCGCCGTCTTTCACCAGCTGCTGTACGTCGTAATTCGACGCGCTGAGGATCAGCAGTTTGTCTACGGTTGCGCGGCTTTTGTGGATCAGCTTGGCGATCTCATCTGGTGTCAGATTGAACGCGGCCAGCTCCTTCACAACGAGGCTTTGTTCGAACTGCGTCAGCGGCAATTGGTTGTTGCTGGTCATGATGCGCGCTACGCGCTCCACATCGCTGCCCGTGAAGGGAGCAATGGCGATCAGTTCGATGGGTTTGCCAGCCTCTCTTACCCGGCGATACGCTCGAATGCGGCGGTGCCCCTCTACGACCCATACACCGCCCTCATCGCGTGGACGGACCTCAAGCGGCGGCACCGTTCCGCCGGAAAACAGGAACTGAAATAGATCATCATCAGCCTGCTGCGTCCGCTCATCATCAATACGCTTGTTAAACCCTTCCTGTACGTGGATATTATCCAGGCTGATGAACATTCCGCTGTCACGGCGAGAGATAGGGCCACCTTTTCGGGACATCTTCTTGAATGAGTTAGCCATTGCTGACCTCCTTTGTCCTGCTGATGAGAATCAGCATGTCACCTTTGGTTTTGACTACTATGGAGCGCCCTGGCTGAATAGCCTCAAGGTTGAACGCCTCGCAAAATGATTCTAGGGCCAGTGATTTATCGTCTTTCCTATTCCACCACCGCCAGCCTTTACGCAAGGCTATGGCGAAAACCCATTGCCACGCTTTGATGCTCATCCAGAGCCAGATGATTACAACCTGAAGCATGATCATCCAATCGGTGGCTGAGTATTTAGCAAAGGTTTCCATTAACACGCCTCCTGATACGCGATGGCCATCTGTTCTGCGTCATTCATAGCGTCATGAAGCGCATGGTGCTTAATCATCTGGAAGCACGGCTGGTGCCCCTCTAAATAGCCCTTACGCCCGCGGGTTGGGACCTTGGTATCGATGTATGTCCTAACGTCGCGCTTGCCGTTGTAACGCCATGGACACTCCAGACCGCACATGCGGTAGGCGTTCTCCAGAATGGCGCCATCAAAATCTGGCCCACGAAAAAACACCCTGGCACCGGGGTGATAATCCAGCCAGCGAGAGAGGCCGATCAGGGCTTCGCTGAGGGCTACGCGATCGCCGGTTAGAGCTTCGTGTGCATCCTCGGCCTGGTCTTTCCACCACGTCTGGGTTTTTTGGCTGACGGTTCGGCCCAGCATCAGCTGATCTGTGGCGTCGAGCCGGGTATAAAAAGCCAGCACGGAGAAGTCCTGCAGATCGATATCGCGGGATACCTTCAGGATGTTGGCCTGGGTATCCTCCAGATTGCTGACATCTACTGCAAAAGCCCCGATAGAGAGCAGCAGGGCGCTCGGCACGGTATCCATGGTTTCGGTATCGATAACGACGTCTTTAGTCATCGCTGGCCGCCTTTGTAGTCTGATGGATGATTTCCAGATTCAGTTTTTTAGCCAGCGCGATACGCGCCAGCTCTTTGCTTTCCCCGTGCTTCAGGAAGCCATCTTCTACAATCTCCTGCAGGCGCTCTTTTGTGAGTTTCATTATTCATCACCCAGCAATTCAGCATAATTAATAAACTCACCAAAACACTGCAACTCAGCGCCAGCCATGAAATAACCCAATGCTTCGCTGCGTGAATCGCTTTTGAAGGTGTTCAGCGGATAGCGCTCATAAAATTTGTTAATCAGGTGCGCCATTTTCAGTTCAGGTGCTGGCTGGTTTCCCATCTTGGCTCGTTCCTGCCATGCTAACCAGGCAGCGTTTTTCGCACCAACTCCTGCAATTGGAAGGTTGTCTTCGTTATTCCACGCGTCGAACAATGCTCGCTCATCTATAACTGCCGGCGCTGGCTGGGCGGTGTAGAGTGGCGCTACCGGCAGCCCGGAGCGCTCCGCTTCAAACAGCCATGCGTCAACAGGATTTAGTGAGTTTTCGATTGGCGAGCCGCCCGATTGGTACATCAGTGCCTTTGCCCGCAAAAACAAATCATGGATAGGATTGTCGCTTTTTGCAGCCTCCAGCGACGCCAGCGCGATGCGCGCCAGTTCGCGCACAACTGCAGGCGGTGCCGCAACGTCGTTCAGGTAGTCGTATGCGTGAATCATCGTCTCACTCTCTGGATGAATATCATCGTTAGTGCCAGCTAATGCGGAAATAACATCATCGGCGGCATCGATGATTTTCTGTGCCTGTTCTTTGGTAATAGTGGTCATGGGTTAGTCCTTTACAAAAATGATCCAGTGGGTCTTGTCGCCCTTCCCGGTGCGCTGGCCAATCGCCGGTTTCTCGTCTGTAAGCGCTAAAATCTGGCTTACCGGTATCTGGGTTTCATTCCATTTGAAGATAAGAACGCCTTGTGGCCGCAGCACTCGGAAGGCTTCGCGAAATCCGGCGCGTAGGTCATCGCGCCAGGTTTCTTTGTTCAGCCGACCGTATTTTTTACCCATCCAGGCGTTTTCACCGACGCGCTCAAGATGCGGCGGATCGAATACAACCACAGGGAAAGAAGCATCGCCGAACGGTAGCGCGCGGAAGTCAGCAATCACGTCAGGGTTTATGACTAGGCTACGCCCGTCGCAAAGGGTGTGCTGTTCGGCGCGAATATCGCTAAAAACAGCGCGCTCGTTCTGCTTGTCGAACCAGAACATGCGGCTACCGCAGCACATATCTAAAACTGCTTGCTCTGCCATCTCACTCCCCCTTACTGGCGCCAGCGTCCAGCCATTCAAATACATTCCAGTATTTCGACCAATCTTGCTGATCGTACTCATCAGCATCTTCATTCCATTCCCCAGCAAATGGGTTTTCGCAAACAGATGTGAGCCATAAACCAATTGCTGGTGATTCAGGATTGCTCTCGAAAATTTCAGCAATTCGAGGCCAGTGATTGACGTATCTTTCGTCCACGGGGAAATCAATTAGATACTGGCGAATGCATTGCGCAGCGCGGGCATAGTCTTCTCGAACTACGATCATGTTGTCGTACGTCATCGCCAGCACAGCGCGATTATGTTCGGGGATATCCATGCGTTTAGGTAAGGGCCAGACTTTATCGATCTCCCAGGTGTAAGAGTTTCTGGCCATACCGAGATAGCGTACAGCCATGTCATTCCAGATGACCGGACCACTACCATAAGCATTCTGCAACTCTTCCAGTTCCTCTGATTTTTCGCCGGGCCATACTGAAACCACTGTTGAATAACTCATGCCTCACTCCCCCTTACCGATGCCAGCAGCGGCAACTTCTTTAGCTACACGCTCCGCTTCACGAAAATCCCAATCAACACGATGCGCAATCTCAATAGCCGAACGCACTGTGTGTCAACGACGGGTAAAAAGTGATCCACTTACATCTCCACCGACGGTCTAATATTGATCCACCGTTTTACTCAGGATTAGCTTCAGCGATAACCCCGGCCTTTCGTTTCTGTTTCAGTCGATAACTCTCTCCTTTTATTTGAACAACGTGTGAGTGGTGTAAGATCCGGTCCAGCATCGCGGATGTTAGCGCCGCATCACCGGCGAACGTCTGATCCCACTGCCCGAACGGCAGGTTGGAGGTCAGGATCATCGCGCTCTTTTCATAACGTTTGGCGATGACCTGGAAGAACAGCTTGGCTTCTTCCTGGCTGAACGGCAGGTAGCCTATTTCATCGATGATGAGCAGCTTTGGTGCCATCACGCCACGGTGAAGCGTTGTTTTATAGCGCCCCTGGCGTTGTGCCGTGGACAGCTGAAGCAAGAGATCCGCCGCCGTAGTGAAGCGAACCTTGATACCCGCCCGTACCGCTTCGTAGCCCATTGCTATTGCCAGATGCGTTTTCCCCACGCCGGATGGCCCCAGCAACACGATGTTTTCGTTGCGCTCTATGAAGCTCAGTGAACGCAGCGACTGGATCTGCTTCTGCGGCGCACCGGTGGCGAAGGTAAAGTCGTATTCTTCGAACGTTTTCACTGCCGGGAAGGCCGCCATCCGGGTATACATTGCCTGTTTACGCTGATGTCGGGCCAGTTTCTCTTCGTGAAGCAGATGCTCCAGGAAGTCCATGTAACTCCATTCCTGCTCCACTGCCTGCTGTGACAGGGCTGGCGCTGCGCTGATCAGACTGTCCAGTTGCAGCTGTTCGGCAAGCACCATCAGCCGTTGATGTTGCAGTTCCACCATCATGCGGCTCCTCTGCAGAACGTGTCATAGATGGATAGCGGGTGGTGCAGTGGCTGCCTGTCGAAGGTCACCAGGCTTTCGTCTACCTGCACGTCATACTGTTTTTTCTCCGTCGGTAGAGCCAGCATGGACTGCTGCTCTTCGATCCAGCGATCGCAGGGACGGGTCTGTATTGTTTCGTGCCTGCGCTGGTTAGCGACATCGTGCAACCAGCGCAGGCCGTAGCGGTTGGCTGTTTCAACATCGACGGTGATCCCCAACGGACGCAGGCGAGTCATTAGCGGGATGTAGAAGCTGTTGCGGGTGTACTGCACCATCCGCTCCACCTTGCCTTTAGTCTGTGCTCTGAAGGGGCGGCACAGCCGTGGAGAGAAGCCCATCTCTTTGCCGAACTGCCACAGTGAAGGGTTGAACCGGTGTTGCCCGGCCCGATAAGCATCGCGCTGTAGCACTACCGTTTTCATGTTGTCGTAGAGCACTTCACGCGGTACGCCACCGAAGAAGCTGAACGCATTACGGTGGCATTCTTCCAGGGTGTCGTAGCGCATATTGTCAGTGAACTCGATATACAGCATTCTGCTGAACCCCAGAACGGCAACGAACACATGAAGTGGTGATTTGCCATTACGCATGGTGCCCCAGTCAACCTGCATCTGTCGTCCTGGCTCTGTTTCGAAGCGCACGACAGGCTCCTGTTCCTGAGGAATGGCAAGTGAACGTATGAACTCTCTCAGGATGGTCATGCCACCACGATAACCCTGCTCCGTGATCTCGCGGGCGATGACCGTTGCAGGGATTTTATAAGGATGAGCATCGGCGATGCGTTGCCGAATATAGTCCCGGTATTCATCCAGGAGTGAAGCGGTTGCGGGACGCGGCGTATATTTTGGCGGCTCAGACTGCGCACGCAGATAACGCTTTACGGTGTTACGGGAGATACCCAGTTCCCTGGCGATCGCCCGACTGCTCATACCCTGCTTATGCAGGATTTTAATTTCCATAACTGTCTCAAAAGTGACCATAAGCTCTCCCGAATCAGGAGAGCAGATTAACCCCTGGATCTAATTTCAGGCGTCGGATATGGATCACTTTCGCACCGTTGGTAACAGTATCCGCTGGGTTCTCCGGAGGGGCACTGACTGAGGTTGCCGATCTGGCCAGGCAGATAGATGAAGCCGGCGGCAGTGCTGATGAGTTGGTCAGCCAGCTGAGCGCCCTGCGTGATGATCCGCTACGTGCCATGGAGCAGTTGACGCAGCAGGGCGTGGTGTTAAATGAAACCATCATCCAGCAGATTTCCGCGCTGGAGCGCCGGGGGGAAAAGGTCGCTGCCGGTGATCTGGCGCAAAAGGAGGCTGCTGAGGCGGCCAAGCGCAATCTGGAAGAGCAGAAGCGCCTGACAGATGAACAGACTGAGTCGCTGAAGCAGCTGGCGTTGGGCTGGCGCGGCGCCAACGTTGCGATGGGGGAGTTTGGCCTGTTATCTGCGCAGATACCGCAGATTAAGGCCGCCTCATCCTCCGCGGCCGATGATAAGGCCAAAGCCGAAGAACGAACCCGTAAACTCAAGGATGAGCAGCAGCAGGCGTTAGAAACGCTGCGCACGGAAAGTCAGATCGCGGCTGTGATGAAAGCGGGCGCCGATAAGAAAGTCGAGGCTATCAAACTCACCGATGCAATCAACGCCCGCTATAAAGCGGGCAGGATGACGGCTGACGAGTATGCACAGGCGCTGAAAGGCGTCGATAAGATGTATAGCGAACGCCAGAAGAAGGCAACGGGAGCTTATAAGGATGATGAGGCCACTCGCCGCCTGGCGGAGTTAAAGCAGCAGGAGGTGGTGCTGCGCCAGCAGAATACGACGACTGAAGATCTGACCGCCGCTGAGAAAAAGCTGTTGGCCTTTAATCAGGAAATGGCAGAGATAAAAAGCAAGCGGATACTGACAGCCAGTCAGAAGAGCTTGCTGAATGCCGAGGCCCAACTACGCGCCCAGCTGCAGATCAACGTCAGCCTGGAGAAAGCTTCGCAGCAGCATCAGATTGCGTTGAAAGCCCAGGAGCAGATGCGCGATGTGGCCGAGTCTACCCGCCAGTTACAGCAGGAGCATAACAATAAAATTGCGCAGATGAGCATGACCCCAGCTACCTATGATCAGATGGTTGAGATCCAGCGCATTCAGGATGATTTTCGTAAACAGCGCGAGCAGCTCGACAAAGAGTCTGTTGATAAAACATCATCCTATTATAAAAAATGGGTTGAGTATTTAATTGCCCAGGAACAAGAGCAAATAGCCATAGTTCAGGCTAGTAACGATAAAAAAGTTACGATTGAAGCTAATGGTTATGAGGGGATGAAAAAAGGGCTACAGGACTGGCAAGAGGCTGCAGGTAACTCCTTTAGCCTGGCGCAGGATGCGGCGATGAATACCATGAACTCGATGGGGGACGCGGTAGCGAATTTTGTTGTGAAGGGTAAGGGCGATTTCCGCTCCTTTGCAACCTCGGTATTGTCTGATATTGCCGCTATGATGGCAAAAATGGCCGTATTTAATTTGGTTAAAGCCGGAACCAGTCTCATGGGGTGGTCCAGTGGTGGCTATACCGGTGATGGCGGAAAGCATGACGTCGCAGGCGTCGTTCACCGAGGAGAATGGGTTGTCCCTCAAGAGGTGGTAAAGCAGCCGGGTATGCTGGGCTTTCTCAATCAACTGACTTATGGAAAGGGTTATGCTGATGGGGGATTGGTTGGCGGAAGATCGCCATCGACGCCATCACCCTCTGCGTCAGTGGCAACGCCAAAGGCGCCGATTACGCTGAACATTTCGGTTCCCATATCAGTGCATCAAGACAAAGGTGATGTCGATAATACGCAGCAGCCGGCTTTCACGAAGGAGGTTAAACAGTGGGTGATCGGCACGGTAGAGGCTAAGTTGCAAGATGCAATGCGTGATGGCGGCGATCTGGATCAGTTCGTCCGGCGTCGGTCTTAGCGTTTTCGCCTGGATTGTGCCAGTATTCGGGCACAACACAGATAGGAGGCGTTATGAGAAAATTAATATTGTTAGCCCTATGTGGTGTGTCGGCGTTTGTTTCGACATCTGTCATTGCGAGGGAGTTGGCGCAATCAGAAAAGCAAGTGATTATGGGTATTGTCAATGCGCAACTAAAAGATCCTGACAGTGCAAAATATACTTGGCAGGATTATAAAGGCGGTGGACTATATTGCGCTTGGGTTAATTCAAAAAATTCATATGGTGGATATGTAGGGAAAACCCTTATAGCGCTTGAGGTCAGAAAAAATAGCCGTGGCGTTATTGACTGGGCGCAGGGAGGAATCACAGCAGGTTCTATTTCTCATGCAATGTGTGCAGACGAGGGATATGAGTCTTAGCAAATAAATGCAAACTATATACCCGCCATTCGGCGGGTTTTTACTATTGAGATAAATAAATATGGATACTTTTCACTGGTCGCCACGGCCAGCTATGGGGGCGTCCATTAAGCCCAGCGTTACTGTGGTTAAATTTGGCGATGGCTATGAGCAGCGGCGGCCAGCTGGCATTAACCACATCCTAGAGAGTTATTCCCCGGTATTCCGCGTTAGCCATGACGAGTTTCGGGAGATCGAAGCGTTCTTCCGGCGTCAAGGCGCTGTAAAGGCGTTCTTGTGGCGCTCTCCGCAGAGACACGTCCTGATCCGTGTGGTCTGTCGTGAATGGTCTGAGCAGGTCTATAACAACTATGTGGACGTGTCCTGCAAGTTCGATCAGGTGGCGGCATAAGGAGGCTGTATGCAAGATATCCCTCAAGGCACACTGAGACAGCTGGGGGAGTTTACGCAAAATCCCCACCTCGATTTGTGGGAGATCGATCTCACCCCATTTGGCGGTACACGCTTCTTTTTCCACGATGGGGTTAATGAGCGCGGAAAGGCTATTATCTGGCAGGGGCGTAAATATGAACCATACCCTGCCGGTGGCGATGGATTTGAGTTTAATGGCAAGGGGCCCGGTAACCGCCCAACGATGAAGTTATCCAATCTGTTTGGCCTGATTACTGGGCTAGCAGAGGATTATGATGGCTTGGTTGGCGCTAGAGTAGTGCGGAGACAGGTCTATGCCTGCTTTTTGGATGGGGAGAACTTTGAGCGTGGGAATCCTACGGCAGATCCCACCGAGGAGGTTGTATCTCGCTATGAGGTTCAGCAGCTGTCGGAGCTAACCTGTGAGTGGGCTATATTCACGCTCTCTATTCCGACAGAGACTGATGGCGCTCAGTTCCCTGGCAGGACCATGTTGGCGGACATTTGCTCCTGGGTATATCGCTCTGATGAGTGTGGTTACCGGGGGGCGGCTGTGGCCGATGAGTTTGATAAAACAACTAGCGACCCGCTCAAAGACAAGTGTGGGAAGTGCCGTAAATCGTGTGAGCTGCGTAATAACATGGGCCGCTTTGGTGGCTTCTTGTCCATCAGTAAGTTATCGTAATAACTGTGATTTTTGCTATGTATGGGCTTGACTAAGTGGTAGTAATGATCAGCATGATGTTGACCTGATATCACTAATGGTATTAAATGTACTTAACATAGCCAAAGCCATACATAGTTTTCAGTTGCAGCGTCGCTGTAACTTTGCGCAGCAATACAGAGGGTATCATCATGAGTCACGCATTGAAAAAGGCCGCTCGCTTGAGCATTCAGCCTCGTGACAAGTCTCAGCTGGCTCATCCACGTGCGGCGATCGACGAAAAATGCTTGCATGCAGATCAAGTTAAGAACGCTTTTGATTTTGCATTCACCCGATATGCATCAGCAATGCAAGACCTTTCAAAGGTTTAATACTGCATGGCAGATATAGTTGATGCGGTAAACTACTTATCCGTTGACGATCTGATTTACCTCAACCGAAGGCTCATCGAGGCACAAACGCCAGATGAGCCTATCGGGGTTCTAAATTTATCCAATCTGTCATCTTCCCAAGCTCGCCCAAGCATGGTCAAGTACTATAAGCAAACAGATGATATGTTTGTTTTAGCTGCCTCATTAATTGAAAGTTTGATTCAAAATCATCCGTTCGCGAACGCAAACAAGCGAACAGCCATGATGGCGGGGGCTGTATTTTTGCTATTGAATGGCTATGAACTTACCGCCCCAGGAGACGAGATCGTCGAAATAGCGGTTGGTTTGGCTTGCAAGGATTATGATGTGGATGACTTGGAGAATTGGTTGTGCCAGTGGTCAAGAGCATATGATGCAAGGGGGCTCTGTCATGTGCACCAGTTGGAAATATCTGCTGTGATTAGCCTGATAGCGATGAGTGGAGAGTCATAAGCCTTACCATCAATTCTATTGATTGAGTAAACACTTCTTATTAAGCTCGACTATATGTCGGGCTTTTTGCATTGGGAGCCATATGTTTGATGATGATCTCGTTGCGTATGCCAGCCAATGTACGCCAGCTGAAGCGTGCGGTTATGTGGTACGCACACAACAAGGTGATATTTTTCTACCCGTTAAAAATAGCTCGATCGAACCTACGCAGTATTTCCGCATGGCTCCTGAGGACTTTTTTGCAGCGCAGTCTAAAGGTGATGTTGTCGCCCTTGTGCACAGCCACCCGGAGGGGCCTCCATTTCTGAGCTCCGCAGATCGGTTGATCCAAGTGCAAAGTGCCTTGCCTTGGTGGTTGATCTGTGATGGTTCGGTCCAGAGATTCCGCTGCGTTCCGCCGTTGCTAGGGCGTAAGTTTACGCATGGGGTGATGGACTGTTACACCTTATTCCAAGACGCCTATCACCTGGTTGGGATCGCTATGCCCGACTTTAGCCGGGAGGATGACTGGTGGCGGCATGGTCAAAATCTCTATTTAGAAAATATGGTGGCCACCGGGTTTAGGCAAGTCAAAGGTGTGCCGCAGCCAGGCGATATCATGCTGTTCTGTTATGGATGCTCGGTCGCCAACCATGCCGCCATTTACTGTGGTGGGCAGACTATCCTTCATCACCTTCCTAACCAACTCAGCAAGCGAGAGGAGCTAACCGGATCATGGCAACGACGCATGCACAGCCTATGGCGACATACGGCATGGCAACCTTCCTCTTTCATGGGGATCTACAACGATTTGGTCGCAGAATTCAATTACAGGTCATGACGGCGGCAGAGGGGCTCCACGCCTTGTTAGTGCAGATTAGTGGCTTGCGTCAGCATTTACGCGAAGGATGGTATCAGGTACGCATTGCGGGTCATGATGTGGCGTCAGACAAAGTAATGCAGCGTTTGCATGAACCACTTCCCCCCGGGGCGATTGTGCATATCGTTCCGCGTATGGAGGGTGCGGCGAAAGGCGGTATCTTCCAGTTCATTGCTGGTGCCGTGCTCACTACTGTTGGTTTATTGACATCTTGGACAGGGATTAGCTCTGCCCTTACAGCGGCGGGTATCGGGATGATGTTGGGGGGTGTTGCTCAAATGCTGACGCCAACACCTCGGACGCCTGCGTCGTCACAGGGCGATAACGGAAAGGGGAATAGCTATTTCTCCAACCTGGATAACGCCGTTTCACAGGGAAATGTCATGCCAATTCCCTATGGCGAGATCCTTACCGGGTCGCGGGTTATATCGCAGTCCGTCAGTATATGGGATGGCAACGGTGATACTGATGTCGATCTCGGTAAAGCTGGGCAGACGTTATAATTTTCGCGCTATTCAATAAGCCACCTTCGGGTGGCTTTTCTGTTTCTGGAGCATAGCCATGGGAAAAGGTGGGGGCGAGCAGCATACGCCTTATGAACAACCCGATAGCCTGAAATCAAAGCAGAAGGTTTCAATTATCGATGCGATCGGTGAGGGGCCAATCGAGGGGCCGGTTAATGGCCTGCAGAGTGTCCTGTTGAAAATGACGCCAGCTGTGGACAGTAACGGCAACAGTAATGTGAATGGTATGAGCCTGCAGTGGGTAGCTGGTGAGAACGAGCAGCCGGCACTGAAAGGGTTTGAAGGGTCGGGAACGGAGGTGCCGGTAAACGCTGAAATTAAAAACGGCGCATCGTTGACCCGCACCATTACCTCTACAAACATTGACCGCCTGCGCTTTACGTTTGGTGTGCAGTCCTTAGTGCAGGTTAAGGACAACGGCGACCGTGTTGGAACGTCAGTTGATTTGCAGATCCAGATTATGCGGGATAAGGCGTGGGTGACAGAGCGAAATATTACGATCTCAGGGAAAACAACATCGCAGTATCTGAATGCGTTGGTGATCGACGATCTCCCGCCGCGTCCGTTTGATATCAGAATGGTGAGAAATACACCTAACAGCAGCAGCGACACACTACAAAACAAAACGCTGTGGGCCAGCTACACCGAGATCATTGATGTACAGCAGCAGTATCCCAATACGGCAGTTGTCGGGTTGACATTTGACAGTGAGCAGTACGGTAGTGAGATCCCAAGTCGTAACTATCACATCCGTGGGCGCATTGTGCAAATTCCTGCGAATTATAACCCGCTGACCAGGGAATATAGTGGTATATGGGATGGCTCATTCAAACCCGGATGGACAGATAATCCCGCTTGGTGCCTATACGATGTGCTGACTCATCCCCGCTATGGCCTTGGTAAAAAAATTGGCTCAGTTATCGTGGATAAATGGGCTCTTTACGCAATAGGGCAATATGCTGATGCCATGGTGCCTAATGGCTATGGCGGTGAAGAGGCGCGTATGCGCTGCAATGGTTATATCACCGATCGCCGTTCTGCCTATGAGGTGATTAGTGATTTCTGCTCTATCATGCGGTGTATGCCCGTCTGGAACGGCCAGCAACTTACCTTTATTCAGGATCGCCCTGCTGATTGTGTTTGGCCCTATACCAATGCCAACGTGGTTGATGGCAAGTTCTCGTATACCTTTAGCCCTAAATCATCTAGGCATAATGCGGTACTCGTGCGTTGGATTAACCCTGACAACGGGTGGAAAGAGGATTTTGAGTATGTATCAGATGATTTATCGATCGCAGCTAATGGGTTGAATCAGATCGATGTCGACGCCTTTTGCTGTACAAGCAGAGGACAAGCGCATCGACATGGCCTGTGGATTTTAACGACGGAAAAGCTTGAGGTGCAAACCGTATCTTTCAAAGTCGGCGCTGACGGGCTCAAGCATTTACCGGGTGATGTGATCGAGGTCGCTGATAATGACTATGCCGCTAACCAGATTGGCGGGCGATTACTTCATGTTGATGTTGCGCGGCGGACTATTACTTTGGATAGGGCCGTCACTCTGCCAAACGGTAAGGTTACCGTAAACACTATTGGTGATGATGGCCGTCCTGTTCGCCTGGATGTTGAAGGGCATCCGGCCCCTGATACGCTGTTGTTAAAGCGTATCCCCGTCGGGCTGAAAGAGTTGGGCGTGTGGTCATTGCTGTTGCCGTCCCTGCGTCAGCGTTTATATCGTTGCATATCTATCAAGGATAATCGAGACGGCACTTATAGCGTTGTGGCCATTCAACATGTCCCAGAGAAAGAGGAAATTGTTGATAATGGCGCCAGCTTTGACCCCAAACCAGGCTCTGATAGTTCATCTATTCCTCCAGCCGTAGAGCATCTCACTGTAGAGGTAACCCCGGACGATGGTCAATATCAGGCCATTGCGCGGTGGGATACGCCAAGGGTGGTTAGCGGTGTGCAGTTTGAACTAAAACTGAACCGTTCTGATCGTGTTGTTGGAACGCAGACAACCTCCGACATGGAGTATCATTTTTCATCACTTCCTCTCGGTAAATATGATTTGTCTGTTCGAGCAATTAATCAGTTCGGTCAGAAAGGTGATCCATCATCTGTGGAATTCAATATCTCTGCACCGGAGGCGCCAGCATTTATTGAGTTAACGCCAGGCTATTTTCAGATAACGGTTAATCCGCGTCTTAGTTATTACCAGAAAGATACGCAGTTCGAATTTTGGTTTTCTGAAAATCGAATTGTTGATGTGCGACAGATTGAATCACAAGCATCGCGGTTGGGGATCGCGAGCTATTGGGTAAAAGATCAGCTGTTGAAGTTGGGGACTGATTATTACTTTTACGTCCGCAGTGTTAATCAGGTTGGAAAGTCTGCTTTCGTTGAGGCTGTTGGTCAGGTAAATAGCGATGCTGATGGCGTCCTCGACATTCTGAAAGATAAAATTACCGCCAGTCAGATGACGCAGGATTTTCTGAAAGGCATTGATAATAATCTGGTGCGTGATGAGTTTAATAAAGCACTGGATGATTCAGAGGCTAAAGTTGATCAGGCATTGACAGTTCTGGAGTCTGCTGTTGGTGACTCTAAGGCTCAATTGCAGGCGTTGTCTCAGACTGTTGCGACGGAGGATGCAGCGTTATCCCAGAAGATAGATAATGTTAATGCTCAGGTAGGAGACAACGCTTCTGCTGTCCAGGTGATTTCCAAGGCGCAGGCAGATCTTAAGGGCGATGTGTCTGCCATGTGGTCAATGCAGGTTCAGACCACACAAGACGGTAAAAAGGTTATTGCCGGGATTCAGGCTACGGCTGAGGGAGGTGTTGGCCAAGTGCTGATACTTGCCGATCGTTTTGCCGTTATGAATCCCAATAATGGCAGCGAGTTGTTGCCTTTCATCATTCAGAATGGCCAGGTTATTATTGATGAGGCTTTCATGAAGTCACTTAATATTAACGATAGGTTTATTGTTACTCCAGATGGACAGCTCACCATTCGATCTCACAAAGATAGCCGCGTTGGTTTAATGATGGATAGCGATCTGATACAGATTAATGATGAATCGGGCCGGCCAGTTATAAAATTGGGAGATTTGAGGAAAACGCTGGTATGAGTGACTATGGTCTGAGAATCTTTCGTGATGATGGCTCCTTCCTAACGCTGAACAGCGAGACAACCGTATCAAAAATTTTGGGAGTATCAAGAGTTCCTGGTGATGGCTTAAATCTCGCCAAGGCGCCATTTAATACAGGGATCGTTATTCCTGATGGGTACGATTACTATTGCTGGAATAGTGCCCCCATCGCTGGTTATGACAGGTTATCGATAGGAGGGCCGTGGGGGTTTCATCGGAGATACTCGCGCCTTGATGGCGCAAGGCGAGTGCTTATTGATACAACCAATACCGCCGATTATCGTATTCCTGCCCTGTTTTATGCTGTCATTGCGTGGCCGACTAAAACGCAGCAGAAAGCCACATATGGTTTGGAGGTGTTAAATGGGTCTGCATTATTTAGGTTGACAGGTGATACATCATTTAGCACTGAGCTTTTTAGAGGAGAGGTAACCATAGATTACGGATGGGCTCCGTCCAGAATCAATCCGGCATTCAATCGATATAACTCTGTAGTGTTTTTCTATACCACTGATCCTACTGTTTGCATATCGTGTCATGAAGAGCCACAGCAAATAAATTTTTACCCGGTAGATATCAGTAATGCTGAGCCAAGGTCTGTTCGTGCGAAAGTTGTTATCTTTGGTACGGGAAATGGAGGTAGCGGACTTCAACGTGATACCTATGGCCTTGAACTATACAATAATGGCGTGCTGGCCTATAACTCAGGGTGGCGTATGCTAACACGGCCAATACTGTTAAATATGAATGGTATGGCTCAAAATAGTATGACCGGGGTTTCCGGCATTCGCAGGCCAATGTATATGCCTACAGGTGTTGGTCAGTGTGGGGTCCGCAAGCTATACCAGCGCAGCGATGGTTTTTCGATCGGCGCGGCAATGGGGCGGGTTTCTGGTGAGTTTGCTCATTCATCGCCATGGTTTGTTGGTGACTCGCCATTGATGGTACTTGACGCAGAAGATTACTTCTCCTTTTAACTTCCTCCCTTATTTCTACTATTCCACATTACCCCTTCATAAAAGGATCTGGTATGCGTGTATGCATTTTATGTCCTGCTATTTTGCTTTTCGCTGCTGGTATGGCTCAAGCGAGTTCAGGTGATTCAACAATAACGCTGAATTATATACAGCAATCGAATGGCCAGGTTGAGAAAGATTTGGCTGGGTTTAAGCAGATTACAGATCAGTTTATTGGATCTGAACACTTTGGTGCGTCCACGGCGCCATACCGTGATGCGGAAGGTGTTGCACTTTCCTATCGCTATGAGTTTACCGACTGCTGGGGCGTGATAGGGCGGCTAAGTTACACCGGATTACGCCGGGGAATGCAGATCCGGCGCGGGCATAATTATGGGCCGGGTGTCCCTGTACTTGTTGATGGGCGTAGCCGTTCCCAGCGATGGGGGATCATGGCGGGTCCATCGTATCGAGTTACCGACAATCTCAGTTTATATGGGCTGGCGGGTGCCAGCGTTGATCGGCTGAGCTGGCATATTCAGGTGGACGATGGCGCTAACGATGTGCTTGGGACGGCTTTGCACACTGCGGATCAGCAGTTAACCCGTGTATCGATGGCTTACGCCGCCGGAGTCCAGCTTAACGCCGGAGGTTATGTCCTGGACTTCTCATATACCGGTGTTGGCGGTGATGACCGCAGCCATGGCTTTTTGGTTGGGGTTGGTCTTATTTTTTAGAGTTTTGACATGACGGGTAAGTGTGGTGCGATTAAATGTTATTGGTTCGCTTTGCACTTTCTTATAAATCAATAAGATGTGTATTCATTTTGTTGTTTTCTCTCTATGGGGTGGAGAAAGCATCCACCTGTATCTATTCTTAATTAAAGAAAAGCCTAAGGATGGTTGAGATGAGATAAATGAATAAGAGAAAATATGTTTTTTTATTGTTTTTTATTTTTCCGATATGTGCTTTTGGTGCTGATGGTGCAGAGGACTCTGTTCCCGTGTTTACCACCCCGTGGTCTCGCCTTTTTTCTGGTTCAGAAGCGAGATTGTCTACAGCTATTACTTATAATGCACCATTGTCTAATCAAGACAAGTATATACCAGTAAGTTATACTGAGAGTGAGACCAAAAACATATATAACCAAAGAGTCTTTGTTAGTTTTCAGTACTCCCCATTAAGCTCTTTTTTTGCTAATTTGACGGTTAGGACACCATTGCAAAATATTAATCGTTATAGAGCTGATTTTGTTTATAGTTTTGGCTATGATGATTGGAGGCCAGGAACATTCAGCCTAGTATATAGCAATTATGGTGACAATAATAAATTCTTCCCACAAGAAGGTGATCGCAGAACAAAAATAGAGCAAGGAATGATTACTGCGGCATATAAGTTTTCGCTTCCGAACTCATGGAATAAAAATATATTGATATATCCTAGTGATAGCCTAACATGCCAAATAGGCTATTTATATGGCCCAAGATATTACTCGACACAAGAGAGTAGAATACGGAAAGGGAAGAGTGTATTGCTTGGAAGTTGCGGGTATACATTAAAACATAATTATTTTTTCAGGGTTTCGACGTTCTTTTACCCAGATAGATCTCAGCAACAACCATGGGATGCAGACTATACCTATAGCATTGGCTATGTTTCAGGTTATCAACCTGGTGATTTATCAATTTCATATAGTAACTATAGCGGAACACGGTATTTTTGGCGAGGTGATCGGAATGCTAACTTTCGAGATGGGACCATTAGTATTACTTGGGCTCTCCCATTCTGAATAAATAGTCACTAAGTAACAGGGCCACCATCGGTGGCCTTTTTTATTTATGGAGTCAATATGGCACGCATTACCGGCATCCTAAAAGATGGGATGGGGAAACCTATTACCAATTGTGAAATTGCGTTGAAAGCGCTACGAACGAGCGCAAGCGTCATTGTTCATACTGTCGCATCACAGAGCCCTGGAGAGGCAGGGCTATATGACATGGCAGCGGAGCCAGGGCAGTACCGCGTAACGCTCTGTGTGGATGGATATCCGCCGGAGTATGTCGGGGATATCCAAATTTACCACGACTCTCCTGATGGCACCCTGAACTATTTCCTAGGGCTCCCAGTGGATGGTGATTTACGCCCTGATGTGATGAAAGAGTTTGAGATAATGGTGGCCAAAGTTTCAGCCCAGTCTGCTGAGGTTGAAAAAAATAAGGATGCCGCCGCAGAGAGCGCTCGATCAGCACTGAATAGCCAGCAGTCCGCCCATAGTTCAGAGTCGGCAGCCGCGGAGAGCGCCGCTGCAGCACTGGCCAGCCAGAACGCCGCGAAAGCGTCGGAGCAATTAGCTGCTAGTGGCGCCCAGTCTGCGCAGGCCAGCCAGCAAGCGGCCAAAGCCTCGGAGTCTGCGGCAGCAGACAGCGCTGCTGCTGCGCTGGCCAGTCAGAATGCAGCTAAAGAATCAGAGCAGGCAGCCGCCAGTAGCGCCCTGGCCGCTCAGGCCAGTCAGCAGTCCGCCCATGGTTCAGAGTCGGCAGCCGCGGAGAGCGCAGCTGCAGCATTGGCCAGCCAGAATGCTGCGAAAGCGTCGGAGTTGGCCGCGACCTCCTCTGCGGAAACTGCGGCAAATGATGCAGCTGCAAAAGCGGCACAGGCAACCGAGGCTACTCTGAAGGAGGCTGTGCGTGCAGATGCAGATCGTGCCGCATCCAGCGCCACGGAAGCGCATTCCTCTACAGAGCAGGCTGCTGGATCGGCAAGTAGTGCTCATAATTCGCAAATGGCAGCTGCTCAGTCAGCGTCACAGGCGGCGGGATTGGCCGATAAAGTGAAAGCTTCAGAAGCTGCAGCGGCAGAGAGCGCATCATCTGCTGCGCAATCAGTGTCACAGGCATCAAGCTCAGCCAGTGCGGCAGCAGGTAGTGCTAGCGCCGCGAAATCCTCGGAAACAGCCGCCGCAGGGAGTGCGTTGGCGGCGGAAGGATCTGCACAGAGTGCCAAGGTAGAGGCTGATCGTATCTCTGGGGGGTTGGATACCAAGCAGGATAAATCAGAACTACTGGGCGCGATTGCTGCGTTGCAGGATGCGGCAAATAAGATCGTTGTGTTGACGGGGCCCAGCTCTGTCGAGGCTGCGGACTTGAGTACATTTGCTAAATCGCTACTGAGTAAAACTGACCAAGACAGTGCTATTGAATGCCTAGGGTTAAAAGAAACCGTAACTTTAGCGGGTAATGCATGGTCAAAAAAATATATTGGACGTCTTAACAATGGCGGAGCTTTTGCTGGATGTAACCAGGGAGGCATTTATGAGGTCTCAATAGGGACGCCATCATCTGTTGCCGACTTTCCAATGAAAAATGGAACATATATCTATGGTTATGGTGTTTTATATGTAACATCAAATAGTGGTACAATATCGCAGCTGTATATATCACACAATGGTCAGATTGCAGCGAGAATTAAGTGGGGTGATCAACCAAATTTTAAGTCGTGGGCAGTTTATGACCCTAACTCCAGTTTTGAGTATGGATGTCCGCTTATTGGATCGCTAATCCCTTGGGCACTTGAGAGAATGCCTCAAGAAATATGGCCTAATTGTGGTATGCACTTTATCCCATACATGGGCCAATCTTTTGATCCAGAGCTATTCCCAAAATTACATGATGTGTATCCTGACAACAGGCTTCCTACAGATATGCGGGGGTATACCGCAAGAGGGTGGGATAATGGTAGGGGGATCGATATAGGTCGCGCATTACTCAGCTATCAAGATGATGCAATACAAAATATAACAGGACAATTTGGATGGATGCCATTTAATGGATCGTCCCCCGTAGCATCTGGTGCTTTTTCGGTTGATAAAATTGGTGCTAATGTCTGGGGTGGCGGAACTGAAAGGCGTGATTGTGCAATTGGGTTTAATGCCTCTAATGTCGTTAGAACCGCAGAACAGACTCGGGTTAAGTCTGTAGCATGGAATTATATCACTAGGGCAAAATAATTATGTTAGATAAGAATGGTAATGCGATAAACGATATCGTCATGACTGTATATGGTTTCTCTCGTAATGATCATGAGTTTATTGGAGGTTATGATGTCAGATTATTATCAGGGACAGGAATACCAAGCGACTCCACTATTCTGACGCCGCCAAAGGAAATTTCAGGTAAAACTCGTATTTTTAACGGGAGTGCTTGGGAATATATAGATGATCACAGGGGGGATACTGTGTATTCAACGTCAACTGGTGAGTCATCGCAAGTCACGTATCTTGGTGACATAAAGCCAGGATATACCCTGATAAAGCCAAGCACACCATACGATGCGTGGGATGGTACAGCATGGGTTACCGATCTCAATGCTCAGCATGCTGCTAATGTGGAACTTGCTGAACAGAAAAAGAGCCTCCTACTGAGTGAAGCTCAAGAGAAAATTGGCTTGTGGCAGACGGAGCTGCAACTCGGCATGATTACCGATAGCGATAAAGCTGCCCTGATTACCTGGATGACCTACATCAAGGCGGTTCAGGCAGTTGATACCTCGGCGGCTCCTGATATCGCATGGCCGCCAAAGCCGGCTGGTTGAGTGATTGGGGTGGGGCATGGACGCCATAAACACGTGGGACGGTGTGAGCGCGGCGTTGGTTATGTTACAAGGCAATTCTTTGAGTTCGTAACGCGAAGGTCATGCGACATTGCCGTCTATCCAGTCAGCCCACCATTGCATCATCTCTCGCCTTTTATCCAGATATTGTGCATGGTTATAGATCCCGCGCACGGACTGTTTATCTGTGTGAGCAAGCTGGCGCTCTATCGCCTCAGAAGGCCATTCGTGCTCGTGTAGAATGGTGCTAAATTGGTGGCGGAAACCGTGACCACTCGCCAGCCCTTCATAGCCGATTTGGCGAATGACCAATAGAACGGCATTTTCACTGATCGACTTATTTTTATCATTTCTACCGGCAAATACAAACTGCGATACAGGTTCAGTGACTGGCTTTAATGCTTTGAGCAACTCAGCGACTTGGTGCGACATAGGGACAATGTGAGGCTTACGGCTCTTCATTTCCGATTCGTCGATCGTAATTAGTCCGGAAGTGAAATCGACGTTAGGCCATTTCATAGATCTGAGCTCTTTGGTTCGCAGGGCTGTATACTGCAACACCATAGTGGCAATCTTCGAAACTATACTGCCTGAATATCCAGCCAATGCCTGGTTGAATGCAGGGATCTGTTCAGCAGGAAGGAAAGGGAAATTTTTCTTCCTGTATCCCTTCATTGCATCAGCGAGATCCGGCGCTGGATTGTATTTTGCTCTCCCCGTTACTATGGCGTAACGAAACACCTCACCACAACGACGCCGGGCCTTGTTTGCTCTCTCCATGGCTCCGCGCTCTTCAATCCGCCTCACAACAGATAAAAGGGCCATAGGCTCGATTTCATCCATCTCCATCGCACCTATGAGCGGGAGAATATCAGTTTCAAACATCCGCTGTAATTCATTCGCATACCCTTCAGACCATACCTGGCGCTTGTGGGCGTACCATTCCTTATAGATCACGGAGAATGAGTTATCCTTCTCGCTTTCCTTTTTGGTCCTTACTGGATCTATACCATCGGCAATATCCTTTCTTGCCTGGTAGGCTTTGTCACGAGCTTCTTGTAAAGAAACAAGAGGATATTTACCCACGGTTAAAATTTTCTCTTTACCGCCTAGTTTGAAACGCAGTTGCCACACCTTTTTTCCAGAGGCTGGTATGTAGAGGTATAGCCCGTTGCTATCCAGTAGGCGATAGGGCTTGTCTTTTGGCTTTGCTGCTTCAATCTGTTTAACCGTGAGCATGGGTAAAACCCCGGTGGGTAAAATGTTTTACCCGCTTTTTACCCGCAAAAGAGTGCGGCTGTCAACGATCTAAATCGAACGGTAGCGGACGGAAATTATCTGTGATTGCTTATCTGGCGTGGGGTTAGCGAACTTATGCGGATGTTGACGAACTATGTAATGGCGTTCCCTGCAGGAATCGAACCTGCAACTAGCCCTTAGGAGGGGCTCGTTATATCCATTTAACTAAGGGAACACGTGTATACGGTGTGGCGCAGCGGCGCTATCCGTGCCGAAGCATTGAGCTATCCTACCGTATTCCCTCTCTTTTTTTCAAGCCGATCCTCGGGAGAGGGGACAGAACGCGCTCTTTTTGCGCGGCGCCGCCTACTAAATGCGCAGTCCGCGGCGCCGCGCTGAGCGGGGGCGCCGTAGCCCCGCCGGCATCAGGTGCTTGTCGATGCCGCGAGGGTATCGAGATGTTCCCAGCGCTGGATGCGCGTCAGCATCAACGGTATTGTCGATACCCTTTTACGCCAATTCTCCTGCTGCGCCGGATCGAGCTTGCTGTACATGCTAAGGATGATGTCGGTGCGGCGCTCTAGGCGTACCAGTATCTTGCTCCGCGCCTGGCTGCGGCGGTTGAAAAAACGCTGGCGCTCCTTGACCCATCCGTCGATCTGCGCCTTGAGTCGGGTCTCGGTATCATTCACCACCAGTAGGCTTAGCGCTCCCGAGCTGATGGTGATGACGGCGACCAGGGCGAAGAGAAAGGTGGTGTAGCCATTGAAATAGTCATTGCCAGGAACATAGTTGTGGCTATTGGCGTTGACCATGACGGCGACCGCAAAGGCGATAAAGGGGAGCGTCCGCACTTTATATTGCCCATTTATCACAAAGGCCATCGGAAAATAGATTAACAGCATACTGAGCCAGAATGCGTTGGCGCTGTGCAGGCTAGGCAGGAGAAAAATAAAGATCGGAAAAGCGAACAGCGTGCCGAGGCTAAAGCCGATGGCGAACCCCTTGGGCGACATTCGCTCGCCGTATTGGCACATCACGAGCAGCACCGCCGTCAAGAGCATCACCTGAGGACCGCCGGGCCAGCCATAGCGCCAGAGCAGCATGCTGAGAATACAGCTGACAAAGAACAGGAGCGCGCTGCTAAAGGCGGAGTCGGTTCCGGCGCTGAACATGCGGTTTTGCCACTGCCAGCGAAAGCGGCTTTGTGCGTCAGTGGTGGCATTTTTCTGCACGATGTCGTGCAAATCGGCGGCGATCAGCGTCAGCAGCGAGGCGTAGCGCGGGGAGTGCGCCATCGTCATCGGCGGGATGGTCTGGTGCGCCTTGGCCGCGGCGATGGCGGCGCTAATCCATGCCTTTGTCTGGCTATCCAGCGCGTGCTGCATTCGCAGGGAGTAGAGGTGGCGGCTGAGCTTCTCCAGCGCGTAGATTTTATTGATCAGATTGTATTCATGGGAGTAGATGGCGCGGTAGTCGCTATAGTTTAAGGACATGGATTGACGCAGCAGGTCGATCTTCTGCGACAGATCCAGGTATAGCGTCACCGCATCCACATCCTCTTTATTGAGCAGGGAGTCCAGTTTTTCCAGGATAGCGTGGTACTGACTCTGCCACGACGCGGCATACTCCAGCGGCCACAGCAGGTTGAAGATGAAGATCACCGAGGAGCCGATGAACACGCAGCCTACGCGGTCGAACAGTACGCTGAAGGCGTGACTGGGATTGGAGAGAGAGGCGCTAAAGACGATGATGAAGCCGATGAGCACCCAGCGCCACATATCCTTATATTGAAAATTGGTCAGGCTGATATAGGTGCAGACGCTGCCAAACAGCGCGGCGCAGAGCATGATGGTAAAGGGATCCTGCGCTAACCACCAGATGACGAAGAACCCGATGCAGCCACCGACAAAGTTACCGACGATGCGCTGCCACCAGCGGCTGCGGACTTGGCCTATCGTCCCCAGCGAGACGATGAGCGCGCTGGTTACGGCCCAATCCGGCGAGTGCATCCCCAGTCGCATGGCGATATAGAGCGAGAGCATCACGGCAAGGGTGAGCCGCAGGGCTTTTAAACTTTGCAGTAGCATGGGACGCCCTATTTAACGATATCGACGGTAGCGCTGAGCCCCGGAATCAGATTCGCCATGTCACTGCCAGGGTCCAGCTGAATATTGACCGGGACGTTTTCCGCCAGGCGAACCCAGTCAAAGACCTGGGGCAGCTCCGACAGCAGGCCCGGGTTTGGCAACTCCTTGGAGTTGATCGCGGAGCCGATGCTCTGTACATGGCCGCGGTAGACGATGTGGGTATCGGCCATCAGGTAGACCTTGGCCTGATCGCCGACGCGAATGCCGGCGATGACGGTTTCTGGAAAGGCGCCTTCTACCCAGATGTTATCGGTATCGACCTCGGCCAGGACGGCGCTGCCGGGGCGTGCGTAGTCGCCGACGTTGAGGTTGACCGTGGCGATGTTTCCGTTGCTGGGGGCATAGATGTGGGTGCGGGCTAGGTCCAGCTCGGCCTTCGCCAAGGCGGCCTTGGCCGCCAGCAGCTGCGCATTGTCTGGGCCGATAGCGCCGCGGGCGGCGATCGCCTGTTGCAGCCGCGCCTGCGCGGTGGCCACATTTCCCTTGCTCACGCTGAGATCCGTCTCGGCCTGCTGGTAATCGTTGGTCGAGGCAAAATTACGCTGCTTCAGGTTACTGATGCGCTGGAAGTTCGCCTGCCGATAGCGGTACTGGCTCTGCGCGTTTTGCAGCGCCGCCTTGGCCGAGAGCACCGCGGCGCTCTGCTCAAGCAGCTGCTGCTCGACGTTCGCCAGATTCGCCTGGGCATTCTGGAGATTGATCTTGTAGTCGCTGTCGTCGATGGAGAAGAGCAGATCGCCTTTCTTGACCGCTTGGTTGTGACGCACATTGACCTGAGTGACCAGGCCGCTCACCTGCGGCGCGATATTGATGATATTCGCCCGCACGACGCCGTGGCGAGTGCTCAGCTGCTGATTGTATTTATGGATGGCAAAGATAATGATCGTGAAGGTGATGGCGAGAAATAACGCCGTGCGTGAAGCAGGTGACTTTAGCATATCATGACCCGTTAAATATAAAGCGTGGTGATAACCAGTAATGCATAGACGGCCGATGCATAAGCCCAGACGATCAGGCGCGGATGCCAGAAATAGCGTAATAGACGATAGCGTGCGGCAAATTTAACCGACAGCTGAGTGATAATGAAACAAAGAATACCTAATACCACCAGCTTGGGGATGAAGGCGTTAAGCAACACGACATCGTTGAAGAGTTCCATGATTACCTGTGGCTATTATAGTAGTTCTATTTAGGTACTATATAACACACCATTGATAATGATAATTACTATTTCGTGTGGTAATGAAACAGATCTTTATAAGTAAATCCAATGTATCACTAAAGCCGACGCGCGCTATCTGGGATTGTCGGGTTTCTAACCAAAATCATCATATTTATTATGCTATTATAGCTACTATTCTCCATCGTATCGCCGTAAATCGACGCCGAGGGCGCGCGCCGTATCGCCGAGGCGTCACATTTACGGGGCCGCGAGAGACGCGGTGTTTGCGCTGTAGTGCGGGGATGTATTTTCATAATATATATACGCGATATATTTGCTATATATCAGCCTAATCTAATTAAGAAATAATGAAGTCTTTCTTTATTGTGCTTAATTCTTTCTTTATTGTGCTTAATGATGATGGGGCGGGATAGGAAAGCGCGCGGTTCGCGGAGGCTGACGCCAACGCGATGGGTGAGGTGCGCTACGCTACGCCGTCTGTTCTTGGCGCAGATCGCAGCGCGTTTTCTCCGGCCGCTTTCCTCCTGTCGAGGGAGCGCGCGCCGGGCGTCGGGCGGTAAAATGTGAACTGCGTCGGTATGGGCGGCATTTCCGGTGCCTTGGCGGGATCTACCCGGTGATTATCCTTGATCTCACGCGTTATTTTACCCCGAATGAGTTAGGAGGAGTGTCACCTACGGGGTTCGGGGGACGAAGGGCTTATGCTATTATGCAGCGATTAAAATCAGGACAGAATCTATCCATGTTGACCATTTCCCGGCTGGGCTGCCGCCGCGATGAGCGTGTGCTGTTTGACGATCTGGACTTTCGGGTACAGGCGGGGGAGATAATTCAGATTGAAGGCCCTAACGGGGCGGGGAAGACCACGCTGCTGCGGATGATGGCGGGGCTGGCCTTACCGGATCGCGGCGAGGTCCTGTGGCAGGGGCAGCCCATCCGTCGTCAGCGTGAGACTTATCAGCAGAATTTGCTGTATTTAGGGCATCATCCCGGCGTCAAAAGCGTGATGACGGCGTTTGAGAACCTGGCGTTTTTCTGCCGGGTGCTGGGGCAGACGGATGAGGCCGCCATTTGGGATGCGCTGGCGCAGGTCGAGCTGGTCGGCTTTGAGGATGTTCCGGTCGCCCAGCTGTCGGCGGGGCAGCAGCGTCGGGTGGCGCTGGCGCGGCTGTGGCTGAGCCAGGCGCCGCTGTGGATCCTGGATGAGCCGCTGACGGCGATCGATAAACGCGGCGTGGCCCGGCTGATCGGGCTATTTGAGCGCCACTGTGCGGCCGGGGGCGCTATCGTGCTGACGACCCACCAGGATCTGAATTATCCCGCCATGCGTCGCCTGCGCCTGCGCGGTGAGGAGAAGGCGGTATGATACTGGCAGTCATTCGACGCGAGCTGCGCATTGCGCTGCGCAGCGGCGCGGAGATCATCAACCCGCTGTGGTTTTTTCTGATTGTGGTCACGCTGTTCCCGCTGAGCATCGGGCCGGAGCCGCAGCTGCTGGCGCGTATCGCGCCGGGGATCGTCTGGGTGGCGGCGCTGCTGGCGGCGCTGCTGTCGCTGGAGCGGCTGTTCAAGGACGATTTTCTGGACGGCTCGCTGGAGCAGCTGGTGCTGATCCCGGCGCCGCTGACGCTGACGGTGCTGGCCAAGGTGATCGCCCACTGGCTGCTGACCGGGCTGCCGCTGCTGATCCTGTCGCCGCTGGTGGCGCTGCTGCTGTCGTTTAACGCGGCAACCTGGCAGGCCGTCGCGCTGACGCTGCTGCTCGGTACGCCGACCCTGAGCTTTATCGGGGCTATCGGGGTCGCGCTGACGGTCGGGCTGCGCAAGGGCGGGGTGCTGCTGAGCCTGCTGGTGCTGCCGCTCTATATCCCGGTGCTGATTTTCGCCACCTCGGCCATCGACGCGGCGTCGATGGGGATGCCCATCGGCGGCTATCTGGCCATCCTGGGCGCGATGCTGGCGGGCAGCATGACGCTGGCGCCCTTTGCCGCCGCCGCCGCGCTGCGGGTGAGTATTCAGTAGGGTGACAGTTATAGGCCGGTTCTTGCATGCAGCGATAACTAAAACCGTGTTGATGCTAGGGCTATCGGCAGGACAAAATTTGCGGCGTTTATTGTATATAAATGCCGAATTTGAATGACTTTTCATCACTCCGGGCGCCAGCCCGGACCATTCATTACAATTGTGAGCAATCGCTATGTGGAAATGGCTTCATCAGCTTGCCATGCCGGAACGGCTCTATCGGCTGTGCGGCAGACTGACCCCCTGGCTAGGGGGGCTTGGTATCCTGTTTCTTCTGGCCGGCCTGATCTGGGGATTCGGCTTTGCACCAGCGGACTATCAGCAGGGTAACAGCTACCGCATTATGTACCTGCACGTTCCCGCGGCCATCTGGTCGATGGGGATCTACGCGGGCATGGCCGTCGCGGCCTTTGTCGGGCTGGTCTGGCAGATGAAGATGGCGGATTTGGTCGGCGCGGCCATGGCGCCGGTCGGCGCGGTGTTTACCTTTATTGCGCTGGCGACCGGATCAGCCTGGGGTAAGCCGATGTGGGGAACCTGGTGGGTGTGGGACGCTCGCCTGACCTCCGAGCTGGTGCTGCTGTTTCTCTACCTGGGGGTGATCGCCCTGTATAACGCCTTTGAGGATCGCCGTCTCGCCGGGCGGGCCGCGGGCATTCTGGTGCTGGTCGGGGTGGTCAACCTGCCGATCATCCACTTCTCCGTCGAGTGGTGGAACACGCTGCACCAGGGGTCCAGCAATATGCAGCAGAGCATCGATCCCAGCATGCGCGCCCCGCTGCGGCTGAGCATCTTTGGCTTCCTGTTTTTCTTTGTCACGCTGACGCTGATGCGTCTGCGTAACCTTATTCTGCAGCAGGAGCGGCACCGCCCCTGGGTCGCCGCGCTGCTGTCGTCGCCGGCTTCGCGAGGGAGGCGCCCGCAATGACACCGTTCTTTAATTCTTGGCAGGCGTTTTTTGCGATGGGCGGCTACGCCTTCTATGTCTGGCTGTCGGTTGCGCTGACGCTGCTGCCGCTGCTGGGGCTGGTGCTGCATACCCGCCTGCGCCGGCGCGCGCTGTTCGGTGAGATCCGCCGCCATCAGGCGCGGGAGCAGCGGATACGCCGGGCGCAGCAGGCCGCGGATGACGATAACAGGGAGAGTGACCCCGTATGATGAATTCACGACGTAAACACCGTTTGTATCTGGCCGTTGGCGTATTGCTGGGGCTGACCGTCACGGTCTCGCTGGTGCTGTACGCCCTGCGCGCCAACATCGATCTGTTCTACACCCCCGGTGAAATCATCATGGGGAAAGGGGCGCAGCATGAGAAGCCGGAGGTGGGCCAGCGCCTGCGCATCGGCGGCATGGTGATGCCCGGATCGGTGCAGCGCGATGCCGATAGCCTGAAGGTGAGCTTCAAGCTGTATGACGCCCGCGGCGCGGTCGAGGTGACCTACAACGGCATTCTGCCCGACCTGTTCCGTGAAGGGCAGGGGGTCGTCGCCCAGGGGGTACTGGCGCCGGGCAACGTCATTCAGGCCAAAGAGGTGCTGGCCAAGCATGATGAGAAATACACCCCGCCGGAGATCGAAGAAGCGATGAAAGAGAACCATCATCAGCCCACGTCGGGCGCAGAGCAACGGGACGGAAATCCATCATGATCCCAGAGATCGGTAACTTTTTACTGTCGCTGGCGCTGGCGCTGTCCGTGTTGCTCAGCGTCTACCCCTGCTGGGGCGCGGCGCGCGGCGATCTGCGCATGATGGCCCTGGCGCGGCCGCTGGCCTTTGGGCTGTTCGCCACCATCACCCTGGCCTTTATTTGCCTGGTGTATGCCTTTATCGCCAATGACTTTAGCGTGGCCTACGTGGCGGCCAACTCCAATTCGCAGCTGCCGGTCTATTTCCGTATCGCCGCGACCTGGGGCTCCCATGAGGGGTCGCTGCTGCTGTGGGTGATGCTGCTCAGCTGGTGGACGCTGGCGGTATCGCTGCTGAGCCGCCGCATGCCGTTGGATTCGGTCGCGCGGGTGCTGTCGGTGATGGGGATGATCAACATCGGCTTCCTGCTGTTTATCCTGCTGACCTCCAATCCGTTTATTCGCACGCTGCCGGGCTTTCCCATCGATGGGCGAGATCTGAACCCGCTGCTGCAGGACGTGGGGCTGATCTTCCACCCGCCGCTGCTGTACATGGGCTACGTCGGTTTCTCCGTCGCCTTCGCGTTTGCCATCGCCTCGCTGATGGCCGGGCGCTTGGATACCGCCTGGGCACGCTGGTCGCGCCCCTGGACCATGGCCGCCTGGGTATTCCTTACGCTGGGGATCGTGCTGGGATCGTTCTGGGCCTACTATGAGCTGGGCTGGGGCGGCTGGTGGTTCTGGGATCCGGTGGAAAACGCCTCTCTGATGCCCTGGCTGACCGGCACCGCTCTGCTGCATTCGCTGGCGGTGACCGAGAAGCGCGGCACCTTTAAGGCCTGGACGGTGCTGCTGGCCATCACCTCCTTCTCCCTGTGCCTGCTGGGCACCTTCCTGGTGCGTTCCGGGGTGCTGGTCTCCGTCCATGCCTTCGCCTCCGATCCGGCGCGCGGCATGTTTATCCTGGCCTATCTGGTGGTGGTGATCGGCGGCTCGCTGCTGCTGTACGCGCTGCGCGGCGGTCAGGTGCGCAGCCATACCCGCCATGAGCTGTTCTCCCGCGAGACGCTGCTGCTGGGGAACAACGTGCTGCTGGTGGCCGCGACGCTGGTGGTGCTGCTGGGGACGCTGCTGCCGCTGGTGCACAAGCAGCTGGGGCTGGGCAGCATCTCCATCGGCGAACCGTTTTTCAATACCATGTTCACCTATCTGATGGTGCCGTTCGCCCTGCTGCTGGGCGTCGGCCCCCTGGTGCGCTGGCGCCGCGATACGCTGGGCCGCCTGCGCACGCCGCTGCTGGCCGCGCTGGTGATCAGCGCGGCGCTGGCGCTGCTGCTGCCGTGGCTGCTGCAGGATCGCATCGTGGCGATGACGGTGCTGGGGCTGCTGATGGCGCTGTGGGTGGTGGTGCTGACGCTGGTGGAGCTGTACCAGCGGGCGACTCACCGCGACGGTTTCTGGCGCGGGCTGGGTAAGCTGTCGCGCAGCCAGTGGGGGATGGTGCTGGCCCACCTCGGGGTGGCAGTGACGGTGATCGGCATTGCCTTCAGCCAGAACTACAGCATTGAGCGCGACGTGCGCATGAAGTCCGGCGATAGCCTGGAGATCCGCGACTACCGCTTTGTCTTCCGCGATGTGCATGAGATCAGCGGTCCGAACTACAGCGGCGGCGAGGCGCTGATCGACGTGCTGCGCAACGGCAGGCCGGAGACCACGCTGCGCGCCGAGAAGCGCTTCTATACCAACGCGCGCAGCATGATGACCGAGGCGGCGGTGGACGGCGGCCTGACGCGCGATCTGTATGCCGCGCTGGGCGAGGAGCTGGATGACGGCGCCTGGGCCGTCCGGCTGTACTACAAACCCTTTGTTCGCTGGATCTGGTACGGCGGCGTGCTGATGTCGCTCGGCGGCCTGCTGTGTATGCTGGATCCACGCTACCGCAGCAGCGCGCGCCGCGCCAAGGATGCTCAGGAGAAGAAAACGGCATGAATCGTAAACTGCTTTTTATTCCGCTGGCGCTGTTTTTACTGCTGGTGCTGGCGTTTCTGATCCAGCTGCAGCGTAACGCCAGCGGTGAAGATCCCACGATGCTGGAGTCGGCGCTGATCGGTAAACCGGTGCCGGCGTTCCGCCTCGCCTCGCTGGATACGCCGGGCAAAACCTACAGCCAGTCGGTGCTGCGCGACGGCAAGCCGCTGCTGCTGAACGTATGGGCCACCTGGTGCCCCACCTGCTATGCCGAACATCAGTATCTGAATACCCTGGCGGCGCGCGGGATCCGGGTGGTCGGCCTGAACTACAAGGACGATCGGCAGAAGGCGATAAAATGGCTGAACGAGCTGGGCAATCCCTATGCGCTGAGCCTGTATGACGGCGACGGCATGCTGGGGCTGGATCTGGGGGTGTACGGCGCGCCGGAGACCTTCCTGATCGACGGTAACGGCATTATTCGCTATCGCCACGCCGGCGATCTGAATGAGCGGGTCTGGAAAGAAGAGATTGAGCCGCTGTGGCTGAAATATCAGGGAGGTCAATCATGACGGGGCTACGCGGCGCGCTGCTGGCGCTGGGACTGCTGCTGCCGGGCGTCCTGTGGGCGGCGGTGATCGACACCTACAACTTTACCAGCGAGGCGCAGGAGCAGCAGTATCGCGAGCTGACGGAGCAGCTGCGCTGCCCCAAGTGTCAGAACAACAGCATTGCCGACTCCAACGCCATCATCGCCTCGGACATGCGCCAGAAGGTGTATGAGCTGATGCAGCAGGGCTATAGCCAGCAGCAGGTGGTGGACTATATGGTGGCGCGCTACGGCAACTTTGTGACCTATGAGCCGCCGGTGACGCCGGCGACCCTGATCCTGTGGATCGGGCCGCTGCTGGCGATCCTGGGCGGGGGATGGGTGCTGGTGCGTCTGGCCCGTCGCCGTCCGGCGCGCGCGGCGCAGCGCGATAGCGAGGCGGCGCAGGCTGACCTCAGCGAGGCCGAGCGGCAGCGCCTGCGGCGCTTGCTTAACCAAGAGCATGATGGAGAGCCGCGATGATAACCTTTTGGCTGATAGTGCTACTGCTGCTGGCCGCTGCCGCAGCGCTGTTTCTGGTCCCGGCGCTGCGTACGCCGCGCGGCGACGACGGGGCGGATCGCGATCGCCTGAATACCCAGCTGTATCATCAGCGCCTGCGCGAGCTGGCGAAGGATGAGGCGCAGGGGCTGGTAGAGGGTCACGCAGAGATGCTGACGGATCTGCAGCATAACCTGCTGAATGACGTGCCGAAGCACGGGGCGCCGCGCGCTCAGCCGATCGGGCGCTGGGCGCTGCTGCCGGGCGTGCTGGTGCTGGTGGCGCTGTCGCTGGGCTTCTACCTGAAAACCGGCGGCTGGAGCCAGGTGGCCGAGTGGCAGCGGGTTATGACGCAGCTGCCGCAGCTGCGCGAGCGGGTGATGCACGAAGATCAGCAGCCGCTGGATCGCGAGGAGCTGACGCGCCTTGGGCTGGGGCTGCGCACCGAGCTGCAGTCGCAGCCGAACAACGTGGCGGACTGGGTGATGCTGGGGCGGATCGGGATGGCGTTGAATAACGCAACGACGGCCACGCAGGCGTTTGCCCATGCCTATAAGCTGGCCCCCAACGCGCCGGAGGTGGGGCTGGGCTACGCCGAGGTTCTGACGCGCTCCAGCGATGCGCAGGATAACCGCGACGCCGCCGCGCTGCTGCGCCGTCTGCTTAGCCAGGATCACCAGAATACCCGGGTGCTGAGCCTGCTGGCGTTTAACGCCTTCGAACAGGGGGAGTTCCGTCAGGCGATCGGCGCCTGGGAGATGATGCTGAAGCTGCTGCCGCCGGACGATCGGCGTCGCGATATGATCGAGCGCAGCATTGCGCAGGCGCGGGTGCAGGCGGGGATCGACGCCGCGCAGGTGCGGGTCGATATCAGCATGGATCCGGCGCTGGAGCGTCAGCTGCCGTCCGGCAGCCAGCTGATGATCACCCTGACCGACGGCCGCAGCCCGCTGCCGGTGGCGGTAAAACGGCTGCCGCTGGGCCATTTCCCGCAGTCGGTGACCCTGTCAGACGGCGATGCGATGATGCCGGAGCGGCTGCTCTCTTCGCTGACGCAGTTTTCCATCCGGGCGCGGGTGGTGCCGCCGGGCGCGGAGGTGGACGGGCCGAGCGATGTGTTCGGAGAAAGTGCAGTTTTACCCTATACTAACGGTAAAACGGTGGCGATAACCCTTAGCCGTCAGGCGCCTTAAGCGGCTGAGCGGTGCGTAAGGCTGGTGAAGGGCGCCCCGTAGAGGGGCGTTCTTGTTTATGGAGTGAATTATGAAATATCGTCTGGCGGGGGTGGCCCTGGCAAGCGTGGTATTGGCTGGCTGTGCCACGGGGTCTTCCCAGCAGGATACACAGGGGCGATCGGATCCGCTGGAGGGCTTTAACCGGGCCATGTTCAGCGTGAACTATGATTACCTTGACCCCTACCTGGTGCGGCCGGTGGCCGTGGTATGGCGTGACTACGTTCCTCGCCCTGCGCGTAACGGATTGATGAATTTCTTCGTTAACCTGGCGGAGCCGGCCAGCATGGTGAACAGCTTTGCCGAGGGGCGGATTTATGACGGCTTCCGTCACTTTAACCGCTTCTTCCTCAACACGACGCTGGGGATGGGCGGGCTGATCGACGTTGCGGCGATGGCCAACCCTGACAAGCTGGGCAAGCAGGATCCGCAGCGCTTCGGCAGTACGCTGGGCTACTACCATATCCCCTACGGCCCCTACGTCGTGCTGCCGGGCTACGGTAGCTTTACCCTGCGCCAGGAGGGGGGCGATTCGGTGGATTACCTCTATCCGCCGCTGGGGTGGCTGACCTTCTGGATGTCGGCCGGTAAGTGGGCGCTGGAGGGGATTGAAACCCGGGCCCAGCTGCTGGACTCCGACGGCCTGCTGCGCAACTCGCCCGATCCGTACATCACGGTGCGCGAGGCTTATTTCCAGTACAATGACTTCTTGGTCAACGGCGGCCAGGTTCAGCCGGAGACCAACCCCAATGCGCAGGCGATCCAGGACGATTTGAAGGACATCGACTCGGCTAACTGAGCCATATAGCCGCGCGGGCGCCCAACGGGCGCCCGTTTTTTATCTCTGCCGCGCCGCGCTCGCTGTGCGTCCCTCTCTCGTGACCCTTGCTATGCCGCCGGACTTTGCCGCGTCGGCGCCTCTCTATCGCCATCATCACTCTCGCGCCATCATCGTTGGCACCGCATGGCGGTGGTTTGCCGGGCGGCCGCGGACGTGGAGATAAAAAAAAGCGCCCCCGCAGGGGCGCTCGGTTTGCAACGGCGTCGCGATTAGAACGCGTAGTTCAGGTTGGCGCCGTACAGCCAGGCTTTGCCGACGGAGCGGAAGGTGTAGGGGCCTTCCTTGAAGTCAACGTGGGAGCCGTGCATATAGGAGGCGCCGACGTCCACGGAGAGATCGCGATTGAAGGCGTAGCTAAAGCCGCCGCTCAGCCAGGCGCGGTTCTGATCCGGGATGGAGATGGAGCGGTGCTCCGCCGGCACCGGCGTCGCGTCAAAGGCTACGCCGCCGCGGAAGGTCCAGTTATCGTCGTAGTAGTAGGTGGCCCCCAGCGCCATACGATAGGCATCGTGGAACTGCTCATCCTTCTGGAACAGGGTATCGTTGCTGTTATCGGTGGCCTTCAGCTCTTTAAACTGGCTCCAGGTGGTATAGGCCAGGCTGTAGTGGATAGCCCACTGCGACGCCACGCGGTTATAGCCGGAGACCTCCAGCATCGCCGGCAGGGTCATGCTCAGCTTGCCTGGGATGACTTGGCCGCTGCTGCCCATCGGCAGGCCGATGACGCCCAAGATCGGGTTCAGGTTAGCGGGCAGGGCGCTGCTGTAGTCGCCTTTAAAGTCGAGCTTGACCTCTGAACGGTAGGTCAGGGCGTAGCGGTTACGCTCGTCTACCTGATACAGGATCCCGGCGTTCCAGCCGTAGCCCCAGGTGTGACCTTTCAGGTCGGCAATCTGGGTATTGGCGGGAATGTTCATGGCCATGGACTGATACGGCTGCGGCAGCTTAGGGGCCAGCATCTGCGGCAGATCGCCGGCATAGCGTTCGATCTTCGCCTTGGCGTATACCGCATTGACCCCCAGGCCGAAGCTCAGCTGCTGGTTGAGACGGTAGGCGGTGCTCAGGTTAAAGTTGGCGGTCATCAGATCGGTGGTGCCGCCAAAGGCGCCGGCGGTGTAGTTATCGTTGAACTCGGTGGCCAGACCGTAGTTGCTGGTGGCGGAGGCGCCGATGGACCAGCGATCGTTCAGCGGCTGCACGTAGTGCAGGTTGGGGATCATCGCGCCCGGGGCGATGTCGTGCGCGTTCAGGCTCTTACCGGTCGGCGAGGTGCCGGTGATATCGACGCCCGGATCGATATAGATGCCGCCGACGGAGATCGCCGGACGGTCGAAGGTGCTCAGCACGGCTGGGTTGCGGCTGGCGGAGGCCGGCGTATCGGTCATCGCCCCTTCGCCGGAGAAGGCACGGCCCAGTCCGGCCGCGGAGAATTCATTGAGCTGAAAGCCCGCCGCGTTGACGTTGGAAGAGAGTAGTGCTACCGCCGCGGCTAACGCCGATCGAGTAAACATTTTTTTCTGGCGCATATCCGAAGCCTCGTAGAACTTTTTTTAAACAATGTTACACGTCGTAACAAGGAGCGCGGATTGTAGGGGGGAGCGGCGGCCTAACAAATCAGACCAGTGTCATATCGGCGCGGGGCAATCGCTGAATGTTGCAATATTGTTCTTTAATCTCAGGGAGTTACTGTTTTTGGTTTGTTATTTTTGTTGTCAATTTATTACCAGCAAGGGTAAAAATAGGCGAAAAAACGCCGCCGACTGCGGCGATGACGCTATTTTAGCGCGATGCGTAATTCCGCCTTCCTGGCGCTAGTGTGAAAAAGGCGGGCGAGGTAAAATAAGCGTAAATATCCTGTTTTTTGAGCCAGATCATCATTGGCACGACTATCGGGGCGGTTGCCCCACTGAGGAGACAAGCGAAATGACCGATGCAATCAATAAATGCAGCGCGACTGAAACCGCGGCATGCTGTTGTGTAGACGTAGGTACCGTGATGGACAATACCGACTGCACCGCATCTTACCGTCATCTATTTGCCAGCCAGGATGAGGCTCAGGCGATGCTGGCTCAGCTGACTGAAAAGGCGCAGTCCGTCGCGTCAGAGCCGTGCCAGATCACCAGCAGCATTGCGCAGAATGCGCAGGGTTTTGAGCTGAACATCGATTTCCTGTTCTGCTGCCAGGCCGAGACGCTGATTTTCCAGCTGGGCCTGCGCTAAGCTGCACGCTGGGCGTCAAAACGCACGGGAGACCGTGCGTTTTTTTGTAACCGGAGGTCATCCGCCGCGCGGGCCGACGGCGTCGGGCCCCCCGCAGGGGGATGAGAGCCGGATCACTGGCTGCAACTCTTTTGCCTTTAAGATCTGTACAGTCGGCGGTGAACGGGGTAGTTTTCGTCCCTGCGGCGTACGGGGTGCGTCGTTAACAGCGCGCTTATAAAGGCGCGCGCCGCCACGTGATAACAATAAATCGGCGGTAGCCCCACCGCGATCCTTTGCTCTTCCGACTTGGCGCGGAAAAGGATGCATTGAGCAACGATATTTTTCTTTCCACCAGGGTGTAAAGGCCGCGCACGGTGGCGTCGGCGTTTACCAACAGTAGCGGTGCAATATGCAAGTTTTTATTATGCGTCACGGTGAAGCGGCGCTTGAGGCCGCCAGCGATGCGCAGCGTCCGTTGACGCAGGTCGGTCATGCCGAGTCCGTGCGCATGGCGGCCTGGCTGGGTAGCCAGGTTGAGAACATCGATCGGGTGCTGGTCAGCCCCTATCTGCGAGCGCAGCAGACGCTGGCCGCGGTGCGCGAGGCGCTGTCGCTGCCGAGCGAGGTCGAGATCCTAAATGAGCTGGTGCCGGGCGGCGATGCCGACGTTACCGCCAGCTACCTTGAGGCGCTGTCACAGCAGGCGTCGCAGCGGGTGCTGGTGATCTCACATCTGCCGCTGGTCGGCTATCTGGTTTCTGCCCTCTGCCCACAGGAGACGCCGCCGATGTTTTCGACCTCGGCTATCGCCGCCGTGACCCTGAACGGGGCTGCGGGGGAGCTGGCGTGGCAGGTGAGCCCATCCCAACTGGCCGACGGCCTCTGATCCTCTTTTCGGCCCCGTCGCCCGACGGCGGCCGGCGAGGAACCCGCGTCTCAGAGGCGCGGCGTCTCCCGTTCATCGACGTCAATGAGCACCAGCAGCGCGGCATCGCCGCCCCATTCGCGCGGCGCCTGATAAAAGGCGCGGACGTTGGGATGCTGTGCCAGCCACAGCGGCGTCTGCTGCTTGAGAACGTGCTTGCCGTGGCCGTGCATGACGCAGGCGCAGCAGAGGTGTTCGCGGCGGCAGGCGGCAATCAGCGCGCCTAGCTCCTGTTTGGCCTGTAGCTGGGTCAGACCGTGCAGATCGAGAAACATCTCCGGGGTGTAGTCGCCGCGGCGCAGCTGCTTGAGCTCAAAGTGGCTGACGTCAGGGCGGACGTAGCGGGTTGGCCCGTCGCTGCTCAAGTTGGGCTGAAACTCATCGGAAAAATAGAAGCTGGCGTCGATCTGCTCCTGCAGCACCTTCTGCGGCGCCGCCTGGCGCGTCAGGCGCGCCGGGCGATGGGTCACCTTGTCCTGACTCAGGGGGCGGATACCGGCGACGACGGTGCGGAACAGGGCGGCGTCATCGCCATTGATGGAATGTTTCTTGCTCATGCTGTGACGGTTCGCTGATTTCTTGCTGATAATCACAGTGTAACCGCAGATGGGCGCCGCGCTAAGTAAAACCGCCGTCGGCAGCGGATCCTTGCTGATTTGTCCGTGGCTTCATGGCACACTACAGCCGCTATACCCAGACGGGTATCACTCAATATTATGTAATCTATGCCGTGAGGCATGACTTTCCGAGCGCTGCTGGAGGCTACTTTGGACAAGATTTTCGTCGATGAGGCGGTAAACGAACTGCACACCATTCAGGATATGCTGCGCTGGACCGTCAGCCGCTTTAACGCCGCTGAGGTTTACTACGGCCACGGCACGGATAACGCGTGGGATGAGGCCGTGCAGCTGGTGCTGCCGTCGCTCTATCTGCCGATGGACATTCCCGAGGATATGCGTAGCGCCCGTCTGACCCTGAGTGAGCGTCACCGTATCGTTGAGCGGGTGATCCGCCGTATCAATGAGCGTATTCCGGTCGCCTATCTGACCAATAAGGCCTGGTTCTGCGGGCACGAATTCTATGTGGACGAGCGGGTGCTGGTGCCGCGCTCGCCGATCGGCGAGCTTATCGACAATCGCTTCTCCGGCCTGATCGGCCATGAGCCGCAGCATATTCTGGATATGTGCACCGGCAGCGGCTGCATCGCCATCGCCTGCGCCTATGCGTTCCCGCAGGCCGAAGTGGACGCGGTGGATATCTCCAGCGATGTGCTGGCGGTGACGGAGCATAACATTCAGCAGCACGGCCTGGAGCAGCAGGTGACGCCGATCCGCTCCGATCTGTTCCGTGAGCTGCCGCCGCTGCGCTATGACCTGATCGTGACCAACCCGCCCTATGTCGATGAAGAGGACATGTCCGATCTGCCCGACGAGTTCCGCCATGAGCCGACGCTGGGGCTGGCCGCAGGCAGCGATGGCCTGAAGCTGGTACGCCGTATCCTGGCCTGTGCGCCGGACTATCTGAGCGATGACGGGGTCTTGATCTGTGAAGTGGGTAACAGCATGGTGCACCTGATGGCGCAGTATCCGTCGATCCCGTTTGTCTGGCTGGAGTTCGATAACGGCGGCGACGGCGTCTTTATGCTGACGCGTCAGCAGCTGCTGGCGTGCGCGGAGCACTTCGCCCTTTACCGCAGCTGATCGCGGGGGCGGGCGCGAGGCCTGCCCCCCTTTATTCCGAATGCAGAGACAGGCAGTCCCCTGATGGCGTCAGGGTAACCAGGAGAGTGACATGGCGGGAAACAGCATTGGTCAGGTATTCAGAGTCACCACCTTCGGCGAGTCACACGGTGCGGCGCTGGGCTGCATTGTGGACGGCGTTCCGCCGGGAATGGCGCTGAGCGAGGCGGATCTGCAGCACGATCTCGATCGCCGTCGCCCCGGCGCATCGCGCTACACCACGGCGCGGCGAGAGGATGATCGGGTGCGGATCCTGTCGGGTGTCTTTGAGGGGGTGACCACCGGCACCAGTATTGGACTGCTGATCGAGAACACCGATCAGCGCTCGCAGGACTATAGCGCCATCAAGGATCTGTTTCGTCCGGGTCACGCTGACTACAGCTATGAGCAGAAGTATGGTCTGCGCGACTACCGCGGCGGCGGGCGCTCCTCTGCGCGGGAGACCGCGATGCGCGTCGCCGCCGGGGCGATCGCGAAAAAATACCTTCAGCAGCAGCATGGCATCGTTATCCGCGCCTGCCTGAGCCGGATGGGCGATATCGTCTGCCGTCAGTATGACTGGGCGCAGGTAGAGCAGAATCCCTTCTTCTGTCCCGATGTCCAGCAGCTGGCGGCGCTGGATGCCCTGATGCGCGATCTGAAAAAGAGCGGCGACTCGATCGGCGCCGAGGTGATGGTGATGGCGACCGGGGTTCCCCCCGGGCTGGGCGAGCCGGTCTTCGATCGCCTGGATGCCGACGTGGCCCATGCGCTGATGAGCATCAATGCGGTGAAGGGCGTCGAGATCGGCGACGGCTTTGCGGTGGTGGGGCAGCGCGGCAGCGAGCACCGTGACGAGATCAGCCCGACGGGCTTTCTCAGCAACCATGCCGGCGGCATTCTGGGCGGGATCAGCAGCGGTCAGCCGCTGCTGGCGCGTCTGGCGCTGAAGCCGACGTCGAGCATTATGGTGCCGGGGCAGACCATTACCCGCGACGGCGAGGCGACGACCATGGTCACCCGCGGCCGCCACGATCCCTGCGTGGGGATCCGGGCGGTGCCGATCGCCGAGGCGATGATGGCGCTGGTGCTGATGGATCATTTGCTGCGCCAGCGTGCGCAGTGTGCGGATGTCGCCTGTACGATACCGCGCTGGTAAAGGAGTGAACGGCGTGCGTAAACGCATGTGGTTGTGGCTGGCGGCGCTGTGCGCGCTGCCGGCGTTGGCGCAGACTCAGACGCCCTGGCAGCGGATTACCCAACCGGTGGCCGGCGCGCCGCAGGCCATCGGCAGCTACGCCAATGGCTGCATCATCGGCGCCCAGGCGCTGCCGCTGACGTCGGAGAACTATCAGGTCATGCGCAGCGATCAGCGGCGCTACTTCGGCCATCCGACGCTGCTGGCGTTCGTGGCGCGTCTGGGCGCCGAGGCCCGTGCGCAGCGTCTGGGCACCCTGCTGATCGGCGATATGGCGATGCCGGCCGGCGGGCGCTTCAACGGCGGTCACGCCAGCCATCAGTCGGGGCTGGATGTGGATATCTGGCTACAGCTGCCCCACGCGCGCTGGACGCCGCAGCAGCTGCGGCAGCCGGTGCCGCAGGATCTGGTGGCCGTCGGCGCCGACAGGGTGATCCCGTCGCGCTGGACGCCGCAGGTCGCTGAGCTGATCAGGCTGGCGGCGCAGGATCCTCAGGTGACGCGTATTTTTGTCAACCCGGCGATCAAGCGTCAGCTGTGCGATACGGCCGGCGGCGATCGCGCCTGGTTGCATAAAGTGCGCCCGTGGTTTGCCCATCGCGCCCATATGCACGTGCGTCTGCGCTGTCCACCGGGCAGCGCAGCCTGCGAGGCACAGACCCCGCCGCCGGCCGGCGATGGCTGCGGCGCGGAGCTGGCCAGCTGGTTCCAGCCGCCGCCGCCGCATAGCGCGCCGGCCAAACCACAGACGCCACCGCCGCTGCCGCCGGCGTGTCAGGCGCTGCTGACGCAGCTTCACGGCTAACTCAGCGCCCGCCCGCGCCCGTCGTGATTGCCGGGCGCTGATCGCGGCGCGGCGCTCGGCAGGCTCGGCCGCCCAGCGCCGTGCGCCGCGGTCAGCCGCGCATCCCGGAAGCGGGCACCTCGCCGGCGCCATTACGGCTTGTCGCTTAACTGTTTCGCGACCAGTTCACTCATCAGCCGGCCAATGCCGTCGTTTTCTCTGGCCAGGCGAATATCCCCCCGCCAGCACTGCCCGATGCGCTCCGGCACACTCATCATCGTCAGCCCCGGCAGCGTATCCAGCGGCGGAAGGCTCTCCGATGCGCTCGGCCTATTCAGCGTCAGCAGGGCCTGCTGCGCCTGCTGTTGGCGGGTCTGGGCTGACTGAATATCGCGCTCGGCCTGCGCCAGCTGAGCGGCGTCCTGCAGCAGCGTCTCCTGTCCGGCGATGCGGTAGCGTACCGTAATCTGGGTTAGCCCGACCGCCGCCATCCGACTTTTGTCGACGGGGAAGTCCGCCGGGGTAAACCGGCGGGCCCCGCCCGGGAAATCCCGTAAAAAGTGGACAAAGCCCTGAGGCCCGGGATAGCTGCGCGTCAGCGTGAAGGCCGGGAGCCGGATCTGCAGCGTCACCTGGCCGCACTGCTGCTGTGACCAGAGTACGCTTTGCATCACGGCAAAGTTAAGGTTGTTTAGCCGTAGCGTGGCATTGGTACACTGCATGGTCAGCAGGGTTCCCACGACCTTGGCCTTGGCGTTGCTGTTGACGTCCGTCGGCAGCCCCGTCAGGGCGACGGGATAGCTTTTCGCCTTCAGGGCGGCGGCGGCGGTGTTCAGCTCGGCCAGCTTTTCGCCAGACTCGGCGGCCACGGTTTGCCAGCGCTGCTTTTGCTGCTGCTGGGCCAGGGTGGCCTGCTGCTGTTTCTGGTGTAGCGCGATTTTCCCGGCCTTCAGATCAACCTGGCGGATAAGGGCCCGGTTGATGAATGGCAGAAAGTCTGCGGTAAAGGGGACGGACTGCCCCAGCGTATCCACCTCCTGCCAGCCGCTATCGTTACGTTGGATAAACGGCTTAATCGGCCCGGATAAAAAGGTCCAGAGCAACCCATTGTCACCGTACAGCTTATCCGCCCGCTCGGCCTGATTGAGGGTCCAGCGCGATGGCGCGATGACGCGGTCCTGCCACGCGCTCTGCAGGAAGCAGGAGGCCTGCTGATCGGCATAGCGAATGACCAGCTGCAAGGGGCCCGCCATCAGCCCCCAGGTGAGCTGTTCATCGGGCCGATTGTATCCCAGCAGGCTGCGCAGGCTCATCAGGCGTGCATAGGCCGTCTGCAGTGAGGACTGCCCGCTCTGCTGGCTGTCAAAGCCATGGAAGTCCGCCGCCACTTTGGTGGCCTGGGCCTGGCTGATGACGACGCTGTTCATGGCCTGGGTCATGGCCGCCTGATACTCCTGATACAGGCGGATGGCATCCAGCCGGCCGACGAGCTGGCTGCGGGTCTGATCCAGCGCCCCCTTCTGCGCCGTCCCGCGCAGGATCATGCCGCCCACATCGCTGACCAGTCCGGGGACCCTGACGAGGGCCTGCTGGTGGGCGCGCTGGCGTATCTCCAGCCACTGCGGGAGCACCCGGAGCCAGCCCGGGCGCAGGTCATCCGGCATCTCGGCAAACTCGGTCAACAGGCGGCGGGCAAGGCGCAGATACGGGTTGTCATCGTGGGGCAGTCTGTCAATGGTGCTCTGCCACTCTCCCTGACCTGCCAGGATCCGCTCTCCCTGAGAGAACTGTCCGGCGAAGTCCTGCCAGGCCTGCAAGCGCTTCTGCGCATATTCATGCCAGAAGGCGGCCCGTTTTTTGTCGAAGGCGATGTCGTTCGGCATGCTGCTGCGCATCTCCACCAGGAATGCGCGGATACGCTGCTGCCCCTCCAGGGTGTAGGCCGCATCGACCTCCGGCAATTTATCCGGCCGCAGTGAGCCCTGCCAGAAGTCGTCCAGGGTCACGCTGGTCAGATCCGGCTGGGCGTTTGCCCAGGGAATGATCCAGTCCAGGGTGGCGCTTTGCGCCGCCAACTGCCGGAGCCGCGCCTGCAGGTGCAGCAGGCGGGCGTTCTGCTGCTGGATATCCGTTGACCAGGCCAGCTGGGCCAGGAACAGGTCATTGAAACGGGATACCGTATCCGAATCCAGCGCCGGGTACAGTAACCGCAGGGGGGGCGTTGGTATCGGGGGCATGGCCATCAGCGCTCCGTAGCTGGAGCCTCGCAGCCTCGCCCGTAGCAGGTTGGCGCGGCGGACCTCCACCTGAATGGCGTTCACCAGCCCGTCGGGATGGGATGCGATGCTGTCCGCCGTGGTGCTCTGCTGAATCGCCTTGTCCAGGCTGGGTAAAATATATTGGCTAAAGTCATTTACATACTGCGATTTTGCATCCGCTTCAACCGAGAGCAACTGATGCTGGAATGCCAGTACCCGGCTGGCCCACTGCGCGTTTCTGTTTTCCAGCCAATAAATCGCATCCCGCTGGGCTATCATCATCTGCATGTCGTGGGGCAGGGCGCGATTCATGGCCATGGTCGCCGGATAGCGCTGGCGCAGATCGTCCAGCGTGTGCTGCCAGTATACGACCGATACGCCGAGATACCCGAGGGCGGCGGCCACGCACAGCCACCAGGCGAACAGGCCCAGATGGCGGTTCAGGCGCCGCCAGGGACTGGTCACGGCGACGGGGCGGTTCAGATGACGGTCGGCCGGCAGGACGCGGTTAAACAGATCCCGGACAAAGACCCCGCGTTTGACGGTGTCATGCGCCGCCTCCTGCAGCGCAATCTCCTGCTGATCTTCGGGCCCGCTGCGGGTGTTTCCCTTCTGGACCGCGCTGGCGAAGAATACGCCGCGCAAGATGGGCGACTCCAGATAGGGGCTGTCTCCCAGGGCATGATAGACATAGCGCTTGAGGGGCTCGGCCAGCCTGGCCAGCTCGGTGGGGAACATCAGTAAGGCCGGATCGGCATCCGGGTGCTGCAGCAGCATCGTCAGCTGCATGGTTTTCAGCCGGCTATTGACCCGACCCAAGGCGATATCTATCACGTCGCGGACGTCGCGGCCGTTCTCCGGTTCGTCCACCACATGGCCCATGGCCTGATCCAGCGCCTCCGGGGTCAGCAGGTGGGACCAGGCCTCCATGCCGTACAGGCTGTCGATTTGGGTCACCAGCACGTAGACGGGGAAGCGCCTGTCGAACAGACGGATCAGCTGCTCTATGCGAGTGCGGATCAGCCGTCCCTCGTCGACCACGCCGCCCCCGTCTGCGGACAGCAGGGTCTGGGCCGATACCGTGAGCACCAGCCCGTTCAATCCGGCCCGGGCGCGATCGCGCCCCAGCAGATCCAGCATCCGGTTCCAGGTGGAGCGGGTCTCCTGTGATGCCTCCGGCTGTACGAACTGGCCGGAGATATCCAGAATGACGGCCTTGTCGAAATACCACCAGTCGACGGGCGCCTTGCCGTCATTGAGCTCATGGGGCAAATCCAAGGGGGCGGCCAGGCCCGACTGCGCCAGCAGCGCCGATTTTCCCGATCCCGGGCGGCCCAGCAGCATAAACCAGGGCAGAACCTGCAGCGGGTGGCGGAACCGGCGCAGCTGAGAGTGCTTCAGCAGGGTCGTGGCGGCTTTCCACTGGCGCTGTAGCGTCATGGGATGGCGCTCCGCGGCTCGGGCTTTTTCAACCGGCTCCGCCTCCAGGCTGCGGGTACGCCATGCCCGCACCTTACGCCAGAGATAGCGGGTCAGCAGGGCGCCGGCCAGAATGGCGAGAAACAGCACCCATGCGGCGGCGGCGGGCCAGCGTTGCCACAGCGTGAGCAGCCAGCACAGCATCGCCAGTACGCTCAGGAGCACGACGATCGCTATCCATTTGAAGAGACGTTTCATGGCAGCCACTCCAGCGCGAGATCCGCGTATTCATATAATACCCAGTTTAAAATGCCGTACAGGGCGACCAGGATGACCAGCGGCACGACGATGGTGGTAAAGCGGCTTTGGGTCAGCCATCGCGTTTGCTGCGTCGGCGTGACCGAGGATCTCGGGTAGGCCTCTGGAAATAAACGTCGCGACGCCTCCCATACCTCGCCGTGCAGATCCCTCAGCTGGTGCACCCTGATCTGCGTCAGCGCGGTCTGGCCCGCCGGGCCGGCATAGCGCCCCTCAAATCCCAGGGCCAGGCACAGCAGATAGACCTCCCTGACGTCATCGGCCTCGGGGCTCAGGGCGGTCAGCTTGTCGAAGAAGTCAACCCCGGCGCAGACGGTGTTGAAGTAGCTGGCCTGCAGGGGGTCACGTCGCCATGTCGCCACGCCGTCCCACGTCGAACACATGATGGTCTCATCCATCCAGGCCACAACGGCATACAGGGCGGAGTCGATCGCGGCCGGACTTTCCCCCGCCTCTTGGGCCCGGAGCTGGCTGTGGTGCAGGTATGACTGCAGCCGCTCACGGAATAATGACGCCTCGCCTTCGGGCGCCTGGAGATACTGCCGCACGTAGAGCATGGGCTGAATAAACGCTTCCGATAAACTCACCGGCTCACTCCTACCAATTCTACTTTGAGGTCATCTGGGGCATCGAACCAGTTGAACGCGACGTGGCAACTCTCGGCGACCTGCCGCCAGGCTTCACTTTGGGTATCGATCTGGAAATAAAACGAGCAGGAGCGCCGGGGCAAGCCTTCGGGAACGGACGATAGCGGCGTCAGCGTGATCCCCGGCAAGGCGCGCTGGATCAGTAAGGGCAATGCGTCGGCCTCGGCCAGCCTGGCGCGGGCCCGGAAGGCGGCCTGCAGGGTATCCGGCGCCATGTCACTGCGGACGATCAGGTAGAAGCGGTTACGATCTTCCAGCAGGCTCTTGGGGAGCCGCGCCGTCAGGTACTCCCCGCTCGGCTCCAGGGCGATCAGGAAATCGGGTCCGATCGATATTTCATTCAATAAACGAATAATCAGATCGCGTACGGTTAACAGCCCCGGCGCGATGTCCTGATGGCGGTAGGGGGGGAGCCCCGGGCTGTTTTCGCCGCTGGAGCCCAGCATGTCGCAGCGCTCGCTGAAGGTGGACAGCTCGCCGACGATCTGCCGCAGCATGTCGTAGACCTTGCGCGGATGGACCTGCGGCGATTCGGTCAGCTGGTACAGCAGCGGCACGTAGCGGTTGAGGGTGCGCAGGGCCAGCAGAAACATCAGAAAGCTGGCATCGAACTCCGCCTTGCGGATTTCGCGCGGGCTTTTATAGGCCTCCAGTTGGCGGGCGCGCCCCGCCAGATCGTCCCGGACATCCCGGACCACCCGCATCAGGGTCTCGGAGCCGCCCATGATGTAGCACGGCGGAATGAAGCTCTTGGACAGCTGAACCACCTCGCCCTGGCGCTCCAGCCGGGCGATGGGCAGGATATTGTAATCCGTCAGCTTTTCAACCTCGCTCTCCCACAGCACCTGCAGCACGTAGTGCAGGCTCTGGATCTCGGCTTCAGGCCCATCCGAATATAAGTCCGCGTGCTTGTCTCCCTGCTGGGTCGTCACGCAGCGGACGTTCCGCCCTGCGCCATCCTCAAGCTGTGGCACGACGGCCACATTGGACTCTATCGTGTCCAGCTTTTTCAGCCCCAGGTAGACATTGAACGGCCGGCTCTGATCCTGCCAGGCAGAGGCGAAGGAGCGCGGCTTACAGATGGTATTGCCCGGCCATACGACATAGCTGTGGTCGCGGAAGAGCAGCTCAGCCGACAGGATATTGAGCTGCTGGTTGCCTAGGGCTGACTCCGAAATGGTCAGCGCTCCCACTCCCCAAAAATCCTGCAGTCCGGAGTCCAAGAATGGCTTGAGCTGAAATTGGCTATGCAGGTCTGCCAGCTGAAAATGCTGCGGCTGTAAAAACATGCCCTGATGCCAATAAACTGGTTTGTGAATTTTCATCTATCACCCTAAAGGCCAGTGTGGAGAGTTGGCGCAGTTTTTTAATCTAACTGCATGTTTAATTTTTAATTTATAACGAACGGATCGCCGGGGGAGCACCTAGGGTTCGCCGCTATCGCTCAGCCGGATCGGCGTAGCCGCCGTCGGCGCGCTGGCCGGATCGGGGGCCGCGGGAATGCGCTCCAGCGGATGGCTCTCCGCCTCGCCGATCCCGCTGTTCCCTAGCTTCAGGTCCAGCGCCAGGGGGGAGGGGGCAGCTTGCCAGTCCGGGAACAGTATCCCCGAGCGGGTCACGCTGACCGGGATATCAAACAGGCGGGAGGTCTGCGTTAGCGGCAGGCCGTAGAACGCGGCGATGAACCCCACCTGGCGCGCCTCCTGCAGGCGATCCAGGACCAGGCGGAAAGCGTGGCCGGGCTCCAGGGCATAGCGGCTTACCTGCAAAATTCCGTCAGGGGGACGCCCGCCCTGCAAGACGAGGCCGGCGAGTTCGGGGGTTTGGATTAACTGATAGAAGGCGTCCGGCGAGCGAGTCTGCACCACCGCCAGCACCAGGCTGTGCGACTCGCCGTCGTAGCTGTTCAGATCCGGGGCGGTTTGTGCATTCACCAAGATGGCCTGGCTGCCGTACCGCCAGGATACGCTGCTGCGGGCCTGCTGCTTTGCCGCGTCGGAGGTGCAGCCGCTCAGGCTGAGCAGCAGGCAGCCGATGGCACTCCAGATCGCCTTATTCTTCATCATAGCCCAATACACCTTTGAGCATCCGCCGGGTGCCGTCATCTTCCACCACCTCTCGGATCCACTCATCCAGTCGCATATTGCCCCAGCGGGCGGCTTTATCCACGATGTAGGAGACGGGGCTGTGCGGTTCGGTCTCCTTGAAAAACGCGGCGATGCCGCTGAGCTGCCGAATGGCCTCCTCGCGGGTTCGGGGGGCGCCGGCCACGCCGGGAGAGGAAGCGTTAACCGCGGCGGTCTCTGCGCCCGCCGGCGCCTCTGCGCGCTCCTGGGCCTCGCGGGGTCGCGCCATGCCCTTACCCTCTACCAGCCGCGTCACCAGCCTGAGCATCTGCTCCAGCCGCTCAGCCACATCGCTGATCCGCGGGGCATCCCGCCCAAATAGGGGGTCGAGCCGCTGGGATAATCCCTGGAATGCGCGGATGGCCTGCTGCAGATCGTCCTGTAACGTCAGGTAAAAGGCGCCGGGCGTATGGCTGACGGCGAGATCCCAGGCATCCGGATCCAGCTTTCCTTCGCTGAGGGCCGCCTGAGCCGCCTCATTGTTCAGCCGCTTCAGGTTATCGACCTCTCGGGAGACCTGCCAATCCAGCCAGCCGTAGGCGCGTCCATCCTGGGCGGCCGTCAGGGGCAGCAAGCCCAGCGCCGGGGGAAGGATCTGATTGAGCCACTCCAGACGGCTCACCCGCCCCTCCAGATCCCCGTCGCTCAGCGCCGGATACATCTCCGCCCAATAGCGCTCCAGCAGGCTATCCAGTAACAGCAGCCCCTCGCGCAGCCCCGGCAGCCCATGCCGCTGCACCAGGGCTTCGCACAGCCACACCGCCAGCTGCAGATCTTTGCTGCGCGTCGCCAGCGCCTCGCTGGTCAGGCGGATCACCTCGACCCAGTTGGCCTGCTTGAGCGAGCTGACCCACTCTCCCTGCCCAAGGTAGTCGGCATCGGCCCGGCGGGCCTCCCGAATCTGGTCATACAGCGGGTCGAAGCTGATATCCTCTCCCGCCGGATGAGCTTCACCGATCGGGGCCAGCAAGCGCGCCATATCTAAGATAGTCATATCGTCCTCTCCCTTAGCCGCCAATCAACACGGTGGGGCAGCCCAGCGTGATCGTGCCACCATGCGCCGTGCTGTCCCCCATACGGGCGGCGGGCTTGCCGCCGATCAGCACGGTGGCACTGCCCTTGATAATGGTGTCGGGTGGGCCGACGCAGGTCAGCATGTCGCCCAGCACCGCCGCCGGCAGTCCGCCGATCAGCACCGTGGGAACGCCGGGGCCGATGACCGGGCCGCCGACGTGCGGCACCGGGGGAACGCCCGGGGTCTGCATCGGGCAAACGTGCATATCCGTCAAACGCGCGGCAGGTTGTCCCATGGATAGCCTCCTTATTCAGTTGCACAAGTACCGCTCCCATGCCGCAGCGCCTGAGCCGAAAAGGGGGGCTCTGCGGGGGCGCGGATAGCGAAAATCAGTTGATCTTGACAATACCGCCCTTGATGGAGGTCATCACGGACGAGGAGACCTCCGCCTCTGCCGAACTGCTCAGGCTGGCCGATTGGGTGCCCGTTATCGCGACGCTGAGGCCGGATAGCGCAATGGACTGTTTCCCCTTCACCGTGATATTCATGCCCTCGATGAGCACGCCGCCGCTGTCAATGACGATACGATTGCTGCCCACGCTCAGGGTTATCGCGGTTCCTGCCTTCAGATGGAGGCTGCCCGCCGAGGCGGTGGTGGCGTGATCCCCCTTGTTCACCTGCAGCGTACTGTTGCCTGACTTCACCTCCGTGAGGGCATCGCCCTCGATCACCCGGGTATGCTTGCCCTTGGTGATGCTCTGCAGGTAGTTCCCCTCGGAGACCGTCTCGGCGCAGTCATTCTTGATGGTCACCCGGCGGTCGTGCTCGACCGTCAGTTCGTCATCGTGTTTCACCCGGCGGCGAAAATCCCGCTCCGCCTGCATGAACACCTCTTCCGCCCCCATCTTGTCCTCGAAGCGCAGCAGGCTGAAGTGCTCCGGATTGCCATTGGGGGTGCTGCGGGTCTGAATACCGCTTTGGGTCTTATTGTCAGGCAGCTTGAAGGGGGGCGTCTGGTGGGCGTTATAGACCCGGCCGGTGATCAGGGGGGCGTCCGGATTGCCATCGACAAAATCCACGATCACCTCCTGCCCTACGCGGGGCAGCTGCATCCCCCCCCAGCCCAGCCCGGCCCAGCCCTGCGCCACCCGGATCCAGCAGGAGCTTTTATCATCCTGCGTTCCCAGGCGATCCCAGTGAAAATGAACCTTAACCCGGCCATGCCGATCGGTATGGATCTCCTCGCCCTGCGGACCGGTGACCACGGCAGTCTGTACGCCATGGATCACCGGGCGGGGCGTTTGGCTTAGGGTGCGGTAGGGCAGGGATTTGGGGAGACAGATAAAGTGGTTCTGGTAGTTCACCTCTTGCTCCTGCCACGGCAGGTTGTTGACGATCTCGTGCCGTACGCTTAGCAGCAGATAGTCACCGTTACAGTCTTTGCGGAAATGTTTTTGCAGGCTGAACCCATAGCCCGGCGCCAGCGTGCGGCAGCGTCCGCCGCCCTCTATCCGGGCCTGCATGGCCTCTAGCCCCTCCATCTTCAGCTTGGCGCGGCGTTCGCCCTCCCGGGTCTGCGTATAGTCATCGGTGAAATCGTAGACCGCCACGTCGCTCAATTTGCCCTGCTTGGCCACGGAGGCGCTGGAGGTCAGCAAATGGGCGGTCGGCTGCTCAAAGGTATAGGCATTCAGGAAGACGTTGGCCGGCACGACCGCGAGGGAGGGCATCCACCACTGGATATCATCGCCGGATTCGCTCCTATGCTTAGGTCGATAGACGATGTCTGAGCGCACCTTGCAGGGTTGGACCGCGGCATTGCCATCGGCCAATACCAGCACATGGCGGCTTTCGCTGTGTTCGAACCAGTAGAAAATGCCCTCTTCCTCCATCAGTCGGCTGATGAAGCTGAGGTCCGATTCGCGATACTGTACGCAGTATTCCCGGGGGGCGTAGCGCTGCGACAGCGAGAGGCGAAAATCGCTGATGCCCCGCGCCTTAAGCACCGCTTCAATAATCTGCGGGACCGTCTTCTCCTGGAAGATCTGACACTCCTGGGCGTGCTGCAGCCAGGCCAGGCGCGGTACCAGCTCGGCATAATAGGCAAATCCGTGTTGCTCGGCGCCCCGGTAGGCGGCCCGGCCGATCACGCCATGCCAGTAGCGGGTCTGGCCATTCGGCAAGGCCAGCCGCAGCGCGGCGGCCTGCCCGACCAGCGATTGCCACGCCAGCGCGGGGTCCGTGGAGAACAGCTCCAGCTCAAAGCGGTAGAGATCGGCGATCGCCTCTTCGCCCCGGCACTGCACCACCTGTAAGGCATCCTTGCCCAGCGGGGTGGACAAGGACAACAGCCGGCTATCCGACGTTAATCCCATCAGTCACTCCCCTCTAACGATCCCGTCAGTCGGCCGTGCTCATCCATCGAGACGGTGATATCGGACACCGGCTCACCGGCGGCCATGCGCGCCAGCACCGCGTCCGCCATATCGGACAGCAGCTGGGCCGACAGAATGTTATCGATCAGGCGGGCGCCGCTCTCCGGCTGGGTACAGCGCTCGGCGATGCCATCCACCAGGGCCTCATCGTAATGGAAGGTGGCCTGATGATTGCGCTGGAAGCGGCGGGCAATCTTATCCAGCTTGAGGCGGATAATCTGTTTTAGCACCGCGCCCCGCACCGGGTAGTAGGGCACTACCTGCAGGCGTCCGAGGAAGGCCGGCTTGAAGGTCTGGATCAGCTCATCCCGCAGCGCCTCACACAGCAGCGCCGGTTCGGGCGGCGTCATGCCGTCCTGACAGTAGGCCATCAGGGTGTCGCTGCCGACGTTGGAGGTCAGCAGTATGACGGTATTGCGGAAGTTGATCTCCCGCCCCTCGGCATCGTCCATGACCCCCTTGTCAAACACCTGGAAGAACAGCTCCAGGACATCCGGGTGGGCTTTCTCCACCTCATCCAGCAGCACCACGCTGTAGGGTTTGCGGCGTACCGCCTCCGTCAGCACGCCGCCCTCTCCGTAGCCGACGTAGCCCGGCGGCGAGCCCCGCAGCGTCGAAACGGTATGGGCCTCCTGAAACTCCGACAGGTTGATGGTGATCAGGTTGCGTTCGCCGCCATACAGGGTTTCGGCCAGCGCCAGCGCGGTCTCGGTCTTTCCCACGCCGCTGGAGCCGACCAGCAGAAACACGCCGATGGGCTTGTTGGGATCCTCGAGCCCCGCGCGGGACAGGCGAATCCCCCGGGCGATGGTCTCCAGGGCATAGGGCTGCCCGATGACCCGCTCGGCCAGCCGCGTCTGCAGCTGGCGAACCATCTCCAGCTCATCCTGAACCATCTTGCCCAGCGGAATCCCCGTCCATGCCGAGATCACCGCCGCAATGGCGGACTCATCCACACAGGTCTGCACCAGCGGCGCCCGGCCCTGCATCTGCTCAAGCGCCAAAACGGCCTGCTCCAGCTGGGCCAGCCCCTCAGCGCGCGCCGGGCCATCCTCCTGCTCCAGCTGCGCTTGCAGAGCCTGAATGACGGCGACCTGATCACACTCCGCGATCCAGCGCTGCTCCAGGGTCTGATAGTGCTCCCGGGCGACCCGGGCCTGCTCCTGCAGCGTCTCCAGGCGGCGACCATGATCGAGGCCGCTGGCCTGCTCCTGCTCCAGCAGCGTGATCTCGGTCTGGAGATGCTCCAGATGGCGGCAGGCATCCTCGACGGGGGCCGGCAGGGTACGTTGCCCGAGCGCAATGCGGGCGCAGGCGGTATCCAGCACGCTGACCGCCTTGTCCGGCAGTTGTCTGCCGGTCAAATAGCGGTGTGACAGCCTGACGGCGGCCGTCACCGCCTCATCCAGAATCCGGACCTGGTGGTGCTGGCGCATTTTGGTCAGCATGCCGCGCAGCATCACCATGGCGATCTCCTCGCTGGGCTCCTCCACCTTGATGGCCTGGAAGCGCCGCGCCAGGGCGGGATCTTTCTCGAAATATTTTTTGTACTCGCTCCAGGTGGTGGCGGCAATGGTGCGCAGCTCACCGCGGGCCAGCGCCGGCTTCAGCAGATTGGCGGCATCATTCTGACCCGCCGCGCCTCCCGCGCCGATCAGCGTATGGGCTTCATCGATGAACAAAATGACCGGCTCACTGCAGGCCTTCACCTCGTCGATGACCGCCTTGAGACGCCGCTCGAACTCACCCTTGACGCTGGCGCCCGCCTGCAGCAGGCCCAGATCCAGCATCCGCAGGGCAACGCTGCGCAGGCTATCCGGCACCTCGCCGGCCGCAATGCGCAGGGCCAGCCCCTCAACCACGGCGGTTTTCCCTACGCCGGCCTCACCGGTAAGAATCGGGTTGTTCTGCCTGCGGCGCAGCAAAATATCGATCATCTGCCGAATCTCGCTATCCCGCCCGAGAACCGGGTCCAGCTGGCCCTGGCGGGCCCGCTCGCTCAGGTTTACCGTGTATTGATCCAGGGCGGGCGAGGGAGATGCACCCGCGTGCGGCCCCGGCGTGCTCATCGTCGTCGCCTCTCGACTGCCCGCGACCAGCGCGGGCCACTGGTGCAGCAGATCTGCCGCTGACCACGCCGCCCACTCGGGCGACATCGCCCTGGCGAGCTGCTGCAGCACCGCGTCATCCAGCAGCGCCATGATCAGATGACCGCTGCGGATCTGGCTCTCGCCACAGTTGACGGAGGCCATCAGCCAGGCACCAGACAGCAGCCGCGGCAGGTGGGGGGAGAGCACCGGCTGCCGGCTGCATCCGCCCTTCAGGCGATCCAGCGCCCGCTCAATGTCCCGCTGAAAACGGCCGGCGTCGACCCCATAGTGCTGCAGCAGGCGCGCCAGATCCGTGTTGTCGGTCTCCAGCAGCTTGAGCAGCACGTGCTCGATATCGACCTCGTGATGGCCCCGCGCCAGGCACAGGCCCGCCGCTGCCTCCAGCGCCTGATGGCAGGTCTGGTTCATTTTTCCCGTCAAGGCTTTCAAATCTGTATTCACCGAACCCTCTCCCCGAAAAAACGGGCTTTCCCGTTAATGAATGTAAGTCGCTTCGCGCGACGGCTCGCTTTCCGCGTGAATCTGCGCTGGCCGCCGCGCGTCTTGCCCGCCCGCGCGCTTATCGCGCGGGCTTCCCGGACTCTGACGCCTGCAATACCACTTCGTCGGCATCCCCCAGCCTGGCGGGACGGCCTCCCAGCCAGCCAATCCATCCGGGACGGGCCGCCCCGGCCTGACTATCGCCCAGCGTGCAGGGGGGGACCTCGCTGGCGGCCAGCACCAGCTGAATATCGAATGTGACGGCGATCTCGATGGCAAAACGGACCAGCTTGGTCAGCGCCCGAAAGTCCTTGCCCCCCGGCAAAAATGGCTGAAACTGCTGATAGCTCATGGGGCCGAGGCGGATCCTAAACTGGCTTTGGGCATCCCATACCTGTCGCCCCAGCACCGGCCACTCTCCCAGAGTGCAGTTTTGGCGCCCCAGAGTGAGGAGGTCCGCCTCATCCAGCTTCAGCCAGCGGCCCTGAAAGGGCAGGATCTCGACCGGCACGGAAAAATAGTCTGTCAGCAGCGTGCGCAGCCCCTCCTCGCTGAGCGAGCGGGTGCCGAACCGTCCGGCGTAATAGGCAAAGACATCGTCATTGACGCCGTCTTTTTTCAGCCGGTTCTGCAGGCCCAGCGTGCCCAGACCGGCCAGGGAGAGCAGCATCTGGCGCCAGTCGGCCTGCAGGCCGCACTCCAGATCGGCCGTCGCCTGATGCTTGCGCCATGCCTGGTAAAACAGGGTGATCAGACGGTGATTGAGCAGATCAAAAAAGTGGTGGGCGGTCTGATCCCGATGCTGCAGGCGACGCGCCAGCAGCATCTCGGTATACCGCGTCGGCAGCGCCCCAGAGGGACCGGTCAGCCCCATGAAGTTGATGGTCATGACCTGCGGCTGGTCTGCCGCGGGCGGCTGCAGCGCATAGACACTGCTGGCCGGGGTGGCCAGGGAGAGATGCGTCCGGAAGCGCAGCGGAAGCTCCTGGCAGCCACACCGTAGCTGCTGCAGCTCCAGTATCCTGACGGCCTGAAAAAAATCGAACTCATAGGGCCGCGCATACAGCTGCTCCAGCATGGACTTTGGGCTCAGGGCGTCGTTCATGACAGCACCGCCTTGCCCGCCCGCGGCGGCCAGCGCTTGAGCGCCTGTTCCCGCTGCCGGGTGCGGACGTGCAGGCGGGTAAAGCTGTTGATGGCGCCGTACTGGCTGACGAATCGCTCCACCACGGCGCTGAACAGGTACACCCCGGAGCCCTCAAATTGGCTCTCGTCCAGCACCAGGGTGATTTCGATGCCCCGCACCACCGCCGCCTGATTCCGGCTGCACAGGCGCGCCGTCGCCGGCTGGCTGTTGATACTGACAATGCCGGCAATCTGCTGACGCAGGGCGGGGGAGTCGCTGAAGTTATACAGTCCGAGCAGCTCCCTGAAGGCCTCGGTCGCCTCCTCGTTTTCGCCGGTGATGGAGAGCAGGTTCAGGTTCAGGTGGGAGATCAGACGCCACATGGCGGCCCTGCCGTGGGCCGGGCGCAGGGTGGGCGTCGGCTTGCGCAGACAGTGGATGCGGGTGACGGGAGAGCCGCCGTCCACCTCGAAATCGCCCCGGTCGCCGCCGAAGGGCAGCAGGGACGGAAACTCTCGGTTGGTGCAGGTCACGTCGATACTCAGGGTTTCCGACGATGACTGATTGGGGTCAAAATCCAAATCCACCAGGGATAAGTAGACATCCATGCCCGGGTCATCCCCGCGGATCCCACCGCGGCGGTTTTCCATCCAGAATACCCGCTGCGGCTCACTGTCGTTGGCGTGATGCAGGCCAAACAGGGGGCGATAGCGTTTTATCTTCTCCTGCCCGTCATGCTTGACCAGCTTGCTGACGGCATCGACCGAATAGACCTCCATGCCCCAGGGGCGGCGGACATCGGGAATAATCGGGTACTCGGTTTTACGGTGGGTTACCTGCAACGGCTCTGCCCGCTGCCGGAACAGGTTGACCACCGGGCTGCATCCCAGCCGAAAGGTGGAGGCGTCGATGGTATCGGTCAGTTTGGCCAGGCGCCCCTCTCGCTCGAACGCCGACAGATGGATCACCAGATCGATCTCCCGGCAGGCCTCCGGCAGCGGGGTGGCCTGCAGCAGCTCGGTCATGTCAAAAAACAGGAACTTGTCGGGAAAGGCAAAGTATTCGTGCAGTAAGCGGTAGGCCTGGGACGAGCGGGCATCGTAGTCAAACAGGCTCTCATCCTCGTCGAATCCGACCGGTGAGATGATGCTGGCCGGCAGGGTCCACTCCGCCGATCCGGCGCGGAGCACCACCTTGGTCACGTTGTTGAACAGCAGCTCATACAGGGTGTGCACCACGGCTGGCTCCCCCTGGAGAAAGAAGCGCAGTCTATCCATCCCCAGGGTATTCAGATGATGTCCCGGGTGGGTTTGTAGGCGGATACAGATCAGACCGGCGCTTCCCTGCTGCTGCACGGACAGGCTGGTTTGCCGCGCGGGGGCGAAGCCGGCATGGATGACCGACACGGGCCAAATCTCCACCGGGTAGGCGGTGCGAAACCGGCATGCCATGCCATCTACCTGGCGAGACAGCAGGCTGGTATGCCGCGGCAGGCGCAGTGGGCCCGATAGGTTGGTCTGCGCCGGATCGACCGAAAACTGAACCAGGGATAGCGAGGGGATCGGGCGCAGGTAGTGGGGATACAGGATCCCCAGCAGCGCATTGGTAATTTCGGGAAACTGCTCATCAATCTTGTGGTGCACTCGAGCGCAGAGAAATGCCACGGCCTCGATCAGCCGTTCGACATGGGGATCTTCCGAGACCCCCTCCTCCAGCAGAAGGCGTCCGGCCACCTTGGGATACTGGGAGGCGAACTCACGTCCCAACTGACGTAAGAACGCCAGCTCCCGGTTATAGTAGGGCAATAGCTCGACCATACATCACCTGTCTATTCGGTACAGCTGTGTTGAAACATCCAGCACGGCATCGAACATCACCGGCTCCGGCGAGGGATCGACGTCCAGTAATGCCTCGATCCTGAAGATCAGCTGGCTGATGCCGGTTTTCTCATCCAGATGGATGTGCACCCGGACCTGGCTCAGCCGGGGTTCAAACAGATCGATGGCCCGCTCGATATGCTGGCGGATCCACTCCCGATCCTCGGCGTTGGCGGCGCTCAGGTTGGAGCAGTCCGGCAGGCCGTAATTCAGGGGGGACTTTTCCAGCTCAGGCCACTGATCGATATCCAGCGACAGCGCGGATCGCGTATTCAGGACATCCTCCACATCCCGTCGGACGGCCCAGCGAAAGTGGGCCAGGTCATACCGACGGTCTGATGTCCGTTCGGTTCGCTCCTGTGGGAAATCATCGAACAGACGATCCAGCACGGAGGGGCGGAAGAGATGGCGAAGGATCATGGCTCAACTCACGGGATTTTCTTTTTTAGGTTGTCGACGCCGTCGGTCGACAGCATGACCGCCAGCGTTTTCAGATACCCGTTTTTGGTTCCGTGATCTCCCATCAGCAGCGCAATGGCGGCGATAGCGGTCGGGCAGCCCGGCGTGGTGACCTGAAAGCCGGGCATACAGGGTTTTCCGTTCAGCGGCGCCGGGCCGGGGGTTCCTTTCATCTGGGTGCCCCGGCTTCTGGCGGCCTGAATCATCTGTAGACACATTTGGTGTTTGTAGGAGGCGCTGCCCTGTAGGCGGTGGTGCAGCTTGCGCATGCCGATGGCCATCGCCGGGATCAGCCCCACGATGATAAAGCCAGCGGCAAAGCCGACCGCTTTGGCCGTATTGCTCTGATCATAGCGTTCGATAATGAACTTGAGCCGCTCATCGCACTGGCCGCAGGTGCAGGGATACAAACGCTGGCGCAGATCCCACAGCGTGCCATACACATCCATGGTCGACGCCACGCTGGCGGTGGTCACGGCCAGGCCCAGGATAACCCCGACCGGGGTGGCGGCCACCGACAGCGCGGCACCGACGCCGCCGCCCACGGCATGGCCGACGGTGCTCAGTAACGCGTTGCCGCCGACGGAGACACTTCCCTGCGTGGCCGCGATGATCTGATTGGTCAGCGCGATATAGGGCGAGACCCCCTCCGCCATCTTGTTGATTGCCGGCTTGGGTAACGGGTTTCCTAAGATATTGTCAGCGGTATTGATCAGGTTTGCGGCACCCAGCACATTGGACGCCGTCGAGGTTGAAAAGGTAGCGATGCCCTGCGCATCCGTCGGTAACGGCCCCGATGCCCTCTGGATATAGCCGTACAGCGCGGCCGTCTGATTGGCGCTGGAGGTCAGGGTTCCGATGTGGCCGATGACCTGCGGGACGCTGATGCCATGTCCCCCCGCATCATCAGGATGGCTGTCGATAGGCCACTGCGGCGGGCGCAGCAGTGAGGTGGCTTTTTGATTCATCGCATCATCCTGGCACGCCTTTAGCTTCTTCAGCAGCGCGTCAAAGGATTCTGCGTCGAACTTCAGCGTATGGCTGATGACAACATCCGCCATGCGGAGTATGTCGGTGGGTAGCACCGGCGCGCTGTAAAATCCGGCCTGCCGCTTTGGCTTTGGACCCAGCTGTTCCCACAGCTCTTCATCAGTGAGATCGTCAATATTCATCATATGCTCCTACCGATGTCGCCTATCTGGATAGCGCAGGGGACAGCGCAGGGCGAGATCCACCAGACTCCCGCGGCGCCGCGCCCCTGTTTGACCGTCTTACTTTTTCTTGTTGGTAATCAGGCTCCAGCCCTCAGGACCAATTTTGCCGCCCGCCTTGCCGTTCTGATCCTGGGGAACGTATTCCCAGGTCACTTCTTTATAAGCGAAATCAATGGTTTCCTGCGGGCGATCGCTGCCGCCCGTGGCCCCTGAGCATTGATAGCTGGAGACGGCGACATGCGTAAATTTGTAGATGCAGAAGGCGAACTTATCGCCCGCCTGGGTGCAAATCTCCAGCTCCAGCGTGGGAAAGTTCTGCCCCTGCACGGCGGCGGAGGCCAGCTTGACACTGGCGCAGTCCATCCATTTGGTGACACGCAGCACCGACATCATCGCCTTACCGGTATTCAGCCCCTGGGTGCCGCTCTCCATCGTGCATTCATTGCCGGCTCCCCAGGCAAAACCCAGCACTTCAATCCATTTTTTGTGCTTATCGTCGGTGGATTCCCCATCAACCTTATCCAGTTTGATATAAGTATCAAAAGCCATAGCGGACCTCTCTTGTGACAAGATAAACTGCGTTTTGGATATACGTGGTAAACAAACTCGGCTAAATCGTTAGCCTTGCGCCGGCGGCGGCAGATCGGCGACCAGACGTAAAGACGCGGTCAGCCCCTCCAGTTGGAAATGGGGTTTTAAATAGGCTACCGCCTTATAGAAACCCGGTTTGCCCGGAATATCACTGACATCAATGCGGGCTTCCCGTAATGGATATTTCGCCTTGATATCCTGGCCAGCATCATCCGAGCCGACCACATAATTACTGATCCACTGATTGAGAAAATATTCACATTCACTGCGGCTCATAAAGCTGCCGATTTTGTCGCGGACCATCGATTTTAAATAATGGGCAAAGCGTGAGGTGGCCATAATATATTGCAGCTGGCAGGAGATCCTGGCGTTGGCATTGGCGGAGTCACTGTCATATTCCTTGGGCTTTTGCACCGACTGGGTCGAAAAGAAGGCGGCATAGTCGGTCCCCTTACAGTGGGTCAGGGCGATAAATCCCAGCTCGGCCAGCTCCTTCTCTCGGCGATCGGTAATGGCCACTTCGGTGGGGCACTTGAGCTCGACTTCGCCATCATCGGTGGTAAAGGTGTGCGCCGGCAGTCCCTCCACCAGGCCTCCCCCTTCGGCACCCCGGATGGCGGCGCACCAGCCATATTTGGCATAGGCCTGAGTCAGGCGGGTGCCCAGCGCATAGGCGGCATTCAGCCACAGATATTTGCCATGCTCCTTGCCGCTGACATTCTCCTCAAAATTGAATGACTCGACCGGCACCGTCGTCGCGCCGTAAGGCAGTCGGCCAAGCACGTGGGGTAGGGCCAGGGCGATATAGCGGGCATCCTCCGACTGGCGCAGCGATTTCCACTTGGCATACTCAACCGTATCAAAGCCCTTGGCCAGATCCCGGGGGATCGACAGCTCTGTCAGGCTATCCAGGCCGAACATTCCTGCGCTGGCGGCAGAGAGGAAGGGGGCATGGGCCGCCGCCGCAACGTGTGAGATCTCCTCCAGCAGGAACAGATCTTCCGGGTGGTTGCTGAACTCATAATCCCCGATCATGGCCGCAAAGGGGGCGCCGCCAAAGGTACCGTACTCCTCCTCATAGACTTTCTTGAACAGCGCGCTCTGATCAAACTCGGCGGCGCTCTTAAAGTCGCGGATCAGATCGGCTCGGCTGACGTTCAGCATGCGGATTTTCAGGCCGGTACCGGTTTCGCTTTGATGCACCAGGTAATGCAGCCCACGCCATGACCCCTCCAGCTTTTGGAACGCCGGCTCATGCATAATGGCGGAGAGCTGGGCGGAGAGCAGCGCATCGATCTGGGCGATACGCGCCTCAATGCTGGCCAGCACATCACCGGATACCGTCACGGTGCCCGACAGAACCTCACTGACCCATTCCCCCAGCAGATCTCGGGCCCGCGCCTTCTCCAGATCACTGCGTGCCATCCGGGTTTCCGCAATGATGCTATCCAGCAGGCCGCCCTCTAGCGCAGCGCTCTCGGCGGCGCTACTTTCTGGCAAGTTCTGTTCGCTCATGGCTGCTTCTCCTCGCCAAAGCCGGTCTCTTTACCCAGACTCTGCAGCTTTTCGGTATCCTCAATGATGCCCTGCAATACCTCACCCAGGCGTTCATTGCTGTACATCTTGTTTTTCAGGTCAGAGAGGCGGCTGCGGATATCCATCAGCTTGCGCAGCGGCTCAACCTGCGCCGCGACCCGCTCTGGGGTGAAATCCGCCATGCTCTGAAAATGCAGATCCACCGACAGTTGGCTGTCATCTCCGCTCAGGGTATTCTCGGTGCGGAATGACAGATGGGGATGCACCCCTTTGATAACATCGTTGAAGTTGTCGCGATCAATCGAAACGAATTTGCGCTCTTTCAGCTTGGGAAGCGGAGTCGCCGGCTGCCCTGAATAGTCACCGAGCACTCCCATAACAAATGGCAGCTCCTTCATTTCCTGCGCATCGCCAATTTCAACATCATAGGTAATCTGCACTCTTGGCGAGCGGACTCGATCCAACGTATGCTGCTTGCTTTCATTTGCCATGAAGTCATCTCCGTAACATTTCTTACAACACTGCGTAACGTTATAGATAGCGATTATAGGTGAATGAATTAGCCAATCTTTGTAAAAAATACATATTCATTCCAATCTCGACTATCCGATTATTCCCCGGGTTCGATGCTTTCCATCGGGTATTAACGGCACCGGCGGCAGGCCATTAATACTCGGGATAAGGGGCTCTGTTCGGGGATAATTCCCTTGAAAGGATGATGGGTTTTGACGTAATAAGCGCTATTTCAATATTGAAAATTGGTGGCTACTGATATGCCCGACCGTCAGGTTTGGAATATAGAACTGTGTGGCCCCGCCGGGGAGCATTGAGCTCCGGCCTTTTTGTTCCAGCGTGATATTTCGTTTAGAGGTCATACCATTATCAATGCGCGACATGCCCTTAAATCCACCGAACCAGGCATAGACGGGAATCTTTAGGACTATCTCAAGTAAAAAGTCGAGAGAGCTCCAGTTTTCTTTGATCACGGAGGTGAGTCGTCCCCATTCCCTCATTGATACCCCGTTTTGCTTAGCGATCAGCATACGCTGGCGCAGACCGCCATCGTACCGGAATGGCTGGACCGGGCTCCACCAGGGAGATAGCGGGCTATCGTCAGTGATCGGGGACCTTGCCAATGAACTAAATCCATTGAATTTGTATAAGGCTGTTCCCGCCGGGAGCAGCTCTTTCGTCGGCTGCCCATAGGCTATGTTAAATGCATCGCTGACGTAGGTTTTTGCCTTTTGATCTGTACAAATGCTTCCAACATCGGACCATTCCAGCTCGGAATTCAAAGTCAACATAACGCGCCATCCTTTTTTCAGTAGCATTGAGCTCGTTATTGTAGGCGGGTGAAATATCTAATCTTTGCAAAAAAAACCGATTCATTTGTCTATGGCCAATCCGCGTTATTCGGTTATATCCAGCGTTCCGTACGTATCATCTGCTGTTTGTTTACTTATCAATCATTGCGTTATCAGTGAGCGTCGCTGATAAATGGTAATGGTGCTTCGTTGGGTGTTCAGAAATAGAAAGATGGTTGAGGCGGCGTTTATTCTGTATGTGCGATGACATAGCGGGAGGACCATTATGTAGACAATCGGGCAGGGTACTCAGCATGGGAGATAACATATGATAAATCGTCCGCTTTCTGGGTGGATACAATTACCCTTAGTTGCCTTATCCCTACTGCTTTCAGCATGCCAGGTAGGCGGCGGTCGCGGCGTTTCATCGCCTCCTGACACGACGCGCGGAAGTGTTATCGATCCGACCAAATCGCGTTTTCCCCTGCAGAATTATTCGCAGTCGGTTGACCGCTGGATTCAGCCTGAGAGCAAGGGGTATTCGGTTGCGATAATGGATGCGTCAGCGCAAGATCGTCATTTCTCCCTATTGCAATCATCCTATTTTGGTATTAATCCTCAGGATCGATCTCCGTGGAATGCGGAGTATATTACCGCGCTGCTGCAGGGCGAGGCGAGAGAAAACCGTGAGCGTATTATTACGCGTTTTCTCCTCGCCGAGAGCCGCTCCTGGGGCAGTAACTTTCGGCTGAATCCGCCTGAGTGGAAAGCGCAGTTAATGGCGAATAGCGCATCCGCGATCGATAGCGTTTTTCACCCGGCGCAGCGGGGGATGACCTTGCGAGAAACGGCGGTCAGGGCACTGCCGACCGCTGACCCGGCCTACGGCGATCCGCATCTGGCCGGTCAGGGGTATCCCTTTGATGATCTCCAGATGTCGTCGATTCGGCCAGGCACCCCCGTCTATGTTTTCACGCTGAGTCAGGACACGGGCTGGAAATATGTTGTCTCTCCCTCGGTGATGGGCTGGGTCAAAAGCGATGACGTGGCCGAGGCGGATAGTCGGTTTGTCGCCGAGTGGCGGACATTGGCGCAGAAAAAGCTGGGGGCATTTATTCAGGAGCCGGTCTCGGTGCACGACGGTAAGCAGTTTTATTTTATCGCTCGCCCCGGCACGATACTGCCGTTTGACGCGGCGTGGCCGGGGTATTACCGGGCGGCGATTCCGACGCTCGGCGCGGGCGGTAAGGCGCGCCTCCGCTGGGTGACGCTGAGCGCCAGCGCCTTTACCGCCATGCCGTGGCGCATGACGCCGCAGCATATGGCGACGCTGATGAAAACCATGGGCGGAAAGCCCTACGGCTGGGGAAACGCTCATTTTTACAATGATTGTTCATCGGAGATCCGTAGCCTGATGCTGCCGTTCGGTATCTTTTTGCCGCGTAACTCCGCCGCACAGATTCAGGCGGTGTCCAGAACGGTCGATCTCACCGCGTATAGCCTCCGTTCCCGCCTCGACTACCTGACCACGCATGGCCGGCCATTCACGACGCTGGTCTACATTCAGGGGCATATTATGCTGTATATCGGCAATTCGGTCGTTCATGGGCAGTCGGTGCCGATGACCTACCAAAATATTTGGGGATTGAGTCCGCCAGATCGCCAGCGGCGCAGCATCATTGGCGGCGCGGTCTTTTTCCCGCTACTGCCGGTCTATCCCGAAGACCCCTCGCTGGCGTCGCTGGCCGGTAAACGCCTCTTCAAGCTTGGCTTTATCGACTAGTCTGCCCGGGCGCGCTGCGCCATGGACGGCGCGTGCTCGGCGGGCGTTTGGGCTGCGTCGCGTGGGCGGGTGAGCCGCGGCGGGGAGATGGCGTTAGGCCGTCCATCGCCTGTGCTCCCCCGCGATCGGCGGGCATCGCATCGACGGCATGATAAAAATCAGTTACCGCAGCGGGATTGTTTGTCATGATAGCGGCCTATTTAGTGGTCTCAATCACAGAGTGATGCATACATTTTTTATATCCGATGCTGTCAATGTGATATGGGGCGAATACAACACGATGGGACTGTTCAGGCAAGGATCATGGAGACGCTACTGCTTTCTCCCGAGCTGCTCGGGGTTTTATTTTGCGTGGCGCTGTTCGCCGGCTTTATCGATGCCATTGCCGGCGGCGGCGGACTGTTGACGGTGCCGGCGCTGCTGGCCGTTGGGCTGCCGCCCGCTCAGGCGTTGGCCACCAACAAGCTGCAGTCGGTGGGGGGATCGTTTTCGTCCAGCCTCTACTTTATTCGCCGCCGGGTGGTCAACCTTGCCGAGCAAAAATGGGTGATTCTGCTGACCTTTTTGGCCGCCGCGGCCGGCGCGCTGTTGGTGCAGCGTCTGCAGGCGGAGATATTACGTCAGCTGCTGCCGTTTCTGGTGATCGGGGTCGGGCTCTACTTTTTGCTGACGCCGTCGCTGGGGGCGACGGAGGGGGCGCGGCGCGTCGGTATGCCGCTGTTTGCCGTGCTGGGCGGCGCCAGCGTCGGCTTTTATGACGGTTTTTTCGGTCCCGGCGCCGGATCGTTCTATGCGCTGGGCTATGTCATGCTGCTGGGGCTGTCGCTCCCTCAGGCGACGGCCCATGCCAAGGTGCTCAACTTTACCTCTAACGCGGCGTCTCTGCTGCTGTTCATCATTGGGGGAAACGTCGTCTGGAGCGTGGGGCTGTGCATGCTGGTTGGACAGGCGATCGGCGCCCGGGTCGGCGCTCGGATGGTGCTGACCCGCGGGCAGCAGCTGATCCGGCCGATGATCGTGGTGATGTCGCTGATCATGAGTATTAAGCTGCTGTATGACAACCACGGCAGCGAAATCCTGGCCTGGGCGCAGCGCTGGCTGTAGCGCGGCGGATGCACGGCGGCGGCGCCTGTGCGACAATCGGCCACCGTCATGCGGCGCCACGGCGCCGCGCGTTACTTTCTCATCAGGCTCAGAGATAACCATGCCCGAGACCCATCATTATCAGCAGTTAATCGATCTGTTCGCGCAGACGTTCGGCAGCGAATACCATACCCGCCTGGTGGCCGGCGACGGCGAACCTATCTATCTGCCGGCGGATGACGCGCATCCGGAGCACCGCATTCTATTTGCCCACGGCTACTATGCCAGCGCGCTGCACGAGATCTCACACTGGTGCATCGCCGGGGAGGCGCGTCGCCGCCTGGAGGACTATGGCTATTGGTACTGCCCGGACGGGCGAGACGCCGATACGCAGTCGCGCTTTGAGGCGGTAGAGATTAAGCCGCAGGCGCTGGACTGGCTGTTCTGCGCCGCCGCCGGCTACCCCTTTAACGTCAGCTGCGATAATCTGGAGGGGAGCTTCGACCCGGATCGCATCGCGTTTCAGCGCCGGGTGCGTGAGCAGGTGCTGAGCTATCTGGCCGAGGGCATCCCTCCGCGTCCGGCGCAGTTTATCCGGGCGCTTCAGGCGTTTTATCATACGCCGGCGCTGAGTGCCGCCGACTTTCCCTATCTCGACGATTTACAGTGATGCGCGGCACCGCCGACGCCGATGTGCAAGGAATTCCCATGATTGCAGAGTTTGAAGAGCGTATTTTGACGCTGATTGATGAGATGGTTGACAGCGCCAGCGACGATGAGCTGTTTGCCGGCGGCTACCTGCGCGGCCACCTGACCCTGGCCGTGGCGGAGATCGCCTCGCAGCCGCAGGCCGCACCCGCGACGCTGGATGCGGCGGTACGCGCCAGCCTGGCGCGCGCCATTCACGCCGGCGAGCTCTCTCCGCCCGATCAGGCGCTGGTACATAACCTATGGCAGGATCTCTACCGCCGGGCTCAGCCCGCGGCCTGAGGCCGGGTATCCTTCACGCGCGCAGGCGCGGGTAGGGTAAATCGCGCCGTAGCGAACCGAAGGGGCGCCGCTTCAGCGGCGCCACCGCCGGATAACGCAGGAAGGGCGGCGGAGTATCCCCAGCGCGCCCGACGCATTACGCCATCCCTTTTCCCTTAAGCCATTTACGCAGCCAGAAACGGTTGGGGCTGAGTGCGTCCAGCAGATCTTGCTCTAGCGGCAGCGCCTCGTCGTGGATTTGCCCGGCCAGCAGCTCGGCGCACAGCGGCGCGCTGCACAGACCCCGAGAGCCGAGGGCGGCCAGGATAAACAGATCCGGATGGTGCGGCGCGGCGGCGTTGGTCTCCGCGGGGGCGTGGTGCTGCGGATGAGGATGCGGGTAGCGCGCCTGCAGCGCCGGGGCATCCGGCAGCGCGCCGACCAGCGGCAGATGATCGCGCACGGCGCAGCGTATGCCGATCCGCGCCGCCGCGGCGCTGACGTCCACCTGCTGTGGCCACGTCACCTGCGGCAGACATGCGATCAGTCGCCGGCGGTTATCCTGCTGCTCCTGCGGGCTGTACTCCCGATCGGTGCAGTTACGTCGGTAGCTGGCGCCGAGGCAGTGGGTACCGTAGTCCGGGCTGCAGGGGGTCAGATAGCCGTCATAGCACAGCACCTGGCGCAGCGGCGCCAGCGCCGGGGCGGTGGGAATATGGCTCACCTGGCCGCGCACCGGATAGAGCGGCAGCGCGGCGCTCTGGCTGAACTCGCCGGCGCGGGCGCCGCCGGCCAGCACGACGCAGCCGTGCAGACGGGTTGCGCCGTCGGCCAGGTGCAGGCGCCAGCCCTCCGGCGCCGGCTGCAGCTGTCGAACGTCATGGTTAAAGCGCAGGGTGGCCCCCTGACGCTCCGCCAGCGCCAGGGCCTGGCGGGTCAGCTCCGCCGGATCCAGCCAGCCGCCGAGGGGATAGCAGACGCCGCCGACCGGCAGCGGCAGGCCGCAGCGCCGGGCGAGGTCGGCGGCATCGCCCCCCTGCGCCAGCCAGTCGGGCCAACCGGCGGCCAGCAGCTGCGCTATCTTTCTTTGGCTGGCGTCATCGTAACCCAGCTGGCTGACGCCGCACCATTGGTGGGGAAAGTCAACGCCTTGGGCCGCCAGCGCATCGTAGGTGCGCAGGGCGTAGGGAAAGGCGCGGACGTAAAAGCGCTCCAGCGCATCGCCGCGGCCGTTCAGCAGGGGATAGAGCGCCCCCTGACGGTTGCCGGAGGCGCCCAGCGCCCCCTGCGGATCGGCGCAGTAGAGGGTGACGCGACTGCCGCGCCGCTGCAGCGCTAGGGCGCACAGGGCGGCGGCGATGCCGCCGCCGATCAGCGCGACCTCCTCCGGGCGGCGGGCCGCCGGGCGGGCATACCAGGGCGCGCGCAGCGCATCGGGCGGTAGCGCCGCGGGGCGCCGTCCCGCCAAACACTCCCGCTTTTGCCCAAATCCTTTGACTTTGCTGACCTCGAATCCGGCCTGGATCAGGCCGCGGCGCACAAATCCGGCGGCGGTAAAGGTGGCGAAGGTCGCACCGGGCCGGGCCAGACGCAGCATGGTGTCGAAGAGCGCCTGGGTCCACATATCCGGGTTTTTCGCCGGCGCAAAGCCATCCAGAAACCAGGCGTCGACGTGACCATGAAGGCCGTCGGGCAGCTGCGGTAGCAGCGCGTTGACGTCGCCGAACCACAGATCCAGCGTGATGTGCGGCGCCGGGTGCAGACGGTGACAGCCGGGCAGGGCGTCAGGCCATACGGCGTACAGCTGTTCGCTGAGTTCCGCCAGCTCCGGCCAGGCGGCGTGGGCGGCGCGCAGGTCGTCGCGGCACAGCGGGTACTTTTCAAAGCTAATGAAGTGCAGGCGCGGCGGTCCCTGATCGGGATGCGCCCGTCGGAAGGCCTGATGCGCCTGCCACAGGGTGAGAAAGTTCAGCCCGGTGCCGAAGCCGGTTTCGGCGACGGTAAAGTCAGGACGCCCGGGCTCACGCCAGCGCTGCGGCAGTCCGTTGCCCTGCAGGAAGACGTGGCGGGTTTCCGCCAGTCCGTCCTGATTGGAAAAGTAGACGTCGTCAAACTGCTGCGAAACAGGCGTACCCTGTTGATTCCAGCTCAGCGATGCACCCTGTATCGATGTATGGTTCACGTTTTTTTACCGCTAAATCAGCCAGTGGATGATTTTAACGGTCTGTGCCCGGGGCGGCAAATTTAGCGCTATCTGGTTTTACCAGCGCTGATCGGACTTGCCTCGGCGTACAGGTGTACGCTAAAGTGCGTTGCAAATCCCGAATGACAAAAATTTTTTCAAGAGGTAATAGATGAAACGTGCAGTGATTACTGGCTTGGGTATTGTTTCCAGTATCGGTAACAACCAGCAGGAGGTGCTGGCGTCTCTGAAAGAAGGGCGTTCGGGGATCACCTTTGCGCCTGAACTGCAGGAAGCCGGCATGCGTAGCCAGGTCTGGGGCAACATCAAGCTGGATACCGCTGGCCTGATCGACCGCAAGGTGATGCGTTTTATGAGCGATGCGTCGATCTACGCCTTCCTGTCGATGCAGGAAGCGATCAAGGACTCCGGTCTGAGCGACGACATGGTTTCCAACAACCGTACCGGGCTGATCGTGGGCTCCGGCGGCGGTTCTCCGCGTAACCAGGTTGCCGGCGCTGACGGCATGCGCGCCCGCGGTATCCGCGGCGTGGGGCCATATATGGTGACCAAGGCCATGGCCTCCGGCGTTTCCGCCTGTCTGGCCACGCCGTTCAAGATTCGCGGCGTTAACTACTCCATCAGCTCCGCCTGCGCCACCTCGGCTCACTGCATCGGCAACGCCGTTGAGATGATCCAACTGGGCAAACAGGACGTGGTCTTTGCCGGCGGCGGTGAAGAGATGTGCTGGGAGCTAGCCTGCGAGTTTGACGCGATGGGCGCGCTCTCTACCCATTACAACGATACGCCGGAAAAAGCGTCTCGGACCTATGACGCCAAGCGCGACGGCTTTGTCATCTCCGGCGGCGGCGGCATCGTGGTCGTAGAAGAGCTGGAGCACGCGCTGGCGCGCGGTGCGCACATTTATGCCGAGATCGTCGGCTACGGCGCGACCTCCGATGGCTATGACATGGTGGCACCGTCGGGCGAAGGCGCGGCGCGCTGCATGCATATGGCGATGCAGGGGCTGGACAAGCCGGTGGATTACCTGAACGTACATGGCACCTCTACCATGGTGGGCGACGTGAAAGAGCTGGGCGCCATCCGCGAAGTCTTTGGCGACCATACGCCGGCGATCTCCTCGACCAAGGCGATGACCGGCCATGCGCTGGGTGCCGCGGGGGTTCACGAAGCCATCTACACCCTGCTGATGCTGGAGCACGGCTTTATCGCGCCGAGCATCAACATTGAAGAGCTGGATGAGCAGGCCGCCGGGATGGACATCGTTACCGCCACCACCGAGCGCGATCTGGATGTGGTGATGTCCAACAGCTTCGGCTTTGGCGGCACCAATGCGACGCTGGTGATGCGCAAGTACAAATAAGCTCGCCACCGTTATGATGAAAACCCGCCGCGGCGGGTTTTTTTATGCCTGGCGTCCGGCGTTTGAATGGGTAACACTCATAGCAGCGGCGCGTCTGCGCCGCTGCTCTTAGCGAAAGGAAACACCATGGGACAGCTTAATCACTATGCCATCGCCTACCAGCAGATCCGGGCACTGATCCGTTATCCGGAGTCGCTGTATCAGTTTTTGGCTCGCCAGTGTACCCACCACGATCGGGCGCTGGATCTGGGCTGCGGCAGCGGTTTTTCGACCGCTCGCCTGCAGACCTATTTCTCTCAGGTTATCGGCTGCGATCGCGATGAGACGCTGGTCGCTCAGGCGCGGGATAACTACCCGCAGCTCAATTTTAGCGTCGAGTCCGCCGAGCGCTATGTCCCGCCTCAGCCGGTCGATCTGTTGACCTGCGCCACGGCGTTTTACTGGATGGATCGTCCGCTGATGCTCTCGCGGATGCCTCAGCTGCTGCTGCCGGGCGGGGTTTTTTGCGCCTACCGCTACGAGTTTCCGCTGGTGTACGGCCCGCTGCGCGACGTGGTGGAGTATGAGCTGGCGACGCGCTGGGCGCCGTTTCGCGATCGGCGTCTGGTGGACTATGACGATACGCTGGAGCTGATGCAGATCCAGCCACAGCTACAGCACAGCCAGCGCCATCTGTTTCCCAATATTCTGACCCTGAGCGTGGCGCAGCTGGCGACCTTTTTCCTGTCGACCAGCTATGTCACCCGCTATATGGAGGAGCAGGGCGGGCCGGAGTACGCCAAGCGGCTGATGGCGCTGCTGTCGGCGGGGGGAGAGCGCGATGTGCGGGTGAACTTTGACGTGACGGCGTTCGTCTGTCGCCTGCGTCGCTAGCGCGCCGCGCCAACGACAAAGACGCCCCGGCGATAAGGCCGGTGCGTCTGGGCTATCTTTAGGCGGTGAGCTTAGGCTTTCGGCGCCGCTTTTTTGTGATGGGTCTTCTTGGCGGCCTGCGCTTTCTGCGCTACGGCCGCTTTCTTGTGGTGAACCTTCTTGGCGGCCTGTGCCTTCTGCTCGACGGCCGCTTTCTTGTGGTGAACTTTCTTGGCGGCCTGCGCTTTCTGCTCGACGGCGGCTTTCTTGTGGTGAACCTTCTTGGCGGCCTGTGCCTTCTGCTCTACGGCCGCTTTCTTGTGGTGAACCTTCTTGGCAGCCTGCGCCTTCTGCTCTACGGCGGCTTTCTTGTGGTGCGCTTTTTTCGCGGACTGAGCTTTCTGCTCGGTCGTGGCTTTTTTATGGTGCTTTTTGGTGCCGTGGTGTTTTACGGCGCCCGCCTCTTTGGCCGCCGGGGCGGCGCTTTGGGCTGCAGGGGCAGCGACCGGTGCCGCGGTCTGTTCGGCGGCAAATGCGGCGGAAGAGAGACCCATTGCAGCAGCGACAACCAGAGCTAATACTTTATTCATTTTTCCTGTCCTCAAAATTTGCCGTTTGGTAAGCCCCCACTGGAGCCGTTGAGGATATGTTAGGCAGCGGCGCGGCGATTGTCCGTGTGTGTTTGGTGTCGGTAAGTAACCGTATGTACAACGGCGCTGAGCCGCGTCCCATCCGCGCTCAGCGCGGCGTCTGCGCCGCCAGCCAGTGGGCCAGCAGCGCCAGAATGTACAGCTTTTCTCCGCCGCTCAGCGCCCGGCCGCGCGGAATATGGTGCCATTTTTCCAGGCCGCCGCGGCAGCAGGTGGCGGTGGCGTGCTGCGCCACAAAGACCGGGTGCCCACGCATGGGGGTCTGCTTGCCATCGTTGGGGATCTGGGCGGGGGCCAGCCGCGAATCGATAAAGTCCCGGGCGTGGCTCAGGATCAGGGGCAGGCCGTTACGCTGTAGATAGTGCCATTCGTCGGCGCTGAGCCGAAAGCGGCAGCGGAACGGTGAACGCCGTAGCCGTTGCCAAACGGCGGTTGAGAAGGGGGGCACGCGAGACTCCTGATGAGAAAGAGGCCCTACCATGCCGCGTTTGTCGGCGGATGACAATCGCTGCGTGGCCGCGGCGTCCGCTCTCTCTCCTGTGTCGGTGCCTACGCAGCTCCGGGGGCGGGGTGCTGTCCCCAAGGATCGTTCGTGTCCGTGGTTAGGCGGCGCGCGCATTTGGTGGCAGAATAATCTGTCCTGAATCCATAGCGTATGCCGCAGGGGAGAACCGATGAAAATTGTGGTTGATGAGAATATGCCGTATGCCGAGGCGCTGTTTGGGCGCCTTGGCGAGGTACAGGCCGTGCGTGGCCGCCCGCTGCCCGAGGCCGCGCTGGCCGGGGCCGACGCGCTGATGGTGCGTTCGGTGACCGCGGTCAATCAGGCCCTGCTGGCGGGGCATCGCGTTCGCTTTGTCGGCACCGCCACCGCCGGCACCGATCATGTGGATACGGCCTGGCTGGCGCAGGCCGGCATCGGCTTTTCCGCCGCCCCCGGCTGTAACGCCATTGCCGTGGTGGAGTATGTCTTTTCTGCCCTGATGCTGCTGGCGGAGCGAGATGGCTTTGCGCTGCGCGATAAGACCGTGGGGATCGTCGGGGTTGGCAACGTGGGCAGTCGACTGCAGCGCCGCCTGGCCGCGCTGGGGATCCGCACGCTGCTGTGCGATCCGCCGCGCGCCGATCGCGGTGACGACGAGGTTTTTCACAGTCTGGCGGATCTGCAGCGCGAGGCGGATATCATCACCTTCCACACGCCGCTAAACAAGCAGGGGCCCTATCGCACGCTGCACCTGGCCGACGCGGATTTTCTGCGCGGGCTGCCGCCGGGACGGATCCTGATTAACGCCGGGCGTGGCGCCGTCGTCGACAATGCGGCGCTGCTGCAGGCGCTGGAGGCGGGGCAGGATCTGCGGGTGGTGCTGGATGTCTGGGAGCCGGAGCCGATGCTGTCGCTGCCGCTGCTGGCGCGGGTGGACATCGCGACGCCGCACATCGCCGGATACAGTCTGGAGGGAAAGGCGCGCGGTACCACCCAGGTGTTTGAGGCCTTTAGCGCCTTCCTGGGGCAGCCGCAGTCGGTGCCGTTGGCCTCTCTGCTACCGCCGCCGCCGGTCGCCAGCGTACGCATTCACGGGCAACCCGATCAGGCGATGCTCAAACGTCTGATGCATCTGGTGTATGATGTGCGCCGTGATGATGCACCGCTGCGCCGCGTCGCCGCGCAGGAGGGCGAATTCGATCGCCTGCGTAAACACTATCCGGCGCGCCGCGAGTGGTCATCGCTGCAGGTACTGTGCGACGATCGCGCCTGCGCCTCGCTGCTGACGGCGCTGGGCTTTGACGCCCGCGTCGCCTGAGCAGACAATTGATGCTTATCGCCAGTGCGCCCAGGCGGCGGACTGGCGATTTTTGATGGGCTATTGACAGGGACGGCGGCGTGGACCGCCGTCCGGGAGAGTATGAGAATGAGCGAAGGCTGGAATATTGCCGTATTGGGGGCAACCGGCGCCGTCGGTGAAGCGTTGCTGGAGCAGATGCAGCAGCGCGATCTTCCGCTGGGTGAGATCTATCTGCTGGCCAGCGAGCGCAGCGCCGGGGAGAGCGTGCGCGTCGGCGGGCGTCAGGTGACGGTGCAGGATGCGGCCACCTTTGACTGGGCGCAGGCCCAGCTGGCGTTTTTTGTCGCCGGACGCGAGGCCTCGCTGCGCTATGCCGAGGACGCTGGCAACGCCGGTTGTCTGGTGATCGACAGCAGCGATGCCTTTGCGCTGGAGGCGGACGTGCCGCTGGTGGTTCCGGGCGTGAATTCCCATGCGCTGGCGGAGTACCGCAACCGCAATATCGTGGCGGTGGCCGACAGCCTGACCAGCCAGCTGCTGACGGCGATCCATCCGCTAAGCGCTGAGATCGGTCTGGCGCGCATTGGCGTAACCTGCCTGCTCTCCGCCTCGGCCCATGGTAAGGCGGCGGTGGATGAGCTGGCCGGGCAGAGCGCGCGCCTGCTCAACGGCATGCCGTTCGAGCCGGGCCTATTCCAGAAGCAGCTGGCGTTTAATCTGCTGCCGCTGCTGGCGGATCCCCAGGGCAGCGTGACCGAAGAGCGTCGTCTGGTGGATCAGGTGCGTAAGGTGCTGCAGGAGCCGGGGCTGCCGCTGACGGTCAGCTGTATCCAGTCGCCGGTGTTCTACGGCCATGCCCAGAGCGTGCATCTGGAGACCCAGCGCCCGCTCAGCGTGGAAGAGGCGCGGGAGCGGCTGACGCAGTCGGACGATATCCGCCTGAGCGAAGAGGATGACTACCCGACCCAGGTCGGCGACGCCTCGGGCAATCCGCATCTGAGCATTGGCTGCGTACGCAATGACTACGGCATGCCGGAGGCCCTGCAGTTCTGGTCGGTGGCGGACAATGTCCGCTTCGGCGGGGCGCTGATGGCGCTGGAGGTGGCGGAGCGCCTGATGCAGGAGTATCTGTACTGATGTCGCAGCAACCGTTGACCGGGCAGACATCGTGCCCGGAATATACTCTGGCGCTGGGGATCGAGTATGACGGCAGCCGCTACGCCGGCTGGCAGCGTCAGCGGGAGGTCGACAGCGTTCAGGCGCGCCTGGAGGCGGCGCTGTCGCGCGTCGCCAGCGAGCCGGTGACGGTGTTCTGCGCCGGGCGTACCGACGCCGGCGTCCACGCTACCGGTCAGGTGGTGCACTTTACCACCCATGCCCTGCGTCAAGAGGGCGCCTGGACCATGGGCGTCAACGCCCATCTCCCTAAGGATGTCGCGGTACGCTGGGTCAAGAGCGTTAGCCCCGATTTTCACGCGCGCTTTAGCGCGACGGCGCGCCGCTATCGCTACGTCATCTATAATCATCGCTATCGCCCGGCGGTGCTGCAGAGCGGGGTGACCCATTGCTATCTGCCGCTGGACGCTGAGCGCATGGCGCGCGCCGGGCAGGCGCTGCTGGGGGAGAATGACTTCAGCGCCTTTCGCGCCGCCCAGTGTCAGTCGCGAACCCCGTGGCGCAACGTCTCCCACCTGAGGGTCAACCGCTACGGTCCCTACGTGGTGGTCGATATTAAGGCCAATGCCTTTGTGCACCATATGGTGCGTAATATCGTCGGCAGCCTGCTGGAGGTGGGGTGTGGCAATCAGCCGGAAAGCTGGATCGCCGAGCTGCTGGCGGGCCGGGATCGTACCCTGGCCGCTGCGACCGCCAAGGCGGCCGGGCTGTATCTGGTCGCCGTGGACTACCCGGCCCAGTTTGCCCTGCCGCAGCCGCCGATGGGGCCGCTGTTTCTACCCGATTAATCTCCGGAGCCGTTATGGAATACCTACAGTGGATTGTTGATTTTATTCTGCATATTGATGTGCACCTGGCGCAGCTGGTCGCACAGTATGGCGTGTGGATTTACGGCATACTCTTTTTGATCCTGTTCTGCGAAACCGGCCTGGTCGTGACGCCGTTCCTGCCCGGCGATTCGCTGCTGTTCGTCGCCGGTGCGCTGGCGTCGCTGCCGAGCAACGATCTGAACGTGCACCTGATGGTGCTGCTGATGGTGATCGCCGCCATCGTGGGCGATGCGCTGAACTATACCATCGGTCGTCTGTTTGGCGAGCGGCTGTTCAGCAACCCCCACTCGCGGGTGTTCCGTCGCAGCTATCTGGATAAGACCCATGCGTTTTATGAGCGCCACGGTGGAAAGACGATTATTTTGGCGCGTTTCGTGCCGATTGTGCGTACATTTGCGCCGTTCGTCGCCGGGATGGGGCATATGTCCTACCGTCACTTCGCCGCCTATAACGTGATCGGGGCCCTGCTGTGGGTGCTGCTGTTTACCTATGCCGGCTACCTGTTCGGCAATGTGCCGGTGGTGCAGGAGAACCTGAAGCTGCTGATCGTGGCGATCATCGTGGTCTCCATCCTGCCCGGGGTGATCGAGATTTGGCGCCATCGGCGTCAGGCGCGGCGGAATAAGGTCACAAAATAACCGCATCGCACTCACCTAAAGTGGGTAAAAAATGTAAACTCTGCACGGTTCGACCAGTTTTTTATCCACACGGTCGAACCGTTGTGGTTTAATGAACGGCATTTATGGTCTGTTCCTGCCAGTCAAAAAAAGCAGCCCGTCGCCTGGAGAAAGGGGAGACATGGGCTAAAATCGGGCTCAGCGTTGGCTGGGTCTTTGCATTTGGTTCCCTGGCAGGGGCAGAGGACTGGCATTCCGCCAGGTTCAAACAGAAAGGTCATCGATGAGCTGGATTGAACGCATTCTTAACAAGAGCAATATCTCTCAAACCCGTAAGGCAAGCATTCCGGAGGGCGTCTGGACCAAGTGCGACAGCTGTGGTCAGGTGCTTTACCGTGCCGAGCTGGAGCGTAATCTGGAGGTCTGCCCCAAGTGCGACCACCACATGCGTATGACGGCGCGCATGCGCCTGAATACGCTGCTGGATGACGGCAGCCACGTCGAGCTGGGCAGCGAGCTGGAGCCGAAGGATATCCTGAAGTTCAAAGACTCCAAAAAGTATAAGGATCGCCTGGCCGCCGCTCAGAAAGAGACCGACGAAAAAGATGCGCTGGTGGTGATGAAAGGTACCCTGCACGGGATGCCGGTGGTGGCCGCCTCGTTTGAGTTTTCCTTTATGGGCGGCTCCATGGCCTCCGTGGTCGGCTCACGCTTTGTCCGCGCCGTTGAACAGGCGCTGGAGGACAACTGCGCCCTGATCTGCTTCTCCGCCAGCGGCGGCGCCCGTATGCAGGAGGCGCTGATGTCGCTGATGCAGATGGCGAAGACCAGCGCGGCGCTGGCCAAGATGCGCGAGCGCGGCCTGCCCTATATCTCCGTGCTGACCGATCCGACCATGGGCGGCGTCTCCGCCAGTCTGGCCATGCTGGGCGATATCAATATCGCCGAGCCGAAGGCGCTGATCGGCTTCGCCGGCCCGCGCGTGATTGAGCAGACGGTGCGGGAAAAGCTGCCGGCGGGCTTCCAGCGCAGTGAGTTTTTGCTGGAGAAAGGGGCCATCGATATGATCGTGCGCCGTCCGGCGATGCGCGATAAGCTGGCCTGTCTGGTGGCGAAGATGACCGGTCGTCCGGATCCGCTGGACGACGGTACCCAACAGGCTGCTAGCGCGGAAAGCAGCGCGCAGGCGTAATTTTCGCCTGTGTTTCCGGCGCGCCGCACGGGCCGCCGATGCGGCGTATGGCCACGCCATACGCCGTACCTCTTCGGTAACCGGCGCCACTCCGGGGCCGGCTACACTCCGCAATCGGTTTTATTACGGGACGTAAAACAGCATGAATACGCTTCCTACGCCATTGGCAACCTCTCCACTCTCCACCTGGCTTGACTACCTTGAGCAGCTGCACAGTAAGACCATCGATCTCGGTCTGGATCGCGTACGCCGCGTCGCGCAGCGCCTGGGCCTGCTGACGCCGGCCCCGGTGGTGTATACCGTCGCGGGAACGAACGGGAAAGGGACGACCTGCCGCACGCTGGAGGCGATCCTGATGGCGGCGGGCTATCGGGTTGGGGTATACGGTTCGCCGCACCTGCTGCACTATCGTGAGCGGGTGCGGATCCAGCACCGCGAGCTGGACGATGCGGCGCACGCCGCCGCCTTTGCCGGCGTTGAGGCCGGGCGCGACGGCGTATCGCTGACCTATTTCGAATTCGGCACGCTGGCCGCGCTGTACCTGTTTAAGCAGGCGGCGCTGGATGCGGTGATCCTGGAGGTCGGCCTCGGCGGCCGCCTGGATGCGACTAACATCGTGGATCCCAGCGTCGCGGTGGTGACCAGCATCGCGCTGGATCACACCGACTGGCTGGGCGATACGCGGGAGAGCATCGGTCGTGAGAAGGCCGGTATTTTTCGCGGCGCGGCGCCGGCGGTGGTCGGCGAGCCCGATATGCCGGACTCGATTGGCGCGGTCGCGCAGGCGTGTGGCGCTCATCTGCTGCGCCGCGGCGTTGACTGGGATTTCAGCGTGGAGGCGCAGGAGTGGCGCTGGCGCGATGCTCACCGCCATATTGAGGGGCTACCGCTGCCTCAGGTGCCGCTGGCCAACGCGGCGACGGCGCTGGCGGCGCTCTGCTATGGGCCGCTGCCGGTCGATGATGCGGCGATCCGTCAGGGGCTGCGCGATGCGGTGCTGCCGGGGCGCTTTCAGCAGCTGTCGGAGGCGCCGCGCCTGATCCTGGACGTCTCGCACAATCCCCACGCGGCGGCCTATCTGGCTCAGCGCCTGCGCGCGCTGCCGGCGCGCGGCCGCCTGCGCATGGTGATCGGTATGCTCTCGGACAAGGATATCGCCGGTACGCTGGCCTGTCTGACGCCGCTGGTTGACCAGTGGTACTGTGCGCCGCTGGCGGGCCCGCGCGGTGCGGCGGTCTCGGCGTTAACGGCGCATCTGCCCGCCGACGCCCAGGCGTTTGACGGCGTTGAGCAGGCCTGGCGTCAGGCGATGGCCGACGCGGCCGCCGACGATACGGTGGTGGTCTGCGGTTCCTTCCATACGGTTGCTCACGTGATGGCAGCCCTCGCGTCAGGAGAGACGGGTGGCAAGTAAGTTTCAGAACCGATTGGTCGGTACGGTGATCCTGGTGGCGCTGGGGGTGATCATTCTGCCCGGTCTGCTGGATGGCCAGAAAAAACATTATCAGGATGAGTTCGCCGCGATCCCGCTGGTGCCGCGTCCGGGCGAGGACGATCCGACGGATGCCATTCCGCCGGTCACCCAGCCGCTGGGCGAAACGCCGTTGCCCGGCGCCGGCGCGGCGCCAGCCGCGTCGGTTGGCGCTACCGCGCCCGCTGTACCCGCGCCGGCGACAGCCCCGGCGCATACCCGCGGCGAGCTGGTGGAGCTGAAGCCGGTCGAGAGCCGAGCGCCGGAGCCACAGCCGCCGCGTACGGCTCCGCCACCGATCAGCGCGCCGTCGCCGCAGGAGAGCAGGCCGAAAGCCAGCGAGCCGCCGACGCGGGTCGCGGAGAGTCGTCCCAAAGCCAGCGAGCCGGTGAAGAGCGTGACGCCGCCGCCTGAGAGTCGTCCGACACCGCCGCCGCCAGCGCCCGTCGCCAAGAGCGACGCCGGCGAGAAAGCGCCGGTCGGTCAGGCCTATGTGGTGCAGCTCGGCGCGCTGCGTAACGCGAGCAAGGTGAATGAAATCATCGCCAAGCTGCGTCTGTCCGGCTATCGGGTCTATAGCGTACCGGCGACGCCGGTGCAGGGTGAGATCAACCGGCTGTTCGTGGGCCCAGAGGCGTCGCGCGCCAAGCTGCAGTCGGCGCTGCCGGAGCTGAACAGTCTGAGCGGCCTGAATGGGCAGATCCGCAATTACAGCGTGCGCTAAGCACCGCGTAACGGCGTTCGACGGCGCTGTTCGCTGCGGCGGACAGGGCCGTTTTTTTCGTGAAAACGGGCGGTGGACGCGGCGGATTTATTTATGCCGCGCGGCGGAAATCTGCTACGCAAACGTTTTCTTTTTCTGTTAGAATGCGCCGCGGGCGACATCTGCGGCAGTTCATGCGTTGGAATTGTCATGGTTTGGATTGATTGGGTCATTATTGGCATCGTCGGATTTTCTGCACTGGTCAGCTTAATCCGAGGCTTTGTGCGCGAGGCGCTGTCGCTGGTTACCTGGGGAGCGGCGTTCTTTGTCGCCAGCCATTTTTATCCCTATCTGGCCGCCTTCTTTACCCGCTTTGAGGATGCGCTGGTGCGCAATGGCATTGCGATAGCGGTGCTGTTTGTCGCGACCCTGATCGTCGGCGCCATCGTCAACTATGTGATCGGCTCCCTGGTGGAGCGCACCGGGCTGAGCGGGACGGATCGGGTACTGGGCGTCTGCTTTGGCGCCATACGCGGTATCCTGATCGTCGCCGCGCTGCTGTTCTTTATGGACACCTTCACGGCGATGGCGCAAAGCGAGGAGTGGAAGCAGTCCCGGCTGATCCCGCAGTTTAGCCCTATCATCAGGTGGTCATTTGACTATCTGCAAAGCACGTCGAGTTTCTTGCCGGAGCACATGCCGTCGCTGCCGCTCCGGTAACGCTGATGAGGAAATGACAACATGTGCGGTATTGTCGGTATCGCCGGTTTTACACCGGTAAACCAGTCTATCTATGATGCTCTGACGGTGCTGCAGCACCGCGGCCAGGACGCCGCCGGCATCGTCACCATCGATGATAACCATGCCTTCCGCCTGCGTAAGGCCAATGGACTGGTCAGTGATGTGTTTGAGGCGCGCCATATGCAGCGCCTGCAGGGAAATATGGGGATAGGGCACGTGCGCTATCCCACCGCCGGAAGCGCCAGCGCATCGGAGGCTCAGCCGTTCTATGTTAACTCCCCCTTTGGCATCACCCTGGCGCACAACGGTAATCTGACCAATGCCCATCAGCTAAAGCAGCAGCTGTTTGAGCATGCCCGCCGCCATGTTAATACCACCTCAGACTCCGAGATCCTGCTGAATATCTTCGCCTACGAGCTGGATCGCTACGATCACTATCCGCTGAGCGAAGAAAACATCTTCGCCGCCGTCGCGGCGACCCATCGCCAAATCCGCGGGGCCTATGCCTGCGTGGCGATGATCATCGGCCATGGCATGGTGGCGTTCCGCGACCCGAATGGCATCCGGCCGCTGGTGATCGGCAAGCGAACCCTGGAGGATGGCCGTATCGAATACATGGTCGCCTCTGAGAGCGTGGCGCTGGATACGCTGGGGTTTGACTTTATTCGCGACGTGGCGCCGGGCGAGGCGATCTACGTTAATCTGCAGGGACAGCTGTTTACCCGCCAGTGCGCCCAGGAGCCGAAGAGCCATCCTTGCCTGTTCGAGTATGTCTATTTTGCTCGCCCGGACTCGTTTATCGACAAGATCTCCGTGTATAGCGCCCGGGTGCGGATGGGGCAGAAGCTGGGGGAGAAGATCGCCCGTGAGTGGGAGGATCTGGATATCGACGTGGTGATCCCGATCCCGGAGACCTCCTGCGATATCGCGCTGCAGATCGCCCGCATTCTGGATAAACCCTACCGCCAGGGGTTTGTCAAAAACCGCTATGTGGGACGCACCTTCATCATGCCGGGGCAGCAGCTGCGCCGCCAGTCGGTGCGCCGCAAGCTGAACGCCAACCGCGCCGAGTTCCGCGATAAGAACGTGCTGCTGGTGGATGACTCCATCGTGCGCGGCACCACCTCGGAGCAGATCATCGAGATGGCGCGCGAGGCCGGCGCCCGCCGGGTTTATCTGGCCTCCGCCGCGCCGGAGATCCGCTTTCCCAACGTCTATGGTATCGATATGCCGAGCGCGACCGAGCTTATCGCCCACGGGCGCGAAGTCGAGGAGATCCGCCAGCTGATCGGCGCCGATGGGCTGATTTTTCAGGATCTGACGGATCTGATTGAGGCGGTGCGTGAGGATAACCCGGATATCGAGCAGTTTGAGTGCTCGGTGTTTAACGGGGTGTACATCACGCGCGACGTGGATCAGGCCTACCTGGACTACCTGCAGTCGCTGCGCGGTGACGATACCAAGGCGCTGAACAACCAGCAGCAGGCGGAAGATCTCGCGCTGTATAACGAAGGCTAGGGGCGCTCCGCGCTCTGCCAACGGGTCGCCTATGCGGCCCGTTTTTACTTGCGCGCCCGCCCGCCTTGCGGCAAAGTCGCTGCAGCAGAGGGTTGAATAAGGATAAGTGACGGGCGATGAAACGACTGATTATCGGTATCTCCGGCGCCAGCGGCGCGATCTATGGGGTCCGCCTGCTGCAGGCGCTACGGGCGCAGCCGGCGGTAGAGACCCATCTGGTGATGAGCCAGGCGGCGCGCCAGACCCTGGCCCTGGAGACGGATTTCTCGCTCAGAGAGGTGCAGGCGCTGGCGGATGTGGTGCACGACGCGCGGGACATCGCCGCCTCGCTCTCCTCCGGCTCGTTTAAAACCGCAGGGATGGTGATTTTGCCCTGCTCGATCAAAACCCTCTCTGCGATTGTGCACGGCTACAGCGACACCCTGCTGGTGCGCGCCGCCGACGTGGTATTGAAGGAGCGGCGCCCGCTGGTGCTGTGCGTGCGAGAGACGCCGCTGCATCTGGGGCATCTGCGCACAATGACCGCCGCCGCCGAGATGGGGGCGATCATCATGCCGCCGATGCCGGCGTTCTATCACCGTCCGCAGCGGATTGAGGATCTCATCGACCAGACGGTCAACCGGGTGCTGGATCAGCTGGACATCAGCCTGCCGCAGGATCTGTTCCCACGCTGGCAGGGGCCCGCGGCAGGCTAAGCCTCTCCCGCCATCGTGAGCTGGCTGCCGGTGATGGCGCCCGCCGCCGGTGAGGCCAGCCACAGCGCCAGCTCGGCGATCGCCTGTGCCGTGCTCTGTGCGTCCCGGTTCGGCGCCGGAAGCGGATCGGGCACCAGGTGGTTGACCGTAATGCCCTGCGGCGCCAGGTCCTGCGCCATGCTGCGCGTCAGCGCGCTCAGCGCCGCGCGGCTCATGGCACAGAGCGCGCCGCCGTGGCCCGGGGGCTGATGCGCCCCGCTGATATGGATGATTCTCCCCCCCGAGGGCATGCGCCGAGCGGTCAGCTGGCTGGTCAGGAAGACCGCCTGCACATTGATCGCCATGGCCTGCTCAAACTCTCGTAGCTCAATTTCATCAAATGGTTTGCAGATGGTGACGGCGGCCTGATTGACCAGGATATCGATCTGTCCCCACAGCTCCAGCGTGCGGGTGACGGCGCGGGCGTAGGTTTCCGGGCTGCGCGCGTCGGTGCGCAGGGCGATGGCTTCGCCGCCCCGCTGGCGAATTTGGGCGGTCAGCAGCCGCGCCTCGCCTTCCGAATGGTGGTAGGTCAGCGCCACGCGGGCGCCGGCGTCGGCCAGGGCGGTTACGATGGCGGCACCGGTGCCGTGCGCGCCGCCGGTGACCAGCGCCACTTTATCGCGTAAGAGGGTTGGACTCATAGATGCTCCGCAGTGGGAAATGTTCGGGCCGGCGCACCGGCGTCGACGCTGAGCGCCGTGCCGGGGCATCGCGCCCGCCGTTGTCTTACCTGCGTCGGCCATCGCTGCCGTCGCCTGTCTCTGCAGAGAGTGTAGTGGGCGCGCCGAGGCGCACCGTCACCGCCGGTGCGCCGGGCTGCACATTGCGTGCGCTAGGGGTTATCTGACGATGTCGTCCAATGCCTCGCGCAGATCGTAGTAGCGAAAGCCAAAGCCCGCCTCCTCTAGATGGCGCGGCAGCACCCGCTGGCCGCCCAGCAGGATCTGGCTGGCCTCGCCCATCAGCGCGCGCAGGGCCATGGCGGGAACGCGGAGCAGGGTGGGCCGCCCCAGCACCTCGCCCAGGGTGGCGACGAACTGATCGTTGCGCACCGGATAGGGGGCGGTCATGTTGAAGGGGCCACGCAGGGTGGGGTTATCCAGCAGATACAGTATCGCGTTGACCATGTCGTCGATATGGATCCAGGACATGTACTGGTGGCCGTTGCCCAATTCGCCGCCGAGTCCCAGGCGGAACAGCGGCAGCATCCGCCCCAGCGCGCCGCCGTTGGGGGCCAGTACGATACCGGTGCGCAGCAGGCAGACGCGGGTATGTTCGCTCTCCGCCTCACGCGCCAGCGCCTCCCAGCGTGCGCACAGGCGGTGGGTGAAGTCATCGCGGGGCGGGTCATCCTCGTTGAGCGGCGTCTCGTCCTGGCTGCCGTAGTAGCCGACGGCGGAGCCGGAGATCAGCACGCGGGGCGGGCGCTGGCCGGCGCGGATCAGTTCGGCCAGCCGCTGGGTGATCGTCCAGCGACTGTCGCACAGTATCTGCTTTTGCGCCGCGCTCCAGCGTTTGTCGGCGATTGGCTCACCGGCCAGATTGATCACCGCGTCATAGCCATCCAGGCTGGTCAGATTCTCGAGCGAGGTGAGGCACTGCACGCCGTCGCCGAGACGCTGACGGGCTCGCGCCGCGCTGCGCGTCAGTACGCTCAGGTGATGGCCGAGCACGTGTAGCCGGGCGCACAGCGCCTGGCCGATAAGGCCGGTAGCACCGGTAATCAGGATCTCCATAGGCTGCTCCTTACGGCGCGCGCCGGCGCACCGTCCCCTCCGCTTATTCCCCCCGGCTATAGCGCATGGTCACAGAAACCGAATCGGCATAGCGCAGGGCGTAAAGTTTATCGACCTCTACTTCAGCATAGGTGACCCAAGGATGTTCACAAGCGATCGCCAGCAGATCCTGGGTCAATTTTTCCAGCAGGGCAAAACGGTTTTGCTCCACGTGGGCGATGATCCGTTTGGTGATGGTGCGGTAGTTGAGCGCGTCGGCGATCTCTTCGCTGTGGCGGGCCTGCTGCGCCGGGTAGTGAATGACGACATTGATCACCACATCCTGGCGGTTGGCGATCTCCTCCTCGTTAATGCCGATAAACGTACGCAGACGCAGGTTTTTAATTTTGATGATGGCATCTGGGAAATGTGAACTCATAAACGATCCTGAACGGTAGCGGAACGGACAGGCGGGCGCACCCGCCTGCGGGGATCAGGCCTGGGCGAGCCGGTAGGCGCGCTGGGTGGCCGGACGCGCCTGAATGGCGTGGAACCAGCGGCTGACGGCGGGGTAGTCGGCTAGATCGATGCGCTGGCGGGCGTAGGCGGCAACCCAGGGGTAAATCGCCATATCGGCGATGCTGTAGTCGGCGCCGGCGACGTAGGTGTGCTGCCGCAGCTGCGTTTCCAACACCGCATACAGGCGGCAGGTCTCTACCTGATAGCGCTCGATGGCGTAGGGAACCGGCTGTGGGGCATAGTGGTTGAAGTGATGATTCTGCCCCAGCATCGGGCCAAAGCCGCCCACCTGCCAGAAGAGCCACTGTAGGGTGGTGGCCCTGGCGCGCAGCTCCGCGCTGAGGAAGCGCCCGCTCTTCTCCGCGAGGTAGAGCAGGATGGCGCCGGACTCGAACAGGCTCAGCGGCGCACCGCCGTCCAGCGGTTGGCGATCGACGATCGCCGGAATTTTATTATTCGGCGAGATCGCCAGAAACGCCGGCGCGAACTGCTCGCCGGCGGCGATATCGATAGGGTGTAGCTGATAGGGCAGGCCACTCTCTTCCAGAAACAGGGTAATCTTGTGGCCGTTGGGTGTCGCAGCGTAGTAAAGATCGATCATGGTCGCTTCCTGCTAGGGGGGAGGGTTTGGCGACTATAGAGCAAATTTCGCGGTGATAAAAGGATGATGTTAACAGATTGTTTGTTATCGGACGTTTTCCCGGCCCGGGCGCCGACGGGATGCGCGACGTGGCGTTTCGTCACGGCTGAAACATGGCATACTGTCACCGAGGGCGCGCGATAGCGTGCTCGACGTTGACTGCCATCAGGAGTGCCTATGAATTCCTCTGCGATCGTTCTCTATTCTGACAGCCGCTATCTGAGTCCCTACGTGATGTCCGTCTTTGTTGCCCTGAAGGAGAAGGGGCTGCGCTGCGAGCTGGTTCCGGTGGATCTGGCGGAGCATGAAAACCGCCAGGAGGCCTATGCGGAGGTGTCGCTGACCCGCCGGGTGCCGACGCTGTTGCTGGATGGCTTTGCCCTATCGGAGTCCTCCGCCATCTGCGAATACCTCGATGAGACCTTCTGCGCGCCGCACTATGCGCCGCTCTATCCGCACGCGCGTCAGGCGCGGGCCATCGCCCGCGAGGTGCAGGCCTGGCTGCGCAGCGATCTGGCCGCGCTGCGCCGTGAGCGGCCGAGCGAGGTGGTGTTCTGCGCTCACCGCGCGGGGGCGCTGTCGGCGGAGGCCGAGTATGAGGCAGCCCGCCTGGTGGCCGCCGCGGAGCGCCTGCTGCCGGTCGGGCGACAGAATCTGTTCGGCGAGTGGTGCATTGCCGACACCGATCTGGCGATGATGCTGAACCGCCTGGCGCAGCATGGCGATGGTCTGCCTGAGCGGCTGGCGGAGTATGCCCATTTCCAGTGGCAGCGGGCCTCGGTGTGTCAGTGGCTGGCGCTGGGGCGCCGCGGCGGGTAAATACGGACGCCGCAGCCGGGGTGACTGGTGTCGCGAAAGCGGGCTGGTTACACTAAGCGCTATTCCGTCATACGCGCGATGGGCGCGTCTTTTTTGCCGGTGAGAGTCTCACGATGAAATTAATGTTTATCTCCGATATTCACGGTTCGCTCAGCGCGACCGAACGGGCGCTGGCGATCTTTGCGCACAGCGGCTGCCGCTGGCTGATCCTGCTGGGGGATGTGCTGAATCACGGGCCGCGCAATCCGCTGCCGGATCGCTACGATCCGCCGGCCGTGGCCGCGTTGCTGAACGGCTACGCCGAGCGGATTATCGCGGTGCGCGGCAACTGCGACAGCGAGGTCGATCAGATGCTGCTCACGTTTCCGATGATGGCGCCGTGGCAGCAGGTACTTTTGTCGGACAGGCGGCTGTTTTTGACCCACGGTCACCTTTATCATCCCCAGCAGCTCCCCGCGCTGGCGCCGGACGACGTCCTGGTGTACGGCCATACGCATCTGCCGCTGGCCGAGCGTCAGGGGGAGCATATCTGTTTTAATCCCGGATCCATCAGCCTGCCCAAGGGCGGGAATGTGCCCAGCTTTGGCATGCTGGCGGGGGATCGGCTGTGGGTTCAGGCGCTGCACGGTACAGAGAGACTGGCAGAGGTAAGCCTGGGCGCCGCGGCGGCACGGTAAGATTATCTTTTTTTGGCAAGGGGCCAGACCGCCCGCGTCGGCGGCGACGGCATCGTGGCGCAGCAGCGCCGTTGAGAATCAGTAATAGGGTAGCAGAGGATGGTGGACCAGCAGGTTAACAGCGAGATTGAGTGGGTAGACATCGTTGATGAGAATAACGGGGTTATCGCTCAGGCCAGCCGCCAGCAGATGCGGGCGCAGCGTTTGCGCCATCGCGCCACCTACATTGTGGTGCATAACGGGATGGGGAAGATCCTGGTGCAGCAGAGAACCGAGGGTAAGGATTACTATCCTGGCTGGATGGACGCCACCGCCGGCGGCGTGGTGCAGAGCGGCGAGAACATGCTGGAGTCGGCGCGCCGTGAGGCGGAAGAGGAGCTGGGCATCGCCGGGGTGCCTTTCGCCGATCACGGCCTGTTCTACTATGAGCAGGCGGCGTGCCGGGTCTGGGGCGGGCTGTTTAGCTGCGTCTCCCATGGCCCCTTTGCCCTACAGGAGAGCGAGATCGCGTCCGTATGCTGGATGACGCCGCAGGAGATCGCCGAACGCTGCGACAGCTTTACCCCGGACTCTATCCGGGCGCTGTCGCTGTGGATGGCGCGCAACAGCGACGGAGAGGCGCCGGCGCTGTGCACCCGCTGCGGTGAGGCCGACGCCAGCCAGCCGCCGCAGGGGGCGACGCCCGTCGTCGATGACGATCCCGCCGAGCCGAGCGTCGGTGAGTAAAGCAAGCGATACATTGCAAAATAGCATTTGCCACGTTAGTCACATCGTTTTGTTATATAAAGAGTTACCGTGAAATCGGGATTTTTATATAAGGAAAAATGATGAAACCCGTATTACCTCTGGTTGCCGGCGTGATGCTGGCTGCTCTTTCGGCGCTGCCGGCGCAGGCCGGCCTGTTTTCGTCTTCTGAAGTGGATGCGGAAAAGCAGGCGGTACAGCTGGCGCGGGAAACGGCGAATGGGACGTATCAGCTGCTGACGGTGCAGGAGCTGAAGCAGTGGATGGACGAGAAAAAGCCGATGCTGATCGTCGACACCATGCCCTTTTCCGACTCCTACAAGAAGCAGCATATCCCGGGTGCGCTGAATATGGCCTTCCCGATGGGGGATATGAACGTGTGGGATAAGGCCAACATGGGGGCGATAACGCAGGCCGATTTTATGCGTATGCTGGGCGCCGATAAGGATCGGGTGCTGGTGTTCTACTGCGGCTTCGTGAAGTGTGCGCGTTCACACAACGCGGCCATGTGGGCCAAGAAGCTGGGCTACCAGCATGTCTACCGCCTGCCGGGCGGGATCACGGCCTGGAAAGAGGCCGGCTATCCGGTAGAGAAGGCCTCGACAGCGGCGCCGGCGACGGCCGAGGCGGCGAAGGGGAGCACCTGTACCCAGGGCTGCTGAGGACAGGGCATACGTCCGCTGCCCACGGGCAGATAAAAAAGGCTCCCAACGGGAGCCTTTTTACATGGAGGATGCCCTCTTACTGCTGGGAGGACTGAATGGCGGTCAGCGCCACGGTGTAGACGATATCGTCTACCAGTGCACCGCGGGACAGGTCGTTGACCGGCTTGCGCATCCCCTGCAGCATCGGCCCGATGGAGACCAGGTCGGCGGAGCGCTGTACCGCTTTGTAGGTGGTGTTACCGGTGTTCAGATCCGGGAAGATGAACACGGTCGCTTTACCGGCCACCGGCGAGTTCGGCGCCTTGGACTTGGCTACGTCGGCCATGATGGCGGCGTCGTACTGCAGCGGGCCGTCGATGACCAGATCCGGACGTTTTTCCTGCGCCAGACGGGTGGCTTCGCGAACTTTCTCAACGTCGCTGCCCGCGCCGGAGTTACCGGTGGAGTAGGAGATCATCGCTACGCGCGGGTCGATGCCAAAGGCAGCGGCGGAGTCGGCGGACTGGATGGCGATTTCGGCCAGCTGTTCGGCGGTCGGGTCCGGGTTGATGGCGCAGTCGCCGTAAACCAGCACCTGCTCCGGCAGCAGCATGAAGAAGACGGAGGAGACCAGGGAGCTGCCCGGGGCTGTTTTGATCAGCTGCAGCGGCGGACGGATGGTGTTAGCGGTGGTGTGTACCGCGCCGGATACCAGGCCGTCGACTTCGTTCTGCTCCAGCATCAGGGTGCCCAGCACCACGTTGTCTTCCAGCTGCTCGCGGGCGACGACTTCGGTCATCCCCTTGTTCTTACGCAGCTCGACCAGACGCGGAACGTATTTTTCACGTACGGCGACCGGATCGACGATTTCGATACCCTTGCCCAGCATCACGCCCTGAGCGGCGGCAACGCGCTGGATTTCGTCCGGATTACCCAGCAGCACACACTGTGCGATGCCGCGCTCGGCGCAGATCGCGGCCGCTTTGACGGTGCGCGGCTCGTCGCCTTCCGGCAGGACGATGCGCTTACCGGCCTTGCGAGCCAGCTCGGTCAGTTCGTAGCGGAACGCCGGCGGAGAGAGGCGGCGTGAACGCTCAGAGGTTGCGCTCAGAGACTCGATCCACTGCGCATCGATATGGCTGGCAACGAAGTCCTGCAGCTTCTCTACGCGCTGGTGATCGTCGGCCGGCACCTCCAGGTTGAAGCTCTGCAGGCTCAGAGAGGTCTGCCAGGTGTTGGTGTCGACCATGAATACCGGCAGGCCGGTCTGGAAGGCACGTTCGCACAGCTTGTTGACGCGGGCGTCGACTTCATAGCCGCCGGTCAGCAGCAGCGCACCGATTTCAACCCCGTTCATCGCAGCCAGGCAGGCGGCGATCAGGACGTCCGGACGATCGGCTGAGGTCACCAGCAGGGAGCCCGGGCGGAAGTGTTCGAGCATGTGCGGGATGCTGCGTGCGCAGAAGGTGACGGACTTGATGCGGCGGGTCTGGATGTCGCCAGCGTTGATCACGCGTGCTTTCAGGTGGTTAGCCATGTCGATGGCGCGGGTCGCGATCAGCTCGAAGCTCCACGGAATGCAGCCCAGCACCGGCAGCGGGCTGTTGGCAATCACCTGAGCGGCGTCCAGGGTCGCGACGCGAACTTTGCTGGAGTCGTCAAAGATTTCAGACAGGTCAGGGCGGGTACGTCCCTGCTCGTCAACCGGTGCGTTCAGCTTGTTGATGATCACGCCGGCGATATTCTGGTTTTTGCTGCCGCCGAAGCTGGAGCGGGCCAGTTCGATGCGCTCTTTCACCTGATCGACGCTGTCGTTGCCCATCGCCATAACGAAGACGATTTCGGCGTTCAGGGTCTTGGCGATCTCGTAGTTCAGCGCGTTGGCGAACTGGTGTTTACGGGTCGGCACCAGGCCTTCAACCAGCACCACTTCGGCATCTTTGGTGTTTTCGTGATAGCGGGCGACGATCTCTTCCATCAGAACGTCCTGCTGGTTGGAGCTCAGCAGCGCTTCCACGTGGGACATGCGCAGCGGCTCGGCAGCCGGGATGGCGGAGTTGGCGCGGATGATGGTAGTGGTCTGATCCGGCGCATCGGCGTCGGTACGCGGCTGGGCGATCGGTTTGAACACGCTCAGGCGTACGCCTTTTTGTTCCATGGAACGAATGACACCCAGGCTAACGCTGGTCAGGCCAACGCTGGTGCTGGTGGGGATCAACATGATTGTACGGGACACGATAGCAACCTCTTGTGAGTATTCCGCGGCGGGCCCAGGGAGGCCGGGCGGTAACAGGGAGTCTTTGCCGACCGGGGACGACGGCGCGCCCTCGGCGAATGACACCGCCTGCCGGAGCAGGCGGGTTAGGCGGTCAGACGGGCAGCGTCCTGCGCGATAACCAGCTCTTCGTTGGTCGGGATAACCATGGCCAGGCGGCTGCCGTCCTTGGTGATCACGCCGGATTTGCCGAAGCGGGCGTCCAGGTTACGCTGGTCGTCGATTTCCAGACCCAGCAGCGCCAGTTTGTCCAGCGTCAGCTCACGCACCATGGCGGCGTTTTCACCGATGCCGCCGGTGAAGATCACGGCGTCCAGACGACCGTCCATCAGCGCGGTGTAGGCGCCGACGTACTTGGCCAGACGGTGGCAGTAAACGTCCATGGCGCGCTTGGCGTCAGCCTTGGTGTCGTAGTTGTCTTCCACGTAGCGGCAGTCGCTGGTGACTTCGGTCAGGCCCAGCAGGCCGGACTCTTTGGTCAGCAGGGTATTGATTTCGGCTACGCTCATGCCCAGGGTATCGTGCAGGTGGAACACGATAGCCGGATCGATGTCGCCAGAGCGGGTGCCCATGACCAGGCCTTCCAGCGGGGTCAGGCCCATAGAGGTATCGACGCACTCGCCGTTGCGGATGGCGCTGACGGAGCCGCCGTTGCCCAGGTGGCAGGTGATCACGTTCAGCTCTTCAACCGGCTTGTTCAGCATCTTGGCTGCTTCGCGGCTGACGTAGTAGTGGCTGGTGCCGTGGGCGCCGTAGCGGCGGATGCCGTGCTCTTTGTACAGGTGGTACGGCAGGGCATACAGGTAGGATTCTTCCGGCATGGTGGTGTGGAACGCGGTGTCGAAGACGGCGACGTTCTTGTTTTTCAGCAGCGGGAAGGATTTGAACGCTTCTTCGATGCCGATCAGGTGTGCCGGGTTGTGCAGCGGTGCAAACGGGATAGCGTCTTTGATACCCTGCAGGACTTCGTCGTTGATGACGGCGGAGTGGGTGAACTTCTCGCCGCCGTGAACGATACGGTGACCGATGGCGGTCAGTGAGGCGGAGAGCTCCGGCTTCTGTGCCAGGATGGTGTTCACGATGAAGCTCAGGGCTTCGCTATGTGCTGCGCCTGCGCCCAGCGCTGCTTCGTGTTTCGCACCGTCCATTTTCCATTTAATACGGGCTTCAGGGAGGTTAAAACATTCGGCTAAACCAGACAGGTGCTCTTCACCGTTTGCCGCGTTAATGATGGCGAATTTCAGGGAAGAACTGCCGCAGTTAAGAACCAGTACCAGCTTCGACATGGAAGTACCTACTTGTTATGCGTGGTTAGAAAATGTACCAAACAGACGCTAAGCGTAGCGCAATACGCCGTCGGCATTTATGATTAACATCATGCGCGGTACGATCTGGCCGCGGGCCGCGAACGCACCGTCCATAAACGGTGTTGCATCAAAATATCCGCCCGCAGGCGGCCACGGTATTCAGGAGCTCGCCCTCGGCGTTGCCGGGAGCACCCTGAACCATGCAGGTTCACAGCAGCGCGCTTTGGCGCTGCGGCATGTCTGCCACTGTCCGTCGCTCCCCGCAGGGGAGTGCGCTGCTGTGAGCCCGCCCGTAATGGTTTTCGCCAGGCCGCGAACGGCGATGGCACTCCTTAATACGGGGGCGATGAGTGCGGGCGTCAGCGATCTGGAGGGTTTTTTTACCCTTCTTGACTGACGGCGGCCTCAAGGCCGGCTTAGAATACCGATAGCGGCCTTTAAAAACAAAATAAATTTGATGCCGCATGTTTTTTGTTTTCATTTTATGATTTTTTTTTAACTCTTATCGAATAAATTGAGGTTGTCATGTCATCTGCCCCCACGCCGCACGTCGCCTGTTTCCGCCTTTTTCAGCGCGGTCAGATCTATATGAAGACCTGGCCGAATGAAAAACGTCTGGCGCCGGTGTTCCCGGAAAACCGGGTGACCCGCGCCACCCGCTTCGCTATTCGCTTTATGCCGCCGATCGCCATGTTTACCCTGTGCTGGCAAATCGCCCTGGGCGGCCAGCTGGGGCCGGCCATCGCGACGGCGCTGTTTGCCTGTAGCCTGCCGATGCAGGGGCTGTGGTGGCTGGGCAAACGCGCGGTAACGCCGCTGCCGCCGACGCTGCTGCAGTGGTTTCACCAGCTGCGCGACAAGCTGCAGGCCGCCGGCATTGCCCTGGCGCCCATCGACGGTGCGCCGACCTACCAGTCGCTGGCGGAGCTGCTGCGCCGCTGCTGTAAGCAGCTGGATAAAACCTTTCTGGACGATATCTAAGCGCCGCTGTTAATTATTTGTGCTTAAAATGAGAGCGTCGTGATAATTAAGAGTCGCGCGCGGCGTTTATTGGTCTTTTTATTGGTCTAAATATTCGCTTGGATCAAAAAACGCCTTTTATTGCACTGTCGGTGAATTTGGCAATATGTCATGCTGAGCGACGAATATTGACCGTGGTAACTCTGGCCGTCGTCGGCCGATAAGGACAGTAAAGATGGAAATGACCAATGCACAGCGCCTGATCCTCTCCAACCAGTATAAAGTGATGTCGATGCTCGATCCGGATAACGCCGAACGCTACCGCCGTCTGCAGACCATCATCGAGCGGGGGTTTGGCCTGCAGCTGCGCGAGCTGGATCGCGACTTTGGCGAGCTGCCGGAAGAGACCTGTCGCAGCATCATCGATATAATGGAGATGCACCACGCGCTGCAGGTCTCTTACAATAACCTGAAGGAGCGCCAGGATATCGATGCCCGTCGTCTGGAGTTTCTGGGGTTCGATGCGGCGACGGAGGCGCGCTATCTGAGCTACGTCCGTTTTCTGGTGAATACCGAAGGGCGCTATACCCACTTTGACTGCGGCTCTCATGGCTTCAACGCCCAGACCAAAATGTGGGATAAGTACCTGCGCATGCTGGCCGTTTGGCATGCCTGTCCGCGCCAGTACCATTTAAGCGCCGTCGAGATTACGCAAATTTTGAATGCGTAACGGCGGTTGATTTTGTCATGAGGAGTACCCGTGAAGTGTAAAGGTTTTTTGTTTGACCTCGATGGAACCCTGGTGGATTCATTGCCGGTGGTTGAACGTTCGTGGATTAACTGGGCCAAGCGTCAGGGGATCAATCCTCAGCAAGTATTGGAATTTATTCATGGCAAGCAGGCGATCACCTCCCTGCGCCACTTTATGCCGGACGCCGATGAGGCGCGCCTGCAGGAAGAGTTTGACTGGCTGGAGGCGCTGGAGTCGCGCGATACCGACGGCATCGCGGCGATGCCCGGCGCCGCCGCGCTGATCGCCCGCCTCGATGCGCTGGCGATCCCCTGGGGGATCGTGACCTCGGGATCGGTGCCGGTGGCCTATGCGCGCTGCAAGGCCGCCGGGCTGCCGAAGCCAGCGGTGTTTATCACCGCAGAGCAGGTGCAGCGCGGCAAGCCGGAGCCGGATGCCTATCTGTTGGGGGCGCAAAGGCTGGGGCTGGCACCGGGCGCCTGCGCCGTGGTGGAAGATGCGCCGGCCGGGATACTGGCCGGGCTGACGGCCGGTTGCCAGGTGATCGCCGTCAACGCCCCGGCGGAGACCCCCAAGCTGGATAAGGTGACCCTCTGCCTGCACAGCCTGGCGCAAATCGCGCTGACGCGCGTCGACGATGATGTCGAGATCACGCTGTAGCCAACGCGTGGTTGGAAAAGTCGATTAACCCCGCCTGCGCGGGGTTTTTTTATGGCATGATTAAAGATAACTAACCCGTTTTTGTTATTCGTCGATGCCGATAGCGCCGGACGGGAGAGGACGCCGCAGCGGGAGAGGGTGTTGTAAAGGGAGATGTCGTGAACGGTCAGTTAGTGTGGGTATTAAGCTTACTGCTGGTGGCCATCGTGCTGTTTGCCACCAATAGACTGCGGATGGATGTGGTTGCCCTGCTGATCATCGTCGCGTTCGTGCTGAGCGGAACGCTGACCCTGGCCGAGGCGACCGCCGGTTTCAGCGATCCCAACGTGCTGCTGATCGCCGCGCTGTTCGTGATCGGTGATGGTCTGGTGCGCACCGGCGTCGCCTATCAGGTCGGCGAGTGGCTGATGCGGGTGGCCGGCGACAGCGAGGCCAAGATGCTGGTGCTGCTGATGGGCACGGTCGCCCTGCTGGGCGCCGTGATGAGCTCGACCGGGGTGGTGGCGATCTTTATTCCGGTGGTGCTGAGCGTGGCGGCGCGGATGAAAACCGCGCCGGGGCGGCTGATGATGCCGCTGAGCTTTGCCGGGCTTATCAGCGGGATGATGACGCTGGTGGCCACGCCACCTAACATGATCGTCAGCAGCGAGCTGGTGCGCGAAGGGCTGGACGGGCTGCGTTTCTTCAGCGTTACGCCCATCGGGATCATCGTACTGCTGCTGGGGATTGGCTATATGCTGATTGCTCGCCGCTGGCTGGGCGCCGCGCAGCAGGCGCCGCACAAGGATAACTGGCAGCGGCGCACCTTTCGCGATTTGATCCGCGACTATCGCCTGGCCGGGCGCGCTCGCCGCCTGGCGCTGCGCCACGGCTCGCCGCTGATCGGCCATACCCTGGATGAGCTGCACCTGCGCGCCCGCTACGGCGCCAACGTGGTGGGGATCGAGCGCTGGCGTAAGTTTCGCCGGGTGATGGTCAGCGCCTTTGGCGATACGGAGCTGAAGGCGCGCGACGTGCTGCTGGTCGACATGTCCGATCCGCAGGTGGATGTGCGTGCCTTCTGCGCCGAGCAGCTGCTGGAGCCGATGGTGCTGCGCGGCGAGTACTTCTCTGAGCAGGCGCGCGACGTCGGCATGGCCGAAGTCACCCTGGTGCCGGAGGCCGAGGTGATCGGCAAAACCCTGCGCGAAGTCACGTTCCGGACCCGCTATGGGCTAAACGTGGTCGGTATTCGCCGCAGCGGCAGCGCGCTGGACGGTAAGCTGGTGGATGAGCCGCTGCAGATGGGCGATATCCTGCTGGTCATCGGCAGCTGGCGCCAGATCCGCCAGCTGCGTCAGCTACAGCAGAATGCGCGTAACTTTGTGGTGCTGAGTCTGCCAGCGGAGGTCGACGACGAGGTTCCCGCGCTCTCCCAGGCGCCCCATGCGCTGTTTTGCCTGGCGCTGATGATCGCCATGATGCTGACGGCGGAGATCCCCAACGTCATCGCCGCGCTGATCGCCTGCCTGCTGATGGGCAAGTTCCGCTGCATCGATATGGAGAGCGCCTACAAGGCGATCCACTGGCCCAGCCTGATCCTGATCGTCGGCATGCTGCCCTTTGCGCTGGCGCTGCAGAAAACCGGCGGGATAGAGCTGGCGGTGCGCGGGCTGACCGACGCCGTCGGCGGTCTGGGGCCGCGCGGCATCTTAGGCTGTCTGTTTGTGCTGTGTGCGGTGATCGGGCTGTTTATCTCGAATACCGCCACCGCGGTGCTGATGGCGCCCATCGCCATCGCCGTGGCGCGCGAGCTGCAGATGTCGCCCTATCCCTTCGCCATCATCATCGCCATTTCGGCCTCGGCGGCCTTTATGACCCCGGTCTCTTCACCGGTCAATACCCTGGTGCTGGGGCCGGGCAACTACCGCTTTGGAGACTTCGTGCGCATCGGCGTGCCCTTTACGCTGCTGGTGATGCTGGTCAGCGTGGCGGTGGTGCCCTGGCTGTTCCCGTTTTAGGGGCGGTGGACGCCGTCGCCCGGACTACAGCGGTGTGTCCTGGCTGATCTCATCCAGCGACAGGGTGAAGCTCGGCACGAAGACCTGCATAAAGTACGCCATTTCCGGGCTATTGCGCTCATCCAGGGTCTTTTCCAGTCGCGCCTTGGCCAGCAGAAACTCCTGGTTGCCGGCGGCGAGCTCCTCCAGACATTTCAGATAGGCGCACAGCGCATCGGCCTGTTTGACGATCTGGCGCTCCTCCGGCGGGTAGCTGCGTTCGTCGATCAGCGGTAAAAAATCCTGGCGCAGTTCGGCGGGCAGCATGGCCAGCAGCTTCTGCTGCGCCATCTCCTCTATCTTTTTGTATTCGTGGGCTATCTGCGGATTGTAGTACTTGATGGGCGTCGGCAGATCGCCGGTGAGCACTTCGCTGGCGTCGTGGTACATGGCCTGTAAGGCGACGCGCTCCGCGTCTACGCTGCCGCCAAACCGGCGGTTTTTGATAATCGCCAGGGCGTGGGCGACAAAGGCAACCTGCAGGCTGTGCTCGGAGACGTTTTCGGTGCGTACGTTGCGCATCAGCGGCCAGCGGCTAATCAGTTTCAGGCGGGCGAGATGGGCAAAAAAATGGCTCTGGGTGTGGCTCATGGTAATGTCATGCCTGTCGCAGTAATGGAGCTCACCATTATGCGTCAAAAATGACGGCGGCGCCCATGGGCGCCGCTGCGGGATCAATATTTCTGGTGATAGGTCGACAGGAAGCGCCCCAGCTTGAGGATGGCGCTGTCCAGCTCGTCAACCCGCGGCAGGGTGACGATGCGGAAGTGATCCGGCTCCGGCCAGTTGAAGGCGGTGCCCTGTACCAGCAGGACCTTTTCCTGCAGCAGCAGATCCAGCACCATCTTCTGATCGTTGTGAATATTAAAGCGTTTGGCGTCGATCTTCGGGAACATATACAGCGCTCCGCGCGGCTTGACGCAGGAGAGTCCCGGGATTTGGTTGATCAGCTCCCAGGCGCGGTTGCGCTGTTCATACAGGCGGCCACCCGGGCAGATAAATTCGCTGATGCTCTGATAGCCGCCCAGCGCCGTCTGAATGGCGTGCTGCATCGGCACGTTGGCGCACAGGCGCATGGAGGCCAGCATCTCCAGCCCCTCAATGTAGCCCTTGGCGTGCTTTTTCGGCCCGCTGAGCACCATCCAGCCCTGACGGAAACCGGCCACGCGATAGGTTTTGGAGAGGCCGTTAAAGGTGATCACCAGCAGATCCGGCGCCAGCGAGGCGATCGAGATGTGCTGCGCGTCGTCATACAGGATCTTGTCGTAGATCTCATCGGCAAAGATGATCAGGTTATGCTCGCGGGCCAGATCCACAATCTGCTCCAACAGCGCCTTGCTGTAGACGGCGCCGGTCGGATTATTGGGGTTGATGATGACGATGCCGCGGGTGCGCGGGGTGATTTTGCTGCGGATATCGTCAATGTCGGGGAACCAGTCCGCCTGCTCATCGCAGCGGTAGTGCACCGCGTTGCCGCCGGACAGCGCAACGGCGGCGGTCCACAGCGGGTAGTCCGGCGCCGGAACCAGCATCTCATCATTGGTGTTGAGCAGCGCCTGCATCGACTGCACGATAAGCTCGGAGACGCCGTTGCCGATGTAAATGTCCTCGACGGTGACGTCGTGGATGTCGCGGGCCTGATAGTGCTGCATAATGGCCTTGCGCGCCGAATAGAGTCCTTTGGAGTCGCTGTAGCCCTGCGCCGTCGGCAGGTTGCGGATCACGTCGACCAGAATTTCATCCGGCGCGTCAAAGCCGAAGGGGGCCGGGTTGCCAATGTTCAGCTTGAGGACTTTATTGCCTTCTTCTTCCAGCCGCTTGGCTTCTTTGAGTACCGGACCGCGGATGTCATAGCATACGTGGTCCAGCTTGTGGGATTTTTCGATCGGAGACATAACACTGTGGCCTTATTTATATCAGCGCCGCCGCTGACGGATCGGTGTCCTTACTGACACGGCAATATAAAATACTGTACTCCCCGCGATCGGGGTTTAGAAGACAGATGCCTGTTTTTAGTGCAAAACAGTATGATTCACGGCGAATGCTTAGCAAAATAGATGGTATTGTGCTGTTTTTGCAGTTTATTTAACCTGGTAATTAAGATTAATTGGTTAAATGCACTAACAAAAAGGGCGGGTGACGTAAAGTTACGACAACAGAGAGGGTGAGTCGGTGAAAAAAACAACGCAGCCAGAGTGGGTGGCCCCCCTGCGGCGCCTGCCGCGCAGTCTGGCACCGCTGCTGCATCTGCAGCGGCGCCACTACGGTGAGGTGCTGAATCCTGTCCGCTGGTGGGGACGCTTTCCACGTCTGTTTTGGCTGATGGCGCTGTTCGTCGGCTATCTGGAGCGGCGCCGCTCGACGCTCTCCCCCGGTCTGCGGGCGCTGGTGATGACCCGGGTCTCCCAGCGCTGCGACTGCGCCTTCTGCATCGATGCCAACGGGCTGCGTCTGGCGCAGCGCAGCGGCTCGCTGGATAAGGTGCTGGCGGTCGCGACATGGCAGGAGGCCGACTGCTTTGACGCGGTGGAGCGGGCGGCGCTGGCCTATGCCGATGCCGTCAGCGCGACGCCGCCGCAGGTGTCTGCGGCGCTGAAGGCGGAGCTGCGTCGCCATTTCGACGATCGCGCGCTAACCGAGCTGACGGCGCTGGTGGCGTTTCAAAATCTGTCGGCGCGCTTTAACGCCGCGCTGGATATCCCCGCGCAGGGGCTGTGTACGCCCGCCGCCGGACGTCGGGGAGGCGAGGATGCTTGATCGCTATCTGCACCCACCGCTGAAGCCCGCGCTGGCCCGTCTGGCCGCCGGGCTGGATCGCCGCGGGGTGCGCGCCGATCACCTGACGCTGTTCGGCTTCACCATTGGTGCGCTGGCGGTGCCGCTGCTGATGTGGCAGCAGCACGGCGCGGCGCTGGCGGCCGTGCTGATTAACCGGCTGTGCGATGGGCTGGATGGGGCGCTGGCGCGACGCCAGGGGCTCAGCGACGCCGGGGGGTTCCTGGATATCTCCCTCGACTTTCTGTTTTATGCCCTGCTGCCGCTGGGGTTTGTGCTGGCCGATCCGGCGCAGAATGCGCTGCCCGGTGCCTGGCTGCTGTGCGCCTTTATCGGTACCGGCAGCAGCTTTCTGGCCTTTGCCGCGCTGGCGCAAAAGCACCGTCTACAGGCGCTGGCCTATCCGCATAAATCCTTCTACTACCTGGGGGGGCTGACGGAGGGTACGGAGACCATCCTGCTGTTTATCGCGTTCTGCCTGTGGCCGTCCCTGTTTGCGCCGCTGGCCTGGCTGTTTGGGGCGCTGTGCTGGTTTACCACCCTGACGCGGGTGTGGGGCGGGTATCACACCCTGCGCCGGGTGGCGCAGGATGACGCGGCGCAGCGTGAATAAGGGGCGTCGAGGCCGAGGGGGCTATCCGACGCCCATCCTACGCTCAGCGCCAGCTGCTTTCCGGGCCGCGTTCGCCCCGGGCGACCGGGTTGGCCGGATTGGCTGACCATTCGTACCAACCGCCGTCATAGACGCCGATGCGCGGCCAGCCCATGGCCCGTGCATACATGAAGGCTTCGGCGGCTCGCCAGCCGGTGCCGCAGTAGAAGGCGACCTGCTGATCCGGCGTGATGTGCCAGGTGCGCCACAGGGCGGCGATGTCGTCACCGGCGCGCATGGTGCCGTCGGGGTTATGGAAGTCTTCCATATGGGTGGCGTCGCTGCCGGCGTGGCCCCAGCGGGCGCCGGCGATCTCGCCCTTGGGCTTAATGTAGCTGTAGCCGCTGGTGACGCCAGTGAATTCAGGCCAAGAGCGGATGCTGACCAGCGAGGCATCGCGACGATTCAGCAGGGCGCGCGCCTGGGCGGTGGAGAGCATCAGCTGCGGATCGCCGGGGAAGGGGGCGCCAAAGTCGGCGGCCGGCGTGGGGTCTGCGGGGAGACCGCGCTCGACCGGCAGATCGGCGCGCTGCCAGGTCTGAAAACCGCCGTCCAGCAGGCGTACATCTTTCACCCCGGCGTAGAGCAGGATCTGTGCGACTCGGGCGGCGGCATAGACGTCGCGGCCGTATAAGATCACCGTGGTATCGCTGCGGATGCCCTGCTTGGCCAGCAGCGTCTTCAGCTGGGCGTCGGGGACCTTATTCCACAGCGGCTCGCTCTCCACCGTATTGGTGTCGATGTAGCCAGCGCCGGGAATATGGCTGAGCAGGTACTGTTTTGGCGCGCCCCAAGCCGTCTCAAACACTTTCCACTGACCGGCCGGCGGGTTGGCCACCGCCTGACCCCGCTGCAGATCGTGCAGCCACTGCGGATAAACCAGCTGTTCGTAGTGGGCCAGGCGCTGCAGACGATCGGGCTGGCTTAGGGCATCGCTCAGCGCGTCGACATGGCTGAAGCCCAGCGCCCGGAGGCGGCGGGAGACGGCGTCGATCTGCGCCGGTGCGCCGTACAGCGCCAGGGTTCGCTGGCTGTCCAGACGGTGGTCGCTGAGCCAGGCGCGCAGCTGCGCATCGTCCATCAGCGGCAGCCAGTCGGCGGCAAGGTTAAGCGCGCCGGGCTCGTGCCCGGAGGTGCCTTGGTCTGGCCAGCCGTTATAGTCGGCGCTGGGTCGGGTGTCGATGACGACGCCCTGCCGTGCCTGCAGCGTGTGCAGTGGGATCGCCTGTGCGATGGCGCCGCTGCACAGCGTAACGGCCAGCCACAGGGCGCCGGCCAGCGAAAGAAGTGGTCTCATATACCCTTATCCATCATACAAAAGTGCTTGGGAGTGGGCGATGCTACACCAATCCACGCACGAACGCACAATCGTTGTCGTCCATCAAAGGGGGCGGCGGCGTTTATGCGTAGTCTTGTTCGTTTTATGCAGAGGGCGATGCCGTGTCCAGTCACGTGAAGTATGGGGTTGTGGGGGGCGCCGCGGCGGTGGCGCTGCTGGTGCTGTGCTGGCCAGAGGCGCGTCACGAGGCCGTGCGGATCGGACGGCTGCTCGCCTCTTTGGACGTCGCCGCGCTGCTGGCCTACCTGCGCTCATTCGGCCCTTGGGCGATGCTGGTCTCCTTTTTTCTGATGATCTTTCAGGCGCTGGCGGCGCCGCTGCCCGCGTTTGTCATCACCTTTGCTAATGCGGCGCTGTTCGGCTGGTGGCAGGGGGCGCTGCTCTCGTGGTTCAGCGCTACGGTGGCGGCGGCCCTCTGCTTTTGTCTGGCGCGGATGCTGGGACGGGACACGCTGGCGCGCTGGGTTTCGCCCGACGCGCTGCGGCGCTGCGACGGCTTCTTTTCCCGCTATGGTCGCTATACCGTGCTGGTCTGTCGGCTGCTGCCCTTTGTCTCGTTTGACGCGGTGAGCTACGCCGCCGGGCTGACCTCGATGGGGCTGATGGAGTTTTTAGTCGCGACGGCGCTGGGGCAACTGCCGGCGACGCTGATCTATTCCTATGTCGGCGCGATGCTGAGCGGCGGTATCCAAATGATGCTCAGCGGATTATTGGTATTATTCTCAATAAGCATTATGATTTACGCGATTAAGCGTAAGTCTGCGCCAAATGATTAATTTAAATTAATCTTTGTCGATGATTAAAAACTGAGGGAGTGAATCATTTATATAAGCTTAGCTTAACTATTCGTTATTGGCGAAAGCTTTGTATTATGGACTTTTGCTAATAACAAAAATCATGTTTTATCAACCTGTTGGGAATTCTCGTTGAGAAATATCCCATCGTGCTCTGTAGTATTTTGCAGCAAAAAAGTCTTTGATAGTCTCTATGTTTTCTTTGCCATTTTCAGCCATAATTATTGATAACGTAACGTGATCTTTATCTGTCTTCCGGTGTTTCTTTAGTGTGGTTTATTCAGGACGCAAGCCTGACGAAACAGATGCTTAAAGATTATCTTATGTTGTGAACACCAGGGTAAACTGTTTTTGATTAATAACGAGAAAAGATATGAGCAACGGACCACGTCCCCCCATCAATCTGGATTTGGATTTATTGCGCACCTTTGTAGCCGTGGCAGACGTGAAGACGTTTGCCGCCGCCGCCGCTCGGGTGCAACGCACACAGTCTGCCGTGAGTCAGCAAATGCAGCGTCTGGAGCAGCTGGTGGGAAAAGAGCTGTTTGCCCGCCAGGGACGCAATAAGTATCTGACGGATCACGGCGTGCAGCTATTAAACTATGCCCGCAAAATCCTGCGTTTTAATGACGAGGCCTGCCACTCCCTGATCAACGATCACCTGCAGGGAACGCTGGTGGTGGGGGCGACCGATGACAGCGCCGACAGTATCCTGCCGCAGCTGCTGGGCCGTTTTACCGCGCTGTACCCCAAGCTGGCGATCGACGTTCGCATGCAGCGTAACGCCGATATTCAGCTGATGCTGCTGGATAATGAGGTCGATCTGGCCGTCTCGACGGGGTGTGAGCCATCGCTGCCCAGCACCCTGCTGCGCCGCTCTCCGACGGTGTGGTTTTGCGCCACCGACTATGACTTTACCCCCGGCGTGCCGATAGAGCTGGTGGTGCTGGATGAGCCGAGCGCCTTTCGCAGTCTGGCGACCGCGGCGCTGGATGCCGCCGGTTTGCCCTGGCGTCTGGCCTACGTCGCATCGACGCTGCCGGCCCTGCGGGCGGCACTGAAGGCGGGGCTGGGGATCTCGGCTCGCCCGATCGAGATGATGAGCTCGTCGCTGCGGGTGCTGGGCGAGGCGGACGGCCTGCCGCGTCTGGCGGATACCGAATATAGCCTCTGCCTAGCGCCGCAGTGCCGTAACCCGCTGGCGGTGACGCTGTTCGATGCGCTGCGCGAGGGCGATGACGGTGGCGCCGCGACAGCGGCGGACGAGGGCTGGGTAAAATAGGTGCTTAAGCACCGCGAATATTAATTGATTGAACGATATATCATTCTGTTAAAAAATTAATTTATATTACGAGTTCCGGCGCCAAGCGCCGGTTTCTTTTTCATCGTCCAAATTCCAGATTAAATAAAAATCATTCTCAATAAGTTTTTCCCACGAGCCGACCCGCATTCCGTTTCATCTCTATAAATTACGCTTTTCACTAATATCATCCTACGATTAAACGTGCGCTGGATCATAAAAATGTCGCAGATACCTCATCCTGAGAACAGGAATTGCGTCAATAAATGATATAGTAGAAACTAAACGTTCACGTTTTTTTACATTCCAGCCACGTTTATTTGGGATTTTATACCGGTTGTCTACGTGGAGATGTGGGATAACGCAGGGCGTTTGTTGCTTTGATGTAAACGAATGTTGTATTTCCTTTTGCTAATGTTGACAAAAGGTTATCGATGGAGGTAAAACACACGGGGTTAGGCTGTCTGCGCGCGCATATGCCTATCAACAGCCGTTCCTGTGATGATTTCCTTCCCTTGGGCGCTGTGGTAATTGTCTGCTGGAGCGATTCGGCAACGGACAATACCGCGTTAAATGAGTAAGCATAAGAGTATGTCAACAGCCACTGAAGTTATCGCCCAGCACTGGGCATTCGCCGTTTTTGTTCTCGTCGCGCTCGGTCTGTGTGGGTTTATGTTGCTTGGGGCCTATGCCCTGGGGGGAAAGGCCCGCGCCCGCACCAAGAATATTCCCTACGAATCCGGTATCGATTCGGTTGGCTCGGCCCGCCTGCGTCTCTCCGCTAAATTTTACCTGGTCGCCATGTTTTTCGTTATTTTCGACGTGGAGGCGCTTTATCTTTATGCCTGGTCGGTTTCGGTGCGTGAAAACGGCTGGCTGGGTTTCGCCGAGGCCACGCTGTTTATTCTGATTCTGCTGGCCGGTCTATTTTATCTGGTGCGCATTGGCGCCCTGGACTGGACGCCTGCGCGATCCAAGCGCCGCATTACCCACGAAAGCCCCATCGTCATGACCGACAAACGCCCGCAGTAGCCGACGGATGGTGGCCTGTGACGCCAGGATTTACCCGCTTTATCAAGATATGAGGCAACAAAGATGGATTACACGCTGACGCGCATCGATCCTGACGGTGATAACGACCGTTACCCCCTGCAGAAACAGGAGGTGGTGAGCGATCCTCTGGAGCAGCACGTTCACCGCAGCGTCTACATGGGTAAGCTCGATCACGCCCTGCACGACATGGTCAACTGGGGGCGCAAAAACTCGCTGTGGCCCTATAACTTCGGTCTCTCCTGCTGCTATGTAGAAATGGTGACGTCGTTTACGGCGGTGCATGACGTGGCGCGCTTTGGTGCGGAAGTGTTGCGCGCCTCGCCGCGACAGGCGGATTTTATGGTGGTCGCCGGCACCTGCTTTACCAAGATGGCACCGGTCATCCAGCGCCTGTATGAACAGATGCTGGAGCCGAAATGGGTGATCTCCATGGGCGCCTGCGCCAACTCCGGCGGCATGTACGATATTTACTCCGTCGTACAGGGGGTGGATAAGTTTATTCCGGTGGATGTGTATATCCCCGGCTGTCCGCCGCGTCCGGAGGCGTACATGCAGGCGCTGATGCTGCTGCAGGAGTCGATCGGTCAGGAGCGTCGCCCGCTCTCTTGGGTGGTCGGCGATCAGGGCGTTTACCGCGCCAATATGCAGTCGGAGCGCGAGCGTAAGCGCGCGGAGCGCATCGCGGTGACGAACCTGCGTACGCCCGACGAGATTTAAGCGCCGCGCGGCGGGCCCAGGGGTCCGCCGTTGGAATTTAGCCCGTTTTGCCCCGCGATGCGGCGGCAAGTGTCATTCAATGCGTGGTGATAAAAAATTATGACAGATTCGACGACGCACGATCGCGAGATGCCGGCGTGGCAGACCCACGACCATCTTGACGATCCGGTTATCGGGGAGTTGCGTAACCGCTTTGGCCCGGAGGCATTCAGCGTTCAGCCGACCCGCACCGGAATGCCGGTGGTATGGGTCAAGCGCGAGCAGCTGCTGGAGGTGATGGCGTTCCTGAGACAGCTGCCCAAGCCCTATGTGATGCTGTTTGACCTGCACGGTATGGACGAGCGTCTGCGTACCCACCGCCAGGGACTGCCGGCGGCGGATTTCTCCGTGTTCTACCACCTGATCTCCATCGATCGTAATCGCGATATTATGCTCAAGGTGGCCCTGGCCGAACAGGACCTGCACCTGCCGACGGTGACCCGCCTGTTCCCCAACGCCAACTGGTATGAGCGGGAAACCTTTGACCTGTTTGGCATCACCTTCGACGGCCATCCGCATATGACCCGTCTGCTGATGCCGCGAACCTGGCAGGGGCATCCGCTGCGCAAGGACTACCCGGCGCGCGCCACCGAATTCGATCCCTTCGAGCTGACCAAGCAGAAGCAGGATCTGGAGATGGAGTCGCTCAAGTTCCGCCCGGAAGAGTGGGGGATGCAGCGCGGCACCGCCAACGAAGACTTCATGTTCCTCAACCTGGGGCCGAACCATCCCTCATCCCACGGCGCCTTTCGCATCGTGCTGCAGCTGGACGGGGAAGACATTGTCGACTGCGTGCCGGATATCGGCTACCACCACCGCGGCGCCGAGAAGATGGGCGAGCGCCAGTCCTGGCACAGCTACATTCCCTATACCGACCGCATCGAATACCTGGGCGGCTGCGTCAATGAGATGCCCTATGTGCTGGCGGTAGAGAAGCTGGCCGGGATCGAGGTGCCGGAGCGGGTGAAGGTGATCCGCGTGATGCTCTCCGAGCTGTTCCGCATCAACAGCCACCTGCTGTACATCTCCACCTTTATTCAGGACGTCGGCGCCATGACGCCGGTGTTCTTCGCCTTTACCGACCGTCAGAAGATCTATGACATCGTCGAAGCGGTCACCGGCTTCCGTATGCACCCGGCCTGGTTTCGCATCGGCGGCGTGGCGCACGACCTGCCCAAGGGCTGGGATCGCCTGCTGCGCGAGTTCCTGGAGTGGATGCCCAAGCGTCTGGACTCCTATGTCAAGGCGGCGCTGCACAACACTATTCTGAAAGGGCGCTCCGTCGGCGTGGCCGCCTATGGCGCCAAGGATGCGCTGGCCTGGGGCACCACCGGCGCCGGCCTGCGCGCCACCGGTATCGCCTTCGACGTGCGTAAGTGGCGCCCGTACTCCGGCTATGAAAACTTTGAGTTTGAGGTGCCGACCGCCAGCAACGGCGACTGCTATGACCGTGTGATGCTGAAGGTGGAAGAGATCCGTCAGAGCCTGCGCATTCTGCAGCAGTGCCTGAAGAACATGCCGGAGGGGCCGTTCAAGGCGGATCACCCGCTGACCACGCCGCCGCCGAAAGAGCGTACGCTGCAGCATATCGATACCCTGATCAACCACTTCCTGCAGGTCTCCTGGGGGCCGGTGATGCCGGCCAACGAGTCCTTCCAGATGGTGGAGGCGACCAAGGGGATTAACAGTTACTACCTGACCAGCGACGGCGGCACCATGAGCTATCGCACGCGTATCCGTACACCGAGCTATGCGCACCTGCAGCAGATCCCGTCGGTGATCCGTGGCTGTCTGGTGTCCGACCTGATCGTGTACCTCGGCAGTATTGATTTTGTTATGTCAGATGTGGACCGCTAATCATGACAGAAAACGTATTGGATAAGGATTCGGTTTTTGTACTCAGCGACAGCGCGCGCGCCGAAATTGAGCATGAAATCGAGCACTATGAAGATCCGCGCGCCGCATCCATTGAAGCGCTGAAGATCGTGCAGAAAGAGCACGGCTGGGTGCCGGATGCGGCGATCGGGGCCATCGCCGAGGTGCTGGGGATCCCGGCCGCCGATGTCGAGGGGGTGGCAACCTTTTACAGCCAGATCTTCCGCCAGCCGGTCGGGCGTCACATCGTACGCTACTGCGACAGCGTGGTGTGCCATATCAACGGCTATCAGGGGATCAAGGCGGCGCTGGAGCAGAAGCTGAACATTCAGCCGGGCGAAACCACCTTTGACGGCCGTTTTACCCTGCTGCCGACCTGCTGCCTGGGCAACTGCGACAAGGGGCCGAACATGATGATCGATGACGATCTGCACGATCATCTGACGCCGGAGCGGGCCCTCGAACTGCTGGAGCGCTACAAATGAGAGAGATTATTCGTACCGCTGAATCGCATCCGCTGACCTGGCGCCTGCGCGACGACAAACAGCCGGTGTGGCTGGATGAGTATCGCGCCAAGAACGGCTACCACGCCGCCGAGCGCGCCCTGAAGGGGATGGCGCAGGATGAGGTAGTGACGCTGGTCAAGGACGCTGGGCTGAAAGGGCGCGGCGGGGCCGGCTTCTCCACCGGGCTGAAGTGGAGCCTGATGCCCAAGGACGAAAGCATGAACGTCCGCTACCTGCTGTGCAACGCGGATGAGATGGAGCCGGGCACCTATAAAGACCGTCTGCTGATGGAGCAGCTGCCGCACCTGCTGGTCGAGGGGATGCTGATCGGCGCCTACGCGCTGAAGGCCTACCGCGGCTATATCTTCCTGCGCGGCGAGTATGTGACGGCGGCGGAGAACCTGCGCCGGGCGATCGACGAAGCCCGCGCGGCGGGGCTGCTGGGCAAGAATATTTTTGGCAGCGGTTTCGATTTCGATCTGTTTGTGCACACCGGCGCGGGGCGCTACATCTGCGGCGAAGAGACGGCGCTGATCAACTCGCTGGAGGGGCGCCGCGCCAATCCGCGCGCCAAGCCGCCGTTCCCGGCCAGCGCCGGCGCCTGGGGCAAGCCGACCTGCGTGAATAACGTGGAGACGCTGTGCAACGTGCCGGCGATCGTCGAGCACGGTGCCGCCTGGTACCAGGGGCTGTCCGCCGGGAAGAGTCAGGATGCCGGCACCAAGCTGATGGGCTTCTCCGGGCGGGTGAAAAACCCCGGCCTGTGGGAGCTGCCCTTCGGCACGACGGCGCGCGAAATCTTAGAGGACTACGCCGGCGGTATGCGCGATGGGCTGAAGCTGAAGGCCTGGCAGCCGGGCGGGGCGGGGACTGACTTTTTGACCGAGGCGCACCTGGATCTGCCGATGGACTTCGCCAGCATCGGCAAGGCGGGCAGCCGTCTGGGCACCGCGCTGGCGATGGCGGTCGACCATGAGATCAATATGGTCTCGCTGCTGTGCAATCTGGAGAGCTTCTTCGCCCGCGAGTCCTGCGGCTGGTGTACGCCGTGCCGCGACGGCCTGCCGTGGGGGCTGAAGATCCTGCGGGCGCTGGAGCGCGGCGAGGGGCAGCCGGGGGATATCGAAACCCTTGAGCAGCTGTGTCGTCTGCTGGCGCCGGGCCATACCTTCTGCGCCCACGCCCCCGGGGCGGTGGAGCCGCTGCAGAGCGCGATTAAATACTTCCGCGACGAGTTTGAGGCGGGGATCGCCCGGGAGACGGTCGGTAACGTCAGCCCCATCCGCGGAATTCAGCCCAACTTACTGAAATCACGCTGGTAATTGAATTCCTTCGCCGTTGACGGCGGGGGGATACGGTTTTCTTATTTTGGAAGCATGTCAATGGCAACAATACATGTAGACGGCAAAGAGTATGACGTCGACGGGGCGGAGAACCTGCTACAGGCCTGTCTCTCCCTGGGGCTCGACATACCCTACTTTTGCTGGCATCCGGCGCTGGGCAGCGTCGGCGCCTGCCGCCAGTGTGCGGTTAAGCAGTACCAGAACGCGGAGGATACCCGTGGGCGACTGGTGATGTCCTGTATGACGCCGGCCACCGATGGCACCTATATCTCCATCGATGACGAGGAGGCCAAGCGCTTCCGCGAGAGCGTGGTGGAGTTTTTGATGACCAACCACCCGCACGACTGTCCGGTGTGCGAGGAGGGCGGCAACTGCCACCTGCAGGATATGACCGTGATGACCGGCCACCGCCTGCGCCGCTACCGCTTTACCAAGCGCACCCATGAAAATCAGGATCTGGGGCCGTTTATCTCCCACGAGATGAACCGCTGCATCGCCTGCTACCGCTGCGTGCGCTACTACAAGGATTACGCCGGCGGCACCGATTTCGGTGTCTACGGCGCCCACGATAACGTCTACTTCGGACGCCCGCAGAGCGGCACGCTGGAGAGCGAGTTTTCCGGCAACCTGGTGGAGATCTGCCCGACCGGGGTGTTCACCGACAAGACCCACTCCGAGCGCTACAACCGCAAGTGGGATATGCAGTTTTCCCCCAGCATCTGCCAGCAGTGCAGCGTCGGCTGTAACACCAGTCCCGGCGAGCGCTACGGCGAGCTGCGCCGCATCGAGAACCGCTTCAACGGCACCGTGAACCACTACTTCCTGTGCGATCGCGGCCGCTTCGGCTACGGCTATGTCAACCTTAAGGATCGTCCGCGCCGGCCGCAGCAGCGCCGCGGGACGGACTGGATCGATCTCAACGCCGAGCAGGCGCTGCAGGGCGGGGCCGATATTCTGCGCCGCGCCAGCAAGGTGATCGGCATCGGTTCGCCGCGCGCCAGCGTCGAGAGCAACTTCGCCCTGCGCGAGCTGGTGGGGGCGGAGAACTTCTACAGCGGCATCGACGTGGGCGAGCTGAAGCGCCTGAATCTGATGCTGTCGGTGCTGCGCGATGGCGGCATCTACACGCCGTCCCTGCGCGAGATGGAGCAGTACGATGCGGTGCTGATCCTCGGTGAGGATGTGACTCAGACCGCGGCGCGCATCGCGCTGGCCCTGCGTCAGGCGGTGAAGGGCAAGGCGCAGGCCATGGCCGCCGCTCAGCGGGTGGCCGACTGGCAGATCGCCGCGGTGCAGAACATCGGTCAGCACGCCAAATACCCGCTGTTTATCACTAGTATTGATGAAACCCGTCTGGATGATATCGCCGCATTGAATTACTGCGCGCCGGTGGCTGACCAGGCGCGCTTAGGCTTTGCCGTGGCGCACGCGCTGGATGACCGCGCGCCGGCGGTGGAAGGGCTGTCGGATGCGGTGCGTCGTCAGGTTGATATCATCGCTCAGGCGCTGGCCGGTGCGCGCAAACCCCTGATCGTGACGGGCAGCGGGGCGGGCTATACCCCGATGATCGAGGCGGCGGCCAACGTGGCGCGTGCGCTGAAGCAGCGTGAGCTGGAGGTCGGTATCACCTTCGTGCCGGCAGAGGCCAACAGCATGGGGCTGGCGATGATGGATGCCTCCTCGCTGGATAATGCGCTGGTGCAGCTGGAGCAGGGCTATGCGGATACCGCGATTGTGCTGGAGAACGATCTGTACCGTCATGCGCCGTCGGCGCGCGTCGATGCGGCGCTGGCCAAGGCCAACGGTCTGATCGTCATCGACCATCAGCGCACGGCGATTATGGACCGCGCCGATCTGGTGCTCTCCGCCGCTAGCTTTGCCGAAAGCGACGGCACCCTGGTTAACCAGGAAGGCCGCGCCCAGCGCTTCTTCCAGGTGTTCGATCCGGCGTTTTACGACGATCCGAAGAAGAAGGCCCCGACCATTATGCTGGAGGGCTGGCGCTGGCTGCATGCGCTGCGCGTCAGCGCCGGGCAGCAGGCGCCGGACTGGACTCAGCTCGATCAGGTGATCGCCGACTGCGTGCAGACCTGTCCGCAGTTCGCCGGCATGGTCGACGCGGCGCCAAACGCCGCCTTCCGGGTGCGTGGGCAGAAGCTGGCCCGTGAGCCGCTGCGCTACAGCGGGCGCACCTCGATGCTGGCCAACATCAGCGTCCATGAGCCGCGCCAGCCGCAGGATAAGGACACCGCCTTTGCCTTCTCGATGGAGGGCTACAGCGCGCCGCAGGCCGAGCGTCAGGAGTTTGCCTTTGCCTGGGCGCCGGGCTGGAACTCCCCGCAGGCCTGGAACAAGTTCCAGGATGAGGTCGGTAGCCATCTGCGCTTCGGCGATCCGGGCGTGCGCCTGATCGCGGCCGGTGACGGCGCATTACCCTATTTCACTCAGATCCCGGCGCCGTATCAGGTGCACGGCTGGGTGATCGCCCCTTACTACCATCTGTTTGGCAGCGACGAGCTGACCCAGCGTGCGCCGGTGATTCAGCGTCGCATGCCGCAGGCCTGCGTGCGGGTCTGTCCGGAGGATGCCGCGCGGATGGGCGCGTCGGAGGGGGCGACGATCGAACTGAGCTGCGCCGGCGAGGTGCTGCGTCTGCCGCTGCAGATTAGTCGCCACCTGCAGCCGGGCCAGGTCGGTCTGCCGCTGGGCATGCCGGGGGTCGCGCCGGTGCTGAACGGCGTTAAAGTGGATTACATGCGGGAGGCTGCGGTATGAGCGTAATAACGCCGGATACGGTAGAGATCCTTCTCACCGTGCTGAAGGCTGTGGTGATCCTGCTGGTGGTGGTCACCTGCGGGGCCTTTATGAGCTTCGGTGAACGCCGTTTGCTGGGGCTGTTCCAGAACCGCTACGGGCCAAGCCGGGTAGGGTGGGGCGGCTCGCTGCAGCTGGTGGCGGACATGATCAAGATGTTCTTCAAGGAGGACTGGGTTCCGCCGTTCACCGATCGCCTGATCTTTACCCTGGCGCCGATGATCGCCTTCTGCTCGCTGCTGCTCTCGTTTGCCATCGTGCCGGTGGCGCCGGGCTGGATGGGGGCCGACCTTAACATCGGCATCCTGTTCTTCCTGATGATGGCCGGGCTGGCGGTGTATGCGGTGCTGTTCGCCGGCTGGTCGAGCAACAACAAATACTCCTTGCTCGGAGCGATGCGCGCCTCGGCGCAGACCCTGAGCTACGAGGTGTTCCTGGGCCTGTCGCTGATGGGGGTGGTGGCGCAGGCCGGCTCCTTCAATATGCAGGTGATCGTCGACTCGCAGTCCCATCTGTGGAACATCATTCCGCAGTTCTTCGGCTTCTTGACCTTTATCATCGCCGGCGTCGCGGTGTGTCACCGTCACCCGTTCGACCAGCCGGAGGCCGAGCAGGAGCTGGCCGACGGCTACCATATCGAATACTCCGGGATGAAGTTCGGTCTGTTCTTCGTCGGTGAATACATCGGTATCGTCACCATCTCAGCGCTGATCGTCACCCTGTTCTTCGGCGGCTGGCACGGGCCGTGGCTGCCGCCGTTTATCTGGTTTGCCATCAAGACGGCGTTCTTTATGGTGATGTTTATTCTGGTACGCGCCTCCCTGCCGCGTCCCCGCTATGACCAGGTGATGGCCTTCGGCTGGCGTATTTGCCTGCCGCTGACGCTGATCAACCTGTTGGTCACGGCGGCCGTCATTTTGTATCACGCTCAGTAAAAGGGGTGAGTGTAACCATGACATTGAAAGAGTTAGTGGTTGGTTTCGGCACCCAAGTGCGCAGCCTGTGGATGATAGGCCTGCATGCTTTCGCCAAACGCGAAACCAAAATGTATCCGGAGGAGCCGGTATACCTGCCGCCGCGCTACCGTGGACGTATCGTGCTGACGCGCGATCCGGACGGCGCCGAGCGCTGCGTGGCCTGTAACCTGTGTGCGGTGGCCTGTCCGGTCGGCTGCATCTCGCTGCAGAAGGCGGAGACCGAGGACGGCCGCTGGTATCCGGAGTTTTTCCGCATCAACTTTTCCCGCTGTATTTTCTGCGGCATGTGCGAGGAGGCCTGTCCGACCACCGCCCTGCAGCTAACGCCCGATTTTGAGATGGGGGAGTTCCGTCGTCAGGATCTGGTGTATGAGAAAGAGGATCTGCTGATTTCCGGGCCGGGGAAATACCCCGACTACAACTTTTACCGTATGGCCGGTATGGCGATCGATGGCAAAGCCAAGGGCGAGGCCGAAAACGAAGCCAAACCGATCGACGTCAAAGGTCTGTTGCCCTAAGGAGCCGAGCATGGAATTTGCCTTTTACGCTGCGGCGCTGGTGGCCGTGTTGGCGACGATCCGCGTGATCACCCACACCAACCCGGTGCATGCGCTGCTGTACCTGATCGTCTCGCTGCTGGCGGTGGCGGCGGTGTTCTTCTCCCTCGGCGCCTACTTCGCCGGGGCGCTGGAGATCATCGTCTACGCCGGCGCCATCATGGTGCTGTTCGTCTTCGTGGTGATGATGCTCAACCTGGGTCACTCGGTGGTCGAGCAAGAACGGGCCTGGCTGAAGCCCGGCGTGTGGATCGGCCCGGCGCTGCTGTCGCTGATCCTGCTGGCGGTGGTGCTGTATGCGATTAGCACCCTGCAGGGCGGCGTCATCGATGGCCGCGCCGTGGATGCCAAGGCCGTGGGGATTGCCCTGTTCGGGCCCTATGTGCTGGCGGTGGAGCTGGTCTCGATGCTGCTGTTGGCCGGTCTGGTCGTGGCCTTCCACATTGGCCGCGAACACCATCCGGGCGAGGTACTGAGCAATAAGGCCGCGTCCCAAGGGACGGCGGCGATGGCGGTACGTAATAAAGCGGAGGAGCGCGCATGATCCCGTTACAACATGGGCTGATCTTGGCAGCCATTCTGTTCGCGCTGGGGCTGACCGGCCTGTTAATCCGTCGCAACCTGCTGTTCATGCTGATCAGTCTGGAGATCATGATCAACGCGGCGGCGCTGGCCTTTGTGGTGGCCGGCAGCGTCTGGGGCCAGGCCGACGGGCAGGTGATGTATATCCTGGCCATCAGTCTGGCGGCGGCGGAGGCCTCTATCGGGCTGGCGCTGTTGCTGCAGCTGCATCGCCGCCGCAACACCCTGAATATCGATACTGTCAGTGAGATGCGCGGATGAACCTACTCTATTTAACCATTCTGCTGCCGCTGCTGGGATTTCTGATCCTGGCCTTTTCCCGCGGCCGTCTGTCAGAGAATCACACCGCGATCATCGGGGTCGGCTCCGTCGGCCTGGCGGCGCTGGTCACCCTGTACGTCGGCGCTGACTTTCTGAGTCACAATGCGGCCGGTGCGGCCTATAGCCAGCATCTGTGGAACTGGATGGCGGTCGGTAACTTTACCGTTCCGGTGACCCTCAGCCTGGACGGCCTGTCGCTGACCATGCTGTCGGTGGTGACCGGCGTCGGCTTCCTGATCCACCTGTTCGCCTCATGGTATATGCGCGGGGAGGAGGGCTACTCTCGCTTCTTCGCCTATACCAACCTGTTTATCGCCAGCATGGTGGTACTGGTGCTGGCGGATAACCTGATGCTGATGTACCTCGGCTGGGAAGGGGTGGGGCTGTGCAGCTATCTGCTGATCGGCTTCTACTATACCAATCCGGCCAACGGTGCGGCGGCGATGAAGGCGTTCATCGTGACCCGCGTCGGCGACGTGTTCCTGGCCATCGGGTTGTTTATCCTCTATCACCAGCTGGGTACCCTGAATATCCGCGAGCTGATGGTTCTGGCGCCGCAGCAGCTGGCGGTCGGTTCGCCGGCCATCACCTGGGCGACGCTGATGCTGCTGGGCGGCGCGGTGGGTAAATCGGCCCAGCTGCCGCTGCAGACCTGGCTTGCCGATGCTATGGCGGGCCCGACGCCGGTTTCTGCGCTGATCCACGCCGCGACCATGGTGACCGCCGGGGTGTACCTGATCGCCCGGACCCATGGTCTGTTCGTGATGGCGCCGGAGGTGCTGCACCTGGTGGGGATTATCGGCGCCGTGACGCTGGTGCTGGCCGGCTTTGCCGCGCTGGTGCAGACGGACATCAAGCGGGTGCTGGCCTATTCGACCATGAGCCAGATAGGCTATATGTTCCTGGCGCTAGGGGTACAGGCCTGGGATGCCGCGATTTTCCATCTGATGACCCACGCCTTCTTCAAGGCGCTGCTGTTCCTCTCATCCGGCTCGGTTATTCTGGCCTGCCACCATGAGCAGAACATCTTCAAGATGGGCGGATTGCGTCACAAGCTGCCGCTGACCTACCTGTGCTTCCTGGTGGGCGGGGGTGCGCTGGCGGCGCTGCCGCTGGTCACCGCCGGCTTCTACAGTAAGGATGAGATCCTGTGGGGGGCGCTGGCCTCGGGCCATGTCAACCTGATGATGGCCGGGCTTATCGGCGCTTTCCTGACCTCGCTGTATACCTTCCGAATGATCTTCATCGTGTTCCACGGCGAGGCGCATACCCAGGCCCATGAGGTGAAGGGGCTGAGCCACAACCTGCCGCTGATCGTGCTGATGATCCTCTCCACCTTCGTCGGGGCGCTGATCACCCCGCCGCTGGCCGGGGTGCTGCCCGCCATGCCTCAGGGCGAAGGGGGCAAGGTGACGCTGGAGGTGGTATCGGCCATCGTCGCTATCGCCGGGGTACTGTTGGCGGCGCGCCTCTATCTGGGGCAGCGCAGTCTGGTCAACGGGATCGCCAGCAGTGCGCCGGGGCGTTTCCTCTCCACGTGGTGGTTCCATGCCTGGGGATTCGACTGGCTGTACCGGCAGATCTTTATTAAGCCATTTAAGGCCATCGCCTGGCTGCTGCAGCGCGATCCGCTCGATCGTATGATGAACCTGTTTGCGCTGGTGGCCCGCTTGGGCAACCGCGCGCTGGCCATCAGCGAAAACGGGCAGCTGCGCTGGTATGCGGCGTCGATGGGTGTAGGGGCAGTGGTCGTTCTGGCGCTGTTGTTATTGGTTAAGTGAATCTCGTTAAAGCGGGTGAGGGGACGGCCCCCGTCCCCTCCGTTTGAATGTATTCAGAATAAGGGAAACCAAACGCCATGTTATTACCTTGGCTAATTCTTATCCCGCTGATTGGCGGTCTGCTGTCCTGGCAGGGCGAGCGTCTGGGGCTGAAAGCGCCGCGCTGGATTGCGCTGCTGGCCATGGGCCTGACGCTGCTGCTGTCGCTGTACCTGTGGCTACAGGGCAACTATGGCCTGACCCAGGCGGCGGGTATTCCGCAGTGGCAGTCCAGCTTCATGGTGCCGTGGATCCCCAGCCTGGGCATCTCCTTCCATCTGGCGCTCGACGGCCTGTCGCTGCTGATGGTGGTGCTGACCGCGCTGCTGGGGGTGCTGGCCATCCTCTGCTCCTGGAATGAGATCCATAAGTATCAGGGCTTCTTCCACCTTAACCTGCTGTGGATTTTGGCAGGGGTGATCGGCGTCTTCCTGGCCATCGACATGTTCCTGTTCTTCTTCTTCTGGGAAATGATGCTGGTGCCGATGTACTTCCTGATCGCCCTGTGGGGCCATAAGGGATCCGACGGCAAGACGCGCATTACCGCGGCGACCAAGTTCTTCATCTATACCCAGGCCAGCGGTCTGGTGATGCTGATCGCCATCTTCGGCCTGGTGTGGGTGCACTACAACGCCACCGGGGTGCTGAGCTTTGACTATGAGGTGCTGCTCAATACGCCGATGAGCCACACGGTGCAGTATCTGCTGATGCTGGGCTTCTTTATCGCCTTTGCGGTGAAGATGCCGGTGGTGCCGCTGCACGGCTGGCTGCCTGACGCGCACAGTCAGGCGCCGACCGCCGGCTCCGTCGACCTGGCCGGTATCCTGCTGAAGACCGCGGCCTATGGCCTGCTGCGCTTCAGCCTGCCGCTGTTCCCACAGGCGTCGCACGAGTTTGCGCCGATCGCCATGGCTCTGGGGGTTATCGGGATTTTCTACGGCGCCTGGATGGCCTATATCCAGACGGATATCAAGCGCCTGATCGCCTACACCTCGGTGTCGCACATGGGCTTTGTGATGATCGCCATCTACTCTGGCAGCCAGCTGGCGTTCCAGGGGGCGGTGGTGCAGATGATCGCGCACGGTCTCTCCGCCGCTGGGCTATTCATCATTACCGGTCAGCTGTATGAGCGTCTGCATACCCGCGATCTGCGCGAGATGGGCGGCCTGTGGGGGCGTCTGAAGTACCTGCCCGCGCTGTCGCTGTTCTTTGCCGTGGCGACGCTGGGGATGCCGGGCACCGGTAACTTTGTCGGTGAGTTTATGATGATGTTCGGCAGCTTCCAGGTGGTGCCGGTGACGACGGTGGTCGCCAGCTTCGGTCTGGTGTTTGCGTCCGTCTATTCGCTGGTGATGATGCAGCGCGCCTACTACGGCGCGCCCAAGTCAGACCAGCCGCTGGCCAGCCTGAGCGTGCGTGAGCTGTCGCTCATTCTGCTGCTGGTGGTACTGCTGGTACTGCTGGGGATCTTCCCGCAGCCGGTGCTGGACACCTCCAGCGCGGCGATGGGCAATATTCAGCATTGGTTCGCTTCTGCTTCAACTTTAACCACAAGGCCGTAAATCGCCATGACAATAACTCCTCAAAATCTGATCGCACTGCTACCGCTGTTGATCGTCGGATTGACGGTGGTGGTTGTGATGCTGTGCATTGCGTGGCGACGCAACCACTTCGTCAACGCGACGGTGACCGTGATTGGCCTGAACGCGGCGCTGCTGTCGCTGTTTCTGGTGGCCGCCGCGGTGCCGAGCGACATTACTCCGCTGGTGCATGTGGACGGCTTCTCCATGCTGTACACCGCGCTGGTGCTGCTCTCCGCGCTGGCGACCTGCACCTTTGCCTACCCGTGGCTGCAGGGCTATCCGGATAACCGCGACGAGTTCTACCTGCTGGTGCTGATCGCCACGCTGGGCGGGATCCTGCTGGCCTGCGCCAACCATCTGGCGGCGCTGTTCCTGGGGATAGAGCTTATCTCCCTGCCGCTGTTCGGCCTGGTGGGCTACGCCTATCGCCAGAAGCGCTCGCTGGAGGCGGCGATCAAGTACGCCATCCTCTCAGCCGCCGCGTCCGCCTTCCTGCTGTTCGGCATGGCGCTGCTGTACGCGCAGTCCGGCGATCTCTCCTTCGCCGGCCTGGGCTATGCGCTGGGCGGCAGTATGCTGACCCAGCCGCTGGTGCTGACGGGGCTTGGCATGATGCTGGTGGGCTTCGGCTTTAAACTGTCGCTGGCGCCGTTCCAGCTGTGGACGCCGGATGTCTACCAGGGGGCGCCGGCGCCGGTGTCGACCTTCCTGGCCACCGCCAGTAAGATCGCCATCTTTGCCGTGCTGCTGCGTCTGTTTGTCCTGCTGCCGGCGACCGACAGCGAGGCGGTGCGCGTGGTGCTGGGCGTGATCGCCTTCTGCTCCATCCTGTTCGGTAACCTGATGGCGGTCACCCAGAGCAACATCAAACGTCTGCTGGGCTACTCCTCTATTGCCCATCTGGGCTATCTGCTGGTGGCGCTGATCGCCGTGCAGAGCGAGGGCATTGCGATCGAGACCGCCGGGGTCTATCTGGCCGGCTATCTGTTCGCCAGCCTGTCGGCCTTCGGCATCGTCAGCCTGATGTCCAGCCCCTACAGCGGGCCGGACGCCGAGTCGCTTTACTCCTATCGCGGCCTGTTCTGGCATAAGCCGATTCTGTCGGCGGTGATGACCGTATCCATGCTCTCCCTGGCCGGTATCCCGATGACCCTGGGCTTTATCGGCAAGCTGTTCGTGGTGATGGCGGGCGTTAGCGCCGGGCTGTGGTGGCTGGTGGGGGCGGTGGTGGTTGGCAGCGCGATCGGCCTTTACTACTACCTGCGTGTGGCGGTCAGCATGTACCTGCGCGCGCCGCAGACGCTGATCCGCGATACCCCGAACAACTGGGCGCTCACCGCCGGTGGGGTGGTGGTGCTGCTCTCAGGCGTGCTGGTGGTGCTGACGGGGATCTTTCCGCAGACGCTGATTTCACTGGTGCAGTTGGCGCAGCCGCTGCCCTGAGGGGGAATCCCCTGATGAGACAATGCCGGGCCAGGGGCCCGGCATTTTTTTATCTAGCGGGTAATGGAGAAAAAGAGATCGCAGGCAAAGGCGCTGATGAAGAAGATACACAGGCGGACCCAGGTACTCTCCACGCCCAGCATGATCGCGAGCAGGGTCATGCCGAGGCTGAAGATGATCATGACGAGCAGACTTGGCCAGGTATACATCGTGCTCCCCCTAAAGATGATGCGGCGGCCCCGGCGGCGCCGGGGCGATGAGATTGATTATGCGCCCGCGCGCGCATAATAGCAGCGTCGGGGCTATAACAGCGTGAAGTGAGCGCGCTTAACCCGCTGGACGTCGGTGCCGATAAATACGTTGATGCGTCCCGGCTCGCTGACCTGCTGCATCTGGGCGTTCCAGAAGCGCAGCTGCTGCGGCGTCAGGGTAAAGCTGACGCGGCGGCGCTCGCCCGGCTGCAGCATCACCTTGCGGAAGTCCTGCAGGCTCTTCAGCGGGCGGCTGATGCTGGCCACCGGATCCTGCAGGTAGAGCTGCAGCACCGTGGCCCCGGCGCGCGGCCCCGCATTGGTGACGATGACGCTGGCCTCAATCTGGCCGTCGCGCGCCATCTGCGGGGCCGACAGGGTGATCTCCGACAGTGTGAAGCGGGTATAGCTCAGGCCGTAGCCGAAGGGATAGAGCGGGCCGTTGGCCTCATCAAAATAGTGCGATGTGTACTTCTCCGGCTTTTGCGGATCGTAGGGACGGCCGGTATTCAGCCGGCTGTAGTAGGTGGGGATTTGGCCTACGGAGCGCGGGAAAGAGATGGGCAGCTTGCCGGAGGGGTTCACGTCGCCGAACAGAACATCCGCGACGGCGTTGCCCCCCTCGGTGCCGGGGAACCAGCTTTCCAGGATGGCATCGGCCTGCTGATCTTCGCGTACCAGGGTCAGCGGACGGCCATTCATCAAGACCAGCACCAGCGGCTTGCCGGTCTGCTTGAGGGCGGCGATCAGATCCCGCTGACTCTGCGGCAGGTCGATATGGGTGCGGCTGGAGGCCTCGTGGGCCATCCCCTGCGCCTCGCCGACGACCGCCACCACCACATCGGCCTGCTTGGCCACGGCGACCGCTTCGTCGATCATCGCCTGGGCGGGGCGCGGGTCGACGCTGACGGACGGACCGTACTGATTGAGAAACTGGAGAATGTCCGCATCATTGCTGACGTTGGCGCCGCGCGCGTATAGTACGCGGCCGTGGCCGGCCATGGCACGGCGGATCCCGCTGAGAATGGTGACGGCCTGCGCGGGCTTACCGGCGGCCGACCAGCTGCCGATCACGTCGCGCTGGCTGTCCGCCAGCGGCCCGACGACGGCGAGGGTGCCGCGGCGCGCCAGGGGCAGGGTCTCCAGGCGGTTTTTCAACAGCACCAGCGTTTGGGCTGCGACCGCGCGCGCCTCGGCGCGGTGCAGGCGGCTTTCGGCGTCCGTGTCCTGGGGATCGCTGCCGACGGGGCCGAGATGGCGATAGGGATCGTGGAACAGCCCCATGTCGTACTTCACGTTCAGGACGTGACGACAGGCGTCATCGACGGCGGCGGGGCTGACGCGACCGCTTTTCACCAGCCCCGGCAGGTACTGGCTGTAGTACTCGTCGCTCATGCTCATATCGATACCGGACTGGATCGCCAGACGCACCGCATCCTGGGGATCGCGGGCGACGCCATGGTTAATCAGCTCCTTAATGGCGCCGTGATCGCTAATGGTGATGCCCTGAAAGCCCCACTGGTCGCGCAGCAGGGTTTTCAGCAGCCAGGGATCGGCGCTGGCCGGGGTGCCGTTAATAGCGTTCAGGGAGACCATCACACCGCCGCTGCCGGCGTCCAGCGCCGCCTTGTAAGGGGGGAGGTAGTCCTGAAACATGCGCTGTGGGCTCATATCGACGCTGTTGTAGTCGCGTCCGCCTTCAACGGCGCCGTAGAGCGCATAGTGTTTGACGCTGGTCATCAGCGCATGGCGATCGCCCGGGTGACGCCCCTGCATCGCCTTGACCATCAGACGCCCCATTTCCGAGGTGAGATAGGTATCTTCGCCAAAGCCTTCCGAGGTGCGTCCCCAGCGCGGGTCGCGGGTGATGTCGACCATCGGCGCCCAGGTCATGTTCAGCCCATCTTCGCTGGCTTCATAGGCGGAGACGCGCCCGACGGTGGTGACCAGATCGCGATCCCAGCTGGCCGCCAGCCCCAGGCTGATGGGAAATACCGTGCGCTGCCCGTGGATGACGTCATAGGCGAAAAACAGCGGAATTTTCATTCGACTGTGGCGTACGGCCTGATCCTGCATGCCGCGGATCCCCGTCCGGGTGACGGTATTAAAGATCGCCCCGACCTGACCCTGGGCGATCATGGCATACACCTTGTCTTTGGGGTTATCGGGGCCGACGCTGATCAGCCGCAGCTGGCCGATTTTTTCCGCCAGGGTCATTCGCTGCAGCATCTGGGTGACAAAGGCGTCGCGGGGCAGGGCGGGATCGGGCCACTGGGTGGGATAGGCGGGCGTTTCGGCCAGCGCCGGCGCCGTCAACAGAGCGCTGATCAGGCTGAATGAGCAGAGCCATTTCATGATGTTCAAATTCCCTTTACCTGGGCTGCACGCGGCAGCGTAATCGGATCGGTATCGGCCTCTCCCAGTGGGACGCGGTTTAACGCGGTGCGCGGATCATCACTCAGGCTGGGAGCGGCATTTTAAGGAGATATATCATACAGGTGAATAGTTGCTCCGTGCTTCCTATTTCTGTCGGCGAGGTGAGCAGCGGATTTGGCGGGAGGCTAAGCGGGGCGATCTCAGGCGCCGAGGTCGGCGCCTGAGGCGGATCAGCGCGTTTTTTTCTGCGGCATCATCAGCAGCAGCGCGTTATCACGGATGACATAGTGGTGGAACAGGGCGGCGGCGGTGTGCATCGCGATCAGGGCGTAGCCGATATTGGCCAGCACCACGTGCCACTCTTTTATCATGGACTTCATGGCCGGATCCGGGGTAACCCAGGGGGCGATGGTCACGCCAAACAGCGACCAGCTTTTACCGCCGTAGGCCATCAACGCGACGCCCAGCAGCGGGAGCGCCAGGAACCAGAGGTAGAGCGTCAGGTACATCATGCGCGCCGCCAGATGCTGCCAGCGCGGCGGCGGCGGCAGGATCGGCGGATCCGGCAGCATGTGACGCAGCCCAAGGCGTATCAGCATCGCAACCCATACCAGCACGCCGGCATTGTAGTGAACTTCGCGCATCAATAGATAGGCCGGCGAGTCCTTGGCAAACAGACCGCGGAACTCAATGCTGATATAGGCAATGGCAATCAGCAGCAGCGTTATCCAGTGCAGGGATATTTGTATTTTACTAAAGCGTTGCATGGTCTCTCACTCTCATTGGAATGTGACATTGTAGACTAGCTGAAAAATATTAAGAGACCCTTAAAGGGCTTTCTCTGATTTTATCCTGCGATGATGTCTGCGATGCCGTTCAATGACGCTGATATTCACGCCTGCGGCAATTATATGATGCCGTGCTCGGCCTTGGCCACATTAGGACAACGCTGCTGAAAGTAGCGTTGGGCGTCAATTTTTTCAAAAATAGCGCCGTCGATCGCGCTATTCAGCGAGAGGTTTTTGATGTCGATATTATTGGCCTTCATCACCCGGCTTGCATGCATAAAGGCCGGAATGATCAGCGGCTCCACTTTATCCGCTAAAAAGGTCGGCAGCATGCTGCTCGGGGTCTCATAGAAACGGGGGCGGTCAAAATTATTCATATCCAGCCCGGCGATAAATATCGTATTAAAGCCAAGGTAGGCGATGATCTGCAGCGCCCAATAGACGACGGTGCCCGCGTCGACGATGCCGCGGCGGATATCCTGGCTGAACGCGATGCTCAGGTCGCTGTCGGAAAAAAGGACGCTGCGCTCCTGCGCATAGCGCGCCCTAAGCTGGCGGGGCGTCAGGCTGGGGCAATAGACCTTTTCCGCGATATCCTCAATGATGGCCAGGCGGCAGCGGAGGACGTCGAGGGTAAAACGGTCGAGGATGCGAGCGATGCCGTGTACGGTGGTAAACAGGGTTAATCCGCGCTGTTTAATCACCTCCAGAACGACGTCCGGACGCCGATCGATAAACCCCATATCGACGATGACGTAAAAAGCGAAGTCAACCTTATTATGTAAAAAGTAAGCGCCGTTAACCCCGAGCGCGGGCATGGCGGGGAGCCGTTCAAAGCACAGCGTATTGACCGAGGGGCCACTCGCCGTCAGCAGCACGTCACCTTGAGCGCTGTGCTGCAGCTGGCTCAGCGGGACGATGGGGATCGCCTGCTTTTTATAACATAACGTTACAATTTCACCGCCGTCGCCGCGTGTGATTTTGACGTATGGCCAAAGATTTTCGTTATGGCGGTAGGGGCGTGGGTGGGAGTAGCGATAGAGCTGTTTAAAAAAAGAACCCATAATTCATCCAATTAGCTGATGTCTAACGCGGGGGTGTTCTTAAGCGTCATCATAACTTTATTTTTTTGCGATATTTTTAGCTTAAAGTCTTGTCTGTTGATGCTTTGTTTAACCGCTTCGTTTAACCGCGGCGTGCGGCATACGGCATATCGACGGCCGGCCGCGGGCGCTCGGGTGCCGGGAGAGGGCTTCGGTGCGGCACCTGACCTCTGCCGGAAAAAAATAGCACAGGCGCTGAGTTTTGCGAGGAAGGCGGCGGCGAGAGCGGCGCCGTCCATGGCGTCAACCGACGGTGAGGCGTCCGCGCCCATTGCCGCCGATGTTTTTACTTAAAAATAAAAGCAATGCTCAGCGCTATTATTGGGACTGCGGGAAGAGATATTGACGCTATCGATCGGGATCTCGGTTAATCAAAAAGAGGGATGTCGATGGCGCGCGGCGGAGATTGCGACCGTTGCTAAATAATGCATATGTGCAATAAGTAGCCTAGTAGTTATTAAGGTCTCTAACGGCACTATCGCATAATTGTATGAATTAATTGAGGGCTTTTTGAACAGATGGCCAGGGCTGAATCGCTCTGTTTCACATAAATCCCCTTATAGCGTAAAAAAAGCCAGTCAACTTGATGAAGATCAACCACAGCGGGGGGGGCAAATCCTTAGCATTGCGCCCCTGAAAGCATTCCACCAGACGAATGCGCATAAACAGGAAACTGCAGAATGGTTGAGGATTCTTTTTTATCCGCTCACGGCATCAATCGTCGTGACTTTATGAAACTGTGCGCGGGCATGGCCGCCACACTAGGGTTAAGCTCCAATGCGGCGGCGGAAATGGCGGCAGCGATCACCAGTCCGCAGCGTCCTCCGGTTATCTGGATCGGTGCCCAGGAGTGTACTGGCTGTACCGAGGCCCTGCTGCGTTCCACGCACCCGACGCTGGAAACGCTGCTGCTGAACACCATCTCATTGGAATATCATGAGGTACTGTCATCGGCCTTCGGTCATCAGGTTGAAGAGAACCTGCACAACGCCATGGCACGCTACAAGGGCAAATATGTCCTGGTGGTGGATGGCTCCATTCCGCTGAAAGACGGCGGCGTGTACTGCATGGTGGCCGGTGAACCTATCGTCGATCAGATCCGCAAGGCAGCCGCCGATGCGGCCGCGGTGATCGCCATTGGTTCCTGCTCCGCCTGGGGCGGCGTTCCGGCTACCGGCGGTAACCCGACCGGCGCCGTCAGCTTGGAAGAGGCGCTGGGTCGTCCGGTGATCAACATCCCGGGCTGCCCGCCGAACCCGCATAACTTCCTGACCACCGTGGTCTACTACATCACCTATGGCAAGCTGCCGGAGCTGGACAGCAAGCACCGTCCGTTGTTTGCCTACGAGCGCCTGATCCACGAGAACTGCGAGCGTCGCCCGCACTTCGACGCGGGTCGCTTCGCCAAAGAGTTCGGTGACTACGGCCACCGTCAGGGCTGGTGTCTGTATCACCTTGGCTGTAAGGGGCCGGAAACCTACGGCAACTGCTCGACGCTGGAGTTCTGCGACATCGGCGGCGGCATCTGGCCGGTGGGCATCGGCCACCCGTGCTACGGCTGTAACGAGCAGGGCGTCGGCTTTACCAAGGGGATCTTCCAGCTCTCCAGCGTAGAAAACCCGACGCCGCGCGCGGAAAAACCGCTGGTGGATAACAAAGAGGGCGGACATATTTCGCCGACGGCCACCGGCCTTATCGGCGGCGCGCTGGGGATCCTGGCCGGGGTGAGTCTGATGGCTGTGCGTGAGCTGGGTCGCCAGCAGAAGCGTAACCAGGCGGATCAACACGATTCACGGGAGGAGTAAACCGTGAACAGACGAAATTTTCTGAAGTTCGCCTCTGTCGGCGCGCTGGCGGCGGGGACTGCCGCCTCCGGCAGCGCTCAGGCAGCGGCCGAGAACAAGCCGCCGATCCCGACGGCGGTGGGGATGCTGTACGACTCAACGCTGTGCGTCGGCTGTCAGGCCTGCGTCGCGGAGTGTCAGCGGCTGAACAAAAATCAGCTGAACCCGAACGGCGATCCGATCTGGTCTAACAACGACAAGCTGACGCCCTATACCAATAACATTATTCAGGTATGGCGTGACGGCACCGGGGTTAATAAGGATCAGGTGGAAAACGGCTACGCCTACATCAAGAAGCAGTGCATGCACTGTGTCGATCCTAACTGCGTCTCCGTTTGTCCGGTCTCTGCGCTGCGCAAAGATCCTAAAACCGGGATCGTGACCTATGATCCGGACGTCTGCACCGGCTGTCGCTATTGCATGGTGGCCTGTCCGTTCGATGTGCCGAAGTACGATTACCATAACCCGTTCGGTGCGCTGCACAAGTGTGAGCTGTGCAACCAGAAGGGGCTGGAGCGTATCGATCAGGGCAAGCTGCCGGGGTGCGTTGAAGTCTGCCCCGCCGGCGCCGTGATTTACGGTACCCGCGAAGAGCTGCTGGCTGAGGCCAAGAAGCGTCTGGCAGCGCGTCCCGGCGCAGAGTATGCCTATCCGCGTCAGACCCTGCACAGCAACGACAGCTACCAGCACCCGGTCGCCCACTATCAGCCTTACGTGTATGGCGAGAAAGAGGGGGGCGGTACCCAGGTTCTGGTTCTGGCGGGTGTGCCTTACGCTAAGCTGGGGATGCCGCAGCTGGATGAGCTGTCTACCGGCGCCCGCTCCGAGCACATTCAGCATACGCTGTACAAAGGCATGATCCTGCCGCTGGTGGTCCTGGCCGGTCTTTCGGTAATGACCTATCGAAATACCAAGAATCACCATGACGGAGACGATGATAATGAGTGATCATAAAGCCAGTCCGCTCGGCGGGCGTTTGGTAAGCTGGCCCGTCGTGTTGCTGGCCCCGTTCATCCTGCTGTGCGGGATGTTTATCCTGAAGCGTTTGATCTTTGGTATCGGCTCCGTCGCCGATCTGAACGGCGGCTATCCGTGGGGGATCTGGATCGCGTTTGACCTGCTGATCGGCACCGGTTTCGCCTGCGGCGGCTGGGCGTTGGCCTGGGCGGTGTACGTGTTTAACCGCGGCGAATACCACCCGCTGGTGCGTCCGGCGCTGCTGGCCAGCCTGTTCGGCTACTCCCTCGGTGGCCTTTCCATCACCATCGACGTGGGCCGTTACTGGAACCTGCCGTACTTCTACATTCCGGGGCATTTCAACACCTCCTCGGTGCTGTTTGAAACGGCGGCCTGTATGACGGTGTATATCGGCGTGATGGCGCTGGAGTTTGCGCCGGTTATCCTGGAACGCTTCGGCTGGAAGGTATCGCTGAAACGCCTGAATAAGGTCATGTTCTTTATTCTGGCGCTGGGTGCGCTGCTGCCGACCATGCACCAGTCCTCCATGGGTTCGCTGATGATCGCCGCCGGTAAGAAGGTGCATCCGCTGTGGCAGAGCTACGAGCTATTGCCGCTGCTGTCGCTGCTGACCGCCTTTATCATGGGCTTCTCCATCGTGGTCTTTGAAGGCTCGCTGGTGCAGGCTGGCCTGCGCGGGCGTGGCCCCGATGAGAAAACCCTGTTTGCCAAGCTGGTGCGGGTGATCCAGGTGTTCCTGCTGCTGTTCCTGGTGCTGCGCTTCGGCGAGCTGGCGATGCATGATAAACTGCACTACCTGTTCCAGTTTGATCGCTACTCCGTCAGCTTCTGGTGTGAGGCGATGCTGATGCTGTTCCCGCTGCTGGCATTCTGCTCTGCGCGCTGCCGTAAAGACTCGCGCATTCTGTTTGTCGGCGCGCTGAGCATGCTGCTCGGCTCGGCCCTGTGGCGCTTGAACTACTCGTTGCTGGCCTTTGTGCCGGGCAACGGCTACGGATATTTTCCAACCTCTGAAGAGGTGCTGATTTCAATGGGCTTTGTGGCTATTGAAGTCGTTGCTTATTTGCTGCTGATCCGGCTGCTGCCGGTGTTGCCAGCGCTTGACCATTTAAAACACCAAGGTTATCAGGCCCAAGGGAAAGCTAAAGTATGAGCCAACGTATTACTATCGACCCGATTACCCGCATCGAGGGCCATCTGCGCATTGACTGCGAGATCGAAAACGGCAAAGTGACTAAAGCCTGGTCATCCGGCACCATGTGGCGCGGGATGGAAGACATCGTTAAGGGTAATGACCCGCGCGACGCCTGGATGATCGTTCAGCGTATCTGCGGCGTGTGTACCACCATCCACGCCATCGCCTCCGTTCGCGCTGTTGAAAGCGCCGTCGGCGCCAAGGTCCCGGTGAACGCGCAGTATATCCGTAACCTGATCCTGTCGGCGCACAGCATTCACGACCATATCGTGCATTTCTATCAGCTGTCGGCGATGGACTGGGTGGACATCACCGCCGCGCTGAAGGCCGATCCGAACAAGTGTGAAGCGATGCTGCAGGGCGTCTCCGCCTGGAAGCTGAACAGCGCCGGCGAGTTCGCCAAGGTACAGCAGAAGATCCGTAACCTGGTCGACAGCGGCCAGCTGGGGATCTTTGCCAACGGCTACTGGGGCCACAAGGAGATGAAGCTCTCTCCGGAAGTGAACCTGATCGCCGTCGCTCACTACCTGCAGGCGCTGGAGTGCCAGCGTGACGCCAACCGCGTCGTCGCCATTCTGGGCGGTAAGTCTCCGCATATCCAGAACCTGGCGGTCGGCGGCGTGGCCAACCCGATCAACCTCAACGCGCCGAGCGTGCTCAACCTGGAGCGCCTGATGTACGTCAAGATGTTCATCGAACGTCTGGGCGACTTCATTGAGCAGGTGTACAAGGTGGATGCGGCGATCATCGCGGCTAACTATCCGGAGTGGATGACCCTGGGCCGCGGCGCTCAGCACTACCTGAGCGTGCCGGAGCTGCCGACCGACGGCGACGGCGGTAGCTTCCTGCTGCCGGGCGGCTACATTGAAAACGGCGACATGGCCAACTACCGCCCGATCAACAGCCAGCAGGATCCGTGGCTGATCGCCGGTATCGCCGAGTGCAGCAAGCACTCCTGGTATCAGGACGACGCCAACCTGAAGCCGTGGGAAGGGAAAACCGAGCCGAATTACACCGGCTGGCAGGAAGACGGTAAGTACTCCTGGGTGAAATCACCGACCCTGTACGGCAAGGTGGTCGAAGTCGGCCCGCTGGCCGATCTGCTGGTGAAGCTGGCGGCCAAGCATGAAGACACCGTTAAGCATTACAACGAAGTCAATGGGCTGTACCAGACGCTGACCGGCAAGACTCTGCAGGTCGAACAGCTGCACTCCACCATGGGGCGCATCATTGGCCGCGCGGTGCGCTGCTGCGTGCTGAAAGATACCCTGATGATGCAGTGGCAGGCGCTGATCGACAATATCGGTAAAGGCGATCACGTGGCCTATATCCCGGCCGAAATCGACCCGAACAAAGAGTACCGCGGCGTCGGCTTCGAAGAAGCACCGCGCGGCGCACTGTCGCACTGGATCGTCATCAAGGGTGGCAAGATCGCCAACTACCAGGCCGTGGTGCCGTCAACCTGGAACTCTGGCCCGCGTAACGGCCAGGATGAGCCGGGCCCGTACGAGCAGGCGCTGGTCGGCACGCCGGTGGCGGACATCAACAAGCCGCTGGAGGTGGTGCGCACCGTGCACTCCTTCGACCCCTGCATGTCCTGCGCGGTGCACGTGGTGAACACCCTGGACGGCGAAACCACCAAGGTGAAAATTCTGTAATGAATACGCTGATTCTCGGGATTGGAAACCTGCTGCTCAGCGATGAGGCGGTCGGCGTGCGTATCGTCGAGCGCCTGCAGCGCGACTACCGCTTTCCGGCCAACGTCGAGCTGATGGACGGCGGCACCGCCGGCATGGAGCTGCTGGAGTACCTGGCCTGCCGCGATCACCTGATCGTGGTGGACGCCGTATTCAGCGGCAGCGAACCCGGCAGCGTCATCACGCTGCGCGACGACGAAGTCCCGGCGATGTTTAGCCGTAAGATTTCGCCGCATCAGCTGGGGCTGGCCGACGTGCTGTCGGCGCTGCGTCTGACGGACGAGTTCCCGAAGAAGCTGACGCTGGTCGGTATTGAGCCGCAGTCGCTGGAGCCGAACATCGGTTTGACGCCGGCGATCGCCAGCGCGGTGCCGGTCGCGATGGACAGAGTGCTGGCTATCCTGCGTGAGCAGGGGATCCAGGCCCTGCATCAGGGGGATATCCATGCACAGTGAGTTCCCGCTCGATGCGCCGCCGGAGCAGGGCATGGTGGCTGGGCGCGTGGGGTTCGATAGCGATCCCGCCGCGCAGCTGATCGCGCAGTATCAGCAGATCGCCACGGGCGAGATGCACGATCTGCCGTTCTACCGCGCCGGGATCCCGGTCAGCGCCGTGATGCGTCCGTTTGACGGGCAGTGGATCGGCTGCGTGCTGACGCCGTGGATGCTGAGCGTGGTGATCCTGCCGGGGCCGGATCAGGAGTGGCCGGCGCGTAAGATCGGCGATCGTCTGGCGCTGCAGCTGCCGCGCGGCAACATGACCTTTATGGTCGGCGAGCTACCGCAGAGCGGACAGCTGCTCTCGTGTTCGCTGATGTCGCCTCTCGATCCCCATCTGGAGGCCGAGCAGGCCGAACAGCTGATGCGCGATACGCTGACCATGCTGCTCTCCCTGCCGGTGGCAGAAACCCACGAGGTGGATCTTTCCCGGCGCGCGCTGTTCAGCCGCCGCGGTTAAGCGTCCCTAAAAAAAACACCCCGCGCAGCGGGGTGTTTTTTTATGGACAGAGCCCGGCGTTATGCCCCTTCGAAGTGATACTTCATGTCGGTGGCATGGGTCATCTTGGTCACGACCTGACTGGTCAACTGATCGGTCAGCGTCAGCGCCTCCTGCATAGTTTTATCTTCAAACTGTTGCAGCAGCTGCTGGGCCTTCTTCGGCTGTGCTTTATAGAGCTTCAGGTATTCTTGCTCCATGCTCTGCTGGCGCAGGGCGGTCTGTTGCTCAAACGCGTTATAAGCGCGCTGAACGTCCGGCGCATAGGCGTTGTAATCCTGCATCACCAGGGTTTGCAGCGTGCGGAACTTCCAGTTGACGGAGTCATCGCTGGCCCGATCGCTCCCCTTGTCATAGCCCGGCAAATAGTGCTCAATGCCTTGATAGTAAGGGACATAGACACTCAGCGCAGACATTCCGAAGGCGACGTATTCCACCTCGCCGATCGCTGTTGGCAGGTGAGGACGCACCTGCAGGATGTGCGACTCCTGGGTGCGGAATACGGAGATCGGGCGGTAAGGCTCTTGCGGGTTGTTGTTGGCATAGGGGTCGTGCGCGGTCCCCTGGTAATGGTTACGCAGCGCCTGCTCGACGTCGGCAATGCTGATTTTCTTGGCCGGGGTGAGGAAGACCGGGAAGTTTTTACCGTCGGTGATGGTGGTCTTCAGCTGCGGGTTGAACATGTGCTGCAGCGTCCAGACGCGCGGATAGTTATAGGTCACATCGTTTTCGACGTCCTGGGAGTAGGCCTTGTGGAAGTCGAAGGCGCCGTCTTTCGGGTTGTACAGCCCATGCTGTTCGGCAAAGCTGATCAGGGTCGGAGAGCCCAGGTAGTTTGCGGTGTCTTTCGGATCGTACTGACGCAGGCGGCCCTGGTTGGCGGAGACCAGGTACTTGTCCGCCGGCAGACGGGTCGCCATCCACTGGTGGCCGCTGCCGGTCTCCAGATACCACAGGTCGTGCTGGTCGACGAAGGCCACGCCAAAGCCTTCGCCGGCGCCTTTCTGCTCGATGATCTTGCCCAGCAGCTCAACGCCCTCACGCGCGCTGTGAATCCGCGGCAGTACCACGGTCTGGATAGCATCCTCCGTGATCCCGGTTTTCTCTACATAAGGATCGGCCTTCAGCGCCGGTTGCCCGTTGTAGATGGTTTCGGTCGCGGTCATGCCGACGCCGGCGGCGTTGAAGCCGGCCTCACCCATTGATTTATCCTGGGTATCAAAGTCGTGAATGGCGGTGTAGCGCAGCGCCTCTTTCGGTAGCGGGTAGGTAAAGTCATTGCCGTGGGATTTAAACACCCCGTGCTGATTATGGGCCGCCGGGTGGATGACCATATGCTTGGCGTTATTTGCTGAGTAGTCTTCATTTCGCGCTGCGATAAAAGAACCATCGGTCGTGGCCTGATTGCCCACCAGTATCGTCGTGCAGGCCATGGCCTGACCGACGCACAGCGTAGCGATCGCTGCCGCAAGCAGAGTGGTTTTCATAAGTGACTCCAATCGTTATAGGTATTGTTTCGTAAATCTTCTTCACAGTAGATCGCGTCAGCGTCAGTTACAAACCCTGCTAATAAAAAGCGCGTTACCTTTTGTAAGCGGAAATGACCACAGCGCTCGTCGAGCATAGCGGATCGAATAAACCGCATAAAATCGCCAAAAAGTGTGATTGATGTCACTTTGTGTTGTAATAATCGCAACTTCATCAAATAGCGGTGTGATGTCCATCAATGAATATTGTCGATTCGCCGCTACACTACGCTTTTTGTATCAGGAGTGTCTGCGATGTCCGTCTTACTTGCCATTGCCTTAACTACGGGGATTCTGTCGGCCGTGTGGGGATGGGTCGCCATCAGCCTCGGGCTGTCGGCCTGGGCCGGTTTCCTGGGCTGTACCGCGTACTTTGCCTGTCCGCAGGGGGGGCTGAAGGGGCTGGGCATCTCACTGTGTACCCTGTGCAGCGGCGTGTTCTGGGCGGAGATCATCATCAACGGCAGCGCGCTGCAGCCGCATATGGCGCTGCTGGGGTATGGGCTGACCGGCGTGGTGGCCTTTCTGATGTGTGTTCAGGCCTGTCAGCGTTGGCTCTCCTTTGTCCCGGGAACCTTTATCGGCTGCTGCGCCACCTTTGCCGCCGGCGGTGACTGGCGCCTGGTGATTCCGTCGCTGCTGCTGGGGCTGCTGTTTGGCTACGGGATGAAAAACAGCGGTCTGTGGCTGGCGGCTCGCCGACGCCGCAGTACGCCGCTGCCGGATGACGCGCGCGCCGACGGCGCAGAGGTGCGCTAAATCGGGGACGTCACGCTGGCGGCTTTTTCAACGATTGTCCGCCAGTGAGAGCGATATCACCTTCATCCGCTTTTTTTCTCTTTAATCCCCCGTATAATTCACCACTCTCCTAACCGCAGTTATCCCCGACCGAGGTTGTCGTGCACCATTTTACCGCTCTGATACAACGCATTGTCCCCCTGCTACAGAAAGCGGCCCAGCAGGGTCCGGGACTGGTCAGAGTGGCGCTGCCCTTTGCGGCGCATGACAGTGATTCGATGCTGACGTGGCTGGCGACCCAGCCGCTGTACCCGCAGTTTTATTGGCGCCACCGCAGCGATGAAGAAGAGGCCGCGGTGTGTGGGGCGCTGCAGGTGTTTCGCGATGCCGAGCAGGCGCAGGCGTTTATTCGGCGACACGGCCAGCCGGATCTGCGGATCTGGGGGCTGAATGCCTTCGATCGCGTGGCGCTGGATGGCTATGGTGAGGTGGAGAGCCTGCTGTTTTTGCCGCGTCTGGCGCTGCTGCGCCGCGGCGATAGGGCCGAGCTGGTGGTATACCTGTACAGCGAAACGTCGCTGCAGGCGGATCTGCCGCGAGCGCTGAGCGATCTGGCCGCGCTGCTGCCGCCGCAGCCGCTGGGCGCCCTACAGGCCCAGGTGCTGAGCGCCGCCCATCAGCCCGATCGCGACGCCTGGTGCGCGCTGCTGACCCAGGCGCTGGCGGCGATCGCCCGTAATGAATTTGCCAAGGTGGTGATGGCGCGCCGCACCACCCTGACCCTCAGTGAGCCTCTGCGCGCGGCGCAGTTTCTGGCCGCCAGCCGAGCGGTAAACCACCGTTGCTACCACTTTATGCTGGCGCTGGCGCCGCACCGGGCATTTTTGGGATCGTCGCCGGAGCGGCTGTACCGTCGCATCGGGGTGCAGCTGGAGACCGAAGCGCTGGCCGGTACCGTCGCCCGCGGCGAAAACGAGGCGCAGCGCCGGGATAACGCGGCCTGGCTGATGCAGGATGGCAAGAATCAGCATGAGAACCTGCTGGTGGTCGATGATATCTGTCAACGCCTGCGCAGCGGCGCGGGCGCGCCGACGCTGGAGGTGATGGCGGCGGAGATCGTGGCGCTGCGCAAGGTGCAACACCTGCGCCGCAGCATTCGGGTGACCCTCAACCGGCAGGATGACGCCGAATGCCTGCGTCGTCTGCAGCCGACGGCGGCGGTGGCCGGCCTGCCGCGTGAGCCAGCTCGCTATTTTATTATGCGCGATGAACCCTTTGCGCGCGGCTGGTACGCGGGCTCCGCAGGCTACCTTTCGCTGGTTCAGGCCGAGTTTGCCGTTGCGCTGCGCTCGGCGCTGATCGAAGACGATCGCATCCATCTGTACGCCGGCGCCGGCATCGTGGCGGGCTCGGATCCGCAGCAGGAGTGGCTGGAGATTGAGAATAAGGCGGCCGGTCTGCGTACGCTGCTGGAGGGCGAAAGCCTGTAGCACCCGGTGGCGAAAGCTGCGATCGGGGCGACACATGCGCAGCACACGGATTGTGATATGAGGGCGTCTGGTGTACCATATTGGTCATATTTTACATTTGATTCTCTTTTAAATCATGGCGTTACATTGTGTCTCTGGGTGGAGGTGCACTGTATGCCAACGCGTGCGTCAGGGAAGCCGCTGCCAGCCTGTTCGCTGCAGCCGCAGGACGCGCAATCCGCTAAGTCACTGTTGAGTCGCCATGTCATCTATTCTGTTTAACCGTCGCTGGGCCTCGGTGCTGCTTGAAGCGTTGACCCGTCACGGCGTACGTCATGTCTGTATCGCTCCCGGTTCCCGCTCTACGCCGCTGACGATGGCGGCGGCGGCCCATCCCCGCCTGCATAGCCATACCCACTTCGACGAGCGCGGCCTGGGGCATTTGGCGCTGGGGCTGGCCAAGGTCAGCGGCCAGCCGGTGGCGGTGATCGTCACGTCGGGAACGGCCGTCGCCAATCTCTATCCGGCGCTGATCGAGGCCGGACTGACCGGTGAACGGCTGATCCTGCTGACCGCCGACCGCCCACCGGAGCTGATCGACTGCGGCGCCAACCAGGCGATCCGCCAGCAGAACATATTCGCCTCTCACCCGACGGAAACCCTCAATCTTCCAAGGCCTACGCCGGATATCTCCGCCGCCTGGCTGGTTTCTAGCGTCGATAGCGCCATGGCTCGCCTCGACCACGGCGCACTGCACATCAACTGCCCCTTCGCCGAGCCGCTGTACGGCGAGGATGACGACGGGCAGCAGGGATGGTCTGCGGCGCTGGGCAGCTGGTGGCAGGGCGAGACGCCCTGGCTGCAGGAGAGCGCCCCCTATGCGGGCGCGGTGCGCGCCGAGACGGATTGGGCGCAGTGGCGCCGCCGTCGCGGGGTGGTGCTGATTGGCCGCGTTGACGCCGAGGCGGGCCGGCAGGCGGCCGCCTGGGGTGAGGCGTTGGGCTGGCCGGTGCTGGGAGATGTGCTGTCGCAAAGCGGCCAGCCGCTGCCCTGCGCCGATCTGTGGCTGCCTCACGCCGAGGCGCGCCGCCTGCTGGCGCAGGCCGAGATCGTCGTGCAGTTTGGCGCCAGCCTGACCGGGAAGCGCCTGCTGCAGTGGCAGGCGGCCTGTAAACCGCAGCGCTACTGGCTGATCGATCCGTTGCCGGGGCGGCTGGATCCCGCCTGTCACCGCGGCCGCCGTCTGGTGGCGCCGGTGCAGGCATGGCTACAGGCGCATCCGGCGCAGCCTGCCGCCCCCTGGGCACCCGAGCTGAAGGCGTTGGCCGAGCGGGCGGCCCAGTGCGTTGAGCAGACGCTGCAGGCGTCGTTTGGCGAGGCGCAGGTGGCGCATCGGCTGGCGCAGCTGCTGCCGCTGCGGGGACAGCTGTTTGTCGGCAATAGCCTGATCGTGCGCCTGGTCGATGCGCTGGGGCAGCTGCCCGCAGGCTATCCGGTATACAGCAACCGCGGCGCCAGCGGTATCGATGGCCTGGTCTCGACCATTGCCGGGGTACAGCGCGGCAGCGGGCTGCCGACGCTGGCGATCCTCGGCGATCTGTCGGCGCTGTACGATATTAACGGCCTGGCGCTGCTGCGCCAGGTGACGGCGCCGACGGTGGTGATCGTCGTGAATAACAACGGCGGACAGATTTTCTCCATGCTGCCGACGCCGCCGGCGGAGCGCGAGCGTTTTTACCTGATGCCGCAGAATGTGGACTTCCGCCACGCGGCGGCGCTGTTTGATTTGGCCTACGCCTGCCCGGCGGACTGGGCGGCGCTGAGCGAGGCGGTCGCCCAGGGCTGGCGGCACAGCGGGACGACGCTGATCGAACTGCGGGTGCCGGGCACGGCGGGCGCGGAGGCGCTGCAGCAGCTGCTGGGTAAGGTGGCTGCGCTGTGATCCTGGCCTACCGCCGCCTGGCGGCCGCGTCTCCCGCGGCGCCGACCCTGGTATGGCTGCATGGCTTTCTCGGCAGTCACCGTGAGTGGTTGGCGCTGGCGCAGGCATTGCCGCAGTATGCGCACGTGCTGATCGACCTGCCGGGACACGGTGAGTCGGCGGCGCTGACGGTGGACGACTTTGCCCAGTGCGATGCCGCGCTGCGCGATACGCTGCGCGCCGCCGGGGTAACGTCCTATGGGCTCATCGGCTATTCGCTGGGCGGTCGCCTGGCGATGTATCATGGCTGCCAGGGAGCACCTGGGCTATGGGCGCTGGCGGTCGAAGGGGGGAACCCCGGTCTGGAGACGGCCGCGGAGCGCCAGGCGCGGCGGGCGCACGACGGCCGCTGGGCCGAGCGCCTGCGCCGCGAGCCGCTGGCGCAGGTGCTGGACGATTGGTATCGACAGCCGGTGTTCGCCGATCTGAACGCGGCGTCGCGGGCCGCCCTGGTGGCGCTGCGCGCCGGACAGTCCGGTGCGACGCTGGCGCAGATGCTGCAGGCGACCTCGCTGGGTGCCCAGCCGCCGCTGGGCGCGGCGCTGGCGGCGCTGACCTCGCCTTTATGCTATCTGTGCGGTGAGCGGGACGCCAAGTTTCGCGCGCTGGCTGAGCGCTGGCGGCTGGCGGTTCGCCTGATAGACGGCGCCGGCCACAACGCCCACCGCGCCAACCCACGGGCGTTTCTCGACGCGCTGGGGACCTTTTTAATGACATCAACTCCCGGCTGACGCGCCAGACGCGCCGCCGGGTCGGCACCATTATTAACAGGAAACGTATTATGCTGTATCCAAGCGAACAAGAGCTGTATGCCCCGATCGCATGGCAGGACTGCAGCGGCGACTTTGAGGATATCCTCTATCACAAGTCCGCCGACGGTATTGCCAAAATCACCATCAACCGCCCGCAGGTGCGTAACGCATTTCGCCCGCTAACGGTGAAAGAGATGCTGCAGGCGCTGGCCGACGCGCGCTATGACGACGGCATCGGGGTGATCGTGCTGACCGGCGCCGGTGATAAGGCGTTCTGCGCCGGCGGCGACCAGAAGATCCGCGGTGACTACGGCGGCTACCGCGACGACAGCGGTGTGCATCATCTCAATGTCCTCGACTTCCAGCGTCAGATCCGCACCTGTCCGAAGCCGGTGGTGGCGATGGTTGCCGGCTATGCGGTCGGCGGCGGCCACGTCCTGCATATGATGTGCGATCTGACCATCGCGGCGCAGAATGCCCAGTTCGGTCAGACCGGCCCGAAGGTTGGCTCCTTCGACGGCGGCTGGGGTGCCTCTTATATGGCGCGCATCGTCGGTCAGAAAAAAGCCCGCGAGATCTGGTTCCTGTGCCGGATGTATGACGCGCAGCAGGCGCTGGATATGGGGCTGGTCAACACCGTGGTGCCGCTGGACGATCTGGAAAAAGAGACCGTACGCTGGTGCCGTGAGATGCTGCGCAATAGCCCGATGGCGCTGCGCTGCCTGAAGGCGGCGCTCAACGCAGACTGCGACGGTCAGGCCGGTCTGCAGGAGCTGGCGGGGAATGCCACCATGCTGTTCTACATGACGGAAGAGGGGCAGGAAGGGCGCAACGCATTTAATGAAAAGCGTCAGCCGGACTTTTCCAAGTTTAAGCGGAATCCGTAATGCGTCAGGTCACGTTGTATCGCTACCGTCTGCCGGTGGAAGCCGGCGTTGCGCTGCGTAACCAGCGGTTGAAAAGCCGCGATGGGCTACTGGTGCGACTGCGTGAGGACGGGCGTGAAGGGTGGGGCGAGATAGCCCCGTTACCGGAGTTTAGCCGTGAAACGCTGCCCGAGGCGCAGGAGGCGGCATGCCAGCTGCTGGCGGCGTGGCAGGCGGGCGCGACGCCGGCGGAGAGTCCGCTGCCGTCGGTTGCCTTCGGTCTGAGCTGTGCGTTGGCGGAGCTGTCCGGCACGCTGCCGCAGGCGGCCAACTACCGCTCCGCTACGCTGTGCAACGGCGACCCCGATGCGCTGTTTCAGGCGCTGCAGTCGATCCCCGGCGAAAAAGTGGCCAAGGTGAAGGTCGGGCTGTATGAGGCGGTGCGCGACGGGATGATCGTCAACCTGCTGCTGGAGGCGCTGCCGGATCTGCGTCTGCGTCTGGATGCTAACCGTAGCTGGACCCGGGCCAAGGCGGATGGCTTTGCCAAGTATGTCAATCCGGCCTGGCGCGATCGCATTCTGTTCCTGGAGGAGCCGTGTAAGACCCGCGATGAGTCGCGCGCCTTTGCCCGCGACACCGGGATCGCCATCGCCTGGGATGAGAGCGTGCGCGATGCGGACTTCCGCGTCGAGGCCGAGCCGGGCGTGGCGGCCATCATCATCAAGCCGACCCTAACCGGTAGCCTGCAGCGCTGCCAGCAGCTGGTGGCGCAGGCGCATCAGGCGGGACTGAGCGCGGTGATCAGCTCCAGCATTGAGTCCAGCCTGGGGTTGAGCCAGCTAGCGCGCATGGCGGCCTGGCTGACGCCGCAGACGCCGCCGGGTCTGGATACCCTGACGCTGATGCAGGCGCAGCTGCTGCGGGCCTGGCCGGCCTGTACGTTACCGCTGTGGGGTGAGGATACGCTGGACCGGGTATGGCAGGCCTAAGCGGCGTCGACGACTGGCCCTGGCGCCACTGGGCGCGCCAGCGCCCGGCCGACGGCGCGCTGCGTAGCGACGGCGAGGTGATTGCCTGGCAGACGTTGGCGCAGCGCATTGATGGGCTGGCCGGCGGATTCAGCGCACAGGGCGTCGTCTCCGGGGCCGTCGTTGCCCTGCGGGCGAAGAATGGGCTTGAGACGCTGTATGCCTATCTGGCGCTGCTGCAGCTGGGCGCCCGGGTGCTGCCGCTGAACCCACAGCTGCCCGCCGCGCTGCTCGATGTCCTGCTGCCGCGGCTCAATGTGGCCTTTGCGCTGGATCTGGCGCCCGCGCCGGCGCTGACCTGGCCCGAGGGGATCCAGGCGCTGCGCCTGCGTGCGGACGCGGCCGCGGCGTCGGCGCCGTGGGCCCCCCAGCGCCAGGCGACGCTGACGCTGACCTCGGGGTCCTGCGGGATGCCCAAGGCGGCGGTGCATACGGCCGCCGCGCATCTGGCGTCGGCTCGGGGCGTGCTCTCTCTGATGACGCTGACGGCGCAGGATACCTGGCTGCTGTCGCTGCCGCTGTACCATGTCTCCGGGCAGGGGATCGTTTGGCGCTGGCTGCTCGCCGGCGCTCGCCTGGCGCTGCGTGCGATGCACCCGCTGGAGCAGGCGCTGGACGGCTGCAGCCATGCGTCGCTGGTGCCGACCCAGCTGTGGCGTCTGCTGCAGTCATCCCAGCCGGTGGCGCTGCGCGATGTGCTGTTGGGCGGAGCGATGATCCCGCTGGCGCTGACCCAGGCGGCGGAGGCACGCGGCATTCGCTGCTGGTGCGGCTATGGTCTGACGGAGATGGCCTCGACGGTGTGCGCCAAGCGTGCGGATGCCCTGCCGGGCGTGGGGACGGCGCTGCCGCAGCGTGAGGTTTGCCTGGCGGCGGACGGCGAAGTCCTGCTGCGCGGTGACAGCCTGGCCTGCGGTTACTGGCAGGAGGGCCGACTGCACCCGCTGCTGGGCGACGACGGCTGGTTTCATACCCGCGATCGCGGCGCGTGGGCGTCCGGTGAGCTGCGCATATTGGGGCGGCTGGATAACCAGTTTTTCAGCGGGGGTGAGGGGATCCAGCCGGAGGATATCGAGCGTATTCTGCAGCAGCATCCGGCGGTTTCTCAGGCCTTTATCGTGCCGGTGGATGACGCCGAGTTTGGTCAGCGTCCGCTGGCGGTGGTGGAGTGCAGCGTGGCGACGGCGTCGCTGGCCGCCTGGCTGGACAGCCGGGTAGCGCGCTTTCAGCGCCCGGTAGCCTGGCTTTTGCTGCCCGAGACGCTGAAAAGCGGCGGAATTAAAATCGCTCGTCGTCAGGTGCAGCAGTGGGCCGAGCAGGCTTACCACGCGCAGGCGGCGCGGCGCTGAGGGTAGGCTATGCCGCCGGTTCGCCGTACGGCGACGTCGGGATAATCTTAAATAGTGCGCCCGGGTTGGCAACGAGGCGCTTTTTTTATTCTGTTTCCCCGGACTTCCCGCTATGCTAACGCCCTCGAGGCGCTCTGCGCCCCCTCCCGCCGCCGATGGTACGCGGCGCGGGGCGGTGAGCCGATGACCCCGCTGGGCGGGCGGATGCCGGAGGCGCATTTTTCACCGGCCGAGCGGCTGGGCGCCGGGAAAATGTTGGAGCACATTTTTTTATGTTTGATAAGGAAAATTCAATGAAGAAGTCGTTTTACTGCCTGGTAGCCGGCAGCGCGCTACTGTTGAGCGGGGCGGCTCAGGCGATCAGCCTGAACGGACAGGCCGGTAAAGATTTTACCAATCTTGAAGTCGGTCTGGGAACCGAGTCGTCAGGCCTGTACTCAACCCTGAACTGGGCGCACAGCGATAACGACGGCGATATCGTTGGTCTGGGCCTGGGGCTGGGCGTACCCTTGGGTTCTGCCATCATCTCGGTAGGCGGTAAGGCCATGTATATGAATCCGAAGCACAGCGGCGGCGGCAGCGATGACTATGCCGTCGCGATCGGCGGTGGCGTTAACCTGCCGCTGGGGCAAAGCTTCGCTCTGTACGGCTCGGCCTACTATGCGCCGGACTCCCTGTCCAGCGGGATCAAAGACTACACGGAGGCCACCGGTGGGGTGCGCTGGAACGTGATGCGTCCGCTGAGCGTGGACGTCGGCTACCGCTATATCAACCTGGCCGGTAAAAACGGTCACCGCGATAACGCGATCGCCGATGGTCCCTACGTTGGCGTCGGTCTCAGCTTCTGACGATCGGTGCGGCGGCGCGAATGCGCCGCCTGCTTTTCCCGCGCGTCCCTGTTCGTCTCTGCCTGTCTCTCTCCCTTTTTCCTCTCTCGACTCAGTACATCAGCGGCAGTCCCAGCCCCCGTTTGATCGCCACCAGCGTTTGCTGGCTCACTTCGCGCGCCCGTTCGCTTCCTGCCTGTAGGATCTGCAGCAGCTGGGCGCGATCCGCCAACAGTTCGGCGCGCCGCTGACGGATCGGCGCCAGCAGGGTCTGCAGACACGCCTCCAGCTCGCGTTTACACTGGCTGTCGCCGAGGCCGCCGCGCCGGTAGTGCGCCTTCATCTCGGCCACCCGGTCGGCGCTGGGATGAAAGGCGTCGAGATAGGTGAAGACGACGTTGCCCTCGACCCGTCCCGGATCGCTGACCCGCAGGTGGGCGGGATCGGTGTACATGGCGTGAACCGCCGCCCGGATCTGCGCGGGATCGGCGCTGAGCGGCAGGGCATTCCCCAGGGATTTGGACATCTTGGCGTTGCCGTCGATGCCCGGCAGTCGGCCCACCTGACTGAGAATCGCCTGGCAGGGACGCAGCACCGGCTGCGGCAGCAGGGCGTTCATCCGCTGGACGATCTCGTTGGTTTGCTCGAGCATCGGCAGCTGATCGTCGCCGACCGGGATACGATCGGCGCAGAACGCGGTGATATCGGCGGCCTGACTTATCGGATAGAGCAGAAACCCGGCCGGCAGCGAGTGGGCAAAGCCTTTCTGGGCAATTTCGGTTTTTACCGTGGGGTTGCGCGCCACGCGCGCCACGCTGACGATATTCATATACAGCATCGTCAGCTCCGCCAGCGCGGGCAGCGCCGACTGCAGGCACAGCGTCGCTCGCTGGGGATCGATGCCGACCGCCAGGTAATCCGCCATCACCTGCAGAATGTTGTCTGCCACCTTTTGCGGGCGGCTGCCGTTATCGGTCAGCCCCTGCAGATCGGCGATCATCACATACAGCGGGAAGCGCTGCTGCAGCGCAAGGCGCTGGCGCAGGGAGCCGACGTAGTGGCCGAGATGCAGTGGGCCGGTGGGACGATCGCCGCTCAGGCAGATGTGCTGTTCAACGTGGTTGGGGGAAGAAAGGTGTTGCATGGTCGCTCTCCGTTAATCGATAGCTGCGCCGGAGTGCGTCCATAGAAAACATCAAGCCGCCTTCCGGCGGCTTGGTCACTGAAATGAGAAGTACACAGTATCGGGCCGCCGCAGTAAACGGCGCCACCAGCGAAAGGGGGTCAGACGGAACAGTGTGCTTTTCATCGTTTCACCATACTGCCTTATCCCACCGCTGGCAAGAGCCCGGCCGCGATCGACAGCTGTATGGCGATCACCGCGACGCCGCACAGCAGCACCAGCCACAGCAGCGGGCGGCCGCCGGCGACCCGGTAGCCGTTGGGCAGTCCGCCGTGACGACGGCGGGTCTGCCATACCAGCAGCGCCGGTAGCAGCAGCGCCAGCACCGCCAGCGCGATGGCGGCGTAGCCCAGCGCCATGACGAACCCCTGCGGATAGAACAGGGCGAAGGCCAGGGGGGGAATAAAGGTCAGCATACCGGTCTGTAGGCGCCCGGAGGCGCTGCGGCGGCGCTGGAACAGATCGCCCAGATAGTCAAACAGCCCCAGCGACACGCCGAGAAACGAGGTCGCCAGCGCCAGGTCGGCGAACAGATGCACCGCCAGCTCGACGTGAGGCGTCGCCACCACGGCGCGCACCGCCTGCAGCAGTCCGTTCAGCCCGGCGTGGGTCGCCAGCAGGCCGAGGAAGGTATGGTTGCTGATGGCGCCCAGGGTGGCCAGCTGCCAGAAAATGTAGGCCAGCAGCGGAATGGCGCTGCCGGTAATGAAGATGAGGCGCAGGCGGCGCATATCGCCTTTCATGTAGCTGACGATGCTCGGCACGCTGCCGTGGAATCCAAAGGAGGTAAAAATGACCGGAATGGCCGACAGCGCCAGCCCTTTTTCCAGCGGCAGGCTGAGCAGGTTGGTGCGCTGAATATGGGGCATCATCAGCGCCAGCATCACGACCAGCAGCACGATTTTGGCGCTGAACAGCAGGCGATTGAACAGATCGACCGAATGGGTACCGACGCTGACAATCGTGCCGCCGACCAGCGTGAACAGCAGTACGCCCAGGGTCGGCGAGACCGACAGCGACAGCCACTGCCCCAGGCTGGCAGCCAGCAGCTCACCGGCGCCGCTGATATAGGCCGCGGTGAGCGCGTACATGAGGAACAGCATGCTGATACCGGCCAACCATTGGCCGGGACGCCCCAGATAGCGGCGGGCCAAGGTGCCCAGCCCCTCATCGGCCGGGGCATGCTGATAGACCTCGACCATCAGCAGGGCCGTATAGCACATCAGCGCCCACAGCGCGATCAGCATCACCAGCGTGGTGCTAAAGCCGACGCCGGCGGCGGCCAGCGGCATCGCCAGCATCCCTGCGCCAATGGTGGTTCCTGCCACGATAAAAATACTGCCAATTGTACGATTTCTCACGCTTTCCTCTGCTTTACTGCTCCAGGGAGTTATTTAATGGCAGCGTACGGGAAAAAATCACCTTCGTCAAACTGACGTTACATTATATGTAATTATTCATTTACACATAAAGGAGCATCGTCGGCATCGGATCGTCGGCGCCGGCGCGGCGAGAGGTATTGTGCATCGTCCGGACACTTCCTAAAGTGGGAGAGGGCCTAAAACGGAGTGAACCATGTTACGAGTTGAGATGTTGAGCAGCGGCGATGAGGTGCTGCACGGTCATATCCTGGACAGCAACGCGGCCTGGCTGGGGCGCTGGCTGTTTGAGCACGGCGCGCCGCTGTGCGGCCGCGCGACGGTGGGCGACGAGATCGCGGCGCTGTGTGCGGCGATAGCGGGCGCTGCTCGACGCGCCGACGTGCTGATTGTCAACGGCGGCCTGGGGCCGACCCGTGACGATCTCAGCACCCAGGCGGCGGCTCAGGTGCTGGGGGTGGCGCTGGAGGAGAACGACGCCTGGATGGCGCGGATGCAGGTCTGGTTCGCCCAGCGCGGACGGAGCATGCCCCCCAGCAACCGTAAGCAGGCCTGGCTGCCGGTCGGGGCCGAGGTGCTGGATAACCCGATCGGCACCGCCTGCGGCTTTGCCGTTACGCTGCATGATTGTCTTATTTTCTTTACACCCGGAGTGCCCAGCGAGTTTATGCTGATGGTCGAGCAGCAGATCCTGCCGCGCCTGCGGCAGCGCTTTCGTCTGCCGCCGCCGCCGCTGTGTCTGCGGCTGAGCACCTTTGGCCGCACCGAGAGCGGTCTGGCTGAACAGCTGGAGACGCTACCGCTGCCCCCCGGCTGCACGCTGGGCTACCGCTCCGCGTCACCGATCATTGAGCTGAAGCTGACCGGTCCCGCCGAGCAGGCGGCGGCGATGGAGACGGCCTGGGCGCAGATCCGCGCCGCGGTGGCGGAAAACCTGCTGTTTGACGGATGCGACGGCATCGCCGCGCGCGCCGCCGCCGCGCTGCGGCGCGCGGGCGTCAGGCTGGCGCTGAGCGAGCAGTTCAGCGCCGGGCTGATCCACTGCTGGCTGCGGGCGGCGGATGCGCCGCTGGTGAACGGCGAGCTGCTGGCGCATGAGGGGCACCCGACGCTGGATCAGGTGATGGGGCGGGCGCGAATACTCTCCGCCGGCCGCGCGGGGGCGCTGACGCTGGCCAGCGGTGAGCTGCTGGAGGATACCTTGACGCTGGCGCTGCATACTCCGCGGGGGAGCTTTGGCCAGACGCTGTGCTTTCCCTCCGCCCGCCACAGCCAGACGCTGCGCCGGGAGGCGTGCGCGACGCTGGCGCTGGATATGCTGTGCCGCTACCTGGATGGGCGCTCGCCCTTTGGTCGCTATGAGTGGCCGCGCTGTCTGGAACGCCGAGAGGGGGTCTAGTCCGCGCAGGCGGGACCGCCTAGCCGAGCCGCTGTAGCACCTGCTCAATCGCCGCGCGCAGCCGCGCCCGATCGTGGCGGTAGGGAATATCGTCGGCGGCCAGCGGCCCCTGTACGAGGGTTACGCTGGCGTCGATACGGTCGATCTCGGTTTGCGGACCGACGATCGCGGCGTCGATGTGGCGTCCGCCCATGGCATCGCTCAGGCGCCGCAGCTTTTCCGGCAGCCGCAGTGCGCCGGCCGGGCTATGTTCGCGGGCCAGATTGCCGATATAGACCAGCGGTGCCCCGGTGCGCCGCAGCGCCTGGCTGAGTTCGTCGACCAGCAGAATGGGCATCAGGCTAGTGAAGTAGCTGCCGGGGCCCAGCAGGATAAGGTCGGCGCGGCCGATGGCCTCAATCGCCTCGCGGGTTGCGCTCACGGTGGGGGAGAGCAGCAGCTGGCGCGGCATCTGCTGCAGCCTATCGATATCGACCTCGCCGTGGATCCGGCTGCCGTCTTCGGCGATGGCGCAGAGGTCGGTCGGCTGCTCGGACATGGGGATCAGCTGGGCGTCCACCTTCAGCAGGCTGCGGATCAGGTTAATCGCCTCCAGCGGTCGCACGCTCAGGTGATCCAGCGCCTTGAGCATCAGGTTGCCCAGATTGTGCCCCGCCAGCTCGCCGCTGCCGTTAAAGCGGTATTCAAACATGGCCGAGGCGACGCTGGGCTCGGTGATCAGCTGGTTCAGGCAGTTGCGCAGATCGCCCCAGGCGATGCCGCCTTCGGCGCGCCGGATGCGCCCGGTTGAGCCGCCGTTATCGGTCGTCGTCACGATGCCGGTCAGCCGCGGGCCAAGGGGGCAGAGTGCCGACATGACGCGGCCCAGTCCATGGCCGCCGCCGAGGGCGACCACACAGTCCAAATCAGCCAGGGTGCGGTTTCGCATAGGGTTCCTTTTCGGGCGCAGTGGGGGCGCCTACGATAGCGGATCGGCGCGAAAAAGGCGAAGCCGCGCGGCGGTTGCGTGACATGTATCAATTGCAACCGGCGTGATTTTGGTTACTATGAAGACTAAGCTACTGAGATATAAGCGTTATATTTTTGATTATATAACGCTTGGCCGCTGCAGAAGGTCGCGCTGAGCGCCTGCGCTGCACCGGTCCGTTGACCGTCGCGTCTTTTTTGCCCCGGAGTGCGTCTGCGCCGTCCGAGGCAAAGAAGATGTTTCAGCAACAGCCCGCTATGGCCTGCGGCAGCACGCCGCCCGCGCGGGTATTTTTGAACTCCGAGCCCTGATGCCTAAGTGTGCGCTCCTGCGCAGATAAGGTCTCTTGGCCGTGGCTTCGCGCCACCAGGGTGTCAGGTAGAAATGCCGGCGCCTCCCGACTTGGAAAGGTGTTTATCGTGTCCCAGTTAACCGACGCATTTGCGCGCACATTCTATTATCTGCGCCTGTCAGTCACCGATGTGTGCAACTTTCGTTGCACCTACTGCCTGCCGGACGGCTATCGTCCAGATAGCCACGCTGCCAAGCGCTTCTTATCGCGCGATGAGATCCGCCGTATCAGCCATGCCTTTGCCGCGCTGGGCACCGAAAAGGTGCGCCTTACGGGCGGTGAACCCACCCTGCGTCGCGATTTTTGCGATATCGTCGCCGCCGTGCGCGAGAATCCCGCGATCCGTACGCTGGCGGTGACCACCAACGGCTATCGCATGGCGCGCGACGTCGGCGCCTGGCGCGATGCCGGGCTGACGGCGATCAACGTCAGCGTGGACAGCCTCGATGCCCGTCAGTTTCACGCCATTACCGGCGAGGATCGCTTCGCGCAGGTGATGGCGGGGATCGATGCGGCCTTTGATGCCGGCTTCGAGCGAATCAAGGTCAATACCGTGCTGATGCGCGGCGTCAACGATGGCAGTCTGAAGGCTTTTTTGCACTGGATCCGCCGCCGACCGATTCAGATGCGCTTTATCGAGCTGATGGAGACCGGCGACGGCAGCGAGCTGTTCCGCCGCCATCACGTGTCCGGCGCAACTATCCGTGCCCAGCTGCTGGCGGCGGGCTGGCAGCGTCGTCTGCCGGGGCGCAGCGACGGTCCGGCGCAGGTCTTCTGGCATCCGGATTATCTGGGCGAGGTCGGTCTGATCATGCCCTATGAGAAGAACTTTTGCGCCAGCTGTAACCGTCTGCGGGTGTCCGCCGTCGGCAACCTGCATCTGTGCCTGTTCGGCGAGCAGGGGATCGCCCTGCGCGATCTGCTGCAGGAGGATGCGCAGCAGGCGGCGCTGCAGGCGCGCATCGCCGCAGCCCTGCGCCATAAGCGGGAGAGCCACTTCCTGCATCAGGGCGACAGCGGCCATACCCAGAACCTTTCTTTCATCGGCGGCTAGTCCGCCGGGTAGACCCACCTTTATACAGCGAAGAACGATGAGCCAGTTAACCCATATTAATGCGGCCGGCGAGGCGCACATGGTTGACGTTTCCGCCAAGGCGGAGACGGTACGTGAAGCGCGCGCCGAGGCCTATGTCACCATGCGTCAGGATACCCTGGCGATGATCATCGACGGTAAACACCCTAAGGGGGATGTGTTTGCCACCGCCCGCATCGCCGGGATCCAGGCCGCCAAGAGCACCTGGCAGCTGATCCCGCTGTGCCACCCGCTGCTGCTGAGCAAGGTCGAGGTGACGCTGAGCGTCGAACCGGCCCACAGTCGGGTGCGCATCGAGACCTGCTGCCGTCTGTGCGGCAAGACCGGGGTAGAGATGGAGGCGCTGAGCGCCGCCTCGGTGGCCGCGCTGACCATTTATGACATGTGCAAAGCGGTGCAGAAGGACATGGTGATCGGGCCGGTGCGTCTGCTGGCCAAAAGCGGCGGCAAGTCCGGGGATTTTCACGCGGGGGAGGGACAATGATTCAGGTACGCTTTTTTGCCCAGGTGCGCGAGCTGACCGGCTGCGCCGAGTTGGCCTGCGAGCCCTGTCGGGATGTCGAGACGCTGCGCGCCACGCTGGCGCAGCGCGGCGATAAATGGGCGTTGGCGCTGGAGACGGGCAAGCTGCTGGCCGCCGTGAATCAGACCATGGTGTCCTTCGACCATCCGCTGCAGGAGGGTGACGAGGTGGCCTTTTTCCCACCGGTGACCGGAGGCTGATATGCAGGATACTCAGATCGTCGTCAGCGCCGCCCCCTTTTCCGTCGCCGAACAGTATCAGTGGCTGGCGCAGCGGGATGAGGACGGGGCGGTGGTGACCTTCAGCGGCAAGGTGCGTAACCATAATCTGGGCGATGACGTCAGCGCGCTGACCCTGGAGCACTATCCGGGCATGACGGAGAAGGCGCTGGCGGAGATCGTCACGCTGGCGCGCGGCCGCTGGCCGCTGGGGCGCGTCGCGGTGTATCACCGCGTCGGGCCGATGTTTCCCGGCGAGGAGATCGTCTTTGTCGGGGTGACCAGCGCGCACCGCGGCATGGCCTTTGCGGCGGCGGAGTTCATCATGGACTACCTGAAGACCCGCGCCCCCTTCTGGAAGCGGGAGACCTCTGAGGGGACCGACCGCTGGGTCGATGCCCGCGACAGCGATCGCCAGGCGGCCGAGCGCTGGTAGCGCCGATACGCAGCGAATGCCGCCGACGTGGATTTCCCGTCGGCGCTAGCCTATAACTGTTGTGATTATCCGTGGATAAAAGGAGTCGAGATCATGGCAGTCATCGTTATTGTGTATCACAGCGGCTATGGACACACCGCGCGCGCGGCAGAGGCCGTGGCGCAGGGGGCCCGCGCCGCCGCCGGCACGCAGGTCAGCCTGCTGCCCATCGACAGCGAGGGCAATCTCCCCGAGCAGGGGTGGGAGCAGCTGGCGGGCGCGGATGCTATCATCATGGGCTCGCCGACCTATATGGGCGGTCCCTCCTGGCAGTTCAAAAAATTCGCCGACGCCTCATCCAAGCCCTGGTTCAGCCAGATCTGGAAGGATAAGCTGTTTGCCGGCTTCACCAATTCGGCCAGCATGAACGGCGATAAGCTCTCCACCCTCGATTATCTGTTTCACCTCTCTCAGCAGCACGGCGGGCTGTGGGTCGGCATGGGGATGCTGCCGTCCAACAGCAAGGCGGCTCAGCGTAATGACCTCAACTACATCGCCGGGTTCTCCGGCCTGATGACCGTGTCACCCTCCGACGCCAGCCCAGATGAGGCCCCGCTGCCGGGCGATCTGGAGACGGCGCGCCGCTTCGGTGCGCGGGTCGCCGCGGTGGCCCTGCGCTGGCGTACACCGGCGTAAGCTTCGCGGTACGCCGGCGCTGCGATGCGTCGGCGTGTGGCATAATTGTTTGAGCGAGATCGCATTTTTTTATGTTAGGCTTAAGTGAGTGACATCGCACTCATCCGCCCGCGGTGTCTATGGCCTGCGGGCACGTTTTTTTTCGCATTATGAAGGGTCATTCCATGGATCGTTATCCACGTACAAACGGCACCCTGGCAGCGCGCGCAGGCAGCGGTATTCAGGCCTATATGGCCCAGGTGTATGGCTGGATGTGCTGCGGTCTGCTGCTGACGGCGCTGGTTGCCTGGTATGCCGCTCGGACACCGGCGGTGCTTAATCTGATCTTCGCTAACAAGATGGTCTTTTTCGGGCTGATCATCGTTCAGCTGGGGGTGGTGTTCGTCCTGTCTGGGATGGTCAACCGCCTGAGCGGCGCCGCCGCGACCTCGCTGTTTATGCTCTACTCCCTGTTGACCGGGCTGACGCTGTCGAGCATTTTCATCGTCTATACCTACAGCTCCATCGCCAGCACTTTCGTGGTGAGCGCCGGGATGTTCGGCGCCATGAGCCTGTATGGTTATACCACCAAGCGCGATCTGAGCGGCATGGGGTCGATGCTGTTTATGGCCCTGATCGGCCTGGTGCTGGCCTCGCTGGTCAACATCTGGCTGAAGAGCAGCGCGCTGACCTGGATCGTGACCTACGCCGGGGTGCTGATTTTCGTCGGGCTGACCGCCTATGACACGCAGAAGCTGAGAGTGATGGGCGAACAGCTCTCCGCCGACGATCGCGACGGTTTCCGCCGCTATGCGATCATGGGCGCGCTGACGCTGTATCTGGACTTTATCAACCTGTTCCTGATGCTGCTGCGTATCTTCGGCGATCGCCGCTAGTTCTACGCTATCGATGCGTTAAATCCAGTGAATCATACCGGCCCTTTGCGGCCGGTATGGCTTTTTGTGCCATGATACCCCCCGCGTCCTGCCTGATAGGCTGACTTGACTATACTTATAGCCTCTCTGAGTAAAGTCGAGGCTGTCATGAAACCCAAAGTAGAAACGTACAGCGCCGCCGCCGGCGGTTGGGGAGCGGTGAAGGCCGTAGCGGATGCGCTGCGTCACCAGATGGATCTGCGCCGTGAGGCGATCGCGCTGTTTGACATGAATAAGCCGGACGGCTTTGACTGCCCGGGATGCGCCTGGCCCGATCCCAAGCACAGCGCCTCGTTCGACGCCTGTGAAAACGGGGCGAAGGCATTGGCCTGGGAGGCTACCGCGAAGCGGGTGGACGCCGACTTTTTTGCCGCCCATCGGGTGCAGACGCTGCTGAGATGGGGCGATCACGAACTGGAGGCGGCTGGCCGACTGACCCTACCGCTGAAGTATGATGCCGCCAGCGACCATTACCAGCCGCTGAGCTGGCAGCAGGCGTTCGAGGAGATCGGCGCCCGTCTGCAAGGCTATCGCGACCCGAATCAGGTCGAGTTCTATACCTCGGGCCGCACCTCCAACGAGGCGGCTTTCCTCTATCAGCTGTTCGCCCGCGAGTACGGCAGCAACAACTTTCCCGACTGCTCCAATATGTGCCATGAGCCGACCAGCGTCGGACTGGCGGCCAGCATCGGCGTGGGGAAAGGCACCGTCCTGCTGGAGGACTTTGAACAGTGCGATCTGGTGATTTGCATCGGCCACAACCCCGGCACCAACCATCCACGGATGCTGACCTCGCTGCGCGCGCTGGTGAAGCGCGGGGCGAAGATGATCGCCATCAACCCGTTACAGGAGCGCGGGCTGGAGCGTTTTACCGCGCCGCAGAACCCGCTGGAGATGCTGACCAATCACGAGACATCGCTGGCCAGCGCCTACTATCATGTGCGTATCGGCGGCGATACCGCGCTGCTGAAAGGGATGATGCGCCTGCTGATCGAACGCGATGAGGCGGCGCGGGCCGCCGGACAGCCGCCGCTGCTGGACGATGCCTTTATCGCCGAGCACACCTGCGGCTATGCCGCGCTGCGCAGCGAGGTGCTCAACACCCGCTGGCAGGATATCGAACGGATCTCCGGCCTGAGTCAGGCCCAGCTGGCCGAGCTGACGGACGCCTACGCGGCCGCCGAGCGCACCATTATCTGCTATGGCATGGGGATCACCCAGCACCAGCACGGCACCCAAAACGTACAGCAGCTGGTGAACCTGCTGCTGCTGAAGGGGAATATCGGGCGTCCGGGCGCCGGTATCTGCCCGCTGCGCGGCCATTCGAATGTGCAGGGCGATCGCACCGTCGGCATCACTGAAAAACCGTCGGCCGAGTTTCTGGCGCGACTGGGTGCCTACTTTGGCTTTACCCCGCCGGCGGCCCCCGGCCATGCGGCGGTGGCCAGTATGCAGGCTATCTGCGACGGCAGCGCGCGGGCGCTTATCTGCCTGGGGGGGAACTTTGCCCTGGCGATGCCGGACAGGCAGGCGAGCGCCGAGCCGCTCACTCAACTGGATCTGGTAGTGCACATCGCGACCAAGCTGAACCGTTCGCATCTGTTGACTGCGCGCCACAGCTATATTCTGCCGGTGCTGGGGCGCAGCGAGATCGATATGCAGCAGAGTGGGGCGCAGGCGATTACCGTGGAGGACTCCATGTCGATGGTACACGCCTCCCGCGGGGTTCTGACGCCCGCCAGCGCCCAGCTGCTGTCGGAGTGTGCGGTGGTGGCCGGGATCGCCCGGGCGGCGCTGCCGCACAGCGTCGTGGCGTGGGAGGCGCTGATCGCCGACTACGACCGCATTCGCGACGCCATCGAGGCCGTTCTCCCTGCGTTTGCCGATGTGAATCAGCGCATTCGCCAGCCCGGCGGCTTCCACCTGGTCAACGCGGCGGCCGAGCGGCGCTGGCTGACGTCGTCGGGCAAGGCCAACTTTATTCCCTGCGCGGGGCTGCTGGAGGACCCCGAATCGGCCTTCAACAGCGAGCTGGTGCTGGCGACGGTGCGCAGTCACGATCAGTACAACACCACGCTGTATGGCATGGACGATCGCTATCGCGGGGTGTTTGGTCAGCGTGACGTGGTGTTTATCAGCGCGGCACAGGCGCAGCGCTGCGGGGTCGGCGACGGGGAGCGGGTCAACCTGATTGCCTTGACGCCGGACGGCAAGCGCAGCGGGCGTCGCATGGATGCGCTGCGGGTGGTGATTTACCCGATGGCCGATCGCTCGCTGGTGACCTATTTTCCGGAGTCAAACCATATGCTGACGCTGGACAATCACGATCCGGCCAGCGGTATTCCCGCCTACAAGAGCATTCCGGTGGTGCTGGAGCGGGCGGGGTAGGGCGGACGCACGGTGAGCCGGGCGCCGGCGCCCTAGAGATCGATCTCGATGTCCTGTTGCACGATGCAGCAGCAGGGCAGGATCTCGTCCGGCTGCAGAAAGGCCAGCGGCGCCTGACGGTAGCTGACTCGCCCGCGCAGCAGGCGGCAGCGGCAGGCGCCGCAGAAGCCGGAGCGACACTGGTATTCGACCGCGACCTGCTGCTGCTCTAGGGTATCGAGCAGCGTCCGATCGGGGCGGTGCTCCAGCTGACGCGCGCTGCGCGCCAGCCGGATACGGTAGCGCGGGGCGTCCGGACTTGCCGTCGCCGCGGCGGCGGCTTTAGCGGTGCGCGTCATCAGAGCTGGAAGTCGCTCAGATCGTCGGCGTTGACCTCGGCGTCGATCTGGCCGACCAGATAGGAGCTGACCTCAACCTCCTGCGGGGCCACCTGGACGTTGTCGGAGACCAGCCAGGCGTTGATCCACGGGATCGGGTTGGAGCGGGTCTCAAACGGCAGCGACAGCCCGACGGCCTGCATGCGGATGTTGGTGATGTACTCCACGTACTGGCACAGAATATCCCGGTTGAGGCCGATCATCGAGCCGTCGCGGAACAGATAACCGGCCCACTCCTTCTCCTGCTGGGCGGCCTGTACGAACAGGTCGTAGCACTGATCTTCGCATTCGGCGGCGATCTCGGCCATTTCCGGGTCATCCTGCCCGGAGCGCATTAGGTTCAGGATATGCTGGGTGCCGGTCAGGTGCAGGGCCTCGTCGCGGGCGATTAGGCGGATGATCTTGGCGTTGCCCTCCATCAGCTCGCGTTCGGCGAAGGCAAACGAGCAGGCGAAGCTGACATAGAAACGGATCGCCTCCAGCGCGTTCACGCTCATCAGACACAGGTAGAGCTTTTTCTTCAGCTCACGCAGGCTGACGCTCACCGGCTTGCCATTGATCTGGTGCGTCCCTTCCCCCAGCAGGTGGTAGTAGCCGGTGCTTTCGATCAGATCGTCATAATAGGCGGAGATGTCGCGTGCGCGCTTGAGGATCTCCTCATTGCTGACGATATCATCGAACACCAGCGCCGGATCGGTGACGATATTGCGGATGATATGGGTGTAGGAGCGAGAGTGGATGGTCTCGGAGAAGGACCAGGTCTCGACCCACGTTTCCAGCTCCGGAATGGAGATCAGCGGCAGCAGGGCGACGTTGGGGCTGCGGCCCTGAATGGAGTCCAGCAGGGTCTGGTACTTCAGGTTGCTGATAAAGATATGCTTTTCGTGATCGGGCAGCGCCTGATAGTCGATGCGATCGCGCGAGACATCCACCTCTTCCGGGCGCCAGAAGAAGGAGAGCTGCTTTTCGATCAGCTTTTCAAAGATTTCATGCTTCTGTTGATCATAGCGGGCAACGTTAACCGGCTGACCAAAGAACATCGGTTCGAGCAGTTGGTCGTTTTTTTTCTGAGAGAAGATGGTGTAGGCCATGACCCTAATCCTGTTGTGCCCCGCCGGCGCGGGGCGTCAAAAATAACGCGTGGATGCGGCGTCCCGCGCCGGGGACGCCGTGCAGCGGGGGCGGTTAAATCTTGCAGGCGCCGCTTTCGCAGCCGTCGTCCTGCGCGCTCCCCAGATCTTCCTGCATATCCTCCGCACCGTCGCGGGTGTTTTGATAATAGAGGGTTTTCACCCCCAGTTTATACGCCGTCAGCAGATCTTTTAACAGCTGCTTCATCGGCACTTTCCCGGACGGGAAGCGTGACGGATCGTAGTTGGTGTTGGCGGAGATCGACTGATCGATAAACTTCTGCATCAGGCCGACCAGCTGCAGATAGCCATCGTTGCCCGGCATGGCCCATAGCAGCTCGTAGGCATCCTTCAGGCGCTCATACTCCGGCACCACCTGGCGCAGAATACCGTCTTTGGAGGCCTTGATGCTGATATAGCCGCGCGGCGGCTCGATGCCGTTGGTGGCGTTGGAGATCTGCGATGAGGTCTCCGACGGCATCAGGGATGACAGGGTCGAGTTACGCAGCCCGTCGCGGACGATCTCGGCGCGCAGGGTTTCCCAGTCATAGTGCAGCGGCTCGCTACAGATGGCGTCGAGATCCTTCTTATAGCTGTCGATGGGCAGGATCCCCTGTGCATAGGTGGTCTCGTTGAACCACGGGCAGGCGCCCTGCTCCTGCGCCAGGCGGTGGGAGGCCTTCAGCAGGTAGTACTGGATCGCCTCAAAGGTGCGGTGGGTCAGCGCGTTGGCGCTGCCATCGGAGTAGCGCACCCCGTTTTTAGCCAGATAGTAGGCGAAGTTGATCACCCCGATGCCCAGGGTGCGGCGCCCCATCGCGCCGCGGCGGGCGGCGGGGATCGGGTAGTCCTGGTAGTCGAGCAGGGCATCCAGCGCGCGGACCGCCAGGGTGGCCAGCTCCTCCAGGTCATCCTGCGAGTCGATGGCGCCCAGGTTGAAGGCCGACAGGGTGCACAGGGCTATCTCGCCGGTTTCATCGTTGACATCTTCCAGCGGCTTGGTCGGCAGCGCGATCTCCAGGCACAGGTTGGACTGGCGCACCGGTGCGACCTGGGGGTCAAACGGGCTGTGGGTATTGCAGTGGTCGACGTTCTGGATGTAGATACGCCCGGTGGAGGCGCGCTCCTGCATCATCAGCGAGAACAGCTCGACCGCCTTGATCTTACGCTGGCGGATGCGGCTGTCCTGCTCGTACTGCACATACAGGCGCTCGAACTGGTTCTGATCGGCGAAGAAGGCGTCGTACAGCCCCGGCACGTCGGAGGGGCTGAACAGGGTGATCTCGCCGCCCTGGATCAGACGCTGATACATCAGGCGGTTGAGCTGCACGCCGTAGTCCATGTGGCGAACGCGGTTATCTTCAACCCCGCGGTTGTTCTTCAGCACCAGCAGGCTTTCTACCTCCAGGTGCCACAGCGGGTAAAACAGGGTCGCCGCGCCGCCGCGTACGCCGCCCTGAGAGCAGGATTTGACCGCGGTCTGGAAGTGTTTGTAGAACGGGATGCAGCCGGTGTGGAACGCCTCGCCGCCGCGGATCGGGCTGCCCAGCGCGCGCAGGCGCCCGGCGTTGATGCCGATCCCGGCGCGCTGGGAGACATACTTCACAATGGCGCTGGAGGTGGCGTTGATCGAGTCCAGGCTGTCGCCGCACTCGATCAGCACGCAGGAGCTGAACTGACGCGTCGGGGTGCGCACTCCGGACATGATCGGCGTCGGCAGGGAGATCTTAAAGGTCGATACCGCATCGTAGAAGCGTTTGATGTAGTCCAGCCGGGTCTCGCGCGGGTAGTGGGAGAACAGGCAGGCGGCCACCAGCATATAGAGGAATTGGGCGCTCTCATAGATTTCACCGCTGACGCGGTTCTGCACCAGGTATTTTCCCTCCAGCTGCTTCACCGCGGCATAGGAGAAGTTCATGTCGCGCCAGTGGTCGAGAAAGCCATCCATCTGCTCGAATTCGTCGCGGCTGAAGTCGGTCAGCAGGTGAGCGTCATATTTGCCCATCTCCACCAGGCGTACGACGTGGTCATACAGCTTGGGCGGCTCGAACTGGCCATAGGCCTTCTTACGCAGGTGGAAGATCGCCAGGCGCGCGGCCATGTACTGGTAGTCCGGGGTTTCACGGGAGATCAGATCGGCGGCGGCCTTGATGATGGTTTCATGGATGTCCGCCGTGCGGATGCCGTCATAAAACTGGATGTGGGAACGCAGCTCAACCTGGGAGACGGAGACGTTTTGCAGCCCTTCCGCCGCCCAGTCGAGAACCCGGTGGATTTTGTCGAGATTGATGCGTTCTTTGCTTCCGTCGCGTTTGGTGACGAGCAGACTCTGATTCATAGGATACGTTCCTGTCCGTGTGAGCCCCGCTGGACGTGCGTTAGCGCCGCTGACGCTAGTGGCGTCGGAGCGACGATAACACAATATATAGGGGGTGAATGACGATGTGGCAACAAGATAGTGTTGTTGTCCGCGTTTTGCAAGTGAACAAAATGGCGCGTGCTTGTGGATAAGTTGGGGGTGAAATGTTACGTAGCGGACGGTAGGCGGCGTCCGCTCTGGCGCTGTCCGCGAGGGGATAACATGAGGGTCGCTTTTAAAAAAATTGATCGTTTGCCGTTTTATTATTCGTTACGGAAACCGGCAATCTTGATCTGGCTCGGAATGGGTTAAAACGTCACCGCCGCGGGTAAAAAGGCGGCGGTGACGACGACGCGCGCTACTCCGCCTCGCGGCAGGCGTGCAGTAGATAGTTGACGTCGACCCCCTGGCCCAGGGTGAAGCGATCGCGCAGCGGGTTATAGTGCATGCCGCAGAGATGGCGCACCGTCAGCGGGGTGCTGTCCAGCCAGCCCATCAGCTCGGCGGGGCGGATAAACTTGCGCGGGTCATGGGTGCCCTTGGGCACCATTTTCAGCAGGTACTCGGCGCCCAGCACCATCAGCAGCCAGGCCTTGGGGTTTCGGTTGATGGTCGAAAAGAACACCTGTCCGCCGGGTTTGACCAGGCGGGCGCAGGCCAGTACCACGGAGCGGGGATCCGGCACATGCTCCAGCATCTCCATGCAGGTGACCACGTCATACTGTGCGTCGGCGCGTTCGGCGTGCTGTTCGACCGTCTCCTGCAGATAGTTGACCGTGACGCCGCTCTCCAGGGCGTGTAGGCGCGCCACCTGCAGCGGCTCCGCGCCCATATCCAGCCCGGTGACCTCGGCGCCGGCCTGCGCCATGCTTTCCGCCAGAATGCCGCCGCCGCAGCCGACGTCGAGCACCCGCTTGGCGAACAGGCCGTCGGCGCGCTGCAGGATATAGTCCAGGCGCAGGGGATTGATGCGGTGCAGCGGTTTGAATTCGCCCTCGGGATCCCACCAGCGTGAGGCGACGGCTTCAAACTTGGCAATTTCCTGCAGATCAACGTTTTGTGACACCTCTGACTCCTTTAATCCAGCGCGGCGGCGCGCGCAAAAAAAGACCCTCTGAGGCGATTATACCCGTTGTTCCGCGATGGCAAAGGGGCAGTCGGCGCTAAGGCTACGATGGCGCTGTGCATTTCGCACAACCCCGGCCTTTGTGGTATCATTATCGTCTTTGTCATCGTGTATGCGCCTGGTTCTACTCGATGTATTGAGGGTAGCGGCAGATGAATAATTAGTAGAGGGATAGCAGCTCCATGAGCGACCTTGCCAGAGAGATTACGCCGGTCAATATCGAAGAAGAGTTGAAAAACTCATATCTGGATTACGCCATGTCCGTTATCGTCGGTCGTGCGCTGCCGGATGTTCGGGATGGCCTGAAGCCGGTACACCGTCGCGTCCTGTTTGCGATGAACGTACTGGGCAATGACTGGAACAAACCATACAAAAAATCGGCCCGTGTGGTCGGTGACGTTATCGGTAAATATCACCCACACGGTGACAGAGCGGTTTATGACACTATCGTGCGTATGGCGCAGCCGTTCTCCCTGCGCTATATGCTGGTCGACGGCCAGGGTAACTTTGGCTCCATCGACGGCGACTCCGCGGCGGCGATGCGTTACACCGAAGTGCGCATGGCGAAGATTGCTCATGAGCTGTTGGCCGATCTGGACAAAGAGACGGTGGACTATGTGCCCAACTACGACGGCACTGAACAGATCCCCGACGTCCTGCCGACCAAGGTGCCCAACCTGCTGGTCAACGGCTCTGCCGGTATCGCGGTGGGGATGGCGACCAACATTCCTCCCCATAACCTGACCGAGGTGATCAACGGCTGCCTGGCCTATATCGATGATGAGAACATCACCATCGAAGGGCTGATGGAGCATATCCCGGGGCCGGACTTCCCGACGGCGGCGATCATCAACGGGCGCCGCGGCATTGAAGAGGCTTACCGTACTGGGCGCGGCAAGATCTACGTGCGCGCGCGCGCCGAGATCGAGGTTGACGATAAAAATGGCCGCGAAACCATCGTGGTGCATGAGATCCCCTATCAGGTCAACAAGGCGCGTCTGATCGAGAAAATCGCCGAGCTGGTGAAAGAGAAGCGCGTCGAGGGCATCAGCGCCCTGCGCGATGAGTCCGATAAGGACGGGATGCGCATCGTTATCGAAGTCAAGCGCGACGCGGTGGGCGAGGTGGTGCTGAATAACCTCTACACCCAGACGCAGATGCAGGTCTCCTTCGGTATCAACATGGTGGCGCTGCACCAGGGACAGCCGAAGCTGCTGACCCTGAAAGAGTGCCTGGAAGCCTTTGTGCGCCACCGCCGTGAGGTAGTGACCCGCCGCACCATCTTTGAACTGCGCAAAGCGCGCGAGCGTGCCCACATATTGGAAGGCCTGGCCATTGCGCTGGTCAACATCGATCCGATCATTGAGCTGATCCGCCGTGCGCCGACGCCCGCCGAGGCCAAGGCTGCGCTGGTTTCCCAAGCCTGGGCGCTGGGCAACGTGGCGGCGATGCTGGCACGCGCCGGCGACGACGCCGCGCGTCCGGAGTGGCTGGAGCCGCAGTATGGCATTCGCGACGGCCATTATCACCTGACGGAGCAGCAGGCGCAGGCGATCCTGGATCTGCGTCTGCAGAAGCTGACCGGCCTGGAGCACGAGAAGCTGCTGGATGAGTACAAGGCGCTGTTAGAGCAGATCGCCGCGCTGATCTTCATCCTGCAGAGCCCGGAGCGCCTGATGGAGGTGATCCGCGAAGAGCTGATCGCCATCCGCGAGCAGTTTGGCGATGCGCGCCGCACCGAGATCACCGCCAACACGGCGGATATCAATATCGAAGATCTGATCGAGCAGGAAGACGTCGTGGTGACCCTGTCGCATCAGGGCTACGTGAAGTACCAGCCGCTGAGCGACTATGAGGCTCAGCGTCGCGGCGGTAAGGGTAAGTCCGCCGCGCGAATTAAAGAAGAGGACTTTATCGATCGGCTGCTGGTGGCCAATACCCACGACACGATCCTGTGCTTCTCCAGCCGGGGCCGCATGTACTGGATGAAGGTGTATCAGCTGCCGGAGGCCAGCCGCGGTGCCCGCGGTCGTCCGATCATCAACCTGCTGCCGCTGGAGGCCGACGAGCGCATCACCGCTATCCTGCCGGTGCGTGAGTATGCCGAAGGGGTCAACGTGTTTATGGCGACCGCCAGCGGTACGGTGAAGAAGACGGCGCTGACCGAGTTCAGCCGTCCGCGCGCCGCCGGGATTATCGCCGTGAACCTCAACTACGGCGATGAGCTGATCGGGGTCGATCTGACCGATGGCAACGACGAGGTGATGCTGTTCTCCGCCGCCGGTAAAGTGGTGCGCTTCAAGGAGGACGCGGTGCGTGCCATGGGGCGTACCGCGACCGGGGTGCGAGGCATCAAGCTGGCCGGAGAGGATCGCGTGGTATCGCTGATCGTACCGCACGGCGAAGGCGCTATCCTGACCGTGACCCAGAACGGCTACGGCAAACGCAGCGGCGTGGCCGAGTATCCGACCAAGTCACGCGCGACCCAGGGGGTTATCTCCATCAAGGTGACCGAGCGTAACGGCAGCGTCGTCGGCGCGGTGCAGGTCGAGGACTGCGACCAGATCATGATGATCACCGATGCCGGTACCCTGGTGCGCACCCGAGTATCCGAGGTCAGCATCGTCGGGCGTAATACGCAGGGGGTTATCCTGATCCGTACCGCCGAAGACGAGCACGTGGTGGGGCTGCAGCGGGTCGTCGAGCCGGTTGACGACGAAGATCTGGACAGCATCGACGGCAGCGCCGCGGAGGGTGACGATGAGATCGTGCCGGAAGTGGAGAGCGATGACGATGCCGCCGAGGACGACGCGGAATAAGCGTTGACGCAGGCGTCACAAGGGCCGGTTACTCCGGCCCTTTTTTTATGCCGCTGACGTGCCCGGCTATCGGTTGACGCGCTGATGCCGCCCCCGGCTGAATCGCGCTGACGCGCCGTTATGCCGCCAGGTCATTGCGCCGCGCGGGGTTTGTCGCTACCTTAACGCCATTCTCTCTGTTACTACGGTTACGGGCGCCACGTTGAAATACTTCGTCTCCTTTCGCACCACGCTCAAGGTTTCCCGCTATCTGTTCCGCACGCTGGCGCTGATGCTGTGGATCCTGGGCGCCCTGCTGACCACTTTCTATATTCTGAATAAGTTTCATGAGAAAGAGTCCGATATCCGTCAGGACTTTAACCTGAACTTCGATCAGGCCCAGGCGGTCATCCGCCACGCGAACGCCACCATGCGCGATATCCGCTATATCGCCGAGAATCGGCTGGCCTGGTCGGGCAGCGACAGCAGCATTCAGCCCTACAGCGGCAGGGCGCTGGACATCAGCGGCGAGCTGCCGCCGCTGCTGCCGATCTTTCCCGAGTCCGACTGCCGGCGCATCAGCGAGGGCTATCGCACCTCTCTGCGGGCGCTCAGCGGGTTTATCCGCTACTGGAAGGAGAACTTTGTCGCCGCCTACGATCTCAACCGGATCTTCGTCATCGGCGGCAGCAGTCAATGTCTGGCGGATTTCAGTATCCGCAACGTGCCCCTGGACGGCGGCAATACCCTGCGCCTGCTGCAGCAGCGGGTCATGCGTTTTCAGGGCAGCAACGACAAGGATCAGTCGCTGTTCTGGGTGATCCCGGGCGCGCAGAGCGACGCCGGCTCGCTGTACATTGCCTCGCCGATATACAGCGGCAACCAGCTGGAGGCGGTGCTGGGCACCGAGCAGACGCTGCGTCTGGAGGAGCTGACCAATCCGTCGATGCTGCCGATCGGGGTCACGCTGCTCAGCGACAGCGGCGATACGCTGCTGAGCTATGCCGAAAACGGCGGGCCGCTGCCGATCCTGAGCGGCCTGCCGGACGATGAGAACTACTTTGGCTATAACAGCAGCTACGATACGCTGCTGCTGAAGAAAAAGCTGCAGCCGAGCGGTCTGTCCATCGTCTACTCGCTGCCGTCGCGGGTGCTGCTGGAGCGTTTTAACCTGCTGCTGATCAACGCCATCGTGCTGAACCTGATCAGCGGGATCGTGCTGTTCGTCCTGACCTGGCTGTTTGAGCGCAAGATGTTCCGGCCGGCGGAGAATAACGCGCTGCGGCTGGAGGAGCATGAGCAGTTTAACCGCAAGATCGTGGCGTCGGCGCCGGTGGGCATTTCGATCCTGCGCACGCGCGACGGCAGCAACATCCTCAGCAACGAACTGGCCCACAACTATATCAGTCAGTTTACGCCCGAGGATCGCCAGCGCATCACCCGGATTATCTGCGAAGAGCCGGTCAGCGTACTGGATGTGATCACCGTGCAGAACCAGAATCTGCAGATCAGCTTTGTTCGCTCGCGCTACCGCAATGAGGACGTGGCGATTTGCGCCATGGTCGACGTCAGCGCCAGGGTGAAGATGGAGGAGTCGCTGCAGGAGATGGCCGCCGCCGCCGAGCAGGCCAGCCAGTCTAAGTCGATGTTTCTGGCGACCGTCAGCCATGAGCTGCGCACCCCGCTGTACGGCATTATCGGCAACCTGGATCTGCTGCGCACCAAGACGCTGCCGGAGGAGGTACAGCGTCTGCTGGGGGCGATGAGCAACTCTTCGGGACTGCTGCTGAAGATCATCAACGATATCCTCGACTTCTCCAAGATAGAGTCGGAGCAGCTGAAGATCGAGCCCGGCCGCTTCGTCCCGCGCGAGGTGATCCCGCATATCATCGGCAACTACCTCCCGCTGGTGGTTCGCAAGCGTCTGACGCTGTACTGCTTTATTGAGCCGGATGTGCCGGAGGCCCTCTCCGGCGACATCATGCGTATTCAGCAGGTGCTCTCGAATCTGCTGAGCAACGCCATTAAGTTTACCGATACCGGCTGCATCATTCTGCAGGCGCGGGTGAATGACTTCTATCTGGAGTTCCGGGTGCGCGACACGGGGCTCGGGATCCCGCCGCGCGACGTGCTGCGCCTGTTCGATCCCTTCTTCCAGGTGGGCAGCGGCGTTCAGCGCCATTTTCACGGTACCGGACTGGGGCTGGCCATCTGCGAGAAGCTGGTTAGCCTGATGGACGGCGATATCGCGGTGGAGTCGTCGCCGGGGCTGGGCAGCATCTTTACCATTCGCCTGCCGATGTATCAGGCCAAGGCGGCGCAGCCGCTGCAGCCGGCGCTGCAGCAGCGCACCCTGTGGCTGGATATCCATAACGCCCGTCTGGAGCGCTATCTGCAGACGCTGCTGAGCGCCGCCGGTGCGCGGGTGTGTCTCTGCCCGCCGCTGACGCCGTCGACGGCGCAGGATGTGCTGATCTGCGATCATCCGCCGCAGACGGGGCAGGCGTTCGCCGCCCAGGTGCGGCTGTGCGCCGACTACCTCGGCCACGCCCGTCGCCACGCCTCGGGGGAATGGCTGCTCAATACCGCTGCGCCGCTGGAGCTGCTGCAGGTGCTGAACCGCATTTTCGCGCCGGAGAGCGTCGTGGAGTGCAGCCCGGACAGCGCCAGCGCGGCGCCGGCGGATCGCCAGCAGGACTTCAGCGATATTGCGGTCCTGATCGTAGACGATCATCCGATCAACCGACGTCTGCTGGCCGATCAGCTGATATCGCTGGGCTTTAGCCAGGTCGCGGTGGCCTGCGATGGGGTCGACGCCCTGGGGGCGCTGCAGCAGCAGGCGGCGGACATCGTGCTGACGGACGTGAATATGCCCAATATGGATGGCTATCAGCTGACCGAGCGACTGCGTCAGCAGGGGCGCACCCTGCCGATCGTGGGGGTGACGGCTAACGCGCTGGCCGAGGAGCGCCAGCGCTGCATTGAGGTGGGAATGGACAGCTGCCTGTCTAAGCCGGTGATGCGGGAAGACCTGCTGGCCTCCCTCAGCGGCTATGCGCTGCAGATCCGCCGGCGCCGGGAGAACGAGGCATAAAAAACCCCGCCGATGCGGGGCGGGGTGCGGGGTTATGCCTTGTCGTCATTCGGCATGATGTTGACCGATGACAGATAGTTTAGCAGGGCGATATCGTTGTCGACCCCCAGCTTCAGCATCGCTGATTTCTTCTGGCTGCTGATGGTCTTGATGCTGCGGTTGAGCTTTTTGGCGATCTCGGTGACCAGAAATCCCTCGGCAAACAGGCGCAAAACCTCGCTCTCTTTCGGCGAGAGGCGCTTGTCGCCGTAGCCGCTGGCATTGATTTTCTCCAGCAGCTTGGAGACGCTCTCCGGGGTGAACTTTTTGCCTTTCTGCAGGGCGGCCAGCGCCTTGGGCAGATCGGTGGGCGCCCCCTGTTTCAGCACGATCCCCTCGATATCCAGATCCAGCACGGCGCTGAGGATCGCCGGGTTGTTGTTCATGGTCAGGACGATGATGGACAGCTCGGGAAAGTGGCGCTTGATGTATTTGATCAGCGTAATGCCGTCGCCGTACTTGTCACCGGGCATGGAGAGATCGGTGATCAGCACGTTGACGTCCAGTTTGGGCAGGCTATTGATCAGCGCTGTGGAATCTTCAAATTCTCCGACCACGTTAACCCATTCGATCTGTTCTAGCGACTTGCGGATGCCGAACAGGACAATGGGGTGGTCATCAGCAATGATTACATTCAGGTTATTCATATTGTTGGTTACCTAGTTGCAGCAGTCGGCTGACAAAAGCGTCAATGTGACTGATCAGGACTCTAACGTGTGCCGCATCGTTGCGTTTAATGGCCTCTTCCAACTGTTCGCACAGCCCTTTGCCGGCGGGAAATGCCAGCATGGCAAAGACCCCCTTGAGGCGATGTGCGGTGAGGGCCAGCGATGGCCAATCCTGTTGATCCGACTCAGTATACAGTTTTTGAACATCTGCGGGTACTGTGTCCAAAAATAGAGAATAATAATCCTTTGATTTAAAAGGATTGTTATCAATATCGAGAGACGTATTTTCAGCATATTCGCACCGCGCTGGCGATTCTGTCGCCGCCATTTGCCGTTCGATCAGCAGCAGGATGGCATCGATCAGCGCATCGGTCAGGTTAAAATTGGCCCGGATCCGCTGCGGCGCGTACTCCTCAAAGCCGTCGATATCCGCCGCCAGCAGCAGGGTATCGGCCTGGGCCTGCGCCGGATCGTCGGTCAGCGTCAGATCGCTGTGGCTCTCTGCGCCGTCGCTCTCCGCATCGGCGGTCAGCAGGGTCGCACCAAAGCCCTCTAGGCGCTGGGCAACCCGGGAGCGGATCTCCTCGGAGGTAATCCGCAGACGGATGGTGATGCCGTCCAGCAGCCTTTCATCGCCCTGTTCGGCCAGGGGCAGCGCCTGCATCTGGCAGCTAAAGCGGTAGTGGGTGCCAATGTCATGCTTGCTGTCGATGGTTAGCTCGCCGCCCAGGCGCCGACACAGCTGGGCGCACAGATAGTAGGTCAGGCTGGAGCCGCGCGCGAAGCGATCGCGCTGGGCCGGCGCCAGCGCCGGGTAGCGCAGGTTGTGGCGCTCGGCGCTGGAGACGCCTGCGCCGGTGTCGCTGAGGGTGATGTGCAGCAGGCCGGGGCGCTGGGCATCGGGAGTGATGGTGAGGCCGATCTTGCCGTAGGCGGTGGTGATGATGGCGTAGTGCAGCAGCATCTCCAGCACCCGCTCAAGGGTGGCGATATCGCCGGTGAACTGCTGGGCGGGATCGGTTTCGACCCGTCCTAGCAGCATCAGCCCCTTGCGCCGCATGGCCGGCAGGCTGCGCAGCAGCAGGGCGTCGATGCGCTCGTGCAGGCGGAAGGTTTCCTGCGGCGGCGCCCAGTCTTGGCTTTCGACGGCGGTCAGCAGGGTGATCTCATCGATCAGGCGCTGGGCGTGCTGGCTCTCCAGCCACAGATCGTTCAGCGGCGACTGGGCGTCGGCGTCGCGGCGCAGGCTCTCGCAGATCTGCATTATCCGCGTCAGCGGATCGCGCAGCTCTCGGCCCAGGTTGTCGGTCATGGTCTTGCGCGCCGTCAGGTTCTTTTCATACTCCGCCTGCGTCAGCTTGAGCTTTTGGCCCATCAGCATTTCGCTATCCAGATTGCGGATCAGGAACAGCGCGGAGTAGGGCGTCTGCTGGCTGCGCACCATCTGCACTTCGTACATGGCGTTATTGACGCTGACCTGCACCTTCCCCTGGTGGCGATCGGCCATGGCGGCGATTTTGTTCAGGCTCAGGTGGGGCAGCAGATGGTCGGCCAGCTTGTTGCTGGCGACCAGGGTGTCGCTGTCAAAGCGGTAAATCAGCAGCCCCATCGGCAGGTGGGTAATGATCTCCTGGTTCATCTCCTGCTGGGCGTTCAGCTGGGCCGCCATGCGTTTGCCCGGGCGGACATATTGATGACGGATGACGTAGAAGCCGATGGCGGAGAGGATCAGCAGCGCCAGGTTAATCAGCAGCACCCAGAAGTTATTGCGCGCCAGATCCAGCGTGAGGGTCATGGTCGGGATATGAAACTGGATTTTCAGCGGCGTGTTGTAGATAGGCGCATTGACGGTGACCCACGGCCAGCCCAACTGGGTAAAGGCGCGCGGCAGCTCGTCGTGACCGCCCCAGTCGCTGATGCTGTCCTGATCCTCCAGCAGCTGGAAGCGCGTCGCCGGCAGATTGTCCGGCAGAATATCGCCCACCGGCAGATCGAAGGCGATGACGGTGGCCAGGTGGCCCGGGTTATTAAAGGTGGTGCGCAGGGTAAAGTAGTAGGCGTTGAGAAAACGGAACTTGCGCAGCCCGGAGAAGCCTTCGCGCAGGTCGAGGGCGTTGGACTGCTGCAGCATTTCGGCCTTGCGGGTCTCCACCAGGTTGCCCAGGTAGCCGTCTTTATAGCGCGCCGAGAGATCCTTCATCGGCATGGTTGAAATCAGGATCAGGCTGTTGTCCTGGCCGTTGAGGTAGTAGAGCGAGTAGGCGTCGGTGCTGGCGCTCCACAGGACGTCCAGATAGCGCGACAGGCTTTGGGCCAGATCGGTGGTGGCGTTGTCGTGCAGGCCGAAGATCAGCGCATCGGTCTTATGGCGGGCCTTGTCCAGCAGATAGATGTCCGGGCGCAGGCGCAGCTCGCGCGGCGTCGGCGCGGCGTTCGCGGTGCTTTCCGCCGGAATGTTTTCATAAATCTGGTAGGTAATGAAGCGGTAGGTCTCCACCCGCTGCTGTATCTGCCTGGCCACCGAGGCCAGCATATTCTGCTTGGCGCCGATATAGGCGTTCACATAGTTATAGCCATACAGCAGGTTGCCCAGCAGCAGCAGCAGCAGGAACAGCAGATAGCTGCGGGTAATGCCGGAAAGGGACATGGTGTGTGAAGTCGGCTCCATAGCGCGCGGGCGATCCTGTCAGTCAAGAAAAACGCTGTGCGCAGTATAGCAAGGGGGACGGGCGCTGACATCTGCCCCGCGCCGGCCCCGCGCATTCAGGCTATTTTACGCCGGAACATGGCATAGGCGGCGCCGCCGGTGGTGACGGTGATCACCAGCAGCGGCCACAGGCTGTGCCAGATCACGCTAAAGCCGACGTTTTTGAGGTACAGCTGCTTGGTGATGTCGGTAAAGTGGCGGATCGGGTTAATCCAGGTCACGTGCTGCAGCCAGAGCGGCATGTTCTCCACCGGGGAGACGTAGCCGGACAGCAGGATGGCCGGCATCATGAAGACGAAGACGCCGATAAACGCCTGCTGCTGGGTTGCGCACAGCGAGGAGATAAATAGCCCAAAGCCCACCAGCGACAGCCCATACACCAGCAGGGTGAAGTAAAACAGCCACAGGGAGCCGGCAAAGGGGATTTGATAGCCAAAGATCCCGATCAGCAGCACCAGGGTTGCCTGGAAGGTGGCGACGATCATCGCCGGCACCGCTTTGCCGATGAAGATTTGTCCGGTGTTCAGCGGCGAGACCAGCAGCTGCTCCAGGGTTCCCTGCTCCCGCTCGCGCGCCACCGACAGCGAGGTGACGATCATCACGCCGATGGTGGCGATCAGGGCGATCAGCGAGGGCACGACGAACCACTTGTAGTCCAGGTTGGGGTTATACCAGTTGCGGACGATCAGCGCGCTGTTGACCAAGGGGGGCTGGCCGCGCGCGCGCATTAGCTCCTGCTGGTAGTCGCTGACGATCTGCTGTACGTAGTTGGCGGCGATCTGGGCGCTGTTGGAGCTGCGGCCGTCGAGGATCAGCTGCAGCGCGCTCGGTTTTCCGCTCAGCAGATCGCGGCTGAAGTTGGCCGGAAAGCGCACCAGCAGCAGCGCGCGCTGGTCGTTGATGGTCGGCGCGATCGCCTGCGGGCTGTGCAGCAGGATCACCTGGGAGAAGGCGCTGGCCTTGGCCAGCCGCTGGGTCAACTCGACGGAGAGTGGGCCGCTGTCTTCGCTGTATACCGCGATGGTGGCGTTGGTGACGTTGAGGGTCGCGGCAAAGGGAAACAGCAGCACCTGCATCAGCACCGGCACCACCAGAATGGTTCGGGTCTGCGGGTCGCGCAGCAGGGACTGCAGCTCTTTGACTATCAGGGTCAGCAGACGGTGCAGCATGCTCTTCTCCTCCTCAGTCCAGCCGCCGCCGGGTTTTCAGGGCGGTTAGACCGATGAAAACCAGCGCTGATGCCAGCATAAAGGCCAGGTTAACCATCAGTACGCTGGTGATATTGCCCGCCAAAAACAGGGACTGCAGCGTACTGACGAAGTAGCGTGCCGGAATGACGTAGGTCACCGCGCGCACGATGGCCGGCATGCTGTCGATTTCAAACACGAAGCCGGAGAGCATCACCGCCGGTAGGAAGGCCGCGTTAAGGGCGATCATCGCCGCGTTGAACTGGTTGCGCGTGACGGTGGAGATCAGCAGTCCCATCCCCAGGGTGCTGGCCATAAACAGGCTGGTCATGGCGAACAGGATCGGCAGCGAGCCGCGAAACGGCACGCCCATGATGAAGACCGCCACCACCATGCACAGCCCCATCGCCAGCATGCCCAGCACATAATAGGGCAGCAGCTTGGAGAGTAGCAGCTCCGTGCGGGTGACCTGGGTGGAGAGCAGGGCCTCCATGGTGCCGCGCTCCCATTCGCGGGCGATCACCAGCGACGTGAGGATCGCGCCGATCACGGTCATGATAATGGTGATCGCGCCGGGAATGATAAAGTGCTGGCTGATGGCGGCAGGGTTAAACCAGTAGCGCATCTGTATGTCGATGGGCGGCTGATAAGGCTGACCGTGCATCTGGGCGTGCTGCTGCAGCCAGATCTGCCAGACCCCTTCGGTGTAGCCGCGGACGAAGTTGGCGGTGTTGGGCTCGCTGCCGTCGGTGATCACCTGGATCGGTGCCACATCCTGAGTGCGCAGCAGGCGCGCGGCGAAGTCGACCGGGATCACCACCATGCCGCGGATTTGCCCGGCCTGCAGCATGGCGGTCAGCTGCCGCCGATCGTCGCTGACGGTGGCGTCGATATAGGGGGAGCCGGTAAAGGTATCGGCCAGATCGCGCGCCTGTGGGGTCTGCTGCTCCAGCAGAATGCCGACGCGCAGGCGGCTGGAGTCCAAGTTGATGCCGTAGCCAAAGATAAACAGCAGCAGCAGCGGGATCACCACCGCGATCAGCAGGCTGCTGGGGTCGCGCACGATCTGGGCGCTCTCTTTCCGGCACAGGGCGCGCAGACGGCGCCAGGAGAAGTGGGTTGCGCTGTCAGCCATGGGCATGCTCCCGGTCGTAGGCCTGCACCAGCTCGATGAAGGCCTGCTCCATGGTCGGATTGGGGTTATCGTCGCTGGCGATGCGAGCCTTGAGGTCGTCCGGCGATCCGCTGGCGATGATCTGTCCGTGGTAGACCAGCGCGATGCGGTCGCAGTACTCCGCCTCGTCCATAAAATGGGTGGTGACCATCACGGTCACCCCTTTATCCACCATGCCGTTGATGTGCAGCCAGAATTCGCGCCGGGTCAGCGGATCGACGCCGGAGGTGGGCTCATCCAGAAACAGGATATCCGGCTCATGCATCAGGGCGCAGGAGAGCGCCAGGCGCTGTTTGAAGCCCAGCGGCAGCGCATCCGGCGTTTGGTTCAGGATCGGCGTGAAGTTGAACGCCCGGGTCATGTCGGCGATTTTGGCGCGCTGGCGCTTACCGCGCAGGCCGTAGACCCCGGAGAAGAAGGTCAGGTTCTGGGCGACGGTTAGATTACCGTACAGTGAAAATTTTTGGGCCATATAGCCCAGGTGCTGGCGCGCTCGTCCGGAGTCCGTCTTCAGATCCATGTCGAGCACCAGCGCGTGGCCGCTGGTGGGCACCAGCAGACCGCACATCATCTTGAAGGTGGTGGACTTGCCCGCGCCGTTGGGGCCAAGCAGGCCGAAGATTTCACCGCGCTTGACCTGAAAGTCGACGTGGTCGGTGGCGGCGAAGCTGCCGAACTTCTTGGTCAGCGCCTGCGCCTCGATCACCGTCTGCGCGGGGTCGGCGTCGACCTGCGGCATGATGTCGGCCAGCGCCGAGGCCTGGTGCGGCCCGCCGCCCAGCAGATCGATAAAGGCGTCTTCAAAGCGTGGCTCGGCCTCCTGCAGCTCGGCCTGGGCGAGGCCGAGCGCCGCGGGGATCTGCCGATGGTCGCAGCCCGCCCGCAGGATCAGGCGCAGGTATTGCCCCTGGATCACGCCGTCGCTGACCATCGGCAGGGTGATGGCCCGCTGCAGCAGACGGCGGTGGGAGACGCCGGGCGCGCGCAGCAGGAGCGTACGCCCGGCCATGCGCTGGGTCAGCTGCTGCGGGGCGCCGCTGTACAGCAGGCGCCCTTCGTTGAGCAGCAGCACCTCCCGGCACTGTTCGGCTTCGTCCAGATAGGAGGTGCTCCACAGGATCAGCATCCCGTCGTCGGCCAGGGTGTGTACCATACGCCATAGCTCTCGGCGCGAGATGGGATCGACCCCGACGCCCGGCTCGTCCAGCAGCAGCACCTGCGGCGATCCTATCAGGGTACAGGCCAGCCCCAGCTTCTGCTTCATGCCGCCGGAGAGCTTGCCGGCCAGGCGATCGGTGAAGGGCGCCAGCGAGGTAAACGCCAGCAGCCGCGCAAAGGTACGCTGACGCTCGGCGCCGATGACGCCGCGCAGCGAGGCGTACAGGTTCAGGTTCTCCATCACCGTTAAATCTTCATACAGGCCAAACTTCTGCGGCATATAGCCCAGGATGGCGTGCAACTGGCGATCCTGACGGAGGGGATCGAGACCGACGACGCTGACGTGCCCGGCGCTGGGCTTCAGCAGTCCGGCCAGGATGCGCATCAGCGTGGTTTTGCCGGCGCCGTCCGGCCCGACCAGCCCCATGACGGCGCCGCTGGCGATGCGGATCGTCAGGCTGGCCACCGCCGGGCGATCCAGCCCGTCAAAGCGTTTCTCCAGCCCCTCCAGCGTAATATAGCGGCTCTCCATGATCGGCTCCGCTAGCGCTGCGCCGGGGCAAAGCGCAGGGTGACCGGCATTCCCTGGCGCAGCGCATCGTCGGCGTCGTTGACGATCACGCGCAGGCGATAGACCAGCGCGGTGCGCAGCTCCGGGGTTTCCACGGTTTTTGGCGTAAACTCGGCGGTCGGGGAGACGAACCCGATGGTGCCATGGTAGGGCTGGCGGCGGCCGTCGATATACAGGTCGATTTGGGTACCGGGAATGGCCTGGTTCAGGTGGGTCTCGTCGACATAGGCGCGCACCCAGACCGGGCGGGTCAGGGCAACGCTGAATACCGTGTTTCCGGCGGCCAGCATGGTGCCTGGTTCGACGGCGCGGGTCATTACCGTACCGGCGGAGGGCGCGAACAGCGCGGTGTCGTGCAGGTTCAGCTCGGCCTGCGCCTGAGCGGCCTGGGCCTGCTGCAGCTGAGCCTGGGCCTGTTCTATCTGCTGCGGGCGGTTACCGGCCTGGTACTGCGCCAGCTTATCGCGTGCCTGCTGCAGCTGGGCGCGCGCCTGGTTGCGGTTGGTGCGCGCACTGTCCAGTTCGTTGGCCGATACGGCGCGGCTGGCCCACAGCCCCTGCTGACGATCGAGGAAGCTCTGGGCATAGCGGTAGTTGGCGTCGGCCTGGGCGACGGCCGCCTGGGCCTGGGCTATCTCTTCGCTACGGTAGCCGGCCTGCAGCAGCGCGAGGTTGGCCTGCGCGGCGGCGGCGTTGGCGCGTGCCTCGTTCAGGGCGTTGACATAGGGGGCGTCATCCAGTCGACCCAGCAGCATCCCCGGTTTTACCGCGGCACCCTCATCGACGCTCAGGGATGCCAGACGGCCGCTGACGCGGAACCCGAGATCGACGGTGCGGATATCGACGTTGCCGTACAGCGTCAGCGGCTGATCCTGTTGGCTACGGTAGTAGTAATATCCCGCGGCGGCCAGGGCAACCAGTACGACGCCGATGACCACGCCTGTGATGCGCCTTTTATTCATGATGTTTTCCTCACGTTCCCGACGGCGCCGCGTTGACGCAGCCCGTTCATCAGCAGCTCGGTGTGCAGCTGCACGACCTCATGGATCGCCTGCGCCTGGGCCGGGCCTATCTGGGGCCAGCCGGTGCGGTTCAGTATGGTTTCACGCGCCATGCGAAAGGCCAGCACCTGGCCGAGCAGCGCATGGGTGTGCAGCGCCGCCGTTGGCTGCGTCGCGTCTAGCCCGGCATAGCCGGCCACCAGATGGGTCATCAGGGTGTGCAGCGGCGAAATAAACTGATCGTGCAGAATGGGCGAGGCGGCGCTGGGCAGCATCTGCTCCCGAGAGATAATCTGGCTCAGGTGCAGGGTCTGCGGCTGGGTCATCAGGTGACACAGGTGAGCGATGGCGCGCTGGATCAGCGCCAGGTAGGCCTGCGGCGTTGCGTCGGACCGACTCAGAAAGCGCTCACACTCCGTGCGCAGGGGGTGAAAGCTGGCGTTAAGGGTATCGGCAATCCACTGGGCGACGGCCAGATAGAGCCCCTGCTTGGAGTGAAAGTAGTAGGTGATGGCGGCGATATTCTGCCCAGCGGCCAGCGCGATATCGCGGGTGGTAGCGCCCTCCAGTCCCCGCTGTGCAAACAGGGTCAGCCCGGCATCGATCAGGGCCTGGCGCGCCTGTTCGCCGCGGGGCGTTGCGCTGGCCAGCGCCTCGTTGGCGCGGGGCGTTTTCATCGCGACCTCGTTAAAAGTCAATCATATGATTGATTAACTTTAGGCGCTTTTTTCGCCGCTGTAAAGCGGATGACGGGAGCGCAATGGGGAGCAGACAGCGCGGGCGTATGCTGTTACACTGTACGCCAATTATGTACCTGCAGTTTGTGCCTGTCCTCGTGGTAATTCTTGCTTTGCCTCGTCTGATACGCCTGTCCGGAAACTGCATCCCTGTAGCACAGGGAGCGGGCGGGTCTGGAGTTTTTCATGTCTTTTGATTCCCTTGGCCTGTGTGCCGAACTGTTACGCGCTGTGGAAGAGCAGGGCTATCGTGATCCGACCCCAATCCAGCAGCAGGCCATTCCCCTGGTGCTGCAGCGTCGCGATCTGATGGCCAGTGCCCAGACCGGCACCGGTAAGACCGCCGGCTTTACGCTGCCGCTGCTGCAGCTGCTGCACCAGAATCCCAAAAATGGTAAGGGACGCCGCCCGGTGCGGGCGCTGATCCTGACGCCGACCCGCGAGCTGGCGGCGCAGATCGGTGAAAACGTACGCGAGTACAGCCGTCATCTGCCGCTGCGGTCGCTGGTGGTGTTCGGCGGCGTGAGCATTAACCCGCAGATGATGAAGCTGCGCGGCGGCGTGGATGTGCTGGTGGCGACGCCGGGGCGTCTGCTGGATCTGGCCCATCAGAATGCGGTGGATCTGTCTCAGGTCGAGATCCTGGTGCTGGATGAAGCCGATCGGATGCTGGATATGGGCTTTATTCACGACATTCGCCGCGTGCTGGCTCGCCTGCCGGCCAAGCGGCAGAACCTGCTGTTTTCCGCCACCTTCTCCGATGAGATCAAGGCGCTGGCGGCGTCGCTGCTGCATAACCCGGCCGAGGTGGAAGTGGCGCGCCGCAATACCGCGTCAGAGCTGGTGACGCAGCACGTGCATCTGGTGGATAAGAAGCGTAAGCGCGAGCTGCTCTCTTTCCTGATCGGCACCCGGGACTGGCGTCAGGTGCTGGTTTTCACCCGTACCAAGTACGGCGCTAACCACCTGGCGGAGCAGCTGAATAAAGACGGCATCAGCGCGGCGGCGATCCACGGCAACAAAAGCCAGGGCGCACGTACCCGCGCGCTGGCGGACTTTAAGAGCGGTGATATTCGGGTGCTGGTGGCGACGGATATCGCCGCGCGCGGCCTGGATATCGATCAGCTGCCTTACGTGGTGAACTATGAGCTGCCCAACGTGCCGGAGGACTACGTGCACCGTATCGGCCGCACCGGGCGGGCCCAGGCGACCGGTGAGGCGCTGTCGCTGGTCTGCGTGGATGAGCATAAGCTGCTGCGCGATATCGAACGCCTGCTGAAGCGCCCGATTCCGCGCATGGCCATTGAGGGCTATGAGCCGGATCCGACCATTAAGGCTGAGCCGATTCAGAATGGCCGCCAGGGTGGGCGTCAGAACAGCGGTCGTACGGAGCGTCCGGGGCAGGGGCGTCGCGCGGAGGGACCGCGTAACGCGGCGCCGCGTCAGGGGCAGAATCGCCGCCCGCGCCGTCCGGCCGAGCAGGGTAAAGGGCGTACCGAAGGGCGCTAAGCCATTCGGTGTGTCAGAATAACCCGTCGCGGAGACAGTGGTGAGACTGTGTCTGCGACGGGCCGATCGCCGCCGCCGTTCAGGCGGCGCGATCCAGCGGTTTTCCCGCCGTCACCTCTTTCTTCCATACGCCCGGCGTCACGTCAAAGCGCCGCTTGAAAGAGCGGGTAAAGGAGCGTTGGGAGTCAAAGCCCATCGACAGGGCGATGTCGAGAATCGAACCCTGGCAGACTTTTAGCCGACGGGCCGATTCATCCAGCTTTTTATTGCGGATATACTCCCCCAGCCGAACGCCGGTGTGCGCTTTAAACATGCGCTGCAGGTGCCATTTGGAGTAACCGGCGCGTGCCGCCACGTCGTCAAGGGATGAGATAGCGGCAACGTTGCTGTCGATCCAGGTGCGCAGTGCGCTGATAAAATCGGTATTGTACATGGCAATCACCTTACTTTTTTGTGCGATGGTCGGTGACACGGCGCGGGCGGGCATCGCCTGGGGACATGAATGCGTTGACGTGTCATCACGGTTACGATCGCAGTGACGCTATGGTATACGGCGTCGTTTATCTATTATTTTAACGATCGTTAATTTAATGGTAATTCCGTCGCCAAAGCGGCGTCAACACTTTTTATTAACGCTTATTAATAAATTTGTTAACTCTATGTTTGTTAACAAAAAGATATTGATGTCCGCGCAGGGCGTCCGCGTCCCTTTTTCCGCCTGCACTCCCGGTGCGCCGCGGTTTGCATATTCAGGGGCGGAGGGCTACCTTTAGCGTGAGATCCAGTCAGTGAGGTGTAGAAAAGGGAATGGCAACTGAACATACATCCTGTAAGCGCGCCGGGCGCGGCCGTCCAAAGGTGTTTGACAGGGAAGTGGCGCTGCGTAAGGCGCTAGAGTTGTTTTGGCGTCAGGGCTATGAAGCCACCTCCCTTGCGGATCTGGTGGAGGCCACCGGTGCCAAGGCGCCGACGCTGTACGCCGAGTTTGAGAACAAAGAGGGGCTGTTTCGTGCCGTGGTGGAGTACTACACCGCCTGTAACGAGGACAAGTACGACCGTCTGCTGTTTAACGTGACGCTGCCGCTGGCCGAGACGATTCACAACTACCTGAGCGTGACGGCAAACTGCTTTACCAGCGGCGATACGCCCAGCGGCTGCTTTATCATCTGCGCCTCGATGGTGCAGACCCGCTGTTCGGATAAGGTCAGCCAGGTGCTGAAGAGCCGTCAGCCGGTACAGGAGGCGATGCTGGCCCGTTTTCTCCAGCTGCGTCAGGCGCAGGGAGAGCTGCCGGCGCACAGCGACGCACAGGGGCTGGCGCGCTACCTGTGCTGCGTGATCCAGGGGATGTCGGTGCGGGCTCGCGAAGGCGCTGACTGCGCCGATCTGCAGGCGATCGTGGCCGCGACCATGGCGGTATGGCCCGCGCTGTGCGACGCCTGTCGGCGGCCGGAGCCCGCCGGCGGACACGCTTTGTAATACTCTCTCCCTTGCCATCGCCCGGCAAAACGGGTTAGCTAACCCCGAGTGATGGCGTGCCACCCCTATTCCAACCGCCGTAATCTGATTACGGATGATGACGCCTGATGACAACCGTTCCACGGGAACGGCGGCATCAGTGCTGCTTTTTTTTCTGCGCTTGTGCCTACTCCCTGTGGCTATTCGATCGTGACGGAGGAGAGATGATCTACGTTTTTGGCCATAAATACCCCGACAGTGACAGCATCTGCAGCGCGCTGGTGACCGCCCAGTGGCTGACGGCGCGCGGCCTGCCCGCGACGGCCTGGCGCCTGGGCGAGATAAACCATGAGACGGCCTATATTCTGCAGCAGGCCGGGTGTGATGCGCCGGCGCCGCTGACGGAGCCGCTGGATGGCCGGGATGTTTGGCTGGTCGATTTCAGCGACGCCGAACAGGGGCCCGCGGGGCTGACGGCGTGCCGTCTGCTGGGGCTGATCGACCACCACCGGCTAGGCTCGTTGACCAGCGCCGACCCGATCGATGCCTGGATCCGCCGGGTGGGCAGTACGGCAACCCTGCTGTGGCAGATCATGACCCAGGAGTACGCCATGGTGCCGGATCGGCGCCAGTCCACGCTGCTGCTGGGCGCTATTCTGAGCGATACCGTCGGCCTGATTTCTGCTACCACGACCGAGGCGGATCGCCGCGCGGTCGCCGCGCTGATCCCGCTGAGCGACCTCGATGATAAGACCTTCCTGGATGGCCTGCTGGCGGCAAAGACCTGCCTGGATGGCTATACCCCCGAGGGGCTGCTGGAGAAAGATCTCAAGCGCTTCGTGGTTGGCGCCTATACCCTGGAGGTGGCGCAGCTCGAGGTCGCCTCGCCCACGCAACTTTCCGACCAGCTGGCACCGTTGCTGGCCTGCATGCGACAGCGCTGCCGCGAGCAGGCGCTGGACTACGTGATGCTGGCGGTCAGCGATATCCGTCGCCGTCATACCGACCTTTATCGCGTCGCCCGCGACGGTACGTCGCTTCCCGTACAGGCGCTGCCCGGCATGCTGAGCCGTAAGAAAGAGATCCTTCCTTGGATCGGCGCCCACCTGATGTGAAATGAGGTTTCCCAATGAAAATATATCACCATGTTCTGGTTTTGATTCATGGCCGCCACGACGGTGAGCGGCTGCTGCCGCATGCCTGTCAGGTTGCCCGGCAAAACGATGCCCAGCTGACGCTGGGGCATATCAGCGGCGATCTGGCCGCGCTGCGCGGCATGCTGGATGTCAATCTGACGCGGATGGAGCAGCAGAGCCTTAATGATGCCCGTCAGGTGCTGATGTCGCTGGTGCACCAGCAGGACTACCCGATCGATGCCGAGCAGATCGTTTCCATGGATGCGCTGGACGATCTGCGTGAGTTCGTTACCCGTCAGCAGGTCGACTTATTGATGCTGGGTCACCATAATCGCGCGCTGGCCAAATTTGTTTCTACCTCGTTCGATTTTATCAATGGTCTTGAGACCGACGTTCTGGTTAAACACCTTTAAGGGCGGGAGGACAGCATGAGCTTTTTAATCGAGAGTCTCGTGGCTCGGGAGATCCTGGATTCGCGCGGAAACCCGACGGTAGAAGTGGATGTGATGGCGCAGGGCGGCGCATGGGCGCGCGCATCGGTGCCCTCCGGCGCCAGCACAGGATCGCGCGAGGCGGTAGAGCTGCGCGACGGCGATCCGGGACGCTTTGGCGGTCGCGGCGTGCTGCGGGCGATCGCGCACGTTAACGGCCCGATCCGCAGCGCCCTGCAGGGGATTGACGTGCGTGAGCAGGCGGCGCTGGACGCCCGCATGCTGGCGTTGGACGGCAGCGATAATAAATCGGCGCTGGGGGCCAACGCGATTTTGGGCGTCTCCCTGGCCTGCGCGCGCCTGGCGGCCCAGCTTACCCAGCAGCCGCTGTATCGCTATATCGGCGGTCTGGGAGCGACGCTGCTGCCGGTCCCCTGCATGAATATCATCAACGGCGGAGTACACGCGCGCTGGCAGGGGGCGGATTTTCAAGAGTATATGATCGCGCCCTGGGGCGCATCATCGCTGCGCGAAGCGGTACGCTGGGGCAGCGAGGTTTACCAGGCGCTGCGTCAGGTTCTGCTGGATGCCGGCCTGAGCACCGGCGTCGGCGATGAGGGCGGATTTGCGCCGCGCGTCAGCTCGAACCGTGAGCCTCTGGCGCTGATCGTCCAGGCCATTGAACGTGCCGGCTATCGCCCGGGGGAGGATATTGTGATCTGCATGGATCCGGCGTCCAGCGAGTTCTATCAGGATGGGCGCTACCATCTACGCAGCGAGGGGCGTCAGCTCGACGCGCAGGAGATGACCGATTACTATGCCACGCTGCTGGATGCGTTCCCCATCGTGCTGCTGGAGGATGGACTGGCGGAAAACGACTGGGAGGGGTGGCGTCACCTGAATGCGCGTCTGGGACAGCGGATTGAGCTGGTGGGTGACGATCTGTTTGTCACCAACGTACGCTATATCCAGCGTGGCATCGATGAGGCGGCGGCCAACGCGGCGTTGATTAAGCTGAACCAGATAGGCAGCCTGAGTGAGACCATCGCCGCGGTACAGCTGTGCCATAGCCATGGCTGGGGCACCTTTATCTCTCACCGCAGCGGTGAAACCGTGGATAGCTTTATCGCCGACATGACCGTCGGGCTGCGCGCGGGCCACCTGAAAACCGGCGCGCCGTGCCGCGGCGAACGGATTGAAAAATACAATCAGCTGATGCGCATTGAAGATGCGCTGGGGGCCGCGGCGCAGTTTGCCGGCAAACGCGCCTTTACCCACGCCTAATCATCTCTCTCTCTGCGGCGTGGCGTCCGTCACGCCGCCCGCGCCTTCTTCCCGTGCTTCCCAGCCCAGGGCGTCTTCCCACCGCGCTCGCCTCGCCGCGCGCAGATGAAAAGAGGTTGTCAATCTGCGGCTTGCTAACTATAGTTATCATGATAGAGTTTAACTAAATATATATAATAATTTCAATAGATTAAAAGTGTATCTAACGGTTACTCCACCATGAGGCTGCAGGGGATGAGGGATCTTTTCGGCGACAGGCGCCAGCGTTCCATGGCGGAATATAGCGATTCGATGCTGCCGCGGCGCGGCTTTACCCGGCTGCGGGCGCTGTATCTGCTGTCGCTTGCACTACTGCTGCTGCTGCTGGTCATGCTGCACCTGCTGTCTCTGCCGCACTATCCGGCACAGCGCTTTAATGGTTTTGCCTTTTCGCTGGAGCTGGTGGAGTACCTGACCGTCTTGCTGATGCTGGTCGCGGTGCAGTTTTCCGCGCTGGATCGCCGCTCCTATTGGGTGTTGAACGGCGGTCTGACCCTGTGGATACTGAGCGGGGTGCTGGATCTGCTGGATGAGATAGTCCAGCAGCCGGTGTGGCTCGGTAATCTGGAGGACGTACTGCGCGCTATCGGCATGGTGATGTGCGCCTGGGGCGGCATCTGTACCCTGCGTTACCTTGCTCGGGTGCGGGGGCGGCTACGCTACCTGGCGCTGTTTGACGACCTGACCGGGCTCCCCAACCGGCGCCATTTTTACTCCAGCCTGATGTCGCAGCCGCTGCCGCGTCACTTCTCTCTGTTTATCATCGATCTTGACCACTTTAAACAGATTAACGATGAGTTTGGCCATGCCGTCGGCGACCGGGTGCTGTGTCAGTTTGGCCGCCTGCTGCACAGCGAGTTTGTCGGCTCGGCCTTTCCGGCCCGCATCGGCGGCGAGGAGTTTGCCGTGATCCTGGAGAGCGAGGATCGGGCGTGGCTAGAGGCGCGTGCGGCGCGCTTGCAGCAGCAGGCCAGCATGGTGCGGATTACCGAGCAGCGTGGGCTGACCGTAAGCATCGGCGTGGGGATCTATGCGGCCGGTGAAACGCTGGCGCACTTTGTGGCGCGGGTGGACGGTGCGCTGTATCAGGCTAAAGGGGCCGGGCGTAATCACTATCGCTGGAGCCCGCCGCCGCCGTGAGGCCGCGGCGTCGTTCGCGGGCCGAGTTGGACGATGGAGATATGGCCAGGATCGCGGAAACGCGGCGGGTGCCGCTGTAGAGGGGAGTGCGCCCACAAAGATGCAGACGTAAAAAAACCAACCGCAGAGGTTGGTTTTTTTAGGGAATTTTGGTCGGCACGAGAGGATTTGAACCTCCGACCCCTGACACCCCATGACAGTGCGCTACCAGGCTGCGCTACGTGCCGAACTGGTTGTGTATACTACCTTTTTTTCTGACATTTGCAAGCCGTGATCGCACCGTTTGCCGTTGTTTTAGGCAATCGGCCGCCTTTTGTCGTGGTATTGCGCGATGGCGCGATATTTTCCCTGCGCCGCGCCCGGTTTGGTGCTCATCGATAGCGCGGATCGCACTCGGCGTGGCTCGACACACGGCTAGTTGGCAATAAAGCGCTTCACGTCGGTCAACACCTGTAGCAGCAGGGGTAGCTGCAGCCGTTCGCCCGTCAGCTCACGGTTGTCGCGATCGTAGGCGCGGTAGGTGCCGTTACGGTTGAGCACGATGGTTTGCTGCGGGGTAACGATAACCAGATCGCCGCCGTTGCCCAGCGTCAGCCAATCGTGACGGCGCACGGCGGCAAACAGATCCTCGCCCTGGGTGTAGTTGGCGGCCCGGCTGTCGACGTGCAGCAAACGCTGCATCAGGGTCGCCATGATATCTTCATGATTGGTCATCTTGGCGATGGACTGCGGCGAGGTGCCCGGCCAGTGGATGATCAGCGGCACCTGCAGTCGGGCGCGGCTGTAGTCGCCGCCGGCGCGATCCTCGCCGTCCAGCGCTACGCCGTGGCTGCCGGTGATCACCACCACGGTGTTCTTCAGCGCCTGGCGTGCGCGGAGGGCGTCGAGCATTGCCGCAATCTGACCATCCAGCTGCTGGGCCGCGCGCTGATAGCGGCTGGCCGACAGCGTTCCGCCGTCGTCCGCGGCGGCGGCGCCGTTCAGATTGACGTAGGCAAACCACGGATGGGTGGAGGTCTGGGTATCCAGCCAGGTTTCCCACTGCCGCACCGTAGCGGCATCGCTCTGTTTCTGCGGCGCGGGCAGGGTAAAGTCGCTGAACAGCGCCTGGCGATACAGCGGCGCCTTGAAGCCGTCCGATGAGAACAGGCCAAACTGATAGTGCTGGTGCGCCAGCGCGCCGATCAGCGCCGACGACTTACGCCCGGCCAGAATACTGTCCAGGTAGCTGGGCGAGATGCCGTAAAACAGGCCAAACAGCCCGCTGTCGACGGCGTTGCCGGTGCTGTAATGGTGGGTAAAGCGCAGGTTCTGGGCGCCGAAGGCAGCCAGCGCCGGCATGGTCTGCGGCAGCGCATCGGCCCGCAGGCCGTCGGCGACCACCACCAGCAGGTTGAGCCCGGCGCCTTTATCGCTGTAGCTCAGCTCGCCCAGCGGGTACTCGATGGCCAGCGCCTCTGGATTACCGGTGCGGATCAGCCGTTCCTGATAGGCCTGCGCGTTTAACAGCCCGTGTTTTTCCAGGAAGCGTCGCGCCGTCATCGGATAAGAGAGCGGCAGATTGGCGCGCTGCATGGTGATGGGGCGGTAGAAGTTGGCATCCGCCCAGATGTAGATCAGGTGCGAGGCCAGGAATGAGACGATAAACACCAGCGCCAGCGGCTTGCCAAAGGTTTGCCGGTTGAGGCTACGCAGCTTTTGCCAGCTCCAGGTGCCGAACAGCATCTCGATCAGAAACAGCACCGGCACACAGATAAACATCAGCTGCCAGTCGCGGGAAAGCTCCCCCTGCGCGGGGTTGACGACCAGCTCCCAGACCAGCGGGTTAAGGTGCAGGTGGAAGCGGGTGAAGACCTCGGAGTCGATCAGCAGCAGGGTCAGCCCGGCGGTGGCCAGCGCCGCGGAAAGGAAGCGCAGCAGACGCTGCGACATCACAATAAAGGTTAACGGAAACAGCGTCAGCAGATAGGCGGCAAACCCCAGAAAGCTGAAGTGGCCGAGCCAGCTGACGATGGCATAGATACGCCCGGCCAGGGTCGCTGGCCAGTCGGCAATAAACAGATAACGGCTGCCCAGCAGCAGCGCCAGCAGAATATTGAACAGGGCGAACCAGTGCCCCCAGCTGATCATCTGGGAGACTTTTTCACGATAGCGCTGACGGTTCGTTACCATAAATTCTGTCTGTTTCCGTCGAATCTCTGTACCCGAAGGGTCAGTGGGCTTTATCTTCCCGAATGGAAGCCTGCAGCGCATCGGCAAAGGAGCGAGCGATCATGCTGCGCTGCGCCGGTGCGACGCTGGTGTTAATCAGGTTAGTTACCATATTGCCCAGCACCATCAGGGAGAGATCGGTGGGCGCATGCTGCGATTCTAATACGTTAACCAGTTCAGAGAGCAATTGTTCAACGCGCTGATCGCTGTAACGGGATGATTGTGGCATAAAAAGTGACCGTCGATGACTTACAAAGTCAACCATATTACCCGATAGGCGCGTGATTTTCTGCTCTTTTATGCACGGGGAGGCGCAGCGGCGGACAAAGGCGCTTGCGGGTGCCCGACAACGGTGCTTGAATACGCGCCTGTATCAGGCTGAGGACAACAGGAGCAAACAATGAGTCTGGATCTGGAGAACATCGCACTGCATCAATTGGTTAAACGCGATGAGCAGCAGTTGGATGTGGTGCTGCGCGACTCGTTGCTGGAAAAGAGTGCCGCCGTCGATGAGATGATGGCGGAGCTACACCGGGTCTACAGCGCCAAAAGCAAGGCGTATGGCACCTTTAACCCGGAGAGCGAGCTGGCGCAGGCGCTGACTCACTACCGCAAGGGAGAGGATAGCTTCCTGGAGTTTAGCCGTGCGGCGACCGGTCGCCTGCGCGACGAGCTGGCCAAATATCCGTTTGCAGAGGGCGGGATCGTGCTGTTCTGCCAGTATCGCTATCTGGCGGTAGATTATCTGCTGGTCGCGGTGCTCAATAACTGCAGCAGCATGCGGGTGAACGAACGACTGGATCTGAGCACCACCCATTACCTGGACATTATGCATGCCGACATCGTCGCGCGTATCGATATGACCGAATGGGAGACCAACCCGCAGTCCCAGCGCTACCTCTCGTACCTGAAAGGGCGGGTTGGGCGCAAGGTAGCCGATTTCTTTATGGATTTTTTAGGCGCCCAGGCGGGGCTGGATACGAAGGTGCAGAACCGCGGCCTGCTGCAGGCGGTGAGCGATTACTGTAGCGAAGGTCAGCTGGATAAAAACGAGCGCCAGGCCTGCCGTCAGCAGGTGTATGATTACTGTAACGAACAGCTGCAGGCGGGGGAGGATATCGCGCTGGAGGCGCTGTCGCGGGAGATCCCCAGCGTTGGGGAGATGGACTTTCAGCAGTTCACCGCCGAGCGCGACTACGCGCTGGAGGAGAGCTTCCCCGCGGATCGCAGTACGCTGCGTCAGCTGACCAAGTTTGCCGGCAGCGGCGGGGGACTGACGATTAACTTTGATGCCCTGCTGCTGGGGGAGCGTGTCTTTTGGGATGCGCAGACCGATACCCTGACGATCAAGGGGACTCCGCCTAACCTGCGCGATCAGCTGCAGCGTAACGGCGGCGCGCGTTAGCGGCGAAGGGCGCGAGCAACGCGCCTTTTTCCCGCGAGAAGCATAAAAAAAACGCCGCAGAGCGGCGTTTTTTTTTATCATCTGACGCGAACGGGCGATTAAGCGCGAACGAAGTCGATGTGCGTGATTTTCGGCTTGTACGGATGACGCTGTACCGCCTGAATCTTCACTTTGATCTCTTTGCCGTCAACGGACAGCGTCAGAATGTCGGTGTAGAAACCGTCTTTTTCAGACATGTTCATGGTGGTGTCGTGGTCCAGGGTAACGGACAGCGCGGCTTCGCTACCACCATAAACGATTGCCGGGAATTTGCCGGCGGTGCGCAGGCGGCGGCTCGCACCCTTACCCTGCTCGTTACGTACTTCAGCGTTGATCGTGAACATTGATCTATCTCTTTAAAAAAATGAAGCCTGCTACAGGCGACCCAGCAGCAGACGGGATATCGTGCGCCAGTCTTAGGTTAACACCCTTAACAAGGCGGGCGGCATTCTAGCCGATCCGCGCAGGGACGGCAAATAAATTAGCCGCGCAGCTGGTTCGCCTTGCGAAAACGCCCCTGATAGTCAAATACTTTTTGCCGAACCTGCCAGAATTGGCCCCGGCGGCGCGCCACCACAAAGTCGGGTGCGCGCAGGGCATCCCGCTGCGCCACGATATCGGCCGCCCGCTGCCAGATCAGCTCACAGCCCGGCGCCCGCTGGTGCGGGCGGAGAAAGAGCTGGGCAAAGGCGGTGCGCTGGGCCGGGGTGGTCAGGCGGAAGCGCTCGCTGACGTCGGCACCGTCCTCGTCGTAGTAGGTGATCTGCAGCCACTCGCCCTTGGCATCCTCCCCGCAGCGCAGCTGCATGCCGCCGCAGCGTAGCACCAGCGCATCTTTCAGCCTCAGCGCCGCCTTCAGCATATCGTCAGCGTCGACCAGCAGCGCGGCGCACTGATGGCAGCGGCGGGCGGCGATATCGTTTTCCGCATTGCACTGCGGGCAGTTTTTAAAGCGGAATCGATAGTCGCACTGCTCGCGTTGCCCTTCGTCGTCTTCGAAATAACCCTGGCAGCGCCGCCCGTAGTGCTCGACGATACGGCCCTGCTCGTCACACTTGCCCCAGAAGGTATTGGCAAAGCCACAGGCGGGGCAGAACACCTGTACCGGCTGGCTGTCGCCGTGGGGCTTGCGGCTGCCGACTTCGGGCGTATAGAGATCGTGTGGGTTACCGGCGTAATCGAGGATCAGACAGTCCTGTTTGCCGTCGCACAGGCGCAGGCCGCGCCCGACGATCTGCTGGTATAGACTGACGGACTCCGTCGGCCGCAGGATAGCGATCAGATCCACGTGCGGCGCGTCAAAGCCGGTGGTGAGCACCGCCACATTGACCAGGTAGCGCAGCCGCTGCGCCTTGAAATCGCGGATGATCGCGTCACGATCGTCATGGGGCGTCTGCGCACTGATCAGCGCCGCGCAGCCCGTCGGCAGCAGGCCCAGTACCTCCTGGGCGTGTTCGACGGTGGCGGCGAAGATCATCACGCCGCGCCGGGTGGCCGCATACTCCTCGATCTGGCTGACGATGTGCGGCGTAATGCGCTGCTGATCGCGCAGCTCTCTATTGAGATCCTCGGCGCTGAAGAGCCCGGCCTCCGACGGCTGCAGACGGCTGAAGTCGTACTGTACCACCGGCATGTCCAGCCGCTCCGGCGGCACCAGAAAGCCATGGCGGATCATATAGCGCAGCGGCAGCTCGTAGATGCAGTCCTGAAACAGACACGCCTCGTCGCCGCGCACCATGCCGTGATAGTGGTAGCGGTAGATCCAGCCCTTACCGAGGCGGTAGGGGGTCGCGGTGAGCCCGAGTAGCCGCAGCTGTGGGTTATGGCCGCGCAGATGCTGCAGTATCTGTTGGTACTGTCCCTCCTCGCTATCGCCGATGCGGTGACACTCATCGACGATCAGCAGGGAGAAGGCGGCATCGAAGTCGGAGAGATTGCGGGCGACCGACTGGACGCTGCCAAAGACCACTTTGGCCTGGCTGCCCTTTTGCTTCAGCCCGGCGGCATAAATGTCGGCCTCAAGCCCCCAGGCCTGGTATTTCGCATGGTTTTGGGCCACCAGCTCTTTAACGTGGGCCAGCACCAGGACTCGTCCGCGCGCCAGGCGGGCCAGTTCGGCGATCACCAGGCTTTTCCCGGCGCCGGTCGGCAGCACGATCAGCGCCGGCTCTCGGTGACGTCGGAAGTGGGCCAGCGTGGCATCGACGGCCTCACGCTGGTACGGCCGCAGGGTAAAGGCCATCAGTGGCGGCAGATTTTATCCGCGCGGGTGGTAAAGCCACCTGCGGCGGGGACAAACTTACCGCGTTCGGCCAGCAGATCCACCAGCTCGGCGGCGCTGAGATCCTCCGCGGAGCAGGTGTGAAAGCGGGCATCGGCGCCGAAGCGCTGGCCAATGGCGGCGATCAGGGCATCGCGGGTATAGGACGTATCGCTGGCAAGCATCATGCGCATGACGTCGTGGCCGTGAATGGATGCGGACATAGTGTGTAACCTCGGAATCGAAGGGGAACGTTGGGTGTCCGCGCGGCGGACGGACTCCAGTTTACCCATCGGGCGCGGGAGATCCAGCCTAGCGCGTCGCTTCCTGCGCGGCGATGGCTGGCGATAGGGGCCTTATGGTAGACTGCGCGATCTAGGTTCGCCGCGGCAGCGGGAGATGCCCGCGCTCGGGACAACGCCGCGGACGATATCGGTTTTTATTTCGCCTTGGTTATAACAGAGCAGGTTTCATGAGACTGGACAAATTTATTTCCCAGCAGCTGGGGATCAGCCGCTCACTGGTGATCCGCGAGCTGCGGGCTTCGCGCGTCACCGTCGATGGTGTCGTCTCCCGCAGCGGGTCGCTGCAGGTCACGCCGGATCAGGAGGTTGCCTATGAGGGCAACGTGCTGGCGTTTATCACCGGACCGCGCTATTTCATGCTGCATAAGCCCGAAGGCTACGTCTGCTCGACGGACGATCCGGATCATGCCACCATTCTCTACTTTATCGATGAACCGATGGCGGAAAAGCTGCACGCCGCCGGGCGTCTGGACCTGGACACCACCGGCCTGGTGCTGCTGACGGACGACGGGCAGTGGTCTCACCGCATCACCTCGCCGCGCCACCACTGTGAGAAGAGCTATCTGGTGACGCTGGAGCAGCCGCTAGCGCCGCAGACTGCGGCGCAGTTTGCCGAGGGAATTTTGTTGAACGGTGAAACGGATCTGACCAAGCCGGCGCAGCTGGAGGCTTTCGACGAGCATCATGTCCGTCTGACCATCAGCGAAGGGCGCTATCATCAGGTGAAGCGTATGTTCGCCGCCGTGGGCAACCGGGTGGTGGGGCTGCACCGCGAGCGTATCGGTGCCATTGCGCTGGATGCGGCGCTAGCGCCGGGCGAGTACCGCGCGCTGAGCGACGATGAGGTGGCCAGCGTAATGGCCGCGAAGGCATAAGGAGCCGGGCGTGCAAAACGGGTCTCACCTGAGGCTTATCCTGATCTTGGGTCTGCTGTCGATGCTGATGCCGCTGGCCATCGACATGTACCTGCCCAGTTTGCCGGTCATCGCCGCGCAGTTTGGCGTGTCCGGCGGCGATGTGCAGATGACCCTGAGCGCCTATACGCTGGGCTTTGCCTGCGGACAGCTGTTTTACGGCCCGCTGGCCGACAGCGTGGGGCGTAAGCCGGTGATCCTGTTCGGTACCCTCCTGTTTGCCCTGACCGGGGCCGCCTGTGCGCTGGCGCACAGCATCGATCAGCTGATTGCCCTGCGTCTGCTGCATGGGCTGGCGGCGGCAGCCGCCAGCGTGGTGATCAACGCCCTGATGCGCGATATGTTCAGTAAGGATGAGTTTTCGCGCATGATGTCGTTTGTGGTGCTGGTGATGACCATCGCCCCGCTGCTGGCGCCGCTGCTGGGCGGCGCGCTGATGCTGTGGTTTAGCTGGCACGCCATTTTCTGGGCGATGGCGGCGGCGGCGCTGCTGGCGACGCTGCTGGTGGCCCTATTTATCCGCGAGACGCTGCCGCGTGAGCGGCGTCAGCCGTTTCGGCTGTATGCCACCCTGACCAATTTTGCCGCGCTGTTCCGCCACCGTCGCGTGCTGTGCTATATGCTGGCCAGCGGGTTTTCCTTCTCCGGGATGTTTTCATTCTTCAGCGCCGGCCCCTTTGTCTATATCGACCTGCACGGCGTCTCCCCGCAGCATTTCGGCTACTATTTTGCCCTGAATATTCTGTTTCTGTTTCTGATGACCCTGATTAACAGCCGTAACGTGCGTCGCTACGGTGCGCAGGCGATGCTGCGCGTTGGGCTGCTGGTGCAGTTTGTGATGGGAGCCTGGCTGGTGGCCTGCGTGCTGCTGGCGCTGGGATTTTGGCCGCTGGTGCTCGGGGTGGCGGCCTATGTCGGCTGTATTTCCATGGTGACCTCCAACGCGATGGCGGTGATCCTGGATAACTTTCCCCACATGGCGGGGACGGCGGCCTCGCTGGCCGGCACCCTGCGTTTTGGCCTCAGCGCGCTGATCGGGGCGCTGCTGGCGCAGATGCCGATCGTCTCCGCCTGGCCGCTGGCCGGGTCGATGGCGCTGTGCAGCACCCTGGCAATGGCGCTCTTTCTGTATGCGGCGCGCGGCGTACGACCTCTGGCGCGCTGACGGCGCAAGGGCTCGCCCGCCGTCGGCGCGGCGAGAATATCGACAATGTTGGTGATATGTAATCAATTCTGATGAAATTAATCGCTGTCAATCGGTTATTTGCGCGAATTTACGCGATTCAGCATTTACGGTGTGAGTTTTTTGTGAAAAAATTGTGCCGTGTTTATCATCAGGGTATGAACGTGAACAATCTCCAGCTGTCGATAGTTCATCGGTTGCCGCAGCGCTACCGCTGGGCGTCTGGGCGCACCGGCGTCCAGGTCGAGCCGATTCCGGATCCGGAAGCGCAGGGCGCGGCCAACCGGCTGATCGGCCTGAAGCTGTTGAGTCAGCGCGGCGAGAGTGCCTGGCAGGTGATGCGCGATATGTACCTTTCCCTGCAGGAGATGCCCGTTGCCTGCACTATCGTTGCGCTTGACGGCGAGCCCTGTCTGTTTGTCGATCCAGAGGATGAGAGCACGGTGATGTGCCGTCTGAAGAATGACGGAGTGGCCATCGCAGAGCCTATCGCGGCGCACGCGTTTCTGTGACATCGTCGGCCCCTGCGCTCCCCTGCGCTCCCCTGCGGCGGCAGACGCGCCGCGCGATTGACGTCATACCACCAAGAATCCAATCCCAGACCGTAGCGCGGCCGCTGCGCCGGCATCGCAAATCGGTTCCAATAGGCGAGATGCCGGTGGTCGGAATACCACAGCGGCAGCATAAACGCATTCCACGTTAAGACCCTGTCCAGCGCCCGACCTAACGCCAGCAGCGCATCGGGTGAGCGCTGCTGCGCGGCGATGTGGGCCAGCAGCGCGTCGACCGCGCCATCGCGGACGTTGGCGATATTGCCGCGGCCATCGGCGTAGCGGGATCCCCAGCGCACCCGCAGCGCCGGGGAGGGAAAGGGGGTCGCCGGGTAGATCAGCGGGATCATGCCGAAGGCATGGCGGCGAGCCAGGCGGCTGAACTGGCCGCGCGGCGCCGCGCGGATCTGCATATCGATCCCCAGGCGGGCCAGGCTATCGCGCAGGGGGACGACATAGTGTAGCCGACTGCCGTACGGCAGCAGCAGGGTGAAGACAAAGCGCCGTCCGTCTACCTGATTGACCAGCCATGGGCCGTGACGACGCCAGCCGGCCTGGGTCAGCAGCGCCTGGGCTCGCCGCAGGTCGGCCAGGGTATGCTCGCCGCTCGGGCGGTAGCGATACAGAAAGACGGCGGCCGGCACCTCGCCTTTGAGGGGGGCGAGCCAGAGCAGCTCCGCGGCGCTGGGATAGCCGTGCGCGGCGTAGGGGGTGTTCTGGAAATAGCTGTCGGCGCGTCGGTAGTCGCCGTGGTAAAGGCGGCGGTTGAGCGTCGGAAAGTCGAAGGCCAGCGAGATGGCTTCGCGTACCCGACGGTCGCGGAACAGGGGAAGCTGGTTATTGAACGCCAGCCAGCGGGTTGCCTGGGCGGCGTGGCTGCGAAGATCGGCCTTGACGATCTCGCCGCGGGCTACGCGGCGCTGGGGGTATTGGCTCGCCCAGCGAGCCGGGGAGGTCTCCAGCCACACATCGATCCGATCGTGCAGAAAGGCCGCCTGCGCCGCCCGTTGGCTGGGGTAGTAGGTATAGTGCAGGGTATCGAGGTTATAGCGTCCGCGGTTGATCGGCAGATTGGCCGCCCAATAGTCGGCCAGTCGCTGATAGGTGACGCTGTGGCCCAGGCGGTAGCGGACGATGCGATAGGGGCCGCTGCCGATGGGCGGCTGGCGGAGAGGATGACGCAGCGATCGTTGATGCCAGGCGTGCTGCGGCAGGATCGGCAGCTGGGTCAACAGCGCCAGAATGCGCGCCTTGTCGGAGAATGGCTGCTCAATGCGTATGGTCAACGGCGAGAGGGGGCGCAGGGTAATGCCATGAAAACGCTGACGAAAGGCCGCGGGGCCCTGGGTCATCAGCGCGTGAAAGCTGAACGCGACGTCCCGGGCGGCGATCGGCGTGCGGTCCTGAAAGCGGGCGTCGGGGTTGATGGCCACCTCAGCCCAGCGGAAGCGGCGATCGTAGCGGATCGAGGCACCGATCAGCGGATAGGCGCTATCGAGCTCATCGGCGGAGGGGCAGAACAGGGTATCGAACAGCCGTGCGCTGCGGATGGCCGGGGTGCCGTACGCGGCGTAGGGGTTAAAGTTGTCATAGCTGCCGATAGCGGCCAGGCGCAGGGTACCCCCCTTGGGCGCGGCGGGGTTGGCATAGTCAACGTGGCTAAAGCCCGCGGCGTATTTGGCCTCGCCCCGAAGGGCGATGGCGTAGCGTTCGTCGATGGTGTCCGGCTGCGCCGCCGCACAGAGCAGGGGCAGCATAAGTCCCAGTATCGAACCGAGCAGGGCGGGTAAGCGCATGGGAAACGGGCTCCAAAACCGGTGACCGCAGGCGATCGCGGCGGTGCCGGGCGCACGGTTGCGAGATCGATGCGGTCACTCTCCGAGTGCGCAGTATACGCCACCCCGCGACGGGTTGCAGAGGGAAAGCGCAGGAGGGTAGGTGTCCGGCGCTGAAATGGGTATACTTGCCGCCCTGTTTGAGCGACTCCCCCGAAGTGAATCATGAACCATAAGCCAGTCACGCCGCCGGATCGGCGCCAGAAAGCGGGCCTGCACCCGCGTAACCGCCACCATGGCCGCTACGATATGGCGGCGCTGTGCCGGATCTCTCCCGCGCTGGGAGACTTTGTTCGAGCGACGCCGAACGGCGGCGAAAGCATCGACTTCGCCGATCCGCAGGCGGTTCGGGCGCTCAACCGGGCGCTGCTGGCGCAGGACTATGGCATCGCGCACTGGGATATTCCCGCGCAGTTTCTCTGTCCGCCGATCCCGGGTCGTGCCGACTACCTGCACTATCTGGCCGATTTGCTGGCCAGCACCCGCGCCGACGGCGCTATTCCGCGCGGCGCGCAGACCTGCGTGCTGGATATCGGCACCGGCGCCAACTGCATCTACCCGCTGCTGGGGCAGGCCGAATACGGCTGGCGCTTTACCGGCAGCGATATTTCGGCGCAGGCGCTGGCGGCCGCGGCGGCCATCATCCGGGCCAATCCGGCGCTGGGAACGCGGATTCGCCTGCGTCGTCAGCGTCAGCCGCAGGCGATTTTTCAGGGGATTATCAAGGCCGGGGAGTACTACGCCGCGACGATGTGCAATCCCCCCTTTCACCGCAGCGCGGCGGAGGCCGCCGCGGGCAGTCAGCGGAAGCTGACCAACCTGGGGCTGCGGCCACCGCAGGCGGCGATGCTAAACTTTGGCGGTAAGGCGGATGAGCTGTGGTGCGACGGCGGTGAGCAGGCGTTCATTCTGCGGATGATCGCGGAGAGCCGCGCGTTTGCGACGCAGGTGGGGTGGTTTACCTCGCTGGTCTCTCGGCGAGAGACGCTGCCGGCGCTGCGCAGGGCGCTGCGCGCAATCCCGGTGAAGGAGATGCGTGAGGTGACGATGGCGCAGGGGCAGAAAGTGAGCCGCTTTATCGCCTGGCGATTCTGAGTGCGCGCCGGGGCCACCCGCGCGGGCGGTCCCGGCGGACGATCACGCGACGTGCTGCAGAAACTCGCGCAGACGCTCGTTGGGCGGCGTCTGGATCAGCTGCTGCGGGCTGCCGTCGGCGCTGATACGACCTTTATCGACGAAGATCAGCCGCGACGCCACCTTTTCGGCAAAGCCGATTTCATGCGTGACGATGACCATGGTCATGCCCTCCTCCGCCAAATCTTTCATCACCGTCAGCACCTCATGGCGCAGCTCGGGGTCCAGCGCGGATGTCGGCTCATCGAACAGCATCAGCTTGGGCTTGACCGCCAGCGCGCGGGCGATCGCCACCCGCTGCTGCTGTCCGCCGGAGAGCTCCGACGGATAGTGATGGGCGCGTTCGGACAGCCCCACTTTGGCCAGCAGAGTGCGCGCGCGCTGTTCGGCATCGGCCCGGCTCATGCCGCGAACCCGGATGGGGCCGAACATGACGTTTTCCAGCGCGGTCAGGTGGGGGAACAGATAAAACTGTTGGAAGACCATCCCGGCCTCCTGGCGGATCAGGCGCTCATCGACCTTGGGATCGTTGACGTCCATACCGTCCACCAGCAGCTGACCGCGGCTGATGACCTCCAGCTTGTTGATGCAGCGCAGCAGGGTCGACTTTCCCGAGCCGGAGGGGCCGATGATCACGACCACCTCACCCGGCTGAATACGCAGGTTGATATCGTGCAGGACGGCGGTCTGACCGAAGCTTTTATCGACGTTTTTAAATTCAATCATATGATTTTCAATCTTTTTTCAAGACGGCGTAGGACAAAGCTCAGGGCCAGCGTCATGATCAGGTAGATCACGGCGACGGCGCTCCAGATTTCCATGGCGCGGAAGTTTCCGGCGATGATTTCCTGTCCCTGACGGGTCAGCTCGGCCACGCCGATGACGATAAACAGCGAGGTATCCTTGATGCTGACGATCCACTGGTTTCCCAGCGGGGGCAGCATGCGGCGCAGCGCCAGCGGCATGATCACGTAGCGCAGGGTATCGCGGCGGGAGAGGCCCAGAGCCAGCCCCGCCTCGCGGAAGCCGCTGTGGATGGAGAGCACCGCGCCGCGGGTAATCTCGGCGATATAGGCGCCGGAGTTGATCATGATCGTGATGACGGCGGCGCTGAAAGGGTCGATACGCAGCGGCATCATCATCGGCAGGGCGAAGTAGATAAACATCACCTGAACCACGATGGGGGTGCCGCGGATAAGCTCGATAAACACCAGGGCGATGTGGTTGCTTAGCCAGCCGCCGAAGGCGCGCGCGAAGCCGGCGGCCAGGCCGATGATCAGGCCGCCGAGCAGCCCCAGCACCGAGATCCAAAGGGTGAGTTTGGCGCCTTCCAGCAGCAGCGGGATGGCATCCCAGATGGCGCTCCAGTCAAACTGCATGTTGATTCTCCTGGTAAAACCGTATGTGTTACCGTGCAACGCCCGCGAGGGCAAAGGGGCGCCCCGCGGGCGCCCAAAGTATTACTTCGGTTCGACGCCGAACCATTTTTTATAGATAGCTGCGTAGGTCCCATTCGCTTTCAGGGTTTTCAGCGCACCGTTGACCTGCTCGCGCAGCGCATCGCTGCCCTTCGGGAAGGCGATGCCGTAGGCCTGGGCCTCCAGCGAGTCGCCGACGGCCTTAAACTGACCGTTGCCCGCGGTTTTAATAAAGTAAAGGATGTTGGGGGTATCGTGCAGGACGGCGTCGGCGCGGCCGGTTGCCAGCTCCAGATAGGCGTTATCAATATTAGGGAACTGACGCAGATCCTTGCTCTTTACGTGCGCCTTTGCATAGTCTACGCCGGCCGTGCCGCTCTTCACGGCCAGCACTTTGCCGTCCAGATCCTTCACTCCGTGGATCTGCGCGTTGTCGCTCTTCACCATGACCATCAGGCCGCTGTTGTAGTAGCCATCGGAGAAGTCGATGGCTTTCTTGCGCTCCTCGGTAATGCTGATGCCGGCCAGCGCCAGATCCACGTTACGGGTCTGCAGCGCGGGAATGATCCCGCTGAAGTCCATCGGTTTCAGCGTATAGCTTAGGTGCAGCTGCTTCGCGATGGCATCCCACAGGTCGATATCGAAACCGACATATTTATCGCCCTTTTTAAATTCGAATGGGACGAACGCCGTATCGGTGGCGACGATCAGCGGTTTTTCCGCAGCCTGAGCGCTGACGGCGAAGGCCAGCGCCAGGGCTGCCACGGAGGCTTTCAACATTGCTTTCATCGTAATGGTTCCTTGTCTTTGCGATAAGCCGCTTGTGTTTGCTCTGGATATAATGAAAGAAACGTGCCAACTATTTATTTATATTTATTATCAAGTGATTATATTTATCACTGGCAGAAATGCGCAGCGATGGGGCAGGCGCGGGGCGGGGATGTGCACCATTTGAGTGCGTTATGGTCGATATTGGTGCGATAGCGGTTTATGCGTTAACCGTTTTGGTGCAGTAGCCGTAGAGGATGGTGCGAGAGAAGATTATCTTACTCATATTGCTTTATTTTTGTTCAGCAGGGCGAGTGCACTGGAGCGGTGCGGTTTTGACCGCACCGCAGCGCCGCTACGCCGGCGTAGCGCAGTAGGGTTGCTGGGTGAGCCACAGCTGAACGCCCTGCTGACAGGCGTCAAAGCAAGGCTGCGGCAGCTGACGCGGATCGCACCATTGCCAGCATTCACATTTATCCGGTTCGCAGCGTTGGGGCGTGGCCGCCGCTGGCGCGCTGACCTGCATAATAATAGAGACGTTGTGCACCCCTTCGTCATGCCAGGTTTGCAGATTATTGGTCACGCCGACAAAGCGCGGCGTATCGATGTGCAGGCCACACTCCTCGGCCACTTCACGCATCGCCGTCTGCTCAAAGGTTTCTCCCTGCTCAACGTGGCCGCCGGGGATCGACCAGTAGGGTGCGTGGCTGCCGCAGCGTTTTCCGAGCAAAATCTGGCCAGCGGCGTTCACGATGATCACGCCGACCCCCACTTTTACCGTCATGCTTGTTTCTCCATCAGCAAATTTCAGCGCTTATTGTCGCACGTCAGCGGTGCTGACAACAAACTTCAGCAAAAATGTGCTGAAGGTCTAAAATATGTACAGATGCGGCGGGAAGTCCTTGCGTAACGGCGCGCGTCGGACCACACTCACAAAAACGATTCAGCGTCGTAAACCTCGGCGACCTCATGGTAACGCCGGTTTTTTTCTCCCGCAGCGCTGAAACGATTCAATGCGCCGGCGGCGCACGCGGCATGACGGACGAGGAGCATCTATGTTTCATCTGACCCTACAGGATATCCATCTGGCAGCGGAGGCTGACAGTAAAGAACAGGCCATCAGGCAGGTGGCGGCGGCGCTGGTCGCGGCGGGCTACGTCGGCGAGGGCTATGTACAGGGCATGCTGCAGCGCGAAAAGCAGACGCCGACCTACCTGGGGAATGGTATCGCGATTCCCCATGGCACGACGGATACCCGCGATCAGGTGCTGAACACCGGGGTTCAGGTGTTTCAGTTTCCGCAGGGGGTGGCGTGGGGCGAGGGACAGCGGGCCTATGTGGTGATCGGCATCGCCGCCAAGTCCGATGAGCACCTGACGCTGCTGCGTCAGCTGACCCATGTGCTGAGCGACGACGGCGTAAGCCGGGAGCTGGCGCAGACCACGTCGGCGGAGACGCTGCGCAGCCTGCTGTTGGGTGAGCGCAGCGTTGCCGAGTTTCGCTTTGATATCAGCATGGTGACGCTGGGGGTGGAGACCGACAGCCTGATGACGCTACAGGCGCTGAACGCCGGGCGCCTGCAGCAGGCGGGAGCGGTCGGCGGCGAGTTTGTCAGCGATGTCATCAGCCGCGCGCCGCTGTGTCTGGGGCAGGGCATTTGGCTCTGCGACAGCGCGCTGGGGGTTCAGGCGAGCGCGGCGGCGCTGGCGCGTCCGCGTCAGCCCTTTACGCTCGATGGGGAGTCGGTGGCGCTGCTGCTGACCGTTGCGATGGCCGATGCGCAGCCGGAGGGGATGCTGGACTACCTGAGCCGTCTGCTGCAGCGTCAGCAGGCTGAACGTTTGCTGACGGCTCAGACCCCGGCAGAGGTCGTTGCGCTGCTGACCAGCGAGCTGACGGAGAGCAATGAGTCTCTGAGCGCCGAGTTTACCGTTCGTAATGAGCATGGCCTGCACGCCCGACCGGGCGCGCAGTTGGTGAATACCATTAAGCAGTTTGCAAGCCAGATAACCGTTGCCAACCTTGATGGCAGCGGGGTTCCGGTCAATGGCCGCAGTCTGATGAAGGTTGTCGCACTGGGGGTTAAAAAAGGCCATCGTCTGCGTTTTACTGCCAGCGGCAGTGATGCGCAGCAGGCATTGGACGTTATTGGTCAGGCCATCGCGAATGGCCTTGGCGAGGAAATATCATGAGTAGACGAGTTGCAACCATCACCTTAAACCCAGCCTACGATCTGGTTGGCTACTGTGCGGAGATTGAGCGCGGTGAAGTTAACCGGGTACAAACCGCCGGGCTGCACGCCGCGGGTAAGGGGATTAACGTTGCCAAGGTGCTGAAGGATCTCGGCATCGATGTGACCGTGGGCGGATTCCTGGGCAAGGATAACCAGGATGGATTTCAGCAGCTGTTCAGCGAGCTGGGTATCGCCAACCGTTTTCAGGTGGTTCCGGGGCGCACCCGTATCAACGTAAAGCTGACCGAGAAGGATGGGGCGGTCACCGACTTTAACTTCTCCGGCTTTGACGTCAGCAAGAGCGACTGGGATCGCTTCGTTAATGACTCCCTGAGCTGGCTCGGGCAGTTTGACATGGTGTGCGTCAGCGGCAGCCTGCCGGCCGGCGTTGCGGCGGATGATTTTACCGACTGGATGCGCCGCCTGCGCAGTCAGTGCCCGTGCATCATTTTTGATAGCAGCCGCGAGGCGCTGGTCGCCGGGTTGAAGGCGGCCCCTTGGCTGGTGAAGCCCAACCGCCGCGAGCTGGAAATCTGGGCCGGCCGTGCGCTGCCGACGCTGGAAGACGTCGTCGGTGCTGCCCACGCGCTGCGCGATCAGGGGATCGCCCACGTGGTGATTTCGCTGGGTGCGGAGGGGGCGCTGTGGGTTAACGCCTCCGGCGCCTGGCTGGCTAAGCCGCCTGAGGTGGACGTTATCAGCACCGTCGGCGCCGGTGACTCGATGGTGGGCGGGCTGATCTATGGCCTGATGATGCGAGAGTCCAGTGAACACACGCTACGGCTGGCTACGGCGGTTTCTGCCCTGGCGGTCAGCCAGAGCAACGTCGGCATCAGCGACCGCACGCAGCTGGCGGCGATGATGGCACGCGTGGAGCTCGATCCTTTTAACTGATTGGGGAAGGCCATATGAATACCCTACTGATTACGGAAGGTGCGCAGGGCGAGGCCCGTTGTTTCCTAGCCAGGCGTATGCTGGAGGCCGCCGCCGCCCAGCAGCAGATTACCTGGGTTACCCGCCCGCAGGATGCGGCGCTGGTGCTGTTTATCGGTGACGATACCCCGCAGGATGCCGCGCTGGAGGGCAAACCGCTGTACCGGGGCTCGGTGGGCGAGGCTATTCGTCAGCCGGCGGAGCTGTTGGCACGTGCGCAGCGCGATGCCTCACCCTATCACTACGCGGCGCCGCGACAGGAGCGATCGCACTGCCTGCGGCTGGTTGCGGTCACCGCCTGTCCGACGGGCGTTGCGCATACCTTCATGGCGGCGGAGGCGCTGGAGGCAGAGGCGCGCCGTCGCGGCTGGCAGGTAAAAGTGGAGACGCGGGGATCGGTAGGGGCGGGCAACGCCATCACGCCGCAGGAGGTCGAGGAGGCCGATCTGGTGGTGGTGGCGGCGGATATTGAGGTGGATCTGGCGAAGTTCGCCGGGAAACCGATGTACCGCACCAGCACGGGGCTGGCGCTGAAGAAGACGGCTCAGGAGCTGGATAAGGCGCTGCAGGAGGCGGAGATCTACCGCCCTCAGGCGTCTGCGCCGTCCGGGGCCGCGGCGTCGGGGAGCAAGAAAGAGGCGGGCGGCGCGTACCGTCACCTGCTGACCGGCGTCTCCTACATGCTGCCGATGGTGGTGGCCGGCGGTCTGTGTATCGCGCTTTCGTTCGTCTTTGGTATTCAGGCCTTCAAAGAGCCCGGCACGCTGGCGGCTGCGCTGATGCAGATCGGCGGCGGCACCGCCTTTGCGCTGATGGTGCCGGTGCTGGCGGGCTATATCGCCTTCTCCATCGCCGATCGTCCCGGCCTGACGCCGGGGCTGATCGGCGGGATGCTGGCGGTTAGCCTGGGGTCGGGATTTATCGGCGGGATCATCGCCGGCTTTCTCGCCGGCTACGTCGCTCGGGCCATCAGCAGCAGGCTTACCCTGCCGGCGAGCATGGAGGCGCTGAAGCCGATCCTGATCATTCCGCTGCTGTCGAGCCTGATCGTCGGCCTGGCGATGATTTACATCATCGGCACGCCGGTGGCGAAGATCCTGGCCTGGCTGACCCACTGGCTGCAGACCATGGGCACGGCCAATGCGGTGATCCTGGGCGCGGTGCTCGGCGCGATGATGTGTACCGACATGGGCGGACCGGTGAACAAGGCGGCCTATGCCTTCGGCGTCGGCCTGCTCAGTACCCAGACCTACGGGCCGATGGCGGCGATCATGGCCGCCGGGATGGTTCCGCCGCTGGCTATGGGGCTGGCGACGCTGGTTGCGCGCCGCAAGTTTGCCCAGAGCGAGCGCGAGGGCGGTAAGGCGGCCGTGGTGCTGGGGCTGTGCTTCATCACCGAAGGGGCGATCCCCTTTGCCGCGCGGGATCCGATGCGGGTGCTGCCGTGCTGCATTCTCGGCGGAGCGCTGACCGGGGCGCTGTCGATGCTGTTTGGCGCGAAGCTGATGGCGCCGCACGGCGGACTGTTTGTACTGCTGATCCCCGGCGCGATCACCCCGGTGCTGCCTTATCTGCTGGCGATCTTGGCCGGGACGCTGCTGAGCGGACTGCTGTATGCGCTGCTCAAGCGGCCGGACGGCGCGCCGCAGAGCCAGGCGAGCAAAACGGCGTAGTCGCGTAAGCGATACCGAGCGGGGGCGTCGAGAGATGCCCCCGTTTTTTTATCTGTTGACCCCCTGCTAGGCAGGGGGCTGTTTTAGGCGGCCTCGTCGCGGGAAAGCGCTGAGGGACGCTGGGTGAAGCGCCAGCCGATGGCCAGCGCGATAAACCACAGCGGCGTGACCATCAGCGCCTGGCGCGTATCGGTCTCCAGCGTGAGCAGGATCAGTACGCCAAACAGAAAGGCGAGGCAGATCCAGCACATAACGCTGCCCAGCGGCATCTTATAGCCCGAGGCAGCGTGTCGCTGCGGATAGCGGCGGCGATAGACCAGATAGCTACACAGAATGATCGACCAGACGAACATAAACAGCACGGCCGAGACGGTGGTGATCAGGGTAAAGACGGTGATCACGTTGGGGATCAGATAGAGCAGCACGACCCCTCCCAGCAGACACAGGCAGGAGAAGAACAGCCCGGCGGCGGGCACCGACTGACGAGAGAGGCGGGCGAAGCGGGCCGGGGCCAGACCGCTTTGCGCCAGTCCATAAAGCATGCGGCTGGTGGAAAAAATGCCGCTGTTGGCGGAGGAGGCCGCCGAGGTCAGTACCACAAAGTTGACGATCCCCGCCGCGGCCGGCAGCCCGGCCAGAATAAACAGCTCCACAAAGGGGCTCTTGTCGGGCACCACCTGCTGCCACGGGGTGACGATCATGATGGTGCACAGGGCCAGTACATAGAACATGATGATACGCAGCGGTATCGCGTTGATCGCTCTGGGGAGGACTCGCTGCGGATCGCGGGTTTCCGCCGCCGTGGTGCCCACCAGCTCAATGCCGACAAAGGCGAAGACCGCGATCTGAAATCCGGCGAAGAAGCCACCGATCCCGTGGGGAAAGAGGCCGCCGTGCCACAGGTTGCTGAAGGCCGCCTGCTCGCCGGAGGGGGCGCGAAAGCCGCCGATGGCCATACCCAGTCCAATCAGGATCAGGGCGATAATGGCGACGATTTTAATCATCGCAAACCAAAATTCAGTTTCGCCGAACATTTTGACCGTGACCAGATTGAGCGAAAGCAGCAGCACGACGCAGGAGAGCGAAATAATCCAGTCTGCCAGGTGGGGGAACCAGAAGTGGGCGTAGGCGGTAATGGCGACCACGTCGGCCATGCCGGTGACGACCCAGCAGAACCAGTAGGTCCATCCGGTAAAATAACCGGCGCGGGCGCCGAGCAGATCGGTCGCGAAATCGCTGAAGGATTTATACTCCAGGTTAGAGAGCAGCAGCTCACCCATTGCTCGCATTACAAAAAAAAGCATAAACCCGATAATCATATAAACAAAGATAATAGATGGTCCGGCCAGGCTGATGGTTTTCCCGGAGCCCATAAACAGGCCGGTGCCGATAGCGCCGCCGATGGCGATGAGCTGGATATGACGGTTATTAAGATTACGCTGCAGATGTCCGTCGGACGTCGCCTCGCGTTGCTCTGCTGCCGCTGTGAGTCGTTTCCCCATGTCTGCTCTCCCCGAATGGGCTGTTGTGTTCGAAATGCGCGCGTCCGACGGTTCGCCTCCTGCGACCGTCACTCCCGATGGCCGTCCTTCGCTAACGATAGTAGAAAAGAACGGCAGGTTTGAATATGGGGAGTTTAATGAAATGTTAAAAAATAGTGTTTATTAGCGGATTGTGGGGGGAGTGTGCCGTGCTATCGCCGTGGAGTAGCGCTTTATTTTGGTTTCTATATTTATAGCAATAAAAAACGCTGCCGTAGCAGCGTTTTTTAGGACAGGGGGAAACGTAGGGACGCCTTAGCTGTGGGTATTAGCCTGCGCCAGCTGAGTACCGGAGAGTACCCGGCGCGCTTCACGGTAGCGTTTATTCCAGTAGGTATCGTTCAGGTTGGAGATCGTAACGCCGCTGCTGGTGGACGCGTGAACAAACTGATCGTTGCCCAGATAGATGCCGACGTGACGGCCCGTGGACCCGGCGCGGAACAGTACCAGATCGCCGATGCGCAGCTTAGAGCGCTTGATGGCGTGGCCGGTGCCCTCCTGCTGTGAGGTTGAGCGCGGCAGCTCCAGACCAAACTGTTCGCGGAAAGTACGTTGAACAAACGCCGAGCAGTCGATGCCGCGCTTGCTGTCGCCGCCCAGGCGATAGCGTACGCCTTTCCAGCTGGCGTATTGATCCATAATCTTGGATTTAACATCCAGATTGCGCACCATCTCCTCAAATTCATCCTGAGACGCCTGTAGTAATAGATTGTCTTTGTTGTTGACTACATGCGTATCAGTTTGTGCGTAGCGATCGGAGGGTGTCGTAGTACATGCCGAAAGCAACACTGCGGCGGCGATAGCGGGCGCCAGACGCAGAATGTATCTCAGAACTGGTTGAGACTTGACCATTATAAACCGTTTCCCTTGTTGTCCTTAACGACCTGTTATGTCGCTATCTGAAAATTACCCTTCCAGAGACTAATTTCCACGTGGGGTACTGACAATCGCGCTGAGGCAGAATTGTGCAGCAGAACACACTTTTTGTCCTGATTTCCGCTATTCACAGCGAAGACGCGCTGCGAACGGGGGGACATGGCCGGATTAAACCGTGCGTTATCGCGTATCCTGCCCAGATATTCAGTAGAAGCCACTGTGCTAATCACATGTAAAACAAGTCAATTATATGACCTATTTTCTAGATTACGCGCCCCTCTATTATATTGAGGAAAAAGATAAACGGGGAGAGATATCTTATCCAAAGGTAAGCAATGGTTTAATTTGACACACTTAGTAATATATTCGGCGCGAATTTGCCCGCGTCGGCGCGCCGGAAAGGCGAGGGCGCACCGACAAGGCTATATCGTGGACGTCTCCTGTCGGCGGGTGCGCAGCGCCAGCAGGGCGCTCTGCAGCGCGTTCCAGTCCGCTTCGGCATCATGGATCACTTCGATACGACTGTCCGGCGGCGGCGTTTGGCGGGTCTCTATCTGTAAATCCGCCCCCTGGCGGTTAACACAGAGGGTACCCTCGGCCACCCGCACGGCGCCCTTAATGCGGAGCAGCGGGGTTAAGCGTACCCACTCCAAGAGGCCGATGGTGTCAAAGATGCTCTCTTCGCTGAAGACCCAGCCACAGCTAAAGTAGCCTTGGCCCTGGTTGAGCGCCCGTCGCCAGCCCTGCCCGGGCCGTAGCCGCAGCGCGGCGATGCCCGACGCCGGGGCGGACGGCGCGTGGTGATGGCGTGCCTCGGGCAGCGCTGCCGTGCGGGCGCGCGGGCGATCTAGCCAGGCGGGATCGATCTGTCCGCGCTGGGTTTCGAGCAGCGTTCGTTCATCGCCCTGGGCCTGTTGCCAGCGACGCAGCGCGTCGCGTGCGTCGTCGTCATAGGTATCTATTTTATTGGCGACGATAATATCCGCCGCCGCCAGCTGATCGCGAAAGTTCTCGTTATTCTGCAGTCGCGCATCGTTGAGCTGGCGGGCATCCAGCAAACACAGCGTCGCCTGCAGCGTCAGCCAGGCGCTGTAGACCTCGCTCTCCAGCAGGCGCAGGATCTGCGTGGGGTGACCCAGTCCCGTCGGCTCGATCAGCAGTCGGTCAGGCTGCGTTTTCAGCAGCATGTTCAGCCCTATTTGCATCGGCAGACCGTTGACGCAGCACATACAGCCGCCGGGGATCTCTTTCAGCTGAGCGCCGCTGTCGGCGAGCAGCGCGCCATCGATCCCTATCTCACCAAACTCATTGACCAATATCGCCCAGCGCTCCTGGGCGGGCTTATTTGCCAGCAGGTGGCGCAGGGTGGTGGTTTTTCCGCAGCCCAAAAAACCGGTGATCACATTTACGCGGGTCATGCGCAGTTCCCTTGTTATTAGAGGCCATGGAGAGCGCCGCTGGTTTTGTGAGATATCAGACATTCTTAGGAAAAATGCGCGCGGAAACAACCCTATTTTTTAAGCGTTTTCTCGGTACTGGCAATGCATTCGCGACGTTACCGGTAAAGATATGAGGTGAAATTGGTTTTTTATGCTGGTCACTTATTTTTTATTAGCTTGTGATGCTGTTTTTGCCTTCTGAAAAGAAATAACTGAAGTTTTGATCTGCATTGCCGTTAGTAATCAACGAGTTCTGCTATTTTTTAGGAGAGGTGTTAACAAGGAATGTCACCGTTTTTTCATCCGCGATCGACGTTTGGCGAGATGAAAAGACGCAGTAACTTGACGACGGGAGTGATATATGAGGCGTGAATGCTTATCACTAGTGAAGATTGTCGTTATGGGGATGTTGCTGGGGGCCGGATTGGCCAATACCCCTGCCCAAGCCGCTGGCTCGGGCGTGGTACAGTTTGGTGGTATGATTGTGGAGGATGGTTGTCAGTTTAAAATAGTGAATAATCAGGTCTATTCCGAGTGTTATCGGGACGGTAAAGCCCAGACGGCGACACGCAGCGTTGCGCGGGCGCAGCAGGGGGCCATGGCCCTACCGGCCCAGGTTGGCGAGAGCCATCTGACCTGGCTGGACGAAGCGCATGCACAGGCGCTGATCACCGTCTCTTATCGTTAAGCGTGTTCTGCCTGGAACGTCCCCTGCCAGCGCAGGGGCGTTCTTCATCATCATAAGCATTATCTGCCCGCGCGCCCGCGCCGTCCTTTTTCTTAATGAATTCATGCTGTGATACAATCAAAGCCACTATAGCGGCACGTTAATATTGACAATTGGTCTGTCCAATTGGTGCATTTACTCCGCAGATGCGGCACAGCCAGAGGGGCACGTCATGAGATTGTATCAGGAAGTCGGCAATACGCTGCGCGCCGCCATTGCGCGCGGCGACTACCCCATCGGAGATCGTCTGCCGCCGGAGCGCGATATTGCCGAACATTTTGACGTGAGCCGCAGCGTCGTGCGCGAGGCGCTGATCATGCTGGAGCTGGAGCATCTGATCGATGTGCGTAAAGGCTCCGGGGTATACGTCGTCGCGTTACCGCAGAATGTGTCCTCTGCGCGGGTGCGGAATCTGGATGAGAACACCTTTGGCCCCTTTGAGCTGCTGCAGGCGCGCCAGCTGCTGGAGAGCGAGGTCGCGGCCTTTGCCGCGACGCAGGCGACCAAGTCCGATATTCTGAAGATGCGCCAGGCTATCGAGCAGGAGCGCCTGGCGCTAAACGCCGGGTGCGCCGATGAGAGCGCGGATGAGCAGTTTCACTGCCTGTTGGCGCAGTCGACTCAGAACAGCGTACTGGCCGGAATGGTGGAGGATGCCTGGCGCGCGCGCAAGCATAACCCGCTGTGGGCGGGATTGCATGGCCATACCCAGGATTTCAGCTACCGCTGGGACTGGCTGGAGGATCATCAACGGATCCTGCAGGCGGTGCTACGGCGCGACGCGCGTGACGCTAAACAGGCAATGTGGCAGCATTTAGAGAATGTTAAGGCTAAGCTATTAGAGATCTCCAATCCAGACGATCCGGGATTTGACGGCTATCTGTTTGATTCTACGCCGGGGGTACTGGGCGGCATGGCGCCATAGCACGCCACCGGTCCCGTCTGCGTCGGGCGCATACGCCGGCGGGGGCGCCGCAGAGTGGAGAGCGGGTTTTGCCCTTACGCAGCGTCTGCGTGCGGGACAGTCTATGCGCGGCACACGCTGCCTACGCGCCGAGCAGGTGCGCTGAGCGGGAGGTAACAAACGCAAATGATTCATCTGGGCGGCGAACGATGGCGCAGCTATCTGCGTCCGCTGCTGTCTGCGGGCGCGGTGGTTATAGTGCTGCTACTGGCTACCGTCACCATCTCCTGGCAGGCCTCGCGGGGATTGGCTGAGTCGGCTAAACAGCGGCTGACGCTGGCTATCTGGCAGATCGATGAGGCGCTGGACAATGCCCAGACGGCGGCCGATGCGGTTCGGCGCTACGCCGGACAGCCCTGCGATACGGCGTTGCATAATATGCTGGCGCTTCAGGCGACGACGGTACCCGACGTGCGATCGGTCAGCCTGGCGCAGGCGAACGCTATCTACTGCTCCTCTCTCTACGGCGCCTTTCATGCCGAGGTCGGCTCTGACCACTACACCCAGAACCGCTTGACCCTGATGCCGGGTAACCGGATTACGCCGCACCGCTCGCTGGTGGTGTTTCGTGAGGCGGGGCCGGGGGATGCCAGCGTACTGGTGGGGATAGACGGCTACTACCTGCGGAATATTCTGCGATCGCTCAGCACCCCGACGCCGCTGTACCTGCATATCGGTGCGGGCTGGATGGATCCTCAGGGCAAGGTTGTCGATGCGCCGCCGCCGGTGGACGGGCGCCACTTTGTCCACAGTGCGTCGCGCTACCCGATCTCGGTCGCCACGGCCGTTCCGATCGGCAGCCACTGGGCGTATATTCTGGACTACTCTCGCGGTAGCCTGGTGCTGTTTTTGGTGCTGGCCATCGTGTTCGGGGTTGGCACCTACCGCTTGGTGGGGCAGGTAAATTCGCCGGTCTCCTATCTGCGCGAGGCGCTACGGCGTCATCAGTTTATCCCCTATATTCAGCCGGTGGTCAACGGCGCGGATGAGTCGCTGAGCGGCTGCGAGATCCTGATGCGCTGGCAGCATCCCCAGATGGGGCTGATCCCGCCGAATAACTTCATCCCTCTGGCGGAGGACAGCGGTCTCATCGTTCCGATGACGCGCGATATTATGCAGCAGGTCAGCGATTATTTTGCGCCGCGCTGCCATAGCCTGCCGGCGCATTTTCACTTTGGCTTTAACATCAGCGCCAGCCATTTTAACGATCTGAGCCTGGTTGAGGAGTGTCGACGCTTTATTGATGCCTTTGCCGCCAACCCGATTCGGCTGGTGCTGGAGCTGACCGAGCGTCAGCGAGTGCCGGACGGAGAGCTGACGGAGCAAATCTTTCACGAGCTGCGGGCGCTGGGGGTACTGCTGGCGCTGGACGATTTTGGCACCGGGCACTCCAGCCTGGCCTATCTACAGCGTTATCACTTCGACATCATCAAAATCGATCAAAGCTTCGTGCGGATGATCGGCAGCGACATGCTGTCGGGTCACATTGTGGATACGGTGATCGCGCTGGCCAAGCGGCTGGATATGGTCACCCTGGCGGAAGGGGTCGAGACCGAGGCGCAGCTGCAGCATCTGCGTGCTTATCGGCTGGATTACCTGCAGGGATATCTGTTTGGTCGTCCGCTGCCGCTGCCGGATTTTACCCGGGAGTGGTTGACGAGCGTCGTTCGGCAGGCGCGTCGGTAGCGCCGGGAGCATACCCCGGGTGAGGCTCGGGGTATGTCCTCGGTCGGATCGGTGTTATACGATATTTGTATAATTTATACGCGGTTATTCATATTTAAAAAAGTGATAAAGAAATGGGGTACCCAGCCGATAATCCTTAACTCATGAGTGCAAATGACAAGAGAATATCGGTAACATGTTTTCTAAAATTAAAATAGCCAGACTGCTTCCCATTATAATTGTTACAATTTTTTCAATTCAGGCAGTTTCATTTATATTCTTCTACGATGTTATTAATAGTGACGCCGAACATATTCAAGAAAACTACCAGTCACGGCGTAATGTCATGTTTTTTAGCGACGCATGGATCAACCTGGTTCAGGCGCGCTCCACGCTGAGAGAGGCACAGAATCAAGCTATTGCAGCGACGGTCGATCGGGAGCGGATGAAGGGGCTCTTCTCCCGCGCCGATCGGCGGATTGCCGAAGCACGCAGTAATTATGTGGCTTATAAAGATATTCCCGACGTTGACGGGCTGGATATGAATGTTGTCAATCGGGTAAATAATGACTTCACGAAATATCTTTCCACGGTGTCTAAAATAGCTGAACTGCTTAAGCAGAATGATATTCCGCGCGCCGCGGAGCTGAATCAACAGCTTATTGCCCTGAATATTGAAACACAGCATGCGTATAATCTATGGCAGGAAGAGCATGATCGATTAATGGAGGTCGGGGTGCAGAACAGCCATCACGCCAGCCAGATCATGAAGTGGGTGCTGCTGCTGCTGGCGCTGCTGTCGCTGCTGTGCCTGTTGCTGTGCTGGGTGTCGGTCAAGCAGGCGATGCTGATACCGCTGCAGAGCATCATTCGCAGCGTACAGCGCATTGCGCAGGGCGATCTGACGCAGCGCTTTCAGCGCCATGGCAAGAGTGAGATGGGGATCCTGGCCGCGCATATCGACGATATGCAGCGGGCGCTGCGGGAGATCGTCGCGTCGGTGCGCCATAGCGCCAGCGCCATCTACTCCGGCGCCGGAGAGATTGCCTCTGGGGGCAGCAATCTGGCCTCACGCACCGAGGAGCAGGCCGCTGCGCTGGAGGAGACCGCTGCGAGCATGGAGCAAATGACCTCCATTGTCGATAAGAATACCGATAGCTCACGCTACGTGGCGCAGCTGGCCGGCGAAGCAACCCATACGGCGGAGTCCGGTGGACTGGCCATCGCGGAGGTGGTCAAGACCATGGAGGAGATCGCCGGCAACTCGAAACATATCGCCTCCATTACCAATGTTATCGATAGTATTGCTTTCCAGACCAATATACTGGCGCTTAACGCCGCGGTGGAGGCGGCGCGGGCCGGCGATCAGGGACGCGGCTTCGCCGTCGTGGCCAGTGAGGTGCGCAGTCTGGCGCAGCGTAGCGCCCAGGCGGCGAAGGAGATCAATACGCTGATCGCCTCGTCGGTGGAGCGGGTCAATCAGGGCAGCGTCAATGTGTCGGCGGCCGGCGCCACCATGGCGAATATCATTAGCGCCATTACGCACGTATCCGGTCTGATCGGGGAGATATCGTCGAGCGCAGAGGAGCAGAGCCGTGGGATTGCCCAGATCAACCAGGCTATCAACCAGATGGACACGGTGACGCAGCATAACGCCACGCTGGTGGAGGAGTCCACGGCGGCCTCCCATGGGCTGGAGGGACAGGCCAAGGCGTTGACCGAGATCGTGGCGGCGTTCAACGTCAGCGATGCGGCGGCGCTAGCGCCCGCGGCGGCTTAGGTTTATCGATAGCATGGCACGCCCGGTGCGTGCGCGCACAGTCTGCCGCCGTCGGGCGGCAGACTGCGTTGGGGCGGGATTATGCCTGGCTTGCCAGCGCAGCGCAGGTGCGGGCCGCACCCTGCTGCATCAGTGACAGGTAGGCGGCGGTTACCGCCTCGACAAAGCGGGGCTCCTGCGGCAGCGCGTCGCCGAAGACCGCGCTGACGCTCAGCAGCGCCTGGACACGCTCTGCGCCGTCGGCGCTGTTGGCTACGCACTGCTTCAGGGTTTCCGCCATCGGATCGCGGAGATCGATAGCCTGGCCTGCGTCATCGGTGCCGCTGACATAGCGCATCCAGCCCGCGACGCCCAGCGCCAGACAGGGGAAGGCGCTGTCGTGGGCCAGATGCCAGCGAATGGAGTCCAGCATACGCTGCGGCAGCTTCTGGGTACCGTCCATGGCGATTTGCCAGGTGCGGTGCTTCAGCGACGGGTTGCTGTAGCGTTCGATCAGCAGCGCGGCATAGCGCGCCAGATCGACGCCGCTGACGCTCAGGGTCGGCGCCTGCTCCTGCAGCATCAGGCGATGGGCATCCTGACGGTAGGCGGCGTCCTCCATGCAGTCGTTGATGTGCTCATAGCCCGCCAGATAGCCCAGGTAGGCCAGGAAAGAGTGGCTACCGTTGAGCATACGCAGCTTCATCTCCTCATAGGGCAGTACATCGCTGACCAGCTCGGCGCCGACGGCTTCCCACGCGGGACGTCCGGCGACGAAGTTATCCTCGACCACCCACTGAATAAAGGGTTCACAGGCGATGCCGCACGGATCGTCGACGCCGAGGGCGGCGCCGATCTGGGTCAGGGTCTCCTCGGTGACCGCCGGGACGATGCGATCGACCATGGTGCTGGGGAAGGTGACGTTGTCGGCGATCCACGCCGCCAGCTGCGGATCGCGCGCCTGCGCCAGATCCAGCACCGCATTTTTCACCACGTGGCCGTTTTCCGGGATGTTGTCGCAGGAGAGCACGGTGAAGGGAGACAGGCCGCGCTCGCGGCGCAGACGCAGGGCCTCCACGATTGCGCCGGGGGCGGACGCCGGCTGCTGCGGGTGCGCCAGGTCGGCCTTAATCAGCGGATTGTTGAGATCCAGACGACCGCTGCCCGGCTCGATGCAGTAGCCTTTTTCGGTGACCGTCAGGGAGACGATGGCCACCTGCGGCTCGGCCATCTTTTCGACCACGGCCTCGATACCGTCGAGGGTGGCGTGCAGCGATTCATGCACCGCGCCGATGACGCTGGCCTGGTTATGGCTGGCGCCTTTCTCCAGCACGCTGTACAGATGATCCTGCTGGCGCAGCTGTTCGATCAGGGTTTCGCCGCCGATCAGGTTGACCTCACAGTAGCCCCAGTCGCCGCCCAGCGTGTTCAGGACGCGATCGGTAAGCAGCGCCTGATGCGCACGGTGAAACGCGCCAAATCCCAGGTGTACGAGGCGGGATTTCAGGGCGCTGCGATCGTAGGAGGGGCGCTGTACGTCGGCCGGTAAGGTATAGTTGGCGAGGTTATTCATTCGTAACTCCATCTGATGGATGACGGAAGCAGCGCCGCCCAGGGCGGCCTGTTTCGTTGCTATAGCCATAAAAGGTGTTAGACCACTTGCTGATGGCGCTCAGCGGCATGGCGCCTGCTTTTCCCGGCGTCGTCGGTTTGGTCTGACAGCATCACACAGGCTTGCAGTCTAAATTGATATGATAGAAAATCAAATTGGTTAGTCCAAAATTCCCCGATAATCGTGAGGCGGATCAACCAATCACACTTTCGCTTTTGACAGCCGCATCCGGATGCGTCAGGGTAAAGCTGAGTGATATCTGTGTCGATTTGGTATGACAGATTATGCCGGCGGAGGCCGTAAAGCGTAAAATCTGTCTGACCCGTCACAGGAAGACCCGTTAACACACCGCAGAAGGTAACAGTAGATGGAACAAACTTGGCGTTGGTATGGCCCGAACGATCCGGTTTCCCTTGATGATGTCCGCCAGGCTGGGGCCACCGGCGTAGTGACGGCGTTGCACCATATTCCAAACGGCGAAGTCTGGAGCGTAGAAGAGATTGAAAAACGCAAAGCGCTGTTGGCCGAGAAGGGATTGACTTGGTCGGTGGTGGAGAGCGTTCCGGTTCATGAGGAGATTAAAACCCAAACCGGTAACTACCCGCGCCATATCGACAACTACAAGCAGAGCCTGCGCAATCTGGCAGCCTGCGGGATCGATACCGTCTGCTATAACTTCATGCCGGTGCTGGACTGGACCCGTACCGATCTGGAGTACGCGTTGCCGGACGGCTCCAAGGCGCTGCGCTTCGATCAGATCGCCTTTGCCGCCTTTGAGCTGCATATCCTGAAGCGCCCGGGCGCCGCAGAGGATTACAGCACGGAAGAGCAGGCGCAGGCCAAGGCCTACTTCGACGCGATGAGCGAGGCCGAGGTGGCTAAGCTGACCGCCAATATCATCGCTGGTCTGCCGGGGGCGGAGGAGGGCTACACCCTGGATCAGTTCCGCGCCCGCCTGGCGGAGTATGACGGTATTGATAAAGCGACGCTGCGTGAGCATATGGCCCACTTCCTGCGTGAAATCGTGCCGGTAGCGGAGGCCTGCGGCCTGCGTCTGGCGGTGCATCCGGACGATCCGCCGCGCCCGATTCTGGGGCTGCCGCGCATCGTCTCTACCGTAGAGGATATGCAGTGGCTGAAAGAGGCCGTCGATAGCGTCTACAACGGTTTTACCATGTGCACCGGGTCGTACGGTGTGCGTGCCGACAATGATCTGGTGGCGATGATCGAGCGCTTCGGCGATCGCATTCACTTTACCCACCTGCGCGCCACCTGCCGCGAAGCCAACCCGAAGAGCTTCCACGAAGGGGCTCACCTGCAGGGCGATGTCGATATGTTTGCGGTGGTCAAGGCTATCTTGACGGAGGAGTCTCGCCGTCAGCAGGCCGGGGACATGCGTCCGATTCCGATGCGTCCGGACCACGGCCATCAGATGCTGGACGATCTGAAGAAGAAAACCAACCCGGGCTACTCCGCCATTGGCCGTCTGAAAGGGCTGGCCGAGGTGCGCGGCGTCGAGCTGGCCATCAAGCGGGTCTATTTTCCGCAGATGAAGTAACGGCGCGGGCAACGGCCTAACAATATAAAGGGGGGACGCCGCGGCGTCCCCCCTTCCGTTTGCGCTAGACGTCGGGTTTAGTCGGCGCGGCCCATAAAGCGACGCTCTTCAACGTGAATGCGAATTTTCTCGCCGTTGCTCAGGTATTCCGGCACCTGCACCACCAGGCCCGTTGACATGGCGGCCGGTTTGGTGCGCGCGCTGGCGGAGGCGCCCTTGATGCTCGGCGTCGTCTCGACGATCTCCATATCAACGGTCTGCGGCAGCTCCAGCGCCAGCACCTGGCCTTCCATCGTCAGCACCTGCATGCCCGGGATGCCGCCTTCCGGGATAAACAGCAGTTCGTCTTCGATCTGCTCTTTCTTGAAGGTGTACGGGGTGTAGTCCTCGTCATCCATAAACACATACTCGTCGCCGTCAATGTAGGAAAAGGTGACGGGGCGACGGCTTAACGTGATGGTTTCCAGCAGGTCGTCGCCCTTAAAACGCTCTTCGACCTTCAGCCCGGTACGCACGTCGGAAAAACGCATTTTGTACAGGGTTGCCGCGCCGCGCGCGCTGGGGGACTGGATATCAATATCGCGGACCAACAGCAGTTTACCGTTGTAGTTTACCGCCATACCGCGTTTGATCTCGTTAGCTCTGGCCATGATTGCAATACCTTAAAAAAACAGCGGGGTTATTCGGCCGCGCTCCCCCCGGCAGGAGTGCCTCTGGTGGGACGCGGTCAGGTGGCGACACACTACCCGCCCGCTGCCGTTCAGGCAAGGGGAGGCGGCGTAAAAAGTCGGATCGGCGGGAGAAAAGCGTCCCCCGCAGGAGAGGGCGCCTGGGCGTTAGCGGTAAATCGGTAACAGATTGAACAGAGAGAGAATATGGGCCACGGCGTTAAGCAGGCCAAAGGCGATAACCAGGATGATGACCGCCGCGCCGCCGGGGACGCGATAGCTCGCCTGTGAAAAGCGGCGACGGCTGGCGCGTGCCATCAGCGCCGGGACGATCACCGCCCAGATCGTTGCGGCCAGACCGGCAAAGCCGATGGCATACAGAAAGCCATTGGGGAACAGCAGGGCGCCGATCGTCGGCGGCACAAAGGTGATCAGTGCACTTTTGGCCCGTCCGCTCGGGGTGTCTGCAAAGCGCAGCATATCTGCGATGTAGTCGAACAGACCCAGCGAGACGCCGAGGAACGAGCTGGCCAGCGCCATATAGGAGAAGGCGTTCAGCAATTGTGTTACCAGCGGACCGCTGGCGACGCTGCCCATCTGCTTGAGCAGGCTGCCGATATTGCCACCTTCGGCGATGATCTGGCGGAAGGCGGCGCGGCTGATATTGCCCTGAATCACGTACTGCCAAAAGATGTAGATAACCAGGGCGATCAGGGTGCCGTACAGCAGGCTGCGTACCACGGCGCGGCTGTCTTTGTTGTAGTACTTGACCAGCCCCGGCACGTTGCCGTGGTAGCCGAACGACGTCAGCAGGTAGGGCAGCGCCGCCAGCGCGTAGGGCAGGTAGTTCGCCTGGGTGTCCGCGCTGTCGAACAGGATCGCGCGGTCGACGTGGGTAAACATGTCGCCGGTCGACAGCAGGAAGGTGATCACCATTCCACCGATCAGGATGGTGCTCAGGCGATCGACCGCGCGGGTTGACAGCCAGACGATAAAGCCAACCAGCAGGGCGAAGACCCCGCCGGCCAGCGGCTGTCCCACCTCGGCCAGCGGCGCCAGGGTATGGGTGATGATGGAGCCGCCGGCGGAGATGTAGGCGTAGGTCAAGATGTACAGCACGAAGGCGATCGACAGCCCGTTGATGCTGTTCCATCCCTTACCCAGCAGTTCGCCGACCATGGTGTGAAAGCTGGCGCCCGCCGGATAGTGCAGGTTGCTTTCCAGGATCATCAGACCGGACAGATACATGCAGGCCCAGGTGACGATCAGCAGCACGACGGAGAGGCTAAACCAGACGCCGGCGGTGACGACGGGGATCGAAAACATACCGGCGCCGACGGCGGTGCCGGCGATGATCATCGCACCGCCCAGAACGGAGGGGCGCTGCAGCGAGTGAGTCAAGGTCTGCTCCATGGTCATGGGATGTTGCTCCTGGAAAGAATTCTTGTGTACTAGCGCAATGGTACGATGCCGCGCGCGGAAAGTAAACCGTTTACGCGGTGGCGGAATAAGAAAAAGGGCGACGACTCACCGCCGCCGCGGGCGCGGTGCCCACGACGCGCAGCATTTCACCGGTGGGGGGGTAGCGGCGGCGGCGGCGCTCTGGTAGGGTATGCGCCCGGCGTGCGGGGCGGCGTTTTTTTATCCACCCGCGCGCATCAGTGACCGCCCTCAGGCGGCAAGGAGAGAGTGATGGAGTGTCGTAGCGACTGCGGTGCCTGCTGTATTGCCCCGTCGATATCCAGCCCGATTCCGGGGCTGCCGCAGGGCAAACCGGCGGGGATCCCCTGTCCGCAGCTGGATGAAATGATGCGCTGCCGCCTGTTTCATAGCCCCGCGCGTCCGGCGGTGTGCGGGCAGCTGAAGCCCTGCGTTGACATGTGCGGACAGAGCCGCGAGGCGGCCCTGAGCTATCTGCGGCATCTGGAGCAGGCGACGGCGCCGGACGCATAGCCCCCTACGGCGCCGCGACCGCGCGATCTGGCTTCATCTGCAGCAGACAGGCGAGGGCGATGAACAGCATCACCAGCGCCACCGGGAAGACGGATGCGTAGCTCCAGATCTCCGCCAGCGCGCCGGCTACGGAGCCGGCGATGATCCAGCCGATGCGTCCGCTGGTGGTGAACAGCGTCGTGGCCGATCCCGCTTGCCCCGGCATCAGATCCTGAAAGTAGAGCATGCCGATCCCGGCCAGAATACCGATAAATACCGCGTTGAGCAGCTGCAGGGCCAGCAGCGCCCACGGGTGGGTGATCCACAGCAGCCCGCCGTAAAACAGCAGACCGGCCACCAGCGCCAGGAGCATCAGCCGCCGTTTTCCCAGCCGCGCGGCATAGACGCCGGCGATCAGCATCGTCGGGATCTCCAGCCCGGCCGCGGTTCCCATCATCAGTCCCGCCAGGCGCTCCGGCAGCTGCAGCTGGTGGCTGATATACAGCGGCATGTTGATCAGGTACATGCTGTTACAGGTCCACATCAGGGTGGCGCAGGCCAGCAGCAGCAGGGTCTGGCGCCGATTACGCCGCGGCGCCTGTGCGCCACCGCGCGGCGTCTCTGCCGTCCGCGGCATGGATGGCAGCCAGCGCCAGACAATGGCGGCGCACAGCAGAAAGGTGAGGGTGGCGGCCAGATACATAAAGGTGAAGCCCCAGCCCAGCGCCATGGCGAAGGCCAGCGGTGGGCCGATCACCCAGGCCAGGGAGATTTGCGCACGCAGTACGGAGCTGAACATCACCGCCTCTTTGCCACAGCGATCGGCGTACTCGCGCGCTAGGGCAAACATCTGCGGGTTGGCGGTGGAGCCAAAGCTGGTCAGGCAGACGCCGACGATCAGCAGAAGATAGTAGTTACGGTTGTAGGCGAACAGCAGGCAGCCCACCGCTCCCAGCAGGCAGCATAGCAGGATCAGCTGTTTACGATCGCCGCGCCGATCGGAGAGGCTGGCGAGCCACTGGCTGACGATGATGCCGATGACCGCGCTGCCGGTATAAAACAGGCCGACCATCAGCGGGCTGCCGGTGACCTGGCTGGAGAGAAACAGGCTCAGCGTCGGGGTCTGCAGCGCCCCGGCGATCCCGGTAAGAAACGCGACGATCAGGAAAGCGCTGCCGGTACGATCGGGTAAACGGCGGGCGAGAGTGCGGGCAAAAGTCAGCATGAGAAAACCGGTATCGGGTCAGGGAATCAGGGGATATGCGCTGCGCATGTTACCGGTCATTGGCGAAAATGAAAAGGGATTTCAATATTCTACTGCACAGGGAGAGGCGGCCAGGTTTCCCCGGCCGCATAAGGGGTTAGGCGCCGCGCGGTACGTCGTGCGCGGTGTTGGTCGGCGGCGTGCCGCGGAACGTCTCGATCTCCAGCTGCGCCATATGGCCGCAGTTGCCCTGGGCCAGATTCGAGGAGCCGATGTCGAAGGTCAGGCAGTTCACGTTGCCGTTCTTGCACAGCGAACCGGGCTGCGCCGGATCGGCCGGATCGAACCAGGCGCCTTCGCTGATCCGCACGACGCCGGCGCGAATGTCCTCGGTGACGATGGCGCCGACCAGGATCTGGCCGCGATCGTTCCAAGCGCGCACCACATCCCCGTTAGCAATCCCGCGTGCTTTGGCGTCCTGCGGGTGGATCAGGATCGCCTCGCGATCGGCGACCGCATACTTTTCACGCAGCGGGGTGTTGTCCAGCTGTGAGTGCAGGCGGTTGACGGCGTGGGCGGTGCTCAGGGAGAGCGGGAAGCGCTGGGCGACCTCGCTCTGATACCACTCATAGGGGGGCAGCCAGCTGGGCAGGCCCCGACAGTCGCTGTAGTGCATGGCGGCGATGGTATCGGAGTAGATTTCGATCTTGCCGGAGGGGGTCCCGAGCGGATTCAGCAGCGGGTTATCGCGGAAGTCGGCGTAGCGCACCCAGTTCTTATTGGCGGCGGGGATCGGGAAGCGAATGTAGTTATTGGCCTCCCAGAACATCTCGAACGGCGGCAGCGCGACGCGCGCGTTGCGCGCCTGGGCCGCCATGCCATCGTACATCCCCTTCAGCCACTGGGCCTCATCCTTACCTTCGGTGAAGGCGTCCAGCACCCCCAGCTTTTCGGCCAGGCCGGCGAAGATGGCGAAGTCGTTGCGCGCCTCATGCTGCGGGGGAACGCACTGGTGCATCGGGAAGACATACAGCTGCGAATAGTCTCCGCCCATCTCCAGATCGTTACGCTCATAGCTGGTGGTGGCCGGCAGGACGATATCGGCATACTTGGCGGTGGCGGTCCAGTAGGGTTCGTTGACCACGATGGTCTCCGGACGGCGCCAGGCGTCGATCAGATTATTGGTGTTCTGATGGTGCCCAAAGGGGTTGCCGCCGGCGACGTAGACCATCTTCACATCGGGGTAGGTCACCTTACCGCCGTTGAAGTCGATGGTTTTCCCCGGGTTGGCCAGGCAGTCGGCGATGCGCGCCACCGGGATCGGCGTGGGGCTGTTTTGCGGGGCGTTGCCGGCCGAGATACCGGAGATAATGCCGCCGCGCGCGGTCGGACTGCCGCCGGAGGAGTAGTGGTAGCTAAAGCCAAAGCCGCCGCCGGGCAGGCCGATTTGCCCCAGCATGGCCGCCACGGTGACCAGCAGCCAGTGGGGCTGTTCGCCGTGATGCTGGCGCTGAATGCCCCAGCCGGCCATGATCATGGTGCGGTGGTGCGCCATATCCCGCGCCAGGCTGCGCAGGGTTTCGGCGTCGACGCCGCTGATGGCGGCCGCCCAGGCGGCATCCTTGACCACGCCGTCATCCTTGCCGTTGAGGTAGTCGGCAAAGCGATCGAAGCCTACGGTATAGGTGGTGAGGAAGTCGCTGTCGTGCAGTTTTTCGCTCAGTAGGGTATGGGCGATACCGAGCAGCATGGCCGAATCGGTATAGGGGTGCGGGGCGATCCACTCGGCGTTGAGCTGGGTGGTGCTGGCGCTGCGCACCGGATCGATGCTGACGATGCGGGTGCCTTTTTTCTTCAGCGCCTCGAAGCCCGTCTGGCCGACGTGGTCCGGCATATTCCAGCTGTTTTCAAGCGTGATAATGGGGTTACAGCCCCACAGGACGATCAGCTCACTGTGCTCGATGACGTTGGGCCAGGCGGTCTGCTGTTCATAGACCTCCATGGAGCCGACCACGTGGGTCATGATCACCTGGGCCGCACCGGTGGAGTAGTCGCCGGCGTAGCCGAGGAAGCCCCCGCTCAGGTTCATCAGCCGCTGCAGCAGGGTGCGGCTGTTGTGCAGCATGCCGACGCTTTTCCAGCCGTAGGAGCCAGCGTGGATGGACTGCGGCCCGTACTGTTTCTGCAGGCGGGCAATCTGCCCGCTGACCAGGGTCAGGGCCTGCTCCCAGCTTACGCGCACCCACTCATCGCACCCGCGCAGCTCGGGGCGGCCGTGCTCTGCGCCGCCCTCCAGCCAGCTCTTGCGCACCATGGGATACTTGATCCGGTTGGCGGCGTGCACCTGGTAAGGCGCCATGGTGATCAGATCGTTGGGATAGGGATCGTCGCTGACCGGCTGCACGCCGACCATGCGTCCCGATTCGACGATGGCCTCAAAGGCGCCCCAGTGGGCGCCGGTCAGGATCCCCTTCTGCGCCGGCTGCAGGGCGGTAAACTGGGGCAGCGCCTGGCTAATCGCCTGCGCCAGCGCCGATTTCGGCCACAGTCCGGCCAGCAGAGGGGCGCCGAGCAGAGCCGCACCACCGGCGATAAAGCGGCGGCGGGATACGCACAGCGGCGCATCAGGCAGGGATGTTGTCTTGCTCATCACTTAGGCTCCTTGGGTTGATCTGCACCGTTAGCGGACATATCGCTGGCGTGTTTTTGGACATATTGGGTCAGCAGGCGCAGCTGCTCTTCATTCAGCGAGGTGCGCGATGCCATGCCTTTCACGACCCCGATCCATTGGTTAGCGTTGAAGCGATCCAACGCGGTCAGGCCGTGGCAGCCGGTGCAGTTGGCCGACATCATATCGGCGGCATAGCGCCAGATGGGCTGTTCACTGCCGATGAGATTGGCCTTGGGCAGCCAGATGGACAGCGTTACCCGGTGCCATACCAGTCCGGTCGCGGCGTCGGTGTCGCTGGACAGCACTTTCACCTGTTTGCGTGCCGCCTCTCCCAGCAGCGCGGAGAGGATACGCTTGCCCTGCGCTGCATAGATCACCTGGTTAACGCCATTCTGCTGCCAACCGCTCAGCTCACCCTCAACCATGTCCCCGCGGCGCTGCAGCACCCGGATCTCCGTCGATGGCATCAGGCTGCCATCGCTGTGGGCCCCGGCCTGCGGCGCCAGGAAGAAGGGCTGGGTGGATATGGCGTAGAGCGTGCGGGCGCCGTCAGGGGTTTTCGCGGCGGCGGCGGCCAGTTCGCTAGCGCCGGCGGCGCTCAGGGCGCTCATATCCGGCAGAATATGGGCGACCCCCTTATGACAGTCGATACAGGTTTCCCCGTCCTTGATGGCGACGGGGTGCTGTTTGCGGGCCTCCGCACTCTGATCGATGATGTCCATGGCCTGGTAGCTATGGCAGGAGCGACAGGTGGCGGAGTCGTTGGCTTTCATGGTGTTCCAGACGCTCTGCGCCATGGCCAGCTTGTGGGCCTGGTATTTCTCTGGTGTATCTATTTTACCGGTCAGCTCGCCGTAGACATCCTTCAGCGCCAGTACCTTGGTCTTCAGGAAGTCGAGGGGCTGCTGCGGGATATGGCAGTCGGCGCACTCGGCCCGGATCCCCGGCTTATTCTGGAAGTGGACGCTGCCCTGATATTCGGCCAGAGGCTGTTGCATGGTATGGCAGGAGACACAAAACTCGGTGCTGCTGGTTTTGTGCAGGACGGTGAAGGTCGCAGCCAGCAGGGCGATACCGAGGATGATCCCCAGCAGCACCAGCCACGGCCAACGCCGGCGTCGCCCGGGGGCGGCGTAACGATTGCTCATAATGATGACCTTATTATTATTGGAGAGAGTTTTTACTTGCCATTGTTGTTGGGAGCATCACCGCGCGCCGGGCCGGGCCGCTCGGTGCATTACTCCTCGGTAAATCATATTACTATTTCCGCTAGCTAACCCATTTTGCGTAGGAGGCAAAGGCATTTTCGTGAGCGGGTAGACGCTTTTGCGCGCCGGGATTAACCCGACGCTACAGGCTGGTCACACTTTGGCTACCCCGGCAGGGCGGGGAAGGGGGAAGGCGCCGCCGCGTTGGCAGGCGGCGGCGGCCGGGTCAAGCCTGGCGGTGGCGGGTTTGTAGACAGTCGATGACATCGCCCAGCGACAGCTGCTGATCCTGTAACAGCACGAGCAGATGGTAGAGCAGATCGGCAGACTCGTTGATCAGCTCATCGCGGTCATGCACGGCGGCCGCCAGCGCCGTTTCTACGCCCTCTTCGCCGACCTTCTGGGCGATACGCTTGGTCCCGCTGGCGTACAGCCGAGCGGTATACGAGCTTTGTGGATCGGCCGTTTTGCGGGCGGCCAGCAGTTGCTCCAGGTGATACAGAAACGGCCACTGCGCGCGGGCCGGGGCAAAGCAGCTGTCGCTGCCGAGATGGCAGGTCGGCCCCTGGGGATCGGCCAGAATCAGCAGCGTATCGCGGTCGCAGTCCGGGGTCATGCTGACCACGTTCAGGGTGTGACCGGAGCTTTCGCCCTTGGTCCACAGCCGCTGCTTGGTACGGGAATAGAAGGTGACCTTACCGCAGCGCTCGGTATGATCCAGCGCCTCTGGCGTCATATAGCCCAGCATCAGGACATCGCCGGAGCCGGCGTGCTGCACGATCGCCGGCATCATGCCGTCCACTTTGTTCCAGTCCAGACGCTCTTTTTGCTGTTGCGAAAGAAAACCTTGAGTTAGCACAGTCGAATCTCCACACCGTTGAGCGCCAGATAGCGCTTGAGTTCACCGATTTGAATAATCTGTTTATGAAAGACCGAGGCCGCCAGCGCGCCGTCCACGTCGGCCTGGCTGAAGGCCGCCAGAAAGTGTTCGGGGGCACCGGCGCCGCCGGAGGCGATCAGCGGGACGTGGCAGACGGCGCGGATCTGCTCTAGCTGGCGCAGATCGTAGCCGCTGCGCACGCCGTCCTGGTTCATCATGTTCAGCACGATCTCCCCGGCGCCGCGCCGCTGCACCTCCTGCACCCAGTCCGCCGTCTGCCAGGCGGTGGCGCGGGTGCGCGCCTCATCGCCGGTGAATTGGTAGACGCGGTCGCTGTCGCTGGCGGCGTCGTGCCAGGTATCGATACCGACCACCACGCACTGCACGCCGAAGCGATCCGCCAGACGGGTGATCAGCGCCGGATCGGCCAGCGCCGGCGAGTTAATGGAGATCTTGTCCGCGCCGTAGCTCAGAAGCAGCCCGGCCTCCTCGACGCTGCGGATCCCGCCGGCGACGCAGAAGGGAATATCGATCGCCGCGGCGACCCGAGCCACCCAGCTTTTGTCGACCACGCGACCGTCGGCGGAGGCGGTAATGTCATAGAACACCAGTTCATCGGCGCCCTCATCGGCGTAGCGCTGGGCCAGCGGAACGATGTCGCCGATGATCTCGTGATTGCGAAACTGAACGCCTTTGACGACCTGGCCGTCGCGAACGTCCAGACAGGGAATTATGCGTTTTGCCAGCATGCGATGGCCTCCTTCACGCTGAATTTACCTTCCAGCAGGGCGCGGCCGACGATGACGCCCTGCACGCCGCTGCCGCGCAGGGCGGCGATGTCATGCAGCGCGCCGATACCGCCGGAGGATTGAAATGCGATCTGCGGATAGCGCGAGCAGATCTGGCGGTACAGCGCCACGTTGGCGCCGCCCAGGGTGCCGTCGCAGGCGATATCGGTACACAGTACGTGCCGCAGTCCCAGCGGCAGAAAATGCACTACCGTCTGCTCCAGGGTCACGTCGGAGTCCTCTTGCCAGCCGCTGACGGCCACGCGCTTATCGCCGTTGGCGGCGATGCGCACGTCCAGCGCCAGTACCAGGCGATCGGCGCCGAAGCGCGTAAACCAGCGGGCGACCTCCTGCGGCTGGCGGATCGCCGTTGAGCCGACCACCACCCGCGTCGCACCGGCGTCGAGCAGCGTGGCCACGTCCTCTGCGCTGCGTACGCCGCCGCCGACCTGTACCGGAACGCTCAGCGCGCGCAGCAGGCGGGTCAGCATGGGGAGCTGACGACGGGCGGGATCGCGCGCGCCGCTCAGGTCGACCAGGTGCAGCTGCTCTGCGCCCTGACGCTGATACTCCAGCAGCCGCGTCAGCGCATCGCCGTCATAGTCGCGCTGGCGGCCATAGTCCCCCTGATGCAGGCGAACGACGCTGCCGTCGATAAAGTCCAGTGCCGGAATGATCATGACGGCATCTCCAGAAAGTTTTTCAGCAGGCGGGCGCCGGCCTTGCCGGAGCGTTCGGGGTGAAACTGCACGCCGTAGAAGTTATCGCGGCGCACCGCGGCGCTAAAGGTATAGCCGTAGTCGCACTGTGCCAGGGTGTCGGCGCACAGGGGATAGGCGTAGCTGTGTACAAAATAGAAGTAGCTGCCGTCGGGAATACCGCGAAACAGGGGATTCCCGGCCAGAGAGGTAACCTGATTCCAGCCGGTGTGCGGCAGCGGCAGGCCGGTATCGGTCATCCGTTCGACCGGGGTGTCGACCAGACGGAGGCAGGGGACATCCCCTTCGGCGCTGCGGCTGGCCAGCAGCTGCATTCCCAGACAGATGCCGAGCACCGGCTGGGTACAGGCCCTGATCAGATCGATAAGATCGCGCTGGCGCAGCTGCTCCATGGCCGCGGCGGCGTTGCCGACGCCGGGCAGCAGCAGCTTGTCAGCCGCCAGCACCGCCCGCGCATCGCGGCTGACGGTCGGACGGCAGCCCAGGCGCTCCAGGGCATAGCGCACCGAGGCCAGGTTGGCGCAGCCGGTATCCAGAATCACCACGTTGCACGCTGTGGCCATCACAACACTCCTTTTGAGCTGGGTAAGCGGTCGTCTTCGATACGGATCGCCTGACGCAGGGTGCGGCCAAAGGCCTTAAACAGGCTCTCTACGCGGTGGTGGTCGTTCTTGCCTTTGGTTTTCAGGTGCAGGGTCACCCCCATCGCGTAGGCGAGGGAGTGGAAGAAGTGTTCGACCATTTCGGTGCTGAGATCTCCGACGCGCTGGTGGCTGAATTCGGCCTTGAAGGAGAGGTAGGGGCGGCCCGAGATATCCAGGGCACAGCGGGCCAGGCACTCGTCCATCGGCAGGACAAAGCCAAAGCGAGCGATGCCGCGCTTGTCTCCCAGCGCGATGCGCAGGGCTTCGCCGAGCGCCAGCGCGGTGTCTTCGACGGTGTGATGGTCATCGATATGCAGATCGCCCTTCGCCTCTATATGCAGGCGCAGGCCGGCGTGGGTGGCTATCTGATCCAGCATATGGTCAAAGAAGCCGATACCGGTACGGATGTGGCTCTCGCCCTGGCGATCCAGCCACACCTCCGCCAGAAGCGCGGTCTCACGGGTGACGCGCTCCACCTGGGCATGACGATCGCGGCGGGTCAGGCGTTCGGCGATCTGCGGCCAGTCTAGGCTGCTACCATCGCACGGCTCGGCGGCGTAGCGCAGCCCGTGGATACCCATGTTGTGCGCCAGCTGCAGATCGCTGTCGCGGTCGCCTATCACCCACGCGTTGGCCGTATCCAGCACGCCGGGCTGCAGATAGTCGTCGACCAGTCCGGTGGCGGGTTTGCGGCAGCGGCAGCCCTCCTGCGGTAGGTGTGGGCAGATCAGCACCCGCTCAAAGAGGATGCCCTGCGAGGTCAGTATCTGCATCAGTAGATTGTGCGGCGCATCGAAGTCGGCCTGCGGAAAGCGTTCGCTGCCCAGTCCGTCCTGATTACTGACCATCACCAGATGATAGCCGGCCTGCTGTAGCCGCAGCAGCGCCGGAATGACCCCGGGCATCAGCGCCAGCTTGTCCAGACGGTCTACCTGAAAGTCCTGCGGCGGCTCGGCGATCAGGGTGCCGTCGCGGTCGATAAACAGATATTTCTTCATTTACGCCTCTCCTTCCTGGCTAAAACGGCGCAGTACCGCGAGAACCCGCTCATGCTCCGCGGCGCTGCCGATGGTGATGCGCAGGCAGTCGCTCAGCGAGGGCTGACGACGCTGATCGCGCAGGATGATGCCCTGCTGCCACAGGGCCTGAAAGATCGGCCCGGCGCGGTCGCTGCGAAAGATTAGATAGTTCCCCTGTGAAGGATAGACCTCTTGAATGCAGTCGCAGCGCAATAACTGTGCGATCAGCGCCTGGCGCTGTTCAATGACGTAGGCAACCCGCGTCCGCATAGCGGCGATCCCGGCGGGCGAGGTCGCCTGGGCGGCGATGTCGGCGACCGGTGATGCCAAAGGATAAGGGGCGATGGTTTTCTGCAGCAGAGCGATCACCTCGGCGCTGGCCAGCGTGAAGCCGCAGCGCAGCCCGGCCAGGGCAAAGGCCTTCGAGAGGGTGCGCAGCACGACCAGATGGGGGTAGTCGGCGAGCCAGGAGACCACGCTGGCGTCGGGGGCAAACTCAATGTAGGCCTCATCGACGACGACCAGCGCCCGTCCGGCGGTCAGCGTAAGCAGCGTGCGCAGATCGTCGGGATTGAGCAGGTTGCCGGTCGGGTTGTTGGGGCTGCAGACAAACACCAGCTTGACGCCGTCGAGGGCGGCGGCGATGGCCGGCACGTCCAGCTGCCAGTCGGCGCGCAGTGCGACGCAGCGCCGTTCGACGTCGCTGGTCTCCGCGCTGACGGCGTACATGCCGTAGGTGGGGGGACAGTAGAGCATGGCGTCGCGCCCCGGTTCGCAAAAGGTGCGGATCAGCAGCTCGATGCCCTCATCGGCGCCGCGGCTGACCAGCACCTGCTGCGCCGTGACGCCGGCATAGGCGGCGTAGTTGGCGATAAGCTCGGCGGGCTGGCACTCCGGGTAGCGGTTAAAGGCCTCGCTGCGCAGCGGGTAGCTGACCGGCTGCGGGTACTCGTTGGCATTGAGCCAGACGTCGCCGCTGCCGCCGAGGCGGCGGGCGGACTGGTAGGGGGTTAGGCGCTGGATGTTTTCCCGCGCCAGTGCGGTGATCGGCTTCATGATTGGCTCTCCCGGATGGCGGCGACCCGCAGACGGACGGCGTTGGCGTGGGCGTCAAGGCACTCGGCCTGTGCCATGGCCTCAACCGTCGGGGCCAGCGTCAGCAGACCGGCGGGGCTGAGGCGTTGGACGGTCATGCGTTTCTGGAAATCCGCCAGGCCCAGGCTGGAGTGGGTGGCGGTGTAGCCGTAGGTCGGCAGCACGTGATTGGTGCCAGAGGCATAGTCCCCGGCGGACTCGGGCGACCAGTCGCCCAGAAACACGGAGCCGGCGCTGGTGATGGCATCGAGCCACGTCTCGGCGTCGCGGGTTTGGATGATGAGGTGCTCCGGCCCATAGCGGTTGCTGATCTCGATGCACTGCGCCAGCGAACGGGTGACGATCAGGCGGCTCTGCGCCAGCGCCTGGCGGGCGATGTCGGCGCGCGGCAGGGCGGCAAGCTGCGCCTCGACCCGCTCGGCGACCCGGCGAGCCAGCGGGGCATCGGGCGTCAGCAGGATCACCTGTGAGTCGGGGCCATGCTCCGCCTGGGAGAGCAGATCGGCGGCGATAAAGTCCGGGTTGGCCTTGGCATCGGCGATCACCAGCACCTCGGAGGGGCCGGCGGGCATATCGATAGCGGCGCCCTGAGGGCTTTGGCTAACCTGTCTTTTGGCCTCGGTGACATAGGCGTTTCCTGGGCCAAAGATTTTGTCGACGCGGGGAACGGATTCGGTCCCGAAGGCCATGGCGGCGATCGCCTGCGCGCCGCCGACCTGAAAGATTTCGTCGATGCCGCACAGGCGTGCGGCGTAGAGGATCGCCGGGTCGATCGGCGGCGGCGAGCAGAGGATCACCCTGCGGCACTGCGCCACTCGGGCCGGGATCCCCAGCATCAGCACCGTGGAGAGCAGCGGTGCGCTGCCGCCGGGAATATACAGCCCGACGGAGTCCAGCGCGCGGGTGACCTGGCGGCAGCTGACGCCGGGCTGGGTTTCGACGTCGACCGGGGCCGGGCGCTGAGCGTAATGAAAGGCCTCAATATTCTCGGCCGCCTGGCGCATGGCGCGGGTCAGTGCGTCGGGCAGGCTGTCGCCGGCGGCGTCGCGGGTCTGGCGTGATACGCGCAGGATGGCGGGGGCCTCCCGGTCAAAGCGTTGGCTGAGGCGATGCAGCGCCGCATCGCCGTCGCGGCGAACCTGGGCGATGATCGTCTCAACGCTTGCGCTGATTTGCGCGGCGCTGGCGATCGCCGGGCGCTGTAGCAGGCGCTGCTGCTGTTCGGGGCTACAGTCGTCCCATTGGATAAGCGTATCAAAGCGGGTCATGGCGTTACTCCATCATCTTTTCAATCGGCAGCACCAGAATCGAGCTGGCCCCCAGGGCCTTGAGCTGCTCCATGGTTTCCCAGAACAGGGTCTCGCTGCTGACCATGTGCATGGCGACACGGCGCTTGTCGCCGGCCAGCGGCAGCAGGGTCGGGCGCTCGGCCCCCGGCAGCAGCGCCATTATCTCCTCCAGACGATCGCTCGGCGCGTGCAGCATGATGTATTTGGACTCCCGCGCCTGGATGACCCCCTGAATCCGGGTCATCAGGCGTTCGATCAGCGCCTGCTTGGCGGGGGGCATCTCGCCGTCGCGTTGAATCAGGCAGGCCTTGGAGCGGTAGATAACCTCGACCTCGCGCAGCCCGTTAGCCTCAAGGGTGGCGCCGGTAGAGACCAGATCGCAGATGGCATCGGCCAGTCCGGCGCGCGGGGCAACCTCGACCGAGCCGTTGAGCAGACAGGATTTGAAGCGGACGCCCTGCCCATCCAGATAGCGTTTGAGCAGGTGAGGATAAGAGGTGGCGATGCGGCAGTCCTGCAGGCCGCGGGCGCCGTCATAGGGGGCATCGATGGGCATGGCCAGGGAGAGGCGGCAGGCGCCGAAGTCGAGGCGTCGTAGCAGGGTATAGCGCGGATCTTCGCCTTGGGCGCGCCGGGCGAGCAACTCCTCTTCCAGCACGTTCTCACCGATGATGCCCAGGTCAACCACGCCGTCCATCACGAGGCCGGGAATATCGTCATCGCGCACCCGCAGGATGTCGATAGGCATATTTTCGGCAAAGGCGATCAGCCGCTGCTGATGCAGATTAATTTTGATCCCGCAGCGAGCCAGCAGCGCCTGCGAGTCTTCGCTCAGGCGACCCGATTTTTGCATGGCAATGCGTAAACGTGTTTTGTCCAACATGGTGGTTACCCCTGTATTCCCCAGCCGGCGCCGCGGCGCCCGTGAATGATGAACAACAAAAAAGCCCTCGGAAGAAGATCTTCCGAGGGCTTTTTCACATCTTGCGTCTGCCGCCACTGGAAGATCCGTTGACCGTCTTCCAGCACACATCCGCCTGAAAGCGCTAGTCAGGATGATGGTGATGATGGTGGTTAAACAGTACGCGAGTGAGCATGATTGTTGTCCGTGGTTCGGTATCGCTTGTATACGCTGCGCAATATGCGCTCAGTGATTTTTAACCTAAACCAAGAGTACGGCGTATGGCAAGCGCTTTTTTTGTTCGATTGACGATGGGCGTGGTTTGCCCATCGTCGCGGGGGGATCAGGCGCCGGCAAACTTATACTTGGTGTTGACGTCCTGGGTCAGCTGGGTAAAGATTTGATTGGTCAGGGTTTGAGTGGTGCTGAGCGCATCGCTAAAAACGCGATCCTCGAACTGTTGCACCAGCTGCTGAGCCTTGGCCGGATCTTTCTGGTAGGTGGCCAGATAGGCTTTTTCCATATCACGCTGCATGACGCTGAAGGTGGCCTCCTGCTGCTTATAGGCCTTCTGTACCACCGGCGCATATTTGTAATAGTCCATCATCACCAGCGTTTGCAGTTTCCGGAACTGCCACTGGGCAGAGACCGAATCCGCTTTTCCACTGGTTACCGTACGGTAGGCCTGCGGGAATTGGTGGATACTATTGGCGTAAACCGGAATAAAAATAGAAATACTGGGCATGCCGTAGGCTAAATATTCCACATCGGCAATACCCTGCGGTAAACCATCGCGCGCTTGTAAAATATGTGCCTGCTGGGTACGAAATAATGACACCGGGCGTAGACGGTAATCGGGGGTTTGTGTATAGGGCTTGCGCTCGATGTTCTCATAGGTATTTCGCAGCCCCTGTTTTACCGCATCGATATCAAGTTTAGCCTCTGGTTTAGCAAAAACGGGGAAATGTTGTGGCTCCGCTAGCGAGGTCTTGATATCTGGCGTATAGAGATGCTGCAACGCATATACCCGCGGATAGTTGTAGTAGGGGTCATTCTTCTCATTATGCAGCGTATAGGCTTTTTCAAAATTAAAGTCGCCGTCGCGCTTAGGATCGTAAAGGCCATATTTTTCGGCGGCGCTGATCAGCGTGGGCGATGCCATATAGTTGGCGCTGTCGTCCGGCTTATAGGTCTGCAGGCGCCCTTGGTTACCGGTGACATAATAGTCATCCTTCGGCAGGCGGGTGGCCAACCACTGATGGCCGCTGCCGGTTTCCAGATACCAGATGTCGTGCTGGTCGACGAAGGCGACGCCAAAGCCTTCGCCGGCGCCTTTCTCTTCAATAATTTTACCCAGGCGAGCGGCGCCTTCGCGTGCGGAGGAGACGTAGGGCAAGATTACGTCGGTAATGCTGTCTTCGGTAATGCCCGTCTCGGGCAGATAGGGGTCATGTTTGAGAGCTTCGGCGCTGGCGAAGATCGTCTCTGTCGCCGTCATTCCCACGCCTTTTTGGTTAAATCCAGCGGCCCCCCAGGTCATCTGGTCGGGCTGTTTTCCCTCTTTGCCATTGGAGAATGAAGTATAGGAAAAAGCTTTTTTTGGAACAGAATAGGTGAATTTATTTTCATTGGCATGGAAGGTATCGCTGCTATTTTCTTTAGCCTGATGCTTTAGCATCACTTTCGATAGCGTGGGGTCATGATCCTCGGTACGGGCAATAATCCTAGAGCCATCGCTGGTGGCACCCGCGCCGACTAAAATTGTAGTGCAAGCATCACTGTTGATGGTAAATGCTGCGGCAATCAGGCTGGAAATCAAAACTGAAACTGACTTTAGTTTCATGGGGAACTCCTATTGATTGAATTGAGTTGATTCTTGCACTCTCTTTACATTATTTATTTTAACTACATCATGTTTTTCTTTTTTAATTCAATTTTTATCTCCGCGGAATATTTTTATTGAGAAAATTCTTATGGTATGAAAATTGCCTAAGATAGACGTTCGTCATGCCGTATAACGACGATGCGTACCCTCTGTGATGTGTCATTTCATCTCAGTAGCATGATCTGTGCGCTCTTTTTTTATGCGGTCGGTATATGAGGTGTTGTCCTTTTGTTATCCCATGGTCACTCTTTTGATATCGCCGTATTTCTCCCGCTATGGGAATAAGCCTATTTTTATCGATGAGTGTATTGCGAGTAAGAATGAATCTGCGTGATTTATTCTCGTATAATGGAATGGTGAGAACGGATAATAAAAAGAGAATGACGTACGCCACGGCGCCCCGTTAGGCGTGAAATCCCGGTGATCCTGCGCTAGCGCTCATCAGAGGCGTGCCACTGAGAACCCGCGGGTTTCTCTGAGTGAGAGAGCGCGGCGGCCGGGTCGCTGACGCGGCGATATCGCTATTTTATCTCCCGCGGTTAAGGGGGTTGGCGCCGCGCGGGTGTCCGTGATGACGCTGATCTCGGCGTCGGCGTCGGCTGCAGCCTGGCCTTATGGAATCGCGTCTGGCGGTGCCTGCTATCGGCGCGGCGTACCGCTGGCAGCCATGTTGGCCCTCGTGTACCCTGATGGGGTACGACTGCGGTAAGATATCGCCCGGCGGCCTGGCGCGCCTGGGAATAAGATGAGGATAGGGTATGAAAAGTGTAGCCATTGTAGGATTGGGCTGGCTGGGGATGCCGCTGGCGCTGTCGCTGATGGCGCGTGGCTATCGGGTGGTCGGCAGTAAAACGACGCCGGACGGTGTAGAGGCGGCGCAGATGAGCGGGGTGGCGTGCTATCCACTGAGGTTGGCGCCGCAGCTGGAGTGCGATGACGAGGATCTGGCGCAGCTGCTGAGCGTGGATGCCCTGGTGATCACCCTGCCGGCCAGCTGTGGGAACGATGAGGGGATAGGCTACCGTCAGTCGGTGCGCCAGCTGGTCGACAGCGCGCTGGCGTACGGCGTAGCGCGGATTATCTTTTTGAGTTCGACGTCGGTTTACGGCGACGCGCGCGGCGAGGTCAACGAGGACTCCCCGCTGCAGCCCAACACCTTGGCCGGCCAGGCGTTGGCCGATCTGGAGCGCTGGCTGCACGATCTGCCCAATACTTCGGTCGATGTGCTGCGGCTGGCCGGACTGGTAGGGGAAGGGCGCCATCCGGGGCGCTTTCTGGCCGGTAAAACCGATCTGCCGGGCGGTAATCTGGGGGTCAATCTGCTGCACCGCGAGGATGCCATCGCCGCGATCATGCTGCTGCTGGCGCAGCCTCAGGGCGGCCACGTTTATAATCTGTGTGCGCCGCAGCATCCGGCTCGCCGGCTCTTTTACCCGCCGCTGGCGCGTGCGCTCGGCCTGACGCCGCCGGCGTTTCGCTCCGATGACGATGCGACGCAGGGCAAAGCGGTAGACGGATCCCGCATCAGCCATGAGCTGGGCTTTGTTTACCGCTATTCTGATCCTACGATCATGCCCTGCGATTAGCCGGAGAGGCGTCGCGATGATCACATTTTACCGCTGGTGTTTTTTTGTATCGGCAGGTAAAAAAGAGGGCATTAAGCGGCGAGGATGACGGGGGATAATCGGTATAAATCGGGTATTGGATCGGAGGGGATAATAAACCGATTGTTTTTATTAAATATCGATTATTTTCTTTATTATTCAGTCCACTGAGTAGCGTTACGATACGCTATCCGTAGGAAAGCGCGCCGCGCAGAGCGACGCGCTGATGCCTCATCAGGCCAGAGTGCCCCACATATCGTATTCGTCGGCGTTTTCAATGGTAACGCTGACGATATCGCCCGGTTTGACCCCACGCTCACCGTTTAGGTACACCACGCCGTCGATCTCCGGCGCATCGGCCATGCTACGGCCAATGGCGCCTTCCTCGTCAACCTCATCGATGATCACCGGCAGCGTCAGCCCCACTTTTTCCTGCAGGCGCTCTGCGGAGATCTGCTGCTGCAGCTGCATAAAGCGATCGAAGCGCGCCTGCTTGATCTCGTCTGGCACCTGGTCGGGCAGTTCGTTGGCGGCGGCGCTTTCAACCGGGCTGTACTGGAAGCAGCCGACGCGATCCAGGCGTGCCTCGCGCAGGAAGTCCAGCAGCATCTGAAAGTCCTCTTCCGTCTCGCCGGGGAAGCCGACGATAAAGGTCGAACGCAGGGTCAGCTGCGGACAGATCTCGCGCCAGCGTTTGATCCGCTCCAGGGTACGCTCAACGGCGCCGGGGCGCTTCATCAGCTTCAGAATGCGCGGGCTGGCGTGCTGCAGCGGAATATCCAGATAGGGCAGCAGTTTGCCCTGCGCCATCAGCGGGATAACGTCATCCACGTGCGGATAGGGGTAAACATAGTGCAGACGGATCCAGATCCCCAGCGTCGCCAGCTGTTCGCACAGGCTGAGCATGCTGGTTTTGACCGGCTGACCGTTCCAAAAGCCGGTGCGATGCTGGATATCTGCGCCGTAGGCAGAGGTATCCTGCGAGATGACCAGCAGCTCCCGGACGCCGGAGTCGGCCAGGCGCTTGGCTTCGTCTAGCACAGCGCCGATTGGCCGGCTTTCCAGATCGCCGCGCAGAGAGGGGATAATGCAGAATGCGCAGCGATGATTACAGCCTTCGGAGATTTTCAGATAGGCGAAATGCTTGGGCGTTAGCTTGACGCCCTGCTCCGGCACTAGGCTGGTGAAAGGGTTGTGCTGCGGCTTGGCCACGTATTTGTGTACGTGGTGCAGCACCTGCTCATAGCTGTGCGGCCCAGAGATCTCCAGCACCTTGGGGTGGACTTCCCGGATCTGGTTCTCTTTGGCACCCAGGCAGCCAGTCACGATGACCTTTCCATTCTCATGCAGCGCCTCGCCGATGGCCTCCAGAGACTCCTGTACCGCGCTGTCGATAAAGCCGCAGGTGTTAACGATCACCAGATCGGCGTCTTCATAGGTTGGTACCACCAGGTAGCCTTCGGTGCGCAGCTCGGTCAGGATGCGTTCGGAGTCGACCAGGTTTTTTGGGCAGCCGAGGGAGACAAAACCGATTGTCGGTTGGCGGGATTGATTGCTCATAGCGTAAAAATTCATCGTGTCTGGTTATGATAGGGCAGGGATTTTACAGCGCTCTGGGCTGAAATTGTACCGCTATTTATCCTGGTGGCGCGGCGTGCGCCTTTCTGGCTTCACCGCGCGTTTCACGCCGCATGTGGAGAGCGAGAAGTAGCGCCTCTCGGCGGCGGGCTAGGCCCACCCACCGCGCGGTATCGAGATGGCTCTCGCGTGATATTGGGGACGATAACACCGGATAGCCAGACGTAGCGCGCGGTAGCCTGTGATATTCGGGTGGCCAGTCACCGCATCGGCGACGTCAATTCTAGGGGGCGATAGCCGACTGACGCCGGATAGTCGCGAGCCCCGCCGATGCGTTTATCGGGACGCTCGCTGACGACTGAAAAAGAGAGGAGACTAATCGGACGGCCGATCTCAGCGACGCTGCTTATATAATATTATTATTCTGCCTCATTTTTTTTAGAAATGGCCGCCGGCAGATCTTGTGATAAAATTTCACTAACGAATTTTTTCGATCAAGACTTTCTCTTAATGTGATCTGTATTGGCGTGCGAGACAGTCGCTCCTCTTCTATTGTCGAGTTCTCTTTGGACTGATCTCGTGAGTCAATTAAATTAATATTCAGTGAGTAGGGGCGAATGTTTTTTTCAAAATAAAAGTTACGCCAGGCATCTGCCTCGAAGCGTACTGGGGTATTTATCGCTGTAAGGAGACGTGCGGTTTTGTTGGTAACCACATAGCCATGTGTACATGTTGGGACATTTGATTCATAAAGGCTATATTTTTCAGATAGTTTTATTCTTTGGTTTCCGTACACGCAGCCCGTCTTATACAGCAGGTATGCATGGCTGCTTTCTTTATCTATAACGTTTTCGATGGCCTGAATGACCTCATTGAGGTCGTCATGTAAGATGGCATCATCTTCGAGGATTAAGGCGTATGGGAGCGCTTCTGATATGATTTTTTGATATATGCGCAGGTGGCTAAGGGAACAACCTATCTCACCTTTTGTTAAATATATTTGCGCATCTTTATCAATTAAACGGTCTACCTCAGCAGCGCTGAGATCGATACCTGAGACAGCCTCGACAATCTCATGATTAATATTTAATCTGCTGCACTCACTTATTATTTCGTGCTTTTTCTGAAGATCTCTTTTTAAATTTATAATAAATACTTTCATCTGGTGTTGTGTCGTTCAAATTTAATTCTATATGATACATTTTGTATCATATAGAATCCACGATTTTATCATACGATTATTTTTTGCGCACCCAGAGAAGTGATTTTGTTCAATAGCGATCTCGCCCCTGGGTATCTGTGTTTGGCGATACCGTCTTTTCAGCGGTTATTCTATTTGATAACACGAAGTTAATCGTAACCTCACTGGCGCATGGCTTGGCGCAGGGCGCTGGGGGTGAGGCCATAGCGGCGCACAAAGCGGGCGGTAAAGCGCGATGGGCTGGCATAGCCGCTCTGGCTGGCGATATCGCCGATGGGGGCGTTCCCCGACTGCAGCGCCAGCAGCGCCTGGCCAAGGCGCACATCGTCCAGAATATCGCGAAAGCTTTTGCCTTCGGCGCTCAGGCGGCGGCGCAGGGTGGACTCGGCCATATGCAGGCGCTGGGCGACGTCGGTCGCCTGCCAGGCATAGGCGGGATCTAACAGCAGCAGCTGCTGGATCTGCTCCGTGAGACGATCGTGGCGTTCGTTCAGCAGCAGTGCGGTATGGCCGCTGGGCTGCAGCGCCAGCAGCAGGCTTTCGGCCAGATGGTTAAGCAGCGGCGGCGCCAGCGGCGCCCGCAGCGCATCCATCACGGCGTCCCACAGCAGCGTCAGCGTCGGCGTCATGGGCAACGCCAGCGAGGCGGCCGCCTCGTCGGAGGGCGCCGCCTGTGGATAGTGTTTTCGAAACTGACGCAGCAGCGCCGCGGGCAGATAGAGCATTTCGGCACGATAGTAGCCCGCGCCGGTCTGGTTGGCCATGCTCACTTCGCTACCGCCGGGGAACAGCACCAGCGAATCGCCCCCCGCCACTTCGCAGCGCTCACCCCATTGGATGGTCTTGCTGCCCTGCCGCACTCGGCATAGCGCCGGGCTGAACAGGGTGACCCGCCGCAGCTGGTGGCTCTGGCGGGCGCTGATCTGCTGTACCGTCGGCGTGGGCGTGACGGGATCGTGCATCTGCTGCTGTCTCCAAAACTCAGTGACCGTATACCGGCACCAGCTGAGCGGTGGCCAGTTTGTTGGCGTTCAGCATAAAGCCAACCAGGGCACCGCTGGAAGCATTATCGATCGGCAGCTTGTCGGTTTTCAGCGCCCAGACGGTAAATTGGTAGCGGTGCGGTTTGTCCCCCGGAGGCGGACAGGCGCCGCCGAAGCCGGCATAGCCAAAGTCATTACGCCCCTGAACCGCCCCGGTGGGCAGGGTGGTGCTGTCTTGTGCTCCCGCGCCGGCCTCCAGCTGGTGGACGTTGGCGGGGATGTTAACGATCGTCCAGTGCCACCAGCCGCTGCCGGTCGGTGCATCGGGATCATAGGCAGTGATAGCGAAGCTCTTGGTGCCCGCCGGGGCGCCGGACCAGCTCAGGGCCGGCGAGCGGTTGCCGCCTTCGCAGCCAAAGCCGGCGAAGAGCTGATGGTGGCTCAGCTGTTTACCGTTCTGGATCTCCGGGCTGCTCAGGGTGAAGCTCTGGGCGTGCACCGGTAAAGAGAGCAGCGCGAGGGCCGCCAGAGAAAAGGTGGTTTTACTCATGATATTTCTCCTGTGTGATGATGGATACAGGTTACTGGAGTTGGTGCGGGGATGCTGTGCCGAAACGCTCTACAATTATGCAGAATCGCTCAGTTAACCGCTTTTATGGGGCTGATAATGGACGTTATGGCACAGCGTCGCGGAGTGGATGGCGGGGGAGCGGGCGCGGCGGCGGCGGAAAAGTGTGCCCCCGGCCACAATCATGCGTCAAGAAGTGTCGTGATGCTGAAAAAATCCCTGGGATTACGCTAATAATCCCAAGGAATGTCATAAAATTAATACATTACTTCTCGGTCTGCTTAGCCGCCGCGGTGACGGTGACGCCCGCGGCCCTGCCGATGGTCAGCAGCTGCAGGCCGGGTCGCGTCAGGTGCGTTGCCCGGGGCAATGGCATATTGTTTGATCATATGAATGGATACTCTGGTCTTATCATGAAGAATCGTGCGCTTACCGTTTTTATCCGCAGGCTAACGCTGGGTGCGAGCCTGTCTTTGGTTGCCTTACCGCTGCTAGCCGCCGATCCGGCGCCGCCGCAGATCAATGCCAAAGCCTATATCCTGCTGGACTATGATAGCGGCCGGGTGCTGACGGAGGGGAACGCCGACGAGCGTCTGGATCCCGCCAGCCTGACCAAAATCATGGCGAGCTATGTTATCGGCCAGGCGCTGAAGAGCGGCAAGATTGCGCCTGGCGATATGGTGGTGGTCGGTAAGGATGCCTGGGCGACCGGGAACCCGCTGCTGCGCGGCTCCTCGCTGATGTTTCTCAAGCCCGGCGATCGGGTTCCGGTTGCGGAGCTGAACCGCGGGGTGGTTATTCAGTCCGGCAATGACGCCAGCATCGCGCTGGCAGATCACGTGGCCGGCAGCCAGGACGCGTTTGTTAATCTGATGAACCAGTACGTTGGCGCCTGGGGGCTGAAGAATACCCACTTCCGCACCGTACATGGCCTGGATTCCGAGGGCCAGTACAGCTCGGCGCGGGATATGGCGCTGATCAGCCAGCGCCTGATCGCCGATGTGCCGGATGAGTATCAGCTGAATAAAGAAAAGGAGTTTACCTTTAATAAGATCCGTCAGATCAACCGCAACCGTCTGCTGTGGGACAGCAGCCTGAACGTGGACGGGGTGAAGACGGGGTTTACCGGCGGCGCCGGGCATAACCTGGTTGCATCGGCGACGGATGGTCCGATGCGGCTGATTTCGGTGGTGTTAGGTGCGCCAACCGATCGGATACGCTTCGACGAAAGCAAAAAGCTGCTGACCTGGGGATTTCGTTTCTATGAAACCGTTACTCCGATCAAGGTAGGTCAGCCCTTTACCACCCAGAAAGTGTGGTACGGCGAGCGCAGCGAGGTGCCGCTGGGCGTGGACAAGAGCGCCGCGGTCACCATTCCCCGTGGGCAGATGAAGGATCTGAAGGCCAGCTATACGCTGACGCAGTCGCAGCTGGAGGCGCCGCTGAAGAAGGGGCAGGCGGTGGGCACCATCGATTTTCAGCTTAACGGCAAAACCATTGAGCAGCGTCCGCTGGTGGTGCTAGAGGATGTGCCGGAGGCTGGCTTTTTCGGCCGCATCATCGACTTTATTATGCTGAAGCTGCACAGCCTGTTCGGCGGCTGGTTCGGCTAAACCCGCCGATCGTCGCGTAAAAAAATGCCCGGCAACGCCGGGCATTTTATGATCAATCGTAACCCGCCGTCGATGGCGAGACGCGATCGCTGTCGTGGTCGACTTAACCGCAGGAGAGCACTTTCAGCGCCAGACCGCCGCGAGAGGTTTCACGGTACTTGGCGTTCATGTCCTTGCCGGTTTCGTACATGGTTTCGATAACCTTATCCAGGCAGACGCGCGGATCGCTGGTGCGGCGCAGCGCCATACGCGCCGCGTTCACCGCTTTGACGGCGGCGATGGCGTTACGCTCGATGCACGGCACCTGAACCTGACCGGCGACCGGATCGCAGGTGAGCCCCAGGTTGTGCTCCATGGCGATTTCGGCTGCCATGCAGACCTGAGCCGGACTGCCGCCCAGCAGTTCAGCCAGACCGGCCGCGGCCATAGAACAGGCGACGCCGACCTCACCCTGACAGCCCACTTCGGCGCCGGAGATGGAGGCGTTCATCTTATACAGCGTGCCGATGACGCCGGAGGCCAGGAAATAGCGGGTATACGAGTTGGCGTTCACCTCACGAATAAACTTATCGTAGTAGGCCAGAACGGCGGGGATGATCCCGCAGGCGCCGTTGGTCGGCGCGGTAACGACGCGGCCGCCGGCGGCGTTCTCTTCGTTCACCGCGAAGGCGAACATGTTGATCCAGTCGACAACGGCCATCGGATCGACGCTGGTCTTGTCATTGGTGACCAGCATACGGCGCAGGGCAGAGGCGCGACGCGGTACGCGCAGCGGCCCAGGCAGAACGCCCTCGGTGTTGATGCCGCGCTCGATGCCGGTGCGCATCACGTCCCAAACCCGAGAGAAGTGGGCCGCGATCTCGTCCTTGCTGTGCAGGGCCAGTTCATTTTGCATCACCAGGCCGGACAGGGAGAGCCCGGACTCTTTACAGTGACGCTGCAGATCGGCGGCGCTGTTATAGGGGTACGGGACGGCAGCCTGCTGACTGCTCTGCTGACCAAAGTGCTCTTCGTCAACGATAAAGCCGCCGCCGATAGAGTAGTAGGTCTTGCTGTAGAGCACCTTATCTCCGGCCAGCGCGGTGATGCGCATACCGTTTTCATGCAGAGACAGGTTGTCTTCGTGGAAGTTCATGCTGGTTTCCAGCGGGAACGCCACCTCATGCTGTCCGTTGGCCATCAGCAGACGACCGCGGGTCTCAACGTCTTTGATGAAGCCGGGGATGCTGTCGATATCGACGCTGTCCGGCAGGTTACCGGCCAGTCCCATGATGATGGCCAGATCGGTGTGGTGGCCCTTGCCGGTGAGGGATAGGGAGCCATAAACGTCAACAACGACGCGGGTGACGTCGTTTAGCAGACCTTTTTCGATAAGGTCATCGCAAAATTGTTTACCGGCCTTCATCGGCCCTACGGTATGGGAGCTGGATGGGCCAATGCCGATCTTGTAAATGTCAAAAACGCTAATCATATCGCCTCCAATGATTTATCAAGGCTGGAAATTCAATCTGTTGCCAGGATAAAAAAACGACCGATGCGAAAACCGCACCGGCCGGGCTGTTACTTTTATTAACCGAACAGGGTGTACAGGATTGCAGAGATGGCAATCAGGCCCATGATAACAACGAAAACGTTGCTGATATGGCCGCTGTACTTACGCATGGCCGGTACCTTGTTGATGGCATACATCGGCATCAGGAACAGGATCATGGCGATAACCGGGCCACCCAGGGTTTCGATCATACCCAGGATTGACGGGTTCAGGGTGGCGACGATCCAGGTGGTGATCAGCATGAACAGCGCGGTGATTTTGTTCAGCTTGCCAATTTCGATGCTCTTACCGCGGCCACGCAGTGACTTGATCACCAGACCGTTGAAGCCTTCACGGGCGCCCAGGTAGTGGCCCAGGAAGGATTTGGTGATGGCAACGAACGCAATGATCGGCGCAGCGAAGGCGATAACCGGCGTATTAAAGTGGTTGGCCAGGTAAGACAGAATAGAGATGTTCTGCGCTTTGGCTTCCGCCAGGTCGGCTGGAGACAGGCTCAGCACGCAGCTGAACACGAAGAACATGACGGTCAGCACCATCATGATGTGAGCGTAGCTGAGGATCTGGGAGCACTTCTTCTCAGCCAGCTCATCGCCGTACTCTTCACGCTTGGCCACGGCAAAGGCAGAGATGATCGGTGAGTGGTTGAAAGAGAAGACCATTACCGGGATAGCCAGCCACAGGGTCATCCACAGGCCGCTGCCGGAGGCAGAGCTGGCGATGGCGGCGCTGTCAAAGATAGCGGCGTTCCAGTTCGGGATCAGGTACAGGGCCAGCATCATCAGCACTGCAACGAACGGGTATACCAGGATGCTCATCACCTTCACGATCAGGTGCTCACCGAAGCGAACGATGGTCATCAGGCCCAGGATCAGCACCAGGGACAGGATGATACGCGGCGGTGCAGTCATCCCCAGCTGGTGAGTGATGAAGCTTTCCACGGTATTGGTGATCGCCACACTGTATACCAGGCAGATCGGGTAGATGGCGAAGAAGTACAGCAGCGTGATCAGCTTACCTGCGCCAATGCCGAAGTGTTCTTCAACCACTTCAGTGATGTCTTCGCCCGGGTTTTTGCCGGACAGCACGAAACGGGTCAGACCGCGGTGTGCAAAGAAGGTCATGGGGAACGCCAGGATCGCCATGATGATCAGCGGAATCAGGCCGCCGACGCCGGCGTTGATCGGCAGGAACAGAACGCCCGCGCCGATAGCCGTACCGTACAGGCCCAACATCCACATAGTATCTGACTTACGCCAGGCACTCTTGGAACCGGAGGTAGAAGCAATAGTACCAGTCTGAGTGGTGTCCATAGGGTCTCCAAATTGAACACATTTGTTCTGATCGGTCTGCCCGCCCACGGGCCGACAGACACTCAATCAGGGAACTGAGTGAGTTAATAATTCCTAATGAAAAAAACGAAAAAAGTTTAATCCGTTAAATAAAGTTGCTGCGCGAAAAAGAGTACAAACAGTAACCGGTCGCTGTTTGATTTAAACAGCGAACCGATTGAATCCGTTCACAAAACAACTTTTCTTGTTGGTGTGCTACAGCATTTTTCGGGCGCAAAGATATATTTTTACAGTTTAAACGTCCGTGATCAGGCTCTCAAATGCAATATTCATTTATTTTTTACCGTCATTTGCCGAATTTTTGGTCAAAAGAAAAACATAAACTTAACAAACGAAACTGTGCTTTTTAACACCTGGAGTGTAATAAGTAAATATTTGTATATATTATGTCATAACTGGTTTTATGACGTCGTCCTCAACTCAATCGCGTTCAGGTGAAATAACTCTTATAGGGTACGCTCTATTTATGTTTTTAATTCTTTGTTTTTAAAAGATTTGTTCTTTGATGGTCAGTTTATTTAAATCCCGATGAATTATTAACCTGGGTGACTGAAAATAGAGCAACCGTTATCGTTGATCCAAATAAAGGAATAATAGGAAAAACCGAACATGGATTATTTAATATTATGTATGATGATTTAAATTGCTGTCTGGAAAGCAGTTCACATTTTTAAAATAGAAATGCTAAGGCGATATTTCACACAGCGGTGGCGATTATTTAACCGCGATAGCCATGATGGGGGAGAGGCGGCGGCGGATGAGGTGGGGGATGGAAGGGGAGTAATCCCTACGCCGGCAGGTGTGGACGGCCAGCTCCGCCGACACCGCGCCGACGGAGGGAGACGCCGCCGCGTACGGCGGCGAAAGAGACCTCAGTACAGCAACTGAACCTTATGGGCGTTAAGGTACGTTTTCAGCTCACCGCGCGGCGCCTGATCGGCGATCAGCGCGCTGAAGTTCTCCAGCGGCGCGATCCAGGCGCTGCGGACTTCGCCAAACTTGCTGGCGTCGGCGATCAGCAGCGTGCGGTTTGCCCGCATCATCGCTTTGCGCTTCATCGCGATTTCGTCCAGGTTGTAACAGGTGGCCCCCTGCTGTACGGAGATGCCAGCCGCAGAGATAAAGGCCAGCGTTGGACACAGGTTGTCCAGCTCGCTGACGCCATCGCTGGTGGCAAAAATAGCGCTGTCCGGGTTAAACAGGCCGCCGCACAGGATCACCCTGCAATGGGGCTTGCTCTGAAGGGCCATAAAGGTATTGAGTGAATAGCAGACGCCGGTAAAGTGCCGCTGCTCATCAATCGCATCAATAATAAAGGGAACCGTGGTGCCGCAGTCAAAAAACACCACGTCATCCTCCTGTACCTGCTGGGCGGCCAGGGCGCCGATGTGGCGCTTCTCTTTGACCCGTCGCTCCTGCTGATCGCTGACAAAATAGCGAACGCTCTGATGGATCTTGGGATCGAGCACGACGTAGCCCCCCAGCAACACCACGTCGCTGTTCTGGGCCGCCAGATCGCGGCGTACCGTCATTTCAGAGACATTAAGTAATTCGGCCGCATCTTTCAGGTGCAGCTTATCGGTGCGTTTCAGTGCCTGGGACAGGCGGTTGATACGATCGTAACGCCGGGCTTCCATAATCTCTCTCGTTAAATGATTCCGTGAATGGCGTGCGGCGGGTCATCGTGCGGGCCGCAGGAATATGCAGCACAAGGCATACCGGCCACCCTGGCGATGCCTGATATCGATAGACGCCTTGGTGGAGGGATCAGGCATTTTGCTACGTCCGAACAGCACGGTGGCGACAGACGCAGACAGTGTTAATTCCTCTACATGATACGCCGAATTTTGATGATTACGTGACATTTTTATCCGTCACAGGCTGACTGCATAGACGGTTAGGGCGAGAGAGGGCGGCGCCAACGCCGCGATGGCATGCGCGCCCGGCATCGAGTCAGCGCATGCGGGAGGCGCCGCGGCGTTATTCAGGGTTGAACCCAGCCGCGCCGGATGACGTAGCCGAAGATCTGTCGGTACAGGCGTAGCAGCGCGCCGTACAGCGTATCACCGTAGCGTGGCCACAGCATTTGAACCAGCCCACAGCTGGCTAGCGCGACCAAAAAGGCTCCGATCATATCCAGCGGCCAGTGTACGCCGAGGTAGATGCGAGACCAGGCGATCGCGAGGCCACAGAGCATCAGCGCGCAGCCGAATCCCCTGCGCGGTGACCAGAAAAGAAACGCCAGCGCAAAGCTGAAGATGGCGCAGCCGTGATCGCTGGGATAGGAGTTATTTGGCGCGTGGGGTAAGAACTGGTGACCCAGCCCTATGCTGAATGGGCGGGGATGGGGCAGGATCCCGCCGATGATTTGGGCCAGCAGCAGCGTTACGATCAGCGCCAGCGTCGCTTGGCTGATCAGGCGGCGTCGTGCGGCGATCTGCCCGGCGGGTCCCCAGAGCCAGCCGCCGATGATCGTCAGCGGGATCAGCAGGATCAGATCCCGCGCGATAAAACGGGCCAGCGCAATCAGCGCGCCGGAGGAGTGCGGTGTGGCGTTGATCCACAGAAACAGGGTGTGGTTAAACTCTTCCATTAACACAGGCTCAATTAACAACGGAACAGAAGGGCATGACGCCCGCTCTCGCCAGCGACAGGCGAACGCCAGACTATAGAAGGAAGTGTTCGTTTGCGCCAATGCGAGTGTGTCGCGGTTGTCGCCGGGTTTAACTCGATAGCCTAGCCTGCAAGGCTTAAGGGAACCTTATGCTCTCTGCCGTGCATATCGATCTTTCCGTCTCGTATCGGTCGTTAAAATAATTGTTGTGGGAGCATCGGTTGAAAAGGCGACGAGTTGGTGATTTATCGCAGCGGGCTGCGCATCGTGACGCTTCATTGACCATAGAGGCCACAGAACCGATGTGCGGCAGCGCGACATTATTCATGCGCCAGACGATGTCGCGACGCGTCAGCTCCGGGATGCTCGGAGTCAATCATATTCAGTCCGGCAGCGCGCCGCCCCCTGACATGTCAGGCTGAAAAGAGCCCGTTCATCGACGTTTTCCCGTGGGGAGGATGAGACGGCTGCCGATGTCGATAATGCGAGCGCAGTCATGGGCCGCTGCGCGATGACGTCGTCTCGATTTAACCTATTCACGTCAGGAGAATGGTAAAAAAAGACAGGCGCGGCAATCTCGACAAGTGATGCCGGCGTCGGAGCGTCGACAGCAACGCTCTGCATCACGGGCGTAGGGGGCGAAACCAGAACCAAAATCATCGACGTTTTCCCCCGGCTGCCCAGAGTATAAATGGGGGGATCATCGGCGCTGGCAGGCATAAGGCAGGGGATGCCATTAAAGAGTCCGGCAAGGTGAGCGGATCGCGGCGCCAATCGACCGCGTTGATAAGCGAGAGTGTCGCCATGGCGTCACGGATTAACCGTGGGAGCGTCGCGGTCATCTCGGTGGCACGGAGCAAGGTTGGACAGAGCTCGCCCGGGGGCGTTCTCTGCCGCTAAGCCCTCCGACGAGTCACGGATTGGCTATGGCAACGGAGTCATCTTCTGCTGGTATCCCTATGTCACATTGACCGGCAACGCATCGCCCGGTGTGTTCTGGATCGCCTTACCTGCTCTGGCAACAGAGTTACCGATGAAAGGCGCTGACGCGTTTATTGTTACATCGTCTCCAGTGTCAGGCTAAGCAGGGGGAGGGGGCTGGTCCCTATGGCGTGTCGGGTGCCATATCGTTAATAGACAGCCTGGCGATGGCGATCCGCGCGCTATGCTGACAGGATCTCCCGGGTAATGACGCCTTCAGCGCAGAGATGCACAGTAGCGCGTCCTGGATCATCGACCTTCAGCGCATCCCCGGCAGCCGCATAGCTGCGATGTCTGATTTAGGTAAAAATCCAAAAATAACATTTCAGGAATTTACTTCTTTTATTCTCTTTTTTGTAAAACATGCCTACATCCTGAGGCTTCTTCACCTGATGCCTGGTCATAAGATCGGCATCACTCGCCAAAATTTTAGTCGTTTCATCCAGAAATATGGTATTGCGATTGAGTTGTATTTCTTTTCTGGCGTTGGTTTAAGAGTGTTTTTTTACCGGTGTAAAGCGCGCTTTTGAATGATATTTCATCGGTATTAGATGTATTTTAAAAGCCATATTATTTTTTCTGCTCGAGATATTTTTATCGTAATTAGAGAGATTGGAACTCAGAGGACAGAGGTCATACGTCATATTTATACAATGAACTTGTATATATCTATTGGAAGTGATTTCTTTAGTTATGATGTCGCTGTTTATACATTTTTATAAAAGTATTATGTAATTTATCTAAAGCTAAATAATTTTTTTATTTTTAATTTTATAAAAAAGTATTTGTTTTATGTCGCACTTTGCTTTCTTAATGCTCGCTTCACCTGTTTTTTTGATATATATCAGCAGATAATTCTGCTGTGAGGTTCGTTTTTAGATAAAAAGATCAAGTAAAAAGCTTTTACCAAAACAAAAATGTGTTTATGCTGAGTTCAGCCGAAGATATGTAACAAGAAATCTTTATGATTGTTTGATCATTATTCAAACAATGATCCATATGTATAGGCATCATCGCTGTGGTGGTTATTAACTGTATGTTCTGTAAAGAATAATCAGCGCTCATTGGTCAGCGTCGGTGAGTGACTGAGAGTGTGCTATGCAATAATCTAACGCAATAACATATTATCTATTGATATATAAGGAATGAGTATAATGAAAACGTTGTTTTTTAAAGCAGCTGGAGCTATGACCATCGCACTGGTAACGTTTGGTAGCCAAGCTGCGAGTGGGCAAGGGGTTGTGAATTTTAGTGGTACTGTAATTACCGCGCCATGTGGTATTGCTCCGGAATCTGCCGATCAATCGATTGATTTTGGTCAGATCTCGAAGAGCCATCTTGAGGCGGGTGGCATTTCCGTGAAGAAGAATATTGATATTAAACTGGTTGGTTGCGATGCGACCGCGCTGGCTCAGACCGGTAGTGCCAAGGTGACATTTACTGGCGTTACTATTACCGGCGCGCCTACCGAGTTAGGAACGACGGGCTCAACGGGTACGGCCATTGTTATTTCTAGTGAGGATGGCAGCTTAGTCTCATTTGGTAATGCTGGATCTGCACAAAAACTGAAGGTTGGCGATAATATTCTGCGTTATTCTGCATGGGTTAAAAGTGCTACGGGTGGTACATTGGCTGAGGGTGACTTTGCATCCGTGGCTAACTTTAATATTACCTACCAATAATGTTTTTTAGCTATCAGGCGGCGATATCGCTGCCTGATAGCTACCTCGATAGATATGGCATTATTTATTATGAAAAGAGCGATTGTATTCTTAGGTTTTATCCTGAGCTGTATTAATGCTCAAGCCGGTACATCCGCTGTCTTTCCGGCGCCAGGAATGTCATTGCCAGAGTATTGGGGAGAACGCGATGTATGGTGGCATGGACGAGCCCACTTCTCGGGTCAAGTTATTGCTCCTGCCTGTAGCCTGGCGATGGAGGATACGTATCAGGCTATCTATATGGGGGATACGCCTGTTCGAGAGCTACAGGATACGTTTAGCGGTCCAGAAAAAAAATTTCGTTTGCGCTTACGCAACTGTGAGCTAGCTGGCAGCGGTAGTAACATATTTATCGGTAGTAGGATTCGGGTAACGTTTAGCGGACGGGAAGGTGAGAGTCGCGATAAGTTTTCTGTCATCGGTCAGGCGCAGGGTATTAATTTACAGATAGCGGATAGTAGTGGATATCTGGCTAAATCTGGTGAGGTGATGCATCCTATGTTATTAAATGGAAATGAGCAAAGCTTGGATTATACATTGCGCCTGGTTCGAAATGGAAAGCCATTGCAGGCTGGGGACTATTATGCTGTGTTAAGGTTTAAGGTTGATTACGAATAAAAATAAGGGGATTTTTACAATTATATTTTATCTTGTAAATTAAATTTAAATCATAATCCGCTTTAATTTAGCGAGTCCATTTGTCTGCCGAATATCAGTGTAATGAGTGAATGATGAAAAATAATAAGCAGTTCACGATTAGTAAAATTGCGGTATCCGTTTTGCTGTCACTTTGGGCAGGAAGCGCTTACGCCGTGGATTTTAATACTGATGTATTAGATGCAGCAGATAAGAAAAATATTGATTTTTCAAGATTTTCTCAAGCCGGATACATCATGCCTGGGCAGTACCAGATGCAGGTTATGGTTAATGGACAAGCGATTAGTCCTTCATCACTGCCAGTCTCTTTTTTGGATCAAACAGGTCCGGCTCCGCGAAATGGCGAACAAGCTTTACCGCAGGCCTGCCTGACACCACCGATGGTGACGTTGATAGGGTTGACCGCGTCTTCTCTGGAGAAAGTGACTTACTGGGATGATGGAAAGTGTGCAGATTTAACTGCGCTAAAAGGCGTTACGCTTCGCCCGGATTTATCCAATGGTATTTTGGCGATTAATATGCCACAGGCTTGGATGGAGTACTCGGATGCCTCCTGGCTGCCGCCATCGCGTTGGGATAACGGAATCCCTGGCTTATTGCTGGATTACAATATTAGCGCTACGGCCAATAGTCCTCATCAGGGGCAACAATCTCAGTCAGTCAACTATAACGGTACCGTGGGGGCAAACTTAGCCTCATGGCGTATGCGCGCTGACTATCAGGGTGCAGTGAATCATATTTCAGGCAGCGGCCAGGGCAGCGATACCCAGTTTGATTGGAACCGCTTCTATATGTATCGGGCGATTCCACGCTGGCGTGCTAAGTTGACATTGGGCGAGAATTATACCAATTCAGATATCTTCAACGCCTGGCGCTATCTTGGTACTAGCCTCGAAAGCGATGATCGCATGCTACCGCCGAAACTGCGTGGATATGCGCCGCAGATCTCGGGCATCGCAGATACCAATGCCCGGGTAGTTGTATCCCAGCAAGGACGTATTTTATATGACTCTACGGTTCCTGCGGGTCCGTTTACTATCCAGGACTTAGACAGCTCTGTACGTGGGCGTTTAAATGTAGAGATTATTGAGCAGAATGGCCAGAAGAAAACGTTTCAGGTTGATACGGCATCTGTACCTTATCTGACGCGTCCAGGTCAAATTCGCTACAAGTTATTCTCAGGTCGTTCTCGCAATGGTAATCATACGACGGAAGGCCCGCTGTTTATGGCAGGAGAGGCTTCATGGGGGATCAATAATACCTGGTCACTCTATGGTGGGGCAGTAGCTGCCGGGGAATATAATGCTTTGGCCCTGGGGGCTGGTCGTGATTTATACCAGCTGGGTACTCTCGCGGTGGATGTTACTCAATCCGTGGCCAACCTGCCTGGGATTGGTACCAAGCAAGGGAAGTCTTGGCGGCTGAGTTACTCTAAACGCTTTGATGAAGCTAATGCAGATATCACTTTCGCCGGTTATCGATTCTCCGAGCGAAATTATATGACGATGGAGCAATATCTCGATGCTCGCTATAGAAATAACTTGCGTGGTCGAGAGAAGGAGCTGTATACCGTTTCTTTGAATAAATCTTTTGATGATTGGAATACCTCTATTGGGGTGCAATACAGTTATCAAACATATTGGGATCAACGCTCGTCAGATAACTATTCAGTATCTTTGAATAATTACTTTGATGTCTTCGGGATTAAAAATATATCTGCAGGTATTTCTGCGTCACGCGCTAGATACTCTCGTAACAGTGATATTCCTGGGGCGAATGATGCTTATAATGATTCTATTTTTATGCGCCTTTCTATTCCATGGAATAACGGTACTGTCAGCTATAGTGGTAACATGAGTGCTGGCCGATATACTCAGACCGCAGGTTATAGTGACTCCCTCAATGGGGGACTGGACAGTTACAACGTGAGTGCCGGTTTGAGTACTGGAGATAATCAGGGGAATCAGGGGCAGGTCAGTGGCTATTATAATCACAGCAGTCCGTTGGCTAATTTATCTGCCAATTTCTCAACGCTACAGCGTGGTTATACTTCCTTTGGGTTAAATGCTTCAGGCGGTGCGACATTAACGACGAAAGGGATCGCGCTGCATGCCGGGGGCGTGAATGGTGGCACCCGACTATTAGTCGATACCGATGGTATTGGTGGGGTGCCTATAGACGGCGGACGCGTGTTTACCAACCGCTGGGGGATTGGGGTTGTTACGGATGTGAATAGCTATTACAGAAATACGACATCTGTTGACTTAAATAAATTGCCGGAGGATATGGAGGCAACTCGCTCAGTTGTTGAGTCGGTATTGACTGAGGGGGCAATTGGTTATCGTAAGTTTGAAGTGCTAAAAGGTGCGCGTTTATTTGTTGTATTGCGTTTGGCTGATAATACGGTGCCGCCTTTTGGTGCCAGTGTCACTAATGCACAAGGGCGTGAACTTGGCATGGTTGGCGATGCCGGCTTGGCATGGCTAAGCGGCGTTGTCGCTGGAGAGAAAATTAATGTTGGATGGGGTGAACAGGTTCATTGTGTTAGTCAGGTACCTGAGAAAATTAAGTCTGAACAACAATTATTATTGCCTTGTCGGGTGCCGGGAGAAATAAAATAAGAGGCAGTTTTTCACTGCATGCCTCATTTTAAATAAAGCACACGGCATTCGATTTTTCTTAAGAGCAGATACCAGTTTCCATAAATATAGGAATCAAATTAACATATGTTTAAATTAAGTCGCGCGATGAATAAAACGGTAATGGTGATAGCGTGTCTTAGCTTTTCTCCGTTGTCACAGGCTGCAATATCTCTAGATCGAACCAGAGCCATTTTTAATGGCGGTGAACGCTCGATGACGCTTAATATTGCTAATGACAATAAACAGTTGCCATATTTGGCTCAAGCTTGGTTGGAGAATGATAAACAAGAGAAGATCACGACAGGACCGCTTATTGTTACACCGCCAGTACAGCGTTTGGAACCCGGTGCTAAAAGTATGGTGCGAATAGCATCAACAGCGGAAATTAGCAGTTTACCGCAGGATCGGGAGTCTTTATTCTACTTTAACTTGCGCGAGATTCCACCAAGAAGTGAAAAGGCAAATGTGTTGCAGATAGCCTTACAGACTAAAATAAAACTGTTTTATCGGCCTAAGGCGATAGCTACTCAGCCCAATGCAGTCTGGCAGGATCAACTGGTCTTAAATAAGGTTTCAGGTGGTTACCTTATTGATAATCCATCGCCATATTATGTGACAGTTATTGGTCTTGGCGCTAATGCAAAACAGGCGCAGGATGGCGACTTTGAAGCGGTAATGCTGGCACCAAAATCATCACGGACGGTAAAGTCAGGTAGCTATACAACTCCTTATTTGAGTTATATCAATGATTATGGTGGTCGTCCTGCTCTGCAGTTTGTCTGTGCGGGTGACCGCTGTAGTGCGCTGAAGAAATAGTCATAGCAGTAGTAATGGAGAGAGTAGCCAATGAAAAAAGTGACAATAGCTTTAGCTGCCGTTGCCATGCTACTGACGCTCAGTATGAATCGGGTACTACATGCAGATGAAGTAGTTACGCATAATGATTTTTTTATACCGGATGAGTCACGTCATCAATGGATCAATGAGCAAAATGGGCGAACGGGAGAATTGATCGTCTATGGTGCGTTACTCTCTTCGCCCTGTGTACTGGCAACGAATGAGGTGATACTGCCATTAAACCGCGTGGCGCAAGGTCTAACAGAGCGTTATCCCCTAGTGCTAAATTTGCTGGGATGCGGCGAGGGTGGAGGCGTTGTCTCAGCAGGGTCTGTTGCAGGAGTAAACTCCACGCTGGTATTACACAGTGCGCTGTTGAGCGGAGACGATGGTAATGCATGGTCCCCTGAGCTACAGACAATAGGAAAGGGGCGCATATGGATGCACGGTGGTGCCAATCAGCTAACCTATTTTTTGACTATTACACAGCGACAGGCTTTGACCCATACAAGAGAAGCATTGCTGACATCTAAAACGGGTAGTCAACCTGCGCAGCCTTTTATCAGTCCGCGCGCACCGACAAGGTTAGTACAGTTGAGATTAGATTATGAATAGGCTATCGCAACCGATGCTGCAGATAAAGAGAGTTCGTGGCGTTTTTTATAGTATTAGCATTGTACTGCTCTTAGCTGGGACCGCCCCTGTCAATGCGGTGGATATGAACTTCTCCGGAGAGCTGCTGGAGCGTCCGTGTGAAATTAGTCAAGAAAGCTTGGTTCAAGAGGTGGGTTTTTTAACTCGTCCAGTGCGCGATTTTTGGGTCTCTCCTGGAAAGGGGCCGGCGACCGGGTTTAGTATAAAATTGATTAACTGTAATACGGCATCTATTGCGCGTGTGGTAAAGCTAAAATTCAGCGGGACGAGAGAACCGAATATGCTGGGTCAAGCAGATTACTTCCTAAGAGTTAATGGAGTTAATCAGGGTAGGCTCGCCATTGGCATATTAGATACGGATGGGAAAATGCTACTGAAGCTTGGTGATGCGCATAACCACCAGCAAGGGAATCGTATTGATGAAAATACAATATTGTTGAATTTTAAGGCTTTTGTCCAGGCGACGCCTGACGCCGTGAGGCAAAAAAACGTTTCTCCTGGTGATTACTCATCCGTAGCAGGGTTTGAACTTTTTTATGAGTAACGTCATTATGTTTTTATCTCATGCCAATAACATTATTTTATGATTTGGCATGTACTTTGTGCTTTAGAGTGTAAGTGTTTAATTGGTTGGGGGCCTTATGAAAAAAATAAAAATATTTTTTTTGCATTTTTTGATGCTCTATAGTTTATCGACTCAAGTCTCTGATGCCGCTTTGCGTGAGGCCGTTGTGTTTTCACCTAGTGTCCCCGTGAATGTTAATCAGTTGGGGCCATATACAATAGATGATACTGCTTCTGTTATTGCTGATTTAAACATACGAGTTAACAATAACGTTCAGATATATGATTGGTCGAAGTGTACGGGGGCCGGAGGATTAGAGACTATAAATGGTTATAAAAAATGGTATCTGGCCGTAGGTAATATATCAACGCAGCAAGGCTTATCTTTCTTACCTACCCGAATTTTAAACTCTGCAGGTGGAGTGGGAAACTATTGGTGGGATATGGGTGCGGTACCTGCTGTATGGCAGTCTCAGGCTAGCCGCTGTCATGTGCCTGGTGATACATATAACTTTGTACCTCCGCCAGTCAGTTTGCAAATAGGTCTTACTGTTAATAGAAACACCGCAGCTCCGGGGCGCTATGTTGTTTCTCTTCCATTTGGTTATGCCTATGAAGAAAATAAAGGAAATCCTGATGGATTACCTAAGGGATTAGAGTTGCTCAATCTTTTAGATGGGATTTTTAGCACGAGAATGGGTTCTGTTCCTGTTATTATTGATGTCATATCACGTTGTAATTTCCAAACATCTGATATTCAGCTTAGTCATGGTCAAATGACGCCTGCTGCATCTGAAGGGAATGTTACTCGACCATATAACTTAAATGTAAGCTGCTCGTCAGGAACTTCTGTATCAGTATCCATTGTGGGTACAAATCCAGTATCAGGGAGAACCGAGAATTTTACCCGCTGTGGTAATGGCGGTAGCTGTGAGATAACTTTTAACGGCGGGCGGTATAGAGAAACCATGCAGATTTCTGGCTCTACCAATCTTGCCATTACATCAACGTATCATCCTAATCAAGGGACACCGATAGAGGGAGCATTTAGCGGCAGTGCTGTCTTGTCAATCCTTGTAAATTAGCTAGTGGATGAACTTGTGAGCGCCGTATTTTACTATACGCTGATGCACATTTTTTAAAAATGTTAAACTCACCAGCGTTTTATTTTAAAGCTGCGAGGAAATGATGGATTTTTTCTTTGGCGATATGCAAAAAATAATCATAAGGGTTGTTTTAATATTATTGTTCCCCCAAGTGAGTATCGCCGAAAGTGATAATGGTGCTTCTGCTGTATTATGTTATGCACAACAGTATATGGAACAGCAAAGTAGCTCTCTCATCGATAAATTAAACGATAAAATAGGTGATGAAGTTGACCATGGATCGGGTAAACAGGGAGAACAATCGATGTTATCCGGTAGAAGTTCTGGATTACTTTCTGCAAATATAGTAAGGCAACAACGACTGATACTAGAGAGGCAGTTAAAGCAGTTACAGCTTGATAAACAGACACAACAAGAGCAGTTGCTAGAGTTATCGAAAAAATTAGAAAGCGCTAACATATTAAAAACTCAGTTAGATAGTTTACAAAATCAGTTAAAGAGTCAGTCTGAGGATTTTCAACAGAAATTAAATACTCTGGCTGATATATCCGCATTAGATAAAATAGAGTTGGTGAAACTGCAACAGGCTATTTCTCGATTTGAATCAGAGGGGATCAAACAGGGTGAGTTAATAGGTGGTCAGAACAGCATAATAAAGCAGGTGGAGAGTGATAATCGAGAATTAAAGGTCTCGTTATTATTGATCGAGAATGAAATGAAAAATGTGCCCACGCTGAATGTAGGATCTTTAGATAAAGAGGATGTTCGGCAAAATTATGCCAGTGGGGTAATGATTGGTCGAGATATCCAAGCCTCACAAACTATGCTCGGCATCAACGTTGATAATAGGATATTGTTGGCAGGTGTGCGTGACGCTCTTAATCATCAGGTTAAAATTAACGAAAAGATGCTATCTGACAGCTTGGCAAGTATCGAATCGAATGTAAATAAGATGCGGCTGTCCATGATTAATGTGAATAAAAAGGCCGGGGCCGATTATTTGTCATCGTTTGAGAAACGTAAAGGTGTCCAAAAGGATAAATCTGGATTTTGGTATGTAATAGATCATTCAGGCGACGGAGACCTTATTGGCGATGGGCATTCAGTCGTTGACCTTGTAGTTACTGAGAAGTTAATCGATGGTACGGTTATCGAGGATATGGATGCTAAAGGCAGCGTTATATCTCAACCTCTGGATGAGTATCCGCGATTATTCCAATCGGCACTACGGTTAATGAAAAATCACAGTTCGATGACGTTGGTTGTTCCCTCTGAAATGGCTTATGGCGATGATGGTTATGCACCAAAGGTACCACCAGGCGCGACGATGGTTTATACCTTGCGGGTTGAAAATATAAAGTAATCTATTTTATATTTAATTGTGTGTTGATATTTAAAGATGGCGTTATATTATATCGTGAGGGTCGTGATGAAAAAAATTATTATTAAACGTAGGGTTGTAGGAATGGCGCTTTCCTCACTTTTATTCGTGTCATCGGCGCATGCATTAGATATTAATATACGGGTTAGCGGTGAGATTTATATACCACCATGTGTTATCAACGATAACAACTCTCAAATAAATATTGATTTTGGTAGTGTTTTACTTCCCAACATCGATGGGGTTAATTATGCGAAGAGCAAAACGGTCAATGTTAATTGTGAATATTATCAAGGGCGTCCATATATAAGTGTTATGGGAGCTCAACTTCCTGGCACAGGAGGTAACGTATTACAGACGACGGGGCCCAACGCCGCATCGCTAGGCATTGCGTTGTATCAAGGAAACGGAGTAAATAGTAGCTTTCCATTGAAAATAGGTGCCGGTGAGCAGGGGAAATACGGTTTTCCTATAACTAATGGATTGCAAGGAATCAACACTGGGAGTGGCCAGTTTACATTCACTGCTGTCCCCTATAAATCAAATGGTACGAATTTGGTTGCAGCCCGGTTTAGTGCAACTGCAACGATGAGCATCATTTACTTATAACCAGTTATCTTAATTTAGAAGAGATGCTTTATGAATGAGAATCGTCTATCCGATAGAAAACATATAGATCGGTTTTTATATCCTGGAAAAGTTCCCATCGAACATTTTGAAATGTTAGTTGAATTAAGTGGCATCCGTAGCAAGCGTGTGATAATGGCATTGGAAAGATATTTGGTTGGTGGTGAAAAAAGAAAAACATTATGTGAGACTAATGCGGTAAGCCTCTCCTATTTTTCGGTAAAGCTAAAACAGTTACATAACTGCAGCGTTCTAGTGATGAAATTATGCCCATACTATGATTTTTCCTTAGCGAAAAATAAAAATGACAAATAGTCTTTATGAAGAAAATAACAATATTATGTATGATCACTGCATGTTGTTTTCTATCGGTATGTACCCAAATAGGCTGATTAAACCTGAATCAGTAGTGATAAAGTTAGCGATTGTATAAATTTAGCCGAATACTATTAATGAAAATAATAATGGAATGAAGTCATCGTACGCAATCTAAGCGCGTTGGATGCGCTAAGGTCTGTTGACTGGGCTTAGTATAAGAAGAAAAAGCAGCGATTTGAACTATTGATGAAAAATGCTCCAGTATATTACGGGATTTGTTCTGATATAAATCATCGGACATAACATACAGCATAGGAATTATATCGATGTAAAGCCGATAGGTAGCTTGCTGATGTATCTTCTGGTGTTTCCAAATTTTTAGCAAAAGCATTAAAGATAATCTCCATATATTTCCATGGATGGACTTTTATTTTCAAGAGGTTTTCCGTGAAGGTATTTATTGATGGCTGTAGTTGGATAGAAGTTGAGTCAGTAAAATATCTATTAGATGGGTGTCAGTTTTCTGTTGATTATTATCATGATGGTTGTAATATTAATGCAGATGATGTTTTGATTTTCTGTCTCAGCACGATGCCGACGTTAGGCTGGGCAAGCCAGTTAGGTGTCATTGATGCTTTACTGCGAAGCTATGGTTGTCATATTATCGTGCTCCATCCTCAAAGCATCCCATCGCAAGCCGTAGTTTTGGATAGCCGTATTTTTTCTGTATGCGGTGCTCTCCCTGTTCATTTAATTAAACTAATGATAATCTCAGCAATTGACATTGTTTTGCATAGAGCATCGCTCCATCAAATTCAGCGAGATGATATAAAGTGTCAGGAAAGTAAAAATCAGATTAAAGAGTTGATGTGTAGCTATAATGCCAGGTATCGCTCAAAGCGTTTGGGCATGAAACTAAAGTCATTCTATGGGCGAAGATTAATGATGGTGAAATCCTTGGGGTTTAATCATTTACATCACTTTCGTGTCTTTACCTCGGGTGTTACGATGATCCCTTAATCGTTTTTATCTATAGCTTTTTATCTTTTAAAATTAGTGTTATTTCTTAGTTGAATGTGATGCATGTTATTATCTTATTTTCCTATGGTTTTGTCAGCAGGATGCTTTCTTACTTCTGCCTCTTTTGGCGCGGTTTAATTTAGTCCGTAAGTCCGTAAGTCCGTAAGTCCATAAGTCTATAAATGGGTTCTGCTATGTGTTAATTGTGTCTGAGCATATAATCTCAGCGCATGGTGAAAATACGCATGCGCTGAATATGATCGATAAACTCGAACGCCTCTTGGGATCGGTTTAGTTTTAGCTTGGTGGCCGTTGGCGGTGACTGTATTCTTGGCGCCTGGCCTGCCAGCCTCTCACCGTCTTGACCGACGGCCGTTTATCTCCTGACCAGGTCGGTAGGTCTTCCGCTGGGTGATGCTGCGCCTCGATAGGCTCATTACACTGCAATTTACTCATCTTGGTTGTCCTGCATCCGCTATTTTCTTGGCCTTATTGAGGGGACTGTCAGAACGACCCTGTAATGATTTTATTGGGAAGTCATTAGCTGATATTTTTATCGAGTGAAATTTTTAGCGTGGAGGCATTATGCCGAATGCTCTGGGGGTTTTGTCGAGCTATCCACGAGTGAGAAGGGGGATAGAAAAGCTCCCTTAATAAGAGATAAATGATAGCGGTTGGAAATAGTCATCGGTGATAACTAATTTTCGGGGGATGAGTTATCAGTATCATTTTTACTAATAATATACGATGTCATCTCATGCATGACTGTCGCCACAGTGTCGCCCGTCACACACAGGCCATCACATAACACCGTGTTTATAAAGTGATTTATCTACAGGCAATAAAAAACCCGATAACCTTGAACCTAAGCGGCGGGATTATCGGGCTCCTCAATATGGGGACGTCAAAGAAAAGCAGTGGCACTAATTCAGACTGACGGCGGCGAGGAAAGTTCAGCCGCCGGTAAAAAAAGTCATACGTTTTTTTGCGCCGCGCTGTCGGGGCTAGCCGACCACGCCGGGCCAGACGATGACGATAAGGGTACCGGCCAGCGTCAACAGTACGTTGGCGATGGCGTAGGTTCCCGCGTAGCCCAGGGCCGGGATGTTGCTGCGCGAGGCATCGTTGATGATGTCCATGGCGGGGGCACAGGTGCGGGCTCCCATGATGGCGCCGAACAGTAGCGCACGGTTCATCCTTAGCACGAAGGCGCCGAAGAGAAAGCAGATCACCACTGGCACCAGGCTGACGATCAGGCCGGCGATCAGCATCTGCCCGCCGACTTCGCCGAGTCCGTGGCGCATGCCGGCGCCGGCGCTCAGGCCAACCCCGGCCATAAACACCATCAGGCCAAACTCTTTGACCATATTGAGCGCCCCCTGCGGAATATAGCCAAAGGTGGGGTGGTTGGCGCGCAGGAAGCCGAGCATGATGCCGGCAAACAGCAGGCCAGCGGCGTTGCCAATGCCAAAGGAGAAGCCGGTGAACTGGAAGGTGATCAGGCCGATCATCAGACCGATGATAAAGAAGGCGCAGAACGCCAGCAGGTCGGTTACCTGGCTGTGAATAGAGATAAATCCGATGCGATCGGCCACGCTCTTGACGCGGCGGGCGTCACCGCTGACCTGTAGCACGTCGCCTTTATTCAGCACGATGTTATCGTCGATCGGCATTTCTATTTGGCTGCGGATCACGCGGTTTAAAAAGCAGCCGTGGTCGGTCAGCTTAATCTGGCTCAGGCGTTTACCGACGGCGTTGCTGTTTTTGACAACGATCTCTTCGGTGACGATGCGCATGTCCAGCAGATCGCGGTCGAAGACCTCTTTGCCGTTGCGGAAGCTGGGATCGAGACGGGCGTGAGCGTCCGGGTAGCCGACCAGAGCAATCTCATCGCCGACCTGCAGTACGGCGTCGCCGTCCGGCGTGGCCAGAATACCGTTGCGGCGGATCCGCTCTATATAGCAGCCGGTCTGGCTGTATATGCCCAGCTCGCGCAGGTTTTTACCGTCGGCCCAGGCGACCAGCTCGGGGCCGACGCGATAGGCGCGGATCACCGGCAGAAAGACTTTGCGCTGCGTGTCGTTGTCCAGCCCCCGCTCGCGGGCGATCTGTTGGGCGGAGGTGGGCAGATCCTGGTGCTGTAGCTTGGGCAGATAGCGGGCGCCAAAGATCAGGCTGACCAAGCCGACCAGATAGGTCAGGGCATACCCTAGGCTAAGGTGATCCTGCAGCTGCCCTAGCTGGGGATTATCGGCCATGGTCTGACGCAGGGTATCGCCGGCACCGACCAGCACCGGGGTTGAGGTCATCGACCCGGCCAGCATGCCGGCGGTCAGGCCGATATCCCAGCGGAATAGCTTACCCAGCCCCAGCGCGATGCACAGGGCGCTGGCCACCATCACTAGCGCCAGCATCAGATAGTTTTTACCGTCGCGGAAGAAAATGGAGAAAAAGTTGGGGCCGGCCTCGACGCCGACGCAGAAAATAAACAGCATGAACCCCAGGTTGAGGGCATCGGTGTTCATGGAAAAGTGCTGTTGTCCGAGCAGGAGGGAGACCACCAGTACGCCGATGGAGTTACCCAGTTGGATAGAGCCAAGGCGCAGCTTACCGAGGCAAAGCCCCAGCGCCAGTACCACGAACAGCAGCAGGATATAATTGCCTGTTAACAAACTAGCGACATCAATATTCATGTAGAATAACTTATCGTTAACTATCAGGTTCTTGATATGATTGACTATTAGAGCTAAATTCAACCATAGAATATAAGAGAATTCACCTAAGATGCTGGATTGGTGAATGGTGGATACCCGCGGGGTATGACCGCCCATTTTAGACGGTTGGCTGGCGGACAGCCAGTAAAAAGCCGTTCTCAGTTGATGGTTCGTTGTTTTTCTGCGCCGGGGAGTGCTTTGTTCACCGCCGTCGGGCCCGTCCAATGCGGCGCGCCTGTCACGGGGGAGAGCAGATTCAGCGTTTCGCTATAGGGAGGGAGAACATGGCGAACGGACGGCGTTGGTTTACCCTAATACTCTGTTTTTTGATGGTGACGACACTGTTTCTGCTGTCGCACTGCTATGCCCAGGCCAACGGCGGTATCGCCGAGCCGCCGGGCGTGCGCCTGGGGCTGCTGCTGTATATGCTGCCGGGGTTTATCCTGTGTCCGCTGGCGCGTCGTCAGCGGGTGCTGACGGTCTTTTGCGGAGCGCTGGCGTCAGCGACGTTTTGCCAACTGCTGCATATGCTGTGGCTGGCCGATGACGAAACGCCGCTGCAGCTGCTGCCCTATACCGCCAGCATGGTGTTCTGGTGCGTGTTCGGTGCCCTGCTGTATTGGTTCGCCGCAACGCTGTGTGGTCAGCGGGCGGTGAGATAGCGTAGACCGATTAATCCCTAGCGCCTTGGGCGATAGCATCGCCGCATAATAAAAAACCCGCCGCGGCGGGTTTTTGCTGTGCAGGCGCGTTATTCGGCCTTATCAAACAGCCCCAGGTGCGCTTTGGCATAGGCCTCGAAATCGGTACAGCCGCCGATATGCTGCTGGTCGATGAACACCTGCGGAACGGTTTCTACCGGTTTGCCCACGGTCTTAGAGAGATCGTCTTTACTGATGCCTTCTGCATGGATGTCGACGTAGCGGAAGGTGAAGTCGTCGCGCTCGGCGGCCAGTTTTTCAGCCAGCTCTTTTGCACGGACACAGTAGGGGCAGCCCGGACGCCCAAAGATTACAGCAAACATGGTAGGACTCCTTAAAGAGATAGAGGCGCTCGCCGAATCCAGACCGGGTTCGGCGGACGCTCGGAATTGGGATTACTATGCCTGTTAGCGTCGGCAAAAAGAAGTAGGATTTGCCTGTTACTTTGATAAATTTCATCTATTCAATGACAAGGTTTGGCCGATGGCGGCGCACGCGGTGTCTCCGCCGGTGAGCGTAAAGGGGTAGACTGACCTCGTTACGCCGCGCGTCCGCCATCGGCGCGGCCTTCCGTTTCAAGCGACTTACCGGGGAGTACTGTTTCGTTATGATGTCGACTATCGATTTGCTGCGCGATCACCGTTCTATCCGCCAGTTTAGCGCCGAGGCGATCGGCGAAGCGCAGCGGCTGGCAATCCTTGAGGCGGCGCGCGCCACGTCGTCGTCCAGCTTTCTGCAGTGTACGTCAATTATCCGCGTCACCGATCGCGCGCTGCGTGAACAGCTGGTCGAGCTGGCCGGTGGACAGCAGTATGTGCTGGACGCCGCCGAGTTCTGGGTGTTCTGCGCAGATTTCCAGCGTCACCATCAGATCTTTCCGCAGGCGGAGCTGGGGTCGGCTGAACAGCTGCTGCTGGGCTGCGTCGACACGGCGCTGATGGCGCAAAATGCGCTGACGGCCGCCGAGTCGCTGGGGCTCGGGGGGGTATTTATTGGCGGGATACGCAACAGTATTGAGCAGGTGACGACGCTGCTGGGCTGCCCGCGGCATGTCCTGCCGCTGGTGGGGCTGTGTTTGGGGCATCCGGCGCAGCATCCGCAGCAAAAGCCGCGCCTGCCGCTGAGCATTCTGGTGCATGAGAATGGCTACCAGCCGCTGGATCGCGCCGCGCTGGCGCAGTACGACGCCCACGTCGCCGCCTACTATGCCCAGCGCAGCGATAACGTCCGCCAGGAGAGCTGGAGCGAGCAGATGAGCCGCACCCTGGAGAAGGAGCGGCGTCCCTTTATGCTGGCCTACCTGCAGCGTCAGGGGTGGATCACCCACTGAGCGCCGGAGCGCGGCGATCAGCGGGCGCTGAACTGGTTGCTGTCGCGGTAGTAGCGAAAGCCGACGGCGCCCAGGCGTGACTCCAGCAGGGGCTGTGGAATCGCATAGCGGGCGCACAGCGCCTGCAGCGAGTCGCACTCGTCGCGCAGCTTCATATTAATGATACTCAGCAGCATCAGTGGTTCCATCGTGGCGTAGCGGGATAACGGCATGGCAGTCTCCTGATGGTTGGCCGGCCGGGCTTTTTGCCGCGACCTCGGGGCAATTTATTGCCCCCGGGCATGGCTAAAGTGAATAAAGTTCCGTAAGCTATGCCCCCTTTCTGACTGTTTATTATTACCTGATTTATCTTTGTAAGGTAGAGCGCTATGGATCCACTAATCGTCCCCGATCTGGATGTGCTGCGGCACTGGCTGGATCAACTGGGCATCACGTTCTTTGAGTGTGACTCCTGCCAGGCGCTGCATTTACCGCACATGCAGAATTTTGACGGGGTATTCGACGCGAAGGTCGACCTGATCGATAACACCATCCTGTTCACCGCGCTGGCGGAGGCGCGTCCTACGGCGCTGATCGCGCTGGTTGGCGACCTTAGCCAGATTAATGCCAGTACGCTGGGCGTCAAGGCCTTTGTCGATATCCAGGATGACAACTTACCCAAGTTTATTGCCTGTATGTCGCTGAATGCCAGCGTCGGTGTATCCCAAGAGCAGTTTGCCGCCTTTATGCAGCAGGGCGAAGAGCAGATCTCGATGGTGATGATGGAGGCGCGGGCCAACGGCATGCTGTTCCTGGGAGAAGGCGAAGAGGGCGAAGAGGGTGAGTTTAGCGCCGAGAGCGGCGCCAGCGGGCCGGTTATCCACTGACATTCATTGCCTAACATATTGACATCGCATCCGAATCGGCATGGTTGACTTGTGTCATCCGTGTGGAGTCCCTATAGTAGAAAGCCCGGTATTTCTCAGGGCTGGATGATATGCTGCAGAGGATTCACGCGCTGCCGCGCAGCGATGGAAGTGGTTTTGCTCCGGTACCGGTTCTGGTCGCCGGGATGGCGATTATCGGCATTCGCCTGGCGGGCGCCGTGCTGCTGTTGGTGACGCTGGGGGCCGCGGGGTTCGCCGATTTTGTCAGCGGCGCCTGGCAGACCTGGGAGAGCGGCGCACTGCTGCTGGCCGGACTGGGGCTGTGGCTGACCGAACTGGGCTGCGGCGCAGCGGTGATGCGCGGTAGCGCCCGCGGCCGCGGGATCTATCTCGGCTGCCAGCTGCTGGTGACCGGCTATATGCTGTGCTCCTCCCTCGGCGGTTTTCACCCCGAGCTTTTCAGCGTGGACGGCGACAACAGCGGCCAGATCGTGCGCGCGCTGCTGGGGCAAAAGCTGCCCGATCTGCTGATCCTAGCGCTGCTGTTTATCCCCTTGGCAAGCCGTCGCTACTTCCGGCGACGGCTGTGATACAATCCTCCGCCCCGACCGTTTCCATTTTTATTTCCATCAAGTGAGTTGTGATGCACTGTGCCCAGTATCAGGCGGGCCGCTGTCATTCCTGCCAGTGGCTCTCTATTCCCTATTCCCGTCAGCTGGAGGATAAACAGCGACACTTGGCCGCGCTGCTGAGCGGGCATCCCGTTGCGCAGTGGCTGCCCCCCCAGCCCAGCGCCGAGCAGGCGATGCGCAACAAGGCGAAAATGGTGGTCAGCGGCAGCGTCGAGCGTCCTCTGCTGGGCATGCTGCAGCGCGACGGCAGCGGGGTGGATCTGTGCGACTGCCCGCTGTATCCGGACAGCTTTGCCGCCGTCTTCGCCGCGCTGAAAGCCTTTATTCCCCGCGCCGGCCTGACGCCCTACAGCGTAGCGCGTCGGCGCGGGGAGCTTAAGTACCTACTGCTTACCGAAAGCCGCTTCAGCGGCGAGATGATGCTGCGCTTTGTGCTGCGCTCGGAGACCAAGCTGGCGCAGCTGCGTCAGGCGCTGCCGTGGCTACAGGCGCAGCTGCCGGCGCTGACGGTGATCAGCGTCAATATCCAGCCGGTGCACATGGCCATTCTGGAGGGCGAACGGGAGATTTTTCTGACGTCGCAGCAGGCGCTGAGCGAGTCGTTTAACGGCGTACCGCTCTATATCCGCCCGCAGAGCTTCTTTCAGACTAATCCCGCGGTGGCTCAGGCGCTGTACGCACAGGCGCGCGACTGGGTGCAGGCGCTGGGGGTGACGGAGATGTGGGATCTGTTTTGCGGCGTCGGGGGGTTTGGTCTGCACTGTGCGACCCCGGAGATGACGCTGACCGGTATTGAGATCAGCGCCGAGGCCATCGCCTGCGCTCGCCGTTCTGCGGCCCAGCTGGGGCTCACGCAGGTCAACTTCGCCGCGCTGGACTCCAGCGCCTTTGCCGACGCGCGCAGCGCGGCGCCGCAGCTGGTGCTGGTGAACCCGCCGCGGCGCGGCATCGGCGCGGCGCTGTGCGACTATCTGAGCCGCATGGCGCCGCCCTATATTCTGTACTCCAGCTGCAATGCCCAGAGCATGGTGCAGGATATTGAGCGTCTGGCCGACTACCGGCTCGAAAAGGTTCGCCTGTTCGACATGTTTCCCCATACCGCGCACTATGAGGTCCTGACGCTGCTGGTGCGCGCGTCTGCGTAGTCCCGCCGTCGCATCGGCAGCGGGCCGGCGTCAGGGACGGTAGGGGATCCCCTCCAGCTCCAGCAGGGCCCGCTTGATGGCCAGTCCACCGCTGTAGCCGGTCAGATTGCCGCCCTTGCCAAGAATGCGATGACAGGGGATCAGAATGGCGATCGGATTACGCCCGACGGCGCCGCCGACCGCCCGCACGGCGCGCGGATTGTCCAGCCGCTGGGCGAGTTCGCCATAGTGGCTGCACTGGCCATAGGGAACCTCGCACAGCTGCTGCCATACCTGTCGCTGAAAAACGGTGCCCTGCGGCGTCAGCGGCAGATCTTGCCAGCAGGGACGCTCTTTGGCGAAGTAGGCATCGAGCAGGGCGCGGGTGCGCCGCAGCAGGGGATGCGCGCCGCATCGGCGCCAGTCGACGGGGATCACCCGCGCGATCACCTCATTGGGTAGCCATAGCTGGCTTAGGCCGTCGCCATCGGCGGCCATCAGCAGCGGGCCGAGGGGGGAGTCATAGTGGTCGTAGTCCATAGCGTATCCTGAAGCGTGGCGCCGACGGGCGGAGTCGACATGCTAACAAATCGCGCCCGGAGCGCCAATCGGATGCGTTCAGGAGGCCGGGAACCATGTGTCGCTGATCTTCTGATAGGTGCCATTCGCCTTGATGGCGGCCAGCGCCTGATTCAGCTGATCTAGCAGCGCCTGGTTGTCCGGACGCACCGCGATACCCAGCCCGATGCCGAAGTACTGCGGATCGGTGACATGCTCGCCGACCGCCTCCAGCTGCGGATTGTTTTTCAGCCACTCATTGACCACCGCGGTATCGCCGAAGACGCCGTCAATACGCCCGTTTTTCAGATCCAGAATCGCATTCTGGTAGCTATCATAGGCCACCGGCTTGATCTCCGGATGCTTATCCTGCAGGTACTTCTGGTGGGTCGTCCCGTTCTCCATGCCAACCCGCAGCCCCTTCATATCGGCTATCGTGTGATATTTGTCCTTCTGCGCGATGATGATCGCCGAGTTGGCGTAGTAAGGCTGGGTGAACGCCACCTGCTTCTGCCGCTCCGGGGTGATGTCCATGCCGGAGATGACGGCATCGTAGCGCTTGAACTTCAGCGCCGTGATCAGGCTGTCAAAGGCCTGGTTGTTGAAGGTGCAGTTCGCCTTCATTTCCTGGCACAGCGCCTTGGCCAGATCGATATCGAAGCCGACGATGTTGTTGCTGGCATCCAGAGATTCGAACGGCGGGTAGGTGGCCGATGAGGCGAAGCGGATATTCTCTGCCGCCTGGGCGCTGAAACTGAGGGCGGCAACGATGGCGCAGGCCAGTAACTTCTTCATGCTTAACTCCTGTACAAGGCTAATCCCGAGGAATAGAGGGCGTCTGTCGATTCCCCTCTGCCTGGGGCTCGCGCCGGGAACGATCGGCGCGACGGCGTAGGCGAGGGGCTGGAGTTGAATGTGCCATTGAGTGAATTGTTATGCAATAGATATGTATAAATATATTTTTCTGTGTTTTTTGTTGGATGTAAAAAAAGGTCGGTAATAACCGACCTTTCAATGTGTTGAACAGTTTAGCTGCGCTGCTCAAACGCCAGCGCTCTGCGCTCAATCATGCGCATCATCAGCGTCAATAGACCGTTGACGCACAGATAGACCAGGCCGGCGGCGCCGAAGACCATCACGTCGTAGGTGCGTCCATACAGCTGCTGGGCATAGCCCATCACCTCCATCAGGGTGATGGTGTAGGCCAGCGACGTGCTTTTAAAGATCAGCACCACCTCGTTGGAGTAAGAGGATAGCGCGCGCTTAAAGGCATAGGGCAGCAGGATCCGCAGGGTTTGAGCCTTAGACATGCCCAGCGCCGCGCAGGATTGCCACTGGCCGTTGGGAATGGCGCGCATCGCGCCGTAAAACAGCTGGGTGCTGTAGGCGGCGCTGTTGAGCGCCAGCGCCAGCATGGCGCACAGCCAGGGCTGCGATAGGGCGCTCCACAGCCAGGGGGTGTCGCGGATCCAGGCAAACTGCCCGGGGCCGTAGTAGATCAGGAAAATCTGCACCAGCAGCGGCGTACCGGTAAACAGGGTGATGTAGCCCTGCACCAGCGGCGTCAGGATCAGCGGTCGCAGGGTCAGGATCACGGTAAAGCACAGCGCCAGCGCCAGGGCGACCAGCAGGGAGACCACGGTGAGAGACAGGCTGGTATGCAGCCCCTGCAGCAGATCCGGAATATAGCTCAACATTATGCGGCACTCCGTTCAAAGCGGGTGGTACGCAGCTCAATACGCTTGAGAATGTATTGGCTGAACAGGGTGATCACCAGGTAGATCGCCGCCGCGACGCAGTACCAGGTAAAGGGCTCCTGGGTACGGGTAGCGATGCTCTTGGTCTGCAGCATCAGATCGTTAACGCTGATCAGTGAAACCAGCGCGGTATCCTTGAGCAGCACCAGCCACTGGTTGCCCAGCCCCGGCAGGGCGTGACGCCACATCTGCGGCATCACCAGGCGGAAGAAAATATGGGTTTTACTCAGCCCCAGCGCCATTCCGGCCTCGCGCTGCCCCTGCGGTACGGCCTTCAGCGCACCGCGCAGGGTCTGAGAACCATAGGCGGCGTAGAGCAGCGCCAGCGCCAGCACGCCGCACAGGAACGGGCTGACTTCGAAGTTCTCGATATTCAGCTGCAGCCGCAGCGTGGTAAAGCCCAGATTCAGGTCGATGCCGTCGGAGATCCACAGCAGCATCTGAGACGAGCCGAAGTAGATAAACAGCACCACCAAGATCTCCGGCAGTCCGCGCAGCAGGGTAACCCAGGCGGTGCCCAGCAGCGCCAGCGGACGACAGCGGACAGATTCCCAGACGGCGAACAGCATGGCGAGCACCAGGCCGAGCAGCAGGGAGCAGAGGGCCAGACCGACAGTGATGCCGGCGGCATGTAATAAGGGGGTCAATTCAATCATTGCCTGACGCCTATCCCATCAGGCGGCCCGCGCCGCCTGGATGATCCTAACCATAACGCCTACGGAGATAGGCACTACTAGCGCTTCCGGTGGTTACTTCTGAAACCACTTGTTATAGATAGCCTGGTACTGGCCATCCTGCTTGAGCTGGTTCAGCGCCGCGTTGAACTGCTCCAGCAGCGGGCCGTTGCCCTTGCGAACGGCGATCCCCAGGCCGGTGCCGAAGTAGTCGGCATCGGTGACCTTCGTTCCGACCGGCGCCAGATTGGGGTTTTGCTTCATCCACTCATTGACCACCGCCGTGTCGCCGAACACCGCATCGATACGGCCATTCTTCAGGTCGAGGATGGCGTTCTGGTAGCTGTCATAGGGTACCGGCGTCAGCTCGGGGTGTTTGTCCATCAGGTATTTTTGATGGGTGGTGCCGTTCTGGATCCCGACGCGCTTGCCCTTCAGCGCGGCCACGTCGGCCACCTTGCCTTTTTCGGCGATGAACAGCGCGGAGTTGTCATAGTAGGGCTGGGAGAAGTCGACCTGCTTCTGCCGCTCCGGCGTGATGTCCATGCCGGAGATCACCGCATCAACGCGCTTGAACTTCAGACTGGGGATCAGGCTGTCGAAGGACTGGTTGCTGAAGGTACAGGTGGCCTTCATCTGCTGGCAGATGGCGTTGGCCAGATCGACGTCAAAGCCCTGCATTTTATTCTGCGCATCCATAAATTCGAACGGCGGATACGAGGCTTCGGCGGCAAAACGGATGGTTTGCGCCGCGGTGGCAGAGACGCTGATACCGGCTAACATCGCAGCAATTATGATTTTTTTCATCGCAGACTCCAACGGGTTACGCTTGGCCTCGCGGGCCATCAGTGGGACAGATATCCGGCAAACGCACTGGTCTGCGGATCACTAAAGTGGCTGGCATCGCCCTGTTCAATAATGCGACCCTGCTCCATATAGACAACGCGGCTGGCGGTTTTGCGCGCGACCTCCACTTCGTGGGTCACGATCACCTGGGTGATCCCGGTTTCGGCCAGCTCGTGAATAATGCTGACGATCTGCGCGGTGATCTCCGGATCCAGCGCGGCGGTCGGCTCGTCGAACAGCAGCACCTGCGGCTCCATCATCAGCGCGCGGGCAATGGCGACGCGCTGCTGTTGACCACCGGAGAGGTGCAGTGGGTAGCGCGCCACGAACTCGCTCAGACGCAGGCGCTGCAGCAGTTTTTCGGCCCGCGCCCGCGCTGCCTCTTTCGACAGTCCCAGCACCCGGCAGGGGGCCTCGATCAGATTTTGCATCACCGTCAGGTGTGGCCACAGGTTGTACTGCTGGAACACCATGCCGACGTTGCGGCGCAGATCGCGGATAGCGTTCTCACCCGGCGGCTGGCGAAAGTCAAACTGGTGGCCGGCGATGCTCAGGGCGCCGGAGCGCGGCATCTCCAGCAGGTTTAACACCCGCAGCAGGGAGCTTTTTCCCGCGCCGCTCGGCCCAAGCAGAACCAGCGTCTCGCCGGCCGGGCACGCCAGGGTAATATCAAACAGCGCCTGGTGTGCGCCGTAGTAGCAGTTAATGCCGTCGATTTGAATACTCATGCGCTTAATCTGAATAGCCATTGATAAGGCAAAGAGTAACTTCATCAGAATAACTATGCAATATTGGTGGGTTAAAATTTAAGAATATGCACCCTAACCGCTCAGAAAGAGAACGATATCGGGTTAGGGTTCGTCGGCTGGCGCGGGGCGAAAGGGTGTGCTAAGGCGGCGCGGGCGGCCAGGGGCCGCCCGACCGTCGTATTAGTCGTAGTCGATGTTGATGGTGACGTTGGCCTCTAGCTGACCGGGCTGCACCTGGCGACGGTCGTAGAGGTAGTAACCGGCGCGGATGGGGATGCTGAATCCCTGCTCAGGCAGCGTCGTCCACTGGGGGATCAGCCGGATGACGCTGGGCTGAGCCGCTGAGCCGCTCAGCGTGATGGGCTGCTGCTGTTCGTCGTACAGAATAAACCCGACGCCGCCCGGCCCCGAGTGCGGCCGCACGACGCGGGGATTCTCCGGCAGCAGCGTGTCGCTGCTCAGGGTCACCTGCAGGGTGCGGTTGGTCTGCGCCCCGCTCAGTTGGTCGCATTGGGCGATCAGGGTGTGGTCGGCGATCGCGCTGGCGATCGCGCCGCTCTGCGTCAGGTCGCTGATGGAGACGGGCGGCAGCGTGAGCAGGGTGTCCGTAAACTGGCAGGTGGTCGCGCGGTAGTCCAGCGTCAGATTCAGATTCACTAGGTACAGATCGTTTTCCGATGCGGGCCATTTCCCGGTGAAGAGAAACGCGAGGAGACGCCGGAGAAACTCCAGCAGAGAGCCGGATGAACCGCTGCCGGCGCTGATCACCATCGCGGACTCCAGCAGATACTGCCCTTTTGGGGCGACCCGATCGGTCTGGGCGGGGGCGACCTGCCTGGCGGTGACGGTGATCTGATCGAGAAACTGCGCCGCCGTATAGCTGCCCTTTGGTAGCTTGATGGTTGCCTTGGGCGGCGTCTGGACGCGGATCTCGATAAAGACGTTGTCATAGAACTTGACCACGACGCCCCGTTCGTAGGGCGTGCCGAGATGCACTTCGTTTTGCTCCTCACTGTAGTCGTCACATACGGTTTGCTTGCTGAACAGCGGCAGCGGGACAGACACCTGCTGCCCGCTGGAAGACATATCCTGATTACTCATCCGTACCTGCCCCAGCTGGCTCTCCGAGCCCGGACTCGCTAGCTTGCACCAGGAGAGCACCGGGCCGCTGAGCAGCAGCAGGGCGGTAAAAAGATAACGGCGATATTTCATGATGTAACCTCATCAGACTCAGCGGCAAAGGTGGGTTTGACTGCTCAGCGTGGCGGCTGAGAGGGTAAGGGTGCAGCGGGTGCCCGCCTGCGGATCCAGCGGTACCGTCACCTGCGCCGGCAGCGTGTCGCTGCGCAGGGAGATCATGCCGCCCTGACCGACCAGCCCCAGGGCCTCCCCGTCGAGGCCGTTGACCGGATAGCCGAAGCCGAGCGGCGCACCGTCGGCGCGGCGCGCCTTAAAGTAGAAGCGTTGGCGCGTATCGGTCTCGAAGCGCGCCAACACGACGGCGCCTTCATAGGGCACCCGCTTCTGCATGTTCCCCTGCAGCTCCACCGTATCGTCCTGCGGCGACGGCGTCAGACGCAGGCTGTTTTCGCGGTAGGGGGTCAGGGCGGCGTAGAGCGCCTGGCCGGCGCCGTTGGTCGCGTGGTAGCCATAGCCATTGACGCTGGCGTCGCGCAGCCCCGGGGCATCGACGATCGCCATGGTGTCCGTCAGGGCGTTGCTGAACAGCACGCCGCCGCGATAGGCCAGCACGCCGCCGCTGATGCCGGCGCTGGTCTGACGGTAATCCTGCGACTGGCTGTAGCTGGCGCTCAGGGTCGCCGAGCGGGCCCGATAGCTGAGGTTGGTGCCCAGCGCGGTGAGGCGATCCTGACGTTGGTTATTGAGGCTGACGCTGTAGTTAAACTGCTGCCACTCGCCGGCGTAGCCGCTCAGAGAGGCGTTGTTGGACTGGTAGCCATCGCGATCGAAGGTGGTGGCGTTCGAGAGATACAGGGTGCGTCGCGGTTCGCCAACGCTCAGCGGCAGGGTGAAGTAGAGATAGAAACGGCGGTCGCTGTTCAGCCCCTGATCGTAGGTCTGGCTGGCGGCCAGGGTATAGCTGAGCTGCTGCCAGCTGTTGCTGTAGCTCACCTGATAATCCTGGCGACGGGCGCCGTCGCCCCAGTAGTCGCGCCAGGTGCCGGAGAAGAACACGGAGCCCCAGCCCTGCGGCAGCGTCTGGCTCAGGTTGATGGCATAGTTATTCTTACGGCCCGGATCGTAGCGGTAATAGTCCCAGTCGCGGGTCGGGCTGCCGCGGTTGTCATTAAGATAGAGATGATCGCTCAGGGTGCGGTAGTGGCGTGACGAGTAGCGGTAGGCGGCCAGAGAAAACTGGGTCGCCGTGGCGGTCAGGTATTTGTTGTAGGCTATCTGGTAACTTTGCCCGCGCTGTTCGCCGCGATCCGTCAGGCGGCTGGCGGAGTGGGTGATATCCAGCGAGAAGGCGCCGATGGCCGTGTTAAGGCCGTTGCCCAGCAGTAGCGCATAGTAATCCTGGCTGGCCTGGGCGCCGCCGTAGAGGGTCAGCAGGCTGTTGAGACCGTGTTGGTAGCTGCCCTGAAAAAAGCCGCGCTGATCGTTGATGTCATTGAGGTAGGTTTTCCCCACCGCCAGATCGTACTTGCCAACCCCCGGCTGCAGCATGTTAGGCAGGGAGGAGTAGGGAACAATAAAGCGATTGATGCGTCCGTCCGCCTCCTGCACGCTGACGTTGAGATCGCCGCCGCCGCCGACCAGCTGCAGATCTTCGATAGAGAACGGCCCCGCCGGCACCTCTTTGCGATAGACGATGATATCGTTTTGCTCGACGGTGACCAGCGCGTTGCTCTGGGCTACGCCGCGCACCAGCGGGGTGAAGTTCTGCTTGGAGCTGGGCAGCATGCGCAGATCGCTATACAGACGGACGCCGTGAAAGCGCACGCCGGTAAACAGATCGGAGGCGCTGTACATGTCGCCGACGCGCAGCACCCCGTTGATCGGGGCAAAGCTGCGCTGCAGATAGGCGCTGTTGCTGCTCCAGTCACCGCGCTGGGTATCGCGCTGATTATAGCTGGTGGCGGCGCGCAGCTGCCAACCGAACAGGTTCAGACCGCTGTTAAGGTTGAGATAGGTATTGCTGCTGTGGCCGCTGCCGCGGTAGTCGCTATAGTAGTAGCTGGCGTTATAGCTGGTGAAGAAGGCGTTGATGCCGCGATCCCAGCTTTCTGGGGCGATATAGCCCTTTTCTCTGCCGATCACGAAGGCCTGTGGCACGGTCAGATCCAGCTGCAGGAGGCCGGTGTTAAAGCGGTAGCTGCCGCCGTGCAGCGCCTGGCGCAGCGGAATACAGCGCGTATCCCTCGGCGACGCGGGGAGCTTAATACCCAGCCCGCGCAGCTGCGACTCGCTCAGACAGGTGTTGTCGGGCCGTTGGCTGACGGTCAGTGTATACACGCCGCGCCATTCGCCGTTGACCATGATGTCCAACGGATAGTCGCCGGGGTAGGGCGCATTGGGGTCCAGCGTCATCTGACTCAGCTGGTGGTCTTTCGCCGTGCCCTTAAGAAAGTGGGTATCGAAGGTATCTGTCGCGCTGGCCACGGCGTAGGCCGCGGGAAACAGTAGGGCCAGGGAGAGGGTAATGGCGTTTAACCTGAGCATCCGTGCCTCACTCGTGCAAGTTAGTTAAGGGGAATGGCCTGCTGACGCTTTACGCCATAGTCATTCAGATAAGAGAGGGTCAGCGTGGAGACCCCGCCCGGCAGGCCGGCGCTGGCGATGTGCCGTTGGGAAAAGGGGGCCAGCATCAGGGTTGTCTTTAGCAGCGGCGCCCGTTCACCGGCGCCGAGCGCGGTAATCGTGATGTGGTTAGGCGAACGGTTATCCAGCGTCACCCCCTGCGCATCGCGGCGGGCGGAGAGCTGAGCGATGGCTTTTTCGTCAAGCGCGGTGATCCCCTGGGGACGGTAGAACAGCTTGATGCGGTTTTGCATCGCCAGCTTGAGCAGGTTGCCGCTGCGCGCCGGGTTATCCGGCGGAATATCGATCACGTTGAGGTAAAACAGCGACTCCCGATCCTGCGGCAGGGCGTTGGGCAGGGCCCGAATCCGCAGCTGCTGGCCGTTACCGGCCGTGACGGTGGCGATTGGCGGCGTCAGCAGGAAGGGGGCCTTAACTTCTTCGGGGGGGACGTTGGGGTCTCCCTCATCGATCCAGGATTGGATCAGGGCGCTTTTATCACCGCGGTTGGCCAGCTGAACGGTGATCTCCTGGCGCTGGGCCGGGTAGACAATCCGCGTGCCGTAAATCACGATGGTGGCGCAGGCTGGCCAGGCGGCGATGGCGCACAGCAGGGCGAGCAGAGCTTTCTTCATAGGGTCACCAAAGGGAATAGGGACTCCCTGCGGAGTCCCGGAGGTTAAGGTTAATCGTGGGTGATGGTGTAGGTGACGGCGGAGCTCACCGGGCCTTTTTTCACCATGCCGCCGACTTTGTGGTAGTAGGCGGTGATGGGCAGGACATAGCTGCCGTCCGTACCGGTTAGCGTGTGTTGGGTGTTATAGCCATTGATCAGCGTATCATTGACCTTCAGCTGAAAGCCGACGCCGGTTTCGGCGCCGTTGGTCGGGGTGATCACGCCTTTGTCTGTCATGTTGCTATTGGCGAAGCTGAGCGTCAGGGTATCCCCCTCATAGCCGCTGCAGACGATGTTGATATCGGCCTGCGCGGAGGCGCCGGTATAAATCTCACCCGGATTGACGTCAATAAACTGATCGGCGCCGACCAGCGGCAGCTGGAGCAGCTGATCTGAGTTTTGCATCGTGCAGGAGGCGCCCACGATTTCGCCCTGAATCCGCAGCTGACCCGAGGGGCTGGAGGCGGCAAATACTGCTGATGAAATAAAAAGGCCGCTTAACATCGCTATGGAAATAATACCGTTATTCATGACAACTCCTTGTTTTTGGATGGACATCATTCCGCCGCGTGATGGGATGCATCACAGAACGGAAAAATCTCACCTTTAAAAAATAAAATCACGATTGACAGGCTATTGCTTTTTTCTAGCACTTTATTTTTGTCTGACTCTTTTAGTTTGTAACTAATATGAAGTTCGTATTTATCTCGGCAAAAAAGAGTATTTTAATTTGCTGCTGTTGCTATCTAATTTAAAGAAAAAATAATAAGCATGACACTGATTAGCTCCCTAGCGGAGTCAATAGCTTTTATTGCACCATCATTCAGATAGGATGTTTTGACAGCTGAATAATTACCGAATATGCTTAGGCAGCCTATTCAGTTCATACCTTTGTGCCTGCGGCTATCGTCGCGGTATACATAGGTAATATATTGTAATACCAGTAATAGTCGGCGGTTTATGCCGGCTGCGTGGGGCGTCTATGGACGTCGAGGCATCGTTTATTACTTTTCTCTGATTATATCGTGGGGTGATATCTCAATTAGTTATTAGTCAGCGCTTCGCCTTATCGTTAAAAATTAGTGTCTGCGTTTCCATGAAGAGGATTTCATGATGGCGATAAGCCATGACGTATTTAAGGAAAAAAACGGGCTGTCATTAATTACCCAACCCACGCTACAGTCGATGCTTTTAGTCGATGTGCTTAATAATTATCTTAGCGTACCCATTTATCTGTGTGACGCGCCCAGGAATTCAACTTATTTATTGGACGACTGTGCCTTGATTATATTTGATGCAATGCTGCTCGACGGTGATCCGGCGCAGCGTTCGTCTTGGCTTGAGGCTATATTTAACCAGCGCGTTGGTCGGCGAATTATTTTGATCAACGTGAATACGCATGATGAGGGGCTGGCGTGGCATCAGCATGGGAATATCATCGCCGCCTTTCCGGCCAAGACGCATCAGCAGGCGCTGATCCGTCGGCTGCGCACCCTGCTGGTGGCCGCGCAGGAGGACGAGCCGGGCGAGGCGATCCCCGTGCCGCGCCTGACGCGATTAACCCTGCGCGAGCTGGAGGTGCTAAAGGCGATGCAACAGGGGGCCAGCAATCTGGATATCTCGCGTATTTTGTATATCAGCGAAAATACGGTCAGAACACATATCTATAATATATTTAAGAAAATAGCGGTGAAGAACCGGATCCAGGCGGTGAAATGGGCCGATATGCACCTGTGCGGATAGCGGAATATGGACAGCGAAGCTGACGTCGTCAACCACGGCGGGTAATATCTGCGCTGGAGAAGACAACCCGGAGAGGCGACGCGATGAGGGGAAAAACGGCCACCCTATTGGCACTCTTACTGCTGGTCGGCTGCCAGCAGTCACCTACGCTGCGCGATCGCGGCGGCTATTGGGTGGATGATAGCCAGCGCGCGCTGCGCGCCGAGCCCCGGATACGCTATCTGGTGCTGCACTATACCGCGGAGGATTTTCCGTCGTCCCTGCGGGTGCTGACGGGGAAACGGGTCAGCGCGCACTATCTGGTCCCGGCCGCGCCGCCGCAGCGGGGCGGCCGGCCGGTGGTGTGGCAGCTGGTGCCAGAGTCGCGCAGCGCCTGGCATGCCGGGGTCAGCTATTGGCGCGGGCAGACCCATCTCAACGATAATTCGATCGGCATTGAAATTGAAAACCCAGGCTACCGGCGTACGTCGCACGGAATTGTCTGGTATCCCTTCACTCCGCAGCAGATCACCGCCGTTCGCGCGCTAGCGCAGGATATTGTCCGGCGTTACGCCATTGCGCCGCAGAATGTGGTCGGGCATATGGATATTGCGCCGCAGCGCAAGGTGGATCCCGGACCGCTGTTCCCCTGGCAGATGCTGGCGCAGCAGGGTATCGGCGCCTGGCCGGAGGCGGCGCGGGTCAGGGACTCTCTGCAGCGCTATCGGCAGCGTCCGCCGGACGTCGCTTATCTACAGCGGCGGCTGGCGCAGTGGGGATATCAGATTGAGCCCAGCGGAATTAATGACGCGGCCTCCCGGCGGGTCATTGCGGCGTTTCAGATGCACTTCCGCCCGACGGATTTCCGCGGAGAGCCGGACGCCGAAACCACCGCTATCGTCGATGCGCTGATCGCGCAGTACGGCGCCGTCGATTAAGCTGCTCAGCGGTGCTGCAGGCGGCCATGGTCACGCAGCCAGCGGGCGGTGCGCACGATCCCGTCCTCCAGCGTCACGATAGGCTGATAGCCGAGCTCACTCTGCGCCCGGGCGGTGTCCAGCGTCATATCAAAGTTCAGCTTGGCCGCGCCGTAGTGGGTCAGCGCCGGCTCTTTGGCGCTGCGCGTGCTCAGCTTTTCCATTCCGCGGGCGATGATATCCAGCAGCGGATAGGGGATCGTGCGCAGACGGCAGGCGATCCCCAGCTCATCGATCAGCTGCTGCAGCATCAGGCGCAGCGTCTGCGGCTGGTGGTTGGTGATGTTATATACCCGTCCCGAGGCGGTGTCCGGGCGCTGACTGGCCAGCCACATGGCGTGCACCGCGTTCTCTTCGTAGGTCATATCCAGCAGGGTGGAGCCGCCGTGCGGCAGCAGTAGGTAGCCATGCTTTTTCATCGTGCCCATCAGACGGGGCAGCAGCACCTTATCGTGGGGACCAAACAGCCCCTGCGGACGTAGAATGGTAAAGTGGGTCTGCGGGTTGGCCAGGGCCAGCGTACGGATCACCTCCTCGCCCGCGGCCTTGCTGCGCGCATAGTAGTTGGCGTAGCGCGTCGGCGTAAACTCTTCTTTAATGTCGTGGTGGTGGCGATAGTCAAAGTAGACGGCGGGGGAGGAGATATGGATAAACTGACCCACGCCATAGGCGGCGGCCCATTCGCCCAGGCGGCGGGTGGCCCGTACGTTGGCGGTTTCAAACAGCGCCTGGGATCCCCATGGCGAGGTAAATCCAGAGCAGTGCCACAGAGTATCGACGTCGTTCAGCATCGCTTTCGCCTGCGCCGAAACCAGATTACCCAGATCGGCGTGGATAAAATCCGCTCCCATTTTTTGCAGCACCTGCCCCATGGCCAGATTATCCCCCGCTGCGCGGACGCTGATCCCCCGCTGACGTAAATATTCAACGGCATTACGCCCGAGACCGCTGGTTGCACCGGTCACCAAAACTTTCATACTTGCCTATCCACCGTGGGCCACCCATCGGGCCGTTCGTTGCGGCCGCTTGTACGTGGCCATCTGACTGCTGCGGGAGCGCCGATCGCTCCGGCTGCGCAATAAGGGTGCCATTTTTCCGTGAATCGGCGCGACATGCAATCGGATTACTTAGCAGAATTGTAATATCGGCGCTGGTTGCCCCTGCGGTGAACAGCCCGGCGCCGTCGGATTTACCCCGGCGCGCCGGGGGTTAGGACGCCGGGGACGGCGGTTTGCCGGATGCGCTCCCGGCCTGCGGCGGATGCGCCTCGTCCCAGGCCTCGGCCAGTTCGGCGATGCGCTGCGCCATGCCGCGAAAGATAAACAGGTGAGCCGGCATCATGGTAAACCAATACAGCAGGCCGGAAAAACCGGCGGGATGCCACCAGGCGCGCACGTCCAGCGTGCGCAGACCGTTGTGTTCGCCCAGGGTAAAGCTAAGGCGCCCCAGCCCCGGCGCCTTCATTCCAAACAGCAGGGTCAGCTGATGCTCGGGCTGCAGAGCGATCACTTTCCAACCGTCGATAAGATCGCCTATCTGCAAGGTTGGGCGCGCCGGGCGGCTATAGACGACCCGGTTACCGGTGAGATCGTCAAGACGGGCGCGGATCTGCCACAGCAGATTGGCAAAGAAGTAGCCGTTGTCGCCGCCGATCTGCTGTATCACCTGCCACAGCGCGCGGCGCGAGGCGGTGGTGTCGATTTGGCACCCTGCCTGCTTCGGGTAGAAGCCGTAGCCCGGTCGCCAGCGGGCGCGGGCCTGCGGATCGTAGCCCCAGTCGGCGGAGTCGATCACCTCGCGCTCACGGGCAAGGGTCTCGCTCAGCGCGCGATCAAAGCCGATCAGCGTCTGTGGGATCAGGCGGGCGATGGCCGCATCGTCGGCGGGCAGATCGTGCTTCAGCCCTTCGATCAGCGCGCGGGCGGTGCTGGTAGGAACCGAGGTGATCAGGTGTAGGAAGTAGACCGAGATCAGGCGGGTCGGGATCGGCAGGGGGATCATCCAGCGCCGCTTGCCGCTGACGCGGATAAAGCGTTCAAACATGGTCTGATAGCTCATGTACTCCGGCCCGGCGACGTCGAACGTCCGGTTCTCGTCGTCAGGCAGCTCCGCCAGCGCGCTGAGATAGGTCAGCAGATTCTCCAGCGCGATGGGCGAACTTTTGGAGCGCACCCAGAGCGGCGGCGTCAGAATGGCCAGGTTATAGACCATGTCGCGCATCACCTCAAAAGCCGCGGAGCCTGGGCCGATGATGAGCCCGGCGCGGACCTCGGTAACGGGGACGCCGCTGGTGCGCAGAATCTCCCCGGTTTCGCGTCGGGCGGCAAGGTGACGCGACGAGGGCTGCGCCTCCCGCGGCTGCAGCGCGCCCAGAAAGATAACCTGACGTACCCGGGAAACGCTCAGCGCCCGGCTAATGTTTTGCGCGGCCTGCAGCTCGGCGCGGACGAAGTCGTCACCGTCGCCCATGGCATGCACCAGATAGTAGACCACGTCGATATCGTCCAGCGCCGCCGGCAGCGTCTGCGGCTGGTACAGATCGACATACTGGCAGCTGACGCCGGGCCAACCGCGCGCCTGTAGCCAGCCAATGCGGCGGGCGGCGGCGCGCACCCGGTGTCCACGGGCACATAGCTGTGGAATCAGATGCTGCCCGATATAGCCGCTGGCACCCAAGACCAGAATACGCTGTTCGCCCATGGTGAGATCTCCGCGCTGAGAGGTTAGCCGTAGGTGGCGTGGGCGTGCGGCGCACCGTTCGCCGGACGGTAGGTCTGGCGGAAGGTTTGCCACAGTTCGACCAGCCGCTGCAGGTCGGCGCGGGTGACGTCCAGATGGGTCACCAGCCGCGTGGTTGTGCCCGCGCTGATCAGGATCCCGCGCTGGCGCATCCAGGGGCCCAGCGCGGCGGCCTCATCGGCCTCCAACTGTAAAAATAGCATATTTGTCTGGGCACCCGGCGCCAGCACCCGGACTCCCAGGGAGGAGAGCGCGTCGGCCAGCCAGGCGGCGTTAGCGTGATCGTCGCGCAGACGCTCGACGTTATGACGCAGCGCGTAACGCCCTGCCTCGGCCAGAATACCGGCCTGACGCATGGCGCCACCGGTCATTTTACGCCAGCGGCGCGCGCGCTGAATAAAGTCGGCGTCGGCGCACAGCAGCGAGCCGACCGGCGCCCCCAGCCCCTTGGAGAGGCAGAGGGTGAGGGTATCGCAGTATTGGGTCAGGGTCGTCAGCGGCACCTCAAGGGCCACCGCGGCGTTCATGATACGGGCGCCGTCGATATGCAGGCTCAGCCCCTTTTCGCGGCTAAATGCCCAGGCCTGCGCCAGATAGTCGAGCGGTAGCACCTTGCCGTTATGGGTATTCTCCAGGCTGAGCAGGCGGCTGCGGGCAAAGTGAATGTCGTCCGGCTTGATCACGTCGGCAACCCGCGCCAGCGGCAGGGTGCCGTCGGGCAAGGCGTCGATGGGCTGGGGCTGGATACTGCCGAGCACCGCCGCGCCGCCGGCCTCATACAGGTAGTTATGCGCCTTTTGGCCGACGATATACTCCTCGCCGCGCTGACAGTGGCTCAGCAGTGCCACCAGGTTGGCCTGGGTTCCGCTGGGGAGAAACAGCGCCGCCGCTTTGCCGCTCAGCGCTGCGGCCTCCTGCTCCAGGCGGTTGATGCTGGGATCGTCGCCGTAGACATCATCGCCGACCTCGGCGCGTGACATGGCCAGACGCATGGCCTCGCTCGGGCGGGTAACGGTATCGCTGCGCAGATCTAACATGGGGCACTCCTTGGTCGGCAAAATCCATGGGAAAGCCCCAGTTGTACCATGCCGCCGTCGGGCTGCCAAAGAAAAAGCGGGTGCAGACGCGTTTACCGATAGACCACCGTGTACTGCCCCTTGGCGCTGACGCTGCCGCTGTGCGGGCGCTCGCCCAGCCGGACGTAGTACGCGGTAAACGGCACCTCCAGCGTGCCGCTCTCCGGCACCGTCAACGCCAGGCTGTAGCGCTCGCTGTTCCACTGCACCCAGCTGTCGCTGAGCCCCTCCTTGACCATAAATCCCACCGCCGCATCCTCCTGCGCCGGCAGCAGCCACGGCGGCGTCGCGGCATTGAGGGCGCTGAAGGTCATCGTCAGCTCGGTGCTGACCCCGCCGTCGCAGCGCAGCAGCAGCGTGCGCTGGCTTTTGCCCTCCTCGACGGGGCGTGCCAGCGGACTGCTCCTCAGCGCGACGTATGGCAGCGACGGCAGATGAAAGGTGAGCGCGTTACTCACCACTTCGCAGGCGGCCAGCTCCAGCGTCCCGCTGACGTAGATATCCCCGGCCTTCTGTCGCCGGCCATCGCGCGTTTCCATCAGGCTGACCAGCGGCGTGTGCAGCGAGATCTCGCCCCCCTCGGTGCGGCCGCCGCGCTTGATCAGGGCGATCTCCGCCTCCAGCTGCAGGGCGTCGGCGCCCAGCGGCGCCGTCTCCAGCGCAATATCGATCGCCAGCCCCGCGATCGGGCTGCCCAGGCGGTAGCGTCGCCGCGGCGCGTCTTGGCTCAGCACCTCGCCGCGCGGCAGCAGGCTGATGCCGTCCGGGTCACAGGGGCCGGTGCAGGGCAGGGTCAGCCGCAGCCGCTGGCGCGCCAGCGTCTCGCCCACCGCCACGGCGCCGCCGTTGGACAGGTGGCCAAAGTCGACCCGGGTATCGGTCTGGGCCGCCGTCAGCGCGGGGAGTAACAGCAGCAGGGCGGCGGGATAGCGTCGGTTGGCCATGGTTTATTCACACTCCAGCGTCACCAGGTGGATCGTCTGCGCCGCCGCGGGCAGCGCGTAGCGGGCGTCGCAGCTGACGCGGGCGCCGTCGAGAGTGGCCTGCACCGTCAGCTCGCCGCGCGCGGGCAGACCGCTGAAGTAGATCTGCCCCGCCTCGCCGACAAAGCTGCGGCGCACTGGCCCCGCGCCCGGCGTCAGGGTCACGCTGCTGCCCAGGGGCAGCGCCTTGCCCCGGCGCTGCAGCGTAAACAGCACCCGCTGACCCCGATTGACGTGAAATCGACTGACCACCAGGGCGCCGCGGGTGGGGATCACCCGGCGGTGGGTGCCCTCGTCGGCCTCGACGTCGTCCGCCAGGCGCGCCACGTCGATATCCAGGGCGTTGGGGCCGTAGCTGCTCAGGTTGGTGACGATCCCGCGGCCAAAGTAATCGGTCTGCACTGCGCTGCTGCCGCTGATCGGCACCCCGCCGGCCCCGTCGGTGACGACCAGCGCATTGCCCTGGGTATGGGAGAGCGGGCGGCTGGCGGTCACCCCGTAGGGGTGCACGGCGACGGCGCCGCGCAGGCCATAGGTCAGGTTGTCGCGCCGACCGTCGCGCGCATAGGCGGCGTTGGCCTCGGCGTAGCGGCCGGTGTAGCTGGTGTTCACGTCTAGCTGATCGCCGCGCTGGAGATCCTTGCTCAGTCCGTAGCTCAGCGCGCCGCCGGGTAGACCGCCGCTCAGCCCCAGCGCGCTGGTGACCCGCCCGTTGAGGGCGCGCACGTCGCTGCGCACGCTGCTGATATAGGGGCCGAACAGCCGGTCGAGGGGCACCGAGAGGTTGGCGAACAGCAGATCGTCGCGCTGCCCGCTGTCGCGCGCCCGGGTGTGGTTGTAGGTCAGGGAGATCGCGGCGGCGGGAAAGGTGTAAATATAGCCCGACGTCAGGGTGACCCCGGGAGTAGTGCGGTTCCAGTAACGGTTGCGGCTGAGGCTCAGCGACAGCTGCCCCCACGCCTGCAGGGACTGCTGGAGGCTGACCTGCAGGTTGGTGCGCAGGTGCAGGGCGTGTTCCCGTTGGTTGAGGCGGTCGACCGCCTCGTTGAAGTCGTAGTAGTCGCGGGTGCTGTAGCGGTAGCCGGTAAGGTTAACCGTAGTGCCGGTGGCGGCGAAGGCGTTGGTGTAGAGCACCCGGAAGGCCTGACCGTGACGCGGATCGGCCGCACCGTCGCGGCGGAGTTCGGCGCTGGCGTGGGTAATGTCCAGCGCCAGCGCCCCCAGGGCGGCAAAATCGCGGCTGGCGCCCAGCAGCAGCGAGACGTAGTGGCTGGCATAGAGCAGATTGCCGTACAGGGTGGTCTGGTTGCCGACGCCGCGCGCCAGATCGGCGTAGAGAAACCACGGCTCAACGCGGGTGGCGCTCTCCAGACCGCGGTATTTGCCGGCGCTCAGACGGTAGCTGTAGCGCCCCTCGCGCTGCATCAGCGGCAGGGCCGCGCTGGCCTGGGTATAGCGACGCACCGTGCCGTCGGCGCCCTCGATCTCCACCTCGATATCGCCGCTGCTGATGTTGCTGACGTCATCGAACTCGAACTCGCCGGCGGGCACGCTGCGTTGGTAGATGATTTGCCCGGCCTGACGCAGGGTGACCCGCGACTGGCCGGTGGCGACGCCGCGGATCAGCGGGGCGTACTGACGGTAGACGCTTTTGAGCATGTCGTCGTCGGAGGCCAGACGCACCCCGGTGAAGGGGAAGTTGACGGCGAAGTCGCTGGCCAGATGGGTCTGGCCGGCGGTGAACAGGCCGCCGTTAAGGGCGGTGTAGATGCGCTCGACATAGGTATTGTTGGACTGAAAGCCTCGTGGGCTGCCGTTGCCGCCGCCCAGCCACAGGGACTCGTTGCGCAGGCGCCAGGCGCCGTAGTTGAGGCTGCTGCTGAGGGCGAGGGCGTTGTAATAGGTGCCCTCGCCGCCCGACTCCAGACGCTGACCGCTATAGCTGTAGTTGACCAGCAGAGCGGGCACGCCGTGATCCCACAGGGGCGGCGGGGTCTTGAAGTCGCCCTCTTTCAGCAGGTACTTCTGCGGCAGGGTGATCTCCAGACGCTCCCGGTTGAAATCCAGGCGCACGTCGGCATCGGGCAGGCGACTGAGCAGGGTCGCCGCACGCTGCGCCGGATCGGCCAGCGTTGGGTTGGCCGGCGCGGGCAGCTGGGCCAGCCGCTCGGCGTCGATGCCCAGCTGCTGCAGATGCGCGGCGTCGAGCAGGGGCAGCAGGTTGGCGTTATCGGCCGGGTTCACGATGAGCTCGACGCGCTCGCGCGTCTGGTAATCGCCGTTGACGTAGAGCGCCAGTCCATAGGTGCCGGGGGCGGCGGCGCCGTCGCGGCTAAAGTAGGCGAGATCGACATCGCCGCCCCCGCGGTGCAGGGTTAAAAAGTCGGCGTCGAACTCGCTGCGCGCTAGGCCGGCGGTGGGTGACAGGGCATAGAGGCACAGCAGGGCGAGCGGGAACGTCAGCGGGCGCCGCATGCTATAGATCCCGCTGCAGCACATCGGCGCGGCCGCCGTAGTCGTTGATGGCCGAATAGCGGATCCGCTGGGCGCTGGCCGCCGGGATAAAGGGCAGGATAAGCTCGCCGAGGGGGGCGACCATGGTCTCCTGAACGCCGTTCAGGCGGCGGTCGTTGATCGTGACATCGGCCAGGGTGACGTAGTAGGGGGTGGGGTTGACCACCCGGACGCCCTGGGGGTTTTTCTCGAAGCGCAGGCGGCGGTAGGCCGCGTCGATCTCGGCGGGACGATGGAGTGAGAGCGGGCGGTAAAACAGCTTGATCTGGTTATTCAGGGCGGTGCTCAGGCTGCCGCTCACCTGCGTGTCGCCCTCCGGGGTCTGTGCGTCGCGGGCGGGGATGCTGAGCACGTTGAGGCGAAAGACGCTTTCGCGATCCTGGGGCAGGCGGTCGGCGCGGATGGCGTTGACGCGCAGGCGGATCTGGCTGTCGGGCCCCAGACGAAACAGGGTGGGGGTGACCAGAAAGGTGTCGTCCCCGGTGCCTGAGTAGGCATCGACCCAGCCGCGGATAAGCCAGGCGCGGCTGGTGGAGCGGTTGATCACCCCGATGGGGGCGGCGGATTTATCGCTAAGCAGTACCACCCGGGTTTTGTCTAGGTAGATCCCGCGCTCGTCGGCGGCGGCCAAATAGGCGGAGAAGAGCAGCAGCGCGGCTGAAAAGGGTTTTAGCAGCATGGTTGTTCTATCCTGATAGGGTGATCGCGCCGGGTAAAAACGCCGGGGCCGAGGCCCCGGCCGGCGAGCGTGGGATTAGAGGTACTTAAAGGCGTAGGTGATGCCCGCGTTGACGCTCGCCGGGGGGATGTAGGTGGCATTCTGCGTGGTGCCGCGGGCAATGATATTAAAGTCGAAGTTAAACGAGGCGCTTTGATTGTTTTTAACGTGAACGTAGAATTGATCACCATTAATATGAATACCCCAGGTGCTGGGGACGGGATAGAGCCTGCCCTTAGGATCGTAAATATCGATATTTTGGAGTTCGCTGGCGGTGATCTGCAGTGAAAGGAATATATAGTCTGTGTTTGTATTATTCGTCGAGGTGTTCTTAAATTTGGCGTAGCCGCCCCCGCCTATCTCGCCATGGGTCGAATTGAGCGTCATGATCAGGCCGGTATTATTGCCGCAGCCCTGAAAGGTCACCGGAACGGGAAGGGTGGTGAGCTTCTGCGGCGAGGTCACCTGAAGCTCCGCAAGGCTGAGGGAGAAGTCCAGGCTGGTCTTGGAAACGCTGACCTCGCAGGTCGATTCGGCGATGACCCCGTTGACCGTAATGGTCCCCGTCCCGTTTTTGATCAGATCGCCTGATGCGGCTAGCGCGGCGCCGGGCAGCAGGGGGGCTATCACCACCGCCGCCAGTATAGAATGACGCATAGTTTTCTCCTTGATGATCGGTATTGTTATAAATTTATTCCACCGGGCTATAAAGATAGAATGTGGAAATATATTTATCAGTGTGGTTATTTTAAATTCCATTTCATATTAATATGTGACAGTGCGTTATAAACGATCTCCGAGAGTAATCTCGGCGTGCCGCGAAATATAAAATTAAAGTTCGCCAATTAAATCCTAACGCATCGGGGGAAAATAAAACTTTCTACCGGAGAGACTTTTCACCTGCGCCGCGCGTCAGCGGGGCGTAGGTGCCGCCAAGCGCGTGTGCGGCGCGCTCACCGCGCGGGCTCGCTTTCTGAGGCGCGGCGTTATCACGGCGGGTGGCGTGGGGCGTTCGCGGCTCAGATATATTAAATAGAGGAGTTAATATCGAAGTCGCATATTAAATATAAATAACTATTTTTCTGAAAATGCGAGGCCGCAGGGGATGACGGCGGCGCGCGGCCGCCGGTAGGGGAAGGGCGTCGTCGGTCGGGATCAGGCCAGCGTGACGTCGCCGTTGAGCTGACAGCTGCAGGCCAGCACGTAGCCTTGGGCTATCTCCTGCGGGGTGAGGGTCATGGTGCTGCTGACCTGATAGTCACCGTGCAGGATACGGGTTTTACAGCAGCCGCAGACGCCGGCGCGGCAGGCGGCCTGCACCGGCAGCTGATTTTGCTCCATGGCGTGCAGCAGGGTAACGCCGACGGCGGCGCGGTATTCGCCGGGGCGGCTGCAGGAGGTAATGCGCAGATCGCCGCCGCTGCCGTCCCCCTGCTGTGGGCGAAAGATCTCCTGATGTACCCGCTGCGGGCTGACGCCCAGCGCCTCGACCAGCGTCTGCGCCTGCCGCATATAGGGGGCCGGGCCGCAGATCATCACCGTGCGTTCCGCCAAGGCGTGGATCTGGCTCTGTAGCAGCTCGCGGCTGAGGCGCCCCGGCAGGATCGCGCCCGTTGCCTCCGCCTCGGCCAGCAGGATCAGCTGCAGCTGCGGGTGAGTCTCGGCCAGCTGGCGCCATTCGTCGGCGAAGATCAGGTCGTGCGGGGTGCGAACCGCGTAGATCACCGCGACCTCCGTGCTCGGGCTATGCGCCAGCAGCCAGCGGGTCATGGCGATGATCGGGGTGACGCCGCAGCCGGCCGCCAGCATCAGGTAGCGGGTGGCATCCGCCTGCGGACAGGTGAAGCTGCCCTGCGCCGGAGAAAGCCACAGCTCGTCGCCCGGGCGTACTTGTCGGGTCAGCCAGCCGGAGCCGACGCCGTTGTCCAGGCGGCGTACCGTCAGGGTAATAAAGGGGCTGAGTCCCGGGGTCGAGGAGAGCGTGTAGGCACGCAGGGTCTCGTCGCTGCCGTCGATGCTGACCAGCGCATACTGGCCGGGACGGTAGGGATAAAAGTCGGGACAGATCAGGTTTAGCGTCCAGACATCGGGGGTTTCCTGGCGCAGGGAGTGAACCTGCATCCGGTGGGGGCAATGGGGGGTTGGCATGGTCATGGTGATGAGGTCTCGCTGTCAGGATCTCGCCCCGCGCCAGGCGGCGGGGGGCGCTTAAGGTCGCCGGATTAGGCGTGGCCGAGTATACCGTTCAGATCGGCGTCGACCGTGCTGATGCCGCGCATGCCGAAGCGCTGGTTGAGGATCGCCAGAAGATTATCCGTCAGGAAGCCCGGCGCGGTCGGCCCGGTGTAGATATTTTTGACGCCCAGCGCCAGCAGGGTCAGCAGGATGACGATGGCCTTCTGCTCGAACCAGGAGAGGATCAGACTGAGCGGCAGATCGTTGACGCCGCAGCCGAGCTTTTCTGCCAAATTGACCGCCAGCATGATGGCGCCGTAGGCGTCGTTGCACTGGCCGACGTCCAGCAGGCGCGGTAGCCCCTCCAGCGTGCCGAAGTCCAGCTTGTTAAAGCGGTACTTGCCGCAGGCCAGGGTCATGATCAGGCAATCCTGCGGGATGGCGCGGGCAAAGTCGGTGTAGTAGCTGCGCTCATCGCGGCTGCCGTCGCAGCCGCCGAGCAGGAAGACATGGCGCAGCTTTTTCTGGGCGACCAGATCGATCACGCTGTCCGCCGCGTTGAGCAGGGTGGCGCGGCCAAAGCCGACGGTGATCAGATGTTCGATCTCGCTGTAGGGGAAGCCATCGCAGACCTGCGCCTGGGCGATCACCTGGCTGAAATCATCGCCTTCCAGGTGGCGTACGCCCGGCCAGCCGACGATGCTGCGGGTCCAGATGCGATCGCCGTAGTTGCCGACGTTGGGATCGATGATGCAGTTGGAGGTCATCAGGATCGGGCCGGGGAAGCGGGCAAACTCCTGCTGCTGATTCTGCCAGCCGCTGCCGTAGTTGCCGACCAGGTGGCGGTATTTACGCAGCGCGGGATAGCCGTGGGCCGGCAGCATTTCACCGTGGGTATAGACGTTGATGCCGAGGCCGTCGGTCTGCTCCAGCAGCATCTGCAGATCCTTCAGATCGTGACCGGAGATCAGGATACATTTGCCGGCGACCGGGCGCACGTTGACGGTGGTCGGGGTGGGATCGCCGTAGGCGTCGGTCTCCCCCTTATCCAGCTGTGCCATGATGGTGAAGTTCATCTTGCCGATGCCCATGGCATTGTCCAGCAGGGTATCCATATCGCGCGGCTGGGTGCCGAGCCAGGCCATATAGTGGTGATACTGGGCGTAGATCGCCTCGCTGTGCTGGCCTAGCACATGGGCGTGCTCCATATAGGCCGCCGCGCCCTTCAGGCCGTACAGGTTGAGCATGCGCAGGCCGTGGATATCGTCGCCGATTTCGGCCCGATCGCTGTCCAGAGCGAACGCCGCCGCCTGGCGGCGCAGGGTCTCTACATCCTCTCCCTGCAGGCGCAGATCGGCCAGCGGGTGTGCGGTCGTTGCCAGTGGCGCCTTGGCGAGGCAGGCCGCGCGCAGGCTGTCGCGCATGGCCAGCGCCTCGCGGGCGTAACCGATGATGCGCGCAGAGTCGAAGTTGACGTTGGTCAGGGTGGCGAAGAAGGCGCGCGGCGCAAAGCTGTCGATGGTGCGATCGCGGATATCCAGCTCGCGGGCCAGCAGCGCCCAGGCGGAGAGGCTTTGCAGTGCGGCGACCAGCAGGTCTTGCAGGTCGGAGGTTTCGGCACTCTTGCCGCACATCCCCTGAGCGTAGGAACAGCCATTGCCGGCCGGGGTACGGATGGTTTGCTCGCATTGAACGCAGTACATGGAAAACCCTCTTTTAAAGTTGCATTTATTATGCTTGTTTAAAGGGTAAGCCCGGCTGCGCGTTCAAAAAAGGAATTTCTAATGCAACTTTTACTTTGTTTGATATAACGCAATTTATATTGCGAATGAGATTTATTCTTTAATCTCTGGGCGAAGGGCGAAGGGCGAAGGGCGAAGGGCGAAGGGCGAAGGGTGAAGGGCGGCACGGGAGCGCCGCCCGGCGGGGTTAGGAGGAGAACAGCGCCATCAGCACCGGCGCCAGCAGGCTGAGCAGAAAGCCGTGGACAATCGCCGCCGGCACCAGCTCTATGCCGCCGCTGCGCTGCAGTACCGGCAGGGTAAAGTCCATGGAGGTGGCGCCGCACAGGCCCAGTGCGCTGCTGCGGTGGCGCTGGATCAGCGTCGGGATCATCATTATGGCGAACAGCTCGCGCGCCAGATCGTTAAAGAAGGCGGTGCTGCCGATCACCGGGCCAAAGGCCTCGGTCAGCATGATGCCGGACAGGGAGTACCAGCCATAGGCCGAGGCGATAGCCAGACCGGTCTTCAGGGGCAGGCCCAGCAGCCAGGCGGCCAGAGCCCCCCCGGCCAGGGCGCTGACGCAGACGACGCAGCCTATCATCATACCGCGGCGGTTCAGCAGGATCTGCGCCGGCGACATACCGCTGTTGCGCAGCTGAAGGCCGACCAGAAACAGCAGCAGGATCAGGGCATATTCGCTGGCGTGGGTGGCGTGGCTCAGCCATGGCCACTGGGTGAGGCCCAGCAGGAAGCCGCCCACCACGACGCCGCACAGCTTCAGGGACTCCAGCGCCATATGGAGGCGCGATGGCAGCGCCTCCTGCCGGTGGGTGACATGCCAAGGGGCGCGCTTTTCCAATAGCCATAGCGCCAGCAGGTTGGCCGCGATAATCAGCACGAAAAAGACCGAGGCGTATTTGCCGATCAGCCACAGGTTTGCGCCGAGGTTATCGAGAAACGCCAGGCTGATCCCCATAAAAAAGAGGATGACGTATACCATCCAGCTCAGCATACGGTTAATTAAACGGATCAGCGTCTTATGACGCAGGTGCAGCAGGTAGCCCAGCAGGAGTGGCACCAGAATGATCAAGAGTCCAGAGTACATAAGAGCCTAACGTGTTAAATTTAAAGCTAATACCGTACTCAAAAGGGGGATTTGAGTAAAGGCGCAGCGTCCGCGGGGGGAGCAAAAAGGGATCTTTACCTCTTTTTGCCCCTGGCTTTTTAGAAAAGCAGCACAAAATGGCGAGCGGGGCGGGGGCATTTCTTGACCCGATAAGGCTTTGCCCGCATCCTCATAACAGTGAGGCGACGAGAGAGGGATGGCATGTACCTGGAACGCATTGAGGTCGTCGGGTTTCGCGGGATCAATCGTATCTCGCTGTCGCTGGATGACAATACCGTTTTGATCGGTGAAAACGCCTGGGGTAAGTCGAGCCTGCTGGACGCCTTGACCCTGTGCCTGTCGCCGGAGCGCGATCTGTACCGCTTTGAGCCCCATGATTTCTACTTTCCCCCCGGCGATGAGACGGCCAGAGAGCACCACCTGCAGATCGTGTTTACCTTTTGCGAGACCGAGCGGGGCCACGCCCGGGCCCGCCGCTACCATCGGCTGTCGCCCCTGTGGCAGGAGAGCGACGATCGCCTGCAGCGCATCTATTTTCGCCAAGAGGGCGAGCTGAGCGACGACGATACGGTCTGCACCTGGCGCTCTTTTCTCAACGAGCAGGGGGAGGCGCTGGCCCTGCACCACGTCGATCTGCTGGCGCGCGAGCTGATCCGTCTGCATCCGGTGCTGCGCCTGCGGGATGCCCGCTTTATCCGCCGCCTGCACCCCAGCGTGCTGGCCGCCCGCCATCTGCCCGATCAGGCACAGGTGGCGCAGCAGCTGGACGAGTTCACCCGTGAGCTGGTGTGTAACCCGCAGAAGCTGAGCAACGGCGAGCTGCGCGCCGGCTTGAGCGCCATGCAGCAGCTGCTGGAGCACTACTTTGCCACCAACGGTGACGAGACGGCGGTCGGCGCCCGACGGCGCCACCGTAATGAGATTATTCACGGTCGCCAGGCGTGGCGTTCGCTGGAGAATATCAATCAGATGATCGCCGCCTCGGGCAGCCGCAATATGCGCCTGATCCTGCTGGGGCTATTTTCGACGCTGCTGCAGGCCAAGGGGGCGGTGATCCTCGATCGCCACGCGCGCCCGCTGCTGGTGATTGAAGATCCGGAGACCCGTCTGCATCCGATCATGCTGTCGGTCGCCTGGGGGCTGTTAAACCAGCTGCCGCTGCAAAAGGTGACGACCACCAACTCCGGCGATCTGCTGGCGCTGATGCCGGTAGAGCGGGTGTGCCGCCTGGTTCGTCAGTCTGGGCGGGTGGCGGCGTACCGCATCGGGCCTCGCGGCATGACGCCGGAAGACAGCCGGCGCATCGCCTTTCACATTCGCTTTAACCGTGCCTCGTCGCTGTTCGCCCGCTGTTGGCTGCTGGTCGAGGGGGAGACGGAGGTGTGGCTGCTGAGCGAGCTGGCGCGTCAGTGCGGTTACCATTTCGATACCGAAGGCATCAAGGTGATCGAATTTGCCCAGTGCGGCCTGCGCCCGCTGATTAAGTTCGCCCGCCGAATGGGGATCGCTTGGCATGTCCTGGTGGATGGCGATGAGGCCGGGCGTAAATATGCCGCGACGGTGCGCGGGCTGCTGGAGGGGATGCAGGAGAGCGAGCGCGATCGTTTGACGATGCTGCCGGCGCCGGATATGGAGCACTTTATGTATCATGAGGGCTTTGCCGATGTGTATCACCACGTGGCCGGGATCCCGGCGTCGGCGCCGATGTCGGCGCGCAAGGTGATCACCAAGGCTATCCACCGCGCCTCCAAGCCCGATCTGGCGATCATGGTTGCCGCGCGGGCGGAGGAGGTCGGCGTGAGTCAGGTGCCCTTGCTGCTAAAGAATATGTTTTCGCGGGTGCTGTGGCTGGCGCGCGGCAAGGCCGACTAGCGCCCGTCGGGCGGTGGCCATGGATCTGTGGCTGACGCTGGCCGCCCTGTGCGGCCTGGCGCTCGGCGCCCCCCTCCAGCGCGCGATGCTGCAGATCATGCGTCCGCTCTGCGCCCCGCTGCTCTGGCACGATCGCCATTTCTCTCCTTTTCCCTGCCGTGCGGCGCTGAGCGCCGCGCTGGCGGCGATCTCGCTGTCGCTGGCCTGGGGCCTGCCGCCCGGCATCGTCTGGCTCTGCGGGCTGGGCTTCTGTACGCTGAGTCTCGCCCTGGCGCTGATCGATCGGGCTAGCCTGCTGCTGCCCGACGCACTGACTCAGCCGCTGCTGTGGCTGGGGCTGATATGGAACGCGCTGTATCAGCCGACGTATCTGCCGCAGGCGGTGCTCGGCGCGGCGGCGGGATATCTGGCGCTGTGGCTGATCGCCTGGGGATTCTGGCGCTGGCGCGGGGAGCAGGGGCTCGGCGGCGGGGATGTTAAGCTGCTGGCCGCGCTCGGTGCCTGGTGCGGCTGGGCCGATCTGCCCGCGCTGCTGCTGCTGGCATCCCTATTGACGCTGGTCGGCATTGCCCTGCGGCACCGTTGGCGGGGGATGAGTCTGGCGGCGCCGGCGCCGTTTGGGCCCGCGCTGCTGGTGGCCGGGCTGTGGCAGGTGCTACCGCGTCTGGCCGGCGTCTAGCGCGGCGATGCTACGCTGTCGCGCCCAGGCTGGCGCATACCGCCCGCTGCATCTCATCCAGCAGCTGATAGCGGCGACGGTACTCGGCGCGCTTTTTGCTCGGAATACTTTCCAGCGGCTTGCGCTGCGGGGGCAGGGGCAGGCGAAAGTGGCCGTCGTCGGTGGGTGTGGCGCTCAGCGAAAGCCAGAAACCGTCGTAGTCGGCCAGCATCTGCGTCTGTTTTTTGCGGCGGTAGCGCCAGTGGCTGTAGATATGGCTGCCGTTACCGACGGCCAGGATCTGCGTGCAGCGGGCAATGCGCGCCAGTTCGCACAGGGCGTCGGCCAGCAGGCGCTTGGGAAACAGGCCGTGGCAGGCTTTGGTGGCCGTTTGGGTATGACTGTGCGGCAGCGACGGCGACGACCCCTGCAGCCCGCCGATAAAGAGGGTGCGGGCGCCCTGATAGTCGATAAAACTAAATGTGCACACAGCTAGTAGTATATTCTGCTGGTCGCACAGCGCTATAGACAGATCCCCCTCTTTACCCAGCTTCTCCAGCATGGCCAGCCGCAGAGAGTATGTCTGGTCATTTTTTCCGCAGAGGGTCGCCAGGGTCAGCGCCTGCCCAGCGTACAGCGTCGGAAACTGGGAGATCGGCAGCAGCTGGTTCAGCAGGCGATAGTGATCCGTTAGCGCGTCAACGATCTGCGGACGGGAGAGGCGTACGCTCAGGTAGGGATGGTGCAGACGGCACGGCAGGCGAGGCTGGCAGCGTAGAATGGCATCGCGCTGCGGCAGCTCGGCCAGCATCTGCAGCAGGCGGTAGGTATCGCCGGGCGCCAGCAGCGATCGCAGGGCAAACTTGGCGCGAAATGCGGCTTTATTCCAGAGACGGGTCGGGCGGTAACGGCCCGTCGCCAGGCGGGAAAACAGCGGTAAAGCGGGGCGTGAGACGGGCCGGGCGTGGCCGATTTCGATTGACGACATGATGCCACCTGTCATTGCGGGTTAACGATGACAGAATTTTCCGGGAGCTTGCCTAAACAGCAGCACAATATGCTACCTCATTGGGGATGGAATCGGCGGATGGTTGAGGCGAGGTTGACGTGGGGCGACGCGACGAGAAGAGACCGGCCGGAGATCCGGCCGGTGAGGCCGCTTAGGGAGCCGGCTCGCTGAGAATGGGGATTATGGTGTTGGCGTGATTACCCTTGGGGCCGATATGAAGGTCAAACTGAACCTGTTGACCCGCCTTCAGCGTGCGGTATCCCTCCATCTGAATGGCGGTGTAATGGGCGAAGATATCGTCGCCGCCGCTGGCCGGGCAGATAAAGCCAAAGCCTTTGGCGTTGTTAAACCACTTTACAGTACCCGTCTCCATGCTTATACATCCCTCGTTACGGTGACAGATCGCGGCGGAAGGGCGGCGATCACGGTTAATGAGATAAGACTGATTCAGGATGGGTTCCTAAGCCGTGGCGGATATCGCTGCGCCACGGCTTAGGAATGCACCCTACGGGCGGCGGTAGCCTCGCGCTGCAGGCATATCACCGGGCGGGACGGTCTGGTCAAATTACCACCGACCCCCGCTTGTCTACACTCTATTGATGCCTCCGTTGTCGTCAAGGGCTGGTTATTTTTAGCACCCTAACTTTTCACCAAAGTTTGAGGCAGTTAACGCAATTGTGCGGCAGTGCGCTTTTTTTGTCCGATCGACGGGCGGAAATGCAGGGTTGGCTGGTAATCTTGGTGGTAGTTATGATATCGCTCAGTGATAGATGATCGACCGGCCCCGCCGGGAGAAGAGAACAGGTAACAGATTGAAATGGCGAACGTGAACGATTGGCTGAATCTTGAGCCGCTGGTAGAGGATCGGACTCGCAGGGCGGTGAAGCCGCCGTCACTGTATAGTGTCATACTGAATAACGATGACTATACGCCGATGGAGTTTGTCATCGAGGTGCTGCAGAAGTTCTTCGCCTATGACATTGAACGTGCAACGCAGCTGATGCTGACTGTGCATTATAAAGGCAAGGCGGTATGCGGCGTGTTCACGGCAGAGGTTGCGGAGACCAAGGTGGCATTGATCAATCGCTACGCGCGTGACAATGAACATCCGCTGCTGTGCACGCTGGAAAAAGCCTGACCGGGTAACTGAAGGGAGGTGCCCATGCTCAACCAAGAACTGGAACTCAGTCTCAACATGGCGTTCGCCAGAGCGCGCGAGCATCGACACGAGTTTATGACCGTCGAGCACCTGCTGCTGGCGCTGTTGACGAACCCCGCGGCGCGGGAGGCGCTGGAGGCCTGTGCGGTGGATCTGGCGGCGCTGCGCCAGGAGCTGGAGACCTTTATCGAGCAGACCACGCCGCTGCTTCCCCAGGGGGACAGCGAGCGTGATACTCAGCCGACCCTGAGTTTTCAGCGGGTGCTGCAGCGGGCGGTGTTTCACGTGCAGTCCTCCGGGCGCAGCGAGGTCAGCGGCGCCAATGTGCTGGTGGCCATCTTCAGTGAGCAGGAGTCCCAGGCGGCCTACCTGCTGCGCAAGCATGACGTGAGCCGTCTGGACATCGTCAATTTTATCTCTCACGGCACCCATAAGAACGAGTCCGGCCCGGCGGCGGGCGGCGGGCCGAACGATGCTCCCGGCGGGGATGACGCCGCGGCGGCCCCCGGCGGCGAAGAGCGGATGGAGAATTTCACCACCAACCTGAACCAGCTGGCGCGGGTCGGCGGCATCGATCCGCTGATCGGTCGCGATCGTGAGCTGGAGCGCGCCATACAGGTGCTGTGCCGCCGGCGTAAGAACAACCCGCTGCTGGTGGGGGAGTCCGGGGTGGGGAAAACCGCCATTGCGGAGGGGCTGGCCTGGCGCATCGTGCAGGGCGAGGTGCCGGAGGTGATGGCCAACTGCACCCTCTATTCGCTGGACATCGGCTCTCTGCTGGCCGGAACTAAGTACCGCGGCGACTTTGAGAAGCGCTTTAAGGCGCTGCTGAAGCAGCTGGAGCAGGACAGCGACAGCATCCTGTTTATCGATGAGATCCACACCATCATCGGCGCCGGGGCGGCGTCCGGCGGTCAGGTGGATGCCGCCAATCTGATCAAGCCGCTGCTGTCAGGGGGGCGCATCCGGGTGATGGGCTCGACCACCTATCAGGAGTTCAGCAATATCTTTGAAAAGGATCGCGCTCTGGCGCGCCGGTTCCAGAAGATCGACATCAACGAACCGAGCGCCGACGATACGGTGCAGATCCTCAACGGACTGAAGGCGAAGTATGAGGCGCACCACGACGTACGCTACACCGCCAAGGCACTGCGCGCGGCGGTCGATCTGTCGGTGAAGTACATCAACGATCGCCATCTGCCGGATAAGGCCATCGATGTGATCGACGAGGCCGGCGCCCGTAGCCGTCTGATGCCGGCGAGCCGGCGTAAGAAGACCATCAATGTGGCGGATATCGAGGCGGTGGTGGCCCGTATCGCGCGTATTCCGGAGAAAACCGTCTCCGCCAGCGACCGCGACGTGCTGAAGAGCCTGGGCGATCGCCTGCGGATGCTGGTGTTTGGCCAGGATAAGGCCATCAGCGCGCTCACCGAGGCGATTAAGATGAGCCGCGCGGGGCTGAATCAGGATCACCGTCCGGTGGGGTCGTTCCTGTTCGCCGGGCCGACCGGCGTCGGCAAGACCGAGGTCACGGTGCAGCTGGCCCGGGCGCTGGACATTCCGCTGCTGCGCTTTGATATGTCCGAGTATATGGAGCGGCACACGGTGAGCCGTCTGATCGGCGCCCCGCCGGGGTACGTCGGCTTTGATCAGGGTGGGCTGCTGACGGACGCGGTGATCAAGAGCCCTCACGCGGTGCTGCTGCTCGATGAGATAGAGAAGGCTCACCCGGACGTATTCAACCTGCTGCTGCAGGTGATGGATAACGGCACCCTGACCGATAATAATGGGCGTAAGGCGGATTTCCGCAACGTGATCCTGGTGATGACCACCAACGCCGGGGTGCAGGAGACGCAGCGTAAGTCAATCGGCTTTAACCTGCAGGACAATAGCAGCGACGCGATGGAGGAGATCCGGCGGATCTTTACGCCGGAGTTCCGTAACCGACTGGATAACATCATCTGGTTTAACCATCTGTCGACGGAGATCATCCATCAGGTGGTCGATAAGTTTATCGTCGAACTGCAGGCGCAGCTGGATGGCAAAGGCGTCTCGCTGGAGGTCAGCGACGCCGCGCGCAACTGGCTGGCGGAGCGCGGCTACGATCGTGCGATGGGGGCCAGGCCGATGGCGCGGGTGATCCAGGATAACCTGAAAAAGCCGTTAGCCAATGAGCTGCTGTTCGGTGAGCTGGTCAACGGTGGCTCGGTCAGCGTTGACGTGGCCGAGGGCAGCGCGAGCCTCAGCTACCGTTTTCGCAGCGCGCAGCAGCGCAAGGCCGAGGATGCGATGCACTGAGGTCGAGGAGATCGATACAGATAAAGAAAGAGCGCCGTAAGGCGCTCTTTTTTTACCGCCGGGAAAACGAACCAGCAGAATTACCCGTCTTGCCGCTGTCGGTATCGATCGCACTACCGGGCCTAACGCTGCCTGCGGCGCGGGAAGGAAGCCTATCAGCGGCTACGGAAGACAATGCGGCCTTTGCTCAGGTCGTACGGGGTCAGCTCTACAGTGACTTTGTCGCCCGTCAGGATGCGGATGTAGTTTTTACGCATTTTACCGGAGATGTGAGCGGTAACGACGTGTCCGTTTTCCAGTTCTACGCGGAACATCGTGTTGGGCAACGTATCCAGAACGGTACCCTGCATTTCAATATTGTCTTCTTTGGCCATCGAATCCTCTAGGTATGAATACCACAGTTTTTAACCGGCAAGATAATGCCGAAAAACCTCGGTTATGTAAAGGTAAGTTATCTTTCTGCTGTGCCCCGCACGGGGTTTGGCGTCAGTCGACGACGGCGCTGAGCCGCCGTTTGACGCGGCGCGCGGTGGGGGACAGCCCCGTTTAGCCCCCGCAGGCGCTATTCTCTGTTTTTGTCGTCGTCGCCGGAAGGGGCAGGGCGAGACGCTGCGGCTGCCAGCAGCGGGGGTCGAGCGTCTGGCGACGGCAGTCGAGCAGATGCTGCAGATAGCGGCGGCGCGGAATGTCGTGGGCGCCCAGCGACGCGGTGTGGGCGTTGAGCACCTGGCAGTCGATGAGTTGGCCGCCCATGCGCTGAAAGTGGCTACAGAAGCTCCACAGAGCCATTTTAGAGGCATTGCTGACCCGGCTGAACATCGACTCTCCGCAGAACAGGCTGCCCTGGGCGACGCCGTACAGCCCGCCCACCAGACGATCTTCCTGCCAAACCTCCACCGAATGGGCGTGACCCAGTTGGTGCAGCTGGCAGTAGGCCTGCTGTATCGATGGCCCGATCCAGGTCCCCTCGGCGCGCTGCTCCGCGCACCCGGCGATCACCGCGGCGAAGTCCTGGTTTAGGGTGATCCGCAGGGCGGTTCGGCGCAGCGCCTTGCGTAGGCTGTGGCTGACGTGCAGCGCCTGCGGCGCCAGCACCGCCCGCGGATCCGGCGACCACCACAGGATCAGCTCTCCCGGAGAGAACCAGGGAAAAATACCGCGCTGGTAGGCCTGCAGCAGGCGCGCCGGCTGCAGATCGCCGCCGATGGCCAGCAGTCCGTTGGGATCGTGCAGCGCCTGCTCCGGCGACGGGAACCCCAGCGAGTGTCTGTCCAGTTGCATGATGCGCATATCCCATTTCCTCGCGCGGTGATAGTAAGCTAAAGGCGCTGACACAGTTGATAGTAGCGTCCGCGGGCCTGCAGCAGCTGCTCATGGCGCCCCTGCTCGACGATCCGCCCCTCATCCATGACGCAGATGCGATCCATCTGCGCCAGCCCCTGCAGGCGATGGGTGATCAGCAACAGGGTTTTGTGGCAGCAGTGCTGGCGCAGCAGCGCCAGAATCTGGCGCTCGGTTTCCGCATCCAGCCCTTCGGTGGGCTCATCCAGCAGCAGCAGCGGTGCGCGGTGCAGCAGCGCGCGTGCGATGCCCAGGCGTCGCTGTTCACCACCGGAGAGCGGCCGGCCGCCGTCGCCCAGCCAGGCGTCCAGCGCGCGATCTTCCAGCAGCGTCTCCAGCCCGACCGCCCGCAGTGCGTCGCACAGCTGCGCGTCGCTGGCCTGCGGATCGGCGAGCAGTAGGTTATCGCGCAGCGTGGCGCTGAAAATGTGTACCCGCTGGCTGACGACGGCGCAGGCGCTGCGCAGGGTCCCCTCATCCAGCGCGTTAAGCGGCTGGCCGTTGAGGCAGATCTCGCCGCTGTCGCAGTCCCAGGCGCGGGTCAGCAGCTGCAGCAGGGTGGACTTACCGCAGCCGGTGCGTCCCAGCAGCGCGATATGCTCCCCGGCGCGCAGATCCAGACTGACGCCGTTGAGCACCGGGCGCGTCTGTCCCGGGTAGGTAAAGTGCAGGTCGTCCAGCGTCAGGGTCAGGGGGGCATCGTCGTCCAGTGTCTTCCCCGGCTCGGGGAAGCGCACCTGCGGCGTTTGGTCGATCAGCTGTCCGACTCGCTCGGCGGAGGCGATCACCTGCCCCAGATGCTGGAAGGCGCCGGCGACCGGCGCCAGCGCCTCAAAGGCGGCCAGCGCGGCAAATACGAACAGGGCGATCAGCGCGCCGGGACGCGGATCGCCGGCGATGCCGGCCGCCGCCAGCCACAGGATCAGGGTAAAGGTCAGGCCGGAGGCCAGGATCATGATCCCCTGAGACAGCGCGCCGAGTGCCGCCTGGCGCTGCTGCTGACGCTGCCACTGCCGCTCTGTGTGGTCCAGGCGCTGGCGAAAGCTCTCCAGGGCGCCGTATACCGTCAGCTCGGCGTTGGCACGGATCCAGCCGACCAACTGGGTGCGGTAGTCTGCGCGCAGGGCGGTTAGCGCGGCGCCGACCGGCTTTCCGGCCAGGTAAAACAGCGTCGGCAGTCCCAGCAGCAGCGCGAGCATGATGCTCCCCAGCGTCAGCGCCAGCCGGAGATCCAGCCAGCCGAGGCCGCAAACCACGACCGCAATGATCACCACGGCGCTGAGCAGCGGCGAGATCACCCGCAGATAGAGGTGATCCAGCGTATCGACGTCGGCCACCAGACGGTTGAGCAGTTCGGCCTGACGGAAGCGGGCCAGCCCGCCGGGCGACAGCGGTATCAGGCGGCTGAAGGTAAACACCCGCAGATGGGAGAGCACCCGAAACGTGGCGTCGTGGCTGACCAGTCGTTCGGCGTAGCGGCCGGCGGTACGGATGATGGCGGCGCCGCGGACGCCGGCGGCGGGCAGCATGTAGTTAAAGGTGACCAGACCGGCGAGCCCGGCCAGCGCCGAGGCGGCGAGGAACCAGCCTGATAGGGTCAACAGGCCGATGCTGGCCAGCAGAGTGACGATTGCCAGCAGCATGCCAAGGGACATGCGGATCCAGTGGCGGCGATACAGGGCCAAAAACGGCAGCAGGACGCGCATGGTTAAATCTCCTGACGGCGGGTGGCGAGAAGGGTGGCAAACGGGCTGCCGCGCTGCTGGGAGAGCGCGTTGAAGTCGCCCTGCTGCACCAGCTGCCCCTGTTCCATAACCCAAATACGATCAAACTGTGCCAGTTCATCAAGCTGATGGGTCACCATCAGGGTGGTTTGATGGCGGGCGGCGGCCTGCAGCGCGCGCATCACCAGACGCTCGCTGTTGGCGTCCAGGCTGGCGGTCGGCTCATCCAGCAGCAGCAGTCGACAGGGGCGGATCAGCGCCCGGGCGACGGCGACGCGCTGGGCCTGGCCGACGGAGAGGCGGGCGGCATCCTCGCCTATTGGGGTATCGAGCCCCTGCGGCAGCAGGGGAAGAAACTCGTCGACGTAGGCCCGCTCGACGGCGCTTTGCAGCTGCGCATCGTCGGCCTGCGGGGCGCCCAGCAGGATATTGGCCCGCAGCGTCGGCAGCGGCAGCGTCGGGTTCTGGCCGACCCAGGCCAGCTGGCGGCGCCAGCTGGCGAGCGGCAGATCGCTCAGCGGTTGTCCATCGATCAGCAGCTCACCGCGGTAGGGTAGAAAGCCGAGCAGCAGGTTGATCAGCGAGCTTTTGCCCGCGCCGCTATAGCCGACCAGCGCGATGCGCTCACCGGCGCTGATGCGAAAGTTAAGGGGACCGGCCAAGACCTTGCCCTGCGGCGAGAGGATCTCCAGGTTGTGCGCCTCCAGCGTCAGGGGGCGGTCGTTGACCGTTGAGCTGACCGTTGCGCTGTCTGCCGTCGCCGCGCTGTCCGGCGCCGGCTGCGCCTCATCGCTGGCGTCGAGGAAGGTCACCAGCGCCTCGGCGGCGCCGATGGCCTGTGCCTTGGCGTGGTAAAACGTCCCCAGATCGCGCAGGGGCTGGAAGAACTCCGGCGCCAGGATCAAGACCAGAAAGCCGGCGAACAGGGTTACGCCGCGGTCGTAGTGGCCAAAGTTCAGCTCACCGAGGTAGGAGAAACCGAAGTAGACCGCCACCACGGCGATGGAGACGGAGGCAAAGAATTCCAGCACCGCAGAGGAGAGGAACGCCAGGCGCAGCACCTCCATGGTGCGTTTGCGAAAATCCTCAGAGGCCTGGGCGATATGCTGAGTCTCGGCGCGGGCGCGGTGAAACAGGCGCAGGGTCTCCATACCGCGCAGGCGATCTAAGAAGTTGGCGCTCAGGCGGCTCAGCGCCAGAAAGTTGCGCCGGTTGGCATCGGCGGCGCCCATCCCGACCAGCGCCATAAACAGCGGGATCAGCGGCGCGGTGGCGAACAGAATCAGCCCGGCGGCCCAGTTGATGGGGAAGACGGCGGCGAGGATCAGCAGTGGTATGGTGACGGCCAGCGCCATCTGCGGCAGATAGCGGGCGTAGAAATCCTGCATCTCTTCGATCTGCTCCAGGATCAGCGTCGCCCAGTGTCCGGCGGGCTGCTCCTGGATCCAGGCTGGCCCCAGCTGCGCCAGGCGGTTGAGCACCAGCGCGCGGATCTCGCGGCGGACCACCTGTCCGCAGCGAAAGCCGACGCGCTCGCGCAGCCAGCCCAGCAGCGCGCGCAGCGCGATGGCGACGATCAGCAGGGCGAAGTCCTGCACGAGGTCGCCGCGCGGCGTATGGTCAATGATCAGCCGCTGCAGCAGGGTTGCCAGTAGCCAGGATTGGGCGATGATCAGGAGCCCGGAGAGCAGGCCGAGCAGCATGGAGAGCCGGAGCCAGCGCTGGGCCGGGCGACTGCGCTGTTTCAGCCACTGCGTGAGTTCGCGTTGTCGTTGTTTATTCATTAAGCGATGGTGTCTAGTCTGATGCAGGTGAAGTAGAGATCAGGCCCGGAGCACAGGCGTACGGCAGGCTGAACGGTAGCGTCGGACTACTCACGGGTCGACGCCGCACCCGATATTACAACGCTGCTCAAGGAGTTGAAACCAAGCCGCCGTAAATTCTGCTGCCAAAGGAGAAGCGTGCGTAAAATGCGGGCCGCCGACGGCGGCCCCGATAGGTCAAGATTAGGCGTGGCGAGCGGCATCGGCCAGGCTATCGAGATAGCGCTCGGCGTCCAGCGCCGCCATGCAGCCGGTCCCGGCAGAGGTGATCGCCTGACGATAGATATGGTCCATGACGTCGCCGGCGGCGAATACGCCCGGGACGCTGGTCTGGGTCGCGTTGCCGTTCAGACCGGACTGTACCTGAATGTAGCCGTTATTCAGCGTCAGCTGGCCATCGAAGATAGCGGTGTTCGGGCTGTGGCCGATCGCGACAAACAGGCCGCTGACGGCCAGCTCTTCGCAGGCACCGCTCTGGGTATCTTTCAGACGCAGGGCGTTAACGCCCATATCATCGCCGAGTACCTCGTCCAGAGTCCGGTTGGTGTGCAGGACGATATTACCGCTGCGCACTTTGTCCATCAGGCGGTCGATAAGGATTTTCTCGGCGCGGAAGCTGTCGCGGCGGTGGATCAGATGCACCTTGGCGGCGATGTTGGCCAGGTACAGCGCCTCTTCTACGGCGGTGTTACCGCCGCCGATCACGGCGATCTCTTGCTGGCGGTAGAAAAAGCCATCGCAGGTGGCGCAGGCGGAGACGCCGCGGCCTTTAAAGGCCTCTTCCGACGGCAGGCCCAGATAGCGGGCAGAGGCGCCGGTGGCGACGATCAGCGCGTCGCAGCTGTACTCCTGGCTGTCGCCAAACAGACGAAACGGGCGCTGGCTGAGATCCACGCGCTGGATATGGTCAAGGATGATCTCGGTATTGAATTTGGCCGCATGCTGATTCATGCGCTCCATCAGCAGAGGCCCGGTCAGCCCTTCCGGATCGCCCGGCCAGTTTTCCAGCTCGCTGGTGGTGGTGAGCTGACCGCCTTTTTCCATGCCGGTGATCAGCACCGGGTTGAGGTTGGCACGCGCCGCATAGACGGCCGCGGTGTATCCCGCCGGGCCTGAGCCCAGAATGAGAAGCTTGCAATGTTTTACGGAGCTCATGAAATCCTCTTTTCCAATGTGGTACGTCTTGGACTCGATTTTAAAAAAACTTACGGTGTAAAAAAAGCGTGCAGCAACGGTGTTATCAATCTGTGTAATAGGTAATGACTATCAATAAGGTTAGTCAATATTAGTAAGATGCACTGATAATACGACAATATCCAGTCATTATCGCTAGACCATGGCGGTGAGTGGCGCGGAAAAGTAGCGAAATGAGCCAGGATACGGTGGTGCTTTTAACCTAGGGAAACGTTGCCTTAAGGTACCATTTGGCAGGTTCTTCTAGTTTTATTTCTTTTGCTTTGACAATCGGCTGTTCATTTGCGAAAACATGGAGGAGAGGAGGGGAAACGTTGCCTGGATTGGCGGGTTTGCTCTTATCTGATGAAAATGTGACCCGTGACATAAGGCCGGGTTGCCGCCTCGTGGGACGTGACCCGGTGCGTGAGTGGCATGATGGTCGGGGCCACACGGACGGTCGTTCTGCGCTCACCGCTGCGGCGGCAGCGCGCGAGCAGGCACGTAAAATAGGGGGAGACCCCAGCAGAAAATAGGCACCCCGGTCCCATCCGGCGGTCGCAGGAGATGGCAATGGAAATTGCCAGTTGACGGGCAGGCACAACGTCTTCTTTTGGGACTATTCCTTGGCAATGTGACCTTGTCGCAGGGATGGCAACAGGGAAGAATATAAGAGAGATAACAAGATGGCAGACAATAAGAAACGCCCTGGTAAGGATCTGGATCGTATTGACCGTAATATCCTGAATGAGTTACAGAAAGATGGCCGTATCTCCAACGTCGAGCTTTCCAAGCGCGTGGGGCTGTCGCCGACGCCGTGCCTGGAGCGCGTGCGCCGACTGGAGCGGCAGGGCTTCATTCAGGGCTATACCGCGCTGCTGAATCCGCACTATCTGGATGCATCCCTGCTGGTGTTCGTCGAGATCACGCTGAATCGCGGAGCGCCGGATGTGTTTGAACAGTTCAATACCGCGGTGCAGAAGCTGGAGGAGATCCAGGAGTGTCACCTGGTTTCCGGTGACTTCGACTATCTGTTGAAGACCCGCGTACCGGACATGTCCGCCTACCGTAAGCTGCTGGGGGAGACCCTGCTGCGTCTGCCGGGGGTGAACGACACCCGCACCTATGTGGTGATGGAAGAGGTGAAGCAGAGCAACCGCCTGGTGATCAAGACGCGCTGACGCGCGGACAGGTGCAAAGCCGCAATAATTTGGGTACACTCCTGTGTATGTATACAGTTTCAGCGCCGGGCGACGCCTCGGCGCTGTTCTTATGGCGGGCATGCAGCCTAGGCTGCATGCAATGGCAGAAAACAGGACCCTGGAGAGCCTTTCTTGAGCCAGGAATATACAGAAGAAAAAGAAGTTACCCTGAAGCACGTGAGCGGCGGACGGCGAGTGTATGAGGTGCTGCTGATTTTGGTAGCGCTGTTTGCCGTGTATATGATGGCATCGCTGGTGACGTTCGATCCCTCCGATCCCAGCTGGTCGCAGACTGCTTGGCATGAGCCGATCCACAATATCGGCGGCGGTGCCGGCGCCTGGATGGCCGATACACTGTTCTTCGTCTTTGGCGTACTGGCCTATGCCATTCCTCCGATCATGGTGATCCTCTGCTGGGTAGCCTACCGTAAGCGCGACGACAGTGGCCATGTGGATTACTTTGCCATCGCCCTGCGCCTGATCGGCATGCTGGCGCTGGTGATCGCCTCCTGTGGGCTGGCGGCGCTGAACGTCGATGATCTGTACTACTTCGCCTCCGGCGGCGTGATCGGCAGTCTGATCAGTAGCGTGGTGCTGCCGCTGCTGGGCAGCATTGGGGCTACGCTGGCGATGCTGGGCGCCTGGGCCGTGGGGCTGTCGCTGTTCACCGGCTGGTCATGGTTGACCATCGCGGAGAAGCTCGGCGCTCTGCTGCTCGGTGGTCTGACCTTGATGAGCAACCGCTCGCGCCGCGATGTGCGGGCGGACGATGACGACGACACCGAGGTATACGACGCGGATGCCTACGACGCGGATGAGCGTCGCGTCGCCGATATCGATACGCCGACGGCGGAGGCTCACCGCGTCGTCGATCCGCTGTTGGGCGAGGCGGACGATCCGCTGCTGTCCGGTCTGCGGGCGTCAGATGATGCGTCCGACGCCGCGCCGGAAATGAAGGGCCTGCGTCCGCTGGCGCAGGTGGATGACGCGCCGCCGCAGGCGCAGGATGACCCTGATACGGCCTTGGCGACGGCCGCTGCCGCCGCGGTGCTTAGCGCTCCGGGTATCGCGGCGACGCCTGCCGCGGTTTCCGCCGCCGTGCCGTCGAGCGATCCGCAGTTTGCCGCGTCGCCGGCGGCGCCGTACGCGTCGAGCGATCCGCTGTTTGCCGCGTCATCGGCAGCGCCGCACGCGTCGAGCGATCCGCGGTTTGCCGCGTCATCGGCAGCGCCGCATGCGTCGAGCGATCCGCAGTTTGCCGCGTCGTCGGCAGCGCCGCACGCGTCGAGCGATCCGCGGTTTGCCGCGTCGTCGGCAGCGCCGCACGCGTCGAGCGATCCGCTGTTTGCCGCGTCGCCGGCGGCACCGCATGCGTCGAGCGATCCGCTGTTTGCCGCGTCGCCAGCAGCGCCGCACGCGTCGAGCGATCCGCAGTTTGCCGCGTCGCCGACGGCACCGCACGCGTCGAGCGATCCGCAGTTTGTCGCGTCGCCGACAGCGCCGTACGCCGCCGCTGCGGCGGGCGTCGATACGGCGCCGTTCACCTTCAGCGCCAGCGAGCCCGAAAGCAGTGAGCCGATCGCCCCGATGTACTCGTTTACCCTGCCGGAGGATCGTCCCCATACGCCGTCTCCGGCCGCGCCGCGTCCGGCAACGTCCGGGCGTCTCCACCCGTCGCGCGACGCCGAGCCGCCGCTCGGTCAGTGGTCTACGCCGAGCGTCGATGAGACGAACGCTGCGCCTGGCGCGGCAGATCTTCCCTATCTCAATCCGGGGCTGTCGCCGGATCTGCCGGTGTTTGGGGCCGCCAGCCGTCACGATGAGTCGGCCACCTTGGCCGCGGTGGCCTCCGCGGCGGCCTTCACCCCGGCTATCGATGCGCTGGACGGCGGAGTGCAGGTGAAGCAGGGCATCGGTCCCGAGCTGCCGCGCCCGAACCCGGTTCGTATTCCGACCCGCCGCGAGCTGGCATCGCTGGGGATCAAGCTGCCGTCACAGCGGATAGCGGAGGATCGCGCCCGCCGTGAGGCCCAGGAGCGCCGCGCACAGGAGGCGCAGGCCGAGCTGGAGCAGACGCCGCCGCTGCAGGTGACGCCGCTGGGGCAGGAGAGCACCGCCGCGGCCGGTCAGTCCATCTTTGCCCAGGCCTCGGCGCTGGCCACCGGGGCCGGTGGCGCCGCGCCTGAGACGGCATCGCTGCCGTCGTTCTCCGCCTACTCAGCGCCGCAGGCGCATCCGGTTGCCGCAGCGGCAGAGGATGAGGCCGAGCGTGCGGCGCTGCGAGAGCAGGCCGCGCTGCGCGAGGCCTTTGTCAGCCAGCAGCGGGCCCGCTATGGGCAGGATTACCTGCACGAGGACGACGATGAGCGCGCGCTGGAGCAAAGTCGCCTGCAGCGCGAGTTTTTGGCCGCGCAGCAGCAGCGCTATGGCGATGCCGACGAAGGTCGGGATCGCGGCACGCCGGCAGCGCAGGCGATCCCGGCGCCCCAGACGGTCGCCGTGCCGCCGCAGGGCGGGCTGATGTCGTTCTCCGCCCACGAGGCGCTGGCGCAGGCCGAACAGCCGGCGCCCGCCTTCGACTTTGCCGATTTTAGCGCCGTGGACGATGGGCCGCAGGAGCCGCTGTTTACGCCGCCGCCGGAGAGCGCGCCGCCCGCCGTCGCGCCCCCAGAGCCGCCCGCCGCCGCGCAGGCACCGATGGCCGGGCTGGTTCATCCCTTCCTGATGCGCGACGAGCGACCGCTGCATAAGCCGACGACGCCGCTGCCGACCCTGGATCTGTTGACGTCGCCGCCGGCTAACGCCGAGCCGGTCGATATGTTTGCCTTGGAGCAGCAGGGGCAGCTGGTAGAGGCGCGCCTGGCGGACTATCGGGTTAAGGCCGCGGTGGTCGGTATTTCGCCGGGGCCGGTGATCACCCGTTTCGAGCTGGATCTGGCGCCGGGCGTGAAAGCGGCGCGTATCTCCAACCTATCGCGCGATCTGGCGCGCTCCCTGTCGGCCGTGGCGGTTCGCGTGGTGGAGGTGATCCCAGGTAAACCCTACGTGGGTCTGGAGCTGCCAAACAAGCATCGCCAGACCGTCTACCTGCGCGAGGTGCTCGACTGCCCGCAGTTCCGCGAGAGCCCTTCACCGCTGACGGTGGTGCTGGGTAAGGATATCGCTGGTCAGCCGGTGATCGCCGATCTGGCCCGCATGCCTCACCTGCTGGTGGCCGGTACGACCGGCTCCGGTAAGTCGGTGGGGGTGAACGCGATGATCCTGAGCATGCTGTTCAAATCCACGCCGGACGAAGTGCGCTTTATCATGATCGACCCGAAGATGCTGGAGCTGTCGGTCTACGAAGGCATCCCGCACCTGCTGACCGAGGTGGTCACGGATATGAAGGACGCGGCCAACGCGCTGCGCTGGTGCGTCGGCGAGATGGAGCGGCGCTACCGCCTGATGTCCGCGCTCGGGGTTCGTAACCTGGCCGGGTATAACGATAAGGTGCGCCAGGCCGAGGCGATGGGCCGTCCGATCCCCGATCCGCTGTGGCGGCCGGGCGACAGTATGGACGCATTGCCGCCGGCGCTGGAAAAGCTGCCCTATATCGTGGTGATGGTGGACGAGTTCGCCGACCTGATGATGGCGGTGGGCAAGAAGGTCGAAGAGCTGATCGCCCGCCTGGCGCAGAAGGCGCGCGCGGCGGGTATTCACCTGGTGCTGGCGACCCAGCGTCCGTCGGTCGACGTGATCACGGGCCTGATCAAGGCCAACATTCCGACCCGTATCGCCTTTACCGTCTCCAGCAAGATCGACTCGCGCACCATCCTGGATCAGGGCGGCGCCGAATCCCTGCTGGGGATGGGCGACATGCTGTATATTCCGCCCAATACCTCGACGCCGGTGCGCGTGCATGGCGCCTTTGTGCGCGACGAAGAGGTTCACGCGGTGGTGCAGGACTGGAAGGCGCGCGGGCGTCCACAGTATATTGACAGCATTACCGCCTGCGATGACAGCGAAGGCGGCGGCGCGGGGCTGGACAGCGACGATGAGTTGGATCCGCTGTTCGATCAGGCCGTCGCGTTCGTGATCGACAAGCGTCGGGCGTCGATTTCCGGGGTGCAGCGCCAGTTCCGTATCGGCTATAACCGGGCGGCGCGCATCGTGGAGCAGATGGAGGTGCAGGGGATCGTTAGCCCGCAGGGGCACAACGGTAACCGTGAGGTGCTGGCGCCGCCGTCCGGCGACTATGACTGACGGGCGGTGCGGCGCGGCGTTTTTCTCGCGTGGCGCCGCGCGGCCTGACGTATAATCAACGGGTATTGTGACACCTGATCGCGGCATCGCGGCGGTCAGGCCCAATTTATTCTTGCTTAAGGTAATCATACCGATGAAAAAGCTGTTAGTTGCGTGCTGCGTCGTTAGCGGCATGATGTCGGCCTCCGCTCTGGCGTCGCCGAGCAGCGATCTGCAGGGCCGCTTGAACAAGGTAAACAGTTTCCACGCCAGCTTTACCCAGACGGTCAGCGCGGCGGACGGCACGCCGGTGCAGCAGGGCGAAGGGGAGCTGTGGGTAAAACGCCCCAATCTGTTTAACTGGCATATGATTTCGCCGGATGAGAGCGTGCTGGTGTCCGATGGCAAGACGCTGTGGTTTTATAACCCCTTCGTCGAGCAGGTGACCGCCACCTGGCTTAACCGCGCCACCGGCAATACGCCGTTTATGCTGATCACCCGCAACGACGCCAGCGACTGGGCGCAGTATAACGTGACCCAGAAGGGCGATACCTTCGACCTGATGCCGAAGAGCGCCAAGAATAACCTGAAAAAGTTCACCATCAGCGTGATGCCTGACGGCACCATCAACGGCTTTAGCGCCGTTGAACAGGACGGTCAGCGCAGCGTCTATACGCTGAAGCGTCAGCAGAATGGCGCGGTGGATGCGGCCAAGTTCCGCTTTACGCCGCCGGCGGGCGTGACGCTGGACGATCAGCGCCAAAAATAAGGGGCGGAACCGCGACGTGAGCAACCTTTCCCTCGATTTCTCCCAGAATGCATTTCAGCCGTTGGCCGCACGGATGCGGCCGACGGCGCTGGAGCAGTACATCGGACAGCGTCACCTGCTGGCGGCGGGCAAACCGCTGCCGCGCGCCATTTTGGCGGGGCACCTGCACTCGATGATCCTGTGGGGGCCTCCGGGGACCGGCAAGACGACGCTGGCGGAGCTGATCGCCCGCTACGGTCACGCCGAGGTTGAGCGGATTTCGGCGGTGACTTCGGGGATCAAGGAGATCCGTGAGGCCATTGAGCGCGCGCGCCACAATCGCGACGCGGGGCGACGCACGATCCTGTTTGTTGATGAGGTGCACCGCTTTAACAAGAGCCAGCAGGACGCCTTTTTACCCCATATCGAGGATGGCACCATCACCTTTATCGGGGCCACCACGGAAAACCCGTCGTTTGAGCTGAACTCGGCGCTGCTGTCGCGGGCGCGGGTATACCTGCTCAAGGCGCTGGACGCGCAGGATATTGCCCAGGTGGTGCAGCAGGCGATGACGGATCGCGAGCGCGGCTATGGCGCGCAGGATCTGACGCTGCCGACGGAGACCCGCGATGCGCTGGCGGAGCTGGTCAGTGGCGATGCGCGCCGGGCGCTGAATACGCTGGAAATGATGGCGGATATGGTCGAAGCGGACGCTCAGGGGCAGCGGGTGCTAACCCTGGATCTGCTGCGGTCGGTGTCCGGCGAGCGCAGCGCGCGCTTCGATAACCACGGCGATCGCTATTACGATCTGATCTCCGCGCTGCATAAGTCCGTGCGCGGGTCGGCGCCGGATGCCGCGCTGTACTGGTATGCACGCATTATTACGGCGGGCGGCGATCCACTGTACGTGGCGCGCCGTCTGCTGGCCATTGCGTCGGAGGATGTGGGCAATGCCGATCCCCGCGCGATGCAGGTGGCGATCGCCGCCTGGGACTGCTTTACCCGCGTCGGCCCCGCCGAGGGAGAGCGCGCCATTGCCCAGGCGATCGTCTACCTGGCCTGTGCGCCGAAGAGCAACGCCGTCTATACCGCCTTCAAGGCGGCGATACGCGATGCCAAGGAGCGTCCGGACTACGATGTGCCGCCCCACCTGCGCAATGCGCCGACGTCGCTGATGAAGTCGATGGGGCTGGGGCAGGAGTACCGCTATGCCCACGATGAGCCGAATGCCTATGCCGCCGGCGAGGTCTACTTCCCGCCGGAAATGGCGCAGACGCGCTATTATCAGCCGACGGCGCGCGGCCTTGAGGGCAAGATCGGCGATAAGCTGGCCTGGCTCGCTGAGCAGGATCAAAATAGCCCGACAAAACGCTACCGCTAACCCATTCATTGCGGTAAGGTTATGAAGAAATCCGCTTTGCATTGAGCGCACTGCCGCGGATGCGGCTGTCGCCTCGATGTATTGTTTATTAAAAACCCCTCAATAATTCACAGGATTAGCATGCTAGATCCCAATTTGCTGCGTAATGAGCTAGACGCAGTCGCCGAAAAACTGGCTCGCCGAGGCTATAAACTGGATGTTGACACACTGCGTCAACAGGAAGAACGCCGTAAAGTGCTGCAGGTCGAAACGGAATCCCTGCAGGCTGAGCGTAACTCGCGATCCAAATCCATCGGTGCGGCGAAAGCGCGTGGTGAGGATATCGAACCGCTGCGCCGTGAAGTCAATGAATTGGGTGAAAAGCTGGATGCCGCCAAGGCCGAGCTGGATCAACTGCAGCAGGAAATTCGCGATCTGGCGCTCTCGATCCCCAACCTGCCGGATGACTCCGTGCCGGTCGGTCGTGATGAGAACGATAACCAGGAGATCTGCCGCTGGGGTGAGCCGCGCCGCTACGATTTTGACGTTCGCGACCACGTCACCCTGGGTGAAATGGCCGATGGCCTGGATTTCGCCGCCGCGGTGAAGCTGACCGGCGCCCGCTTTGTGGTAATGAAAGGTCAGATCGCCCGCATGCATCGTGCCCTGGCCCAGTTTATGCTGGATCTGCACACGGAGCAGCATGGCTACCTGGAAACCTACGTGCCGTACCTGGTCAACCACGATACCCTGTACGGTACCGGCCAGCTGCCGAAGTTCGGCGCGGATCTGTTCCACACCCGTCCGCTGGAAGAAGAGGCCGACAGCAGCACCTATGCGCTGATCCCGACCGCCGAAGTGCCGGTAACCAACCTGGTGCGTGGCGAGATCCTGGAAGAGAGCGCGCTGCCGCTGAAGATGACCGCCCATACCCCGTGCTTCCGCTCTGAAGCCGGCTCCTATGGTCGCGATACCCGCGGTCTGATCCGTATGCACCAGTTCGACAAAGTTGAGCTGGTACAGATCGTCCGTCCGGAGGACTCGATGGCGGCGCTGGAAGAGCTGACCGCGCACGCGGAGAAAGTGCTGCAGCTGCTGAATCTGCCGTACCGTAAGGTGCTGCTGTGCACCGGCGATATGGGCTTTGGCTCCAGCAAGACCTACGATCTGGAGGTCTGGGTTCCGGCGCAGAACACCTACCGCGAAATCTCCTCCTGCTCCAACATGTGGGACTTCCAGGCGCGCCGTATGCAGGCCCGCTACCGCAGCAAGGACGACAAGAAGCCGCGTCTGGTGCACACGCTGAACGGCTCTGGCCTGGCGGTGGGGCGTACCCTGGTCGCCGTGATGGAAAACTATCAGCAGGCCGATGGCCGTATTCAGGTGCCGGAAGTGCTGCGCCCGTATATGAACGGTCTGGAATATATCGGTTAATCCGTTATTCTCCAGCGTTAAAACCCCGCATCGCGGGGTTTTTTTTATTGTCGTCCGCCCATCGTATATTCTCCCGCTGCCGCCGCGCCCGCCGTTGTAAAAATAAATGATTGTGGTTATCACCCGTAATTTATTAATTTCGATTGAAAGGCTTTAAACGTGTTTTTTCATTATGTGAAATGCAACGTCTTATTTCTTGATGTGAAACAAATAGGGCGGTAGTGAAAACCGTATTCTCTTTTAAGAGAGCGTGAGCTAGGCCGTGGCGTTACATAGCTAGGTGATTATTTTAATGATTATTATATCCTTAGCGTCAGCCTGAGCACTCGGCAGCGCTACTGTCGGGTCGCCTGGGCGCCTGTCACCTCTTTTCTGTTTTCTTTGAGTGTGCCGCTTTTCCAATAGGGAAAGTGGTCTTTGCTGTATTAACCAGTAGAAAGCAAAATAAAAGTGAGCATGCTATGAAAAAAAACAGTCGGACGGCGTTACTGGATGCGTCGCTGAGTCGGCGAACCGTGGTGAAGGGCGGGGCGATTGGTGGGCTGGCGGCGGCCAGCGGCGCGCTGTCATTGCCCTTTGTCCGCCAGGCTCAGGCTACGCCCGCGCAGAATAAGCCGGCGGCGCAGGATGAGCAGGTGATCTGGAGCGCCTGTACCGTTAACTGCGGCAGCCGTTGCCCGCTGCGGATGCACGTGGTCGATGGTGAAATCGCCTATGTCGAAACCGATAATACCGGCGACGATCGCTACGAGGGACTGCATCAGGTGCGCGCCTGCCTGCGCGGCCGTTCGATGCGCCGCCGAGTCTACAACGCCGATCGCTTAAAATACCCGATGAAGCGGGTCGGCAAGCGCGGCGAAGGTAAATTTAAGCGCATCACCTGGGAAGAGGCGTTCGACACTATCGCCGTCAGCATGAAGGGAATTATCAAGACCTACGGTAACGAAGCGATCTACCTGAACTATGGCACCGGGACGCTGGGCGGCACTCTGACCCGCTCGTGGCCGCCGGGCGCGACGCTGATCGCCCGACTGATGAACTGCTGCGGCGGCTATCTCAACCACTATGGCGACTACAGCACCGCGCAAATCGCCGCCGGACTGAACTACACCTACGGCGGCTGGGCCGACGGCAACAGCCCGTCGGACATTGAAAACAGTCAGCTGGTGGTGATGTTCGGCAATAACCCGGGCGAAACCCGGATGAGCGGCGGCGGTGTGACCTACTATGTGGAGCAGGCGCGCGCCAAGTCCAACGCGAAAATGATCATTATCGACCCGCGCTACACCGACACCGGCGCCGGGCGCGAGGATGAGTGGATCCCGATCCGTCCCGGCACCGATGCGGCGCTGGCGGCGGGGCTAGCCTATGTGCTGATCACCGAAGCGATGGTCGATCAGCCGTTTCTGGATCGCTACTGCGTCGGCTATGACGAGCGGACCCTGCCCGCGGGCGCACCGGCCAACGGCCACTATAAGGCCTATATTCTGGGTCAGGGGCCGGATAAAACCGCCAAGACGCCGGCCTGGGCAGCGGCGATTACCGGGATCCCGCAGGATAAGATCATCAAGCTGGCGCGGGAGATCGGCGGCGCCAAGCCGGCCTATATCTGCCAGGGCTGGGGACCGCAGCGTCACGCCAACGGTGAGCTGACGTCGCGCGCCATCGCCATGCTGCCGATCCTGACCGGCAACGTGGGGATCAACGGCGGCAACAGCGGCGCCCGCGAAGGCTCCTACAGCCTGCCGTTTGTGCGGATGCCGACGCTGGAGAACCCGGTGAAGACCAGCATTTCGATGTTCCTGTGGACCGATGCCATCGTGCGGGGGCCGGAGATGACGGCCACGCGCGACGGGGTGCGCGGCAAGGATAAGCTAGATGTCCCGATCAAGATGATCTGGAACTACGCCGGAAACTGCTTAATTAATCAGCATTCAGAGGTGAATCGCACCCACGAAATCCTGCAGGATGACAGTAAGTGCGAGATGATTGTGGTGATCGATAACCATATGACCGCCTCGGCCAAGTATGCCGATATCCTGCTGCCGGACTGCACCGCCTCCGAGCAGATGGACTTCTGCCTGGATGCCTCCAGCGGCAACATGAGCTATGTGATCTTTGCCGACCAGGTCATTGCGCCGCGCTTCGAGTGCCGCACTATCTATGACATGACCAGCGAGATCGCCAAGCGTATGGGCGTCGGCCAGCAGTTTACCGAGGGGCGTACGCAGGAGGAGTGGCTGCGCCATCTGTATGCCCAGTCACAGCAGGCGATCCCAGGGCTGCCGTCGTTTGAGGCGTTCCGCGAACAGGGGATCTACAAGCAGCGAGATCCGCAGGGGCACCACGTGGCCTATCGCGACTTCCGCGCCGATCCCCAGGCGCACCCCCTGACCACGCCGTCGGGCAAAATCGAGATCTACTCCGCCGCGCTGGCCGAGATCGCCGCCACCTGGCAGCTGGGGCCGGACGACGTTATCGATCCGCTGCCGATCTACAGCCCCGGGTTTGAAAGCTATCAGGATCCGCTGATCGCTAAGTTCCCACTGCAGCTGAGCGGTTTTCACTATAAGGCGCGTACCCACTCCACCTATGGCAACGTGGACGTGCTGAAGGCGGCCTGTCCCCAGGAGATGTGGATCAATCCGCTGGATGCCGCTCCGCGCGGTATCGCCCAGGGCGATCTGGTACGGATCTACAACGATCGCGGTGAGGTGCGCATCAGCGCCAAGGTGACGCCGCGCGTGCTGCCCGGCGTCGTGGCGCTGAGCGAAGGGGCCTGGTATAGCCCGGACGGTGAGCGGGTCGACTACGGCGGCTGTATTAACGTCCTGACGACTCAGCGTCCGTCGCCGCTGGCCAAGGGTAATCCGTCACACACCAATCTGGTACAGGTTGCCAAGGCCTAAGGAGTAGCTGATGACAACGCAATACGGTTTTTATATTGACTCCAGCCGCTGCACCGGGTGTAAGACCTGCGAGCTGGCCTGTAAGGATTACAAGGATCTGACGCCGGACGTCAGCTTCCGTCGCATCTATGAGTACGCCGGCGGCGAGTGGCAGCGCGAGGGCGACGGCTGGCATCACGACGTGTTTGCCTACTACCTCTCGATCTCCTGCAACCACTGCGACGACCCCGCCTGCGTGAAGGTGTGTCCGAGCGGTGCGATGCACAAGCGAGAGGATGGCTTCGTGGTGGTAGACGAATCGGTGTGCATCGGCTGCCGCTATTGCCATATGGCCTGTCCCTACGGCGCGCCGCAGTACAATGCGCAGAAGGGACATATGACCAAGTGCGACGGCTGCTATGAGCGAGTGGCGCAGGGGCAGAAGCCGATCTGCGTCGAGTCTTGCCCGCTGCGTGCGCTCGATATGGGGCCGATTGAGGAGCTGCGCGCTCGCTACGGCGATCTGGCCGCGGTAGCGCCGCTGCCGGCGGCGCACTATACCCGGCCGAACCTGGTGCTGAAGCCGAATGCCAACAGCCGTCCGGTCGGTGATACCTGCGGCTACCTGGCGAATCCAAAGGAGGTCTGAGATGGGAATGGGATGGCATGAATGGCCGTTGATGATCTTCACGGTGCTGGGACAGAGCGTAGCCGGTGCCTTTATCGTGATGGCGGCGGTACTGCTGCGCGGGCGTCTGGAGGCCGATCGCGCCCTGCGGATCCAGGGGCGGATGTTCTTCCTGTGGCTGCTGCTGGGGATCGCCTTTGTGGCGTCGGTGCTGCATCTCGGCTCGCCGCTGCGCGCCTTGAACTCGCTGAACCGGATCGGGGTCTCTGGGCTGAGCAACGAGATCCTGTGCGGTTCGCTGTTCTTTGCCGCCGGGGGCCTGTACTGGCTGCTGGCGGTGCTGGGCAAGATGCCGGTCGCCCTGGGACGCCTGTGGCTGATGCTGACGATGGCGCTGGCGCTGCTGTTTGTCTGGGCGATGAGCCAGGTGTACCAGATCAATACGGTGCCGACCTGGTATAGCGGGTATACCACGCTGAGCTTCTTTGTCACCATGCTGATCGGCGGGCCGCTGCTGGGCTATCTGCTGCTGCGGTCGGTGGAGATGGACTGCGCCTCGCTGCGCCTGCTGCCGCTGCTGAGCTGCTTCGCCGCGTTGGTCGGCGTGGTGGCCGCTGGCATGCAGGGGAGTGGCCTGGCCACCATCCACAGCGCGGTGCAGCAGGCCTATGCCCTGGTTCCGGATTTTGCCGGTCTGCTGGCGCTGCGCAGCGTGCTGCTGGCGCTGGGACTGGGCTGCTGGCTGTGTCCGTTGCTGCGCGGTAAGGCGCCATCGCTGACGACGCTGACGCTTGCCCTGATCCTGGTGCTGGCGGGTGAGCTGGTGGGACGCGGGGTGTTCTATGGTCTGCATATGACCGTCGGCGTGGCGGTTGCCGGCTAATGACAGAGTGGGGCGGCGCTGAGGCGCCGCCCATCGCGTAAGGAATGCGTTGGTTATGTTACAACCTGAACAACTGCAGGATATGGCGCTGACGGCGCGGGCGCTGGGGGCCTTGTTATACTGGCCGCCGGACAGTGAACAGGCGGCGCCGCTGGTGACGCTGCTGCGTCAGCCGCAGGAGACGCAGCGCTGGCCCTATGGCTCATCGGCGCAGCGTGAACACTGCGCCGCGCTGCTGTGCGCGCCTGCGCAGGAGTCGCTGGCCTCGGCTTATCAGCGGCTGTTTATCGGCCCCCACGCGCTGGCGGCACCGCCTTGGGGATCGGTCTATCTGGATCGGGAAAGCGTGCTGTTCGGCGAATCCACCCTGGCGCTGCGCCACTGGATGCATGCGCAGGGGATCAGCTGGCAGTCCGATGCCCGCGAGCCGGAGGATCATATCGGTATTTTGCTGCTGCTGACCGCCTGGCTGGCCGAGGGGCAGCCGCAGCAGCTGCCGGCGCTGCTGCAGCAGCATCTGTTGCCGTGGGGCGGACGCTATCTGACGCTGCTGCAGCAGGGCGCGGATCACCCGTTTTATCAGGGACTGGCGTCGCTGGCGGCGTTGACGCTGCAGGCGTGGCAGCGCCAGTTCGCCATCGTCGACGGCGACGTACGGCTCTATCGCTGATGCGCGATCGCCGCGACGAACGCTACTATCGTGCCTGGATGACGCACCGCCACGTCAGCCGGCGTGGTCTGCTGCGCGGTCTGCTGGGGGGAGGTCGCCAGGCGCAGCGGCAGGCGGCGCTGATCTCCGAATGCCGGGCCGCGGGGAGACCGCCCTATGCGCTGGCGGAGGCGGCCTTCTTGGCCTGCTGCGATGGCTGCGGGGAGTGCGTCGACGCCTGCCCCTATGGGCTTATCGCTCTGCACGAAGGGCACGCCTGGCTGGATATCGCCTTTTGCGCCTGCGACACGCAGCGCTGTCGGGCCTGCGTCGACGCCTGTCCTACGGGGGCGCTGCAGCCGTGGCTCCCCGCGGATACCGCCTGGCGTCCGCAGGTTGGCCCGCACTGCCTGGGTCGCTACGCGGCGTGTCGTTTGTGTCAGCGGGCCTGTCCCCAGCAGGCGCTGCGCTTCGACGACGCGGGACAGCCGCAGCTTGAGGAGAGCGCCTGCGACGGCTGTGGTCAGTGTAAAATCGCCTGTCACGATGGTCATCTGCAGCTGGTTGCCGCCGTTGCGCGCGGGAGAGGGTAACGCGCTGTCCTGTCCCCTTGCCGGCCCGCGGTTGAGCAGTTAACGAGCCATTGACATTTTTGTCACCGGTGGCATGATGCGCTCACTTTTTCTGTCTGTGCGGTCACTCTTCCATGCTCTCGCTTTCTCGCCCGGTGCTGCTGCTGCTCTGCGGGCTATTACTGCTGACGGTCGCCATGGCCTTACTCAATACGCTGGTGCCGCTGTGGCTGGATCAGCAGCACCTAGCGACGTGGCAGGTCGGGCTGGTGGGATCGGCCTATTTTCTTGGTAATCTGGTCGGGACGCTGGTCACCGGGCGAGTGATTCTGCGGCGCGGCTTCAATCAGAGCTACTACTACGCCTGCCTGCTGTTTGCCGCCTCGACGGCGGCGCTGGGGATCGCCAGTGAGTTCTGGGGCTGGCTACTGTGGCGTTTTCTGGCCGGGATCGGCTGTGCCATGATCTGGGTGATCGTCGAGAGCGCCCTGCTGCGCAGCGGCAGCAACGCCAACCGGGGCCAGCTGCTGGCGGCCTATATGACCATCTACTACTTGGGCACCGTGCTGGGACAGCTCGCGCTGGGGGTGATCTCGACGGCGCTGCTGAGGGTGATCCCCTGGACGACGGCGCTGATGGTGGTGGCGATGCTGCCGCTGTGTTTCGCCCGTATCGAACGGCCTCAGCCGCGGCGCGCGGCGCTGGCGATCTGGCCGCTGCTGCGCCGTCGCAGCGCCCGGCTGGGGGTCAACGGCTGCGTTATTTCTGGGGCGATACTGGGCACCCTGTATGGGCTGCTGCCGCTGTACCTGAGCCATCAGGGGATTAGCGATGCCCGCGTCGGTTACTGGATGGCGCTGCTGGTCAGCGCGGGGATCCTCGGCCAGTGGCCGGTGGGGCGTCTGGCCGATCGCTATGGCCGCCTGCGGGTGCTGCGGGTACAGGTCACGCTGCTGATCCTCGGTAGTCTGGTGATGCTATCGACGCCGCAGGGGGCGCTGGCGGCGCTGGTGATTCTGGGCGGCGCCGGATTTACGCTCTACCCCGTCGCCATGTCGTGGGCGTGTGAGCGAGCCGATCGTCATGAGCTGGTGGCGATGAATCAGGCGCTGCTGATGAGCTATACCCTGGGCAGCCTGGCCGGCCCCACCCTGGTGGCGCTGCTGATGCAGCATTTCTCCGATCGCTGGATGTTTGTGACGATCGCCGCGATTGCGCTGTGCTATGGGCTGATGCTGTGGCGACGCCCCGAAGGACACTCCGCGCTGCCGGCGGCCTAAAGCAAGACACCCCGCGCAGAGCGCAGGGTGTCGCGATGGTGCAGCATATGCCCGCCCGCGGTGGGGCGGGACGCCGCCGTCAGTGCAGCAGCGCGGCCTGAATTCGAGCCCCCAGCATGTTCTGGCTGGTTGCCTGGGTGAACAGCTCGAAGCCGTTGTTGATCTCCAGCCAGTTTTCGATTCGGCTGTGCAGATCATACAGCGCCTGCTGGGTTCCGGCGGAAAGGGTGATAATCAGGTTTACCTCAGCGCCATCCGGCATCACGACCGGTTTATCACACTTGAGTACGGATGCCTCTCCCTGTTCACTGAGTACCCCATGCTGCGGTTGGGCGAATACCAGCATCACACCTTCGCGTACCATGAAATCCTGCTTGCCCCGTTTCAGTGCGTCGATGATGTGCAGCGGATAATGGGCGCTAACCTTCTTATCGCTGATCAGCGGTTGACAGGCAAGATGGATGGCATGGCGCCAGCTCAGCGGCTGGTGGCAATACTGCCAGCGTTGGTCGAGAGTTGCATCAATAGACATAAAATCCTCCGGTAACCTTGTACCTGAAATAATTATCTGTGCTGTCCCTAGTGATAATTTCATTGAGCCGTCTACGGTCGCAGTGACGATAAGACGCGGGTACAAGTTCAGCATTAAAATAACGATACATCACACGTAAAAGATTGATTAATAACATCTAATCTCTTGCGGTGTAAAAACAGTGTATCGACTCAGGTCACAGAAGTCACTGACTAGAAGAATTTCTAATAATCGCGATCGTCTCATTACATTACTTAAATCATCGCCGCGATATTAGCGTAATAATTCAGCAAAAAGGCATTATGTGCGATGAATATACTGAAAATAACGGGAATTGCGTGATGAATGGTATGCCGAACGGCGATGGGGGGCGGGGGAGAGCGGCCTCCGGGAGGGAGGCCTGTCGCAGAGAGCGCTATTTATAGATTTCAGCGGTTGCGGTGATGCTGCTACCCATGCCGGTCGAACCTATCGAGGTGATATGGAAGTAGTCGCCCCCCTGCTGCGCGGTTTTCTGCGCCAGGGCATCGACGGTCTGATCCAGCGTGCCGTTGGGGATCTGGATCCGTACGGCGCCGATACGCTGCTGATCCATGGCCTGACGGGCATCGATCTGGCTGGCGGCGAAGGCGGAGGTGGCGCTGAGCAGCAGGGCCAGGGTGGTTGCGATGGTATAGGTTTTCATAGAATTATCCTTCTTGTTTTTGCAGGTCAATAGCATTGTCTTAATCAGTCAATACGTGATTACAGCGCGGTGGTCAGGTTAATGAGCCACTCAGGAGACAGCGCGATGAGCCACTTCTCCAGGGTTTTATCCAGGCCACTCAGCACCAGCAGCGCGACGGCGACCAGGCTCCAGCCCATGATCTTGCGACCGGACTCCCCCAGCTGCGCCAGCTTGGCGCGGCGCTGCAGGAAAAACTGGCGCGATAGCATGCCGATCGCCATCAGCGGCACCAGCGCGCCGAGGCTAAACACCAGCATGACGACGCTGACGCTGAGCAGGCTTTCGCCGCGGCTGGCCAGGGCGATGGCGGCGCCCAGGGTCGGACCGATACAGGGGGTCCAAACCAGCCCCAGCAGCAGGCCGACGATCAGCTGGCCGGCGGCGGATCGCGGCTGGAAGGTGCTGAGCCAGGTCTGCCCGTGTCCGGTCAGCGCGCTGGTCTTCAGGCTCATCCAGGCCTGTATCCGGCGGTTCAATAGCCACAGGGCGACCAGCAGCATCAGCACCGCGGCACCGTAGCGCAGCGTACGGCCGTCAAATCCCAGGCTGAAGCCCAGCGAGGCGACGAGCACGCCGGTCAGGGTAAACGCCACGGCCATACCGGCGGCCAGGAATAACAGCCCCCAGCGGCTGCGATCCATCGCCGATGAGGCCACGATAGGCAGGATCGGCAGGACGCAGGGGGAGAGGGTCGTCAGCATGCCGGCCAGCAGGCTGAATCCCAGTGTCAGCAGGCTTATCTCCATGGGGCGTCCTTAGCGGGTCAGAAAGTCAGAGAGCGCGCTTGGCGACGTTTCACCGATGCTGCGGCGGACCTCCTGACCGTTACGATAGAGGATCAGGGTGCTTTGCTGGCTGACGCGAAACTGCTGCAGCGCCGCCTTTTGGGTATCGAAGTTGACCTTAAAGACGCGCAGATCGCGCTGGGCCGGCTGGGCAAACAGCGGCGTGAGTTCACGCTCCTGCCGTTTGCACACCGGGCACCAGTCGGCGTAGACGTCAACCAGCACCGGTGCGCCGCTGGCCTGCGCCTGGGTAAAGGCGGCGTCGCTATAGGGCTCTACGCTAGCGGCCTGTACGGCCGCCGACAGCAGCAGGGCGGGAATAAACAGTAAAGTGCTCAGGGTTTTCATGATGCTTTCTCCGCGGTAGAGGCCTGCATCGCCGCACGGCTGCGCTCGGCAATACTCAGGCTGATGCCCAAAAAGGCCAGATCCTTAAACAGGAAAAACTCGGTTACCGGCACCCCGTCGACCACTTTGAATACGCCCGGGGTGGTAAACATGAAGCTCAGGGTCACCAGGAAAATCACGCTGGCGGCCAGCCCGGCATAGAAGCCGATATGCGGTCGGGTGATGCCGATCAGCAGCGCTGCGCCCACCACGACTTCACTCACGCCGATCAGGTTAGAGACCATCTGGACGCTGAATACGCCGTACAGCCACCCCATCAGGATATGGTGCTCGACCAGCGGCTTAATCGCGGCGGCCTCCGTCGGCGTAAATTTGAAGATGCCGAGCCAAATCAGGATCAGCGCCGTTGCCCACAGGCCGATCAGATAGCCGCGTCGTCCGCTGTATTTGCATGAATTCATAATCCCACCTTTTTGTAATGTTCGATACAATATACTATTATGGTATTGGCAAGTTGAGTCAAGCATTTTTGTATCTATCGATACAAAAATCGATACGCAGGGTGAAAAATGAAAGAGCACAACAATAAAAAGGCAGGGCGGCCACAGAAGTTTGAGCGAGAACAGGTATTGGATAAGCTGCTGCAGCTGTTCTGGATGCAGGGGTATGAGGGAACCTCTATCGCCGAGATCGTGAAGTGCGCGGGGATTAACCCGCCGACGCTGTATGCGTCATTCGGCAGTAAGGAGCAGGTGTTTGCGCTGGTGATGGAGCGCTATGTCTCGCAGTACCTGAGCCCGGTGATCGCCAGCATCAAAACGCCGGGGCTGTCGGTGCCGGCCCGACTCGCGCTGTTTTTAACCCGCTTTGTCGAGGTGATCACCCAGCCTGGCTATCCGCGCGGCTGCATGCTGCTGTTCGAGCTGTTTACCTATCACAAGAAGCCACCGACGGTCTTTGCCGGGCTGAATAGCGCCGGGCTCGCCTTTTTCAACGAATTCTGCGCGATGGTGGCGCAGGGGATCGAGCGCGGTGAGATCCACGGGGCGGGCACGCCGCAGGAGACGGCGACGCTGATCTTGGCCTTCGAAAAGGGGCTGGCCATGCAGGCGAAGGCGGGGAGCGATCGCGATATGCTGCTGCACATTAGCCGCCAGTTTGTGCAGATGCTGACGCGCTAAGCGGGCGATGGCGTCAACGCGAGGCGGCGCCGTCGGGCACCGCCTCGGGAGCGGAGGCGCTTAATAGATAACCTTGTGGCCATACTCGGTCAGAATGCCTTTGACTCTCTCCATGATCTCGCGGGAGGGGGGCTTCACGTCGCCCAGCTGATAGGTTTCCCCCATCGCTTCCCACTTGTGCTTGCCAAGCTCATGGTAGGGCAGCAGCTCTATCTTCTCGATATTCTTCATATCCTTGGTGAATTCCCCCAGCAGGCGCGCCGAGGCCTCATCGTCTGACCAGCCCGGGACCACCACGTAGCGGATCCAGGTTTTCTGGTTGCGCTTGGCCAGGTAGCGGCAAAACTCCAGGGTGCGATGATTGGAGACGCCGACCAGATTCTTATGGATATCGTCGTTCATCTGCTTGAGGTCGAGCATCACCAGATCGGTGACATCCAGCAGTTCGTCAATGACCGGATCGTAGCGGCGTACGAAGCCGTTGGTGTCCAGACAGGTGTGGATGCCCTCAGCCTGACAGGCGCGGAACCAGTCGCGCACAAACTCGGCCTGCAGCATGGCCTCGCCGCCGGAGGCCGTCACGCCGCCGCCGGAGGCATTCATAAAGTGGCGGTAGGTGACGGTGTCTTTCATCAGCTCTTCTACGGTGACCTCTTTGCCGCCGTGGGTATCCCAGGTGTCGCGGTTATGGCAATACAGGCAGCGCATTAGGCAGCCCTGGAAGAAGGTGATAAAGCGGATGCCTGGGCCGTCAACGGTACCGCAGGATTCGAACGAGTGGATGCGACCTGTTACTGACATTGCGGGGTTATCTCCAAAATTGACTGATCAATAGCAGTCATAAAACCACATGGGGCAGGTCGATATGCGGATACCGCCCTGTCCCGAGGGTAGTAACTGTTTTGCCCGGTATCCCTTGGCACCAGCGTGCCAGAGAGCGCCCCGGCAAAACAGTCAATCCTGTTGTTTTTTTGGATGGTTTAGTCTGTGGCAGACTCCTGATGATAAAAAGGCCCCACCGGGGTGGAGCCTTTATTTTATGCCATTTTACGCGGTCAGGGAATTAGATGGACTGCGTGAAGGTACGGGTAATAACGTCCTGCTGCTGCTCTTTGGTCAGCGAGTTGAAGCGGACGGCATAGCCGGATACACGGATGGTCAGCTGCGGATATTTCTCCGGGTTTTCCATCGCATCCAGCAGCATCTCACGGTTCATGACGTTGACGTTCAGGTGCTGGCCGCCTTCGATGGAGGCTTCGTGGTGGAAGTAACCATCCATCAGGCCTGCCAGGTTAGCTTTACGCACTTCGTCATCTTTACCCAGCGCGTTCGGCACGATAGAGAAGGTATAAGAGATACCATCCTTCGCGTAGGCGAACGGCAGTTTGGCGACGGAGGTCAGAGAGGCAACGGCGCCTTTCTGATCGCGGCCGTGCATCGGGTTAGCACCCGGGCCAAACGGTGCGCCGGCGCGACGGCCGTCCGGGGTGTTACCGGTCTTCTTACCATAAACCACGTTAGAGGTGATGGTCAGTACAGACTGGGTCGGGGTAGCGCCACGGTAGGTGTTCAGTTTCTGAATTTTCTTCATGAAACGTTCAACCAGGTCGCAGGCCATGTCGTCAACGCGCGGATCGTTGTTACCGAACTGCGGGTATTCGCCTTCGATGTCAAAGTCGATAGCCAGGCCGTTTTCGTCACGGATCGGCTTAACTTTGGCGTACTTGATGGCGGACAGGGAGTCGGCGGCAACGGACAGACCGGCGATACCGCAGGCCATGGTACGGAACACGTCACGATCGTGCAGCGCCATCAGAGAGGCTTCGTAGCTGTACTTGTCGTGCATGTAGTGGATGATGTTCAGGGCGGTGACATACTGCTTAGCCAGCCAGTCCATGAAGTGATCCATGCGCTCCATCACTTCGTCGAAGTTCAGAACGTCGCCTTTGATCGGCTCGGATTTCGGGCCAACCTGCATCTTCAGTTTTTCGTCCACGCCGCCGTTGATTGCGTACAGCATGGTTTTCGCCAGGTTAGCGCGGGCGCCGAAGAACTGCATCTGCTTGCCGACAACCATCGGGCTTACGCAGCAGGCGATAGCGTAGTCGTCGTTGTTGAAGTCCGGACGCATCAGGTCATCGTTCTCATACTGTACGGATGAGGTGTCGATGGAGACCTTGGCTGCGTATTTTTTGAACGCCAGCGGCAGTTTTTCAGACCACAGGATGGTCATGTTCGGTTCCGGAGACGGCCCCATGGTGTACAGGGTGTTCAGGAAACGGAAGCTGGTGCGGGTAACCAGGGTACGACCGTCCAGGCCCATACCGGCCAGGGATTCAGTTGCCCAGATCGGGTCGCCGGAGAACAGCTCATCGTACTCCGGAGTACGCAGGAAGCGTACCATACGCAGTTTCATGACCAGGTGGTCGATCATTTCCTGCGCTTCTTCTTCGGTCAGTTTGCCGGCTTTCAGGTCGCGTTCGATGTAGATATCCAGGAAGCTGGATACGCGGCCGAAGGACATGGCGGCACCGTTCTGAGACTTAACGGCGGCCAGGTAGCCGAAGTAGGTCCACTGTACGGCTTCGCGAGCGTTGGTTGCCGGACCGGAGATATCGCAGCCGTATTTAGCGGCCATCTCTTTGATCTGACCCAGCGCACGGTGCTGTTCAGAGATCTCTTCACGCAGACGGATGGTCGCTTCCAGATCGACGCCGTTTTCCAGTTTTTCCTGCAGCGAGGTGAACTGGGCAAACTTGTCTTTCATCAGGTAGTCGATACCGTATACGGCGATACGACGGTAGTCACCGATGATACGGCCACGGCCGTAGGCATCCGGCAGACCGGTCAGCACGCCGGATTTACGGCAGCGCAGGATGTCCGGGGTGTAAACGTCGAATACGCCCTGGTTATGGGTCTTACGGTATTCGGTGAAGATCTTCTTGATCATCGGGTCCAGCTCGCGGTTGTACGCTTTGCAGGAACTTTCGACCATCTTGATGCCGCCAAACGGGATGATGGCGCGCTTCAGCGGAGCATCGGTCTGCAGACCGACGATCTGCTCCAGATCTTTAGTGATGTAACCGGCGTCGTGCGCGGTAATGGTAGAGGCGATGTTGGTATCAAAATCGACCGGCGCATGGGTGCGGTTTTCGATTTTGATGCCTTCCATGACTTTGTCCCACAGGGCAGTGGTCGCAGGGGTAGCACCGGCCAGGAAGGACTCGTCACCTTCATACGGGGTGTAGTTTTTCTGGATGAAGTCACGAATGTTGACTTCGTTCTGCCAGTCGCCGCCGGTGAAACCTTCCCATGCAGCTGCTTGTTTTTCATTAAGTTCGGTCATTTAACACCTACCTTCTAGTGTGGATTTCTTTGTAAACCCGTCCCTGCGCGGGATAAACATGACATTAATGCTTATCGCCGCCGCGCAGATAAATTACCCAGTATGTCAGACCTACCAGCAGGCCGCCGCCGATGATATTCCCGAGAGTGACCGGGATCAGGTTGGCCGTAATAAAGTGACTTACTGTCAGGTTTGAGAACTGTTCCGGTGCAGCGCCTACTGCCTGCCAGAATTCCGGCGTTGCAAAATTTTTGATTACGATACCAAAGGGGATCATAAACATGTTTGCGATGCTGTGCTCAAAGCCACTGGCAACAAACATGGCCACCGGTAGGACCATGGCAAACATTTTGTCCATCAGGCTGCGTCCGGAGTAACTCATCCACACGGCCAGACAGACCATTAGGTTAGCCAGAATGCCCAGGCAGACGGCTTCCACAAAGGTGTGGTGCATCTTGTGATCGGCCGTTTTGAGCACGTTAAGTCCCCAGCCGCCGTTCGCCGCCATATATTCGCCGGCAAACCACATCAGCGCCACGAAGAACAGCGCGCCGATCAGGTTACCGACGTAGACATTCAGCCAGTTTAAACCCAGTTGTTTCCAGGTGACGCGGCCGCTGGCTTTGGCGACCACGATCAATACGGTAGAGGTAAACAGATCGGCGCCGCAGACGACGACCAGCATCAAACCGAGCGAGAAGCAGATACCGCCTACCAGCTTGGCCAGGCCAAACGGAACGGTAGCAGTCCCTGTCGTAACGGTGATGTAAAAGGTGAAGGCGATAGAAATGAAGACACCAGCGGTGATCGCTAAATAAAAGGTTTTTAGCGGGTGCTTAGTGGCTTTGTAAACACCGGCATCTTCGGCCACTTTGGCCATTGCTGCGGGTAAAAGTAGGTCAAAGGGGTTGTCAGCTTTCACACTAACTCTCTCTTAAGATTAATCAGCGCCGAGATACTAGCAAAGCAGTATACGGCAAAAATTGACATGGATCATGTCGAGCGGCGGTGAGGCAGGCAAAAACACCCCAAAAACAGAGGGTTAATAGCAAAACTCATTGAAATAGAAAGGAAAAAAAATTTTTAAATTTTACGCTCTGAGTTGAAAAAATCCGTTGGGACAGTCGAAAAAAAAGCGGGAATATCGTTATAGAGGTAATGCTCTCGTGTATTTATTGCTTTTTTTGTTTTATTTGTGTTGCCAAGGTAAATTTATTGTTGTAGTGCGACGGTAATGCCGCCACCGCCCCGCCCGTTGCCGAGCGGTGAACAGCATAAGGCGCACGGCGCGCGCTGTAAACCGGCGTCCACCGCAGCGGTCGCCGGCCGCTGTATATCAGGCTTGCCAGAAACGACGCTTGGCCTGCTGTAGCTTTTCATAGGCCGCCAGCATGGCTCGGTGGGCCGGCAGCGCGCTGAACGCGTCGTCGACCGCCGTCAGCCCATGGAAGCGCAGATCGCCGTTCAGGCTAGCCAGCGCTGTCTCAAGGGTGTTTGCGCCGTACATGCGCTCAAAGGCGTCCATATATTGGTCGGGATCGCGCTGCTCCTCCATCGCCAGCAGCAGCAGGGTGTGCAGGCAGCGGTAAAATGCGGCGCGCTCGGCGCTGAAGACGGAGGCGTTGAACTCTTGGGTCCACTCTGTCCAGGTCAGCGCCTGCTCCAGATCGCCGCCGGCCAGCGCCAGTAGCGCCTTCAGTTCGCCGATGCGCAGGGTATGCCAGGCGCTGCCGCTGTCGCAGACGATGCCCAGCAGCTCTCGTACCCGGGTAAAGTCATCCATCCCCTCGTCATCCAGGCGCGCCAGTAGCTGCAGGTACTCTTCCTCTTCCCATTCGCTGTCCGGCAGCTGCAGCAGGGTGGCGCGCAGACCGGCGCCCATGCTGTTGTTGGCCAGCAGCAGATCCTCCGCCGGATAGATGTCGGACATGCCCGGCGCCAGGATGCGGCAGGCGTCGACGCCCAGATGCCGGTAGTCGGCGATATAGACCTCTTGACCATCGCGGGCGAACAGCGCCATCAGGGTAGCGAACTCCTGCTCGCTGCTGCCGCTGAAGTTCCAGTCGACAAACGGGTAGTCGGCATCTGACTTGAACAGATCCCAGGAGATCGCGCCGCTGGAGTCGATGAAGTGGGTCTCCAGGTTGGTGTGATCGGCGACCTCTTCATCATCGAAGGTCGGCGCGGCGAAGACGTCCAGATCCTTCAGGCTGCGGCCCTGCAGCAGCTCGGTGACGGTACGCTCCAGCGCGACGCCAAAGTCCGGGTGGGCGCCGAAAGAGGCGAAGCAGGTGCCGTTGGCCGGGTTGAACAGCACGACGCAGATCACCGGATAGCGTCCGCCCAGCGAGGCATCATAGGCCAGAATTGGGAAGCCCTCGCGCTCCAAGGAGGCGATGGCCTCGACGACCTGGGGATAGCGCGCCAGCGTCTCCGGCGGGATCGTCGGCAGGCTGATGGCCTCGGCGATGATGCGGTTCTTGACATAGCGCTCGAAGATCTCGGACATCCCCTGCACCCGCGCTTCGCTGGGGGTATTGCCTGCGGCCATCCCGTTGGAGACATACAGATTGCCGATGATATTGACCGGAATATAGACCGTGGCCGCGTCGGACTGGCGGATAAAGGGCAGCGCGCAGATCCCGCGTTCGGCGTTGCCGGACTGCAGATCGATCAGATCGCCGGCGGTCAGATCGCCGTCGGGATCGTAGAAGGCGCGCAGGCCATCGTCCAGCAGCCCGGCGGGCAGACGGTCATCCTCCGGCAGCGGGAACCATTTTTCATCCGGATAGTGCACAAAGTCGCCGTTGGCGATAGCGCGGCCCAAATAGAAGTCGGCAAAGAAGTAGTTGGTGGACAGGCGCTCAAAGTATTCGCCCAGCGCGGAGGCCAGCGCCGCCTTTTTGCTAGCGCCTTTGCCGTTGGTGAAGCACTGCGGGCAGTCGCGATCGCGGATATGTACCGACCAGACGTGCGGAACCGGGTTCAGCCAGCTGGCCTCTTCTATATTAAAGCCCAGCGCCTGCAGCTGTTGCTGAAAACGATCGATCGAATCTTCCAGCGCGGCATCTTTGCCGGGGATAAAGGTCTGTGTCATTTGTGTCACTTTATGCGGAGGTCAAAAGCGCATGATACGTTTTTTTAGCCTATTCCTCCACGTATTCGCTATGTCTGTCTGAGGTCACATTTTTTGTATGGATAAAATAGATAATTCATGCAGTTAACATAAGGAGAATTGGGATGAAGTTAGTCAAGGTTAGCCTGTTGGCACTATTGGTTTCCGGCTTTAGCGGCGCGGCGCTGGCGCTGCCGAGCATCACCGTACTGGCGACGGGCGGTACCATTGCCGGCGGCGGCGATTCCGCCACCAAGTCCAACTACACCGCCGGGAAGGTCGGGGTAGAGGCGCTGGTGGACGCGGTGCCGCAGCTGAAAAACATTGCCAACATCAAGGGTGAGCAGCTGGTGAACATCGGTTCCCAGGACATGAACGATCAGGTTTGGCTGAAGCTGGCGAAGAAAATCAACGCCGAGTGCAGCAAGACCGACGGGTTCGTGATCACCCACGGCACCGACACGATGGAAGAGACGGCCTATTTCCTGGATCTGACCGTGAAGTGCGATAAGCCGGTGGTGCTGGTCGGCGCGATGCGCCCGTCCACGGCGATGAGCGCAGACGGCCCGTTCAATCTGTATAACGCGGTCGTTACCGCCGCCGATCCGGCCTCCGCCAACCGCGGTGTGCTGGTCGCCATGAATGATACGGTGCTGGATGGTCGCGACGTAACCAAGACAAACACTACCGGGGTGGAAACCTTTAAGTCCGTGAACTATGGCCCGCTGGGCTATATTCACAACGGCAAGATCGACTACCAGCGTACGCCGGCGCGTAAGCATACGACTCAAACGCCGTTTGACGTCAGCAAGCTGACCTCGCTGCCGAAAGTCGGCATCGTCTATAACTATGCCAACGCCAGCGCGCTGCCGGTTGAGGCGCTGGTGAAAGACGGTTACCAGGGGATCGTGAGCGCCGGCGTCGGCAATGGCAACATGTATAAGACGGTATTCGACGCGCTGGCCAATGCCGCGCACGACGGCGTCGCGGTGGTTCGCTCCTCCCGCGTGCCGACGGGCTCAACCACGCAGGACGCCGAAGTGGACGACGCCAAGTACGGCTTTATCGCATCCGGTACGCTGAATCCGCAGAAGGCCCGTATCCTGCTGCAGCTGGCGCTGACGGAGACCAAAAATCCGCAGCAGATTCAGAAAATCTTCAACACCTACTGATAGCGGACGGGGGCAGACGTCCCCCGTTTCCCGCCGATTACCCGATGGCGCCCTATGGGCGCCATACTGCATCTTTCTGCGCCGGTTCTTCCATTTTGGCTACGCTTATGACAGGGGCGCTGCGTCCTCTTGGGGCCATGGGCGACGGCGGCATGGGCACGGCGGGTGATAACCGTTGCGGCGTCTGTCCAGCGGTGATACAACCAAAGACCTGTCAACCAAACACCTACGGGTGAAATTTAGCGAGAGCGGTGAGTGACATGACTCAGGTTTATAATTTCTGCGCCGGGCCAGCGATGCTGCCGGTAGAGGTACTGCGCCGGGCCGAACAGGAGCTGTGTAACTGGCACGGGCTGGGGACCTCGGTAATGGAGATCAGCCACCGAGGTGAGGCGTTTATGCAGGTGGCCGCCGAGGCCGAGCAGGATCTGCGCGATTTACTCAAGGTACCGGCAGATTACCGTATCCTGTTCTGTCACGGCGGCGCCCGCGGTCAGTTTGCCGCGGTCCCGCTCAACCTACTGGGGTCTGAGCGGACGGCGCGGGCCGACTATGCCGTTGGCGGCTACTGGGCGCAGAGCGCGGCAAAAGAGGCGCAGCGGTACTGCGATCCCCATGCGATCGATATCGCCCACCGCGTGGACGGTAAGCTGGCGATGAAGCCCATGGCGCAGTGGGATCTGCTGGACGATAGTGCCTATCTGCACTATTGCCCGAATGAAACTATCGACGGCGTCACGATCGATGAGGAGCCGGACTTCGGCGATCGGGTGGTGGTGGCCGATATGTCCTCGACCATTCTTTCACGCCCTATCGACGTGAGTCGCTATGGGCTTATCTATGCCGGCGCTCAGAAGAACGTCGGTCCTGCGGGGATCACGCTGGTGATCGTTCGGGAGGATCTGTTGGGGCGCGCGCGTCGGGAGATCCCGTCGATCCTCGACTACCAGGTGCTGGCGGAAAATGACTCCATGTTCAACACGCCGCCGACCTTTGCCTGGTATCTGTCGGGAATGGTCTTCAAGTGGCTTAAAGAGCAGGGGGGGCTGAGCGAAATGGCGCGCCGCAATCAGGCTAAGGCCGATCTGCTGTATCACGCGATCGACGGCTGCGAGTTTTACCGCAACGATGTGGCGCCCGCCAACCGTTCGCGGATGAACGTTCCGTTCCAGATGGTGGACAGCGCGCTGGATCCGCTGTTTTGGGACGAGGCGCAAAAGGCCGGGCTGCATGCGCTGAAGGGGCATAAGGTCGCCGGCGGCATGCGCGCCTCCATCTATAACGCCATGCCGCTGGCCGGCGTGCAGGCGCTGGTGGCGTTTATGGCAGACTTCGCCCGTCGCCACGGCTGATTTTCAGCGCGCGACCTAAGCCCCGTATCCGCGGGGCTTTTTTTATTGGCATCGCCGCCGAGCAGACGCCGATGGCGCGCCGTATAGTGACAGCGCTCAATAAAAACGGTACAAAAATACCCTTAACCCTTCATAGGAAGCGCGGCCATGACGGCGGCGCCGTTTGCCCAGCAGGAGTGATTTAGCATGTCGTCCGCCCTGACGTTACACCCCGTGCGCCGCTTTAGCGGCGAGATTAATCTGCCTGGTTCGAAAAGCGTCTCCAACCGCGCCCTGCTCCTGGCGGCGCAGGCCCGCGGCGTGACGCGGCTGCACAACCTGCTCGACAGCGACGATGTGCGCTACATGCTCGATGCCCTTAAAGCGCTGGGCGTGCGCTATCAGCTGTCGGACTGCCGCACCCGCTGCGAGGTGCAGGGGCTCGGGGGGACGCTGAGCGCCCACGGCGCGCTGACGCTATTTCTGGGCAACGCCGGCACGGCGATGCGCCCGCTGGCGGCGGCGCTCAGCCTGGGGCAGCGCGATATGATCCTGACCGGGGAGCCGCGCATGAAGGAGCGCCCGATCGCGCATCTGGTGACGGCCCTGCGTCAGGGCGGCGCGCACGTTGACTATCTGGAGAGCGATGGCTATCCGCCCGTGCGCCTGCGCGGCGGCTTTAACGGCGGCGACATCAGCGTTGACGGTTCGGTCTCCAGCCAGTTTCTGACTGCGCTGCTGATGGCGGCGCCGATGGCGGCAGAGGAGACCCGTATCACCATTCTGGGGGAGCTGGTTTCCAAGCCCTATATCGCTATCACGCTGGCGATGATGCGGACGTTCGGCGTGGAGGTGGAGCATCACGCGTATCGCCATTTCGTGGTGCGCGGGGGCCAGACCTATCAGGCCCCGGGCGACTACCTGGTCGAAGGGGATGCCTCCTCGGCGTCATACTTCTTGGCCGGTGCGGCGATCGCCGGCGGCACTGTCCGGGTGACCGGGATCGGCCGCCACAGCATGCAGGGGGACATTCACTTTGCCGACGCGCTGGAGAAAATGGGGGCCCATATTGAATGGGGCGATGACTATATCGCCTGCACCCGGGATAGCCTGCACGGTATCGATATGGATATGAACGCGATCCCCGATGCGGCGATGACCCTCGCCACTACCGCGCTGTTCGCCACAGGGCCGACGACCCTGCGCAATATTTACAACTGGCGCGTTAAGGAGACCGATCGCCTGGCGGCGATGGCCTGTGAGCTGCAGAAGGTGGGGGCCGTGGTCGAAGAGGGGCCGGACTTTCTGCGCATCGAGCCGCCGGCGCAGCTGCGGGCGGCGCAGATCGCCACCTATAACGACCACCGCATGGCCATGTGCTTTTCGCTGGTGGCGCTTTCGGACACGCCGGTGACCATCTGCGATCCCGGCTGCACCGCGAAAACCTTTCCCGACTACTTTAGCCAGTTTTCCGCCCTGTGCCATCCGCGCTAAGCCGCGTTTGCGTTAGGGGGTAATCTGAAAAGCCGGCGTAGGCGTACGCCGGCTTTTTGCTCTCTGATCGCCTGCGCAGCGGCACAGGCAATCGTTTGGGGGGCGCCCGCGCGGCGTCTTCCGGCGCCCGTTTTTCCAGCAACCGTCTCCTCAAGGGTAACAGTTCGCCCGGTGGCAGCGTATAATGCCGACGTATTTCATGCCCATCGCTGAGCGTGTTGGGGAATGGCGCGAGTGCGGCGACGTCGCCATTCCCCAACATGTTTTCGCCGATCCGCGGGATCGGAGGTTCCAATTGAGAGGAGACAAGAATGACGGCGATAGTCCCGGTCATTACCGTAGATGGGCCCAGCGGCGCAGGTAAAGGAACGCTGTGCAAGGCGCTGGCACAGGCCCTTGGTTGGCATTTACTCGACTCCGGTGCGATTTACCGCGTGCTGGCGCTGGCGGCGCTGCACCACCAGGTTAATATCGATTCAGAAGAGGCGCTGGTTCCGCTGGCGGCGCACCTGGACGTACGCTTTGACGCCGCCGAAGGCGATCTGCGGGTGATCCTAGAGGGGGAGGATGTCAGCACGGCGATCCGCACGGAGACCGTCGGCAACACCGCGTCGCGCGCGGCGGCCTTTCCCCGGGTGCGTGAGGCGCTGCTGCGTCGTCAGCGCGCGTTCCGCGAGGCGCCGGGGCTGATCGCCGACGGTCGCGATATGGGAACGGTGGTCTTCCCCGATGCGCCGGTGAAAATATTTCTGGACGCCAGCGCGCAAGAGCGCGCGCGCCGCCGGATGTTGCAGTTGCAGGAAAAGGGCTTTGATGTTAACTTTGAAAGTCTTTTAGCCGAAATTAAAGAGCGCGATTTCCGCGATCGTAACCGGGCCGTGGCACCGTTGGTCCCGGCGGCGGGAGCGCTGCTGCTCGACTCGACGACCCTGTCTATCGAGCAGGTTATCGCGCAGGCCTTGGCCCATGCGCGCCAGACGCTGGCGTAAGCGGGCATTCACGGCGGTGCGGCATGGCCGCAGTCAACGGGGCGGTGCGTCGTTATTTTTACGCGCTGTCTATTGTTGTTATTGATAAATTAGTTCGTTTAGCCGTGAAAAACGTTGTATAATTAGTACCCCTCGCCGCGATGGAATGCAGCCGAGGTATGTTAAACAACCCCGTCTGGCCGGATGCCGGATGGACGTTCAATTAAAGAATCCTGAAGATTATCAACATGACTGAATCTTTTGCTCAACTCTTTGAAGAATCACTGAAAGAAATCGAAACCCGCCCGGGTTCCATCGTTCGTGGCGTTGTTGTTGCTATCGACAAAGACGTAGTCCTGGTTGACGCCGGTCTGAAGTCTGAGTCTGCCATTCCGGCCGAGCAGTTCAAAAACGCTCAGGGCGAACTGGAAATCGCGGTAGGCGACGAAGTTGATGTGGCTCTGGATGCAGTAGAAGACGGCTTCGGTGAAACCCAGCTGTCCCGCGAAAAAGCTAAGCGTCACGAAGCTTGGCTGATGCTGGAAAAAGCTTACGAAGACGCTGCAACTGTTACCGGTGTTATCAACGGTAAAGTGAAGGGTGGCTTCACCGTAGAGCTGAACGGTATCCGCGCGTTCCTGCCGGGCTCCCTGGTAGACGTACGTCCGGTGCGTGACACTCTGCACCTGGAAGGCAAAGAGCTTGAGTTTAAAGTTATCAAGCTGGACCAGAAGCGCAACAACGTTGTAGTTTCTCGTCGTGCTGTCATCGAGTCTGAAAACAGCGCAGAACGCGATCAGCTGCTGGAAAACCTGCAGGAAGGCATGGAAGTTAAAGGTATCGTTAAGAACCTCACTGACTACGGTGCATTCGTTGATCTGGGCGGCGTTGACGGCCTGCTGCACATCACTGACATGGCTTGGAAACGCGTTAAGCATCCGAGCGAAATCGTCAACGTTGGCGATGAAATCACCGTTAAGGTGCTGAAGTTCGACCGCGAGCGTACCCGTGTATCCCTGGGTCTGAAGCAGCTGGGCGAAGATCCGTGGGTCGCTATCGCCAAGCGTTATCCGGAAGGTACCAAACTGACCGGTCGCGTGACCAACCTGACCGACTACGGCTGCTTCGTTGAAATCGAAGAAGGCGTTGAAGGCCTGGTTCACGTATCCGAAATGGATTGGACCAACAAGAACATCCACCCGTCCAAAGTTGTTAACGTTGGTGACGTTGTGGAAGTTATGGTTCTGGATATCGACGAAGAGCGTCGCCGTATCTCCCTGGGCCTGAAGCAGTGCAAAGCCAACCCGTGGCAGCAGTTCGCTGAAACCCACAACAAGGGCGATCGCGTTGAAGGTAAGATCAAGTCAATCACTGACTTCGGTATCTTCATCGGCCTGGAAGGCGGCATCGACGGTCTGGTGCACCTGTCTGACATCTCTTGGAACGTTGCCGGCGAAGAAGCCGTCCGCGAATACAAGAAAGGCGACGAAATCGCAGCCGTCGTTCTGCAGGTTGACGCAGAGCGTGAGCGTATCTCCCTGGGCGTTAAACAGCTGGCGGAAGATCCGTTCAACAACTACATCTCTCTGAACAAGAAAGGTGCAATTGTTACTGGTAAAGTCACCGCTGTTGACGCGAAAGGTGCTACAGTTGAATTAGCTGATGGCGTAGAAGGCTATCTGCGTGCTTCTGAAGCCTCTCGCGACCGCGTTGAAGATGCGACTCTGGTTCTGAACGTAGGCGACGAAGTCGAAGCTAAGTTCACCGGCGTTGATCGCAAAAACCGCGTTGTAAGCCTGTCTGTACGTGCTAAAGACGAAGCGGAAGAGAAAGATGCCATGGCTGCCGTAAACAGCCAGGACGATGCAAACTTCTCCAACAACGCTATGGCTGAAGCATTCAAGGCTGCTAAAGGCGAATAATGATGAGGGCGGCGTAAGCCGCCCTGTAACGGTAGTTAAGCTGCATCGTGCGCTCTCCCGTCATGGGAGACACAGCTTGGAGGATATATGACCAAGTCAGAACTCATTGAAAGACTTGCCAGTCAGCAGCCCCATCTGCCTGCTAAGGCCGTTGAGGATGCGGTAAAAGAGATGCTGGAACATATGGCAGCTACGCTCGCCGACGGTGAACGCATCGAGATCCGTGGTTTTGGCAGTTTTTCACTTCACTACCGTGCTCCCCGCGTCGGCCGTAACCCGAAAACCGGCGAAAAAGTGGAGCTGGAAGGTAAATACGTTCCCCACTTTAAACCGGGTAAAGAGTTACGCGATCGGGCAAACATCTACGCTTGATTGCGGATTGAATTGATTAAAATGGCGCCGAATGGCGCCATTTTTCTTATCAATCGTAGACCCCCTCCGATGGCGGCGGCGATCGTTCATGGGGCCTCCAGCGCGCCCGCGCGCGCTCTCCATATCTTTACCCCCCAGTCCGTGAGCGGCGTAGATTTTCATTGGCGATGACGCTTTTTGCGCGCCGCTGCGCAGGCGTGTATCTTGCCGGATTACCCCGTCTGCCTTTGCGTGCACACTCCCCGTTTTAACCTGCGGTGGAGGATGGATGGGGCTGCCGACGGCGTTATTTTATCTGGCGTGCGGTATGCTGCCGCTGCTGTGGCTGCCGACGCTGCCGTCGGGGGGCGCATCGGCGCTGCTGCTGGGCGTAGCGCTGCTGTGTCTGCGGCGGCGCGGCGGGGTGAGCCTGCGGATCGGGCTGCTGTGCCTGGGGCTGCTGTGGGGCAGCGAGCGGGGCCATCAGGCGCTGCGGCCGCTCGCCTACGCCGATCGTGCGGTGACCCTTGAAGGGCAGGTGGTGTCGGCGTCGCTGGCGAGCGCCGCGCCGCGTCAGCCGGTTATTCTGCGGGTAACCCGTCTGGCGGGGCGGGCGGTTGCGCCGTTCCGTCTGCTGTTGCACTGGGACAGCCTCCGCTTTCCCTTCGCGGCCGGGCAGCGCTGGCAGGTGGATGCGATGCCGCGGGCGCTGCACGGTACCCTGAACCCGGCGGGCTTCGATCTCCAGCGTCATTATCTGTCTCAGGACGTGGTGCTGAGCGCGACGCCGCGTGGCTATCGTCTGCTGGATCCCCGGCGCACGCTGCGCCAGCGCATCATCGATCTTGCCGTCCGGCGCCTAGCCGACCATTCAGCCCAACCGCTGCTGCTGGCGCTGCTGTTCGGCGAGCGGGGAGGGATAACGGCAGAATCACGCACGCTGCTGCGCCAGAGCGGGACGCTGCACCTGCTGGCGATCTCCGGGCTGCATATTGCCCTGGCCGCCGCGCTGGCTCACGGGCTCTGGCGCGGGGTAGCACTGCTGTTGCCGCTGCATTGGCAGACGCCGCGCCAGCCTTTGGCGCTGGCGGTGCTGGCCGCCTGGGGCTATGCCTGGCTGGCGGGAGTACCGCCGCCGACGCTGCGCGCCGCGCTGATGGTGACGCTGTATGCCCTGTGGCGCTGGCGCGGACGCCAGTCTACGCTGCGCGATGTGCTCACGCTGACCCTGTCGCTGGGGCTGCTAACTGAGCCGCTGCTGCTGCTGTCGTCGGGCTTTTGGCTGTCGGTGAGCGCGGTGGCGTCGCTGCTGTTCTGGTCCGCCTGGCAGCCGTTGAGCGATCGACTGCGTCGCCCCGGCTGCGCGCCGCTGCGATTACTGCACCTGCAGCTGGGGCTACTGCTGCTGCTGTCACCGCTGCAGCTGGCGCTGTTCCACGGCATCAGCTGGACCGCGCCGCTGGCCAATCTGGCGGCGGTACCGCTGGTCTCGCTGGGCGTCATGCCCTTGGCGCTGGCGGGGCTGTTACTGACGCTGGTCGGTTTACCGTGGGCGGGAGAGGGGGCGTGGGGCGTGGCGCTGTGGCTACTGGAGGCGCTGCTGGCGCTGCTGCGCCGCTTGCCCGATGGCTGGTTGACGCCGAGCTCGCTCGCCTTGGTTTATAGCGCGCTGGCGCTAGCGCTGGCTCTGCTGTGGTCGATTCGCCAAGGGGGGCGCGATCTGTGGCTGTGCCTGCTGTGCGGGCTGCTGGCCGCCGGAGGGGCGCTGCGCGGACGCAGCGGTAGCGAGGGGTGGCGGGTCGAGATGATGGATGTCGGCCACGGGCAGGCCATCGCGATCAGCCGGCGCGGACAGGCGCTGCTGTATGACAGCGGGGGACGCTGGCCGGGCGGCGACGCGGCGCAGCAGATCGTGCTGCCATACCTTCGTTGGCAGGGGCTCCGGCTGAGCGGGATCATCATCAGCCATGCCGACAGCGATCATGCGGGAGGGCGGCGAACGCTGACCCAGGCCTATCCTCTGGCCTGGCTCGCCTCGCCGGCGCCGAACGATCTCCCGTGCCGGCGCGGTCTGCATACCTATTGGCAGGGGCTACGGATCGACTTTCTCTGGCCGCCGCGGGCGGTGGCTCGCCCGCGTAACAACGACTCGTGCGTCGTGCGTATCAGCGGGCCGGGGGGCGCGCTGCTGCTGACGGGGGACATTGAGGCCGACAGCGAGCGGGCGCTGTTGGCGACGGGGACGGACCTGCGCGCCGCGGTGATGCAGGTTCCCCATCACGGCAGCAGCAGCTCCTCCAGCGAGGAGCTGCTGCAGGCGGTGCAGCCGGCCTTGGCGCTGGCGTCGGCCGCCCGTTACTCTCCCTGGCGCTTTCCCGCACCGTCGGTGCGCCAGCGCTACGACCAGCGGGGGATCGCCTGGCGGGATACCGCTCACGAGGGGATGATTCGGGTGGATTTTTCTGCCGCCGGCTGGCGGGTCAGCGCCCAGCGGCAGCAAATAGATCCGCATTGGTATCATGCTTGGTTTGGCGTTGACGGCCATAACGGGTAAAATAATCCGCTGTTTCATTCCTAACTGGTTCATTAAATGCTGAATGATAAAGATCTCTCGACCTGGCAGACGTTTCGTCGGCTGTGGCCGATGATCGCTCCCTTTAAAGCGGGGCTCATCGTGGCGTCGGTGGCGTTGGTGATCAACGCGGCCAGCGATGCCTACATGCTGTCGTTGCTTAAGCCGCTGCTGGACGACGGGTTTGGTAAGGCGGGGTCCGACATCCTTAAGTGGATGCCTTTTGCCGTTATCGGGCTGATGGTGCTGCGCGGCCTGTCCGGCTTTGTCTCCTCGTACTGCGTGTCCTGGGTGTCCGGCAAGGTGGTGATGAATATGCGCCGCGGCCTGTTTTCCCACATGATGGGCATGCCGGTCTCGTTCTTCGACCAACAGTCGACCGGGACGCTGCTGTCGCGCATCACTTATGACTCCGAGCAGGTGGCCTCCTCCTCCTCCGGCGCGCTGATCACCGTGGTGCGCGAAGGGGCTTCGATTATCGCGCTGTTCTGCCTGATGTTTTACTACAGCTGGCAGCTGTCGGTGATCCTGATCGTTTTGGCGCCGATCGTGTCGTTCGCGATCCGCTATGTCTCCAAGCGCTTTCGCAACATCAGTAAGAATATGCAGAGCTCCATGGGGCAGGTGACCGCCAGCGCGGAGCAGATGCTGAAGGGGCACAAAGAGGTGCTGATCTTCGGCGGGCAGAAGGTCGAGAGCGAGCGCTTCAACCAGGTGAGCAATCACATGCGTCAGCAGAGCATGAAGATGGTGACGGCGTCGTCGATCTCTGACCCGATCATCCAGCTTATCGCCTCGTTTTCGCTGGCCTTCGTCCTCTACGCCGCCAGTTTCCCGAGCGTGATGGATACGCTGACCGCCGGGACCATTACCGTGGTGTTCTCTTCCATGATCGCCCTGATGCGTCCGCTGAAGTCGCTGACCAACGTCAACTCGCAGTTCCAGCGCGGTATGGCGGCCTGTCAGACCCTGTTCGCCATTCTGGATTTGGAGCAGGAGAAAGACGAAGGCAAGCGCGTGCTGACGGCAGATCACGCCAAAGGGGATATCCATTTCAAGCAGGTGACCTTTACCTATCAGGGCAAAGAGGTGCCGGCGCTGCGCGACATCAGCCTGACCATTCCGGCCAGCAAGACGGTGGCGCTGGTGGGCCGCTCCGGCTCCGGGAAGTCGACCATCGCGCATTTGCTGACGCGCTTCTATGACATTCAGCAGGGGACGATCCTGATCGATGGACACGATCTGCGTGAATATACCCTGAGCTCGCTGCGCGATCAGGTGGCGCTGGTTTCACAGAGCGTGCACCTGTTTAACGATACCATCGCCAACAACATCGCCTATGCGCGTGATAATACCTACACCCGTGAGGAGATCGAGCACGCGGCGCGTTTGGCCTATGCGATGGACTTTATCGATAAAATGCCGCAGGGGTTGGATACCATCATCGGGGAGAACGGCGTGATGCTCTCCGGCGGTCAGCGCCAGCGTATCGCGATTGCCCGAGCGCTGCTGCGCGACTGCCCGATCCTGATCCTCGATGAGGCGACCTCGGCGCTGGATACTGAGTCCGAGCGCGCGATTCAGGCGGCGCTGGATGAGCTGCAGAAAAACCGGACCTCGCTGGTGATCGCCCATCGCCTCTCGACCATCGAGAGCGCCGACGAGATCCTGGTGGTGGAGGACGGCTGTATTGTGGAGCGCGGCAACCATCGCACGCTGCTGGACAGCGACGGCGTTTATGCCCAGCTCTACCGGATGCAGTTCGGCCAATGATCGCGCGGATCTGGTCTGGGCGTTCGCCGCTGTATCTGCTGCTGCTGCCGCTCTCCTGGCTGTATGGCCTGGTGGCGCTGCTGCGCCGTGAGGCCTACCGCCGCGGTTGGCTGCGGGTCTGGCGGGCGCCGCTGCCGCTGGTGGTGGTGGGGAACCTAACCGCCGGGGGCAATGGCAAGACGCCGCTGGTGATCTGGCTAGTTGAGCAGCTGCAGCAGCGTGGCTACCGGGTCGGGGTGGTCTCGCGCGGCTACGGTGGCCGGGCCGCGCACTATCCGCTGGTGCTGGGGCCGGATACCCGCAGTGCGGAGTGCGGCGATGAGCCGCTGCTGATAGCCCAGCGCACCGGTGCCCGGGTGGCGGTGGCGCCGCAGCGCAGCGCGGCGGTGCAGGCGCTGCTGGCCCAGGGGCCGCTGGACGTGGTGATCACCGACGATGGCCTGCAGCACTACGCGCTGGCGCGCGATATGGAGCTGGTGGTGGTCGACGGGGAGCGCCGCTTTGGCAACGGCTGGTGGCTGCCGGCCGGGCCGATGCGCGAGCGGGCCGCTCGGCTGCGCAGCGTCGATGCGGTGATCGTCAACGGCGGCACGCCCCGATCCGGCGAGATCCCGATGTCGTTGGCTGGCCATACGCTGGTCAATCTGCGCAGCGGGGAGCGGCGTGCGGCGGCGCAGTTTGTGACGCCGGTTATCGCCATGGCCGGGATCGGCCATCCGCCGCGCTTTTTTCATACCCTGACACAGCTGGGGATCCCGCTGCAGGCGAGCCATGCCTTTGCCGATCACCAGGCGTATCAGGCGCAGGCGCTGACGGCGCTGACGCCGCAGGCGCAGCCGCTGCTGATGACCGAAAAAGACGCGGTGAAATGTCGCGCCTTTGCCCAAGACAACTGGTGGTATCTGCCGGTCAGCGCGACGCTGCCCGCGGAGGCCGGCGAGCGTCTGCTGGCGCGTATCACCGCGCTGATTGCGGCGCGGCCGCGCGGTTAGGGCCGTCCGCGGCGGCGGCAGGGCGCCGTCGCGCCGGTCATTTAGGCGGTAAATATTTTAAAAGGGAAATTTTTAGGCAAAAAACGACTTGCTCAATCGCGGCGTTTATGCGTAAATGGTCTCGGCCTGTAAAACAGACCCGATTTATGTACGACATGAGAATAAAGCTGTTACTCTTTTAAGACGTTATCCTTGGTGATTCCGCTTGTTCGAGAACCCTCTTCTTAGTGCCACCCATAAGTTAGTTTCTGCATTCGGCCTAACCCCCCGATGGGGCAATTTCAGTTAAAATTTAAGGTAATTCAAATGTCTAAGAAGACTGGTCAGGTAAAGTGGTTCAACGAAAGCAAAGGCTTCGGCTTTATCGAGCAGCATGACGGCGGTAAAGATGTATTCGTACATTTCTCTGCCATCACCGGTGACGGTTTCAAAACGTTGGCTGAAGGCCAGCGTGTAGAGTACACCATTCAGGACAGCCCGCGCGGGCCGGCTGCCGCCAACGTTGTTGCGCTGTAATTACATCGCATAACGTGTGACAATGCACTTATCGTTAGCGCGGCGATGCGTTCGCCCGTGACGTGCATTGTCTCTCGAGAAAGCCCGCCTCTTACGGCGGGCTTTTTGTATCTGTAATTCACCAAGGCTCATGAGGTTGATAACGATAACTTGACAGAGCATGACCACCCCAAGGGCGTATGTCCGCGCGGGTGTACTGATAAGAAGGATAAGTAAAATGACATTAAAAATGGGTTTCGTGAAGTGGTATGACCCGAGTGCGGGTCTGGGCGTAATCTCTCCTCTGGACGGCGGTGACGATCTGTACGTCAACCGGACCGGTATCGCCAGCGCGCGTAATAAGCTGCTGCGCGAAGGGCAGCGGGTCGAGTTTTCGACGCCGCGCGGTCGCCGCAGTCAGATGGCGGAAGATGTGATCGCCTACTGATGTACCGTGCAGCCAGCGTTTTCCCTACACGTCTCCACGCTGGCTGCTGATAGCGCCTTTCCCCCTCGCTCCCCCGCGTATTGATTCACCTGATTTTCGTCAACAACTTCATGTTTTCAGATTTTGCGATAGCGCAGCATCCTGATTTGCATCATAGTGAATCACGCCGTAGCGCGCTGACGTTCACAGGGCTGCATTCTGCGCCCCCTGGGCTGCGCCAGCGGATGATTAATTCCCCCGAAGGGGGTATGCTAGCGCTACTTTTGGATAGCAAAATCAGTAGGACCCTTTACGCATGGATCACCGTTTACTCGAGATAGTTGCCTGCCCGGTATGTAACGGAAAGCTCTCTTTTAACCAAGAGCATCAGGAGCTCGTCTGTAAAATTGACCGTTTGGCCTTTCCGCTGCGCGACGGCATCCCCGTGATGCTGGAAAATGAGGCCCGACCCCTGCCGCTGGAAGAGAATTGATGAGTTTTATTGCTATTATCCCATCCCGATATGCATCGACCCGCCTGCCGGGGAAGCCGCTGGCGGATATCGCCGGTAAACCTATGGTGGTACATGTGATGGCCCAGGCTCAGGCCTCTGGCGCTGAGCGGGTCATTGTGGCGACCGATCACCCGGATGTGCAGCGCGCCGTGCTGCAGGCGGGGGGCGAGGTGTGTATGACGCGCGCCGACCACCATTCGGGGACCGAGCGCCTGGCCGAGGTGGTTGAACGCTGTGGCTTTGCCGATGACGACATCATCGTCAACGTACAGGGCGATGAGCCGCTGATCCCGCCGCAGATTATCCGTCAGGTGGCGGAGAATCTGGCGCGCTGTGACGCCGGTATGGCGACGCTGGCGGTGCCGATCCACGACGCCGCTGAAGCCTTTAACCCCAACGCGGTGAAGGTGGTGCGCGACAGCCAAGGCTATGCGCTCTATTTCTCGCGCGCCACGATTCCCTGGGATCGCGATCGCTTTGCCGTCTCGCAGAGTCAGATCGGGCAGACGTTTCTGCGCCACATCGGCATTTATGCCTATCGCGCCGGTTTTATTCGCCGCTATGTGACGTGGGCGCCCAGTCAGCTTGAGCAGATTGAGATGCTGGAGCAGCTGCGGGTGCTGTGGTACGGCGAGAAGATCCACGTAGACGTCGCGCTGCAGGCGCCGGGCACCGGGGTAGACACCCCTGAGGATCTGGCCTGCGTTCGGGCGATCCTGGCATCGCAGGGGCAGGAGTGACTGCGCCGGCGGTGATGCGAGTTAACGTAAAAGCGTGCGATTGCACGCTTTTTTGATCTTAGCGCGTGTGGCGGCGCGCATTCTCGCCCATGATAAAGTATCCGGTGACGAAAAGGGTATGACGGATGGAGCAACTGAAAGCGGAGTTAAGCGCCGCGCTGGGGGAACCCGTGGGGCGGATGGTGCAAATCAGCGAGCAACCCTATGCTCGCCTGTATGCGCTCTATACGCGCCAGGGTACGGCGATCCCGCTGGTGGCGAAAAGCTATCTGTGCGGCGGCGTGGCGCAGCAGGAGGCCTATAAGCTCTCGATGCTGGCCCGTCAGGGGACCGTCCGCCTGCCCGCCGTATTCGGCGTACTGATGACGCAGCAGAGCCCGTTTCAGGAGGTGCTGCTGATGGAGCGCCTCTCCGGGGTGGCCGCCGAGGCGCCCGCCCGCACCCCGGCGCGCTGGGAGAGCCTGAAAGAGCAGATCGTTGAGGGGCTGCTGGGCTGGCACCGTATCGATAGCCACGGCTGCGTGGGTAACGTCGATAGCGTGCAGGAGAATGGCTGGGCCGAGTGGTATCAGCAGCGGGTGACGGTGATCGGATCGCTGCTGGACGCGGCGCATATGGGGCCGCTAGCGATGCCCGTGCGACGGGCGCTGGTGCGCAGCCAGGCGCAGCTAACGACGCTGTTCGCGGATTTTGATGACGGCGCGGTGCTGGTGCACGGCAACCTGACGCTGCGCAGCGTGCTGAAAGAGAGCCGTAGCGATCAGCTGCTGGCGATGCTGAATCCCGGCATGATCCTGTGGGCTCCGCGGGAGTACGATCTGTTTCGCCTGTGCGAGGACGATATGTCGGCCGATCTGCTGGGCAGCTACCTGCGCAAGGCGCCGGTCAGCGAGGCGTTTATGGCGCGCCGCTGGCTGTATATGCTGTGGGAGGCGGCCAACCGCTATCTGCACACGGGGGTTCAAGAGCAGGCGGTGCTCGCCCGGGCGGCGCAGCAACTGCTGCCGTGGCTGGGATAGCGCTCTCTGGGTTCCTCGGCGCAGGGTCGCCACGCCGTCAATCACTTTGAGGCTCTTTCGCATCGAAAATGATACGTCGCCTACCACTTTGATAGTGCGACGCAAACGTTTAACCGCCATCTCGTCATGCCGCGTCGCCGCCGTCGGCGATAAGTGTGACGCCTTCCTCAATTCTCATTTCATTTTACTCTGAATACCGTTTTAGACGGCAAATGCGCATGCTCTGTGCATGGTGATAACGCCAGCGTCCGGCGAGAGCGGGATGCGGCAGATGCCATGATATAGGTGTCTTCCATCACTGCGCGCGGCGCCGTGCGCAGTGATGGAGCGCGCCTGAGCTAGGGGAAGCGAATGCCTCTCGAATCGTAGCCGACGGCGGACGCCGCCGCGCCGTAAGGAGTGATGAGTCCATGAGCGTCATGAAGAATCCGCCAGCGGAAAGTGCTGCGCAGCCTGTCGATGAAGTTGAGCGTAAGCTGCCTATCGTGCAGCTGTTTACCCTAGGATTGCAGCATGTGCTGGTGATGTATGCCGGCGCCGTGGCGGTGCCGTTGGTGATCGGCGGCAGCCTCGGCCTGCCCAAAGATCAAATCGCCTTTCTGATCAGCTCCGATCTGTTCTGCTGCGGCGTAGTGACCCTGCTGCAGTGCCTGGGGATCGGTCGCTTTGCCGGTATCCGCCTGCCGGTGATCATGTCGGTTACCTTCGCCGCCGTCACGCCGCTGCTGGCGATTGGCGCGGATCCCACCATCGGCCTGACCGGGATCTTTGGCGCGACCATCGCCTCGGGGATTCTGGCGACCCTGATGGTCCCGCTGGTCGGGCGCCTGATGCCGCTGTTTCCCAACGTGGTGACCGGGGTCGTGATCACCTCCATCGGCATCAGCATTATGCAGGTGGGGATCGACTGGGCGGCGGGGGGCAAGGGGAATCCGGACTACGGCAGCCCGCTGTATCTGGGGACCTCGCTGCTGGTGCTGGTGTTTATCCTGCTGGTGACCCGCTATGCCAAGGGCTTTCTCGGCAATATTTCGGTGCTGCTGGGCATCGTCTTCGGTTTCCTGGTGGCGCTGTGGCTGGGGGAGGTCAGCTTTGACGGGCTGAGCGACGCCGCCTGGTTCGCGCCGATCCACCCCTTTGCCTTTGGCTGGCCCACCTTCGAGCCGGTCTCCATCGTGACGCTGACGGTGGTGATGTTGATTACCTTTATCGAATCGATGGGGATGTTTCTGGCGCTGGGCGACATCGTTGGCCGCCCGGCCAAGCAGCACGATATCGTGCGCGGCCTGCGGGTGGATGGCATCGGCACCATTATCGGCGGCATGTTTAACAGCTTTCCGCACACCTCCTTTTCGCAGAACGTCGGTCTGGTGAGCGTGACCGGGGTCGCCAGCCGCTGGGTCTGCGTGATGTCCGGCGTCATCCTGCTGCTGTTCGGGCTGATCCCCAAGATGTCGGTGATCGTGGCCTCGGTGCCGCAGTTTGTGCTGGGTGGCGCCGGGATCGTGATGTTTGGCATGGTCCTGGCCACCGGGATCCGTATTCTGGCGCGTACGGACTTCAGCCATAACCGGTTTAATCTGTATATCGTCGCCATTAGCCTGGGGGTCGGGATGATCCCGACGGTATCGAGTCACTTCTTTAGCCAGTTGCCACCCGTCCTGCAGCCGCTGCTGCACAGCGGAATCCTGCTGGCCAGCGTTAGCGCCGTCGCTCTGAATCTGTTCTTTAACGGCTATCAGCGCGATGAGCGCGTCGTCAAAATGCGCGCCGAGCGGCGGGCGGCCCGCCAGGCCGACTCATCACAGGCCTCTTAGGCGCCGTAGGCGCTCAGATGCCGTAGGCCGCCGCTGGGGCTATGGCACCGTTAAATCAGCCGCGGAGCGGCGCGCAGCGGATGCGCTCGCCCGCAGAGGGGAAAGCGATGCACACGAAGAAGACGCTGGTGATTAAGAATGCCGATCTGCTGGTCACGATGGACGATCGGCGCCGGGAGATCCGCGGTGGCTGCATGCTGGTGGAGGGATGCCGCATTGTGGCGGTCGGCGGCAGCGAGCTATTGGCCGCCGGCGCCGACGAGGAGTTGGATCTGCGCGGGCACGTAGTGATCCCGGGAATGGTGAACACCCATCACCATATGTTCCAAACCCTGACCCGAGCGCTGCCCGGTGCTCAGGATGCCGAGCTGTTCTCCTGGCTGGAGACGCTGTACCCGGTGTGGGGGCGCCTGACGCCGGAGATGATTTATATCTCGGCCCAGACGGCGATGGCGGAGCTGATGCTCTCCGGCTGCACGACCTCCAGCGACCACCTGTACCTGTTTCCCAACGGCTGTCGCCTGGATGACAGCATCGACGCGGCGCGCGAAATCGGCATGCGTTTTCACGCCTGTCGCGGCAGCATGAGCCTGGGACGCAGCCGCGGCGGCCTGCCGCCCGATGCGCTGGTAGAGCGTGAGGGGGCGATTCTGGAGGATTCGCTGCGGCTGATCCAGGCCTACCATGATGCGGCGCGCTTCAGCATGCTGCGCATCGCGTTGGCGCCTTGCTCGCCCTTTTCCGTCAGTCGAGAGCTGATGAAAAAGAGTGCGCAGCTGGCGCGTCAGCACGGTGTTTCGCTGCATACCCATCTGGCGGAGAATGATAACGACGTCAGCTACAGCCAGCGCCACTTTGGCATGACGCCGGCGGAGTATGCGCACGATCTGGGCTGGACCGGCCCGGACGTTTGGCATGCGCACTGCGTGAAGCTGGATGCGCAGGGGATCGATCTGTTTGCCCGCACCCAGACCGGGGTCGCCCACTGCCCATGCTCCAATATGCGTCTGGCGTCGGGGATCGCGCCGATCCGCCAGATGGTGGACGCCGGGGTGCCGGTCGGTATCGGCGTGGATGGCTCGGCCTCTAATGACGGCAGCTCACTGCTGGCCGAGGCGCGTCAGGCGATGCTGCTACAGCGCGTCGCCAGCGGGCCACAGGCCATGAGCGCGCGCGAGGCGCTGTGGCTGGCGACGCGGGGTGGGGCGCAGATCCTGAACCGCGATGACATCGGCGCGCTGGCGCCGGATATGGCGGCGGACTTTGTCGCCTTTGATCTGCGCGGCCTGGGCACCGCCGGCGCCCGTCACGATCCGCTGGCGGCGCTGGTGTTCTGCAACCCGGGCAACGTGGCCCTCAGCGTGATCAATGGTCGGGTGGTGATCCGCGACGGTCAGCTGCAGACGATCGATCTGCCGCAGGTGATCGCGAAGCATAACCGCCTGAGCACGCTGCTGCTGCACGCCGAGCCGCTGTAGCCTAGCGGGTGCGCCACAGCCAGCGACGGCACAGCAGGTAGGCCGTCGCCGGCAGCAGCAGCAGGCAGGCGGCGCCGGTCAGCAGCGCCGCCGTGGAGCCCAGACCGGTGGTCCAGGCAAAAAAGAACCCCAGCATGCTGACGGTTTCCAGCGGATTGCCGTTCAGCGCGGCGTTCTGCGGCTTGGCGAGCGCGTCGAATAGCAGCACCTGCCCTTCAAAGATCAGCAGCGCGACGGCCAGGCTGTAGAGGCGAGCGCGTCGCCGCGTTAAGGTCCGTAGGGTCATTTCTCCTCCGTTGGCGCCGCCGGGCGCCGATCCTGAGCCTGTCCCGTGAGTCCCTGCCAGAGACGCCCCAGCGTTTCATACCAAGCGCGTTCGCTGTGTCCCAGATAGAGCGGAGAGGGAAGCCAGCGCTCCCAGGGATTGAGCGGGCTGGCGATCGCCAGTTGGTTGGCCGGCGCCGGGATCGGATCGAGCCCCTGGTGATGGAAAAAGCCCAGCGCCCGCGGCATATGGTTGGCCGAGGTCACCAGAATCAGCGGCGCGTTCCCGACAACGTCGGCGACGGCCTGCGCCTCTTGGCCGGTATCCCGGGGACTGTCTAAAACGATAATACGCTGCTCATCGACGCCCAGCGAACGCGCCACCCGCGCTGCGACCTCGGCGCTGCTGACCGGGTTCCCCTGCGCCGCTGCGCCGGTAACGATAAGCCGCGCCTGCGGGTTCAGGGCGAGCTGGCGAATGCCCTCGGTCACCCGCGGCAGGCTGTTGCCGATCAGGTTGGAGCTGGGCGCCCACTGCGGGTTATAGGTATAGCCGCCGCCGAGCACCACCACATAGCGGGCCTGGTGCGGGCCGTTCAGGGTCGGGTAGCGATCCTCCAGCGGAGCGAGCAGGCGATCGGCCAGCGGTTGCATGCTCAGCAGGAGAATACCCAGCCAAGCGAACGAAACGAGGACTTTTCCTGTTCGCTGACGGCGAGTGAACCAGAGCAGCACCAGGCCGAGCGCGCAGAGCGACAGGAGCAGCGGCAGCGGTAATAGCAGCATGCCGACAAATTTTTTGAGCTCAAATAGCATGGCAACCGTCTCTTTTGGATGAAAAAACGTCATTCGCGTCGAATATCAGGCTGATAATATTCATTCTACGATAGCCTGTGTCAAAATGTACCTTTGTTCCTTTGGAACTCGCGCGGCGGCTAACACCGCGCGGCCCGAAGGGGGCTGGCCAGCCTAAGTCACCCGGCGTGCGGAGTGGGGAGTATGCAGGATCGTAATTTTGACGATATCGCGGAGAAGTTTGCGCGTAATATTTATGGCACCACCAAGGGGCGTATCCGTCAGGCGGTTCTGTGGCAGGATTTGGAAACCCTGCTGGCCGGTTTACCGCAGCGTCCGCTGCGCATTCTGGACGCCGGCGGCGGACAGGGGCAGATCGCCTGCCAGCTGGCGGCGCGCGGTCACCGGGTGATCCTGTGCGATATTTCGGCGCAGATGCTGCAGCGTGCGGCACAGCACGCCGAGGAGCAGGGTGTTAGCGCGCGCATGGAATTGGTACAAAGTCCGGCGCAGGAGATGCATCGCCATTTGGCGGAGCCGGTGGATCTGGTATTGTTTCATGCCGTCTTGGAATGGGTGGCACAGCCGCAGGCGGTGCTGGCGGCGCTGGAGAAATGCCTGGCGGCGGGCGGCGCGCTGTCGCTGATGTTCTATAACTACAACGGGTTGCTGATGCTGAATACCCTGGTGGGGAATATGGAATATGTGAAGCTCGGCATGCCAAAGCGCAAGCGGCGTTCGCTCTCGCCCGACCATCCGCTGGATCCCGTGCAGGTCTATGGCTGGCTGGAGCAGCTGGGGCTGACCATCAGCGGGAAGACCGGGGTGCGGGTATTCCATGATTACCTGCGGGATAAGACACAACAAATCGGGGCCTTTGACGATCTGCTGGCGCTGGAGCAGCGCTATTGTCGTCAGGAGCCCTTTGTAAGTTTGGGGCGCTATATTCACGTGATGGCGCACAAAAAAGGTGACATGAAGGATCCATTATGAGCGATTTTTCCCAGACGGTACCGGAGCTGGTTGCCTGGGCGCGCAAAAATGATTTCGCCTTAACGCTCCCGACCGAGCGGCTGGCCTTTTTGCTGGCTATCGCTACCCTTAACGGCGAGCGTTTGGACGGTGAAATGAGCGAGGGGGATCTGGTCGACGTATTCCGTCATGTCAGCAAGACATTTGAACAGACGCACGAAACCGTCGCCCAGCGCGCCAACAATGCGATTAACGATCTGGTTAAGCAGCGTCTGCTTAACCGCTTTACCAGCGAGTTGGCGGAGGGGAACGCTATCTACCGTCTGACCCCGCTGGGGATCAGTATTTCCGATTACTATATCCGTCAGCGCGAGTTCTCGACCCTGCGTCTGTCGATGCAGCTCTCTATCGTGGCTCAGGAGCTGCGGGCGGCAGGCGACGCGGCAGAAGAGGGCGGCGATGAGTTTCACTGGCACCGCAACGTGTTTGCGCCGCTGAAATATTCGGTGGCGGAGATCTTTGACAGCATCGATCTGACCCAGCGACTGATGGATGAGCAGCAGCAGGGGGTTAAGCGCGATATCGCCGGGCTGCTCACTCAGGACTGGCGGGCGGCGATCTCCAGCTGTGAGCTGCTGCTGTCGGAAACCTCCGGTACCCTGCGCGAGCTGCAGGACACCCTGGAGGCGGCGGGAGATAAGCTGCAGGCCAACCTGCTGCGCATCCAGGATGCGACCCTGGGGCAGGCGGCGCTGGGCTTTGTCGATAAGCTGGTGTTCGACCTGCAGGCCAAGCTGGATCGTATTATCAGCTGGGGGCAGCAGGCGATCGATCTGTGGATCGGCTATGACCGCCACGTACATAAATTTATCCGTACCGCTATCGATATGGATAAGAACCGGGTCTTCGCCCAGCGTCTGCGCCAGTCGGTGCAGGGGTATCTGGAGGCGCCCTGGGCGCTGACCTACGCCAACGCCGATCGGCTGCTGGATATGCGCGACGAAGAGCTGATGCTGCTCAATGCCGAGGTGACCGGCGAACTGCCGCCCGATTTGGAGTTTGAGGAGTATTCCGAGCTGCGTGAGCGGCTGGCGGCGCTGATCGAGCAGGAGCTGCAGGTCTACCGCCAGGAGCAGCGGCCGCTGGATCTGGGGCGGGTACTGCGCGAATACCTGGCGCGCTATCCGCGCCAGCGCCATTTCGACGTGGCAAGAATTTTGGTTGACCAGGCGGTGCGCCTGGGTGTAGCCGAAGCAGATTTTAACGGATTGCAGGCCCAGTGGCAGGCGATCAATGAGTACGGAGCCAAGGTGCAGGCCCATGTCATCGACAAATACTGAAAATACTATGCCGGCCAAGCTGGCGCAGGCGGTGTTTAATCCGCTGTTTCCCGCGCTGGACAGCCAGCTGCGCGCCGGGCGCCATATCGGCATTGACGATCTGGACAATCACGCCTTCCTGATGGATTTCCAGGAGGAGTTGGAGCTGTTTTACGGGCGCTATAACGTAGAGCTGATCCGCGCGCCGGAGGGCTTCTTCTATCTGCGTCCCCGCTCCACGACCCTAATCCCCCGCTCGGTGCTGTCTGAGCTGGACATGCTGGTGGGCAAGATCCTCTGTTATCTCTACCTCAGCCCGGAGCGGCTGGCCCATGAGGGGATCTTCAGCCAGCAGGAGCTGTATGACGAGCTGCTGACCCTGACCGATGAGAGCAAGCTGCTCAGGCTGGTTAACCAGCGCTCGACCGGCTCCGATCTGGATCGCCAAAAGCTGCAGGAGAAGCTGCGTACCTCGCTGAATCGCCTGCGCCGGCTGGGAATGGTGTTCTTTATCGGGAGCGACAGCGCTAAGTTCCGCATTACCGAGGCGGTATTCCGCTTCGGCGCCGACGTACGCGCCGGCGACGATGCGCGCGATGCCCAGATGCGCCTGATCCGCGACGGCGAGGCGGTTACGCTGGAGCCATCGCTGGCGCTCAATGACGGCGTGGCGGATGACGCACAGGCGGAGCAAGAATCCGAGGATGCAGAGGATGAACAGGAATGATTGAACGCGGTAAGTTTCGCTCGCTGACCCTGGTTAACTGGAACGGCTTCTTTGCCCGAACCTTCGATTTAGACGAGCTGGTGACCACCCTCTCCGGCGGTAACGGGGCGGGAAAGTCCACCACCATGGCGGCCTTTGTTACCGCCCTGATCCCGGATCTGACCCTGCTGCATTTCCGCAACACCACCGAGGCTGGCGCCACCAGCGGATCGCGCGATAAGGGCCTGCACGGCAAGCTGCGCCCCGGGGTGTGCTATGCCGCGCTGGACGTGGTGAACTCCCGTCACCAGCGGGTGCTGGTTGGCGTGCGCCTGCAGCAGGTGGCCGGCCGCGATCGCAAGGTGGATATCAAGCCCTTCGCCATTCAGGGGCTGCCGACGGCATACCAGCCGACCCAGCTGCTGACCGAGACGGTCGAAGGCCGTCAGGCGCGAGTGCTGGCGCTGCCGGAGCTGAAGGAGCGCGTAGAGGCGATCGAAGGGGTGCAGTTCAAGCAGTTCAACTCGATTACCGACTACCATGCGCTGATGTTCGATCTGGGCGTGGTACCGCGCCGCCTGCGCTCTGCGGCGGATCGCAGCAAATTCTACCGGCTGATTGAGGCCTCGCTGTACGGCGGGATCTCCAGCGCGATCACCCGCTCGCTGCGCGACTACCTGCTGCCGGAGAACGGCGGGGTGCGTAAGGCGTTCCAGGACATGGAGGCGGCGCTGCGTGAGAACCGCATGACGCTGGAGGCCATCCGGGTAACCCAATCCGACCGCGATCTGTTTAAGCACCTGATCAGCGAGGCCACCGCCTACGTGTCGGCGGACTATATGCGGCATGCCAACGAGCGGCGTAGCCACCTGGATCAGGCGCTGCAGCTGCGTCGCGAGCTGCTCGGCGGGCGGCGACAGCTGCTGAGTGAACAGTATCGTCACGTGGAGATGGCGCGCGAGCTGGAGGAGCAGAACGGCGCCGAAGCGGATCTGGAGACCGATTATCAGGCGGCCAGTGACCACCTGAATCTGGTGCAGACCGCGCTGCGACAGCGAGAGAAGATCGAACGCTATCAGGGCGATCTGGAGGAGCTGAGCTACCGTCTGGACGAACAGAGCGAGGTCGCGGCCGAAGCGCAGGAGCAGTATGAATCTTGGCAGGAGCGCAGCGAGGCGGCGGAGGCCGAGGTCGATGAGCTGAAGAGCCAGCTGGCCGATTACCAGCAGGCGTTGGACGTACAGCAGACGCGGGCTATCCAGTATCAGCAGGCGCTGCAGGCGCTGGCGCGGGCGCAGACGCTGTGCGCGCTGCCGACGCTGAGCGCCGACGACGTGGAAACCTGGCTGGAGGACTTTCGCGCTCGTGAAGAGGAGGCGACCGAGCTGCTGCTGCAGCTGGAGCAGAAGCTGAGCGTAGCCAACGCGGCGCACAGCCAGTTTGAAGAGGCCTACCGCCTGGTGAACCGCGTGGTGGGCGAGGTCAGCCGCAGCGACGCCTGGCAGGCCGGGCGCGCGCTGCTGCGCGAGTGGCCGGCGCTACAGCATCAGGCCCAGCGCGTTGCGCCCATCGGCGCTCGCCTGGCCGAGCTGGAGCAGCGGCTGAATGCCCAGCAGGATGCCGAGCGGCTGCTGCAGGAGTGCATTAAGCGCAGCGGGCGTGACTGTGACGTGCAGCAGCTGGATACCCTGCAGGCCGAGCTGGAGGCGCAGATCGAAACCCTGGCGCAGCAGGCGGCCGACGCCGGTGAACGCAGCATGGCGCTGCGTCAGGAGCTGGAGCAGATCACCGAGCGGGTCGGTGCGCTGAGCGCGCGGGCGCCGGCGTGGCTCGCCGCCCAAGAGGCGCTGAATGCCCTGGAGTCGCAGTGCGGCGAAACGCTGGAGGACAGTCGCGCGGTGACTGACCAGATGCAGCAGCTGCTGGAGCGCGAGCGCGAATACACCGTCGAACGCGACGAGGTCGCCGCCCGCAAGGGGGCACTGGAGCGGGAGATCGAGCGCCTGAGCCAGCCCGGCGGCGCCGAGGATGCCCGGCTGATCGCGCTGGCAGAGCGCTTTGGCGGCGTGCTGCTGTCGGAGATCTACGACGACGTTACGCTGGACGATGCCCCCTACTTCTCGGCGCTGTATGGGCCGTCGCGCCACGCCATCGTGGTGCCAGATCTGGCCGCGGTGCGCGCTCAGCTGGCGGGGCTGGAGGAGTGTCCGGAGGATCTCTACCTGATCGAGGGGGATCCGCAGTCCTTCGACGACAGCGTTTTTGCCGTTGAGGAGCTGGAGAAGGCGGTGGTGGTGAAGATCGCCGATCGCCAGTGGCGCTACTCCCGTTTCCCGTCGCTGCCGCTGTTTGGCCGCGCGGCGCGCGAGAGCCGTCTGGAGACGCTGTACGCCGAGCGCGAGGCGCTGGCGGAGCGTTATGCCACGCTGTCGTTCGACGTGCAGAAGATCCAGCGTCTGCACCACGCCTTCAGCCGCTTTATCGGCAGCCATCTGGCGGTGGTCTTTGACGACGATCCGGAGCAGGCGCTGCGTCAGCTGCAGCAGCGTCGGGGGGAGATTGAGCGCGAGTTTGCCGGTCAGGATGCCCAGACCCAGCAGCAGCGTCAGCAGCTGCAGCAGGCGCGCGAGCTGGCCGGGCTGCTGAATCGCCTGGCACCCCAGGCGGCGCTGCTGGCGGACGAGACGCTGCCCGATCGGGTCGACGAACTGCGTGACGAACTGGAGCAGGCGCGCGATGCGGCGCGCTATCTGCAGCAGCACGGCGCCACGCTGGCGGCGCTGGAGCCGGTGATCGGCGTGCTGCAGAGCGATCCGCAGCAGCATGAGCAGCTGCAGCAGGATTATCAGCAGGCGCTGCAGCGTCAGCGCCTGACCAAACAGCAGGCCTTTGCCCTGACCGAGGTGGCGCAGCGTCGCGCCCATTTCAGCTATAGCGATGCGGTGGGGATGCTGAGCGAAAACGCCGACCTCAACGAGCGTCTGCGTCAGCGTTTGGAGCATGCAGAGACCGAGCGCAGCCGCAGCCGTGAGCAGCTGCGTCAGCATCAGGCCCAGCTGGCCCAGTACAATCAGGTGCTGGCGTCGCTGAAGAGCGCCTTCGATGCCAAGCGCGACATGCTGCAGGAGCTGCAGCAGGAGATGCAGGATATCGGCGTAACGGCGGACGCGAGCGCCGAGGCGCGGGCCCGTACGCGCCGCGATGAGCTGCACGCCGCCCTGAGCGAAAACCGCAGCCGACGCAACCAGTTGGAGAAGCAGATCACCATCTGCGAGGCGGAGATGGAGTCGCTGATCAAGCGGCTGCGTAAGGCCGAGCGTGAGTATCATCTGATGCGAACTCAGGTGACGCAGGCCAAGGCGGGCTGGTGCGCGGTGATGCGTTTGGTGAAAGATAACGGCGTCGAGCGTCGTCTGCACCGGCGTGAGCTGGCCTATATGGATGCAGACGAGCTGCGCTCCATGTCGGATAAGGCGCTGGGCGCCCTGCGTCTGGCGGTGGCGGATAACGAGCATCTGCGCGACGTTCTGCGTCTGTCGGAGGATCCGAAGCGTCCCGAGCGCAAGGTCCAGTTCTATGTGGCGGTCTATCAGCATCTGCGCGAGCGTATCCGTCAGGATATTATCCGCAGCGACGATCCCATCGATGCCATTGAGCAGATGGAGATCGAGCTGGCCCGCCTGACGGAGGAGCTGACGGCGCGCGAGCAGAAGCTGGCCATCAGCGCCCGCAGCGTGGCGAACATCATTCGCAAGACCATTCAGCGCGAGCAGAACCGTATCCGCCTGCTGAACCAGGGGCTGCAGTCGGTGGCCTTTGGCCAGGTCAACAGCGTGCGCCTGAACGTGAACGTGCGCGACAGCCACGCCATGCTGCTGAACGTGCTCTCCGAGCAGCAGGAGCAGCATCAGGATCTGTTCAACAGCAACCGCCTGACCTTCTCGGAGGCGCTGGCCAAGCTGTATCAGCGCCTGAACCCGCAGATCGATATGGGGCAGCGTACCCCGCAGACCATCGGTGAGGAGCTGCTGGACTACCGCAGCTACCTGGAGATGGAGGTGGAGGTGAACCGTGGATCGGACGGCTGGCTGCGCGCGGAAAGCGGCGCGCTGTCGACCGGCGAGGCGATCGGTACCGGGATGTCGATCCTGGTGATGGTGGTGCAGAGCTGGGAGGAGGAGTCACGTCGCCTGCGCGGCAAGGATATCTCCCCCTGCCGGCTGCTGTTCCTGGATGAGGCGGCGCGTCTTGACGCCAAGTCCATCGCGACGCTGTTCGAGCTGTGTGAGCGGCTGGAGATGCAGCTGATCATCGCCGCCCCCGAGAATATCAGCCCGGAAAAAGGCACCACCTACAAACTGGTGCGTAAGGTATTCAACCATACCGAACACGTGCACGTGGTGGGGCTGCGCGGCTTTAGCGCCGCGGCGGAGGAGGCGGGCGAGCGCTCGGCGCAGCCGCTGGAGGATACCCCGGCCTGAGGGCGCGCGTTGACGCACCGCGTCGTCGTCTGACGGCGCCTCGACGGCCCGCCCTGCGCGGGCCGTTGTCTTTTTAACCACAGAATGCGCGCGGGATGAGGGATATCTGAAAGCGCGGCCGCGCGCTTGTATTCGACTATCGGCGGCGCGCATGATGTCATAAAGTGACATAAATCTGTGCCTGCGATGCTTTTTCCCCTCGTCTTTTTTTTGGCAAAATAGCAACATAGTCATGTTACCTATGCCTGTGGCGTGGGCGTGACCGGATCGAATCGATGATGGCGCACAGGGCGGCAGCGCAGCCTGCTGCCGTAGCGAGACCGCCAAACGGCGGTTTATTCTGTATAATTTGCATTAGGTGCCCGACAGTATCGCTGTGGGCGAAGAGGGAGCAAGGAAGTCATGCTGAGCGCTAAATTCGGTTTTCGCCGGCGTATGGCCGGCACGCTGCTGGCGGTAACGCTGGCACCTTGGGGTACACCGGCGCTGGCACAAACGGCGCCCGCACACGCGGAGGCGGCCTCTGCCGCGTCGGCGCTGCAGGCGCAGCTACCGTCGGGGGTCACGCTACGCTATGGCGATGCGCTGGCGGCGCTGTACGCGGCCCACCGTGAGCAGCCGATGTGGCAGGATAGCGAGGCGGTGCGGGACTTTCAGCAGCAGCTGGCGGAGCTGGCGCTGTCCGGCGTACAGCCGCAGTTTGCTCACTGGGCCGATGCGCTGACGGATCCCCGCATCCACGGTATGGCGCGGGATATCCTGCTGTCTGACGCCATGATGGGCTACCTGCAGTATGTGGCCGGCGTGGCGGCCAACGGTGACGCCTGGCTGTACGGCAATAAGAGCTATACGCTCGCGGCCCCGCCCGCCGGACTGGTCGATAACTGGCAGCGGGCGCTGCGCCAGGGGACGCTGACGGTCTTTATTCGTTCGCTGGCGCCTTCGAACCCGCAGTACCCGGCGATGCGCACGGCGCTGGAGACGCTGCTGGCCGATACCCAGCCCTGGCCGCAGATGCCCAGCGGGCCGACGCTGCGTTCAGGCGACAGCAGCCCGGCCATCGCCACGCTGCGCGCGATCCTGCTGCGCAGCGGCGCACTGTCGACGGCGGAGGCGGGCGACGGCGATGTCTATACGCCGGCGCTGGTGGCGGCGGTGAAGCGTTTCCAGAGCGGTCAGGGGCTGACGCCGGATGGGGTGATCGGTCCGCGCACCTATGCCTGGCTGAACGTCACGCCGTCGATGCGAGCCGCGCTGCTGGCGTTGAATATTCAGCGTCTGCGTCTGCTGCCCGCCTCGGTGCATACCGGGATCATGGTCAACATCCCCAACTATTCCATGACCTACTACCGCGATGGTAAGGATGTGCTCTCGTCTCGGGTGATCGTCGGGCGCCCGGCGCGTAAGACGCCGCTGATGAACAGTGAGCTGAACAACGTGGTGGTCAATCCGCCGTGGAATGTGCCGACGAAGCTAGTGCGTGAGGATATCGTCCCCAAGGCCATGCGCGATCCCGGCTACTTTGAGCGCCACGGCTATACGCTGCTCTCCGGCTGGAGCGGCGATGTTCAGGTGATAAACCCCTACATGATCGACTGGAACAGCGTGTCGGCGCGCAACTTCCCTTACCGGGTACGCCAGGCGCCGGGGGCGAGCAACTCGCTGGGCCGCTTTAAATTTAACATGCCGAGCCAGGACGCTATCTACCTGCACGATACGCCGAACCATGCGCTGTTCAATCAGGATATCCGTGCGCTCAGCTCCGGCTGCGTTCGCATCAATAAGGCCTCGACGCTGGCGGATATGCTGCTGGCCGACGCCGGGTGGAGCCCTGAGCGGGTGGCCTCCGCGCTGCAGGCGGGCAATACGCAGTATGTTCCTATCCGACAGCGCATTCCGGTGCGGCTCTACTATCAGACCGCCTGGGTCAGCGACGGCGGGGAGCCTCAGTTCCGCACAGATATTTACAATTATGATCAGCTGGCCCGCAGCGGTAGCCGCAGCGTGGCGCAGGCGCGCCAGCTTTTCCATCTGTAGCAGACGGTTATCCCGCCGCGGCGGCGGGGTGATTTTTGTGATGGCCCACGCCGGGGCGCGCGGGGCGGGTTGACGCCGCCGGATGGGGCGGTTAAGGTGCGCTGAGTGAGGCGTCGCGCAAGCGCTTTTCGTGCTGTTGATAGCCACGATCGGTTCGGCTGGGCGGGACGCGAGATAACAGGGGCCGCAAAGGCCCCAATCTGTACGCTTTGGGCGTGTTATTCAGACACTTTTTGGCCGGGTCATATTTGCTCATGGAACCGATAGATTTTCAGCGCCGTAAATGGCTGGCGCTCGGTGGTGCGGCACTTGGATTTGCCCTGCTGCCGGGCGTCGCCCAGGCGACCCTTTCTACACCGCGCCCGCGGGTGCTGGTGCTCAATAACTTAAATACCGGCGAGCGCCTGCGCGCCGAGTTTTTTGATGGTCGTGCCTATATTCCTGAGGAGCTGGCGCGTCTAAACCACTTTTTCCGCGACTATCGCGCCAATCAGGTGAAGCGGATCGATCCGCGTCTGTTCGATCAGATCTTCCGGCTTCAGGTGATGCTGGGCAGCAAGAAGCCGATTCAGCTGGTGTCCGGCTATCGCTCGCCCCATACCAACAGCGAGCTGCGCGAGCGTAGCCGCGGCGTCGCCAAGCAGAGCTTCCATACCAAAGGGCAGGCGATGGATTTTCACATCGACGGCGTGACGCTGGCTAACGTGCGCAAGGCGGCGATGCGTATGCGCGCCGGTGGCGTAGGCTATTATCCGCGCAGTAATTTTGTCCATATCGATACCGGGCCGGTGAGAAGTTGGTGATCCTCGCGCGGATGCGTATGATGGAGTCTGGTAAGGGCGACTGCCGGCCGTGAGCCGGCGTTTTTATGCGCGGAGAGTACCATGAAATACCACATCATTCCGGTTACCGCTTTTCAGCAAAACTGCACCCTGCTGTGGTGTGAGGCGACCCGGGAGGCGGCGATCGTCGATCCCGGCGGCGAGAGTGCCAAGATCCTGCGGGAGATCGGCGCCCGGGATCTGAAGGTGACGCAAATTCTGCTGACCCACGGCCACATCGACCACGTCGGCGCGGCGGCGCGTCTGGCGCAGACCCTGTCGGTGCCCATCTATGGCCCGCAGCAGGAGGACCAGTATTGGCTGGATCAGCTGTCGCAGCAGGCCGATATGTTTGGCTTTACCGACTGTCAGCCGTTTATGCCGACCCGCTGGCTGCAGCAGGGCGACACCCTGGCGGTGGGCGAGGAGCAGCTGACGGTGCTGCACTGTCCGGGTCATACGCCGGGCCACGTCGTTTACTTCTGCGAGAAGGCGCGTCTGGCGCAGGTGGGCGATGTGCTGTTTCGCGGCAGCATCGGGCGCAGCGATTTTGCCGGCGGCAACCACCGCGATCTGCTCAACAGCATCTGGACCCGTCTGTTTACTCTGGGCGATGACGTGGCGTTTATTCCCGGTCACGGTCCCATGTCGACCATCGGTGAAGAGCGACGCAGCAACCCTTACGTGCGCGATGAGCCGGAAAACTGGTAGCGGCGCCGTTTGGCGCCGCTTTACCCTCTCGACGGAAAGACGCCTTAGCGCGTCTTTTTTGATCTTTGGTCGCGCGGGCTCACGAGATCATCTGCATACCGCCCAGAATGATCGTAAGACGGTCAAACAGGGTCTGCATCAGGTGTTCGACAAAGGGCGCCAGCATCGGCATCAGCATGCTGAGGGTCATCATGCCGATGGTGAGGGTCAGCGGAAAGCCGACGACGAAGATGGATAGCTGGGGCGTCATGCGGTTGAGCAGCCCCAGCGCCATGTTGAGGGTCAGCAGCAGGGCGATCAGCGGCAGGGCCAGCATCATGCCGTTGAGGAAGATCAGATTGCCGCTCTGGGCCAGGGCCAAGAACCCGTTGCCGTTCAGCGGGTGTGTTGACAGGGGCAGCGTGCGGAAGCTGTCGGCCAGCAGGGAGATGGTCCACAGGTGGCCGTTGACGCTGAGGAACAGCAGCAGGGCCAGCAGGTTAAGCAGGCGCGCCAGGACCGGCATATTGGGGCCGCCGGAGGGGTCAAAGAAGGTGGCAAACGACAGCCCCATCTGCATGCCGATCACCTCACCGGCCAGACGCACGGCGGCGAAGGCGAGCTGCATGGTCAAGCCGATGGCGCAGCCGATCAGGATCTGTTGGATAGCCAGCCACAGGGCGCCGCCGCTGGCCAGCGTAATATCCGTCGGCGGCAGCTGGGGGGCCAGCAGAAAGGCCGTCAGCGCGGCCAGGGCGATGCGGATCTTGCGCGGTACCGCTTTCTCGCCCAGCATCGGCGCGGTGCTGTACAGGGCCAGCAGGCGGATAAAGGGCCAGAAAAACTGCCCTAGCCAGAGCGTGAGCTGGGCGGGGTCGAAGGTGATCATGGCTAGCCGATCAGGGTTGGCAGACTGCTGAAGAGGGTGCGCATATAGTCCAGCAGCAGGCTGAGCATCCAGGGGCCGGCGACCACCAGGGTGGCGAAGACGGCCAGAATTTTGGGAATAAACGACAGGGTCATTTCGTTGATTTGGGTCGCCGCCTGCAGCAGGCTGATCAGCAGACCGCTGATCAGCGCGGCCAGCAGCAGCGGAGTGGCCAGCGCCAGCCCCACTTTCATTGCCTGATATCCCAGGGCCATTACCGATTCCGGCGTCATGGCGTCCTCCTCGTATCGCCTATCCCAGTAGGCGTGATTGTGAAAGCCGCGCGGCCCCGACGCGGACGGCGATACCGCCGCCGATGCGGCGTACGCGGTATGCTCGCCGGGGCAGGGCGGCGGATAAATAGCCTAACGCGGTGGGCGTTAGGTGTAGAAGCTTTGCGCCAGCGAGCCGAGCAGCAGCTGCCAGCCGTCCACCAGGACAAACAGCATCAGCTTAAACGGCAGCGAGATGGTGGCCGGGGGCACCATCATCATCCCCAGCGCCATCAATACGCTGGCGACGACCAGGTCGATGATCAAAAACGGAATAAAGACGGTAAAGCCGATCTGGAACGCCGTTTTCAGTTCGCTGGTGACGTAGGCCGGCAGCAGAATCCGCATCGGCACATCCTCAGGTCCCTGCATCTCTGGCTGTTTGGCCAGGCGGGAGAACAGCGCCAGATCGGTTTCACGGGTCTGACGCAGCATAAAGGCCCGCAGCGGTTTGGCGCCGCGATCTAGGGCGGTCTCCATGCTGATTTTCTGCTCGCTGAACGGTTGATAGGCGTCCTGGTAGATCTTATCGAGCACCGGCGACATGATAAAAAAGGTTAAAAACAGCGCGAGCCCCAGTAGCACCTGATTCGGCGGCGCAGAGGGGGTGCCCAGCGCGTTGCGCAGCAGGCCGAGAACGATGATGATCCGGGTAAAGCTGGTCATCAGCAGCAGCGCGGCCGGCAGGAAGCTGAGCGAGGTCAGGAAGACCAGCGTTTGGACCGGCAGGGACCAGCTCTGCCCGCCGTGTGCCAGCGGTTGACTGATAATGCCGGGTAGCTGGGCCAGTGCCGCGGGCGCGCACAGCAGCAGCCCCGACAGCAGGGTGTAACGCAGAATACGCCGCATCAGGAGTTCTCTTTACTTCGGCCAAATCGGTGACGTGCAGCCTGGCGCAGCAGGTGCTGGAATGAGGTCGGTCGTCCGGCCGCATCGTGCTCCGTCGTCGCCGGCACATCAAAGGTATGTAGATGGGTGATGCTCTGAGCCGTGACGCCGAGCACCAGACATTGGTTATCCACCTCGACCACCACCAGACGCTCACGCTGCCCTAGGCTACAGCTGGCGCGGACGTTGAGCAGACGCTCACCGCGTGGACGGGCGGCGAATCCCAGACGCTTGACCAGCCAGGCCAGCGCCAGGATCAGCAGTAGAATGCCGCCCAGCGTACCGCCCACCTGGGTCAGTACGCTTTCCGTCGGCAGTGCGGGGGCGGCGGGGATCGCCGCGACGACGCTGGACATATCAGCGGCTCAGGCGACGCATGCGTTCTGACGGGGTGATGATATCGGTAATGCGGACGCCGAATTTATCGTTGACCACCACCACCTCGCCCTGGGCTATCAGATAGCCGTTGATCAGCACATCCAGCGGCTCCCCGGCCAGGCCATCCAGCGCCACCACGGATCCCTGCGACAGGCGCAGCAGCTCTTTGATGGTCATCTTGGTGCGGCCCAGCTCCACGGTCAGCTTGACCGGGATGTCCAGGATCAGATCGATATCCTGACCGCTGCCGGCGCCGAGCGTCGGCGTCTCATCCAGATTCTGAAAAATATCGCCGTTATTCTGACCGGCGGTCTGTTGTTCTCCCATTGCTTCCGCCCACAGGTCGGCGGCGTCATCCTGAGCGTCAGCTGACGGCTTGTTGGCGTCACTCATCGGAATTTCCTCGCGAAGTCGCATCTAAAATAGGGTTAATCATTTTTTCTACGCGCAGTGCATACTGGCCGTGATAGCAGCCATACTGGCAGGTTAACACCGGCACACCGTCGACGTTGGCCACCAGGCGGTCGGGCCGGTCGATGGGCAATACATCGCCGATCTGCAGCTTAAGAACGTCAGACAGACGCAGCGGAACGTCGACAAAATTGGCCACCAGCTCCAGCTCGGAGTGCTGTACCTGCTTGCTAAGGGTATCGCGCCAGTGCTGATCCTCCTGTTTGGAGTTCTCCAGCGGCGGGTTGACCAGCAGCTCGCGCAGCGGTTCGATCATTGAGAAGGGGATACAGATATTGAACTCCCCGCTCAGGGCTCCGACCTCAACGGTAAAGGGCGTCGTGACCACGATATCGTTAGGGGAGGTGGTGATATTGGTAAATTTTACCTGGATCTCTGAGCGGACATATTCGACGTCCAGCTTGAAGATGGCGCCCCAGGCATCGCGATAGGCGTCCAGCGCCAGTCGCAGCATGCGCTGGATCACCCGCTGTTCGGTGTGGGTAAACTCACGGCCGTCCACCTTGGTGGGGAAGCGGCCATCGCCGCCGAACAGGTTATCGACCGCCATAAACACCAGGCTGGGTTCGAAGACCATCAGCGCGGTACCGCGCAGGGGCTTCAGGTGCACCAGGTTAAGGTTGGTCGGCACCGGCAGGTTACGGGCAAACTCATGGTAGGGTTGAATACGCACCGCGCCTACCGTGATATCCGGACTGCGACGCAGCAGGTTAAACAGTCCCATACGGAACTGACGGGCGAAACGCTCGTTGACGATCTCCAGGGCCTGCAGACGTTCGCGCACGACGCGTCGTTGGGTGGTGGGATCGTAGGGACGGACGTCGCCGTCGTGATTTTCCAGTGACGCATGCTGCTCGCTGGGCGCGGCATCGCTGTCGCCATTGAGCAGCGCGTCTATTTCGGCTTGAGACAGAATGCTATCGGACATAACGGTTACCGCAGGATGAACGCTGTGAACATAACGTCATTGACCATCTGTGCGGGCTGGCCGCTGACGACCGGCGCGCGCAGGGTGGATTTAATTTCGTCCATCAACGCTTTTTTACCCTGCTCGGAGGCCAGCGTTGCAGCCTGCTGGCGAGAGAGCAGCATTAACAGACGGCTACGTACCTCAGGCAGATAGTCGTTTAGACGCTTACGAGTACCCTCATCAGGCAGACGCAGGGTAATGCCGACGTACAGGACGCGGTCGCTGTCGTCGCCGTTACTCAGCAGGTTAACCGTAAACGGATCCAGCGCCATAAAGACCGGCAGAGGAATCGGCGCCTGCTTGACGGTGTGCTGCTGTGTCTGTTGATAATAGTGCCAGCCGAAGTAGCCGCCGCCGGCGGCCAGCGCGGCAAAGAGCACCAACAGGATCAATACCCATTTGCGCCGTTTAGCGGAGCGGTTTGGGAGTGACATATCAGACATAAGGGGGATGATTCCTGTAGCTGTGTGCGCAACGCGCATGGAAATTCGCTAAAGCTATTATCCCTGCCGTCAGGCCGGAACAATGGCGGGAATAACGTCAAAAAACGGGGCTAATCGGGCGATTGCCCCGTTCGGTTTCTGTCAGGCGCGCTAAACGCTGATATCGACTGCGCCCAGATGGCGACGCACCGTGGTTGGCGCAACGGCGTCCAGCGGCGTCGAGACCGCATTGTCGGCCACGATAAACGGCGTGGCGTCCGGCTGCGGGGCCTGCCCCTGCTGTTGGCCATTGCCCCACTGCGATTGGGCCTCGCTGCCGATGCTGCTCTGTCCCAGCTGAATACCGCTCTCCGCCAGCGCCGTGCGCAGATGCGGCAGGGCGGCCTCTAGCGCGGCGCGGACCTGACCGTGCGCGGCGGCCATATGCAGCTGCGCCTGATTATCGTCCAGGCGCAGAGTGATCTGGACGGCGCCGAGATCCTGCGGGTGCAGGCGCAGCTCGGCCTGATGCTGGCCGTTGCGGGCAAACATCAGCACCTGCTGTCCCAGCGCCTGCTGCCACTCACCGCTGCCGAGGGGCGCGTTGAGCAGCGGAGCGCTGGCGGTGGCGGCAGAGGCCAGCGGCGTCGCGCTGAGCTGAGGCGTCGCCGGCAGCGGCGCGGCGTGCAGGGCGGTCGGCGTAATGGCCTGTGCGCTGTGGCTCGGCTGGAGGTCGTGCGGTAGACTGCGGCGATCCGGGGTATTCAGGCTGACCAGTGAACTGGCGGTATCCAGCGTATTGATCCCCGGCGTCGTGGGGGACGCCTTGGCGCTGAGCAGCGGGGCGATGTCGGCGCGCTGCGTCAGGGCGTCAGGGCGCGCGTTGGCGTTGCCCAGCAGCGAGGCCAGCGGGCTCTCCTGCGCCCCTCGGCGCGGGGAGAGCAGACGCATCAGGTCGTCGCCGTCGCCGGTGCGTGCGCTGCCCGGCGTAAAGGTCTGGGACGGGGCATCGGCGCGCGGCGGCAGCATCGCCAGCAGGGCAGCGATCGCCTGCTGGGTCGTTGCGTCGGCGGTTTCCGGCGCGATTTTCTGCGGGTGATCCGACGTCGTCAGCGCCGGGGTCTGGCGCGCCGCCGCGGCGATCTCCGCCGGGTCAAGCCGCTGGCCGTGCTGATTCTCTAGGCTGGCCAACAGCGCCTGACGCTGCGTGGCGCTCATTTGGGACAGGCGGCTGAGCAGGGCGCTGTGCGGCCCGGTCGGCGTCTGGCCTTCCGGCTGCTGCAGCGCCTGGATCAGCGCCTGCTTGCTGCCCGGCTGGCTGATCAGCGCCAGAATATCGGCAAACGGGAAGCCATCGCCGGCATCCGCCGCCGGGCTGTCCGTCGACGCGGAGGCGGTGTTAAGCGTGATGGCAACGGGCGTTGTCATGATTTTTCTCTCCTTTGGCTGGCACGCTGTGCGTACTCATCCATCCGTTTTTGATCCTGTTTATTCAGTACTATCTGGCGCTGCACCTCGGCGCGCTCGTGCAGGGCGCTGAAGGCGCTCAGGCGCTGCTGCTTCTGCTGCCAGCTGTGGGTCGCGTGCTCCAGACGGGAGTGGCACTGGGTCAGATGCGCCCGGTGCTGCTCGATGGCCTGCTCCAGCGTCAGGATAAACTGCTGGTAGTTGTACCAGCTGGCCGCGGCGATCCCGCCGCTCATCCCCTGATTCAGGCGTTTGCGATACTCATCTTGATAGTTGAGTAGCATCTCCAGCTGCTGCTGAGCCTGTTGACAGGCCTGACGGGCATGCCCCAGCGCCCGGGTCGCCTGATCGACATCCTGCTGCGCCAGTTCGCGTAGGGTGTTTAATGCTGATGACATGCCAACCTCCCCTTAGGCCATCGTCGATGGCTATGCGCTGAACAGCGCCTGCAGCGCCGTACAGGCCTGTTGATAGTCGCTGCGCTCAAAAATGCCCTGCTGCAGAAACGCCTCAAGCTGCGGATAGAGCGCGATGGCCTGATCCAGCAGCGGATCGCTGCCGCGCGCATAGGCGCCGACGCTGATCAGATCCCGGTTGCGCTGATAGCTGGAGAGCAGCTGTTTGAAGCTGCGCACCCGCGCATAGTGCGCCTCATCGATCAGCGAGGTCATGGCGCGGCTGATGGAGGCTTCGATATCGATAGCCGGGTAGTGGCCGGCCTCCGCCAGACGACGCGACAGCACCACGTGACCATCAAGGATGGCGCGCGCCGAGTCGGCGATGGGATCCTGCTGATCGTCACCCTCGGTGAGGACGGTATAAAATGCGGTGATGGAGCCACCGCCGCTGATCCCGTTGCCGGCGCGCTCCACCAGCGCGGGCAGCTTGGCGAAGACCGACGGTGGGTAGCCTTTGGTGGCCGGCGGTTCGCCGATAGCCAGCGCGATTTCACGCTGGGCCATGGCGTAGCGGGTCAGGGAGTCCATGATCAGCAGCACGTGCTGGCCCCGATCGCGAAAGTCTTCGGCGATACGGGTGGCGTAGGCGGCGCCCTGCATACGCAGCAGCGGCGAGACATCCGCCGGGGCGGCGATCACCACCGAGCGCTGGCGTCCCTCCTCGCCGAGGATATTCTCAATAAAGTCTTTGACCTCGCGGCCGCGCTCACCGATCAGCCCGACGACGATCACGTCGGCCTGGGTGTAGCGCGCCATCATGCCGAGCAGCACGCTCTTACCGACCCCGGAGCCGGCAAACAGCCCCATGCGCTGGCCGCGCCCCACCGTCAGCAGAGCGTTAATGGCGCGTACGCCGACGTCCAGCACCTGGGTGATCGGCGTTCGCTGCAGCGGGTTGAAGGGTTGGCTGCTCAGTCCGCCGTGGTCGCTTTCATCCGGCGGCTGCAGGCCGTCGAGGGGGCGGGCGCTGCCGTCGAGTACGCGGCCCAGCAGGGCGGGGCCCAGGGGAAGCTGCTTGCCGCTGTTTAAGGCGGCGGCCGGTGCCCAGACGCGGGCGCCGGGCACAATGCCCTCGACCTCTTCCAGCGGCATCAGGAATAACTGTCGGCCGTTAAAGCCGACCACTTCGGCCTCGACGTCCAGCACCTGGTGACCGTCGTGGCGTTCGACGCGGCAGGTGGCGCCGATCGGCAGCTGCAGGCCGGTCGCTTCCAGCACCAGGCCGGTCGCGCGGGTCAGCTTACCGTAGCGGCGCGCTTCCGGTAGGGTAGGGATACGGCGCTCAAGGTTGGCCAGCGCGCCGAGCCAGGTGTCAAGCCGACTGCTCATAGCGGCAGCTCCGGCGCGGCCAGCTTACACAGCTCCTGCCAGCGGGTCGCGATGCTGGCATCCAGCTCGCCGCCCTCGGCGCTGATCTTGCAGCCGCCGCGGTGCAGCTGGGTGTCCGCCAGCAGCTTCCAGCCTTGCTGCTCAAGCTGCACCCCCAGATGCTGCTGTACCAGCGGCAGATCCTGCGGGTTGACGCGCAGCTGCAGGCTGCCGCTGAACAGCGGCTCCTGGTGGATCAGCTGCTGGATTTGCTGCAGCACCCCGCTGGCGTCGCACAGCGGGGTCTGGCCGATGATCTGCTTCGCTGCGGTCAGCGCCAGCTGCATCAGGCGGGCGGCAATGACGCTATCAAGGGAGTTGAGGGAGCGCTGAAACTCGGCTGACAGGGTACGCCAGGAGTCCAGCATCGGCTGCTGTTCGGCCATCGCCTGCTGCATGCCCTGGGTGCGCCCCTCCGCCAGTCCCTGTTGAAAACCCGCGTCATAACCCTGTTTTTCACCCTGCTGTAGGCCGATCTGCAGCCCCTGCTGCTGTGCGTCGTGACGCAGACGCTCCGCTTCGGCCTGGGCGGCAGCCTGGGCTGCGGCACTGCTGGCGGCGCCGTCGCTCTGCTCGTCCGCCTCAATGCGCGGACGCAGCGGTCGGCGCGGCGCGGCAAAGTCATGCATTTCCCAGCGCTTCCAGCGCGGATCGCTGGCTTCGGGGCTGCCCTTGGGCAGCACCTGTTTACGGAACGGAGAGTTAGACATAGGTATCCTCGCCGCCGCCAATCACGATCTCGCCGGTCTCCGCCAGACGGCGGACGATGAGCAGGATAGACTTCTGCTCCGCCTCGACCAGCGACAGACGTATCGGACCGCGGGTCGCCAGGTCGTCGCGCAGGATATCGGCCGCACGCTGGGACATATTGCGCATGAACTTCTCGCGCAGCGCTTCGTCCGCGCCCTTCAGGGCGATCAGCAGCGACTCGTTCTCGACCTCCTGCAGAATCCGCTGGATACTGCGATCGTCGACGTCCACCAGGTTTTCGAACAGGAACATCTCGTCGATGATCTTCTGCGCCAGCTCGCCGTCGTGGGTGCGCATGGCATCGATGACCGACTCTTCCTGCTGGCTCTTCATCAGGTTGATAATCTCGGCCGCGGTGCGAATACCGCCCAGCTTGCTGCGCTTGAGATTCTGACCGTCGAGCAGGTTGTTGAGCACTTCGGTCAGCTCCTGCAGGGCGGTCGGCTGCACGCCGCCGAAGGTGGCGATACGCAGCATGACGTCGTTACGCTGGCGTTCGTCGAACTGCGCCAGAATATCGGCCGCCTGGGCACGCTTCAGGTGCACCAGGATAGTGGCGATGATCTGCGGGTGCTCTTCGCGGATAATATCCGCGGCCGCCTGCGGCTCCATAAAGTTGAGGGTTTCGATACCGTTGGCGGTATCGCGCGACTCCAGAATATCCTCCAGCAGGCTGGCGGCGCGCTCCTCGCCCAGGGCCTTGACCAGCACCGTACGCAGGTAGTCGCTGGCGTTGACGCTCAGGGCGGCGAACTGCTCCGCCTCATCCTGAAACTCGCCCAATACCTCGGTCAGCTGCTGATGGGAGACCTGACGCATGCCGGCCATGGTGGTACTGAGCTGTTGTACCTCCCGGGTAGAGAGGTGTTTAAACACTTCGGCGGCGCGGTCTTCGCCGATGGTCATCAAAAGTACCGCGCTTTTTTCGGTTGCAGTCAGGCTCATTGTTGTTCTGTGCTCATCCATTGGCGGATCACCAGCGCCACGACGCGCGGATCCTGTTCGGCCATTTCGCGTACGCGCTCGGTCTGCGCTTCGGCGGTGCTGCGCTGCTGCAGCTTACGACGCTGCTGCAGCTCCTCATTGCTCGGCTGTTTGGCCGGCTGCACCGATAGCGGCGGGGCGTCGACGCGCTGCTGCGCGGCGGCGGCGGCCCGCTGCTGTTTGGTCAGCATCGGTTTAACCAGCTTGCGCCACAGCAGCCAGGCGACCAGGGCGACCAGCAGATAGCGTCCCAGCGTGGTCAGCAGATCGATAAAGGACTGCTTCTGCCAGAAGGGCAGTTCACCGCCGTTGTCTTCCACGCTGTTAAACGGCGTGTTGACGACGCTCAGGGTATCGCCGCGGCTCTGGGAGAAGCCCATGGCTTCACGCACCAGATTGTTGATCTGATCCATCTTCTCTTGGCTGAGGGCGATCTCTTTACCCTTGGTGTCGGTGGCGTAGTTAACCACCACGGCGACCGACAGACGCTCGATATTGCCGGCGCGGGCCTGGGTATGGCGAATCGTCCTGTCCACCTCGTAGTTGGTGGTTTCGTCGCGCCGGATATTCTCATTGCGGCTGGTCAGACGACCGTTATTGCTGATGGCGCTGCTGCGGCTCGGGGTCGGCGTATTGCGGCCCGCGGTCCCCTGCGCGCTGCGCGGCTTGTCGATGTTGCCGGTGGCCGGCGGCGCGGGTTCATTGGAGAGGGCGCCGGGCACGCCGCCGTTCAGCTGTCCGCCGGACTGATCGCTCTGGCTTATCTGCTGGCTGCGGATCGCGGCCTGGTTAGGCAGCTGGTTGGGCTTGTACTCCTCGTCGGTCTGCTCCCGGCTGGCAAAGTCCAGCTGGGCCGTGACCTGGGCGTGCACGTTACCGCTGCCGAGCATCGGCTGCAGGATCGTTTCGATCCGGCGCTGCAGGCGGCCTTCGACCTCCGAGGTGAACTTCAGCTGGGCGGCGTTCAGATCCCGTCCGGTGCCGTCCGGCTGAGTCAGCAGGTGACCGAACTGATCGACGACGGTGACGTTGCCCGGCGGTAGGCCTGCGACGCTGCTGGAGACCATATAGACGATGGCGTTGATCTGGCCATCGTCCAGCGCGCGTCCCGGCTCCAGCGTCAGCGTGACGGAGGCGGAAGGCTGCTTCTGCTCGCGGACGAACAGCGACGGCTTAGGCATCGCCAGATGCACGCGGGCGCTGACCACCGGGCCAAGGGTCTCGATGGTGCGCGCCAGCTCACCCTCCAGCGCACGCTGGTAGTTGATCTGCTCGCTGAACTGGCTGATGCCGAACTTCTCCTGATCGAGCAGCTCAAAACCGACGGCGCCCCCCTTGGGGAGCCCCTGCTGGGCCAGCTTCAGACGCGTGTCATACACCTTGTCCGCCGGCACCATGAGCGTGGCGCCGTTATTGGCAAAGCGATAGGGGATATTCATCTGGGTCAGCTGTGTGACAATGGCGCCGCCGTCGCGATCGCTAATGTTGCTGTACAGTACCCGATAATCGGGCGCGCGCGCCCAAAGCGCCAAAACAACCACGATGGCGATGGCGACGGCGCTGGCCAACAGTAAGGGAATTTTGGGATTGGCTCGCACGCGCTCCAGTATGGCTTTAATACTATTCTCAGCGCTTTTTGCTGCGGTGCCAGCGGTACCGGTGGCTGAAGCGTTCATGGGCTTACCTTATTGTTCAGTTGCGTCCGGACTTGAGGCCGGTATGAATGGATGTGTAACAAATCAGACTCCCTGACGCGGCAATGCGAATCGCGGAAAACCTGCAAAAGCAGGCACTTTATTATTGGCGCATGCGGCAAAATCGATGGCGGGAGAAAGGGTCATTTTTAGCGTTATTTACCCGCTTTGGGTTTCACGCCTTATGGTAGGTTGTCATGCAATCGGTAGTGTTCAATCATTAAGGAGCCTTTCGTGGCAGTCACCGGCATCGAGAACGTTTTACAGCAGCTTCAGGCCACCGCGCTTTCCGCCGCCAACCGCACCCCGCAGGATGGGGTGGCACAGGGGACGTTTTCTTCCGAGCTGAAGTCGGCGATCGACCGTATCAGCGACAATCAGAACCATGCCCGCCTGCAGGCCCAGCAGTTTGAGATGGGGGTTCCCGGTGTGGCGCTGAACGACGTGATGCTGGATATGCAGAAATCCAGCGTGTCGCTGCAGATGGGGATTCAGGTGCGCAACCGCCTGGTCGCCGCCTACCAAGATATTATGAACATGCAGGTATAGATAGTTTAATTATTTGATAAATAATTAAATTTCCCGTGTGTTAACGATGCATGGGACATCAGTGGGCCTCCGTGATCAGGCACTGATTGAGGATGGCCAACTGAGCCGCATTTTTATCTGACATCCATTTCCCCTCAGCCTTATACATCCTCTGCGCATCGGCATGACCGAGCCGAGGGGCGGTAACGTTGGGGGGCGCCCGCACGTAAAGACCCGCGCGTAGGAGCGATGGGGCGCCGTTGCGGTAGCGTGTCTCGGTTCGCCGCATCGCAAGTTTCCCAAGGCGGGTGAATCGACGCGACGGCGTCATGATGCGCCGCAGACCACGAGGCGTAACGATCCGTGGATTGAACACGAACGTGCATGGATGCTGTGTCCTCCGCCCGAACGCCCTCCGTTTGACCTCAACGAGATACGGTGATCCTCACCGGGGCATTTCAGCCTGATTCCTCAGTACCTCTCTTTTAACCTGTAAGTCTTCCGCGCAGCCGGAATATCTGAAGTCTCGTACTACAATTGAAAAGCAAAATTCGGAGGGATGAAGGACTCTGCTCTCCAAAGCGTGAAAGACCTTGAGGACGACAATTGACGACGTAAACAGTGGGGGCCGATCTCAGTCTGGAAACCGGCTCCTGCAAGGCGTTGTCGAAAAAATCGTTAAAACAGCGAGAAAGCGCGAACTTGTCAATTCTCTAAACGCGATAGATTACCCTCGCCAGGCATCCACGCCACGAGGGGCTGATATCGCTGGCGCGGGTAATGCCAGGTAGGTTACTTTATTGACCAAGTGAGGGTATTTTGTCTGGTTCAGCTGAATGAAAAAAGAATATTTTGATGCGATTGTCATTGGTACGGGACCTGGCGGTGCCGCGGCGTCTCTTGAGCTGAGCCGGAGGGGAATGAAGGTACTGGTGTTAGAGCGTGGCGGAGTCAATCAATCCAGCGGCTCGTTACTCAGCTTCATGGCTAAGGCCGCGATCCCGAGAAAACATGTGTTTTTGACTCATGATTGGTTGGTTATTCTGCGTGCTCTGACGTTGGGGGGCAGCGGTTTTATCAATTACGCTACGGCGAAGGCGCCGCCGTTCGATCTTTTCCAGCGTCATCGCATTGATCTTACCTCCGCCTTCTCGTCGGTTCAGCGTGAGTTGCCTATCGCTAAGCTCTCCTCTGACTTAATCGGACCAAGGGCTGGTTTAATTTATGATGCAGCCGCCTCGCTGGGCATTCCCTTTGAGCCATTAGATAAGATGATCTTTCAGTCATCATGCCGACGTGGATGTGATCTCTGTACATATGGATGCCCATATCAGGCTAAATGGCACCCTGGATTATGGGTGGCGTTGGCATGTGAGCAGGGTGCACAATTAAAAGCCGATGCGTTTGTGTCGCATATTCTTCATAAAAATAATCAGGCGTATGGTGTGGCCTTTCGGCAGCGGGGTGTTGAATCCTTCGCCTATGCACCCAAAATAATCGTCGCCGCCGGTGGTATTGGCACGCCTGTTATTTTACGTAAGTCGGGATTAGACGAGGTCGGTGATAGGTTGTTTATCGATCCGGTGATTGCGGTGATGGGCGTTGTTAATACCCCGGTAGTCAGCAAAAAAGAAATCGCCATGGTTTATGGCCACTATAACCACGACGCTGGCTATACTCTGTCTGATTTAGCATTGCCGTCAGCGCTGCAGCATCTTTTCTCCTCGCTGGTCGGCAAGATAGCGAACCCCGCGAAAACGTTATCTATCATGGTGAAAGCAAGAGATAATATGGCGGGGTGCATCAATGCGAAAGGACTCCCTGAGAAGGTTATGACCGATGATGATTTCGTCAGGCTCAATAGTGGATGCCAACAAGCCGAATCAATTCTCCGAGCGGCCGGGGCGCATAAACTGTTCCGCACTCGGCCTTTCGCCGCGCATCCCGGTGGGACGGTCGCCTTGGGGACCCATTTAGATACCGATTTACAGACCCGCCTATCAGGGCTATATGTTTGCGATGCCTCCGCCATTCCAGAACCTTGGGGCATACCGCCGACGTTAACGTTATTAACCTTAGGCCGTTATATGGCAGGGCGCTTATGCGCGGAGCGCAGTACCGTCATTGATGGTGTTACCCGGTAATCATTAGAATTCGTAATGCGGAGAGAGTGAATATAATAAGAAGGGTCTATTTTGGGGCATTCTAGAGGGATATAAAAACCGGAGCTGCGTTAGCTCCGGTTTTCTCATATAGGCTCTCTATTCTGTCTACTCCGGCTTTAGCCATCTTCGTTGTCGCAGGAGAGCGAGCCTATAAAACTTAGTTGATAGCAACTACGTTTACAGCTGAAGGACCTTTAGGACCATTCTCTACAGAGAACTCAACCTGTTGGCCTTCATCCAGAGTGCGGAATTCGTTGCTTTGAATGGCAGAGAAATGAACGAAAACGTCCTTGCTGCCATCAGCCGGGGAGATAAAGCCGAAGCCTTTATCGGCGTTGAACCATTTTACAGAACCAGTCATTTTATTAGACATAATATTACCTTCTCAATTTTGTGAGTCACTCAGCGTGACGAAAGAGGCCTGCTCTGACAGAATAACTTACTAAGGCATTGAAGGAGGAGACTCACGATAAAGGGAAATCAGAAGATAACACTGGAACTGAGGCTACTTTACTAAAACTGCTTTATTAAGGTCTGTTCTGCAAACCGTGTGGCTATTAACGCATAGTGGGTCAGTAAGTACAAGTTTTATTTTAGCCGTCCGGATGGGCTGATGCTTGGCGCGCTCCCCCCACGTTTGCTCTTTATCTCTAGGTCGCTCGTGGAAATAGGCCGCCAATACCGTGGCGTTGCCGTGCCTTGGGCTTGCCAGGCGCGCCGCCACGAGCGCGGGCGCGGTACGCTTGGCGTCACGGCGGTGGTTCACTTTTCGATAATCCCTGCGTTACACTGATGTCGGTAAGACGGTGCAGTGCGCCGTTATACGCGGTGACTGGCGCGCGCGGCGCCGCTGTCGCACTATTCCGTCATCCGAGCGCGGGGCGCTACGCCGCCGCGCGATCCGAGATATCCCTTAAGGAGAGTATTATGCGTTGGCTCGGCCTATTCGCGCCGCTGTTCGTATTGAGCGCCTGCAGCAGCGCGCCGGGGCATTTTGTCCGCAGTGAAGAGGATCCGGTATCGCATTCGCTGGTATACCGTTTCGATCCTGAGGTGGTCGATCGGGCCGCGATGCAGGCCGATGCATTGGCCTACTGCCGCAGCCACGGCTTTGATCGTGCCGATGAGGTCGGCACGCTGAAACCGAGCGCGACGGGGCTAACGCGGGTGGCCTACCTGTGTGTTTATCAGCCGGTGCGGGCGCAGGCGACGACGCAAAAGTAATCAGATGCTCTGTATGCGCTGACGCTGGTGATCTGCGGCTAAACGTTGTATAGTTATATATATAGCGATGGCTGATCCCGATTGCTCACGGCCACTCGCTCACATTGTTTTTAACAGTCTGCTTTATTTTTGCTTTCACTCCCCGCGCTTTTGGGCGCGGGTTTTTTTATGGCCGGTAGAAAAGGTGCGGAAAGGGGAGTGACGCCCGGCGCACCACCTATTGTCGTGGTCGAATACCATGACAATGTGGGACGCCAGCGGGCAAAGATAAAGAGGGTCAGCCAGAGGCAGTGATGTTCGGCGTATGATTATAGGTGCTCGCCGGGCAGCAGGATCTCGCCGGTGAACTGCCCATAGGCATGGCTTAACGCCTGCTGACGGCTGCCGTTGCCGATCAGCTGGCGTAGCTCATCCATTCGTGCTTGGAGCCGCTGTTTGACGTGGGTTTCGTTGAGCAGGATCTGCTTAAGCACCTGGCGCAGATCCTCCTGCTGCGTTGGCGTAGGATTGGCCTGGGACATCAGTTTGGCTGTGCTTGACACCGCCGTCAGGTACTCCATTTCCAGCGCCACCAGCGCCTCCCACTCGTCGCGCTGTGCCAAATCGCGCATGCGCTCGCTTATGGCCAGAACCTGGTGGTAGGCCTGGAGTAGCGGCGGTAGTCCATACATATTGTTACCCCTGCTGGGTGGTTGCAGAATGTGGACCTATCTGGCGCCAGGCATCTGCAATATTGTCGAGTAATTCCGTGACGTGACGTACGGCGTCGGCGTCGTTATGCAGGTTAGCCTGCAGCAGGCGTTGCACCATATAGTCATACAGCGCACTAAGGTTTTGCGCTACCTCGCCGCCTTTGTCCAGATCCAGTCCGGCCTTGAGGCCGTTGTCGATAATGTTGATGGCCTTGCTGAGAGCCTGCCCCTTCAGCGGGATTTGTCCCGCATCGATATGCAGCGCCGCGCGAACCAGGGCGCTATGCGCCCCGTCAAACAGCATGACAATCAGTTGATGCGGACTGGCACTCATCGCGCCGCTCTCCAGTCCGACTTTGGCATAGGCCTGCGTGCCCATTGCGTTATACATAGTGGCGGTTACCCTTACTTACTATTACTCATGGCGTTAAACTGTTGGGTCAGGTAAGAGCTGGTGCCGTTTAACTTGGCCATCATCTTGTCGAGCTGGACAAACTGCGCCTTGTAGCGGTTGATGGTTTCATCGATGCTCTGGTTGACGCTATCGATGCGGTCGCTCAGGTGCTGCAGGCTGTTATTGATGCTCTTGGTGGTGGAGTCGATGACGCCGTCGTTTTTGATATAGCTCTGGATTTCGCTGTGCACCATGTTGGCCATGCCGGTGTCCTTGCCGTTGCCGACAAAGAAGTTCTGCACCTGCCCCGGGTACTCATCAATGGCTTTCTTCAGCTTGCTGTCGTCGATGTTCAGCTTGCCGGTCTGCGGGTCGGTGCTGATGCCCAGGTTGCCCAGTCCTTTGAGGTTGGGGTTGTCCTGCGCCGAGCTCATGACCCCTTTGACGCCGGACTGAATGGCGCGCAGGGTATTGTCGCCGAGCAGCGGGCCATTGGTGAAGTTTTCGGCTTCTCCCTTCTTGACCGGGGTAAATTTGGTCAGGGAGGCAAAGGTATCGATCAGCGAGTTGTAGCTGTCGACCCAGTCGTGGATCTTTTTGCTGACGCCTTCGCTATCGCTGCTGATCACCAGGTTTTGGGTATCTTTGGTGACCGCTTTCAGCTCCAGGGTCACGCCCTGCGGCGCATCGGTGATCTTATTGCTGCTGCGGGTGATATCGATGCCGTTGAGTGTCATTTTGGCATCTCTCCCTTCTACGGTCTGCGCCATGCCGTTGGCGGCGCTGTCTTTATGACCATCGTAGTTCAGCATCCCCGCCAGCTTGCTGTCGCCGCTGACGTTCATCTTTATATTGCTCTTCGCGCCGGTATCGGCGGCGGTCACCGACAGGGTGTACTCCTTGTCGGAGATCTGGATCACGCTGGCCTTGACGCCGGCGTTGGATTTGTTGATGGCGTCGCGCAGTCCGGTCAGCGAGGTCTGCTCGTCGCTGAGGGAGATCTTGGTCTCTTTGGGCGGTTCACCGACGGTAATGGTCAGCTCACGTCCGCTGGCGCCCGCGCTGCCCAGCTGGTCGGTCTGGCTGGTGGCGTGGGTTTTGGCCGTCAGGCTCTGCGCCTGAGCCAGCTGGGTCACATTGATGGCATAGTTACCCGGTACCGCGCTGGCGCTGGTGGTGACGCTAAACTGATCGTGGCTGCTGGCCTTGGTGATGGTAAAGGCATCGGTTTTGGCCAGATCCTTACTCACATCATCAAACTTTTCCAGCGCCCCTTTCAGGGTGCCATAGGCGGTCAGCTTGGCCTTGTAGCTGCTCTGTTGGGTGGTGTAGGGAGTCAAACGTTGCTTCTCGACCCCGGTCAGCTTGGTCAGCAGGGAGTTGAGGTCGAGCCCAGAGCCGATCCCCAGTGATGAAATGGTTGCCATGAATATTTCCTTTCTTAATGACGAGTGCGCTATACGCGTTATCGGCTCTGTTGGGCAAAAGTTTACAGAAAAATAATAAAAAACGATGGGTCAATAGAAGCAGGAAAATGGGGGCTTTTTCACCGATTGGCGCGAGGGTAAAAAAAATTAAAAAATTTACTAAAGGTTGCCAAGGGGAGCGCCGATACCTGAGGGGACGGTGGCTGATGACGCCGTAGGGCAATCAGGCCCGAACGATTAACCGTGATGCGCAGTGGCGCAACATTCGAAGGAAAGCACACTATGGCACAAGTAATTAATACCAACAGCCTGTCGCTGATGGCACAGAACAACCTGAACAAATCCCAGTCAGCGCTGGGCACCGCCATCGAGCGTCTGTCTTCCGGTCTGCGCATCAACAGCGCCAAGGATGACGCCGCCGGTCAGGCGATCTCCAACCGCTTCACCGCCAATATCAACGGCCTGACCCAGGCCTCTCGCAACGCCAACGACGGTATCTCCCTGGCGCAGACCACCGAAGGCGCGCTGAACGAAGTCAACGACAACCTGCAGAACATCCGTCGTCTGACCGTACAGGCACAGAACGGCTCTAACTCCTCCAGCGACCTGCAGTCCATCCAGGACGAAATCACCCAGCGTCTGTCCGAGATCGACCGTATCTCCCAGCAGACCGACTTCAACGGCGTGAAGGTGCTGAGCAAAGATCAGAAGCTGACCATCCAGGTTGGCGCCAACGACGGTGAAACCATCGATATCGATCTGAAAAACATCAACGCACAGAGCCTGGGCCTGGATAAGTTTAACGTGGCTGACAGCGTTGACACGACTAAGGTTGCCGCTGCCGCTCCGGCTAAAGTGAAAACCAATATCGATGTTGCTATTAACAATGATGCGACATTAAAAGCTGACTCTAAAGACATTACTGGTTACGAGCAGAAGGGTGCTGACCTGTATGCGAAAAACACCGATGGTAAGCTGTTTAAAGTAACTACTATCGATAACACTACAGGTAAAGTTACTGGCGTTGATACTACCGAATATACCGGTGGCGGTACTACAGCCGTAACCTCTATCAAGAAAGAAGTTGCCCCGACCGGTCCGGATGCAGCTAATCTTCGTGCATATAGCGGTATTGAAAAAGGCGCTTCCGCCTATGTTATTCAGGAAGGTACCGGTGCTGACGCTAAATACTTTAAGGCTAGCGTTGCCGATGATGGCACCGTGACCAAAGGCTCTGCCCTGTCTACCACCGTTAAGACCGCCGATCCGCTGGCAACCCTGGATAAAGCCCTGTCTCAGGTTGATGACCTGCGCAGCGGCCTGGGTGCGGTACAGAACCGTTTCGATTCCGTTATCAACAACCTGAACAGCACCGTGAACAACCTGTCCGCCTCCCGTTCACGTATTCAGGACGCTGACTACGCGACCGAAGTGTCCAACATGAGCCGTGCGCAGATCCTGCAGCAGGCCGGTACCTCTGTACTGGCCCAGGCTAACCAGTCTACCCAGAACGTCCTGTCTCTGCTGCGTTAATCGCGCATTACCGCGTGCGTGGCCCGCGTTGCCGCGCGTAAAAACCCGCCCATCGGCGGGTTTTTTTATGTCCGTAAACGCGGACTGGCGCATCACCCCTGCGGGGGGAGGGTGGGCAAGCAGGGGCGCGATTGAGCTCGGTGGCCATATTGTCGCCGATTAGGATTAACTGCCGGCAAATTATACAAAAAAATAAAAACTCTGCTAAAGCTTTGCCGAAGGGGGTCGATAAATAGATTTGTATAACCAATCATGTAGTAAGGAAATTTATCATGGCACAAGTAATCAACACCAACAGCCTGTCGCTGATGGCACAGAACAACCTGAACAAATCCCAGTCTGCCCTGGGCACCGCCATCGAGCGTCTGTCTTCCGGTCTGCGTATCAACAGCGCCAAGGATGACGCCGCCGGTCAGGCGATCTCCAACCGCTTCACCGCCAATATCAACGGCCTGACCCAGGCCTCTCGCAACGCCAACGACGGTATCTCCCTGGCGCAGACCACCGAAGGCGCGCTGAACGAAGTCAACGACAACCTGCAGAACATCCGTCGTCTGACCGTACAGGCACAGAACGGCTCTAACTCCTCCAGCGACCTGCAGTCCATCCAGGACGAAATCACCCAGCGTCTGTCCGAGATCGACCGTATCTCCCAGCAGACCGACTTCAACGGCGTGAAGGTGCTGAGCAAAGATCAGAAGCTGACCATCCAGGTTGGCGCCAACGACGGTGAAACCATCGATATCGATCTGAAAAACATCAACGCACAGAGCCTGGGCCTGGATAAGTTTAACGTGGCTGACAGCGTTGACACGACTAAGGTTGCCGCTGCCGCTGCGACTAAAGTCAATGGCCCGATGGTGAATATTGACACGAACGGTAAAGATGCCGGTGGTAAGGCAATTACTGGTTATGTTAAGGATGATAAGGGCGACGTATACGGCGCTTATGATGATGCTGGTACAACTAAGTATGCTAAAGCCACCATTGGCGATGATGGCAAGGTTACTGCATTCGATACAGCATCAGCTACGCCGTCAGGTACGACTAACGCGGTTAGCCAGGTGACCTCTAAAGTTGCACCGAAAGGGGCTGACGCGGCTAACGTCTATGCTTACACCGGTACCGAAAAGGGCGCTTCTGCCTATGTCATCAAAGAAGGCACTGGCGCTGACGCTAAATACTTTAAGGCTAGCGTTGCCGAAGACGGCACCGTGACTAAAGGCTCTGCCCTGTCTACCACGGCCAAGACTGCCGATCCGCTGGCAACCCTGGATAAAGCCCTGTCTCAGGTTGATGACCTGCGCAGCGGCCTGGGTGCGGTACAGAACCGTTTCGATTCCGTAATCAACAACCTGAACAGTACCGTGAACAACCTGTCCGCTTCCCGTTCACGTATTCAGGACGCTGACTACGCGACCGAAGTGTCCAACATGAGCCGTGCGCAGATCCTGCAGCAGGCCGGTACCTCCGTACTGGCTCAGGCTAACCAGTCTACCCAGAACGTCCTGTCCCTGCTGCGTTAATCGCATCCAGAGTCAGGCCAAACCCCGCTGCGGCGGGGTTTTTTTTACCTTTACTGCGCGCAATGCCTGCGCGTTACGCAGAACAAAGCGGCTAAAAGGCCACTTTTTTACCGACTTATCGCGGCATTGGATTGGCATAGACACGGGATAATAAGCGGGCATTCATCAACCCGAGTTCTGTCGACGTGACTGATTTGTATACCGCCGAAGGCGTGATTGACAAAAATACGTTATGGCAGCGCTATGCGCCACTGGTTCGTCATGAGGCGCTGCGCCTGCAGGTTCGCCTTCCGGCCAGCGTAGAGCTGGATGATTTGCTGCAGGCGGGCGGCATCGGGCTACTGCATGCGGTCGAGCGCTATGACGCCATGCAGGGGACCGCGTTTACCACCTATGCCATTCAGCGTATCCGCGGCGCGATGCTGGACGAACTGCGCAGCCGAGACTGGGTGCCGCGCAGCGTACGGCGGAATGCTCGCGGGGTATCTGCCGCCATGCAGCGCGCCGAGCAGCGTCTGGGCCGAACGCCGGGCGACAGCGAGATAGCCCAGGAGATGGGGATCCCGCTGGAGGAGTACCAGCAAATCCTGCTGGACACCAACACCAGCCAGCTGTTTTCCTACGACGAATGGCGTGAGGATCACGGCGATAGCGCTGAGCCGGTTCTGGAGCAGAGCGAAGAGGCCAACCCGCTGCGTCAGCTGCTGGAGAGCGATCTGCGCGGTCGGGTGATCGCCGCCATCGAGGCGTTGCCGGAGCGTGAAAAGCTGGTGCTGACGCTGTACTACCAGGAGGAGCTCAACCTCAAGGAGATCGGCGCGGTGCTCGAGGTCGGCGAATCGCGCGTCAGTCAGCTGCACAGCCAGGCGATAAAACGCCTGCGTACCCGTCTGCTCAGCCAGCGGTAAGTCGCCTTTCTGCCATAGCTATGGAGTGCAGAGATGCCATTGACCTCTTTTCCCTCATCCCCCGCCGGGCGCAGGCCGCTGAGCCGCTATCTGAAAGACTTTAAACATGCGCAGTGCTACTGCTCACACTGCGGTCGTCCGCTGGATCGCATCTCGCTGGTGCTGGACGGCACTCTGCTGAATCGTGCGCGCCAGGCGCAGATGGAGCGGCTGATCGACGACGCCGGCTGGGCGGCCCTGCAGCAGGGGCTGCTGGCGCTGTGCCGCTTCTGTAGCGATGTCTACTGCCATGCGCAGTGCAGTCGTTTTGACATCATGGGGTTTAAACAGTATCTGTGCGAGCAGACCGACATGCGGCACAGCAGCATTCGTGAGTATGTGGTGCGTCTGCGGCGTTTGGACGAGCTGCTGACGCACCATGTGCCGCCCTCGACGGCGCTGAGCGATCTGTCCGATCGCTGGCTGGCGGCGCTGCCCCAGTGCAGCCAAAACAATTATCGTATCGCGCTGCGCAAGTATCAGCAGTATCTTCAGTTCGCGCAGGCGGCCTGACGCCTGTCGGCGGTTATTTCCCGCAATTATTAGCATATTACTTTTTATTCCTTTCCATGCCGTCACGCCTTGCTACAGTGACGGCTCGGAGCGTCGGCGTGCGGCGCGGAGGGGGAGAGAAGAGCGTGAGCGCCATCGAACTGACACAGCTGGTGAAGTCCTTTCACCATCAGCGGGTACTGCACGGCGTCGATCTGTGCGTTCAGCCGGGCGAGGTGGTCGCGATCATCGGGCCGAGCGGCTCGGGCAAGAGTACCCTGCTGCGCTGCATTAACCTGCTGGAGACGCCGGACGCGGGGAGCCTGCGTGTCGGCGATATTCGCGTGGACGCCAACCGCTCGCTGGCGCGTCAGAAGGCGCAGATCCGTCGTCTACGCCGCCAGGTCGGCTTTGTCTTTCAGAACTTCAATCTGTTTCCACACCTGACGGCGCTGGAGAACGTGACCGAAGGGCCGCGGGTGGTTAATGGGGTTGCGCCCGCCGAGGCCGAACGTCAGGGGAGGGCGCTGCTGGCGCGGGTCGGACTGGCCGATAAGGCCGATGCCTATCCCAAACGGCTCTCCGGCGGTCAGCAGCAGCGGGTGGCCATCGCCCGGGCGCTGGCCATGCAGCCGCAGGTTCTGCTGTTTGATGAGCCTACCTCGGCGCTGGATCCGGAGCTGGTGGGCGAGGTGCTCGCCACCCTGCGCGGCCTGGCGCAGGAGCAGCGTACCATGGTGATCGTCACTCATGAAATGCGCTTTGCCCGCGACGTGGCGCAGCGGGTGATCTTTATGGACGGCGGTCGTATCGTCGAGCAGGGCCCGGCCGAGATCCTGTTCAGCCGGCCCCGTCATCCGCGTACTCGTCAGTTCCTGGCCCAATATCTGGAGGAGATAATGGCACCCGAGTTTGAAATCTAGACCGACCGCCGCTGTACGGGGTGTCACTCTGCCCTATCGGCAAGGGACTGCGCCTTATTCACCGACGTGGGGTATCACTCTGCCTTATCGGCAGGGCTGACCCCTCTCTGCGCCGTGGGCGGTATTGCGCGCGTCTCAGCGTCGCGTGAGGCGCCATCCCGCACCTCTTCAGCCTGCTTTCCAAGGGCGACTCCCTACCTTTCCCGCGCAGAAAGCGCCGTTCGCATAGCGGCGCCGTATTGATGATCCCTCTTAATTAACAGCGGGTTGTCGCCGTCGGTGGCTTGCATCTTTACCTAAGGCTGGCTAGGCTTGAGGTGTGAGTGTTAACAGAGAAACGCGTTCGGCACCTCCATGTAGCGCGTGTCTTTTCTGTGTCGGGGGCGTTTCATCTGTTGGCATTTTGTCTCTTTTCCCGCGTGCGTCGGGTGCGTAATCGGTAGCCGTAGAGCCATAGTTTAGCCTGGTGAGCATACACTGATGCCATCAGTGATAGGTGACACGGAATGGACCGAATGAAAATCAAACGATGGATGTTACTGGCTAGCCTGTTGGGCGGGGCGCTGTTTGCCTATGCGGTGCTGTACAGCGCAGATAAAGTGTGTGAGCATCAGGCGCTGTTTTCTGACTTTTGCCGCCGGGTTGATATTTCCCCTCCACATATACCTAAATAAATATTTTATTTCTAATAAGTAATCGGACATGTCTTAATTCTATTTTTATTAAGGCAGTCATTTCGCCTTGCTAGAAAAATCCCATATATTTTTTCTTGTGCCTATCCCGACTTATACAGAATAATATCCCGCAATTAAACGCAGTGATGACATCTTACGTCATGTGATGAGCGTTGGATGGTGCGTTTATTTCAAGCGGTTTTACTTGTTTTTGCCTGCATTGTTCCGGGCAAGGCGCCTCATTCTTTTTTTTGTGGTAACCCGCATGCTGCCCAGCACATCGCGCGGTGCGCTGGGTATCCCGATGGCGCGAACAATTCATTATTTATGTTGAGGTGGTTGATGTTTAATAAATTGGCGGCAGAGTTTTTGGGTACTTTCTGGCTGGTCTTCGGCGGCTGCGGCAGCGCCGTGCTGGCGGCGGCATTTCCCCAGCTGGGCATCGGCTTTCTGGGGGTCGCCCTGGCCTTTGGCCTGAGCGTGCTGACCATGGCTTACGCCGTCGGCCCTATCTCCGGCGGTCACTTTAACCCGGCGGTAACGCTGGGGCTGTGGGCCGGCGGTCGTTTCTCTGGCCGCACGGTACTGCCCTACATGCTGAGTCAGGTGATCGGTGGGATCGCCGCCGCCGCCGCGCTGTATGTTATCGCCAGCGGTAAGGCCGGGTTCGATGCCACGGCCAGCGGGTTCGCCAGCAACGGATACGGTGCCCATTCGCCGGACGGCTTCTCGATGCAGGCGGGGATGGTGGTCGAAATTATTCTTAGCGCCTTTTTCCTGCTGGTGATCCAGGGCAGCACGGATAAGCGAGCCCCGGCCGGATTTGCCCCGCTGGCGATCGGTCTGGCGCTGACCTTAATCCATCTGGTCAGCATTCCGGTGACCAATACCTCCGTTAACCCGGCGCGCAGCACCGCGGTGGCGCTGTTCCAGGGCACCTGGGCGCTGCAGCAGCTGTGGTTCTTCTGGGTGATGCCGCTGGTCGGCGGCGTACTGGGCGGCCTGCTGTACCGCTGGCTGCTGGCGGAGCGCGGCGAGTAACCGTCTTGACGAGTCCCGTAACGGCCCGTGCAGGGCTGTACATCGTCTCCGTCACGGGGCCGATTCTGGCTCTATGACGGGGAGGCTTACCGAGGCTCAGCTGAGCCTTTCCACAATCATGGCCATTCCCTGACCGCCGCCGATACAGAGCGTAGCCAGCCCCAGCGATTTATCGCGGGCGCGTAGCGCATGTAACAGCGTGACCATAATGCGAGCGCCGCTGGCGCCTATTGGGTGGCCAAGGGCAATCGCGCCGCCGTTAACGTTGACTTTATCCCCATCCCACGCCATTTGATTGCTCACGGCCAGGAACTGGGCGGCAAAGGCTTCGTTTGCTTCAATCAGGTCAATGTCGGTAAGCGTCAGTCCGGCTTTTTTCAGCGCACGCCAGCAGGCTGGTACCGGCCCCATCCCCATCAGGGCCGGTGCGACGCCGCCGCTGGCATAGCTGCGTATCCGTGCTAAAGGGCGAACGCCCAGCGCCCTGGCGCGCTGCTCCTCCATAATGACCAGCGCGGCGGCGCCATCATTAATGCCCGAGGCATTGCCCGCCGTGACGGTCCCGAGTTTATCAAAGGCCGGTGAGAGCTTGGCCAGCGTTTCCTGCGTGGTATCGGCGCGGGGGAACTCATCTTGCGCTATCTGCCGTGTGACCCGACGCGAGGTGACTGGGATCGACACGATTTCGTCCGCAAATGCGCCGCGCGCAATGGCTTGGCTGGCTTTTTGCTGGGAGTGTAGAGCCAGTGCGTCTTGGGCTTCACGGCCTATGCCATACTGTTTGGCGATATTCTCAGCCGTGATCCCCATGGCGTAGCCTTCAATGGCACAGGTCAGGCCATCTTGCAAGATGACGTCCAGCAGTGAATTATGGCCCATCCGGTACCCCCAGCGCGCAGTGTGCGCCAGCAAATAGGGCGCCTGGCTCATGTTTTCCATCCCCCCGGCGACAATGACCGAGGCATCGCCCGCCTGGATTGCCTGTGCGGCCAGCGCAATACTTTTCAGGCCGGAGCCGCACACTTTATTGACCGTATACGCCGTGACGCTATCCGGCAGGCCGCTTTTTAACGCCGCTTGCCGCGCCGGGTTTTGTCCGAGGCCGGCCTGTAGCACGTTTCCCATAATGACTTCGTCGATCATCGTCTGCTCCAGCGCGGCTCGCTTGAGCGCCTCTGCAATGACGGTGGCCCCCAGCGCGACGGCGCCGAGGTGAGCAAACGCACCGCCGAAGCTGCCAATAGCGCTGCGAACGGCGCTGCCAATCACAATGTTTTTCATTCGCAGGCATCCTGTGGTTGGGGCATGGTTGAGAGGCGAGGGGATACCGTGAAGTGCGCCGTTGTTTTCCGCTGCAGAGTGTTGAGATCGATGCCCGGCGCCAGCTCAGTGAGCACCATTTGCCGGTGTTCAAAATGAAACACGGCCAGTTCAGTGACCAGCATATGCACGGCATTGACCGCGGTCAGCGGCAGGGTACAGCGGGGGAGAATTTTGGCCGCCCCCGTTTTGGTGCAGTGTTCCATTCCGATAATGACTTTGCGTGCGCCGGTCACCAGATCCATTGCGCCGCCCATGCCGGGCACCATTTCCCCCGGAATAACCCAATTGGCCAGATTGGCCAGTTGATCGACCTGTAGCCCGCCCAAGACACAGACGTCCAAATGGCCCCCGCGGATGAGGGCAAAAGATAACGCACTGTCAAACATGGCGGCACCGGGTATCATGCCGCAGGGTTGTCCTCCGGCATTGACCAGGTTACGTTGAACCTGGTTCAGTGGGCCAAGGCCAAGAAAGCCGTTCTCGGATTGCAAAATAATATCTACGCCCGGAGGTAAATAGTCGGCGACGAGGATGGGAATGCCTATCCCCAGATTAACAATATCGCCATCGTTAAACTCCTGTGCGATGCGATAGGCAATGCGCTGTTTTGCATTCATCTCTATTTCTCCTCTGGCGACAGGATATAATCAATCACGGCACCGGGCGTGACGATAAGGTCGGGATCTAATTCTCCAGCGGTTACTATATGGTCGGGTTCTGCAAGGGTGATATCGGCAGCTAAGGCGATCAGTGGATTAAAGTTGCGCGCGCTCAGTTGGTAACATAAGTTGCCCAGCGTATCGGCCTGGTAGGCTTGGATGAGGGCCAGATCGGCCCTCAGTGGGCGCTCCAGTAAATAAGGTTTTCCCCCCAGCGTTATTTTTTGTTTCCCTTCTTCAACCAACGTGCCGACGCCGGTTGGCGTAAGCACGCCGCCTAACCCGGCCCCGCCGCAGCGGATTTGCTCTATGAGGGTCCCCTGGGGAACCAGTTGGACCTCCAGCTCTCCGGCGATCATTAGACGGCCGGTCTCCGGGTTAGTCCCAATATGCGAGGCAATCACTTTTTTCACCCGGCCGTGGTGGATGAGAATACCGATTCCGCTATTGATAAACGCCGTGTCGTTAGCGATGATCGTTAACTCTTTAGCGCCAGAGTCGAGCAATGCCTGAATTAATCGCGGCGGGGTACCACAGCCCATAAAACCGCCGATCATGAGGGTTATTCCATCAGCAAAATGTGCATAAGTCTGCGCTACTGTGATTTGTTTATTCTGCATGACGATTCCTTGTTACTGACTGACCATCTCAGGGAGATGGGCTCGCCCAGGCGGCGCCATTAAATCGATGTAGAAGGGGCCATCTGGGGCGACTTACTGTTTGCGCTCTCGCCGTATCGGCTAAGGCGGCATACGCCCGTATATCGGCTGCCTATCCGGTGGCTACGGCAGGCCGCTATTGAGCCAGCCAGCCCCCGTCCACATTCCACGCCGCACCGCGCACCTGATCGGCCGCCGGGCTGCATAAAAATAGCGCCAGCGCGCCTAATTGCTGCGGCGTCACAAAATCCAGCGACGGCTGCTTCTCTGCCAGTAGCGCATCCCGAGCCTGCTGGGTATCACCGTCGGCAGCCCGCGCCGCTATCTGCTGTTGCACCAGGGGCGTGAGTACCCAACCGGGGCAGATGGCATTACAGGTGACCGGGCTGCGCGCGGTTTCCAGCGCAATCACCTTCGTCAGCCCCACCACGCCATGCTTGGCCGCCACGTATGCCGCCTTTTGCGTGGAGGCGACCAAGCCGTGCACGGAGGCGATATTGATTATGCGGCCCCAGCCCTTCTCCCGTAGGGCAGGCAAGGCCAGACGGCTGGTATGAAATACAGAAGAGAGGTTGACTGCGAGGATTGCATCCCATTGCTCCTCCGGGAAATGCTCTACGCTGGCGACATGCTGTATTCCCGCGTTATTGACCAGAATGTCCACGCCGCCGAACTGTGTAGTGGCGTAATCCATCATGGCGGCGATATGGTCGGGATGGCTCAGGTCAGCCGAGTGGTAGCCCGGGGGGAGGCCGCACGCGGCTATTTGCCCGGTGGCGTGCGCAACGTCGCCAAAGCCATTCAGAATGACCTGCGCGCCCTGCTGCGCCAGCGTTTTCGCAATACCCAACCCGATTCCACTGGTTGAGCCGGTTATCAATGCGACTTTGCCTTGTAGGTTTATCATATGAACTCCGTATCATTCATTGCGCCGCACAGCGGCACGCGTTAAACAATGCCGGTCAGATAGAACACGGCGATGACAAAAAAGACCGCAAGGGTTTTAATCAGGGTGATGGCAAAGATGCCGCCATAGGATTGGCGATGGCTTAAGCCGGTAATGGCCAGTAATGTAATGACGGCACCATTGTGCGGCAGCGTATCCATACCGCCGCTGGCCATGGCGGCGATGCGGTGCAGGACTTCCATAGGGATGCCGTTTGCGTTGGCCGCCGCAATAAAAGTGTCGGACATCGCCGCCAGCGCAATACTCATCCCGCCGGAGGCAGAGCCGGTAATCCCGGCCAACAGCGTGATGCTGATCGCCTCGTTGACTAAGGGATCGGGGATGGCCTCCAGCCCTTTGGCGAGTAACAGAAAGCCGGGGAGCGCGGCGATAACGGCGCCAAAACCATATTCTGACGCGGTATTCATGGCGGCGAGGATGGTGCCGGAGACGGCATTTTTACTGCCCTCAGCCAGACGCCCACCGATATTGTGAAAGCCGAAGAGTGCGACCACCAGAATGCCGACCAGCAGCGCCGCCTCTACCGCCCAGATCGCGGTGACCTTCTCTATGGAAATCACGATCGGGCTTGTCATGCCGGGCAGGGCGAATGAGTGTAATGTGCCATACCATTGCGGAATATAATGCGTGAACAGTAGGTTACAGATACCCACTAGAAGCAGTGGCGCGAGCGCGATAACAGGATGAGGTAAGTTAAGCGTGTCGGGGGTTTCGGGCTCATTTACTAAATCGGTGCCGTAACCTTCATGGGCCTGGTGGGCTTTACGCCGCTGGCGCTCAAGGTAGGCTAGGCCGAGCGCGAGCATAAAAAGTGCGCCGGTAAGGCTCAGCAAGGGGGCCGCCCAGGCATTGGTGTTAAAGAAGGCGGCCGGGATAATATTTTGGATCTGCGGTGTTCCGGGCAAGGTATCCATGGTGAATGAAAATGCTCCCAGGGCGATCGTGGCCGGGATTAAGTGCTTGGGAATATTGCTTTGCCGGAACATCTCTGCGGCAAAGGGATAGACGGCGAAGGCGACAACAAACAGAGACACGCCGCCATAGGTGAGCAGAGCGCAGACGATGACAATCACCGGCATGGCATGCCGCTGCCCGAGTATACGAATAACGGTCACCACAATGGCGCGCGAGAAACCAGCGAGCTCAATCAGTTTGCCAAAAAGGGCGCCCAGCAGGAATACCGGAAAATAGAGCTGGATAAAACTGACCATTTTATCCATGAATAGTCCGCTGAACGCTGGGCCGACAGCACTGGGGTCGGTAAACAGTACGGCGCCGAGTGCGGCTAAGGGGGCAAAAAGAATGACGCTGTAACCCCGGTAAGCGGCTAGCATAAGTAAACTTAGGGATGCGATGGCAACTATAATGCTCATTTACTATTCCTTAGTTAATTATAATTAATTCGGCTTGCTGCTATTTATCGTTATCGGGAAATAAAAAACATAAATTGCCAAGTTATATTCATTGTCAAAATTGGTATCGATAGCGGCGAATGTCATTAGCCATTTTTGTGGTGAAATAATTGACAAGGTCGAGCATTTTGTTAAGTTTGTTTTTTCAATGTATTAGTTTATTATTTTTATTAATTATGAATTAGTCCCTGATTAATAAATGGTTGGGGAGATAACCGATGGCAATGAGTATTAAGCAATTGCGTGCATTTTTAGCTGTTGCTCACACTTTAAACTTTGCGCAGGCTAGCGTGAGATTGAACCTTTCTCAGCCGGCGTTGAGTCTGGCTATCCGTAGCCTGGAGGACGCTTTGGGGGGGGCGCTGTTTGTGCGAACGACGCGTCAAGTGAGGCTAACGCCTGAAGGCGAGGCGTTTTTCCCGCTAGTGCGTCAGCTGCTGGTGGACTGGGATAATACGACTGAAACGATAAGACAGCGTTTTACATTACAGGTCGGTAAAGTCGCCATTGCCGCGATGCCCTCGTTTGCCGCGAACCCATTACCGTTTATTTTGCAACGTTTTCGCCGCCGCTATGCCGGGGTCAACGTGGTGGTGCATGATGTCATTAATGAAGCCGTGTATGAAATGATTGCTGAAGGGCGGGTAGAAATGGGCATCGCCTTTGAACCGGAGCCTGGTGCGCGATTGCATTTTACCCCGCTGGGCATGAATCGGTTTATTGCCATTGTTCCGCCGGGGTGTCCTTTTGCCCGGCAGCAGGATATTGGTTGGCGGCAGTTGCTCTCGCTGGACTTTATTACGCTACAGCGCCCTTCGTCCATGCGCCTGCTGCTGGAGCAGCGTCTGGCGCAGAACGGTAAACAATTGCCGGTGGCGTTTGAAAGTCACCAATTGATAACGGTAGGCAATATGGTCGCAAACGGGCTGGGCGTCAGCGCGGTACCGGCGTGGTGCGCCCGGCAAATGCGGCAGTTGGGCGCAGTGTGCCTGCCGTTGATCGAGCCGGTGATTGAAAACCGCTTCGGCTTAGTAAGCCTCATGCATCACCCGTTCTCCTGCGCTGCGCAGGCTATGGCAGATACGATTTGTGAATATGCGCAGGCGGATGAGGGATGCCTGAGGTAAGGCGGGCTGGGCAATATGCGTGGGCCTGGATACGTCGATTTTAGCCATTTTGTTCATTTTCTTTTTAAATCAAGGTGATTAACCTCTCCTTTCCCCAAACATACGACAATTAATCCCCCATAGTTTGATTTTGATCCTGTTACCTCGCTTGGGTTATTTGGCAGGATGGATTCACCTGATGATTAGGTTGAGTCCCGTTTCATGCCGATACTGAGCGCGGTCGCACAACGCTTATTGTAAATAACATGTTAACATCGGGCGGTAAAGTTAACAGGCCGCGCGGTTTTTCTTATCGAGCATCACGCCGATGGTGCTGCGCGGCTCGGTAAATTTATAGAAGCTGACGTTGTAAGCGAGAGAAAAATGTCAAATAAACCCTTCCATTATCAAGATCCGTTTCCGCTGCAAGGCGATGACACCGACTATTATCTGCTGAGCAAGGAGCATGTCTCCGTGGTCAGCTTTGAAGGCCAGGATATGCTGAAGGTCGAGCCGCAGGCGCTGACGCTGTTGGCCCAGCAGGCGTTCCACGACGCCTCGTTTATGCTGCGCCCGGCTCATCAGCGCCAGGTCGCCGCGATTCTTGACGATCCGCAGGCCAGCGAAAACGATAAATACGTCGCGCTGCAGTTCCTGCGTAACTCCGAGATCGCCGCCAAGGGGGTACTGCCGACCTGTCAGGACACCGGGACGGCGATTATCGTGGGTAAAAAAGGCCAGCGCGTGTGGACCGGCGGCGGCGATGCCGAGGCGCTGTCGCGCGGGGTTTATAACACCTATATCGAAGATAACCTGCGCTACTCCCAGAATGCCGCGCTGGATATGTATAACGAGGTCAATACCGGAACCAACCTGCCGGCGCAGATCGACCTGTACGCCACCGAGGGCGAGGAGTACAAATTCCTGTGCGTCGCCAAAGGCGGCGGTTCAGCCAATAAAACCTACCTGTATCAGGAGACCAAGGCGCTGCTGACGCCGGAGAAGCTGAAGGCTTTCCTGATCGAGAAGATGCGTACCCTGGGTACCGCGGCCTGTCCGCCGTACCACGTGGCCTTCGTTATCGGCGGTACGTCGGCGGAGTCTACGCTGAAGACGGTGAAGCTGGCGTCGACCAAGTACTATGATGCGCTGCCGACCGAGGGCAATGAGCACGGCCAGGCGTTCCGCGATGTGGCGCTGGAGCAGGAGCTGCTGCTGGCGGCGCAAGCGCTGGGGCTGGGTGCACAGTTCGGCGGCAAATACTTTGCCCACGACGTGCGGGTGATCCGCCTGCCGCGCCACGGCGCCTCCTGTCCGGTTGGCATGGGGGTTTCCTGCTCGGCGGATCGTAATATCAAGGCCAAGATTAACCGCGAGGGGATCTGGATCGAGAAGCTGGAGCATAACCCAGGTAAATATATTCCTGAGCATCTGCGCCAAGCCGGCGAGGGGGAGGCCATCAAGGTGGATCTCAACCGTCCGATGAAGGCGATCCTGGCGCAGCTCTCCCAGTATCCGGTCTCTACCCGTCTGTCGCTCTCCGGTACCATCATCGTCGGGCGTGATATCGCCCACGCCAAGCTGAAGGCGCTGCTGGACGAAGGCAAGCCGCTGCCGCAGTATGTGAAGGATCACCCGATCTACTACGCAGGCCCGGCCAAGACGCCGGCGGGCCATGCCTCTGGCTCACTGGGGCCAACCACGGCAGGCCGTATGGACTCCTATGTCGACCTGCTGCAGGCCAACGGCGGCAGCATGATCATGCTGGCCAAAGGGAACCGCAGCCAGCAGGTCACCGACGCCTGCCATAAACACGGTGGCTTCTATCTGGGCAGCATCGGTGGCCCGGCGGCGGTACTGGCCCAGCAGAGCATCAAGAGCCTGACCTGCGTGGCCTATCCTGAGCTGGGGATGGAGGCTATCTGGAAGATTGAGGTAGAAGACTTCCCGGCCTTCATCCTGGTGGATGACAAGGGAAATGACTTCTTCCAGCAGATTTTGAGCAGCCGCTGCAGTGGCTGCATGAAATAAGCGACGAATCCCGGTCGCGCTACCGGTCAGGTTATCGCGTTGATCCCCACGCCATGGCGTGGGGATTTTTGTATGGGCTTAACGCAGCTGATCGCGGGCCGTGTAGAACTTGGCGTAGGCGAGGTAGCCCGCGATGATGGTGGAGAGGCTGGCGGTGGAGATCAGCATAAAGGTCACCATAATCTGATAGCGGATGGCCTTGACCGGATCGATACCGGCGAAGATCAGGCCCGACATCATGCCCGGCAGGCTGACCAGTCCGACGGTTTTGGCGGAGTCGACGGTGGGGATCATCGCCGCCTTGATGCTGGCGCGGATGATCCTCGCCGACGCCTGCTTCGGGGTCGCGCCCAGGCTGAGCATCTCCTGCACCCGCTGGCGTTCGTCGTGAAAGCGCTGACGCAGGTTGTTATAGCACAGGCCGACGGCCACCATGGCGTTACCGGCGATCATTCCGGCGATGGGGATCACCTGCATCGGGGTGAATTCGATGGAGCCGCTGACGATCAGGATCGCCAGGGTCAGCGCGGTGCCGGTGACGATGGCGATCAGCGACATGGCAAAGGCATTGCTGAGGTTCTTACTGCGCTTCTTCGCGTTCCAGGCCGCGTTGACGCAGATAAACAGCACCATCAATAGGGTCAGCAGGGCGCTGTCCAGATGAAAGATATACTTTAAAGCGTAGCCTACCAGGATCAGCTGGACGATGGCGCGACTGACGCTCCACAGAATGTCTTTGCCGAGCCCCAGCTTTTCCCGCCCGCTGATGACCAGCGCAATGGCGACCAGCGCCAGGGCCATGACCAGAGACTGATCGGTAATGTTATGGCTATTCATGGCGTAGCTCCCCGTTTGACTGAGTCCCGTCTTCCTCTGCGTCGTCGCTATCGGCCAGGCGCGGTAGGGTTATCACATTGTCGCACTGGGTAATCTCGTCGCTGCTGTGCGTGACCCAGATAATGGCGATCCCCTGCTGCTGATTGAGGTGCGTGATGACCTCATGCACGATGGTTCGATTGTGCTCATCCAGCGCGCTGGTGATTTCGTCCAGCAGCAACACCTGCGGCATATATTGAATGTTACGCAGCAGCGCCACGCGCTGACGCTCGCCGCCGGAGAGATCTTCGATGCGCTGATCCAGCGTATGCAGCGGCAGGCCGAACTGCATCAGGCCACGACGGATGCGATCCATATCCGGCGCGTCGCCGCGAATCTGGTAGGGAAACAGCAGGTTGTCGCGCACCGTATCGCCGAACAGCACCGGCGTTTGGAAGCTATAGGAGACCTGTTTGCGATACGCCTCCGGAGGATAGGCGCTCAGGGGGGTTCCCTGCAGCAGGATCTCGCCGCGCTGCGGCTCCAGCAGTGAGGCCGCAATCTTGAGCAGCGTGCTCTTGCCGCAGCCCGAGGGGCCCGTGATTACTTTGAATTCGCCGGGCTGTAGCGTCAGCGATACGTCGTGCAGAATGGGGCGTCCATTAGCGCTGAAGTCGATGTGATTAAGCGCCAGTAGCGGTGTTGCGGTCATATTCTCCCTCACGGGTACCAACAAAAAGGCCTGTCCTAAGGGACAGGCCGGAGTAAATAGCGTCCTGAGCCTACGCGCGTACCGACCATCGCAGCGTTTCCCCTGCCAAGAAGGGGATCAGGGTTTCATCACCGCTGGCGATACTGTCGACGACAGACGCAGGCTCTTGTACCAGCTCAATATACGCCTCATTGGCCGGGAGTCCATAAAAAGCCGGTCCGTTCAGCGAACAGAAGGCCTCCAGGTGCTGCAGCGCCTGCTCCTCGTCAAAGACCGTTGCGTAGGCCTGTAGCGCCGTCGGCGCGTTGAAGACCCCGGCGCAGCCGCAGGCCGACTCTTTGCGCCCGCGCAGGTGCGGCGCGGAGTCGGTGCCGAGGAAGAAGCAGGTTTTTCCGCTGGTGGCCGCCTTGCGTAGCGCCTGTTGGTGTACGCTGCGCTTGAGGATCGGCAGGCAGTACAGGTGCGGACGAATCCCGCCGACCAGCATGTGGTTGCGGTTGAACATCAGGTGCTGAGGGGTAATGGTCGCCGCCAGATAGCGATCGCCCTCGGCGACAAACTGGGCCGCTTCGCGGGTGGTGATGTGCTCAAAGACGATACGCAGTTCGGGGAAGTCGCGGCGCAGCGGTAGCATCACCTGCTCGATAAAGCGCGCTTCGCGATCGAATATGTCGATATCCGCCTGGGTGACTTCGCCGTGGATCAGCAGCGGCATACCGCTCTTCTGCATCGCCTCAAACAGCGGGTACAGTCCGGGAATGGAGGTCACGCCGCAGGCCGAGTTCGTGGTGGCGTTGGCCGGATACAGCTTGGCGGCGGTGAATACGCCTTCCCGCTGGCCGTGCATCAGCGTGTCTACCGAGAGGGCGTCGGTCAGATAGCAGGTCATCAGCGGGGTAAACGCGTGTCCCTGCGGCACGGCGTCGAGAATGCGCTGGCGATAGGCGATGCACTGCTCCACGGAGGTGACCGGCGGAACCAGGTTGGGCATCACCACGGCCCGGGAAAAGTGGCGGCTGGTATAGGGTAACACGCTGTGCAGCATCTCATCATCGCGCAGATGGAGGTGCCAATCGTCAGGGCGGCGGATCTTCAGGGTGTGCTGCATTACGGTCATTACGGACTCCGGCTGGTGGATATGTCTGATGGACTGCGCAGGCTTCTGGTCGCTGTAGGGGCAGGGCGCCAGGGCGCAGTGAACATTTCTGTGCCGGGCGGTAAGGATAACGGGAAACGGGCTTGGATGCATCCGATTGTTGTATCGCGTCATCAATTTGTGCGCTTGAGCAAGGCGGTGGGGCGATTAGGGGCCGAGGGCTCATGTCGCGGACGGCAAAAACGGGTAAGGTGATCGGGTAGGCATTCGTCGCGTACCACGACGGATGTATTCCAGGCGGCGTCCGCCGCGGTTCGATACGCTTGCGCCGTACCGCAGGGCGAGGCGCCCCGGTCTCAAGAGGAGTGTGTTATGAGTGAAGTTCGCATTGTCGCGACGCTGGTCGCATCCGCGGGGCAGCAAGAGGCGGTACGCCACGCCGCGCTGCAGTTGGTTGAGCCCAGCCGCGCCGAGGCGGGAAACGTGCGTTATGACCTCCATCAGGAAGAGGGGCAGGCCGCAACGCTGGTGTTCTTTGAGATCTGGCAATCGCCGCAGGCGCTGACGCAGCATGAAAAAAGCGCCCACTTTGCCGCCTTTCTGCAGGCGATAGAAGGGCGGTGCGCCAGCGTTGAGATCACGCGACTGCGCCAGATAGCCTAGCGCCGATATAAAAAAACCCGCCTTTCGGCGGGTTTTTTGGGCTAGCCGCCTCTTACTCCTGCGGCATGACCGGTTTCGTGGCTGGCGCCGCGGCCTGATTGGTCGCGGCGTCTGCACCGGCGGCACCGCGGCCGTGGAAGTCATATTCCGGGCGAACCCAGGTGCTGACTACCGTGACCGGTGCAACGTAGGCCGGCGCCGGGGCCGTAGTCATCGGCGCGCTAGCGCGACCGTGTTCGTGCGTATCGCTCGGGGCCATTGCCGACGGCTGTACCTGGGCGTCGACTACGCTGGCTTCGGCTTCGGCTTCGGCTTCGGCTTCGGCTTCGGCTTCGGCTTCGGCAGCCTGTGCTTCGGCCTGGGCCAATGCAGGCAGCGCCTCTTCCAGCGTCGGTGCGGCGGCGGCACAGACGGCGTGCGCGGCGCTCTCCTCTGCGACTACCGGCGCCGGCTGCTGCGCGATCGCGTCGCGGGTCGGCTCCTCAACGGCTGCGGCCGGGGCGATGATCGCCTGCACCACCGGCTCGGTGGCCACGGCGTCGTTGACGACGGTCTCGGCGGTGACGCTCGGACGTGCGGCTTCCACCGGTGCGGCGGCGAGGGTCTCTACCGCTACCGCGGTGGCGCTCTCCTCCGTGGCGCGCGGCGCTTCGCGCTCGACGCTCTCGACGGCCGCAGGGGTGGCGATAGGATAGCTGATCCACACCTTGCCAGAGGCCATCTCCGGAGAGTAGACCGCCAGCGTCAGCGGCATCGGTGACTGCTGCGGATAACGCTCGTCGCGATAGCGGCGACGGCGCTGCCCGCTGACGCGCAGGTGACGCGGTGAGCGACGTGAGCGACGCGGCATGCCATTCTCATGGCGCGGCGCGTTATCCTCTTCCGCGGCGACGGCGGCGCTCTCCTGAGGCTGAGCGCTAACCACCGGCAGAGCCGGAGCGGCGGTCGCGTCGGCGACCGGTGCCACGGCGGCATCTGCGTCGGCGCTGACAACGGCTGACGCGCTCTCGCCGATGCGGATTTTCTGGCTCAGCTGGCGGCGTTGACGGCGCTGGGCCGGTACGCTCTCCTCTGCGATCTCTTCCTCAGGCTGTGCGGCGGAGTCCAGTGCCTTGACCTCTTGCTGGGCCTGGCGCTTCTCTTCCTGACGACGGCGCTGACGCTCGTTGCGCTGCTCGCGGCGCTGCTGCTGCTCTTCGCGCTGCTGGGCATTCTCTTCTACGCCGTTCTCTGTCACCGGCGTCGGCTGAGCCTGACGGCGGCCACGGCGCTGTTCGTCGCGGTTTTCACGGCCGTCGCGGTTCGCACGCTCTGGACGTTCACCGCGCTCTGGACGTTCACCGCGCTCCGGACGCTCACCGCGCTCCGGGCGTTCACCGCGCTCCGGACGATCGCCGCGTTCACCGCGTTCACGACGCGGATTCTGGCGACGACCGCGGCGCTCCTGCGAGGAACGGCTCTCGTCACGCGGACGCTCTGCGCTGGCGGCAGGTTTCTCTTCCTGCACCGGCGCCGGGGCGTCGTCGCCGGCGAAGATCCCTTTCAGGGAGGCCACCAGGCGACCAAACAGACCCGGACGGGCGTCGGCGACCGGCTGCGGGCGTTCGGTCGGCGCGACGTCGACAGCGACAGGCTTATCCTGCGCGGCGTCGATCGGCGGTGCGGCTACATCCAGGCTAAAGGCGGCCAGCGCCGGTTGCTCCGGACGCTTGCGCTCTGCCGGTACTTCTTCCTCACCGCAGGCTTCCGCTTCGTGCAGCTGCGGCAGCTTGTAGCTCAGGGTATGGGTCTCTTCGCCTTTACGAACCCGCATAACGGCGTAGTGCGGGGTCTGCATTTGCTCGTTAGGCACCACGATGACGCGCACGTCCGGCTGGCGTTTTTCAATGGCGCTTACGGCGTCACGCTTCTCGTTCAGCAGATAAGAGGCGACCGGTACCGGCACGATGGCGTGCACTTCACGGGTGTTCTCCTTCAGCGCTTCCTCTTCGATCAGACGCAGGATGGACAGCGCCAGCGATTCGTTGTCACGCACGGTACCGGTGCCATTACAGCGCGGGCAGACGTGGTGGCTGGATTCGCCCAGAGAGGGGCTGAGGCGCTGGCGGGACATCTCCAGCAGGCCAAAGCGGGAGATCCGACCGATCTGAATACGGGCGCGATCCTGACGCACGGCGTCACGCAGGCGGTTTTCGACCTCGCGCTGGTGGCGTACCGGGGTCATATCGATAAAGTCGATCACGATCAGACCACCCAGGTCGCGCAGACGCAGCTGGCGGGCGATTTCATCGGCGGCTTCCAGGTTGGTGTTGAACGCCGTCTCTTCGATATCGCCGCCGCGGGTAGCGCGGGCGGAGTTGATATCGATGGCGGTCAGCGCCTCGGTGCTGTCGATAACGATAGAGCCGCCGGAGGGCAGGCGGACTTCACGCTGGAAGGCGGACTCGATCTGTGACTCGATCTGATAGTGGCTGAACAGCGGGATTTCCCCGGTGTACAGCTTGATTTTGCTGCTGAAGTCCGGACGGCCCAGGGCAGCGATATGCTGCTTGGCCAGGTCGAGGATCTTCGGGTTATCGATCAGGATTTCGCCGATGTCCGGGCGCAGATAGTCGCGGAAGGCGCGGACGATGACGTTGCTTTCCTGATGGATCAGGAACGGCGCAGAGCGGCCTTCGGCGGCTTTCTTGATGGCGTCCCAGTGCTTCAGGCGGAAGGAGAGATCCCACTGCAGGGCTTCGGCGGATTTGCCGACGCCGGCGGTGCGGACGATCAGTCCCATGCCGTCGGGGATCTGCAGAGAGGAGAGCGCTTCCTTCAGCTCGGTGCGGTCATCGCCCTCGATACGGCGGGAGATACCGCCGGCGCGCGGGTTGTTGGGCATCAGCACCAGATAGCTGCCCGCCAGGCTGATAAAGGTGGTCAGCGCAGCCCCTTTGTTGCCGCGCTCTTCCTTATCAACCTGAACAATGACCTCCTGCCCTTCGCGCAGCACGTCCTTAATGTTGGGACGGCCGTGGGCGGAGTAGTTGCTGGGGAAATATTCGCGGGCGATCTCTTTAAGGGGCAGGAAACCGTGTCGTTCGGCGCCGTAGTCAACAAAGGCTGCTTCCAGACTGGGCTCAATACGGGTGATTTTACCCTTGTAAATGTTTGCTTTCTTCTGTTCGTGACCCGGGCTTTCAATATCCAGATCGTACAGTCGCTGACCATCCACAAGGGCGACACGCAACTCCTCCTGCTGAGTTGCGTTGATTAACATTCTTTTCATCGTTAACGTACTCGTTTTTTTTGCATTGGCAACTTAAGCTGCGGGCGAAAAGACCTTTCTGACCGGGAGGAAGACCGATGACCCCGAGTCTTATCGCAAAGTCGTCAACCTCACGGTTGTCGCCTGCATAGGGGCGCAATATTCGGTAAGCCTGCATTTCTTTGTGAAAGGCAGCGCTGTTTATCAGGATGACACCGCAGAAAAAGGATGCGGCCAACTGACTCCATGTTGTTGGTCAGACTGCGACCCGCAGCCCGCTAATTACTTGATTTCGCACTACGTCTTACGCCATTGCTGCATTTCTGCGCTATCAGGTAAACGTTGAATCCCACCTCTTTTTTCGCTTTGATGGAAAAAAGCGCGGAAAACTACTCCATTATTTCACTGCAATGACAAATATAGCAAGACGCCATTGCGGGTTGTTCGCAGAAAATTGCCCTATGACGACATGTCACACCATAAACTCTGCTGATAGGTATGTCCGTGCGTCGCCGTCGCGCGCGCGCTATCGCTGAATTATTGCACAGCGGCTGAAAATAGCAGTAGCGCGGCGGCGCGGCGCTCTTTAAAATCGCGCCCATGAATACACAAAACATCTCCGTCAAGTTAGTCACGATCGCCGCCGATGAGGCGGGACAGCGAATCGATAATTTTTTGCGCAACCAGTTAAAGGGTGTGCCGAAGAGTATGATCTATCGCATCGTGCGTAAGGGTGAGGTGCGGGTCAACAAGAAACGCATCAAGCCGGAATATAAGCTGGAAGCCGGGGATCAGGTCCGGATCCCGCCGGTGCGGGTGGCCGAACGCGATGAGGCGCCGGTGTCAGCCCGTCTGGATAAGGTCGCCGCGCTCAATGACTGTATCCTGTATGAAGATGACTACCTGCTGGTGCTGAATAAGCCCTCTGGCACCGCGGTACACGGCGGCAGCGGCCTTAGCTTTGGCGTGATTGAGGGGCTGCGTGCCCTGCGCCCAGAGGCCCGTTTCCTGGAGCTGGTGCATCGGTTGGATCGCGAGACCTCCGGGGTGCTTCTGGTGGCGAAGAAGCGCTCGGCGCTGCGCTCGCTGCATGAGCAGCTGCGTGAGAAGGGGATGCAGAAGGATTATCTGGCGCTGGTGCGCGGCCAGTGGCAGTCGCACTGTAAAGTGGTACAGGCGCCGCTGCTGAAAAATACCCTGCAAAGCGGTGAGCGCGTCGTGCGGGTGAACGCCGAAGGCAAGCCGTCGGAAACCCGCTTTAAGGTAGAGGAGCGCTTTGCTAACGCCACGCTGGTTAAGGCCAGCCCGGTGACCGGGCGAACCCATCAGATCCGCGTTCATACCCTGCACGCCGGCCACCCGATCGCCTTTGACGATCGCTACGGCGACCGCGACTTCGACCGCGAGCTGGCGGATACCGGCTTAAACCGCCTGTTCCTGCACGCGGCGGCGCTGCGCTTTGTGCATCCGCACAGCGGTGAGACCCTGCGCGTCGAGGCGCCGCTGGATGCCGCGCTGCGCCACTGTCTGAGCGTGCTGCGCGCACGCAGCGCGCTTAGCTGAGGCGAGGCGGCGTAGGTGTGACAAAGTAGGCCCCGCGTTAGCGGGGCCTACTGCGTTGGACGCTACGGCTTAAAACTCCAGATTGACCCCAACGTTGTAAGCGGCAGAGCCGCTGCCAAAGGCGATGCCCGCCTTGGCGGCGAAGGTTTCATTGACGCGATAGCCGACGCCGACGGCGGCGGCCTGCTCATCCTTATATCCGCCCATGGCCGCCGTCACGTTGACGTTCCCGATCCCATAGGGCTGGAACAGGCCGGAGAGCGCCGCCGTTTTCGCGGCGGTCTGGCGCAGCTCTTTGCGGTTATTGTCGACCTCGCGGTAGAGATCGTTGATCTGCCGCTGGGCGGTGTCCTGCCAAGCCTGAGTCAGCTCCTGCCGAAGATCGGTATAGCCTATCGCCGCATTGAGCGTCCGCTCGGCCTGCACTTTGGCCTCGGCGTTGGCAATCGTCTCGGTATAGCTTTTCAGCCCCTGGCTTAGCTCGCTCTCCAGCGTCGTAACGCGCTGATCCAGCGGGGACCCCTCCGAGGGGTCAATCGTATCAAGCCGCGCATTGATCGCGTTGGCCAGCGCCTGTATCTTCCCATCGCTCGCTGCCTGCGTTACCTGCAGCTTGGCATCGGTTGCCTCCTGTCCGGCATCGTGCACACCCTGCAAGACGCGGGAGAGGCCAGAGTTCGCCGGCGTTCCCTCTTCGGACGGCGTCAGGGTGAAGTCGCGCTGCAGCTGGGTGACCAGCCGCTGCAGGTTCGCGGTATTACCCTCATCGATGGCTTGCTTCAGGTCGTTGATATAGGTGGTGAATGCGGAGGGGGTGACCGCGCCGTCATCCGCCGCGCTATCGATAAATGCTGCCTGCAGCGCCGTTTTTAGCGCGCCGATCTCAGCCTTGGTCTCAGTCGTCGCGGTATTTACGCTGGCGAGCTGCTCTTTTACCGCCGGCAGTTTCAGGAATTCTTCCAGCGAGCTCGGGCCGCTGCCATCCTCTCCGGTGGCGCTGAAGGCGCCGGAAAGGTTGGCAAAGACGCCGTTCAGCTCGCCCAGGCTGGTCTGCAGCGTGGCGAGTGCATCCGCGTTCGTATCGGCTTTGTTATCTGCGGTGCTGGCCTTAGTATCCGTGGCCTGTAGCGCCGTTTTTAGCGTGTCGATCTCAGCCTTGGCCTCAGTCGTCGCGGTATTTACGCTGGCGAGCTGCTCTTTTACCGCCGGCAGTTTCAGGAATTCTTCCAGCGAGCTCGGGCCGCTGCCATCCTCTCCGGTGGCGCTGAAGGCGCCGGAAAGGTTGGCAAAGACGCCGTTCAGCCCGCCCAGGCTGGTCTGCAGCGTGGTGAGCGCCTCCGCGTTCGTATCGGCTTTGTTATCTGCGGTGCTGGCCTTAGTATCCGCGGCCCGCACCGCCGTTCTTAGTCCGTTGATATCAGCCTTGGCATCTGCCATATCGTCATCTACTCTGTCGATCAGCCTTTTTACCGACGGCAGGCCCAGAAATGTTTCCAGCGAGCTCGGGCCGCTGCCATCCTCTCCGGTGGCGCTGAAGGCGTCGGAAAGGTTGGCAAAGACGCCGTTCAGCCCGCCCAGGTTGGTCTGCAGCGTGGTGAGCGCCTCCGCGTTCGTATCGGCTTTGGTCTCTGCAACGCTGGCCTTAGTATCAGCCTGATTTATTTTTGGGATAATATGTTGCTCCAACGTATTTAGCGACTCTGAAATAGTGATGGGATCTTCCCATTTTCTATTTTCTACGCCCTCGAGGGTAATGTCGCCACGTTCCGGTGCCGCCGCGAAGGCCTGGCATGTCATGATAAATAGGCTAGCGCTAATAGCAGAGGCAATAATATTTTTCTTCATCTTATCAATCCTTGTCTAAGTATCTTGCTACTGAATTAATAAATAATTAACGTTATGGCGCGTCTCGTTCTTTCTTCGGTGGGGAATTGATTTAAATGATTTAAAATCAATCTGTTGTATATTTTATCTCCGCGTATTTTAATCTGTGCTGGGCTGTGATATATCTCATTGTTTTCCATCGGCGTGGCTTGTCGCGTTATGCCGCTGGCGTGAGGCGTTGTTTCACTATTTCCATGTATTTGGATAGGGGGTATTTACTCTGCGCTGTAAACATTACTCCGAAAAATATACCGATTTTAATATAGGTATCTTATTGTCTTTTGCGCGAATGAAACGTTGGAAAATATAATTATCAAGAATTTATTAGAAATGGTGAATATGGTGTGTGGGTATTATTCCGTGCATCCGGGCGGGAGAGAATGAAGACGGTAGTACGGCAATGCAGTAAATAGTGCAGTAATAAAAGGGGGGAGGCCGTCACGGCTTAAGTATAAGGGCAAGGGCGTCTTAGCGGCATCCGCAAAAGGCACCCTTCCGCCGCCGGTCGATTATCGGGCGGCCAGCAGCGGATTCACGCCGTGGCGCAGCAGCAGCGTATTCAGCGCGATCAGCGGCAGTCCAATCAGGGCATTGGGGTCTCGCCCCTCCAGACGGTCGAACAGCAGAATGCCGGCGCCTTCGCACATAAAGCTGCCGGCACAGTGGAGCGGCTGCTCCAGCGTCACATAGGCCTCGATCTCGGCATCGCTCAGCGACCGAAAGTGAACATGAAACGGCTCACACAGCGTATGGCAGGCGCCGCTGGCGCTGTTGAGCACGCTCAGGCCGCTATAAAACGTAATGCGTTGTCCGCTGGCGGCGCGCAGCTGGGCGCAGGCGCGCTCATGGCTTAGGGGTTTCCCGGTGATTTGGCCGTCGAGTACGCAGACCTGATCGCTGCCGATGATCAGGTGCGCCGGATAGTCGGCGGCCAGCGCGCGCGCCTTGGCCTCGGCCAAGCGACAGACCAGTGCCTGGGCGGTTTCATTGGGCCGCGGCGTTTCGTCCGTGTGTGGCGCTGCGCAGATAAAAGGCAGCGCCAGCTTCTCCAGCAGGGCGCGGCGGTAGGGCGAGGTCGAGGCGAGCAGCAGGGGCAACATATTTTTTCCCGAAAGCATGGCGTTAATGATGGCATCATTCTAAACTGTCCGCCGCTCAGGAAGCGAATATTGGGGGAAAGGGGTGCGAGAGTGGCCTTTTCCTTTGACTCTATGGCTTTACAAAGTTAATATGCGCGCCCTATGCAAAAGGTAAAATTACCCTTGACCCTTGATCCGGTACGCGCTGCGCAGAAGCGTTTAGACTATGTTGGTGTCTATGCTTCCGAGCAGTTAACGCGCTTAGCTGAATCTGTGGTCAGCGTGGACAGCGATGTCTCCGCTGAAATGTCCTTCTCAATCGACAATCAGCGGTTGGCTGTGATCCGCGGGCATGCCGACGTTAGCGTAACGTTGCAGTGCCAGCGTTGTAATCAGCCATTCCAGCATCACCTCCACGTAACGTATTGTTTCAGTCCGGTCGCCAATGACGAGCAGGCTGAAGCATTGCCGGAAATTTACGAGCCGATCGACGTCAATGAATACGGCGAAGTCGATCTGCTGGCGATGGTCGAAGATGAAATCATCCTCGCCTTGCCGGTGGTTCCGGTGCATGAATCTGAACACTGTGAAGTGTCCGACGCGGACATGGTGTTCGGTAAGCTGCCTCCCGAGGCGGAAAAACCGAATCCATTTGCCGCACTAGCCAGTTTAAAGCGAAAGTAATCAAGGAGTAAGGTCCATGGCCGTACAGCAGAACAAAAAAACCCGCTCTTGCCGTGGTATGCGTCGTTCCCACGATGCGCTGACCACTGCAACCGTCTCTGTTGACAAGGTTTCCGGTGAAACTCACCTGCGTCACCACGTCACTGCGGACGGTTTCTACCGCGGTCGCAAGGTCATCGCTAAGTAATACAGCTCTGTATTAACAAGGCGATACTTTGACTCGTCTAACCCTTGCGTTAGATGCGATGAGCGGGGACTTTGGTCCCTGCATCACAGTGCCTGCCGCGCTGCAGGCACTGACTTCAACTTCGTCACTGTCCCTTTTGTTGGTCGGCCAGCCCGACGCCATCGCGCCTTACCTTTCCGCCGCAGACGCTTCACTGCGCTCCCGGCTACGGGTGGTGGCAGCCGAAACCGTGATCCCCAACGACGCTAAGCCGTCACACGCTATCCGCAACAGTCGCGGCAGCTCAATGCGCATTGCGCTGGAGCTGGTGAAGCGCGGCGAGGCTCAGGCGGTGGTCAGCGCGGGAAACACCGGCGCACTGATGGGACTGGCGACGCTGTTGCTAAAGCCGCTGGAGGGCATCGACCGTCCGGCGCTGGTGACGGTGCTGCCCAATCAGCGCAAGAGTAAGACCGTGGTGCTGGATCTCGGGGCCAACGTGGCCTGCAGCAGCGCCATGCTGGTACAGTTCGCCGTGATGGGCGCGGTGCTGGCAGAAGAGATTGTCGGTATCCCGGCGCCGCGCGTCGCGTTACTGAATATCGGGGAAGAAGAGTGTAAGGGACTGGACAATATCCGCGAAGCCGCCGCTGTGCTGAAGACGACGCCGGCCATCGACTATATTGGTTATCTGGAAGGCAATGACTTGCTGAGCGGAAAAACCGATGTCTTGGTCTGTGACGGCTTCGTGGGTAATGTTACGCTGAAAACCATGGAGGGAGTGGTGCGCATGTTCCTCTCCCTGCTGAAGCCGGCGGGCGATAAACCGCGCAGTGCCTGGTGGCTGCGCTGGCTGGGTCGCTGGATACAAAAAAGAGTGGCAAAGCGTTTCGGGCATTTGAACCCCGACCAGTATAATGGCGCTTGTCTGTTAGGATTACGTGGCACCGTAATCAAGAGCCATGGGGCGGCCAACCAACGGGCGTTCGCCGTCGCCATACAACAGGCTGTGCAGGCGGTGCAACGGCAGATCCCCGAGCGGATCGCGCTGCGCCTTAAGGCTGTATTACCCAAGAGTGACTAATCGTACATGCATACAAGAATTCTCGGTACGGGGAGCTACCTGCCCGTACAAGTACGCACCAATGCTGATTTAGAGAAAATGGTGGAGACCTCTGACGAGTGGATCGTCAGCCGTACCGGCATCCGTGAGCGGCGCATTGCCGCGGCGGACGAGTCCGTCGCCACTATGGCATTTGAAGCTGCCAAACACGCTCTGGAAATGGCACAGATCGACAAGGATGACATCGGCCTGATCATCGTGGCGACCACCTCGGCCAATAACGCGTTTCCCAGCGCGGCCTGCGAAGTCCAGAATATGCTGGAGATCCGTAACGGCTCTCCGGCTTTTGACGTCGGTGCGGCCTGTGCCGGGTTCACCTACGCGCTGAGTATCGCCGATCAGTACATTAAAGGCGGCGCGGTACGCTACGCGCTGGTGATCGGTTCGGATGCGCTGGCGCGCACCGTGGATCAGCAGGATCGCGGCACGGTGATCCTGTTTGGCGACGGCGCCGGTGCCGTGGTGCTGGGCGCCGCTGAGCAGCCGGGCATCCTGTCGACCCATATTCATGCCGACGGCCGCTATGGCGAGTTGCTGACGCTGCCTAACCGCCCGCGCCATACCGAGGATCAGGCGTACCTGACCATGGCGGGGAACGAGGTGTTTAAAGTGGCCGTGACCGAGCTGGCGCATATCGTGGATGAGACGCTGCAGGCTAACCAGCTGTCCCGCGACGATCTGGACTGGCTGGTGCCGCATCAGGCCAACCTGCGCATCATCAGCGCGACCGCGAAGAAGCTGGGCATGAGCCTGGACAGCGTGGTGGTGACGCTGGATCGCCACGGTAATACCTCGGCGGCCTCGGTGCCGGCGGCGCTGGACGAGGCGGTACGCGATGGCCGTATCCAGCGTGGTCAACTGATTCTGCTGGAGGCCTTCGGTGGCGGTTTCACCTGGGGCTCCGCGCTGGTTCGTTTTTGATTTTTTTTGTTCAGGAAAACACTCATGTCTACATTTGCAATGGTATTCCCCGGGCAGGGGTCACAGACCGTGGGTATGCTGGCCGATTTAGCCGCACAGTACCCGGTGGTCGAGCAGACCTTCGCCGAGGCCTCCGAGGCGCTGGGTTATGATTTGTGGAGCCTGGTGCAGCAAGGGCCGGCCGAAGAGCTGAACAAGACCTGGCAGACCCAGCCGGCGCTGCTGACGGCCTCCGTCGCAATTTACCGCGTCTGGCAGCAGAACCATGGCAAACAGCCGGCGATGATGGCTGGGCACAGCCTGGGTGAATACTCTGCGCTGGTCTGCGCCGGCGTCCTCGACTTTACGCAGGCGGTACGCCTGGTCGAGCTGCGCGGCAAGCTGATGCAGCAGGCGGTGCCGGCAGGCACCGGTGCGATGTATGCCATCATCGGTCTGGACAACGACGCCATCGCCGCCGCCTGCGCCGAGGCGGCGCAGGGGCAGGTGGTCGCGCCGGTCAACTTCAACTCGCCGGGGCAGGTGGTGATCGCCGGTGAAAAAGAGGCCGTCGAGCGCGCCGGCGCCGCCTGTAAGGCCGCCGGTGCCAAGCGTGCGCTGCCGCTGCCGGTCAGCGTACCGTCGCACTGTGCGCTGATGAAGCCGGCCGCGGACCAGCTGGCCGAGGCGCTGAAAGCGATCGACTTCCATGCGCCGTCCTGTCCGGTGATCAATAACGTCGATGTGACGGCGGCGAGCGACGCTGATGCGATACGCGATGCGCTGGTGCGCCAGCTCTACAGCCCGGTTCGCTGGACGGAGACCGTGCAGCTGATGGCCGCCGAAGGCGTTGACCATCTGCTGGAGATGGGCCCGGGCAAAGTGTTGACCGGCCTGACCAAGCGTATCGTCGATACCATGACCGCTGCGGCGGTGAATGACTGCGCATCCCTGACCGCCGCTCTCGAACAGTAAGACGAGGAAAACATGAGATTAGAAGGTAAAATTGCACTGGTAACCGGCGCAAGCCGTGGCATCGGCCGCGCCATCGCCGAGACGCTGGTCGCCCGCGGCGCCCGCGTCATCGGTACGGCCACCAGCGACAAGGGCGCAGAGGCGATCAGCGCTTATCTGGGCGATAACGGTATGGGAATGGCGCTGAACGTGACCGACTCTGCCTCTATCGACAGCATGCTGGAGCGCGTGCGCGCGGAGTTTGGCGAGATCGATATTCTGGTCAATAACGCCGGGATCACCCGCGACAATCTGCTGATGCGGATGAAGGATGATGAGTGGCAGGATATCCTGGACACCAACCTGACGTCGGTGTTCCGCCTGTCAAAAGCCGTCATGCGCGCTATGATGAAGAAGCGCTGCGGGCGTATTATTACCATCGGCTCCGTGGTAGGCACCATGGGGAACGCTGGGCAGGCGAACTACGCCGCGGCTAAAGCGGGCCTTATCGGCTTCAGCAAGTCGCTGGCGCGTGAAGTCGCCTCCCGCGGCATCACCGTTAACGTGGTGGCGCCGGGATTTATCGAGACCGATATGACGCGCGCGCTCTCCGATGAGCAGCGCAGCGGCATTTTGGCCGCGGTGCCGGCCGGTCGTCTGGGTGATGCTAAAGAGATCGCCTACGCCGTTGCCTTTTTGGCCTCGGATGAGGCGGCCTACATCACCGGCGAGACGCTACATGTCAACGGCGGCATGTACATGATCTAAAAATCACGAAAACTATTTGCCTTTATTGAGCAAAACACCGCAAAATAGAGCAAAATCGTGGTTTGACCAGCCGGGATTTGGTTGCATCTTTTTCAACTTTCAATACACTACGAAAACCATCGCGCAAGCGAGTTTTGATAGGAAATTTAAGAGTATGAGCACTATCGAAGAACGCGTTAAGAAAATCATTGTTGAACAGCTGGGTGTTAAAGAAGACGAAGTTGTGAATTCAGCTTCTTTCGTTGACGATCTGGGTGCTGATTCTCTTGACACCGTTGAACTGGTTATGGCTCTGGAAGAAGAGTTTGATACTGAGATTCCGGACGAAGAAGCAGAGAAGATCACCACTGTTCAGGCCGCTATCGACTACATCGAAGCTGCAAACAAGTAAGTGAACTCATCTAGGCGGTCATTCGACCGCCTACGTTTTTCCTGCATTCATCAAGTATCACTTCCCTCCCTGGAGGACAAACGTGTCTAAGCGTCGAGTTGTTGTGACCGGACTGGGCATGTTGTCTCCTGTCGGCAATACCGTAGATTCCACATGGAATGCGATTCTTGCCGGTCAGAGTGGCATCAGCCTGATCGACCATTTCGATACTAGCGCCTATGCAACGCGTTTTGCGGGCTTAGTAAAGGATTTTAATTGCGAAGAGCATATTTCGCGCAAAGACGCGCGTAAGATGGATCTCTTCATCCAGTACGGGATCATGGCCGGTATTCAGGCCTTTCAGGACTCTGGACTGGAAATTACGGAAGAAAATGCCCCGCGTATTGGCGCCGCTATCGGCTCCGGGATCGGCGGCCTCGGCCTGATCGAAGAAAACCACGGTGCACTGATGCACGGTGGCCCACGCAAGATCAGCCCGTTTTTCGTTCCGTCAACCATCGTCAACATGGTGGCAGGGCATCTCTCCATCATGCTGGGGCTGCGTGGACCGAGCATCTCCATTGCGACGGCCTGCACCTCTGGCGTGCATAACATTGGCCACGCGGCGCGAATGATCGCGTATGGCGACGCCGATGCCATGCTGGCCGGCGGCGCAGAAAAGGCGAGTACGCAGCTGGGCGTCGGCGGATTTGGCGCCGCACGCGCGCTCTCGACCCGCAATGATAACCCGCAGGCGGCGAGCCGTCCGTGGGACAAAGATCGCGACGGCTTCGTGCTGGGCGACGGCGCCGGTATTCTGGTGCTGGAAGAGTACGAGCACGCCAAGGCGCGCGGTGCCAAGATCTATGCCGAGCTGGTTGGCTTTGGCATGAGCAGCGACGCCTACCATATGACGTCACCGCCGGCCGATGGCGCCGGTGCCGCGCTGGCGATGGAAAATGCGCTGCGCGATGCGGGGGTTACCCCGAGCCAGGTTGGCTATATCAACGCCCACGGCACCTCTACGGCGGCCGGCGATAAGGCGGAGACCCAGGCGGTCAAGAATGTCTACGGCGCCGATGCGGCCGGTGTGATGGTCAGCTCGACCAAGTCGATGACCGGCCACCTGCTGGGCGCCGCCGGAGCGGTAGAGTCCATCTTTACCATTCTGGCGCTGCGCGACCAGGTGATTCCGCCGACCATTAACCTGGACAACCCGGATGAGGGTTGCGATCTGGACTTCGTTCCGCACGAAGCCCGCCAGGTCAGCGGCCTGGAGTATGCGCTGTGCAACTCCTTCGGCTTTGGCGGTACCAACGGCTCGATTATTTTCCGCAAGGTGTAATGGCGTATCGCTGGGAAATGGCTCCTTCGGGGGCCATTTTTTTTGTCCCGGCGGTTAGAATAGGGCGATGCGCACGGATGAAGGGAGACGCGAATGTATTGGCTTGACGGAGAGGCGCGCCAGCAGATCGACCTGTGCGATCGCGGGCTGCAGTATGGCGACGGCTGTTTTACCACGGCGCGCATCGTCAACGGCCGGGTCGACGGACTGCGGGCGCACCTGGCCCGGATGCAGCACGCCTGCGAACGCCTGATGATCCACGGCGTGGACTGGCCGCGCTGGCAGGCCGAGGCCGAGCAGTCTGCGGCGACCCGCGATGAGGGCGTGCTGAAGGCGATCGTCACCCGCGGCTGCGGTGGACGCGGCTATGATCCCGCCGGGAGCCATTCTCCGCGGCGGATCTTCAGCACGGGGCCGCTCCCTGCGCACTATCCGGCGCTGCGCGAGCGCGGGATCAGCCTGGTCGTGAGCCCGGTCAGGCTGGCGCACCAGCCGCTGCTGGCGGGGATCAAGCATCTGAATCGGTTAGAGCAGGTGCTGATCCGGGCCAGCCTGGCGCAGACGCAGGCGGATGAGGCGCTGGTGCTTGACACCCAGGATAACCTGGTGGAATGCTGTGCGGCCAATCTGTTCTGGCGCAGCGGCCAGCGGGTGTTTACCCCGCGCCTGACCCGCTGCGGCGTGGATGGGCTGATGCGCCAGCGCATCTGCCGGGTGCTGGCGCACAGCGAGTATCACCTGGCCGAGGTCGATGCGGCGCTGCCGGCGCTGCTGGCGGCCGATGAAGTCGTGGTGTGCAATGCGCTGATGCCCCTGCTGCCGGTGCGCCGGGCAGCGACGCAGGTTTTCAGCGAGCGCACGCTGTATCAATTTTTATTACCGCACTGCCTGCGGGTTGAGGCATAGCGGTGTAACGGCGGTTGAATGAAGAGAAAAATCATCGCGCTGATCGCGGCGCTATTGCTGCTGATGGCCGGGATCGGGCTGGGCTATCACCGGGTGATGCAGTTTGCCCATACGCCGCTGCCCCTGAGCCAGGCGACGCTGTTCAAGCTGCCCGCCGGCAGCGGGCGGGATAAGCTGCAGGCGCTGTTGGTCCGCGATCGCCTGATCCACAGCGGACGCTACTTACCCTGGCTGCTGCAGCTGGAGCCGGATCTGGCGCAGTTTAAGGCCGGGACCTACCGGCTAACGCCCGGGATGACGGTGCGCGACATGCTGACGCTGTTCAGCAGCGGCCGCGAGGCGCAGTTTGACGTGCGCTTTATTGAGGGCACCCGGTTTAGCGACTGGCGTAAGGTGCTGGCCGATGCCCCGCAGGTGCAGCAGACGCTGCGCGGGGAGAGCGAGGCGCAGATAGCCCAACGACTGGGGATCACGACGGGGCAGTCGCTGGAGGGGTGGCTATACCCCGACACCTACCGCTATACCGCCGGCACCAGCGATCTGATGCTGCTGAAGCGCGCACACGCCCGGATGGAGCAAGAGGTGGCGCAGCAGTGGGCGCAGCGTGACGTCGCGCTACCCTATAAGAGTCCACAGCAGATGGTCACCATGGCCTCGATCGTAGAGAAAGAGACCGGGCTGGGAGAGGAGCGTCCCAAGGTGGCCTCCGTATTCATCAATCGTCTGCGGATCGGTATGCGCCTGCAAACCGATCCGACCGTGATCTATGGATTGGGAAATGCCTATAATGGCAACCTGACGCGGCGTGACCTACAGCAGCCGACGCCCTATAACACCTACGTCATCGCCGGTCTGCCGCCGACGCCCATCGCGATGCCGAGCAAGGCATCGCTGAATGCGGCGGCGCACCCGGCCAAAACGCCCTATCTCTATTTTGTGGCGGACGGCAAGGGGGGGCATGTATTCAGTACCAACCTGCAGAGCCATAATCAGGCGGTGCGCGCCTATCTGCAGGCATTAAGGGATAAGAATGGAAAGTAAGTTCATCGTAATTGAGGGGCTGGAGGGCGCCGGTAAGACGACGGCGCGCGACGTGGTGGTGGATGAGCTGCGCCGCCACGGCATTCAGGAGGTGGTCTTCACCCGTGAGCCGGGCGGAACGCCGTTGGCCGAGCATCTGCGCACCCTGGTGAAAGAGGGGGTGGAGGGCGAAACGCTGACCGACCGCGCCGAGGTGCTGATGCTGTATGCCGCCCGGGTTCAGCTGATCGAAAATGTGATCAAACCGGCGCTGGCGCGCGGCGCCTGGGTGGTGGGCGATCGTCACGATCTGTCGTCCCAGGCCTATCAGGGCGGGGGGCGGGGCATCGATACCCACCTGATGCAGACCCTGCGCGATACGGTGCTGGGTGACTTTAAACCCGATTTGACGCTGTATCTGGATATCCCGCCGCAGCAGGGGCTGGCGCGGGCGCGCAGCCGCGGTGAGCTGGATCGCATTGAGCGGGAGTCTCTGGCCTTCTTTGAGCGCACCCGTGACCGCTATCTGGCGCTGGCCGCCGCGGATGCGACGATCGTGACCCTGGACGCCGCGCAGCCGCTGGAGCAGGTGAGCGCGGCGATCCGTCGGGCGCTGCGGGCCTGGCTGGCGTCTCAGGAGGCGCAGGCGTGAACTGGTATCCCTGGCTCAATGCGCCGTACCGCCAGCTGCTGGCGCAGCATCAGGAGGGGCGCGGTCACCATGCGCTGCTGCTGCATGCCATCGACGGCATGGGCGAGGAGTCGCTGGTGTACGCCCTGGCCCGCTGGCTGCTCTGTCAGCGCCCGCAGGGGGAGAAGAGCTGTGGCGAATGCCATGCCTGCCGCCTGATGATGGCGGGCACCCATCCCGACTGGCACGTGCTGCAGCCGGAGAAGGGCAAGTCGACGCTGGGCATTGAGCCGGTGCGCCAGGTCATTGAACAACTGCAGAACCATGCCCAGCAGGGGGGCGCCAAGCTGGTGTGGATCGCCCGCTGCGAGCAGCTTAGCGAAGCCGCGGCCAACGCTCTGCTGAAGACGCTGGAGGAGCCGCCCGCGCAGACCTATTTCCTGCTGGGAACCCGCGAGCCGGCGCAGCTGCTGCCGACGCTGCGCAGCCGCTGTTTTTATCTTTATCTCGCGCCGCCGGCCGAGGACGCCAGCCTGCGCTGGCTGGCGCAGCAGATGCCGGGGGATGCGCAGGCGCAGCGCAGCGCCCTACGCTTGAGCGCGGGTGCGCCGGTGGCGGCGCTGGCGCTGCTGCAGCCGCCGCGCTGGGCCCAGCGTGAGTCGCTGTGTCAGGCGCTGGAGCAGGCGTTGGAGAGCCGCCAGTGGCTGACGCTGCTGGGCGCGTTGAACCACGATGACGGCACCGAGCGGCTGGGCTGGCTGTGCGCTCTGCTGCTGGATGCCCTGAAGCTGTGCCACGGCGCCGCGGCCAGCGTGGCGAACTGCGATCGTCTCCTGCTCATCCAGCGGCTGGCGGCCGGTCTCGGCGAGGCCGATCTGCGGCGCCTGCTGCAGGCGTGGATCGCTTGCCGCCACCAGCTGCTGGCGACGCCGGGCGTAAACCGTGAATTGATGCTCATGCGCCAGCTGTGCGCATGGGACGCACCCGCACCGGCCCACCCGTGAGCCGGTCATAGACAGACTGTAGGTTTTTTATGTATCTAGTGGATTCTCACTGCCATCTTGATGGCTTGAACTATGAGACGCTGCACGACGGCGTCGACAGCGTGCTGGCCGATGCCCGTGCGCGCGGCGTGGGCTTTGTGCTGGCGGTCGCTACGACGCTGCCGGGCTACCGCAGCATGCGTGAGCGGATCGGCGAGCGACGCGATGTAGCATTTTCCTGCGGAGTCCATCCGTTGAACCTGGACGGTGGCTATGACAGCGAGGCGCTGCGCAGCCTGGCGGCGCAGCCGGGCGTCGTGGCGCTGGGGGAGACCGGGCTCGACTACTACTACCAGCAGGATAATATCGCGCTGCAGCAGGCGTCGTTTCGCCAGCATATCCGCATCGGCCGTGCGCTGGGGAAACCGGTGATCGTGCATACCCGCGACGCGCGGGACGATACGCTGGCGATCCTGCGCGAGGAGGGGGCGGAGGCGTGCGGCGGCGTGCTGCACTGCTTTACCGAAGATCGCGCGACGGCGGCGGCGCTGCTGGATCTCGGGTTTTACATCTCGTTCTCCGGCATCGTGACGTTTCGCTCGGCGGACGCCCTGCGTGAGGTGGCCCGCTATGTGCCGCTGGATCGCCTGCTGGTGGAGACCGACTCGCCCTATCTGGCGCCGGTGCCGCACCGCGGAAAGGAGAACCAGCCGGCCTACGTGCGCGATGTCGCGGAGTACCTGGCTGTGCTGAAGGGCGTCGATCCACAGCAGTTGGCCGCGCAGACTAGCGCGAATTTTAGTCGTTTGTTTGGTGTGACCCTGCCCGAGGCGGATTAATATATTTTATGCTGTGTAAAAATGCCCGCCAGCGGGCATTTTTTGTGCGGTACGCTGCGGTGCCAAGGGGATAATAATTCAACAAAATAGCCAATAAAGGCGCCTTTTTTTTCTGCAAATGTTAAATAGATCGCTGTAATGTGTGAAACGTGACAGCCATCAAACACAATCCGACCTATTTATTTTACTCTGCGTAAAAAATACGAGGGTGCATAGACACCCGACGTCCGGGGCTCTCTTCCCTGCGGCGGCGCGCTGTTTCCGGCGCGGATGAAAAGAGCATTTTTACTCAGGAGCACACTCAATTATGTTTAAAAACGCATTTGCCAACCTGCAAAAGGTCGGTAAGTCACTGATGCTGCCGGTATCAGTCTTACCTATCGCAGGTATCCTTCTCGGCGTCGGCTCGGCAAACTTTAGCTGGCTGCCCGCGGTGGTTTCCCATGTGATGGCGGAGGCCGGTGGTTCGGTATTCGCCAATATGCCGCTGATCTTTGCCATCGGCGTGGCGCTGGGGTTTACCAATAATGACGGGGTATCGGCCCTGGCCGCCGTGGTCGCCTATGGCATCATGGTGAAAACCATGGCCGTGGTGGCGCCGCTGGTGCTGCATCTGCCGGCGGAAGAGATTGCTTCCAAGCATCTGGCGGATACCGGGGTGCTCGGCGGGATCATCGCCGGGGCTATCGCCGCCTATATGTTTAATCGCTTTTACCGCATCAAGCTGCCGGAGTATCTGGGCTTTTTTGCCGGTAAACGCTTTGTGCCGATCATCTCCGGCCTGGCCGCCATCGCCCTGGGCGTGGCGCTCTCCTTCGTTTGGCCGCCGGTTGGCTCCGCGATCCAGCACTTCTCCCAGTGGGCCGCCTATCAGAACCCGGTGGTTGCATTCGGCATCTATGGCCTGGTTGAGCGCGCGCTGGTGCCGTTTGGCCTGCACCATATCTGGAACGTACCGTTCCAGATGCAGATTGGCGAGTATGTGAATGCGGCGGGGCAGGTGTTCCACGGCGATATTCCGCGCTATATGGCCGGCGATCCGACGGCGGGTAAACTCTCCGGCGGCTTCCTGTTCAAAATGTACGGTCTGCCGGCGGCGGCGATCGCCATCTGGCATTCGGCGAAGCCGGAAAACCGTGCCAAGGTGGCCGGTATCATGATCTCCGCGGCGCTGACCTCATTCCTGACCGGGATCACCGAGCCGATCGAGTTCGCCTTCATGTTCGTGGCACCGATCCTGTATGTGATCCACGCGATTCTGGCCGGTCTGGCGTTCCCGATCTGTATCCTGCTGGGGATGCGCGACGGAACCAGCTTCTCACATGGCCTTATCGACTTTATCGTTCTGAGCGGCAACGGCAGCAAGCTGTGGCTGTTCCCGATCGTCGGCCTGTGCTACGCACTGCTGTACTACGTGATCTTCCGCGTGCTGATCGTCAAACTGAACCTGAAGACGCCGGGCCGCGAAGAGAGCAGCAGCGAGCAGAGCGCGCAGAGCGGTAACGACATGGCCGCGTCGCTGGTGCAGGCATTTGGCGGTAAAGAGAACATTACAAACCTGGACGCCTGTATTACCCGTCTGCGCGTCAGCGTCGCCGACGTCGCCAAGGTGGATCAGGCCGGGCTGAAGAAGCTGGGGGCCGCCGGCGTGGTGGTGGCGGGCTCTGGGGTTCAGGCTATCTTCGGTACCAAGTCCGATAACCTGAAAACCGAAATGGACGACTATATTCGTAGCCATTGATGCAAGTGCGTGATGCGCCTTTGACAGGGTGATTACGTTCGTTCGCCCCCGCTGTGACGGGGGCTTTTTTTTGCCCGCCGCACCGCCATTTTGCCCGCCGCACCGCAATCAGGCTGCGCTCCCCCCTCTGCCGCTGCGCGCTCTTTTCGTTCTCACCTGCGCGCATTAGTAAATAGATTCAGTTGATAAATTTAACTGAATGCAATTCAATTTTTAATTCTTGCGGCATTAACTCTTATTTTAATATTACTAAATCATCTCGGTGTTACTCTTTGACTGGATTTTTCCCTTTCGGTGCGCTCTCGCGTCGGCCTAATTCCGCTCGGCTGCTTTTTGTTATAGGGGACGAGTTAAATAGATGTCAAAAGGGATTAAGTAATTTTTATTTGTTATATATGGACAGGTATATCGGTCCGCACGAATAAATCGGCTCCGTCAACGCCGGCGCCGCGCCTATTTCCACACCATGCCGAGAGGGGGACATCGAACAGGGCGCGCGGCCCCTCTGTATTCTATAGACAGATAAATCAACGGGGATTTCTCAGTGCGCGCCGCGGGGCATCGCGCACGGCATCTTGGCGCGTGTCGCGGCGCCCGTCTGCGCGAAGAGGGGGCGTGGCAAAGCGCGCCGTCGGTGGCAGATCGTCTGGGGGGATACCCTGTAATATTTTTCGTGCTTATTCCATTGTCTCTGAATCATTTTTTTATCAATGGCAACGGCGCATTCATCATAAGGATTTGGTATGAACAAAATATTCTCACTAAAATACAGCAATATCTCCGGTGGCTATATCGCGGTGGCCGAGATTTGTCGCGGCGCGAAAAAGTCGGGGCGGCAAAAGCGCAGTCTGGGGGGGACGCTGCTGCTGTTTTTGGGCGCCTGGCTGAGTGTGTCGCCGGGTATTGCCAGCGTGGTCAGCGACGAGATCCCGTATTCGGTATTTCGCGACTTTGCGGAAAATAAAGGGGTGTTTCAGCCCGGCGCTGAAAATATAAAAATTTATAATAAAGTGGGCGAACTGGTCGGGGTGCTTGATAAGGCGCCGTTTCCTGACTTCAGCTCCGCCTCCGCCTCCTCTGGTATCGCGACGCTGGTGGCGCCGCAGTACATCGTCAGCGTCGCCCATAACGGCGGCTACTCTGCGGTCTCGTTCGGCGCCAGCAGCGATGGCAGCAATAACTATTCTCTGGTGGACCGCAATGTGTATAGCGGGGGGGATTTCCATATTCCCCGGCTAAATAAAATCGTTACCGAAGTGGCACCCATCCCGATGACGACGGCGGGCACCGGTCGGGATACCTATAAGAACACCACCCGTTTCCCGATCTTTTACCGCGTCGGGAGCGGTACTCAGTACACGAAGACGCGAAGCGGGGAATTACGGTACCTGCAGGGTGCCTACAGCTATGTGACCGGGGGGACCATCGGGGTGCCGTTGATTTCAGATCACTCGATTGTCACCAACCCGGGCAATATCTTTGATCCGGTCAATGGGCCGCTGGCCAGCTACGGAACACCGGGAGACAGCGGTTCGCCGCTGTATGCCTATGATGCCCAGGAGGGGCGCTGGGTGCTGGTGGCGGTGCTGCGGGCCTACAATGGCGATTCCGGTGCCACCAACTGGTGGGTAGTGCTGCCGCCCGATTTCATCCGCGAGGAGATGGCGAAGGACAGCGATCCGGCGGTCACCTTTAAGACGGATCAGGGCGCGCTGCAGTGGACCTACGATAGCGGGGCGAACCGTGGTTCTCTTTCCCAGTCGCAGAGCGGCGCTCAGTTTACCATGCATGGGCAGGCGGGGAATGATCTGAATGCCGGTAAAAACCTGGTCTTTCAAACGGATGGCCCAGGTACGCGCGGTGAGATCCTGCTGAAGAGTCATATTAACCAGGGGGCCGGGGTGCTGACCTTTGACGCCGACTATAGGATCAGCGCGCAGAACGGGCAGACCTGGCAAGGCGCCGGGGTGATCGTCAACCCGGATAAGCAGGTCGATTGGCAGCTTAACGGCGTCGCCGGGGATAATTTACATCGCTTGGGGACGGGGACGCTGCATGTTAACGGGGTGGGGGTGAACCCGGGCGGACTGAAGGTGGGCGACGGGCTGACGCTGCTGGATCAGCGCCCCGATGCGGCAGGCAAGGTGCGGGCCTTTAGCTCCCTGAATATCGCCAGCGGCCGTCCAACGGTAAAATTGATGGCGGAGCGACAGATCGATCCGGACTCGGTGACCTGGGGCTTTCGCGGCGGGCAGTTAGACGTTAATGGCCATGATCTGACCTTTCACCGGCTGAATATGGCCGACGCCGGCGCAGTATTAACCAATAGCGCCAGCGAGGCGGCGACGGTCACGCTCGCGTTGAACGGTACCGCCCTGGTTCATGGTCAGTTCCGCGGCAAGCTGGATCTGGTCGCTCAGATATCGCCGTCGAATGCCCGGCTGATCGTTGACGGCGGCATCGATATTGACGGCAACGTCAGCGCCAGCGGGGGGCATCTGCAGTTTCAGGGGCATCCGGTGATCCACGCGCGCGATTACTCTACCGGTAGCCCGCCGGTCTCCACGACGCAGCCTGACTGGGAAGATCGTCTGTTTAGGTTGAAAACGCTGACGTTGACGCAGTCCATCTTTAGCCTAGCGCGTAATGCAACCCTGCGCGGGGATATCCAGGCCAATGCCAGCCATATCCTATTCAACGACAGCCGGGTGTTTGTGGATAACAAAGACGGCGAAGGCGTAGCGACGGAGATTAAGGGGGGGCAATCGCCTGCACCCGCGCCGGCGCGCAGTCGCTATCACGGCAATATTCACCTCACTAACGATTCGAAACTGGACTCTAGCGCGCTGACGCAGGGTGATATTAGCGCTGATAACAGCGACATCAGCCTGCTGTCGAGTGCCGAGCATCAGGGCAATATCGCGCTGAGCGCCGATGCCAGCCTGGCCCTCTGGGGCACGAGTCAGGGCAGCATCACGGCCGACGGCAGCCGAGTTTCCCTGGCGCGGAACAGCGTACAGGGCGGCGATATTACGCTGCGCAACGCGTCGACGCTGAAGGTGCAAAACGCGAACGCCAGCGCCGTGACGGCCTACGGCAGCCAGGTCACGCTGATGGAGGGCGGCGCGAACCAGGGGCGCATCGATCTGCACGACGGATCCACCCTTGACATCCAGCGACGTAATCACGGCGCGGTGACGGCGGATCACAGCCAGATCACCCTGGGTGAACAGGCAAATAATCAGGGGGAGATCGCGCTGCGCAATGACGCTGTGCTGCTCAGCGACGGCAGCACCACCAATGCGATTGCCGCCGACAATAGCGTGATTGTGCTGAGACACGGCGGGGTGCATCAGGGGACGATGACGCTGAGCAACGACGCGACCCTGTGGAGTCAGGCAGAGGCGAGCCGCGGCGCGATCTCGGCTGATGCCAGCCGCGTGATCGTGGGCGCCGGCGGCAGTCAATCGGGGAATATCACCCTGACCAACGGAGCGGACTTGATCCATCGTGGCGCGCTGCTGGCCGGTGAGATCACGGCGTCCGATAGCCAGGTGCTGCTGGACAGCGGCAGCGTTCATGTTGGCGCGACGACCCAGCTGACGGATAACGCCACCCTGACCGTGAAGGGGGAGAGCCGCGCCGATGCGATCCTGGCTGACAATAGCCATATCGTTCTTAGCCGCGGCGGCCAGCTGAAGGATCAGGGCACGCTGGCGCTGAAAAATGGCTCGACGCTGGCGCTGGAAAACCAGGATAGCAGCGTCATTACGGCCGCGGCCAGCCAGATTACGCTGGCCGCGGGCAGTGAGCACACCGCCGCGATCGCGCTGAGCGATCGCGCCAGCCTCGATATTCAGGGGCAAAACCGCGGCGTCATCAACGCGAACAACAGTCAGGTGACGCTGTCAGACGCCGGGCAGCACCGCGGGGCGATTAATCTGGCAGAACACGCGGCGCTGACGCTGCAGATGTCGCTGGACGCCATCGCGCCCCGCACGACGGTACGCGCCCTCGCGGCACGGCCGCCTCAGGTCGATGGCGATATCGATCTGCGCGGCGCCTCGACGCTGAACTCAATGGGGCAGAGCAAGGGAACGATGACCGCCGCCGGCGGTAGCGTCCTGAATTTGGGAGCGCAGAGCGCACATCAGGGCGATATTACGCTGAGCGACAGCGCGCAGCTTAACGCGGGGGGCCGCACCGAGGGGACACTGAGCGCCGATGCCAGCCGTGTGACGCTGCAGGCGGGCGGGCAGCATACGGGGGCGGTGGCCCTGAACCGTGGCGCTACGCTGACCATTCAAGCGCCGGCCCCGGCGCCGGAGGCGATCGCCATCAGCGCGGATGGCCGCGAGGCGATGCAGCTGCAGGGAGAGGTGACCCTGACGGCGGCGTCATCGCTGATCTCGGCGGGGAGTATCGATGGCGCGGTGAGCGCCTCGGAGAGCGCGCTGTATCTGCTGCCGGGGAGCCTGCACCGGGGCGGCGATATCGCGTTAAGCGATGGCGCGACGCTGGCGCTGGCGGGGCGTAATCAGAGCGCTATCCTCGCCGAGGCGAGCCTGCTGACCCTGGGGCGCAGCGCCGCACAGCGGGGCGATATTGCGCTTAGCCAGGGGGCGCGCCTCGTCAGCGAAGGTCGCAGTCAGGGGAGGGTGAGCCTGAGCGACAGTGAGGCCTACTTTGGGCCGGCGAGTCAGCACCGGGGCGATCTCTTCCTGCAGGGCGACGACGCCCATCTGGCGGTGCTGCCGGGGGCGTCGCTGCAGGGCGATCTGTCTGTCGACGGTGCGAGTCTGCTGCGCTTTGGCGTCCCTGATCACCGCGACCGACGGCGCCTTTATGACCCTGAGCGTGGACCGCCTGCACGCCGACGGCGTCGCGCTGGCGCTGCGCGCCGACGCAGAGGCCAGCGATCGGCTGGTGATCAACGAGCGCCTGAGCGGTGGTCACAATACCGTGCTGGTGAACTATCTGGAGCCGACGCTGCCGGAGGCGCCGCTGAACCTAAGCCTGATCAGCGCCCCGGCGGGCAGCGATCGGGAGACCTTTACCGCCCGCCGGCAGCATATGGGCTTTAGCGAGGTGATGCCGGCGCTGATCACCCGAGAGGCGGACCGTCAGCTGGACTGGGTACTGATCGGTTTTGATGTGGCGCCGGATAGCGAGCGTGAAGAGGACGCCGCCAGCCTGCTCGCGCTGAACTACCGCAGCTTTATGGCCGAGGTGCAGTATCTGGACAAACGCCAGCTGGATCTGCGCAACGATCCGACGGACAGCGGCGTGTGGGCTCGGGTTCTGCACGGGGCGGGCAGCGCGGCGGAAAACTACCGCGACCGCTATCTGCACCTGCAGGTGGGGGCCGATCGTCGCTATGGGCTGGGGGAAACGGGCGATCTGTTCGCCGGCGCCACCGCTACCTTTACCGATGGCCGGGCCAGCGGCGATGCCTTTAGCAGCAAGAGCCGTGCGCTGGGGGCCGGGCTGTACGCCACCGCGCTGTTCCCCTCCGGACTGTTTGTCGATCTGAACGGCAAATATGTCCACCACAGCACCGAGTACCAGGTCAGCCTGGCGGGGCTGGGGGAGCGCAAGGCGACCAACCATGCCTGGTACGCGCGCGCCGACGTGGGCTACCGCTACGGGCTGAGCGAGAGCGCCTTTGTCGAGCCGCACCTGGAGATGGTGTACGGTACGTACTCATCCACCCGCTTCGACTGGCGGGATCAGGGGATGGCGGTGTCGCTGGCTCAGCCGCGCTTTACGCCGCTGCTGGCGACGGCGGGCGTTGCGCTGGGCAAGCAGTTTACGCTGGGGGAGTGGCAGACCACGCTGCGCGCGGGGGTGGATTACCAGCGCGAGCTGATCTCGGGGGGGGGATACGCTGCTGCGTGACGCCAGCGGGCGAGCGGACGATCCGCGGCGAGCGCGACGCTCGGCTGCGCTATAGCCTGGGGGCTGAGAGTCGGATAGGCGACGCGCTGCAGCTGGGACTGGAGGTGGAGCGCAGCAGCCTGGGGGATTACAACCTGGACTATAGCGTCCAGGCCACCCTGCGCTATCGCTTCTAAAAGGAGGCGCCCGCGGGAGAGGCGGGCGCGAAGCCGGAGCATGAATGCACTGAGGGGCGGCGGGTGCGCCCCGAACGCGCTCAGCCGTTCAGCAGATGGCCCATTTTGGCGGCCTTGGTCGCCAGGTAGCGTTCGTTCTTCGGGTTGCGGCCGACGATCAGCGGAACGCGTTCGACGATATTGATCCCCGCCTGGGTAAGAATATCGACTTTGTTCGGGTTATTGGTCAGCAGCCGGACCTGGCTGACGCCCAGCAGTTTGAACATATCGGCACACAGGGTAAAGTCACGCTCGTCGGCGGCAAAGCCCAGCTGATGATTAGCCTCGACGGTATCGGCGCCCTGATCCTGCAGCGCATAGGCGCGGATTTTATTCAGCAGGCCAATGTTACGCCCCTCTTGGCGGTGGTACAGCAGAATGCCGCGCCCCGCTTCGGCGATATGCTCCAGCGCGGCCTCGAGCTGAAAGCCACAGTCGCAGCGCAGGCTGAACAGCGCATCGCCCGTCAGGCATTCGGAGTGAACACGCGCCAGCACCGGTGTCTCGCCGCTGATGTCCCCATAAACCAGCGCCAGATGATCGTGACCGGTGGCAATCTCTTCAAAGCCGACCATTAAAAAATCGCCCCATGGCGTCGGCAGTTTTGCCTCTGCCACTCGTTTAAGCTGCATGTTTGTCTCCACAACCATATCATTTTTGTCATCGTGACAGCGTCACCTTTTGCGGTGCTCACCGTGGATGTAGATGACACAGTGATGCGCGCGGAGTGCGTGACGCCTTCCTAACTTTGTCCTAAAAGCCTGACGCTATTTTGCCACAAAACGGGCGGCGATCCCGGCTTGGAAAACACATTTATTGCTACCCAGCTTGAAAAAAACGGAATAAAAATGCTGCATGAATAGCAGAAGTATTATTGGATATAGAGATCTGCGAGAAAAGGTTAACGGCTCAGGAACGAACGGATGATGATGATGGTCAAAAAGAGCGCGCCGGCGCTGCTGGTGCTGCTGGTGCTGCTGGTGCTCCCCCTGGCGCTGCAGGTGAGCGGCTGGCGGTGGTCCCCGGCCTCGCTGGGGGGCGACGGCCCATACTGGTTTGTCATCACGCAGAGCGTCAGCCAGCCATGGGGGATACTCAGCGCCGCGCTACTCGGCGGGGTGGTGGTTCGCCTGCTGGCGCTGCGCGGGCGGGCCGCGCTGCGACTGTTCCTGCTGCTGATGCTGTGCGTCGGCAGCGCGCAGGGCGTCAATGCGGGGATCAAGCGCTGGATCCAGGCGCCGCGTCCCTATGTTCTGAGCCTGACGGCGGCGGCGGGCGTGGCGCCCGCCGATTTTTACGCCCGCAGCGCGGCGGCGCGGCACGATTGGGTGCGGCGCCACGTCGCATCGCAGCCGGCGTGGCTGGGCGACCACTGGGCGCGGGAAACGGGGTTTGCCTTTCCCTCTGGCCATGGGCTGTTTGTCGCAACCTGGGTGGCGCTGGCCGCGATCGTACTGCCGCGGCGGCGCTACGCCGTGATGGTGCCGCTGTTGGCATGGGCGGCGGCGGTGATGTACAGCCGTTTTGCGCTGGGGATGCATTGGCCGCGCGATCTGCTGGCCGCCGTGCTGCTGGGCTGGCTATGGGCGCTGCCGTTCGGCTGGTATATTCACCGCCGGGGGCTGAGCGGGGGGCAGATTGGGTAAAATGGCGTCGCTTACCGCTGCGCAAATGTACCGGAGCACAGCGCGGATATAAGAATCCGGTGCCTTTCTGGCGGGCGGGGTTTCCATGCCCCATGACTAAATGTTAATTTAGAGATGGTTTCGATTTTTTAAGCATTATTCATTTGCTTAACCTGAACAACAGGAAGAAATGTGAAATATTTGCTGATTTTTCTGATCGTCCTGGCCATTTTTGTACTGTCTGTCACCCTTGGGGCGCAAAATGATCAGGTCGTGGCCTTCAACTATCTGTTGGCCAAGGGCGAGTATCGCCTGTCGACGCTGCTGGCGACGCTGTTTGCCGCCGGTTTTATCCTTGGCTGGGTGATCTGCGGCCTGTTCTATCTGCGCGTACGCCTGGGTCTGGCGCGGGCGCAGCGTAAAATTCGCCGCCTAGAGCAGCAGTTGGCGCCGACGGAGCCGCAGGGCAGCAGCGCCGCGGCTTCGGCTACGAAGGAATAACCGCTATGCTTGAGCTGCTGTTTCTGCTTCTCCCGGTAGCGGCTGCCTACGGCTGGTATATGGGGCGCAGGAGCGCACAGCAGGATAAACAGCAGGAGGCTAACCGCCTGTCGCGCGAGTACGTGACCGGGGTGAACTTTCTGCTGTCTAACCAGCAGGATAAAGCGGTTGAGCTGTTTTTGGACATGCTCAAGGAAGATAGCAACACCGTTGAGGCTCACCTGACGCTCGGCAACCTGTTCCGCTCCCGCGGCGAGGTCGATCGCGCCATCCGCATTCACCAATCCCTGATGGAAAGCGCCTCGCTCTCCTTTGAGCAGCGCCTGCTGGCCGTACAGCAGCTGGGGCGTGACTATATGGCGGCGGGGCTGTATGACCGGGCGGAGGAGATGTTCAGCCAGCTGGTGGATGAGGCGGATTTCAGGGTATCCGCCCTGCAGCAGCTGCTGCTGATCCATCAGGCGACCAGCGACTGGCATAAGGCCATCGACGCGGCCGAAAAGCTGGTGCGGTTGGGCAAAGATCAGCAGCGGGGCGAAATCGCGCACTTTTACTGTGAGCTGGCGCTACAGGCGATGGGCAGCGACGATCTCGATAGGGCGCAGAGCCTGCTGAAGAAAGCCGCGGCGGCGGATAAGGGCTGCGCCCGCGTCTCGATAATGCGCGGGCGGGTGTTCCAGGCGCTGGGCGAACCGGCCAAAGCGGTTGCCGCCTTTTCTCAGGTGCTGGAGCAGGATAAGGCATTTGTCAGCGAAGTGCTGCCGCTGATGGAGACGTGCTACCAGGCGCTGGGGCAGCCTGAGCCTTGGCATGACTTTTTGCGTCGCTGCGTCGATGAGGACGCCGGCGCCAGCGCAGAGCTGATGCTGGGACAGGTTATCGAGGCGCAGGAAGGGCTGGAGGCGGCGCAGGTGTACGTCAGCCGTCAGCTGCAGCGCCACCCGACGATGCGCGTATTCCACCGCCTGATAGACTACCATCTGGCCGAAGCGGAGGACGGACGCGCCCGCGAAAGTCTGCAGCTGCTGCGCGATATGGTCGGCGAGCAGATCCGCACCAAGCCGCGCTATCGCTGCCTGAAGTGCGGGTTTACGCCGCACAGTCTGTACTGGCACTGCCCCTCCTGTCGGGCCTGGGCGACCATCAAACCGATCCGCGGCCTGGACGGCCAATAGGCGCGATTTTACGGCGCACTGCACGTACGCCCTAGGCAGAGCGGGGCGTGCTGTGTACAATGCCGCTCCTGAAAAAGGTATTTCTCCGCTAACGCCAGATTCAGGAACCCACCATGTCAATATCTACTCCGATGCGTGCCCATAGCCACTCTCCGATCGTTGTCGCCCTTGATTATGCCGATCGCAACGCCGCCCTTGCGCTGGTGGATGCGCTCGATCCGCGCGACTGTCGGCTGAAGGTCGGTAAGGAAATGTTCACCCTGTTCGGCCCCGAGTGGGTTCGCACTCTGCAGCAGCGCGGATTCGATGTTTTTCTGGATCTTAAGTTTCACGATATCCCCAATACCGTCGCACGCGCCGTGGCGGCGGCGGCGGATCTGGGGGTGTGGATGGTCAACGTGCACGCCAGCGGCAGCCTACGCATGATGAGCGCGGCCCGAGAGGCGCTGCGGCCCTACGGCAAGGAGGCGCCGCTGCTGATCGCCGTGACGGTGCTGACCAGCATGGAGCAGGCCGATCTGCAGGCGATCGGTATCGACGAGGCGCCGGCCGACTATGCCGAGCGCCTGGCGCGTCTGACGCAGCAGTGCGGGCTGGATGGGGTGGTCTGCTCGGCCCAGGAGGCGGTGCGCATCAAAGCCGCCTGTGGCTCCGCATTCAAACTGGTGACGCCGGGGATCCGGCCCGCGGGCAGTGAGGCCGGCGATCAGCGTCGGATTATGACGCCGCAGCAGGCCGTCGCCGCCGGGGTCGACTATATGGTGATCGGACGTCCGATCACCCAAGCGGCGCAGCCGGCCGAGGCGCTGCGCGCCATTCTGGCGACGCTGGCCTAAATCGAGACGGGAGCAGGTAAAAATGCAAGAGAGTAACAGTCGCCTGGTCTACACCACCGACGCGGGGCGTATTAGTGAAACGGCGGCCGCGGCGCCGCGGCCAAAGGGTGACGGCACGGTGCGTATTCAGCGTCAGACCAGCGGACGTAAAGGCAAAGGGGTATGCGTGATCACCGGCCTGGATCTGGACGACGCGGCGACGCTGGCGCTGGCGGCCGAGCTGAAGAAGCGCTGCGGCTGCGGCGGCAGCGCGCGCGATGGCGTTATCGAGATCCAGGGAGATAAACGCGATGTGATTAAGCAACTGCTGGAAGCGAAAGGGATGCGAGTCAAGCTGTCCGGGGGCTGATCGTGCGCGCATTCTGACAAGAAAGCCGGCGTAAGCCGGCTTTTTTATCGGTGAGAGGGGGGATTACTTGCCCACCTGGTGGCCGATAAGACCGCCGATGGCGGCGCCGCCCACGGTGCCGAGCGCGCTGCCGTCGGTCAGGATTGCGCCGCCCAGGGCACCGGCGCCCGCGCCGATGGCGGTATTGCGATCGCGTTTGGACATGTTGGAACAGGCGCTGAGCGAGGCGGCAAGCGTCAGCGCAAGAGCAACTGTAGCGACGCGTGTTAAGGTACGATTCATATTGGGCTCCTTACTGCGTTCCGACACGTGTTGAGTATAGTCTATGCGCTGACGGAACAGGGGGATGACGGTGAGAGCAGTATAGGCGCAGGAGAAAGGGCGAACAGGTAAATAGTCTGATTTGCAGCGTCGCCCTACGCTGGACGACGCTGCGACGGTGGTGCTCGCCGCGATCAGCCGTGCGGCTGACGGCGTCGGCGCAGCAGCAGCATCAGGGTGCCCAGCAGTCCGCTGACCAGCAGAACCACCGGCAGGATGAGCAGGATGGACATCACCTGATCCTGGTGCTGTTTAACGAAGGGAATGTTGCTGATGGCCAGCCCCAGTCCCATGACCACGCCGACCCACAGCAGGGCGCTGAGCCAGTTGAAGAGCTGAAAGCGGGCGTTATGCAGCCCGGATAGCCCGGCCAGCACCGGCAGAATGGTGCGGACAAAGGCCAAAAAGCGGCCGATCAGCAGTGCCATCAGGCCGTGGCGATGAAACAGATTGTAGGCGCGCTGGTGGTACTGGGGCGGTAGCCGCAGCAGCCATCCCTGAACCAGGCGGGTATCCCCCAGCCAGCGCCCCTGCAGATAGCTGAGCCAGCAGCCCAGGCTGGAGGCCACGACCAGCAGGCACAGGGTGGGGAAAAAGGGCAGTACGGAGCGGGCGATCAGGGCTCCAGAGAGCAACAGCAGGCTGTCGCCGGGCAGAAAGGCGGCGGGCAGCAGGCCATTCTCCAGCACCAGCGTGGTGAACAGAATGGCGTAAATGACCCAGACGATATGCGGATCGCTCAGCACGGCGAAATCTTGTGCCCACAGTGCATGCAGGATCTCTTTAATGACTTCCATTACCTTACCTTAATTAACTGCGGACAGGCGCCTGGGGAAACATTGGATCGGATGCCCCTGACCCAGAGAGCGTAACAGACGCTGCGCCAGTCTGATAGACAGCGTAATTACCTACCCAATATAGCACAAGGCCGCCGAAAAACGGACGCGCTGCGATGTTACCATAAATAAAATCATACAATTGTAAATCAATCTGAAATAGCGTGCGGTAATGTGACATCGTCGGCAACGGGCTGAAAAACGGGGGGAATATCGGATGAACCGCAGACGTTTTCGTAAGCCGTTTGGGCGCCATCGCGTGGGCGAGGCGGCGTTTGCGAGGGAAACAGACTGATACAGAATGGTTGCCGCCACAACAGATTGGCGCTTTCATTGTATTATTGACGGATTAGGATAGTAGCAGACCGTTTTTAGGGGAAAGTATAATGAGTAAAGCCGTTCTATGGCTGGGTGTCGGCCTGATGGCACTGTACGTCGGCGGCGCGGCGGCGGAGCCCAATACCTCCGTGGCGATCGATGCGCCGCAGCCCGTCATCGCCTCCCACGCCGCGGCGTCGCCGTCCGCCGCACCCGCGGCACCGTCCGGTGCGGCGCAGGCGCAGATTAAGGTTCCCGCCGCCAGCCTGCGCTATGCGCAGGCGCTGCAGCTGGCATTTTATCATGAGGTCTACCGGCGCTGTAATCAGCAAAATAGCCTGTCGCCGCTGTATAGCGCCACGGTAGATGCGCTGCGCACGGTGACCTCGCTGGGGGAGAAGAATCGCCTGACGGATCTGCTGTATAACGAGATGGCGGGTAACGCGCTGGGAATGGCGATGGCCAGCGATCCGGATCGCCAGCGCTGCGCCGTGGCCGGCGATATTTATCAGCAGCTGCTGAACAGCGCCGCGCCCGGCGCTCTGCAGCAGGACTTCCGCCTGCAGCTGCCGGCCGATGAGCCGCCCCACGCCTAGCGCTGCGTTTAGGCGAGCCCCAGCTCTTTGGCGGCGTTGGCGATGATCTCCAGCGCCCGCCGGATCTTCACTTCAGACAGGGCGCTAAATCCAAACAGCATCAGCGGCGCGCCGTTGTGCTCCATATAGGCGCATTCCGAGCCGTTGCACATGCTTTGCAGCGTATCGAAGCGCACGCCGTCGCGCAGGCAGCGCTCGCGCAGCTGATTAACCCGCTGCGCCGGGAGATCGGTCTTCAGGGTCAGGTGCAGTCCCGATGAGGTGCCCAGCAGACGCGCGCGTGGAAACAGGGCGCTTAGCCCTTCGCGCAGCAGCTTCTGCCGCGCAGCGTACTCCAGCTCCAGCTTGCGCAGGTGGCGGTGATAGCCCTGATCCTGCATAAAATCGGCCAGAAACTGTTGATATAGCCAGCTGGCGCCGTGGTTCCACAGCGCCTTCAGATTAAGGATCGGCTCCACCAGCCGATCCGGGCAGACCATAAAGCCGAGCCGCATGCCCGGCCCCAGAGTTTTGGAGAAGCTGCTCAGGTAGATCACGTTGTTAGCGTCCTCCAGCGACTTTAGCGCCGGCAGCGGCTGCGTCCCGTAGAGGAACGTGGTGTCGTAGTCATCTTCGATCACGTAGGCGTTGGAGCGGCGTGACCAGTCGAGCAGGGCCAGGCGGCGCGCCAGCGGCAGGGTGCTGCCCACCGGATATTGGTGCGACGGGGTCACATAGGCCAGCGCGCACTGCTGCTCAGGCAGCAGATCGGTGCGCAGTCCGCCGTCATCGACCGGGATGGCGTGAATATGGGGAGCGAAGCTGTTGAACAGGTTCCAGGCGCCGGAGTAGCACGGCGATTCGACGGCGATGTGCTCCTGCGGCGTCAGCAGGGTGCGCGCCAGCAGCGCCAGCCCCTCCTGCACGCCGTTGGTGACGATGATGTGCTGCGGATCGGTGTGGATGCCGCGGGCGCTGGCCAGGTATTTAACCAGCTCCTGGCGCAGCGACAGCAGTCCGGCCGGAGGATGATAGCGGGTCATCAGCAGGTGCTTGCTGCGTGAGGCCTTGTTGTTCCAGCTGCGCCAGCGCTGCCAGGGAAAGGCCGACTCATCGGGATTGCCCAGGCTGAAGAACAGCGGGCTGTTGACGTCGACGTAGGTTTCCGGCGCCTGGGTACACAGCACGCTGGGCGGATGATCCAGCTCCTGCTGCGCCGCCGGGGTCTCCGGCAGATCGATGTGGCTGGCCAGCACGACGTTATAGCCGACGCCGGGGCGACTGGCGATGAACCCCTCCTGCAGCAGCTTCTCATAGACGGCGGTAATGGTATTGCGTGAGACCTGCAGCTTGCTGCCCAGCTCGCGAATCGAGGGCAGGCGTTCGCCGCACTGCAGCGAGCCATCGTGCAGGGCGGTATGAAACTGTTGGTAGATTTGTTTTTGCAGCGAAAGTGGGCTGTTACGGTCCAAAGTAAACGACAGCATGCCTGTTCCAAACGGGATCAATGACCTAATGGATCCACTATTATCACAGTGGATGGCGATGTGCACGCGGCATGCGCGGCTGTCCACATAAATTGTACGGCGCTGTCAGCGGTTGGCGTTTACCTTGGACGCTCAGGCAAACCACAGGTAGTAGAGATCAAAGGCCAGCAGCAGCAGTGAGACGGCCAGATAGAACAGCAGGTGGTGACGGACGTTATCGATAAAGCGGTGAATCAGGCGATTGAACATGGGCTTTCACGGCGCAGGAGACGGAGCCTGAGTATAGGTAAAATGGCGCGCGCCCTCAACCCGGGCGCAGACCGCGGCGTTAGGCCGCGCGGACGGACGCGACGTCAGTAAATATGGCGGATCAGGTTATACAGATAGCACAGTTCGATGCGATTCTTGACCCGGATCTTTTCGACCAGACGGCGCTTATAGGCATAGACGGTGCGCGGGCTGAGGCGCAGGCGCTGTGCGATACGGTGGTTGGGCGTCTGCTGCATCCAGTCGTGCATCACCATGATTTCACGCGTAGTCAGTAGCGGCCAGGCGCCGTAGCGCTGCTCCAGCAGGTGCGCCGGCGGCGTCTGGCGCGGGGCGTGACAGCAAAGCAGGCGCAGCAGGGTTGGCGTCATTTTTTTATTGATGAGGTAGATGTTGCGCTGAAGGTAGAGCGGCAGCTGCGTATAGGGATAGTGAGCCTGGGTGTAAATAAAGCAGGTCGCCCGCTGCGGATAGCGAAAGAATGCCTGCAGCGGCAGGTCGAGAGGATCGTGTTTACAATAAGGCGTCAGGTTGGCAAAGATAATATCTGGGTTTTTCTCCATTCCGCCGGCGATGAGCGCATCCAGGGTTGAGACATAATTAACATTTATATTTTTTTCATTTTGAATAAAAAGACTGATCCCCAGCCGGGTATAGCGGCAGGGTTCAAGCACCAGTAGTTCCATGGGGTATCCTTAACGCTGGCATCGTCCGTGTTTGCCGTTATCGCCGCTATTACCGTTGTGCCGGGGTGCAGGCAGGAATAAACGCATGCGGAGGGGCGCAGAGAGAAAACGGCGGATAATACAGGAGCACAGCCTAGGGTTTTATTACCTGCGCTGTCAATGGAAAATATATTATTGCGTCAACTAATGCATTATTTTTATCTGTAAATAATAAAACATATAAAGAATAAATTTATTATTGTCACTATTTTCGTTTTTATCAAAAATAATCCGATCGGTCGCGCGTCCCCGATCGGTAGAGGACTATTCCGTGCGCGGCGCAAAGCGGCTCAGGCGGAAAGGGGTTAAATCGTAGCCGGGCGCGGCGTCTGTCGCCAGGCGCACCACCAATTCTCCCAGCGCGGTGGCGAACTTAAAGCCGTTGACGCCCAGTCCGCTGACGATGCTGATGGCCGGGGCAGTGGGCAGCGTATCGATAATAAAGTGGCCATCCGGCGTCATGGCCACGCTGGCAATATCACCGTAGAGGCAGTCGCCGGTCTGGGGCAGAAAGGCGCGCAGGTAGTCGTGGATTTCGATATCTTCGCCGACGTCCCGCGCGCTGGGGCAGCGGGCGCTGGGCGAAGGGGGGATGAGGCCGCCATCGTAGCGCCCGGCCTTCAGGGCGCCGTCGACGGCGGGAAAGCTGTAGAAGTGGGCGCCCTGGGGCATCATCGTATGCAGGGCCGGGAAATGGCGCTGTTCGCTGAAGCGAGCGTCGGCCTGATACCAGGCAAAGGGTTTACACCGGGTTTGCAGCGGCAGCGTAGGCAGCAGCGCGCGCACCCCGGCGCCGGCGCAGAGGGCGACGCGGCGCGCCCGCCATTCGCCGCGCGGGCCGAGCAGACGCACGCCATCGCGCTCGGCCAGCACGGCGTGCAGCGGACAGTCAAAATAGGGGTGAGCACCCAGCTCAACGGCTTTTTCAAGCAGGGTGGCGATAGCCAGATGGCACTTCAGATAACCGGCGTTGGGCTCCAGCAGGGCGGCGTAGTGCTCCGGCGCGGTAATCGTCGGCCAGCGTTCGCGCAGCGCGGCGCGATCCAGGGCGTGGATGGCGATCCTGTGGGCGTGGGCGCTGGCGTGGATCTCGCGGAGAAAGGCGGTATCTCGCGGCGCCAGGCTGAGCACGCCGCAGCGGTGAAACAGGGGCAGGGCGCTGATCTCCTCTAGCGCCTGCCACAGCTGCTGGGCTCGCAGGGCCAGCGGCGTATAGATATCTCCGCCGGCGCCGGCGTGGCGGATAATCCGGGTGTCACCGTGGTGGCCACCCAGGCGGTGCGGCGGGCTGTGGCTGTCAAACAGCGCGACGCGCAGACCGGCCAGCGCCGCGTAGTAACCCGCTGCCGCGCCGACGGAGCCACTGCCAACGATAGCCAGATCATAATCCATATCCGCCTCCGAGAGGTGGGGCCCAGCCCCGTGGCCCGCGCATCGCCGCGGGATATGGATAAGTATATATCGGGATAGCGGGCGCTGCATGGCACCCCGCTATCGCGCGCGGCGGGATGGGAAAAAGAAACACCGCCGCGGCGGTGTTGGTGTGGAGTGTCGGCCACCGCCGTGGGCGGCGGGGCGGGATCGGACGGGGGCGCGGTGCTAATCCCACCGTCCCTAGTGCCTGATGTAGTCACTCTGCAGGCAGTCGCCGGACTCAATTTTGGCAATGCCCGCTTCCAGTATGGTGATCAGTTGCCGGGCAACGTCGGTGGTTAACCACAGGGTACGGTCAACCCGAGCATCTTCCGGTGGCTGATTCTGTGATGAAAGATAGTGAAGGCGGATCATGAGAGCGTCGTAGCTGTCTACGGTACTGATATCCCAACCAATAACGGGATGCGTCTGGATAACTTCATCCTTGCCGTTCATAAGACCCCCTTAAGCGTAGTGACTGACATGAGTTACTCACCAGGATCAATAAACGCATACCATGCGCTTTCTCAGTATATGCATCTCTGGGCCGCCCGGCCTATTTTTTCTGCACGCGGGGCGGCGTCGCTACTCGGGGTCGTCGGGAGAGAACCAGTCGTCGGCGCTTTCCCAGGTCTCCTGCAGGATGGTTTCGACGATTTCCCGATCGCTCTTGATGCCGCCCAGTATGCTCAGGCCGTTGGCGCCGGCCTGGCGCACCTGCACGGCGCAGTCGGGGTAGTGGCGCTGGATTCGGCGGGAAAATTCCTGGTGAAAGGCGTCAAGCGCACCCGGAGGCAGAGGGTTGCGCTTGTCCAACGTCAGTTCGATGCGCATGGGTAACTCCCTATGAGTAATTTACTGTAAATATATACAGCTATTATCTTAGGGTTGCAAGGGGCGCCCGGGATTTTTCTCTGCGCAGGATCAGCGGATGCCGTTTTCAGAGACTTTATCGACCGCGATGCCCAGCGACTCCAGCGAGCCGCGCTGCGCATCGCTTAAGCGGTAGTCGGTGATCACCCGGCTGATGGCGCCGATGGGCTGCAGCGGGTTGGGGTGGATCTGGCCGAACTTGGAGGCGTCGGTCAGGATGATGTTCTCCACGCCCTTGGCCAGCACGGCGTTGACCACCTCGGCGCGCATCATGTCGCGCCCGGTAAAGCCGGCCTCGGGATGAAAGCCGTCGATGCCGATGAAGGCCTTACTGAAGTAGACCTGCTGGATGCACTGGCGAGTCAGCGGGCCGACCACGGTTTCACTGCGCTTCTGATGCAGACCGCCCATCAGGATCACGTCGCAGTCGGTCTCTTTCAGCAGATGGGCGATATAGGTGCTGACGGTGACCAGGGTGACCTGCTTGCGCTCGGCCAGATAGCGGGCCAGCAGGGCGTTGGTGCTGCCGCTTTCGATGAAGATGGTCTCCCCGTCGTTGACCAGGGACGCCGCGTAGGCGGCCAGCTGCTGCTTCAGGGTGAAGTTAATCATCATGCGAGCATCGACGTCCTCGCTCTCTAGGGCGACGGCGAAGCCGTGCACCCGCTTGAGGTAGCTGCGTTTTTCCAGCTGCGTCAGATCCTGACGGATGGTGACCTCGGAAACCTGGCAGGTGCGGGCCAGGTCGGCGACGCTGATGCGACGCTGATCGTTGACCAATTGCAGAATGCGTTGTTGTCTGGCGTTCATAGTGTCCTGTGCGGGCAGACGGCGGATGCCGGTGTGTTTCCATGCCGTCGTTTTTCGCCATGATAACACCGCAGCCCGGCGGGATGAATACGCCGCGGGGCGTTCGCGCCGCAGAGGCGCGCGGTGGCGAGGGGGTGCGGAGTGTAAGGCGTCTGTTGCGCTTATGCTGCCCAAGGTCAAAAAATCAGCTCTGGCGCACAAAAAACAGGCGAACAATCTCTGCTTTATTTGATTTGAATCAATTTTGGTATGACCAAATTACCCTTTGTGGTATCGTGGCCACCGTGAACGAACGACAGTAACCTTCGTCAGCCAAGCCGCCACTCTGGGTCATGCGGAAGTCATCTTTGGTTAACGAATGGTTTGCATTTTTTACCAAGGGAGAAAGCTTTGAGCGCAGCAAAGAAAAAAATCGTGATTGTTGGCGGTGGTGCCGGCGGACTCGAACTGGCAACCAGCCTGGGGCATTCGCTGGGGCGCAAGGGTAAGGCGGAGATCGTGCTTATCGATCGCAACCACAGCCACCTGTGGAAGCCGCTGCTGCATGAAGTGGCGACGGGATCGCTGGATGACGGCGTCGATGCGCTGAGCTATCTGGCCCATGCGCGTAACCACCACTTCACCTTTCAGCTGGGCAGCATGACGGCGCTCGATCGTCAGTCCCGCCGGGTCACGCTGGCGGAGATCCGCGATGAGCAGGATACGCTGCTGGTTGCCGAGCGTCAGCTGGACTATGACATTCTGGTGATGGCCCTGGGCAGCACCTCAAACGATTTCGGCACGCCGGGCGTGAGTCAGAACTGCATCTTCCTGGACAGCCCGCAGCAGGCGCACCGCTTCCATAACGAAATGCTTAATCTGTTCCTGAAGTACTCTGCGGCGGGAAAAACGGACGAGCAGGTGAATATTGCCATCGTCGGCGGCGGGGCGACCGGCGTCGAACTGTCCGCCGAGCTGCACAACGCGGTGAAACAGCTGCAGAGCTACGGCTATGAGAATCTGAGCAGCGCCGCGCTAAACGTGACGCTGGTGGAGGCGGGCGAACGCATTCTGCCGGCGCTGCCGCCGCGTATCTCCGCCGCGGCCCACCAAGAGCTGACCAATCTTGGGGTGCGTGTCTTGACCAACACCATGGTGACTCGCGCCGAGGCCAACGGCCTGCAGACCAAAGCGGGCGAGTTTATCCCGGCCGATCTGATGGTGTGGGCGGCCGGGATCAAGGCGCCGGACTTCCTGCGCGATATCGGCGGCCTGGAGACCAACCGAATCAATCAGCTGGTGGTGAAGCCGACGCTGCAGACTACCCTGGATAGCCATATCTTCGCCATCGGCGACTGCGCGGCCTGCGCACAGCCGGACGGGCGCAATGTGCCGCCGCGCGGCCAGGCGGCCCACCAGATGGCGACGCTGTGCGCCGCCAATATCCTGGCGCTGCTGAAGGCGGCGCCGCTGAAGGATTATCTCTATCACGATCGCGGGTCGCTGGTCTCCCTGTCGGAGTTCAGCACCGTGGGCAGCCTGATGGGGAATCTGACGCGGGGCTCGATGATGATCGAAGGGCGTATCGCGCGCATCATGTATGTCTCGCTGTACCGCATGCACCAGATTGCGCTGCACGGATATATGAAGACCGGTCTGATGATGCTGGTCGATAGCATCAACCGGGTGATCCGCCCGCACCTGAAGCTGCACTGATCGCATCGCGAGACGACGGACGCCGCCGCGGCGCCCGTCGCTTTCCCTCCCTTGACCCTGCCCAGCGCGGCGCGCACACTGGATAGCTCATTAATATCGCAGTGGTTGTCCATAATGCCTCGTCTATCCGCCGTCCGCTTTTCCCTGACGCCGCAGGAGCTGATCCTGATCTTCATCACCATGCTGTGGGGCGGCACCTTTCTGATCGTGCACCGCGCCATGACGGTGAGCGGCCCGTTTTTCTTTGTCGGCCTGCGCTTTGCCGCCGCCACGCTGGTGCTGGGGGCGATCTCCTGGCGTCATCTGCGCGGTTTTACCCGCCGGGAGCTGCTGTGGGGGCTTTGCATCGGGGCGGCGATCGCCGCCGGCTATGGCCTGCAAACCTATGGGCTACAGACCATCAGCAGTAGCAAGTCCGCCTTTATGACCGCGCTGTATGTGCCGCTGGTGCCGCTGCTGCAGTGGCTGTTTCTGGGGCGTCGCCCGCGTCTGATGGCGTGGCTGGGCATCGGGCTGGCGTTTGTCGGGCTACTGCTGCTGGCCGGGCCGCAGGATGGCACGCTGACGCTGGGGACCGGAGAGACGGCGACGCTATTCAGCACCTTGGCCATTGCGGCGGAGATCATCCTGATCAGCGGCTGCGCCGGACGGGTGGACGTGCGGCGGGTCACGGTGATCCAGCTGGCGACGGCCTCGCTGCTCGGCTTTGCGCTGATGGCGCCAAACGGCGAATCGGTGCCGCCCTATTCAGGCTACCTGCTGCTCAGCGCGCTGGGACTGGGTCTGGCCAGCGGGATCATTCAGGTGACCATGAACTGGGCGCAGCGCAGCGTTTCGCCGACCCGCGCCACGGTGATCTACGCCGGCGAGCCGGTGTGGGCCGGGGTGGTGGGGCGTATCGCCGGTGAGCGTCTGCCGGGGGTGGCGCTGCTGGGCGCGGCGCTGATCGTGGTGGGGGTGCTGATCAGCGAGCTGAAGCCGCGCCGCCGCGGCCGCCACCGCCCGACGTCAGAATTATCCTGAATCTGCACCATGCCGCGGCCGCGCGGTGATTTTCTCCCTTATTCCGATTGTTGCCCGGGCGTAGGCTGCGCACACTGGCGGCGATTATTGCGAAATCACCGGTCGCGCCCGTGCCCACTTCTGCGCACGGCGGACCGCTAAGGGAGAAGATCGGGATGAATAAATCCATGCTGGGCGGTATCGGTATTGGGGTGGCGGCGGCGCTGAGCGTGGCCGCCGTGGCCGGGCTGAAGGTGTTTGATGCGCCGCCGCAGTATGCACAGGTGCTGTCGGCGGTGCCGATCCATGACACCATCAAGACGCCGCGCAGGGTGTGCCGCGACGTGGCGGTGACCCACCGCCGGGCGGTGCAGGACGAAAACCGGCTGGCGGGCTCGCTGCTGGGGGCCGTGGCCGGCGGGGTGCTGGGTCACCAGGTCGGCAACGGTCGAGGACGCGATGTGGCGACCGTGCTGGGCGCGCTGGGCGGCGGCTATGCCGGTCATCAGATCCAGGGGACGATGCAGCAGAATGACACCTACACCACCCGTGAGCAGCGCTGCACCACGGAGTATGATAAATCCCGTCGTCTGCTGGGCTACGATGTGACCTACCGCATCGGCGATCGGCGCGGTCGGGTGCGCATGGAGAGCGATCCCGGCCAGCAGATCCCGCTGGACGGCAATGGCCAGCTGATCATCGGGTAGGGCGATCGCCGGGCCTGAGGCGAAGAGACGCGGCGCGGCCAGAGGCCGACGCCGCTCTTCTGAGCGGGTGCGCCGCCGCTAGATGCGATGTTCGGCGAAGTCGGCCAGCAGACGCTCGACGAAGGCGAGGCGCGCCTGACGCTCGCTGAGATCGCAGATGAACTTCAGCTTACTGGGGCCATCCAGTCGGAAGACGCCCGGCTGCTGCTGCAGCAGGCCGATCAGATACAGCGGATCGACGTGGTTCTTTTCGCTGAACTCGATGAATCCCCCCTTATCGTGCCCCTCAATCCGGCGGATCCCCAGCGCCGCGGCCTGCTGGCGCAGTGCGGCGCACTGCAGCAGGTTACGCGCCGCATCGGGCAGCGCCCCGAAGCGATCGATCAGCTCCGCGCGCAGGTCGGCGAGGGTATCCCCATCGCTGGCGCTGGCGATACGCTTGTAGAAAGAGAGACGGGTGCCGACGTCGGGGATCATCTCCTCCGGCAGCAGGGTAGGCATACGCAGCTCCACCTCGGTCTGCTGGCTGGTGAGATCCTCCAGGGAGGGTTCGCGCCCCTCTTTCAGCGCCGTGACCGCGCTTTCCAGCAGCTCCATATACAGCGAGAAGCCTACGCTGGCCATCTGACCGCTCTGATCGTCCCCCAGCAGCTCGCCGGCGCCGCGGATCTCCAGATCGTGCGTCGCCAGGGCAAAGCCGGCGCCGAGATCCTCCAGCGAGGCAATCGCCTCCAGCCGCTTCTGCGCATCGACGGTCATCGCCTTGGGCGGCGGGGTGAGCAGGTAGGCATAGGCCTGATGATACGAGCGCCCGACGCGCCCGCGCAGCTGGTGCAGCTGCGCCAGGCCAAAGTGGTCCGCTCGCTCAATGATGATGGTGTTGGCGCTGGGAATATCGATACCGGTTTCGATTATGGTGGTGCAGACCAATACGTTAAAGCGCTGGTGGTGAAAATCATTCATCACCCGCTCCAGCTCGCGCTCGCGCATCTGCCCGTGGCCGATGGCGATGCGCGCCTCCGGCACCAGGGTCGCCAGGCGATCGGCGGCTTTCTGGATGGTGTCGACGTCGTTGTACAGGTAGTACACCTGACCGCCGCGCAGGGTTTCACGCAGAATGGCCTCGCGCACCACCAGGCTGTCATATTCGCGGACAAAGGTCTTTACCGCCATGCGCCGCGCCGGCGGGGTGGCGATGATGGAGAGATCGCGCATGCCGCTCATGGCCATGTTCAGGGTGCGCGGGATCGGCGTCGCCGTGAGCGTCAGAATATCCACATCGGCGCGCATCGCCTTGATGCGCTCCTTCTGGCGTACGCCGAAGCGGTGCTCTTCGTCGACGATCAGCAGCCCCAGATCGCTCCACTGTACGTCGTTCTGCAGCAGCTTGTGGGTGCCGATCAGAATATCGACCTTGCCGTCGGCGGTGTCCGCCAGCACCTGCGCCTGCTCTTTGGCGCTGCGGAAACGGGAGATCAGCTCAATGCGCACCGGCCAGTTGGCGAAGCGGTCGCGGAAGTTATCGTAGTGCTGCTGGGCCAGCAGGGTGGTCGGCACCAGCACCGCCACCTGCTTGCCGCTGTGCACCGCCAGGAAGGCGGCGCGCATGGCCACTTCGGTTTTCCCGAAGCCGACGTCGCCGCACACCAGGCGATCCATGGCCAGCGGCTGGCACATGTCGCTGAGCACCGCGTTGATGGCGATCTCCTGATCCGCGGTGGTTTCAAACGGGAAACCTTGACAGAACAGCTGGTAGGCCTCGCGGTCGTGACGGAAGGCAAACCCCGCCTTGGCGGCGCGCATCGCATAGATATCCAGCAGCTCGGCCGCCACGTCGCGCACTTTTTCCGCGGCCTTTTGCCGGGCGCGGGTCCAGGCATCGCCGCCCAGGCGGTGCAGCGGCGCGCTGTCATCGGCACCGCCGGCGTAGCGGCTGAGCAGGTGCAGCGAGGAGACCGGAACGTACAGCTTGGCGTCGCCGGCGTAGCTGAGGATCAGGTATTCGCCCTTGATCCCGCCCGCCTCCAGGGTGGTCATCCCGCCGTAGCGGCCCACGCCGTGCTCCAGGTGTACGACCGGTTGACCGGGCGTCAGCTCCGCCAGGTTGCGGATCAGCGTATCGGTGTTGATGGTGCGGCGGCTATCCTGGCGACGGCGGCTAACGCGCTCGCCGAGCAGATCGCTTTCGCAGATCAGCGCCAGCGCCAGCGGTACGTTGATAAAACCGTGCTCGCTGGCGCCGACCATGATGTAGCGACCGCCGGGCTCGGCCTCCTCAAGCCGGGCGATCAGCCGCGGCGCCACCTGAATGCGCGCCAGCAGCTCCAGCAGGGTTTCGCGGCGGCCTTCGCTTTCTGCGCTGAACACCACGCTGCCGCTAAACTCCGCCAGGAAGCGCTGCAGATTAGCCAGGGGCTTCTTGCTCTGCGCCTCTACCGCCAGGGTCGGCAGCGGCTGGTAGTGCAGGTTGGTGTGACCGGCGTGGTCGTCGAGCGCGTCGCGGGTCAGCTGAATACGCGGCCACTGCTTGAGGGCGGCGAACAGTTCATCCACGCGCATCCACAGGCTTTCCGGCGGCAGCAGCGGACGCATCGGGTCGATGCCGCGGCTGGCCCGGCGCTGTTCAATGTCCTGCCAGAAGCGTTCGGCGGCCTGGTGCAGATCGCCCAGCCCCAGCAGCAGCGTACCCGCCGGCAGGTAGCTGAACAGCGTCGGCAGCGGCTGGTTAAAGAACAGCGGCTGCCAGTATTCGATCCCGGCGGGCCAGATCCTTTTACTGACCTGCTGGTAGATGTGCTCGGCGTCACGGCGCACCTCAAAGTGTTCGCGCCACTGGCTGCGGAACAGTTCGATGGCCGTCTGATCGGTGGGAAACTCGTGGGCCGGCAGCAGATCGATGCGCTCGACCTCGTTCAGGGTGCGCTGACTGTCGACGTCGAACAGGCGCAGGCTGTCGATCTCATCGTCGAAAAAGTCGATGCGATAGGGTTCGTCGCTGCCCATCGGGAACAGGTCGAGCAGGGCGCCGCGGGTCGCGAACTCCCCGTGCTCCATCACCTGATCCACGCTGCGGTAGCCCGCCTGCTCCAGCTGGGTGCGCAGGACATCGCGCGACAGGCGCTGCCCCTTTTTCATCACCAGCGCGTGTCCGTGCAGGAAGCTGTGCGGGCAGACGCGCTGCATCAGCGTATTGATCGGCAGTATGATGATCCCGCGCTCCATCCCCGGCAGATGGTAGAGGCAGGAGAGGCGGGCGGAGATGATATCCTGGTGCGGCGAGAAGCTATCGTAGGGCAGCGTCTCCCAGTCGGCCAGGGTCGTGACCCACTGGCGGCTGAACTGGGGAATTTCGTCGCGCAGGCGCAGGGCGGTCTGCATGTCGGGCACCACCAGCATCACGGGGCCGGCGTGCCGCTCAGCGATTTCGGCGCACTCCAGCGCGCAGGCGGAGCCGCTCAGCTGGCCCAGTTGGCGGACGTCGCCCGCGCGCGCGGGCAGCGGGTAACGTTCTGGCAGGGTAAGACGGTATTGTTCAGACATAGGGCGTTTGAGGATCTCGTGTACGTCGTCTCCCGGTGCGGGGAACTCAACGGATGTCAGCGTAGATAATATCACTATAAACCCGCAGGGAGACAAGCGTGGGTTTCACGCGTGCGCTGCGTGCGTCTCTGCGCGGCGGGCGCGGAGATGACCATTGTGATAACCTGTTCACAGACATATACTTGCCAATCACTTTGCGCATTGCAAGAAAGAGAGCCATGCATCAACCTGTCGCCCTATTTATTGGCCTGCGCTATATGCGTGGGCGCGCCTCGGACCGCTTCGGGCGGTTTGTGTCCTGGCTATCCACCATCGGTATTACGCTGGGGGTGATGGCGCTGGTCACCGTACTGTCGGTGATGAACGGCTTTGAGCGCGATCTGGAGCAGAGCATTTTAAACCTGATGCCGCAGGCGGTGGTGACCACCCCGCAGGGGCAGCTGGACCCCGCCCGCTATCCGGCGTCGCTGCTGCAGGGGCTGCCCGGCGTACACCGGGTGGCACCGCTGACCACCGGCGATGTGGTGCTGCAGAGTCCGCACAGCGTGGGTGTCGGCGTGATGATCGGCGTCAATCCCACCGAGGCTGATCCCCTGGATCGCTATCTGAACGGCGTTAGCCAAAGCGCGCTGCAGCCGGGCCAGTACCGCGCTATCCTCGGTAGCCAGCTGGCCGCCGAGCTCGGTGTCAAGGCCGGCGATCGGGTGCGCCTGATGGTGCCGAGCGCCAGCCAGTTTACCCCGATGGGGCGGATTCCCAGCCAGCGCATCTTTACCGTGATCGGCACCTTTAACGCCGACAGCGAGGTGGATCAGACGCAGCTGCTGGTGAACCAGCAGGATGCCTCGCGGCTGATGCGCTACCCGCTGGGTCACATCAGCGGCTGGCGTCTGTTTATGGATCGTCCGCTGGATATCGAGGCGCTGGTGGCGCACGCGCTGCCCGACGGACTGGTATGGCAGGACTGGCGCGCCCGCAAGGGTGAGCTGTTCCAGGCGGTGAAGATGGAGAAAAACATGATGGGGCTGCTGCTCAGCCTGATCATCGCCGTGGCCGCCTTCAATATCATTACGTCGCTGGGGCTGCTGGTGATGGAGAAGCAGGGCGAGGTGGCCATTCTGCAGACCCAGGGGCTGACCCGACGTCAGATCATGAGCGTCTTTATGGTGCAGGGCGCCAGCGCCGGGATCATCGGCTCGCTGCTGGGGGCCCTGCTGGGGGCCCTGTTGGCCAGCCAGCTGAATACGCTGCTGCCGGGGCTGGGCGATATGCTCGGCGGCGGCACGCTGCCGGTCGATATTCACGGTGGTCAGGTGGTGACCATCGCGCTGGTGGCCATGCTGCTCTCCCTGCTGTCAACGATTTATCCTTCATGGCGCGCCGCCGCCGTTCATCCTGCCGAGGCACTACGTTATGAGTAACCCTTCATCCCGGCCCCCCGCACTGCTGCAGTGCAAGGGGCTGAGCAAAAGCTACCAGGAGGGCAAACTGAGCACCGACGTTCTGCGTCAGGTCTCGTTTGATATCCATCCGGGAGAAATGATGGCGATCGTCGGTAGCTCCGGCTCCGGCAAGAGTACCCTGCTGCACCTGCTGGGAGGGCTGGATACCCCGACCAGCGGCGAGGTGATCTTCAAGGGGAATTCGCTGAACGCCATGTCGGCGTCGGCCAAGGCGGCGCTGCGTAACCGTGAGCTGGGATTCATTTATCAGTTTCACCACCTGCTGCCGGACTTTAATGCGCTGGAGAACGTCATGATGCCGCTGCTGATCGGCGGCATGAAGCCTAAGCAGGCGCAGCCGCAGGCGCTGGCGATGCTCAAGGCCGTCGGGCTGGCGCACCGCGCCCACCATCGGCCATCGGAGCTGTCGGGCGGTGAGCGGCAGCGTGTCGCCATTGCGCGGGCGCTGGTGCATAACCCATCGCTGGTGCTGGCCGATGAGCCGACCGGTAATCTGGATATGCGCACCGCCGATACCATCTTCGATCTGCTGGGCGAGCTGAACGTACGTCAGGGGACGGCCTTTTTGGTGGTGACGCACGATCTGGCCCTGGCGAGCCGTCTGCGCCGCCAGCTGGAGATGCGTGACGGTCAGCTGACCCAGGAGCTGACGCTGATGGAGACTCGCTGATGGATCTGGCGCTCGCGTTACACATCGCGCGCCGCTTCAGCCGCGGGCGGCGTCGGGGCGGCATGGTATCGCTGATCTCGGTGATTTCCACGGTCGGTATTGCGCTCGGGGTGGCGGTGCTGATCGTCGGCCTCAGCGCGATGAACGGGTTTGAGCGCGAGCTGGATCAGCGCATCCTGTCGGTGGTACCGCACGGCGAGATCTACCCGGTGGAGCAGCCCTTTAACGACTGGCAGTCGGTGCTGGCGCGCGTCGATCGGGTGAAGGACGTGGTCGGCGCTGCGCCCTACGTCAATTTTACCGGACTGATGGAGCACGGCAGTCAGCTGCGTGCGGTACAGGTGCGCGGGGTCGATCCCGCCCAAGAGAGCCGGGTTAGCTCCCTGCCGCGCTATGTTCTGGATAACGCCTGGGCGGACTTTCGCGCCGGTGGACAGCAGGTGATCCTGGGTAAGGGGGTCGCCGATGCGCTGGGCGTCCGGCGCGGAGACTGGGTGACGGTGATGGTGCCCAACAGCGATCCGCAGATGAAGCTGCTGCAGCCCAAGCGTATTCGACTGCAGGTGGGGGGGATTCTGCAGCTGAGCGGAATGCTGGACCATACCCTGGCGCTGGTTCCCTTGGCCGATGCCCAGCAGTATCAGGATCTGGATGACAGCGTGACCGGGATAGCCATCAGGGTCGCCGATCCGTTCCAGGCCGACAAGGTGGTGCGCGCGGCGGGGGAGGTGACTAACGACTATGTCTACATCCGCAGTTGGAAGGGCACCTACGGCTATATGTTCCGCGATATTCAGATGATCCGCGTCATCATGTATCTGGCCATGGTGCTGGTGATCGGCGTCGCCTGTTTCAATATCGTCTCGACCCTGGTGATGGCGGTGAAGGACAAGAGCGGCGATATCGCCGTGCTGCGTACGCTGGGCGCCCGGGATGGGCTGATCCGCGCCATCTTTATCTGGTATGGACTGCTGTCCGGGCTGGTGGGCAGCCTGTGCGGGGTGGCTATCGGCGTCGCGGCGTCGCTGAAGCTGACGCTGATTGGCCGCCTGATCGAGCGCCTGCTGGGACATCGCTTGCTCTCGGGCGATATCTATCCCATCGACTTCCTGCCCAGTCAGCTGCAGTGGAGCGACGTGTTGGCGGTGCTGCTGACGGCCATCGTGCTGAGTCTGCTGGCCAGCTGGTATCCGGCGCGGCGCGCCAGCCGCATCGACCCTGCGCGGGTGCTGAGCGGCGGTCAGTGACGGGGGGGCCGATGTACTACGGTTTCGATCTCGGCGGCAGTAAGCTGGCGCTGGGGGTGTATGATGAGCGCCTGAGCCAGGTCGGCTACCGGCGCGTGGCGACGCCGCGCGAGGATTACGCCGCGCTGCTGACGGCGCTGGAGTCGCTGATCCACGAGGCCGATCGCCGCTACGGCACATGCGGCTGCGTCGGGATCGGTATCCCCGGCCTGCAGCGCCCGGACGGCACCCTGTTTTGCGCCAATGTGCCGGCGGCGATGGGTCGTCCGCTGGCCCAGGATCTGGCGGCGCGCGTTGGCCGCGAGGTGCGGGTAGAGAACGATGCCAACTGTTTTACCCTGTCCGAGGCGTGGGACAGCGCGGCGCAGGCCTACCCCAGCGTGCTGGGGATCATTCTGGGCAACGGCGTCGCCGGCGAGTTTGGCCATTTGCGCCTGCCGCTGGATGCGCTCGATTTGCTGGGCGCGGATACGCCGCGTCTGGCCTGCGGCTGCGGTCAGCGCGGTTGTATGGAGAACTACATCTCGGGGCGCGGATTTGCCTGGCTGTACCATCATCTCTATGGCGAGGCGCTGACGGCGCCGCAGATCGTGGCCCGCTATCGGGAAGGCGATGCGCGGGCGCAGGCCCACGTCGCGCGCTTCGCCGATCTGCTGGCCATCTGTCTGGCCAATCTGTTCACCGTCCTCGATCCCCATCTGGTCGTGATCGGCGGCGGGCTGTCTAACTTTAGCGAGCTGTTTGCCCTGCTGGAAACGCGGATTGCGCGTTACCTGCTGCGCGTCGCCCGGGTGCCGCCGATCATTGCGGCCCGCTATGGGGACGACGGTGGCACGCGCGGCGCCGCTTTTTTACATCTGAGCGACACCCGCTGCATGGCCCGCACGGCGGCCTGCGCGGATAAGGAGTCATCATAATGAAAACGCGTCATCGTATTTGTCGCATCAGGAAAAACAAACGGCTACGCCACCAGCGTCTGCGCTCTCTGGTCTATTATCAGGATATCGTCTGGGGGCACGCCGCGGAGGCCGATAGGGGGGAGACCATGAAGTTACCTTTCATCGTGGTACTGACGGGGGCCGGCGTATCGGCGGAGTCCGGGATCCGGACCTTCCGCGCGGCGGATGGCCTGTGGGAAGAGCACCGGGTGGAGGACGTGGCCACGCCGGAGGGCTATCAGCGCGATCCCGCGCTGGTGCAGGCGTTCTATAACGATCGCCGCCGCCAGCTGCAGCAACCGGCGATCCAGCCCAACGCGGCGCACCTGGCGCTGGCGCGTCTGGAGCAGGCGCTGGGCGACCGTTTTTTGCTGGTCACCCAGAATATCGATAACCTGCACGAGCGCGCCGGGAGCCAGCGGGTGATCCACATGCACGGCGAGCTGCTCAAGGTGCGCTGCACCCAGTCCGGTCAGGTGTTCCGCTGGGGCGGCGATCTGAGCGTGGACGACCGCTGCCACTGCTGCCAGATCCCGGCGCCGCTGCGCCCGCACGTCGTGTGGTTCGGTGAGATGCCGATCGGGATGGATGAGATCTACCAGGCGCTGCAGCAGGCCGATGAGTTTATCGCCATCGGCACTTCGGGCCATGTCTATCCCGCCGCAGGGTTTGTCCATGAGGCGCGTCTGTGCGGCGCCCATACGGTGGAGCTGAATCTGGAGCCGAGCCAGGTGGAGAGCGAGTTCGATGAGCGACACTACGGGCCGGCCAGTCAGGTGGTGCCGCAGTATCTGCAGCAGTTGCTGATCCGCTGCGGCTTTCCCTCCAACGGGCAGTAATGCCCGCGCCCGCCGCGGTGCGGTGGCGTCAGGGGCGGCCGACGGCCGCCCCGTTTACGGCGCGACTTGTGCGCGCGTTCAGTCCTGGAAGAACCAGTAGCCGCTGTTGATAAGCCCGGTCAGGGCGGTCAGGAAGGCGGGATCGTCCAGCGCACAGCCCAGCGCGGCGGCGTTCAGGCAGGTATGACGCGCCAGCGTATCGAGCGCGACGGCGTTCTCGCAGTCGAGGGGCTCCCCGTTGATATAGCAGCGCTCCGCGATACGCAGCACCCGAATTCCCCCCAGACGCTCCAGCACCTCACCGGCCTGCAGCAGCTCATACACCTCGCCAGCCTGGTAGGGCGGCTCCGGCGGCGCGATGTCCAGTTCGTGGCGAGACTGGCTGATGAACTCGCCGAACCAGCGCTGGAAGCTGTCGCCGTCGTTGAGCTGGGCCACCATCATGGCGCGCAGGGCCTCCAGCTCCTGCGGCAGGATCTCCGCCGGATTGTCGCGCAGCGCCAGCTGCGGATCGGCATAGTGGTTGCCGCCGAGATCGTGGGCCAGCATGTGATCGGCAAAGCCGCTGATCAGCTCGCGGGCATTGGGCGCCCGGAACCCCACCGAGTAGTTCAGGGCGTTCTCCAGCGCATAGCCCTCATGGGGGAAGTGGGGCGGGATATACAGGATATCGCCCGGGGACAGCTCGACGTCGATGATGGCGTCAAAGGGATCGACCTGCAGCAGATCCGGGTGCGGGCAGTGCTGGCGGCGCTGTCCTTTCTCGCCGACGCGCCAGCGTCGCCGCCCGCTGCCCTGGATGATAAAGACATCATACTGGTCGATATGGGGGCCGACGCCGCCGCCGGGGACCGAAAAGGAGATCATCAGATCGTCGAGGCGCCAGTCCGGCAGGCGCCGAAACGGCCGCATCAGCGCCGCCGCCGGCGTGTGCCAGTGGTCGACGGCCTGCACCAGCAGCGACCAGTTGGTCTCGCCCAGGTGATCGTAGCTGGTAAACGGGCCGTGGGACACCTGCCACTGCGCGTCGTCGCGGCAGACCAGGCGGCTATCCACCTCTTGCTCCATCGCCAGTCCGGCCAGCTCATCCGGTGAGAGCGGATCGATGAAGTTCTTGAAACCGTGCCGGATAACCAGCGGGCGTTTTTGCCAATAGTTTTGCAGAAAGTCCTGCCAGTCGAGATCGAGCTGATAATCCATGGTGAGTGTCCTGTGATGGTGGTGGGCACAGCGGTCGCAGGTGCTCCGCCGCGCGAGGACATCGGGGTCACAGCGCGCGGCGGAGTACAGCCTAGTATAACGGATGACGCGGGGCGATCCGCCGGGCTAAGGGGAATATTGTGCGGCCGGTGGCCGATTTAATCACAATCCGGCTGCTGCTGGCCAAAGCGTACGCAGATGCGTGCGCCGCCCAGCGGGCTGTCACCGACGGTGATGCTGCCGTCGTACTGATTGACCAGCTCGTCCACCAGGGCCAACCCCAGCCCCTGGCCGGGGCGCAGAGTGTCGGCGCGCTGACCGCGGGCGAACACCAGCTCGCGTTTGTCGCGCGGAATGCCGGGGCCGTCGTCGTCGACCCACAGCATCAGGCCGTCGCCGTGCAGGCAGGCGCTGACCTCCACAAACTCCAGGCAGTATTTGCAGGCGTTATCCAGCAGGTTCCCCATCACCTCCATCAGATCGTTTTTTTCACCGATAAAGGTAAGCTCCGGCGGGATATCCAGCGAGATGTCGACCCCCTTGCGCTGGTAAACCTTGTTCAACGCCGAGGTCAGGGCGTCGAGGATCGCCGATACCGAGTGTACCTCGCGGTTGAGCACGCTGTGCTCCGAATGGGCGCTGGCGCGGTGCAGGTAGTAGCCGATCTGCTGGGAGATACGGCTGATCTGCTCCAGCATGATCGGCTCGGCCTGTTCGACGCTCAGCGTTTTGCCGTTGCGCAGGGAGCGCAGGGTGCTTTGCAGCACCGCCAGCGGGGTCTTCAGACTGTGGGTCAGATCGGCGAGGGTGGTGCGGTAGCGGGTATAGCGCTGGCGCTCGTTGCTCAGCAGAATATTAAGGTTGCGCACCAGCCCGCGCAGCTCATGGGGCGGATTTTCGCTGAGGCTATCGCGCTGCCCCTTCTCCAGCTCGCGCACCTGGGTGGCCAGGGCCTTGATCGGCTGCAGGCTCCAGTAGGCGGCGAGCCACAGCAGGGGGATCACCAGCAGCACGTTGGCGATCAGCACATAGCTGAACCAGCCCCAGACCATGTCGGAGTTTTGCAGCTCTTGGGGGATGGTATCGACCACCACGATGGTCAGCGCCGGCAGGTGCGCGGTGGCGGTATATTGGCTGACGGCGACGGAGTGGGTCATGGCGTCGGCGCTGTCGTCATCGTAGTCCTTCAGCTGATCCTGCATCTGCGGGTTGTCGCCGAGCACCGTGCTACTGAAATGCTTGTTGCTGTCGATCTCATAGAAGCCCGGCTTCTCCAGCCAGCTGCGCGCAATGCGCTTTTCCAGCGCTGGCACCTGGCGCTGAGACCAGAGCAGGCGCCCTTCGCGGTCGTAAATCATCACCAGCGTCGGGGTATTCAGCGCCATGTTGGGCGGCGGGGTGATGGTCAGGCGCCCATCTTGCCAGTGGGCCAGGCTAAAAAACAGATTACTCTCGCCGCGCAGCAGGCGATAGGTGGTCTTGTCAAAGCTGACGGCGTAGCCCACCACCGCCACCAGGCCATAGGCCAGCGAGAGCAGAAACACCATCGCGGCGGTGGCCAGCATAAAGCGGGTGCGCAGCGAGAAGGGGCGGGCTTTCCATGCCCGCCAGCGCTGTAGCATCATGCCGGCACGTCGAAGCGGTAGCCCTGACCGCGCACGGTGGTGATGACGTCGCCCGGGTACTCATTCTGCAGCTTTTTGCGCAGGCGTCCCATCAGTACGTCGATGGTATGGCTTTCGCGCAGCTCGGCGTCGGGATAGAGCTGCAGCATCAGGGCATCTTTGCTGACCACTTTGCCGCTGTTGCGGATCAGGGTCTCTATGATGGTGTACTCGAAAGCGGTGAGCTTGATCAGCGTTTCGTTGACCCGCAGCTCGCGGCGAGAGAGATCCGCCTGGAAAGGGGGCATGCTGATGATCTGTGAGGCCAGGCCGCTGTTGCGGCGCATCAGCGCCTGCATGCGCGCCAGCACCTCTTCTAAATGGAAGGGTTTGGTGACATAGTCATCGGCGCCCGCCTCCAGCACCGCCACCTTTTCCTGCCAGCTCTCCCGGGCGGTGAGCACCAGAATGGGCAGGGTGATCTGCTCGCTGCGCCAGCGGCGGATCATGCTCATGCCGTCTTCTCCCGGCAGGCCGAGGTCGACGATCGCGATATCAGGGCTCTGTTCGCGGACAAAAAAGTCCGCCTCTTTGGCGTTTTCCGCGGCATCGACCTGGTGGCCCAGCTCGCGCATTTGTACCGACAGGTGATGGCGCAGCAGATTGTTGTCTTCGACGACTAAGATACGCATGTATAGGTTCTTTCACTCCCGAATCGGGTTACCGGCCGTTCGCCGGATCCACTGTTTCACCCTAGCGGAAAGTCTGTGTAGCGTCCATGCATAATGATGCCGAGAACGACTCTCCCTAGGCCGCGGTGGGGCGCCGTAGCGGAGCCTCCGTCGGCTAACCATAAACACCGTAGCGTCAACGGTAGGTAAACTGACGGAGAGGCTGGGGTGATCGTGGGCACTTGTATGACGGAATAATGTGATCGAGGGCGAAGGTCGACGGGGGCGCTGTCGTAGACTGTCTCTTGTGGTATTATTAAGGTACTATGTGGCACCGCGGCAGCGTCGTCGTCGGACAGAGAGAGAGAGGAAGGTATGACATTATCCACCGCACAGGCAACCGCACAAACCACGGGCGAAGCCGAGATCGAGCAGCGCATTCTCGGCGCGCTGTACGGGCAGATGCTGGGCGATGCGCTGGGGATGCCGTCGGAGCTGTGGCCGCGTGAGCGCGTGCGCCGTCACTTTGGCTGGATAGACCGCTTTCTGGACGGGCCGCAGGAGAACTGCGCCGCCTGCTATTTTAGCGCCGGGCAGTATACCGATGATACCGCGATGGCGCTAGCGCTGGCCGATGCGCTGCTGGAGGCGGAGGGCGAGGTCGTCCCTGAGCTGATCGCGCGCAATATCATGGCCTGGGCGCAGGGGTTTGACGCCTTTGAGCGCAATATTCTTGGCCCCAGCTCTCGCCGCGCGCTGAGTGCGCAGCAGGAGGGGGTGGCCATCGCCGATCTGGAGAACAACGGGGTGACCAACGGCGCCGCCATGCGGGTCTCCCCGCTGGGCTGTCTGCTGCCGTCGGCGCCGCTGCCGGCGTTTGTCGAGCAGGTATGGCTGGCCTCCAGCCCCACCCACAAGTCGGATATCGCGGTCGCCGGCGCCGCGGTGATCGCCTGGGCGGTCTCCCGCGCCATCGAGGGGGCCGACTGGGCGACCATCCGCCTGGCGCTGCCGGGCGTTGCCGACTATGCCCAGCGCTATCGCCCGTCGACCTTCAGCCCCTCGCTGGCGGCGCGGATCGAGCTGGCGCTGTCGCTGACGGCGGCGGCGACGGGCTATGAGCAGGGCAGCGAGCGGGTGTATCAGCTGATCGGCGCCGGGGTTGACACCGTTGAGTCGGTGCCGGCGGCGATCGCCATGGTCGATCTGGCCGGCGGGTGCCCCAATCGCTGCGCCGAGCTATGTGCCAACCTGGGCGGCGATACCGATACCATCGGGGCGATGGCGACGGCGATCTGCGGGGCGCTCTCCGGGGTTCAGGGGATCCGTGCTGACTGGCTGACGACGCTGCGCCAGGTGAATCCGCGCGATATGGGTCACTACGGCGCCGAGCTGCTGCGTCTGCGTCAGCGGCGCTGCGCGGGCTGATCCGCGCCGTCGCCGCCAAGGCCGGGCCGTCGCGACGACGGGCCGCGCCGCTTACTCTTCCGCCGTATATTCGTACATGTCCCCGCGACAGTAGTTAATGCTGTACTCTAGGGGACGCTGGGCGCGATCGCTAAGCACCTGACGGATCACCAGCATGGCGGTCGGTGCGCCGATCCCCAGCTTCTGCTGCAGCGAGGGGTCGGCCAGACAGGCGCCGATTTGGCTGGAGAGGCGGCCGAACTGGATCTGACGCGCGCGCAGGTAGTCATACAGCGACTCGCCGATCGCCTGACAGTCATCGATAGCCTCGCGAATCACGTAGGAGATGGCGACGGAGAGCGCCTGGCCGTCCACGGTGCGAATGCGCTCCAGACGGTAGACCGGGGTATCGATCGCGATGTCCAGCTTGTCGGCGATGGTCGCCGAGGCGGGCACCAGCTCACGCGATAGCCAGCGGGTGCCGGGCTGGCGCCCCTGCATAGCGACCTCGCCGGAGAAGCCCTTGATGTTGGCCAGCGAGTAGGCCAGCGAGGACATTGGCACCTGCTTGATCTGGGTACCAAAGCCGCGTCCGCGACCAATAATGTCATCCTGCTCAAGGCAGGCCAGCGCCTTGCGTACCGTAATGCGTGAAATTTTCAGGGCATCGGTAAAGGCGCGCTCGCTGGGCAGAAAGTCGCCCGGCTGCAGCATGCCCTGGGCGATGGCCTGGCGGATGGATTCGTTAAAGCGCAGATAGATCGGCATTGAGCCGCTTTGCGCGAGATCGTCACGCAGCTTTTGTAACAGTGGGGTCGGGTCGGCACTCATAGCGTTCAGGGTCCGGAGATGGTCTCAATGATAAGCAATATTGTAGGATATCAGTGTAGTCGCTGACGGGGCGCGGCAGAAGTAAAAAGTCGGCGCAGTGTGACCGCGGGCGCGTGGAGGAGTACGGCGACGCCACCCGCGTAGACGGGTGGCGTAATTTCAAGCAGTTCAGCGTGTTACTTTAATTTATCGACCAGCGCGGCGGCCGCACCGGTATACGCGGCCGGGGTCATGGCCTTCAGGCGCGCCTTCTCCTCTTCCGGCAGCGCCAGACCGTCGATAAAGCGCTGCATCCCGGCGGCGTCGACCCGTTTGCCGCGGGTCAGCTCCTTGAGCTTCTCATAGGGCTTTTCGATACCGTAGCGGCGCATCACCGTCTGCACCGGCTCGGCCAGTAGCTCCCAGTTGTGATCCAGTTCGTCCAGCAGATGATCCTGGTTGACCTCCAGCTTGCTCAGCCCCTTGAGGGTCGAGGCGTAGGCGATCAGGGCGTAGCCGAGGCCGACCCCCAGGTTGCGCAGGACGGTGGAGTCGGTCAGATCGCGCTGCCAGCGCGATACCGGCAGCTTGGACGCCAGGTGTCCCAGCAGGGCGTTGGAGAGGCCCAGATTGCCTTCGGAGTTTTCGAAGTCGATCGGATTGACCTTGTGCGGCATGGTCGAGGAGCCGATTTCGCCAGCGATAGTTCTCTGCTTGAAGTGGTTGAGCGCGATATAGCCCCATACGTCGCGGTCAAAGTCGAGCAGAATGGTGTTAAAGCGGGCGACGCAGTCAAACAGCTCGGCGATATAGTCGTGCGGCTCGATCTGGGTGGTGTAGGGGTTCCACTGGATCCCCAGCGAGGTGACAAAGCTTTCGCTGAAGGCGTGCCAGTCGATCTGCGGGTAGGCGGCCAGATGGGCGTTATAGTTGCCGACGGCGCCGTTGATTTTGCCCAGGATCTCAACCTGCGTCAGCTGACGGAACTGACGCTCCAGGCGGTAGGCGACGTTGGCGAACTCTTTGCCGACGGTCGAGGGAGTGGCCGGCTGACCATGGGTGCGCGCCATCAGCGGAATATCGCGGTAGCGCTGCGCCAGATCGCGCAGGGTATCGATCAGCTGGCGCCAGACCGGCTTAAGCACCTCTTCACGCGCGCTGTTCAGCATCAGGGCATGGGAGAGGTTGTTGATATCCTCGGAGGTGCAGGCGAAGTGGATAAACTCGGAGACCGCGTGCAGCGCGGGCTGGTCAGCCACTTTTTCTTTCAGGAAGTACTCGACCGCCTTCACGTCGTGATTGGTGGTACGCTCGATGGTTTTGATGCGGCGGGCATCCTCTTCGCTGAATTGGTCGACGATCCGGTCAAGGAAAGCGTTTGCGTCCGCGTCAAAAGCGGGAACTTCGCCGATTTCTGCGCAGGCGGCCAGTTTTTGCAGCCAACGCACTTCTACCTGGACGCGAAACTTCAGCAGGCCGAACTCACTAAAGATCGGCCGCAGGGCACTGACTTTGTCGCCGTAGCGGCCGTCGATCGGGGATACGGCGGTCAGGGAGGATAATTCCATCGGTAGCAACTCCTGGGATTGGGAAAGGTTAACTGTGGGTCAATAAATTCTGCGCCATCTGGAACAGGCGGTTACGAGAGAACATCAGCTGCAGTCGGCTGCCGCCGACCTGTTGCCACAGGATCCCGGCGCGGATCCCCGCCAGCAGCGCGGCGCGCACCCGCGCCTGCACCAGGGCATTTTGCAGCACGGCGGGAGAGCCGGTGACCTGAATACGCGGCCCCAGCGGGCTGATCACATCCACATAGATGGCGGCCAGCGCGCTGACGATGGTGTCGGACTCCAGATCGAAGTGCGCCAGCTGGCGATCGAGCTCGCCGATACGCTCTGAGAGGGTGCGCAGGGCCTGCGGGTTGCCGAACAGCTTACGCTCCAGCAGCATCAGGCTAAGGCAGTAGCGGGTCAGCTCTGCGCCCGGTCCCTGGCGGTTGGCGTTCAGTACGTTGAGCAGGGTCTCCAGACCCGGCTTCAGCACGCGCTCATGGTCGCCGAAGACGGCCAGGGTATTCGGCGGATCGGTTTGAAGAATACTGTTCAGCGAGGTACGCAGCGAGGCATTGTCGCATTGCCCTTCATGGGCCAGCTGCTGAACCAGACGCGCTGACTGACAGATGCCGGCCAGCGCTAGAGTGATGTCATAGTAATTCTTCGCCACGTGGACTCCTGTTTGCGGGCAGCGAAACACCGGCGCCGCGGCGTCGGTGTCAGATTCTGACGCACGATCATGCCATAAACGCGGCGTTAAACCTAGCGGCACGGGCGATTGGCGCGGGTAACTGGCGCACATCTGCGCAAACGATGGCGCCCGCGCGGTGCGTCAGGCGCACTCAACGCGGTTTTTACCGCGGCGCTTGGCGCGGTACAGGGCGCCGTCGGCCCGCGCGATGGCCTGCTGCAGGCTGTCGCGACCGTCGAAATAGCTAAGGCCGAAGGAGGCGGTCACCCGGATTTGCTGGTTATGGCAAAGGTAGATGGGAGTACTGCAGATGGCCTGGCGAATTTGCTCGCAGCGCGCGTTGGCCCGCTCGAGCGTCTTCCCGGGAAACAGGATGACAAACTCCTCTCCGCCGAAGCGGGCCATGTAGTCCCGGGGCTGCAGGGTCTGCGAGGCGATGGCGGCGACGGCGGTCAAGACCCGGTCGCCGCACAGATGGCCGTAGCGATCGTTGATCTGCTTAAAGTTATCGATATCGATCATGGCGATGCAGCAGGCGCTGCGGCTGTGCTCCAGGCGCAGGATCTGCTGCTGGAGCCCCTGGCGATTATTGGTCTGGGTCAGCTGGTCGCGCAGGGCCGACTCGCTCAGGGTGAAATAGGCGCTGATGCTGCGCTGCTTGAGGGCCAGGGTCTGGTAGCAGACCAGCAGGCAGAAGTAGGAGATGGTCTGATGCAGCAGTACGTCCAGCAGATAGATGCGCTGGGTCACATAGGGGATCACGATCAGCAGGCGGAACAGCGTTACCAGCGAAATGCACAGGATAAAGGTGCGCAGGGTATTGCGCCGCCACACGCGCGCCAGCAGCACCGGCGCCAGCATCATCCCGATAAACAGGTTGTCGAGGACAAAGCCACCGGTGGTGACGAAGTTGAGCAGCCAGGCCGTCAGGCCAGCGCACCAGCCGCCGAAGAAGGTCACCAGCAGCATCGGAACAATTTCAAAGGTGTAGTGGATCTGCGCGGTAAAGTACATCTTGCTGCCGGTCAGATACCAGGAGAGCAGGCCGGCGACGATCCCCCACAGAATACGGCCAGATAGCGGCGATGCGGGCCCCAGGGCCCCCTGTTTACTCAGCGCGAAATAGCTCACGGAGAGCGTGGCGTAGGTAACGCAGGCGTTGATGTACAGAACGTCGAGGGATTGCAGCGGGCTCATCAGGACTACGGGCGCAAAATTAAGATTTTTCTTAGTCTAGCACAGGGAGGCGGGCAGCCGAAAAGCGCGGGCGGAATCGTTGCCGGGGGAATGTAAAGCCAGCCAGACACTGGGAAAGACCCGCGCACCGAGGGGGCGCGCGGGAAGCGCTGGCGCGATCAGTCGACCAGGCGGGTTTCGATGATCCCGCCGCCCAGGCAGACCTCATCCTGGTAGAACACCGCAGACTGCCCCGGCGTGACGGCGGCGACGGGCTGGTCAAAGCGCACCGCGATGCGGTCGTCGGAGAGCGGGGTGACCAGGCAGGGAATGTCGGCCTGACGGTAGCGGGTTTTCACCGTGCAGCGCAGCGGCGCGCCGAGGGGACGGCGATCGACCCAGTGCAGCTGCTGGGCGATCAGGCCGTTGGAGAACAGGCGCGGGTGGTCATGGCCCTGGGCGACCACCAGAACATTGTTGTCCAGATCTTTGTCCACCACGTACCACGGCTCTTCGCTGCCCTCTTTAGTGCCGCCGATGCCGAGCCCTTTGCGCTGTCCCAGGGTGTGGTACATCAGCCCCTGATGCTCGCCGATCGTCTCACCGTCCACGGTGACGATCTTACCCGGCTGCGCCGGCAGATAGCGGCCCAGAAACTCGCGGAACTTCCGTTCGCCGATAAAGCAGATGCCGGTAGAGTCCTTTTTCTTGGCGGTGGCCAGATCCAGCTGGGCGGCGATGCGCCGCACCTCGGGCTTCTCCAGCTCGCCTACCGGGAACAGGCTCTGCGCAACCTGCTGGTGGCTGAGGGTGTACAGGAAGTAGCTCTGATCTTTATTGGCATCGACGCCGCGCAGCAGTTGGGTGGTGCCGTTGATGTCGCGGCGGCGCACATAGTGGCCGGTGGCAATGTAGTCAGCGCCCAGATCTTCGGCGGCGAACTCCAGAAACGCCTTAAACTTGATCTCTTTGTTGCACAGAATATCCGGATTGGGCGTGCGCCCGGCGCGGTACTCCTGCAGGAACAGCTCGAAGACATTGTCCCAGTATTCGGCGGCGAAGTTGACGGTATGCAGCTCGATGCCCAGCCTATCGCAGACGGCCTGGGCATCGGCTAAATCGGTCGCCGCTGAACAGTATTCGTCGCTATCGTCCTCTTCCCAGTTCTTCATGAACAGGCCAGCAACCTGATATCCCTGTTGTTGTAATAGGTAGGCGGATACGGAGGAATCGACGCCGCCGGACATTCCGACGATCACTTTTTTCTGGCTGTTATCTGACATGAGACTCTCGCAGTCTGAGTGGAACATAAACGAAGCCGCATTTTATCACGTTGCCTACGTGCGCGCACCGCCTCTCGGGTGCCCCGTTCGCCTCAGGGCTGGGTGGGGTAGGCGCACAGCAGAGCCAGCGGGTAGCGTGCGCCCCGCTGGTAACAGCGCAGGCTTTCCGCCACCAGAGGGGAGCGCAGCTGCGTGGCGCGAAGGATTTGCGCCGCGTCTAGCCACAGGCAGCGGTCGATGTCGTCGTCATGGGGGACAGCGTCGACCATGCGCGGCAGATCGATGGCGAAGGTAAAACGCAGAAACGGCGTGGCGTCCGGCGCCACCCACTGAAAGATCTGCAGCAGATGCTGCGGATCGGCGCGGAGGCCGCTCTCCTCCCAGAGTTCGCGCGCCGCCGCCTGCAGCAGGGTCTCCCCGGCCTCCAGGTGCCCGGCGGGCTGGTTCCAGCGCGGCTGGCCGTCAATGGTCTCTTCAACGATTAAAAAACGCCCTTCGGCCTGAACTACGCAGGCCACGGTCACATGGGGTTTGAGCACGGTGATGCCTCCGTCGCGGCGCTGAGGCCAGAGGCCGTCAGGGCCAGTCGATCAGGCGCCATTCCCCCGGCGCCAGATCCTGCAGGGTAAGAGAACCCATACTATAGCGGATCAGGCGCAGCGTAGGATAACCGATATGGGCCGTCATGCGGCGAACCTGGCGGTTACGCCCCTCATACAGGGTGATTTTAAGCCAGCTGGTCGGGATATTTTTACGTTCGCGGATCGGCGGATTGCGCGGCCAGAGCCACTCCGGCTGTGCGACGCGCTCGGCCAGGGCGGGCAGGGTCGGGCCATCTTTCAGCGTCAGCCCTTGGCAAAAGCGCCGGAGATCCGCCTCGTCAGGCTCGCCCTCGACCTGCACATAGTAGACTTTGCCGGTGCGCTTGCCGGGCTGGGTCAGCTGCGCCTGCAGCCGACCATCGTTGGTCAGCACCAGCAGCCCCTCGCTGTCGCGATCCAGCCGCCCCGCGGCGTAAATCCCCTGCAGCGAGATATAGTCTTTCAGGGTGGCGCGCCCCTGCTCATCGGTAAACTGCGGCAGGACGTCGAAGGGCTTATTAAAAATCACCACCTGACGCGGCGCCGCGGGACGCTTGGCTATACTGGGACGGCGGGAGAATGACGCCGGACGCCGAGCGCGGGAAATGGGGGCTGTTTTTGACATTTCTGTGGCCATATAGGATGTTAGCAAGGAGCTGTCCGCGCAGGATTGTGCGGCGGCGCACGGATTATACCTAAAAATGGATTCCGATTGGCGTCTGTCTTTAATTTCAGTAATATTGACATAAGTTTTACAGTGATTTAACAAAATAGCAGAGAAAGATAAGGTGTAATTTTTATTAAATCAACCGGTTGGCGTCTGTTAACGCAGGCGAGGCCTGAGCGAGTTACGCGGAGGGATAGGTTAATGGAAAGTAAAGTCGTTATTCCGGTCAACGGGCAGAAGATTAGCGCCGATGCGCAGGGAAAGCTGAGTGTCCCGGCGACGCCGATTATTCCCTTCATCGAAGGCGATGGTATCGGGGTCGATGTAACGCCGGCGATGATCAAGGTGGTGGATGCCGCCGTCGCCAAGGCGTACCGCGGTGAGCGCCGCATCGCCTGGATGGAGATCTACACCGGAGAGAAGGCGACCCAGGTCTATGGCCCGGATGTCTGGCTGCCCGATGAGACGCTGGATCTGATCCGCGAATACCGCGTAGCGATTAAGGGCCCCCTGACGACGCCCGTCGGCGGCGGGATCCGCTCTCTCAACGTGGCGCTGCGCCAGCGGCTGGATCTGTATATCTGCCTGCGTCCGGTGCGCTATTACCAAGGGACGCCCAGCCCGGTCAAACAGCCGGAGCTGACGGACATGGTGATCTTCCGTGAAAACGCCGAGGATATTTACGCCGGCATCGAGTGGAAAGCCGACAGCCCCGAGGCCAAAAAAGTCATCGATTTCCTGCGCAAAGAGATGGGCGTCAATAAGATCCGCTTCCCTGAGCACTGCGGCATCGGGGTGAAGCCGTGCTCCGAGCAGGGGACCCAGCGCCTGGTGCGCGCGGCGATCGAGTACGCTATCGCCAACGATCGCGACTCGGTGACCCTGGTGCACAAGGGCAACATCATGAAGTTTACCGAAGGGGCCTTTAAAGATTGGGGATACCAGCTGGCGCGCGAGGAGTTTGGCGGCGAGCCCATCGACGGCGGACCGTGGCTGGCGGTGAAGAATCCACACAGTGGGAAAACCATTGTGATCAAGGATGTGATCGCCGATGCCTTCCTGCAGCAGATCCTGCTGCGTCCGGCGGAGTATGACGTGATCGCCTGCATGAACCTGAACGGCGACTATATCTCCGACGCTCTGGCGGCGCAGGTCGGTGGCATCGGCATTGCGCCGGGCGCCAACATTGGCGACGCGTGCGCGCTGTTTGAGGCGACCCACGGCACCGCGCCGAAGTACGCGGGTCAGGATAAGGTGAACCCCGGTTCGATCATCCTGTCTGCCGAAATGATGCTGCGTCACATGGGCTGGACGGAAGCGGCGGACCTGATTGTTAAAGGTATGGAAGGGGCGATCGCCAATAAGACCGTGACCTATGACTTCGAACGTCTGATGGATGGCGCTAAGCTGCTGAAATGTTCAGAGTTTGGCGATGCGATCATCGACAACATGTGATGTTCTGAGTGGTTAGAAAATCAACGGAGGTGTAATAACCTCCGTTTGGTTTTGTCGTATGCGAATGGACATCAAAAAATGACCGACGCTCCCTTCATTACACCGCGACACCGAGTTTGTCGCCCGTTTTTCTCCGCCTATCGTCATCGGTATCTCACCGGCTAATTGGATGATTTATGGCTCGACAATTGCCGGGTATACCGCATATAGATAATACGTTTTGCCTGGTATCGTCTGCTGACATCCGCGCATCGCTCCATACTTTTGGGTCGATAGCCCCTTCGTCACGGTAAACGACTTCCCATCAGACACGGCGTGCTGAATATCGTTTTTGACTAAACGATCAATCAATCTAAACGTTATGCTTATCGCCACACATTAGCGCCTCGCGCTGATTACGGATAATCAACACGATTGACATATCGGGGAATTTATATAGAGAAGAGAATACTGTCTTTGACAACCTTACGCCACGCTGCGCATTACGCCGGTTCTCCGACGTTACCGCTTCGCTGGTAACATTTTAGTAGGGTTAATCCCGCTGGGATACGCTGATATTTATTGATCGTTTTATTCACTTTGAAATGAATGCCCCGTTTTCGGGGCGCTCTGTTATGAATGACTCCCCAGCTGACCAAGGCGGCCTCTCTATGGCGTGGTTCGCTCTGCGTTCTCAAAACGCTCGGGGCAGCCTGTGGTTTGTCACGAGAGGCAGGGCAGGGTAAGGCGCCAGCCTACGTCCGAAGGTTAAATCCTCATGCTGCCGTAGAAGCGCGGCGGCTCGTAGCGCGGGGAGTTGATGCGCCAGTGGCCACCAATGGATACAGAGACGAGTGGCTTTCGGTTAAACAATAATACGCTTTATCATCCCTGGTAATGACGGCGCCTCCTATAATTAACGGGCATATTGATAGCCACGATGGGGAATGGAATGAAACAGGAGCTCAGTCAGCAACCGGTGCCCGACCGCGCGGAGCCGAATGCGTTTTTTCCCTCGGCGTTTTCGCTGAATCAATTTACCCGTTCCACCTCCGATCTGAGCGGCGCGGACTATGCGCAGCGCTACGACGGCGGTAAAAAAATCTTAGTTATTGCGACGGATGAGCGCTATCTCGCGATGGCGAACGGTACGCTTTTCTCCACCGGGAACCATCCGGTAGAGACGCTGCTGCCGATGTATCATCTGCACCAGGCGGGCTTTGCGTTTGATATTGCGACGCCCTCGGGCCTGATGGTGAAGTTTGAGCATTGGGCCATGCCCTGTGAAGATGCGGCGATTCAGGGGCTGTACCAGCATTATCTACCGCAGTTTCGTCGCCCGCGTCGTCTGCGAGAGGTCCTGTCGGCGCTGACGGCGGGAGAGCAGGACTATGCCGGCGTATTTATTCCCGGCGGTCACGGCGCGCTGATCGGCCTGCCCTTTGACGCCGACGTGGCGGAGACGATCCGCTGGACCATGCGCGAAGATCGCTATCTGATTGCCATTTGTCATGGTCCGGCGGCGTTTCTCTCTCTGGCGCTGGGGGAGAACCCGCTGCGGGGCTATGCCCTGTGCGCCTTTCCCGACAGCGCCGATCGACAAACGCCGGCGATCGGCTATATGCCGGGCGAGCTGCCGTGGTTTTTCGGGGAGCGGCTACAGGCGATGGGAATGACCTTGGTCAATACGGCGATTTCGGGGCAGGTGCACCAGGATCGCAAGCTGCTGAGCGGAGACAGCCCGTTTGCCGCCAACGCGCTGGGGCAGCTGGCCGCGCGGACGCTGCTGGCGCAGTACGGCGCCTGAGGCGCTGCGGCGCGTTTTCTGTGAGTGGGGATGCTTAACGTCCCCACAGCAGGATCAGCAGCGCGGCGGCGATCCCCCAGGCGACGACGGCGCTCAGCAGCGCCAGGGAGAGGCGAAGGTGGGGAACCAGCAGGTACAGCGAGAGCAGGTAGACAAGATAGGGAATGATGGCCCAGATGCCGAACAGGATCGTCCGACGCAGGGCATCGACGCTGTGTTCACGGCCGACGATATAGTGCGCGATCAGCGCGAAGGTGGGGAACATGGGCACCAGCCCAGCCAGGTAGTAGCTTTTACTGCGCGAGAGCAGGGCGATTAGCAATACCGCCAGCGCGCCAATTAGCGCTTTGAGGGTGAGTCCCATGGCGCGGCACTCCTTTGCGGATGGGCTGCGGAGGAGACCCCCGACGCGGATGCGCCGTTGACAACGGCACCCGCCGCGCCGGGGAGAACCGGTTACTGGCGGTAGACGTGCTTGATCTGCGCCATGGTTTTCTTAAAGGCGTCGGATTGGTCCTGATCCTCGATGCGGGCGGCGTATTTTTCCATGTTGATGATCACTTTACCGGCGTCGGCCTGGCCCATCGCCTTGAGCATCTCGGTCAGGGTCGCTTTCAGGCAGGTGACCTCGTGCGTTAAGGCTTCAATGGTCGCTTCGGTAGAAAAATCAACGTTACTCATAGGTTACCTTTCGTTCAGATAATATACCGCTCGCCTGTGGCACACGGCTGTTCATAGGGGGTCGATAGCAATTGCGCAGGGCAAAATCGATAGCGGAGTATATCACAAAACCCAGTTTATTGCGCTGTAACGTTACGGGGATTGATCCGATTATAGCGCCGTTTATTTTTTACTTTATATACACAGAAAAATGTCGTTTTTGTATACACTAAGGCGATAGGCACGCCATTTATCTGCGGTGGGATTAAGTCATTTTTGTCGTGTATTTTCTCAATGCGCTGATTATATTCAGCCTATTACGAGGCTGCGTCAAAATCGCGTTTTTTTACGCGGCAGTTTATGGGGTAGCGCAGCGTTTTTAAACGATTTACAGATAACTTATTGGTTTTAAAAGAGTGTTTCGGTGCGATGCCGGCGCGTGAGGATATCGGTACACGCCAACCGCCTTATCAATATTTCCGCATTAAGTAACATTTACACTATTCATTCTTTCGGCAAAAAACAGTAAACTGAGACAGCTTGGTATAAAAGTATGCTGTTGTTTCCTCTAGCTGGGAGATTTATCTTTGATTAGCGTTCTTCTTGTTGATGACCACGAACTGGTGCGCGCAGGGATCCGACGCATTCTTGAAGATATCAAAGGGATTAAAGTGGTAGGCGAGGCGCAGTGCGGCGAAGATGCGGTGAAGTGGTGCCGCAGCAACTGTGCAGATATCGTATTGATGGACATGAACATGCCGGGCATCGGCGGGCTGGAGGCCACACGTAAGATCCTACGGGTAAAGCCGGAGATCAAAGTCATCATGCTGACCATTCATACGGAAAATCCGCTGCCGGCGAAGGTGATGCAGGCCGGCGCGTTCGGCTATCTGAGCAAAGGGGCGGCGCCGCAGGAGATGATCAGCGCGATCCGGGCGGTATACGCCGGTCAGCGCTATATCGCCTCTGATATCGCCCAGCAGATGGCGCTGAGCCAGCTGACGCCGCAGAGTGAATCCCCGTTTGGCTCGCTTTCTGAGCGCGAGCTGCAGATTATGCTGATGATCACCAAAGGCAGCAAGGTGACCGAGATTTCTGAACAGCTGAATCTGAGCCCAAAAACAGTGAACAGCTATCGTTACCGTATGTTCAGCAAGCTGAACATTAGCGGGGATGTCGAGTTAACCCACCTGGCTATCCGTCACGGGCTGTGCAACGCAGAGAAAATCTTGAGCAGTGAGTGAGCGCTTTGATGCGGTCGCCTTCCTAAAGACGGTGACCAACCAACCGGGTGTATACCGGATGTACGATGCCGGCGCAGAGGTTATTTATGTCGGTAAGGCAAAAGATCTCAAAAAACGCCTCGCCAGCTACTTCCGTCGCCAGCTTGCCAGCCGTAAAACCGAAGCCCTGGTACGTCAGATAGCCCAGATCGACGTGACCGTGACCCACACGGAAACGGAGGCGCTGCTGCTGGAGCACAATTACATCAAGCGCTACCAGCCCCGCTATAACGTGCTGCTGCGCGACGACAAATCCTACCCCCTGATCTTTCTCAGCGCCGAGCGCCACCCGCGTTTGGCGGTACACCGCGGCGCCAAGCGCGCCCGGGGCGACTACTTTGGCCCGTTTCCCAACGCGAACGCGGTGCGTGAGACGCTAGCCCTGCTGCAGAAGCTGTTCCCCATTCGCCAGTGTGAAGACAGCGTCTACCGCAACCGCTCACGTCCCTGCCTGCAATACCAGATCCAGCGCTGCCTGGGCCCCTGCGTCGCCGGGCTGGTCAGCGATGAGGAGTATGCCCGCCAGGTAGAGTATGTGCGGCTGTTCCTCTCGGGAAAGGACAGTCAGGTGATCGACGCGCTGGTGGCCAGGATGGAGGAGGCCAGCCGGGCGCTGCGCTTTGAGGAGGCCGCGCGGCTGCGCGATCAAATCCAGGCGGTGCGACGGGTGACCGAGCGCCAGTTTATCTCCGGCGATCACGATGATATCGACGTGATTGGCGTCGCCTTTGAGGCGGGGATGGCCTGCATCCATGTGCTGTTTATTCGCCAGGGGCAGGTGTTGGGCAGCCGCAGCTACTTCCCTCGGGTTCCCGCAGGCACGACGCTGGCTGAGGTCCTGCAGACCTTTGTCGGCCAGTTTTACCTGCAGGGCAGTCAGATGCGCACGCTGCCGGGAGAGATCCTGATCGACTTTGCCCTGCCGGATCGCCAGCTGCTGGCGGACTCCATCAGTGAGCTGGCCGGACGACGGATCCACATCCAGTCGCAGCCGCGCGGCGATCGCGCCCGCTACCTTAAGCTGGCGCGCACCAACGCCTCGACGGCCTTGAACAGCAAGCTCTCCCAGCAGTCGACCATTCTGCAGCGCCTGGCGCAGCTGGAGCAGGTGCTGCGACGGGCGGACATTCAACGCATGGAGTGTTTTGATATCAGCCACACTATGGGGGAGGAGACGGTGGCTTCCTGCGTGGTATTCGATCGCAATGGACCGCTGCGCAGCGAATATCGGCGCTATAATATCAGTGACATTACCCCGGGCGACGACTATGCCGCCATGCGCCAGGTGCTGCGCCGTCGCTATGGTAAGGCGCTGAACGAAGAGAAAATCCCCGACGTTATTTTTATCGACGGCGGTAAGGGACAGCTGGCGCAGGCTAAGCAGGTGTTTGCCGAACTGGAGGTGCCTTGGGATACGCATCATCCGCTGCTGCTGGGGATTGCCAAAGGGAGCGATCGCAAGGCGGGGCTGGAGACGCTGTTCTTTGAAGCACAGGGGGAGGGCTTCTCCCTGGCGCCAGACTCAGCGGCGCTGCATTTGATCCAGCATATCCGCGATGAGTCGCATAACCACGCGATCGCCGGGCATCGGAAAAAACGGGCGAAGGTACGCAGCACCAGCGCGCTTGAGTCCATTGAAGGCATCGGACCCAAGCGGCGCCAGCAGCTGCTCAAATATATGGGCGGAATGCAACCGCTGCGCGATGCCAGTGTTGATGAGATCGCAAAAGTGCCCGGTATTTCAGTCGCATTGGCGGAAAAGATCCACTATGCGTTGAAACAATGAGGGCGTTGTAGCAACATAAACGCAGTATCCACGAAAGGAAGATAGTCCAGTACTATGCGATTAAATATCCCCACGTTATTAACGCTGTTCCGCGTTATATTGATTCCGTTTTTTGTTCTGGCGTTCTATCTTCCGTTTGCCTGGGCCCCCTTCGCCTGCGCGCTGATCTTTGTGGTGGCGGCGGTGACCGACTGGTTTGACGGCTATCTCGCCCGCCGCTTGAAGCAGACTACCCGCTTTGGTGCCTTCCTTGATCCGGTGGCCGATAAAGTGATGGTGGCGACGGCGCTGGTGCTGGTCACGGAGTATTACCACGTTTGGTGGGTGACCCTGCCGGCCGCGACCATGATCGCCCGCGAAATTATCATCTCCGCCCTGCGTGAGTGGATGGCGGAGATCGGCAAGCGCAGCAGCGTCGCCGTCTCTTGGATCGGCAAGGTGAAAACCACCGCGCAGATGATGGCGTTGGTCGGCCTGCTGTGGCGCCCAGACATCTATATCACCGTCGCCGGGATCGTCGCGCTGTATATCGCCGCGGTGTTGACCTTCTGGTCGATGTTCCAATACCTGAGCGCTGCCCGCAGCGATCTGCTGGACTCCTGACGACGCTGCGTTAAAAAGCGGCAAACGGGCGGCCGATGCGAAAAAGAGAGTTGACGCCGCCGGTCAGATAAGTAGAATGCATCGCATCGGACGGCAATAATGAAAAGCCAGAAGATACAACTAAATAAGTTGATTATGCGGGAATAGCTCAGTTGGTAGAGCACAACCTTGCCAAGGTTGGGGTCGCGAGTTCGAGTCTCGTTTCCCGCTCCAAATTTAAGATCTTGCTCCACGGCAGGGTCAATCAGTTTGGCGCGTTAACAAAGCGGTTATGTAGCGGATTGCAAATCCGTCTAGTCCGGTTCGACTCCGGAACGCGCCTCCATTTTATTTGTCGCCGCCCGGATGGTGGAATCGGTAGACACAAGGGATTTAAAATCCCTCGGCGTTCGCGCTGTGCGGGTTCAAGTCCCGCTCCGGGTACCATGACAAAATAGTATAAAAATCAAAACGATATGTTTTGTGTTTAAGCCACCGCAAGGTGGTTTTTTTGTATCTTAAATTTATTCAGTGGCAGCAAAATGGCAGCAGATAAAAACGCGCCACCGACTTCTCCGTGTTTTTCTACCCGCGGTTTCCCGCCATGCAACGTATAAACAGAAAAGCCCGCAGGTCTCCCTGCGGGCTTTTTGTGTTACTGAGGTTTGGGTGCCTTGGGGCCATGCGTTCGACAAAGCGATCGGGGCGGCGAACCACCCCTGTCGCTCACTTACTCGGATCCGTAGGCCATGTGAGCCACTATCTCCACTTTGCCGCTTCGGAAGCTAACGTCGCAGAGATTTTGTTTTGTCAGCAGTAATACGCCTAATAGCGTGATACTGGTAACGATTAGCGCGATAAGCGCTGGTTTGTGTGGCTCCATAGCCGACTTCTCCTTGCCATTTGGCGAGTAAGTGGGCTACTATCATGTTGTCATGCATAAGAGAGGCTCCACGTTGATTTATCGTCAGGTGGGGCTTTTTCTTTGCCTGCAGGTTGCCCAGACAGACAAGTCCAAGGCACCCGCGGCTAATCTATCGCCTTTCGCTGTTCTGCGCAAATAATCACCGCATACTCATTCTGCCGCCGCGTAGTCTACGGTCCATTTTGCGTGGGGTTTCTGCGGAGGGTCGCGATGCGGTCACTGGCTTGCCTACGCGGCTGCCCCTCAGCTTTCTCGTTGCGATGAAATGGCGATAGGGTGGCGACGTAGCCATGCAACGTATAAACAGAAAAGCCCGCAGGTCTCCCTGCGGGCTTTTTGTGTTACTGAGGTTTGGGTGCCTTGGGGCCATGCGTTCGACAAAGCGATCGGGGCGGCGAACCGCCCCTGTCGCTCACTTACTCGGATCCGTAGGCCATGTGAGCCACTATCTCCACTTTGCCGTTTCGGAAGCTAACGTCGCAGGACTCTTGTTTGTCAGTAGCAACACGCCCAGCAGGGTGATGCTAATAACGATCAGCGCGATGAGCGCTGGCTTTTGTGGCTCCATAGCCGACTTCTCCTTGCCATTTGGCGAGTAAGTGGGCTACTATCATGTTGTCTGTGCATGAGAGAAGCTCCACGTTGATTTATCGTCAGGTGGGGCTTTTTCTTTGCCTGCTGGTTGCCCAGACAGACAAGTCCAAGGCACCCGCGGCTAATCTATCGTCTTTCCCTCTTCTGCGCAAATAACCAAAAAATAACGCCCGTCGAGCGAGTTAGGCCCTTGGGTTTTGGGTGCTACAGAGCTATTGCACACCCCCTGGCTTTGTTGAATAAATCAGGTTTCGGGCAAGGATCCCCGTAGCGGGTCGTGTTTTCAGGTAATACGAACGCTTTCTGGCATACCTGCCTTCGTCATTTTGTTCAATGCACGCACCATGGCCATAGCCTCCGCAACCTGCCCATCATAATCACGCAGCGTCAATGAACCTCCGAATAGCTGTTTCACCCTGTACATCGCCGTTTCCGCTATCGAGCGACGATTGTAATCTGTTGTCCATTTCCACCGGGCATTACTCCCGCTCAGACGCTGATTAGCAACAGCACGGTTGCGGTCTGCGTATTCTCCGGGCCAGTAATCGGCACCCTTTCGGGGAGGGATGAGGGCACTAATTTTCTTTCGGCGCAGTTCATCGTGACATAACCGTGTGTCGTAAGCTCCGTCTGCAGCTGCTGACCTGATTTTTCTGTGTGTCTGCCGGATTAGCCCGGGAAAGGCCTCTGCGTCCGTGACATTGTTCAGTGAAAGGTCTGCGCAGATTATTTCATGTGTTTTAGCATCGACTGCAAGATGCAGTTTTCGCCAGATGCGACGACGTTCTTTACCCTGTTTTTTGACTTTCCATTCACCCTCACCGAAGACTTTCAGTCCTGTTGAATCAATCACCAGATGGGCTATCTCACCCCGGGTGGGGGCTTTAAAACTGATATTAACTGACTTTGTCCGCTTGCTAACGCTGGTGTAATCCGGGCAGCGCAGCGGAACGTCCATCAGCGTAAAAATGGAATCAATAAAGCCCTGTGCGGCGCGTAGGGTGAGGCGGAATACGCGTTTAATCACGAGGACGGTCGTGATAGCAAGGTCAGAATAGCGCTGAGGCCTTCCCCGGGATGAAGGCGTGGCTGACTCATACCAGGCCTGAATAGCCTCATCGTCCAGCCAGAAAGTGAGGGAGCCATGGTTAATGAGGGCCTTGTTGTAGGTCTTCCAGTTGGTGATTTTGAAATTTTGTTTTGCCACGGCATCGTCTTCGTTGTTGGGAGGATCTGAGCTCTGATCCTTCAACACAGCAAAAGTTCGATTTATTCAACAACGCCCATTGATCATTGAGCATTTGAAACGTCGTATTTAAAGATCCCATTAAAATACCGAGCGCGGCAAATAGCGATGACTTTTTTGACGTCGACGTCTGCTATTTCCGAGCGCAGCTATGCCGGTCGGGTTAGCTACGCAGGCTGAACCCCGGCGCCCGATCGTCGCTGCATCGGGTGTCTTCCCGCGTCGGGTGCTCTGGCGCATCGGCACCGTTCTGACGAGGCGAAGCACCGCCGCATACACCATTATCTTCCACCGCTGTAGAGACCTCAGATGGATATCTGGTTATGAATGAGACCTCCCCCCGTAAAATTAAAACCGGCGGTGACCCGCGAACCCTGCCGGATTATGCCGCCCTGCGCGATGAAATGAGCAAATTAACCCATCCGGCGCGCCCGGATGTGAACTGGCACTATGTCGAAAAGCGTTGTCTCTCGCTGTTTGAACACAATGGCGTGGAGCTACAGACCGCGGTCTGGTACACGCTGGCCCGCACGCACCTGGCCGGGTTGTACGGACTCAATGAGGGGCTGGCGATTTTGGATGCCTTGATAAGCCATCAGTGGGGCGCGCTCTGGCCGCAGCCGATACATACCCGCATGGAGATCCTCGGCGGTCTGAGCCAGCGTCTGCAGCAGCTGATGCGTACGCTTCCGCTAAGCTACAGCGATCTCAGTCAGCTGTATCAGGCAGAGCAGCTGCTTAGCCGTCTCGGGGGCGTGTTACAGCGTCTGGAGCTTAAGCACCTGAGCCAGCTTGATCCCCTGCGAGCGATGATACACAACAGTGCGGTCCGGCTGGAAAACAGCGACGCCGCATCCCGCGCCGATACCGTTATTCAGGCCGGTATTGTCGTGCCAGCGACGGTAATGAGCGGCATGGGTGCCTCGGCTGATATCTTGTCCGGCGTCGGGCGTCAAGAGCGCAATGAGCCCGGCGGTTCGGTCAAGTGGGTGTATGTCGCGCAGCCAAGGCGACAGGCGAATGTGGAGGTGCTGGCGGCGCTACCGCCCCCGGCGAAAAAATGGCGGTTCTTCATCGCCGGCATCTGCTCGACGCTGGCGATAGGCGCGGCCACCGCGTGGGGCTGGCAGGTGATCAATCCGAATCCGCTCAGCCCGGTGCCCGTTGCGGCAAAGGGCGCCTCGCTGAAGACGCTTGAGCAGATGCCCGCGCTGTGGCGACAGGAGTATGGCTTTGCGCTGGCCGCGCGGGCGGTGCCCGCTGAGGCGGAGAAAATGCGGGAACAGTGGCAGCGCTATATCAGCGGAAACGCCCTGCCCGCCGAGTCGCTTTCCGGCTGGCATCAGGGCATGGCGGGGTTAACGGATTTGACCCGCCGCCTGAATGCCCTGGATGAGCGTAAAGGCAAATATCTGACCGGCTCAGAGTTGAAATCGATGGTCTTTACCATAACGCAAAGCTTCGGGCGGACGATCCCCGTAGAGGAGCGTCTGTATCGATTAAGTCAGAGAGAGAAGGGGGCGGCGCTGCCGTCTGCGCAGATATTGCAGGAGGATATCTATTTTGAGCAACTATTAAATCGCTATGCGCTGATCAAGCAGCAGGCAATGCGCTGAATGGATATGCCGGCATAAAAATATGGGCAATACGCGCTTTCAGTGTGCCGAACGGTATCGGCGAGCGGCGCTGCCTGTGTCGCCGTCGCGGCGGTATTCGCGTTGAATACGGTGAGCGGACGCCGTCGGGGTCACGCCTCTATGAGGCCGTCGCCGAGGCACATCAAGCCTGAGTGGCTACACCGTGCAGTCAGAGCATCATGGGCGCTCGATTGATGAGGGCTTGATTGCCACGGTGCCAGTCGATGATGCTGAACGTCTGCTTTACCTTGGAACGGCCGGCGTTGGCGGGATGATGCGTGATCGGAACCTTCTATTTAGCAAAAGTCCGATTTATTCAATAACGCTGGGCTGTCCAACGATTGGGCCGGATCGTCTACCGAGGCGGGCGGCCCATTTTATATTAGAAACCCGTCACATCCATGAGTTGATTATCGCTTGGTATAATTCGTGTAATCATTCGCTCTCTGCAGTCTAACGCTGAGGCATAGGCCAGCGCTACGGAGTATATTTGTCTGTGAGGTGTGATTATGCTGTAAAATGCTTCAAATTCTGACTCTATGGGTACAAACGGGTCGAAGGCGTGTAATGGAGTGATTGTGTTACTGTTTACCGCCGCCCGCCATGATGCCTTTGCTTGCTCACTGAGCTCAGCGCATAAGGATGTTCCAATATGCGCGACATAGCGCTTCCCGTGACTTTCGAATACAGAAACCCAGCAGCCTGACATTGGGCCTGTAAGTATATCGATGGTGCTTATCGGTGAGTATGTCACGGCGCCTTCAACCCATGGCAACCAGAGGAAGTTTCTGGATTGAGATTTTGCATGTGGGCCCTCAGCGATTAAACTGGTTTTTTGCCTATTGAAAAATGTTCCAGATTTTACGGATGTTTGAATATTATATATCATCCCCGATGCTTTTAAAAAATCAGGAGGGAGGCCAGGATCGGGTGCGGTGCATGAGTTATTAAACCCGTCAAGAATAATGCGGCGATTTGGGACGATCTTTTTTAGCATTTTGCTACCCTCGACATTAGTTGGTTTAACATGCCGTTAACATAAGCGCTATCGATGACGCTTGCTTTTGTTTTTCTGTAGACAGTTCTATAAAACTGTCTATTGCTATTAACCGCGGGGAGCGCGTGCTCTCTGAGTTTTTTAGAAAAAATTCATTACTATTGATTATTGAATCTGCATATGAAAAAAAGTTGACAGGGGAAATAGAGGGCTATAGCTTTAAGTTTAGAAAATAAACATATATACATCTGACATTTATTCCAAAATCAACGTGGTTAGATAATATACTCTACTTTGCGATAACCCCAAAGAGACCAAGGTGAGACGATAACGGCATCGATTAGCGATGCACTCGATCAACAGGGGGTGATGGTAATAGGTCATAGGATGAGTGAAGGCTTTGCCGTCAATATCGATATCGGTAAAGATTGGGGGGGTGTAAGGTGCACCAATTATCTATTGATATTAACATGGAATAGACTTTTAAGCGAAGTGCTTATAATGGCATAGACACTAACTTTAACTATCAGAGGTGAGGCCGAAAATGGATTTTTTCTACAAGGTAGAGATGTTTAACCAATGGAGACCTGGCGTCGGTGGCGTTATTGATCTTAACTGCGGGTGGTATTGCCAAGATGCGTTGTTAAAATGGTATTGCAAAAAAAACTACTTGCCAAGTGATATCTTCACCAAGACTGCAAAGTGTAATAGGATGAGCTTCGGCTTTGATCCGGAGGAAAGCTTTTGCCAAAAGATTAACATCATTAATAAGCCAGAAAAATATAAAGAAGAGTTACTGCGCCACGGACCCATTATTGCCGCTATAAAGTCAAGAATACCGGGGTTAAACCTTGGGCATTATGTGCTAATCGTCGGGGTTAGAGTTAAGCAGAATGAGATTATCATATATAACCCGCTAAGTATAAATCTACATAGCGTTAGAAAATCGAAGCCAACGGTAATGAAGTTTAAACAGTTCATGGCGATCTTGGAAGGCACACTAATCCTTAATCAATTCTCCGTAAACTGCGCAATGAAAATGCAACCATTGCTTGAGCCAAATTAAATGGCTATTTTTGCTCAGCTCAATCATGGGGCGCGATCAGCGATCGGCGCGAATGACCGCCTCCCTTTGCTCCGTGTCAGCACATTTATGTCAATGCTATATATAAGATTAATTTGCTGATGATACATGGAATCCTTGCCTGGTTAACGATAGCCTATCGCGTGCAGTCCTGCGGTATTGATAATAAAGCATGGTGTGCTTCTTAAGCGCTGTTCATGAGAGCATGAAGGATAAAAGAAACAGAAGATCACGATTCTTTTATCCTGTGTATTAACGATACTCAGCGTGCATTTGTGGGCGCAGTTAAGCGTGCTGCGCCGATCTTATGCTGTAAAATAAAGAAACCCGCATAGGCAGGAGAAGCATTCGCTGGAATATCTAACTTTGCCACATTCAACGCATAAATGGTAATTTGGTAGTTATGGGGCTTTGCTCCAGCCGGAGGGCAAGCGCCGCCAAAGCCATCATAGCCGAAATCATTACGTAGCTGAATGGCGCCCTTCGGTAAAGTCTGGCTATTTTTTACCCCGGTATTTTCAGATAGATGGTGTACATTAGCGGGTATATTGATCATCATCCAATGCCACCAACCGCTTCCTGTGGGAGCGTCCGGGTCATACATGGTCAGCGCAAAACTCTTTGTTCCCTTAGGAATGTCGGTCCATGTTAGCGCCGGCGACTCATTCTTTCCCGTACATCCCCAACCGTTAAAGATTTGCGCATTCTGTAGCCCCTGGCTATTTTCTACCGTTGGGCTACTCAACTCCATTGCATGAGCGCTTAGACTAAATAAACCACATAGTATTAATGCTCTAGAGAGATTTTTTTGGTAAACATAAGCTTATCTCCATCGGTGCGACTGTTATTGGCCATTATTATGTGATAATAATATGGGCCGGAATGCATAGGATCTGATTTTTTAACGCAATAAATTAATCAGCAAGGCGTAGTGGGTAACGGATGATGATGAGATAGTGCATGGTGATACTCCATGATAATTACTCAACTGAAGCAAGCCGCATCAGTCACCTTATGAAAATAGTTCTTCCAACGCCGTGGGTGAGAACATGTCAATTCTTATAGCGAGAGATGCTTGATCGTTATGAGTGATATGGCTGGCCATATCCTCTATGCTTAATACTAATTGTCAATGATAATAATATATTTATTGTTGGCTGCAGTTAAGGGCACGTCATGAAGTATGAACGTGTCCTTAACCAATGCGTACTTTTCCCGCCTGTTAATATAAAATGCTATTGCGAAGATAAAAATAACCGTCTAGCAACATTCTAGCGGTGCGGTTTACGACTGATTTTGATAGTTTATATCCACCATCCTCTTGGATGACGGCGGTATCGATAAAGATAATTCCACTGGGATGGCCGATGTTCAAGCGTTCACGCTGATGAGCATGTAATGGTAATATATCATGGACTAACGTACCAGGAATACGTGCAGCGGCGCCTAATGCAATAGTCCCCGTAACAGGGTGAGCCTTATGCATCGTTTGCATAAAAACTAAGCGTGAAATAATATCGCAGTCGGGCTCGTCAATATCCCTACCGTTAAATGTAGTGTGCTTCTTGGGGGCACTAACGATTGAAAAGAACGGTGCAAAAGGAATCGTATTCGCAGCGTTGCGCCAATCGTCAACTAATCCTATCTTTTGTGCTGCCTTACCCCTAATTTCTTCAATTAGATTCATTCTGTCTGGATCGGCAATGATTTCAGCCGGTGTTTCTGTGCCCTGTAGACCTAAATCGGATGAGGAGATAAAAACAGTGACGTTACCCGCATCAACAATAGAAACTTTATATTTTCTATCCCTACATTCAATAACGTCATACGGCTGTCCGGTAGGCAATAGGCATCCGGTGGTAGCACCGCCGCTATCGGCCCAATCTAACTCAACGTTAGCAGCCGTTCCCGGCACACCATCAATCTGCAATTCACCATCAACGCTGGGCATCCCATTTTTAACAGGAACATGGGCGATTAGAATACGTCCCGTATTGACCATATGGATACGTATAGTGGTAATCGGCTCTTGAGCCTGCACTAGGCCTTTATGGATGGCAAAACACCCGACAGCAGAGGAGATGTTACCGCAATTGCCTTTATAGTCGATAAAAGCATCGGTAATGCTTACCTGGCCAAAAATATAGTCAACATCGGCATCCGCTCGGCTTGACGGAGAGATAATGGCAAGCTTGCTGGTCAGCGGGTCAGCACCGCCCAGACCATCGATTTGACGCAGATCCGGACTACCAAAAACGGATAAAATGATCCGATCTCTTAACGCCTCATCATCCGGCAAGGCATTTTTCATAATAAAAATACCTTTGCTGGTTCCCCCTCTCACAATAGATACGGGAAACAGCGTTGTTTCAGTTTGCATGATTAGCTCCTACTTTTTTTAAATAGTTTACCAATCCCCCGGCGCGGATCATCTCCATAATATTATCAGGTAGTTTGGTGCACTGATAAATCGTTCCCTGCGTTATGTTTTTAATCTCACCCTGAGTAATATCAATAACTAAATCATCCCCCTGATGAATCTCGCTTGCCTGATGTGTCGTTATTGCAGGAATACCAAGGTTAATGCAATTGCGATAAAAAATCCGAGCAAAAGAACATGCGACAACAGCCTGAATACCAAGGTATTTTAATGTTAAGGGAGAGGTCTCGCGGGAAGATCCTGAGCCAAGGTTATTTTCTGCGACAAAAATATCACCCACTCTAACCTGACTGGCAAAATCAGGATTGACCGCTGACATGCAATATGGAGCAGCATCTTTAATGCTTAGTTCCATATATTGAGGAGGTGAGATAATATCCGTGTTTATATTATCACCGAATTTCCAAACCTTACCTCGAATATGATTGTTCATTATCTCTTCCTCACATAAAGTTTTGCGGTGAAGCTATATATCCGGTTAATGCTGCTGCTGCTACAGATAGCGGTGATGCCAGGTAAATATTTGATATTTTGCTTCCCATGCGGCCAATAAAGTTCCGGTTACTGGCAGAAATGCATGTTTCATCATCAGCTAACAGACCGGAATGTAGGCCGACACAGACGCCACAGGTTGGAGCAAGAATGGTCGCGCCGGCATCAGCAAGAGTGCTTAGGATCCCATCATGACTGGCTTTTTGCCATATTTTTTGTGATGCCGGGGAGACGAGGAAGCGGATACCACTGGCTATTTTTTTACCTTTCAAAAAATTGGCTGCCGCTTCTAGGTCACTATAACGACCACCGGTGCATGAGCCGAGGTAAGCCTGATCGATTTTTTTTCCGGCAACATTGATAATGTCTGTCACATTATCCACATTATGCGGGCAGGCGATTTGCGGAGGCAGATCCTCAGCATTAAAGTGGAGCGTGTTAATATAGTGTGCATCGGCATCAGGTTGATATATTTTATATTGTTTGGCGCTAATGCCCATACTCTCCAAGTATTCCTGAGCCAGTCTATCAACTGGCATCAAACCGACTTTAGCACCCATTTCGACGGCCATGTTGGTGATGGCCATACGCTGTTCAATTGGCATATCAGCAAATGTTGAACCACAGAACTCAACTGAATGATAGGTCGCCCCAGCATGGCCGATACGGCCGATCGTTTTCAATGAGATGTCTTTGGCCATCACTCCCGGCTGGAGTTTACCATTCCATTCGACCTTCTGGGTTTCAGGCACCTTTAGCCAGGTTTTCCCTGTGACTAAGATCCCCAGCATCTCCGTAGAGCCGACGCCACTGGCGAAAGCACCAAGCGCTCCCCCCATGCAGGTATGTGAATCTGTTCCCAGAATCAAAGTACCCGGAAGAACATGCCCTTCTTCAACCATGATCTGGTGGCATGGCCCTTTAAATTCATGATAATTACTGATGCCGTGGTCTCGGGACCAATCCCTGGTAAATTTGACAATGTCAGCCTGTCGGGTATTCGCCGGAGGTGTGTAGTGATCCGAGATAACAACGACACGATCGCGGTACAGAATTGGCATCTTGAGCATTTCCATCTGCTCTGCAATCTGCACCCGAGGCCCGAGGATGTCATCCATCATCGCCTTATCCACATTAACCCAAACGACATCACCAGCACTGACCTCTGTAACGCCAGCCTTTTCCGCGATAATTTTCTCAGCAATTGTTTTGCCCATACATCCTCACTCTAGCAGGGCAGTTTAACTATGGAAACCGCCCTTACATAACATATTAGTTAAAAGGAGAATTCGTCATAGCGTCTGGCTTTTACCAACATACCACTGATAGAGCATGGTACGAGTTCCCGGATTTGATTGGCAACATCTAAAAGCTTGGCTAAATCAATATTGCTGTTAATTTCCATGCGATTTAGCATGTTGACTAAATCTTCTGTTGCCGCGTTTCCGGCCGCACCCGGCGCAAAGGGGCATCCTCCCAGTCCACCGATAGCGCTTTCAAAGCGGTCAACCCCCTGCAGCATGGCGGCATAGATGTTTGCCAGAGCCATCCCATGGGTATTATGGAGATGTAGTGCTAGCTGAATATCAGAAAAATTCTTCTTGACTTCATGTAGTAAAGTTTCGACTTGCCGCGGGTTAGCAACACCGATGGTGTCGCATAAGGTGAAGCTATTGATACCAATATCTCGGGCGGCACGCATTAATGTAATAACATCATCGACGGGTACTTTACCCTGGAATGGGCAGCCAAAAGCCGTTGCAACACCTAAGGTCACATCTGCCTCTGGAAAGTTTTTCTTTAATTCACATAATGCTTCAAATGACTCCTGTGGAGTCCGATTCATATTTTTTTTATTATGTAGAGGACTTGCTGAAATAATATAGTTAACTTTTCTGATGCCGCATGAAAGCGCACGCTCCGCGCCCTTTACGTTTGGAATTAGCGCCATGATATTAACATCAGTGTTTTTTGCCATGGCAACAGCGTATTCTGCAACTATCGCAGCATCCTTCATTTGAGGAATCGCTTTCGGGCTAACGAATGACGTTACTTCGATATTTTTTACACCACTGCGAAAAATCCCTTCAACTATATTGATTTTAGTTTCTGTTGGAATCCATTGCTCAATGTTTTGAAATCCATCACGTGGACTGACTTCAGTTAGCGTTACCGATGCCGGCAGGCTAAATAATGAACCGGTTGCAGCATTCATTTTTATAGTGCCCCCTTGTTGGCCAGTGCATTGACTTCTTCAATACTCAACCCAAGGTATTTCTGCAGAATTTCTACATTGTGTTCCCCCAGCTGAGGTGAGGACTCCGGCTGTACGTAATGATCTTCGCTAAGCTTAATTGGGTTGCCGGTAACTTTAATTTTCCCCGCGATCGGGTGTTCCATATCTACAAACATCTCACGGACATTGGCGATATGATGGTCATTAACGACGCGATCAATGGTATTGATTGGGCCAGCGGGAACACCAACGTCAAGGATCATATTGGTGGCGGTATCGATAGTTTTATCACTCAGCCATTCTTCAATGATTTCTTTCAGCGCGCTGTGATTTTTTACGCGCAGAGGGTTAGTCTGGAAACGCGGATCATCAATCAGATGAGGCATATTCATCAGATGGCAAAGGGCATGATACAGCTTATCGTTACCGGCCCCGATAACCATGCTTCCATCCGAGCATTTAAAGGAGTCGTACGGGTAGATCGATTCATAACGGTTACCGTTACGCCCAGGGAGACGACCGGAGCTTAAATAGATCTGATTAATGATTTCGAGTCCAGCGACGACGGAGTCAACCAGGGCAACATCCACTTTTTGTCCTTCGCCCGTCATTCTTGCACGATGCTCTGCGGCGAGAACGCCTACCGTCATAAACAAACCTGCGAGGACGTCAGAAATTGCGGTACCACATCGGGTAGCTTCGCCACCTGGCCAACCCGTGGTACTCATCAATCCCCCCATTGCTTGACCGATGATGTCGTAACCAGCACGTTTTGAATAAGGGCCATAGTGACCGAATCCCGATACACAGCCATATACGAGGCGAGGATTAATTGCTTTTAATTTTTCATAGCCAACGCCTAGTTTTTCCATGGTACCTGGGCGGAAGTTTTCAATAAGAATATCTGCTTTGGCGACTAGTTTCAGGAAGATATCAACACCATCGGGATCTTTCAGGTTGATCGTCATCCCTTTTTTATTACGGTTTAAGTTCATGTAATAAGCACTTTCGCCATTAATAAATGGGGCAAAAGAGCGGCTGTCATCGCCATGAACCGGCGTTTCTATCTTGATCACCGTGGCACCCATATCAGCTAGTAACATCCCACTGAAGGGGCCTGCTAACACACGTGTCAGATCCAGTACCACCAGGTCACTGATTGTTTTGTTGCTCATAGCGCATCACTCTCTATAGGTGTTTGTTGATGATGTCATTAAGGTTGCAGATATCATGCCAACTTTTAATGCAATTAGAGTTTGTTGTAATATGTTGAAAACTATTGATTTTTTGATTTTGAGAAAAAAGGGGAGAGGGATATGCCTATAACAATATCGTTATCTATAAAACAATTTTGTTATGTGTCTGGATTCTGGTATCAACGCCAGCGCGAGACTGGGGCAATATTCTGCCTACTCTACAGGCGCGGTTTTTATTGGCGTTAATGTGTCTTTATAACATTTACGGACAGGTTAACAGTACACACCCCTGCGAGCGGAGATGATATATTGGTTTCTTTTTCTAATATATTGCTTGATGTATTTTCAGTGAATAATAGCCTTGTTGCTAGAGTTGGTGGCGATGAGTTTCTCGTCATCGTTAAGGCGGTTGAAGGTCGTGCTCATATTAAAAAACATATCTGTGATATCAGGGTGCTAGTTCATACTGCGTTTAACAATTATATGGATATTGGATTCGATTTTTCACTGGGCTATTGTGAATTTAAGACCAGTCTTGAAAAGACGCCCGCTGAGGTTGATCGTTTAATGTATAAAAATAAATTAGAAAAGAAAAATAATAAAGATGATAAATGTACAGAAAAGGTTAATGTTGTCATTGGTGAGCGGTATTATTTTCATTAACGGTGCTATAAATAGGGAGCATTTCTGTTTTTCTGTTTTTGAATGGGAGCAGGAAATCTATTGCGCGGTGATAGAGAGACCGTGATTGCTCATCTTAAGATTAAAAATTGCCATCCTAATCTAGGATGGCAATCTGTAGGGTGGGGAAAACGTTCTATCTTGTATTAATCAGGCATTTCACTATATTATGATTTTTGTGATGAAGCTACGGTGGTGGAAACTTTATTGCTTTTCTTCTTTGATGTCGCAAATATGATAATGATACCGCCAAAAATCAGCGTGACGCCCAGTAAATCTGTCGCGGATAACATATTTCCTAAAAAAATCATACCGGACATCATGGCAACTGCCGGAGCAGCAAGTGAGTTGATCGAGGCAATGTTAGCCGGGAGCTTGCTGGCAATAGCTGCCCAGCAGAACCAGCCTAATGCACTTACAACGATAGCGATATAGAGGAAAGATAAAATAAATGTCTGATTAAAAACAATCGGGGGATGTGGCATATACCATGCCAGTGCGATTAACGGAATGAGTCCATAAAGCATTTGCCATGCAGTAAGGTTTAATACATTGACGGTAGGATTCTTTTTAAGAATCCATTTGAGGATAAGCACGCTAATCCCCCAGGAGAGTCCACCCAGTAACGCCATGACAGAGGATATGACTTGTTTGCTTTCATTAATACTCCAAGGTGCGACCACGATGACAAAACCAATAATAGGAATAGAGAGTTTAATCGCCTGACTAATGGCTAATTTTTGCTTTAACACTAACGTGTTTAAGATAATAACCCAAATCGGCATTGAATAGGCTAACACCGATACTTTCCCGGCGCCGCCATGAGTTAGTGCAAAAACGGTCAGCGCAGTAAATCCAGTGGTTTGAGTCAATCCATAGAGTAGTGTTGGAAGGAACGGCGGCGGTGTCATTGACAGGCTTTTTCTTTTAATGAAAAGCGCGATGAACAATACGACGACACCCCCCGCTATCTTGAGTAGGCTTAGCATCCAGGCCCCCCCCATTACAGGGAGAGCATTCTTTGATACAACCCAGAAGTTACCCCAGACTAGCCATAGGACAACGAGAAGCAAATACGCTGTTTTTTTATCTTTAGACAGACCATCCATAATACCCTCACTCATTTATGTAATCGGAAGTGATTTGACGAAAAAGACGGAATGTATAAAGCACCTATCATGCCAATATTGCAACCAATTGAATATAAAGTCTTTTTGTTTTCCATTGGCGCGTGATGTAGAATGTTAATAACTTTTTTGTTATCGCTCGATCCCAAATTAGATATTAATATTTATGATGGTTGCGATCGAGATCACTATCGCTGTGCTAAGGCTAAATTAGCGTTTTTTATTTCCTTTCGGTGATGATAACATCGCTTAATGAAAATACGTTGGCATAGCGCAGAGCGGTTTTCTGCTTTTATATTTAGATCTCTTTCTTTATTATTGGCTGGCTACGGGGGAGTGCTCTGGTACTATTGAGTAATAATATGCAGACATGTTAACGTAGCCGGCGCGTACAACGCGTGGTCGCACTTATCTAACCTGTGGCGATGGATGTTATAAGTTTGCGCTGCATGCAATTCAGCGGGACAAAATAGCCATATAATCTATAACGTCGAACTGATGCAGTAGAACGTGGCGCTATAAATTTTTGCTTAAGCTGATATCAGCGGCTGGGTGTAGATAGCGCATGCGCCATCTCTACATTATCGATCGGTTACGCCTGTGTAATAACCTGTAGCTCTATCGTTTTCGTAAGATAATATACTGAATTGCTTACAGCTTGTCCCCGTTAGCGTTGATGTGTTTTAGCCTATAGTGGGGCATCATTTAGAGGAATCGCTATGGCTGTCCCGTTTCATTTTGCCTTTATCGCGCCTTACCCCCAGCTGGCAACGCTAGCGCAGCAGCAGGCTGATGCGCTGAACTGTCGTTTGACGGTGATTGATGGGGCTTTTGATAGCGTAGCTCGCCAGGTCTCCTGCTTACCCAAAGAGATCGCGGCGGTGATCAGTCGCGGCGGAACCGCGGAGAAAATCCGCTTATATACGCATAAGCCGGTCGTCTCAATTGAGACGAGCGCGCTCGATCTATTGGCGCTACTGCTGCCGCTGCGTGGGCAGGCCGCGACCATCGGGGTGATCAGCTATCGCCAGCCATTACCCGGGGTCGAACTGATTGCTCAGGCATTGGGGATGCGTATCTGCCAGGACGTATTCCATAGCCGGGAGGATATCGATGCCTTACTGCAGCGCGATGAGATGCGCAATTTGGATATTATCGTCGGGGGGATCCTCGTGGTGCGCGCTGCACAGCGTTTGGGGGTGAATGCGCGGTTGTTGACCGCGGATGAGGATGCGATTCATCGCGCGCTGCAGCAGGCGATATTGTTGGCGCAGGCGGAGGATGAAAGTCGTCACAAGGCCGCACAGTTGGACACGATGCTATCGACGATTGCCGAGGCACTGATTGTGACCGACGATCAAGATCGCATCATCCAGGTCAATCCGGCGGCGCTGAAGATCTTGCAGTGTGAGGTATCTGAAGTGATGGGACTGGAGATTCGCTCTCTGATACCCGATTCCCAAACCCAGGATGTATTAAGAAGCCAACAGAGCCAGCTTGGACAAGTGCTTGAGGTAAAAGGGGAAACCTTTGTGGCAAACCGAGTCCCCATTATCAGCCAAGGACGTAGCCTGGGCGTCGTCTGTACGCTGTCGGCCTCGCGTCTGATCCGCCACGCCGAGCACCGTCTCCGTGAGAAAGAGCGCCTCCGCCAAGGGTTTGTCGCGCGTTATAATATCGATGATATTCTGACATCATCGCCGAAGATGCAGGCGCTTAAAACGCTGGTGCTGCACTATGCGGCGACGCAGGCTAACGTATTGATACAGGGAGAGTCCGGTACCGGTAAAGAGCTGTTCGCTCAGAGTATTCACCGCAATAGTTCACGTAGCCATCGCCCCTTTGTCGCGATTAACTGTGCCGCCATTCCGGAAAACTTGTTGGAGAGTGAGCTGTTTGGCTATGTCGATGGCGCCTTCACTGGCGCGACCCGTAAGGGTAAGGCCGGGCTTTTCGAGCTGGCACATGGCGGTACGCTCTTCTTAGATGAGATCGGTGAATTGCCCTTGAATATGCAGACCAAGCTGCTGCGCGTTTTGCAGGAGAAAGAGATCATGCGTATTGGCAGTAACGAGGTCGTGCCTGTCGATGTCCGCATTATCACCGCAACCAATCAGGATCTGCAGGAGCTGATCGGTGAGCGTCTGTTTCGCAATGACCTGTACTATCGATTGAATACGCTTCATATTCAGATTCCACCTTTGCGTAGCCGAGATGATGATCTTTGCTTTCTGGGGCGTCGTTTTCTGCAAGAAATGGAATGTAGCTTAGCGGAGCCGCAAGAAAAGGCGCTTTTAGTGGCGCTGTGTCGGCATCCCTTTAATGGCAACGTCCGCGAGCTGCGGGCCATTATGGAGCGTTTTTCTATTCTATACCGCGTTTTCCCGGCGCTCTCACCGGCGCAGCTTTTGCAACGTTATTGCTTGACCGAGGAGACATCTCGCATAGATGAAAAAAACGGCGCTGAAGAGGGCGAGGTACTGACTTGCCAAGTCCCCTTGCTGGATGATTTCAAGTTAATGACTCACCATTGCCAATGTCAGATCATTCAGCACTATTTGGATAAAAATCAGCAAAACCATCAGAAGGTTGCACAGCAGCTAAAAATTAGCAAGATGAGTATATATCGTCATCTTCGGTGATATGAGAGGCTTACTGCCGTTGCACGGGCTACTGCCCCGTTGGGAAATATCAGCGCGCAGTACAACGCGGATGTCATGCTCGGCGGTGGTGCTTCCCTCTGAACGATAGTAACCCAGGTTGTCTTCGACATATTGAACGATGACGCGCTGCGATCATCCGCGATGCGGCGTGGACGCTCACCCCGCCTTTGCCGCCGTCAATACCTGCGACACCTTAGGCCGGCGCATCGGCGGAATATCCATCAGCGATGCGCCGTTATCTCGGGGATCGATCGGTTTTGCTCATTTTTTGATATCGGAGGCGCTCACCGACCGTGAGTGCGGGTGCTCTTCGCTGCTACTATGGGGGGCGATATCCATGACGTCTTACCCATTACGAGGTTTTTATGCGTTCTTCCTCCGGCAGTATTGTGCCCCGAGTGTCCCGCGATGGGGCCGAGCAGGGGGATGATGCGGATTTTATTCAGGGCGTTACGTGGCTCTCTTTTCCCGGTTATCCCGGCAGGATAGGCGCCTGCCGCTTCTCGCTCAGCCGCTATCGCGATGAGGGGGCATATCAAGGGATTGCGCTGCCGCTGTCGCTTCAGCAGGCGGCGCCGAAGCGGCAGGCCGAGTTTATTGCGGGACGCTGGGTCGCCCACCAGGTGATGACGGCGCTCGGGATTTGCGATGGCGTGATCGCCCGCGGTGCGGACCACGCCCCGCAGTGGCCGCCGGGCATTGCCGGTTCGATTAGCCACGCTGCCGGGATGGCGCTGTGCGCTGCGCACCCGACCTCGCGGCGCGGCGGCGTGGGGATCGACGTTGAAACCTGGCTTGCGCCGTCGCGCGCGTGCACCCTTCAGTCGGCGATCGCCCATCCACACGAGCTGGCTGCGCTGCTCGGCACTGCACCGGCTAGCCGTCTGCTCATCACGCTCCTCTTTTCGGCCAAAGAGAGTCTCTTTAAGGCGCTGTATCCCGAGGTGAAGCGGTGGTTTGATTTTCATGACGCCCAGATGACGGCTATCGATTGGCGCCGGCGGACCTTTCGCCTTACTCTGCTGACGTCGCTGGCGTCGGACTATCCGGCCGGTCGGTGTTTCCATGGGCAGTTTCTGAGCGATGATGAGGCGGTCATGACCCTGATTTACTGTTAGCGCCGGGCCAACGGGCAGGCGCGGCGCAGGTGCGCTGCACCTGCGAGCGTTCACGCTGAAAATGCGCTGATTTATCTGATCGCCGGGCGCAATACTACGTCGTCCAAAGGGTGAATATGTGTCGTGGCCCAGCGTCAAATAAATCGTTAAATATATTGTTGAAACAAATCGTTAGCGAGCATGTGGAATTAATTAAATTCACCCGGAGATATTTTCTCGGCCTGTTGAAATATTTTCAAACAAAACGGAAATCGTCCTAAAAATTACCGATAGCTTCGTTCACCTGGCTTCGTTGCATGATTGTTTAATTTGCTTGGTTATATTTATTACTGTCACCAACCAAAAGACGAGGTCATTATGAAAAAGCCATCTGACAGTAATTTAAAAAGAATCAAAGCAAAAACCATCGGCGGTGCTTTATCTCAACCTGCGGTCGAGCTCGCGGTGAGCGTTGACTATTTCGCAGAGAATAAGATATTTTTTGCCTTGAATAATTATGTTGAGGGGAAAATTCACAACCCTGGCGCAGGTGAAGCTTACCTTCCTGAGTATCATATTGAGGACGAGAAGGATGCCAGGATCGCGGAAGGCAGTATCAACGGTATCCGCGAGCCATTTGGTGAGGCATTTACCTATGCCACTGAGATTCTGGATAAATACGCTAATTACTATGGTGAACGGCTTTTTGATGGATTAGTTACGCTGTTGCTTGACAAGGATACGTCAATATATAAAGTGGCCGCTACAAGCTGGATGAATCAAGATAGGACAATATCAATAAAAGTCGGGAAGGATGATTTTTCATTCAAAACACTCAGCGATAGAAGTATTATTTATCATGAGGTTGGTCATGCAATAAACTATCAAGGCGTATTCGTGGATGAAAACTTTGCCGCGGCATTTGCTGAGGCCTGGTGTGACGTCTTCGCCTGCTTCTTTGTTAACCAAAATGTAAATAGTTTTGATGAAATTGATTGGTCTATCGGGACCGGGTATGTATACCCCAGCTTTGGCTCAGATAAAGTTCGCTCACTGGATCACCCAGAGAATGACGTGCCAAAGTCGACCACGCGAGTAGATCAAATCACACCAGATATGAAGCGTTACCAAAAAGGTGGGTTTATTAGATACTTCTATCACCAACTGGTGAAAAAATTATCGGCAACGATGGCGGTGCGTGAGGCGCTCAGTACCGCATATGATTTGTTTTATGATTTGAGAAAGAATGCTTTTAGTAAAAGTATGAAGCTGGAGGACTTCGCCGGCGACATCTACAAGTTATACAATAAATTTGGACACAAAGATAAAATACCGGAGCATGTGCTAGTTGAAGCGATGGATGATGTCGGTTTAGATCCGGTAGTCACCTATCGATTTTACAATGGCGGAGGATACGTAGCCAGGATACAGGTGGTCTATATCGATCAGCAGGGCGAGACCCACACTATTGATAGCCATCAGGTTTCCGTTGGTATTCCAACGGACGTGCAGATCCCCATTGTCGGCTCAGAGAGCTGCACGATATTTGTGCAGATCGATCTGGAGGGTTTTAAAACCTTTAAGCTCCTGTTCCCGGAAAGCTTCAAAAGCCAGTGGATAAAAAGCTGGGGCACCATATTCTCGCCGCAGGCGGAGATCTTCCCCTTTGAATAAGCGTCACATAGATAGATCGCCATGTTAAAACTAAACTGACAGGAAGATATCAATACTATTGACTCCTGTCAGTTTATCACTACGGCGGACTCCGCCATGCCGCGAGCGCTGAACCGCTGGCAGCATCTCCCCGAGCGTCAATACATTATCTCCTTATTCCCTACGCCATTCCCTGCGCCGCTATGCGGGAGACGCCCCATCGCGGGGGCACCGCGCGTCAGGCCGAAGGCCACGGCCTTTCCTGTGCGTGGGCTCTGCATATAGATAGCGAGCGTAATCCCTATTTACCTCTGTGCTTTAATTCTGCTGGGCATCGGGGGCGGGTGTGTCTGTGGCGTTGGGGCTTGCGGGGTTAAGGTGGACCCACGGGATGACCGGCATCCCGTGGGCGGGGGCTATGCGTGAGGCAACAGATCGCTTAGCTGACGGCTGGCGGGCAGCTGCAGCAGGGTGGTGCGGTAGTCATGCGCAATGCGTTCGGCCAACGCGGCGGAAAGCTCTGCGCTGTCATAGAACAGGCTGAACGGCATGCTGTCGGCGGGGAACTGGCACAGCACGATCTGGTGGTTACTGCCGCTGACGGTGCCCCGATGGTGGTACTGCACTTGATAGGGCTCCTGGCTTTTCTGCTCCGGGTAGTTCTCAAACACAAACAGGGTGCCAAAGGGGGCGGTGGGGCGCCAGCGCGCGTCATAGTGGTTCAGGTCGTAGAAGGCGTGCTCCGTGCGGGGTTCGCCGGCGTCGATCAGCTGCTGCGCCATTGCGTCCAGGCTTTCCGTGAGTTTGACCCGGAGCGGTGGGGTGGCGACAAACAGTCCAACCAAGTCGGTGACCCGGCTAATTTCCACCGGGCGCCGGGTTAAGGTCGTGCCGAACACGATATCGCGGCTGTGGGTATATTTTGCCAGCGTAATGGCCCAGGCCAATTGGCAGAGCTGGTTTAGCGTCAGGCCGCACCGGCGCGCAAAGGTCTGCAGCAGCGCGCCGTGCTGTGCCTCCAGATGGCCCTTGACCGACTGAACGCGCAGGGCATGGCTGCCGTCGTCGCAGACGTCGGCGGGGATGCGCATATTCATTGGGGCATCGGCCAGATAGGCGCCCCAAAAGTCGGCGGCGGCCGATTTATCCTGCGCGGCCAGCCAGCGCGGAAAGGCGGCAAAGCTGCTCGGCGGCTGGGTGACGCGCTCCCCGTGGGTGAGACGCTGGTAGTCCTGCATGATTTCGCGCAGGAAGATCTGCATGGACCAGCCATCGAATAGCACATGGTGGAAGGTGAACACCAGCAGATGGCGCGTGGCGCTCAGCCGGGCCAGCGCCAGGCGCAGGAGCGGCGGCGTGCTCCAGTCGAACGGGCGCTGCCGTTCATCGATGATGCACTGCTGTAGGCGGCGTTCGCTGTCCTGCCCCTCCCAGTCCATGATGCGCAGCGGCAGTGGCACCTGGCGCGCTATCAGCGCCAGCGGCTGCCCCGGATCGACGCTGTCGCTAAACCCGGCCCGCAGCATGTCGTAGCGGGCCAGCACGCGGCGCCAGGCGTCGGCAAAGGCCTGCCGATCCAGCGCGCCCTCCAGCTGGAAAACCAGCTGATCTATCTGATAGTCGGGGTTAGCACGGTTAAAATAGAGCAGCTCGCGCTGGAAGTCGGTGGCGGGGTAGATCGTATCCAGCGGGCCGACCTGATGCTCTAACCGCGCGATGGTCGCCTGATCCAAGACCACGTCGTCCAGATCGCAGGGCACCAGCCCCCCGCGGCAGTGGGGATCGCAGCAGTGCGTCAGCAGCTGGTCTAGCGTCTGGCCGAGGCGCTCGCAGAGCTGCGCTAACGTCATGCCGGCGACCTCTACGCCGGCCATCTCAATATCGATATAGAGCCGATCTGCGCTAATCCAGGCATTGATATCCAGATCGCGCAGCGGCTTATTCGATGCGGCCACCAGGTGGTGGTTAAAATGATGCTCGATCGCCCATTCGCCGTCGCCGCCGTGGCCGAAGCGGCCCAGGAAGTTGAAGCTGACGGGGAGCTGTAGCATCGCCTGCAGCGACTGCTGAACGCGCGGCTCCGGGTGGTGATAGGCGATGTGCAGGTAGTTCTCCCCCTTATCGGGAAGGGTGCGCAGCGTCTGTTTGGTTTGCTTGATCAGCGTATCCCAGTCGCCGGCGTGCGGCGGGAGGTGAAGGGGGAAGATACTGGTAAACCAGCCCACCGTCGCCTCGCTGCGGATCGCGTCGCCGAACGCTTTACGACCGTGCCCCTCCAGCAGGAGCCCCAGGCCGTGCTCGGGATGGTGCAAGAGGCGGTACAGCGCGCTGATTAATAGCTCATTGATCTGGGTGCCATAGGGGTGATTGGCCTGGCCGAGCAGCGCCTGCGTCTGGCGCGGCGTCAGGCTGATCTGGCGGCGCTGCAGCCGGCTATCGGCGGCGCCGCGGCGGCAGGCGGCGAGGGCATCGGCATGACGTAGCCAGTAATCGACCTCGTGAGCGCGGGGCTGGAATGCCTCCCATTGGCTGCGGTAGCAGTGGGTGTTCGAGTAGGGGGCGGGGGTGAACGCGGCGCCTTGTTCATAGTAGCTCTGCAGATCCGCGGCGATACGGCGCCAGGATACGCCGTCCACAATCAGATGATGGGCGCAAAGATAGAGATAGGTGGCGTCGTCGTCCCCGAGGGTGAAGCGCAGTGCCCGGAGTAAGGGGCCCTGCTGCAGATGGAATGCAGCGTTAATCTCTGCGACCTGTCGCTCGACCTGCGACCAGTCGCTGGCGTCAAGGGTCGATAGGGTGACGTGAGTCGCCGCGGGATCGGCAAAAAATTGCCGCCCGCTCGGCGTAAAGCGCAGCCAGAAGCTGTCGTGATAGCGGGTCAACGCCTCAAGCGCCGCCGCCAGACGCGTATCCTCCATCCGCGCGGGCAGCCTCAGGGTGATCGCCTGGTTAAAATGCGCCGGCGCGTCGAACGCCTGCGCGAAGAACCAGCGCTGAGCGGGAAGCAGCGCGACATCTCCCGTCTGTTGACCGAGGCAGGTTTGGGCGCTGGCGACCCATGAGGCCTGGCGGGCCATATCGGCAAAGCAGCGGTATTTCATAATATCGGCGGTGGAGAGCCGGATCCCTTGCTCCTCTAACCCCACCGAGAACAGAATGGCAGAGATGGAGTCTCCGCCCTGCGCGACGAAGTCGTCGCTGAGGGTCAGCGAGGGCAGTGATAGAACGCTGGCGGCCTGGGCGAGCAGCGTCTGCTGTAGCGGCGTCAGGCTGTCATCCTGCTCGACGATGAGCTCCGGCTCGGGCAGGGCCTGGCGATCCAGCTTCCCGTTGCGGTTGAGCGGGAGCCGCTCCAGATAAATCAGCTGCGCGGGAACCATATAGCTCGGCAGGCGCTGCTGCAGCTGCTGGATGAGGTACGGGTTGTCCAGCGGCTGTGCCGCCTGATAGTAACCCAGCAGCCGTTTGTGCTGGCCCTTGCGGCTGAGCACCGCGATGGCCATCGTTACCCCGGCGATCTGCTCCAGCGCCTGGCGGATCTCACCCAGTTCGATGCGGTAGCCTCGCAGCTTGATTTGGTGGTCGCGCCGTCCGCAGAAGACCAGCTCGCCATCTTCCCGCCAGTAGCCATAGTCGCCGGTACGGTAGATGCGGCGCGTGGATTCGCCCGTCGCATCGGGGAGCGGGATAGACGAGAAGGCTGCATTGTGCGGCTGTCCCAGATAGCCCTGCGCCAGCCCGTCGCCACTGACGATGATATGGCCGACCATGCCGATGCCTAACAGATTATCGCTATCGTCCACAATCCAGGTTTGGGCGTTCGGCCGGGGTTTCCCGATGGGGATGATCCCCGCCGCGAGATCCTGGGGGCCGCAGCGGTGGGCGGTAACATAAATGCTGGTCTCGGTCGGGCCATACAGGTTGATCAGATGCCGAATATTGCATTCAAGCCCCTGGGCCACCGCCTGCTGCGAGACGCTGTCGCCCCCAAAGCACAGGATCTCCAGCTGGCCGAAGATGTCGCGTTTGGCGGAGGCCATGTAGGTTTCAAACAGCCCGGTGGTCAGAAAGAGGTGGTCTATCTGGTAGCGCTGCAGCAGCTGGGTCATGGCGTGCGGGTTGGCGATATCGCCCCGCTGGGGGATCACCAGCGTCCGCCCATGCAGTAAGGCGAGCCAGAGCTGGAGGGAGGCCGCGTCGAAGGCCTCATTGGCCGAATAGAGCAGGCGCTGCCCCACCGGGATGGCGTCATTCTGATACAGGGTGCTGACCAAGGCGCGGTGCGTCAGGGCGACCGCCTTGGGCTGGCCGGTGGTGCCGGAGGTAAAGATATACTGGCTGATCTGCTCGGCGGCGTCGGGGCGCGGCAGGTATCGACCGGGCGCCGGTGGAATGAGCTCCAACGCGGCGATATGGTGGGCGTGGCTCGCCTGTGCGCCGGGGATCGCGTCGCCGATCAGGAGTAACGGTGATAGCTGCTCCATGATCAGCTGCTTTCTGGCCATCGGGGCGCTGGCATCGACGCAGGTAAAGGCGAGGCCGCTGTACTGCGTCGCCAGGATGGCGATGACGGTATCCACCAGGCTCGTCAGGTTAATGACGACGCAGCCCTGCGCGCGTTGATCCGCCGGGGCCAACGTCGAGAGGTAGTGGGCGATATCCGAAACCCGCTCATGCAGCTGTGCGTAGTCGATCGCCTGATTATTTTCACTATCGATCAGCGCCGTCGCCGCGGGCGTCTCCTGAACCCAGCGCTGGACTCGCTGCGCCAGGCTGTCATCGGGGTAGGGCTGGCGCCGCTGATTCAGCTGCGTCAGCCTGTCCAGCTCCGCGCGGCCGAGAAAGGGCATCTGCGCCAGCGCCCCGTCATCCTGCGCTAACGTCCACGCGATCAGGCGCTGGAAACGCGCCAGGAAGTGGGTGAACAGGCCGCACGCCTGAAAGCCTTGTAGGTAGTCGAAGCGGAAATTGAAGCTGTGCTGGCTGGACTCACAGAACAGGAGCTGCAGATCGGCGTTGAGATCGATAAAGCGGTAATCCTGTGCGATGCGGCACTGTGCGTCTAGCGGGTATGTTTCGCCGATCCCCACGGTGCTACCAAAGACAACGTTGCTGAGCATCGCCTCGGGGTCTTGGCTTTGTTTCTGTAGGGCGTGCACCAGCTGGGCATAGGGCAGCTCGGCGTACGGCTTGGTCGCCTTATTAAACTGCCTGATCTGCGCCCAATAGGCGCTGAGCGTGGCGATGCTGCGCAGGTCAAAGAGATCCAGACGGGTGTTGACGAAGCAGCCGATCTGTCGCCGCATTGCCTTGCTGCGTCTGTCCATTGGCGAGCTGATGGCAATCATGCGCTGATTCGCCATGCGACCGACGAGAAGGGCATATAGCCCTTTGAAGAACAGGTTTGGCGTTAGTCCGTGGCGTCGGCAGTAGGCCTTTACCCGCTGGCTGAGGTCGGTGCCCAACGCGCATTTCTCTGTGCAGGCGCGGCGCTGCTCTGAGTTAATGGCATGGTTAAAGTCGGTACGTACGGGCTGCCCGTCGAGGGCGCGACGCCAGAATGCCAATGCCTCCTGCTGCAGGGACTCGGACAGCGGCGGCGCCTGCTCCTGGGCTAACGGGGCGGCGATGGGGGCCAGCGCCTCGCCCCGGCGCAGTCGGCCATAGCTCTGGGTTAACTCATCAAAAAATCGCTGGAAACCCGTACCGTCCAGGCAAATATGGTGAACCATAATAATTGCCCGATAATGGGCCGGTGCAATTTGGCAGAGGCAGGCCTTAAAGAGCAGGGGATGTTCGAAGGTTAGCTTTTCACTGTAATAGGTCGTCAGTAATTGTTGGAACGCATATTCGGGGTCGCGCTGTGTGGTTAAGTCAATGTGCGGTATAGCGTATTCTTGGTGATTAACAAATTTGTACAGATGTTCACCCTGCAGCTCGTAGCGTACATGGAATTCAGGGTGGCTGAAGACATGGTGCATGGCCTGCTGCATTAATGCGGGATCGCACGCGCCCTCGATGTCCAGGGTCAGGAAGGAGTTGGATATAACGTTATGGCTTTCGGTCAACGCTTCAATATAGAACGACTTCTCGTAGCGCGAAGCTAACAATTTCATAAGGGGAGCCTTAAACTAAAGAGATTATATTTTAAAAATGTGCTGCAGCATCTGCGCGACGCCATCGTCAGCATTGCTCTGCGCGACGGGTAGGGTGCCCAGCTGCATTTTTAATTCGCAGGGAGCATTGTCCATGACAATTCCAAGGCCCGCCTGGCGTAGCATCTCTGTATCATTGTGCCCATCGCCGAATGCGATTGCCTGGCGCTGAAAGTCGATTCCTTTCTCCGCGAGTAGCGCCGCGACGGCGCTGGCTTTGGAGATGCCCCTGGGGCCGATCTCCAACTGCTGCGCGAAGGTGCGATAACACGCTAAATATTGCCCGAACTGCTGCTGCAGTCGCTGCTCTAGCGGCGCGATATCATTCGTGCTCCACAGTAATAATTTATTAATTTTTAATGAAAAAATATCTGACGGTGCGATCTGTAGATAGGAAAATCCGGAGAGCTTGACGTAGTCGTTGGCCATCTCGTTGACTTCGTAGAGTTTCCAGCCATGGCTATCGAATGCACTGAGGTGAATATGATAGGGCGCGATGAAGCGCATTATGTCGGCGATAATATCCTGCGCGATGACATGCTCGCAAAGAATGGCGTCGCTCTGCTGACATAGCGTCAGCGAGCCATTAAGTCCGACAATATGGGGTCGCTGCTCCAGCGCCTGCGCTATTCTCTGGGCATCGCGCGGGTGGCGTCCCGTGGCGAATACCAGCGTTATTCCTAACGCGCTGAGCTTTTTTAATATGACGAGGGTATGCGTAGAAAGTTGGCCCTGCGGATTCAATAACGTACCATCTAAATCAGTAACGACAGCCTTATATTTCAATATATGGTCCTCCATGACAATATTCCGCGCCTAGTATGCAAGCACTTCGCTGCTAAATCCATCGACTTTTGTCTTTTTAGTCTTAACCTATAATTATTATTTATATTGATTCTATTACTCATGGATTTATAAGATGGGTTACAGCCACGGCTGTAATAGCGCCGGCGCGGACGATCTATCTCCCGACGGCGCGCTATTGGTATGATCATAATTCGGCGCACCGCGGACGCCTATTCGTCGATAAATCCTGTCGGGCAGGCATGATACCGCGGTATTATTCTTTCTATTTAACCCTAAGTCACCAGTAATTGAAATATTCATTGCGTACTTCGAAGCAAAATGAAAGCTATTGGGGACGGTGCGCCGATTAACTCATCCGCCTGGCAGGCAGACCCCGCTGCCGACCCCGCGGGATAAAGCACCGCGCGGCGATCCCGCAGGCGTCCGCGCTGGCGCGGTCGCCCAACCGCGGGTGGCCTGGTTGCCTATGGCCATTTTTAGCGCGTTCCCACGCCGTCGGTACGGCCTCGCCGCCAACGCAACGCGCCGTGGCGCGCGTAGGTGAGGGGCTCGCGATACCGCCATTGGGGAGACTTGCGCTGATCCCGGTTGCGTGGAGTGAATTCGCTAAACCGCGCCGGCGGATATTCATTGGCAATAATGTATTACTTATATTGGCATCGTTAGTCGTGTGTTTTTCACGCAATTAACGTCACGATTGAAATGAATCAATAGCGCGTATTTGGTAACAAAATATCACGTCAATGCGCACAATCTATTGGATTCCCGATAAGATAGGGCGGGGCTGCGGGGGATTGCGCTTATCACGGTGGTTATCCCACGCCTTCAATATTAGGCATCGTTTAAGGCAGGGTATTGATGTTATGATCGCCCCTTCCGTTTTTTCGTCAGATTGCGTTTTCTGCGCGGGATAGACTATTGCGTATCGTTATTTGGCCAAACTTTCACATTGGTAACTATTTTTGTATTCAGTTATGAGGATGTTTATTTATGTCCAAATCGACTATCCGGCTGCAAGATTCTCTTGCCGCGGGATTGATTAATGGAGTGATCGATGGCGCGATTGCACACTGGCACTTCAAGGATGTTACGCGAGTCCCTTTATCACTCAATGCCATTGCACATGAACAAACCTCCGTATGGGGAGAGGTGATTTCGCTGACGTTTGGGCTGGGGATCATCTTGTCGCTGATTACCGCAGCGCTGTTCGTGAAGCATCTGCACAAGGCATTGCCTGCGATGCAAAACAAATTTAATCCGTCGTTCTGGCGTACCATGCTTCCTATTGCGATAACCCAATGCGCTGCGCTATTCGGTTGGTTTGTGGCGCTTGCGGTGATCTGGACCAAATATATGGGGGAGATCATCGTCCCCAGTTCATGGGCAGCCTTCTTGGTCGGTGGATTTGCATTTGTCATCACGCTGTTCATCGAGTATCGCACCAAGCAGAGTCTGATTACTAAAAAAATTAGTCTGTTAGATTGATTGTGTACCCCTAATGATTGTAGAAAAGGAATAAGGTTAATGAGTGATTCCACTCCGTCGGAAGCGCGTAGTGCGGCGCCATCTGCGCAGGATAAGACGACGCAGGCGCGGTCGCTGACCTATAGTATTTTCCTGGCCGTTGTTATTCTGTGGATTTACAGCCTGTGGGCCGATCGCGTTACGCCGATGACCGACATGGGAAGGGTCAATGGAGAGATAATCCGTCTGGTACCGCAGGTCTCCGGCCCCATTGCTGATATTGATGTCGCCAATAACGATGAAGTGACAAAAGGGCAGCTGCTGGCCACCATTGATAAAACGCCTTTCGCGCTGGAGGTTAAGGCGGCCGATCTGGCTTTGCAGCAGGCCGCCCAGTCCTATCATGCGGACTCGGCATCCATCAAGGTCGCGCAGGCTAATGAGGCCTCTGCCCGCGCCGTTGCCCATAATGCCCGGCTACAGGTGGAGCGATATCGGGTGCTGCTGAAAAAGGGCACCATTAGCCAGGCCGCCATGGATGATACGTTGACCCAGCTGAAAACCGCCGAGGCCAATCTGGCGCAGACCACCTCTGCGCTGGAAAAAGCCCGCTTTGAGAGCGGCCCACGCGGTGAGGAAAACCCCGAAATTCAGACCGTGCTCAACAGGCGAGCCCAGGCTCGGCTCAATCTTGAATATACGGATTTGAGAGCGCCGGCCAATGGCGTCATCACCAATATGGCGTTGGCGAAAGGCAACTACGCCAGCGCCGGCCAGCCGCTGCTGACCTTTATTAATACCGATAAACTGTGGCTGACCGCGATGGTCAGGGAGAACTCGCTGGCGCATTTGAAGCGGGGGGATGGCGTCAAAGTGGTGTTGGATGCGTATTCTGGTCAGCGCTTCTCGGGCAAAATCAGCTCGATAGGCTTTGGCAGCAGCGGCAACGGCAATCTGCAGGTCGATGCGAGCACCGGACTGCTGGATTCACCGACCGCGAACCCGAGCGCCCAGCGCTTCCCTGTCAATATCCAGCTTGATCCCCTGCCGCCCGGTGTAAATCTGCGCTACGGTGGCCGTGCGGTGGTTGCCTTCTACCCGGGGCGCTCATACCTGGGCGAGCGGCTAGAAGATCTGTGGATATGGGCATGGAGCTATATCAGCTATGTTTCATAGTCCCGCTAACGCCTTGCTGCGGGTAGCGCTATTTCCGGTGCTGCTGCTGTTTTGGCAGTATGTATTTGGGACGGACTTACCGCTGCTGGCTCCGGCCATGTGTGCGGTATTCCTCACCACGACGCACAATCCCCCGCCGCTCATCATGGTATTTCTGATGGCCGTGGTATTGTACCTGACCTCGTGGGTGCAGGCCTGGCTGGCAACGTTATTGCTGGATTATCCCCAGGTCTATTATCTGGCGCTGCTGGGGATATTCTACTGGTGCATGGATCGAACGCGGAAAAATGCGCAGGACCTGGTGGCGATTTTGCTTATTGTGGCAACGGCGATGATCGCCGTTTTCGTTAAACAGAAAGCGATTTCGGTTGATCAAATACCGCTGGCTCTGTTGAAGAATATCTTCGTCGCAGGGTTTACCGCCTACCTCGCCTATTTTATTTTCCCGGGCGGAGAGCCATTAACCGATGCCTGTGCAGCCGCCAATAGCGCCAGCACGCGTCCCCATCGGCGTTGGCACACCCTGTTTAAGGCGGCACTGGTGCTGACGATTCTCTGTACCGGCATCTCGCTCGATCTGGAGCAGAGCACGATTATTACCATCGTGGTTGCGCTGATCATCAAAGATTCCAATCCCGCCCTGGGGCATAACTACGGCATCAGACGTTTACTGACGACCTATGCCAGCGTGCTCTACGCTGTTCCCCCGCTGATCATGTGCGTGCTACAGACCAATCTGATTGGGCAGCTGGGCGTCACGGTGGTTTGCGCCTTATTTATGGGGATCCACGCGGTGAAGAAAAAGGCCAGCTACAACTCGATTCAACTGCTCTATTCGAGCTACGTGGTCTTGGTGTTTTACTCGATTACCTCAACCAGCATCGATGCGTTCAGCGATGGCCTGATCCGCTTTAGCTCCGTGATGCTGGCGGTAGCCCTGGGCGTCATGGCGCTGATTATCATGCAGCCAGCGCCATCCGCGGAACCCGAGATAAGATAGCCCTGCAACGCCTGCGGCTTTTCCGCGCCCCTCGATGAGGCCGATACGGCATTAAGGGGCGCGCTATGTTGGGTGGGTGCTCCTGAAAAAAGCGGGGGTTCCACCCGCGGGTCTTTCACGCCGTTGATCGCAGCGGCCGCCTTTCCCACGTATGCCCGCAGTCCGTGGATGAGCGGCGGGCGCAGGCGATCATCCGCTCACGGATAGCGATACGGCGCCCGCAGCGGCGCAAGCCTGATACAGCTGGCTCGCCTCGGGTAGCGCCAGGCGTGGATTAACCTTATCGATGACAAAAGGGACCACCCATAAGCGCAAAGGCGGTTTACCTGGCGTAGGGAACGCAAAATGCTGCGCGATCGGGGCGGTAAAATTGGCATGTGCCGGGTACACCAGAAACATCTCCCGCACCGTAATCTGCTGATCAAAATAATGATGACCATAGGCAAACATCTGATAGAAATCGCTCTGCTGCAGCGCATATTTATCAGCGCCATTGGCCAAAGTGGGATCAAGCAGCTTCCACTTGGTATCCAGAACGGCGATCACCTGCTTACCCTGTATCATCACCATGTCGGGTTTAAGCCTGAACCACTGCGCATCCGCATGGGTGACCAGGCTCTTGCTCTGAACCTGCGCGTGAACCGCGACCTGCGGCGCATACTGCTCACGCAGGGTCTTCGCCACGTAGTGTTCAAATACCTTCTCCATGGGAAACAACAGTGAGAAGGCCCGGTTATCGCCTTTCATGGTTTGGGGTGAAAAACCACCTATCTTGACCCAGGGCGCGCGATGGCTCCGGCGCGGAGGCGCGGATAGTGCCGCCCCGGGCCGCAGGGGGGCGTTCTGTGGTGCGGCAATGTGCGGCTGCGGCGCCGTAAAACGTCGCGCCGGCCGCGGCGATGGCGGCGTGGGGCGCGCCAGCGCGGGGTGGGAGCATCCCGGCTGAAGCGTGTCGCTGGCTGGGGGATAACGGGCAGGCCGATGGGCGCGCCGACGCGCGCCCGCTCCGGTTTTAGCCGATCCTCTCCACGATCAGGGCGATCCCCTGGCCGCCGCCGATGCACAGCGTCGCCAGCCCCAGGGTTTTGTCCCGGGCGGCGAGCGCGTGCAGCAGGGTGACCAGGATCCGGGCGCCGCTGGCGCCGATGGGGTGGCCCAGCGCGATGGCGCCGCCGTTGACGTTGACCTTTTCAGCCTCCAGCCCCAGCGTCCTGCCGACGGCCAGGAACTGCGCGGCAAAGGCTTCGTTGGCCTCAATCAGATCGATATCGGTCATCTGCAGCCCGCACTGGCGCAGCGCCTTCTGGGCGGCGGGCACCGGCCCCATCCCCATCAGCGCCGGTGCGACGCCGGCGCTGGCATAGCCCTTAATCCGCGCCAGCGGCGTCAGCCCCGCCGCCCGGGCGGCGCTTTCCTCCATCACCACCAGCGCCGCCGCGCCGTCGTTGATCCCCGAGGCGTTGCCGGCGGTGACGCTGCCGGCCTGATCGAACGCCGGGCGCAGGGCGGCGAGCCCTTCCGCCGTGGTGTCGGCTTTGGGGAATTCGTCGCGCTCAACGAGGGTGGTTTTTTTCCGCGATGTCACGCTGACCGGGACGATCTCGGCCCGAAACGCGCCGCGCTGGAGGGCGCTGGCCGCCTTTTGCTGGGAGTGCAGGGCCAGCGCATCCTGCATCTCACGGCTGATGCCGTATTCGCGGGCGATGTTTTCGGCGGTGATCCCCATCGGGTAGCCGTGGGTGGCGCACAGCAGGCCATCCTGCAGGATAACGTCGGTCAGCGTGCCGTCGCCCAGGCGGTAGCCCCAGCGCGCCTTTGCATTCAGCAGGTACGGCGCCTGACTCATGTTTTCCATACCGCCGGCGACCAGCGCCTGCGCCTGCCCCGCCTGAATGGCCTGGGCGGCCAGCGCCACGCTCTTAAGCCCCGATCCGCAGACCTTGTTGACGGTAAAACCGCAGACCGCCTCGCTGAGGCCGGCCCGCAGCAGCGCCTGGCGCGCCGGGTTTTGCCCCAGGCCGGCCTGCAGCACGTTGCCCATGATCACCTCATCCACCCGCTGCGGGTCGAGGCGGGCGCGTTCCAGGGCGGCCCTGATGACCGTGGCGCCCAGATCGATGGCGCTGACGCCGGACAGGGCGCCGTTGAAGCTGCCGATGGCGGTGCGTACCGCGCTGACGATGACACAATTTTTCATCTTCTGTTCCTTAAAAACGGGGAGAGGGCGCGGTCAGAACAGGGTCAGACCGATAACAAAAATGACGCCGGAGAACAGCAGGGCGGTGATGCAGTAGCCCATGATGTCGCGCACCCCGAGCCCGGCGATGGCCAGGGCGGGGAGCGCCCAGAAGGGCTGCGCCATGTTCATCCACTGCTCGCCGTAGGCGATGGCCATCACCGATTTCCCGAGATCGGCCCCCAGGGTTTGCGCGGCGGGCAGGACGAACGGCCCCTGAATGACCCAGTGGCCGCCGCCGGACGGCACGGCAAAGTTGATCAGCGCAGAGCTGAAGAAGGTCATCAGCGGGAAGGTGTCTTTATTGGCCACGTTGATGAAGAACTCGGTGATCAGGCCGCCGAGGCCGGAGTGCTCCATCATCAGCTGGATCCCGGCGTAGAACGGGAACTGAATCAGAATGCCGGCGGTGCTGCGCGCGGCGGCGCTGACGGCGCGCATATAGGCCATCGGCGTTTTGTGCAGCAGCAGACCGGCGATCATAAACATCATGTTGACGGTGTTGATGGTGATGTTGAACCCCTTCTCGACGAAGTAGACGCCCAGATAGGCGATGCCCAGCGCGCCGATGATCAGCGCCAGCGTCCGGCTCTCTTCCAGCTTCTCCGACGGGGGGGCGTCGGCCGGTAATCTTTTTTGGAAATCGGCCTCCTCCTGCAGCAGGGCCGGATCGATGCTGACGACCTCCGACGGCCTGGGGGTCATCAGGCGGGTAATAAAGGGCATCACCACGATCAGGGCGAGGGTGATAAACAGGTTAAAGCCGGTGAAGAGGGTATCGCTGACCGGAATTAACCCGGCGACGTGCTCCACCGGGTTACCCGGGGTGGCCGCCAGTAAAGGCATCGAGCCGGAAAAGCCGCCGCCCCAGGTCAGAAAGCCGATGTAGGCGCAGGCGATCAGCAGCGGGTAGTCGGAGCCCGGCACGCGGCGGGCGACTTCGCGGGCAAACATCGCCCCCACCACCAGCCCAAATCCCCAGTTGATGACGCAGGCGACGGAGCCGAAAAAGGTCACCAGCATCACGCCCTGGGCGGGGGTTTTGGCGGCCGACGCGGCGGTGCGCAGCAGGCTTTTCACCGGAGCGGAGCTCGCCAGCGCGTGGCCCGTCACGATGATCAGCGCCATCTGCATGCCGAAGGCCAGCAGGTTCCAGAAGCCGTCGCCCCAGAAGCGCACCATGCTGAGCGGCGTTTGCGGGGTTAGCCACAGCGCGATGCCGAAGGTCAGCAGGGTCAGCAGCATGGCGAAAATCAAGGGGTCGGGCAGCCAGCGGCTGACGAAGCGCGCCATAAAGCGTGAGATGCGGCCAATCATGCGTCACCTCGCAGGATCTGCAGATCGGCGGCGACGTCAAAATGGGCCTCGGTCTTCGCGCGCAGGGTGGCCAGATCGCACCCTTCGGCGATGTCGGTCAGCCACATTTTGCCGTCGATAAAGCGGAATACCGCCAGCTCGGTGACCAGCACATGCACCGCATGGCGGGCGGTAAGGGGCAGGGTGCAGCGGCGGAGGATTTTGGCCGATCCATCCTTTGCGCAGTGCTCCATGGCGATGATCACCCTGCGCGCCCCGGTGACCAGATCCATGGCGCCCCCCATGCCCGGCACCATTTTGCCGGGAATCACCCAGTTGGCGAGGCTGGCCTGTTCATCGACCTGCAGCCCGCCCAGTACGCAGGCGTCCACGTGACCGCCGCGGATCAGGGCGAACGACATCGCGCTGTCGAACATGGCCGCGCCCGGCAGGATCCCACAGGGCTGTCCCCCGGCGTTTACCAGATCGGGGTGAGCGGTGGTGACCGGCCCCAGCCCCAGGAATCCGTTTTCTGACTGCAGGGTGATGTGGATGCCCTGCGGCAGATAATTGGCGACCCGCGTCGGCAGGCCTATGCCCAGGTTGACGATGTCGCCATCGCGCAGCTCTCGCGCCACGCGGCGCGCAATACGCTGTTTGGTATCCATTATGAATTCTCCTGAGGCAGGACGATATGGTCGATGACCGCGCCGGGCGTCACGATGTGGTCAGGCAGCAGCGCGCCGGTCTCCACCAGTTGGTCGGGCTCAGCCAGGGTGACGTCGGCGGCAAGGGCGATCAGCGGGTTAAAGTTGCGGGCGCTGAGCTGATAGGTCAGGTTGCCCAGGGGGTCGGCGCGATGGGCGCGGATCAGCGCCAGATCGGCGCGCAGCGGGCGCTCCAGCAGCCAGGTTTTGCCGTCGAGCTCAAGGGTCTGCTTGCCCTCGGCGGCGACGGTGCCGACGCCGGTGGGGGTCAGAAAACCGCCGAGCCCGGCGCCGCCGCAGCGGATCTGCTCAATGAGGGTGCCCTGCGGAACCAACTGAACCTCCATCTCCCCGGCAATCATGCGCCGCCCGGTTTCCGGGTTGGTGCCGATGTGGGAGGCGATGACGCGGCTGACCCGCCCGTTGACGATCAGCGGGCCGATGCCCGTATCGACAAAGGCGGTATCGTTGGCGATCAGGGTCAGGTCCCTGACGCCGGACTCCAGTAGGGCCGAGATCAGGCGGGGCGGGCTGCCTACGCCCATAAAACCGCCTACCATAATGGTCATGCCGTCGCGAAACAGCGCGCGGGCACTCTGTAAGGTCATCAGCTTGGTTTTCATTATTGTTCCCTGGTGTTTGCACGAATGTGAGTACGTACAGGGAATAGCAAGCCGAATGCCAGAGTGGCCTGTGGACGAGATTATTGATTATCGTATTGAATAATATGGATTATGATGAATGCCGCCGTGCGGCGGCGCGCGGGGCGCTGTGCAGAGCGTTGCGCACTGTGCAAAATTCTGCATAGCAGATTTTGGCCGCGGGGGGCCCCGCAGGGCGATAGGCGGCGCCTAGCACCCGGCCGGATCGATGCCGTACTCCTGCAGCTTGTACATCAGGGCGCGGCGGCTGATGCCCAGCATCAGGGCGGTGCGGGTGCGGTTTCCCGCCTGCTGTTCGAGCACCTCGCTGATGATGCGCCGCTCCTCGCGCTTGATCTCCTCTTTCAGATTGCGCTCGCCGGGCGGGGCGCTTTTGGCGCCAGCGCCGCCGCCGATGGGCTGGTGCAGCGGAGCCGGCAGATCGTCGGCAAAAATGACCGCGCCGGTGCTCATTACCACCGCGCGCTCGATGACGTTGGAGAGCTCGCGGATGTTGCCCGGCCAGGGCCAGGCGCTGAGCAGCGACATCGCCGCCGGATCGATCTCAATCATGTCGCGCTGGTTCTCCGAGCTGAACTTTTGTAAGAAATGGTTGGCGAGCAGGGCGATGTCCTGCCGCCGCTCGCGCAGCGGCGGCAGCGGCAGATGAATGACGTTCAGGCGATAGAAGAGATCGTTACGGAAGCCGCCCTCGCGCACCATCGCCTGTAAATCCCGGTTGGTGGCGGCCACGATGCGGATATCCACCCGAATGGTTTGGTGTCCACCTACGCGCTCGAACTCCCTTTCCTGCAGGATCCGCAGCAGCTTGGCCTGCAGCGGCGGCGGCATTTCGCCGATTTCATCCAGCAGCAGGGTGCCCCGATGGGCGCGCTCAAACAGCCCCTGGCGCTGGGTCTGCGCGCCGGTGAATGCGCCCTTCTCATGGCCGAACAGCTCGCTCTCCAGCAGCGACTCCGGCAGGGCGGCGCAGTTGACCTTGATAAAGGGGCCGCTTGCGCGCCGCGAGCCGTAGTGAATGGCGCGGGCAATCAGCTCCTTGCCGGTTCCGCTCTCCCCGCTGATCAGCACGTTGGCCTGCGAAAGGGCGATTTTCGCGGTGTCTTTGCAGATATCCATCATACGCGGGCTGTTGGTCAGGATATGTCCCCACTGCCAGCGGGTGCTCAGGGCCTGATGCAGGCTGCGGATCTCCTGCTTCATCGCCTGCAGCTGCAGCGCGCGCTGGATCAGTAAGTTCAGCTCATCCAGATCGAAGGGCTTGATCACATAATCGAATGCGCCGCTGCGCAGCGCCTCGACGGCGGTCTCCACCTCGGCGTAGGCGGTCATCAGAATGACGGGGGTGCGCGGCTGCCGGGCGCGCATGACTTTCAGGGCGTCGATCCCGTTCATGGTCGGCATACGGATATCCATCAGCACCACGTCCGGCGGCGCGTCGGCAAAGCGCTGCAGCGCCTCGGCCCCGTGGCTGGCGGCGTGTGTTTCATGCCCCTGGAGCGTCAACGCGGTGGTGAGCATGCGGCGTACGTTATCTTCGTCATCCACGATGAGAATACGGTTGCGGGTTTTCATTCTGCAGGGCTCTCCGGCGGATTGCGCGGTAACGTGAGGGTAAAGGTCGAACCGCCTCCCGGCGTGCTGACCACGTCAATATCCCCCCGGTGGGCGTTGATGATGCGCTGGCTCAGCGCCAGCCCCAGGCCAGTCCCCGAGGCCTTGGTGGTGAAGAAGGGATCGAAGATTTTTTGCTGTAGCGCGATATCGATGCCGCAGCCGCTGTCCTCTATCGCCACCGCCTGCTGCGCCGGGGCGGGTTGCCAGGTGCGTATGCGAATCTCGCCGCGCGCGCTGATGGCCTGCACCGCATTGATTAAGATGTTCAGCAGCACCTGCTTGAGCAGCTCGCGATCGGCCACGATCGCCGGCAGCCTCCTGTCCAGCGCGCAGTGGAAGGCGATCCGCGCCTGAACCCCGGAGGTTTGCACCAGGATCAGCGCCTCGTCGATCAGCGCGTTGAGCGACACCTGCTGCCACTGGCTTTGCCGCGGCCGGGAGAAGTCGAGCAGCTGCTGAATGACTTTATTAATAGAGTCAATCTCTTTGAGTACCACGGACAGGTACTCCTGATGCGCTGGCTGGGTGGTCTGTTGGCGGATGATCTGCACGTAGCCGCGGATGGCGGTCAGCGGATTGCGCACCTCATGGGCGACGCCGGCCATCAGCTCGCCCAGCGTGGCAAGCCTTTCGGTTTGCGCCAGGCGGCGCTGGGTCTCTTTGCGGGCGGTCAGATCGGAAAAGATCACCAGCGCCCCCATCAGTTCGCCATGGGGATTGTGGATGCGGCTGGTGGTGACGCTGATCTCAATGGTGCGATGACGCGCCGGGAAGCTGACCTCTTGCGCCAGGTGGGCGGTGCCGTGCGCTAGGGTATCCAGCACCGGACTGGCGAAATGGGAGTCGGAGAACAGGGCGGCGTAGGGCTGTCCCACCAGCTCATCCCGCGTATAGCCGGTGATGGCCTCTGCCGCGGGGTTGATGGTGGTGACCGCACCCAGCCTGTCGATGGCGATCACCCCGTCGGCGGCGTTTTCAATGATCAGATCGTTAAGGGTTTTGGTCTCGCGCAGCGTTTGCGCCAGCGCGTTGATGCTGCGGCTGATTTGCCCCAGCTCGCCGGGCAGCTCGGGGAGCGGCGCCGGCGTTTTATGCGCCAGCGTCGAGATCCCCTCGGTGATGATGTCGATATTGGCGCTGAAGCGCCGTGAAAAGAGGACGATCAGCAGCAGGCTGCACAGCAGACCCGCCGCCAGCGCCGCCATAATGCGCAGATCCATCTGGCGAGCCTGACGGTGAATATCCTGCGTCAGCTCATTGGCCCAGATGTAGCCCGTCACCTCGCCGTCTCGCCGAATGGGGCGCATCGAGTTGAGAATATCGCCGCGCACCTGGTGGCCGGAAAAGACGATCGGCGTATCGCTGCGCATCACTTCGCGTCCGGGGTGGTCGGCGGCAATGGTCACGCCGACGTTGCTTTGATACAGCGCGAACGGGGCATAGGTAATAATCGCATCCAGCGTTTTGCTGTAGTAGCCCGCGCCGATGCCGGGAAACGCCTGGGTGATGCGCTCGGTGATGGGGCTGAGCTCGGCATTCAGCGCCCGGATACGCTCAGCGCGCGGCAGCGCCGAGAAGTGGTCCAGGCGTTCGTCCAGCGCCTGGTCGAGCAGCTGCACGACGGCGGCCAGCTTTTTCTCTTTTTCGGCCAGCACCGCGGAGCGCCCCTCGATCTCGACGATATAGCCAATCGACAGCGTCGGTACGATGACCATCAGGATCGCCATGAGTATCATTTGATTGCGTAATCGTCGTGGGTATAACCCTCTTAAAAAGCGCATGCAGGTATCCCGGTGGCTCGGCGCAGGCAAACCCCGATTATCGAATTTTGCGCCGGCGGTTTCTCAGCGGCGCATCATATTCCGGCAAGTGCGGCGCACATGCGGCGGCGCCGCGTCGCGGGGATGCCGCGACGGCAGGGGGAGAGGGGCGGCCCGTTGGCCGCAGGGAAGGGGGGGTGCCTCGCGGCGGGGGTGAGCTGAGGCCGCGCCGGCGGCGGGGGAGAACGGCCTTAGGCGGGCAGCGGCCGCGCGGGGGAGGGATAATGAGCCGGGCGGCGATCAATGTTCCGCGAGCCACCGCTCCGCTTTCTCTCTGACCAGCGCTAATACCTGCGCCGCTGGCATATAATGCTGTTGCTGCAGGTGCTGCTGAGCAATCTCGGGGTGAGAGACGATGGCATCGTAGGTGAGATCGTAGATGAGCGGTTTGATCTCTTTATTGAAATAGTTGGTTTCTCGGCTGGTTAACGATAATTTTTGGTCGGCTAAGATATTTATCTCGGCGGTTAGGCCGGGTCTGGCAAAGCTCAGTAATTTATCATCGCTTTTCTCTTCCACGATTTTTTCGTAGCCGCCCTCGAGCATCGCCGATCGCACGATCTCTGCGCGGGCGTTTTTGGGGATCTCTCTCTGCCGCTGGTGCCGCACGTCGTCGAGCACCGCATTGGCGCGTGAGCCGATATAGGAGTCAATATCCTGCGCCAGGCGGTGATTGACCGCATGGCGGGCATGAGAGATAGACGTGGCCTCCATAATCAGCCTGTTGGCTAAATCGGTGCAGATATCGCAGAGCGTCTGGACTTTATCCAGCGGCTTATTGCAGCCAAGCTTTAGCAGGTCATCGCACTGACGCATGGTGAGATCGAATGTAATGCGAGCATCATGGCTGTCTTCTGATATTTTTCTAAAGCTGGCCAGATTCACCCTGTCGGCGTGGTTGGATGCATTGTCGTTTATATCGTAACTATGGTTTTTCTGAAATAAATGCAGCAGGGCGTTAATATTCATTGCGCACACTCTTTATATGCCGAAAGTGAAAGGAGAACGTCTTTTTGCGATATGACGATAGTCTTCGTCAAATAGTCTTATGTCGCGTCGGTTATATCGATTTATATAGATGATTGTATCTGCACATTGCTTATTTGGTAGCGCGCGTCGTGATTTGTTTAATTATTGTTGATAGAGGTCGGCGCGTCCGCTTTTCCGCCTGCGGTGCGTGGCAGCGCGCTGCCGCAGCGCCTTGAGCCCGACGCCATCAATAAAAAACACGCGCGGGCGCGGCATAAATAGGGTGGTTCGATAAGCGATATCGACCTATTTCGCATCGCAGGTCGGCGATAGGCTGCGATTTTTAACCATCAATGCGATATAACTCCATCGATATAGGCTATAAAATTATTCCGCAAATGAATAAATAGTACCGACGGCATTATTTATTATTGGTGGGGAAATGCATGCGCTGGCAATCCGCATTATTCACTCCTGCGCGGCGGACCGGCCTATTTTATCCGAGGCGCGGGGCATGAATAACGGCAAGGTGTGGCTCGTCGACGTCGGCAAATCCGCGCCCCCGGATCCGGTGCCCCAGGCGCACATTCACGCGCGGTTGGTCAACTACGCCGCCGCGCCGCGGGCAGAGGGCAAGGTGGGGAGGGCGCCGGCTATAGCAGGGTGACTCCGCCCGGCACCATGCTGAGCAGGTGCTGCACGGGCCAATGGCGGGTAAGCCGCTGTTGGGTTAGCCGCCACTTAACCTCGTCGACGTCATTTTTGCCTCGATCCAGCAGCAGCCCGACGACGCTGCCGCTGTGCGCCACGTTGATGCCATATAGCCCACAGGCGTCGACCAGCGACCGCAGCGCATCAAAGCCGGGCTTGGGCAGCAGCCGCTGGCTGGCGATGGCGCTGAGGGTGGCGGCCTCGCCCATCCGATAGGGATCTTGTGTCGCGCAGGCCGCCTGTACCTTGTCCCAGGCGCGCTGGAGCGCGGGGGCACCGGCCTGTAACGCCGCCCGGCGCGCGGCGCGGTGATAGTCCGCCGTGCGCAGCGTCAGCGGGCTCTCCAGCACCAGCAGATCGAGCGCGGGCGGCGCCGCGCAGGCGATTTGCGTGGAGGCATCGTTATGATCGAACAGGGTCAGCTGGCGAAACAGGGTGCTGTCGGTGGGCTCCAGGGAGACGCAAAGCGCGGCGAGCGTCCCCTCATCCAGGGTATGCCCCAGATGGTGCGCGGTGGCGACGGCGGTGGCGGCGATGTCCGCCGTGCTGCTGGCCATCCCCTTGGCCACCGGAATGGTGGAGTGGATATCGATGCGTATCTCGCGGCTCATCTGCGCCGGGTAGCGCCAGTGCTGCAATAGGCGCGTAACCATGGCGCGGGCCAGGGGGCGTTCGTCCGCCCGAGGCGCGCCGCGGCTGACTTCAACGGTGCTGTACCACCCGATGGGGCAGGAGATCAGCTTTTCACTGCCCAGGATCCAGCCCTGGATAAGCTCCCCGCAGGAGGCGGGGCACTGCGCAACGGCCACGCCTTCACCTTTGAACCGATAATTTTGCCGCATAGTGGCATGGCGACGGCAGGAAAGCCACGCTTTTCACCCTCGCCCTGCCGCGCCGGCGGGAGCGTGGGGAAAAAGCGTGCTATGGTGATAGTCTGAGAATCAGCGGTAACGCTATTTGCATGATAATAACGGGTGGAAGACGTACCCTCATGCGGTTTTTATGCTAAATTGCGCCGTCTTTACTTCTGTGATGGGCGACGAGCGCCGCGCAGGCGTGAGCATGAAGAGATCTTTGTGACGGTGAGCGAGCGTTGCTCGCTCACCATGTAATAAGCCGACAGGTTTGCCATATTAATGGTAGGGAAGGGGGTGTAACTCCCCCGCAGCCCCCGCTGCTGTGATGCTGACGACCCCGTGTACACCACTGATCGCAAGATTGGGAAGGACGGGCGAGGAGGACGCTAAGCCAGAAGACCTGCCCGTCGGTAACTACCAACAACTTCGGTGGGAAGTGGGTTGATCTGATGCATACAGTCGCAAGACTGGGTAACGGTGTATCTATACCCTCCAACCACCCTGAACAGGATCAGGGGCATGGCGGCACAGCAGTACGCGTTCGTTCTGGCGGGCACCGGCAGCGGCTGTGGCAAAACCACGGTGACGCTGGGATTGCTGAGTCTATTGAAACAGCGTGGGCTGCGCGTTCAGCCGTACAAAGTGGGGCCGGACTACCTCGATACCGGCTGGCATACGGCCGTGTGCGGCACCGCCTCCCGCAACCTCGATAGCTTTATGCTGCCCGCACCGACGCTTAACGCGCTGTTTGGCGAACGGATGCAGCGGGCCGACGTCGCGGTCATCGAGGGGGTGATGGGGCTGTATGACGGCTACGGCACCGATCCGAACTACTGCAGCAGCGCGGGGATGGCCAAGCAGCTCGGCTGCCCGGTGATCCTCCTGGTGGATGGCAAGGCGGTCTCCACCTCGATTGCCGCCACGGTGATGGGCTTTCAGCACTTTGATCCCACGTTGAATATCGCGGGCGTGATGGTGAATCGCGTCAACAGCGAGGCGCATTTCGCGCTGCTTAAAACGGCCATCGAACACTACTGCGCCATTCCCGTGCTCGGCTATATCCCGCAGATGGCGGGCGTTTCCCTGCCTGAGCGCCACCTCGGCCTGGTGACGGCCCGGGAGTCCGTCGTGCGGGCGCAGCCCTGGCAGGCGTTTGCCGCCGCGCTCGAACGCACCCTGGATATCGATCGCTTACTCTCCCTGTGCCCGATGGCGTCGCTGCCGCCCGGCGCCTGGCCTGCGCTGCCCGCCGCCGACGCCGGCCGCGGATTGACGCTGGCCATGGCCGAGGACGAGGCGTTCAACTTCTATTACCCGGACAACGTTGCGCTGCTCGAACGCATGGGCGTCGAGATCGTCCGCTTTAGCCCCCTGCATGACGCCCAGCTGCCCGACTGCCAGATGGTGTGGCTGGGCGGCGGCTACCCGGAGCTGTATGCCGAGAGGCTGGCGGCCAACGCATCGATGCTGGCGAGCCTGCGCGCGGCGCACCGGCGCGGCGCGGCGATCTACGCCGAGTGCGGCGGGCTGATGTACCTGGGCAGCACGCTAGAGGATGCCGACGGGGCGATCCACCCGATGGCCAATATTATTCCCGGTCACAGTAAAATGGGGCAACGGCTGACCCGCTTTGGCTACTGCGAGGCGCAGGCGCGTCAGCCGACGCTGCTGGCGGATAGCGGCGAAACGCTGCGCGGACATGAGTTCCACTACTCCGACTTTTCCCCCCACACCCCCGCGCTGCTGGCGTGTCGCAAAGTGCGCGATGGGGTGACCACCCAGGCGTGGGACGGGGGATGGCAGGTCGGCAGCGCCTTTGCCAGCTATCTGCACGTTCATTTCGCCCAGCGCCCGCGGATGCTGAGCCGCTGGCTGGCGGCCGCCAGGGCGGCCCTATGACGCTCTTGGCCTGGTGCCTCGCCTGGCTCCTCGACGCCGCGATCGGCGATCCGCCGCGCTGGCCGCACCCGGTACGCTGGATGGGGCGCCTGATCACCGTCGTGCAGCGGTGCGTGCGCCGCTGCTGCCGCAGCGAGGGCGCGCTGCGCATCGGCGGCGGCGTGCTGTGGCTGACGGTGGTGGGGGTGACGTGGGGCGTGGCCTGGGGGGGATTGACGCTGGCGCGGGCGATCCATCCGTGGCTGGGGTGGGCGGTCGAGGTCTGGATGATCTTTACTGCGTTGGCCGGCCGCTGTCTGGCGGATGCCGCCCGGGAGGTCGAACGGCCGCTGCGCGCCGGTGCGCTCGCCGCGAGCCGCGAAAAGCTCTCCTGGATCGTGGGGCGCGATACCTCGTCGCTGCAGCCGCCGCAGATCAACCGGGCGGTGGTGGAGACCGTCGCCGAGAATACGGTGGATGGCATCATCGCGCCGCTGTTCTTCCTGCTGCTGGGCGGCGCGCCGCTGGCGCTGGCCTACAAGGCGGTCAATACCCTCGACTCGATGGTGGGCTACAAGCATGAAAAGTACCGGGCGATCGGCATGGTCAGCGCCCGGATGGATGACGCGGCGAACTACCTGCCCGCGCGGCTGAGCTGGCTGCTGCTGAGCGCGGCGGCGTGGCTATGCCGCGAGGATGTTGCCCGCGCGCTGCGCATCGGCTGGCGCGATCGCCGCTGCCACAGCAGCCCCAACTGCGCGTGGCCGGAGGCGACCGTGGCCGGTGCGCTGGGGATCCGGCTGGGCGGGCCGAACGATTATTTTGGCCAGCGGGTGGAGAAGCCCTGGATCGGCGATGCGCGCCGCGCGGTTACCCCAGATGATATTTCCCGAACGATTCGACTGATGTGGGTCGCGTCAGCCCTGGCGCTGGCGCTGTTTATGGCGGTGCGCTGGCTGCTGGTCGGCGCGGCCTGAGGAGACGAGATCATGCAATATATCCAGCAACCCCAGGCGATTGAGGCCAAAAGTTTCGACATCATTGGCGAGATCATCCGTGAGACGCGCCCGACGTACCAGTTCGCCAGCCCGCTGCACGAGGCGATCGTCAAGCGGGTTATCCACACCACCGCCGACTTTGACTGGCTGGATATCCTCTGGTTCTCCCCGGATGCGCTGACGCAGCTGTGCGCGGCGCTGAGCCGGCCGTCCGTTATCTACACCGATACGACGATGGCCCTCTCGGGGATCAATAAACCCCTGCTGGCCACGTTTGGCGGCGAGTGTCGCTGCTATATCAGCGATGCGCAGGTGGTGGCGCAGGCGAAGGCGCAGGGGATCACCCGCTCCATGGCGGCGGTCGATCGGGCGGTGGCGGAGGCGGAGCGCCCGGTGTTTGTCTTCGGCAATGCGCCGACGGCGCTGTTTCGCCTGCTGGAGCACGATGTCGCCGTCGGCGGCGTGGTGGGGGTGCCGGTGGGGTTTGTCGGCGCGGCGGAGTCGAAAGCGGCGCTGACGCACAGCGGCTTGCCCGCCATCGCGGCGCTGGGGCGCAAGGGCGGCAGCAACGTGGCGGCGGCGATCGTTAACGCCGTGCTGTACCACCTGCGGGGGGAAAAATGAACGATCGGGCCTTCGATACGCCGGTGTGGCACCACGGAAAGGCGCTGCGCAAGGGCTATACCACCGGCTCCTGCGCCACCGCGGCCGCCAAGGTCGCCGCGCTGATGGCGCTGCGCCAGCAGCCGATCCACCAGGTCTCCATCGTCACCCCCTCCGGCGTCACGCTGAACCTGAGCGTTGAATCGCCGCATATCGAGGGGGAGCAGGCCATCGCCGCCATTCGCAAAGACGGCGGCGATGATGTCGATGCGACCCACGGTATGCTGATTTTTGCGCGGGTCACGCTCAACGACAGCGGCACGATATCGCTGTCGGGGGGCGAGGGGGTCGGCACCGTGACGCGCAAGGGAATTGGCTTGCCCATCGGCAGCGCGGCGATCAACCGCACGCCCCGCCACACCATTGAGTCGGCCGTGCGCGAGGCGATCGGCCCGACGCGCGGCGCCGCGGTCGAGATCTTTGCGCCGGAGGGCGTCGCGCGGGCGCAGAAAACCTACAACGCCCGCCTGGGTATCCTGGGCGGCATCTCGATCATCGGCACCACGGGCATCGTGACGCCGATGTCGGAGGAGAGCTGGAAGCGTTCGCTGGCGCTGACGCTGGAGATGAAGCGCGCCGCCGGGATGACGCGGGTGGTGCTGGTGCCGGGCAACCACGGCGAGCGCTTTGTGCGTGAGCAGATGGGGATCGAGGCCGATGCGGTGGTGACGATGAGCAACTTCGTCGGCTATATGATCGAAGAGGCGGTGCGCCTGGGGTTTCGCCAGATCGTGCTGGTCGGCCACCCGGGCAAACTGATCAAGGTCGCCGCCGGGATCTTCCACACCCACAGCCATATGGCCGATGCGCGCATGGAGACGCTGGTGGCACATCTGGCGCTGCTTGGCGCGCCGCTGGCGCTGCTGACGCGGGTGCGCGACTGCGACACGACCGAGGCCGCGATGGAGCATATCGACGCCTACGGCTTTCAGTCGCTGTATGACCATCTCGCCGAACGTATCTGCCAGCGGGTCATACAGCGGCTGCGCTTTACCCAGCATCTGCCGATCTGCGACGCCATTCTGTTCTCGTTTGATAACCAGACGCTGGGCAGCAACCGCCCGGTCGCCGCGATCGTGGCGGATCTGCAATGTTGACGGTCGTGGGGGTGGGGCCGGCGGGCGTCCATCTGATGACCCCCGCGGCGCGCGATGCGATCGCGCAGGCGGAGAGCCTGGTGGGCGGGGCGCGTCATTTACAGCAGTTCCCGACCTTTCGCGGCGAGACCTTCACCCTCGGCGCCAACGTCGCGGCGCTGCTGGCCTGGCTGGAGGCCCGGCGCCGGCGCCGCGTGGTGATCATGGCCTCCGGCGATCCGCTGTTTTACGGCATCGGCACGCGGATCGTGGCGCACTTTGGTATTGAGCATGTGTGCATCATCCCCGGCATCAGCGCGGTGCAGTATCTCTGCGCGCAGGCGGGCGTCGACATGAACGAGATGTGGCTCACCAGCAGCCACGGCCGCCGGGTCAATTTTGATGAGCTGGCGCGCCATAGCAAGGTCGCGATGGTCACCGACGCGCGCTGTGGACCGAAAGAGATCGCCGCGCAGCTGGTTGCGCGGGGGAAAGGGCATCGCTGGATGGTGATCGGTGAAAACCTGGCGATGGAGAGAGAGCGGATTTACTGGCTGCCCGTCAGTGAGGTCCGCGCCGACTATGAGATGAACGCGGTGGTGATCCTCGATGAACGATGAGCTTTTTCTGCGCGGCGAAACGGTGCCGATGACCAAAGAGGCGGTGCGCGCGCTGGCCCTCAGCAAACTTGCGCTGCACCGAGCCCGCCATCTGATTGATATCGGGGCGGGAACCGGCAGCGTGTCGATTGAGGCCGCGCTGCAGTTTCCCTCCCTGCGGGTGACCGCCATCGAGAAAAACCCCGCGGCGCTGCGCCTGCTGGCGGAAAATTGCCGGCGCTTTGCCTGCGACAACGTCAGCATTCTGCCCGGCACCGCGCCGATGCCGGTGGCGGCGCGGGCCGACGCCGTGTTTATGGGCGGCAGCGGCGGCCACCTGACGGCGCTGATGGACTGGTCCATGGCGCAGCTGCATCCCGGCGGGCGCCTGGTGATGACCTTTATCCTGATGGAGAACCTGCATAGCGCGCTGGCCTACCTGGCGCAGCGGGGAGCGCAGGGCGTGACGTGCCAGCAGATACAGACGGCGTCGTGGGTTCCGCTCGGCAAGGGCCACTACTTTAAACCGAATAATCCCGTTTTTGTTATCGCCTGTCAGAAGGAGGAGCATCATGTCTGAGACATTCGATCCCCGCTGCGTGTGGTTTGTCGGCGCGGGGCCCGGCGATCGTGAGCTGATTACCCTCAAGGGCTATCGGCTGCTGCAGCAGGCGCAGGTGGTCATCTATGCCGGGTCGCTGATCAACCCTGAGCTGCTGGCGTACTGCCCCCCCGGGGCCGAGTGCCACGACAGCGCGGCGCTGCATCTGGCGCAGATCCTCGATCTGATGGAGGCCGGGGTCCGGGCCGGGAAAACCGTAGTGCGTCTGCAGACGGGCGATGTCTCCCTCTACGGCTCCGTGCGTGAGCAGGGGGAGGAGCTGACCAAGCGCGGCATCGCCTGGCAGGTGGTGCCGGGGGTCAGCGCCTTTCTCGGCGCGGCGGCGGAGCTCGGCGTGGAGTATACCGTGCCCGACGTCGCGCAAAGTCTGATCATCACCCGCCTCGAAGGCCGCACGCCGGTGCCGGCGCGTGAGCAGCTGGAGTCGTTCGCCCGCCATCAGACGTCGATGGCGATTTACCTCTCCGTTCAGCGGATCCACCGGGTTGCGGAGCGGCTGATCGCGGGGGGCTATCCGGCCGCTACGCCGGTCGCGGTGATCTATAAGGCAACCTGGCCGGAGAGCCGCACCGTTCGCGGCACGCTGGCGGACATCGGCGATCGGGTGCGCGATGCGGGGATCCGTAAAACGGCGCTGATCCTTGTCGGTAGCTTCCTCGGCGATGAGTATCACTACTCAAAGCTCTATGCGGCGGACTTTAGCCATGAATACCGTAAAGCCTGAGTCCATCGCGCTATTTTGCCTGACGCCCGGCGGCGTGCGACTGGCCAAGCGGCTGGCGGCGCGGCTGCCGCTGACCTGTTTTACCGGCGAGGCGCTGTGGGAGGCGGGGTTTATCCCGTTCGACGGCGGCCTCGCCCAGACCGTTCGCCGCGCCTTTCCCCACTATTCGGCGCTGATTTTCATCGGCGCGACGGGGATCGCCGTGCGCGTGCTGGCGCCGCTGCTCAATGACAAGTTCAGCGATCCGGCCGTGGTGGTGATCGATGAGCGCGGTCAGCACGTGATCAGCCTGCTCTCCGGACATGTGGGGGGGGCCAACGCCTTGACCCGCGCTCTGGCGGGCATGCTGGGGGCCGATCCGGTGATCACCACCGCCACGGACGTGAACGAGATGGCCGCGCTGGATACGCTTGCGCTGCAGCTTGACGCTCGGATGGCCGACTTGCGCTCGGCGGTTCGGGAGGTTAACTCGATGCTGGTCAGCCAGCGGCGGGTCGGGCTGTGGTGGGATCCGGCGCTGGCGGCAGAGGTCAGCCGCTGCGATCGGCGGGGATTTATCACCGTGAGCGACCTGCAGGCGCTGCCCGCGCTGGATGCGCTGGTGTGCATCACCCTGCGCCGCGATCTGCCGGAAATTCCGCTGCCGCACTGGAAGCTGGTGCCGCAGCGGGTGGTCGCCGGCATCGGCTGTCGGCGGAATACCCCCTTCCCGCTGTTGGACGCGCTGCTGGCGCGCCAGCTGGAGGCGCAGGGGCTCGATCCGCTGGCGCTGAAGGCGATTGGCAGCGCGGCGCTCAAGCGCGATGAGCCGGGGCTGATCCAGCTCGCCGCCCGCTGGCGCATCCCGTTTCACACCTTTACCACCGACGCGCTGCGCGCGCATGAGCAGCGCTTTCCGATCTCGCCCTTCGTGCGTCGCACGGTCGGCGTCGGGAGTGTCTCGGGACCGGCGGCCTGGCTGCTGAGTCATGGACAGCTCGTAGGCGATACCCTGCGTGAGCAGGGCGTCACGATTACCTTAGGAGTTTCATCCGGATGTTAACCGTTATTGGAATCGGCCCTGGCTCACAGGCCATGATGACGATGGAGGCCGCTGAGGCGCTGCAGGCGGCAGAGATCATCGTCGGCTACAAAACCTATACCCACCTGGTGAAAGCCTTTACCGGCGACAAGCAGGTGATCAAGACCGGCATGTGCAAAGAGATCGAACGCTGCCAGACGGCGATTGATCTGGCGCAGGCGGGGCATAACGTCGCCCTGATCAGCAGCGGCGACGCGGGGATCTATGGCATGGCGGGGCTGGTGCTGGAGCTGGTCGGCCGGCAGGGGCTGGCGGTCGAGGTTCGCCTGATCCCCGGAATGACCGCCAGCATCGCCGCCGCGTCGCTGCTCGGGGCGCCGCTGATGCATGACTTCTGTCATATCAGCCTCAGCGATCTGCTGACCCCCTGGCCGGTCATCGAAAAGCGCATCGTCGCCGCCGGCGAGGCCGACTTTGTGATCTGTTTCTACAACCCGCGCAGCCGCGGCCGCGAGGGGCACCTGGCGCGCGCCTTTGCGCTGCTGTCCGCCGTCAAAAGCGCGCAAACCCCGGTGGGGGTGGTGAAGTCCGCCGGGCGTAAAAAGCAGGAGAAGTGGCTGACCACCCTGGGGGAGATGGATTTTGCGCCGGTGGATATGACCAGCCTGGTGATCGTCGGCAATAAGACCACCTACGTGCAGGACGGCCTGATGATCACGCCGCGGGGCTACGCGCTGTGAACCCTGGCGAGGTGCTGGTGATCGGCGGCACCAGCGACGCCCGGGCGCTGTGCCAGCAGCTGGATGCGGCCCAGGTGGCCTACACCCTATCGGTGGCGACGCCGACCGGCGAGGCCCTCGCCGGCGAGATCCGCGGGCGGGTGCGCTGTGGGCGCCTGACGCAGGCGGAGATGGTCGCCTGGCTTGAAACGCACCGGACCCGCTGGGTGATCGACGCATCGCACCCCTATGCCGAGCTGGTCAGCCGCAGCATCACGCAGGCCTGTCACACCGCGGGCGTGCTGCTCAGCCGCTATCAGCGCCCGGAGCAGCTCAGCGATCTCACCCACCCGCTGCTCCACCGCGTCGCCAGCATTGAGGCGGCCAGCGCGCTGGCGCGACGCTTTGGCGAACGGGTGTTGCTGACCACCGGCAGCAAAGATTTGGCGCGCTGGCGCGCGGCGCTGCCGGAGAAAACGCTGCTGGTGCGCGTGCTGCCACTGGCGGAGGTGATGGCGCAGTGCGCCGAACTCGGCTTCGGCGTCGGGCAGATCTTCGCGCTGTGCGGCCCCTTTAGCGCGGCGTTTAACGCGGCGTTTTATCGCCACTGTCGGGCTGACGTGGTGATAACCAAAGCCTCCGGCGCCGAAGGCGGCTATCAGGAAAAGGTGCAGCCCTGTCTGGATGCCGGTATTCCCTGCATCGTTATTACACGTCCGGCGCCGCAGGTGACGGGCGCGGAGTTACTGGAGAGTCTGGCCGACTTTCAACGGCGCTTGGCGCGCTGGCTGGCCACGGCTTAAGGAGAATGAGATGAAAAAGGCGCTTCTGGTGGTCAGCTTTGGCACCAGCTACCGCGAGACCGGTGAGAAGAATATCGCGGCCTGCGAGCGCGATCTGGCGAGCCACTGCCCCGATCGCGATCTGTTCCGGGCATTTACCTCCGGCATGATCATCCGCAAGCTCAGGCAGCGCGACGGCATTGCGATCGACACGCCGCTGCAGGCGCTGCAGCGGCTTGCGGAGCAGGGATATCAGGATGTTGCGATTCAGTCGCTGCACATTATTAACGGCGATGAGTATGAGAAGGTGGTCCGCGAGGTGCAGAGCATGCGCCCGCTGTTTTCCCGCCTGACGCTGGGGGCGCCGCTGCTGAGCAGCCATGAGGACTACGTGCAGCTGATGCGGGCGCTGCGGCAGCAGATGCCGCCGCTGGGGGCGCAGGAGAAAGTGGTGTTTATGGGACACGGCGCGACGCACCACGCCTTTGCGGCCTATGCCTGCCTCGATCACATGATGCGGGCGCAGGGTTTTCCGGCCTGCGTGGGGGCGGTAGAGAGCTATCCGCAGGTCGATATTCTGATCGAGAGCCTCGCTCGGGAGGGGGTTCGCGCGGTGCATCTGATGCCGCTGATGCTGGTGGCCGGGGATCATGCGATCAATGACATGGCCTCAGAGGAGGCGGACTCCTGGCGAACGCAGTTCAACGCCGCCGGGATCCCGGCGACGCCGTGGCTGAACGGCCTGGGCGAAAATCCGGCCGTGCGGGCGATGTTCGTGGCGCACCTGCAGCAGGCGCTGAGCGGCGCGATGGAGGCGGCGGCATGAGCGGCAAACTGTACGCCCTGAGCACGGGGCCGGGCGCCGCCGATCTGATCACCGTCCGCGCCGCGCGGATCCTCGGCTCGCTGGATATCCTCTACGCCCCGGCGGGACGCAAAGGCGGCGATAGCCTGGCGCTTTCCATCGTTGGCGACTATGTCGGCCCGCGGACGGAGGTGCGCTGCTGTCACTTTCCCATGAGCGCCGACGGCGCGGAGAAAGAGGCGGTCTGGGACGCGGTCGCGGCGGCGCTGGAGGCGGCGGTGAAGGCCGGCAAGCAGGTCGGCTTTATCACGCTCGGTGACGCCATGCTGTTCAGCACCTGGGTCTTTTTACTCCAGCGTCTCGGCAGCCCCGACTGGCTGGAGATCGTTCCGGGCGTGACCTCGTTTGCCGCGATCGCCGCGCGCGCCAGGACGCCCCTGGCGATGGAGCAGCAGTCGCTGGCGGTGATGGCGTGCACCGCGCCGGAGGCGGAGATCGCGCAGGCGCTCTCGCGCCATGACACGCTGGTGCTGATGAAGGTCTATGGCCGGTTTGCGCGCATCAAGGCGCTGCTGGCGCAGGCCGGCCTGCTGGAGTGCGCGCTGATGATGTCCGACGCCACGCTGCCCGGCGAGCGGTGCTGGCGCCACCTGAATGAGGTCGACGACGAGCAGGCGCTGCCGTATTTTTCGACCATTTTAGTCAATAAGGGGTGGGGGGGATCACGATGAACCTCGAACAGCAGCTCAAGCGGCTGTCATTCAGTGGTCTGGCGGCGGCGCTGCTGCTGCTGATGGCGCCGCAGCAGGCGTTTGCGATGCACATCATGGAGGGGTTTCTGCCGCCGACCTGGGCGCTGGCGTGGTGGCTGCTCTTTCTGCCCTGCCTGTGGTACGGCCTGGTGCGCCTGCGCAGCATCGTGCAGGAGGAGAGCCATCAGAAGGTGCTGCTGGCGCTGTGCGGCGCGTTTATTTTTGTCCTCTCGGCGCTGAAGATCCCCTCGGTGACCGGCAGCTGCTCACACCCGACGGGCGTCGGCCTGGCGGTGATCCTGTTTGGGCCCGGCGTGGTCGCCATCCTCGGGGCCATCGTCCTGCTGTTTCAGGCCCTGCTGCTGGCGCACGGCGGGTTAACCACCCTGGGCGCCAACGGCATGTCGATGGCCGTGATGGGGCCTATCGTCGGCTATTGGGTATGGACGCTGGCCTGTCGCGCCGGGATCCGCCGCGACGTCGGGGTCTTCCTGTGCGCCATGCTGGCGGATTTGATGACCTACGTTGTGACCTCGGTACAGCTGGGGCTGGCCTTCCCGGATCCGACGGCGGGGGCCGCCGCCTCTATCGTGAAGTTCATGACCATTTTCTGTCTGACGCAGGTTCCGATCGCCGTTGCCGAAGGGCTGCTCACCGTCATGATCTACGACCAGTTGACCAAACGCCGGCTGATTAGGGCATAAGGAGAGGGCGATGAAAAAGACGTTAATACTGCTGGCGATGGTGATTGCGCTGGTGATCCTGCCTTTCTTTATCGATCACGGGGGCGAGTTCGGCGGCGCGGGTGGGGAGGCCGAAAGCCAGATCCTCGCGATCGCGCCGCACTATGAGCCCTGGTTCCAGCCGCTGTATCAACCCGCCAGCGGCGAGATAGAGAGCCTGCTGTTTACCCTGCAGGGCTCCCTTGGCGCGGCGGTGATCTTCTACATTCTGGGATACGCCAAGGGCAGGCAGCGCCGTGATGACCGGACTTGATAGGCTGAGCTATCAGAGCCGCTGGCTCCACGTCGCGCCGGAGCGGAAGTTTCTGCTGTGGCTGCTGCTGATGATCCTGGCGTTTACCCTGCCGCCGCTGGGGCAGGGGGTGACGCTGGCGGTGACCGCCGCGCTGACCTGCTGGCTGCTGCGCATCAGCCTCTGGCGCTGGTGCCGCTGGATGGCGCTGCCGTTTGGCTTTTTGCTGATCGGCGTGCTGACGATCCTGGTCAGCGTCAGCCGCGACCCGCAGACGCTGGTGGTGGGGCTGCCGCTGGGCGATCGCTGGCTGGGGATCGCCGCCGCCGGGCTCGTCACCGCCAATGAAACCCTGTGGCGCAGCCTCGCCGCGCTGGCGGCGACGCTTTGGCTGGTGCTGAACCTGCCGTTTCCTCAGCTGCTCCTGCTGCTTAAGCGGGGGCGGGTGCCGCGGCTGCTGATCGAGCAGATCCTGCTGATCTGGCGCTTTATCTTTATTCTGCTGGACGAGGCGCTGGCCATCCATCGCGCGCAGACGCTGCGCTTTGGCTATCGGCGCCTGCCGCAGAGCTACCGCTCCCTGGCGATGCTGGTCGGGCTGCTGTTTAGCCGGGTGCTGATCCGCTATCAGCAGATGGCCACCGCGCTGGATGTCAAACTGTATCAGGGTGATTTTCACCTCTAAGGAACGCACCATGCTGGCTACCCTCGACCTCGGATTTCGCTATCAGGAGGCGCAGGTACTGAAGGGCGTGTCGCTGGATCTCGCCGCCCACGCCGTGACCGGGCTGGTGGGGGCCAACGGCTGCGGCAAATCCACGCTGTTTATGAACCTGAGCGGGCTACTGCGGCCGCAGCAGGGGGCGGTGCTGTGGCAGGGCCAACCGCTGGATTACAGTAAGCGCGGTCTGCTGGCGCTGCGTCAGCAGGTGGCGACGGTCTTTCAGGACCCCGATCAGCAGCTTTTTTATACCGATATCGACAGCGATATCGCCTTCAGCCTACGCAACCTGGGCGTGGCAGAGGCGGAGATCGCCCGGCGCGTAGAGGATGCGCTGACGCTGGTGGATGCGCACCCGTTTCGACATCAGCCGATCCAGTGCCTGAGCCATGGGCAGAAAAAACGCGTGGCCATCGCCGGGGCGCTGGTGCTGCAGGCGAAATACCTGCTGCTGGACGAGCCGACGGCGGGCCTCGATCCCGCCGGGCGGGCGCAGATGATCGCGATCGTTCGGCGGATTGCGGCGCAGGGGAACCACGTAGTGATCTCCAGCCATGACATCGATCTGATCTACGAGGTCAGCGATGCCGTCTACGTGCTGCGCCAAGGCGAGGTGCTGGCGCAGGGGGCGCCGGGCGAGGTCTTCGCCCGCGCCGATCTGATGAGGGCGGCCGGGCTGACGCAGCCTTGGCTGGTGAAGCTGCACACGCAGCTGGGGCTGCCGCTGTGTAAGCGTGAGGATGAGTTTTTTCAACGTATGCGACACAACGCGATAAAGGAGGCCCGATGACGCAGGCGATGGCGATTATGCTGCAGGGGACCGCCTCTGACGTAGGCAAAAGCGTGCTGGTGGCGGGACTGTGCCGCATTTTTTATCAGGACGGCCTGCGTACGGCGCCCTTTAAGTCACAGAATATGGCGCTGAACTCCGGCATTACGCCGGATGGCAAAGAGATGGGGCGCGCCCAGATTTTTCAGGCGCAGGCGGCGGGCATTGCGCCGGACGTGCGGATGAACCCGGTGCTGCTCAAGCCGACCAGCGATCGCAAAGCGCAGGTGGTGCTGATGGGGGAGGTGGCGGCCGATATGGACGCCGTCAGCTACCACCAGTACAAGCCGCGTCTGCGCGAGCGCATTCTGGCGGTCTACCAGAGCCTGGCGCAGCAGTATGAGGCGCTGGTGCTGGAGGGGGCCGGCAGTCCGGCGGAGATCAACCTGCGCGATCGCGATATCGTCAACATGGGGATGGCCGAAATGGCGCGCTGCCCGGTGATCCTGGTGGCGGATATCGACAAAGGGGGCGTCTTCGCGTCGATCTATGGCACGCTGGCGCTGCTGCGCCAGGGCGAACGGGCCCGGGTGAAAGGGGTGATCATCAATAAGTTTCGCGGCGATGTGGCGCTGCTGCACTCCGGCATTGAACAGATTGAAGCGCTGACGGGGGTGCCGGTGCTGGGGGTGATGCCGTGGCTCGAGGTGGATCTCGACGACGAGGACGGCGTCGCGCTGCAGAAGGGCAAATACCGGCAAACGGCGCCGCGCGATATCGATATCGCCGTGGTGCAGATACCGCATATCTCGAACTTTACCGACGTTAACGCCCTGGCGGCGCAGCCGGATGTACGGGTGCGCTATGTCAGCCATCCGCAGGCGCTGGCCGGCGCCGATCTGGTGATTTTACCGGGCAGTAAAAATACGCTGGGCGATCTGGCCTGGCTGCGTGAAAGCGGCATGGCCGATGCGCTGCTGCAGGCCCACCGTCAGCGGGTGCCGCTGATAGGGATTTGCGGCGGCTACCAGATGCTGGGCAGCACCATTATCGACGAGGTGGAGTCGGGGCTGGGGACGCAGCCCGGCCTCGGCCTGCTGCATATCGTCACCCGCTTCGCGCCGCGTAAAACCACCGCGCTGGCCGCGGCGCAGGTGACGATGACGCCGCCGGCGTGGCTGCACGCCGCCGCCGGTGTGGCGCTGAAAGGCTACGAGATCCACATGGGAGAAACGCAGCGGGCGGCGGGGTGCCGTCCGGCGCTGTTTATCGAGAGAAACGGCGAGCGGGTGGCGGATGGCGCCATCAGCGACGATGGGCTGGTGATCGGCACCTACCTGCACGGACTGTTCGACAGCGATGCCTTTACGCACGCCCTGGTGGACAGCCTGCGTCATCGCAAGGGGCTGGCGCCGCGGCAAAGGACGCTGGACTATGCGGCCTACAAAGCCCAGCAGATCGATACTCTGGCCAGCGCAATGAGAGAGCATATTGATATTAAAGCAATTTATAAAATAATGCGCGAGCATCGGGAGGCGGAGGCATGATTTTAGTGACCGGAGGTGCGCGCAGCGGAAAGAGCGCGCACGTCGAGCGGCTGGCGGCTCAGCGCTGCGAGCGCATTCTGTATATTGCGACCGCCAGCGTCACCGATGACGAGATGGCGGCGCGCATCGCGCAGCACCGCGCCCAGCGCCCGTCGCACTGGCGCACCTGGGAGGGGTATCGCGATCTGGGCGAGGTGATTCGCCACCAGGTGCGCCCCGGCGAAGGGGTGGTGCTGGAGTGTATCACCACCATGCTGGCCAACCTGCTCTATGAGGCCAGCGGCGGCGCCTCGCCGGAGACCCTGGATTTCCCGGCGCTTGAGGCCGTGCTGCAGCGCCAGGTGGACGATCTGATCGCGGCGTGCCAGCAGTCGGCGGCGCCGGTGTTCATCGTGACCAATGAGCTGGGGATGAGCATCACCCCGGAGAACCGACTGGCGCGCCACTTTGTCGATATCGCCGGCCGGGCGAACCAACGGCTGGCGCAGGCGGCGCAGGCGGTGTGGCTGGTGGTTTCCGGGATCGGCGTGCAGATTAAAGCGGAGTAGGGCCGCAGGCGGTCGCCCCGGCGCCGCCCGCACGGCGGCGTTGGGCGGGGTTAGGGCGCTATCTGCAGCGTAAAGCGATACGGCTTCACCTCTTTGCGCCGGGCCTCCGCGCGGCTTTGCAATATCCGCAGCTCATACTTTCCGCTGGCGGGCAGGGTATAGCGCCCCTGGCTATCCAGCGCCGGAGAGTATTTCCCTAAGTCGACCGCATCGTCGATCCCTGGGCCGAATAAAACCGCCGCGACCGTCTCCTTGGGCAGGGTGAGGCGCAGGCGCTGATCTTTATTGGCCCGGAAGAAATAGGCGTCGTAGTCGTACCCCTTGATGGTGCCGGAGTAGCGTGCGCTGTCATGCCCTTTGGGGAAGACGACGTCGATCTGCCTGCCGGCGGCGACGGCGGTCGCGCTGAGCGCGGACAGCAGTAGGGTGATTGACGCGATGGCCGACCATTTCATGTTGATTTATCTCCTGGTGCCGATTGATGCGCTGATTCTAGCCTAGGCTCGGCGCGGCGCTTAATCGGATTTTTCTTGCAATGCACGGCGTTGATGGCCCTGGGCGCGGTGCGCCGCACGACGCGCTTAGGGCTGAATCCGCTGTTGCCACAGCTCCCCGAAGCGCAGGTCGACGCTGGCCGGAAAGAAGCGCATCCGCCCGGCGCAGGGCGTAAAGGTGAACTCGCTGAAGTAAATATCGTCGCCGACCAAGAACCAGTCCATCCGGCAGTAATCGACGTCGGCGCTGAGCTGGCGTGAGAGGGCCAGCATCTCATCGAGCCTGGCGGGCCTGCGGATGCGCGTATCAAGGTTGTTGGGGTAGCGTCTCTCGATATAGCCTACGCACACCTCCTGGCGCCGCCACGCCGGATCATAAATATTGACGGACTCCTCGCCGCGGGCGTCGGTAAAATCCACCTCGATAAATTGAGGCTGCCCCGCAAAGCAATGTACCCGAAACAGCTCTGGCGTAATGTCGCGATCCGCGTGGGCGAATACATCCAGGTATTTTTCACAGATGATTCTCGGAACGATATTTTTATAGTGTCTTTCGCGTGTGGTGACATACATATTTCGAGATAAGTAAAAGCTTATTTTTTCGCGCGCGCTGGCGATATCAAATTTATCCTTATCGGTACAGATGATGGCGCTGGCGCTATCGTGGGAGCACTTGATAACGAATTGCTGCGGTAGCGCGTCAAGGTCGATCTGATCGAAAGAAGGATAGATCCCCAGCGTGGGTACCACATATTTCTCACCGATCTGCTGGGCGATAAATTTCCGGGCGTTGACCTTGTCCGCTAGTTCGGTAAAGCGTTGGTTTCTATCAAACAACATGCGGAATATGATCTTTTCATTGAACGTCTGCGGCGGCGAAAGTTGAATCTCACGGCCGAAGTCATATTTGAAACGTCTGGCTTTGAATCGTTTATCGCTGAGCAGCAGGGTGCGTAGTATCTTTAGCCGATACTCCACCCTTTTTAATAGCCATTTAGCCTGCATGGCGGACTTCCCCTTAAATAAAGCTAATGCCGAATGGTGTTATTTTTACTGCGCGCGCGTAATTGTGTGATTTATCTGTCAGGATAAATAATACCTAATTTTTGCCGCCAAGAATCAATGCCAGGTAAACGGGATAGATGTTAATAATAATTTTTATTTTGAATTATAACTGGGGTTATTAGCCATCGCGGTACACCCCCGGCCACAGCGTATTTGGCCGGGGGCTGCGGATAGTGCGTATGGGGGAATGTCACGATGCGCGGCGCCAGGGGGTGGGTGAGCCCGCCGGCGGCCGCGGCGGCGTCGATAGCGGACCGCGCGCCGTGCGCGCGGCGAGTGGGCTAGCGCAGGGAGAGCACCAGCATCAGCAGCAGCGCTGCGCAGATGATAATGGCGATCGGTAGCACGATGAGCTGCACAAACAGGCGTCGACTCTCGGCCGCATCGTTCCCCACGCCGGCCAGCACCAACGCCCCGCCGCTGGAGAACGGCGAGTAGCCGGTAAAGGTGGCGAACGCCGCGATCACCGAGAACAGCAGGGCGGTATGTTCGGTATGGATCTTGGCGGCGATGGGGAACATGGTCGGCATCACCGCCCCCATGCTGGAGGCAAACAGCGACATGGCAGAGGAGAGGCCCCCCATGATATACACCACGCCATAGCCGCGGCTGTCCTCCCCCTGCACGTCGTTAACCCAATGGGCTATCTGGTCAACGGCGCCGCGATCGACCGCCAGGTTGATCAGCATCCCCAGGCCGCAGATCATGATAATGATCGACCAGGGAATATTCTCCATCGCCTTGCGCTCATCGGCCACCTTCAGCAGCAGGCTGGCGACGATGCCGATGAAAGAGAGAAAGGTGGGATTCAGCGCCCGGGACGCCGCTTTGAGCGCCGTCGACGCCGGTAGCAGCGATGACAGCAGCGCCGGAAGGATGATCAGCAGGAAGACGCCGCAGACCAGCCACAGGGTGCGCTTCTGCTCGGCGGTAAACGGCGCCGGCCGCGCCATGTTTTCCACGGCCTGAATCCGGTATCCCCTGAGCAGCAGGTAGCTGACGGCAAAGATCGCCGTGTGGGCCAAAAACATGCTTAGCCCGATGGCGTAGGTGTAGGTATAGTGCAGCGCCAGCGGGGCGGGAATGTTCAGGTTTTCCAGCATCCCGTTGACCACCCGTCCCCCCAGGGTAAAGGGGTTGAAGCCCCCGGCGCAGGCGCCGCTGTAGACGATCACCGCCGCCAGCATCTTGCTCATGCGGATCTGGGTGGCAATCAGCATGATCAGCGGCGAGAGAAAGGCGAAGGCGGCATAGTGCCCCGGTCCGATCCCGGAAAACACCACCACGCACAGGTAGAAGATCACCGGCATCAGCCAGGGAAAGTGGCGGCTCATGTATATCGCGTGCTGGGCGCCGCGGTTGAGCGTGCCGTTGGCGATGGCAAAGCCATAAAAATAGGTGATGGAGAAGAGGATGAAAAAGAGATTTAACGGCCATAGCGCCAGCTGCTTTCCGCTGGAGAGGCCCGCCATGTTGGCCAGGATAAAGGCAAAAATAATGGCGAATATACCGATATTTATTTTGATGAAATAGCCAAGGGCGATGGAGGCGACGATGGCCAGGATGATAAGGGTATTGATATCCAGCATAGTGTGTCCTCTTTTTAATGATGACAGAGAGGAAAGCAAGAGGTGTGCCAAGCTGGAAATGGGATTTTTTTGTGATATGAATCAAATATATCCAGGGGATACGCCGCGCTGTTGCTGCCCCCGTCACACTTTATTTTCGCGGGGGTAACAGGCGCGGCGTAAAGCGTCACAACTTTGTTATGGTTCGGACGCCTCGCGCCGATCCGCCTCCGAGGATGGGTCGTGAATGTGACGGTAGATACTCATTTTGCTGATATTTAATTGGCGCGCCGCCTTCTGCTGATTCTGCTGATTGCGCGCCAGATAATATTGCACGATCTGGCGTTGGCAATGGCCGGTCATGAGCTTGAAGTCATCCAGCAGCGGGATGCGACAGGTCAAGACGTCGCCGCTCGCCGCGCCGTCGGCCTCGTCTGGCTGGCAGTAGCGCAGCAGGATCTGGGTCGGGGTCAGGGCGGGGAACACCCGGTAGAGGATGGCGAAGCGCTCGATGATGGCCCGTAGCTCGCGGACGTTGCCGTGAAACGGGTGGCGGCACAGCGCCGTCAGCAGCGCCGCCTCCTGCTCCTCGTCCAGGCGACACCCCAGGGTGTGCAGAAAGCGGCGCCCCAGCAGGCGGATATCGTCGTCGCGGCTACGCAGCGGCGGCAGCAGGATATGCAGCGTGTTCAGCCGGTAGTAGAGATCGCCGCGGAACAGCCGCTCATCGATCCGGCGTCGCAGGTCCTGGTTGGTGGCGGTGATGATGCGCACGTCGACCGGCAGCACCTCGCTACCGCCGATGCGCATGATCTCCTTTTCCTGCAGGGCGCGCAGCAGCTTGGTCTGCATGCTCAGCGGCAGCTCGCCTATCTCATCCAAAAACAGGGTGCCGCCGTGCGCCAGCTCGAACAGCCCGGCCTTGCCCCTGCGATTGGCGCCGGTGAAGGCGCCGTCCACATAGCCAAACAGCTCGCTCTCCAGCAGGTTCTCCGGGATCGCCGCGCAGTTAATCGCCACAAAGGGCTGGCTGCGCCGCGCGCTGCTGCGGTGCAGGCTCTGGGCAAACAGCTCCTTGCCCGTGCCAGACTCCCCTTGAATCAAGACGTTGGCCTGCGTGGCAGCGTAGTGACGCGCCAGGGTTTTGATATCCTGCATCGCCGGATCGGCGGTGAGGATATCGTCAAAGTCATAGCGCGCGACAAACCCCTGCCGCCGCCCCTCCTGCTGGCGCAGGCGGTGCTCGGCGTGGCGGATCAGGCGCGAAGCCGACAGGGTACAGACCACCCCGAGGCTGCGCCCCTGGCTGACGATGGGCACCCGGTTCACGATAAAGGTATCGCCGTTGACCTCCACCACCTGGCCCAGCTGGCTCCGCTGGCTCTTCAGCACATCCCGGGTGCGCGAGTCCGGGATCAGGGTACGGACCTCACGGCCGATCACCGCCGGCAGCTCGCGGCGTAGGATCGCCAGCGCCGCCGGATTAACCTGAATGATGCGATCCTGCGCGTCGGTGACGATCAGCGCCTCGGCGATGGTCGCCAGCATGGTGTCCAGCTGCGCGGCCTTATTGCGGCTCTCATCCTCCGCGTGCGCCAGCAGCATCGCCTGATGCAGCGCCCGGTAAATGGCGTCGTCGTCGGCGGTCAGCAGCCGCGCGCTCACGCCGAGCCGCTGCGCCGCCCGCACCACCAGAATGCCGCCGATGACGACATCCAGGGCGCGGATCTCATCGCTGAGCAGCAGCGCGTCGATATCGTCGAGGCCGTGGAACACATCCTGCCGGATCGTCATCGCCAGCGCCTGGGCAATCGGCGCCACCCCGGGCAGCGGCTGGCGGTAGCTGATCACGCCGACCCGGGTGACCGCTCCCCGCAGCGGCAGCAGCAGCGTTAGCAGGTCGAGGGCGCTGGTTTCGATAGAGACCACCGGCTTGAGCGTATACAGACGGATTTTCTCCGCGGTGCCGCCGCGGCTGATCACCGCCGCGATATCGTCCGGCAGGCGCGCGATCTGGCGGGCGACGGCGTCAAAGGCACCGTCGATCACCGTCAGGCGGCAGCCCAGCGCCGCCGCCTGCTGTCGTGCCAGGGTCGCCAGCTGGGGGTAGGGGGCAATAAAGGCAAAGTGAAATTCGGCGCTCATGGAAACTCCTTGGTCAACGCGGCCAGGTGAGCGCGAGCGCAGAGGAGCCGCGTGCGCGGCCCCTCGCGGCGCACTCCGGCGTGAGGCGCTATCGCCCGTCGGACGTCGGAGCCAACAGGCTGTTGCGCAGGTAAAATTGCCCGTCCAGCAGGATCCGCGCGGTGCGGGTCACCCGCGCCTTATGCAGCCGGTATGTCTCCCCCAGACGCTCGACCGCGCAGTCGATCACGATCACCCCGCTGGGATGGCCGATGCGCAGGCGATCGCCGGCGTGCGCCGCCGGCGCCATCCGTTGGTATACCAGGGTGCCGGGGATGCGGGCGGCGGCGCCCAGCGCGACGGTGCCCGTCACCGGGTGGGCCTTATGCACCGCCTGCATAAACACCAGGCGTGAGACAATGTCGCACTGCTCCGCCGCGATGTGCTTTCCGTTAAAGGTATCATGCGCGCGCGGTGGGCTGACAATGCTGAAAAAGGGCGCATAGGGGATCCGCTGCGCCGCCGCGCGCCAGTCATCGATCAGCCCAATCCGCTGCGCCGCTTTGGCGCGGATCTCTTCGATCAGCGCCATCCGCTGCGCATCGCCGCCGATCTCGGCCGGGGTCTCCGTGCCGCGCAGCCCCAGCGCCTCGGCGTCGATAAACACCGTGACGTTGCCCGCGTCGATGATGGAAACCTGATACGTCCGCCCGCCGGCCTCAAGGGTGTCGCAGGGCGCTCCGCTGGGCAGCAGCGCCCCGGTGCTCTCCCCGCCGCAGTCGGCCCAGTCGATCTCGATGCGGGCGCCGCTGCCCGGTACGCCGTCGATACGGCAGTCGCCCTCAACCCGCGGCATACCGTCGGCGACCGGCACATCGGCGATCAGGACCCGTCCGGTGTTCACCATATGGATACGCACCCGGGTCAACGGCGCGTCGGCGGCGATCATCCCCTTCTGGATCGCGAAGGCGCCGACCGCTGCCGAGATGTTGCCGCAGTTGCCAGCGTAGTCGATGAAGGCCTCGCTAAGGCTGACCTGGCCGAAGATGTAATCCACGTCCGCGTCGGGCCGGCTGGCGGGGGCGATGATGGCCAGCTTGCTGGTCAGCGGGTCGGCGCCGCCCAGCCCATCGATCTGGCGCAGATCCGGGCTGCCGAAGACGGAGAGGATCACCCGATCGCGCAGGGTGGGATCGGTGGGGAGGGCATTCTTCATGATAAAGATGCCCTTGCTGGTGCCTCCGCGCACGATAGCGACGGGGAGTGCGGTCACTTCAGTTTGCATCACGACCTCCGGTTTGTCTGAGATAGTTCACGAGGCCGCCGGCGCGGATCATCGCCATGATGTGATCCGGCAGGCGGGTACAGGGGTAGATCTCTTGCTGGGTGATATTGAGGATAATGCCCTGGGCGATATCGATGGAGAGCGCATCGCCCTGGCGGATCTCGCTGGCGCGCGGCGCGCTGAGCGCGGGGATCCCCAGATTGATGCAGTTACGGTAGAAAATGCGGGCGAAGGAGCGGGCCACCACCGCCTGGATCCCCAGATACTTGAGGGTGAGCGGCGAGGTTTCGCGCGACGAGCCGGAGCCCAGGTTATTGCCGGCCACCAGAATATCCCCGGGGCGCACCTGTTCGGCGAAGTAGGGGTTGACGGCGGCCAGGCAGTAAGGGGCGGCCTCGGCGATGCTCAGCGCCATATGCTGCGGCGGTGAGATGATATCGGTGTTGATATTGTTGCCAAACGTCCAGACATTACCGTGTAGCCGCGTATCCATCGGGGACCTCACAGACGCGTTGCGGTGAAAGGATGCTGCCGGTCAGGGCAGCGGTGGCCACGGAGTGCGGAGAGGCCAGCGCATAGCGCGCGACGATGTCGATACACCTTCCTCTGCGGGAGTGCCGCCGGGTGCACAAACGCGGTCGCTTCGATCCGCGTCAGGCCGCTGGCCATCAGGCCATCGATGCGCGTTCGCCTCTCCGGCGCCGGGATCCCGGCGGTGAGAGTCCTGCAGCCCGTCGCGTGGGCAGACGTCGCTCAGGCTAACCTGCGCGGGCCAGCCACACATTCGTATTTCGGTCAACGTCAGCGTCTTTGTCTCGCGCGGCTCATCGCGCACCCTGGCGAGTCAGGCGCTTTCTCCGTGAATAAACGACGCGAAGCGGCGGCGGTCACCGCCGTGCTCCTGCGTCTCAATTTTGATGACGTGCGTGGCCATATCCGCGAGCAGCAGCCGCAGAAGGGCCCGACCGGCGCGGGCCATGTCCCGTACCACTGAATCCCTAACAGTCTGATCCCGCATTGCAATGGCTCTCCCCGCGATGGCGTTAACGCAGCGTCACCATAGCCATAGCAGATTACGTGCCAGCTTTTTCCTGACGGGATATTTTTTTAATTAAATGAAAAATAAGATGATTTATTTTTCACCGCGGCGAGGGCCGCCTAGAGCGTAACAAATTTGTTGCTATGGTTTCGTTTTTGAAGAGGCGCGGGGGGCATCGCATCAACGCCGGCCGCCCGGTGAGGCGGGCGGGATGGCGCCCGCGCGTTGGCCGCCATCCTACCGTGGGGGGATTAGGACGAGGGCATCAGCGATGAATGGTGGGTGGCTATCTTCCACGCCTGGCCGTTCCAGGCGTAGGTAAAGGTATAGCGGGCGGCGGCGCTCGACCGGTCCGCAAAGGTAAAGGTATAGGTGCCAATATCGGTGGCGGTATTGCAGTCTATTTTTATGGTGCGGCTATCGATGACGCCCACCGGCTTCTTGGCGAGAAAGTACCTGAAGTAATCCAGCCGCTCTTCCTGGGTATAGCGCGTTTTATTGGATACGGTGGGCAGTAAAACCGCGTCGGCCTGGTAGGTATCGACCACCTTCTGCGGGTCACCCGTCTTTAGCGCCGCATTCCACTGGTCAAACAGCGCGGCGATTTGCTGCGGAGTCACGCTGACGCACTGCGCTGTCGCGGCGAACGCCGGGTTAACCATCCAGGCCGATACGGCGGCGATAAGGTAGATTTTTTTCATACGGCTTCCTTTTGTCAGGGGGGCGAGATCCTTGTTATTAATAACATAAGTAAACTGTATAGCGATTGTACTATCGTCTATTGTAGCAATAGTCGGATTGTCGCCAGGCCGGGGCGGCGGGAGGGGGCGAAGCCCGGCGGGCGGGATGGGGTGCGTGCGCTTGGCGCACGGGCGGCGGAGACGGCGCCAGGGCGCGCAGCGCCTGACGTCGCCCCTGAGCTACTGGAGCAGAGACTCTGCGTCGGAGTCCGGGGTAATGACCTGGATCCCGGCGGCCCGGCAGTATGAGGGGTACTCCCCGGGAAGGGCGCAGTCGCTGATCAGCACGTCAAAGGCGGAGAGCGGGGCGATATTGACCGGCGCGACCTCATCGAACAGCCCGCTGCGGGCCAGCAGGATCCTGCGGATGCCGTGGGCGATGGCCCGGCGCTTGGTCGCCGCATCGTCCAGTTCGTGCCAGGTGACGCCATGGCGTTCGTCTACGCCGGCGGCGGAGATAAAGACCTTGCGCGGGTTCAGCGTGTCGAGCATGGAGGGGTTGGCGTTGTCGTAAAAGGTGTCGTTTTGGGGTCGATAGCTGCCGCCGCAGAGGATGGCGGCGGCCTGGGGCTTGTCGCGCAGGGCCAGAAAGACGGCGTGTGAGCAGCAGATCCCGGTGAAGCGGATATCCTCCGGGATCAGGCTGACCACCAGCGGCATTTCCGGCCCGTTGTCAAAGAAGACCACGTCGCCGTCGGCGATCAGCCCGGCGGCCAGGATCGCGATCGGCAGATCGTCCTGATGATGCCGCGGGCTGTTTTGCCTGGGGTGGGTCGTCGGCGGATGCGGCGCGTTGACCGCCACAATATAGCCGCCGAGCAGGGTGAGGGGGAGCCCCTGCGGGTGGTTATCCGGGCTCAGATCGCGGCGGATGGTCATAACAGAAACTTCCAGCATGCGTGCGGCATCCTTTAAATGGATGCGGTCGGATTTTTGCAGCAGGGCCTGCAGACGACGGATGCGTTCTTTTTGCTTGGTTTCCATGGGTTTTCTCCGCTCCCGGCGATGAAAATGTTTCTTCTATAACATTTTGCGCGTCTGGGAACATATAAAATATGTGCTTACTATACAGCCGGATAGGGAAAAAATAAAGCCTAGTTCGGCGCAATGTCAATTTATCACATTGTTATTTATTGTTTTTATATGGCGATGCGGCCTGCGACCGATGGCATGACACGCCGCGCTGCGCTTTTCTGACCTGGCTCTCACTGTATACATTCTCTTCGACTCATCGTGATTAATCGCGATCATAATCACAAATGATGCTTTAGCAACATGATAATGTTACTTCAATATCATTGTTGCATTGGCGTTACTAAGGAGTAAGGGCATGGATATTGCAGTTATCGGTTCTAATATGGTTGATCTCATTACCTATACCAATCAGATGCCCAAGGAGGGCGAGACGCTGGAGGCACCGGCATTTAAAATTGGCTGCGGCGGCAAGGGCGCCAATCAGGCGGTGGCGGCGGCAAAGCTCAATTCAAACGTGATGATGTTGACTAAGGTCGGCGATGATATTTTTGCGGACAATACGATCCGTAACCTGGAGTCCTGGGGGATCAATACCACCTACGTGGAAAAGGTCCCCTGCACCAGCAGCGGCGTCGCGCCGATTTTTGTTAACGCCAACTCCAGTAACAGCATTCTGATTATCAAGGGCGCCAATAAGTTTCTCTCTCCGGAGGATATTGATCGGGCGGCGGAGGATTTAAAGAAATGCCAGCTGATCGTATTACAGCTGGAGGTTCAGCTGGAAACCGTCTATCACGCGATTGAGTTTGGCAAAAAGCATGGGATTAAGGTGCTGCTGAATCCGGCGCCGGCGCTGCGTGAGCTGGATATGACCTATGCCTGTAAATGTGATTTCTTTGTCCCCAATGAAACCGAGCTGGAGATCTTGACCGGGCTGCCGGTTGACTCCTATGAGCATACGCGGACGGCGGCCAGAACGCTGATCGAGAAGGGACTGAATAATATCATTGTCACCATGGGAGAGAAGGGCGCGCTGTGGATGACGCGCGATCAGGAGGTGCACGTGCCTGCATTCAAGGTGTGTGCGGTGGACACCAGCGGCGCCGGCGATGCCTTTATTGGCTGCTTTGCCCACTACTATGTGCAGGACGGCGATGTGGAGGCGGCGATGAAGAAGGCATCACTGTTCGCCGCATTCAGCGTAACGGGGAAAGGAACGCAATCGTCCTATCCCAGTATCGAACAGTTCAATGAGTTTTTGGCATTGAACGCATAATAAAACCATAGCAAGGTAGCATTCATTATGAATAATAAAAGCATCATTCAGATGCCAGATGGCTATCTGAATCGAACACCTCTGTTTCAATTTATTTTATTATCCTGTCTATTTCCACTCTGGGGATGCGCAGCGGCATTGAACGATATTCTGATCACGCAATTTAAAAGCGTATTCGAATTGAGTAACTTTGCCTCGGCATTAGTTCAAAGCGCCTTTTATGGCGGATATTTTCTGATTGCCATCCCCGCCTCTCTGGTGATTAAGAAAAGCAGCTATAAGATAGCCATTATGATGGGTCTGGCGCTGTATATCGCCGGCTGCTCGCTGTTTTTCCCCGCCTCGCATATGGCCACCTATACGATGTTCTTGGCGGCGATATTCGCCATCGCCATCGGGCTGAGCTTTCTGGAGACCGCGGCGAACACCTACAGTTCGATGCTGGGGCCAAAGGCGCAGGCTACGCTGCGTCTGAATATCAGCCAGACCTTTTACCCGATCGGCGCGGCGGCGGGGATCCTGCTGGGGAAATACCTGGTGTTTTCCGAGGGCGATAGCCTAGAGAAACAGATGGCTGGCATGAATGCCGAGCAGATCCATGCCTTTAAGCTGGCCATGCTGGAGAATACCCTGGAGCCGTATAAGTACATGATCATGGTGCTGCTGGTGGTGATGGCGCTGTTCTTACTGACCCGCTTCCCCACCTGTAAGGTGGCGCAGACGGCCGGTCGGCCACGCCCTTCGGCAGGGGAGACGCTGCGTTATCTGGCGGCTAACGCCCGCTTCCGCCGCGGTATCGTCGCGCAGTTCCTGTACGTCGGTATGCAGGTCGCCGTCTGGTCGTTTACCATTCGTCTGGCGCTGGAGCTGGGTGATATCAACGAGCGTGATGCCTCGACCTTTATGGTCTACAGCTTCGGCTGCTTCTTCATCGGGAAGTTTATTGCCAATATCCTGATGACCCGCTTTAACCCGCAGCGGGTGCTGGTGCTCTATTCGCTGATCGGCGCGCTGCTGTTGGCCTATGTCTCGCTGGCGCCGAGCTTCAGCGCGGTGTATGTCGCGGTTACCGTCAGCATCCTGTTTGGCCCCTGCTGGGCGACCATCTATGCCGGTACGCTGGATACCGTAGACAACGAACATACCGAGATGGCCGGCGCCGTCATCGTGATGGCGATTGTCGGGGCGGCGGTGGTGCCGGCGGTACAGGGGTATGTGGCCGACATGTTCCATTCGCTGCAGCTCTCCTTCCTGGTCTCGATGCTCTGCTTTATCTACGTCGGCCTCTATTTTTGGCGTGAGAGCCGCGAGGCGCAGGGATCACCGGCGCGCGACGCGGTGCAGGGGGAGGCATCATGAAGAGCAAAATCATGCTATGGCGGTCGCTGTTTGACGCGCAGCCGCGCACGTTGTTGAGCAATGATGATTTTCGCGTAACGGCGCAGCGCTACGACAGCGGCGTAGAGGGGCTGCGGATCGAGAACCGCCGCGGGCATCTGGTGATCCTGCCCTGGATGGGGCAGATGATCTGGGAGGCCTGCTTCGATGGGCGCGATCTGACCATGCGCAACATGTTCCGCCAGCCGAAGGCGGCGACGCAGGTGGTCGAGACCTACGGCTGTTTCGCCTTTCACTCCGGCCTGCTGGCCAACGGCTGTCCATCGCCGGAGGACAGCCACCCGCTGCACGGTGAGATGCCCTGTGCGCCGATGGATGAGGCTTGGCTGGAGCTGGACGGAGACAGCCTGAGTATCACGGGAAGCTATGAGTATGTGATGGGCTTCGGTCATCACTACCGGGCTCAGCCGACGGTGGTGCTGCGCGGGGAGAGCGCGCTGTTCGATATCGGGATGCGGGTGACCAACCTGGCGTCGGTACCCATGCCGCTGCAGTACATGTGCCACATGAACTACGCCTATGTTCCCGATGCGCTGTTTAGCCAGACGATCCCGGACGCGGCGCTGATCCTGCGCGAGTCGGTACCGGCCCACGTGGTGCCGACGCCGCAGTGGCAGCGCTTCACCGAACGCCTGCGTCAGGGGGAGGCGACGCTGACGCGTCTGGATGCGCCGCAGTGCTACGATCCGGAGATCGTCTTCTTCGCCGATCGGCTGGATCGCTATGGCGAGCGGCAGGAGTTTCGGATGCAGGCGCCGGACGGGACGACCTTTGTGACCCGCTTCTCCAGCGGCGACTTTAACTACGTGACGCGCTGGATCCTGTACAACGGCGATCAGCAGGTGGCCGCCTTTGCGCTGCCGGCGACCTGCCGTCCAGAGGGCCATCTGGCGGCGCAGCGCAGCGGCACGCTGCTGCAGCTGGCACCGCAGCAGAGCCGCAGTTTCTGGCTGACCACGGGGATCGCCTGATCCCGCCCGCCGAGTAGCTACGCTCACCGCGGCGCCCCTCCAATGCGGGGCGCCGTTTTTACCGTTTTACCGCGCGCCGCGCGGGATTTAGAAGGTATAGTCGATTTGATGACTTATCTTTAAATTAATATTGCAAACGTAATATGCTTATCCTCTCTCCTTAGCGAATATTAAGTATAAGGATATTCAGCTGCTTAACATCTATAATCCTCTGTGGTCATGCCGTTTCTGATAGTATGTAAATATCACCCGCCTTCGCTTTGTACGCTTCGAGAGGTATCAAGTCTCTTTTTAACTGTATATTGAAGTTATATAATACCTCTTGGCAACTATGTCGCTCACGAGGTTATTTTCTTATTTAACTTGTCGATTATAAATAAAATTATTAATACTATCCATATACTATGCAGGCAAAGCGTTATCCAGCTTCTACGTTTAATGTGCAAAGGGATTTACATGTCACATTCTGCTATATTGCTGCTGTTGCTATGATTCATTAGTGGACGTTGTTACTTAACAGATTGGTAGGACCTTTTTTTTAATGATAAGGATGGTTTCATTGTGAGCATAATGTATCTCTCAGTCATTTTTATTTTTATAATGTTTGCTTTTGCAGTGGCTTTTGCTATTTCTTTAAAAAAATTAAAAAAAGTGCAGATGTCAGAGCTCAGTAAGTCGAGACAGTTGGAGAAATACTCCGCGATTATTGACGCTGAGGCAGAGGCTAAGCAATTGCTGGCGACGGCGACAGCTCAGGCAGATGACACTATAGAGCAGGCTAAAAATATAGCGCTAACGTTAGAGCGCGAGGCCTCGGCATTGTTAACTAATGCCGAGGTAAAAGTTGAAAGCATGCAAACTGATATTGCCAAGCTTCGCCTGTCTTATGCTGAAAAGAAAGCTATTTATAATGAGCTTGAAAAAGCTATCTCTATTTATCGTGAGGATGTTGAGTTTTCTGAAATGGGAATGTATCAGCCTCATTTTGACTTCGATACATCCGAAGAGTTTAAGCTTGCCATCAAAAAAAACCGGGATAAACAAAAAGAACTATTACGTATAAAAAATCGTGACGGTGCGATTTGGTGCGCTACCGATTGGTCTGTTCATAACTCAAGAGCAGAGGGTAAAAAAATGACGACGAGAGCGATAAACCTTACCGCCCGAGCCTTCAACGGAGAATGTGATGCGGCAATTGCCAATTGTACATTTAAAAATTGGTCGATCATGTATGATCGTATTCACGCTGCATTTAATAAAATAAACTCATTAAATGAGGTTAATGATATTCATATTAGTAGGGACTATCTTGAGTTGAAGACGCAGGAGCTTGATCTCGTTCATCACTATAAAATGAAGAAGCAGGCAGAGAAAGAAGAGCAGCGAGAGATAAGGGCGCAAATGGCTGAAGATCGTAAAGTTCAGCAAGAGATTGACAGGGCTATCAAGGAGGCGGAGGCTGAGGAAATGAGAGCGCAGAAGGCGCTTGATAAAGCGCGTAAGGAAATGGAAACGAAAATTGCAAAAATGACCGCCGAGCAAGCCGAAGCATATCAGGAAAAAATCGATGCGCTGCAGGCTGCACTGACGGATGCTGAGCGTAAAGGGCAGAAAGCGTTGAGTATGGCACAGCAGACTAAACGCGGTCATGTCTATATTATCTCTAACATTGGTTCTTTTGGGGAGGATGTGTTCAAAATTGGCATGACTCGCCGCTTAGACCCGCTGGATCGGGTTAATGAACTCGGTAGTGCTTCGGTTCCATTTCTGTTTGATGTACATGCAATGATTCATAGTGAGGATGCCCCTGCGCTTGAGAGTTCGCTCCATCAATTTTTCGATAGTAAACGGACTAATTTGATTAATCGAAGAAAAGAGTTTTTTAGTGTGAGTTTGCAAGAAATTAAATCTGCCGTCCATGACATTGCCGGGGAGGATGTTGATTTTGTGGAGACGGTTGCCGCTCAGCATTATTATGAAACGCTAGCGATAAGGAAGAAAATATCTGCTGACTTACCGGTGATCGATCATTCATTTTCTAAAGCTCCCCGCTTTGCTGAAGCTATTTAGATGAAATGATGGCCTATATTGATTTATCTTATTCGCGTTAGCGAGTCCTGCAGGCCATCTACAGCGCCCCTCCAATGCGGGGCGCCGTTTTTACCGTTTTACCGCGCGCCGCGCGGGATTTAGAAGGTATAGTCGACGCCCAGCGTGACGGAGCGTCCCGGCGCCGGCTGGCGGCCCCATGGGCTGGTATCGATCCCGCGGTAATAATAGTCCTTGTTAAACAGGTTATTTACCGTGATATAGCCGGAGAGTTGGCTGTCGCGATCGTGGTACAGCGCCTGGGTCACCTGCGCGTTCCATACGGTGTAGGAGGGCAGGCGTCCTGCATCCCCCTTCGCCGTTTCGGCACGGGTGTTCTCCTTGTCAGAGAAGGCGGCGCTGTAATAGTAGCCGGAGAGTGCAAAGGTGGTGTCGCGCCACTGGTAGCGGCCATCCAGCACCAGCTGGTGACGGGAGGCGTAGGGCATCTGACGCCCGGCGTTGGCCCCGATCAGCTGCTCGCTGTCGAGATAGGCGTAGCCCGCGTGCAGCCTCATCCCCTCCAGGAAGGCGGGGGAGTAGAAGGCCTCCATTTCGATACCCTGATAGCGGGCGCGCCCCAGGTTGACGAAGCTGGCGCTGGCGTTGTCGTAGATTATTTTACTGTCCGTGTAGTCGATGCGGTAGTAGTCGGCCTGCAGGCTGAGCGCCGGCCAGGGGGTGTAGCGCACGCCGGACTCGTAGTTCCAGGCCAGCTCGGCGCCGCGCTGGTCGCCTTTGACGATTTGGGTCACCTGCGGGGCGCGCAGGCTCTTTTGCGCGTTGGCATACAGGAACCAGGCGGGGGTCGCCTGATAGCCCAGGGTCAAGCCCGGTAGCCACTGCTGATCCCGGTTCTCCACCGTTTGGCCGCTGCGGTTATCGCGATAGCGCTCGTTAACCCGCTCGAAGCGTATCCCGGGGGTGATGGTCAGGCTGTCGTCAAACAGCATCACGGCGTCGCTGAGGTAGCCAGCCACGCCCTGGTTATGGAACTTCCAGTCGCGGGTCACCTCGTCCGGGCGAGCCTGGGTCAAATAGCGGCGTTGGACCAGGTAGTCGATGTTTTCATCGATCAGCCGGGCGCCCAGGGTGAACTTCTGATTGAGGTACTCCCCGGCGTGATACAGCGTCAGGCGCGGTTCGGTGCCCCAGACCTTAAAGTCGCGCGGCGAGCTCTGCTTGATATCCGCCGGGCGATCCGGCGCCCAGACCATCCCCGCGGCTTGGCTCAGGCCGACGTCGAAGCTGCGGTGCGACAGGTGGCCGAACAGCGTCCAGTTGAGCTCGCCGGTATCGAAGGGGCCAACCCTGTCCAGCAGGGTGTTGTAGACCGCGCTCAGGCGCTGGGTGCGCCCCTGATAGCCGTCCTGCAGCCGGGTGCTCTGGGTGCGATCCTGCTGATAGTCGGCGGCGGAGAGCGCGCCGGGGAGCTGGGCGTCGGCATCATAGTACTGATAGGTCAGATTCAGGCTGCTGTCGTCGTTGATATTCCACAGCCCTTTGATCCGGTAGTTTTGCACCCGTTGCCGACTGTGCTCACGAAACGCGCTGCCGTTGACCAGATTGCCTTCGAGCTGCAGGCCGAACTGCGCATTCAGCATGCCGCCGCTGCTGATATAGGTGTCGGACAGATTACGCCCGTGACCGGCCAGCGTGGTGCGCTGCGATATCCGGTTTTGCCAGCGATAGGGAATCGGCTTACTGATGAGGTTAATCACCCCGCCCACGTTGTTGGGGCCATACTGCACCGCCGCGCCGCCGCGCACCACGTCGATCCTGTCGAGGGTCTGAAAGGTGACCGGAAAGAGGGAGAGGCCGGTCTGGCCGTAGGGCGCCAGCGCCAGCGGTATGCCGTCGAGCAGCATCTGCACGTAGCCGCTGCGGCTGTCCTGCAGACCGCGCACGGCGACCTGCGCCAGTATCCCGGTGCCGGTTTCATCCTGTACCTTTACGTTGGGAACGCGCTGCAGGGCGTCATCGATAGAGCGGTTGGCATCCTGGGTCAGCTGCTGGTTGCTGATGACGCTACGGCTGCCGGGGTAGGTTTTTACCGCGTCGGCCCGGGCGTCGCCCAGCAGGTTGCCGCTGACGACGACGCGCTCCTCCGCATGGGCAAAACCGGCTCCGGAGAGCAACAGGGCCGCGGCGATGGGGCTGAGAGAGAGGCAGGCTGTTTTCATTATGATCCCTTATTGAGTCTGGTGATAAAAGGTGGGTGCCGTTGTGTGTCATGACGTCCGAACGCGCGCGGGACAGGCTGCGCGCCGCTCGGACGGTGGTTACGGCGTCGCGTCGGCCCGCAGGAAAAACAGGCCATGCTCCTCCACGCCGGCGTACTGCCGGTATAGGGTTTGCAGATCCGCGCGCGGATCGACATCGGCAAAGCGCGCCGGGTGCAGAAACGCGGCGATGGCCTCCAGCGCGATGACGTTGAACGGGCTGTCGTAGAACTGGTGATAGATAGCCATGACCTGGCCGTCGCGGATGGCCGGCAGGGTCGCGAAGCCGCGGCGCGTCAGCAGGCGCTGCAGGCGCGGTCGGGTGCTGGCCTCGGTCGCCTGGTAGCCTAGGGGCACCGCCAGGGAGAGGCCGCCGCGCTGGCTCCAGTCGGCGCCGCTGAGCAGATAGCGCGCGGGGCGGACGGCGATCAGTTGCTCCAGATTGACGTCGCCGCCGCCGTCGGGGACGCGGTCGGCCAGCAGATTGCGCCCGCCGGCGGCCTCGATAAACTGACCGAAGCCACTGCGACCAAAGACGGCGCAGCAGCTATCGCCGGTCATGCCGGCGTGGTTTTCGAACACCACGCCGGGGCGCTCGGCGTCCGGAATCGTGGCCACCCGCCGCTGTACGCGCTGCTGCAGCTGCTGATAGCGGGCGATAAAGCGTTCGGCGTTGGCGGATTCGCCCAGCGCCTGTCCCAGCAGACGCAGGGAGGGGACGGTGTTGTGCAGCGGCTGGCGGCGGAAGTCGATAAACAGGGTGGCGACGCCGCTTTTTTCCAGCAGCGCCAGGGTGCCGCTCTCCCGCAGGCGCGGTAGCAGGCCGAGATCGAAGATCGCCAGCTCGGGGCGCAGCGGCAGCAGAAATTCCACGCTGAGGTCGCTGCGGTAGGGGTTGGCGAAGACGGGGATCTGCGTCAGGCGCGGGTAGGCCTGAGCGTAGCGGCGCGCCATGTCCGGCGCGCGTCGCCGCAGGGAGTCATCCCAGGCGACGATGCCGCGCAGCGGATCGCCGGGGTGCAGCAGGCTGAGCGCCAGCAGCAGACGGCTATCGCCCAGCACGATCCGCTGCGCGGGGGCGTTGAGGGTGACCTGACGCCCCGCCAGATCGGTCAGCGTCAGGGGGGCGGCGCGCAGCGGCGCGGCGACGCACAGCATCAACGCGAGGGAGAGGAACATAAGCTTCATACATGGATCTCATTCAAGGGGTGAATGGGGCTCGACGCCGGGCCGTTCGCATCACTCGAGCCAAACGGTGTGCGGCTCGGCGTGCATCAGAAAGTGGCGATGAGAGATGTTCCAGGCGTAGGCCCCCGCCAGCGGAAAGACCAGCCAGTCGCCCGTCGCCAGCGCGGCGATAGGCTGGCGGCGCGCCAGGACATCCTTGGGGGTGCACAGCTGGCCGACCAGCGTAACGCGCCGATCGCGGATCTCCGGCGGCGTGTCGCGGCGCACCACCTGGAACGGATGGTCATGGCCCTGCGCCGCCGGGGTGCGAAAGTGATGGGTGCCGCCGTGGCCGACGGCGAACCACTCGCCCAGATTGCGCTTGATGTCCAGCACCTCCATGACGTAATAGCCGCAGGGGGCGCTGATGTAGCGCCCGCACTCAAAGCGCAGCAGCCAGGGGTCGGCCCGACAGGCGCGGCGAACGGCGGGCAGCCGCTGGCAAAAGTCGGCCCAGTCGAAGTGGCGGGCGGGATCGCGGTAGTTAATGCCGAAGCCGCCGCCGAGATTGACCATCTCTATCTGCAGGTGAAACTGCTGGCACCAGCGCTGGACCTGGGTCAGGCAGTGCTGGATCAGCGCCAGGTGGCTGTCCACGCTGAGCTGGTGGGAGAGCAGGTGAAAGTGAAAGCCGCGCAGCCGCAGCCAGCGGGCGTCGCCGATGAGCCGCAGCGCCGGCGCCAGATCGGCGGGGTCCAGGCCGAAGGGGGTCGGCTTGCCGCCCATCATCAGCGGCGTCTCCGCGCCGCCGGGCAGCGGAATGTTCATGCGCAGCAGCAGGGGCAGCGTCTGGCGCCGGCGTTCGGCCAGCGCCGCCAGGCGCCGCAGCTCGCCCAGGCTTTCGACGTGCAGAGCGTCGACGCGCAGATCGCAGGCCTGCTCCAGCTCGCGGGTCAGCTTGCCGGGGCCGCCGAACAGGAGCCGGCTGTCCAGCGACTGCTGCGCCAGCCAGGCCAGCTCGCCGCCGGAGGCCGCCTCAAAGCCATCGACCCACGGCGCCAGGGTGTGCAGGATCGGCGCTTCGGCGTTGGCCTTTGCGGCGTAAAACAGCTCACAGTGCTCGGGCAGGAGGCGCTTCATCGTCGCGATGCGTTCGCGCAGGGCGGAGAGATCGTAAAGGTAGCCGCAAAACGGGGTATGGCGCTGCTGCAGCCGCTGTATTTCACGTGTTACCAAGGGCGTCATGGGCGGCTCCTCATCGGGTGGGGCAAGGGGGTGTAGTCGGCGTGGCGATCGCGGCGCTGCAGCAGGCGCGTCCGCAGGTTGTTTTTGCTGGGCAGCGGCGCGCCCTCTAGCAGGGCGGCGATCTCCGGCTGGTGACGCCAGCGCTGCAGGTGGTGCGCCAGCCGATCCCATAGCCGCTGCTCCAGCGTGCGATCGCCGTCGGCCAGGCGGAACAGGGCCTCGGCGAGATGGTTGACGAACAGGCAGTAGGCGGTGCGCTGCCAGCCCTGGTGGCGGGTGTAGCTGACCGAGCGCCGCGCCGCGTCGGAGAGGGTGGCCAGGCGGGCGGCGTCCCAGCGGGCGCTGTCGAGCTTGGTTCCCTCCAGATCGCGCAGCCACAGGCGGCAGGGCAGATGATCCTGTAGCCCGATAAGCACATTCTGCAGATGGGGTTCAAAGACGATCCCGCGATCGAAGAAGGCCGTGAGGACGCTGGGCAGCAGCAGCGTCAGGTAGTGATCCAGCCACAGCAGCGCGGTCTCTCGGTAGTCGAGCGCGCGGGTGGCCGCCAACTCGCGAATCAGGCGCTGCAGCGGGCTGGCTCCGTCGCGATCGAGGCCGAACAGCGTCCCCGCCAGCGCGGTCTGTCCATCCTCGCGGACGCTGAGCGGCAGGGCCTGGCGATACAGTATGCCAAAGCACTCCTGCAGATGGCGCACCGCCTCCTGCTCATCCGCCCGGGCGAGGGGGCTAAAGTCCAGCGTGGTGGCGTTGGGCTCGCGCAGAATGGTCAGGCCGGGAACGGCGTGCTCCAGCTGACGAAAGTCTTCATTGAGCAGGGCGCTCAGGGTGACCGCGCTCTCTAGCTCATACCAGGCGTTTTTGCGGATGCAGTTGGTCAGCCGCACGTGGATAGAGCACTTGAGGAACCACGGCAGCGCGGGGTGGTACAGCGTGCGCACCGAGGAGGTCGGCGCCAGCGCCGCCCCACGCGGCCCCAGCGGGGTAATCAGCCCCTGACGCGCGGCGCGCAGATAAAGCGGGGAGCGCATGATGTGCGCCGTCTCCCAGGGATGACAGGGGTACAGGTGGGGCTCGCCGCCCAGCTCGCTCAGTACGCCGCCGATATCATCGATGCCCCGCTGGCTGAGCAGACGCGGATCGATGCGAAACCAGAACAGCGGAAAGCGGGCGCCGACCTCGGGAGAGCAGGCCAGCAGCGCCCGGGGGTCGACCCCACTGCGGCTTTTCGGGCTGGGGTGGAGCGGATGTCCCCAGATCAGCCCCTGCTCGCTGCCGATAAAGTCCGCGCCCGGGCGAAACGCATGGGCGAGAAACGCCGCCGTCACGGCGCTGCTGTTGGCGATTTGCGCCGCCAGCGCCTCGTTGTGCGCCACCTCCAGGCGCGCGGCCATCTCCGACAGCAGCAGGTCGATGGCCTGCGCCGGCGAGAGCGGGCGCCAGGGGCGGCCAAAGGATTTGACAAAGGGGACCATGTCGAAGTCGCCGCGCCCCAGCAGGCTCCAACGCCGCGCCTGGATAGCCAACAGACAGTCGCTGGCGGGCAGCGTCAGGCGCAGGGGCTCGCCCGCCACCTGCGCGCGGGTCAGCGCCTGGGGAATATCGCCGTGGGGGCAGAGACGCACGCCGTCATCCGCCAGAGCAAACTCGCGAATATAGCAATTCAGCAGCGCGGTAAAGGTCGCGTGACAGGCGACGGCGGTGACCTCGGGATTAGGTGTCAGGGCATCGGTGGTCATGGCAGGGCTCCTTAAAGGGAAAAACGAGACAGAGTGCCAGTGCGGCAAGCGCCGCGACGGCAGACGCGATAAAGGGGGCCGACGGCGAAGCCTGCGCGCTCAGCAGCGCGGCGCACAGGCCGGCGCCGACGCCGGCCCATTTGCCGGCGGCATCCAGCTGCGCCAGGCGGTAGGCGGCGTCATGGGCGCGAAGGCGTTCGGCGATGCGTCGGTTAAGCCCGGCGTAGGCCAGCAGAATGCCCACGCCGAACAGGGTTCTGGCGGCCAGCAGCGCCGCCGCGCCCGAGAGGGCGTATTGCCACAGGGCGGCGATCGCCAGCAGCGCTAGCCCCAGCGGGAGATGATGACGGGACGCGGCCGTGCGGTGCAGCGGCGGCAGCAGCAGCAAATAGAGCAGGTGGGGCCAGCTGTAGAGCGCCCCGACCATCGCCGAACCGGCGACCCACGGCTGGGCGTAGGGCAAAAAGTAGGGAAAGGTGACGACCATGGCGAAGCTGAACAGGATCTGCTGCACCCTGAGCAGCGTATAGCCCGCCGGCGCCGCCGTTGACGCCGCCGCGCCGCGCTGGGGGCGATCCTCGCCGTTTTCCCAGGCCGGGCCGCGATCGTCCGGCAGCCAGCGTGTGAGCAGCAGCGCGAGCAGCGGCAGCAGGGCCAGCCAGAGCCACAGACGCTGCGCCTGCAACGGCGCGAACTCCAGCGCCGCGCCGATCAGCGGCGGGGCCGTCAGCAGCGCCAGACGGGCGGAGAACTGGGTCCAGTTGAGCGCATGGGCCAGCCTCTCGCCCGGGCAGGCGCGGTAAAGATAGCCGTTGGCGGCCGCCAGCGTGCCGCCGGCCAGCCCCTGCAGCGCCAAGGCTGCGATCAGCCAGGGCAGTGAGGGGGCGACGCCTGCCCAGGCAAAGGCCAGCGCCAGCCCCAGCAGCGCCCGCTGCAGCGAGCGGCGGCGGCCGTAGCGGTCGGCGAAGCGCCCCCAGTAGGGGGTGCTCAGGGCCATCAGGACCGTCGGCAGCGTCGCGATCAGGCCGATCCAGGGGCTGTCCGGCGCCACCGAAAACCCACGCAGCAGCGTCGGCAGAAACAGCGGTACGCCAAGGACGGTAAAGGCGGCCAAAAAGTGGCAGGCCAGCACGATGGGCAGGATCGGCGCCATATCAGCTCGTCTCGGCGCGCAGGAAGTTAGGGCCGCTGTGGCCGTAAAACTTGTTGATGTCCGCCGCGCCGGAGGCCTGCTTGCTGAGCAGGCTGCCGCTTTGCAGCAGGTATTTCACCGGCTGGTGGGGATCCTCGAACAGGCAGCGTTGGGCGAAGGCGGTATCGACGCCGCGCTGTGCCAGGGTGGCGAGGGTGTTCGCCAGCGCCTGGCGCAGTATGTGGTAGGCGGCGGCGCGGTTAAGCTCGCCGGCGGCGGCCAGGCTCTCCAGCACCGCGGCCAGGTCCAGCTGCAGGGTGATGGTGATGAACATCTGCGCCAGCGCCCGTTCGTCGTCTACGCAGATGCGCGGATCGCGCAGCTGCGCCAGCCGCGGGGCCAGATCGGGGCAGGCGGCGCAGAAGCGCGCGGGCCAGAGACGGGCGGCGTCGTTGTCCTTCAGCACCAGCGTCAGCGGTTGGCCGGGAGCCAGGCTGAGCATGGCGTTCTGCTGGTTAGACTCCAGCGCGATGCCGTAGCGCAGCCACAGGGTCAGGTGTACCTCGGCCATCAGTGTGCAGTATGACTGCCACCATTGGTAGAGCGTGGGCATGTTGGGCTGACGCAGGACAAAGGCGAGATAGCTGCCGCCGTCGGGCATCGGGCTGCCGAGCGCGGCCACCGGCGCCAGGGTCTCGTCGGCGCGGGGGGCCGGATAGCGGCGCAGCAGGAAGGCCAGCAGCATCTCATCGCCTACGTGGCCGCCGTCGCTTTCATCGACGTGGCGCAGGCGCCCGCGCAGCAGCGGATCGCGCTGCGCCAGCCGCGGCAGAACGTCGGCGAACCACAGCCCGTCATACAGCGTAGAGGGCTTGATTAAGCGCAGATTTTTTTGCCCCAGGGTGCGCATCGCCAGGGGGACCTTAAGATGACAATCGGGGTGCTCGGCCAGCTGCAGGGTGCGAACCGACAGCGTGGGGTAGACCTCCAGATACGGGTCGGGGGCGGGCAGAAAATCGGGCGGCAGCGCGTTGAGCTGGGGCCAGGTCAGCGGATGCACCGGCAGCAGAACGTGGTCGCCGGCGATCTGCGGCGGCAGCCCGACCTGCGCGGGGCGGGGCCACCAGGCCGGCCGCGGCTGCTCACTGCACAGGGTGACGGCATCGCGCGGCACGGCGAGCCAGCGCAGCGCGAAGGGCTGGGCGAACTCCGGGGCGTAGCGGCGCAGCTGTGCGGCGTCGAAGCCAAATTTGGCGCGCGCCGTGGGGTAGTAGGGGTGGTCGAGGAAGCTGGCCATGCGATCGGCGTGGCGCAGTCGCTCGCCCCAGCTGCAGCGCGCCAGATCGGGGGTCAGCGCGGCGGCCTGCTCGGCGAAGATAGCGCGGCAGAGCTCGCCCTGCGCGCAGGCGGCGTCGGCTTCGGCGCGGTAGGCGTGGTACAGCCGCTGCGCCTCGGGATCGTCCGGCGGCGTCAGGCGCGCCAGCCAGGCATCGTAGCCCTCGCAGTCGCGCCATTCGCCGTCGTGATACTCCTGCCAGCGCGGCGCGGTGGCCCGCCAGGACTGCATGTAGTCGTGGGGAGAGACCGCCAGGCGCAGCGGAACGGCGAAGTGCGAGGCGTATAGCCAGTGGGTGTCGCCCTCTCGGCGCAGCGTCGCGCGGCTCAGTACCCCGGCGACATCCTCGCGGAGGCAGGCATCGATAATGCGCTGCGTAATATAGCGGCGTTGGTTCATGGCGCGATCTCCCAGGTCAGTGATGGCAGGACGCGCTCCGCCAGGCTCTGCAGCCGCATCGGGTCCGCCGCCTGCAGGTAAAGCACGCCCAGGTAGTCTTTGTTGGAGTGGGTTTGCGTAATGCGCTCGCCGCGTTGGCGCAGCGCCCGGTAGCTGACGCCGGGCGGGCAGTGGGGCTGCGGCGGGCGGTGCAGGGTGCCGCTGTTTTCCGCGATCAGATAGTGGATCAGAGCGGCGGCGGCGGGTGGGGTGACGTCGGGCAGCGGCTGCCCCAGATGCAGGCGCAGAATCGGGGTAAACCAGCCGCCGGGCAGCAGTCTATCCAGCAGGAACTCGCGCCCATCGCCGATGCTGCGGTAGTTGATCTCGACCAGCCGCGGCCCCTGCGCGTCGGCGATAAACTCGCTGTGGCATACCCCCAGGCCGACGCCGAAGCGCTGCAGCTGCGCCAGGACCTGGGCCTGCCAGCGCTGGCTTAGCGTCCCCGGCCAGCGCGCCTGGGCTTCGATAAAGTGAGGCGCGGCGCCGAGCGTGACGTCGAAGCCGCCGATCGCGATCAGCCGCTCGCCGTCGCCCAGGGTCTCCAGGGTGAACAGCGGTCCGTCGAGGTACTGCTCCAGCAGCAGCGTGCAGCCGGGGGGAAAGGCGGCGCGCGCCCGGGCCAGCTGCGCGGGATCGTCGACCCGCGTGACGTTCATCGACGCCACGCCCTGACTGGGCTTGAGCACCAGCGGCCAGGGCCAGTCGGGATCGATGGGGGTCTCCGGCAGCAGCCGCTGCGACCAGAGGGAGGGCAGGCCCAACTGGGCTAAGCGCTGGCGCATACGCCACTTCTCCTTGGCCGCATAGCAGATGGGCCAGGGTTTTCCCGGCAGATCCAGCGCGGCGGCGGCGATGGCGCAGGCGCTCTGCAGGTGGTCGCTGTTGGTGAAGAGCGCGCGGGGCGTGACGTCCAGCGCCGTCAGCGTCTCCAGGATGGCGAGCGGATTAAAGACATCGCATTCGACCACCGTCACTGGCTCAGCGAGGCAGGCGCGGTGTTCGGCGGCGCGATCGGTCAGCAGCAGTACGGGGAGATCCAGCCGTAGGGCGGCGGGAACAAAGCCCTGGGTGGTGGCGGCATTGACCACGTGACTGACGATGACCAGAGGTGCGGAACGAGACATAGGCGGTATCCGTTTTACAGGGAAAGATCGGTGGCGCGCGGGCCACGGGAGGTCGCGGCGCGGAGGTCGTCGCGCCGCTGACGTAACGCGCGGAACAGCAGGCCGCGATCTTCGCCGCACAGCCAGGCGTCGATCCCGCGGCGCAGCCAGTCGGCCTGCTGCCGTTCGCTGCGGGGGTTGGCGCAGAAGGGGACGCCGGCGGCGCGGCAGCGGCGGGCGATGCGGCGCAGCTGGCGGGTCACCCGCGGGTGCGTCGGCTGCGCGCCCAGCCCCAGGCTGAGCGCCATGTCCAGCGCCCCCTCCAGGATCATGGCGACCCCGTCGAGCGCCAGCAGCTCATCGAGGATGGCCAGCCCGGCGGCTGACTCGATCATCGGGATCAGCATCAGTCCCTGGTTGGCCTGCTGACAATAGGCGTCCAGCGGTCGGGTGCCGAAGCCGGTGACGCCGCCGCCGGTGATACCGCGTCGTCCAAGGGGCGGAAAGCGCATGGCGTCGCGCGCCGCGGTGACCTCGGCGATGGACTCGACCTGCGGCAGGACGATGCCGTGGGCACCGAGATCCAGCACGCGGCCAATGCGCTTGGCCGTGGCGTCGGGAACGCGCACCAGCGGCGCGCAGCCGTGGCTCTGGGCCAGATGAATGCAGTGCTGCAGGCGCTCCTCATCGTGGGGCAGATGCTCCATATCCAGGATGACAAAGTCATACCCGGCGCAGGCGATCATCTCCACCAGCAGGGGGTGGAGCAGCGAATTGAGGATGCCGAAAACCGGCTGTTTACCCAGCTTAGCGGGGAGCGATAATTCCAGCATAGTTATTAATGATAATGGTAATGATTTTCATTCAAATTAATCTAGCGGGGATGATCGTGGTGAGATAGTGAATAATTGTTGCAAATTATTTCAGAATGCGTCGGAGCGGGGCGGCGGCTGGCGGCGGCGGCAGTGTTATATAACAGTATGTTTATTATGGTTATTGTGATTATCCCGCGCCCTGTCGCCGCGGCGGGGAGCGACGGCGACGGGGAGGCGCGACCGGGTCAGGGTGCTGGCGGGGCGCTGAGTCCATCCACCACCAGCTGGGGGCGTCCGCGGGAGCAGGACTCGACCCGGCCGCGGACGCCATAGACGTCGGCCAGGTGGGCTGGGGTGATCACCGCCTGCGGAGGGCCATCGGCGATGCGCCGCCCCTGCGAGAGCAGCAGGGCATGATCGGCGTGGCGCAGGGCGATATTCAGATCGTGCAGCACCACAATTGTGACAATGTCACGTTTTTGCGTCTCCTCACGCAGCAGCGTCATGACGTGAAACTGGTAGTTGAGATCCAGCGCGCTGAGGGGTTCATCCAGCAGCAGCAGCGCGGGGCGGCGGATCAGCGATTGCGCCAGCCCAACCAGCTGCTTTTGCCCGCCGGACAGGGTCGTCAGGCTGTGCAGCGCCAGGTGGGCGATCCCCAGCCGGGTCAGCAGCGCCAGCACCTCGCGCTCGTTGGCGTCGCCTTCGGCGGTGGCATGGCGGGCCACCATGACCGACTCCAGCACGCTCAGGCGTACCCCCTCCGGCAGCGTTTGCGGCAGGTAGACCACCTGACGGCTACGGTGAGCCGCAGAGCACCCCACCAGCTGGCATCCGTTGAGCAGCAGGCTGCCGCGCGCCGGGTGTAGGCCGGCCATCGCCCGCAGTAGGGTCGACTTTCCGCAGCCGTTGGGCCCCAGCAGCGCGCAGACCTGGCCACCCGCCAGCCGTTCGACGCTGAGACCGTCAATCACGCGGCGCTCGCCGTAGCCTGCGCTCAGCGCGTTTATCTGTAGACCCGACATTATAGGAGCCCCCGCTGGCGGAAGAGGATGCTGAGGAAAAACGGCACGCCGACCAGCGCGGTGACGATACCGACGGGAATGACGACGCCGGCAAAGAGGTTCTTGGCGGCGACGGAGGCCAGCGAGAGCACCAGCGCGCCGCTAAGGGCGCTGCCGGGCAGGTAAAAACGGTGATCCTCGCCAAACAGTAGACGGGCGATATGGGGCGCGACCAGGCCGATAAAGCCGATCGGCCCGACGAACGCGACCGCCAGCGCGGACAGGATGCTGATGCGCAGCAGGGTGCTCAGGCGCAGTCGACGGACGTCGATACCGAAGCTGCTCGCCCGATCCTCGCCCAGGCGCAGGGCGGTGAGCTGCCAGGCGCTGCGCAGGGAGAGGGGCAGCAGCACGATCAGGGCGGTGCCCAGGATCCCCAGCGTCGTCCAGGAGGCGCGGGCCAGGCTGCCCATGGTCCAGAACACCAGCCCCTGCAGGGTATCCTCGCTGGCGATAAACTGCATCAGGGCGACCAGCGCGTTGAAGGTGAACACCAGCGCGATCCCAAACAGCACGACGCCGGAGGCGGCGACGCGGCTCCAGCGGGTGATACCATACAGCAGCAGGGTGGCGAGCAGGGCGAAGAGGAGCGCATTGGCGGAGATCGCCCACTGCGCCGGGAGTCCCGGCACGCTGAGCCCCAGCACGATGGCCAGGGCGGCGCCGAAGGCGGCGGCGGAGGAGACGCCCAGGGTGAAGGGGCTGGCCAGCGGATTATTGAGGATGGTCTGCATTTCAGCGCCGGCCAACCCCAGGATCATGCCGACCGTGACGGCCATAAGGGCATAGGGCAGGCGGATATCCCAGACGATGACCTGCGCCGCGGCCTCGGCGGCGGCGGGATGCCACAGCGTTTGCCAGAGGCGTGAGGGCGACAGATCCGACGGCCCAAGGGTGAAATCGAGCAGCAGCGAGGCGGCGATGGCGGCCAGCATCGCGGCGATGAGCCACAGGCGCCGCCGCAGGATGCGGCGATAGGCGCGCTGGACGGCGACGGCGTCTACGCCTGGCCTGAGCGGCTCGTCGGCTTCGCGGGGCGCGGCGACCCCTGTGGAGTAGGGTGTTTTCATGGCTGGAATACCGTAGGAATAATAAAGTGATAACGCTAATCAATATCAATATTGATGTAAATGAAAATTATTAGCATGTGAGGCGTGGGGCAGGAACAGGAACAGGCGCTGTGTGGTGCGGTGCGCCCTTGGTATCCGCCGACCAGGCGGAGGGGGCGGCGCGATCTGGCGAGACTGGGCTAACTTGAGCTTGCGAATGCGATCCGATCTCAATTACAATGGTATTGTTATAACATAACATATGCTAGGAGCCGAGATGAAACCACCTATTTACCCGGCGTGCCGCCGGACGCCCTGTGTCACGACGGCGGCGGATGTACTCTCTCTGCGGGGCATTCGCGCCGCCGCGCTGGGCGGGGGATCGCGCCGATGAAGATCCTCTCCTCGCTGAAAACGGCCAAGCATCGCCACCCGGACTGCCGTATCGTGCGCCGCCGCGGCAGGCTGTATGTCATCTGCAAAAGCGACCCCCGCTTTAAGGCGCGCCAGCGCTGACGGTGCGAGCTTTCGCTATTCGACGTGCGGATCCGCGCCTCTGCGCCGCAGAAACGATCGATAGAAATAAAAGATGCCCCGCCAAGGCGGGGCATCTTTTATTGATTGCAGAGAAAACGGCTTACTTAATACCGTTATAACCATCCATATAGGTTTGTATGATGGCATCGGACATCGCCTGACGCCATTTCTGTTCCCGATGGCTATAGCTGTTGTACGCTTTTCCCGCGAAATGCTCTTTGCCATTTATTCTGGTCAGAAACGCCTGGCTTTTAAATTCGTCGATGCGCTGCTGCTGCTGAGCCTGGGTGATGGCGGCGGCGCGATCTTTTTTCCCTAGTTCCCAGAACTGCTGCAAAAAGGGGATGGAGGATTGGTATGAGTCATAGAGTTTAGTGCGGTAGTTAGGGTCGAAATTATCATCGGAGGCGTAGGTGAGGTGTTTAGCGTGGCGCGCGGCGCTGCTTTCAGGTTGGGCGCAGGCGGAGAGCAGTAGGGGGGCGGTAGATAGGATACAGAGGAAAAATAAATGTTGTTTATTCACGGTATTATCTCGTTAGGTAATACTATTTTAATGGTATTACAAATACTATCATAGTTATCTCGGTGAAGGTAAGTTGAGATTATTTTCAGCTGCCGATGGCGCCCTCTGCGAGGCGTTGGTAAGGGGGGGCGATATGCCCACTGCACTCTGGCACAGTGGGCTTAGGCGGCGCGCCCGGCGTGGGGCGAAATGGGCGCTAGCGCCGTCGGGCGGCTATATCAGGGTTCTGCCGACGCCGACCGGATTGCACCACCGCTGCTTGTATTTTCCTGACATAAAGCCGAAGGAGAAATGCAGCGGGAGCGCGAGGGCATGGGCTTTCTCGGTCGCTTTTTCCAGATTGTTCCACATCAGGATAGTGCCTATCGAGTGCGCCTTTATCTCCATATCATAACCAATGTTGATAAAGTCGACGAAGAAGCCCAGCGTCGAGGTTGAGGTGATGAGTAGCTGGATCCCAACGGGATTATCATTGAGGTAGAGAACCTCGCCGATAAAGTCATCTTTAAACTTAACAAAGAAATCGATATTAATCTCTCGCTCGGGAATAATCGCGCCTCTACGCATAAAAAATAGATTTTCATATATTGAAAATAATTCTTCACCGCTAAGTTGGCTGACGTCGACAAAGTATCCACCGTCGGCGATAAATTTTTTAATTTCACGTCGTCGGGTGGAGACGGTCTTTTTAGAAAAGTCTTCCCTTACGTTTTTTGCAAAGGCCGCGGTCCGCTTAGTAAAAAGGTTAAATGACGAATTGATGATATTTTTCTTGAGCGGACTAAGGCACTTGGTTTTGAATGGCGCAATGCATTTGACGTCCGAAGAGAACGGCAGAACGATCGAAGAATTGGGAATAGGCAGACTGCTTATCGACTTATTCGGATTTTTAAAGTCATTGACCAGCCATTTCCCATCAAGGCAGGCGGCGCCCAGCAACTTCTTTTTTCTGTAGGCGACAAATCGCAGATCCGCACCATGGTGTAACATAAATTTAATATAATGAGGCGATGACTCTGAGTTGTAGCCATATTTTGAGCAGCATTCCATATACTCATCGATACCGCACTCATCCCACCCCGAAAATTTGAACAACATAGCAATGCCTTTATATTTCGTTTTTCCTTATGATACATTACAAATTGTTACAGTCATATATTTATATAGTGATTGTTGATATTTTATTAGGATTGGTTAATGTCAATGCGGAGATGTCTGTTTTTTCAGCGGCGCTGAGGCAGGTTATTTCCCCCGCCCCAGTCCAGTCTCAGCGCTCTTCCGTCGGCGTGGGCGCCTCGACGGGCCAGGGCCACTGAATATAGTCATTGTTTGCGCAGGCGCCGATCGGGCGGGCGGGAACCCCGGCGGCGACGCTGTGCGCCGGAATATCGTGGGTGACGACGGCGCCGGCGCCGATTTTGACATCGCTGCCAATGGTGACGGCGCCGACGAGGCAGGCGCTGGGGCCGACGTAGACCCGATCGCCGATGACGGCCGCCGGCGTGTGTACGGCGCCGACGGTAGAGAAGTGGGACAGGTTAACGTTATTACCGATGCTCGCCGTGGGGCTGACCACGATACAGCCCGCGTGCCCCAGATAAAGTCCGTAGCCGATCCGGGTCTGGTAGGGGATCTCCAGGAAGTACTTTCGTTTAAAGCGGAAATGCTGTAGCCGCGCCAGCGCCCGCAGCGGCCGGCAGCGGCTATGGCACAGGCGCAGCCATACGCTGAACTTGAACCCGGGGTTTTTCACGTATTCGACAATAAACGTCCTTACGCCGATCCGTTCCGGGCCGACGTAGCGGTGCAGATCGCTGCGGATGTAGCGAAGGATGGTCATGGTGCGCTCTCCTCTGCGGCTGACCGACGTCAGCGCAGCGTTAGGGTGGTCAGGCGATACCAGCCGTCGGGCTGGCGGCCGTCGTTGGCCAGGCTGATCTGTGCCTTGCCCTGGTCGTCGAGCAGGGCGGTCTCCAGAGCATAGCGCCCGGCGGGCAGGTCGGCGGGCAGCGGCAGGGCATAGTCGCTGACGCTCTCGCCCGGCTGCCAGCGGCGGATATCGTCCGGCGCGCTGCCCTGGGCAACGGTGCGCTGCTGCCTATCGCGCAGGCGATAGGCCAGGGTATAGCGCAGGTAGATGGGGGCGACGCCGTCGTTGCGCCAGCGCGCCTCCAGCCGCAGCGGTTGCCCGGCCTGCGGGGCATCCGGATAGCGCAGCTGCGCCAGGCGGAAGCGGTAGCCCAGGCGTCGCAGCGCCTGGTCGACAATGTCGCGGTACGCCGGCGGCACCGGGCGCGACTTGAGATTGATGGTGCTGGCATGGTGCGCCAGCGCCCAGTCGAAGGTCGCCTGCACCTGGGCGCGGGTGTAGTCCAGCGGCGTCTGCCACTGGGTCATATAGCCGCAGATCTCCAGGCTGACCGGGGCATGGCGCCAGGCCTCGCTGAAGCTGGGGTCGCGCTGGCGCGCGGCCTGCAGCGCCGCGGGGTAGGCGTCCTTCATATGGCTCCAGGTGTGGGAGAAGTTATGCCAGTCGCCCCAGCAGTCGGCCCGCCACCCGGCGCCGCGCTGTACGGCGTAGGGCAGCGAAGCGCCGCCGGTTATCTGCATCACTTTCGGGGTCTGGGGAAAGGCGGAGAAGTGCATGTCGACATAGCGGTTGAGCTGGGCGGTGGTGTAGCGCTGCAGCAGGGGAGGCTGGCTGGGAAAGTTGCTGTTATGCCACTCGCCCCAGGCGCCGACCAGACCAATATCGATAAAGGCGAGCGCCGGGTTGCCGTCGTAGCGCCGGCCCAGGGCGTTCATCAGACGCTGGGCATAGCGGATAAAGCGCGGATCGCTGAGATCGGGGATAAAGGTCTGGCCATTGGCGCTCCAGCTGCCGTTTATTCCCTTTTGGATCAGCCAGTTCGGTACCATGGAGCCGCTTTCCGGCGCATCCAGCGCCATTATGCGCAGCGCCACGTTCATGGCCGGTCGATGGGCGGCGGCCAGGGCAAAGACCCGATCGATCGGCGCAAAGTTGAACTGCCCCTCCTGCGGCTCAAGCTGGTTCCAGTAAAAGCGAAAGTATTCATAGCCGGTGTCGGGGTACTGCGCCAGGCCCAGGTGTTCGCCGTAGCCGTCGTGGAAGCTGGCGACGCCGATGCCGGGGTTGGTCAGGATATCGTCGATGGCCCGGGGGGTGACCGTGACCCACTCGGTGGCTCCGGCGGCGCAGAGCGGCAGGCTCAGGAGCAGCGAGAGGCCGCTCAGTAAACGGCGTAGGCGGTGCGTCATGCGGTCTCCCTCAGCGCTGCGGCGGATTGCCGTACAGCGACATAAACCAGTCCCATACGCCCAGATGATAGTCTTTAAAGATATCTATATGCAGGGCGGATTTAATCATATACAGCGCCAGCAGCACCGATGCGGTGCAAAACAGCAGGCCGATGACGATCAGCAGGGTGATCAGCGCGTCGTACCAGCGCGGGTGCTCCCGGGGCCGCCGGCGCAGGTCGCGGCCAAAGAGGAACACGAAATAGAAGCGGGCGTGGAAGAAAGGAAAGCCGTGGCGGATGTCAATGCGGTGCCGCGAGGAGAGGGTCATGGCGATCACCGCCTCTTCCAGCGCCCGCTTTTGCTCCGCGCTCAGACCCGCCGCGACGTCCGGGTCCAGGGATTGATAAAAGTAGGTGACAGCCCGCGGCTGTTTGGTCTGGGTATCCACAGTTAACCTATTGAATGATTGGCTTGATGATAGACCCGTAGCGTTTGGTCAGCGATCTGCTGCCAGTCGTAGCGGGTGAGCAGCGAACGGTAGTCCTCGCGCGGCAGCGCGGCGCGCTCCCGCAGCGCGGCCGCCAGCGCGGCGACGTTGCCCCGCGGGAAGTAGGCGTCGGGCGACAGCCCCACCTCTTGATTGGCCGGAATGTCGCTGACCAGCGCTGGCAGGGAGTAGGACATCGCCTCCAGCAGGGCGATCGGCAGCCCCTCATGGTAGGAGGGCATCACGAACAGCGCCGCCTGGGAAAAGACCGCCTGCAGCGGCTCGCCGCGCAGAAAGCCGGTAAGGACCACGTTAGGGGTCTGGTGCGCCAGCCGTTTCAGCCGGCGGCTATAGGCATCCGGATGGTCGGCATCCCCCACCAGCACCAGCGGCAGCGTGACGCCGCTGAGGCGGTAGGCGTCGATCAGATCATGCAGCCCTTTCTCTTCGACAAAGCGCCCGACCGCCACCAGGTATCTCCCGGCCTGCAGTCCGTATGTCGCCAGCGTATCCCGGGCTATCTGGGACGGCAGCGGCGCCGGGGCGCAGACCCCGTTGGGGATCAGGTGGGCATCGCCGCGGCCATAGCGTTGGCGAACCAGCGCCTCGATGCCGGCGGAGATGACGATCACCTGATTGGCGTAGCGGACGGCCAGGCGTTCCCCCAGCATCAGCATACGCCGGGCCAGCCAGCCCCATTTTTGCCGCTGGTAGTCGGCCCCGTGGTGGGTGAAGACCACCTTGAGCCCCATCAGGCGCAGCAGCGGCACCACCAGGCCGGGGCCGATGGCGTGCACATGGACCAGGTCCGCGCCGTGAAGGCGACAGTAGCCGGCCGCCAGCAGCGAGTGGACAATGGCTTCGAGGGCGCGGCGCCGGGGGGCCCACAGCGCGCGGATCTGCACGCCGCGGTAGGCGCCGCGGCGGAAGCTGACGTAGGGGGCGCGCGCCAGCACGCAGATATTCAGGGCGGCCCGCTGCAGGATCGCCGGGTACAGCCGCTGGCAGTGGGTCTCTACGCCGCCCTGCACGTTGGGGATCCCGCGGGTTCCCAGTACGATTATCTTATTCTTCATGATGTTGTCCGCGCAGTAATCGTTGATAGAGCGCCAGCAGCGCCTGGGTGTGCTGATGCAGCGAGAAATGGCGGCAGAGGCGGCGGCGACCATGCTCTCCCAGACGTCGCGCCAGCGCCGGATCGTCCGCCAGGCGGCTCAGCGCCGCGCTCAGCGCCCGGGCATCGCCGGGGGGGAACAGCAGCCCCTCGACGCCGTCGCGGATTTGCTCCGGAATGCCGCCGATATGCGCCCCGATCACCGGTTTACCCTGGGCCATAGCCTCCAGCACCGCCATTGAGCAGTTTTCATAGCTTTCGGAGGGGACGACGATCGCCCGGGCGCCGCGGATCAGGGTATCCAGCGGCGCCCCCTGCTGGCAGTAGCCCAAAAAGTGCGCCGTCGGAAAGCGGGAGGCGAGCGCGTCGAACAGCGGGCCGTCCCCGGCGATATTCAGCGGCAGCGGGTGCGCCATCATCGCGTGGGCCTGCGCCAGCGTCGCGACCCCCTTGCCCGGGCTGAGCCGGCCGACGAACAGGAAATAGCCCTGATCCTGACCCGCGCTAAAGGGCTGGCTGTCATCGAGGCCGTTGGGGATCACCGTCATGGGGATCTGCGGCAGGCGGCGCTGGAGCAGATCGCGGAGAAAGCGGCTGGGCGAGACGATCATATCGAGCTTTTGGTAGTCCCGCGCCAGATCCTGCCACAGCGCCTCCAGCGTCAGCAGCAGGCTTTTTGTCGCGGAGCCCTGCTGGCAGCGGTAGCGAAAGGCGTTCCATACCGTGCCGGTCAGGCAGGCCTCGCAGGGGTGGCCGTCGCGCAGGCAGGAGTAGGCCGGACAGACGATTTTATAGTCGTGGGCGGTGAGCACCGTCTTGCAGCCGAAGCGCTGCGCCACGCCGATCAGCGCCGGGGTCAGCTGGTGGTAAATATTGTGAAAGTGGACGATATCCGGTCGCTCTCGCTGCAGGAGCGCCTGCAGCCGACGGCAGGCCTCGCCGTTGCGGATAAAGCGCCAGGCGGTTTTCAGCGCCTGCGTGACGCCTGCTTGCCGGTGGTAGTCCACGTTGGAGACAAAGTCCGCCGCATAGGCGGAGGGGGCGTTGCGCGGGTGCTGCATGGAGAAGTCGATCACCTGAACCCCGGCCCGCCGCAGCCCATCGCGCTGCTGAAAATAGACGGTTTCCGCGCCGCCTTTGATAAAGAAGAATTTATTGACCAGAACGACCTTCATAGACGTCCCTCCGCGACGCGTTCCCGGCACGCCGGCGGCTGGCGCGGATCGCGCTGTGGGCGCAGCAGGCCGGCGGCAAACAGCGTCAGGGTGACAACGCTGAGGGCACCGTCGGCCAGCGAGCGGCTTTGCAGGCTTTTACGCAGGGTAAAGGCGGCCAGCGGCAGCAGCATCAGCAGCAGAGGCCACGGGCTAAACCACAGGGCGGGCAGGGTCAGCAGCAGCGCCAGCAGGTAGAGCGTAAACAGCAGCTCGTTTCTGACGCAGCGCAGCGCGGCGCCGACGTAGGGCTTGCCCCATGCGCTGCGCAGCAGTTCGCCGGGCCCCCATAGAAAGCCGCTGCGCCAGCGGTATTTCAGCATCGCCGCGGTCGGCAGCGCGTGAGAGCGATGGCGAAAGTAGGGGATGGCCAGCCGCCGCAGGCGGTAGCCCGCGGCCCCCAGACGCATGCCCAGCTCGGCCTCCTCCAGGCCGTGCAGATTCCGGTTGGTCAGGTAGCCTATCTGCGCGATGGCGCTGCGCCGATACAGGCCGCCGCCCCCCAGGTGATCGCAGTCGCCCAGCGGGTAGATGCGCGCCAGACGCTGCCGGCGCGAGCGAAAGTCATGGTTGGCGGCGTCATCCATCTCGACCTGGCCCGCCACGCCGGCGTAGTCGGGATGGTGGGATAAAAAGTCGACCGCGGCGTCGATAAAGCCGGGGGCGAGGATCATGTCGCCGTCCAGCAGCAGCAGATACTCGCCCTGGCTAAACAGGTAGCCCATCTGGTGGCCGACGCCGCAGCAGCGATCCGCTGGGTGGGTCAGGGTGACCACCCGAGCCCCCTGCGCCAGCGCCAGCGCGACGGTAGAATCCGTCGATAGGCCGTCGGCGACGATGATCTGGTGAGGGTAGTCGGCCAGTTGGCGCCGTACGCTGTCAATCGTGGCCGCGATGCCCTGCGCCTCGTTAAAGGTCTTAATGCTCACGGTGATAAACGGGCGCTCAGTCATTGGTCGCCTCCCGGTAGTGGCGTACGCCGCGTCGGATCACCAGCAGGGCGCCCAGCGCCAGATAAAACAGACATTGCAGCATGGGGATGATCATCAGTATTTGACTGTAGGGCAGGCTGAGCAGGCAGCCAATGGCAAAGATCGTCAGCGCCGGGGCGCTGCTCAGCAGATAGCGATCCGCGTCGCTCAGGCCCGTCGGCGAGAGTAACGGGCGGGGCCAGGTCGCCGCCAGGATAGCGACGATCAGGCCGATAAACAGCAGGGTGCCGACGATACCGACCTCCCACAGCAGCATGCTTAGGGAGGTGGCGTCGAGGATCAGGTTAAACAGGGTGTGCAGATAACCGGCGGAGACGCTGCTGCCGCTGTTGGTCGCATTGAGTCCGTAGCCGAACAGCTGGCTGGAGATGCCCCATAGATCGTTGTTTTGCAGCCAGAAGAACAGGGTGGTCAGACGCCCCAGCTCGCCGGATGGCATGATGAAATGGGGATCGACGATATAGCCCATGGAGTCAAAAAAGATGGCCAGCGCGCTGCGGCCCTGCTCGCCGCCGAAGGCGGCGGTGTAGCCGGAGGCGAGGACCAGGATCGCCAGCGCCACCAGCAGCAGCGCGCCCAGCAGGATCAGCAGCAGGGATTTCAGGTTGATCCGCCCCATGCCGCGCAGGTAGCTGGGCATCACCCAGACCAGCAGCAGCAGCAGCGGCGCCAGCAGAATGACGAACTTGACCTCGCCGACCACGCACAGGGCAAAGGCCAGCACCACGTGAAGCAGCGCCGAGCGCAGGGAGATGACGCCGTGACGGTACGCCGATACCTTCAGCAGCATGATCAGCAGGCAAAATAGCCCCAGGGCCGCGGTGTTGCCGCCCCCCATCGGATCGCCGCCGAAGGTGCCGACCACCGCGTCCCACATCTCGCTCTCGCCGCGCAGGGCGATGCGTTTGGGCAGAATAAACAGGATCTGGATGATCACCAGTGGAAACTGGGCGTAGAACACCCAGTCCAGGCTGCGCAGCAGGCGGTAGACCTGCGACTCGCGACAAAAGCCGAGCAGCAGACTCATCGCGATCAGGGAGAGGGCCAGCTCGTTTTTGAACCCGACCAGGGTCACCGTCAGCCCCCCCTGCAGCAGGGTAGAGATCGTGCTCAGCGCCATAAAGGCCAGGTACAGCAGCAGAATAATCCGCTCCGGCAGCGTCAGATCCAGCCGCTCGGTGCGGTTTTGCAGCAGCATCAGCACGGGGATCGCCAGGGTCATAAAGAAGGGGATCCACAGAATGGCGCCGATGCCGCTGAAGTATTGCGCCGTACCGCAGACGATCAGGGTGATATAGAGGTACGCCTGTAAATAAGTGCCGGTATTCAGGCGCATGGCGTCACCCCTCGCTGGCGCAGCTGCTGCGCCCGTCGGTTCATGCGCCGGAAGATAAAGCCATAGCGCAGCAGCGTCAGGCTGGAGAACAGCAGCAGGCTGACGCCGTAGCCTGGTCCCAGAGCCGGCAGCGCCAGCAGCGCCAGCAGAATAATCGCCAGCTGATCGAGTTGGATCCGCAGGAAATAGGCGTGGGAGCCAAAGATCAGCTCAATGACCGTCAGGGGGCTGATGGCCAACGCGGCGAACAGATAGGGCAGCATATAGCGGGAGGTGGGGATGGAGTCGGCCCAGCCGTGGCCCAGCCCCAGGTGCATCACCGGCGGATAGAGCGTGGCCACCCCCAGGACGGCGGCGCCCCCCAATCCCAGCAGCAGCAGGCGAATTCGCCGGTATTCTGCGGCGTTGAAGCGCCGCTGGCGGAAGTCGGCCGACCAGCGGGAAAAGATGGCGCTGCGCACCGCGTTGCCGGCGATCATCACCGGCGCCAGACAAAAGCGGCTGACGATGGCGAAGTAGCCCGCCGTCAGCGACGAGAACCAAAAGTTGATCAGGATAATGGGCAGGTTGTTGTTGGCCATGGCCAGCACCTCTGCGCTGCCGACCCGGCTCAGGTGGCGCCAGTGGGCGCGGGCGAAGGCCAGATTGGCCGCGGGGGCCAGCTGGCGGCGGGTGAGGCGTTGGTGGCGCAGGCGGCACAGCAGGCAGATCAGCATCAGCAGCAGCATGGCCAGCGTCCAGCCCCAGTAGAACTGGGCGGGGCTGCGCGTCAGCAGCAGGGCGGCCACGACGACGCCGGACATCGCCAGGCGCTGCAGCGCCAGGGCGCGGTAGTGCCCATCGCGCAGGCACAGGTTTTCGGCGATCAGCACCAGGGCGTAGCTCCAGGTCAGCAGGTAGAGCTGGAGCGGACTGCGCTGAAAGAGCCAGGCGCACAGCAGGGCATAGGGCAGCGCCAGGAGCAGGCTCTGCAGCAGGCAGAACGCGACGTTCTGCCCCAGCGTCTCCGCCGTTTGGCGCGGGATCAGCAGCTGTGAGGCGAAGGTGCTGACCTGGGCGCCGATCAGCACCATGCTGTACATCAGGCCATAGGTGCCGACCTCGCTCATGCCATAGCGGTGGGAGACCAGCCACAGGGAGAGGGCGCCGATGAGCTGGGAGAGCACCGACGATCCGGCCAGGGTGGAGATGCCGCGCAGCAGGTTCATGGTTTTGTGGCCGGCAGCGTCAGAGCCATGCCCACGCTGAGCGCCCGCAGCGCCTCGCGGCTCTCCAGATTGGCGCGGGTGACCCGGTTAAGGATGACGCCGGCCTGGGGCAGTCCGTCCAGCGCCGCCAGCGCTTGGATCAGCGGCGGCGTAGGGAGGCGGCCCGCCTGAACCACCGTCACGCAGGCGTCGGCCAGCGCGGCGCCCAGCCGGCTATCCTGAGCCTGGCTCAGGGCCGGCAGGTCGATGACGATCTGCGCGTAGCGGCGGCGCAGCTCGGTCAACCGCTGCGCCAGCTGCGGCGAGGAGAGCAGCAGCAGCGCAGAGCCGTTCAGGGTACCGCGCGGCAGGAAATCCAGCTGCCCGCTCAGCGGGACGCACGGCGGCGCATCGGCGTCGCTCATCACCCACGGGGCCAGGCCGGCGTCGCTTGCCGGCGCCAGCGCGGTCGACAGGCCGTCGTCATTGAGATAGTCCATGTCGATCAGAAGGGTACGACGATCCGCGCTGAAGGCGCGGGCCAGCAGCGCGGCGCACAGCGAGCGGCCCTCGCGGGCGTCGACGGAGACCAGCGCCAGGACCTGTGCGGGCGATGACGCCAGCAGCAGACGGGTGCGCATGGCATACGGCGCCTCGGCCTCGGCGGGATTGCTCATGATGGCCTGCGCCAGCCGCGCGCCATCGCCCGCGTCGTCAAAGACGCGCAGCTCGCCCAGGGGTGTCAGGCGCAGTCGCCGGGCCAGCTGGCTCAGGGTGTAGATCCGGGTATCCAGCGCGGCGCGCACCACGCTAAACAGCAGGGCGATCGTCAGCGCCAGCGTGATGACCATGGCCAGCAGCAGCGTCCGGTTGGGTTTGGCGGGGTGCACCGGGGCGATCGCGGGATCGACGATCTCGGCGTCGGCCTGCTCCAGCGAGTCGGAGAGGGTCAGCTCCTGCGCCCGCTGGTAGAGGGATTTATACAGCTCTTCGGTTTTGTTCAGGGTCGTCTGCATGGAGTTGTAGCGGTCGCGCTTGGCCGTCAGCCCCTGAAAATCGACTTTTTGCTGCGTCAGCATCTGGCGATAGCGGCGCTCGTCATCCTGAGCCGCCAGGTATTGGCGGTGGATCCCCTCGACCAGCTCCGTCAACACCTGATGCAGCTGGCTCTGCACCGCGGCGACCTGGGCCTGGGCCTGGCGGATCTGCAGGTGGTCCGGCCCATAGCGTTTGCGCAGCTCGTACAGGCTGCGTTCGGTCTGGATCAGCGCAATCCGCAGATCCTGGATCTGGGCGTGGTCGGCAATCGCCGGGACGGAGAGGGCGTTCTCCAGCGAGCCGGCGACGGCCTGGCGTACCTCATCATACTGCGCCTGGGCGGCGATCCGCCGCTGGGTGGCGTCGGCCAGGCGGTTGGTGACGATGCCCAGCTCTTCGGTCTGAAAACCGTCCACGCCGCGGAAGGTCAGGATCCCCTGCTGCTTGAGGTAGGCCTCTATCTGCGCCTTTTGGGCGTCCACCTGCGCGCGAACTTCGCGCATTTGCCGCTGGTTCCAGTCGCGCGCCGCCAGGGTTTTTCGCTGCTTTTGGGCGACGTTTTCCGCCAGATAGGCCTGCGTTACCGCATTGGCTATCTGCGCCGCCTGGCTGGGCGAGGTGGACTCATAGGCGATGCTCACCAGCTGGGTGCCGCGCACGCCGCTGACGGTCAGGTTCTGTCGCAGGTGCTCCAGCGCATTCGCCTGGCGCAGGCGGAGGCTCTCCGGGCCGTCGTCGCGCAGGCCGCCGTTAAAGGCGGGATCCTGCAGCAGCCCCTGCGTGTTGATCACCCGCATCAGTACGCTGCGGGACTGCATCAGCGCATACTGGGTCTGGTAGTAGTCGCTGCGCGAGGCATCGTAGCCGGAGACCTGCGGCAGCGGGGTGATGTTATCCGGCTGGGCCTTGAGCAGCAGCGTGGCGTGCGCCGTATAGTGCTGCGGCAGCATCCGGATCAGCGGGTAGGCGAGCAGCCCGGCGACCAGCGCGACCAGAAGACACTTCCCGCCCTGGCGGCGCAGGGCGCGCACCAGCGGGGCAAAATCGATACTGCTTTCGCGCTGGCTTCCGCGCGCTACCATGGATTGTCTCATAGGCTAAAAGAAACTCATGCCGACGATGACGGTGTCGCCGGGCTGCACCCTGTGGGTCATGGCCACATTTTTCAACAGACGGTCGCTGCCGGCCTGCCGAATGCTCAAGTCGCCGTGATCGGCGCGATCGGTGAACCCGCCGGCCAGCGCCAGCGCTTTCTCTACCGTAAGCCCCGGTTGGTAGGCATAGCCATCGGGGCGCTTCACCTGGCCCAGAATAAAGAAGTCGCGGAACTGGGCGACGCTGACGGTTACCATCGGCTGGCGCAGGTAGTCGCCGCGCAGGCGCTCGGTGAGCTCAAGGGCCACCTGCTGCGGGGTTTTGCCGCAGAGCGTCAGGGTGCCGATATAGGGAAAGTTGAGGGTGCCGCTGCTGTCTAGCGTCAGGCGCATGCTCATCTCCGGCTCACCGGCGACCAGAATATTGACCGTGTCCCCGGCGCCCAGCAGGTAGCGGGGCTGCGGATCGGGCGGATCCTGCAGGGGGGGCGTTGAGCTGCAGGCCGTCAGCAGGCAGCCGACCAGCAGCAGGACGTTCCGTTTTATCCATTTCACGTTAAATCTGCACCTTTGCCGTAAACATAATCAGATCGTTGTCATAGCCGAGGGTCCTCTCCACCGGCTGATCCTCATCGGGGCCGATATAGAAGAGGTCGCTGCGCTTAGAGGAGCGCAGCGTGTCGCGCATGTATTTGAGTTGAAAGCAGATGGATGGGCGAAAGTCATAGTTCAACGCCAGCGATAGGATCGCGTTGCGATCGCGGCGGCTATCCGCCTGCTTTTTGTAATCCTCAGTGCGATAGCGGTAGTCCAGCGTGGATGACAGCCGGTTACGCCACAGATCCTGAGTATAGGAGAGTCCGTATTCGGACACCAAAATATAGCCGCCGACCTGGGAGGGGTCCTTGATGCGCTGGGCGCTGTGCAGCACGACGCTGCGCTGCGGATGGGGCTGCCAGCGCGCCGAGACGTCCCAGTTGAGGCCGCTGAAGGGGCGGGCAGGGTCGGCGTTGAAGGTCTTATACAGCCAGGAGACGTTGGCATCGATGGCGCTGTTGCCGGTCAGCTGGCTTTTGACGCCGTACAGCAGAGAGTATTCGTTGCTGTTTTTCTGGCCATTGCTCCGGTAGTAGCGCTGGTGGGTCACCAGGCTGTAGCGGAAACGCGTCTGGGGGCTGTACTGGTCGAACAGCTCAAGGGTTTGCCCGTTCTCGTGCCACTCCTGCTCGCGGATATAGTTATAAAACGCGTCATCGGCCTGCTGCGCCTGGCGGGTATTGCCGTAGCGCAGGCGTCGGTAGGAGAGCATCATCTCCGCCTTGCCGCGCCCCTCATCGGCGCCGTAGCTGTAGCGCAGCTGACCATCCTGCAGAGTGGTGCGCAGCGGGGTGGTGATCCCGTAGCGGATGAACTGCTGCGGCAGAAAGCCCTCGCTGATGCCGCGTCCGCGCAGCTCGTGGCCCAGGGTATCCTGCAGGGTCAGCGTGAGCCCCTGCATGGCGCCATAGCGCCAGCGGGCGAGCAGGCCGAGATCGTGATCGCGGTAGTCGTCTGCGCCCGCCTGGCGATAGCGGCGGTAGTCGCCGCGGTAGTGGAGCTGATAGCGATCCTGCCCGCGCTCGGCGAGCGCCTGTAGCTGCGGCCGGACGCCCCAAAAGGCCGCGTTGCGGGCCGGCGCGACCGCGGGCAGATAGGTCACGTTGCCCATGTAGCCGCGGTCGATGGCCAGCTGGCTCTGAAAATCGATGCCAGCGATCCCGATGTGGGACTTCGGCGTCAGATCGGCCCAGCTGACCGGGGTTAGCCCCAGCCCGGTCAGCAGTAACAGGCTAATAGGCGTTCTCATGCCTAAAGCCGTTAAAGAGGGTAAGAAAAATGATTTTCAGATCCAGCCACAGCGACCATCGCTGGATGTAGTCGATATCGTACTGGACCCGCCCCTCCATTTTGTCCAGCGTGTCGGTCTCCCCGCGGTAGCCGTTAATCTGCGCCAGTCCGGTAATACCCGGTTTAACCTTGTGGCGGATCATGTAGTTATCGACCAATCGGCGGTACTGCTCATTGTGCGCGACGGCGTGCGGGCGCGGCCCGACGATCGACATGCTGCCCTGCAATACGTTGATAAACTGGGGCAGCTCATCCAGCGAGGTGCGGCGCAGAAAGGCACCGAAGGGGGTTACCCGCGGATCGCCCTTGGTTGCCTGCATGACGTTGTCACCATTCTCCTGAACCCGCATGGTGCGAAACTTCCAGACGCTGATATGTTGACCGTTTAGCCCATAGCGCGCCTGCTTGAACAGCACCGGGCCGGGCGAGGTGAGCCGGATCACCAGCGCGATCGGCAGCATCAGCGGCGCGATGAGCAGCATGATCAGAGTGCCGAGGATCAGATCTTCGATGCGCTTGGTCAGCGCGCCCGGGCCGTCAAAGGGAGAGGCAAAGATGCTGATGGCCTGAATGTTACCGATCATCCGCAGCTGGGAGACATGGGTGCTGTAGGAGTAGAGATCGGGGACGATATAGGTGTTGGCCGTGGTGTCCGACAGCAGAGAGAGAAAGTGGCGGATACGCTCCAGCGCGACCATGGGCAGGGCGATATAGACCTCGTCGATGCGGCCCGCCTTGGCCTCGGCGATCAGGCGGCTGACGGCGCCCCGGTAGGGGCTCTTGGTCAGGTAGCTAAAGCGCCCCGCGCTGCGATCGTCATAGAAGGCCAGGTCGAGACGCATGTTGGCGTACTCTTTGAACAGCGCTTTTTCTACCGCGAGTCCGCCGGGCGTCAGGCCGAGAATGGCCACCCGCACCCGGGTGTGGCGCATGTGGATAAAGAAAGCTCAGCAGGCGCAGCAGCAGCAGGCCGGAGAGCGGGGCCAGATACCAGAACAGCGAGGTCATGACATCGGGGCCCAGAAAGGGGTGCAGATAGTGTCTGAGCAGCAGGTAGTGGAACACCAGGTAGATGGCCTCGATAAAGGCGATGGTCAGCAGCAGGGTCGCGGCCAGGCGAGATATTTCGGTGCAGTTGATCTTTTTGATCCGGTGCAGATAGATGCCGGTATATTCACCGATAAGTAAGAACGAGAGTGAAAACAGCAGGCTAACAGTGATGGCGACGTTGAGCTGGTCACTGAGCCAGATCCAGGCGCTACCGATAAGGCAGAGGTTAATCATCAGAAAGTCGGTCACCCTGACCAAGGGGGTGGCGATGCCATAGCTGACTTTCAATCGTTTGTTTTGCATTGAATTATCGCCTAACGGGGATGATTAATTCTGTCGGTTTATTAAATATAATCACTGTCTGAACGATGGCAACCGTTCTGCGATCCGGGAAGACGCAGGGAAAGCGTAGCTTACACCGAACAGGACGGCGCCATACATCTTGCGGACTGTGACGCGCTTATCCTTGATAAAAGGCCATACCGAGATAGTAACATGGTAAATTATGTCGGTAATAAAGTTAATATCAGACTTTTCTTTTGATGTTGCAGGGCGGGCGCCTTGATTGGCGCAGGGCCAGCGGAGGGTACCCGCCGGCCCGGGAGGCTTACAGGGTCAGTTGATAGTGGTAGAAGGCGCGGTCGCGGAGGTAGCCCTGCTCTTCATACAGCGCCTGGGCGCGGGTGTTGTCCGTGCCGGTATCCAGGCCGATAAACGCCGCGCCGCCGTCGCGGGCAAAGGCCTCCGCCCGCTGCATCAGCGCGCGCGCGACGCCGTGACGGCGCGCCTGCGGTGCGACAAACAGGTCGTACAGCAGCCAGGTCGGCTTCATCTCCAGCGAGCAAAACAGCGGGTAGAGCTGGGTAAAGCCGACGCACTCTCCCTGCGTATCGACGGCGTAAAAGATCACCGACTCGGCGTTAGTCAGGCGCTGCTGCAGATAGCGCAGGGTCTGTGCCGGGTCGGAGGGAACGTCATAGAACTGGCGATAGGCGATAAACAGCGGGTTGATGCGTTCGGCATCGGCGGGGGTCGCCGGGTAAATCGACATGGGATATCTCCTTTGGATCCGCGGCAGCGGCGCCGCTGCGACGTGCTGTGTGAGTAAAGCGTCGCCAACGCGACGCGCGGGCGACGAAGGGGCGATTGCCCCTTGACGGCGCAACCGGGCTATCGCGTTGTCGAGTGTGCCGGGGTTGCGTGCGCTAAACTGTGTCTTTGTGTAACCGGGCGCGAATTTAATTCAAGGCGCGGCTCGGTGCCTATTTCATGGGCCTCAACGTAGCGGCGCGGCGTTAATCAACGGCGGCTCATAGCATAATTTTATACTTATTGTAGAGCCTCTCCAGGCTATTTTTTATTGCGCGCGCTCTTTTTTCAAAAGTTAACTTTTGGTCTTGAATTATTACTGCGTTGTACTAGGTTTTTAATGCAGGACTTATTTCACAAGGAGATTATCATGTTTAAAAAGGCATTCGCTGTTGCTGCATTGGCCGCCGGTGTGGTTTCCTTCTCAGCGCTGGCCGCAGACACTGCGGTAGTGAAGCATGAGGATGCTGCGCAGCACCATGAGGCCGTGGTTAAACACCATAAAAAAGCCGCCAAGCTGCATGCGGAAGGTAAGCACGAAGAGGCGAAGAAAGAATCTCACATGGCAACGGAAAAATCGAAAGCCGCGCATGAAAAAACGATGATGAGCAACGAAGCGACGCAGAAACAGTAATGGTTTAATGATGTTCGGTGGGCGGCCAAAGGGCCGCCCATTTTTTTATTTTTTTATTTATCTAAACATGCGCGCCGAATAGCGGCGCGCATTATGTGAATACTCCCGGCTGAAATCATGCGCTTTGCGCCGGGAGCATCGTCTCAGTGTGCCGGGCCGCAGACGGTGAAGTACTTGTTCTTCAGCCAGACGATGGTGTCGTCATTCAGGGCGTAGATGGCGTAAAACTTATTGTCGCGCAGCGGCGCCGTTTGCTCAGCGCAGAGGACATTCAGCCGATCGCGGTAGTCCGGCCCCCAGCCGGCGTCGATATTGCTGATGCCGTAGGAGGCGATGATGCGCCGGGCGGTCCAGTTATAGGCCGGGCTGAACATCATGTCGATCAGCGCCTGATGTTCGACGATCTTCTGGGTTACCGGCGCGGTATCGGGGTAGTTGTTGAGCAGGATCTTACCGTGGCCGGTGGCGTTGAGGGAGAGCAGGTCATAGCTCAGCCAGCCAAATATGCGGGCCTCATAGTCGCGCTGATTGCGTACCGCGTTGCCGTACTGGAAGCTGAAGGCCAGGAAATAGAACAGCGGCAGGGTGCACAGCGGCAGCCAGGCGGGGCGCCAGCGCGCCAGTACCTGGTAGACGGCGTGGGCAAACACGAACAGGGTGGCGGAGAAGCCGCACAGGACGCGGACGTCGGTCACCCCCTCCTTCAGCAGGAACAGCGGCCCCAGCAGGGCGATAAACAGCACCAGCGGCGAACAGAGGATCAGCAGCAGCGACAGCAGCCTGCTGAGCGTCAGGGGCTGGGCGCGCCAGAACTGCGTCAGGCGCAGGGCAAAGATCCAGACGACGCAGAGCAGCGCCGGGTAGAACAGGAATTTCAGCTCCTTGCTGAGGACAAAGGTGAGCAGCTTTTTCAGCATCAACCAGTCCTGGGTCAGCCAGAACAGCGCGTCCTGGGCGCCGATCATGTTGCCGCGGTTACCGCCGCCCAGCGCCAAGAGGTGGTCGATGATCAGAATGTACAGCGAGTTGGTGAGCAGCATGACCACCGCCGCCCAAACGGTCTCCTGCAGCGGGCTCCGCTCGACCTTGAGAAAGTTGATCATCAGGTTGGCGCCGTACAGGCCGATGAAGATATTGGCGCACGGCTGGTAGAGCGTCAGGGCGCAAAACAGCAGCAGGGTCGGCAGCAGGTAGCTGAGCAGACCGCGGTTACGCGGGCAGAAAAAGGCTAAGATCGAGAGCGCCAGCGCGACCACCATGGGAAAGCTGTCGTATTTGTAGGAGAGGTTTTGCAGGAAAAACGGGTTAAAAAATAACAGGATATAGGGTGACAGCGCGGCGATGCTGAGGGTGCCCTCGGCGCGGCGCGCCGCATACACCAGCGTCCAGGCGAAGAACAGCACCCCGAGGAGCAGGGTCAGCGGCGCGGTGTCGGTCAGCTCGTACAGGTTGAAGGTAAACAGGCGCATCAGCAGATCGGCGCCTGGGCGTCCTAAGGTATACCAGGGCGCGGCCGGGTTCAGAATGCGCTCGGTGTCGTCCCGGTAATAGACGTTGGCCAGGATGAGCGGCACCACGTAGAGCAGCAGCAGCGCGATGATAAACAGAAAGGCATCTCGGTTCGAGAGCGGCCGCTTCAGCAGATGGTTCATTTTCTTCCCTTAAGCTCTTTGACAATGAAACGGGGCCGTTGCTTGGTTTCCACGTAAATTCGCCCGATATATTCGCCCAGCACCCCGATGCCGATCAGCTGGATACCGCCGAGGAACAGAATAACGGCCATAATCGAGGGATAGCCGGGGACCGGGTTGTCAAAGATCAGCGTTTTGATTATCACGTATAGCGCGTAGAACAGGGAAAACGCCGCAATCGAGGTGCCGATATAGGTCCACAGCCGCAGGGGGATGGTGCTGAAGGAGGTGATCCCCTCCAGCGCCAGGTTCCAGAGCTTCCAAAAGTTAAACTTGCTGCTGCCGGCCACCCGCTCATGGCGGGCGTAGGTGACGACGGCGGTTTTAAAGCCAACCCAGCTGAGCAACCCCTTCATGAACAGGTTGCGTTCGTGCAGCATCAGAACCGCATCGACCACCTGGCGGCTCATGAGACGGTAGTCCCCCACGTTCATTTCGATCTTGGGGTTGGCTATCTGGTTGTGCACCCGGTAGAACAGGCTGGCGGTCAGGCGCTTCATCAGCGTGTCTGAGGTGCGATCGATGCGCTTGGCCAGCACCACGTCCGCGCCGTTGCGCCAGCGGGCGATCAGCTGTGGAATGAGCTCGATAGGATCCTGCAGATCGACGTCGATAGGGATTATCGCCTCGCCGGTGGCGTACTTCAGCCCGGCGAACAGCGCGGCCTCTTTGCCGAAGTTGCGTGAAAAGTTGACCATAATCACCAGCGGATCGTCATCGATTATTCCGGAGATGACCTCTTCCGTCCGGTCGCTGCTGCCGTCGTTGACGAAGACGATTTCGATGCGGTAGGGCGCCAGATCGTCACACTGCCTTACCGCGTCGTGAAACAGGGGAATAGCGCTCTCTTCGTTGAATACCGGGACTACCAGGGATATTTTCATTACGCCGCGCTCCGGAAGACGATGTATTTGGAATAGAAGAAGCCCATGATCAGGCTGATCAGCGAAAAGGCCATGACGGTGAGCAGCGGCGCAATATGCAGCCGATCGCCGAGATGACCGGTCAGCCAGCTGAGAAATCCCATAAAACTGGTGAACAGCAGATAGCGCTTCAGGGTGGGGCGATCCTGAAAGGTGAAGCGGGCATTACAGAAAAACGAAAAGGTGACGGCGACGATAAAGGCATACAGGTTGCTGAATGACTGCGACAGGGCCGCCTGGCTGTGCAGGGTAAAAAACACCGCCCAGTGCAAGGCGGTATTCAAAATACCGATCATGACATATTTGATAAACATCGTCGGGACGTCCTGCCTTAGGCTGAGGAGTGCTTATTTGAGTATAGAGAAGATTGACGACTCTGCCTCTTCGCGGCGCGCGGCGGTGCGGTCGCTTGTCTGAATGGCACGACGCCGAGGGCTCGACGGTTAACTAAATGATGATGCTCTATTTTTTATTGAGCGAACTGGTAGAGGGTTCAAATGTTATCTATCCTTTATGATAGGGAGCGCCGCGGCGAATAATAGGCGGATAACATAATGGATAAGCAGGTTGGTATTAGCGTAGGTTTGGCATTGTTATTTTGTACTGCGCCGCTGGCGGCGCAGGCCGATCAGGGCGGTGGAACGCCGCCGCCGGTAAAGGTGTTTACCACCCCATGGGCGCGTCTGTTCTCCGGCAGTGAGGCGACGTTTTCCACGGCGCTGACCTACAGCACGCCGCTGTCGCATCAGTGGATAAATGTGCCGGTGAACGACACCCAGAGCGAGATGCGTAATATCGTCAACCAGCGCATGCTGGCCAGCTTTCAGTATTCACCGCTGAGCTACTTTTTTGCCAATATGACGGTGCGGGTCCCGCTGCAGGATCTCAACCGCTATCAGACTGACTTTGTCTACAGCTTTGGCTATGACGACTGGCATCCCGGCACCTTTAGCCTGGTATACAGTAACTATGGCGATAACAACCATTTTTACCCCCAGCAGGGGCAGCGGCGGACCTATATCGAGCAGGGAACCATCACCGCGGCCTATAAGTTTGCCCTGCCGGAGAGCTGGAATAAGCATCTGCTGCTGTTCCCCCAGGACAGCCTGTCCTGTCAGGTGGGCTACAGCTATGGCCCGCGCTACTACTCCCTGCAGGACAATCAGATGAAGCGTGGGAAAAATACGCTGCTGGGCAGCTGCGGCTATACCCTGAAGCAGCACTACTTTCTGCGCGTCTCCGCGTTTTACTACCCAGACCGCGGGCAGCAGCAGCCCTGGGATTCCGACTATAGCTACAGCGTGGGCTATGTCTCCGGCTATGAGCCCGGATCGCTGTCGATTCACTATGATAACTACAGCGGCACGCGCTATGCCTGGCGCGGCGATCGCAACGCCAACTTCCGCCAGGGCACCCTCAACCTGAGCTGGACGCTGCCGTTTTGAGCCCCGCGCGTCGCTAGCGCGGGGTCGGTGCCTGCACCTCGATACGGTAGCTGTTTTTCCCCAGCGGTTCCCCCTGTGCATCATACAGCGTGGCGTAGAGCCACATATCCTGCTGGTCGCGGGGGGTTACCGTCAGCTGGCGCAGCCGCTGTCCGCTGTCGGCGGGCAGGGCAAAGGTCAACTCCCCCTGATTTAACACGATACCGCCCTGACGCAGCTGCCAAACCAGGCGGCTGTCGGGGTGGGCGCGCCAGGTATCGTTAATGGCCCACAGCGCGATCTGCCCCGGCTGGCCGGGGTGCCACTGCAGGGTGATCGGCTCAATGGAGGGCAGAATCGGCTGAAAGGCGCGCTGGAGGGCGAAGTACCCCGGCTTAGGCTGGCGGGTGTAGTCCACCACCGCCCAGTTGATCGAGGGCCAGCTCTCGCTGAACATGAACTGCATCAGGGTGGTGACCGGCTGAAAGCGCTGGCGGCGATAGCTCTCGGCGGCCAGCTGGATGATGTGCGCCTGATTCTGCTGGGTACGGGTGATAAAGTCGGCCAGATCGCGGCCCCGGTGCAGCCCGGCCAGCCCAAAGGCATTGCCGGGCTGGAAGTCATGGTACATCCAGACTCGCCAGGCGGGATCGCGGCCATCCTCGCTGGCCGGCCAGCGATCCGCCGGGGGAATGATGGTCTGCAGCGTCGGCAGAGAGGGCAGGGCCTGGGCGCCAAATTCGGTGATGATGGCGCTGTAGGCGGGCTTCAGCACATCGGTGACCTTACCGAAGTACCAGCCCTGCCAAAAGTGTTCATCGACCTTCGACCAAGGGTGCAGGCCGCGGGATCTATCCTGTCCCAGCGCCTCGGCGACCCGCTGAGCCAGATTCCGGTTCAGGTCTGGCCGCCAGTCGGCGAACAGATCCTTCATCCACGGGGCGTTGAACGGCGGTTCGTTCTGTCCGGCCCAGATAATGATGGAGGGATGAGAGCCAAACTGACGCACCAGCGCGGTGGCCTGTCGGGCGGCTTCGGCGGCGAAGGCGGCGGAGTCGTCATAGCCCCACTGCAGCGGCATATCCTGCCACAGCATCATGCCCAGTTCGTCGGCCTGACGGTACAGCGCCTGTCCGGCGACGTGGGCGTGGACGCGCACGGTGTTGACGTTGGCGCGCTTCATCATCAGCAGATCGCGGCGATAGTCCGCGGCGCTGACCTGGCCGAGCCAGGGCGAGGCGATGTAGTTGGTGCCGCGCAGGAAAATCCGCTTGCCGTTGATATACCAGGCTTTGGTCTGCGCATTCTGGCTGAACTGGCGGATGCCGGTGATCTGCGATGTGCTGTCCATCACGCCCTGCGCATCGCGCAGCGCGACGCGGACGTGGTACAGCGCGGGATAGCCATAGCCGTCGGGCCACCAGCGGACGACCCGCGGCAGCGGCAGCTGGGCCTCGACCTCGCCGTCGCGCCGCAGGGTCAGCGGCAGCGTCAGGCGGTAGGTGCGCCCGACAAAATTGTAGGGCGTCATCTGCAGCGTCAGCGTGGCCGGCAGCGTCTCCTGGGCGCGGTAGTCCAGACGCAGCGCCAGCGAGGCCTGCTGGCCATCGGCGGAGAAGGTCGGGGTCAGCAGCAGATTATCGATGGCGGCCCGGCGGCTGATTTTCAGGCTGACGGGCTGCCAGATGCCGCCGGAGTTCGCATCCTGCCCCTGCGCCGACCAGGCGCCGCCGGGACGCGTGTCGTGCTGGGTCAGGATACCCTTGATGCTCTGTTTGTGCAGCGGCCAGGCGCGCCCCGGCGTTTCAAAGGGGCTGTCGACGCGCACCAGCAGGCGGTTGTGGCGCCGCAGCGCCGGCGCCGCGTCCAGTGCGAAGCGCTGGAAATAGCCCTGATGGGCGCCCAGGTAGCGCTGGTTGAGCCAGACGTCGGCCCGGTAGTCGACGCCGTTAAAGATCAGCGTGGCCATGCGGTCTGGCGCCAAGGGCGGCAGGGTAAACTCGCGCTGGTACCAGAGGGCGCCCTGGTGATCGATCCCCTGGCTGTACCAATTGGCGGGAACCCGCAGCGTCCGCCAGGCTTCGCCCTGCTGGCGCAGGGTCTCGGGCGTGCTGAAGGGGGGATTGGCGTCGTGGGTCTGCCAGGCGCCGTCCAGGCTCAGCGTCTGGCTGGCGCCGGGGCGCGGCAGCAGACTCAGCAGCAGCGTCAGCGCGGTGATCGGCGTTCGGGTCATGTGCGCTCCTTGGCGTAGTAACGTTAACGTCCTTCCTGGGGCAGACAGCGCCGCGGCCAGTTCAGGGGCTCGCGCAGCTGGCTTTCCAGATAGCCGGGCGGCGGCAGGCGGTCGATCAGCGGGCCGTTGTTCTGCTTATACAGCAGAGACTCCAGCACCATGGCGTTGGTGCTGAGCGTCATCACCGGATTGTATTCGCCGCTGCGCTCAAAGCGACCTTCGTACCAGCCGCGCCGATCGTCCCGCGGCCAGCGCCCCAGCTGCATCAGGGCATCGGTATAGGGGCTATCCCACAGCACCCACAGGCCGAACAGCGCCCGGGTTGCGGTCAACGCCAGCTCGGGGCGGAACTCTCCCCCCTCCGTCAGTACGTTCCAGGGATAGCCGTTGGCGAAGACGGCGTTATCGACCCGCCAGGGCGCGCGGTTGAGCGCATAGTCTGCACGCGCCGTCAGGATACCGTCGCGCTGCCAGCGCCAGGCCTGCGCCTGGTATACCGACTGGGCGCGCGACCTGAGATCCTGCAGGGTGAGCGAAGCCTTGCCCGGCGGCGACCAGTTGAACTCCAGACCGGCCAGCAGATAGGGGGTCGAGTCGACGCTGAGGTTGCCGCCGCCCAGGCGGGGATCCCGGTCTGCCGTCGCGATGGAATTGGGGCCGATGATGGCGTGCTTATAGGGCGGCGCCGCACTGAGCGGGGCATCAAAACCCCACAGCCCCATCGCGGCGGCGGCGTATTGGCTTTGGGCCAGATTGGCGATAGGGCGGGTTTGCCAGTGATTCTGCCGCCACTCGCCGTCCTGCAGCGCCCCCTGCGGGGTCAGCATAGGGCAGAAGTTCCACCCCATGACGATGCGATCGATAAAGCCGCCGTACTGCGGCGCCGCCAGCGTGACCAGCCGCAGCCCCAGCAGCAGGCGGGCGATGTCGCCGGCTGACCAGCCGTCGTCGGCGGGCTGGCGCGCCCCGTTCACCATGGTCAGCCGCTGGCTGTCGTAGTAGCGGTTGGGCAAGCCGGCGCCGTTTAAGGGCAGACGGGAGAGGGTGGCCAGCAGCGCGGAGAGGCGCCGGTCAAACTCCTCGGCCTCCAGCAGCCCCAGCCGCTGCGCCGCGACCAGCGCCACCAGGGTATCGCCCATCTGCGCCGGGGTGGTCAGCGGATAGTTGTCCTGGCCGTTGACCAGCCCGGTGTCGGGCTGGGTGTTGTTCTGGAAATAGCGCCAGGCGATGGTCGCCCACTGGCGCTCGTCGGGGGTAAGCTGCCCCAGTCGGCCCGCGTGGTGCCAGCCTCCCTGGCTGAGGTAGCGCCAGCCCGTCTCCAGCGCCGTCGGCGGCGCCGACAGCGACCAGGCCGTCAGCGCCAGGATAGCGATCGCGGCTGCGCCGATCAGGGTTTTAAGCATGATGCGCTGACCGGCGGCAGTTGGATGGGGGCGTCCAAGGTGCAGGCGGCGCACTGGCAGCTCGGGCAGGCCGGCGCGGCGCGCAGGGCGATCCCCTGCTGTTTACACCAGCTGCTCTGATGGGGCGTCGCCGACAGGTAGGGGCGATTATGGGTCCGGTTGCTTTCATCAAAGGCGTTCAGCAGGGTTTTATCCCACAGCGACGGGGCGGCGCCATCGCCGCCGGCGCGCGCGGGGGCGAACAGGCTACCCTGTTTTTTAAACAGCAGGGCCTCCAGCATGATACCGTTGTTGTTGGCGGTGAATTCACGGATCGGGCCGCTGCCGTTTTCGTACAGCCCCTCGTAAAAGCCTTTGGGCGCGTCGTTGGCATTCTCAATGGTGCTGAACAGCAGATCGGTATAGGGGGACTGCCACAGCGCCCACATTCCCAGCGCCGCCTTCAGGGAGACGGCCGCATCCTCCGGCGTGTATACCCCTTTGTCGGTGATGGTATTCCAGTCGTAGCCGTCGGAGAAGACCGTGTCATAGACGAAGTAGGGGGCGCGATCCAGCTGGTGTTCGGAGCGGGCGGTCACGATCCCGGCTATCTGGTAGCGGTTTTCCTGCGCCTGATAGACGCGGTTGGCGAAGTCATGCATCCACGGGTGGTTCTCCTTGCCATCGGCCGCGCGCGCGGCGCCGGCCTTATTCCAGCCCAGCTCGATGCCATACAGCACATAGGGCTCGGTGGTGACATAGTTGTGCTGCTGGGTCGGTCTGGGATCGCGCGCATCGTAGGGGACCAGCACGCAATAAATATCGGCCAGCTGGTAGGGCTCCGCGCGGGAGGCCTGGCAGGTGTTAAACCCCCACAGCTGGAAGCCAGCGGCGGCGTACTCCTCGTAGCCCAGGCGTCCCTCCTGCACGTAGAGCGGCTGATTTTTTCCGTCCAGCACGGCGCCATACAGGGTGCCGCAGGGATCGATGATATGGCTAAAGTCCCAGCGCAGCACCAGATTGTCGATATCGTTGGCGTATTCGGGATAGCGATCTTTGATGATTTTCAGCCAGATCAGCATGCGCCCCAGATCCAGCGCGGAGTAGCCGATTTCGCCCGGCTGGTTGATGTAGTTCACCTTCTGGGCGGTCAGGGTGTTATAGGCCTTATTCGGCGCCTGTCCCTGAAACAGATCCAGGTTATTCAGGGTGGCCAGCAGCTTAATCATGCGCTGATCGAAGGTGGCTTTATCCACCAGCCCCAGCTCGCGCGCCGCCGTCAGCGCCGCTATGTACGACGCCGTATCCCACATGGTGGTCGAGGGGTAGGCGTTGGCCGCGTTAACCAGCCCGGTGGTCGGCTGATAGTTGGTGACGAAGTAGGACCAGGCCTTCTGGGCGACCGCCATCTCCTGCGGCGTCAGATCGCCGTGGCGCGGCGGGTAGCCGGCCGCCGGCAGAATGGTTTCAGCTCGCGCGGCGGCGCCGCCCAGGATCAGCAGCAGCGCCAGCCACAGCAAGCCGATCAGGCGCAGGAGGGAACGTGGGTGCGGCATGGGCAGTGACATAGGCATTCCTTATTGCATCTGTATTCCCGCAGGGGGGGCGGAGAGCGGCGGATCGTCGGGCTGGCAGTAGGCACAGCGCAGCGGTCCCTGTATTTGGTATAGCAGACTTTCCAGGATTAGGGCGTTGGTGGCGGCGCTCAGGGTTGGACTGACGCTGCCGTCCAGGCGGAGGCCATCATGCCACCCGCGGCCAGGCTGCAGCAGCGGCAGAACCTGCTGTCGCTGCCGTTCGCTCCACGGGGTGCCCAGCAGGGCGTACCAGCCGAAGGCGGCCTTGGCCGAAAACAGCAGCGGGGGCGGCGTGGTCGTGGGGCGGACGCTCAGCGCGGCGAGCGTGGGCGACTCGCGATCGTCAAAGATAAAGTTTTTGCCCGTCTGCGGGTTATAGCGGCTCTCCTGCGCCAGCACCATGCGCCAGGTGACCGCCGCATTGTCGAGGCTGAATCCATACTCCAGCGCCGCCAGGATGTAGGGCTGCACGAAGATCAGCGGGTGGTCGGTCTGGCGTAGGGTGATCAGCGCATCGTAGGGCAGCACCATGCCGTCGATATTAACGGTGGGCTGATCGCTCAGCGGTTGCTGCAGCGTAACGGCGGCGCTGGGGGTGATGCCGCCCAGCGTCGCCTGGGCGTACAGGCGGTAGCCGAGCCCGGGGCGGTCATTCAGCCCGATCAGGCGCCAGCGCGGGGTATCGCGCAGGGCGAAGGGGGCGTAGGGGCGCTGGCGAAACATCTGTGCCAGCGGCCAGTCGGCGAGCAGACGGTTGATCGCCGCGCCGTGTTCGGGATAGCGGGCGGCGCAGATCTGCAGCGCGCTGAGCAGGCGCCCGATGTCGTTGGCGGACCAGGTGACCCCGTCATCGGTCTGCGGTGACAGGGGCTGCAGGGTGGCGCTGTGGTAGTACTGCCAGGGCATTCGCTGCGCCGAGCGCGGCAGGGCGGCGAGCGCCTGCAGCGTCGCATCCAGGCGCCGATCCAGCTCGGCCTGACCGATGATCCCCAGCCGCTGGGCGGCCATCAGCGCCATCAGCTGATCGCCGCTGCTCCACAGGCTGGCGTAGGGCTGGCGATCGACGGCGTTGACCAGCCCGCTGGGCTGGGTGTTATTGATGAAGTATTGCCAGGCGATGCGCGCCCAAATGGCCTCTTGAAAGGTCAGGCCGCGCGTCGCGGGCAGCTGGGGAAAGTCGCCGCCGAGGGTCTGCAGGGTCAGCGGAATGGGCGGCGGCGGCTGGTGGCGCTCGATATGCAGCACGATGGCGAGGGCCAGCAGAAAACCGCACAGCGTGGCGATATAGCTTCTGGCGCGCAGCAGGTGGGTCGATAGCCTCATATCAGCGCTCCCCGCCTTCGGCGTCTTCCGCCGGCGGCTGCCAGAGGGCGGCGCTGATCATCGGCAGCATCGCCAGGATGTTCATACCGCCCCAGAAGATATTGATGATATAGCCGGAGGGATCGCGGATGTTCCCCAGCGCCAGCTGGATCGCACCCCAGGTCAGCCCCAGCAGAGTCAGGGTGACGATGGCCAGCTGTGGCTTGATCAGGCTGAGAAAGTTGCCCTGCTGCCGCTCCTTGGGCGTGACGCGAAAGCGGATCTTCTCCCCGCGCAGCACGGTATCCAGCGCCCGGAGATTCATGGAGAACAGGGCCAGATAGCTGGCTTTGCCGTTCCAGGAGGCGATCCCCCAGGTGCCGAACATAAACGCCAGCTCGCACAGCACCAGGTACGGCACAAAGTGCAGATAGAACGGGGTGGAGTAGGTGGAGAGCGGCGGGATCCCGCTGAACAGGTAAACCAGCGGCGCAATCAGGAAAATCAGGTTCCAGAGGCAGGCCAGATAGGACCAGAAGGTGGCGCCGTACAGCAGCTTCTGCGCCAGCGACAGGCGGATTTGCCGGCTGTGCAGTACGCCGTCGTGCAGCAGAATATCCAGTGAACCGGCGGCGTATTTAAAGCGCTGGATCATCCAGGTCTGCAGATCCTGCGGCGAGAGCATTTTGGACTCGACCTGCGGGTGCAGCACGGAGCGCCAGGGGTGCTCAAGGTCGCCGTGCAGCATGATCGAGGTATAGATATCCTCCGAGACGTGAAAACGGTAGGGCATCAGCTCCATATCATAGGCGACGTGGGGCAGCATGGCCTGCTGCAGATCCCGGCGTAGCTGCGGATCGTCCACCGCGTGGGTATGGCGATCGATCTCGTATTCGATATCCATCGCGTATTGGCGCAGGGCGGTCTGCATGATGGCCTCACGCCGGTGCAGCGAGGCCGCGCCGCAGCAGAACGAGGCATAGGCCCAGTTGCGGCGACGCTGGATCACGTCGTAAAACATCTGCGGATCGTTCATGAAGGGATCTTCGCCGACGCGCAGGGGACCGACCAGCCGCTCGATCAGTCGCCCGGTCAGCGCGCCGACGCGCCCGGCCTTGCGCGCCAGCCAGTGCGGCAGCGGCGTGCCCTGCGCCAGATCGTAAAACCACTGCGGGGTCTGTACCCAGGCGACGTTCGGATCGCAGAAATAGCCCAGCGTGTGCGTCAGCAGGGTGGGAAAGACCCGGGTGTCGGCATCGCAAATGACGATAAAGTCGCCGTCGGTCTGCTCAATGCCGTTACGCAGGTTGCCGGCCTTGAAGCCCGCGTTATTGTCGCGGGTCAGGTAGTTGACGCCCTCCTGCTCGGCCACCTGGCGCATGGCGTCGCGGCGGCCGTCGTCCAGCACGTGGATTTTATACTCCAGGGGATGCGGGTAGTCGATCCGCTTGGCATCCTGAATGGAGAGACGCACCAGCTCGGGGTCTTCGGAGTAGGTGGCGATAAACAGGTCGACCTTCAGCGGGCGCGCCGCGATCCCCTCGGGGTCGGCCAGACACTGGCGGATATCGTCGGGGGCCGGATGCGGCAGAGGGTCCCGCACCTGCCAGAGGTTGATGGTAAACAGACAGGTGCCGATATAGGCCAGGGTTTCGGCCAACGCCAGCGGCACGGAGTACCAGAGCGCGTCGTAATTGAGGGAGTCCATCCAGCGCCAGCGAATATAGTTGGCCCCCAGCAGCAGGGCCGCCACGATCAGCATTTGCCAGAGAAAGTTTATCCAGGGATGGTTGATCAGAGGGGGCGGGGGACGCCGCGCTTCAAACGGTGAAAAATAAAAGTGCATGGCAGTCTCCCCGGATCCTTCGCATGATGACAGCGCTTTACCGTATCAGTGTAGCGTAGGCTTAACAGGCGGCAAGGCGACGGGCAGGATAAATCGTTCGCGCCGATGAGGATGCTATATCCCCTATCGGCGCGGCGGAGACGGACCGGCGAATCCCGCGAGGCGGGGGCGGTGGAAAGGGCGCCGGGCGCCTATATTATTATGCCACCCTGCTGATTAAATAGAATATTTCACAAAATGGCGCGGCGCCGGCGATTGTTTAACATCGCCGTCATCTGTGCCGCGGTGAAAATAGCGCGGGATTTGCCGTCGGGCACCTTGATATATAATCTGACGGCGGTGTTTTTACTTATTATCATACGGTTAGTTGTGTTTTCTTATCAAATATAATACATGGCTATTTATCCACGTAAGTAATTAACAGCCTAAAAAATACACCGGATAGATAAATTTATACGCTGATTCGATAAAGTCGCTTTTAACTGTATGGGGGCGCTGCCATAATAATTTTTTCGTCATCTGGAGCAGATAATTATGTCCGATAGTCATCAGCAAGACGAAGGAAAAGCAAAGCCGCTAGGCGTGTTGGCGATGACGCTATTAGTCATCAGCGCGATGTTTGGCGGTGGTGTTTTTAATATCCCGCAAAATATGGCGCAGTCGGCCGCGCTGGGGGCGATATTAATCGCATGGGTTATCACCGGGGTGGGTATATTTACTCTGGCGAGAACCTTTCAAATTCTCTCTGCGATTCATCCGGAAATGACCTCCGGGATCTATATGTATTCTCGCGCCGGCTTCGGTAAGCTGACCGGGTTTCTTATCGCCTGGGGATATTGGATGTCCGCCGCGTTTGGTAACGTGGGCTATGCCGTACTATTGATGGATGCGCTGAACTTCTTTTTCCCTCCCTATTTCAAAGGCGGTAATACCTGGCAGGCGATTACGGTTGCCTCGGTCATTATCTGGGGACTGAGCATACTGGTGATGCGGGGGGTGAAAGGTACCTCGGTGCTGAATAATATCGGTACGATCGCGAAGTTTATACCGATTCTGCTGTTTATCGCTATCCTACTTTTCTTTTCATTTCATCACCATATGCTGACCATCGACTTCTGGGGCGAGGCGTATAACCGCGCGCTGCACGATAAGCCGCTGGGCGATATCTTTGACCAGATCCGCAGCACCATGCTGGTGACGCTGTGGATGTATATCGGGATTGAGGGGGCGGTGGTGATGTCAGATAAGTCTGACGAGCGGACGGTCAGCCGCGCCACGATCCTCGGCTTTATCATTGCTACCGTTCTGTTCGTGCTGGTCAGCATCATTCCGTTCGGCGTGTTCTCCCAGGGCGAACTGGCCACGATGTCACCCCCTTCGACGGCGGCGATCCTGGCGTCGCTGGTGGGGAAATGGGGCGGCGTCTTTATCAATATTGGCGTGATTATCGCGCTGCTCTCCTCGTGGCTGGTATGGACGCTGTTGGTTGCCGAACTCCCCTGGGCCTGCGCCAAAGATGGGACCTTTCCAACGTTCTTTTCTACGCTGAATAAAAACGGCGTCGCCTCCCACTCGCTGTGGGTATCCACCCTCATCATGCAGGCGGCGATGCTGTTGGTCTTCTTCTCCAATAATGCCTGGAACGTGATGCTCTCTATTACCGGGGTGGTTATCCTGCCGGCATATATTGGCTCCGCGGCATTTCTCTGGAAGGTGATGGCGACCGGAAAATATCCGCCCAAGGCCAGCTGTGGCCGCGCCAATGCGTTTATTACCAGCGCGATCGCAACGCTGTTTGGTATTTGGTTGGTCTACGCCGCGGGGCTGTCATTTATTCTGGTGGGCTGCGCTATTTACGCCGTTGGACTGATCGTGTTTATCGTCGCACGTAAAGAGCAGGCGCCCCATGAAGCGGTATTTACGCGCTGGGAGATTCTGTTCGCACTCTTTATTGTTATCGCCGCCGTCGTTGGGCTATGGATGTTGCTGACGGGACACTTACCGCAAGTCTACAGCATGTCATAATCCACCCATTAATAGTGAGGTTGTTATGAATAGTAACGCTAAACCCTGTAAAAAGACCTACACGGTAGGGAAATGGATGCCCTCTGATCAGCGGACGCTTCACAGCTGGATGCTAAAGATCATGAATAAGGCCGAGCAGCAAACGGGGCCGCTGCTGCCGGTTATTGCATCGTTTAAACAGTTTATTGAAAACGACCCTAAAGCATTTATGCTGTTTACGCAGATGTTTGATCAGGTATCGGAAAAAGATCACCCCCTTTCCCCGGTGGGATTACCCCAGGTGCGCGATTACCAGCATATGCTCGCGCTGATGAATGTGATTATGACCCATGCGCCAGAGTTTGATGAGAGCGGGCTGGTGGGCTTTCCGTTTAACGCCATTCTTAACTGGTCGATGGCAACGCAGGGCGGCTGGAGCGGTTTTCTGGATGCACGCATCAACCAGCATATCAAAACGATCCTTGACGCGTGGGCCGTGTTCCTAAGCTCTGCCGACAGCACCTACGTACTGAGCGAGGATCCGCGCTCCGGCTGGTTTGGCGAGGATGCGCGCAGGGCAATGCCGACCTTTGCCTCGGACTTTATCTGCGATCCCACGCTGCCGCACTATGGCTTTACCTCATGGGATAATTTCTTTACCCGTCAGTTTCGCGAGGGGGTGCGGCCTGTCGCGGAGCCGGACAATGACGACGTGATCGTCAATGCGTGCGAGTCGGCGCCCTACCGCCTGGCCCGCCGTGTCCAGCTGCGCGATCGGTTCTGGATCAAGTCACAGCCCTACGCGCTGCAGTTTATGATGGATAACGATGCGCTGGTCAGCCACTTTGTCGGCGGCACTGTCTATCAGGCCTTCCTCAGCGCGCTGAGCTACCATCGCTGGCACGCGCCGCTCTCCGGTAAGGTGGTCAAGGTGCGTGTGATCCCCGGCAGCTACTACTCCGAGACCCTCAGCGAGGGCGACGACGCCGCCGGGCCGAATGCCTCTCAGGGCTATATCACCGAGCTGGCCACCCGCGCGCTGGTCTTCATTCAGGCGGATAATCCCAAAATTGGACTGTTTTGCTTTATGGCGGTCGGAATGGCCGAGGTCTCCACCTGCGATGTGACGGTGTATGAAGGGCAGCATGTCAAGAAGGGCGAACAGATAGGGATGTTCCACTTCGGCGGCTCGACCCACTGCCTGTTCTTCGGGCCGCAGGTCAATATCGAGTTCGATCTCGGGGGCCAGACGCCGGGTCTGGAGAGCCACAATATTCCGGTCAATCACCGCTTGGCGACGATCGTCGGCTGATCGCTGGCGCAGAGTGTCGGGGCGTCTCCTGCGGCACTCCGCGCCGCCCGCGTAAGTTGGCTTTTTTTCACTCTGTTTCTACACTGCAAAGAGGGCGGCGACGCGGAGTGGATGAAGAGTGCCATGCTGATGACGGGGATACGCAGAGAAGGGGTGAGGGGGCTGGGGTATCTGCGCCGCTGGCGCTATGTGCCGGACGGCCCGCGCGATCTGCGCATCGACTTTATGCGCGGCATTGCGCTGATGCTGATGATCGTCACGCACGTTGAGATTATCTCTGTCTTTAACCTGTTTACCTCAGAGCGCTTTGGCTTTACCACCGGCGCCGAAATCTTTGTCATTCTGTCCGGCTTTGTGCTGGGGCAGACGAAGCGCCGCCAGCTGCAGCACAGCGATATGCCGACCGTCTCCTACTCCCTGCTGCGCCGGGCGGTGACGCTGTATGCGGTGAATATCGTGATCATTGTGTCGGTGTTGGCCCTCAGCCAGCTACCGTGGCTCAATAGCTTTGAGGTAACCCATTTTACCCAGCGTCACGATGAGCTGATCTATTCCCTCTATCCGATTGCCGCGCAGTCGCGCGAAGCCTGGCTTAACCAGATCCTCTTTTTACAGATAGGGCCGCAGCAGACGCAGATCCTGGGGCTCTATTTTTATCTGCTGCTGGGGACGCCGCTGGTGGTGTGGATGCTGCAGCGGGGGTACGGCGGCGCGCTGTTTATCATTTCGCTGGAGCTGTACATCGCCTATCAGCTGTATCCCGTGGATATTATCGATGCGCAGTTCGAGTATGCCTTTCCCCCGCTGGCCTGGCAGTTTATCTATACGCTGGGGGTGATGTGCGGCTGGTATAAAAGCGAGCTGCAGTCGCTGGCGAAAACGCGGCCCGGCAAACGGGTGATCGGCCTGATGATGGTCATATTTCTGGTGCTGTTCTTCGTGATCCAGAATAATACCAACCCCTTTATCCCCGCCCGCTTCTTTCTGCACGTGCTGCCCGACTACCGCTTTGACTATATCAACAACGTGCTGGCGGGAAAGAATGAGCTGGGGCTGCTGCGGGTGGTGAACGACGCCTGCCTGCTGCTGGCCCTGTATCTGCTGCTGAGCTATCTGTGGCTGCCGATCAGCCGCGCCGTCGGCTGGTTTTTTATTCTGATGGGGCAGAACTCGCTGTATGTCTTTATTTTGCATCTGTACGTCGTGATGGCGATCAGTCAGTGGGTGCGCTTCGGCCTCTGGCAGCATGCCTGGCTGGAGAATACGTTGACCCACGGACTGGCGCTGGCGGTGCTGTGGCTGATGGCCCGCTTCGGTATTCTGCGGCGGCTTGTTCCTAACTGATATGGCCGCTTACGTCGGCGGCGTTGTCTTTTTCTGCGGGCGTGGAAAACGGACGTCGATTTTTATCTATTTTTACCAGAATAAGATAGTGGCACGGGGAACCGTTACGCGATTTAGCATTACGGGCTGTGATTATCTTTTGGCCTATCTAGAATAACGCTAAGGCATAGCGTAGCGCTCGATATGTGCGGCACGCTCAGGGCGACCCTGCGCCGTAGGGGCGCTGGCGGGGCACACCGCGTCGCCGCGACGTGCAGGCCGCGTCACGCGGGGATTTCGTGTGATTATCGTCACCGGTTGGGTCGGGCGGCGCGTCGTACGGGGGCACGCGCGAGGCGATGGCGAAACGTGACTTTATTTGTCCCCGTATCAGTAAAGGTTAATTAGTAATACAAATATATTTTTCCTATAGCCCTAACGAAAATAACTGGTTGTTATTATTTTTCCTCCGGCCAAATACTATCGATAAAGCACCAACGCCTACTGAACAATCTGATAAAACGGGAATTTATTATGTCTACAACGGTTATCGAATATGTGCTGTCACGGCTATATGAGTTGGGTATTCATGACATTTTCGGCGTTCCGGGGGATTACGCCTTCCCGATTGAGGATGCCATCTGTGCGGACAAACGCCTGCGCTGGATAGGCAACTGTAATGAGCTGAACGCCGCCTATGCGGCCGATGCCTATGCCCGCACCCAGGGCCTGGCCGCGCTGAGCACCACCTTTGGCGTGGGTGAGCTGAGCGCAATAAACGGCATCGCCGGCGCCTGCGCCGAGTCGGTCACGCTGTTTCACCTGGTCGGCATGCCGGCCAGCCACGTCCAGGCGCAGGGGGAGCGGGTGCACCATACGCTGGGCAACGGCTACTTTACGGCGTTCTATGAGGCCACGGCCTCCTTTGTCTGCGCCCGCGCTATTATGACGCCGGAAAACTGCATCGCCGAGACCGAGCGTCTGATCGCGGCGGCGCTGCGCTACCGTAAGCCGGTGTATATGGCTTTTCCCAGCGATTACGCCACGATGCCGATCGTGGTGAGCGCCGCGCCGCAGCCGGTAGCCCCCGTCAGCGATCCGCTGACCCTGAACGCGGTGATCGATGTTATCGCCGAGCGGCTGAATAACAGCGATAGCGTCTGCGCGCTGCCGGGGATTTATCTGGCCCGCCACGGCGCACAGAAGGCGGCGACGGCGCTGATCGACGCCGCTAACCTGCCGTTTGCCACCATGATGATGGATAAGTGCGTGATCGATGAGTCCCATCCGAACTACGTTGGGATGTATGTCGGTCAGCTGATGGACCAACGGGTACGCCAGTTTGTGGAGAGCAGCGATTGCGTACTGCAAATCGGCACCATCATGAGCGACTTTAACACCGGGGCGTTTACCTCGAACCTGGACGAGGCGCAGTGCATCAGCGTAGAGCCGGAGTCGGTCCGTATCGGTAAGGCGGTCTATGAAAACGTGCTGATGAAGGATGTGCTGAACGGACTGGTGGGGCGGGTGACCCGCCGGGCCCGCCGTCACGATATGCCGACGGTGCAGGGGATCCCCGCGGTGAGCGGCAGCGGCAAGCTGACCGCGGAGTACCTCTACGCACGCTGGCAGCAGATGCTGAAGCCGAACGATCGGCTGGTGGCGGAGACCGGCACCACCTCCATGGGGCTGGCGTTCGCCCAGATGCCGCAGGGCGCCGTATTTTATCAGCAGACCCTGTGGGGCTCCATCGGCTGGGCGACGCCGGCGGCATTCGGCGTAGCGATGGCGGAGCCGGAGAAGCGCACCATTCTGATCACCGGCGAAGGCTCGCACCAGATGACGGCGCAGGAGATCGGCCAGTTCTATCGCTTTGGCCTGAAGCCGCTGATCTTTGTGGTGAACAACAGCGGTTATCTGGTCGAGCGTATGCTGTGCAAGGACGGCGACATCTACTACAACGATCTGGCGCAGTGGGACTACAGTCAACTGCCGGCGGGGCTGGGCTGCCGCGATTGGTTTACCGCCCGGGTGACCACCTGCGAGGCGCTGGATGAGGCGATTCGCCATGCCGAAGCCGGTGACTGCGGCGCCTATATCGAGGTCGTCACCGATAAGTATGTCACCTCTGAGCTGCTGGAGAAGATGCACGGCGCGCTGACGTCGCTCTACTCCGCCTGAGGCGCGGGGCGGCCATCGGAGGATGGCCGCTTGTTTCATTACGGCTCCTCGCACAGGCGCTCAGTCGAGCGCCTGTGCGAGGTCTGCCTGCAGATCGGCGACATCTTCGATGCCGACCGACAGGCGGATGAGCTGGGGAGCGATGCCGCGCGCCAGCCGCTGCGTCAGCGGGATCGAGGCGTGGGTCATGCTGAAGGGCTGACAGACCAGGCTCTCCACGCCGCCCAGGCTCTCGGCCAGGGTAAACAAACGCAGCCGCCCGATGCGCTGAGCGACCTGTTCGGCATCGCCGCGCAGCACGCAGGAGATGATGCCGCCGGGGTGGCGCATCTGCCGCTGCGCCAGCGCGTACTGCGGGTGGCTTGGCAGGCCGGGATAGTAGACGCGCTCGACGCTCGGGTGCTGCGCCAGCCACTGCGCCAGCGCGCTCGCATTGGTGCTGTGGCGCTCCATGCGCAGGGCCAGGGTGCGGATCCCGCGCAGCGTCAGGAAGCTACTGAACGGGTCAAGTACGGCGCCGAGGGCGTTGTGCAGATAGGCCAGACGCTCGGCCAGCGGCGGGTTGTCGCCCACCACGGCGAGCCCGGCCAGTACGTCGGAGTGACCGTTGAGGTACTTGGTGGCCGAGTGCACGACGATATCAAACCCGCTCTCCAGCGGCCGCTGCAGCGCCGGAGAGGCAAAGGTATTGTCGGCGACGCAGAGCAGATCGTGGCGCTGCGCCAGCGCGGCGATGGCGCGCAGATCCGCCAGCTTCAGCAGGGGATTGGTCGGCGTCTCTACCCAGATCATCTTGGTCTGTGGCCGAATGGCGGCCTCGATTCCCGCCAGGTCGTCGGGGCTCACCCAGCTGACCTGCAGCCCGGCGCTGCGACTGCGCACGCACTCCAGCAGGCGCCAGGTGCCGCCGTAGACGTCGTCCAGCGCGATGATGTGGCTGCCGCTGTCCAGCAGCTCCAGCACCGTGGCGATAGCCGCCAGCCCAGAGGCAAAGGCATAGCCCTGTCGTCCCCCCTCCAGCTCGGCGATAGCCTGCTCCAGCGCCTGGCGCGTGGGGTTGCCGCTACGGGCGTATTCAAAGCCGCGGTGCTCGCCCGGCGCGCGCTGGGCAAAGGTTGAGGTGGCATAAATCGGCGGCATTACCGCGCCATAGGCGTCGTCATGGCTGCCGCTGTGTACGCTTTGGGTCGCAAACTGACGCATGGCGTCTCCTTAACAACGGTGGGCTAAATCAGCTGGTTTTGGCTGAGCCACTGGGGGTTAAACATCTTGGACAGATACTTGTTGCCGCTGTCGCAGGCAAAGGTCACCACGCGCTGAGCACGGGGCTGCGCCTGACAGTAGCGCAGCGCCGCGGCGAGCAGGGTGCCGGTGGAGGAGCCGGCCAGCACCCCTTCGCGGCTCAGCAGGGCGCGGGCGGTGGCAATCGCCTCCCGATCCGGGATGCGGTAGACCTGGCTGATCGCCTCCGTCTTCATCAGCGGGGGAATAAAGTCCTCGCCGATCCCTTCGACCAGCCAGCTGCCCGCCGCCCGGTGGCGGCCGTGCTGCACCGCGTCGGCCAGGATCGATCCGCAGGGATCGGCGAGGATGAAGCGGGTGTGCGGCGAATAGCGGGAAAAGAAGCGGTGCAGGCCGTGGAGCGTACCGCCGGAGCCAACGCCAACCACGATGGCGTCGATCCGGCCACCGGTCTGGCGCCAGAGCTCGCGGGCGGTGGTCTCCTCGTGGGCCGCGGGGTTGGCCGGGTTAGCGAATTGGTCGATATACAGGCTGCCCGGCGTCTGCTCGGCGAGGCGGCGGGCATAGTCCTGATAGTAGTCAGGATGACCTTTGCCCACGTCGGAGCGGGTCAGCCGAACGTCGACGTCCAGCGCCCGCAGATGGGCGATCTTCTCTCCGCTCATCTTGTCCGGCACCACCAGGATCAGGCGGTAGCCCCGGTGGGCGGCAATCAGCGCCAGCCCCAGTCCGGTATTGCCCGCGCTGGCCTCGATCAGGGTTCCGCCGGGGCGCAGGGCGCCGCTGCGCTCCGCCGCGCTGATCATCGACAGGGCGACGCGATCCTTAATCGAGCCGCCGGGATTGTGATTCTCCAGCTTTAGCAGCAGCTCGCAGGGGCCGCTGTCGAAGCGCGATAGGCGCAGCAGCGGCGTATTGCCAATTAAATCCAGTAGGGAGTCCGTGATCATAAGGGGCCCGGGTGAGTGAGCGGTAGTCCGGACTATAGCGTGGCGCGGTTAGCTCGCTAAAGAATATAAAGTAAACAGTTAGAACGGAAATGAATATGACTCGGGCGCCGGGCGTGCGGCGAAAGCCCCCTTGACCTTCCCCTTAGGGGAGGGATTAGGATTATCTGCAGTATCCCACCGAACAGGAGCGTTGTATGAAAACGATAGCGTTAGCGAGCGCGTTATTACTGGCCGCTGCCGCGGCGCCCGCGCTGGCGGCCGATCTGCCCGCAGAGCAGGCGGCGGCGATGCACCATGAGCTGCACGGTGCCATGGGCACCATGCATGAGGATATGATGAAGGGCATGATGAGCAACGATCCCGATGTGGCCTTCGCCGCCGGGATGCTGCCGCACCATATCGGCGCCGTTGAGATGGCCAAGGTCGAGCTGAAGTACGGTAAAGATCCGCAGATGCGTCAGCTGGCGAAAAGCATCATTGCCTCTCAGGAGAAAGAGATCAACGAGATGAAGGCGTGGCTGGCCGCCCATCCGGACGCCAGCGCGCGCAGGTAATTTCTCCCTCCCCCTCGGGGCGCCGTATGCCGCGCGTGAGCATACGGCGCCGCGCTCCCGCTAGCCCGCCGGGCTGCCGCCCGCGGCGGCGCATCACATGCCGATAGCCAGCCCGATCCCGTAGACGATGATAAACCCGCTGAACCCGAGCAGGGTGGTTAGCAGCGTCCAGCTTTTCAGGCCGTCGGCCACCGACAGCCCAAGATAGCGGGTGACGATCCAGAACCCCGAGTCGTTGATGTGCGATGCGCCCAGTCCGCCGAAGCAGGCGGCCAGGGTGACCAGAACGCGCGGTAGCGGATCGAGTCCGGCGGCGGCCTCTGCCAGCAGGCCGGCGGTGGTCAGGATGGCGACGGTCGCCGACCCCTGCGAGGCGCGCAGCGCCAGTGAAATGATGAAGGCGGCGGGCAGCAGCGGCAGCGCCATGGCCTGTAGCGTAGCGGCCAGCGCGGCGCCGACCCCGGACGCCACGAGCACCCGTCCAAAGACGCCGCCGGCGCCGGTCACCAGGATCACGACCGCCGCCGTCGGCAGCGCGCTGCCCATGACGTCGCCGGTATGCGGCAGACTCCAGCCGCGGCGCAGCGCCAGCAGCCAAAAGGCCAGCAGCAGGGCTATCATCAGCGCCGTGGCCGGGGCGCCCAGCAGCTGCAGCGTGCCGAGCAGGGGGTGATCGGCCGGCATCAGCGTCGCCGAGACGGTGCCGATCATGATAAGCCCGATGGGAACCACGATGAGCCCGACGATCAGCGCGGCGCTCGGCGGATTGATACGATCGGACTGCGGCGGGGCGTTGCCCGCGTCGGCGGGGGTGAGCTGCATCTGTTCCAGCACCTCGATGGAGAGCGCGTAGCGGCGTCGGCTGAGCCACTTGGCCGCGTAATAGCCGATGACGCCCAGCGGAATGGACACCGCCAGACCGATAAGGGTCAGCCAGCCGACGTCTGCCGCCAGCAGCCCGGCGGCGGCGACCGGCCCGGGGTGGGGCGGCAGCGCCACGTGCACCGTCAGCATCACCGCGGCCACCGGCAGGCCGAAGGTGAGCGGCGATGTCCGGGCGACCTTGGCAAAGCCGTAGATGATGGGGGCCAGGATGATAAAGCCGACGTCAAAGAACACCGGGATCCCGAGGAAAAAGGTCGCCAGCGTCAGGGCGGCGACGGTGCGGTTCGGCCCCAGACGGCGGCTGAAGCCGTTGGCCAGCGACTCTGCGCCGCCGGAGCGCTCGACCATTTTGCCCAGCATGGCGCCGAGGCCGATGATCATGGTGACCGAGCCGAGGACGCCCCCCATGCCGGCGATCATCACCTTGGTGACCTCGCCGGGCGGGATACCGCTGGCCAGCGCGACGAGAAAGCTGACCAGCAGCAGGGCGACAAAGGGCTGTACCCGTAGACGGATGACCAGCCACAGTAACAAGATCACCCCGAGCAGGGCGATGGAGAGTAGCGCGATGGTTGACATGCTGTCGGCCTCCTGTGGTGATGCACCGCCGTGCGGCGGGCGTTGGGCGGGATCCGATGCCCCGCGGGGCGTGGCTAGCGCAGGGCGGTCAGCCAGCCTAGCCCAGAGAGCGTCTCGGCGCGCGGGGTATATTCACAGCCGACCCAGCCCGTGTAGCCCACCTGATCCAGCAGGTTGAAAATATACGGGTAGCTGATCTCTCCCTCGTCCGGCTCGCGGCGGTCGGGCACCGAGGCGATCTGGACGTGGCCATAGCGTCCGGCAGCGTCCCGGATCAGCTGGGTGAGGTTGCCATCGACCCGCTGGGCGTGAAAGAGATCCAGCTGAATGGTGAGGTTGGGGCGATCCACCTCATCGACGATCGCCAGCGCCTGGTACTGACTGGAAAACAGATAGCCGGGTTTGATGCCGGGGCTGAGGGCCTCCACCAGGATCTGTTTGCCGTGGTCGGCAAAGCGGTCGGCGGCGTAGCGCAGATTGCGAATAAACGCCCGGCGGCAGGCGGCGGGGCGCTCGCCCGGCGGAATGACGCCCGCCATGACGTGGACCCGCTGACACCCCAGCGCCTGTGCGTAGGTCAGCGCCAGATCGATGTCGGCGCGGGCGGCGGCCTCGGCGCCCGGCAGCGCGCTCCGCCCCCACTGCCCCGCGTTGGCGTCGCCCGGCGGGGTATTGAATAGCGCCAGGGTCAGGTGGTGAGCATCCAGTCGGCGGCGGAGATCGGCCGCCGTCAGCCCGTAGGGGAACAGGAACTCCACGGCGTGAAACCCCGCCTGTGCGGCGGCGGCAAAGCGCTCCGTAAAGGGGTATTCACAGAACATCGTCGATAGGTTGGCGGCAAAACGCGGCATGATCAGCTCCTCAGCTGGGCGATGTGCTCAGCGCTCAGATAGCGGACGGGGTGACGGGCCAGAATGAAAACCAGCCTGGCCGTCGCTTCAAGCTCCTCGGCGTTGTTGACGGCCTCCTGCAGGCTGTCGCCATAGGTCACGACGCCGTGGTTGGCCAACAGAAAGGCGCGGTGGTTGGGCGCCAGCGCGGCCAGCGCATCGGCCAGCCGGGCGTCGCCGGGGCGGTGGTAAGGCACCACGGGCACATCGCCCACCCGCATGACCAGGTAAGGGGTCATGGGGCGGATGGCGCTGCGCGGATCCAGCCCCTCCAGGCAGGAGAGGGCGGTACACCAGGGGCTGTGCAGGTGGACTACGGCCTGACAGCGCGGGCTGTTTTGGTACAGGGCCAGATGGAAAGGGAGCTCCTTGGTGGGCTGGTCGCCGTCGCGCCATACGCCGTCGGCGCTCAGGTGCGACAGGCGCGGCGGTGACAGCCGCCCCAGCGAGGCGCCGGTGGGCGTCGCGAGCAGGCTGCCGTCCGCCAGGCGCAGCGACAGGTTACCGGCGGCGCCGGTGGCGTAGCCGCGCTGAAACAGCGAGGCGGCGAGCTGCACCATCTCAGTGCGCTGGGTTTGCATGGCGTCTGCGCGCTGCGTCATACGGGAAACGCCGACTGGGCATGGGTAAAGAACGCCTCGGCGCCGAAGTTGCCGGACTTCAGCGCCAGCGAAAGCGGCCGGTTCAGCGCGTTGACCCACGGCACGCCGGGGGCGATGGTGGGGCCGATGTAAAACCCGCTGACGCCGAGCGCCTGGGAGACCGCCCCGGCGGTCTCGCCCCCCGCGACGATGAAGCGCACGATCCCGCCGGCGGCGAGGCGTTCGCTCAGCGCGGAGAACAGCGCCTCTACCGCCTGGCTGGCCCGTGGGCCGTGCTGGGCATGCGTCTGCGTCAGCTGCTGCACGGACACCGTGGCGCTGAGCAGCGGCGCCGGGTCGGCGGCGGGCTGCGCCAGCGCCCACTCGCTCAGCTCATCGGCGTAGCGACGGCGCGCCTCCGGCGTCAGGCAGCGGTCGACCTCGATCTGTCGCCAGGGGGCGCGGGCGGCGTAGTGCGCCACCTGGCGCTGGGTCATGGCGGAGCAGGAGCCGGAGAGCACGATGGCCCGCCCGGCGCGCGGATAGCCGGCGTCGTGTGCCGCGGCTGCGCGGTGAGCCCAGCGGCGCGCCAGCCCGATAGCCAGCCCGGATCCGCCGGTGACCAGCGCCAGATCCGCCAACGCCTCGCCCTGAATATGCAGATGGCGCTCCTCCGTGGCATCCAGCACCGCATAGCGGTAGCCCTCTTGGCGCAGCGCCTCAAGGGCCTGTCGCGTTGCGTCGGCGCCGCGCGCCAGCGTCTGTAGCGGGATCACGGCGCAGCGCCCGCTGGCCTGGGCCTCCATCAGCCGGGGAAGGTAGCTGTCACGCATCGGATTCAGGGGGTGGTGGCGCATGCTGGACTCCGCCAGTAGCCTATCCATCACAAACAGGTAGCCCTGGTAGACGGTGCGCCCGTTGATCGGCAGCGCCGGAGAGAGGACGGTAAGGGGAAGCCGCAGGGCCTGCATCAGCGCGTCGGTGACCGGGCCGATATTGCCCTGCGCGGTGCTGTCGAAGGTGGAGCAGTATTTATAGTAGAACTGATGACACCCCTGGCGCTGCAGCCACGCCAGCGCCCGTAGCGCCTGGGCGATCGCCTGGTGGGGCGGGCAGGCGCGGATCTTCAGGCTGATGACCAGCGCCCGGCAGGTCGGCGGCGCCTCCTGCGACGGTACGCCGTTAAACTGTACCGTGGCGACGCCGTTCTCCACCAGAAAGCTGGCGATATCCGTGGCGCCGGTGAAATCATCGGCGATGACGCCCAGACGGCTCATGGGGCCTCCTTAGCGTCTACACCCGGCAGGGGAATACCGGCGAAGATCTTGATCACCGCGCTGTCGTCCTCCCGCCCGAGTCCGGCGCTGCTGGCGGCGGTAAACATGGTCAGGGCGGTCGAGGCCAGCGGCAGCGGAAAGCGCAGGGCGCTGGCCGTTTCGGCGACCAGGGTGAGATCCTTGACGAAGATATCGACCGCCGAGCGCGGCCGGTAATCGCCCGCCACGACGTGGCGCATACGGTCTTCAAACATCCAGGAGTTGCCCGCCGCGTGGGTGACGATCTGGTACATCTGCTCCAGCGGGATCCCGGCGCGCGCCGCCAGCGCCATGGCCTCGGCGGCGGCGGCAATATGGACGCCGGCCAGCAGCTGGTGGATGATCTTGACCGTGGCGCCCTGGCCGATGTCGTCGCCCAGGGGATATACCGTGGAGGCGATGGCGTCCAGCAGCGGCTGAAGGCGGGCAAAGGCCTGCTGGCTGCCGGCGGCCATCACGGTCAGCTCACCGGCCCGGGCCTTGAGCGCGCCGCCGGAGACCGGGGCATCCAGCGTCTCCAGATCGTAGGCCGCCAGAGCGGTGGCGATCTCGCGGGCGTCGGCGGCGGAGAGGGTGGTGGAGAGCATCACCGCCGTGCCGGGGCGCAGGTGACGCGCGAGGCCATTCTCCCCCAGCAGCACCCCTTTGGCCTGCGCGCCGTTGACGACCAGGATCAGCGCTGCATCCAGCTGCGCGGCAAAGTCGACGGCGCTGGCGGCGACATCGCGTCCGCCGTACCGCTGCAGCGTCTGGCGGGCGTCGGGATCGATATCGGCGCCATAGGTGATCAGTCCGGCGTCGATACAGGCGCGCGCGGCACCCATTCCCATCGCGCCGAGCCCCACTACGCCAACCCGGTAGGCTGTCGTCGTTGCCATAGTGCCCCTCCATGTTACTTAAAGTTAGTGGATGTTATTTTGTGTGAATATTAAGCGTGCTGGCGCGCGGCAACCGTGTTTATCCTCACAAATATTCACATATGCGTGAATATTTGTGAGATAGGGCGCTGCGATAGTAGCCCGGCTACACTGCGGTAAGATAAATGGCGTAAAATTGGCGAAAACAGACTAAGGAGGCACCGGTGATCCCTGCAGAGCGGCGACAGATGATCCTCACCATCGTGGCGGAGAAGGGGGTAGTAAGCATCGCGGAGTTGACCCGTCGTATGCAAGTTTCGCATATGACCGTGCGGCGGGATGTGCAGAAGCTGGAGGCGCAGGGGGCGGTGGTGGCGGTTTCCGGCGGGGTTCAGTCGCCGGCGCGCCTGGCCCAGGAGCCGTCGCATCAGGCCAAGACGGCCATGGCGGAGCGGCAGAAGCAGGCCATTGGTCAGCTGGCGGCCGGCCGGGTTGCCGCGGGCAGCTGCATCTATCTGGATGCCGGTACTACGACGCTGAGCATTGCCCGGCAGCTGACGGCGGTGGCCGATCTGACGGTGGTGACCAATGACTTTGTGATCGCCGATTTTCTAATGGATCACGGCAGCTGCACAATTATTCACACCGGCGGCGCGGTGTGCCGGGAGAACCGCTCCTGCACCGGCGAGGCGGCGGCGGCAATGCTGCGTAATGTGATTATCGATCAGGCCTTTATCTCGGCCTCTTCTTGGAGCCTGCGCGGCATTACCACCCCCGATGAGGCGAAGGTGTGCGTGAAGCGCGCGGTGGCGCAGGCCAGCCGTCAGCGGGTGCTGGTGTGTGACTCGACGAAGTATGGCCAGATAGCGACCTGGCTGGCCCTGCCGCTGGCGCAGTTTGAGCTGATCATCAGCGACGATGGGCTGCCGGAGGCGGCGGTGCGGGCGATGGCCCGGGCGGAGATCCCCCTAACGCTGGCGCGCGCCGCCGACGGGGAGGCATAGGCATAGGGCATGGCGGTATCGCCATGCCCAGGCCGGATCAGTCGCGCTTGACCCGCTGTGCGCCGAAGACGCCGCCGCGCTCTACGCTGTAGTCATCGATAAATTTGACTTCGCCGGCGGCGACTTCACCCTCTTTGCCATAGAAGCCGCCGATCAGGTGGCCGTTCACCGCGTTGCGCGGCGCGTTGACATGGTGCAGTCTGGCGCCGAAGGCGCCCTCCTCGCTGACGGTGTTGCCGCCATCGTCTCGGATAACGTAGTCGATATCGCGGGCTAGGCCGCTGCCCTTGATATTGCCGGTGATCTTGTTGTCCTGATAGTGCAGGCGGATGGCGGCCTCGCGCTGGATATCGAAGTGGTTATAAAACAGCGTGCCTTCATAGTCCGCCTGGGTTTCAGGGCGGTGCCTTTCGCTGGCGTTGACCGCGTAGACCAGGCTGCTGGTTGTCTGATCCTGATCGTCTTCATCCTGCGCCGTCTCGCGGTGGGTATAGGTGTGCACATGGCCATAGTAACCCGCCAGCTTGCCATCGGCATCGCGCAGCGTCAGGACTGTCTGATCGTTAATGGTGCGGCTATCCTTTTCATGGCGCTGGGGGAGGGGCGTGACCTCGATGGCGATATCGGTCCCCTCGACTTTAACGGTGAACTCGCTGTCGGGGCTGAGTGCGTCAAAACCGTATATCTTGATGGTGTCATGGGGGCCGATCTCCCGCAGCTGTGCGCGGTATACCGCCCCTGGCTCACCGAAGGCGGCGGCAGGGAGCGCGGCGGGGGGCACCTCGGGCGCTGCCGCAATGGCCTGAGAGGCGGGAGCCACCGGCGCGATGGGCTGGGAGGGCGGGGCTACCGGCGCGATGGACTGGGAGGCCGGGGCCACCGGCGCGATGGCCTGCGCCTGCGCGGCATCGCTACCGCCGCCGCCGCCGCCGCAGCAGGCGGTCAACAGCGCAGAGGATAAGAGTAAGAAGAGTGTGCTATAGCGTGGTTTCATTGTTATCCCTATCGTTAAAAAAGCTTGCTAAAGGTCAGGAAGACCATTTTTTTATCGTATTCATAAAATGGATGATTGCTGTCACTTTTAAAATATGACAGGTTGATTTTTGGCGTGATACCAAAGTAATAAATGTCACGGTGCCAGAGCGTTATCAGGGCGCCGTACTCTTTATTTCTTTGCTGAATTCCGAAGAAGTCAGCGCTATCGTAAAACTTATTGGCGTAGTTTATCTGCATGATGCTGGATATGCCGCCCGGCCACTCATTTCCCCAGCCGCCTCGCCACTTTATTTTCTGAAAGGCTATGCTCTTACGCTCAACGTTTTCACGCTGGTAGTCACTACCCCAAAACCAAAATTGCTCGGGGCTGGGAAAATAATAGAGTGTCGCAGACAGCAGATGATTTTTGCTGTCGCGTTGGGCGTGATGTTTATTCGTAGTGTGACTTTTCTCAGCGTCAACATCGATTTTCCAGCGAGGGCTCAGACGGTATTCTGTCTCAATACGCAGCCCCGGCGATGCTCCTTCGCTAGAAAGGGAGGGCGCCTGATTATCCGATGCCCATTCGCGCTCTATAAAGGGCAAGAGCAGCAGGGAGGCGTTGATATCGCGTAGGCCCAGACCTGCGCTCAGACGGGCCGTTGCCTGATCGTAGCGATGATTGTTGGTGAAGTACTTCCCGTAGGCCAGCGTACGGACCTCGCTGAACAGCCCCTCCGGCAATGACCAGGTTTTGCTACCACTAAGATAGTAGGAAAAGCCCTGTCCGCTTTGCCGTTTCTCAGCCTGCCACTGACCAATTTTTACGTTAGCGTCTGGCGCATTATTAATGTTACTCTCATTAATATAGTTAACGCCTACGTTGAATGACCAGCTGTCTTTCCGCTGTATTGCCCTGATATAGCCATCCACTATCTCATTGACTCTTTCGCCGTTGCTATTAGCCCGCAGCTTATTGAATTGCAGTAGCGCAGAGGCGCGGTCTTTATTCTGAAACAGCGCGATAGCCAGCTGCAGTCGGGCAATATTTAGCTGTGGTTCCTTGGCGATGACGCGGCGGTAATAACGAATGGCGTCGCGATAGTTACCGTCCTCTTTGGCTAAAATAGCCTTGCCCCATGCGGCCAGGGTCGGATCGTATCCTGCCTGCGCCTGATAAAGAGGCAGCAAGATCTTGACGGCGGCGGCGTCTGATTTTATCACCGCCTGGATCATGCCTTGGAAAATAATCTGAGGGTGCGTTTTTAATGCTTCTTGAGAAAGGACAAGGGTATTTTTTACCGCTTGAGGCGCGCTAGCAGCATCTGCTGCGCTCATGGTTAATACGCTTAACAGAATAGCGGAACCTATCTGTAAAAGCGGCGGTTCTATTTTAATCAGCATCTAATGAATTGCTTATAATACACGCTTATAAAAGCGATGCTTGCGTTGGTAATAAATTATTACATACGCATTCATTTTGAAATTAAACCAACGTTAAACGGCGTGGTGGGTGTCAACGAGTTTGGCTGATTATGTGTGATGAATGAGTCTGGCTAGCGACTTGATCCTGAAAATACCATTTTGTTGGACTTTACAGCTATTAAAAAATTTAAATTTAGTATTTATTGCTAATAAATAGCAATATGGCGATAAATTAATCTACTGAGGAGCGCTGCGCCGCGCCCGAGCGCGCCAGCCGACGGTACTGCTGCGGCGACATGCCGGTGTATTTGCTGAAGGTGCTGTAAAAGCGGCTGCTGGAGCTGAACCCCGCCGTGAGCGCGATATCGAGGACCGTTCTGTCGGTATCGCTCAGCAGCGCCCGGACATGGTGGATGCGCATGGCGGTAATGTACTGCTTCAGGGTCATCTGCATCACCCGCTGAAACAGCCCCATCGCATAGTGGGCGTTGAGGCCGACGTGCCGGGCGACCTGCTCTATCGTCAGCGCACGATCGTAGTGGGCGGCGGTGAAGGTCAGCATCTGGCCGACGTAGAACAAGGCATGGCGGGAGAGTCCCTGGCCGCTGCCCGCGCGCGGATCGTCGCCGCCGGGCTGCATGGCGTGCCAGCCGGAGAGGCTAAAGCGCTTTAGCATCAGCAGGATTTCATCGCTGGCCAGCTGCCGCATCTGCGGGCATGGGCTCTGCAGATCCTGCTGCCAACGCCCGATCTCAACGGGCGTTAGCCGCGCCGGATGCGCAGAGGTCAACACTCTGCCGTGGGTAATGTGGCTGAGCAGCTGCGGATCCAACGGCCAGGCGAGAAACAGATGCATGGGCAGGCTGAGCAGGGCCATGCTGCGACAGCGCCCCGGATCGACGAGGCGGTGGGGGGTGCAGGCCCAGAACAGGGCGATATGTCCCTGCGGGATGCGCAGCGTCCGATCGTGAATGCGGTAGTCTATCTCGCCGTCGAAAGGGATATTGAGCTCGACCTGGGCGTGCCAGTGGCTGGCGGCCATCGCCTGCGGCGGACAGAGCGCGATCGTCAGGCGCTGATGCTCGGTATAGAGCATCAGGGGGCTGTGCGGCTGCGGATCGGTGCTGTTGCACATCAGCTCCGCGGGGGCCTCTTGGCGGCGACGCGCTTCCATGGTTTTCCTCCTGCTGATCTCCGGTGCGGCAGAGGCCTCACCGGATCACCGCGCTGTCGATAGTCTCGCCGCTATTCTGTCGCTTTTCCTCATCTTTTGACCTATTTCTCTCCCAGAAAGTTATTTTTTTGAACCTAGATCGACAAATCCGAGGAAATGGGAATGCTTTGGGCAGAAGGCGGACGCGTGGATCCGCCCGGCGTGTCACGATGCCCCCCAGCGATGACCTTTATGGGAGAGAGACGATGAACGCACCTAAAATTGCCTTTATTGGCGCCGGTTCAACCATTTTTGTGAAGAATATTCTCGGGGATGTCTTCCAGCGCCCCGCGCTGCGAGGGGCGGATATCGCGCTGATGGATATCGATGCGCAGCGTCTGGCCGAGTCGCAGATCGTCGTGGGGCGGCTGATGGCAGCGACCGGGGCCACTGGACGCATTCAGTGCCATACGACGCTGCGTCCGGCGCTGCAGGGGGCCGATTTTGTGGTGGTGGCGTTTCAGATCGGTGGCTATACGCCCTGCACGGTCACCGATTTTGAGGTCTGCGCGCGCCATGGCCTGCGCCAGACCATCGGCGATACCCTGGGCCCGGCCGGCATTATGCGCGCGCTGCGTACCTTTCCACACCTGTGGCAGCTAGGCGAGATGATGATGGCGGAGTGCCCGCAGGCGACGCTGCTGAACTATGTCAACCCGATGGCGATGAATAGCTGGGCCATGTATGCGCGTTATCCGCAGCTGCGGCAGGTCGGTCTCTGCCACTCGGTACAGGGCACGGCGGAGGAGCTGGCGCGGGATCTCGATATCGATCCGGCGCAGCTGCGCTACCGCTGCGCCGGGATTAACCATATGGCCTTCTATCTTTCGCTGGAGCAGCGCGGCGAAGACGGTCAGTATCGCGATCTCTACCCGCAGCTGCAGCAGGCCTACCGAGAGGGGCGGGCGCCGAAGCCGAACATCCACGGCAACCTGCGCTGCGAGAATATCGTGCGCTATGCGCTGCTGCAGAAGCTGGGTTACTTTGTCACGGAGTCCTCGGAGCATATGGCCGAATATACGCCGTGGTTTATCAAGCCCGGACGCGACGATCTGATCGCGCGTTATCGCATTCCGCTGGATGAGTATCCCAAGCGCTGCGTAGAGCAGATGGCGAACTGGCAGCGCGAGCTGGCGGCGTATCAGACGGCGCAGCCTATCGCGATTACGCCGTCGCAGGAGTATGCCAGCCGGATCATGAATGCGCTGTGGAGCGGGGAGCCGGAGGTGATCTATGGTAATGTGCGTAACGCGGGGCTGATCGATAATCTGCCGCAGGGCTGCTGCGTGGAGGTGCCGTGTCTGGTCGACGCCAACGGGATCCAGCCGACCCGGATCGGGGCGCTGCCCTCGCACCTGGCGGCGCTGATGCAGACCAATATCAATGTGCAAACGTTGGTGACGGAGGCGGCGCTGACGGAAAACCGCGAGCGGATATACCATGCCGCGCTGCTCGATCCGCATACGGCCGCGGCGCTGAGCATCGATGAGATCTATGCCCTGATCGACGATCTCATCGCGGCGCACGGCGAGTGGCTGCCCGCGTGGGTGCGTGGCTGAGCCGACGGCGGATGGCTCTTCTCGGCGCGGCGGAAAATCAGACGATCCCTTAATTCCCTGCGCCGGGCTATTGGGTACTATGGGCGCCCGCCGCCGGATTACGTGCGACGGGCTATCGTGACAGCATACTTATTAGATAGGGCTACTTATGTTCAGAACGCTTTTGGTGGCATCGCTGCTGACCCTGGGGGGCTGCGCCGACGCGTCCATCATTATTAATAATATCGACAATACATCTGGGTACCGCGGCGGACAGAGCGGCGGGCGGATCTTTATCTGTATGCTCACGCCGTTCAGCAGCGTCTATGCCGACGCCGCGCGCAGCGAGCAGATTGCCCGCTATAAGGTGGGGCAGCGCTGTGAGCGGGGACAGGGCGAGGGCAGCCTGTTCTGTCGGCCCAAGGATGCTACCTGCAGCACCACGACGCTGGATGAGGGCTACAGCCAGGGCGCCGATCGCCTGATGGTCTATGAAGATTCGCGTCAGCGCGGGGCGTCGCTGAGCATCGATCGCGACATCCCCGATCTTTCCCGCTACCGCTTCGCCGATCGTATCTCCTCGTTCTCGGTGCCGCAGGGGTGGACGGTGCGTTTTTACGAAGGGACAGATTACAGCGGGGGATACTATACCCGCAGCGGCGGGGAGCAGGAGGCGACCGGGTTTAACGACCGCATCCGCTCCATCCGGATCCTGAGCCGTTAACCCCGCAGCGCAGGGCGGCGGCGTGGCCGCCCCGCTGGGCGTTAGCGCGGTTCAGCCAGGGGCGCATCGCCGCCGTGTACGGCGGGCGGGCGGTCGACGATCAGCAGCCATAGCGCCAGGGCGCCGATCAGATCGAACACCGCCAGGGCGATAAAGAAGGGACCAAAGCCGATGATGCCGACGAAGGCGCCGATAAACAGGTTGAAGATCAGCTGACCGGACCAGGCGCAGGCGCCGGCCATCCCGACCGCCGTCGCCACCTCGTTCTTCTTAAACAAATCCGCACCCAGCGTCGCGGCCACCGTCGACAGCAGCTGGTGGGCGAAGCCGCCGATGCTGATCAGCAGCACCGCGATATAGGGATTCTCCACGATACTGACCAGGCCGATGGTGGTCATCAGCAGCGCGCCCAGCGTAAAGGTGATGCGGCGCGAGTTGATCAGGGTGACGCCGCGGTCGTTGAAAAACTTGGCCACAAAGCCGCTGGCCAGACAGCCGAGATCCGCCATCAGAAAGGGCAGCCAGACAAACATGGCGATCTCTTTCAGGCTGAAGTGCAGGGTCTCCACGAAGAAGATCGGCACCCAGAAGTTAATGGTTCCCCAGGCCGGATCGGCCAAGAAGCGGGCGATGCCGATCCCCCAGAAGTTGCGCTGGGTGATGATATGGCGAACCGAGGTTTTCTCTTGGGTCGCGGACTGCAGAAACGACTCTTGCCCCGCCTCAATATAGCGGCGCTCCTCATCGGAGAGGCGCTTGGCCTCTTTGGGATCCTTATAGCAAAAATACCAGACGAAGGCGGCGACGATAGCCAGGCTACCGGAGACGATAAACGCGAATTGCCAGCTGTGGAACAGGATACACCAGGCAATCAGCGGCGGCGCCAGCATGGCGCCGAATGAGGTGCCCATGTTGAAGACCCCGGTGGCAATGCCGCGCTCTTTGGCCGGAAACCACGTCGACGCCGTTTTGACGCCGGAGGGAATGGCGGAGGCCTCGCTGAATCCCATGAGGCCACGCATAAAGGCCAGCCCCTGCCAGGTGCCCGTCAGCGCATGCCCCATGGTGGCCAGCCCCCAGACGATGGCGCAGATAAAGAAGCCGAGCTTCAGGCCGATGGTATCAATGAAAAATCCCATGATTGGTTGACCAATTGTATAGGCCAGCTGAAAGGCGCTGACCACCCAGGAGTACTGCTCTTTGGTGATCCCGGTACTCTCCATGATCGTGGGTGCCGCGATGCCGAGCGCGGTTCTGTCGAGGTAGTTAATGATGGTAATGAAGCAGACCAGCAAGATCATATACCACCGAAAATTCTTGATCTTTTTCATAGTAATCTCTTGGTTATTCGGTTGTTGGTTTTGTTATGTTTGGGGTAGTGCCACAGCCTTGCCAATGCGTAAAACAGCGGGTCTCCACAGCGTGAAAACGATGAGGCGATAGTACATAAAAAATAAACATTAATGTGTGATATTAATCATGAATGTAATATTGGTATGCCAAATTAATTGTTTTTAGGGTATTTGGTTAACCAATGTGGGTGCAATGCCGGGGGCGTGGGCGTGGTGAGGCGTAGTGGAGAGCGTCTGCGGAGACTGGGGGGGGTGCCGCGGCGTAGGTCATCGGGAGATAGGGGGATAAGGGCTATCGCGTGGCGCGGCGCCGGCAGGCGCAGGGAAAGGCGCAGGGAAAAGGGTGCGCGGCGGCGCAGAGGCTATCGCCGGGTTAAAGCTGATGCAGCAGCGCGAAGAAGCGCGCCTTGTCCAGATAGATCACCGCCAGGAACAGCAGGACGCCCAGCAGGCTGACGCCGAGGGAGAGACCGCCCAGGAGCAGCAGCGTACCCATTTTCTTCATGTTGATCTCTCCGTTTTCCGCCGACTGTACCCGGCCGTGGGAAGGCCCGCCGGGGCTCAATGTAGCACAAAGCGTGGCGAAGAATGAATCCCCCCGTCGCGCTTGGGGGGCCAGGCTGGGGGCCGCCACTGTGCGTGGCGTCGATGCTTCTGGCACGCGTCCCGCGACGGAGTACGGTCTAGGCCTCCGGGTTGAACTGGGCCGCGCAGCAGCGGTTACGCCCCTGTGACTTGGCCTGGTAGAGCAGCGAGTCGGTTTGCTGCAGGAAGTCGACGCCCCGGGCGTCGCCGGTCAGTGTGACGCTGCAGACGCCGGCGCTGACGGTCAGGTAGGATGAGACCGGCGAGCGGGCGTGCTCGATGCTCAGCGCCAGAATGCTCCTGCGCATCCGCTCCGCGCAGGCGAGGGCATCGGCCAGCGGGGTGGCCGGCAGCAGACAGATAAACTCCTCGCCGCCGTAGCGGGCCACCAGATCGCCGGGGTGGTTCAGGGTTCCGCGCAGGGTGGCCGCCACCTGGCGCAGCGCATCATCGCCGCGCAGATGGCCATACAGATCGTTGTAATCCTTGAACAGATCGACGTCGAACAGGATCAGGCTCAGCGGGATCTGGTGCTGCTGGACGTTTTGCCACTCGTGGGCGAAACGGACGTCAAAATAGCGGCGGTTGTACACCCCGCACAGCCCATCCAGATAGGCCAGCTGGCGCAGCAGGTCTGACTGCATCTTCAGCAGCAGATGGGTATTCACCCGGGCCCGCACAATGTTGTGGTTTATGGGTTTACTGATAAAGTCCACCGCCCCGGCCCGCAGCCCGGTGGTCTCCATGGCTTCGTCGATATGGGCGGTAATGAAGATCACCGGAATATCCTGTGTCTGCGGCGACGCCTTGAGGCGTTGGCAGACCTCTAGCCCGTTCATTTCCGGCATCTCAATATCCAGCAGGACCAGATCGGGGTGCTGGTTCATACAGATATTGAGGGCCTGCTGCCCATTGGTGGCCATAAACACAGTGTGATCGTCGGCGAACAGCTGGTACAGGATCTGGATATTGATCGGCTCGTCGTCGACGATAAGCAGGCGCGGTCGTTCTCGACCGGGCAGGTTAAAGGCGCTGTAGGGAGTCAGTTGGTCTAACATATCAATCCATTTCCTTATCGGTTGACGATGCTTGGGCTAGCCACTGGCGGCAAATCGCCTGTGCCCGATTAAAGTCGAGCCGATTGACGGCGGCATCCAGCGTTTTCAGCGTGTCGCCCAGCGATTGCCCCTGCGGGCTGGCGGCCAGACGCCGCATCTGCTCCAGCGCCGCCATGTCGCTGCGCTCCAGCAGGGCGATCAGATCGTGTAGCTGGGTCTGCAGCGGCGGCGCGGGCGGCTGGGCCTGCGTCGCCGCCGCCGCCGTCGGCGGCAGATCGTCGGCGAGGCGCTGACAAAACGCGATCAGCGCGGGCTCCCGGCGGCGGCACAGCGTCGCGACGGCCAGCGCCGTCTCGCGCAGCTCGGCGCTCAACAGTCCCCCGGGCGCCTGGCGCAGACGGGCCTCGCCGTCGCGCGCCGCGGTGAACAGGGCATCCTGCCCCAGCTGGGCGGCCAGCCCTTTCAGGGTATGCAGCGAGCGCGTCGCGGCGGCCAGATCCTGGTCGTCCAGCTGACGGGTTAAGCTGTCGGGAAAATCGTGCAGCTCGCCGAGGAACAGGCTCAGCAGATGCTGGTAGAGCGCCAGGTCGCCCTCCAGCCGCTCCAGCGCGCCGCTCAGCGAAATTCCCGCCTGGGCCGCCGCCTGCGTCAGCCCCTCTGGCAGGGCCGACGGCGGCGGGGGCGGCTCGGTTTCCGGCGCGGGCGCCGGGAGGGTGGGCAGGTGTTTTTGAATCGCATGGATGAGCTCTCGCAGGTTAAAGGGCTTGCCGATGTGGTCATTCATCCCGGCGGCCAGGCACTCCTGGCGATCGGAGGCCATGGCATTGGCGGTCATGGCGATGATCGGCAGGCTGCGCAGGCCAAGGTGGCGGCGGATATACTGGGTGGCGTTGATGCCGTCCATGACCGGCATCTGGAGATCCATCAGCACCAGGTCAAACCCCTGCGGGCTGGCCCGCAGGCGGTCGACCGCCTCTTGTCCCTGGGCGGCCAGGGTGATGCTGGCGCCCTCATCCTCCAGCAGCTCTCGGGCGATTTGCTGGTTATTCAGATTGTCCTCCACCACCAGGATACGGACGCCGCTGAGCTGTTTGCCCGTGGCGCGCGCGCGCGGGGCCGGCAGGGCGATCGCCTGCTGGCTCGACTCCTGCCGCGCATGCAGCGCGCTGAGCACCGTCTCCAGCAGGATCTGCGGCGTGACCGGCTTCACCAGAAAGCCATCCAGTACCCCCTGTTCTTCGCTGCTGCGCTGGAGCAGGCAGTCGCGATCGTTGGCGGTCACCATCACCAGCAGCGGCATCGAGGTATCCGGTATCTGCTGGTGCAGGCGCTGAATGGTCTGCCAGCCGTCCAGGCCCGGCATCAGCCAATCGACAAACATCACATCGTAGTGGGTGCCCGCGCGCTGCTGCTCGGCAATGCGCGCCAGCGCCTGCTCGCCGGAGCCTGCGGTGTCGACCTCCCAGCCCAGGGTGGTCCCCATGCGCTGCAGCAGGGTGCAGGCGGTCGGGTTGTCATCCACCATCAGGACATGCAGCCCGGCCAGGGTCAGACGCTGCGACTGATCGTCGGGGTGCGCGTCGGCCGCGGCCAGCGGAAGGGTCAGGGTGAAGTGGAACAGGCTGCCTTTGCCGGGCTCGCTCTCAACCTGCAGGGTGCCGCCCATCATGGTGACAAAGCGTTGGCTGATGGAGAGCCCAAGGCCGGTGCCGCCGAAGCGGCGGGTGATGGAGGCCTCGGCCTGAGAGAAACCGCTGAAGATGGCGCGCTGTTTTTCCGGCGCGATACCGATGCCGGTGTCGCGAACGCCGAAGTGCAGGGTGACCGTCTGCTGATCCTGGGCCAGCAGCCTGATAAAGAGGGTCACCTCGCCCCGTTCGGTAAACTTGAGCGCATTGCCGCCCAGATTAATCAGGACCTGCTGCAGTCGCAGGCTGTCGCCGACCAGCCAGTGCGGCAGGCTCGGATCGATATCGAAGAGCACCTCGACCGGCTTTTGGCGTGAGCTGCTGGAGAGAATGACGGCCAGATCCTGCAGTAGGTTGCACAGGCTGAAGGGCTCGGTCTCCAGCTCCATTTTGCCGGCCTCGATCTTGGAATAGTCGAGAATGTCGTTGAGCAGGCGCAGCAGCGCGCGCGCCGCCGCCTCGCTCTTGGTGGCGTAGTCGGCCTGACGGTGGGTCAGGCCGGATTTCAGCAGCAGGGTGAGCATGCCCAGAATGGCGTTGAGCGGGGTGCGCAGCTCATGGCTCATATTGGCCAAAAAGGCAGACTTGGCCTGATTGGCGTTTTCCGCCGCCAGCTTGGCGGCCTGCAGGGTGGCTTCGGCCTGGCGCTGGCGGGTGATGTCGCGGTTGATGCCGACCAGCATCAGGGTATCCCCGATGCCCTGCTGCTCGACGACGGCGGCGGATTCGATGATGCGCTCCTGATCGCCGACCCGGATGCGGAAGCGCTGGCGACATACGTGCCCCTGTCCGGCGCGCAGGGTCTCCTGCAGCGTGGCATCGACCTCTTCAACGTCGTCCGGGTGGATCAGCGTGTGCCAGTAGGCGTACAGCCGGTGGGGGTCCTGCATCTCCGGGGGAATGGCGTAGATGGCGTTCATGGTCTCGTCAAAGATCAGCGTACCGTCGGCCATGCTCCAGCTCCACACCCCGAGTTCGGCGACCTCGGTGGCGCGCAGCAGCTGGTTGCGCGCGATGCTCAGGTTGGTCTGCAGCGTTTTGGCCTGGGTAATATCAAACTGAATGGAGATGTATTTATCGATCTGTCCGTCGGCGTCTTTGAACGGCGCGATGGTGGTATCGACCCAGTACACCCGGCCATCTCTGGCCCGATTACACACCTCGCCGCGCCAGGGTTGCCCCGCCAACAGCAGCTCCCACGCCTGGCGCCAGAAGGCCGGGGACTGGGTACCGGAGTTAACGATAGAGGGAGGCTGCCCCAGCAGCGCCTCGCGCGGGTAGCCGGTGATTTGGCAGTAGGCGTCGTTGACCTCGATCAGCCGACGGTGGCGGTCGGTGATGGCGATGATGCCGTGCACGTTAAGCGTCGCCAGCAGCGCATCGTTGTCGCGCAGCGCCGCCTCCAGCCGGTGCTGGGTATTCTTGCGCTCGGTAATATCGGATTCGACGGCCATAAAACCGATCAGTCGGTGCTCCGCGTCGTAGCGCGGCTGGATCTCCATTTCGATCCAGTACTCCTCGCCGGCGCGGCCGCGGTTGAGCAGTTCCCCCTTAAACGCCAGGCCGCGATCCAGCGCCTGGTGCACCGCCTGTATCACCCGCGGATCGGTTTTTTCACACTGCAGCAGCGCGCCGGGCACCTTGCCGAGAACGTCGTCGTGGCGATAGCCGGTGATGCGCTCGAAGCCATCGTTTACCCAGGTGATCCGCCGCTGGGGGTCGGTGAGGATCACCGCGTTGGAGGTGTTGCGCGCCACCAGCGCCAGACGCTCCAGATCGGCGGTCATGCCCTGCGCCAGCCGTTCGGCGCGGAAGCGGCCAAGGATTTGCTGGCGCAGCAGGCTGGTGAATAGCACGCTCAGCAGTACGCCGAAGGTAAACAGTAGCCAGGGTGAGTAGTAGTTTATCGAGGCCTCAAAATGGGAGGTGCTGCTGATGCGCAGCATCATGGTACGCCCCGGCAGGGATAGCGGCAGGGTGTGGATAAAGACGCGGGCGCGCATCTCCTGGGGCGAATGGTCATCGATAATGCCGTGCTGCAGGCGCTTGCTGCCGTCGGCGTCAAAGATCAGGTTGTCGCTGTTCATCTCGCCGCGGGTGTCATACAGCTCGATATCTACCCGCCCGGAGGCGTACTCGGGAATGTTGTTGAGCAGATCGGCGATGACCAGCGGGGAGTAGATCACGCCGAGCAGCGCGGCGCGGCGCTGCTCCGGGGTCTGCAGCAGCGCCGCATCGACGGCGTAGACCGGCAGGTAGAGCAGCGCCCCGGGCTGCTGTTTGCTGTCCTGAACCAGGTGGATATGGCCGGTCAGGGTGGGAAGACCGCTGTCGATGGCCTGCTGCAGCCCGGCCCAGCGCACCGCTTCGGAGCGCAGATCCAGCCCCAGCGCGGCCTGGTTGGGCGTCAGCGGCTGGACGTATTTAACCAGGTACAGCTCGGGATCGCGCTGCGGCTGGATCTGGTGGGGGGTGAAGTCGATCTTATCGTCGATGCGCGCCTGCTGCACAAAGCGCGATAGATCGGCGCGGGCCACGCGCTGAATAAAGCCGATGCCGCGTACCCCGGGGTACTCTCTGGGCAGATCCAGCGCGCGAACGTAGTCGCTAAACTGGTCGTAGCTGACCTGGTGATAGGTGGTGTATAGCCCGCTGACGGCGCTCAGCCCGTAGAGGGGCTGGGTAAAGCGTCGGCTGATCTCGCCGGAGACCCGTTCAACGTTGCGGGCAAAGTCGGCCTCTGTATTGCTTTTGATTTGGTTATACAGCCAACGGGCACCGGCGGCGGATAACAGGATGCCCAGCACCAGCACCGCCAGCGAGAGGCGATAGGCGGCGGTCGTGGGAGTGACTGTCTGCGTCGTATGGAGTGCCATGGGGGATCCTGGTTAGATTCATCGTGCGCTCTCTCAATAGGCTAGTTCAATTTTTCTGAGGCGGTCAAAAAGCGCCGCCGGTATTTGTTGCCACGACGCTTGGTTTCTGTTTACACACCACCTGGTGATGGCTGACGTATCGTCAACACTGACTCATATTGCATAACATTTGCCGTCAGCGTGAAACGGGGAGATGCCAGGCGGGGCGCGGTCTGGCGAGGCGTTTGGCTCAAAAATATTTTGAATGATTAAAAAAAAGTTTGGATTGCGTGTTGATTAATGCCGGGAATGCGCTAATATCTCTCTCGAAATAGAGATATAGCTCACACTTTTAAGGAGTTTAAGATGAAACAAGTTAAATCCTTTATGCACGATCTGAACTCGGTTCTGCTGCAGCTGACCTCACAGAACTACTACTAAGCATAGCGGCACGCACGCGGCCTATCGGGCTGCGTGCCCGACAGCCATCGACGTATTCCAGCCGTTCCAGCCGTTCCAGCCGTTCAAGCCGTTCAAGCCGTTCAAGCCGTTCAAGTCGTTCAAACTGTTCAAACCGTTTAACTCATTCAAATCGTTTAACTCATTCAAATCGTTTAAACTCTCTGCCTCTGCCTCTGCCTCTGCCTCTGCCTCTGCCTCTGCCTCTGCCTCTGCCTCTGCCTCTGCCTCTGCCTCTCGCGATGACGCGCGCGATCCCGTCGCTCGGCGAATGGGATGGGGCAGGGGGAGCATCGCCGTATTCGGCGTCATGGGGCTGTCATTGGTCTGTGTCAGGAGTCCCGCGGGGGGACATAAAGAAAGATGGCGGGAGTGTGAGCCCCATCATGCGGCGGACTGGCGCTTTATGGGCGAACGGGTAGAGTAAGACTGGGTATCCCTCCAAAGGAGTCACACATGAAGCTGTTCAGGCAAATCCTGCGTAGCTGCCATGTCAGTTATCTGGTCAGTCTCTTGGCGCTTATTGCATTCGGTCCCCGTGAACCCACGGTACGCGAGGAGCGCTAGGCGCCGCGCGCGTAGCGCAGGCGGCACGGTGTAGTTCGCGGTGGGGCGCGTCTGTCGTCCTCGACGGGCGCAGGTCGGCGGCGCGCCCCAATTTACCGCTATCCCCTCGCCGCGTCGTTAGCGCGGCTTTTCACTTTCATCGCGATAGACTTCACCGCAGAATAACACCACGTTAGGGCGACGCTGGTGCAGGCGATCTATCATCCGCTGGCACTCGACGCGGGTCGGGTAAATATCCTCTGTGACCGGCAGGGCATCACAGGCATCGTGGCCACAGGGGCTGACCAGCAGAACAAATCCGATTAACGCATCTGCCATCTATCTATCCCATTCCTCAGGGGTTATGTGGGGGGATCCCGCGTCGCGGGCGCCCGTGGCACCGTCGGTGCGCCGGCGTTTGCTCAGCGCGTCCCGGCGCCGGTGGGGCCGCCCTGGCTGAGCGTCGATGCCACCGTGCGTCGCTCGCCGCGGGACACCGACTATTCATATAGTGTATATGGTGCGTATTATGCAGAATTTCAATCTGCTATAGCCAGGAATGGTAAAATATGTGGCCTGGGTAGCACCTGGCCTGTGTTAATATCGTCGGCTCTATACGATCCATATCAGCTGTATACCATCGCAATGAACTCACCTGCTATCGAACAAAAAATAACGCAATCGGCGACCCGCGTTGCTAAGGTCGTGTTTCCTACCACCATCAACCACCACGCTACGCTGTTTGGCGGCACCGCCCTGGCCTGGATGGACGAGGTTTCCTTTATTACCGCGACCCGCTTTTGCCGTAAGCGTCTGGTGACGGTCTCCACCGAGCGGATTAACTTTCAGCATCCTATCCCCTCGGGCTCTATCGTCGAGCTGGATGGGCGAGTGACGCGCGTCGGGCGCACCAGTCTGACGGTAAGCGTGACCATCTTCCTGGAAGACATGTACCGCGAGGGCCGGGAAGAGGTGATTAACGGCCAGTTTAACTTTGTCGCGGTGGATGATGATGGCCGTCCTGTGCCATTGTTTGATTAATTATTCTCCTAATCCGCCTGCCAGTAGGGAAAAATGTTAACTGGCTCCATAAACCGGACGCCCATGCCCCTTTTTGGGTATGGCGGTGATAACATCCCATCAGGCAAGCGTAACAGGAGATTAACGATGTATAAGACGATTTTGGTTCCTGTCGATCTGGACGAGATGGCGTTGACTCAGGCCGCGCTGCAGGAGGTCAACGCGCTGGCGGCCCAGGAGGCCGTGCAGATCTGTTTGCTTTATGTCATGCAGGTGCCCGACTGTTCACTCAGTCGCCTGAATAAAGAGACCCTGCGCTTTGAGGATATTCTGGCGGAAGAGTGCATGAATAAGATGCAGGCGCTGGCGGAGACGATCGCCCTGAGCGACCCCAGCAGCGTGACCTGCCAGATCCGGAAGGGGTCTATCTACGATGAGGTGCTGAAGGAGGCCGCGGAGATCGGCGCCGATCTGATCGTCGTTGGCTCGCGTCGCCCCAGTATGTCCACCTACCTGCTGGGCTCTAACGCCACCAAGATCGTGCGCTACGCGACCACCAGCGTCTTGGTGGTGCGCTAAACGCCTCCGGGGCGGGCGTCGCCGACCTTCAGCGGCGCTCCCGGCGGCGGTATTTTTCCGGCAGCGGCGGCACCGGCCGCCGATCGTCCAACAGATGGCGCAGGGCCAGAATAGGGTGGCGCCACAGCATGCGCGGCCCGGCCCAGCGCATCACCGCCTTCATCTCCTCTCGCTTGGCCGGCTGATAGCAGTGGATTGGACAGCGTTTGCACGCGGGTTTGTCCTCGCCGAACGGGCAGCGCGCCAGGCGCTGACAGGCATACTGATACAGCTGATCGAAATGGGTTGCCTCGGTGTGCAGCGCATCGGGCGCCGCGGACTGATAGAGCCGTATCATGCACTGGATCGTTAACTGTTCGCGTAGGATCCGCTTTCCCATCGTATTGTCTCCCGCTGGCCGTGCGGCCTATCTTAGCAAAAATTGCGTTGAATAAATGAAATAACCCGCCGCGCCGTTTAGGCCATGGCCAATAGGCTTTTATCTTGCGCAATATATAATTGGATTTTAATCCGCTCCCCTTATTGTGCCGCGATCCCCGATCGACCGTGATTAAAGAAAACGGCAAATGCACCGATAGAGAGTAAGGGGATTTAAGCGCCGTATATAAATAATGGCGCGGTGAGAGGGTCATCTCTCTCTGCGGGGAGCGACGCGGCTTTCCGCGCGGATTCGCGCGGGGGCAAGAAAAATCCTATTGTTTACTTGTGTACTTTTTTTACACTTAATGGTTTCATCCTCGGGGCGGATGGTTGCAGGGAGCCGCGTCCCTGAGCATCAGAGAAAATACCGGGGAGTCGCTGAGCCTGCTGCATGAATGTCACAATGTTTCATCCGCTTAAAAAATGGCTAGTGGGTATGATGGCCGTCAGTTTGCTGGCAGGAGGCGCACTTCTGCCGGCCGGTATGGCTGTCGCCGCATTACCGGCAGATAGCCTGCAGAGTATGCGGGAGCGTGATGTCGCGCGTATCGTAACCGGGATGATTAGCTTTACCCGTTGGCCGACGCCGTCTGAACCCATTCGTCTATGCATTATTCCACCGACGCATTATGCCCGGCAGCTGCTATCCATGCCGCCTACGCCGCGGCTTACCGTACAGGAGGTTGCCTTTGCACCGCAGAATATTTTACAGCGGTGCGACGTGGCCTATTACGGCGATATCAGTCCGGCGCTGCAGCAGTCTGTTATGGCGCAGCTGCAGGGAAAAGGCCTGCTGACGATCGCGGAAGGTAACCGTGAATGCGTTAAAGGCAGCGCCTTTTGTCTGCAGGTGGGGGAGCATAACGTCACTTTTGAGCTGAATCTGGATACGCTGGCACGCAGTAACATACAGGTAAACCCTAATGTGCTGCTCTTGGCAAAGAAAAAAGGGTAACAGGGTGAAACGCTTATTTTCCAAGAGAGCCAGATCACGCACGGATCGCCCGACGCTGCGCCGCATGTTTCAGCGTATTCATATCATGATCATTGCGGTGACGCTGCTGCTGGCCGGTATTCCGCTGTCGCTGCTGTCACTGTTTACGCTGCGTACCTACGCGGAGCATAACCTGCATTTGGTGGCCATGACCATCAGCTACACCAGCGAGGCGGCGGTGGTCTTTAACGATAAGCCGGCGGCGTTGGATGCCCTGAATATGATAGCCAAGCGCGAGCAGATCGCCGAGGCGACGATCACCGATGTACAGCATCAGGTCTGGGTGCGCTGGAACTCCTCTACGCCGTCCCATGAGTCGCTAAACCGCCTGCTGCGCGGCTGGCTGCTGCCCAGCTCGGTCAGCGGCCCTATCGAACACAATGGCCAGCTGATCGGCTTTGTGACCCTGAAGGCGGACGGCTCGATGCTGATGCGTTTCTTGGGCTATCTGCTGCTGGGGCTGCTGTGCTGCCTGATCCTGATCGCCCTGCTGTCGCTGTATCTGGTGCGGCGTATGCATGCCGGCATTGTGGACGAGCTGTATGCGATCGCCAAAGTGGCCCGCCAGGTGCGCGAGCAGCGCACCTATTCATTACGGGTGCCCCATTCACAGATCGCCGAGATCGAGGAGCTGAGCCGGGGCTTTAACAGCCTGCTGACGGAGGTCGAATCGCAGCATACGCTGCTGATCAATGAAAATGGGGTGCTGACCTATAAGGCGCTGCACGATCCGCTGACCGGCCTGCCTAACCGCACCTGCTTTATGAACATGCTGGAGAGTTTTAATCCGCGCCAGGAGCGGGTCTGCGTCATGTTTCTTGACGGAGACGGTTTTAAGGCGGTTAACGATACCTGGGGCCATGCGGCGGGGGATCGGGTGCTGGTGGAGGTGGCCAGCCGCCTGAGCCAGCAGATCCGCAAGACGGATATGGTGGCACGCCTTGGCGGGGATGAGTTTGCCATCCTGCTGCGCAATATTGAAGCGCCGCGAGAGGCGGAGCGGGTCGCCCGCGGCATCCTGCAGGCGGTTCCGCAGCCGATTGTTTTGAGCAACGGCGTCCGGGTCAGTATGACCTTCAGTATCGGTTTTACGCTGTCGTCTCCTCATAGCCAACCGGCCGCGCTACTGGATAAGGCCGATGCCGCCATGTATCGCAGTAAGCAGCGCGGCGGCGGTTGGAGCGTACTTTAACAGGCAAGGGAATCACACCACGATGCGAATACAACAACGAAAGGGCTGGGCTTTGGGGATAACGCTGGGCTGCGCGCTGTTAAGCGGCTGTCAGCATCAGGCGACGTTTTCGCCTCAGCAGATTGCCGTCCTGCAGCAGCAGGGCTTTACGCCGACGCCGGAGGGGTGGAGCTTTGGCATGTCGGAGAAGGTGCTATTCGGGAATAATCAGGCGACGCTGCGTCCGGAGAGCCAGGCGCATGTGGCCGAGCTTGGGCATGCGCTGTCGCAGGTGGCTATCCTGCACGCTCGTCTCGATGGCTATACCGACAACTACGGAACGGATCAGTACAATCAGCAGCTGTCGCTGAAGCGGGCCGATAAGGTGGCGGATGCCATGGCCAGCGGTGGGATGCCGCGGGCGAACCTGACGACGCGCGGCATGGGGAAAAGCAACCCGATCGCCGACAACGCGACCCGTCAGGGCCGGGCGGAGAACCGACGCGTTGCGATCGTGATCCAGGCGCCGTAGCCGATCGCCGCGGCCGCGTTACCGCGGTCGTTAAATCCTCCGTCAACTTTACATTTCTCATACAAATATTGAACCCGTTGGGTATAGGCTTTATCTGAAATACGTTGACGAGGAGGAGCCTATGAATAGCAGAAGGTTGCAGGTCGCACGCTGCGTGGCCAAGTATGCATTGGCCTGCCATAGCGCCAGTCGCTGGAATACGGCGATGAAGATGCTAAAAGCGTCTCTGGGCGACGTCAAAACCCGTCGGCTACAGGGTTGAGCAGCGGTGGGGCAAAGGGGCTGTTCATTTGCTAGCCGGTTGAGTAAAAAGATGATTTTAGGACTGGACAAGGGGCTCGGAGCCGATTAATATCCTCAGCCATTGGAAGGATGGCTGAGTGGTTTAAGGCAGCGGTCTTGAAAACCGTCGAGTGTAACAGCTCCCAGAGTTCGAATCTCTGTCCTTCCGCCAAATTCAAACCCCGCGCATCGCGCGGGGTTTTTCGTTTCTTCCTCCCGCATCCCCTCTGCTTTTTTCTCCGTCAGCGTCCGCTGGGGCGGGGGTAACTCAGTTAAATTCGTAGTTGACGCCGACGTTATACTCCAGCGAGTTGTCATTGAAGGCGGCGCCGGCTTTGGCCGCCAGCTGATGGGTAAAGCGGTAGCCCACGCCGACGGCGACGGCCTGCTGATCCTTATAGCCGCCCAGCGCGGCGCTGGCGTTGAACTTACCGACGCTATAGGGCTGGAATAGTCCGGCCAGCGCGGCATCTTTGGCGGCGATCTGCCGCATTTCATGGCGGTTGTTGTCGATCTGATGCTGCATGGCGCCAAGATGACGGCTGACGCCGCTTTGCCACGCATTGACCGCTCGCCAGTTACGCTGAATTGTCTGCGCATTGCGATGGATACGCTGGCCGTTGTCGCGGACCTCCTGCGCGTTGGCGGTGATCTGCTGACCGTTATCGTCGATTTGCTGACTGTTTCCGGCAATATTCTGCTGGTTAGCGTGAATGCTGACGCTATTGTGCAGCAGCTGCTGCTGACGCTGCTGTCCTGCCTTGGCCACGCTGTTCAGCTGCCCGAGATTCACGGCGTCGGTAGACTGTGTGCCGGCGGCGACGTGGGTGAGCTGGCGCTGATGGGCGGCGTCGCCGAATGAGACGCTCTGGCTGCGCTGGTTAGTGCTGTGATCGCCGATGCTGACGGCGTTGGTGGTGCCGCTGGCCACGCTGGCATGATCGCCGATGGCGACGCTGCTGCGGGCGTTGTCGCCGACGCTGGCGTCGCTGCCCAAGGCGACGGCGCCGCTGGCATTGTCGCCGACGCGGCTAAAGGTGCCAATGGCGTTAGCGCCCGCGGCCGCGCTGCCGACGCTGGCGGTGTCGCCGATGGCATTGGCGCCGGCGGCATCGGCGTGGACATGGCTATTGATCCCGATGGCGTTACTGCCGACGTTATTGCTGTCGATCTGGCTGCCGCTGCCAATGGCGGTGGCGCCGTCGGCCTTGCCCTGGATCGCGGCTTGGCTGCCGATGGCGATGCCATCAAGGGATGACGTGATCGCGGCGCCGACCCCGACGGCGACGGCGCTGTGGGCTCCGGTCGTCACATGGGCGCCGTTGCCCAAGGCGATGGCGTTTTGGCTATCGGCCAGCGCGCCGCCGGCCTGGTAGCTACCGCTGAGGGCTGCGCGGGTAGGCGCAGCGTAAGCCAGTGGGGTCGTGAGGGGAAGAAGAGAGAGGAGTAAAATGAATTGACGGTTTTTCATCATTTATATGGCCAATTTTCTACGTGAGACGCTTGCCGCAAATAACGGGGTTATTCCGGCCCGATGAACAGACCCTTCGCTAAAGTTGTCTGTTGATGTAATTGGATGAGGCAGCTAAAGAAAGCGATGGCTTATTTTCTAACGTTATTAGCGCAAATGCTTTCGCTGCGGGGGAATATACGGTCGCACAGGGGGATTGGCTATATCAGACTATTCTGCTGTCCATTTTTTACGGGTTTTGCTAGCGCCGCACCATTAGCGTTGAATTTTAACATAAGCGTTATTTTTAGATTAATATTCTTTTTATTTTGTATTATTTGAGATAACAATCTAATATTGACGTACTGCTGATTCCGTTGAAAATAAAAATGCGTCCGCGGCGTTACCGTTATCTGCCATGCTAATATTTTTTCATTAATAATTGATAACACTTCTACATATTTGGTAGATAAAATATCGCACGAGCCAAAATAAGAATTTTCTTCGTTAATAGAAATGTCTTAAGTTATTTGTTGGCGCTGCTTATCTCTGCGCTAATTAAAAATTGCGGCCTGATTTTAATATGCGCCGGTGCGCGATGGGGCGACTCAGGGCAGGGAAAAGGCGTTGCGCATCATGGATACGCTACGCGGGTATGTGCTGCCCAGGCTCACTCGATGTTGGGGGGAACGCGGCATCGGGCGCGCGATGCACGCCGAGCGCGTCTGACGCTACGCCGGCAAATAGCGAACGGAGTGCTCTATCGCATCGCCCTGCGCGTCAATAATCAGGTTCCACAGGCCGCTGAAGGGGATACTGAGATAGAGCTCCCCCTGGGGCGACGGGCTGGCTGAGGACGTCGCCGCGGCCTGCTGAAGGTGTGGATTTTCATCGCTGGCCAGATGAACGGAGAAGCGATGGGCGCAGCGTACGATCAGCGTATCGCCGCCGAACAGGTTAAGACGGGTGTGAACGACCGACATGACGAACCTCCTGCACTAAGGAATCGAATAAATAAGAGATGAGTAATTTATTGTGATAGCACTCACATAAGTGAGTTTTCATAGAAGCAAAAGTTTGGCGATTAAATAATGACCAAAATCAATCTTTGTGCAGGTATCATCGACGTTACGCCGATGGCGTAAACGATAAGAAAGGCTTATCGGCCAGCGTCGCGCCGGTTTGGGAACGGTTCGGTGCGGTGGTCTGGAAACGGTTCGGTAGTCTACGGAGAGGGGACGGCTGTGCTGCTCGCGTTTCGTCATCAACCTGGGCAGGGGGAGCGGGCGTGCGGAGGGGCCCTGCGCTTGCGCCGGGAGCCCATCAGACGCGACGCGCACCCCGACAGTCAAAAGAGGGACCCGCGCTTGCGCGGAGCCCTGCTGACGGTTAGCGGGCCAGCCAGCCCCCGTCGACGGCCAGGGTATAGCCGTTGACATAGTCGGATGCCGGAGAGGAGAGGAAGACAACCGGGCCCATCAGATCCTGCGGCAGGCCCCAGCGCGCCGCCGGAATGCGCTCCAGGATCTCCTTGTTGCGGGATTCGTCGCTGCGCAGCTGCTGAGTGTTATTGGTGGCCATATAGCCCGGTGCAATGGCGTTGACGTTGATGCCGTGCTTGGCCCACTCGTTGGCCAGCAGACGGGTCACGCCCATCACCGCGCTCTTGGATGCGGTGTAAGAGGGCACCCGGATCCCCCCCTGGAAGGAGAGCATGGAGGCGATGTTGATGATCTTGCCGCCCTGTCCCTGCTCGATAAACTGACGCGCTACGGCCTGCGACAGGAAGAAGACGCTCTTAATGTTCAGGTTCATCACGTCGTCCCAGTCCTTTTCGCTGAAGTCGATGGCGTCTTGACGGCGAATGATCCCGGCGTTATTCACCAGAATATCGATATGGCCGTAGGCGGCGACGGCCTGGGCCACCAGATCCGGGATCACCGCCTGATCGCGCAGGTCGGCGGTCAGGCTGAGAAACTGACGCCCCAGCGCGCGCACTTTTTCTGCGGTTTCCGTCGGTTCAACCACGTTAACGCCGACGATATCGCAGCCGGCCTGCGCCAGACCCAGCGCCATACCCTGACCCAGACCGGTATCGCACCCGGTCACCATCGCAACTTTACCCTGCAGAGAGAATGTATCCAGAATCATGCGTCTTATCCTTTTACTAGCGCGCCGGCATTCCCGCCGGCGTGCGGATGAATGAAAAATAGCGGTTAGCGCAAATCGGTAATGGCGAGGTGGTCCATATCGTCAAAGACCTGGTTTTCACCCACCATGCCCCAGATAAAGGTGTAGGCCTGGGTGCCGACGCCCGAGTGGATAGACCAGCTGGGGGAGATTACGGCCTGTTCATTGCGCATCACGATATGTCGCGTCTCCTGCGGCTGTCCCATCATGTGGAATACGCAGCTGTCCGGCGCCATATTGAAATAGAAGTAAACCTCCATGCGGCGCTCATGGGTGTGGCACGGCATGGTATTCCACAGGTTGCCCTCTTCAAGCTCCGTCAGCCCCATCGACAGCTGACAGGTCGGCAGCACCTCCGGCACCATGTACTTATTGATGGTGCGGCGATTGCTGGTCTTGGCATCGCCCAGGGTCTGCGGAGAGACATCGGCCGGGGTGATCTTGCGGTTTGGGTAGTGGGTATGGGCCGGCGCGCAGTTGTAGTAGAACTTGGCCGGACAGGTGCTATCCAGGCTGGTGAAACGCAGCGCGCGCGCGCCCTGACCGACATACAGCGCCTCACGCGGGCCGATCTCATAGCGCTCGCCGTCGACGTCAATGGCGCCGGGGCCGCCGATATTGATAACGCCCAGTTCGCGGCGCTCAAGAAAATAGCCGACGCCCAGCTGCTTTCCTACCTCGTTGCCGATAGCGACGCTTTGCGTCACGGGCATGATGCCGCCGACGATTATGCGGTCGATATGGCTGTACACCATGGTATAGCGATCGGCGTCGAAGACGGTGTCGATGAGAAACTCACGGCGCAGACCGGCGGTGTCGAGCTGCTTCGCGTGATCGCTGTGGATGCTTTGACGGACTTCCATTTTTACCTCGTTATGCTCAGTAACGCCCGACGGGCTCAGGCTCAGGCATTGGGCCGCTCCCGTGTGCTGATGAGGATCCTAACGCAATCCGTGCGGGGCTTCAATAGAAAATGAAATGCTGTTTTGATTTTTTAGAATCGCGATTGCATTTTTGTGAGATCTCCGCGAGGGCTCCAGAACCCGAGGGCGCTAGGCAGTGAATCGCGCGGAGAGGGCGGGGTATTTTTAGGGGTTGTGCTGTCTATTGCTTTTTAGATAGCGGAATAGCTTGGCGGGTTACAATAATTTACGTGAATGCGCTGTCATTAGCCCGCGGAGGGGGTAAGCTCATTCGATAGGCAGTTTCCGTGCGCATGAGGGCCGCCACGGGGGGACACTCTGCGCAGTAAGACGCTGGAATCGACAAGGAGCAAAAAATGAGAAAATTGACGGTGATGGCGCTGGCGGCGTCGCTGGCGCTGGGCGTAGGGTCGGCCTGGGCACAGCCGCAGCAGAATGACGATACGCCGCCCTGCTGGCAGGACGGCGGTATGATGATGGGCTCTGGCTATCACCCTATGATGTGGCGCGACGGTCACCATGGACGCTACCGCGGCGGCATGTTTGACGGGCTGAATCTCAGCGACGCGCAGCGTCAGCAGATGCGGGATATCGCGCGCCAGTATGCCGCACAGAGCGATAGCGCCGCCTGGCACGACGCCTTTAAACAGCGCCAGCAGATCATTACCGGCGACAAATTCGACGAGAATGCCGTGCGGGCGCAGCTGGATGCCTCGGGCGCCAAGCGCAATCAGCAGCTGGTGCAGCGTTTGAAGATGGAGCACCAGATGTACAGCGTGCTGACGCCGGAGCAAAAAAAGGCCTTTAACGATAACGCCGAGCGCGGCCTGCAGCGAATGCAGCAGCATCACGATCGCTGGATGCAGCAATAAAGTCAGCGAATGGAGGAGCCTCGCCGCGGCGGGGCTCCGATCCGTTCCGTCGAATTATCGGGGCAACGCTGCATTTTTGACTGGATTAATTAATCCTTTTCCTATTTAATTCTATTACTCCGCGTCGCGCTGGTTATTTTATTTATGGCGCGCCCGCGATTCCCGCCGGCGTCGTCTAGCCCACGCGGATACCTCAGCAGCGCTGAAAAACGGCGGCGCGCACGGCGGCAGGGGGATCGCGGCGCATCAATAGTCGATTTTCATCCCAACTCTTCATAATTAATCCATAATTAAGCTATTCCGCGTAATTCTGCTTTCAGTTATTTACACTGGATATAATTACTTGAACTCTTTTCAGCTAAATTTATTTCCAGGCACACGGCGAAATCACCGAACATAAATTGATACAGAGGAATTCTTAATGCGTAAAATGACGGCACTCCTTCTTGCTTCTACTCTGGCTCTGGGCGTTGGCGCGGCGAATGCGGCCGATAGCACCGCCGCACAGGCGCAGAATGGCATGGGCAATGGTGATGGTATGGGGATGATGCACCATCAAAATCAGATGATGCAGAAAAAAGGCGCCCGGCACGACGGCGGCATGCTGGCCGGGATCCAGCTGACGCCGGAGCAGCGCCAGCAGATCCGCGACATTCGTCTGCAGTTCCGCAATACGCACCCGATGCCCCATAACGTGGACCACTTTAAGCAGATGCATCAGCTCGTTGCCAGCGATAAGTTTGACGAAGCGGCCGCGCGCGCGCAGATAGAGGCCAACAACAAGACGCGCAATGACGCGGCGCTGGCCAGAATGAAGATGGAAAACCAGATCTACAATCTGCTGACCCCGGAGCAGAAGAAGCAGGTTAACCAGAATTTTGAAAAACGCGTGCAGCTGATGCTGGATCGCCAGGGGAAAATGAATCAGTCCCAGCAGTAACCCTGACGTCGCGTCGAACAACGCCCCGTCCCGAGCGTCATAGGCCCACTGAAATGCGTTTTTCAGTGGGCTTTTTCATTGCAGGGGGCACTAGCGTCCCACCCGAGTTCACCCTTGTGGAGGCGATGTGGATACCTCCTTTCGCGTGGATTGGGTGAGCTTGCGTCCGATAAAACATCCGCGGGGGAGATGGGCGTATGCCAGCGTTTGCTGAAGGGGGCATATCCGATTATGCGTTGCCGGGTGAGCCGATTTCCGCCGTCGATCATAAAATGTGCCGTCAATGTATGCCGTCGCACGTGTACTGCCTGACCTTTAGGGGGATGGGATTTTACATTGTGGAATATTGGCCGCTATGCCGCGTCATCGACATCAAACAATAAATAATATGCCGGAATTTTTGGTATTGATCTCCCGGATAGCTTTATCAGAAACCGGAGCGATACGGATTTTGCCACCCTTGCTAAAGGTGATACGGTGACTCACGCTCTTCGCCGCGGGCAAAACCTGAGCAGACACCGTTTATTTATTCAGGATAATGGCCATGCACTTGCCGGCGTTTCCGTTGAATAGCCAATCCTAAACACCCTGTATCGACCGTTTCTGCTAGCAGGGCGCGCTCGTCAGCAGGTAAACGCCCCTCGACCTTGTCATTTAACCTCTGATCCCGTGAGCACACCCAATGCCCTGAATCATCGATGGAGACTCGCGATGACCCCCTTTTCGCGGCGGCGTGGCTTTTCCTCCGCTCCGGTTTAAAAAAACCAGATGCCGCCTTTTGCCGCTGCGCGCCCACTGGGCTAGGCTGCTTGCCGCGCGGAGTCTGTCTGGTATCGGCGGCGCACCGGTATCTCTTCTCCCGTAAAACCCGCCCGGTGCCGGGTGAGCGCTTGGGCGATTCAGCCTGCGGCGGATATGCGATGGCGGGGATCGCCACCGCTGACACGCCCGGCCCGCGGCGGCGGCGGAAAAGGCGCCAGTTACGCCGTTCCGCTCGTCTAAGGCTTGAAAGCCGGACGCGCTCTACTCATACTGCTGACTGGGTTCCTTAATTCTCCGTCAATTCTCCGTCGCCTGCGGCCGAGGGGGGAATTAAGGGACTCGACGCGGGGTTGGGCCTCGCTTCGCCAGTGCGATGGCTAAAGACGCTGAGCGCGGTGGCGCGTAAAGCGTGTTCCGGGCGCCGGAGCCGGCCCTTATCATCATTCTCCCTCTCTCTGTTTAAGGATATCTGTCATGGCTGAAGAGACCATTTTTAGCAAAATTATCCGCGGTGAAATTCCCGCCGATGTGGTGTACCAGGACGAACTGGTCACGGCGTTTCGCGATATTTCGCCGCAGGCGCCGAGCCATGTGCTTATCGTGCCGAATAGGCTGATCCCAACGGTGAACGATGTGCAGCCGCAGGATGAGGCGGCGCTGGGGCGGATGATCAGCGCGGCGGCAAAGATCGCGCGCCAGGAGGGGATTGATGAGAACGGCTATCGCCTGGTGATCAACTGCAACCGCGACGCGGGGCAAGAGGTGTTCCATATCCATATGCATCTGCTCGGCGGGCGTCCGCTGGGGCCGCTGCTCGCGCGCTAACCGCGGCCCGACGCCGGGTAAGGAGGGGGTATGGCAGGGAATCGCAGTTGGGCTATGCTGGCGCTGTTGACGCCGCTGTGGCTGGTCGGATGCGCGGCGCCGTCGCGGATCCCGATCAACGCGGAGCAGCGTCTGGTGATGGAGCCGGGGCTGCTGGCGGCGGGCGTCACGGCCACCGCGCCGCAGATAACGGCGCAGGGGAGCGGACGCACCGCGCAGGCACAGGTCAGCTACGGTGACGGCGAGGGCGGCGCGACGCTGCCGCTGCACTACCGCTTCTATTGGTATGACGCCCGGGGACTGGAGATCGCGCCGGCGCCGGCGCCCGCCCGTCTAACGCTGCAGAGCGGGGAGCGGGTCAGGCTGACGTCGTTCAGCCGGGATCCGCAGGCGCGCCAGGTGCGGCTATACCTTTATTACTGATGGGTAACTAGGATTGAGCATAATGATAAAGAGAATGTCGGGGATCGCGCTGGCCGCGCTGCTGCTGAGCGGCTGTCAGGGACTGCTGCCGCGCGGTGAGACGCCCTCTCAGCCGCCGGCGCCAACGACGCCGGCGAAGCCCAGCGTGGTGCCGACGCCGACGCCGCCGGTCGTCACCCCGGTCCCCCAGCCGCCCAAGATGACCAGCGTGGACTGGCAGGGCAGCTTTGCGCCGCTGATCGATCAGCTGCTGAGCGCGCCGGGGGTCGAGGCCGGCTCGATTCTGCTGGTGGACGGGGTGCAAAATAAAACCAACGGCCAGCTGAGTATGGCCAACGCCAGCGAGGTGCTGCGCAGCGCGCTGGCCGGTAACCCCCGGTTCCAGATGGTGTCGACGGCGCAGCTGGCGCAGGCGAAGCAGAGCCTGGGGCTGGCGGCCAATGACAGCCTCGGATCGCGCAGCAAGGCGATCGGCTTGGCGCGGCAGGTGAGCGCCCAGTATGTGCTGTATACCACCGTCAGCGGCAATGTGCAGGCGCCGCGTCTGGCGATGCAGCTGATGCTGGTGCAGAGCGGGGAGATCATCTGGTCGGGTAAAGGCCCGGTTGCGCTCTGATCCGCAGGCCATGCGGGCGGTGCTGCGTCGCCGCTTTCCCTCGCTGCCGGGCGCCGATTGGCAGTTTAGCCTGACGCAGGGGCTGAGCGGCGATAACTGGCGCGCGCAGAATGGTGACAGTGTCACCATTCTGCTGCGACCGATCACACCGCCGCGGCGCCATCTGGGGATCGATCGGCGCCGCGAGGGGCGGGCGCTGCGGATGGGGGCGGCGGCGGGGCTGGGGCCAACCTGCTATGGCACCGTTGATGGCTGGCTGCTGGCCGGCTGGCTGCCCGGCGAGACCCTGGCGCCGGGTGCGCTGTCGATGGCGCAGCTGGCGGCGCTCGTCGTGCGTCTGCACCGCCTGCCGCCGCGTCTGACGTCGCGCTCGCTGCGACGCTACTGCGCCGCCTACTGGGCGCAGCTGGCGCCCGAGCGGCGTGGCTTTCTGGCGCAGCGCGTGCACCAGCGCTGGCAGCGCCGCCGTGAGCCGCGTCCGCTTAAGCTGGCGCTGCTGCATATGGATATTCACGATGGCAATCTGATCGGCGCGGACGGCGCCGTGGGGCTGATCGACTGGGAGTACGCCGCCAGCGGCGATATCGCGCTGGATTTAGCGGCGCTGAGCCGAAACTATGCCCTGGACGGCGCCGGGCGGGCCGAGCTGGTCGCGGCCTACTGTCGTCAGGGGGGCTACCGTGACGCCGCGCGTCTGCTGCAGCAGCTGAATCGCTGGCTGGGCTGGGTGGACTATATGGCCTGGCTGTGGTTTGAACTGCGCTGGCAGCAGACGCAGCAACCTATTTACCGGCGGCAGGCCGATGTCCTGCTGCGCAATTTAACTCAATAATCCATGCGGCGCGCGGCGCCGCGAGAGAGGAGACGTCGTGTGGGCCCTGTAATGCTGGATGTCGCCGGCTATGCGCTGGATGCCGAGGAGCGAGAGATCCTGGACCATCCGTTGGTCGGTGGCGTGATCCTGTTTAGCCGTAATTTTGACGATCCGGGCCAGCTGCGCGAGCTGGTGCGCCAAATTCGCCAGGCGGCGCGCCACCCTTTACTGGTGACCGTCGATCAGGAGGGGGGACGGGTGCAGCGCTTCCATCAGGGGTTTACCCGCCTGCCGGCAGCGCAGTCCTATGCCGCGCTCAATGCGCCGCAGGAGGCGCAGCGCCTGGCGCTGGAGGGCGGCTGGCTGATGGCCTGCGAGATGATCGCGATGGATATCGATCTGAGCTTTGCGCCGGTGCTGGATTTGGGGCACGGCAGCGCCGCCATCGGCGAGCGGGCGTTCCATCGGGAGGCGGAGAGCGCCATTCCGCTGGCGCAGGCGTTTATCGACGGGATGCACCAGGCGGGAATGAAGGCGACCGGCAAGCATTTTCCGGGGCACGGCAAGGTGAGCGCGGACTCCCATAAGGAGACGCCGATCGACGAGCGCCCGCTGGCGCAAATCGTTGAGCATGATATGGTTATTTTCAAGACGCTGAATGCGCGCGCCAGGCTGGATGCGGTCATGCCGGCCCACGTGATCTACTCACAGGCGGACTCCCGTCCGGCCAGCGGCTCACCCTACTGGCTGCAGCAGGTGCTGCGTCAGGCGCTGGGCTTCGATGGGGTGATCTTCTCGGATGACCTGTCGATGAACGGGGCGGCGGTGATGGGCAGCTACGCGCAGCGGGCGCAGGCGTCTCTGGACGCCGGCTGCGATATGGTGCTGGTCTGCAATAACCGCCAGGGCGCGATCAGCGTGCTGGACCACCTGTCCGCCGCGGGGTCGCCGCGCATCGAGCGTCTGCGTCACCGTGGTCAGGTCGATCGCGAGGGGCTGATGGGCAGCGCGCGCTGGAAGCAGGCGCATCAGGATTTGCAACGCTTACACCAGCGCTGGGAGGAGGCCAAACAGGCCTGAGAACCGGCGCCGGACAACCTTTTAGGCGCAGGGCCGCCGCGTGTCAAGGTGACCTGCGGCGTGGATGACACGTGCGGGAGACCGCTTAGGGAGACGTATGATTATTTATCTGCATGGCTTCGACTCCACCAGTCCGGGCAATCATGAAAAGGTACTGCAGCTGCAGTTTATCGATACGGACGTGCGGCTGATCAGCTACAGCACGCGTCACCCGCGGCACGACATGCAGTATCTGCTCAACGAGGTGAGCCGGGTCGTCCGCCAGGGCGACGATCCGGGCGCGCTGATTTGCGGCGTCGGGCTCGGGGGGTACTGGGCCGAGCGCATCGGTTTTCTCTGCGGTATCCGCCAGGTGATGGTGAACCCGAACCTGTTCCCGCAGGAGACGATGCCGGGGCTCATCGATCGGCCGGAAGAGTATGCGGATATCGCCACCAAGTGCGTGGATAATTTCCGCAGCCGTAACCGCGGCCGCAGTCTGGTGCTGCTGTCGCGTCACGATGAGGTGCTGGATAGCCAGCGCAGCGCCGGGCTGCTGGCGCCGTACTATGATGTGGTGTGGGATGAGCGGCAGGGACACAAGTTCCCCAGCCTGTCGCCGCATCTGCAGCGGATTCGCGCGTTCAAGAGCGTGGCCTGAGGGGCGAGGCAGGGGGAGAGGCTCCCCCTGCGCTGAGGGCGGTTAGCGTCCGGCCTTCAGCTTCTGGAAATCGGTTTCGTAGATTTCGCTGGAGCTGCCGACGTCATTCTGCCACTCGCCCTTGGCGATGGTTTCCGCATCCGGGTAGAGCGACTTGTCGCTGACCACCTCTTTCGGCAGCAGCTTTTGGGCCGCCAGGTTCGGGGTCGGGTAGCCGATAGTTTCCGCGACCTGCGCGGCGACGTCCGGACGCAGCAGGAAGTTAATCAGCTTCATCGCGCCTTCGGGATTTTTGGCATTGGTCGGAATGGACAGGCTGTCCATCCAGAAAATGGCGCCCTCTTTCGGCCAGACGATCTGCACCGGCGTGCCGGCCTGGCGCGCCACATAGGCGGAGCCGTTCCAGATCATGCCCAGATTGACTTCACCCTCCATAAACGGGTTGGCCGGGTTATCGGAGTTGAAGGCCAGCACGTTGGGCATCAGCTTCACCAGCGCCTGATAGGCTGCCTGGATCTGCTTGGGATCGGTGGTATTGCCCGAGTAACCCAGCTTGCGCAGGGCGACCTGGAACACTTCGCGCGCGTCGTCCGTCAGCAGTAGGCTGCCCTTATACTCCGGTTTCCACAGGTCGGCCCAGCTGGTCACGCTGGCCGGATCGATGGCATCGCTGTTGACCCCGATCGCCGTCGCGCCCCAGATGTAGGGGATGGAATAGTCATTCTTCGGGTCAAACGACTTGTGCAGCAGATTGGGATCCAGGTTGTGGAAGTTGCTCAGCTTGTCGTGATCGATCTTTTGCAGCATCCCTTCGTTACGCATTTTGGCGACGTAGTAGGTGGAGGGTACCACCAGGTCGTAGGCGCCTTCCCGGTACGTCTTCAGCTTGGCGTACATGGTTTCATTGGATTCATAAGTCGAATAGATGACTTTGATTCCGGTTTCCTTAGTGAACTGCTCCAGCAGCCCCGGCGGGACATATTCGGTCCAGTTGTAGAAGTAGACCGTATTATTGTCGGTTTTCGGCGCATCGGCAGCATGTGCGGCATGAGCTCCCATTGCCAGCAAACCTGCGGCTACCAGAGGTGACCACTTTTTCATTCAGCGTATCCCTATAGTGAAGGTCGAAACAGAAGATGGAACTGTCCGCCGCCGTAACGCCTTGGCGCACCACAACAAACAGGCGGGCTATTATAGGAGCGGCGGCGGCGGGGGTAAAGCCTTGGCCGCCGCCGGACGCCGACGGGCTAGCGTGCCGTCCGGCAAGGGGCGCGGACGGCAGCGTGAGCGCGCTTAGCGCGGCGCCTGCCGGTTGAGGCGGGCGTAGGCCTTCTCATGAAAGCCCTGGCGGCGGGCGTAGAACATCAGGATGCTCAGGCTGATGATAAAGGTCAGCGCCAGCTTGACCGACTCCGCGCCGCTTAACGCGATAAAGCAGAACAGGCAGCCCAGGGTGGCGGCCGTCAGGCTCAGCACGTGGTGCAGGGAGGGGCCCTCCAGGCGGATCAGCGCAATGCAGGAGTAGAAGTAGGGCAGCATGGTTAACAGCACCGCGATACCGATCAAATCGCCGAAGATGTCGGAGGTTTTGGCGCCGCTGGCGGCCAAGAAGGTCATCAGCGCCATCAGGGCGGTCATCTTCAGCGCCGACAGCACGATCCCTTTACGCGGCACGCCGTGGGCGTCAACCTCGCCGTAGATCCGCGGGAAGTTACCGTCGCGGGCGGCGCGTACCCCGGCCTGGCCCACCAGCATCATCCACGATCCCAGGGCGGCCAGACAGGCGAAGGCGGTGAAGGCCGAGACCACCGGTGCGGCCCAGGGGCCGAGGATCATCGAGGCGCTGGCGGCGAAGGGGGCGCCGGTGTTGGCCATGGTCTGCGCTGGGAACATCCCGCTCATCACCTGGGTCGCCAGAATGTAGATCAGGCCAGCCAGTGCGGTTCCCAGCATGGTGGCCAGCGGCACTGTGCGCTTGGCGTTCTTCACCAGCCCGGAGCTGACCGCGGCGCTCTCTACGCCGACAAAGGCCCACAGGCAGATCAGAATGCTGTGCAGTACGGCGCTGCCGCTGCTGCTCTGGGTGGTGTTCCAGTTGGCGTGGTACAGCGCCGGATCAAACCAGTGCCAGCCGGCGATGGCGGTACCGACCACCGGGATCAGCACCAGGATCAGCCCCAGGGTCGTCAGGCGGCTCACCCAGGTTCCGCCCATCATATTAATGAAGGCCATGATCCAGATGATGACGATACTGGCAATGCCCGCGGGTATCGGGTCGTTGAGCATCGGGAAGAAGACCGACAGATAGGCGACCCCGGCCAGGCAGTCGGCCAGGTTACCGATCCAGTTCGCATGATAGTAGAGCACGGCGGTCTGGAAGCCAAAGGCTGGGCCCAGACGGCCTGCGTAGGCGATAGGGCCGCCTACCTGTGGATCGCGTGTAGTCAAACGAGCGAAGACAAAGGCCAGCGACATTGCACCGACCAAGGCAATTAACCAACCAAAAATAGAGATGGAACCAATTTTGGCGAGGTTTGCCGGCAGCAGGGCGATACCGCTGCCCATCATATTGCCGGCAACGATTCCCGTGCAGGCAAAAAGCCCGATTTTTTTTGTAGAAGACGCCATTTTAGCCCCGTTTTGTCTTATGTCAGACGTGGTGACCGTACTCCCTCACGGTGCGCGCCGCTTAATTAATCAAGTCCTGGTCGTAATTATATGACTATTTGCGAATCAGATCACAGTACAAGGTATGACCAATGGCCTCTTGCATTTCAATCTGAAAAGTTGGTCCGGTAATTTCCCGCAGCGCTGCGTCATTTTGAGCGGGGCGGCAGATCGGGGGTACCCGGCGGGGGGGCGGGGGGAAATTTTCACGCCAAAATGCGGCACAGTACGCATAGCAGGGGGAAGATCGTCCGATCTGAGGCGCGGGTATCTGAATATTTTAATGCAGTAGCAAAAAAAGATAATCGGCGACGTCGGGAGAGCGTCCGCGGCGCGACAGGCGGCGCAGTAGCCGCCCGTCGCGGGATTAGCTGCGGGTGCGGTCGCGCAGGATCAGCTGGCTGGCGAGCACCAGCAGCAGCGACAGCGCCAGCAGGATGGTGGCCAGGGCGTTGACCTCCGGAGAGACCCCCACCTTGACCATCGAGTAGATTTTCAGCGGCAGGATCTCATAGCCCGGCCCGGTGACAAAGGAGGAGACCACGACATCGTCCATCGACAGCGTGAAGCTCAGCAGCCAGCCCGCGGCCACAGCCGGCATGGCCAGCGGCAGCAGGATTTTGCGCAGGATAACCAGCTCGCTGGCGCCGAGATCGCGGGCGGCCTCCAGCATGCGGACGTCAAAGCCCCGTAGACGGGAGTAGACGGTGACCACCACGAAGGGCAGGCAGAAGGTAATGTGCGAAAACAGCAGGGACCAGAAGCCCAGGGAGACCCCCAACAGCATAAACAGCACCAGCAGGGAGATGGCCATGACGATATCCGGGGACATCATGACCACAAACAGCATGCCGCTGACGAAGGGTTTGCCGCGGAAGTGGTAGCGGAACAGCGCCACGGCGGTCAAGGAGCCTATCAGGGTGGCAAAGGTGGCGGAGAGCACGGCCATGGTGATCGAGTGGCCCGCCGCCTGCAGCAGGCTATCGTTGTTCATCAGCGTGCTGTACCAGCTCAGGGTAAAGCTTTTCCAGTTGATGCCGAAGCGCGAGCTGTTAAACGAGTTCGCGATCAAAATAATGATAGGGATATATAAGTAAGCGTAGATGAGGGACATGAAGCCCCCGCGCATCAGGCGTCCGAGCATGGCAGATCCTCCCGGGCGGCGCGGCATACGCACGCGTTATACTTATGCAGATTAGACAATTTTGTTATCTTCTCCAAACCATTCGACAAAATTTTGCCAAACAAAACAAATGGATATTAAATATTGACGCCTCGGCACGGCGCGGGCGCCGCGGCGGTCCGTCAGTCTGCCAAGTCGCTGGCCTTACGGTTGAGTAGCTTACCGACCCGGTAGTAGATCAGCAGCATGACCCCCATCACCAGCGTCAGGCAGATGCTGGTGGCGGCGCCAAACGGCCAGTCGCGAATATTGAGGAACTGGCTCTTGATGACGTTGCCGATCAGCAGGTTTTTGGCGCCGCCCAGCAGGTCGGCGATGTAGAACATGCCCAGCGACGGCAGCAGCACCAGCAGGCAGCCGGCGACGATCCCCGGCATGGTCAGCGGTACGATGATGCGCATGAAGGTCTGTAGCCGATTGGCGCCTAGGTCGCGCGCTGCCTCCAGCACCGAGCGATCCAGCTTTTCAATGCTGGAGTAGAGCGGCATCACCATAAAGGGCAGCAGAATGTAAATCAGCCCCAGCACCACCGCCGTGGAGGTGTACATCAGCCGCAGCGGCTGATCGATGATGCCGATCCAGAGCAGGAATTCGTTGAGGTAGCCGCGGGTGCTGAGGAACAGCTTCAGCCCGTAGATCCGGATCAGCGAGTTGGTCCAGAACGGGACGATCAGCAAAAACAGCAGCAGCGGGCGCACCCGGTGGGGCAGGCGCGCCAGAATAAAGGCAAAGGGATAGCCGATGACCAGGCAGCACAGGGTGGCGATCAGCGCCATGTTGAGCGAGTGCAGCAGCACCTCGGCGTACAGCGGGTCGAACAGCCGGGCGTAGTTGCTCCCGGTGAACACCATCTGTACCAGGTTGGCGTCATCGCGGGTCAGAAAGCTGGTGCCGATGATCATCAGGTTCGGCAGGAAGACGAACAGCGACAGCCAGCCCACCACCAGCGCGATCACGACATTTTGAAACAGTTTACGCGATTTCTTCATCAGGCAGCACCACCTCCCAGCTTTCGACCCAGGTTACCGCTACCTTCTGATCGAGCGAATGGTCTACGTCGGGATCGTCCTCGTTAAAAAACTCGCTGACCATCACCATCTTGCCGTTTTCCAGCTCTACGCTGGACTCCAGGGTCATCCCTTTGTAGTTGCGCTCGCGCACATAGCCGATGATGCCGTCGACCTGCTCGCTGTCGCTGATCTCCTCCACGCGCAGATCTTCCGGCCGCAGCAGCACCTTGAGGCGGTCGCCCTGGCTGACCGGCAGCGCTGGGTTGACGTAGATATCGCACTCGCGCCCCTCGACGTTGGCGCGTACCCGCTGCTCATCGATACGCTGCATCACCTCGGCATCGAATATGTTGATCTCGCCGATAAAGCTGGCCACAAACAGGTTCTTCGGTTCTTCGTAGATCTCGCGCGGCGAGCCATCCTGTTCGATACGTCCATCGCGCATCACGATGATGCGGTCGGACATGGTCAGCGCCTCTTCCTGATCGTGGGTGACGAAGATAAAGGTGATGCCCAGCTTGCGCTGCAGCGCCTTCAGCTCGTTCTGCATCTGCTTGCGCAGCTTGTAGTCCAGCGCCGACAGCGACTCGTCCAGCAGCAGTACCCGCGGCTTATTGACCACCGCGCGGGCGATGGCCACCCGCTGCTGCTGGCCGCCGGAGAGCTGATGCGGGCGGCGCTGGGCCAGCTCGTCCAGCTGTACCATGCGCAGGGCATCCATGACGCGCGGCGCGATGTCATGGTGCGGGGTTTTCTGCATGCGCAGGCCAAAGGCCACGTTTTCAAAGACGCTCATGTGCGGAAACAGGGCGTAGCTCTGGAAGACGGTGTTGACGTGGCGCTGTTCGGCGGGCTGGTGGGTTATCTCCTCTCCGTCCAGCGCGACCTGGCCGCTGTCGACCTCTTCCAGCCCGGCGATCAGACGCAGCACCGTGGTTTTACCGCAGCCGGAGGGGCCAAGAATGGTGACAAATTCACCGTGATTAATGCTCAGGTCGAGATCGGGAATGATCGCTTTGCCGTCAAAGGATTTGCGGATGTGGGTCAGGCATACGACCGGCAGCGCCTGGGCGTCTACAGAGGAAGTCTCAGTCATTTAGTGGTTACTCTATCCCGAGAGATGTTGCAGATAGAACCGCCGCTGAAAAAGACTGCGTGAGCACACCGGGATTTCCGGCGCTCGAAACCAGCGACGTCGATCAAATTTTTAGAGCGCGCATGATAGACCCTGCGGACAATAATTGAAAGCTGAGGCGCGCAGAATTCACGGATTTCCTGCGTAAATCCCGGCATTTGCTCCGATTCGTTTACAAATCATCCACCGCCTGCGCTGAATCGGGTTGGCGGTCAGATTTTTTCTGCCAGGAGAAAAGGCAAACCCCGGTAAAAATGACCTGACGCAATATTTCGCCGGAGGTGGCTCCGCATAATGGGGCAACAAGAAGGGAGAAAATACCAAATGAATAACTTACTTGATCGTTTTCTTAACTATGTTTCTTTTGACACACAGTCCAAGCCAGGGGTACGTCAGGTCCCGAGTACCGAGGGACAGTTCAAGCTGGCCCGTGCGCTGCAGAGTGAGCTGCTGGCGCTGGGGCTGGAGCAGGTCACGCTCAGCGAACACGGCTGCGTGATGGCGACGCTGCCGGCCAACGTGGCCTGGTCGGTACCGACCATCGGTTTTATCGCCCACATGGATACGGCGCCGGACGCCAGCGGTAAAAACGTGAATCCGCAGATCGTCGAAAACTACCGCGGCGGCGATATCGCCCTGGGGATCGGCGATGAAATTCTCTCCCCGGTGATGTTTCCGGTGCTGCACCAGCTGCTGGGGCAGACCCTGATCACCACCGACGGGAAAACCCTGCTGGGGGCCGACGATAAGTCGGGGATCGCCGAAATCATGACGGCGATGGTGCGTCTCAAGCAGGGGAACACCCCCCACGGCGAGATCCGGGTGGCCTTCACCCCGGATGAAGAGGTGGGCAAGGGCGCCCAGCATTTCGACGTCGCGGCCTTTGGCGCGGAGTGGGCCTATACCGTGGACGGCGGCGGCGTGGGCGAGCTGGAGTGTGAAAACTTTAACGCGGCCTCCGTCAACATCAAGATCATCGGCAATAACGTACACCCGGGCAGCGCCAAGGGGGTGATGGTGAACGCCCTGGGGCTGGCCAACCGCATTCACGCGCTGCTGCCGGCGGCGGAGGTCCCGGAGCAGACCGACGGCTATGAGGGGTTCTACCACCTGGTGTCGATGAAGGGCAGCGTGGAGAAGGCCGAGATGCACTACATCGTGCGCGACTTTAGCCGCGAGGGGTTTGAGGCGCGCAAGAAGCACATGATGGAGATCGCCAAGCAGGTGGGCCAGGGGCTGCACCCGGAGTGCTACATTGAGGTGACGCTGGACGACAGCTACTACAATATGCGCGACGAGGTGGCGAAGCACCCGCATATCGTTGCCCTGGCGCGTCAGGCGATGCGCGATCTGGCGATTGAGCCCATCGAGCGGCCGATCCGCGGCGGCACCGACGGGGCGCAGCTGTCATTCCGCGGCCTGCCGTGTCCGAACCTGTTCACCGGCGGCTATAACTTCCACGGCAAACATGAGTTTATTACGCTGGAAGGGATGGAGAAGGCGGTATCGGTGATCATGCGTATCGCCGAGCTGACCGCCGAGCGCGCGCGCGTCGCCGAATAATCTAGAGCGGCGTACGGCGGCCGGGGCCGGTCGCCGTCTCTGGGGTGTCACGCGACGGGCGGGGCACCCCGTTTTTTTGCGTCGACCTCAGCGGACGCCGTCGGCGAACAGGCGCGTCAGGTGCTCACGATAGCGCGCCACGTTGTGCTCGACGTCTGGACGCTTGATGACGTCGGTGCACAGGAAGGTCGGCAGGGGCGCCATACCGAGGAACTGGTTAGCCTTGTGAAAGTGCAGGTAGACGCCGTCGATCCCCTGGCCGTGGAAGAACTGGGCCGGATCGTCAAAGGCCTCCTGCGGCGCGTTCCAGGTCAGGGAGAGCATATACTTTTTGCCCTGCAGCAGTCCGCCGGAGCCATATTTTTTGCTGGCGTCGGCGCGGGTACGCCCATCGTTGGTGTACAGACGGCCATGGCCGGCGGTAAAGACCTCATCAAGGTATTTTTTGACGATCCAGGGCTCCCCCATCCACCATCCCGGCATCTGATAGATGATGCAGTCCGCCCACAGGATATTCTCCACCTCCTGCGCTACCTGGTATCCCTGGTCGATCGTCGTCGTGCGCAGCTGGTGCCCCAGCTCGCCTAAGCGCTCCCGGGCGGTATCGTGCAGCGTGGTGTTCAGCTGGCCGTTAGAGTGGCCGAAGGGTTTCATGCCGTTAAGCAACAGAATATGACTCATGACTGGCTCCAGTGCGCCCGATGGGCGACGTTAGGGATTCGTAAATCAATGCGTATAAAACTATCACTGTGATTACTATATTGGAACGCGTCGCGGCGGGAGAGGGCACAAAAAGGGCCGTTGGGCGTCAGGGGATCGGGTAAAAAAATGGCCCGCACGGGGCGGGCCAGAGCATTCGGCGTCAGGCGCTGAAGGGGCGAGCGATCAGGCTGCGGGTATCGAGGCGCACCTCGCTCAGGGTCACCGGAACGGTATCGCCCTGGCGGTAGACGACGCTGCCTTTCACCTGAAGGGTGCCGTTCTCCTGGCTGCATACCATCTCGTCGCGCACGGCATGGATGAAGGAGGCCGGAATAAAGGCCACCGCGCCGTTCTCCAGCAGGCGGACGCGCATGCCGCCGCGCGAGATATCGATGATCTCGGCGTTGAACGGGGTCGGGGCGTTGACCTTGTCCTTCAGGAAGCGGGCGTACAGCCAGTCGCCGACGTCGCGCTCCGCCATCCGGTTCTGACGGCGGCGCTCGGCCAGCTGCAGCGTCATCGCCGGGTCCGGCCGCGTCGCTGGTGCTCCGGCGATCAGCGCCTTCAGCAGACGGTGGTTGACCATATCGCCATACTTACGGATCGGTGAGGTCCAGGTGGCGTAGGCCTCCAGCCCCAGGCCAAAGTGCGGCCCCGGCTCGGTGCTGATTTCGGCAAAGGTCTGGAAGCGGCGGATACGGCTATCTAAGAAGGTGCTCGGCAGCGAGTCGAGATGGCGGCGCAGGGTGCAGAAGCCGTCCAGCGTCAGCAGCGCCTCGGCGTTGGCGGCGACGTCGTTGGCGTTCAGTAGTGAGACGGCCTGCTCCACCAGCGCCGGATCAAAGCCGGTATGGACGTTGTAGATCCCAAACCCGAGGCGTTCGCGCAGCACCAGCGCCGCGCAGACGTTGGCGGTGATCATGCACTCTTCTACGATGCGGTTGGCCACCCGGCGCGGCTCCGCGACGATATCGGTAACGTCGCCGTGATCGTCGAGAACAAAGCGGTAGTCCGGGCGATCGCGGAACACCAGGGCATGCTGTTGACGCCACTGGGTGCGGGCGTTGGCCACGCGGTGCAGCAGTCGGATCTGGGCGGCGATATCGTCGCTCGGCGGCTGCCAGTCGCCGCGGCCCTCCAGCCAGTCGGAGACCCGATCGTAGACCAGCTTTGCCTTGGACTCGATCCAGCCGCTGAAGAAGCGGATGTCGTCGCGCAGGCTGCCGTCGGCGTCGAGGGTGACCTCGCAGGCCAGCACCGGACGGCGCTGCCCTTCGCGCAGCGAGCACAGGTCGTCAGAGAGATCGCGCGGCAGCATCGGGATGTTAAAGCCCGGGAGATAGGTGGTGAAGGCGCGATGGCGCGCCTCGGCGTCCAGCGGACTGTCGGCGCTGACGTAGGCCGTCGGATCGGCGATAGCGATGGTCAGGCACAGGCTGCCGTCGGCGTTCTCGCGCACGTGCAGCGCATCATCCATATCTTCGGTGCTGGCGCTGTCGATGGTGACAAACGGCAGCGCGCACAGATCTTCACGCGCCAGCCCCTCTTCCAGCAGGGTTCCCGCCTGCCACTGCGGCGCGCTGCGCGCCAGATCGTGGCGGGTCAGGGTGACCCACCAGGGGGCAAAGTGGTCGCTGCCGTCGGTAATGAAGGCGGTGATCTCGGCAAAGAAGCTGCGGTCGCCCTTCAGCGGATGGCGGCGCATTTCGGCCAGCACCCAGTCTCCCTGCCGGAAGGCGCGATCCAGCCCGCGCGCCGGACGACAGCCGATGGCGTCTTTCAACAGCGAGTGATCCGGGATGATGGACAGACGTTCGTCGTTCTCTTTTTTCTGGATACGCCCGACAAAACGGGTCAGGAAAGGCTCCAGCAGCTCTTCCGGCTCGGCGATTTCGCGCTCTTTATCAACCTGAACGGCGGCACGGACGCGGTCGCCGTGCATCACTTTCTTCATCTGCGGCGGCGGAATGAAATAGCTCTTCTGCGCGTCGACCTCTAAAAAGCCAAAGCCTTTGTCGGTTCCCTTGACCACGCCTTCCACGCGGGGAGTCTGCGAGTGAAGTTGCTGTTTTAGCTGGGCAAGCAGCGGGTTGTCCTGAAACATAGTGTGAAATAGTGATTCCGGCTGGTGAGCGATCGTGATGACCAAAAAAAGTGGCTGCCATTGTTACGCAAAGTGGCCCGCCGGGGCAAGCGCGGCAGGCCAGAGAGACGAATTCAGCTGCGTGGACGCCCACGCTAGCGGAACGGCGGCTCATTGAAGGTGCGCAGCTTGCGGGAGTGCATGCGGTCGCCCTCGGCGCGCAGCAGATCCAGCGCATAGATGCCGATTTGCAGGTGCTCGGAGATGGCGCCCTGATAGAAGCGGTTGGCCTGGGCGGGCAGCTTGATCTCCCCGTGTAGCGGTTTGTCCGAGACGCACAGCAGGGTGCCATAGGGCACGCGAAAGCGGTAGCCCTGGGCGGCGATAGTGGCGCTCTCCATGTCGACCGCCACCGCCCGGCTGAGGTTAAAGCGGCGGGCTGAGGCGCTGTAGCGCAGCTCCCAGTTGCGGTCGTCGGTGGTCACCACCGTGCCGGTGCGCAGCCGCTGCTTGACCTGCTCGCCGGGCATGCCGCTGATCTGCTTGGTGGCGTCGTACAGCGCCCGCTGCACCTCGGCGATGCTGGGGATCGGGATGTCCGGCGGCAGCACGGCGTCCAGCACATGGTCGTCGCGCAGGTAGGCGTGGGCCAGTACATAGTCGCCGATGGTCTGGCTTTGGCGCAGGCCGCCGCAGTGGCCGATCATCAGCCAGGCGTGGGGGCGCAGCACCGCCAGATGGTCGCAGATGGTTTTGGCGTTGGACGGTCCGACGCCGATATTGACCAGGGTGATGCCGGTGCCATCGTCGCCGATCAGGTGGTAGGCGGGCATCTGGTGGTTTTTCCACGCCAGATCGCTGACCAACTGATCGTCGTCCGCGTTGGCGGCATCGATGTAAATGCCGCCGGCGCCGGAGAGCGCCCGATAGCCGCTGTTGGGGTTGCCTATCTGGCGGCGGGCCCAGCGCACGAATTCGTCGACGTAGCGGGTGTAGTTGGTGAACAGAATATAGGGCTGCACGTGTTCGGGTGGGGTGCCGGTATAGTGGCGCAGGCGGGCCAGAGAGAAGTCGGTGCGCAGGGCGTCAAAGTGGGAGAGCGGGGCATCCTGCCGTCCCAGCAGCGCGCCGTCGGCGGTTTCATCGCCGATGCTGGCGAGATCCGGCGTCGGAAAGTGGCGGGCCAGCGCGGCGCTCAGCATACGGTCAAGCCCTAGCTCGGCGCCGTCGATAACATAGGGATAGGGGATCTCCTGAGCCGAGGGGCGAACCTCGATGCGGGCGCCATATTCGCGCACCAGCAGGGTCAACTGCTCCAGCAGATAGCCGCGGAACAGCTCTGGCCGGGTGACGGTGGTGACATAGTGGCCGGGATGGTTGAAGCGGCCGTAGGCGCGGGTGCGCTCGCCGGGTTTACCTTCGCCATCCCAGGCGACGTGCAGCGCCGGATAGACAAAGCTCCCGGCGGCGCGCGACGCGGGGTCGGGCACCTCGCCGCGCTCGACAAAGGCGCCGATGGCGTCACGCAGGGCGCGCACGGCGCCGTCATAGTAAGCGCTCAGGCGGTTGATCGCCTGCTCCGGCGTGAGAGGGGTCGCACTGTTGGCTGGACTCATGGCTTCTCCCTTATGGATAAAAGTGACGCTGCTGACGCGCACAGCGATCGGTACTGCAAGCCTAGTCGAGAGCGGCGCCGGGGAAAAGGGGGCCGCGCGGGACTTTTTCGCCGCGGACAACACATCAGAGCACCCAATTGGGGTACAATGCGCTATCTTATGCCCTGATTTCATCCATAAAACGGATAAGAGACACTATGATTATCAAACCCAAGGTTCGCGGTTTTATCTGCACCACTACCCATCCGGTTGGCTGTGAAGCCAACGTCCGTCGTCAGATCGCCTACACCCAGGCTAAAGGACCGATTGAGAACGGCCCTAAAAAGGTGCTGGTGATCGGTGCGTCGACCGGCTATGGCCTGGCGTCGCGGATCGCCGCAGCCTTTGGCGCCGGCGCCGCCACGATCGGCGTGTTCTTTGAGAAGCCGGGTACGGAAACCAAGACCGGGAGCGCCGGCTGGTATAACGCCGCCGCGTTCGACAAGGCGGCTAAAGCGTCGGGCCTCTACGCTAAGAGCGTCAACGGCGATGCGTTTTCCAACGAATGCCGCCAGAAGGTGATCGAGCTGATTAAGCAGGACCTGGGGCAGGTGGATCTGGTGGTCTATTCGCTGGCCTCACCGGTGCGCAAGCTGCCGGATACCGGCGAGGTGGTTCGCTCGGCGCTGAAGCCTATCGGTGAGGTGTATACCACCACCGCCATCGATACCAACAAGGATCAGATCATCTCCGCCAGCGTCGAGCCGGCGACGGAAGAGGAGATCCAGAACACCATCACCGTCATGGGTGGGCAGGACTGGGAGCTGTGGATGTCCGCGCTGCGTGACGCCGGAGTCCTGGCCGACGGCGCCAAGTCCGTGGCGTACTCCTACATCGGTACCGACCTGACCTGGCCTATCTACTGGCACGGTACGCTGGGCCGCGCGAAGGAAGATCTGGACCGCGCCGCGGCGGGCATTCGCGGCGATCTCGCCGCCAACGGCGGTACGGCCCACGTCGCCGTGCTGAAGTCGGTGGTGACGCAGGCCTCCAGCGCGATTCCGGTGATGCCGCTGTACATCTCGATGTCCTTCAAGATCATGAAGGAGAAGGGCATCCACGAAGGCTGCATGGAGCAGGTTGATCGTATGATGCGCACGCGTCTGTACGGTAGCGACATGGCGCTGGACGATCACGCCCGCATCCGCATGGATGACTGGGAGCTGCGTGACGACGTACAGCAGGCCTGCCGCGATCTGTGGCCGTCCATCACCAGCGAGAACCTCAGCCAGCTGACCGACTACAGCGGCTACAAGCAGGAGTTTCTGCGCCTGTTCGGCTTCGGTCTGGACGGGGTAGACTATGACGCCGATGTGAATCCGGACGTGCAGTTCGACGTGGTTACGCTGTAACTTACCGCGAACGTCGTCGTCACATGCTAAAAAAGGCCGCAAATGCGGCCTTTTTTTGATCGCCCCGCGCGGCGTCGATCAGCAGGTGACCTCTAGCCCCTGCGCGCTGGCGGCGTCGACGGTGTAGACGATCAGGCTCTGCTTCAGCGCCAGATAGACATCGTAGTCGCGGGTATTGGCGAACAGGCTAATCAGGATCTGGATACCATCCTTGGTAATATTGTGCATATGAATAAAGGTATCCAGCTGCCCGTTGACCCGCGGGTCCTGCGCCACCTTCTCGCCGATCAGCCCCAGCAGGGCGCTGACCTGCTGCGCATCAAAGCTTTTGACGATCGCCGCCAGCTCGACCTTGCGGTAGTCGCTGCGCCCGGGGTTTTCGATCATGATCGATGAAAAGACCGCGTTGGGGATATACAGCGGCTTCTGGTCGAAGGTGACGATTTTGGTGGTGCGCAGGCTGATTTCGGTCACCACGCCCTCGGTATTCTTCTCCGGCAGCCGGATCCAGTCACCGACGTTGAAGGGGCGATCGAAGTAAAGCATCACGCCGGACAGCAGGTTGCCGAGGATATTGCGGCTGGCGATACCGATAGCGACGCCACCGACGCCGCCAAAGGTCAGCAGTCCGGACATATTCAGCCCCAGCTGCTCGCCGAACAGGGTCGCCAGCAGGAACAGGGTGACGATGTTAATGGCGCGGATCACCACCAGGGTCTTCGAGCGGTTGATCCCGTTTTTAACCTGTCGGTCGGCGATGATATTGATGGCCGATGAGATGGCCTTAAACAGGACAAAGATGATCAGGATAGTCTGGCAGAAGGAGATATATTTAATCCACGGCCACAGCCCGACCATGAGCAGGTATTTTTTGATCCCTTCGCACAGCAGCAGCACTAGCAGCAGCCACAGCAGGGTCTGCGCCACCTGAAGCAGGGCGGTGCCGCGGTTTCCCCGGCACTTGCGCAGGCCATATACCATCGCGCTGAGCAGCAGCAGGACGGCGGCCAGTATCAGATGCGCATGCAGTTTTTCGACAATCAGCGTCACAGCAGTTTACCTCAAACACATTCATGAACGCCCCGGGTCGCGGGCGTCCGTCTCCATCGCTAAGGGGGGGCCGGGCGGCGGCGCCCGGCGCGCGTTAAAAGCCGCCGCCGTCGCGGCGCCAGGCGTCGGCGGTCAGAGCCTCACCAAAGTGGCTGGTGATCAGACGCTTGGTTAGATCGTGCAGCGGAGCGGCGAGCACCTCGGCGGTGCTACCGCGCTCGACGACCTCGCCCGCCTGCATCACCAGAACCTGATCGCTGATGTGCTTCATCATGCCGAGGTGCTGAGTGACGTAGATATAGGCGATGCCGTGCGTTTGCTGCAGCTCCAGCATCAGGTTGATGATCTGCGAGCGCATGGACATGTCCAGAGCGGCCAGAGCCTCATCGGCGACGATGACCTTGGGCTGCAGGATCAGCGCGCGCGCCAGGGCGATGCGCTGCAGCTGGCCGGCGGCCAGCATATGCGGATAGTAGTAGGCGTGATCGCTGCGCAGCCCGACCTGACGCAGCGTCTGATTGATCCGCGCCTCGCGCGCCGGGGCGTCCAGATCGGTATTCAGCCGCAGCGGCACGTCCAGGATTTGGCCGATGCGCTGACGCGGGTTGAGCGAGGTGGCGGGATCCTGAAAAATCATGCGGATACACTGACTGCGGTAGCGGTAGTCGCCGTAGCGCAGCGGATGATCGTCGATGACGATCTCGCCGCCGCTCGGTTCGACCATGCCGGCGATCATCTTGGCCAGGGTCGATTTCCCCGAGCCGTTCTCACCGATGATCGCCAGCGTCTGCCCCTCTCGCAGGGTAAAGCTGAGGGGTTTGACCGCATCGACCCGCTGGCGGCGAAACCAGCCGGTGCGGTAGCGAAAGGTTTTTTCCAGGCCGTGGACCTCCAGCAGCGTTTTCATCACTGGGCCTCCTCCATGTTCAGCGGGAAATGGCAGGCAAAACTGTGGTTTTTCACGCTGCGCAGGGTAGGGGTCTGAATACACTTTTTCTGGGCGTAGGGGCAGCGTGGCCCCAGGCGGCAGCCGATCGGCAGATGCTCCAGCGACGGTATGGCGCCGGGCAGGGTGTTCAGGCGGCTCTTGGGCGGCAGCGCCCGGCCAAAGTCGGGCATCGCGCGGATCAACGCCTGGGTATAGGGATGGTGCGGCGCGCTGAGGATCTCTTCACAGCTGGCGCTCTCCACCGTCTGCCCGCAGTACATGACGTTAATGCGGTCGGCCCACTTACTCATCATCTGCAGATCGTGGCTGATCAGCAGAATGGTGGTGTTGTTGTTCTGGTTCATGCGCGCCAGCAGGCGGAAGATCTGCGCCTGGGTGGTCGGCTCCATGGCGTTGGTCGGCTCATCGGCGATCAGCAGACGCGGCTGGTTGGCCAGCGCGATGGCGATCATCACCTTCTGACACTCGCCTTCGGTCAGCTCGTAGGGCAGGCTGCGCATGGCATCGCGGTGATCTTTGATGCCGACGCGGTGCAGCAGCTCAATGGCGCGGCGGCGACGCCAGCGAAAGCGCTGCCACCAGCGGCCTTTATAGGTCCAGCCGGGGATCGCCTGGGTCAGCTGGCGGCCAATGCGTTCGGAGGGGTCGAGACAGGACTGCGGCTCCTGGAAGATCATCGAGACGTTATGGCCGACCAGGCGGCGTCGCTGACGCGGCGACAGGCGCAGCAGGTCGATGTCGTCAAAGCGCATACGGTCGGCGGTCACCCGCCAGTTGTCCTTGGTCACCCCGCAGATGGCTTTGGCGATCAGGCTCTTACCTGAGCCAGACTCACCGACCAGGCCGCGGATTTCACCTTCGCTGAGGGTCAGGCTGACGCGGTCGACGGCCTTGACCGGGCCCTCCGGGGTCATGAACTCAATGGTCAGGTTGCGGATATCGAGTAGCGGCATTATTTTACCCCGGCGTTGACGGCGCGACGCAGCCCGTCGCCCAGCAGGTTGACCAACAGCACGCTGATCATAATGGCGCCGCCCGGCAGCATGACGCTCCAGGGGGCCACGTACAGCAGCTCCAGCGAGTCGCCTAGCATGGCGCCCCACTCCGGCGACGGCAGCTGGGCGCCGAGATCGAGAAAGCCGAGCGCGGCAATATCGATGATCGCCATGGAGAGTGCGCGGGTGAATTCAGACACCAGTACTCCGGCGATATTGGGCATCACGGCGTCCCACAGAATAAACCAGGTCGAGGCGCCGTCCAGGCGCGCGGCGACCACGTACTCCTTCTCCAGCTCCTCATGCACCGCGCTGTAGACCGCGCGTACGATGCGCGGCAGCAGCGCCAGCCACACCGCCAGCATGGCGTGCTCCAGACGCGGGCCGATAAAGGCCACCACGATGATCGCCAGCAGCAGCGAGGGAATCGCCAGCAGGGTATCGAGAATATGGTTCAGGATCGCCGAGCGTAGCCCGTGCGTGATGCCGGCCAGCACCCCGATCAGCACGCCGCACAGGCTGGCGGCGATGGTGACGGTCAGCGCGGCGCCAAAGGTCGGCGCCGCGCCGCACAGCAGGCGGCTGAGCAGATCGCGCCCGAGATCGTCGGTGCCGAGGAAGAAGGAGACGTTGCCATAGCGCGACCAGGAGGGGGGCAGCAGCTGGTAGCCGAGAAACTGCTGATCCAGCCCATAGGGCGCCAGCAGGCTGCCAAACAGGCACAGCAGCAGCAGCGCGGCGACGCCGTACAGGCCGATCATGGCCAGCGAGTCGGCGTGAAAGTGATACCAGGTCTGCCGCAGCGGGCTGGGGACCTTTTTCTCGCGGTAGACGTTATCGAAGTGCATACCACTCCTTATGTTTCAGCGGACTGGTGACGGCGCCGATGATATCGCACAGAACGTTGACCACCAGAACCAGCGTGCCGACCACCATGACACCGGCAGAGATGGCGGCGAAGTCCTGCTGGCGGATGGCGGTGATCAGCCAGCGTCCCAGCCCCGGCCAGCTGAACACCACCTCGGTGATCATCGCCAGGGTCAGCATGGTGGAGAACTGGAGGCCCAGCTGGGGAATGATCGGCGGCAGGGCGTTGTGCAGTACGTGGCGGCGGATGATGGTCAGCCGCGACAGGCCGCGGGTCGCCGCCGCCTTGATATAGTTCTGGCCGACCACGCCGTCGGTGCTGAGGCGCATCAGGCGGATGACTTCGGTCATCGGCACCAGCGCCAGCACGCTGACCGGCAGCACCAGGTGGCGCAGCACGCTGAGCAGCATCTGTCGGCGGTAGGGGGAGTCGGAGAGCCAGGCATCCACCAGGGCAAAGCCGCTGATATTGGGCACCGGGTAGAGCAGGTCATAGCGCCCGGAGACCGGCAGCCAGCCCAGGTGCAGGGCGAAAAACAGCATCAGCAGCAGCGCCAGCCAGAATACCGGCATGGAGTAGCCGAGCAGGGCCAGGGTGCTGATGGCGCCGTCCGGCCAGCGCCCGCGCATCATCCCGGCGGCAATGCCCATGGGGATCCCGCAAAACAGCGCCAGCAGAAAGCCCAGGATACACAGCTCCAGGGTCGCGGGGACCACCTCACGCAGCTGTCCGACGATGGTCTGACCGTTGATGCTGGAGACGCCGAAGTCGCCCTGCAGCAGGCTGTGCAGGTAAAAGCGATAGGCGTCGGTGAGCGACGCCCCGGAGAGCGGGGCATGGGGCGTGAAGTAGAGCAGGCTGAAGCTGACGAGGGTCAGGAAGAACAGCGTGACCAGCAGCAGCAGCAGACGCCGCAGGGTAAAAATAATCATGGTTTCTCCTTGTCCGGCGGCGCAGGCGCGGGCGCCGGGGGCGACATTTCGCGATAGACCCCGGCGAACGAGGCGTTGCCGAACGGGCTGAGCACCAGTCCTTTGATGTCATGGCGATAGGCCTGCAGGCGCAGCGAGGAGGCCAGCGGCAGGATCGGCAGCTGCTGCTCCAAGATTTTTTGCGCCGCCTGATAGTCGTCAATCCGCTGGGAGAGCTGCTGGGACTGCAGCGCCTGGTGCAGGAGGGTATCGAACGCCGGATCGCACCAGTGGGCCAGGTTGGTCTGGGACTGAATGGCGGCGCAGCTGAGCAGCGGACGGAAGAAGCTGTCCGGATCGTTGCTGTCGGTCGCCCAGCCGGACAGGGTCATATCATGGCTCATATCGTTCAGCCGGGCCTCCTGAAAGCGCCCCTCTACCGGCACAATGGTGACCTTGATCCCGACCTGGGCCATATCGGCCTGGATCAGCTCGGCGGTTTTCAGCGGACTGGGGTTATAGGCCTGGGAGGCGGTCGGCACCCACAGCTGCAGGCGCAGGTTGCTGATCCCGGCGGCCTTGAGCATGGCGCGCGCTTTCTCCGGGTTGTAGTCGGTAACGCGCGCGTCGTTGTCGTAGGCCCAGGAGGCGCGCGGCAGCAGGGAGGCCGCCGTCTCCGCCGTGCCATAGTAAATCGACTGCATCAGACGCTGGTTATTGATCGAATAGGCGATGGCGCGGCGGACGTCGACGTTGTCCAGCGGCGGCTTGCGGGTGTTAAACGCCAGATAGGCGACGTTCATCCCCGGGCGCAGGGTGAGGCGCAGGCGCGGATCGTCGCGCAGGATGCCCAGCTGGCTGGCTGCGGGGTAGGCCAGCACATCGCACTCGCCGGTCAGCAGCTTGGAGATCCGTCCGGTGCCGCCGGCGCCCAGGTCGATGACCACCTGCGCCATGCGCGGCGTTCCTTTCCAGTACTGGGGGTTACGCGCCAGGCGGATAAACTGCCCGGCGCGATACTCATCCAGCATAAAGGGGCCGGTGCCGACCGGCAGCCGGTCTATCTGCGCCTGGTGGCCGCGCTTGGCCAGCGCATCGGCGTACTGGGCCGAGAGCACCGGCGCATAGTGGGTCGCCAGGTGCCAGAGGAAAGAGGCGTCAGGCTGCTTCAAGCGGATCTCGACGCTGTAATCGTCCAGCCGGCGGATGCTCTGCACCGCATTGCTGAACTGCAGACTATCGAAGTAGGGGTAGTGACCGCCGTTGACGTCGTGATAGGGGTGCTTGGGGTCGAACATGCGCTCGAAGCTGAACAGCACATCGTCGGCGTTCATGTTGCGGGTCGGGGTAAACCAGGCGGTTTTCTGGAACGGCACATCGCGGCGCAGATGCAGAATATAGGTCGCGCCGCCGTCGAGCACCTCCCAGCTTTGCGCCAGCTCGGGGATCAGCCGATAGGTATAGGGGTCGACATCCAGCAGCCGGTCGTAGAGCTGGGCCGCCAGGGTATCCACCGTCACGCCGCTGCTGGCCATCTGTGGGTTGAACGTATTGACGATCCCGTTGACGCAATAGATAAACCCGCTCTGGCGGATATCCGGCACAGCGGGGGCGGGCTGTGGCGCCGGTTTCTCGGCCGCCGTGGCCGCTGCCGACAGGAGCAGCAGCGGAATAAACAGTGTTTTCAGAGCGCGCATAGAGGCTTCAACAGGTTGTTGGCTGTGCTGCTGAGCGACGCCGGCAGCGCCGCCCGGCACGCTGCCGGCGTCGGATCCATGACACGACGGAACAGCGGCAGTTCATTGAACGATAGCCTAGTGTAACGTACATTGCCGGTCGGCCCAATCGCTGGCGCCGCCGACGCGGTTTATTTGCTCTGTGATTAAACAATTCGTCCCGTACGACGTCGGTTGGCCGCGGGTTTTATCGGCGGAGACAAAAAAGCTTTGCAAACGATATTGATAAACATTATCATTCAAATCGCACCTCAATGGTCTGTCTGATAGGCGCCTGCGGGGAGCACGACATTGCTCACATTGCTTACAGTTTCATTTTAATGCCAGCGCGGGTGCTGGCTTTTTTTTATTCCGCCGTCGGCCCCATTCGCGCGGCGTCATCGACCGTCTGCGGCGATATTGCCGCGATCCCCTGCTTTTTCATAATGCCGCGCAGCTGATGGTAGGTAATGCCGAGCAGGTCAGCGGCGCGACGCTGGTTATAGTGCGCCTGCCGCAGCGCGTGGCGCAGCAGGCGGCACTCCTGCTCGCTCTGCCAGGCGCGCAGATCCAGCGGCAGCGTCGGCCACTCGACGGGGCTCGCCTCGCTTGCGGCGGCGTCGGGGATGGGGAAGGGATTAAGCACGATGTTCTCCAGCGCGCCCTCGTCGTCGCCGTGGCGAAATACGGAGCGCTCCACCACGTTTTTCAGCTCGCGGATGTTGCCGGGCCAGCGGTAGTCGAGCAGCGTACGCTGCGCGCGGGCGCTGAAGCCACCGAACAGCGCTCGCCCCAGCTCCCGACACATCTGCATAGCGAAGTGCTCCGCCAGCGGCAGGATGTCCGCCCGGCGCTGGCGCAGCGGCGGCAGGGCGATGACCTCAAACGCCAGACGATCCAGCAGATCGGCGCGAAACTGGCCCGCGGCGGCCAGCGCCGGCAGATCGGCGTTGGTCGCACAGACCAGACGTACGTCCACCTGCAGCGACTGGCTGCCGCCGACGCGCTCCAGATGGCCATACTCGATAACCCGCAGCAGCTTCTCCTGGATCAGCATCGGCGCGGTGGCCAGCTCGTCGAGAAACAGGGTGCCGCCGTCGGCGCGCTCAAAGCGCCCCAGATGACGGCGCTGAGCGCCGGTGAAGGCGCCGGCCTCATGGCCGAACAGCTCGGAGTCCAGCAGGCTCTCGCTGAGCGCGGCGCAGTTAAGGGAGATAAACGGCCCCTGCCAGCGCGGCGAAAGGTAGTGCAGGCGCTGGGCGATCAGCTCCTTACCGGTGCCGCGTTCGCCGAGGATCAGCAGCGGCTTGTTCAATTGAGCCAGGCGTGAGGTCTGCTCTAGCACTTCCAGAAACGCGTTGTCTTCGCCCAGCAGGGTATCGCGATCGGCCATCTCTCACCTTAATGTGGTTATTTTCACTATCTTTTAGTAAAACTCATCACTCCTGTTTCTGCAATCCTCCCGCGGGAATATAATTAACGTTTTGAATTATAATGATTATTAGCCATAACGTAGACTTGGCATGGCTCTTGTATATATCAACGTACACCGTGGCGCCCGCTGGTACAGCAAGGCGGCCGCAATACTGACTGAGCCGAGGATAACATCATGGGTATTTTTTCTCGTTTTGCCGATATCGTGAATGCCAATATCAATACGCTGCTGGACAAGGCCGAAGATCCGCAGAAGCTGGTGCGCCTGATGATCCAGGAGATGGAGGATACGCTGGTCGAGGTGCGCTCCACCTCCGCCCGGGCACTGGCGGAGAAGAAACAGCTGCTGCGCCGCATCGAGCAGGCATCGTTACAGTGTCACGAGTGGCAGGAGAAGGCGGAGCTGGCCCTGCGTAAAGAGAAAGAGGATCTGGCGCGGGCGGCGCTGATCGAAAAACAGCGCGTCGCCGACCTGCTGCTGACGCTGCGGCACGAGGTGGAGAGCGTTGATGAGACCCTTGAGCGAATGAAGCGTGAAATCAGCGAGCTGGAGAGTAAACTGAGCGAAACCCGCGCCCGCCAGCAGGCGCTGGCGCTGCGCCAGCAGGCCGCCGCCTCCTCGCGCGATGTTCGCCGTCAGTTGGACAGCGGCAAGCTGGATGAGGCGATGGCGCGCTTCGAGCAGTTTGAGCGTCGCATCGATCAGATGGAGGCCGAGGCTGAGAGCGTGGGGCTGGGCAAAAAGAAGAGCCTGGATCAGGCGTTTTCTGAATTAAAGGCTGATGACGAAATCAGTCGTCAGCTGAATGAAATGAAGGCCCGTCTGCAGCGCGGCGAATAAGCGCGTCGCGGTTCGGCGCACTGACCATCTATCCAAGGAGCGTATATGGGCTATCTGTTTCTCGCCATTCCATTGACCCTGTTCGTGCTGTTTGTCCTGCCTATCTGGCTGTGGCTGCACTACGGCAACCGCCAGCGCAGCGACAGCGTACTGCAGGCGCAGGAGCAGCAGCGCCTGACTCAGCTGAGCGAGGAAGCGCAGCGGATGCGCCAGCGTATCGGCGCCTTGGAGGCGATTCTGGATGCGGAGCATCCCAGCTGGAGGGACGCCTGATGAGCCCGTCGTTGCCTTCGCGTCGTCTGTACCGCCTGCCTCAGCGCGGGGTGATCAAGGGCGTCTGCGCCGGGATCGCCGACTACTTTGATGTCCCGGTTGCCCTGGTGCGGGCGATGGCGGTACTGTCGATCTTCTGCGGCCTGTTTGTCATCACGCTGGCGGCGTACCTGATCCTGGCCTTTACGCTGCCGGTGGCGCAGGGCGAACGGCCGCCCGAGGCGCCGAGCGCGCGGGCGCAGCTGGCGCGCACCGCCGGGGAGCTGGCGGCGTGCGAACAGCGGCTGCGCCGCTTGGAGCGCTACGTGACCTCGCCGGCGTTTAGCCTGAACCGGCGTTTCCGTCAGCTATAGCGGTATCACCGCTGCCGTATACTCGAGGAGAGGCGTATGACCCCCTTTCGTCAGGCGCGCTGCGCCGGGCCGCTGTGTGCCGCGCTGCTGCGTCACGCTGTGCCGTTGCTGCTGTGCGCCGCACCGGCGGGCATCGCCGCCGGCGTCACTCGCTATGTCGCCTGGCGTCCGCTGCGCGTGATTCTGCGCTGGACGCTGGCGCCCGCGCTGCGACGCGGCGTACGCTATGCGACGGCGCGCCATTTTCAGCAGGGTGTCCGGCGTGACGCGTCGGCCGGACAACGGCAAGGAGAGATATGAAGAAGAGGCTACAGCACGATATCAACGCGTTGGTTAACCGCGGTCTGGATCGCCATCTGTGTCTGGCGGTCACCGGCCTGAGCCGCAGCGGCAAGACGGCGTTCATTACGTCGCTGGTCAATCAGCTGCTGCATCTCCACAGCGGCGCGCGCCTGCCGCTGTTTTCCGCGGTGCGCGAGGAGCGGATCCTGGGGGTAAAGCGGGTGCCGCAGCGTGAGCTGGGGGTGGCCCGCTTCACCTATGACGAAGGCATGGCCCAGCTGTACGGCGAGCCGCCCGACTGGCCCACGCCGACCCGCGGCGTCAGCGAAATCCGTTTGGCGCTGCGCTACCGCAGTAGGGAGTCGCTGCTGCGCCACTTCAAAGAGACCTCGACGCTGTATCTGGAGATCGTGGATTACCCCGGCGAATGGCTGCTGGATCTGCCGATGCTCGATCAGCGCTATCTGGCGTGGTCGCGCCAGATGAATGGCCTGCTGCAGGGCGAGCGGCGGACGCTGGCCGAGCCGTTTCTGCGCCTGTGCGCGGCCTGCGATCCGCTGGCGGCGGCGGACGAGCGCCAGCTGGCGGCCATTGCGCAGGCCTACACCGACTATCTGCTGCAGTGCAAACAGCGCGGCCTGCACTTTATTCAGCCGGGCCGCTTTGTGCTGCCGGGGGATATGGCCGGCGCGCCGGCGCTGCAGTTTTTCCCCTGGCCGGGGCTGGATGAGGCGGGTGAAGCCCGCTTGGCCAGCGCCGATCGGCACAGCAATATCGGCATGCTGCGTCAGCGCTACGACTATTACTGCCGCGAAGTGGTGAAGGGGTTTTACCGTCGACACTTCGCGCGCTTCGACCGTCAGATTGTCCTGGTGGACTGCCTGCAGCCCCTCAACAGCGGGCCGCAGACGTTTAATGATATGCGGTTGGCCCTCAGCCAACTGATGCAGAGCTTTAACTACGGTAAGCGCACGCTGTACCGTCGCCTGTTCTCCCCCTGTATCGATCGGCTGATGTTTGCCGCCAGCAAGGCCGACCATGTGACCGCCGATCAGCATGCCAATCTGGTCTCGCTGCTGCAGCAGCTGGTGCAGGATGCCTGGCAAAACGCCGCCTTTGAGGGGATCAGCATGGACTGCGCCGGCATCGCGGCGATCCAGGCGACCCAGAGCGGGGTGGTGGATCACCAGGGGCAGGCGATCCCGGCCCTGCGCGGAGAGCGGATGAGCGACGGCGCGGCGCTGACGGTGTATCCGGGCGAGGTGCCGGCGCGCCTGCCGCAGGCCGCATTCTGGCAGCAGCAGGGGTTTCATTTTGAACAGTTCCGGCCGCAGCGCATGGCGGTGGACACGCCGCTGCCGCATATCCGTATGGACAGCGTGATGGAATTTTTGCTGGGAGATAAATTACGGTGAACGATCCGATTAAACCGCGCATCGATTTCGATGCGTCGCTGAGCGCGGAGCCGACGCCGCCGCTGCAGCCGAGCATGGCATTCGACGCGCATCAGGCCGAGGCGTTTACGCCGTCGGCGCCGTCAGAGGTCGAGGCGGAGCAGGAGGAGGGGCGGCTGGAAGGGATGGTCAGCTTGGCCCTGCGTCCGCGCCGCAGCCTGTGGCGGCGTATCGCGCTGGGCGGGGTGGCATTGTTTGGCCTCAGCGTGCTGGCGCAGGGGGCGGCCTGGCTGCATCAGGCTTGGATCAGCCAGGACTGGATCGCGCTGGGCGGCTGCGTGGCCGGAGGCATGATCGTCCTGGCCGGCGTCGGCGCCCTGGCCACCGAATGGCGTCATCTCTACCGGCTGCGCCAGCGCGCCGAAGAGCGTGAGCTGGCCGCCGATCTGCTGCACAGCCACGCCGTCGGCGGCGGGCGGGCATTCTGCGAACGCCTGCTGCGCCAGGCCGGGCTGGATGGCAGCCACCCGGCGGTGCAGCGCTGGCAGGCGGCGCTGCACGAGACCCACAGCGATCGCGAGGTGGTCTCCCTGTACGCCACGCTGGTACAGCCGGTGCTCGACAGCCAGGCGCGGCGAGAGATCAGCCGCTACGCCGCCGAGTCGACCCTGATGATCGCCGTCAGCCCGCTGGCGCTGGTGGATATGGCCTTTATCGCTTGGCGCAATCTGCGCCTGATCAATCGTATCGCCGCGCTGTACGGCATTGAGCTGGGCTACTACAGCCGCCTGCGTCTGTTCCGCCTGGTACTGCTGAACATCGCCTTTGCCGGCGCCTCGGAGCTGGTGCGCGAGGTGGGTATGGACTGGGTCTCCCAGGATCTGGCGGCCCGCCTGTCGGCGCGGGCGGCGCAGGGGATCGGCGCCGGGCTGTTGACCGCGCGGCTGGGGATCAAGGCGATGGAGCTGTGCCGCCCGCTGCCGTGGATCGGCGACGATCGCCCGCGTCTGGGGGATTTTCGCCGTGAGCTGATAGCCCAGCTGCGGCGGACGCTGCCTGCGGCAAAGGCAGAGCGCCGAACCTAGCGCCGCCGCGGGGCTGCGCTTCGGCGGAGCCCCCGGTTTACCGCGCAATGGGCAGCGAATCCTCTGCCCCCCATTCGCTCCAGGCGCCGTCGTACAGCGCCGTCTCCTCAACGCCCAGCGCCGCCAGCGCCAGCAGCAGCACCGCGGCGGTGACGCCGGAGCCACAGCTGGCGATAATCGGGCGCTGCAGATCAATACCGGCCTGCGTGAACAGCGCCTGCAACTCCTCCGGCGTCTTGAGGACGCCGTCCCGCACGACGCTGTCCCACGGCAGGTTATAGCTGCCGGGAATATGGCCGCTGCGCAGGCCGGGGCGTGGCTCCGGCGCCTCTCCACGGAAGCGGGCGGCCGCCCGGGCATCAACGATTTGGGTATGGTTATCCTCCAGCGCCGTCAGCACCTGCGCGGCGCTGCGCAGGCGGCGCGTATCCAGCTGAGCCGGGAAGTGTCCCGGCGAGGCGATCGTCGGAGCCCCCTGATGCAGAGGAAGTCCCAGGCGTTGCCAGGCAGCGAGCCCCCCGGCGAGCAGCGAGACGCGCGGCGCGCCAAAGGTCCGCAGCATCCACCAGGCGCGCGGAGCGCTGAACAGCGTACCGTCATCGTAGATCACCAGATGGCGCCGGCTGTCGACGCCCAGCGCCCGCATGGCGGTGCCGAAATCGGCGGCGGACGGCATCATGTGGGGCAGCGGGCTAGCGTGGTCGGACAGCGCATCGATATCAAAGCGCAGGGCGCCGGGGAGGCGCACCGACTCGGCACGGACGGCGGGATCGGCGCGCGACCCCGGGGGGGCCAGGCGGGCGTCAAGCAGTTGGATATCCTGATCCGCCAGGTGGGCGGCCAGCCACTGCGGGGTGACAAACAGAGAGGATGACATGGTAGCTCCGGGTGCGAGGCAAAGGGGATTCCGATTGTATACCGCAACCTTGGCGCAGGGTATGGCCGCGCGCATGGATGCATGAGCTATGCCAGCCTTCCGCGATCTTCGGCTAAAATGTATGATAAATGTATGGTAAGATACTGTACGCGTTGGCTTACGCCCATGGCATCCCGAGCTCCGCGGCGCCCGCGCCGGCGATGGGGCGCTCGACGTAGGTCAACGGCGCTCATCAACCGATGAAAATCGGGGAAGATGACTGGCATATAACAGAAAAATCTGTCAACTTTGGGTGACAGGTAATAGCTTCAGCCGCTGTGCTGGTGGTTTGGGCAAACAACGGCTGTTTTTCGCGTACACACGCAGCATAAGCAGAGTAAGGTCAAAACTAATGCGTCTGGAAGTTTTTTGTGAAGATCGTATCGGTCTAACGCGTGAACTGCTGGATCTTCTCGCCGCCCGTAATATTGATCTGCGCGGCATTGAGATTGATACCATCGGGCGAATTTATCTGAACTTTAATGAGCTGGATTTTGAGGTATTCCGTCAGCTGATGGCGGAGATTCGCCGCATCAGCGGGGTAACCGATGTCCGGACCGTGCCGTTTATGCCCTCCGAGCGCGAGCACCGGGCCATGTGGGCGCTGCTGGAGTCGCTGCCGGAGCCGGTCTTCTCCATCGACATGAAGGGCAAGGTCGAGCTGGCCAACCAGGCGGCGCTGTCCCTGTTTGCCACCAGCGAGGAGAAAATCTGCCACCAGACCGCGGCGACGCTGATCGGCGGCTACAACTTTATGCGCTGGCTGGAGGACGATGACGTCGCGCCGCACAGCGAGAAGGTGGTGATCCGCGGCCAGGATTACCTGATGGATATCATGCCCATCTATCTGGACGACAGCAAACAGACGCACCGCACCCCGGTTGGCGCGGTGGTGGTGCTGAAGTCGGCGGTACGCATGGGGCGTCAGCTGCAGAATCTGGCGGTGAACGACAACAGCGAGTTCGACCATATCATCGGCGTCAGCCCCAAGATGCGTCAGCTGCTGGAGCAGGCGCGTAAGCTGGCGATGCTGGATGCGCCGCTGCTGCTGGTCGGCGAGACCGGCACCGGCAAAGATGTGCTGGCCCGCGCCTGCCATCTGCGCAGTCCGCGCGGTAAAAAGCCGTTCTTGGCCCTGAACTGCGCCGCGCTGCCCGACGAAGTGGCGGAGAGCGAACTGTTCGGCCATGCACCGGGCGCCTATCCCAATGCGCTGGAAGGCAAGAAGGGCTTCTTTGAACAGGCTAACGGCGGCACCGTGCTGCTGGATGAGATCGGCGAGATGTCGCCGCGCATGCAGGCCAAGCTGCTGCGCTTTCTTAATGATGGAACCTTCCGCCGCGTCGGCGAGGAGCACGAGGTACGCGTCGACGTGCGGGTGATCTGCGCGACCCAGAAGAACCTGATCGATCTGGTGCAGCGGGGGCTGTTCCGCGAGGATCTCTACTATCGTCTCAACGTCTTAACCCTCAATCTGCCGCCGCTGCGCGAACGCACGCAGGATATCATGCCGCTGACGGAGCTGTTTGTCGCGCGCTTTGCCGACGAGCAGGGGATGGCGCGGCCTAAGCTGGCGCCGGAGCTGAGCGCGTTTCTCAGCCAGTATGGCTGGCCGGGCAACGTGCGTCAGCTGAAGAACGCCGTGTACCGCGCCCTGACGCAGCTGCAGGGCTACGAGCTGCGCCCGCAGGATATCGTGCTACCGGAGTTTGAGGCCGAGATGGCGCTGGGTGACGAGGTGCTGGACGGTTCGCTGGATGAGATTTGCAAACGCTTTGAGCGTTCTGTGCTGACCCGCCTGTACCGTAACTACCCGAGCACCCGTAAGCTGGCTAAACGGCTGGGCGTTTCCCATACCGCCATCGCCAATAAGCTGCGTGAATACGGACTGAGTAGCCGCCGTCATCAGGATGCCGATCCCCATCACGAGGGGGAGTAAAGGCGTGTGACGCCGTAGCGCAGCCCGCGCTACGGCGCCGATTAAGACGTTACTTCAGCGCGGCCAGGGCGGCCTCGTAGTCTGGCTCGTCGGCGATCTCCGCCACCAGCTGGCTGTAAATCACCCGATTCTCACCATCCAATATCACCACCGCCCGCGCCGTCAGTCCGGCCAGCGGTCCCTCCGCAATCGCCACGCCATACGCCTGCTTGAACTCGCCGCCGCGCAGGGTGGAGAGGGTAATCACGTTATTCAACCCTTCGGCGCCGCAGAAGCGTGCCTGGGCGAAAGGCAGGTCGGCGGAGATGCACAGCACCACGGCGTTAGTGGCCTCGGCGGCCAGCTGGTTGAAGCGCCGCACCGAGGTGGCGCAGACCCCGGTGTCAATGCTGGGGAAAATATTGAGAATTTTACGCTGCTGACCGAAGCTGGCCAGGGTCAGATCTGCCAGATCTTTCGACACCAGGGAGAACGGCTGCGCCGCTTCGCCGGGGCGTGGAAAGTGACCGTCGAGCGTGACCGGTGTGCCACGGAATAAAACAGTCTGCGTCATAATGCTCCCTCTTGTTTCTGGATTGTTAACAATGGGGCAGTGTATGCCAATTGCGGCGCCGTGAATAGGTGATTTGTGTTAAATTTTTGTTTCTCGGCGTGGTGGTCCCGCCCGGCAATAATTAAAAGTGGTGATGAATGCGCGCTTCAGGCAGAGTAGGGGCATAGCGCCAACCGGGCGCCCTTGGGGCTGAGTGACCAACACAGGATAGTGAACGATGCAGCTTTTTCGTCTGGCCGCCGCGGCGGCCATTGGGGTCGTCGTCAGTAACGGCGCCCTGGCGGCGCAGGTGCCGCCGGGCACCGTTCTGGCGGAGACGCAGAGCGTGGTACGCCATCTGAAGGATGAGCCAGTATCGCTGGATCCCGTCGCCGCCGTCGGATTGACGGAGGCGCAGGTGCTGCGCGATCTGTTTGAGGGGCTGGTTAATCAGGGGCCGGACGGCAGCGTCCAGCCCGGCGTCGCCTCCGCCTGGCAAAGTAAGGATCAGCAGCGCTATGTCTTTCAGCTGCGCGATACGGCGCGCTGGTCTAACGGCGATGCCGTCACCGCCTATGACTTTGTTTATGCCTGGCGACGTTTGGTCGATCCGCAGACCCACTCCCCCTTTGCCTGGTTTGCCGAGACGGCGGGGATCGCCAACGCCGCGGAGATCGTCAGCGGTCAGCTGCCCCCCGATCGGCTGGGTGTAACGGCCCCGGATGCCCGTACGCTGGTGGTACAGTTGAATCGCCCGCTGCCCTATTTCCCACAGCTGTGCGCCCATTTCAGCCTGTTCCCGCAGCCGCAGAAGGTGGTCGAGCGCTACGGCCAGGCGTGGACGCGCCCGGGTAACCTGGTGGGCAACGGCGCGTTCCAGCTGGCGCAGCGGGTGGTCAACGAACATATCGTGCTGACGCCGAACCCCTATTACTGGGATCACGCCCAGACCCGGCTGACCAGGGTGACCTTTGTTCCGATAAACCAGGAGAGCGCGGCGACCAAACGCTATCTGGCCGGGGATCTGGATATTACCGAGTCTTTTCCAAAAAACATGTATCAGGCGCTGAAAAAGCGCATTCCCGACGAGGTGTTTACGCCGGTTCAGCTGGGCACCTACTACTATGCGTTCAATACCCGCCGGGCGCCGCTGAACGATGCGCGGGTGCGACGCGCGCTCTCCTATGCCATCGATCGCGAGATCATCGCCGGCAAGGTGGTGGGCAGCGGGGAGAAGCCAGCCTACCGGCTGACGCCGGATGTGACCGATGGCGTGGTGCCGCAGCCGCTGCCGATGCAGCGGATGAGCCAGGCGGAGCGTAACCGTCAGGCGCGGGCCTGGCTGCGCGAGGCGGGCTACGGGCCATCGCGCCCGCTCCGGCTGACGCTGCTGTATAACACGGCGGAGAATCACCAGAAAATTGCCATCGCCGTGGCATCGATGTGGAAAAAGAGCCTGGGGGTTCAGGTCAAGCTGACCAATCAGGAGTGGAAAACCTACGTCGATAGCCGTAACAGCGGCCAGTTTGACGTGGTGCGTGCGTCGTGGATTGCCGACTATAACGAGTCCTCCAGCTTTCTGGGGCTGCTGGGGAGCCGCCACAGCGGCAATCTGAGCGGCTTTAGCCAGCCGGCATACGATGCGCTGCTGCAGCAGGCCGCGCGGGAGGGCAATGGGCAGACGCGTAGCGCCATCTACCAGCAGGCAGAGCGCATGCTGGCGGAGGAGGCGCCGATCGCTCCGCTGTACCAATACACCAATGCCCGTCTGATTAAGCCCTGGGTAAAGGGGTATCCCATCAATAATCCAGAGGATGTCGCCTACAGCCACCAGCTGTATATCCTACAGCACTAGCCGGTATTATTCCGCGGGAGGGTGATATTTTCCGCGTCGGGCCGTGGCGCTAAAATAAGCGCGCCATGGCCATTCTATTATGCTTATTTAAGTAAAAAGCATATTTAACGTATTTTCCCGGAGGGTGCCGTGCAAATAGGCGCTCAGAATAAAGCAAAAAATAATGTTTTATTTCATTCTGTATCTGCAATGGCGATAAAAATAGGCCTCATTTCCCCTCTGACGCATCATTTCATCTTAGATGGCCAAAACTGACGCTTTGGGCTGCGCCGTGCCCTCGGCGCGCAGGTGGCAGGCGATGCGCCGGCGCATTTTCTCCCGTCGTTCGCCCAGCGCGAAGGTCCGCGAAGATGTTGCCGGCTATACTTTGGTAATCATTTGAAAACAAGTGTAAATTGCAGAATTATTTAGAGCAATGCTGGCAGAATAAATTGCCATTACGTAAGTAAATATTAATATTTGTGTTGAGCGCCTGCGGCTGTCGCCCCAGGCCGGTATCCGGCGCGGCGGCGTCGGTGGACACAGAACAGATCGGGAACCCAGCATGAAACGTGCATTGACTGCAGTAAGCCTTGTGCTGTCGCTATGGATGGCGGCAGGGAGCGGCGCCCACGCGGCGGACTATCCATTGCCGGCGCCGGACAGCCGCCTTATCGGCGAAAACTTCACCTACACCGTTCCCCGCGACGGCAAGCCGCTGGAGGCGACCGCTGCACGCTTTCAGATAGGGCTGTTGGGGATGCTGGAGGCCAATCCCGGCGTGGATCCCTTCCTGCCTCGACCGGGCAGCGAGCTGATCATCCCCGCCCAGATGCTGCTGCCGGACACGCCGCGTGAGGGGATCGTTATCAACCTTGCCGAGCTACGCCTGTTCTACTATCCGCCGGGAGAGAATCGGGTGGAGGTGTATCCGATCGGCATCGGTCAGCTGGGGCGCAATACGCCGGAGATGGTGACCCGGGTCTCTCAGCATATCAAGGACCCGACCTGGACGCCGACCGCCAATATCCGCCGCCACTATCAGGCGCAGGGGATCAGCCTGCCGGCGGTGATGCCCGCCGGGCCGGATAACCCGATGGGGCGCTTTGCGCTGCGTCTGGCCGCCCAGGGCGGGGTCTACCTGATCCACGGCACCAACGCTGACTTTGGCATCGGCATGCGGGTCAGCTCCGGCTGTATCCGCCTGCGTCCGGGGGATATCGAAGCGCTGTTTCGCAGCGTACCGGGCGGCACCCGGGTGCAGATCGTCAATCAGCCAGTGAAGACGTCGGTAGAGCCGGACGGTAAGCGCTATGTCGAGGTGCACCAGCCGCTGTCGCGCACCGAGCGCGACGATCCGCAGACGATGCCGATCGCGTTAAACGGTCGGGTATCCGCCTTCGCCACCAGTCCGCTGACGGATCGCGCGGCGTTTGACGAGGCGATGGCGCGACGCTCCGGTATGCCGGTGCTGGTGAGCCATGCTGCACCGGCCAGCAGCGCAGCCTCCGCCACCGCGCCGGTCAGCGCCGCGACCCCGGCTAATGCACCGGTCAGCAACGCAGCCTCCGCCATCGCGCCGGTCAGCGCCGCGACCCCGGCTAATGCACCGGCCAGCAACGCAGCCTCCGCCACCGCGCCGGCGCCGATCGACGCCGCGATCCCCGAGGCGGTATTAAACGGCCGCTAAGGGGGCTAGGAGCACTCGGCGTATCCTAAGGGGAGGGTTTTACCTCCCTTTTTTTCTACGTATCATAGCGCGGCGCAGAGCGCGCTGTGTGGGTGAGGGCGGCGTTGAACGGTAGCGACGTGCTAGAGGTGAGCGGTGAGAGGGCGCGATAGAAATAAAAAAGGCGCACCGAAGTGCGCCTTTTTCGCTCAGCTCAAGAAATCTTATTTCTTGTAAGCGTGAGCCATGTTGTCCAGACGCTGGTTAGCGCGAGCTGCGTCGTCTTTAGCAGCCTGAACGTCAGCGCGCATTGCGTTCACGTCAGAAGACAGCTGGTCAACTTTGGTGTTCAGAGTCTGAACGTCAGAAGACAGCTGGTCGATTTTAGCGTTGGAAGAGCAGCCAGCCAGCAGAGTAGAACCCAGGATAACAGCGCCCAGTACCAGTTTAGTACGATTCATTATAAAACCCTCTAGATTGAGTTAATCTCCATGTAGCGTTACAAGTATTACACAAACCATTTTCTAAAGAGAATAAATTTTTCATGCTAAAGCGGTTTATTTTGATCGTTCGCTCAAAGAACCACCTTGTTTTGCGGGAAGGTTAAAAAAGAGAGACAAAACAGGTCGCTTCTATTGGAATCTTCTTATTTCGCTATTCAGTTAATTCTATTAATAATATCAATTCAAGAGATAAAAATGTTGTACCAGGATAAAAAAAGCGCCGCAGAGCGGCGCTTGAATTTAATTATTTTTGTGCTATCAGAGCACGTGTACTGAGGCGGTGTTGGTGGTGCCGCTCGGTACCAGTGCGCCGGAGACCATGACGACAACGTCGCCTTTCTGCGCCAGACCACTTTCCAGGGCAGCGTCTTTACCGATGCGATAGAAATCGTCGGTAGAGGCGATCTCTTTGACCATCATCGGGATGACGCCTTTGCTCAGGATCAGCTGACGGGCGGTGACCGGGTTGGTGGTCAGGGCCAGGATCATCGCATCCGGGAAGTACTTACGGACGGCCTTGGCGGATTTGCCGCCGGCGGTGGCAACGACGATCAGCGGGGCATCCAGCTTCTCGGCGGTCTCTACCGCGCCGCGGCATACCGCTTCGGTGATGCGCAGCTTACGTGAGTCGTGCAGGGTGTCGATACGGCTCTGCATGACGCGATCGGTACGCTCACAGATGGTCGCCATGATGCCGACGGCTTCCAGCGGGTATTTACCCTTGGCGCTTTCGCCGGACAGCATGACGGCGTCGGTGCCGTCGAGGATGGCGTTGGCAACGTCACCGGCTTCCGCACGGGTCGGACGCGGGTTTTTGATCATGGAGTCCAGCATCTGGGTCGCGGTGATGACCACTTTGCGGGCGCGATTGCATTTTTCGATCATCATCTTCTGCGCGAAGATAACTTCTTCTACCGGGATTTCCACGCCCAGATCGCCACGGGCAACCATGATGCCGTCGGAGGCTTCCAGGATTTCGTCGAAGTTGTTCAGGCCTTCCTGGTTTTCGATCTTGGAGATGATCTGGATCTGCTCGCCGCCGTGGGCCTTCAGGTGCTCACGGATTTCCAGTACGTCGGCGCGCTTACGGATGAAAGAGGCGGCGACGAAGTCAACGCCCTGCTCGCAGCCAAAGACCAGGTCGCGCTTGTCTTTTTCGGCCAGCGCCGGCAGCTGGATAGACACGCCCGGCAGGTTAACGCCTTTGTTCTCGCCCAGGTCGCCGTTGTTCAGAACCTTGCACACCACGGTGCTTTCGGTGACATCGGTCACTTCCATGCCGATCAGGCCATCGTCCACCAGCACGGTGTTGCCGATGCGCAGGTCAGCGGCGAAGCCCGGGTAGGTGACGGCGACGCGGTCGCTATTGCCGATGACGCTCTGGTCGGTGGTGAAGGTGAAGGTCTGGCCGGCGGTCAGGGAGACGTCATTGCCGCCTTCCAGCTTCATGGTGCGGATTTCCGGGCCCTTGGTGTCCAGCAGGATAGCGGCTTTCTGGCCGGTCTTCTCCATGACAGCGCGCAGGTTTTTGATGCGCTGGCCGTGTTCTTCATAGTCACCGTGGGAGAAGTTCAGACGCATTACGTTCATGCCTGCGTTCAGCAGTTTACCCAGCATCTCTTCGGATTCGGTCTTCGGACCGATGGTGCATACGATTTTGGTCTTTTTCATGACATTCATTTCTGCAAGTTGTGATGGATTGGAAAAAGCTTACTCCCACCGCCAATGGCTGGGAGGACAGGGGGTAAAACAGGTGATGCGAAAATAGAACTACTAAGAAGAATAGGCGACAGCCGACGTGCCGGGGCAAAAAATGCGTGCCCGTGGGGAGGTGACCAGTGCAAAGGCCGCGTTGTTATGTAGTAGGCGCTGCGACGAATCAAGGGCTGAAACCATTCAACAAAATTGACGCCGGGTATTATACGTATTTAAACGCAAGAAAGACAACGAATTTGGATAGCGAGCGCGCAATGATGAAAAAAGCGTGCGCAAAGGCTGCTTTCGTTGCGCAACCACGCGCTGTTAAGTGCGTAAGGTCACACTCTGCCGCGATCGGCGCGCCCCGGATGAGGCCGCCGGGTGCGGGGCGTGGGCAGCCCCCGCTCAGCCCCCCGGTCACCGCGCGCCGGCGTGCGTTAGCCTTCGCTGAGGCAGGCGCGCATAGCGGCGATCAGCCGCAGGTTGTCTGGACGCAGGCGCACGCAAACCCGGTAATAGCGCGAGTCCAGCCCCGGGTAGTCGGCGCAGCGGCGGATCAGCAGGCCGTGGGGCAGCAGGGCCTGCTGCAGGCATATCTGCGGGCGGTCGCAGCGCAGGAACAGATAGTTGGCGCGACCCGGCCACACCTGAAGCGACGGCAGCGCCGACAGCGCCGAGTGCAGAAAAGGGCGCTCCTGCGCCAGCCAGCGGTGGGTGGCCTGCTGATAGGCGCGGTCGCGCAGCACGACCTCGCCGGCCAGCGCCGCAAAGGCATTGATGCTCCAGGGCATCTGTCGCGCCCGCAGCCGCGCGGTCAATGACGCATCGGCGCTCAGCAGGTAGCCCAGGCGCAGTCCGGCGATGGCGTAAAACTTGGTCAGGGAGCGCAGCACGCAGAGGCAGGGGAAGCGCGCCAGCTGCGGGATCATCCCCACCCGCTCGGTGATAAAGTCCCAAAAGGCCTCATCGACGATCAGGCGGATGCCCAGGCGCTGGCAGCGCTCCGCCAGCGCCAGCAGCAGCGCGGGATCGGGGGTGAGTCCGGTCGGGTTATTGGGCGTACAGATGAAGAGGCAGTCCAGATCGGCCGTCAGCGCCGCCAGCAGATCCTCATCCACCTGAAATCCGTTCTCGGCCTTGAGCGCGTGGGTCTGAATGGCGCAGCCCACCCGCTGCAGCGCCCGACGGTATTCGGCGAAGCCGGGCGTCAGCAGCAGGGCGCGCCGCGGACGCAGGGCATCGGCCAGGGCAAAAATCAGCTCTGTCTCGCCGTTGCCGGCGACGATCCAGGCGGCGTCGACGTCGTGATGGGCGGCGAGGGCGCGGTGCAGCGCGCGGTACTCAATGTCGGGATAGGGCTGGGCCAACGCCAGGTGGTCGTGCAGGGCCTGGCGCAGGCTGTCGGGCATGCCCAGGGGATTAATGTTGGCGCTAAAGTCGGTGAGGCTAAGTGCGCTGACGCCCAGGCGCTCTGCGACGCCGAGAACGTCGCCGCCGTGCTGGCTGTGTAACATTGCGGTGCTCCAAAAGGGAGGCCGGCTCAGCGCACCGTCGTCACGGCGGGCGTCTGCCCCCTCGATTAATGAGTGGCCCCTGATCGGGTGAAATCTGCGCACGGGGCGTCTTGAGTCTGTCCATCAGCCCCCGTCGATAGGGGTAAGGCTACTCTTTTGATGATTTTGCTGTAATTTATGCGCTATGGGCGCTTTTCTGCAAGCACCCGCAGGTGCACGACGGTTTACCGACGCGATGCGTTCGGGAAGGAGGTGTGACTCCTCCGCAGCCCCCGCTGCTGTGATGCCGACGACCCCGCAGAATGCCACTGATCGCCAAGATTGGGAAGGCGCGGGCGAGAGTGAGGCTAAGCCAGAATACCGGCCGTCATGCCATAACGTAGCAATGCCCTCGGTGGGAGGGGATGGGCTGGGTCGGACGTCGCCGCAGGGCGCCGTTCGCGCTGGCGCATGACCAACCCGCTTCGGCGGTTTTTTTTATGGGGTAAATGACGATGAGAATGCGACGGTTTGGCGCCAGCGGTCACCGCGCCTTTATCGGTTGGCCGCCGCGCGTCCTGGGGGAGGGAGCATGACCCTCTCGATCATGATACAGGGCACCGCCTCGGACGCGGGGAAAAGCGTTCTGTGCGCCGGGCTGTGCCGGGTGTTCTCCCAGGATGGCTACCGGGTGGCGCCGTTTAAGTCACAGAATATGGCGCTGAACTCCGGGATCACCGCCGACGGCGGCGAGATGGGACGCGCGCAGATGATGCAGGCCGAGGCCGCCAAGATAGCCCCGGACGTGCGGATGAACCCGATCCTGCTTAAGCCTACCAGCGACTGTCACGCCCAGGTGGTGCTGATGGGACGGGTGCTGCAGGATATGGATGCCGTCCACTATCACCGCCATAAGCCTCAGCTACTCGCGCAGGTGGCGCGGGTGTACCGCGAGTTGGCCCGTCAGGTCGACATCATGGTGTTGGAGGGGGCAGGCAGTCCGGCGGAGATCAATCTGCGCGATGGCGATATCGTCAATATGGGAATGGCGGAGGCGATCGACGCGCCGGTGCTGCTGGTGGCCGATATCGATCGCGGCGGCGTATTCGCCTCCATCTATGGCACCCTGGCGCTGTTGACGCCGCCGGAGCGCGCGCGGGTCAAAGGGGTCATCATCAACAAGTTCCGCGGTGACGTGACGCTGCTGACCCCGGGCCTGCGCCAGATAGCGTCCCTTACCGGCGTACCGGTGCTGGGCGTCGTACCGTGGCTGACGCTCGATTTGGATGACGAAGACGGCGTGGCGCTGCAGCGCGGCAAATACCGGCACGCGGGGGAGAGGGCGCTGGAGATCGCGGTGCTGCAGCTCCCCTATATCGCCAATTTTACCGATTTCTCGCCGCTGAACGCCCAGCCGGACGTCACCCTGCGCTATGTCACGGAGCACGATGAGATTGGCCAGCCGGATCTGTTGATCCTGCCGGGTAGCAAAAGCACGCTGGCCGATCTGCGCTATCTGCGCGACAGCGGCCTGGCCCATCAGATCCTCTGCGCCCACCAGGCCGGTACGCCGATTCTGGGCATCTGCGGCGGCTACCAGATGCTGGGGCGGCGGATCGTCGATGGGGTTGAGTCGACGCAGGCGGCCATGAGCGGTCTGGGGCTATTGGACTGCGAAACCCGTTTTGCCCGGGAGAAAACCACCGCGCAGGTGCGGGGCGCGTCGCTGGGCGGGTTGCCCGGTCCGTGGGCGGGGTGCAGCGCGATTCCGCTGGCGGGCTATGAGATCCATATGGGGGTGACTCAGCGCGGCGCCGGATGTTCCCCGTTCTGCCGCCTGCTGTCGGTCAACGGGGCGGCGGACGATCGGGAGGAGGGCGCCATCAGCGCCGATGGTCTGGTGATGGGCACCTACCTGCACGGGCTGTTTGATACTCCGGCGCTAACGCGAGCGCTGCTCGATGCGCTGCGCGAGCGTAAGGGGCTGGCGCCGGACGGTGGTCCGCGCCTCAACTACGCTGCCTGGCGTGAGCAACAGTTTGACGGGCTGGCGGCGGCGCTGCGCGAGCATGTGGATATCGCGCGCATCTATCAGCTGATGCGCGACCACGCGCGCGGTGCCTCGTCATCATGATGACGCGAACACGCTCCGCGGAGCGCATGACATTAACCTTAAGAGATACGCAACGATGACCCATTATGCACAGGCGCTGGCGGAGATCGTCGCCGCCATTCGTCCGCTGGACGACGCGGCACAGGCGCAGGCGCGCCAGCGCCAAGACAGTTTACTGAAGCCCCCCGGCAGTCTAGGACGGCTGGAGCAGCTCGCCGTTCAGCTGGCCGGGATCACTGCGCCACAGCCGCCGACCGTGACGAAGAAACAGATCTTCGTTATCGCCGCCGATCACGGAGTATACCAGGAAGGGGTCGCCATTTCGCCGCAGGCGGTGACCGCCATCCAGGCGCACAATATGGCGCTGGGGATCACCGGCGTGTGTGTGCTGGCGCAGCAGGCCGGCGCCGCCGTCACGCTGGTGGATGCCGGCATCGACGCCGATCCCCTGCCGCAGGCGGTCAATATGCGCATGGGGCGGGGCTGTGGCAATATTGCGCACGGCCCGGCGATGAGCCGAGCGCAGGCCGAAGAGCTGCTGGTGCGCTGCGCCAGGCTGGCGATGGCGCAGGCCAAGGCGGGGGTCGATCTGATGGGGATCGGCGAACTGGGCATCGCCAATACTACGCCGGCGGCGGCGCTGGTCAGCGTGCTGACCGGCAGCGCGCCGGCGCAGACGGTGGGGCTGGGCGCCAACCTGCCGGCCGATCGTCTACGGCATAAGGTGGCGGTGGTGGAGCAGGCTATCCGTATCAACGCGCCCGACCCCCAAGACGGCGTGGCGACGCTGGCGGCGCTGGGCGGGTTCGATCTGGTCGGCATGGCCGGCGTGATGATCGGGGCCGCGGCGGCGCGGGTTCCGCTGGTGCTGGATGGCTTTCTCTCCTATGCCGCGGCGTTGGCCGCCTGCCGGATCGCACCGGGGGTACATCCCTATCTGATCCCGTCGCACCATTCGGCGGAGAAGGGGGCGGCGCTGGCGCTGGCGGCGCTGGGGCTGACGCCGTACCTGCATATGGAGATGCGCCTCGGGGAGGGAAGCGGCGCGGCGTTGATGATGCCGATCGTGGAAGCGGCCTGCGCCGTTCATCAGCGCATGGGGCTGCTGAGCCAGAGCAATATTGTGCTGCCGTAGCCGCGCGCGAACGGAGTGTCCCCGGTATTGACCCGCGGCGATCGAGGTGCGTAGATATCGAGATCGTCGCGGTACGGGGTGGGGAATAATCGGCGGGCGGTCATGACCTTGTCATGAATATGATGATGAGATTCCATATCATTATTTGTTGAATATGCCACAAACGCCCCGCGCTTATTTGTGCTGTGTCTTGCTGAAATGTTGCGAAAAAGTTTATTGGATATGCCATAAATATATTGCGCCGCGCTATTCTCGCTCTGGATTAATGGTGGTGATTCATTGAATATGCCATTAAAAACCGGTTCATGTTAGCCGGGCTAATCTGTAGTGATCCCCGTTGCTGGCGCGGTGAGAGGAGATATGCCCGATGACAGAGGGCGGATGTTGCAGCGCATCGCGCGCGTGGCGCGCCGCGCAGGGCGGTGGGGCGCCCTAATAATGGAATAAAGCAATGATGCGCTATACTATTATTGGCGTTGACGAGGTATTATTGCTTTATCTGGTTATGCTATTTTTAATTTACCCGTTTTCCCGGTATATATTGACGCAACATCTGTTCACATTTATTTATCATGACGGCGTCAGTGGTGGGGAAATAATTTCCCATAGGCTGCTTATTTGCTGATGAGCTCAAATAATAAATCTCATTTCTCCCTATAATCATTTTATATAATAAAAAGGAGACTATATGAGCATCAGTCGTCGTTCTTTTCTTAAAGGCATTGGAATTGGCTGTAGTGGATGTGCCCTAAGCAGTTTTCCGCCCGGGGCGCTGGCGTTGAATCGACCCGATGAAATAAAAGGTAAGGCTAGGCTGACGCCCAGTCTGTGCGAGATGTGCTCTTTCCGCTGCCCGATACAGGCGCAGGTGGTGAACAATAAAACGGTGTTTATCCAAGGAAATCCGCAGGCGGCGCATCAGGGCACGCGGATCTGCGCCCGCGGCGGCAGCGGGGTGAGTCTGGTCAACGATCCGCAGCGTATCGTCAGGCCGATGAAGCGCAGCGGCCCGCGCGGCGCCGGGGAGTGGCAGACGATCAGTTGGCAGCAGGCCTACCGTGAGATCGCTGAAAAAATGAATGCCATCAAGGCGCAGCACGGCGCGCAGAGCCTGGCGTTCTCCTCCAAGTCCGGCTCCCTCTCGGGGCACCTGTTCCATTTGGCCTCCGCCTATGGCTCCCCGAATACCTTTACCCACGCCTCGACCTGTCCGGCGGGTAAGTCTATCGCCGCCAAGGTGATGATGGGCGGCGATCTGGCGATGGACATCGTCAACACCCGCTATATGGTGGCCTTCGGTCACAATCTGTATGAGGGAATTGAGGTCGCCGATACGCATGAAATGATGATGGCGCAGGAGCGGGGCGCCAAGGTGGTCAGCTTCGATCCGCGGCTGTCGGTCTTCTCCAGCAAGGCCGATGAATGGCATGCGATCCGCCCCGGCGGCGATCTGCCGGTGCTGATGGCCATGTGTCACGTGATGATCGCCGAGCGTCTGTACGATGCGGCCTTTGTCGATCGCTATACTCTGGGATTCGATCGGCTGGCGGCGGCGGTCAGTGAGACCACGCCGGCCTGGGCGCAGCAGCATTCGGATATCCCGGCGCAGGTCATCGTACGGGTGACCCGTGAGCTGGCCGCCTGCGCGCCCCACGCGATGGTCAACCCGGGCCACCGCGCGACCTATTCGCAGGAAGAGATCGACATGCGGCGGATGATCTTCACCCTGAATGCCCTGCTGGGTAACGTGGAGCGTCAGGGCGGCCTGTATCAGAAGAAGGGGGCCTCCGTGTATAACAAGCTGGCCGGCGAGACGGTGGCGCCGACGCTGGCCAAACCCGGTGTGAAGGGGATGCCATCCATCCAGGCGCCGCGTATTGACGCGACGGCGCCGCAGTTTACCTATATCACCGCCAGCGGCGGCGTGGTGCAAAGCATTATCGATGCCGCACTGAAGCAGACGCCTTATCCGCTGAAGGGGTGGATTATGTCGCGCCATAATCCGTTTCAGACCGTCACCTGTCGCCCCGATCTGGTGAAGACCGTCGAGAGCTTGGATCTGGTGGTGAGCTGCGATGTGTATCTGAGCGAAAGCGCCGCCTATGCCGACTATCTGCTGCCGGAGTGTACCTATCTGGAGCGCGATGAGGAGGTCAGCGATGTGTCCGGCCTCAACCCGGCCTATGCGCTGCGTCAGCAGGTGGTGGAGACCATCGGCGACGCGCGGCCCAGCTGGCAGATCTGGAAGGAGCTGGGGGAGGCGCTGGGGTTGGGCCAGTACTACCCCTGGGAGACGATGGCGACGCGCCAGCTGTTTCAGCTGGGGGGCGATCGGGCGCTGTACGGTGCGCTGCGCGAAAAGGGATATCTCAGCTGGGGGGTGCCGCTGCTGCTGCGCGAGCCGGCCTCGGTTGCGCGGTTTATCGAGCGCTATCCTCAGGCGGCGGCGCAGTGCGATAGCGACGGCACGCTGGGCGGGGCTCTGCGCTTTAAGTCGCCCAGTGGACGTATCGAGCTCTATTCGGCGGCGCTGGAGGCGCTACTGCCGGGCTATGGCGCCCCGCGCTTTCGGAATCTGGCCCTTAAGCAGCCGGATCAGCTCTATTTTATTCAGGGCAAGGTAGCGGTGCACACCAACGGTGCGACGCAGTATGTGCCGCTATTGAGCGAGCTGATGTGGGATAACGCGGTGTGGGTACATCCCCAAACGGCGCAGGCGCGCGGTATTCGCAGCGGCGATATGGTGTGGCTGGAAAACGCGATCGGCCGGGAAAAGGGCCGGGCGCTGGTGACCCCGGCGATCCGCCCCGATACCCTGTTTGTCTATATGGGCTTTGGCGCGAAGGCCGGTGCCCGTACGGAGGCCACCCGCCACGGGATCCACTGCGGCAATCTGCTGCCCCATGAAACCAGCCCGGTGTCCGGCACCGTGGTACACACCGCTGGCGTTACCCTGAGCCGCGCCTGAAGGAGCCGTCGATGAATCAGAACGATAACCACTATGTCATGCTGCATGACGAAAAACGCTGCATCGGCTGCCAGGCCTGTACCGTCGCCTGCCGGGTGCTGAACGATGTGCCTGCGGCATACAGTCGGCTGCAGGTGCAGATCCATCTGCCGGAGCAGGAGACGGATGGCCGCTTCCGCTTTGTTCGGGTCTCGTGCCAGCACTGCGCCGATGCACCCTGCGTCAGCGTGTGTCCTACCGGCGCCTCTTTCCGGGATGATAACGGGATCGTGCAGGTCGATAAGTCCCGCTGCATCGGCTGCGACTACTGCGTCGCCGCCTGTCCTTTCCACGTGCGCTATCTGGATCCGCGCAGCGGCGTCGCGGATAAGTGCAACTTCTGCAGCGATAGTCGCCTGTCGGAGGGGCTGGCGCCCGCCTGTGTCTCGGTCTGCCCGACCGATGCGCTGCACTTTGGTCGTCTGGAGTCGGCGGAGGTGCAGAGTTGGATTGGCCAAGAGGAGGTCTATCGCCAGCGGGATGCGCGCAGCGGAGATGTCAGCCTGTATCGTCGTAAAGAGATCCACCGGGAGGAGCAAGCATGAATAGCATTTGGGGTGCGGAGTTACACTACACGCCGGACTACTGGCCACAGTGGCTGGCGCTGGCGGCGGCGCTGGTCGTCGCGCTGCTGGTCGGGCTGGCGCTGCACGGGGCGCTGCGCTACGCCCTGGCGCCGAAGAATGCCCCGGGGGTACCGGTGAGGCTGTATCTCTACTCGGCGGCGGTGCGCTGCTGGCACTGGAGCAACGCGCTGCTGTTTGTTCTGCTGCTGCTGAGCGGGCTGTGCGGCCACTTTTCGCTGGGGCCGGTGGCGCAGTGGGTCGCTCTGCATACGCTGTGCGGCTATGTGCTGATCGTCGCCTGGGTCGGCTTTGTACTGATCAACCTGCTGAGCGGCAATGGACGCCATTACCGCGTCCGCTGGCGGGGGCTGATCTCGCGCTGCCTGCGCCAGGCGCGCTTCTATCTGTTCGGCATAATGAAGGGCGAGGTGCACCCCTTCGTCGCGGATGCGCGGGGCAAATTTAACCCGCTGCAGCAGCTGGCCTATCTGGCGATTATGTATGCGCTGGTGCCGCTGCTGATGGTCAGCGGTCTGCTGTGCCTTTATCCGCAGTTTAGCGCCGGACAGGCGCCGCTGATGCTGACGCTGCATATGGTGCTGGCGGTGGTCGCACTGATGTTCCTGTGCGCCCATCTCTATCTGTGTACGCTGGGGGATACGCCGGGGCAGATCTTCCGTAGCATGCTGGATGGCTATCATCGCCACCGCGCGCACGAGAGCGCACCGGACGCGCGCCCGTAGCACCATGGCGGGGGAGTGGGTAAGACAGCGGGGGCGAAAGCCCCCGCTGTGCTATCGCAGCGGCTGTGCCTCAGCCGCACTGAACCTTGATAGCCAGGCCGCCGCGCGAGGTTTCTCGGTACTTGGCGTTGATGTCTTTGCCGGTCTCGTACATGGTCTCAATTACCTTGTCCAGGGAGACGCGCGGCGCGGAGGTGCGCTGCAGCGCCATGCGGGCCGCGTTGATCGCTTTCACCGAGGCGATGGCGTTACGCTCGATGCATGGTACCTGTACCTGACCGGCGACCGGATCGCAGGTCAGCCCCAGGTTGTGCTCCATGCCGATCTCTGCGGCGATGCACACCTGCACCGGGCTGCCGCCCAGCAGCTCCGCCAGCCCGGCGGCGGCCATGGAGCAGGCGACGCCCACCTCGCCCTGACAGCCGACTTCGGCGCCGGAGATCGAGGCGTTCATCTTATACAGGGCGCCGATAGCGCCGCTGGCCAAGAAGTAGCGCACGAAGACATCCGGGGTCACGGGTTCGATAAAGTGGTCGTAGTAGGCCAGCACGGCCGGTACGATGCCGCAGGCGCCGTTGGTCGGCGCGGTGACGACGCGTCCGCCGGCGGCGTTTTCTTCATTGACCGCCAGGGCAAACATGTTGACCCAGTCGATCACGTTCATCGGATCGCGTGAGTATTTGTCGCTGGTGACCAGCATCCGACGCAGCGCGGCGGCGCGGCGCGGCACCCGCAGCGGCCCCGGCAGAATGCCTTCGGTGTTCAGTCCGCGCTCAATGCAGGCCTGCATGGTGTCCCAGATGGCGGTGAAGTAGGCGTAAATCTCCTCTTTGCCGTGCAGCGCCAGCTCATTTTTCATTACCAGCCCGCTGATGGAGAGCCCGGTTTCTTCACAATAGTCCAGCAGCGCCTGCGCGGAGTGGAACGGATAGGGAACCTTGACGTCGTCGCCGCTGTCCTGGCCAAAGTGCTCCTCATCAACGATAAAGCCGCCGCCGATGGAGTAGTAGGTTTTGCTGTACAGTGGGGCGTCGCCGGCGCCGTAGGCGCGGATGGTCATCCCGTTTTCATGCAGCGGCAGGTTATCGCTGCGGAAGACCATACTGCCGTCGCGAGGGAAGATGACCGGGTGGCCTTCGCGGCCCAGGGGCAGCCGTTCGCTGCTCTCCACGGTACGGATAAACTCGGGAATGGCGTCGATGTCGACGCTGTCCGGCAGGTTTCCCGCCAGCCCCATAATGATGGCGATATCGGTGTGATGGCCTTTACCGGTCAGTGAGAGCGAGCCGTAAACGTCAACGGCAACGCGCGTGACCGACGGCAACAGACCCTGCGCCGCCAGATCATCGACAAACTGTTTCCCGGCTTTCATCGGGCCGACCGTATGGGAGCTGGAGGGGCCAATGCCGATCTTGAACATGTCGAAAACGCTAATCACGCTAAAGCTCCTTAAAGAGGCTATGTCTTGTGCTGCTGGTGTAAAGTCGTCGACCGGCGCAATCGCGGGTCACGTGTCACCCGGGGTCGCCGTCACGGCGGCGGCGGGTGGAGTTGTTATCGCCGATTCGCATTAAATAATTTAATGCTGCACAGGCCCCTTTAATGGGGCGCCAACAATAACCGAACTGCGGCGTCGGCGCACGCGTAATTGTGCCACTGGCGTGCTCTCTCGCGCGGGAACGCGGCGATCGGCGGTACGGCGAACTGCGCAAAATAACCATGGGAATATGCTGCCAATTTCCACTTTTCTATCATATGACCCTGTGAAGAGTGAAAATCAAGACATATTCACATTGTTGCCCGCTGGGGGACGGCGACGGTCCGTTTTTGTCGGGTGGCTAGCAAAAATGCGCGCGGCCGCCGCGCCGTGGCGCCGCGCGGCTCGGATAAACTGAGGTAGGGGATCGGCGCCGACTCAGGGCGCGCGGGTCTGCAGGGCCAGGCGGCGGATCATCGCCGCCGTCAGTCCCCAGATCAGAAACTCCCGGTAGCGGGACAGGTAAAGGCGGTGCGCCGCGCCGGCGCGGGTCACATCCAGCGGATGATAGCGGCCCGGCTCCAGCGCCTGCGTCAGGGGCAGCTCAAAGATCTGCGCGACCTCGTCGCGGTTGGGGTGCAGGCGCAGCGGCGTGGAAAGAATGGCGACCACCGGCGTAACGCAGAAGCCGCTGCTGCTGTCCTGCGGCGGCAGATGGCCGAGGATCTTGACCCGGGTGGGATCCAGCCCGATCTCCTCCTGCGCTTCGCGCAGGGCGGTGGCATACAGAGAGGCATCCTGCTGATCGTGCGCTCCGCCGGGAAAGGCGACCTGGCCGGGGTGCTTGCGCAGGTCGGCCGCGCGTCGGGTCAGCAGCAGGGTCGGCTGTGGGCGGTTGACGATGGGGATCAGCACCGCCGCCTGGCGCGTGTGGCGCGGCGGGCGCTCCGGCAGCGGGCGATTCAGCTGAAAATGGGCCACAAAGCGGGCCAGCGCCGGGCTTAGTCGCATCGCGGGGGCGCTCCGTTCGCCAGCAGCGGCAGGATCCGACTGACTTTATCCAGCGTCTCCTGGTACTCGGCCTCCGCCTCACTGTCGGCGACGATACCGCCGCCCGCCCAGCAGTGCAGGCGTCCATGCTCCGCCAGCAGGGTACGGATCGTGATGCTGGTATCCATGTTGCCGCAGGCGCTGATATAGCCGATGGCGCCGCAGTAGAGGTTACGCCGCTGCGGCTCTAGCGCATCGATGATCTCCATGGCGCGGATCTTGGGCGCACCGGTAATCGAGCCGCCCGGGAAGCAGGCGCGCAGCAGATCGCAGGCGTCCAGCCCCTCGGCCAGACGGGCGCAGACGGTGCTGACCAGATGGTGAACGGCGGGGAAGGTTTCCACCGCGAACAGTTCGGGCACGCTGACGCTGCCCGGCGCGGCGATCCGGCCAACGTCGTTACGCATCAGATCGACAATCATCAGGTTCTCCGCGCGATCTTTGGCCGAGGCGGCCAGGCGCAGGCGCTGCTGGGCATCGTCATGGGGCGCCGGACACCGGGGCAGAGTACCTTTGATCGGGCGGGTAACGATATCGCCCTGGGTGAGCTGCAGGAAACGCTCCGGCGAGACGCTGAGCACGGCGCTGCGCGGCAGACGCAGGAAGGCGGAAAACGGCGCCCGGTTGGCCTGCGTCAGGCGCAGGAAGGCCTGCCACTCATCGCCGCGGTAGTCGGCGCTGAAGCGCTGGGTCAGGTTGATTTGGTAGCAGTCGCCGGCCTGTAAGTGCGCCTGTATCCGCTGGAAGGCTTGGCGATAGGCCTCTCGGCTCAGGTTAGCCTGCCAGCCAGACGTCAGGCTGAAGGGGGCGACGGGGGCGGGCGTCTGCGCCAGCAGCCAGGCCAGCCGCGCTCCGGCGTCCCGCCAGCTGAGCAGCATCACCCGGCGCCGATGATGATCGACGATCAGCGCCCAGTCGTAGATCCCCTGCGCCATGTCCGGGGTCTGCAGATCGGCGCAGGCCAGGCTGGGCAGACGTTCGAATCGTCGCCCAAGATCGTAGCCCCACAGCCCGAGCGCCCCGCCGCAAAACGGCAGATCCGGCGGCGGCGAGCAGCGGGGAAGATAGCGCGCTATCTCCGCGCGCAGCAGGGTCAGCGGATCGCCGTCGTCCTCCCGGCAGGCGCCGTCCCGCGTGGCGATCCGCGTCCGCTCGCCGCGGGTCTGCAGCGTGGCGCAGGGGTCGGCCACGACAATATCATAGCGGTTGTGGGCGTGGTCGGCGGCGGCGGAGCTGAGCAGCATGGCCCAGGGATGGTGCGCCAGCGGGGCAAAGTAGCGCAGCGCCGCATCGGGCTGGTAGGGAAGGTCACGCTGTGTCAGTTCGGGGATAGCGGTCATAGCGGCGTGGGGGTCTCATCGGTCTGTATATGATTTAGGTCAATTATCTACGGATGGCGCCTGCGCGGCAATCACCACGGCGCTGTTCCGTCCGGCGGGTTGGCTATATACTGCAGCGGAATTAACCGAGAGGAGACGTTGTATGGTTGGCGGTATGCCGGCATTAACCCATGAACAGCAGCAGGCGGCGGCGGAGCGCATCCAGACGCTGATGACGCAGGGGATGAGCAGCGGAGAGGCGATCGCCCAGGTCGCCGCAGAGATCCGCGCCAGCCACCGCGGCGAGCAGATTCGCGTGGCGTTTGACGAGACGGACGACGACGAGGCGTCGCAGTAGGGCGAGGCGCCAGCGGCGCCCCGGGGGCGTTTAGGGGCGGATAACCACCGACGCCGCGCTGTCCCTGGCGCGCTGGCGCGCCGTTTCCGTACTCTCTCCCCAGGCCAGCGCGACGCCGAGGCGCCGCACGCCGTCGATGTGCGGCTTGCCAAACAGGCGCAGCTGGGTTGCCGGGCGCAGCGCCTGCGAGAGATTGGCGAAGGTAACGTCGTCGCTGTGCAGCGACGGCAGCAGTACGGCGGATGCGCTGGGGCCAAACTGGCGGATCACGCCGATCGGCAGCCCGAGAAACGCGCGGACATGCAGCGCAAACTCAGAGAGATCCTGCGAGACCAGCGTGACCAGCCCGGTATCGTGGGGGCGGGGGGAGACCTCGCTGAAGATCACCTCGTCGCCGCAGACAAACAGCTCTACGCCAAACAGACCATATCCCCCCAGCGCCCGGACGACCGAGGCGGCGATCGCCTGCGCCCGCGCCAGCGCGGCAGGGCTCATCGCCTGCGGCTGCCAGGACTCGCGGTAGTCGCCCTCCTGCTGGCGGTGCCCGATCGGCGCGCAGAAGTGGATCCCGTCGCTGGCCTGTACGGTCAACAGGGTTATCTCGAAATCGAAGCGAACCTCACCCTCTACGATGACGCTGTCGGCGTCACCGCGGGCTCCCTGGCGGGCGTATTGCCAGGCGGACGCCACGTCGTCGTCGCCGCGCACGATGCTCTGTCCCTTACCCGATGAACTCATGACGGGCTTGACGAAGCAGGGATAGCCGATCTCGGCCACCGCCTGGCGAAACGCCTCGATGCTATCGGCAAAGCGATAGGGGGAGGTGGGCAGCGCCAGGGTCTCGGCCGCCAGGCGGCGGATCCCTTCGCGGTTCATCGTGAGCTGTACTGCCCGGGCGCAGGGAACGACGCGTTGGCCGTCGCTCTCCAGCTGCAGCAGCGTTTGCGTTGCGATGGCCTCGATTTCCGGCACGATATAGTCAGGGCGCTCGCGTTCGATAAGCGCCCGCAGGCTGTCGCCGTCGCGCATATCGATGACGTGGCTACGGTGGGCGACCTGCATGGCCGGCGCATCGGCATAGCGATCCACGGCAATCACTTCCAGACCGAGACGCTGACACTCAATAGCGACCTCTTTGCCGAGCTCACCGGCGCCTAACAGCATGACGCGGGTTGCATGGGGACGAAGGGCGGTTCCGATTGGCTGCATGGATTCTGTTCCTGTTCACTCGGGGAAATCATCGTCGGCAGTATATACGAAACCGTTTGCGTGGCAACGAGAAAGATTTTATTACAATGAGCAACAAAACGATAAGCTTTAAATAACCTTTTGTATTTCATTGTGTTGACTATGGGCTGCCGGGGATGCTTTACACAATTGTGCGCTATGTCTCACTAGAGCGTTTTCGCCGTCGGAGGCAGGGATATACTGGAAAAACGGGGGATAGACGGGGCGCTGAATAACCACTTCTAGCGCGGCCTTCCCCTCTCGGCGCGTAAGGCGCCGCAGCTTGAAGATTTGTATTATAAATAATATTGTATGATTAATTGTTTTGGCCGGAAGGGAGCCGGTCGCTTAAGACTTCAACAGCGCTGCGCAAACGCAGGAGTGCATCGGGTGCAGCGGGAAGGTATGTGGAATGAGTAGTGCGACCTGCATTGAAGAAAGCGGATTAAAACAGGATAACTGGTACCGTATCGCGGAAGAGATGCTGAGCCGGGCGGGGATTACCATCAATGGCACTCAGCCTTATGATATTCAGGTAAAAAACCCGCAGTTTTTTCACCGTGTACTGCAAGAGGGATCCCTGGGACTGGGCGAAAGCTACATGGATGGCTGGTGGGAGTGTGAGCGGCTGGATATTTTCTTCCAGCGCATTCTGACCGCCGGTCTGGATACCCAACTCCCGAAGCACGCTGCTGACATTGTACGCATCGCGTCCGCGCGGATCTTTAATCTACAGAGCCGTAAACGCGCCTGGATCGTCGGGAAAGAGCACTACGATTTGGGGAACGATCTGTTTAGCCGGATGCTCGACCCGTATATGCAGTACTCCTGTGCCTATTGGAAAACGGCGCAGACGCTGGAGCAGGCCCAGCAGGATAAGCTGAAGCTGATCTGCGAGAAGCTGCAGCTGCAGCCGGGCATGAAGCTGCTGGATATCGGCTGCGGCTGGGGCGGGCTGGCGCAGTATGCGGCGGAAAACTACGGCGTCTCCGTTGACGGGGTGACGATTTCCGCCGAACAGCAGAAGATGGCGCAGGCGCGCTGTCAGGGGCTGGATGTCAATATTCTGCTGCAGGACTATCGCGATCTGAACAACCGCTACGATCGCATTGTATCGGTGGGGATGTTCGAACACGTCGGTCCGAAAAACTACCGCACCTACTTTGAGGTGGCCGCGCGTAATCTGAAGGCGGATGGCCTATTCCTACTGCATACCATCGGCTCTAACCAGACTGACCTGAACGTGGATGCCTGGATCAATAAATATATCTTCCCTAACGGTTGTCTGCCGTCGGTGGCGCACATCGCCAACCACAGCGAGGGGCTGTTCGTCATGGAGGATTGGCACAGCTTTGGGCCAGACTACGATCGCACCCTGATGGCGTGGCACCAACGTTTCCAGACGTGCTGGCCGGAGATCAGCGATAACTACAGCGTGCGTTTTTACCGTATGTTCTGCTATTACCTTACGGCCTGCGCCGGGGCATTCCGCGCTCGCGACATTCAGCTGTGGCAGGTTCTGTTAAGCCCGAAGGGGATTGAAGGGGGGATGCGCGTACCGCGTTAATCTCCGCGCCTGTGCGAGGGCGGCTGAACAGAAAATAGGCGGTGCCAGGGTAATACTGGTGCCGCCTATTTATTATGTCTGACAATATACGCGGCGCGGTGGGGGCGGGAGGAAAAGGGGATATTTTTATGCAATGAGTGACGGCGATAAATGTGATGTCTATCTCGGAAGTTGCGCTGGGAAACCCTGTTTTTCTGTTTTAAAGATATTTTTAATATATCGTAATGCAATGAAATGTATAGTATTTTATATTTAATTTCATTTAATAAACATCCTGAAATAATAATCCATAGCGCACCTTTTTTTGCGGCGTGATTAAAAAACACAGCTAACCATTTGCACCCTGAAGTGAAGTGTGTCATTAATAATGGCGCCTTAAAACGGGGCGCCGTCTATGCCGAAGAAATATCTGGACTGATGCTTTCTTTACCATGGTGGCGGTATCGTTAAGAGGCTCAAGCATGCCTTAGGGCAGTTTTTCAAAGTGAAGGAAAGCGTAATGAGTAAGAAAACCGGTCAGGTCAAATGGTTCAACGAAAGCAAGGGATTTGGTTTCATCACGCCTGCTGATGGCTCCAAAGATGTCTTCGTCCATTTCTCTGCCATCCAGAACGATGGGTTCAAGACCCTGGCAGAAGGTCAGCAGGTTGAGTTTTCTATCCAGGACTCCCCGCGTGGCCCGGCCGCAGCCGACGTGGTTGCGCTGTAAGTAAACCGCTTCACCACGGTTGATAAAACCCGCCATCGGCGGGTTTTTCTGTTTTTGGCTGCGAAATCAACCGAACGGTAGCCATTGCTGCGCTGGAGGCTTGCAGATAGCCCCCGGAATCATTTACTGTATATAAAAACAGTGTCCAGGCGAGAGTGGGTAAGATGGCAGTAAATATTCAATATGTTGTGGTGCGCGATGGGGTAGAAAAAATGACCTTTGCCAGTAAGAAAGAGGCGGATGCCTATGACAAGATGCTGGATTTGGCGGATAACCTGAGCGAGTGGCTGGCGCAGGCGCCGCTGACGCTAGAGGAGGGGCAGCGTGAAGCGCTGAGCTTTTACCTGGCTGAGCAGAAAGAGAGCCTGGGGCGTCTGCTGCGCGGGGCCAGCGTAGCATCGCTGGTGGATGCATCACCGACGGAGCCCGCTGGCGAAGAGTCCATCGGAGAGACGCTGGTGGCCTAGTGTATCGCCTTGGCCAGCGTGGCCTCGATAGGCGCGCATGTCGACATTGGCAGCGGGAGGGGCAGCAGGATATCATGCTGCCTTTTCCCCTAGATCACCGCACTGGAGCAACCTATGAAACCCGATATCACTTTTTATCGCCGCTTCCAGGCCGATATTTTGGCCGGCCGTAAGACGATTACCATCCGCGATGGCAGCGAGTCCCACTTTCAGCCGGGGCAGCGGCTCACGGTCGGACGCTACGAGGATGGGCTCCCCTTTTGTGAGATTGAGGTGATTGACGTAACGCCGGTGACGCTGGCGCAGCTGAACGCACAGCATGCTGCTCAGGAGAATATGACGCTGGATGGGCTGCGCAGCGTGATCGAAGAGATCTATCCGCAGGTCGATCGGCTCTATGTCATCGCATTTTCACTGGTACGCGCGCTGGCGGGCTGAGGCTCGGGCGCCGACGCGTTTCCGCCGGTTGCGCTGCCGCCGTCGGCGATGCGCCGTTTGATGACGCGTCGGCCCTATTTTCCACGGCGGAGTACCTTAGCGCTCTGGTTTATTTTTCGGCGACCACGCTTCGCGATGATATGCACAATATATTACCTGTGTATCCATCAATGGGGGATTCTACGCGCCTATCTGCTGGCTGAGATGGCCGGCTGAAATAGTCGCCTTATCGCTGATGCTATTGGCGGTGGGGCATCGTCGTACGCGCTGGGCGTTAATTTAGCGGCGGCGCCTGGGTTATTTCAGTATGCGGCTAATCATTGTGTGAGATATATTAACCCAGCACACGATGCTATTGCTATGCGCTTTTTCCCGCGAGGAAATATCGCGTCGGTAGCGAAAAGGGGCGCGCTCTGCGGTGGCCTCTTCCGCGACGCCATATCCCGTATCGTGCACACGGAGAATCACCGGCGTGTGCGGCGAACCCCTCGGAGGCGCCGGCGCGATTATTAATACATTTTTCGTATAACTTACTTATATTTAATAAGTTATTTTGATATATAGAAGCGGTGGCGCCCGTCGCTACCGAGCTATGGTGCCCTGGTGAACGTGGCTGTCTACCACAGGCGCTATCGCGCGATATTCCCGCGGTGCCCGGTATGTCCGGCGGGGCGAGGCCGTGTCTATCCGGCGTAAGATATACGTCTTATCGATACGTCGATGAAATAGTTTTTCATCGTTATAGTGTCACGCGTAAATAATATTGTGGTAGCCTAGCGATATCTTCTGGTGCGGGTGTGCTATCGGTGAGGTTATCCCTCTCGCCGAGCGTTACTTCGCGGCGTAATTTATTGCCTGCGTCGCGCCGTTTTAAATCTCACGCCCATGGATATCTCGGCGCACCGTATAATCGGCCGATCGGATGGAGATTCGCGTTGGATGCGTAATTAAATTGATCATATATATTTTATTTAACGTCGATATTTTATTCTGTGATGAAAAGGAGACACCTGCGGCGCCGCGTTGACGAGCGCCACCGAGAAATGAACGCGTGATTCGCCGCTGATTCGTTTGCCCTCGGCTGACGTTGCTCTGGCGATACGCTGGGGCAGACGCCGCGGCGGGGGATAGACCAAGCCGAGCGCGTAGCCCGAGGGTTTGGCTATCCGTCGGGCGGAGTGGTACGGTAGACGATGCGCTTTACCCGAGTCTCTTTAGCGCAGCGGCGGTATCAGGCGAGTTAGGGGCGAGCCCCTATGTTCGGCTATCCAGCATAAAAAATGCGCGCTCAACGCGGTGGCGCGGGTATTGCTGCAGGGGGGGACGGCGCGCGCGTCTGCGGACCTCGGGCGCGTAGACGCCGCAAGATTGTTAAGATCGAAGTATCGATTCCTTCACGAATGTGATCTGATAGACATATTAATATATTTAGCTATAAAAATAGATTCTAATCCTGATTTTTTGATATATAAAGGGTTTTTATTCTGATTTGTCGCAAATCATCGGATTATATAGTTACTCTTACCATATTACCCTCTAAGTGCATGGTTAATTATATCTATTCATTTATCCACTATCGGCTAGAATAGTGGCTGAATCCGCCGGATTAGATAAACTTTGCTAATATACCAAGGATGATTGATGCAATGTTCCAGAATAATAAATATTCACTTTAGTAAATACTGACGTAGCAGATACTTTAGAAGCGATTAATTTTTGTTGTAATAATGGCAAGCTGTCAACTTTGACACTACACGCAGTCAATACCAGTGACTCCTCATATGAGGAGGAAAATAAAATTAGATAGCATAATGAATAGTGAACATTACCATCTCTTAAGTGATGTCAGATCGGTAGCGCCGTCTCATAAGCAGGCTGAGGCGCTGCGGGTCAGGCTGCAATATGCGCTCGCTAGCGACGAGTTTTATCTGGAGTACCAGCCGCAGTGGAATGTTCACGGACACATCCAGGGCGCGGAGGTTTTGATTCGCTGGCAGCATCCTCGCTATGGCGTCCTATTGCCCGAGCGGTTTATGGACGCGCTGATGAGCTGTCAACTGGGGCCCGCGCTATTTGGTTGGTTAGCCGAGCGCGCGCTGCCGCTGCTACAGCGGCTGCGTAACGAGGTCACGCCGGACTTCAGCCTGTCTTTGGCCCTACCGCTGAGCCTCGCCGCGAATGAGGCCGTGCTGGCGCCCTTTACCCAACAGCTGTCCCAGTATGGGTTAACGCCGGCGGCGATCGCGCTGATCTGGCAGGGAAGTGACGATCTGCTGTCCGATCCCGCGTGCCTGGCTGGCATGCACACTCTGCGCGAGCAGGGATACGGGGCCGCGCTGGCGGAGTACGGCGAGGGCTATCGCCAACTGGCGGCCCTGAACCAGCTGCCGCTGGATCGGGTGCACATTCCGCCGGGGGTGATCGGCCTGTTGCCGCACCCGGATGCTATGGTGATGGTTCAGCTGATGCTGCGCCTTGCGGATAAACTGGCTATGCGCTGCTGCGCGCAGCGAGTCGACAGCGTACAGCAGTTTGAGTGTCTGTCGGCGGCGGGATGCCGCGATTTCCAGGGCGCCTATCTTTTTCATCCTCTGAGCGCGCATCAGCTGGCGGTCGTATGCCACATTTTGAGTGACGCCGACGAAGCGGCGTCGCCTTCTGGCGGGTGAGCCGCCGCGTTATCTCACCTTATTCCGCTTATCTTCCCAGGCATACAACGGTATTTTTGCGTTTTCACCGCCTGCGGATTGTGTCACCCTGTTATAAGATGGCTTGTGTGATGAATCCGTTAGGCATTAACAATGATAAAGGCACCAAAAGCAGCAAAACATCCCTATGAGATCGTGACGCACGGGGATCGCCGGGTTGATGATTATTACTGGCTGCGCGACGACACCCGCAGCGATCCACAGGTGTTAGCCTACCTTAACGCGGAAAACGCCTACAGCGAGCGCTGCCTGGCACCGCAGTCGGCGCTGCGATCGGCGCTGTTGGCTGAGATGGTAGCGCGTATTCCCCAGCAGGATGCCTCCGTTCCCTATGTGCGCAACGGTTACCGCTACCAGCACCGCTACCGACCCGCCGCCGAATATGCCGAATATTGGCGCCAGCCTGAGTCGGCGAACCCGGAGAGTGAGACGGGGTGGCGACTGCTGCTGGATACCAACCAGCGTGCCGAGGGGCATGATTTTTATGCGCTGGGCGCACTGGAGGTCAGCCCGGATAACCGCCTGCTGGCCGTCAGCGAGGACACCGTATCCCGGCGGCAATATACGCTGCGCGTAAAATCCCTGACGGATGACGACGTCTGGCTGGAGGATACGATCGACGGGTGCGATGGGCATATCGAATGGTGTAACGACTCCCGCGCCTTTTATTATATCCGCCTGGATCCACAGACCCTGCTGCCTTATCAGGTCTATCGCCACCGCCTGGGCACCCCCTGCAGCCAGGACTGCCTGATCTATCAAGAGTTGGATGATGCGTTTTACCTGGGGCTGGAGAAGTCGCTCTCCCAGCGCTACGTGATGATCCATATCAGCAGCACGACGACCTCCGAGGTTCTGCTGCTGGATGCCGATGACCCCGAGGCGCGGGCGCACTGCTTCCTGTCGCGTAGGCGCGATCATGAGTATTCGCTGGAGCACTATGACTCGCGGTTTTATATCCGCTCTAACCGGGAAGGGCAGAATTTTGCCCTGTACTGTGGGCCGGATGGCGATGTGCTGAGCTGGCAGACGCTGGTACCGCCCCGCGATGCGGTCATGCTAGAGGACTTTTGTCTGTTTCACGACTGGCTGGTGGTGGAGGAGCGAACCCACGGTTTGACGACGCTGCGCCAGATCCGTCGCGACGGCGGCGAGGAGCGGCTGATCCATTTCGACGACCCCACCTACGTCACCTGGCTGGGCTATAACCCGCAGCCAGAGATTGCCAAACTACGCTACGGCTACTCATCGATGACGACGCCGGGCAGCGTCTATGAGCTGGATTTAAACAGCGGTGAGCGGCGCCTGCTGAAGCAGCAGAGCGTGGCGGACTTTAGCCCGCAGGACTACGCCAGCGAACGCATCTGGCTGCGGGCGCGGGACGGCGTGGATGTGCCGGTGTCTCTGGTCTACCGGCGCGATCGCTTTGTGCGCGGACAGAATCCGATCCTGATCTATGGCTACGGCGCCTATGGTAGCAGCATGGATCCCGGCTTCAGCACCAGCCGCCTGAGTCTGCTCGACCGGGGCTTTGTGTTTGCGCTGGCCCACGTTCGCGGCGGCGCCGATCTGGGGCAGCAGTGGTATGAGGACGGTAAGCTGCTGCACAAGCTGAACTCATTTTATGATTTTATTGATGTCACGCAGGGGCTGGTTCGCCAGGGGTATGCCGCCGCCGATCAGGTCTATGCTATGGGCGGCAGCGCCGGTGGGCTACTGGTGGGGGCGGTGCTGAATATGGCTCCCCAGCTTTATCGCGGTGCGGTCGCCGAGGTGCCTTTTGTCGACGTACTGACGACCATGCTGGATGCCTCGATCCCACTGACGACCGGTGAGTACGATGAGTGGGGGAATCCAGAGGATCCGGAATACTACCACTATATGCGGCGCTACAGCCCCTATGATGGGGTCCAGGCACAGGCTTACCCCCATCTCTTAGTGACCACCGGGCTCCATGACTCTCAGGTGCAATACTGGGAGCCGGCCAAGTGGGTGGCGCGTCTGCGTGAGATGAAATGCGATGATAACCTGCTGCTGCTGTACACCGATATGGAGGCGGGGCACGGGGGAAAATCGGGGCGTTTTAAAGCCTATGAAGATATTGCGTTGGAATATGCGTTTATTTTAACGCTGTCCGGCGTAACACAATAGACCCGCTTGGGTGAGCTTTAGCAAGGAGTCGTATGCCAATACTGCATTTACACCAGCGCGATATGTACTATGAGGATCACGGCAGCGGCTTTCCGCTGGTGCTGGGCCACAGCTATCTGTTCGATGCCGATATGTGGCGTCCGCAGATCGAGGCGCTGAGCGCCCACTACCGCGTCATCGTGCCGGAGCTGTGGGGACACGGTCGCTCTGCGGCGTTACCGGAGGGGCACCGCTCGCTGACCTGCCTTGCGCAGGATACCCTGGCGCTGCTGGACAGCCTGGGGATCGATCGCTTTGCGATGGTGGGGCTGTCCGTCGGCGGAATGTGGGGAACCGAACTGGCGGCGCTGGCCGGCGATCGCTGCGCGGCGCTGGTCCTGATGGATACGTTCGTAGGGCGCGAGCCGGAGGTAACGCACCAGCGCTATTTTGCCATGCTGGAGGCTATCGAGCAGGCCGGCGCTATCCCGCCGCCGCTGCTGGGGCAGATCGCTCCGCTGTTCTTCCGCCAGACGCCGGCTCCCGAGCTGATCGCTGCGCTGAGTCAGCGCCTGGCCGCGCTGCCCGCAGAGAGGCTACGCGACAGTATTGTTCCGCTGGGGCGAATGATCTTTGGACGTCCGGATCGCTGCGATCTGTTGACTCAGCTACAGATGCCCGCGCTGGTGATCACGGGGGCAGAGGATCGACCGCGCCCACCGCTGGAGGGATATCTGATGGCTGAGATGTTGAACTGCCGCCAGGAGGTGGTGGCCGAGGCTGGGCATATCTGTACGCTGGAGCAGCCGCAGCGGGTGAACCAGCTACTGCTGACGTTTTTGCAGCAGAGCCTGCCGCGTTAAGCCGAACTCGGCGTGAGACAGATAAAAAAAGGGGCCTGAGGCCCCTTTTTGCTTTCCACCGGAGTGGAATTAGAACTGGTAGACCAGACCCAGAGCAACGATGTCATCGGTGTTGATGCTGTTCGCGCGGGTGAAGTCGTTTTCATCCAGCAGGTTGATTTTGTAATCAACGTAGGTGGACATGTTCTTGTTGAAGTAGTAGGTCGCACCCAGGTCAACGTATTTTACCAGGTCAGCCTTGCCACCGTTAAAGCCGTTGTAGGAGTTCAGCTCAGAGGCCTTAGACTGCAGGTAGGCGATGGACGGACGCAGACCGAAGTCGAACTGATACTGGGCCACGGCTTCGAAGTTCTTCGCTTTGTTAGCGATACCGGTAGAGCCGAACGGCGTCATGTTCTGGGTTTCAGTGTACATGGTGGCCAGGTAGATGTTGTTAGCATCATACTTCAGACCGGCGCCCCAAGACTGGGCTTTGTTACCGCCGGCAACGTTAGAGTTAGCCTGGTTGCCGCTCCATTTTTGCTCGGTAGTACGGTTAGAGGTGGTGTACGCCGCACCGGCGCTGATGCCCCAGCCCAGATCGTAGGTGGTGGACATACCGAAGCCGTCGCCGTTTTGGCCTTGGATCTCACGCGCATTGTTGCTCAGCGGAGCGCCATCCCAGCTGTAGGAGCCATCAGCATCTTTGCCATAGGCGTGGCCATCGTTTTTACCCTGATACTGCAGGGCGAAGTCCAGGCCATCAACCAGGCCAAAGAAGCCGTTGTTACGGTAGGTGGCCAGGTTGTTGGCGCGCTGAGCCATGTAGTTGTCAGTCTGGGCAGAGGTATCGCCACCGAACTCCGGCAGCACGTCGGTCCAGCCTTCGATGTCGTACAGCACGCCGTAGTTACGGCCGTAGTCGATAGAACCGTAGTTGCCGTACTTCAGGCCGGCAAAGCCCAGACGGGTGAAGAAGTTAGAGGAGTTGCTTTCGGGCTGGTTAACGTTAGCCTGTGCTTCCCACTGGCCATAACCGGTCAGCTGATCGTTAATCTGGGTTTCGCCTTTAAAGCCGAAACGGACGTAGGACTGGTCACCATCCTTGCTGCTATCGCTAGAGAAGTAGTGCAGACCATCTACTTTACCGTACAGATCCAGCTTGTTGCCGTCTTTGTTGTAGATTTCCGCAGCGTTAGCTGCGCCTGCAACTAACAGAGCAGGAATAACGACTGCCAGCAGATTACGTTTCACAATAATATTCCTTCTTAGTTGCTGACCGGTGCGGTCAGGTATGAGATGCCACTGCTTATTTTGTCTTTTCGTGCTACGAGTGAGAACTAAATTGCGTTCCATCTGTCGAAGTAAACACATCGGGCACGCCCTAATGATAGGTGTTTTTTCAGCTAAATAAAAAGCAGAGTTCCATTTAATTTATTAAATCGCGTAATTAATTATGTATAAATGTAAAATGCACCATATTTTATGACATTACGTATGTTTTTTGCGCGCCCGCGCAGCTACCAACGTTTTATTATTCATTGCGCTATCGCGCGTTGACTGTTTGTTCGAAATTTTGACGATCACACAAAATGTCAATGTTATTCCTATTGTTGTTGTATACTTAAATCTCATCATTGTTACTGCACTTTATTTTTACTGTGTCTTAAAGATTTCTTTTAAGCCAACCTTTCGGGTTGGCTTTTTTTTTGTAAAAATCCCTTAGTAATCATTATGATTTTCTATCGTCTTTAGCCTTTGCGTCGGTTGCTGTTGATACAACTCATTAATATTATTAAACCATGATATGCTTTTCTTATTATTCTATGGTGTATTGCTAGGTACTCTGTGCGTATATAAGAATCATGTTTGATTATTTGTGCTGTGCCCATTGCGAGTGATAAACCGTGTGATACGTCAACGATATCCCGCCGCTATTATATTAATTCTTAACTCTGTCTTTAACAAAAGATGCGGTTCGAAAGTGGCGGGGTGGGATATAAACATGATGACCTTGGCGGATGTTTTGTGAGAGTTGTCTTAGGTCTGGGGGGCGTCGATGGTGATTATTTTCCAATAGGGGGGAAGCGAAAGACGGCGCCTCACCGTCAATGCCCGGCGGAGGGATGTCATGCGACCTGCACGCCAAACGCCTCGCGGGATCGGCGCTGCGGATCTTCTGCACCTGCATAGAATACAAAAACCCGCCGTCGCGGGTTTATTTGCCAAGAATAACTGCCGTTTTTATTCTACCACATCCTCCGTGTGGGCGCGTTTAGCGCGTTTTGCCGCGCGCTTTTCCACCAGCGTTTTCTGCGGTTTTTTCTTAGCATTTTTTTTGCTATCCATTCCCTTACTCATAGTAGCCTCTCTTTAACTATCGTTGGGTAGGTTGCCTAGTTACTTAAGCGCCGTTGCGACTGAGTTGCAAGGTTATATTCATGGCATGAAGTTAATTCATTGTTATTGATGAAGTTATTTACAGGTAGTGGCTGGCAAGCAACGCTGCCACGCACGATTTTCGAACCGACAGTGCACCGTGGTACCCAGGGGGAGGATGGAACTACTCGGCGTGGGGCACCGCGCTCTGTGTGCCCCTGGTTTTTAGGCTGCGGTTGGCATACCGCACAGTTTGGTCAGATTACGGGCGCCGACCATGACGGTCGCGACATAGGACTGTCGTCGGGTGACGACCTCTACGGCAATGAGTTTATCTCGGTATTTAAGGTGGTAGATGCAAGGCCATCCCTGACGGGTGCGGCCGAAGGCGTTTGCATGTTGGTCGATGGCCGCATGGGCAACAACAAGGTGAGAGAAGTTTGTATCGCCTTTAATGATTCGCTTCATACAGGCTCCCTACATAAATCCATCAATTTGCTCTGTTCAGCCTAGGCTGACCTTTCTGTTATAACACCATTCCCTATACTTCGACACGTTTCAGTCAGAATTTCCGCTATTTAGTTAACAATATCGATCGGCTACGCTTAGCGGGATCCTCTATCGCGATCCGGGGAATGTGAGGCATGCTACGCTGAAACGAACTCTACCGATTAAGGAGCGCATATGAACCCTATCTATACCCTTACGCTGTCTCCCTCGCTGGACTGTTCGACCAGCACGGCCAAAATATATCCTGAGGGTAAGCTACGCTGCAGTCAGGCCATCTACCAACCGGGCGGCGGTGGGATCAACGTGGCCCGGGCCATTCAGCGCATGGGCGGCGGCGCCGTGGCCATCTATCCGGCGGGAGGATCGACCGGCGCGCACTTGACCACGCTGCTGCTGGCGGAGGGGGTGGCGGTCGATACGATCGAGGCGCAGGCCTGGACGCGTCAGAATATGCATGTCAGTGCGACGGCGACCGGCGAGCAGTTCCGTTTTGTGATGCCCGGCGCGGCGCTGACGCCGCGGGAGTTCGATCTCCTGGCGCAACGATTGGATCAGATCCCGACCGATGCCCTCTTGGTGGTGAGTGGGAGTCTGCCGGAGAACATTACGCCGTCGCGGTTTTCCGCGCTGCTGCAGCACATTCGTCAGCGCGGTATTCGCTGCGTCGTCGATACCTCGGGCGATGCCCTGATGGCGGCGGTGAATCAAGGGGGACTGACGCTGATTAAGCCCAATCAAAAGGAGCTGGCGACGTTGAGCGGTCGAGATATGACCCAGCCGGCCTCGGTTTTGCAGGCGGCCCACGCGCTGGTATTACAGGGCGCCGCACAGTATGTGGTGGTTTCGCTGGGGGCGCAGGGGGCGATTGCCGTCGATCGCCAGGCCTGGATTCAGGTGACGCCGCCGCCGATTAAGGCACTGACGACGGTGGGGGCCGGCGACAGTATGGTCGCCGCGATGACGCTGCAGCTGGCTCAGGGAGGAGCGCTGAGCGCGCTGGCGATCGGCGGCGTTGCGGCCGGAACCGCGGCGACGCTGCGCCATGGCACCGAACTCTGCCAGGCGAGCGATGTCGCCGAGATCGTGGCTTATATCGAGGCCCACCACCCACAGCCGCATTCATTTTAATGCGCCGTGGATGTGGATAAAGAAAGACGCGGGGGACATTCGCCGCCCCGCGTCGCAAGCGGATCGCCGAGGATTAATCGGCCAGATGGGCCTCGATGAACCACAGGAACTTGTCCAGATCGCGCGAGGCGGCGGTCAGCATGTCTGCGCTGTCCTCATCCTGGGTGGCGCTAATCGCCGACCGGGTATGGTTGGCGACGACGGCATAGCGCTCTGCCAGCGCGGACAGATGTTCGCGGACGCGGGTAATATTCAGCGGGTAGGCGGCCAGCGATGAGGCGGCGGCGGTCGTTTGCAGCGTCCCCAGCGCGATGCCGCCCAGCTGAACGATACGCTCGGCGAAAATATCCTGGTGGTTCAGCAGCGCGGTGCGAAAGCCGTCTAGCATTTCATGTACCGCGATAAAGTTTTTTCCCTTCATGTTCCAGTGCGCCTGCTTAGTCAGCAGGGCCAGATCGATGAACTCAGCGACCAGCGGCTGTAGCTGGGCGATGGTCTGCTGCTTGATTTCCGGGGCCAGATCGTTGCGGGTGGTCGTCAGAGTGGCGTCCAGAGCGGTGTTATTCAGCGGGGTCACGTTCATTATTATTTCTCCCATTGATTTACGTCGTTTATTCAGTCAGACAGCGCAATAATACGTACTGTTTGTGTCAGTATAGGGAGAGGGATGGGAGGATAGCTAAAGGGTTATCAGTATTGTTTGAATAGGTGCTATCTATCGTTTATGGCCTCAGTGCGTTTTATTTTTTATTCTCCTGGCGCGCTGCCGCGTCGACGTCCGCTTGAGCACGGCGTGTGAATGGCCGTTAGGCGCCTGATGAGCGTGACGGCCGCGGGCTAGCGCGCCCGCGGGATTATCTGAGGACGGCGCGCGCGCCCTCGCGGTGAGGCTACTGGCCTAAGGGGCCGCTGATGGCTTTAAACAGCGGACACTCGGCGATGCCGATGACGCCGTTGCTATCGTGGATCTGCGTCTGCGTTACCAGCGACCGGGCGGTCAGATATTGGCACTGGAGTCCCAGACCGCCTAGGTTTTTACGGCTGCTGATCAGAAATCCATAGCCGCTGAATAGCATGGCCAGATAGATGACGATCAACAGGATCAGGGTGGTTTTTAGCAGACGCATGACAACTCCTTAGGTCCGGCGCCAGCCTGCGGCGCTCACGGTAGAAAATTAGTGAAATATTATCATAATCAGTCAGATGGGCGAGCCTTTTTCCCTTGTTCGCGGCGCCGATATCCGCCAGCGCGCAAAGGGGGCGGGGGATTGTTGTATGCACAGGTTAACTACCAGAGATGATCTTGTTTTTATTTTTTGCCTTTGCTATTAATGAATCTGCAGATATGCAGAAGTTTGGTTTCCCGAAACTGAGTACTATCAAAAATAAGCGAGGTGTTTATGAGTAGAGGAAAGGATAAGGCCACCAAGAAAAAAGCAGAGAAGACGCTGAAGGAAAGGCGGGCGGAGAAAAGAGATAAACGCGGCGCGTCAGAATAAGTATTTTAAATAAAAGCCCGGGATGTGCCGGGCTTTTATTTTTTCGCGCGTGTCGATATCGCCGTGGTCGAAGGCTATGCGGTGACTGAGCTGAGAGACGCTAGCGCGGCAGGGGGGAAGCGGGGCATCGCGAATAATACGGTGAGTGGCTGTGCTAAGCGCGGGGAATGCGGGAGTGAACTCGCGCATAAAAACGTAAAGAGGCCTCACGAATGAGGCCTCAGATAATTGAGTGCTACATATTAAGGGCATGACCACCGCGAGGCAGAAATCCCGCGCCGCTTACTCAGTGGCATATTCCGGGCTGGCCAAGACGAGGGTCCGTTGGGTGCTACAACTCACTGCCGTCACGAACGTAATTAAATGTGCCATTTAACTCCTTTCGTTGCCTCGGATGAAATAAACATAGCGGAATCTCCAGCGGTCGAGTGTGATACAGCTCACCGATCTGTCTCTTTTTTTGCGCACGGACGTGATCGCCTTGCGCAACGGGGGCGTCCTGTATTGCGTCGGGAAATTTTACCGTAGACATTGAGTTGTGGCGTACGCTTGCTATTATCGCGGCCTACCTAGCGAGGAATATGTGATGAAACAATATCTTTCACTGCTGGCGGTGTGTCTGCTCGCCGGTTGCAGCGCGGGCCCGCAGGCGACGGAGAGCGTGCCGCAGACGCTGCGCAGCAGCTATCAGTGCGATGTGCCGCAGGCGCAGGCGTTTCCCCCGTTACAGACGGCGGCGGATCTGGTGGTCAATATGCGCCATCTCTCTCAGCATGCCCAGGCGCGAAACTTCGTCGCCGGCCAATGGCTGGCCCACAGCGACGCCCTGCCTGAGCGCGATCGCATCAGCGCCTGCAGTACGCAGATCTTACAGGCGTCGCGCCAGATTATCGATGCCCAGTATCAGGCGGTCTACCCCACGCTCACCAGCCAGGCGCAGCGCGATGCGCTGAAGGAGACCATCGCGACATGGCGTACGGCGATGCAGGGGATCACGCCGCAGGGCGTTAACGATACGGCGCTTGCGGCGTTTAATACGGCGGCGGAGCGTCTGCTTGCGCTGCTGCAGCCGCACTGAGTCCGGATGCGCCGGGGTGGGATACCCCCGGCGACGTAACGCGTCGTCTCCCCCCCGTCGCGCGGGGCATAGGGATAGCCTGAGGCCGGAGAAACGCGCATGGCGCAGGCCATGCGTTAGCGGGGAGGCCCCGGATTCGAGGGGGCTAGCCACGGCTGCCGCATCTCAACGCCGCCGGGGATAATGGGGGGGATGCCATCATGATCGTCGGGCTAGCGCGGTTAATTATCGCCCCATTTTGCGCTAGATTATCGCCGTAAAATACGCCGCCGAGCACCCGCTGATAAGGGGCCGCCGCGCCGTGATAGCGCGGGTTGTTTCGCCCATCATTTCTGTAAAATTAGCTGTATTCATTGAAATCAACCATATTTTTCCTTATGATCTTGCCGTTCTTACGCCATCGTCCGCTATTTTTTTGCCGTGGACGTTCATTTTAACCGGGTAATTTTCACATTAAGGATGAGTAAATTGCGCGCATTATAAACTCAACGTGAGGGTATAACATGAGTCATAATGGCACGAATATTGAGAATCAACGTCGAACGATTAACCCCCCCGTCTTTATTATTTCAGCAGTCCTCATTATTGCGCTTGTGCTGTTTGCCGGGATGTTACCGCAGCAGGCGGATCGCTGGTTTCAAGCCATACAGCAAGGGATATTTACCAACGCCAGCTGGTTTTATATTTTAGCCGTCGCATTAATTCTGTTAAGCGTGACCTACTTAGGCTTTTCACGCTATGGCTGCATTAAGCTTGGGCCGGATCATGCCGAGCCGGAGTTTAGCTATTTTTCCTGGTTTGCCATGCTATTTTCCGCCGGCATGGGGATCGGGCTGATGTTTTTTGGCGTGGCGGAGCCCGCCATGCATTATCTATCGCCGCCGCAGGGCAGCGCCGAGACGGTCGCGGCGGCAAAGCAGGCGATGACGCTGACCTTTTTCCACTGGGGCCTGCACGCCTGGGCCATTTACGCCATCGTCGGCCTGATCCTGGCTTTCTTTAGCTATCGTCACGGGTTGCCGTTGACTCTGCGCTCCGCGCTGTATCCGCTGATCGGCGAGCGTATCTATGGCCCGGCGGGCCATGCGGTCGATATTTTTGCCGTCATCGGCACCGTTCTGGGGGTGGCCACCTCGCTGGGCTACGGGGTGCTACAGGTGAACGCCGGGCTTAATCATCTCTTTGGCCTGCCCATTTCTGCCAGCGTACAGGTGACGCTGATCGTGGGGATCACGACGCTGGCGACGCTGTCGGTGGTCTCTGGGCTGGATCGCGGTATCCGCATGCTGTCGGAGCTGAACCTGGGGTTGGCGGTGCTGCTGATGATCTTGGTCGCCGCGCTGGGGCCGACGGTGCTGCTGCTCAAATCCTTTGTTGAGAACACCGGCGGCTATCTGTCGCAGATTATTAGCAAGACCTTCAATCTTTATGCCTATGAGCCTAAATCGAGCGATTGGCTGGGAGGCTGGACGCTGCTCTACTGGGGATGGTGGCTCTCCTGGTCGCCTTTTGTCGGCATGTTTATCGCCCGCGTATCGCGCGGCAGAACCATCCGGGAGTTTGTGACCGGCGTGCTGCTGGTCCCCGCTGGCTTTACCCTGCTGTGGATGACGATATTTGGCAATAGCGCCATCGATCTGATCGCCCACCGCGGCGCCGCCGATCTGGCGCGGACGGTGCAGACGGATGTCTCGCTGGCGTTGTTTAACTTCCTGGAGCACTTTCCGTTCCCGACGGCGCTGTCGTTTATCGCCATGGTGATGGTGGTGGTGTTTTTTGTCACCTCGGCCGACTCCGGGGCGATGGTGGTGGATACCTTGGCCTCCGGTGGCGTCAAGCATACGCCGCTGTGGCAGCGTATCTTTTGGGCCGCGCTGATGGGGGTGGTGGCGATCGTCCTGCTGCTGGCGGGGGGACTGCGCGCGCTGCAGACCGTCACTATCGCCAGCGCGCTGCCGTTTGCGCTGATCCTGCTGCTGGCGATCTATGGTCTGCTCAAGGCGCTGCGGGTCGATATCTATAAAAAGGAGAGTCAGCAGATGACCACCATTGCGCCGCCGGCCAGCCGTAATCCGATCCCCTGGCAGCGCCGCCTGCGCAATATCGTCTATTATCCGAAGCGCTCACAGGTGCGCCGCTTTATTGCCGAGGTGATCCGCCCGGCGATGCTGATGGTGCAGGAGGAGCTGGGGCGGCAGGGCAAGTCGGCCAGCCTGACGGAGGAGGCGGACGATCGCCTGAGTCTGCGGGTCGACTTTGGCGATGATATGGATTTTTGCTACGGCGTGCGGCCGCGTACCTATCGCAAGCCCGCCTTCGCTATGGCCGGGCTGGATGAGGAGGATAGCCCGCGCGAGGATGAGGCCTACTACCGCGCCGAGGTGTACCTGAAAGAGGGCGGACAGGATTACGATCTGATGGGCTGGACCCAGGAGCAGGTGCTGCATGATATTCTGGATCAGTATGAGAAGCACATTCACTTTTTGCACCTGATCCGCGGCGAGCGGGTGCCGGAGTAGGGCAATCTCTTTCGCGGCCGGGATTGCGGTTGGCAATTGCGGCCGCAGGGGGGTAATATTGCCCGGTGCGGTGTTAGTCCGCTGTGTTATCCGTAGCGTCGTTGATGACGCAGCGTACGCGTCTTGCTAAGTAGAGCAGGAACGCACCGACAATCCTTGAAACTCAACAAAACTTTTTTCTATATGTGACCTGTCGTGTGGGTCACCACTGTAGATAAGGAATTCAAATGCCTGTTATTACGCTTCCTGACGGCAGTCAGCGTCATTTCGACCATCCCGTTTCTGTCATGGACATCGCCCGCGATATCGGCCCGGGTCTGGCAAAAGCCTGCATCGCCGGCCGCGTCAACGGTGAGCTGGTCGACGCCTGCGATCTCATCGATGCCGACGCAACGGTCGCCATCATTACCGCCAAGGATCAGGAAGGGGTAGACATTCTGCGTCACTCCTGCGCCCATTTGCTGGGACATGCTATCAAGCAGCTGTGGCCGCAAACGAAAATGGCCATCGGCCCGGTGATCGACAACGGCTTCTACTATGACGTCGATTTAGATCACACGCTGACCCAGGAAGATCTCGATCGCCTGGACAAGCGTATGCATGAGCTGGCGGAAAAAGACTACGACGTCATCAAGAGAAAAGTCAGCTGGCAAGAGGCGCGTGACGCTTTTGTCGCCCGCGATGAGCCGTACAAAGTGGCGATCCTCGATGAGAACATCAGTCACGACGATCGCCCCGGCCTGTATCATCATGAAGAGTATGTCGATATGTGCCGCGGTCCGCACGTGCCGAACATGCGCTTCTGCCACCACTTCAAGCTGCAGAAGTCCTCTGGCGCCTACTGGCGCGGCGACAGCGATAACAAGATGCTGCAGCGCATCTACGGTACCGCCTGGGCAGACAAGAAGCAGCTGAACGCCTACCTGCAGCGTCTGGAAGAGGCGGCCAAGCGTGACCACCGCAAGATCGGTAAGCAGCTCGACCTGTACCATATGCAGGAAGAGGCGCCGGGCATGGTGTTCTGGCACAACGACGGCTGGACCATCTTCCGCGAGCTGGAAGCGTTTGTGCGCATGAAGCTGAAAGAGTACCAGTACCAGGAAGTGAAGGGTCCGTTCATGATGGACCGCGTGCTGTGGGAGAAAACCGGCCACTGGGAAAACTACAAGGATGCGATGTTCACCACCTCATCAGAGAACCGTGAATACTGCATCAAGCCGATGAACTGCCCGGGTCACGTGCAGATCTTCAACCAGGGGCTGAAGTCCTACCGCGATCTGCCGCTGCGCATGGCCGAGTTTGGCAGCTGCCACCGCAACGAGCCGTCAGGCTCCCTGCACGGCCTGATGCGCGTCCGCGGCTTTACCCAGGACGATGCGCACATTTTCTGTACCGAAGAGCAGATCCGCGACGAGGTCAACAGCTGCATTAAGATGGTGTACGACATGTACAGCACCTTCGGCTTTGAGAAAATCGTGGTGAAACTGTCAACCCGTCCGGAGAAGCGCATCGGTAGCGATGAAATCTGGGATCGCGCGGAAGAGGACCTGGCCGCAGCGCTGCAGGAGAACGGGATTCCGTTTGAATATCAGCCGGGTGAGGGCGCCTTCTACGGGCCGAAGATCGAGTTTACGCTGCATGATTGCTTGGATCGCGCCTGGCAGTGTGGTACCGTGCAGCTCGACTTCTCTCTTCCGGGTCGCTTGAGCGCCTCTTACGTTGGCGAAAACAACGAACGCGTAGTGCCGGTGATGATCCACCGCGCCATCCTGGGGTCCATGGAGCGCTTTATCGGTATTCTGACCGAAGAGTTTGCCGGCTTTTTCCCAACGTGGCTGGCGCCGGTACAGGCCGTAGTGATGAATATCACCGATTCTCAGGCTGAATATGTCGAAGAATTGAGCAAAAAACTGCAGGCCGCCGGTATTCGCGCAAAATCAGACTTGAGAAACGAGAAGATTGGCTTTAAAATTCGCGAACATACTTTACGTCGCGTCCCTTACATGTTGGTTTGCGGTGACAAAGAAGTCGAAGCCGGCAAAGTGGCAGTGCGTACACGCCGTGGTAAAGACCTGGGCGTAATTAGCATTGACGACGTAATCGAGAAGCTGCAGCAAGAGATTCGCAGCCGTAGTCTTCATCAGTTGGAGGAATAAGGTATTAAAGGCGGAAAACGAGTTCAAACGGCGCGTCCTAATCGTATTAACGGGGAAATTCGCGCCCAAGAGGTTCGCTTGACAGGTGTGGATGGCGAGCAGATTGGTATTGTCAGTCTGAGAGAAGCTCTTGAGAAGGCCGAGGAAGCTGGCGTCGACCTGGTCGAAATCAGCCCCAACGCTGAACCGCCGGTTTGTCGTATCATGGATTACGGCAAATTCCTCTATGAGAAGAGTAAGGCTAGCAAAGAGCAGAAGAAAAAACAGAAAGTTGTCCAGATCAAGGAAATCAAATTCCGTCCTGGCACCGATGATGGCGACTACCAGGTAAAACTCCGCAGCCTGGTTCGCTTTCTGGAAGATGGCGATAAAGCCAAGATCACGCTGCGTTTTCGCGGTCGTGAAATGGCGCACCAACAGATCGGTATTGAAGTGCTTAACCGCGTCAAGAACGATCTGAGTGAACTGGCAGTGGTCGAGTCCTTCCCGTCGAAGATCGAAGGCCGTCAGATGATCATGGTGCTCGCTCCCAAGAAGAAACAGTAAGGCTCTCAAGTAAGGGTTCTGCGGTTCGGTTTTCCGACCGTAGAACCGTTCGCCTCACTGATTCGTTGTAATTAACAATGCGAAGTGGAAATCGAAATGCCTAAGATTAAAACTGTGCGTGGCGCGGCCAAGCGCTTTAAGAAAACCGCCGGTGGTGGTTTCAAGCGTAAACATGCTAACCTGCGTCATATTCTGACCAAAAAATCTACCAAGCGTAAGCGTCACCTGCGTCCGAAGTCTCAGGTCTCCAAAGGCGATCTGGGTCTGGTTGTAGCGTGCCTGCCGTACGCATAAGTAATTTTTTTTGAATCAAGAATAAGACTTTAGGAGAGAGCATATGGCTCGCGTAAAACGTGGTGTGATTGCACGTGCACGTCACAAGAAAGTATTGAAGCAGGCGAAAGGTTACTACGGTGCCCGTTCGCGCGTATATCGTGTTGCCTTCCAGGCAGTGATCAAAGCAGGCCAGTATGCTTACCGTGACCGTCGTCAGCGTAAGCGTCAGTTCCGTCAGCTGTGGATCGCACGTATCAACGCTGCTGCCCGTCAGAATGGCATTTCTTACAGCCGTTTCATCAATGGCCTGAAAAAGGCTTCTGTTGAAATCGACCGTAAGATCCTGGCCGACATCGCTGTATTCGACAAAGTGGCGTTCACCGCCCTGGTTGAAAAAGCGAAAGCGGCTCTGGCGTAAGTCAGATGAAAGAGGGAGCTTGCTCCCTCTTTTACTTTTGAGCCTGAAGCATTGTTCGCCAGAACTGCGCAGGGCTAGCGATAATTTATTGACATTCTCCGCGCTGGATCTTTCAATAGACAGAGATTTCAATACGTTCTGAATGTTCAAGGTAACGCAAGCATGAACGCTGCTATTTTCCGTTTCTTTTTTTACTTTAGCGCCTGATCGTCAGGAGGCTTTGCGCATAAGAAAAGAAACGGAAAATAGCGCCAAAAGCCTCCCTCGTGGAGGCTTTTTTTTTATTATCGCCGCGCGTTGCGCGGCGTGCGAAGCGGCGCGCCGTAGTACGATGAGCCGTCATCGCTCAACATCGACCATCGGGCCATACTGGCCGGAAGAAGAGGAAAGTCATGTCACATCTCGCCGAGTTGGTTGCCCAGGCGAAGGCAGCCGTAGAGAGTGCCCAGGACGTCGCCGCGCTGGATAGCGTACGCGTCGAGTTTCTGGGTAAGAAGGGTCATTTAACGCTGCAAATGACGTCACTGCGCGATCTGCCGGCAGAAGAGCGTCCGGCGGCCGGGGCGGTCATCAACCAGGCCAAGCAGGAGGTTCAGGAGGCCCTGAACGCCCGTAAGGCGGCGCTGGAGTCGGCGGCGCTGAATGCCCGCCTCGCGCAGGAGACCATCGATGTCTCCCTGCCGGGTCGGCGGATGGAAAACGGTGGCCTGCACCCGGTTACGCGCACCATCGAACGCATTGAATCCTTTTTCTCCGAGCTGGGCTTTGCCGTTGCTACCGGGCCGGAGATCGAGGACGACTACCATAACTTTGATGCGCTGAACATTCCGGCCCATCACCCGGCGCGCGCCGACCACGATACCTTCTGGTTCGATGCGACCCGTCTGCTGCGCACCCAGACCTCCGGCGTACAGATCCGAACCATGCAGCAGCAGGAGCCGCCGATCCGCATCATCGCGCCGGGTCGCGTCTACCGCAACGACTACGATCAGACCCATACCCCGATGTTCCATCAAATGGAAGGGCTGATCGTGGATAAAGATATCAGCTTTACCAACCTGAAGGGGACGCTGCACGACTTCCTGCGCAACTTCTTTGAGCAGGATCTGCAGATCCGTTTTCGCCCCTCCTACTTCCCGTTTACCGAACCCTCTGCCGAGGTGGATGTGATGGGGAAAAACGGCAAGTGGCTGGAGGTGCTGGGCTGCGGCATGGTGCACCCCAGCGTGCTGCGCAACGTCGGCATCGATCCGCAGGTCTACTCTGGCTTTGCCTTCGGGATGGGCATGGAGCGACTGACGATGCTGCGTTACGGTGTCACGGACTTGCGCGCATTTTTCGAAAACGATCTGCGTTTCCTCAAACAGTTCAAATAAGGCAGGATTAACACATGAAATTCAGTGAACTTTGGTTGCGCGAGTGGGTAAACCCTGCCATCAGCAGCGATGCATTGTCCGAACAAATTACCATGGCCGGCCTGGAAGTGGACGGCGTAGAGCCGGTTGCCGGCGCTTTCCACGGCGTGGTGGTCGGTGAGGTGGTCGAGTGCCATCAACACCCCAATGCCGATAAGCTGCGGGTCACTAAGGTCAACGTCGGCGGCGAGCGTCTGCTGGATATCGTCTGCGGCGCGCCGAACTGCCGTCAGGGGCTGCGCGTGGCCGTGGCTACCATCGGCGCCGTTCTGCCGGGCGATTTCAAAATCAAAGCGGCTAAGCTGCGCGGCGAACCCTCCGAAGGGATGCTGTGCTCTTTCTCCGAGCTGGGCATCTGTGAGGATCACAGCGGCATCATCGAACTGGCACAGGATGCGCCGATCGGCTGCGATCTGCGGGAATATTTGCAGCTGGATGACCACGCGATCGAAATCAGCGTGACCCCTAACCGTGCCGACTGCCTCGGTATTCTGGGCGTTGCCCGCGATGTCGCGGTGCTTAACCGCCTGCCGCTGAATATGCCGCAGACGGCGCCGGTAGCGGCCAGCATCGATGACCGTTTCCCGATCGCCGTTGAGGCGCCGGAAGCCTGCCCGCGCTACCTTGGCCGGGTGGTGCGCGGCATCGACGTAACGGCGAAAACGCCGCTGTGGATGAGCGAAAAGCTGCGTCGCTGCGGCATTCGCTCCATCGATCCGGTGGTGGACGTGACCAACTACGTTCTGATGGAGCTGGGGCAGCCGATGCACGCCTTCGATCTCAGCCGTCTGCAGGACGGTATCGTGGTGCGTATGGCCCGTGAAGGGGAGACCCTGACGCTGCTGGACGGCAGCCAGGCGACGCTGAGCAGCGATACGCTGGTCATCGCCGACCATCAGCAGGCGCTGGCGCTGGGCGGCATTTTCGGCGGCGAGCACTCCGGCGTTAACGCGGAAACCCGCGACGTGCTGCTGGAGTGCGCCTATTTCAACCCGCTGGCGATTACCGGCCGCGCCCGTCGCTATGGGCTGCACACCGACGCGTCGCACCGCTATGAGCGCGGCGTCGATCCGCAGCTGCAGCAGCGTGCCATGGAGCGTGCGACCGAGCTGCTGCTGGCGCTGTGCGGCGGCCAGGCCGGTCCGGTTATCGATGTGACCAACGATGCCTACCTGCCGCAGCCGGCCAACATTACGCTGCAGCGCAGCAAACTGGATCGTCTGATCGGCCATCATATCGATGACGCGCAGGTGCTGGATATTCTGCAGCGTCTGGGCTGCCAGGTCACGGCCGTGGACGGCGGGTGGCAGGCTGTCGCGCCGAGCTGGCGTTTTGATATGGCCATCGAAGAAGATCTGATCGAAGAGGTGGCGCGTGTCTACGGCTATAACAACATTCCGGATGTGCCGCTGCGCGCCGATCTGGTGATGACCGCGCACCGTGAGGCGAATCTGCCCCTGAAGCGGGTCAAGACGCTGCTAGTCGATCGCGGCTATCAGGAAGCCATCACCTACAGCTTTGTCGATCCTAAAGTTCAGGCGCTGCTGCACCCGCAGACGTCGCCGCTGATCCTGCCGAACCCGATCTCCGTCGATATGTCCGCCATGCGCCTGTCGCTGTGGACCGGTCTGCTGGGCGCCGTGGTCTATAACCAGAATCGCCAGCAGTCACGGGTGCGTCTGTTTGAAAGCGGCCTGCGCTTTGTTCCGGACGAGAGCGCGAATCTGGGGATCCGCCAGGACGTGATGCTGGCTGGGGTGATCGCCGGTCATCGCGAGGAGGAGCACTGGGGCATCGAGCGTCAGGTCGTCGATTTCTACGATCTGAAGGGCGATCTGGAAGCGGTGCTGGAGCTGACCGGTAAACTGGATGCGGTGCAGTTCCGCGCCGAAGCCCACGATGCTCTGCATCCGGGGCAGAGCGCCGCGCTGTATCTGCACGGCGAACGCATTGGTTTCATTGGCGTGGTGCATCCGGAGCTGGAGCGCAAGCTGGATCTCAACGGCCGTACCGTGGTGTTTGAGGTGTGCTGGAATGCCCTGGCAGAGCGTCTGATCCCGCAGGCGCGCGAGATCTCTCGCTACCCGGCAAACCGCCGTGATATCGCGGTTGTGGTGGCTGAAAATGTGCCGGCGGAAGATGTTTTGGCTGAATGTAAGAAAGTTGGCGCAAATCAGGTAGTTGGCGTAAACTTATTTGACGTGTATTGTGGTAAGGGTGTTGCCGAGGGTTATAAGAGCCTCGCGATCAGTCTGGTGTTGCAAGACACCACGCGTACACTGGAAGAAGAGGAAATTGCCGCTACCGTCGCAAAATGCGTAGAGGCGTTAAAACAGCGATTCCAAGCATCCTTGAGGGATTGAATCTATGGCGCTTACAAAAGCTGAAATGTCTGAACACCTGTTTGAAAAGCTTGGGCTGAGCAAACGGGACGCCAAAGACCTCGTCGAGCTGTTTTTCGAAGAGATACGCCGCGCGCTGGAAAATGGCGAGCAGGTCAAGCTGTCCGGTTTCGGCAACTTTGATCTGCGCGACAAGAACCAGAGGCCGGGGCGCAACCCGAAAACCGGGGAAGATATCCCGATTACGGCGCGCCGTGTTGTGACATTCCGTCCGGGGCAGAAGTTAAAGAGCCGGGTCGAGAACGCGACACCCAAGGATTAATCAGGCAGACAGGACAAAAGGCCGCCCTTGGGTGGCCTTTTTCTTGTGTTGTTCAGCGCTTTTGCGGGCGCAAGAGTGAGGCATTAACTATGCAGGTAAACGATCGGGTTAGTGTTAAAACGGACGGCGGTCCGCGTCGTATCGGGCGCATTTTGGCGCTGGAGACCTTCAGCGAAGGCACCATGTATTTGGTCGCCCTGGATGACTATCCCCAGGGCATCTGGTTCTTCAATGAGGCCGGCTGTGCGCAGGGTATCTTCGTCGAGCCGTATGATGACGCCGCGTCAGCCTGATGCGGCGCCCGCCTTCAGCGGACTGCTTCAGCGTCAGCGGCGGCGCGATCGTCGGCGCCTGATACTGCTGGCGCTGCTGCTGCTGGCGGCGCTGATGCTGGGGCTGAGCGCCGGGGATATCTGGCTGTGGCCAACGCAGTGGTTCACCCCCGACGGGCAGCTGTTTGTCGGGCAGCTGCGTCTGCCGCGGATGCTGGCGGTGATGGCGGTTGGCGCGGCGCTGGCGGTCAGCGGGGCAGTGATGCAGGCGCTGTTTGACAATACCCTGGCCGAACCGGGGCTGCTGGGGGTCTCTAACGGCGCCGGCGTGGCCCTGGTGATCGCGGTGCTGCTGGGGCAGAGCCTGATGCCGATGTGGCTGCTCAGCGCGCTGGCCATCGTCGGCGCGCTGACGATCACGCTGCTGCTAATGCTGTTTGCCCGCCGGGGGCGGGTAAACAACGCCCGGCTGCTACTGATCGGCGTAGCGCTGGGGATCGCCTGCAGCGCCGCCATGACCTGGGCGGTCTACTTTAGCAGCAGCCTGGATCTGCGCCAGCTGCTCTACTGGCTGATGGGCGGCTTCAGCGGCGTCGATTGGCGTCAGGGGTGGCTGGTGGCCGCGCTGCTGCCGGTGCTGCTGTGGCTGCTCACGCGCGGTGATATTCTCAATCTGATGGCGCTGGGGGAGCTTCCCGCCTGTCAACTGGGGCTGGGAATGACCCACTGGCGGAGCCTGCTGGTGCTGGCTATTGGCTGGCTGGTCGGGGTGAGCGTCGCGCTGGCCGGCGTGATCGGCTTTGTCGGCCTGGTGGTGCCCCATATGCTGCGTCTGTGGGGCATTACCCAGCATAGAATGCTACTGCCGGGCTGCGCGCTGGCGGGTGCCGCGATGCTGCTGCTGGCGGACGTCGTGGCGCGGATTGCGCTGTTTTCTGCCGAGTTGCCGATCGGGGTGGTGACCTCATCGCTGGGGGCGCCGCTGTTTATCTGGATGCTGCTGCGACGATCGGCGGGAGGTATCGATGGGCGGTAGTCTGCTGCGCATCGCCGGGCTGACGGTGCCGGGGCGGCTGGACGCTGTTGATGCCAGCGTCGCCCGCGGGGCGCTGGTGCACGTGATTGGCCCCAACGGCGCGGGGAAAAGTTCGCTGTTGCTGCGGCTGGCCGGCTTAGTGAGCGGAGAGGGCGAGGTGTGGCTGGCGGGGCAGTCGCTGCTGCGGCAGTCGCCCACGGCGCAGGCGCGGCGGCGCGCCTGTCTAGTGCAGCAGCAGATGCCGAACGCCCTGATGCCGGTGTTTGCCTACCTGGCGCTGCACGCGCCGCGCCACGCGGACGCCGCGGCGCTGGACGGCGCACTGGCGTCGCTCAGTGGGCGCCTAGGCCTCAGCGATAAGCTGAGCCGTCCGCTGAGCCATTTGTCCGGCGGCGAGTGGCAGCGGGTGCGACTGGCGGCGGTGCTGCTGCAGATCTGGCCGACCGTAAACCCGGAAGGGCGCCTGCTGCTGCTGGATGAGCCGATGAGCAGCCTGGATATCCGCCAGCAGGCCGCATTGGACAGCCTGCTCGGTGAGCTGTGCGCGGCCGGGATCACGGTGATCGCCAGCGCGCACGATCTCAACCACACGCTGTACCATGCCGATACGGTGTGGATGCTCAGCCAGGGGCAGATGATAGCGCAGGGAGACGCGCGGGCGGTGATGCAGGTGGAGACGCTGAGCCGGCTGTTTGACGTTCCCTTTCGCCGCATTCACGGCGGCGATCGCGACTGGCTCTATTATCAAAATGGCTAAAAAAAACTTGACCTTGACGCGTATTTTGCCGTTATGTGTTGACGAGGCCGCGCGCAACGTCGCGCGGCAAATAACGCTAACTCATGGGGGTTGCCCGCGCGGCTCTACAAGGCGAGCCCGGGTATGATAGGGGCATAGGGAAGATGAGACGATTGGCATCCGTATACCGCTATTGCGCATTGTGTACCGTCGCACTGATTCTGGCGGGATGTAGCAGCAAACACCGGGCGCCGCCGCCATCCGGCCGCCTGGCCGACTCGATAGTGGTGGTCGCGCAGCTCAATGATCAGCTGCAGCAGTGGCATGGTGCGCCGTACCGCTACGGCGGGATGGAGCGCAGCGGTGTCGACTGCTCCGGCTTTGTGTACCGCACCTTCCGCGATCGTTTTGCCATTCAGCTGCCGCGGACGACGCAGGAGCAAACTGCGCTGGGAACCCGGGTCTCGCGGGACGATCTGTTGCCCGGCGATCTGGTGTTTTTCCGCACCGGGCGCGGTGACAGCGGGCTGCACGTCGGCATCTATGATACCAATGACACATTCATCCACGCGTCGACCTCGCAGGGAGTAACGCGCTCGTCGCTGGGCAACGTCTACTGGCGTAATGTCTACTGGCAGGCCCGGCGCCTATAGCCTCAGCGGCGGGCTCTTATCCGCGCGTTAGCGGTGCTATCATCATGGCTTTGGCTCAGTAAAAGGGCATAGTTATGACGCCGTTATCGCTTTTTATCTCCGATTCTCACGATCCCTGGTTCAACCTGGCGGTGGAGGAGTGCATCTTCCGCCAGATGGATCCCGCGCAGCGGGTCTTGTTCCTGTGGCGCAATGCCGATACGGTGGTGATTGGCCGCGCGCAGAACCCCTGGCGCGAGTGTAATACCCGGCGCATGGCGCAGGACGGCGTTAAGTTGGCGCGGCGCAGCAGCGGCGGCGGGGCGGTCTTCCACGATCTGGGCAACAGCTGTTTTACTTTTATGGCCGGTAAGCCCGGCTATGATAAGCAGGTCTCCACGGGCATCATTCTGGCTGCGCTGGCCGCGCTGGGAATTGATGCTCAGGCCAGCGGCCGCAACGATCTGGAGCTGGACACCCCGCAGGGAAGGCGCAAAATTTCCGGTTCGGCCTACCGCGAAACCCTGGATCGCGGTTTTCATCACGGCACCCTGCTGCTGAATGCCGATCTGGGCCGCCTGGCCAATTACCTGAACCCCGACGTAAAGAAGCTGCAGGCCAAGGGCATTGCCTCGGTGCGCGCGCGCGTCGCCAATCTGTCGGAGTGGGTCGCGGACATCGATCATGCGCGTTTGTGCGATGCCATCGGCGAGGCCTTTTTTGCCCATTACGGGCAGCGGGTCGCGCCGCAGCATATTTCGCCGCAGCATCTCCCGGATCTGCCCGGCTTTGCACAGCAGTTTCAGCGCCAGAGCAGCTGGGAGTGGAACTATGGTCAGGCGCCCGACTTCAGCCATGTGATGGAGACGCGCTTTGACTGGGGCGGCGTGGAGCTGCACTGCGAGGTGACGCGGGGGACGATCGTTCGCGCCCGTCTGTTTAGCGATGCGTTGACGCCGGCGCCGCTTGAGGCGCTGGCCGTCGCGCTGGCGGGTTGCCCCTACCAGGGGGAGGCGGTAGCCCAGCGGGCGCTGGCTCTGGGGGGGCAGGATGCGACAGGGATGATGATGCCGCAGCTGGCGGCATGGCTGCGCCGCCAGCTGGCCTAAGGTCGGCTATAGGCGCGTGCGCGCCAGGGGAAAGCGGGCCTTCAGCTGCGCGCGGGTCGGTGCGCCGTCGGGCCCCGGCTGGCTGACTACGCAGGCGGCGACCTGATTGCCGAGGTCGATGGCCTCCTCCAGGGGCAGGCCGAGGGCGAGCCCCGCCAGCACGCCGCCGCAGTGGGCATCCCCGGCGCCAATGGTATCGGCTACCGTTATCGGGTAGGCGGGCAGGTGCCGCTGGCGACCATCGCTGGCGCACAGCCAGGCGCCGTGGGCGTCGAGGCGGCAGATCAGATGGATCCCGCGCTGGACGGCAAACGCCGCGGCGGCTACCACCGGATCGCCTTCGCCGCACAGCTGCGTCACCTCATCGCGGTTAAGGGTCAGTATGCTGCCCGCGGGGAGCCGCTGCCACAGCGTCTTTGGTAGATGGGGCAGGCGCGGCCCGGGATCCAGCAACAGGGTGCAGCCGGACGGCAGGGCATACATCCATTCGCACAGCGCCTGGCCCCCGCTTCCCGCCAGCTCATAGCCGCTGAGATAAACCAGCGCCCCGGCGGGCAGCGCTATCTGCGCCAGCTGTGGCGCAGACCACTGCGCCTCGCAGCCGCTGACGCTGATAAACGTGCGCTCTCCGTCGGCCTCAACGCAGGCCAGGCACCAGCCGTTATCCTGCTGCGGGTGACGCAGCAGCACCGGCAGCGCCAGCGCGGTCATGGCCTGCTCCGCCAGCGCACCCCAGGGGCCGTTGCCGACCGGCATCCCGTTGATGACCGGGATCTCCAGGCGGCACAGCGCCCGCGCCACGTTGAAGGCACAGCCGCCGATGGTTCGCCCGCCTTCGCCGGCTTCTACGTCCTCTCCCCGCCGCGGCAGACGCGGCAGGTTGAGGATCAGATCGCCGACGGCGCCGCCGATGACGGCGACCGGGCGCGGCGTTTGCGTCGTTGTCATGCTTTTTTCCTCATGCCGACCAGCAGGGCGTAGCTAAACAGGCTGATCAGGAAGGCGACGAACAGCCCCAGGCTGGAGTCGGCGAAGACGCCGATGGCCAGCGGGCCGTCGATAAAGCCGGTGCGGGTCACCATCAGCCCGCACAGCGCGCCGAGCAGCCAGCACAGCAGCGGACCGACGCGTACGCCGGCGTTGCTGCCGCGCAGATCGAACAGCTGGCTGTCGCTGTAGCCTTGATGGCGACGCAGGCAGACATAATCGACCAGGAAGATCGCTTCCCAGGCGGCCAGGAAGACGCCGCAGCACAGCAGGAAGGAGACGAAGGGCCCCATAAAGTCGCCGGCGACGAACAGAATGTACAGGGCGATGCCCAGTACGATGGCGGCATCGAGCGTTACCGCCCAGATCTGGCGGATCTTAACCCCGATGGTCAACAGGTTCAGGCTGGCGGAGTAGAGGCTGAGCACGGCGATGGTCACGATGCCCGCCGTGGCGGCCAGCAGATAGGGGATGGACATCCAGCGCGGCAGCACTGAGCCTATCAGGGCGATGGGGTTTTCTGCCGCGGCCAGATCGGGCAGGCGGGCTGAGAGCAGGATCCCGGCCAGCATCAGCAGGCACAGGGGCAGCGCGGCGCCACCGGTGACGGCGGCGAAGATGTGGCTCTCTTTGCTCTTGGCGGACTGATAGCGGCTGTAGTCGGCGCCGGCGATAGCCCAGCTGATACCGGTGCCGGCGGCGATCACCGACACGGCCGGCAGGAAGGCGGTTAGCCAGCTGCCGGAGGGCATCGCCAGTACGGCCTGCCAGGGGGTGGTAAACAGGATATAGCCGACCACGATCAGGGTCATGGTGCCGAAGATGCGGGTAAACCAGCGTTGGATGGCGGCGACGGCCGTCTGACCCAGCAGGCTGACGGCGATGGCCAGGCCGGCAAACAGCACCAGGCACACCAGGGTGAGACCGTGTCCGCCCGGCACGCCGCAGGCCTGCAGCAGCGCGGCCAGGGTCAGGGTCCCGGTGATGATATTGACCGCCTCCCAGCCCATCAGGTTGATCCAGCTGAACAGGGTGGGGGCGATGTTACCGCGGATGCCGAAGATGGCTCGGGAGAGGGTCAGGGTAGAGGTGCGGCCGCGTTTACCGGCAAAGCTGAAGTAGCCGACCAGGCAGAAACTCATCACCCCGAGCAGGGCGGCCAGTATCGCCTGTACAAAGGAGAGGCCAAAGCTGACGATGATCGCGCCGTAGACCACGCCCAAAATACCGATATTGGCGGCAGACCAGATCCAGAACAGTTCGCTGGGGGTACTGCGGCACGCCGGCTCGGGAACCCGATCGATACCGATATTCTCTACCTGCCAGGCTGGGTTGGCGTTGGTTTCACTCATTCTACAATTCACTCCTTTGTCATTGGCTCATGCTGCTTACACCGTGGCGGGTCGCATCATCCCCTGCCATACGACGGCGCCGCGCACGGGAGGGGGGAAATCCATTCGCGCACAGTCTACTGGCACACCAATAGGATGCCAATATAAAACCGTTATAGATAAGCCATGCTGATGTGTTATTGCGGAGAAAAGGGCGGGACAGCGCCCGCCGACAGGAGAAACGGTTGTCTTGACTCAGCGTCGCAGGTGGATCTGGGGATCGCCGCTTTCAGGATGGCGCCCCGCCGTCAGATCGGCCCGATACCAGTGTGACAGCAGCGCCGGGTCCAGCACCTGCTCCGGCGTTCCGCTGGCGACCAGCGCCCCCTGGTGTAATAGCAGGATGCGATCGGCATACAGGGCAGCCAGATTGAGATCGTGCAGGATACAGCAGACCGAGAGCGGCTCGCAGCGGGTCATCCCGTGCAGCAGGCGCAGCAGGTGCTGCTGATGAAACAGATCGAGTGCAGAGGTCGGCTCGTCGAGAAACAGCCAGCGCGGCTGGGGGTTGGGATGCCACAGCTGGGCCAGCGCCCGCGCCAGCTGTACCCGCTGCTGCTCGCCGCCGGAGAGCGTGCGATAGTCGCGATCCGCCAGCGCCAGGCAGCCGCTCTGCTGCATCACCGCCTGCAGCGCCTGCTGCTGTCCCTCGGGGCAGGGCGCGCGCCCCATGGCGATCACCTCGCGTACGCTAAAGGGAAAGGCCAGCGCGCTGTGCTGGCGCATCACCGCCCGTCGCTGCGCCAGCTGCTGCGCAGGCCACGCGGCCAGATCCTTCCCCAGCAGGGTGCAGCGCCCGCTGTCCGGGCGTAAATAGCCCGCCAGCAGGCGCATCAGGGTCGATTTTCCCGCCCCGTTGGGGCCGATAATGACCACCAGCTCGGCGCAGGGTAGGGTCAGTGACACCTGGCGGATCAGCGTCCGGCCATGATCGCTGTAGGTGAGTCGCTCGGCCTGCAGCGTAGGGTTATTGACCATGACTTACCTCCCGGTAGCGCAGTATCAGCCAGAGAAAATAGGGGCCGCCCAGGAGGCTGGTCAGCATGCCGACCGGCATTTCCGCCGGGGCCGCCAGGGTGCGGGCCAGGGTATCGGCCAGCAGCAGCAGGCAGGCGCCGCCCAGCGCCGCGCAGGGCAGTAGCCAGCGGTGATCGGCGCCGAGCCGCAGGCGAAACAGGTGGGGAACCACCAGGCCAATAAAGCCGATGACGCCGCTGACGGCCACCGCGCTGCCGACCAGTACGGCGCTGAGCAGCAAGAGCTGGCGCTTGGTGCGCGCCACGTCGAGCCCAAGGTAGTGGGCCTCTTCATCGCCCAGCTGCAGCAGGTTCAGGCGCTGGGCCAGCGTGAGCGCGAACAGGCTGGCCGGCAGGATCAGCAGGGCGCTGGCGCCCAGCGTGTGCCATTCGCTGCGCGACAGGGTTCCCATGCTCCACAGGGTGAACTGACGCAGCTGCTGATCGTCGCTCAGGTAGCTCAGTACCCCGACCAGGGCAAAGCAGAGGGCGTTAATGGCGATCCCGGCGAGCAGCAATCGTGACAGTGTCACCGATGCGCCGCGGCTTAATAGATAAATCAGCAGCGAAATGGCCAGGCTACCGCCAAACGCCGCCAGCATTTGGGCATACAGCGCCAGCAGCGGCGAGAGCGCCAGCGGGAGCACGATGGTCAGCGCCACGCACAGCGCCGCGCCGCTGCTGATCCCCAGCAGGGCGGGATCGGCCAGCGGGTTGCGGAACAGCCCCTGCATAACGGTGCCGGAGACGGCCAGCGCAATGCCGATAACCACCGCCAGCAGCACCCGCGGCAGGCGGATGTTGAGCCAGATCTGCCACTGAAGGGGATCGCCGTCGCGCAGCAGCGCGACGGGCGACAGGCGCAGTGCGCCCAGGTGAGCGGCGACCAGGGTGGTCAACATCAATAGACCCAGCAGCAGCCCCAGCGTCAGGCGCGGTGAGCGACGGATCATGGTCGCTGCGCCTGCTCGGCCGCGCTACGCAGGGCGGCCAGCGCATCCGGTGTGCCGAGGGTAAAGCCCAGCAGCGCCATGTCATCCAGCACCAGAACCCGCTTTTCGCGCGCCGCCGGCGTTTGCGCCATTCCAGGCAGCGCCCATACCCGCGCGGGTCCCCCCAGCGCCTTGGCGCCATCGTGGCTGATCAGGATCAGATCCGGCTGGGCGGCGATGACCCCCTCCTGGGAGAGCGGCCGGTAGCGGTTAAAGCCCTGCATGGCGTTCTGGCCCCCGGCGGCGCGAATGATGGCGTCAGCGGCGGTCTGGCCGCCGGCGGCCATCGGCGTCATACCGCTGTGGCTAAGGATAAACAGCACCCGGGTATTGAGGGGCGATCGCGGAATGGCGGCCAGGCGCCGCCGGTAGTCCTCGATCAGCGCCTGTCCCTGCGCTTCGCGCCCCAGCGCGCTGGCCAGCCGGTGGATTTTGTCGTCGACGGCGTCCAGGCGGTTGACGCTGGTCACCGGTACCACGGTGACGCCCACCTCGCTTATCTGTGACAGCGCGATGGCCGGCTGGGCCTGATCGCTGGCGAGCACCCGGGTCGGTTTCAGGGCGAGGATACCCTCTGCGTTGAGCTGGCGCATGTAGCCGACGTCAGGCAGTGCGGCGGCGGCGGCAGGCTGGGTGCTGGTGCTGTCCCGGGCGACGACCTGGTCGCCCGCCCCCAGGGCAAACACGATCTCCGTCACGTCACCGCCGAGGGTGATAAGCCGCTCACCGGCCCGGGCGCCGACGCTGCACAGCGCCAGCAGCAGTATTGCCGAGGTGATTCTGGTCATTATGCCGGCTCCTTCACCTGCGGGGTCAGGGCCGCCAGCTGCTCGCGCCACTGTGTCTGCTCCGCCTCTCCTTCGGTACGCTGCCCGAACAGCTGGGCTATCTGGGTGCCGTCGGCGGCGAACAGCTCCAGGCTGCTGACCATCCCATCGCGGGTCGGTTTACGGGTGATCCAGCTCTCCGCGATAGCCGGGGCGAACAGGTGCAGGGTAAAGCGCGGATTAAAGACGTTGAGCCATTGATCCTGCGGGGTCAGCTTGGCGATTTCACCGGTGAAGATCTGTACGCAGCCACGGTTACCGACGAAGATCATGATCTCATTCTGGCACCGCTGCGCCTGGGTCAGGATCTGCTGCAGCGCGGCGTTGTCTACCCGGCAGGCGAGATCATCGGCGACGGCGGCAAAGGCCTGCTGGCGGCTGACGCCATGGCGCTGCAGCAGCGGGAAAAACTGGTGTACATCGGTCATGGCGCGCCACTCGCGCTCCAGCGCGGCGGCGTCCAGCGCCGGCGCGGCGACAGGAGGGCGCGCGGAGAGCCCGGGGAAGGCCGGATTCTCGTCGCCGGTGAAGCGGGAAACCAGCGCGTGCCAGGCCGCCATATCGCTCGCCTGAGTGGCGTAGATTTTATGTACGGCGTCGCCCTGTGAGTCAAAGCACTGCAGGCTAAAGCGCTCGCCGCGCGCGCTCTGCTCACGCAGGGCGAAGGCGGCGTGCCAGTGCTGTAAAAACAGACGCAGATCCAGCGCCCGCGGATTGAGAATAAGCCCGCTGTGGCCGCTCAGGTGCGCGTTGTCATAGCGCCCCAGATGCTCATGTACGGCATACTCGTTGCGGGTGATGGCGTTAACCTCGCCCAGCGCGGCGCAGGCCGTCAGCAGGGCCGCGGCGTCAACGTGCAGGCGGACTGCGTCGTGGCCGACGCGGGCCCGGGTCAACTCGCCCTCGCTGACGCCTAATATCTGCGCCAGATCGCGGGCATAGGCGCGCGGGTGCGCTTGGCGGGCGTTCAGGTAGCGGGTATACAGGTCATGGCTCATGCAAAGATCCTTTTTTATTGTGCAGGTGAAAACGGGGCGCGCTAACGCCCCGGGGTAAAAATAGCGTTACCACTGGTAGCTGAGCAGCAGACGGGCGCCGCGGCCATCCTGCAGCGCGCCGTTCGGCGCGTAGTAGGCCTTGTCAAACGCATTGCTCAGGACGGTGGTGGCGCTGAACTGATTGCCCAGGGCCGGGGTGCGGTAGCTGACATAGAAGTCATTGACGCCATAGCCAGCCTGCGGCTGTGTCCGGCTGTCGTTGGTGTGGAAGGCGGCGGCAAAGGTGCCGACCCAGCCGACGGAGAAGCCGCTGTGGGCCAGCGGAATATCCAGCCGGTTGCTGAGGGTGTCCGGCGTTCCGTTGGCAATCCAGTCGCCGCTTTGGCTGTTTTTGCCGCGGGTGCGGTTATAGGCCGATTCCCAGCTAAACCGATCGCTGCGGTAGTTCAGCGCGACGTCCCAGCCCCACAGTTTGACATCGTCAACGTTGATCGAGGTGGTATAGAACTGGCGCTTGGCAAAGTCGTTGACCACCTGCGTGTCGATATAGTTCTTGGCACGGGTGCCGAAGTAGCTGGACTTGAACTGCAGGCTGTCGCCCTCGGCCAGCAGATCGTCGAAGCGTAACCCAAAGCCGGCCTCTTGGGTGGTGTTGCTCTCCGGGCGCAGGTTGGGGTTGGGGCGCCAGTAGTTGACAAAGGGCCCGATGGAAAAGTGGCGGGCATCGTTGTAGATCTCTCCGATGGTCGGCGCCCGGAAGGCCTGGGCGTAGCTGGTAAACAGCATCAGCCAGTCGGCCGGGGTCACGGTAACGGCCGCCCGGGACGACCATTTGTCCGCGTTGATATCGCCATAGCTGTCGTTGTGGGCTCGGTAGTTATCGTAGCGGGTGCCAGCCACCAGGCTAACGGGCAGATCGCGCAGGGTTATCTCATCCTGCAGCCAGCCCGAGGCAAAGCGGATGTCCGCCTGGGGATAGGCGCTGGCGCCGCCGCCCGGGCGCTGGCTTTGGCCGTAGGCTTCGCTGCCGTAGGTCACCAGATGGGCGGCGGGGCCGTCGTGCCATAGGCGACTGCGGTTTTCCAGCCGAAGTCCCAGGGTGCGCTGGGTTCGGCTTTCAGCGCTTTCTCCCTGCGGGTTGGCGGTAATCCGGACATCGGAGTAGTAAGGCCGCAGGCTGGCATCCAGCCAGGTATTCTCCCTCGGTTTGAGGCGGTACTCCAGCTGCAGATCGCGTTGGAGAGTATCGCGGCGGGTCATGACGTTGTTGGCGCTGGCCTGGATATCCTGCGGATTTTTGGGCTCACGGGCGGCGTTGTCGTAATAGCGAAGGCTGGCACGCAGCGATTGAGCATCGTCGATGAGCCAGGTGCCTTTGGCCAACAGGTTGCCGATGGTTTCGCGGTTGGCGGCGCTTTCCCCCTCGCCAAGACGCAGATCGCCGCGCTGGCGGGTGCTAAAGGAGATCAGTCCATCCAGCGTATCGCTGCGGGCATAGGCGCTGGCGCCCAGGCCCAGGCTGTGATCTTGGGTGCCGCCGCTGGCAAATACGCGGTAGCCGCTGTTTTTCCCCGCCAGCAGCAGGTCGGCGGCATCGACGGTCTGGTAGGCGATCACGCCGCCCAGCGCGCCGTTGCCATACAGCAGGGCGCCGGGGCCGCGTACCACCTCGACTCGCTTGATCAGCGCCGGATCGAGAAATGTTCCGTTCAGGTGACCGGTGTCGGTTCCCTGGCGTACGCCATCGACCAGGACCAGAACGCCGCGGTTATCGTAGCCGCGCAGCGTGATGTCCTGGCCATTGCTGCGGCCGACGCCGCTCAGGCTGAGCCCCGGGACATTACGCAGCATTTCCGGCGCGGATGCCGCGCTGGCGGCCACCGGGTCCTGCTGGTCGATGACGGTGACCATCATCGGGGCGCTGAAGCTGTCGCGCTGGTTCCCGGTGGCGATAACGGTCACGCGGTCGCTGCTCTCCGCGGCCTGCAGCAGGGAGGGGGTCAACACGATGGCGCCGATGGCCAGGGTAAGCGGACGTAGGGCAGGGCTAAAAAGCGTAGGCATGGCTCAACACTCCAAATGTAGTATGGCATTGGGACTGCTGGCTGCCTTGCCGCACCGCGGGTATGCGGCGGACTGGGTGGCTGGCAAAACGGTATTAGGGCGTTATGGTATCTATTTGGTCAGGATCAGTTTGCCCGATCGGGTCTGGCGTAGCTGGTAGTGCTCTCCCTGGTGGGTAATTGTCACCCGGCCTTCCTGACCGAGCAGGGTGTGACTGGCGATGGTACTGCCCGGCGGCGCAGTACGCTCTTGCGTCAGTCTGGTACGTGGTGAATCGGGGGTCGCTTTTTCCATAGTGAGTACGTAGGATAAAATTCTGCTCTTCATCTTAATGATAATCATTATCGTATAAGACGCCGGCGACGGCAAGCAGTTTTTAGCGCACGGGGCGCTCGGGCGGCGTCAGATGGCGGTCTACCAGCGTGTGGATCTGTCCCCAGGCCTGCGGCATTTCCATCAGGCGGTACATCCACTGCGCCAGATCGGCGCGGCGCACCAGACCGTGGCGCGGCGTCCGGTGCAGCGTGGCTTGCCCGCTGGCTTCGCCATCCAGCAACCCGCCGGGGCGCAGAATGCAAAAGTCCATACCGCTGCTCTGCAGCCAGCACTCCGCCAGGCTCTTTTCCCGCACCGCGTGGCCGAAGGCAGCGCGGGCGCGCGGCGACAGCAATGGCCAGCTCTCCCCGCAGCCCAGCGATGTCACTAACAGCATCCGGGCGATCCCCTGCTCAACGGCGCAATCGATAATGGCCCGGTGGGCGAGATAGTCATGACCGCCGCCGCCCAGGGTGGAGAGGATCGCGCTGTGCGCCCCCGCCTGGCGATATAGCGCCTGCAGCGCCTGTGTATCGCAGGCATCGCCCAGCGTGACCTGGACGCCGAGGTCGCGCAGGCGCTGGGCCTGGGCCTCTTTACGCACCAGGGCATACAGCGGGCGATGGCCCGCCGCCCGCTGGGCCAACGCCAGGCCGGCGCCCTGTCCGGCGCCAAACAGGATCCACGGCGTCATGCGCGCGCGCCTGCGGTGGACAGCGTTTGGGCCAGGGCGCGGAACGCGGCCAGGGGCTCTTCCCGCAGGCGGCGCTGCTCATCCCGGCCGACGAACACTTTCAGCATGGCCTGTCCTTCAGGGTTGATAAACCACACGCTGGCGGTCTCCATCCCCATGAAGGGACGCTCAACCAGTGCAATGTGTCGGCAGCGCTGAGCCCGGATGTGGCCGCTCAGGCCGCCTTTGCCGCGCAGGTTGAAAAAGCCGTGTCGGTGGGCGCCGCCGGGCAGCGGGCCATGAAACTCCAGAATTAAATCGGGGTTGTTGATAAGCGTGGTGACATCGCCCCAGCCGGTCAGGGTTTGCCAAACCCGATCAAAGGCGTTGCCGTCGCACAGGGTGACCTGCGGCAGGTGACGCAGAACGTCCAGCGCCGAGAGCGCGAAGCGCTGGGCGATCGCTTCAACGGTATCCGTCGGCGCCGTGGATAGAAAGGCGTCCAGTTCGGCAATGCGTGGCTGATGTTCAGGATGCATGGTGTCTCTCCGAGTGTGTGTGATGGGGGGCGTGCGCGGCGTGTGCACCAGCGCTAAGGGGGGTTGCCTGCAAGGGGGTCAACAGCTGAGCCAACAGCTGCTGCAGGGCCTGCAGCAGATTGCTGGCCCAAAAACGCCCGCGCGGCGTCAGCGTGAGGCAGTGATCCCGCAGGCGTAGCAAATCGCAGGATTGCCACTGCAGCAGCAGCGGCAGCAGCGGCAGCAGCGGCAGCAGCGGCGTAGGATCGTCGAGCAGGGTGGCGAGATCCAGCCGCCCGGTTTCGATACCGCCCTGCAGCGCCAGGCGCCAGCGGTGCTGCGGCGCGGGCGCGCTCAGCATCATCAGCGGCTTTTCCGCGGCGTCCAGCCGTTGATAGTAGGCCTCCAGGGAGCGCTGCAGCATATAGGACTGGCCATCCAGGTGGCCGCCGGCGCCACTGCCGAAGGCCAGACAGTCCGCCCCCTGCTTGATCAGCAGGTTATACAGATTGCGCTCGCGGGTGGTGCGTGCCCAGTGGCTGTTGCTGAGCTGGCGCCAGCCCCGCTTATCCAGCTCATCGAGCGCATGCAGGTAGAATGACTGGCGTTCTGCGGCGTCGGCGACGCGGGTACGGGCGTTGGCGACGGCCTTGGCCAGCGGCGTCGAGGGCAGCAGATTGAGCGCGTAGAGATCGACGCCGTCCAGCGGTAAATCATTGACGATGTCCAGATCGTTTTGCCACTCCCGCGCGGTCTGCCCCGGCAGGCCAAACATCAGATCGCAGATCACCGCCGCCCGGTCGCGCTCGGCCAGCGCCCGCAGAAAGGCGATGGCCCGATCGCGATCGGCCCGCCGCCCCATACGCTGGCGTAGACGAGTATCAAAGGTCTGAATGCCGATGGAGAAACGGTTGGCGCCGGCCGCCAGACAGGCGTCGATGCGCGCATCGTCAAAGTTCAGCACGCGTCCTTCGACGGTGATTTCGCCGTCGGCGGCCAGCGGCAGCGCGCTGCGCAGCTGAGTAATCAGGCGATACAGCTGTTCAGCGCTCAGGGCGCTGGGGGTTCCGCCGCCCAGATAGATGGCGTGGATGGGCGCCGACTGCTGCAGCGGCAGGGCGCTCTCCAGGGCGATTTCGCGCTGCAGGTAGTCGCAGTAGCGAGCAACGGCCTGCTCGCTGAAACGGTTTTGATAAAAACCACAGAAGGTACAGTGGGTGGCGCAAAAGGGGATATGCACATAGACCAGGCGCTTATTGGGCGGCAGGGTGCGTTGGCATAGGTGCTGCCAGCCCTGCGCCAGGGCGTCGGCGGGCAGAGGCTGCTGATGGCGCCAGGGCATGGTGGCCCAGCGTTCGGGGAAGGGAATGCCCTCGGCCGCGGCCAGATAGGGGGTAATGTCCAGCGTCATGGTAACTCTCCGTTAATACCTGATCTGCGCGGCATTGAATGATAATAGTTATCATTCGATCAATGGTAATGCGAATTGTTCATGATCTGGATCAAGCGAAAGGGCACAAAAAGATAAAATGCGGGGGATAAGGGGATGTCGGGACACCGCGGGCGTGCGTCCCGATCGGGGTCAGAGGCGGCTGCCGACCGCATCGGCCAGCTGCGCGAGTAGCCGTTCGCTGTCCTCCCAGCCCAGGCAGGGGTCGGTGATCGATTGCCCGTAGATCAGCGCCTGTCCGGGCAGATTTTTCTGTGCCCCCTCGGCGATGAAGCTCTCCGCCATGATCCCGACAATATTGCGGGAGCCGGCGCGGATCTGGCTGGCGACCGCCTCGGCGACGTTAAGCTGCCTGCGGTGCTGCTTTTGGCTGTTGCCGTGGCTGGCGTCGACGATCAGGTAGGGCGGCAGGTCGTACTGGCGCAGCTGTTGGCAGGTCTGCTCCACGTCGGCCGGGTGGTAGTTGGGCACCTTGCCGCCGCGCATGATGATATGGCCAAACGGGTTGCCGCTGGTCTGGTAAATGGTCATCCGGCCATCTTTATCCGGCGACAGGAACATATGGCTGGCGCGGGCGGCGCGGATGGCGTCGATGGCGATGCGGGTGCTGCCGTCGGTGCCGTTTTTAAAACCGACCGGACAGGAGAGCGCCGAGGCCATCTCGCGGTGGATCTGACTCTCCGTGGTACGCGCACCGATGGCGCCCCAGCTGATCAGATCGGCAATATATTGCCCGGTCACCATATCTAAAAATTCTGTTGCGGTCGGCACCCCCAGCTGATTGACCCGCAGCAGCAGCTCTCGGGCCAGGCGGATGCCGTGGTTGACGCGGCAGGCGCCGTTCAGATCCGGGTCGGAGATCAGCCCTTTCCAGCCGATAACGGTGCGCGGCTTTTCAAAATAGGTGCGCATCACGATCTCCAGACGATCCCGATAGCGCTGGCACAGGGGGGCCAGGCGCTGGGCGTAATCCAGCGCCGCCGCCGTATCGTGGATGGAGCAGGGACCAATGATGACCAACAGGCGGGGATCATCGCCCTGAAGGATGCGTTCAATTCGTTTTCGTGACGTTGTCACGTGCTCTGCCACCGACGGATCGATAGGCAGTTGCTGCGCCAGTTCTGCGGGCGAAATCAATGTATCGATGCGCGCAGTACGCAGTTCATCGGTTTTGTGCATGGCTATCTCTAAAGCTGGTCTTCTCAACGGCAGGAGTACCGGGAAGTGATGGGGATCACGATAAAGCAATTACCGGACAAATCAATAGAGCGTCGCTGCTTTTGTGAGCAGTTGATGTACTTTCTTACTAGTACATGCGTCATGTCGCACAATAAGCGCCTTTTTTGCCCGCCCCGCGGCGCAGGGATGCGGCGACAGGGGCAGGCGCCATCTCAATACATGCGGCGATTGAGCCCCAGGGTATCGATGATTTTGGCGGCGATCTCTTCGACGGAGTGGTTGGTGGTGTTGAGGTAGCGGATCTGGTGTTTACGGTAGAGCGCTTCGACCTCACCCAGCTCCAGACGGCACTGGCGCAGGGATGCGTAGCGGCTGTTTTCCCGGCGTCCCTCGCGGATCGCCGCCAGTCGCTCGGGGTTGATGGTCAGGCCAAACAGCTTGTCCTGGTGTTCACGCAGCGCGGGGGGCAGCTGCAGGTTGTCCATGTCGTCGGCGGTGAACGGATAATTGGCCGCAAAGATACCAAACTGCATCGCCAGATACAGGCTGGTGGGGGTTTTACCGCAGCGTGAGACCCCCAGCAGAATAACCTGGGCGCGCTCCAGGTTGCGCAGCGAGATACCGTCGTCGTGGGCCAGAGTGTAGTCAACCGCGGCGATACGCGCATCGTAGCGGTTCAGATTATGGGCCGTCAGGCCATGGGTCAGGTTGGCGACGTGCACCGGCTGGATACCCAGCTCCGCCTGCAGCGGCGACACCAGCGCGCGGACGATGTCCTGGCAGAAACCCTCGCTGCTTTCGATAATCGTGCGGATGCGCGGCGAGACGATAGAGTAAAACACCAGCGGGCGATCGCCGCTGTGCTGATAGATGGCGTTGATTTGCTGCCGTACGGTCTCCGCTCGCTCTTCGGTTTCGACAAAGGGCAGGGTATAGCTGGTGGCGTCCAGCGCAAACTGCGACAGCACGGCGTGCCCTAGCACCTCTGCGGTAATGGCCGTTCCGTCGGAAATATAGAACACGCTTCTCTTCATGCTCTCCTCCTGTTGATGGGGGCAGGACCACCGCGACCGCGGTGCGTCGCTGCCCGGCTGATAAATAGCACGAATGTATTTTTAAGACTACAGTTAATTGAAGAGTGGTCAGGAAAGTCTTTGCTTTCAATATGCTGTAGCTACTCTGCCGCCGAAGCGTCCCACGCTGCTGGCCAATACGCTGACGATCGCGCGCGGCGCGCTTCAGCATGGGCGCGATGCGGCCAATAATGGCTGACGAGCTTCAGCACCCCTCAGTAAAAAAGTGCGTTTTTTCCATGAAAGGTAAATTCTACGCTAGGTGTAACGATTCACCTGTCTTGGCCTGTGTCGACATTGTGTTAGGCTAATTATGCCGCGTTGGCGGTGTATTGTCTCCGAAACCCATGCTTTGAAATAAAAGGATTGCTTCGATGTCTAGTAATGGCGCGCAATTACAGAATGTGGTGTGGTACAACCAGCTCGGGATGCACGATGTCGAGCGGGTCGGCGGTAAAAATGCCTCTCTGGGCGAGATGATAACCAACCTGTCTGAGCTGGGCGTGTCGGTGCCGAATGGCTTTGCCACCACGGCGCAGGCGTTTAATGATTTTCTGGATCAGAGCGGCGTCAACCAGCGGATCTATGCGCTGTTGGATCAGACGAACATCGATGACGTCGACGCACTGGCGCGGGCGGGAGCGCAGATTCGCCGCTGGGTGATCGAAACCCCGTTCCCGGCGGCGCTGGAGGCGGAGATCCGCAGCGCCTATGCCACCTTGGCCGCGGACAACGCCAACGCCTCCTTCGCCGTGCGCTCCTCGGCGACGGCGGAGGATATGCCCGATGCCTCGTTTGCCGGGCAGCAGGAGACCTTTCTCAACGTACAGGGCATCGATGCGGTGATGACGGCGGTGAAGCATGTCTTCGCCTCGCTGTTTAACGATCGCGCCATTTCCTACCGAGTGCATCAGGGCTATGACCACCGCGGCGTAGCGCTCTCTGCCGGGGTCCAACTGATGGTGCGCTCCGATCTGGCGGCCTCTGGGGTGATGTTTACCCTGGATACCGAGTCGGGGTTCGATCAGGTGGTCTTTATCACCTCGGCCTATGGGCTGGGCGAAATGGTGGTGCAGGGGGCGGTAAACCCCGATGAGTTTTACGTGCATAAGCCGACCCTGCAGGCGGGGCGGCCGGCTATCGTGCGCCGCACGCTGGGGTCGAAGAAGATCCGCATGGTGTATGCCGACAGCCAGGAGCACGGAAAGCAGGTGCGCATTGAGGATGTCCCCGCGGCGCAGAGCGGGCGCTTTAGCCTGAGCGACGAGGAGATCCAGCAGCTGGCGCGCCAGGCGCTGCTGATCGAGCAGCACTATGGCCGTCCGATGGACATCGAATGGGCCAAGGATGGACACAGCGGCACGCTGTACATCGTTCAGGCTCGTCCGGAGACCGTGCGGGCCAACGAGCAGGTGATGGAGCGCTACCACCTGAGCCAGCGCGGCGAAGTGCTGGTGGAGGGGCGCGCCATCGGCCATCGTATCGGCGCCGGGCCGGTGAAGGTGATCACCAGCATCAGCGAGATGCACCTGATCCAGGCGGGCGATGTGCTGGTGACGGACATGACCGACCCGGACTGGGAGCCGATCATGAAGCGGGCCGCGGCGATAGTAACCAACCGCGGCGGGCGCACCTGCCATGCGGCGATCATCGCGCGCGAGCTGGGGATCCCGGCGGTCGTCGGCTGCGGCGATGCCACCGAGCGCCTGCGGCCGGGGACGGCGGTGACGGTCTCCTGCGCCGAAGGGGATACCGGCTACGTTTACCGCGGGCAGATCGACTTCAGCGTGCAGAGTTCGCAGGTCGAGCAGATGCCGGCGCTTCCCCTGAAGATCATGATGAACGTCGGCAATCCGGATCGCGCCTTTGACTTCGCCCGTCTGCCCAACGACGGCGTGGGGCTGGCGCGGCTGGAATTTATCATTAACCGGATGATCGGCGTGCATCCGCGCGCGGCGCTGGAGTTCGATCGTCAGGATGCGGCGGTGCAGGCAGAGATCCGTCAGATGATGCAGGGGTTTGACGATCCGGTGGAATTCTACGTTAGCCGTCTGACCGAGGGCATCGCGACGCTGGCAGCGGCATTCTGGCCCAAGCGGGTGATCGTCCGCCTGTCAGACTTTAAGTCCAATGAATATGCCAACCTGATCGGCGGTGAGCGCTATGAACCCCATGAGGAGAACCCGATGCTGGGGTTCCGCGGTGCCGGTCGCTATGTGGCGGAGAGCTTTGCCCCCTGCTTCGCCCTGGAGTGTGACGCCATTAAGCGGGTGCGCAATACGATGGGGCTGACCAACGTCGAGGTGATGATTCCCTTTGTGCGCACGGTGGAGCAGGCGCAGGCGGTGGTCTCTCAGCTGGCGAAAGAGGGGCTGCGCCGCGGTGAAAACGGCCTGAAGGTGATCATGATGTGCGAGATCCCCTCCAATGCGCTGCTGGCCGACGACTTCCTGGCCCATTTCGACGGTTTCTCCATCGGCTCTAACGATATGACGCAGCTTACCCTGGGGCTGGATCGCGACTCCGGGGTGGTCTCTGCGCTGTTTGACGAGCGCAACGCGGCGGTGAAGGCGCTGCTGTCGATGACTATCCGTAGCGCCAAGGCGCAGGGGAAATACGTAGGGATCTGCGGTCAGGGCCCCTCGGATCATGAGGACTTTGCCCGCTGGTTAATGGAGCAGGGAATTGACAGCCTGTCGCTGAATCCGGATACGGTGGTGCAGACCTGGATTAATCTGGCAGAAAAATAAGCGTTATTTTGCTAACCCGCTAAAACGGTCGCTGCGATGCGGCCGTTTTTTCTACCGTTTTTATTTTTGCTCAGCGCGATAAAAATAAATGGCCGGTTACCATTTGAAACATGGCGGATAAAAAAAAAGCCCATCAAGGCGATGGGCAAAGACTACACACAGCAATAGGGGGAGAAATCCGCAGGCCCGCGCTGGCACCGATGCACATTTCTGGATCCGGGGGATCAGACGGTTTTGGGAGTGATTCTTCTTGACACCGCGCTGAAGACATTACAGGGCTGGATTATATATCTAATTTATTACTATGACGATAGCTAATCTATAAAAAATGGAGAATACAGAACTTTCACCGGGCAGCGAGAGGAAAGGAATATGTACAGCGATTTTAGTTTCATTACTTAAATAAAACCGCAGGCTGTTGAATAAATACCCGATGGCGTTCATGTCGGCTATTTTAATCGTGCGAGCGTAGAGGCGTTACCGCATTTTAGGCGACGTCTCCCGAAGCAGACGCCGCCCATTATCTTACTGCAGCTTATCTAGCTCTTCGCTGACCTGCCGGGCATCTCTCAGCGGCGCCGGCGCCTCGCTGATCCAGACGGAGACCAGACGATAAGAGACCGCCAGCACGACGGGGCCGATAAACAGGCCGATCATGCCAAAGGCCAGCAGACCGCCGATAACGCCGGAGAGCACCAGCAGCATCGGCAGATCGGCGCCCAGGCGGATCAGCGCCGGACGCAGTACGTTATCCATGGTGCCGACCACGCCGCTCCACACCAGCAGCACCGTTGCCCAGGTGTTATCGCCGCTCCAGTACAGCCAGGCGACGGCCGGGATCAGCACTAGCAGCGGGCCCAGCTGGGCCAGGCAGCAGATAAACATCACCACCGTCAACAGGACGGCATAGTGGATACCGCTGATCGCCAGCCCGATACCCGCCAGTACCGACTGGGCCAGCGCGGTGACGACGACGCCCAGCGCGACGGCGCGAATGGCCTGACCGCCCAAGATCACCGCCGCATCGCCGCGGTCGGCGGCCAGGCGGATAGCGAAGCGACGGATGCCAAAGGCGACGTCCTCACCCCGGCTATACAGCAGGGCGCTGAACAACAGCATCAGAGAGCAGTGCAGGAAGAAGCCGCCGACGTGGGCCGCCTGGGTAATAAACCAGGTGATCCCCTGGCCGATATAGGGCTGGATCTTGGTGACCAGAACCCCTTCGTTCATCAGCCCCTGCCAGCTGGCATACAGTTTGGCGCCGATCAGCGGCAGCGTCTGCAGCCACTCCATCTGCGGCATTTGCCAGCTACGGGCGTTGGCTGCCCAGTCCAGGATCGGGCCTGCGTTGCCGATCAGGCTGGTAATCACCATGCCGATGGGCAGCACAAACAGCAGCAGCAGCAGCAGAGTCATCAGCACGACCGCTATCCAGCGTTTGCCCCACAGGTGATTTTGCAGCCAAATCAGCACCGGCCAGGTCGCGATCACCACCATGCTGGCCCAGGTAAAGCCCAGAATAAACGGCTGAACCACCCACAGACAGGAAATGATCAGCAGGGCAATAAACAGCGACCCAAAAATAATCCGGGCCAAATCATACTTCGGTAGTGGCTTATCCATAGTCTCCATCTCAATTGTGCGCGGCGGCGTGCGCCGCGCCTATGATGACTCAGGATAGAGGGAAAACCCAGCGCCTGCATGCAGATCTTTATCGGCGGCGGCGCGCGGCGTAGAAAATTTCACCGCCTGCTGTTTTGTGATAGCGTGAGGAGTAACCGGTTGAATTCAGGCATGGCTACCGCGCTGCGGGGCGATGCCGCATGACCGGCGCGTCGCATCGGCCGGTCGCCAATACTCGGACGCGGCGTATGGCAGGGGTGGGCCGGTGAGCCCGCGGAGCACACACTATGGACAGGATTTATGCGCATGATCCCTCGGCTTTCGCCATCGACGGGGTTTGACCCGGCGGTTACGGCATTTATTCGGACGCTGAAGCAACACGGCTTTAACGGCGAGTGCGACACGCGCTATGGGGCGCGTCTGACCATGGCGACGGACAACAGCATCTATCAGCTGTTGCCGGACGCCGTTCTATTTCCGCGCTCTACGGCGGACGTGGTGGCGATCGCCCGCCTGGCCCAGGAGGCGGCGTTTCGCCACCTGAGTCTCACCGCGCGCGGCGGGGGCACCGGTACCAATGGCCAGGCGCTGAACGGGGGCATCGTGGTGGATATGTCGCGCCACATGCAGCGGATTCTGGAGATAAATCTGCAGGAGGGGTGGGTGCGGGTCGAGGCGGGGGTCGTCAAGGATCAGCTGAACGCCATCCTCAAACCCCACGGCTATTTCTTTGTGCCGGAGCTCTCCACCAGCAACCGCGCGACCCTGGGTGGGATGATCAATACGGATGCCTGCGGTCAGGGCTCGCGGGTGTACGGTAAAACCTCCGACCATATTCTGGGGCTGCGCAGTGTGCTGCTGGGCGGTGATATTCTGGATACGGCGCCGCTGCCGATTCGGCTGGCCCAGACCCTGGCCCGCCAGGGCGATCGGATCGGCGAAATCTATCGCGGGGTACTGGAGGTCTGTCTGGGGCAGCGCGAGGCCATCGTAGCCAAGTTTCCGCCGCTCAACCGGTTCCTGACCGGCTACGATCTGCGCCACGTTCTCAGCGACGATCTGCAGCGCGTCGATCTGTCGCGGCTGCTGGCCGGTTCGGAGGGAACCCTGGCCTTGGTGACCGAGGCGCGTCTGCGCATCATTCCGCTGCCGCAGGTTCGTCGGCTGGTCAACGTGACGTATGACAGCTTCGATGCGGCGCTACGCAACGCGCCGCTGATGCTGGAGGCCAACGCGCTGTCGGTCGAGACGATCGACTCTCAGGTGCTGGCGCTGGCGCGTCGCGACATCATCTGGCACGGCGTGCGCGATCTGATCGACGATCGCGCCGATCGCCCTCTGCAGGGGTTGAACATCGTCGAGTTTGCCGGTGATGATGAACACGTCATCGCCGCTCAGGTGGCGGCGCTGTGCCAACGGCTAGAGACGATGGCGAACGCGGGCGAAGGGGGCGTGATCGGCTACCGTCTGTGCGGCGATGAGGCCGGTATCGAACGGATCTACGGCATGCGCAAGCGGGCGGTCGGCCTGCTGGGTAACGCCCAGGGGGCGGCCAAGCCTATCCCGTTTGTCGAGGATACCTGTGTGCCTCCGCCGCATCTGGCGGACTATATCGCCGAGTTTCGCGCCATTCTGGATCAATATCAGCTGAGCTATGGCATGTTTGGCCACGTGGACGCCGGCGTACTGCACGTGCGCCCGGCGCTGGACATGTGCGATCCGCGCCATGAGGCGCTGGTCAGCGAGATCTCCGATCGGGTGGTGGCGCTGACGGCCAAATATGGCGGCCTGCTGTGGGGGGAACACGGCAAGGGATTTCGCGCCCAGTACAGTCCCGCCTTCTTTGGCGCGGCGCTGTACCATGAGCTGCGTCGCATCAAGAGCCTGTTTGATGCAGATAACCGGATGAACCCCGGCAAGATCTGCCCGCCGCTGGGCTGCGATGCGCCGATGAAGCGGGTGGATGCGGTAAAGCGCGGCACCTTCGACAGGCAGATTCCGGCGGCGGTGCGCGGGGCGTTTCGCGGGGCGCTGGAGTGCAATGGTAACGGCCTGTGCTTTAACTTTGATCGGCGCAGTCCGATGTGCCCCTCGCTGAAGGTGAGCGGCGATCGTCTTCACTCACCGAAAGGCCGGGCGGCGCTGATGCGCGAATGGCTGCGCCTGCTGGCGGAGCAGGGCGTCGATCCCCTGGCGCTGGAGCAGCGTCTGGGCACGCTGGCGTCGCTGCGGGCGCTGATCGCCAAAACGCGCCACGGCTGGCGCGCCCGCGGCGGCGAATATGACTTCTCGCATGAGGTCAAGGCGGCGATGGACGGCTGTCTCTCCTGTAAGGCCTGTTCCAGTCAATGCCCGATCAAGATCGATGTGCCGGTGTTTCGCGCCCGCTTTCTGCAGCTGTACCACACGCGCTATCTGCGCCCGCTGCGCGACCATCTGGTGGCCGGGGTGGAGCGCTATACGCCGTGGATGGCGAGGGCGCCGCGGGTCTTTAACTTTTTCCTGCGTCAGCCGCTGCTGGGGCGCCTTGGCGAACGCTGCGTCGGAATGACCGATCTCCCGCAGCTTTCAGCGCCGACCCTGCGCCATGCGCTGGCCGGCCACCCGGCGCTGCTGGACTCCCTGGAGTCGCTGGAGGGGCTGGATGCTGCGGCGCGCGCGCGACGGGTGCTTATCGTGCAGGACCCCTTTACCAGCTACTACGACGCGCGGGTCGTCGAGGCGCTGATCCGACTGTGCGATCGGTTAGGCCTGCGCGCCCAGCTGCTGCCCTTTGTTCCCAACGGTAAGGCGCAGCATATCAAGGGATTCCTGCGCCGCTTTGCCCGTACGGCGCGCAGCGGCGCCGAGTTTCTCAACCGCGTCGCCCGGCTGGGGATCCCGCTGGTGGGCGTCGATCCGGCAATGGTGTTATGCTATCGCGATGAATATAAAACTATTCTGGGTGAGCAGCGCGGTGAGTTTCAGGTACAGTTGATTCAGGAGTGGCTGGCGCAGGTGCTGCCGTCCACCGAGCGGCTCAGGCCCGCGACTGACGAGACGTGGTATCTGTTCGGCCACTGTACCGAAACCTGTGCCGAGCCGGCCAGCGTGGCGCAGTGGCAGCAGGTGTTTGCCCATCTGGGCGCCCGCCTACAGAATGTCAGCGTAGGCTGCTGCGGCATGGCGGGAACCTATGGCCATGAGGTGGCCAACCAGGCGGCGTCGCGCGGCATCTATGCGCTGTCGTGGCAGCCCGCGCTGGCTGCGCTGCCGCCGGCGCGCTGTCTGGCGACGGGCTACTCTTGCCGCAGTCAGGCGCTACGCCAGCAGGGGGTGGCGCTGCGCCATCCGGTTCAGGCTTTACTGGAGATATGTGATGATTTGGAAACGCGCGATAACCCTGGAGCAGCTTAATCAGGTCGGGGAGGCGTGCATGGTCGGCCATCTGGGCATTGCGATCACCCGAATAGGGGACGATACGCTGGAGGGCAGTATGCCGGTGGATCAGCGCACCCGCCAGCCCTTTGGCCTGCTGCACGGCGGCGCATCGGCAGTGCTGGCGGAAACGCTGGGCTCGCTGGCGGGCTACCTGTGCAGCGAGGGGACTCAGCAGGTGGTGGGGCTGGAGATCAACGCCAACCACCTGCGCGCCGTGCGCAGCGGTACGGTGCACGGCGTATGCCGGGCGCTGCATCTGGGGCGCCGGCATCAGGTGTGGCAGATCGATATCCGCGACGATCGCGACCATCTGTGCTGCACCTCGCGCCTGACGACGGCGCTGCTGGACAAGCGCCAATGATGGGCGAGGATCTGCCGCTGGGGCAGGCGATATATGCCCTGCAACTGGATGGGCAGGGCGGCTGTCGGGCGCTGACGGATCACACGCAGGCCTCGCTGGCGCAGCCGGCCTGGCTACACCTGGACTACCGCGAGGCGCCGATCCGCGACTGGCTGGCGACCACGCCGCTGCTGCCGGATCCGCTGCGCCAGAGCCTGTCCGGGGAGAGCCTGCGCCCCCGGCTGACGCGTCAGGGGGAGGGGGTCCTGATCACCCTGCGCAGCATCCATCTCGATCCGGCGGCCGATACGCACCCGGATCCGTGGGTGGTGCTGCGAATGTATGTGACCGGCTCGCTGATCCTCACCTCCGCGCATCGCGACAGCGCGATGCTGGCGCCGGTGGTAGAGGAGTTGCAGGGGGGCAGCGGCGCCGTGAACGGCGCGGGGCTGCTGGTTGCGATTGCCGATGCGCTGGTGGATCAGCTCAGCGACGCCATCGATGCGCGCCATGACTGCATCATCGATATGGAAGATCGGCTGCTGGATCAGCAGTTTCCTCCCCGCGGCGAGCTGGCGATGCTGCGTAAGCAGCTGATCGTGATGCGTCGTTACCTGGCGCCGCAGCGCGATGTGCTGGCGCGATTGGCCTGCGAGCGTCTGGGGTGGCTGGGCGATGACGACCGGCGTCGTCTACAGGATATCGCCGATCGCCTCGGCCGTGGTCTGGAGGATTTGGATAGCTGTATCGCCCGTACCGCGCTGCTGGCAGATGAGATCGCGTCGCAGGTGGCCGATGCGCTGAACCGTCGCACCTATACCATGTCACTGCTGGCGATGCTGTTTCTGCCCGCCACCTTTCTGACCGGCCTGTTCGGCGTCAATCTGGGGGGGATCCCCGGCAGCGAGTCGCCGCTGGCGTTCGTGCTGTTTTGCCTATTGCTGCTGATTTTGGCATTTTGCGTTGTTATCGGGTTAAAACGCAGTAAATGGTTGTAATCTATCGCGCGAGCAATCTTTGTGGCGTGTCAAAGTTCATGCGGTAGGTGGGGAAAAGGCCGGAGGAAATTGAGCAATATCAAACTTCACTCGAAGTAGGTAGGGCAAACTTCATTTCGCAGGTGAATGCAACGTCAAGCGATGGGCGTTGCGCTCCATATTGTCTTACTTCCTAATTTTGAATTATTGCATAGCACAATTTAATTCGTCATATGCCGGTGATTACCGGCATTTTTTTTATTTCTGAACACGGCGAGACGTCCAGACGCCCCGCCGGGCAGATCACTTCACCTCGACGACGTCCAGGCGCATGCCGTCCGTCTGCGGACGATCGTCATCGTCGCTCAGGCCGACCGGCTGCAGCGGAATCGTCTGGCGATCGAAGGCCAGATCGCCGCCGTCGATGATCTCACCGCCCTGCTGCAGTCCCTTAAAGTCAAACAGAGCGCCGTCCGCCAGATGCGACGGCACCACATTCTGCATGGCGCTGAACATGGTTTCGATGCGTCCCGGATAGCGCTTGTCCCAGTCGCGCAGCATCTCTTTGATCACCTGGCGCTGCAGGTTAGGCTGGGAGCCGCACAGGTTACACGGAATAATCGGGAAAGCCTTGGCGGCGGCGAAGCGCTCAATGTCTTTTTCACGGCAGTAGGCGAGCGGGCGGATCACGATATGCTGGCCGTCATCGCTCATCAGCTTGGGCGGCATCCCTTTGAGCTTGCCGCCGTAGAACATGTTGAGAAACAGAGTCTCCAGCATGTCATCACGGTGGTGGCCCAGCGCGATCTTATTGCAGCGCAGTTCGTTGGCGGTGCGGTAGAGAATGCCGCGGCGCAGACGCGAACACAGGGAGCAGGTGGTTTTGCCCTCTGGAATTTTCTCTTTGACGATGCCGTAGGTGTTCTCTTCGACGATGCGGTATTCGACGCCCTGGGTCTCTAGGTAGGCCGGCAGGACGGTCTCCGGGAAGCCGGGCTGTTTCTGGTCAAGGTTGACCGCGACCAGGGTAAAGTTCACCGGCGCACTCTGCTGCAGGTTGCGCAGGATCTCCAGCATGGTATAGCTGTCTTTGCCGCCGGATAGGCACACCATAACCCGATCGCCCTCTTCAATCATATTGAAGTCGGCGATGGCTTCACCGACGCAGCGGCGCAGGCGCTTTTGTAGCTTGTTCAGGTTGTACTGCTCTTTTTTGCTGATTTCTTGATTCACTGACATCGTTTCTGTTACCCGGCATAGACAAAAGGGTTGCGGCGGCGCGTCGGGCGACGGCGCAATTATCGGGGGCTGTCATCGTGGACGGCGTGGCGTGTATGGTACGGATTACGGCGGCGAATGCCAGCAGGAATTATGCGGCGCCGGCGCCTCAGGGGCGATAGACGTTGCGTCGTCGTGGCCGTTGCTGTATTTTGTAACAATCAATACAAAATATGGCAGGGAGGAGGAGAGATGCAACGGATTCTGACGTGGGGACTGCTGATTATTTTTCTGGCCTCCGGCGCGGCGAAGCTGGCGGGGCTAGCGTTTGAGCAGGCGGCGTTTGCCCGCTGGGGCTATCCGCAGTGGTTTATGTATGCGGTCGGCGCGGCCGAAACCCTGGGGGCGCTGGGGCTGCTGAGTCGCCTACGGCGCTGGGCGGCGGGAGGACTGCTGCTGCTGATGCTGGGCGCCCTGCAGACCCATCTGCGCTTTGGCGAGTGGGGAATGCTGCTGCTGGCCCTGATACTGGCCGCCGGGCTGCTGGTGCGGATCCGTCGCTGAGTCGCGGTGAGGCGCAGGGGAGCGCTCGACGCGAGCCGCCCGTCCCCTGGTTTAAAGGGAGTCACGCCCGCCGGACGGCGGGCGATAGATCCGTCGATCAGGCGATATCCTGCACACGGATATGCGGACGCTGCGCCTCAACGCCAAAGTAGCGCATCATGCCGGCGGCGGCGTGACGCCCTTCGGCGATGGCGGTGACCACCAGATCGGCGCCGCGTACCGCATCGCCGCCGGCGAAGATCTGCGGATTGCTGGTCTGATAAGGAATGTCGCTGTCTACGCGGGCGATGATTCGCCCGGCACGGTCAACGTTTACCCCCTGGGCCTCCAGCCACGGCATGGCGTGCGGGGTAAAGCCGAAGGCGATCACCACCGCATCGGCCGGCATGAGAAACTCGGAGCCGGGGATGGGCTTGGGACGGCGGCGTCCGGCGGCGTCCGGCTCGCCCAGCGCGGTGCGCAGCATGTGGATCCCACAGACCTTGCCCTGCTCATCGACGGCGATGGAGAGGGGCTGCACGTTAAATTCGAACTCGACGCCCTCTTCACGCGCGTTTTTCACCTCTTTCTTCGAGCCTGGCATATTGGCCTCGTCGCGGCGATAGGCGCAGGTTACCCGGGTGGCACCCTGGCGGATGGAGGTGCGCACGCAGTCCATGGCGGTATCGCCGCCCCCCAGCACCACCACCTGCTTACCTTCCATGCTGATATAGGGCGCCTCATCGCTGTGCGGCAGTCCCATCACCTGCTTGGTATTGGCGATCAGGAACGGCAGGGCGTCATAGACCCCCGGCGCCTGCTCGTTTTCTATCCCCGCCTGCATGGAGGTATAGGTGCCGGCGCCGACGAACACGGCGTCAAAGTCGGACAGCAGCTGCGCCAGGCTGACGTCACGTCCCACCTCCGTGTTCAGGCGGAACTCGATGCCCATATCGCTGAAGATCTCCCGGCGCCGTGCCAGGATCGCTTTATCCAGCTTAAACGCCGGAATGCCGAAGGTGAGCAGACCGCCGATTTCTGGATGGCGATCGAACACCACCGCCTGAATGCCATTACGGGCCAGAATATCGGCGCAGCCCAGTCCGGCGGGGCCGGCGCCGATGATGGCGACGCGGCGGTTGACCGGCTTGACATAGGAGAGGTCAGGGCGCCAGCCCAGGGCGAAGGCGCTGTCGCTGATGTAGCGTTCAATGTTGCCGATCGTCATGGCGCCGAACTCTTTCCCCAGCGTACAGGCGCCCTCGCACAGGCGATCCTGCGGGCATACGCGGCCGGTCACCTCCGGCAGACAGTTGGTTTGGTGAGAGAGTTCGACGGCCTCAAGGATCCGCCCCTCTTTTACCAGACGGATCCAGTGCGGAATATGGTTGTGCAGCGGGCAGGTCCACTCGCAGACGCTGTGGGTGCCGCAGGCCAGGCAGCGTTCGCTCTGCGCCTGCGCCTGTGGGCGGTCAAAGGTCGGGTAGATTTCGTCGAAGCGGGTCTTACGGATAGCCAGCGCGATCTTGACCGGATCCTGGCGCGGCGGGGTTTGACGCATCTGCGCCACCTTGCTGCCGCCGCTGCCGCCGATCGCGGCGCCGCGGGCATCGGCCGCCGCGCTGCCGTTAAACATCCGTCCGGCCTGCTCGTTGAACACGGCGCGCAGCTGACGCTGTTGGCGCAGCTGGGTCAGGGAGGCTTCGCTGATCAGCTGCAGGGCATTGCTGGGGCAGGCGGCAACGCAGGAGGGGCCATCGGCCACCTCATCGCACAGGTCGCACTTATGGGCGTTGGCGCGCACGCTGTCAGGGTGGTTGCTGCGCGGATCGGACTGGGTAATGACCTCGATGGCGCCAAACGGGCAGGCGACGACGCAGGTTTTGCAGCCGATGCACTTCTCCTGCCTGACCTGGATGCTGTCGTTATATTTTTCAATGGCGCCATTGGGGCAGACGTTGGCACAGGGCGCATCTTCGCAGTGACGGCACAGTAGCGCAGTGCGGCGATCGCCGCGGCGGATAACGTGGATGCGCGGCTGAAACTGCGCCGCCGTGAGAACATGCTCACCGTGGTTGTGGGCCATTACGCAAGCGACTTCACAGCTACGGCAACCGATGCAGTTGTTGGCATCGGCAATGACAAAACGATTCATAACGACCTCACCCAAAGACGAAAAGGAGACAACATGTTTGGGATATATGCACATCGCGTGCACAAATGACTGGAAAACCCTTATTAACGACAAGGAAACCTGACGGCTGCGCAATGTATCACAGTTTTTGTTATGAATTGATTAAAAAAGCGCTAAAAATGGGGAAATAATGAGTTGCATCAAAATAACAGGGCAAATTAATTAATCTGAATGTTTCTTTATTATTTATCACGATTATCACTGTGACACGGCGTGAGTTTTTCTATGCGCAAAGTGATAATCGATGTTGTAAATGTAATCGAAAAGTAAAGCGGCGCTGCCCGGGGGACAGCGCCGGTGGGTTACTCGGTGGCAGGGGGCGTTTTCCCCGCCAGCAGGCTGAGCAGGGCGAAACGCTGACGCAGGTTCTCCTCTGCCTCGCGGTATAGCGTCTGCGCCTCCTGCGGCGCCAGGCTGTTCAGCCGACGGAACCGCTGTTCGGCCAGCAGCGTTTGCGCCAGATCGCCGCTGGGCGGCCGGGAGTCCAGCGCCAGGGCGTTCTGCCCCTCGGCGCCGCGGCGCGGATCAAAGCGGTACAGCGGCCAGAATCCATTGGCCGTCAGGCGCTTCATCTGCTCATGGCTGTCGGCCAGATCGTAGCCGTGCTCCTCACAGGGGCTGTAGGCGATCACCAGCGAGGGGCCCGGATAGGATTCGGCCTCCTGCAGCGCCTTGACGGTCTGGTTCAGCTGAGCGCCCAGCGAGATTTGGGCGACGTAGACGTGGCCATACATCATCATGCTGACGCCGAGATCCTTACGCGCTTTGCGCTTACCGTGTTCGCCAAACTTGGTGACCGCTGCCAGCGGCGTCGCCTTGGACTGCTGTCCGCCGGTATTGGAGTAGCACTGGGTATCCAGGACCAGGACGTTGACGTTTTCGCTCAGGCTCAGCACGTGATCCAGCCCGCCGAAGCCGATATCGTAGGCCCAGCCATCGCCGCCGATCAGCCAGATGGATTGCTCTACCAGGGCATCGGCCGTCTGCGCCAGCGCCTGGGCCTGCGGATCGTCGAGCGTCGCCAGGGCCGCGCGCAGCGCCGCTATCTGCTGACGCCGCGTCTCGGTGGGCGTCTCCTCCTGCTGCAGCGCCGCGACCAGCGCCTCTGGCAGCTGTCCGGCCAGCGCATGGAGCAGGCGCAGCGCCCGCTGGCGGTGCTGCTGGGCGCTCAGGCGGAAGCCGAGGCCAAACTCGGCGTTATCCTCAAACAGCGAGTTGGCCCAGGCCGGCCCCCGTCCCTGTGCATCGGTGGTATAGGGGCTGGTGGGGAGGTTGCCGCCATAGATGGAGGAGCAGCCGGTGGCGTTCGCGATCAGCATACGATCGCCGAACAGCTGGGTCAGCAGCTTGATATAGGGGGTTTCACCGCAGCCGGAGCAGGCGCCGGAGTATTCAAACAGCGGCGAAATCAGCTGCGAGGTGCGTATATCGATGCGCTCCAGGCGACGGCGGTCGATCTCCGGCAGGGCCAGAAACGCGTCGTAATGCGCCTTTTCCCGCGCCAGGTGCGCCAGACGTGGTTGCATATTGATGGCCTTGACGCTGGGGTCCTGACGATCCGCCGCCGGGCAGACCGTCACGCACAGGTTGCAGCCGGTGCAGTCTTCCGGTGCCACCTGCAGCACATAGCGCTCGCCGCGCAGATCGCGGGCGCGGACCTCCAGGCTCTCCAGCGTGGCTGGCGCGTGCTCCAGCGCCGCCGGCGCGACCACCTTGGCGCGGATCGCCGCGTGGGGGCAGGCGGCGACGCAGTGGTTACACTGGGTGCAGAGGGCGGGCTGCCAGATGGGGATGGCCTCGGCGATATTACGCTTCTCCCAGCGGGTAGTGCCGACGGGCCAGGTGCCGTCCGGCGGGAAGGCGGAGACCGGCAGGCTGTCGCCCAGCCCGGCCAGCATGGCGGCGGTAACGGTTTTGACAAAGTCCGGCGCCTGGTCGGCGACGATCGGCGGCCGGCGCGGGCTCTCGGCATCGACCGGGCGCAGGGGAACGGCGTGCAGCGCGCCCTCGACCGCCCCCAGCGCCTGCCAGTTGCGTTCGACGATCTCCTGTCCTTTATTGGCATAGCTGCGGGCGATGGCATCCTGCAGCAGCGGCAGGGCGCCGCCGTTGGGGATCAGGTCGCTGAGGTGCAGAAAGGCCATCTGCATGACGGTGTTGATGCGGGCGCCGAGCCGACACTCGCGGGCGATACGGGCGGCGTTGATAACGTAGAACTTCGCCTGCCGTGCGTTGAGCAGCGCCTGCACCTCCTGGGGCAGCCGCGCCCACGCCTCGTCTGCGGCATAGGGGGTATTTAGTAGGAAGATCCCCCCGAGGCGCAGACGCTCAACCATCTGATAGCGTTCAATGAACTGCCACTGGTGGCAGCCGATAAAGTCGGCCTGCTCCACCAGGTAGGCGGAGTGAATGGGCGTTTCCCGTACTCGCAGGTGTGACACGGTCAGGCCGCCGGCCTTTTTGGAGTCATAGACAAAGTAGCCCTGGGCATGCAGCGGCGTGCTGTTACCGATAATCTTGATGTTGTTCTTCGCCGCCGAGACGGTGCCGTCGCTGCCCAGCCCATAGAACAGCGCCTCCAGCCGGTTGCTCACCGGGTGGACATCCGTCCGGCGCGGCAGGGAGAGGTGGGTCACGTCGTCGTTGATGCCCACGGTAAAACGCGGTCGAGGCCGCGGGGTCTCCAGCGCCTCAAATACCGCCAGGGCGCAGTCGGGGCCAAACTCCTTGCTGGAAAGGCCGTAGCGCCCGCCGATGGTGAGCGGCAGCGCGGCGCGTTCGCCGCTGCTAACCGCCTGCGCCAGCGCGGCGATGACGTCCAGGTACAGCGGCTCGCCCAGCGCCCCCGGCTCTTTGGTGCGGTCGAGCACCGCGATGCGCTGCGCGGAGAGGGGCAGCGCGGCGAGCAGGTGACGGGCGGAGAAGGGACGGTACAGCCGCACCTTCAGTACGCCCACCTTCTCCCCGCGCGCGCGCAGCATATCGCACACCTCGGCGCAGGTGCCGCAGGCGGAGCCCATCACGACGATGACCCGGGTGGCCTCGGGATCGCCATCGTATTCAAACGGCTGGTAGCGGCGCCCGCACTGGTCGGCGAAGGCCTGCATGGCGTCGGCCACGTGGTCATAGGCGGCGTCGTACCACGGGTTGCTGGCCTCTCGTGCCTGAAAATAGGTGTCCGGGTTGGCGGAGGTTCCGCGGATCACCGGGTGCTCCGGGGTCAGCGCATGGGCGCGGTGGGCGGCGATGGCCTGCGCCGGCAGCAGCGTCTGCAGCGTATCGTCGGCCAGCGGCACGATTTTGTTGATTTCGTGAGAGGTGCGGAAACCGTCGAAGAAGTGGATAAACGGCAGACGGCTGTTGAGGGAGGCGATATGGGCTATCAGGGCGAAATCCTGGGCCTCCTGCACGCTGGCGGCGCACAGCATAGCGCAGCCGGTCTGGCGTACCGCCATGACGTCGGAGTGGTCGCCGAAAATGGAGAGCGCATGGGTGGCGACGGTGCGCGCGGCGACGTGCAGAACGAAGGGGGTTAATTCGCCAGCCAGCTTATACAGGGTGGGGATCATCAGCAGCAGCCCCTGGGATGAGGTAAAGCTGGTGGCCAGTGCCCCGGTCTGCAGCGCGCCGTGTACGGCGGCGATGGCGCCGCCCTCAGACTGCATCTCGACGACGCGTGGAATATCGCCCCAGACGTTGGGGCGTCCGTCGGCGGACCAGGCGGAGGCCTGCTCGGCCATGCCTGAGCTGGGGGTAATCGGATAGATGGCAATGACTTCGCTGGCTCGATAGGCCACGGACGCCACTGCGCTGTTACCGTCAATGGTGATCATGAAGGTTACCTTTGGCTTCACATTGTGATGTTGTTATTAACAGGATTCTAGCAAACGCGATTTCAGCGTCTTATCAGTTTTATGGCAAATGGTCGGCCCGGCAGGTGATGAATGAATGTGTCTGCGGGTGGATTGCCGCTGGCGTCGACGCCGGATAGAATTGCGCCATATAGACGCAATAGTAATGGGATGAATAAATGAACGGATATCTGTATCTGGCGATGGCGATCGGCGCCGAGGTGATCGCCACGACCGCCCTGAAAGCCACCCAGGGGTTTAGCCGACTCGGCCCGAGTCTGGTGGTGGTTGTTGGATATGCCATTGCTTTCTGGGGACTTTCTCAGGTAGTGAAGAGCATCCCGCTGGGCGTCGCCTATGCGATTTGGTCCGGTATGGGGATCGTGCTGGTCTCGCTGGCCGCCTACTGGCTGTACCAGCAGACGCTCGACTGGGCGGCGCTGCTGGGGATGGCGATGATCGTCGGGGGCGTGCTGGTGATTAATTTATTCTCCCACACGTCGGCACATTAAGTTACATTCTGCAACCGCTCTGTCCATCGCAGACGGCGGCGCTCAGCGGATTTCGAGAAAGCGTACGGCGTCAAGCTTCTGCAGCTGTTGATACAGCTCGCCGACGCGCTGCCGGGGGCGCAGGGTGATCTCCAGGCGGATCTCGCACAGCGTCTCCTCCTGTCGCTGGCGCAGCGACAGGCGCTCCGGCTTCAGATTCAGCTGCTGCAGCGTCAGCAGCAGCGCGCTGACCTCTTCCGGCGGCAGATGGATGATCAGGCCGTGGTGCTCTCCCAGCAGCAGGTTGCTCAGCTGGCGGAATAGCTCCAGCACGATCAGCGTCATCAGCGTGCCATAAATCCCAATCTCATACAGCCCGCTGCCGATCACCAGGCCGATCGCGGCCGTCACCCACATGCCGGCGGCGGTCGTCAGCCCTTTAACGGCCTGTTTCTGAATGATGATGGTCCCCGCGCCGAGAAACCCCATACCAGAGACGACCTGTGCGGCGATACGGCTGGGATCCAGCCCGACGTGGGAGAGCGCGAGAATATCGGCAAAGCCATACTTGGAGACGATCATAAACATCGCGCTGCCGATACCGACCAAAATATGGGTGCGTAGCCCGGCCTCTTTGGCCCGCAGCTGGCGCTCAAGGCCGATTAACCCGCCCAGTAGCCCCGCCAGGGCGACGCGCAGCAATAAGTCGGTGACCATGCTAACCTCTCGTTGTTATCTACCCGCTTGTTTTCCGCCATCATTCGGCGTAAAAACCCATGCCACGCTATCCTTAGCCTGCAGGGCTATGGTAACAAAGATTCCGCACGCTTGCCCTGTGCTGATGGCGCTTGGGCGCGGTGGCGATGGGAGGCAAAGCGTTACGTTTTATGTCAGGGGAGTGATGAGAATGAGAGGGGTTGCTATGGGGATCGGGGGGCTGCTGGTCGTGATGCTATCAGGCTGCGCCAGCGAGCCTGCGGCACAGACGGCCGGCGCGCGGCCACATATCGCCGCCAGCGCGGCGCTGAGCGAGGGATGCGCACTGATCGGCGGCGAGGTCGCGCTGGCGCATCAGTTGGACGGCACCTCGCTGGTACAGTGTCAGCTGCCGGACGGCAAACGCTGTACGGAGCGGGGCGTGATCAGCGGCCGCTGCCCCAACTGATCGCACGGCCGCCGCTACATCCAGTCGCGTAGCCTATAGCGCCACACCGTTCCCTGCGCATCGCGCAGCGCCAGCGTCTCTCCCCGCAGCGTGAGCCGGGCGCCGTGTCGCAGCATCGTCTCCAGACGGCGCTGCGCCGCCTGCCAGGCGGGATCGGGACAGGGGGACGGCGTGCGCTGCAGCGCGGCGATGCGCAGCGTGCCCCGTCGCAGGGTCGCTTGGCCACTTAGCTGACCGCACAGGCTGACGCTGATCCACAGCCCTTCACCAAACTCCAGATCCGGCGTCAGCGCGCGGGACGCCGCCGTTGCCGCGAGGGGATGGCCATCGATCGTCTGCAGAACATAGCGATGGTGCAGCAGCTGCTGCGCCGTCGGCGGGGCGCTGCAGGCGCCGAGCAGGCCGCACAGCAGGGCGGTCAGGATCCTTTTCATGTCAGCTTCTCTCTCCAGAGGGGGTATCCGCAGGCAAGGCGTAGAATAAATGCAATGATGTCCCGCTTTTCACGGCAGCTTTCTCTGTCTCATCTATACTTGTTATTCGTACGGCAATCCAGCGAGACCACCGCGATGACGGACACGACGTCCGTCGGCTCGCTATCGCCGTAGCGCAATGTGCGGCGCGTTTTCTGCGCCGGTCGCCGTCGTCCGCAGCACGGACGCCGACGATGATTTTGACAGGCAATTGGCATCAGCATCAATACAGAAAGAGGAGTGTGCGAATGGCGATGGTATCCGACCGGCCGGCGGCTGCGTTTAGCACAAACACCATGGATTTTCTGGCCAGCAGTATTGCAATGATGGAGTCACAGGGGCGCAATATCAGTGCGACCGAGGTACAGGGAAATATGACGGCGAAACAGCGGGCGCTGTTCAACGAGCGTCTCGCCTACTATCGCCAGCGCTATACGCAGGAGGAGTTGGTGTAGGCCGCCGCCGCAAATCGTGAACGAAAAAACCCGCCGCAGCGGGTTTTTTTGTGCGCCAAGACACACGTGGCGATCAGGCGGTAAGCCGATTCGGGCAGTGACGATGATGGATCAGATCATCGATGTTCTGCAGGGTGGTCAGCGAGATGCTGGTCAAGGCCTCTTCGGTCAGGAAGGCCTGGTGGCCGGTAAACAGCACGTTATGGCAGGCGGAGAGGCGGCGGAACACGTCGTCCTGGATCACGTCGTTGGACTTGTCTTCAAAGAACAGGTCGCGCTCATTCTCATACACGTCCATGCCCAGGGCCCCGATCTTCTGTTGCTTCAGCGCATCGATAGCGGCGCAGGAGTCGATCAGGCCGCCGCGGCTGGTATTGATGATCATCACCCCGTCTTTCATTTGGGCAAAGGCATCCTGGTTTAACAGATGGTGATTCTCCGGCGTCAGCGGGCAGTGCAGGGTAATGACGTCGGACTGGGCATACAGGGTCTTCAGATCGACATACTCTGCGCCGAGCTCCAGCGCCTGTGGGTTGGGATAGGGATCGAATGCCAGGATACGCATGCCGAACCCTTTGAGGATACGCATCGTGGCGATCCCGATTTTCCCGGTGCCGATGACGCCGGCGGTACGGTTGTGCATGTTGAACCCGATCAGCCCTTCGAGCGAGAAGTTAGCGTCGCGGGTGCGCTGATAGGCGCGATGAATTCGACGGTTAAGGGTCAGCATCATGCCAACGGTATGCTCGGCGACCGCCTCCGGCGAGTAGGCCGGGACGCGGACCACCTCGATACCCAGCGCTTTGGCGGCGTCCAGATCGACGTTGTTAAAGCCGGCGCAGCGCAGGGCGACGATACGAATGCCCATGGCGGCCAGCTGCTCCAGCACTTCGCGTCCGCCGTCATCGTTGACAAAAATGCAGACCGCATCGAACCCCTGGGCGGTTTTCACCGTCTGTGGGCGCAGCAGAAAGTCAAAAAACTCCAGTTCAAAGCCGAACTGCTTATTTACCAGCTCAATATATTTTCGGTCGTATTGTTTGGTGCTGTAGATGGCGAGTTTCATAAATATTCCCCCAGCTGAAATTGTGATCATCATAGCAAAAATAGAGAAGGTGGACAAAACGGACGGGGAAGTGTGATGTAAATCATTTTTTCCTGTTAGCGCCTTGAATGGCAATAGATTAATCCACTGTCGTCCGGGGTACATTTAGCTAAACTGGTAAGTATGGTATGGTGCGGCGCCGTGGCGTAACGGGTGGGGAAGACGAGTGAAAAAGCGATATATCGGTGCGATAGGCGCGGCGGTGTTACTGTCGGGCAGCGTAGCGGCGTGGTGGAGTTCGCCCTACTGGCTGTCCGCAGCGCTGCGGCCCTGGCTGCCGGCCGGCGCCGATGTGATGATTCCCGCTCGGCCATACTGGTCCGATGGTGCCCTGCGGCTGCCGCGGCTGGACTATCGTCTGGGCGCATGTCCACTGCTGAGCCTGCGCGGCGCGGCATTGAGCTACCGGCGCCCGCACTGGCAGCTCAATGCCGATACGGTCGATCTGGACAGCCGCTGCTTCTCTGCCGCGCCCGGCGGGGGCACCATGCCGTCGATCGCCTCGCTGCAGCAGTCGCTCCCGCCTCTGGCCCTGACCATCGGGCGTCTCAATATCCTGCCGTGGCAGCGCTACGGCGGAACGCTCCGGCTGAATAATCAGGACGGCGCCCAGCGTATCGGCCTGGACGGCGAGCAGCTTAAGCTGGATCTGGCGCTGGAGCATCAGGCCCTGAGCGTGCGCTCGCTGCTGCTGCGGCTGCCGCAGCTCGACGATGCTCTGCAGCTACAGGGGAAGATAGCGCTGGGGCTGGATCTCGCGACCGTGCCGCCGGGAGGACTGCTGCAGGCGCAGTTTCGTCTGTCCGGGCTGCCGCACCCGCTACGCCTACGGCTTATCTGGCAGCGCCAGGGGGGGCGCCTGCTGCTCAACGCGCTGGATCAGCCCCGCCCGCTGGTCGATTTGCCCTGGCAGCAGCAGCAGGGGGCGCTGACGGTCAGCGATGGGCAGTGGTTTTGGCCCTATGGGCCTCAGCCGCTGCAGGGTAGCGCCGCGCTGCAGCTGCGCGACTGGCTATCGGGGTGGCGGCATGCCCAGCTGCAGGGGCGGGTCAATATGCTGACTCGGGGGACGCAGGGAAAGGCCAACATGGTGATGCAGCTGGGGCCGGGGCGGCTGGATTTTCAGGCGGGGGCTTTTCCCCTGCGCCTGAACGGCTTGGTTAATCATGGCGGTCTGTCGTTTTCCGCCGCCCTCGATGCGCGGGTCAGCGGCACGCCCGAGGACCCCACCCTAAGGCTGCTGCCCGGTGCGCTGCTGCGCATCTGGGGTAAAACCGATGCCCAGACCACCCTGCAGGAGGTGCGCTGGCCGCTGGCGGGGGTGCGCGTCAGCCGCGACGGCGTCAGCGGACGTCTCCAGGCCATTCTGCGCGTCAGCCACCGCTACTGGGGGCAGGGACAGCTGCATCTGGATGGCCAGGCCGAGGCGTTTCGCCCCGATAAGGGACTCTGGCGCTGGCGCTACTGGGGAAAAGGGCAGATGCCGCCGCTGCGGGCGCGCTGGGACGTTAGCGGGCAGGGCGCATGGCAGGATGATGCGCTGCACCTGGACTATCTCTCCGCCGGCTTCGATCGCCTGACCTATGGGCTGGCACGGGTCATCCGCCCACGCCTGACCCTGACCCAGCCGCTGATGTGGCTGCGGGCGTCGCAGCATGCGGCATTCCACGCCGGGTTTGCCCTGGCCGCCCAGCGGATTGATTTTACCCACGGCGGCTATCTGCCCACGCCGCGTCTCCAACTGACGGCGCAGGGTGAATCGCCGGCGTCGATGCAGCTGCGCGGCGATCTGCGCGCCGGCGCCATCGGCCCGATCCGGCTGGATGGGCGTTGGGATGGTACGCGTCTGCGCGGTCAGGCCTGGTGGGCCAGCCAGCCGGTAACGGTCTTTCAGCCGCTGCTGACGCCATCGCTGGGGGTACGTCTGCGCGAGGGGCAATTCCATGCCCAGGCGGCCTTTTCGGCGGCGCGCGGCCAAGGCTTTGTCGCCGGGGGGCATCTGCAGGCCAAGGGTGTGGGTCTGTGGTTAAAGGATGGCCGGGTGGACGCGATGGATCTGACGCTGCCTTATCGGCTGCACGACAGTCGCTGGCAGCTCGGCCCACATACGCCGGTCACCCTGCGTATTGATCGACTGGTCAATCAGTTCGATCTGCGGAAGATCCGTGCCGATCTGCAGGGTTATTACCCATACGACGAGGCCTCCCCGCTGACCCTGAGCGACGTGACAGCCGACATGCTGGGGGGCGAGGTCGGTTTTTCCAGCCTGCGTCTGCCGCAGCATCAGCCCACGCTGCTGCGGCTGCACAATATTGAGCTGAGTGAGCTGATCACCGCGCTGAAGGTGAAGCAGTTTGCCCTGTCGGGCAAGGTGGATGGCGAGCTGCCGCTTTATCTGCATAACCCGCAGTGGATTATTCACCGCGGCTGGCTGGGTAACACCCGCCCCGTCACGCTGCGCCTGGACAAGGATATGGTGGATGCCATCGTCAGCAATAACCCGATCGGTGGGGCGGCCCTTGACTGGCTGCGCTATCTGGAGGTGGGGCGCTCCCACACCTGGATCGATTTAAGCAATCTGGGGGAGCTGACGCTGGATGCGACGCTGTACGGCATTAATCGGCAGAAGGACCATCGGCGGGTTATCGAGCTCAACTACCGCCAGCAGGAGAATGTATTCCAGCTGTGGCGCAGCCTGCGCTTCGGCGATAACGTACAGGAGTGGCTGCAGTCCCGCCTCTCCCGGGCAACGAGGAGTCAGCATGAGTAACCGTAATTTTGCGCTGCCGGCGTTGCTGCTGGCGCTGTGGGCCACGGGGTGTACGCCGCGCATCGAGGTCGCGGCGCCCACGCAGCCTATCACCATCAATATGAACGTGAAGATTGAGCATGACATTCACATTACGCTGGATAAAGAGGTTGAAACCCTGCTGAAGTCCAAGCCTGGGCTGTTCTAAGGAGGAGGGGTGAAACGCTATCGGATTCTGCTGTTTTGCGCCGCGCTGGCGCTGAGCCTGCCGCTGCGGGCGGTAACGCTGGATGAGGCCCGGGCCAGTGGTCGGGTCGGGGAGACCCTCAGCGGCTATCTGGCTGCCCGCAGTCAGGACGCCGAGACGCTGGCGCTGGTGGCGCGGGTCAATCGGGGGCGGGCGGAAAGCTATCAGGCGCTGGCGCAGAGCAACGGCGTCAGTCGCGACAGCGTGGCGCGCCTAGCGGGCGAAAAGCTGGTGGCTCGCGCTCGGCCCGGTGACTACGTGCAGGGCATCAACGGTATGTGGCTGCGCAAGCCGTGATCAGCGTCGGACATCGGGGGTAAAGTGCGCGCCCTGTCACACTCTGACCCGGCGCCCGTCTGTGGTAAGATAGGGAGATAACAGGATATCAACTGCCGCGCCGGGCGAATACGTATCGCACCGGCGCCTTTCCAAGGAATTCTGAACGTGAAATCCCCGCTTGGTGCGCTGGCCGACCAGCTTGATGATGTCATGCTGCGCGATCGCCAGCGTTTGATGCGCCGTCTCCAGGGCGCCAATAAAATCACCCAACCCGATACCCTGCAGGCGACCGCCTCGACGCTGGCGGAGGAGATAGCCCGGGCGCGTCAGGTGACGGCCAACCGGCGCGCCGCCTGTCCGACGATTAGCTATCCGCCGGGGCTGCCGGTCAGTCAGAAGAGCGAGGCGCTGCTGGCGGCGATCCGCGATAATCAGGTGGTGATTGTCGCCGGGGAGACCGGCTCCGGTAAAACGACCCAGCTGCCCAAAATGTGCCTGGCGCTGGGGCGCGGAGTGCGCGGAATGATCGGTCACAGTCAGCCGCGCCGCTTGGCGGCCCGTTCGGTGGCAGAGCGTATCGCCCATGAGCTGGATACCCCGCTGGGTAGCTGCGTGGGCTATAAGGTGCGCTTTAGCGATCGGGTCGGCGACAATACGCTGGTCAAGCTGATGACCGACGGGATTTTGCTGGCGGAGATCCAGCAGGACCGCCTGCTGATGCAGTATGACACGCTGATTATCGATGAGGCCCACGAACGCAGCCTGAACATCGACTTTATCCTGGGCTATCTGCGTCAGCTGCTGCCCAAGCGTCCCGATCTCAAGGTGATCATCACCTCGGCGACCATTGACCCGCAGCGTTTCTCCCGCCACTTCAATAATGCGCCGATCGTCGAGGTGTCCGGACGGACCTATCCGGTTGACGTTCGCTACCGGCCCATCGCCGATGGCGAAGGCGATCGCGATCAGACCCAGGCGATTATCGATGCGGTGGATGAGCTGCGCCATGAGGCGCCGGGCGATATTCTGATCTTTATGAGCGGCGAGCGAGAGATCCGCGATACCGCCGATGCGCTGAACCGCCTTGAGCTGCCCCATACCGAGGTGCTGCCGCTGTATGCTCGCCTGTCCGCGGCCGAGCAGAACCGGGTCTTTCACGCCCATAGCGGACGGCGCATTGTGCTGGCGACCAACGTGGCGGAGACCTCGCTGACGGTGCCGGGGATCAAATATGTTATCGATCCCGGTACGGCGCGCATCAGTCGCTACAGCTATCGGACCAAGGTTCAGCGGCTGCCGATTGAGCCGATATCCCAAGCCTCGGCCAATCAGCGTAAAGGGCGCTGCGGCCGCGTCTCCGATGGGATCTGTATCCGGCTGTACGATGAGCAGGACTTCCTGTCGCGTCCCGCCTTTACCGATCCGGAGATCCTGCGCACCAATCTCGCGTCGGTGATCCTGCAGATGACCGCGCTGGGGCTGGGCGACATTGCTGCCTTCCCCTTTGTCGAGGCGCCGGATAAGCGCAATATTCAGGATGGGGTGCGTCTGCTGGAGGAGCTGGGCGCGGTCACGGTCAATGCGCGTGGACACCAGCAACTGACCGCGCTGGGACGTCAGCTGGCGCAGCTGCCCATCGATCCGCGTCTGGCGCGCATGGTGATCGAAGGGGAGCGCAACGGTGCCCTGCGTGAGGTGATGGTGATCGCCGCCGGGCTGTCGATTCAGGACCCGCGCGAACGGCCCGCCGACCGTCCGCAGGCGGCGGATGAGAAGCACCGTCGCTTCAGCGATAAAGAGAGTGACTTTCTGGCGCTGGTCAATCTGTGGAACTATCTGCGCGAACAGCAGCAGGCGCTCTCCGCTAACCAGCTGCGTCGGCTGTGTAAAAGCGAGTTTCTCAACTATCTGCGGGTGCGCGAGTGGCAGGATATCTATACCCAGCTGCGTCAGTCGGTGAAATCGCTGGGGTTCCATATTAACAGCGCCCCCGCCGATTACCGGGCGCTGCACTGCGCGCTGCTGAGCGGCCTGCTCTCCCATATCGGACAGAAAGATGTCGAAAAGCAGGAATTTACAGGCGCGCGCAACGCCCGTTTCGCCATTTTTCCCGGTTCGTCGCTGTTTAAGAAGCCGCCCAAGTGGGCGATGGTGGCGGAGCTGGTGGAGACCTCTCGCCTGTGGGGGCGCGTCGCCGCACGGATCGACCCGGAGTGGATCGAACCCTTGGCACAGCACCTGATTAAGCGCAGCTATAGCGATCCGCACTGGGAGAAAAGCCAGGGCGCGGTGATGGCCAGCGAGAAGGTCACGCTGTATGGTCTGCCGATCGTCAACGAGCGGCGAGTGAACTATGGACGCATCGATCCGCTGCTGTGCCGAGAGCTGTTTATTCGCCATGCCCTGGTTCAGGGGGAGTGGCAGACAAAGCACGCCTTTATGCGCGCCAATCAACGTCTGCGCAGCGAGGTCGAAGAGCTGGAGCACAAGTCGCGTCGCCGCGATATTCTGGTGGATGACGAGACGCTGTTTGCCTTTTATGACCGACGGATCGGTCAAGAGGTAGTGTCGGTGCGTCACTTCGATAGCTGGTGGAAGAAAGCGGGGGCCGCGCAGCCCGAGCTGCTCAACTTTGAGAAGTCGATGCTGATCAAAGAGGGGGCCGCCCGCATTAGCGCGCAGGATTACCCCAATGCCTGGCAGCAGGGCAACTTTCGCCTGCGTCTTTCCTACCAGTTCGAGCCGGGCGCGGATGCCGACGGCGTGACGGTGCATATTCCGCTGGCGATCCTGAATCAGATCGAGGATCGTGATTTTGATTGGCAGATCCCCGGTATTCGCCGTGAGCGCGTGATGGCGCTGATCAAGTCGCTGCCGAAGCCGCTGCGGCGTAACTTTGTGCCGGCCCCCAACTATGCCGATGCCTTCCTGGCCCGTGCGACGCCCTTTGAGCTGCCGCTGCTGGAGTCGATGGAGCGCGAACTGCGCCGCATGACGGGTGTGACGGTGTCACGTGATGACTGGCAGCTGGATCAGCTGCCCGATCACCTGAGCGTCACGTTTCGGGTGCTGGACGATCGCAACCGGCCGCTGGCCGAGGGTAAGTCGCTGGAAGCGCTGAAGCAGCGTTTGAAGGATCGTGTACAGCAAACCCTGTCGGCGGTGGCGGACGATGGCCTTGAACAAGCGGGGCTGCATCTGTGGAGCTTTGGTCAGCTGCCGCAGTGCTATGAGCAAAAGCGCGGCGGCTATGCCATCAAGGCCTATCCGGCGCTGGTGGATGAGAAGGAGAGCGTGGCGATCCGGCTCTTTGAGACCGAACAGGAGCAGCAGCAGGCGATGCGCCGCGGTCTGCGCCGACTGCTGCTGCTGAATATTCCGTCTCCGGTGAAGTATCTGCATGAAAAGCTGCCGAACAAGGCCAAGCTGGGGCTCTACTTTAACCCCTATGGCAAGGTGCTGGAGCTGATCGACGACTGCATCGCCTGCGGCGTGGATACGCTGGTGGCGCGCCACGGCGGCGCCGTCTGGGAGACCGCGGCGTTTGAGGCGCTGCATGAGCGGGTGCGCGGCGAGCTGAATGAGACGGTGGTTGCGATTGCCGCACAGGTCGAGCGCATTCTGACCTGTGCCAACGGGATCAATAAGCGCCTGAAAGGGCGGGTTGACATGACGATGGCGCTGGCCCTCTCCGATATTAAGGCGCAGCTGGGCGGGCTTATCTACCGGGGCTTTGTCACGGCGACCGGCGCGGATCGCCTGGCGGACGTGGAGCGCTATCTGCACGCCATCGAGCGTCGCCTGGAGAAGCTGGGTATCGACCCGCACCGCGATCGGGCCCAGATGCTGCGCGTTGAACAGGTACAGCAGGCCTGGCAGCAGTGGCTTAACCGTCTGCCGCCGGTGCGGCGTCAGGCGCCGGAGGTGCAGGCTATCCGCTGGATGATCGAGGAGCTGCGCGTCAGCTATTTTGCTCAGCAGCTGGGCACACCCTATCCGGTGTCAGACAAGCGTATCCTGCAGGCGATGGAGGCGGCGGAGCAGCCATAGCCGCGCCACCCGGGGCCTCAGCGCATTAGACGCTGCAGCCCCGCGTTAATCGCGGTAACGGCGACGGCGCGATTATCGGCCAGCGCCCGGTTTTCCGCCGCCGGCGCCGAGCTTTGGATCGCGACCAGCGTCCATCCGGTCGCCTGACGCATCAGCAGCGGCGATCCGCTGTCGCCCGGCAGCGTATCGCAGCGGTGGCTCAGCACGCCGCTCTGTGCCCAACCGGTGATGAGGCAGTCGCGATGGCGATAGAGCACATCCAGATGATCCTGCGGATAGCCGGCCTGGGTCACCTGGCGGTGCTGCGCCTTCAGCGCCGCGCTCAGCGCTTTCGGTGTCCCTTGCCATACCGGCAGCGGACGCAGATCGGGCAGGGGACCGGCCGTGATCTCCACCAATCCATAATCCTGCGGCGCCGCCGCAGGCGGAACAATCCAGCCATCGCCGTCGGCCTTGAGCTTTTTGTACAGCTGCGGATTGACCCGCGTCTGTAGATGGCGTGACTGGTAGCGCCACTTACCGTCCTGAGATATAAAGCGCAGCGCTACGGCGCGATCGGTTTTTCCCGGCGGTGCCAGCAGACAGTGGCCCGCCGTCAGCGCCCAGCGCGGCGCGATCAGGGTGGCGGTGCACAGGTTGCCGCTGGCGGTTTCGACCTGGCCGATGGCGTTCCATGGCCCGTCGGCGACCTCACTGACGCGATCGCGATCGTCGTGACCGAAGAACAGCTGTCGCTGCTGAGCGGGGGTAAGCCCGTCATCCGCCAGGGCGGCGTGCGGTAGCCAGGGAGTCAATAACAGCGTAATGCTCAAAAGGGCAGGGAAGCGCATGGTTAATTCCGTGAATCATCGTGTTATTTATCGACAGTGTAGTCAATCGGCGGGGCGCTATGCACGTCATCTGATGCAGCTAAACATAAAAACAGGCTGCGATGATGGCGCACAGAATGAGCAATAGCATCAACAGCTCGAAGCGATAGTGACGGAACATAGGAGTACCCCAGGGGCAGAGCGGGCCGATAGGATAATGGTAGAAGATTGGCTGCGCTCCGACTGTGGGGGAATGGTTTCGGCATGTAACCCTTTGTACGGCGTCGCGAGATCTCCAATTAGTTACAACATACATTTATCTCTCTTTTCCCTCTTCTGAACGCTTCCCGCCGTCGGACAGTCACACCGGTTATGAAGGAAAGGAGAGATCGCTGGGTCCATTAGGCGAGGGGCGGGGTAACGACCGCTCGATTTACGCCATTCGTCGATGTCTCCCTGAGGCTAATAAGGCGGCGGCGGGAGCGGTCTTCGCTTACTGCTCGCGGATTGATTCATTAGGTCATAGCGGCTCAGGCTTCCGGCGTTATTCCTCTGCTTAGCGTCAGAAGCAAACGTGCAGTTACCCAGCGCGACATCTAATGATCCTGCCATGACCTCTGAGACGAGACGATGCGCCAATCATAGATGATGCCGATGTTTTAAACTTACAAAATCAAGGATTTCAGCCTAATTGAGGTAATGGCATAATCAGGCCGACGAAAGCGAGAGTGAGCATGAGTGTGAAAATGGATAAAACATCTAAAAATCAGATAGTCGATAGCGACATTGCGCGCTTATTGCTTAAACACAGAAAAACACGCGGCTGGACGGTTGCAGAGCTTGCGCAGCGATCGGGCGTCAGCCAGGCCATGATTAGCAAGGTCGAACGGGGCACCTCCAGTCCCAGCGCGACAATACTGAGTCGCTTAGCTAGCGCCATGAATATTACGCTCTCAACATTTTTCGCAGAGCTTGAGCAACACCAGAATTCACGGGTGCGCTTTGCCCATCAGCAGCAGCATTGGACAGATGAACAGTCGGGCATTACTCGCTGGTCTCTCTCCCCCGTGGGCGCATGTCCAGAGCTGATAAGAGTCGACATTCCCGCGCTGGGTCAACTAACGATCCCCGCCTGCGCGAATGAGCATCTTTCAGGGCAAACACTCTGGATGCTGAGTGGCTGCCTTGATTTTCGGGTCAATCATCAGAACCATCATCTCCAGGCTGGAGACTGTATTGCCCTTACCTTTACAAGCGAATATCAAATGAATAACCCTGATAGGGAGCAGAGCTGTTCATACGTTGTGGCTTTTTGCCAAAAAAATAAATGATATTCTCCCTGCAGCCGCCGTTAACATCCGTCGGCTTTGCGCAGGTGTAATAGGGGATACGGCCTTCCCTGGCTATCCAGGTCGGAACGCCCTGAGACGTTAAAGCCCATATGTTGATAAAACCCTACGGCCTGCTGGTTTTGTTCATTTACATCGACGCTTAAATCAGGGTGAAGCGCCAGTGCATGTGATATCAACCGTTTGCCGACGCCAAGCCCGCGCGCAGAAGCATCGACAAAAAGCGCCTCTAGATGGCCATCATGCAAAAACATAAAGCCCAGTGGACGATCTTCCTGGTTAGTTGCAACCCAGACGGGGGTTTGTGAAAAAAAGCTGATAACCTCATGTTCGATCTGTTGCCGGTCGTGGGCGGTGAGAAAATCGTGCGTAGCATCTACAGCATTGCGCCAAATTTGTATAATTTCGGGTGCCTCAGATAGTCGTGACATTCTGATTTTTAACATTTTGCTACCTTCTCGTGGCCATTATTGGGTGTAGTTACGTCCAAAATTCACCTGCGCAAATTTACTATAGTGGAATTAAATTCACAATAGTGCTCTCGTCGCGATCTCGTATCACGCGTTCAGGATGAACGTTAGCTATCATAGTATTTCCATCCTCTTGGGGTTCTACGCCGGAACCGCCGAAATTTCTGTCAACTCTGGGCTAAGTGTTTAAAACCATAAACCTGTGGTTTATCTTGTATGAGCGGTCGGTTCTTACTCGCTTTTCCGTTACAATTCAATAACAAATAAGAGTGATATTGGTTTGAGCCAAATAGATATTTTTGTATTGACCCGTCTATTGCTTCATAGTTGATACTTCACTTCTGGAGGTGCGGTATGTTCCGAATATCAGAGGTTGCCGCCATTGTAGGTCTATCTCGCACGGCGCTGCTTTACTATGAAAAGCTCGGTATTATTAAAAGCATCAGGCTTCCTAATGGTTATAGGAGTTACAGCGAAAAAGATGTTCAAAGACTGCAATTAGTCATCCATCTGCATGCTGCAGGCCTGACTCTCAAGGAGTGCCTGGTATGTATAAATGTGAAGAGTGATAAGCAACTCTTAACAGAAAGGTTGAAACAACTCGAAGATGATATAGCCATAAAGTTACGGGCTAAAATGTTACTGGAGTCTATGTTAGGTGTTTCAGAAGAACAGACTTGGCATCTGGAGTTGGAAAAAATATCGCCAGATGTGCATTTGCGCTGGCTCAATACTCAGGGGATTAATGAAAAAGAGGCTCTAAGAATTCGCAACCTTTCAAGAAATATTCATGAGCATGATTCATATATGTCTGACTTTAATGAAATATTTCTCGGTCTCATTCGCCTTGGACCTGGCTCTGATCCAGATACGTTAAGAGCGTTAAGCATGGTTCCCGATAAGCTAGATAACATTCTTGAGATTGGTTGTGGACGTGGGGTGGCAACTCGATTGTTAGCTTCAAATACTCAGGCTCACGTTACAGCTCTAGATAATGAACCACTATATTTGAATGAGTTATATGGTCTGCGTCACCGCGTAAATCTGTGCTGTGCCAGTATGAGAGCACTTCCTTTCGCCTATGGCGTATTTGATCTTATTTGGTCAGAAGGCAGTGCCTACATCATGGGATTTAATAATGCTTTATTGTCATGGAAAAAGTATCTGAGAGTTGGTGGATGTCTGGTCATCAGTGAAATAGTTTGGTTAAGTAATACACCTAGTGAAAGCGCTAGAAATTTCTGGTTGAAAAATTATCCAGCCATGTTAAATGTTGCACAAAATAAGATGCTGATTAAAAAAGCAGGTTACGATCTAATCTCAGATTTTGAAATAAGTAAAGAAGCCTGGGAGCTTTATCTTTCGCCGCTAAAAAAAAGAGTTGAACTTTTAAAAAGTAAATTGAGCCACTCGATGGCTTGGCAGGACCTGAAAAGAGAAATAGATATCAATGATACCTGTCTGGGGGAGTATGGATATCAAATTTTTATTATACAAAAGAGACAATAAAATGATTATCAGAGAAGAAAAGAAGCAAGATATAAACCATATAGAAAGGTTAACTTTATTGGCGTTTACAGGACACCCTCATCATGAACCGGGTTCATCCCCAAATGAGCATATGATTATCAACAGATTACGTGATGCGGAAGCAATGACATTATCATTGGTCGCGGAGGATGATAGTGGGATTATTGGTCATCTTGCCTATTCATCCGTAAAAATAGATGGGATAACAACCCGCTGGCATGCTCTGGCGCCTATCTCTGTTTCACCTTCGCGGCAGAGGCAGGGAATTGGCAGTAAAATGATAGAACAATCGATTTTGTTGTTAAAAGAAAGAAATATTGATGGCCTTGTTGTTTTGGGTGACCCAGAGTATTACTCACGTTTTGGTTTCCATCATAATCATCGGTTCATTGTTGAGGGTGTTCCTGCTAAATATTTTTTGGCACAATCACTAATCAATATTAATCAATTGCCTTCTGGGATAGTTACATTCCATAAAGCTTTCGAGTAAAGATCATTATTTCTTATAATAGGAAAAATCTCTCCCAATTTTTTTTGGGGGGGATGTTATTTCGCTACAGTTGCACGAGAAAGTGTTCGATAAACTGTGGGTCTGGAAACCGAAAATTGAACCGTACCGGTTTTGTGGGAGAGTTTTTAGTCCGGGAACTCAGGCTGGCATAACCCCGTTTCCGATGGAAGCGTAATACGCTTTTTCGGCTTCAGCCGGGGGGATGTGACCGACTCGTTCCAGTAACCGACGATTCACGCTGTATCTCCAGCTTCAGATGTTCATCTCGCTGGTCACGCTGACTGCGTGTTTCAGGGAGGGAGCTGACGGTAATTTTGGTGCCGGTAGTACATCGATGGGGCGATATTCAGCTCATGACATACCGGTCCGACCCCATGACTACCGCAGAGGGTATCTAGCAGCGGCATTATTTTTTCCACAGACGGTCGAACTCCGCCTTCGCAAAATAAGCAGAGGTCTGCCGCAGGATATCGTTGCTGCGTCGACGTTCTCTAACCTCCCGCTCCAACGCCTTCAGCCGTTGGCGGTTCGGCAGTCTTGAGTCCAGCATCACCACCGCCAACATCGCGCTCATGCTGGCGAAGCCAATAGCGTAGGGTATCGATGCTACAGCCGATTTTTGATGGCAGCATGTTCAGAAGGGTAACTCTCCCGCTGTTCTATCAGCATTCTGACAGCTCGCTCACGGAGCTCGGGAGAATAACGCTTGGATGATGTCGATGTCATATCGGGTCTCCTTTCACTGAGAGTGTAGTCTCCCAGAAACCCGGTACGGTTCAGTTGCGCCCGCCGCACGGTGGCGATAGCGCAGGGCGACCATCACACTGAGGATAAGATCCCGCGGGGGATATCGCATTGGGCGATGCGATCCATCCTGATTGATTATACGCGGTAGATATTTTAACTTGTTATCTATGGTTTCGCGGTTGTAAGGCAAGGGTATATGCATGATATTAATGACATATTCGCACGGCGTGAGGTCGACGTTCAACGTCTGAGCGCCTATGGGTTTTGCCAAAATGAACAATGCTATATTTACTCTCGTGATGTAGCCGACGGTCAGTTCGTTATGACGGTAACAATCACTCGGCATGGAGAAATATCTGCGGTGGTTGTGGATAGGCTCACGGAGGAGGAGTACATATTACATCGTATCAGGTCGGCGACCGGCGCCTTCGTGGGTAAAATTCGTGAGGAGTATGAAAATGAATTGATAAATATAGCGGAAAAGTGTTTTTCCCTCCATCCGTTTAAAACGGAACAGGCAAAGGAGGTCATTCGGTTTATCAAAGAAAAATATCACAGTGAGCTGGAGTTTTTATGGCCGCGCTCTCCTGATAATGCCATCTTTCGGCGGGCGGATAATGGAAAGTGGTACGGCGCCATATTGCGCATCAAGAGCGCAAAGCTGGGCGGTCTCGACGACGATATGGTTGAAGTTATCGATTTAAAAATGGCCCCGGACGATATTTCGACGCTTGTTGATGGCAGAAGATACTTTCCCGGCTATCACATGAACAAAAAATATTGGGTCACTCTTCGCCTAGACGGCGTGGTTCCTCTCGCTGAGATTTGTAGGCGCATAGACAATAGTTTCACACTGGCGGCCACGCCGGCGATGGCACAGCGGCCAAAGACGGTGGGCTGACGGTGGGCTGACGGTGGGTGACATCATCACGATAGGCGATCCGATCGTTAAAAATACCCTGACCGACTCGCGCTCTCACCATTTTTCCCCTGTTACATGGCGCTATTATGCAAAAAAAGATGATACCCCCGGCGCGAGACAGGGCGCCGGGCGGCAGTTTACCTCTCCGGCAGCAGGCCCGGGGAGGGCACAGCGCGTCTTCCCCGGGGCGTATCGGCGTAAGATTACTGCGCCGCCTGATTGAGCACCGCATTAAATTGCTCGACCGGGCAGAAGCCGTTGGCATCTATCGGACAACCGCTGAGCTCAAGCGTCACCCGCTGCGGCGGTGACGCCAGCGTCAGGGGCGCGGCATCGCGTAGCTGGCGAGTGCTTTGATACAGGTACTCAATCTTCATCATCTCCTGGTTTTTTGCCGTATCCCGCCAGCGCTGGAATACGATTTTTCCGCCGATGGGCGTACGCTCATACTGGTCATGCAGTCGGTAGGGTTTGAAATCCAGCGCCGTCAGCAGCGAGGCGATGTTCGAATCATGCCCCACCAGTAGGGTTATCTTCGGCGTTTTCGCCGCGTCGGTCACCAGTGCCTTATCCAGGTATTTTACCAGCGGCTTGGCGACGTTACGCGCCACCGCCGGAGAGGTGAACAGGCTGTCTTGGTAACCATTTTTCAACTGCGACAGGCGCTGCCACTGCGCGTCGGTGTTGATCTCGCCCCATGCGACCCGATCCACCGGAAAACCTTGGTAATACTGCAGGGTAAAGGCATCGACCAGCGAATTACCGATCTTCAGCGGCCCAGAGACGCTCGGCTCCTGTCCCTCGTTGGCGCTAAAGCGATCCTGCCCGTCCGCCAGCGAACACAGGTGCTTCTCTTTGCATGCCGGGGAATCTTGATAGTCCACGATCTGCGCCAGCAGCCTGTAGCTATCGCCCAGGTGCATTTTCTGCCGTTCACTTTCCATCGCCTTCAGCGCCTGTTCGCGAAACGTCGGCGAGGCATCCGTAATCACCGGGTTAAACGTGGGATCCATGGTGCCCATCTTATCCTGGTGGTGCACCGTGATATCGCACCCTGGAAACGCGCCGGTAATGAAGAACTGCGCAGTGGCGACGGTGCGCTGCAGGCTGTTGGCGTAGGCATACACCGCCTCGGGGGCAGGACATTCGCCGCTGCTGATAAGCCCCTGCTGCGCCAGCCATTCACGCACATAGTGCCCCATGTACACCTCTAGCACGCCGCCTTTGGTGGTGAGCTGTCCACCCGGGACATCCCACTGCGGCCAGGCTTTGGGGGTCGATTGCTCCAGCACGCTCCCGTTATTGGCCAGTGGGGCACGTAGATTGTGCCGACTCATGATCAACACCTGCTGCAGCTGGTATCCCTGCGGTTCACTTTGCGCCTGCGCGGCGCCGGCCGCCAGCAGTGCCCCGACAATAACTGCGACTATCTGTTTTTTCATCCCTAACTCCTTACGCTTTTTTAATACGCCGCAAAAGTGTGACAGGTTGGCAATAATTTGCCTGGCGCTATACCGCAAAGTTACACCTACGCTGCGTTTATACTTTATCGGCAGGCGCTGGCCATGGCGCGAGAGCGGGGGGCACAGAAGGCGAAGAGGCGGGGCGTAATAAGCCATCAGAGCCAATCAATCGCCGATGCTAAATACGTCGTCCCGCTTACCAATGGGGCGGTCTTATTATCGCTGGATAGGGCGGTTGGATTTTTAAATAACGCCGCGTTTTTCCAAAGAAGGGTGAGCGTTTAAACGTGATAATCATGGACTCTCATCGTGTAAAGGACGTTCCCTGTGCCAATTAACCGAGCCGCTTTGACGCTTAGCCTCCCGCCATTTCAGGTCGGGGCCCCCGCCGGGAGGCCGCAGATGCCCCCAATGAATGAGAGCCTAAAAAGCAATTTCGACACGCTGCACCGTCAAATGCGCCAGATGCCGCTTTCCCACTTCACCGTAGAGCCGAATGCGCCGGACTACTCAGGGATACGCCAGAGTGGCTTCTTTGCCCTGAGTCAGGGATTTCGCCTGTCGAACGCGAGTGATGATTTCTTCATTCACGCCCGTCGCGAAGCGCCGCAGTACAGGGGCGAATTTATCGGTGACAAGTTCCACATCAGCGTGCAAGAGCAACAGGTAGCGCAGGCCTTTCAAGCGCTATCTGGACTGCTGTTTTCAGAGGACAGCCCCATCGATAAGTGGAAGGTGACCGATATGGCGCGGGTCGATCAGCAATCCCGCGTTGGCGAAGGGGCGCAGTTTACGCTGTATGTCAAGCCGGATCGGGGCGATTCGCAGTACAGTGCGACGGCGCTTCACAAGACGCGGCAATTTATAGCCAGTCTGGAGTCGAGGCTATCGGAGCAGGGGATTATCCCCGGGCGCGTCCCCGAGTCGGACGTCCATCCCGACAGTTGGCGGTATATCAGTTATCGTAACGAGCTGCGCAGCGAGCGCGGCGGTGGCGAGATGCAAAGCCAAGCGTTACGAGAAGAGCCTTTTTACCGTTTGATGACAGAGTAGACGCGGCGGCGCGACGAGAAGACATCGCTGACCTGCTCGCCTTGGGTTTTTGCGGAAGGACGGGCAGGTCGGTTGTCATTTCCCGCAGAGGATGGCACCGCGCGTTTGCCGCCGGTCACGCTGACCGAGCGCGACGAGTACGCCGCGCCGGCGGCCGCATCATTATCCTCTAGGCCATCGGAACAGACGGAGTACTGGGGATGCTCCCCGGTGCCACCGCCTGTTGGCCCTCATCGCGAACGACGCCGAACGGTGGCCAAACGCCTTAGCGCAGGCTATCGTCCGTCTCACTCCCCAGATAGCGCTGCTCCAGATGGCGCCGCAGGTAATCTGGGTTCAGCGGCTCACCGCAGACGTTGCGGATCAGGGTATCGGTATCCCAGCGCGAGCCATGGCACCAGATATGTTGACGCAGCCAGTGGCCGATCGGGGCGATATCGCTGGCGGCGATCTGCGCCGGGAGATCGGGGATATCGCGGCGGGCGGCGGCGTACAGCTGCGCGGCGTACATCGCGCCGAGGGTATAGGTGGGGAAGTAGCCAAAGGCGCCGTCAGTCCAGTGAATATCCTGCATACAGCCGTCGCGGTAGTTGCCGGCGGTACTCAGCCCCAGCGTGCCGCGCATCTGGCTGTCCCACAGCGCCGGAATATCCTCGACCTCAATCTCGCCTTCAATCAGCGCCCGTTCGATCTCATAGCGCAAAATGATGTGCGCCGGATAGCTGACCTCATCGGCATCGACCCGAATATAGCCGGGCTTGACGCGCTGATTGAGGCGGACAAAGTTTTCCGCGCTGAAGGCCGGATCGTCGCCGAAGGCCTCGATAACCCACGGGCGCAGGAAGTTCAAAAAGCCGTGGCTGCGCGCCAGCTGCATCTCAAAAAACAGGCTCTGAGACTCATGGATCGCGGTAGAACGCGCTTCGCCCAGCGGTTGCCCCGCCCAGGCAGACGGTAGATTTTGCTCATAGCGGGCGTGACCGGTTTCATGCACGATGCCCAGCAGCGCGCTAAGAAAGTCATCGCGGTTATAGCGGGTGGTGATGCGAACGTCTTGAGGCACGCCGCCGCAGAAGGGATGGGCGCTGACGTCCAGGCGGCCGTGGGCAAAGTCGAAGCCCAGCTGCGCCATGATACGCAGCCCCAGCTGACGCTGCGCCTCTTCATCGAAGGGCCCGCGCGGCAGCCGCGGCGGCGTGCGCTGCTGTCGCTCCACTACCCGCTGCAGCAGCGTAGGCAGCCAGCCTTTAATCTCGCCAAACAGGGTGTCCAGGCGCGCGCTGTTCATCCCCGGCTCATACAGATCCAGCAGGGCATCATAGCGGCTGCATCCGGCATGATCGGCGCGGATTTTGGCCTCCTCGCGGCTTAGCCGAACGACCGGGCGCAGATTCTCCATAAATCCATGCCAGTCATTATTGGCGCGCTGCGTCCGCCAGGCATGCTCGCAGCGCATTCCGGCCAGGGATTTCTCCTCGACCAGGGCGGCGGGGAGCAGGCTGGCCCGCGCGTAGCGTCGCTGCATTTCGGCCACATTAGCGCGCTGCTCATCGCTGAGGCTCTCCTGCGCGGCGCGCTGCAGCCAGACGCCGGTCTCTTCGTCGCACAGGATTCGGTGCATCAGCAGGCTAAGCTCGGTGAGCGCCGCTGAGCGAGCGCCGCTGCCGCCGCTCGGCATATAGGTCTGCATATCCCAGCCGGCGATGGCTGATAGATGGTCAAAGCGCGCCAGGCGCTGAAAGATCGTTTCCAAACGTTGATAGGCACTGGTCATAATCGCGACTCCACGGCCCACGGGGGGCCGTTAGTAGGGTGATGGGGGTCAGGCTGAGGCGGCGGGCGCCGATGGGAGCGTAGCGCTATGACGCGGCCAGGTAAACAGGAAACAGGCGCCGCCCAGCGACGAGCTGCTAATTGCGATCTGTCCCTGATAAGCCTGTACGATACTGTAGACGATGGCCAGACCCAGGCCACAGCCGCCGGTGGCGCGATCGCGGCTGGGATCCAGTCGAACAAAGGGTTCGAAGACCCGCTCGCGCTCGGCGGCGGGAATACCGGGCCCGTCGTCCTCCACCTGGAGGCAGCCATTATCACCGTCAAACCACAGCCCGATACGGAGCTTGCCCTGACTATAGCGCAGGGCGTTGTTGATCAGGTTATCCAGCAGACGCTCGAACAGGCGGATATCGATAGCGCCGAAATCGCCCCGATGGGGGATATCCAGCAAGATCTGCTGCTGGGGATGCATCTGGCGCAGCTCATTGGCCTTATCCTCCAGCCAGGCTGGCAGGTCGATCGCCTCCAGATGGGTGCTGACCTGCGGGCGATCGAGGCGTGCATAGGTCAGCAGCTCATCGATCAGCCCCTCCAGCTGGCCGATATCCCGGTTAATCGCCGCCTGCTCCTCGGCGCTGAGGCTATCGCTCATGGCCAGCCGGTAGCGCAGGCGCACCAGCGGCGTCCGCAGCTCGTGGGCAATGCCGTCAATCAGCTGCTTTTTACTGGCGATCAGGGTATTGATGTTGTCGGCCATGCGGTTAAACGCGACCCCTAAGCGATGCAGGCTGGAGGTGCTGTCGAAGTGCGTGCGCTCCTGCAGGTGCCCTTCGCCCAGGCGCTGGGCGGCGTTCTCCAGCCTGAGCAGATCCTGCCAGTGGGGGCGCATCCACAGAAATACCGGCAGCGCCAGCGAGAGTCCGATAAGCAGCATCAGGGCAAAATCAAACAGGCGCATCTCATGCAGAAAAAACAGGTAGGGGATTGGCCCGACCGCCAGGACATAGTGGCTGCGCGGAATGCGCTGTAAAAAAATGTACTCGCTGTCCAAGGCGACGATCTCGCCCTCACGCAGTTTACGATCCTGTCCGGGTGAGAGATGGCGCTTGCCGAGAGGCTCGATATGAAACTGAAACGACAGATTCCAGTCGAGTTTGTCGATGGTCTTGTTCCAATCGCGCGGCGGGATCTCACGCAGCTGGCTGCGGATCAGATACAGCGAGCTTTTCATCAGATCATCCATCGACTGACGGCCGGCGCGCTCGGCGGTGACCTTATAGACCAGCCCGACCAGCATGGCCATCACCAGAAAGCAGACGAACAGCAGCAGGTAGAACTGAATGAACAGTTTGCGCATCGGTACTATTCCCAGGCGTTAGGCGCAAACAGGTATCCCTTATTGCGTACGGTCTTGATGCGCACGGGCTCCGGCCCGGTATCGTTCAGCTTGCGGCGCAGACGGGAGATGGCCACATCGATGCTGCGATCCAGACCGTCATAGCTGACGCCGCGCAGATTCTGCAGCAGGGCATCGCGATCCATAATGGTGCCGGCGTGGGTTGCCAGCTCCCACAGCAGGTCAAAATCGGAGGTGGAGAGATGTACCTCCGCGCTGCCGAGGCGCACCTCGCGGTTGACCGGATCGATACAGAGCTGACCGAGCTGCAGCGGATTGAGTCGGGCCGACGACGCCGGCGCGGCGCGCGTACTTTCCGGCAGCGGCGTCGCATGCTGGCGCAGGTGCAGACGCAGGCGCGCCAGCAGCACCGCCGGCGGCGTCGTTTTCAGAATATAGTCACTGGCGCCCATCTCCAGCGACAGGATATGGTTCATATCGCTGTCGAGCGAGGTCAGCAGCACGATGGGCCCCGCGTAGGCCGGCCGCAAATCCCGGCATAGGCTCATGCCATCCTTCCCCGGTAGCATGATATCCAGCATCACCAGATCCGGCTTTAGCCGAATGATGGTGTCAAAGGCGGTATCGCCGCGCGGCTCCAGCGTGACATCAATGTCATGTTTCCCCAGATAGGCGGCAATCAGCTGGCCTACGTCGGGATCATCCTCAACAAATACAATTCTGCTCATCGTCTCTACACCTGGTTAACGGTTAGCGCAGGGGACGGCCACCGTCGACCCCTATGGTACGACCGGTAATGAAACGACTATTCAACAGGAAGTCAATGGCATTGACAATCTCTTGTTCGCCTGCGGCAATTTTCATCAGCGACTTATCCAGCGCTTTTTGCCGATAGGCCTCATCATCCTGCGGATTGAACAGGATCAGCGCCGGGGCGATGGCGTTGACCTTGACCTCTGGCGCCAGCTTGCGGGCAAAGGAGCGCGTCATATTGTCCAGCGCGGCCTTGCCGGCGGCATAGGCGATATGGCTATCGCTGCCGCGCTCCACGACATAATCGGTCAAATGGATGATATCGGCGCCGGCGTCTCCCTGCCCACGCAGCAGCGGCTCTAGCAGCAGATTCAGCAGGTAGGGCGTGTGGACATGGATCTGCAGCATGGCATTGAGCGTCTGCTCCGGCGCTACGTCGGGGCGTTCGGCCTGCCAGGCGCTGGCGTTGTGTATCAGCGCCCGCAGGCGGGGCGTGATGCGCTGCACCCGCGCGGCGAAGTCATAGATCCCCTCCGTCGTCGAGAAGTCACTCTGTAGGCAGTGCGCCCCGGCCTGACGCAGCGAGGCCAGGGCAGGGTATTCACTGCGGTAGGCCACCAGTACGGGGATCTCTCTGGCAAGCAGGGAGAGGGCCAGCGCCAGTCCGACGCGGCGGGCGCCGCCGGTGATCACCACCGGCGGCATGGACAGCGTATCCATCTGCAATTTCCTTAACTGAAAAAGGTGTGCGACGGCACGATACCGTTACGGCTCAGCGTACCATCGGCGCGCGGGACATGTACCGCAAAGGTTAAAATTCGCCGGGCAATTATGCCATTTGCTATATATCAATGCCTATAGCGTTAATCGAGTGTAAATGAATATGGCACAATAGAGAAAGCCTCGGCGTGCCAGATGATATGATCGTGGTGCTACTCATGTGCGCTGAGTCACAAAATGTTTAGCGCTACATACAGGATAGAAAAGGTTGTGCAAAGGGGATAACTATAATATTTCTCATTTTGTAAATAAAAATAAACAAGGCGTGGAGAATATGTCGTTATTTCTTTAAAAAAGTTTTCCCTATCGCTGTAATACATTTTGCCTATTGGAATATTTAAGTAAAATCAGTTAATTGCGCTTATTTTGCTTTTTCAACTATGTTAACTCGGTGATAATAAAAAACGCACCAGGTTAATCCAACGCTAAAATGTGATGTGGCTTTTGTATGTTTGCTGCCTGAGCCAGATGAGACGCCAACTTTATATTGAACTCTCCGCAATGAGTTGGAATAATAGCCCGACACCGCAGAAATAAAGCCACGCTGCTCATGGATGTTCTAAGCGTTGGCGTGATGCGATTGGGAGCCTGGAATATGTCTGATCTTTATCGGTCTGTCGGAAAACAAGAGCGGGTTTGTTTCGACTACACGCATTTTCTGTCCGCATCGTGTAATAAACGCTGGCGTTTCGTCGATGCCATTTGTGGGGTGATGCCGCTGTTCGGCATGGTGACCCGCGACACGGAGCAGAGCAAACGCAGCACCCAGAGCGCGCGGATCCGCCAGCTGGCGCTGCAGGTGCTCTCAACCCAGGTCAGCGATGAAACCAATATCCTGCGCTTGATTGAGCTGGTAAACCATCAGGGACTGCCGGAGATCGAGATCCAGCTGCCCTATGCGCTGGAAGAGTCCCAACTGAGCGCGATCCGCGCCCAGTCCGTCATTCCAGTCCGCATTGAGCCGCGCGGCGAGCAGCTGCTGATCGCGCTGAAATAGCGACGAGAGGCGAGGCGCAAAGAGCGTCCTCAGGCTCATGGCCGTTCAGGCAAGGCGTCGTGGCGCGCGCCGAAGCGAAAACCCGGATCCGCAGGCCCCCAGGGCGTGCGGATTTTTTTATCTCTTTCTCCAGCTTGGCAGGGGGCGGTTTATCGGCCGCCGCCAGGCTAGCGAGCCCGTCCAGAGACCGCCATATAACAAGGGCCGCAGCGCTATCCGCTGCGGCCCTTTACAACGTCTCACGAACCTCGCCGTCAGTGCAGCATAAACCAGCCGGCGGGCAGGGTTGCCATCAGGAGCAGGCAGATCCCGCTGCGCTCCAGCACGCTCATCCGCTGGCGATCGCACTGAGAACGACGCGCGTGCATAAAGACCAGTAGACCCGGCGCATACAGCAGCACCGACATCAGCAGGTGCGTCAGCCCAGAGGCGTAAAGTAGCCACAGGCCATAGGCGCAGGCCCCGATGGCCGCCAGCGTGATCCAGCGATCGCCTTTTTCCCGCGCGACCTTATACAGGAAGGCGCCGACCAAGAAGTAGGGAACCAGGATCATCTCGGAGGCGATGGTCAACAGGTTGTTGTAGTTTGCGCCGGTCGCCCAGATGATGATCAGCGTCACCTGCACCGCGCCGTTGGTCAGCCACAGCGAAGAGGCCGGCGCCTCTTTGGCATTCTGTTTCCCGAAGATTTTCGGGAAGGCCCCGTGCTGCGAGGCCAAGAACGGCACCTCTGCCGCCATGATGGTCCAGCTCAGGTAGGCGCCGCAGACGGAGATAATCAGTCCGCCGGCGATCACGATTTCGCCAATCGGGCCGATCATCTTCACCATCAGTCCTGCCATGGAGGGGTTGCGCATTTCCGCCAGCTCGGCGCGCGGCACCACGCCGAGGGAGAGCAGGGTTATCAACAGATAGACCACCAGCGCGGAGACGACGGCCAGCATCGTCGCCCGACCCACATCCCGCTTATGGCGGGCGCGGGCGGAGACCACGACGGCGCCTTCCACGCCAATAAAGACCCACAGGGTAAACAGCATGGTGTCCTTGACCTGCTCCCAGACCGGGACGCCCATCTTCAGCCCGGTAAAGTCGATCTTAAACGTATCCAGGCGGAAGGCGATGGCGGCCAGGACCACAAACAGCCCCAGCGGCAGCAGCTTGGCCAGCGTCGCGGCCAGGTTGATCCCCGCCGCGGTTTTAACCCCGCGCAGCACCATAAAGTGCACGACCCACAGCAGAATGGACTCGCCGATCACCGCCTGCCAGGTGTTCCCATCGCCAAACAGCGTCTGCTGCGGCGAATCGGTGAAAAAACTCAGGGCGGCAAACACGATGACCAGATAAGAGACGTTGGCGATCACGGCGCACAGCCAGTATCCCCAGGCCGAGCAAAAGCCCACCAGCTCGCCAAACCCCTCTTTGGCGTAGGTAAAGATACCGCCGTCCAGATCGGGGCGTAAGCGGGTCAACAGCAGCATGGCCAGCGCCAGAAACAGAATGCCGACGCCGGTAATCACCCAGCCGATCAATAGAGCCGCAGGGCTTGCCACATCCGCCATATTTTGCGGCAGGCTGAATACGCCGGCGCCGAGCATGGAGCTCAATACCAACGCCGTCAGGGCGGTAAGTCCGAGTTTTTTTTCCAAGGCAAAATCCAAAAATAGATGAATTAACCAATATTTTACATTTCTACGATGTAAAAACTGACGATGACGGGCTCAGCGGGGGCTGGCCGGTAAAAGTGGCGCCGATTGTACGAAGAGAGCGCCTGACGCGCAATGGAATACTATGCAATTTGAGTAAAAAATTATTCAAAAAATAGCGAGATTGGGCAGCGAAAAGGATAAAAAAACGGCCCCGCGGGGCCGTTCATCATACGGGCGGCGCTTATTTAAACAGATCGGCGCTGACGGTCAGGTTGCCGCCGCTCTGATTTTGCCACTGGCGGGTAATGTGGTAGTACTTGGCGCCCTTCGCCGCCGCACGCTTGGCGGCTTCCGTTGACATATCGGTCATGCTGTTAAAGCGACCGGTAAAGGTGATGGAGTCAAAGGGAACCATCTGGGCGGCGGTGGCATTGTTCAGCTCTTCGATTTTGGTACCGTTGGGTAATGTTACAGTGTAACGGTGACCGGTAGAGGACTGCGTTTGCCAGAATTGGCCGACGTTGTTGCTCAGGGTAGAGGAGGAGGCAACGCCCGGGATCTCGACGCTAGCGGCCGCGGCACCGCCGGCGGCCAGCGCCGCGCGGCCTGCGTCAGAGTTGGCGGGGATCGCATCAGGGCTCTGCACCTGGCGCTTCGGCGCATCGGCTTTAAAGACGTAGGCGGTGATCGTCTGGTTGCCGCCGTTATTGGTGTCGATCTGACGCACGATATAAAACGCCGCGGCGTCTTTCTTCTTCGCGGCGCGGGCGACGGCGTCGTTTACCTCTGGCTGGCTATTAAAGAAGCCGCTGACGGTCACGGTATCGAAAGGCTGCAGCGCAACGGCCTCTTGCTTCGGCAGCTCTTTAACCCCCTGGAAGGTACGGTAGCGCTGGCTCTTGTCGACGGTTTCCGCATCTTTCTTATAGACGTTAGCCACGACGCGCCAGTTGCCGCCGTCGTTGCTGGCGTTGGTATCCAGAATATAAAAATAGGCGGCGCCCAGCTGATCGGCCCGGCGAGAAACGGCATCCGCCGCCTCGCTGAGCATATTGAAGCGCCCGCTGATGGCGATTTGTTCGAAAGGCTTCAGCTCCGCGGCTTTTTGCGGCGTGAGTTCTTGGGCCGCCTGGACAGAAAATGCCGTGGCAGAGAGCAGGGCCGACGCAACGAGGGTGGTTTTCAGCTTCATATCAAAAAAATCCTTTACGCCTTATAAGGTTGTTTTGGTTAGCGGCAGAAGCCTACACCGGGGCGTCCGGCTTTTGCCAAACCTTGCCGCGATTGACAATGACAGCACATAATAATGCGCCAGATTATTACACGTAATGCCGCCCCTTGCCTCAGGATTTTATGCGATAAATGCGCCAGCCCACTGTTATTGCCGCGGCTGGCATCCCCCCAGATGGGCGATGGGCAATCCGTCTGGCCGCCGGCCAGCATTTCTGTCCGCGGTGATAACTCGGCTGATAATTAATTGATTTCACTTTTCCTTTTTTAAAGCACCGCCACATCCTTCCCGTGGGCTCGCGCATAAACCGCCGTAAATCAGGCATTCGCGGTTATCGCCATGACAAATGCGAAAGTTTTGCCGCTTTTGGAAGCGGACGTGACGATCAGTAGTGGATCGGCGCACCTGTTTTCAGTAGTTTATAGCAAGCTATCAGCAACTTTCGCTAACAGCATACAAGGTCATCGCAGGGTATGGATGACGCTCATCTTATTGACAGGTGAAAAGGGACGATTATGCGTATTGGTGTACCAAAAGAGCGGTTGGCCAATGAAGCCCGCGTAGCGGCGACGCCGAAAACGGTAGAGCAGCTGCTAAAGCTGGGTTTCACGGTGGCAATCGAAAGCGGCGCAGGAAAACTGGCCAGCTTTGAGGATGCAGCCTATCAGCAGGCCGGCGCCGAGGTGGTTGAACTTGACGAGGTTTGGCAGTCTGACGTGATATTAAAGGTCAACGCGCCGGATGATGATGAAATTGCCCGCATTAAGGCAGGCGCTACCCTGATAAGCTTTATCTGGCCGGCGCAGAACCAGGCGCTTTTGGAGAAGCTGGCCGAGCGTCAGGTCACGGTGATGGCGATGGATTCGGTGCCGCGTATTTCGCGTGCCCAGTCGATGGACGCCCTCAGCTCCATGGCAAACATCGCCGGTTACCGGGCCATCGTGGAGGCGGCTCATGAATTTGGCCGCTTCTTTACCGGTCAGATCACGGCGGCGGGTAAGGTGCCGCCGGCGAAGGTGATGGTGATCGGCGCCGGCGTTGCCGGTCTGGCCGCCATCGGCGCTGCCGGTAGCCTCGGCGCCATCGTTCGCGCCTTCGATACCCGTCCAGAAGTCAAAGAGCAGGTGCAGAGTATGGGCGCCGAGTTTCTGGAGCTGGACTTTGAAGAAGAGGCCGGCAGCGGCGACGGCTATGCCAAAGTGATGTCGGAGGCCTTTATCAAGGCCGAGATGGCGCTGTTCGCCGCCCAGGCGCAGGAGGTGGATATCATCGTCACCACGGCGCTGATCCCGGGGAAACCGGCGCCGCGCCTGATCACCAAAGAGATGGTCGCCACCATGAAGCCGGGCAGCGTGATCGTCGATCTGGCGGCGCAGACCGGCGGCAACTGCGAGCTGACGCAGGCCGATCGGGTCGTGACCACGGAAAACGGCGTCAAGATCATCGGCTATACCGATCTGCCGAGCCGTCTGCCGACCCAGTCATCCCAGCTGTATGCTACCAACCAGGTCAATCTGCTCAAGCTGCTGTGCAAAGAGAAAGATGGCACCCTTAACGTGGACTTTGAGGATGTGATCATCCGCGGGGTGACCGTGGTGCGGACGGGAGAGATCACCTGGCCGGCGCCGCCGATCAAGGTTTCCGCTCAGCCGCAGGCCGCTAAGGCTGAGCCGGTGACCGCCCCCGTAGCCAAGCCGACGTCGCCGCTGAAGAAGTACCTGCTGATGGCCCTGGCCATCGTGCTGTTCGGCTGGATGGCCAGCGTGGCGCCGAAGGAGTTCCTATCGCACTTCACCGTGTTTGCGCTCTCCTGCGTAGTGGGCTACTACGTGGTCTGGAACGTCAGCCATGCGCTGCATACGCCGCTGATGTCGGTCACTAATGCCATCTCCGGCATTATTGTCGTCGGTGCGCTGCTGCAGATTGGGCACGGCGGTTGGATCACGTTCTTTGCTTTTATTGCGGTGCTGATCGCCAGTATCAATATTTTCGGTGGTTTCACCGTCACCCAGCGCATGCTGAAAATGTTTCGTAAAAACTGAGGGAGGTAACAAATGTCTGGAGGATTAGTCACCGCAGCATACATTGTTGCCGCCATCCTGTTTATTTTTAGTCTGGCCGGGCTGTCCAAGCACGAGACGTCCAAGCAGGGTAATACCTTTGGCATGGTCGGTATGGCCATTGCGCTGATCGCTACCATCTGTGGTCCCGACGCCGGCAGCATCGGCTGGATCATCGTGGCGATGGTGATCGGCGGCGCGATCGGCATGCATCTGGCGCGTAAGGTCGAGATGACCGAAATGCCGGAGCTGGTCGCTATTCTGCATAGCTTCGTCGGTCTGGCAGCGGTTCTGGTGGGCTACAACAGCTACATCGAGCATCAGCCGGGCAGCATGGAGGCGGTGCTGGAAAATATCCACCTGGTCGAGGTGTTCCTGGGGATCTTCATCGGGGCCGTCACCTTTACCGGCTCTATCGTCGCCTTTGGCAAACTGCGCGGGATTATCTCATCCAAGCCGCTGATGCTGCCGCATCGTCACAAGCTGAATTTGGCGGCGCTGGTCGTCTCGTTCCTGCTGATGCTGTGGTTCGTCAATACCGGCTCCAGCGTGGCGCAGGTGTTTGCCCTGCTGCTGATGACGCTCATTGCGCTGGCCTTTGGCTGGCACCTGGTGGCCTCTATCGGTGGCGCGGATATGCCGGTGGTGGTTTCCATGCTGAACTCCTACTCCGGCTGGGCGGCGGCGGCGGCGGGCTTTATGCTGAGCAACGATCTGCTGATCGTAACCGGTGCCTTGGTCGGTTCGTCCGGTGCCATTCTGTCTTACATTATGTGTAAAGCGATGAACCGCTCCTTTATCAGCGTGATCGCCGGTGGCTTCGGCACCGACGGCTCATCCACCGGTGATGAGGGCGAAATGGGCGAATACCGCGAGGCCAGCGCGGAAGAGGTGGCCGACATGCTGAAGAACTCCTCAACCGTGATCATCACGCCGGGGTATGGCATGGCCGTAGCGCAGGCGCAGTATCCGGTCGCGGAAATCACTCAGAAGCTGCGCGATCGCGGGATCAAGGTACGCTTTGGTATCCACCCGGTGGCGGGGCGTCTGCCCGGCCATATGAACGTCCTGCTGGCAGAGGCCAAGGTGCCGTACGATGTGGTGCTGGAGATGGATGAGATCAACGATGATTTCGTCGATACCGATACGGTACTGGTGATCGGCGCCAACGACACGGTCAACCCGGCGGCCATGGAAGATCCGCGCAGCCCGATTGCCGGGATGCCGGTGCTGGAAGTATGGAAGGCGCAGAACGTCATCGTTTTTAAGCGTTCCATGAATACCGGCTATGCCGGGGTGCAAAACCCGCTGTTCTTTAAAGAAAATACGCAGATGCTGTTCGGCGATGCCAAAGACAGCGTCGAGGCCATCCTGCGCGCCCTGTAACGCGGCGTCGGGATAAAAACGCAAGCGCCCCGCAGTGGGGCGCTTTTTTCATTTTAGGGCGAGGCGCAGTCTACTTACTCGTCGTCGTGCTCATCTTCGCTGTCCACCTCCAGCGGCGAGGCGTAGCCGTCCGGCTTAATCGCCAGCAGGTCGCATTTCAGATGATCGATCACATGTTCCGCCGTATTGCCGATAAACGCCGCGGAAATACCGGTGCGCCCCAGGGTGCCGAGCACCACCACGCCGGCATTGAGCCGGGCGGCAACCGCGGGGATCACATCCTCCGGCAGTCCTTTCTCTACGTGGGTTTGCGTCTCTGGGATCGAAAACTTCTGCCGCAGCGCCTTCATGGCCACCAGATGCTGGCCGCGAATGGCCTCGTTGTAGATACGCGGATCAAAGTCTGGAATTTCGATAGCGGCATTGATGGGCGTCACCGGATAGGCCGCCACCAGATGAACCGTGGTCTGGTTCACCTTCTCCGCCAGCGCCAGCGTCTCCCGCACCAGCTTGATATTCAGCGGATCGTGATAGGGTTCCTCGCTGGAGAGGTTCACCGCAACCAGCGCCACGCCATTCTCCGGCCAGGGCTGATCCTTCACCATCCATACCGGGCAGGGGCATTTACGCAGCAGATGCCAGTCGGTGGGGGTAAAAATGACCGACTCCAGCCGATCGTGCTGATGGGCCATCTTCAGCAGCAGATCGTGACCGCCGCAGATCACCTCCTGGATGATGGCCTCGAACGGGCGATTATGCCAGATCACCTTAATCTCAATGGAGATACCCGCCTCAAGGTAGTAGTGGCACTGCTCGCGGATCCAGGCGGTGCGCTGGCTGACGACGCCTTGGCGCATGGTCACCCGCTCGCTGGGCGACAGCAGGGTCGTCATCTCATAGGAGAGATCGTAGATAGGCAAAAATGCCAGGATCTGGCCGCCGTTACGCTGCACCAGGTATACCGCGCGCCGCAGCGCAGGCTGATCGTTTTGGTTCGGATCGATAGCCACCAGTATTTTCTGATATTGGGCCATATGGACTCTCCTTACTGCCTCATCATTAACGTGTTTTTACGCGAACTTCACCATTCACCATACAATAGAATAGATAAGGAAAATGCCGACGAGCAACAAATCAGAAAATATAATCGAGGGAGGCGTGGGCAGGGAGGGTGACACTAAAAAACGGCCCGCAGGCCGTCTTCTTTATTCGCAGCGGGCGTTCATTCGCCGCAGGGCGTACGCGGATTACCGGCCAGATGGGCCAACGCATCAATATCTTGAATCGTAATATATTTACCCTTTACGCTGAGAATATCGCTTTTCTGAAAGCGGCCCAGCAGGCGGCTGATGGTCTCGACCGTCAGGCCAAGATAATTCCCGATATCGCCGCGAGTCATGGTCAGGCGGAATTCACGCGGTGAGAAGCCGCGCTGGGCAAAGCGCCGCGACAGGTTATAGATAAAGGCGGCCAGACGCTCTTCGGCATTCTTCTTGGAGAGCAGCAGGATCATGTCCTGATCGCCCTTAATTTCGCCGCTCATCAGGCGCATCATCTGCTGACGCAGGCTGGGCATTTTACCGGACAGATCGTCCAGCGTTTCAAAGGGGATCTCGCACACCATGGAGGTTTCCAGCGCCTGGGCAAAGCTGGGGTGCATCTGCGCGCCGATGGCGTCAAACCCCACCAGATCGCCCGCCAGGTGAAACGCCGTGATCTGCTCGTCGCCCTGTTCGGTGATGGTATAACTCTTAATGGTTCCGGAGCGGATCGCGTACAGCGACTTCAGTTCGTCCCCCGCCTTAAACAGCGCCTGACCTTTCTGAATCGGCTTTTTACGCTCAATGATGTTGTCGAGCTGATCCAGCTCATGCTCATTAAGCGTAAACGGGATACACAGCTGGCTGATGCTGCAATCCTGACAGTGGATCGCACAACCACCAGACTGGATACGACGAATGACACGTTTTTCCGGAATCATAGGTGTTGCCTAAATAATATTGATATCGGTCAATTTTAACATCTTTTATGGGGGATAATAAACCCTATTGTTGATCCAGATGTGGGGATGCGAATTAAGGCACGTTTCGTGTATAAGCTGTGATGTATAGCACATTATTTATTGGTGACATTGTCACGATAATATGGTTGGCACCATTAATTATGTTAGCGCTATGATTTTTCCTGTTGATGTCGTGTTAGCCGCGGCGGGAATGACGGCGTAAAAATAAGCACAAAGCGAGGCAGCACGGGGCTTGGCGGGGAGAGAACAATCGGAGCGGAAATTAAAAATTACAGCGCGGGCAAGAATAAAATCACACAAATAAATAAAACAACGCAGCGCCATTTAAGTAAGTAATCCGTTTATAATAGCACGATGGGGCGCCGAGAAAATAGCGCGCCGGCGAGCCCGGCGGCGGCCGGCGCGGCGACGCGGATAAGAAATTCACCCCGCGAGCCTTGTAACTGTGCCCGGCGCGACTACAATAGCGCCGTTTCAGCGACTAACCACGGTAACCGCATGCGCCAACCCACACACAAGCTTGAACTCCTCAGTCCCGCCCGCGAGGCGGCCATCGGTCGTGAGGCCATTCTGCACGGCGCCGATGCAGTTTATATCGGTGGACCCAGCTTTGGCGCGCGCCATAACGCCGGTAACTCCCTGAGTGATATTGCCGCCCTGAGCGATTTTGCCCACCGCTACGGTGCTAAAATCTTCGTTACGCTCAATACCATACTGCACGATAATGAGCTGGAGCCGGCGCGCCGTCTGATCCACCGTCTCTACGACGCCGGCGTGGATGCACTGATCGTGCAGGACATGGGGATCCTGCAAATGGACATTCCCCCCATCGATCTGCATGCCAGCACCCAGTGCGATATTCGTAGCGTGGAGAAGGCGCGCTTCCTATCCGAGGTCGGTTTTTCCCAGATCGTGCTGGCCCGCGAGCTGAGTCTGCCGCAGATTGCCGCCATCCGCGACAGTATCGATGCCAATATCGAATTCTTCATTCACGGCGCGCTGTGCGTCGCCTATTCCGGGCAGTGCTATATCTCTCATGCCCAGACCGGGCGTAGCGCTAACCGCGGCGACTGCTCCCAGGCCTGTCGTTTACCCTATACCCTGAAGGATGAGCAGGGACGCGTCGTCGCCTATGAAAAACATCTGCTGTCGCTCAAGGATAACGACCAAAGCGACAACCTAACGGCGCTGATCGATGCCGGCGTGCGCTCCTTTAAGATTGAGGGGCGCTACAAAGATATGAGCTATGTGAAAAATATCACGGCCTACTATCGCCAGCGTCTGGATGCCATTCTGGAGCAGCGGCCAGCGCTGTGCCATGCCTCCCTTGGGCGTACCCGCCACTTTTTTACGCCGTCGCCGGACAAGACCTTTCACCGCGGCAGCACCGACTACTTTGTGCGCGAGCGACAAATGGATATCGGCGCATTTGAGTCGCCTAAATTTATCGGGGTTCCTATCGGTGAGGTCACCGCCGTTGCCGCCGAGCACCTGGATGTCAGCGTCAGCGAGACGCTGCACAACGGCGATGGGCTGAACGTGCAGGTGAAGCGAGACATCGTTGGGCTGCGCGCCAATACCGTAGAGGCGCGGGGCGAAGGGCGCTATCGCATCTGGCCTAACGAAATGCCGCCGGCGCTGGCGACGCTGCGGTTGCCTCATCCCTTGAACCGTAATCTGGACCACGACTGGCAGCAGGCGCTGCTGAAAGCGCCGCGTCGGCCTGAAACTGCATTTAAGCGGCTCGGCCCAGCGTCTGCAGCTGACGGTCACCAGCGAAGACGGCGTCAGCGTTAGCCAGTCTCTGGAGGGCCACTTTGAACCGGCGCGCCAGGCCGAGCGGGCGCTGCAGGGGCTGCGCGAGGGGCTAAGCAAGCTGGGGCAAACCCTGTATCAGGCCGATGAGATCGAGATTGCGCTGGCCGAGCCCTATTTTGTTCCCAACAGCCAGTTGAACCAGCTGCGCCGCGAAGCCATCGAGCAGCTGGATCAGGTCCGAGCTCGCCAGGACAATCGTCTGCGGCGCCGGGCCGCGCTAACGCCGCAGTACCCGCAGAGCCATCTGACCTACTTAGACAATGTGTATAACCGCCTGGCCCGTGAGTTTTATCACCAGCATGGCGTCACCCTGATCGACGCCGCCTATGAGGCGCACGCGGAGAAGGGCGAGGTTCCGGTGATGATCACCAAGCATTGCCTGCGCTTTGCGTTTAACCTCTGTCCAAAGCAGGCTAAAGGGATCCAGGGCGTTAAGGGAAGGGCGTCGCCAATGCAGTTGGTGTATCAGGATGAGCTACTGACGCTGAAATTTGACTGCAAACACTGTGAAATGCAGGTGATTGGCAAGATTAAACCCCACGTGCTTAAAATGGCGCTGCCGGGCAGCGTATTGGGAGCCATTACACCGGATGAGTTGCTAAAAACGCTGCCTGGAAAGCAAAGATAATTCTAAAATATCCGTAAAATAACCAATTATTTTCATTTTCTTTACCCATCGGCGGGAGATATCTCCCGCCAAAAATGCGATCTGACTTACATTTCTGACTGCCTACCCACCGCGACCCTCGCCCGGGAATAAAATAATTTGTTGTTTTTATAAGATAAATTCCATTTACCTCTTTTTACTTTATCGCTAATTCGCATTTCGCGTAAGTCGACGTCGCGCAGGCGTTATATATTCATATTCAGAAAATCCATACAATTAACGTGGAGAAGTCATTATGTCACTTCGTTTGTCTGAGGCCGACGCCGACGCGGCGCTGACGCGCCTGCGCAGCCACTACCGGGTTTATGCGCCGGTGGCGGAGTATCGCGGCGGACGCTTTTCTGATACTGATAATATCGTCTACCAAGAGGTGACTCGCTGGCGGGATATTGTCTGGCAGGAAAAGTCCCATATGGCACCCAGCACGATTATATCCCCCATTACCGAGACACTGTTTCACTTCGACAACGATGTGATTCAAATTGCCGATGTCGATCGCCGTCCACGTCTGATCCTGGCGCGCGCCTGTGATATTAATGCCATGAGTCGCCTTGACTATATGTATCTGAAGAACGGCAATAATGCCGACTACAGCTACGCATTGGTGCGCGACAGCATCAAGTTTGTGCTGATGGAGTGCGCATCCAGCTTTGAAAACTGCTTCTGCGTTTCCATGGGAACCAACCGTACCGATAACTACAGCGCCGCCATGCGTTTTGATGAGCAGGGGGTGAACGTCGAGATCACCGATCCAACGCTAGAGGCCGCCTTTTCCGGGCTGGGGCAGGCGTGTAACTATCGCGCCGGGTTCGTCAGCGAGAATCCCGAGAAAGTGGTGACCCCGGACCAGGTATGCGATGACCCCAAGCGCGTGCGCCAGATCCTACAGCAGAGTCCGCTGTGGGATGACTACCAGCACCGCTGCATCGGCTGCGGCCGCTGCACCACCGGTTGCCCGACCTGTACCTGCTACAGCATCTTCGATGTCGCCTACGCTGAAAATCCACAGCGCGGCGAGCGCCGCCGCCAGTGGGCCAGCTGTATGGTGGCCGGATTTACCGATATGGCCGGTGGCCACCAGTTCCGCGACAAGGTCAGCGAGCGCCTACGCTTTCGCGCCCTGCATAAGGTCAACGACTACCGTGCCCGCGCCCAAGAGGGTGAGCATATGTGCGTCGGCTGCGGTCGCTGCGACGATCGTTGCCCGCAGTATATAAAATTTTCCAACATTATTAATAAGATGACTGCTGAAGTCGCCCGGGTGCTGCAGGAGGAGCGGGAATAATGTGTAACGGTAACTGTGAACATCGTCACCAGGTGCTGCTGCCAGCGGCATACCCGATTCTGGAGATTGAGAAACATACGGCGCTGGAGTGGAACTTTCGCGTTGCCTGCGACTTTCCGCTGCACTATGGCCAGTTTGTGGAGGTCTCTCTGCCGCTGGTCGGCGAGGCGCCGATATCCGTGTCCGACTATGGCGATGGCTGGGTTGATCTGCTGATCCGCCGGGTAGGCCACGTGACCGACGCGCTGTTTGCGCTGCAGGCCGGTGATAAGGTCTGGCTACGCGGCGCCTACGGCAACGGCTATGACCTGAGCCAGTTTTACGATAAGCGCCTGATCGTGGTCGCCGGCGGTACCGGCGTCGCGCCGGTAAAAGGGCTGATGCGCCATTTTTGCGAACATCCGCAGCAGGTGAAAAGCCTGGATATGATCTTAGGCTATAAGAATCCGGACAGCGTCCTGTACAAACGCGAGCTCGACTTCTGGCGCAGCCGGCACAATCTGTGTCTGACCCTGGATGAGGGCGACACCATCGCCGAATACTATCACCTGGGGCGCGTGACCGACCATCTGCCGTACCTGGACTTCAGCGCGCCGGAGGAGATCCAAGCCATTGTGGTCGGGCCGCCGGTGATGATCCGAGCGACGGTCGCCATGCTGCAGAAAAACGGTCTGCGGGATGAACAGATTTGGGTCGACTATGAGCGTCGCATGGCCTGCTCTGTCGGCAAGTGCGGCCACTGCCGCATGGGAGATGTCTATATCTGTGTCGATGGGCCGGTGTTTAACTATGCCGACGCTCGCGCCATGGTTGACTGAAGGAGCCAATAATGAGTATCGATGTCGATATCTACCGCGCTCGGGCGCTGAATGAATACCGTTTCTCCAAGGTGCGCTCTGAGGCCATGGTCAGCGTCAGGATCCCCGGGGGGATCCTGCCCGCGCGTCTGCTGAGCGTAGCCCAGCAGATCGCCGAAGAGTATGGCAACGGGCTGATTCACCTGACGACCCGCCAAAAGCTGGCGATGCCCGGCATTCGCTATGAAGACATGGACAAGGTTAACGCCGCGCTGGAGCCTTTTATCCGTGAGATTGAAATTGAAACCTGCGGGATTGAGGTCGAGGATCCGAAGGCCGGCTATCAGGCCATCGGCGGGCGTAATATCGTGGCCTGTCAGGGCAACCGCATCTGCCAAAAGGCCAATACGGATACCACCGGTATGGCGCAGCGGCTGGAAAAGCTGATCTATCCCAGCCGCTATCATCTCAAGGTGGTGCTGGCCGGCTGCCCCAACGACTGCGCTAAGGCCACCATGGCCGATCTGGGGATCCTGGGGGTCGCCCGGATTCACTTTACCCCCGAGCGCTGCATCGGCTGTGGCGCCTGCGTTCGCGCCTGTAAGCACCATGCCGTCGACTGTCTCTCTCTGCTGAATGGTAAGGCCACAAAGCAGGAGAGTCTGTGCATCGGCTGCGGCGAGTGCGTGCTGGCCTGTCCCACGCTGGCCTGGCAGCGACGTCCAGAGCAGCTATATCAGGTGCGCCTGGGCGGTCGTACCAGTAAGAAGACACCGCGCGTCGGCAAAGTCTTTCTTAACTGGGTCACCGAAGATGTGATCCAGGCTGTCATCAGCAACATATTTGAATTTGAACGCGAAATGCTGGACGGCACGCCGGTGTATCTGCATATGGGGCATCTGATCGATCGCGCCGGCTACAGCGACTTTAAAAAGCGGGTGCTGCGGGGCGTCACCCTGAACCCGGGCGCTCAGGTTGCCGAACGGATGTATTGGCAAGAAGACACCTACGTCGGCAACGTACACCTGAAATCGGTGTAGCGGTTCGTCGAACCTGGCTCAGGTCCGCTCCGGCGGACCTTTTTTGTAAAGTAATTATCTGTAAAAGTGGTTGTATATATTATAATTAATCGTTTTTGTTAATTATTAAATTGTTTTACTCTAGAAACAGTTGATAATAATGAGGGCAATGTGATGAAAGACGTCGTCGATAAATGCAGTAACAAAGGCTGTGCCATCGATATTGGCTCTGTGCTCGATAACGATAATTGCACCACCGTCATTACGCAAGCCTATGCCAGCCGTGACGAGGCCGAGAAGCAGCTGGCCCAGCTCACCGCGAAAGCCCAGCGCGTTGCGCAGCAAGAGTACCCTTGCATCATTACCCACGACATCAGTGAAAAAGAAGGGGAGTTTGTTCTTAACGCCCATTTCAATTTTTCATGCCAGGCTGAAACCGTTATTTTTGAACTTTCACTACGCCACGCATAAACGGTAGGATATTGCACTATGGTTAGAGATAAGTTTATTTTAAAAAGTTTTTCAACCATTAAGCTCTGGATTGCCAGCCACGTTCATCTTGGAATTAAAAGCGCCGACGTGGTAGCGATTTCAGGTTATTCCCGCTCTTACTTTCTCCGCGAATTTGAGCTGGCTATGGGAATGACGCTGGCAAACTATATTCGTCTCGAACGCCTCAAGCGTTCACTGCAGCAGTTAGAAGAGACCGACCTGCGCATTAAGGAGATTAGCCACGCGCTTGGCTATCCCAGCCAAAGTACATTCTGCCAGATATTCAAAAATCAGTATCGCGTCTCGCCGTCAGAGTATCGTTTACTGTGCCGCAGGACCTCCCGCCTGGCAAGCTAGCCATTGCCTGCCCATAGCCACGTCGCAGAGACCGGCGGTGCTATGGGCAAGTGTTTCGCAATGTAAAAATAATCTTATATATTAACACTCGCCATGAGTAACACTCTGATACTCTTTACATTAGATAAAATCACTCAAGTTTAAAGTCAGTCTGCCGTTATCAGTAAGACTAACCATTTAAAATTTGTCTTACTTACTACACAGGCAGGCTTATTATGTTCGATTCCATTCGGGCACGGATCCTCGCGACAACCGGCGTCATTGTCGCGGCGTCGCTTTGTGTCAATACGTTGATTAATTACCGCATTGCCAGCGACTCCAACGCAGAAGCCATTCAACATACCCTAAGCTCTTTAACCGCTAGCCATACCGCCACCGTACGTCAGTGGGTGGAAAACAACACGGCGCTGATCGCGTCGCTGACGCCCCACGTGGGGGACAGCGATCCCCGGCCGCTCTTAAAGCAGATAGCCGACGCCGGTGGCTTTATCAGCGTGGATATGGGGTACTCCAACAAGGTGGAGATCTCCTCCGATCCCGCCAGCATTCCTCCGGGCTTCGATCCCACGACCCGCGCCTGGTTTATCAATGCCAGAAAAGCAGGGCATCCGATCGTTACCGAACCGTATATGGATGCGAATACCCATACCCTCGTGGTAACCTTTGCCGCGCCCGGCCCACAGGACACGCCGATCAGCGGCGTCGTCGAGGGCGATGTACACATGGATAAAGTGATTGCCAACGTGCGATCCATCCGCCCCACGGAAAACAGCTTTGGCATGCTGCTCAACGCTGACGGAACCATTATTGCTCACCCCAATCAGCAGCTAACGCTGAAGCCGCTGGCCAATATCGCGCCAGGCCTGAGCCTGACCCAGCTGTTAACCTCCGGCAAACCCGTAGAGGCGACCGTTTCCGGCCGTGATGTACTGCTGCTGGCGATGCCGGTCTCTGGAACCAGCTGGTATACCGTCGTGGCCATGGATAAGACAGAGGCCACGGCCGGAATGCGTTCGCTGCTGCTGGCCTCCTGCATTGCACTGTTGGTTCTGATCGTTCTCGCCACGCTGGTGATCGGCATCGTTACGCGTCGAGCGCTGCGTCCGCTGTTCCATATCCGCCAGGCAATGGAAAACATCGGCGCCGGCAACAACGCGGATCTGACCAAGCGATTGGATGTGCAGGGCAAAGATGAGGTCTCGCAGATCGCCCGCGCATTTAACCAGTTCGTGGATAAGCTGGCCCGGGTGATGGTCTCTATTCACAGCACCAGTGAATCGGTTCGCATTGCCGCGCGGGAAATCGCCGCGGGCAACGAAGATCTCTCTTGTCGAACCGAGTCAGCGGCGGCCAGCCTGCAGCAGACCTCGGCGGCGTTGGAGCAGATCTCTTCCACCGTCGCGCAGTCGGCGACCTCTGCCCAGCAGGCCAATGAGGCCGTCAGCTCTGCCGTTCAGGTAGCGCAGCGCGGTGGCAAGATGATCTCGCAGGTCATTGAAACCATGTCTTCGATTGAGGTCGCCTCCGGTAAAATCGGCGACATCACCGGGGTTATCGATGGCATTGCATTCCAAACCAATATACTGGCGCTCAACGCCGCGGTTGAAGCCGCTCGCGCGGGCGAGCAGGGGCGTGGATTTGCCGTTGTCGCCGGCGAGGTCAGAACGCTGGCCCAGCGCAGCGCCCAGGCAGCCAAAGAGATCAAAAATCTGATCGACTCAACCGTGACCAGCGTCGCCTCCGGTTCACATCAGGTACGCCAAAGCGGTGAAACCATGACGGATATTGTGAACAGCGTCGGCGCCGTCAGCGCCATCATGGGTGAGATCACCAACGCGGCGGAAGAGCAAAACCGCGGCATCAGTGAGATCAACAGCGCAGTGATCCAGCTGGATACGATGGTGCAGCAGAACGCCGCCCTGGTTGAGGAGTCAACCGCGGCCTCCGCCGCGCTGCAAGGGCAGGCGAGTGAGCTGGCCGATACCGTAGGTCAGTTCCGCATGTAGTCCGCTTTACGTTATACCGCGTCAACCGAGAGGGTGGCCTAATGGCCGCCCTCTATTTTTTTATTCCTATATTCCTATCTACGATATCTCCCGCCATCGCTGACGTTTTATCACAATATAACAAGCAATATTCCCGCATGACTCCTATGCTTTAACTATCTCTTTTCATCGTGGGACTGAGTGATAACTATCATATTCGATGTGACTGCGTAAGGAGAGTCATGATGAAGTGCCGACATTCACTATTCGCCGCGGCGATCTGTGCACCGTTAATACTCAGCGGGTGCGCCGCCATTCCCGGCGATATACAGGGTAACAACAGCCCGATACTGCAAAAAGATTTTAACCAGATCCGCATGGCGCCCAATCTCTACACGGGTCAGCAGGTTCGCCTGGGTGGGCGAGTGATTAACGTGATTAATCAGCCCAAACAGACGCTGCTGGAGATCGCCGTGCTGCCGTTAAACAGCGCCGCCAGACCGCAGCTAGATCAGCATTATCAAGGACGACTTATCGCCCGTAGCGATCGCTTCCTCGATCCGGTCAACTACCGTCATCATCTGGTCACGGTATTGGGAACCCTCAGCGGCAGCGAGGTGGGTAAAATAGGCTCGTCACCCTATACCTTTGTCATGCTGAACATTCAGGGCATTCAACTCTGGCAGGTGAGCGAAACGCAGCCGCCGGTGGCGGCCTGGGACTACGGCATTGGACCTAACTGGCCGCTGACCTGGCAAAACAATAGGGATCCCGGCTGGGGATGGTACCCGGTGCTACAGCCGGAAACGGCTTCTACACACTAAAACTGCGCGCTATTGTCCATAAATTAGGCGATGCAGCCGTCAATATAGCCGACGGCTGCATTTTTTATGGGCACAGAAGGTGTCGATAGAGAAAATCAGCAGGGTAATCATGTTAATCGACGCGCAGATTTCACGTAGCGACGCCAATGCAAGGGGGGTCGCGACGACCAGCGCAGGGCCGATAAAACGTACCCGGTCAACATATCTGGCACCGTGAACACGGCGCATCATAAAACGTGATGCCATGGCCGCTGGCAAACGACGGAGCGCAGCGCGGCAGCCTTGAGCGATATATCGGCCGCGACGACGGCAGATGATCATCCGTAATGAGGCCGGCGATCGAGGCGACGGATACGGCGATAGTGAGAAATGCATCCACGGCAACATGCATTCAGAATACCGTTTCATCGCAACGCACGTTTCGACCACGCGGCAATGATGCGGCGGAAGCAAGAGGCTAAGGTCGGCGCGATATGCGCAGCGCCTACCGATAACCATAACAGCGGCAATCAGACAGTGCAGGCGCCGGGGAGATCAACGCCGCAGGGGAGGTGCCAATACGCTAAGGCCAGAGTACGCCGATGGAGAAAGTGCCCTGGTTTCTTGGTCCATTCGTAATTTAACATAATATACATTATGCGAACTAGCATAATACAGCCCAGCGCCACTACGTGAGCCTCTTCGCCGGTATGCCTCGTCAACGGATCACTTTTCCTGATAAGGCGTTTGCGCTGGCTATGTCTGACGTCGAGATGTTCTCCGTGAAAATAAGCACCGCTTCAAGATCCTTCAGGATGTCATCGAGCGCAATTCAGATTCTGGCCAGGCTGCAACGGAGTCTCGGTAAGAGACTCGATATTACCCGAGCCTGACTACTGCTGTTGTTCTATCAGCAGAATGCTACGTCAGCCTGAACCACCTGGCGTAAGCCTCCTCCGGCCCAAGATATCGGATCTGAGCAGGCATAAGAAAAGCGAATGCAAATTCACGGTATGTCCTTAGCAAGCAATCCATCAGGCATCTCATGATTCAGTCCGCCTCAGGGTAACACTCAGGCAGCATGAAGACGCCGAGTTAATCCACTGAAATATATTGAGGCCGCCCGATTCGAGTCGGTGAAAAGATCGCCGGCTGGCTTATAGCCCGGCAGCGCTTCCCTACTCCCGCGCTTCACCTATACGCTCGCGCTCATCGGCAACGGAGCAAGGCTTGATGGGCGTCGCGGACGTGATTATGATGACCCAAACTGACCCGAGATTCATACCTTGGCATCAATTGACCCACGCGGTGTGGCGTAATACGGTACGTCAGATGATTTTATCGACGTTATTCGCCATAGCGCTGGCGATACGCTCGCTACGCGATCAAATTGACGTCAAATTCGCCATGCCGCCGCGTTAAAAATGGCGTCGCTACGTGAAATCTGGAATGGAAATAGGATAACTACCCTGCTGATTTCGCCTAACGCATCCTAACGTCGCGCCTGATTATTCGCCGTATTGACAATGCTATCGCCACGAAATAACATATGAACACATATTCAATTGTTGGTATTTATGATGTTAACCGTCGCTGAAAGCACCGTCTCTGAACTGGCCGATATTTTTCGTCTCTTGGGTGATACAACTCGACTACGCATTACGCTGTGCTGTCGAGCGCATCCCATCGCCGTCGGCGATATTGCCGCTTCGCTGGATATTAGCCCATCGCTGGTCAGCCATCATCTGCGCCTCCTCCGCGCCGCTCGAATAGTGACGGCCGATCGTCAGGGTAAACAGGTATTCTACTTCGTGTCGGACTCGCATATTTCCCGGATGGTGGCCAGCATGCTGGAACATCTGGATGAGCCGCACCTGGATCTCGACTGAGGCTGCGCAGCCTCGCCCCTTTTATCGTTGCGCCAATGCAGGATCTTCTGCCATGAATCAACAGCAGCACATGCCGTTTTGCCGCGGCCCCGACGCGGATCACAGCCGTGAGGTGGCCAGTAAACGCAGCACCTGGATCAGCGTGGTCGTCAATAGTGTACTGACGGTGTTTCAGATCGTCGCCGGCGTTTTTTCCGGCTCTCAGGGGCTGATCGCCGACGGTATGCATTCGTTATCCGACTTGGCGGCAGACTTTGTCGTCCTCTGCGCCGTTCAGCGCAGTCCGCGGGCCCCGGATGTTCGTCATCACTATGGGCATCGGCGCTACGAGAATGCGGCCTCTTTGATCTTGGGAGGACTCCTGTTGGCCGTCGGTATTGGGATGATCGTTTCGGCCATCAATAAGCTCAGCGATCCGGCGGCCATTCCTACCGTGCATTACACCGCACTCGGCGTGGCGATAGCTGCACTGCTGGTGAAAGAGATACTCTTTCGCTACATGCTCGCCGTCGCCCATCGGGTTGGCTCTGGAATGCTGGTCGCCAACGCCTGGCATGCCCGATCGGACGCCGCCTCATCGTTGGTTGTCGCCATCGGGATCGCTGGAAATCTGCTGGGGTTTGGGTGGCTCGATCCCATCGCAGCGCTGATCGTCGGGGCAATCGTGAGCCGTATGGGATGGCGCTTTAGCGCGGATGCGCTGCATGATTTAACCGATCGGGCCGCCGACGCTGAGCAGAATGATGCCATCCGACGGGCTATTTTATCTACGCCCGGGGTCATCGGACTGCATGCGCTAAAAACCCGCAAAAGCGGCGATCTGATCCTGGCCGATGTCCATCTGGAAATTGACGGCCGGCTTAGCGTCACCGCGGGACATCATATCGCCAGCGAGGCGGAGCGCAGAGTGATGGCAGAACATCCGGTGCTGTGTCTGATGACGCACGTCGACCCCGTCGTTTGCGCACCCCCTCGCGGTTAACCCCGAACCGCCTCTATCACCCGCTGCAGCGGTCGGGGATCTGCCCTGAGAGCGGCGCCATCGCCGGCGCCGCACGCTGATAATCCGTGACAACGTCACGATGTGGCGCACCTCGCGCCGCCGGCGCCCTACTTTTCAAGGCGGCGCACGGGCGAAATAGCGCCTCGCTAGGCGCCGGCAAACAGGTATTTCGCGTTAACATCCTGCGCCAGCTGAGTAAACAGCTGGTTGGTTAGCCTCTGCGTCGTCTCTAACGCCTCCGCAAATACCTGCTCGCCAAAGCGCTGAAGCAGGCGGTCGGCCTCATCCATATCATCTTGATAAATATTAATATATTCAGACTCCATCGCCTGCTGCAGCTCGCTAAAGCGCAACTCTAATTGTTGATATGCCTGCTGAACGCTCGGTGCATAGCGATAGTAGTTGACCATAACCAGCGTCTGCAGCTTGCGAAACTGCCACTGCGCCGAGAACGTATCGGCCTCCCCGGCGGTAACCTCGCAATAGGCGGCTGGCACATCGCCCTGAGCGTTGGGATAAAACGGAATATAGAGCGAAATGCTGGGCATACCGTAGGATAGGTATATCACATCGCTCAGCGCGCGCGGCAAACCGCTGCGCGACTGTAGGATATGGGACTGCTGGGTGCGGAACAGTGATATCGGCCGCCAGGTATAGTCCGGCGTATCCGCATAGGGCTGCCTCCCCAGATTATCGTATGTGTTGCGTAGCCCTCGCTTAACCGATTCCACATCCAGCGCAGCGCTGGGCGCTTCGAATACCGCAAACTGCTGCGGCTGCTGCAGCGTTCTGTCCGGATCGGGGCGATACAGCTGCTGCAAGGCATACACCCGCGGATAGTTATAATAGCCGTCGAGGCGATCGTCATGGCGCGTATAGGCCCGCTCAAAATTGAAGGCCCCCTCGCGCTGGGGATCATACAGTCCATGCTGAAGGGCAAAGTCGATCAGCGAGGCCGACGCCATATAGCCGTCGTGGTCGTCGGGATCATAGTCGCGCAGGCGTCCCTGATTGCCGGTAACAAAATAGCCGTGCGGCGGCAGTTTAGCGGCCAGCCACTGGTGCGCACTGCCGGTCTCCAGATACCAAATCTCATCCGAATCGATAAAGGCAACGCCAAACCCCTCACCGGCGCCCTGCTCTTCAATCATTTTACCCAGGCGCGATACCCCGTCCCGCGCGGAGTCGATATAGGGCAAAACAATATCGACAATGCTGTCCTCGGTGATCCCACTCTCGCTCAGATAAGGATCGTGTAACAAGGCTTGCTCACTGGCAAAAATCGTCTCGGTGGCGCTCATTCCGACGCCGCGCTGATTAAATCCGGCGGCGCCCCAGGTCATCTGCGCCGCCGTTTTTCCGACTTTACCGTTAGCGAATGCGCTATAGCCCTGCGCCGTTTGGGGTAGCGGCCAGCTAAAGGCATTTTCATTGGCATGAAACAGCCCACGCTGATCCGCCTTCGGCGGATGCTTGAGCAGTACCTTCGACAGCAGCGGATCGTGGTCCTCGGTGCGGGCAATAATACGCGAACCATCGCGTGTCGCCGCCGCGCCAATCAGAATAGTGGTACATGAATCTTGGCTTATCGGCATGGTCGATGGGGAAGCAGCAGATACAGAAGAGACCTTCATTGTTCAACTCCTCGAGCCTGAGGGGAAATGACGTCAGTCATGACGCGTTACGTCGCAACGATCAGCTTCAGCATACGCCATATATTGCCATGGCGCATTTAGGCTGCGGCAATAATTCCCGCTGCGTATCCGTCTGCGCAGGGCCTAACCGTTATGACTATTTTCCATACATTAAACAGTTATTTTTTGTTACCCATTCGCCGGCAATACGGCTAAATTTAACAATAGGGCCAATAGGAGAAACAATTATGTACAGAAATATTTTAGTACTACTTGACCTTAAAACCGGATCCCAAGAGGACATTCAGCTATTGAGCAAGGGCGTTCAGCTGGGTGAGCGTCTGCAGGCAACCCTGCATCCGGTACATGTCGTGCTCGATATTGATCCGGGCGATGACGGCGGAAACTCACCCTACTTTTCTCAGCTAGAGGATCAGGCCGAAACGCTGAAGCACACCATTGGCGCCGCATGCCCAGAAATTACTATTATGATCAGCAATGATTTTTCTGCATCCCTGGAGGACTTTATTCAGCAGCAGCAAATCGACTTGGTGATTTTGGGGCACCACAACAGCGCGTTTGCACAGAAATTTGTCTCCTTTCTTTCCGTGGCGAAGAACACCATTGACGCCATAAACATTGATACGCTGATCGTCCCGTTAAAAGGTAACTGAGTTAGCGAATCCAGATAGACCCGGCATCTTTATCGCCGGGTGCTATCCTTAAGTTAACTGACATCTTGACCCGTTGCCTGGATCACCATGAAGCCTCCGCGCGCGATTCCCTTTTATTTGCATATTGCCTATCTGTTTATCGGACTGCTGCTGGTCTTCTCTTGCCTGATCCTATGGTATCAATATCACGCCAGCACCCGCCTGCTCTTGGGGACGACGTACAATCATTATCGCAGCGTCGTCAGTGAAACCGCGAATGAAATGGAGCAGGCCTACCACAGCGGCTCGCTGCTGGTCGAGCTGCTGGCTAACCAGCGCAACGATATGGCGACGCAGCCATTGGCAGATCGCCTGCAGCATCTGCCGTTCTATGTCACCGCATTACGCAATAGTCCTAAACTAGCCGCGCTCTATACCGGCTATGATAACGGCACGTTTTTTCTGGTCCGTCGCTATATTCCGTCGGCTGAAATGATCCGCCAGTTCGATCCGCCGGCGGGAACCGCCTGGATGGTACAGAGCCAAACGCTGAACGGCGATGGCAAAATAACGGGAAGCTACCTGTTTTATAATGATAAATTAACCCTCCTGGAACAGCGCGGCGTCGCCGCCTATCGTTTTGATCCGCGCATGCGTAACTGGTATCAGATGGCCAGCGATCCGGGCATGCTGCACAGCACCTCGCCATACCGCTTTGCCAGCGGCGGCCTGCTGGGGATCACGCTCGCGGCACGCATGGTCAACGCCCCCGGCGTTGCAGGCAGCGATATTCAGCTTAATGGATTAGATGCGATGCTGCAGGCGGCGCGCATTACGCCCAACAGCCATCTGGTCCTCCTCAACGCCCAGGGGCAAATCCTCGCCAGCGATCTGGGACTGCCTGGACTACTGACCAACAGCCTGGGTATTGTCCACCTTCCTACGTTGGCCGATACCGACAACCCGCAGCTGCTCCCGCTGGCCCAGCTTAGCCGTATGCCGCCCTTACAGCCCGTCTCGCTGGATCTTGCCAACGGCGAACGCTGGGAAGGTATGCCCTTTACCTTTAAGGTATTAGGGGGAGAAACGCTGCGCCTGCTGATGGCCTCGCCTACGGCGGAGCTGATGGCCAGCGCCCGACAGGACGTCGGCCAAATGCTGCGGATCTCGCTGCTGATCCTTGGGTTGGGGCTGATCGGCGCGATATGGCTGGCGCACCGCGCATCCAAGCCGTTGAATCAGCTGGTTAATGAAGTCAAGAAGATCGAAGAGTTCCGCTTTGATGAGCCGGTCAATGTGCAGAGTAACATCGTTGAAATTTATCGTCTGGCCAAAGCATTCGGGAAAATGAAAGAGAGCATCGACCACTTTATGGCGATCTCTCTGGCGCTGGTCGGCGAACGTCACCAGCCCGTACTATTGGCGCGGATCCTGGCCGAAATGACCAGCCAGACCCATGCGATGGGGGGATTAATCCTGCTATCTCAGCAGGGGGGGCTGCACCCGGTTCAGTCGCGCTGGCAGGAAACAACCACGACAATCGATGAACGTCATACCTGGGTCTCTGCTGCCGGGATGGGCCTGCTCCAGCGAATGCAGCAGCAGCAGCTCATCCGGCGCACTATCGATCCGCCTACGCTAGCGGCGGCCTTTCCGGCGTTTCCCCCGACGATCCGGCCGCTGACTCTGCTACTGCTCCCCTTGAGAAACGCCGCGCAAGAGTCCCTGGGGCTGCTGATCCTGTTCATCGATCATCAGCACTTTCCCGTCTCATCGCGTATGCTGGCCTTCGCCCAGGCGCTGGCCGGAACGGCCGCCGTCGCGCTGAATACCCAGCGCCTGCTGGATGAGCAAAAGCGCCTGCTGGAGGATTTTATTCGTATCATCGCCGGCGCCATCGATGCGAAGAGTCCGCATACCGGAGAGCATTGCCAGCGGGTTCCCGTGCTGGCCAAGCTGCTGGCACAGGCGGCCTGCGACCAAAAACAGGGCCCCTTTGCTGACTTCTCTCTCTCTGACGATGAGTGGGAGGCGCTGCGCATCGCCGCTTGGCTACACGACTGCGGCAAGGTGACGACGCCGGACTCCGTGATGGAAAAGGCCACCAAGCTGGAGACCCTGTATGACCGGATTCATGAGATCCGTATGCGCTTTGAGCTGCTAAAACGGGATGCTGACGTCGCCTACTGGCAAGGCATGGCGGAAGGCGGCGATCCGACGACGCTGGCGCGGGTGCGCGATACGCTAAAATTACAGCTGGATGAGGAGTTTGCCTTTGTCGCCGCCTGTAACCGCGGCAGTGAATCCCTGTCGCCGGAGGCGATTGAGCGTCTGCGTGCCATCGCCCTACGAACCTGGACCCGCACCCTTTCCGATAGAATCGGGCTCTCCGCCGATGAGACGCAGCGCAAGCAAGCGACGCCGGAATCGCCCCTGCCGGTGAATGAACCGCTGCTGGCCGACAGAGCGGAGCATCTTCTGCCGCGCCACGGTAACGAACTGCTGGAGGCCTATCGTCAGCAGGGATTTACCATGGATATACCGCAGTATCAGTATCATCATGGCGAGCTGCATAATCTGACCATCGTGCACGGAACCTTAACCGACGAGGAGCGCTTTAAGATCAATGAACACATTATTCAGACGATTCTAATGCTGAATCAGCTGACCTTTCCCCGTCACCTGCAGCAGGTGCCCAATATTGCCGGCAGTCATCATGAACATATCGACGGCTCCGGCTACCCACGGGGGCTGATCCGCAGTCAGATGTCGATACAGGCCTGTATCATGGCCGTTGTCGATATTTTTGAGGCGCTTACCGCCAGCGATCGTCCCTATAAACCGGCGAAGACGCTATCGCAGACGCTCACGATCATGAGTGAGATGTGCCGTCGAGAGCATATCGATGCCGATGTATTTTGTCTGTTTCTACAAAGCGGCGTCTACCTGGACTACGCTAAGCGCTACCTACGCCCAGAGCAAATGGATCGGGTCGATATTGCTATGCTGATAAATAATTGCCGGGGGAAATCGGATCGGAGCGCAGAGGCCTCATCGGTATAAAGAAAAAGGGCATGCCCTCGCGATGGGCATGCCCTTTTAAATAGGTATTATTTGTTAGCGCTACGCAGTGCGTTTCTCAACAAGATATACCCGCAGCTTAAAATCACACCCAGCAGTAAGGACAAGACCAAAATTAAAGCACGCTTTTGCCCTACTTTATCCACCGATATATTAGTCGCATTGAATATGGATAAATTATCTTCAGTGAGCTTGAATCCATTAATCGAATCAAACATTTCCTGCATGTCAAAATAGCTGGCGTTAAACTTCAGCGGTAAGTTTTTTTCATGCTCAATCATTGTGTTTAAGATTGGAACGCCAAGCATAAACAGCATATCATCAGATATTTCTCCGGATGCCGGGTTAAGCTTGGTCTGTTGGATATTCATCTGGTTCGCCAGCTGTAGCGCATTTTTCAACACGCTAATGCGATAGTCTCGCTGCGCTCTGGCGCTATTTTCCTGAGCCTGCATCTGTATTTTCAAGCTATTAGCGCGTTCACGTAGCGAACTGTACATCAACGCATCCAGCTGCTTACGCGCATCATCACTCAGCGAAATTAAGGCTGATTGCAAGTTTTTCTTCGCCAGTGCCGGATCGTTTGCCGTTGAGGAAACAATAAACGTCTCGGCGGTGGTGCCGGGACGAATACTGATATCCATCCCGGAGAGAATTTGAGCATTAGCCATAGCGATAAACGTATTAAATACATTGCCGGTTATTTTGGCATCATCGATAACGGGGGCGTTATCCCCGTCATTCATCGTCCAGACCTGGCTCAGCATGACCCCTGCGGGATAATTTGCCAATTGGTTAAGATAAGGCTTCGAAAGCGTTGACTCCGCCGTCCATTTTGGCGTAGTCAACATGATATAAAGGCCAGCGATAGCGAGAAACATGATTGAAACACAAAAAACAATCACTTTCCCTTGCCATAGCTGCCTAATGATATCAAGCAGATCGATCTCATCATTGACATGGTTTACTGGTTTTTCATGCATCTTGCATAGTCCTTAATATGTCGCATGTTTATACGTAGTAACGTAAATCCCTGTTAAGAATATCTCGATTTTAATAAGACAGGTAGTATATTACGAATAAAAAACATAGAATTTTAAAATATGATATGTATCGAATTATTATCATGATTACATATTAGGATAATTCTGGCATTCTGATAGACAGTGTTCCATTACGGTGCGTAACGTCGGCGGTTGTGAAACGTTGCAAAGGCGCATCAAATTTATCCACACGCGAGGGAGTGAGTATGAACGTTTTCATTACCGGGGCTACCGCCGGGTTTGGTGCGGCGATCGCCCGTAAGTTTATCCGCCATGGCCACCACGTTATCGCCGCCGGACGGCGCCTCGAGCGGTTGGAGGCGCTACGCGATGAACTGGGCGATACGCTGACGGTCGTTCAGCTGGATGTCCGCAACCGGGCCGCTATCCAGGATGCGATCGCGCACCTGACGCCGGTGCAGCGCACGATCGATCTGCTGGTCAATAACGCCGGACTGGCTCTGGGGCTGGAGCCCGCCCATCAGGCGGATATCGATGACTGGGAAACCATGATCGACACCAACGTCAAAGGCGTCGTGAACATGACTCGCGCCCTGCTGCCGGAAATGGTCGCCCGCAACGCGGGTCATATTATCAATATCGGCTCAACGGCGGGCAGCTGGCCCTACGCCGGCGGCAATGTCTATGGCGCGACCAAGGCCTTTGTCCGCCAGTTCAGCCTTGGCCTGCGGGCCGATCTGCACGGAACCCGAATCCGGGTAAGCGACATTGAGCCCGGCCTGGTCGGCGGTACCGAATTCTCCAGCGTCCGCTTTAAAGGCGACGAGCAGCGCGTCACCCGTACCTATCAAGATGCGCATGCCCTGACCGCCGACGATATCGCCGAGGCGGTGTTCTGGGTGGCAACGCTACCCCCTCACGTCAATATCAATACGATGGAGATGATGCCGGTCTCCCAGTCGTTCTCACCCCTGGCGGTCTATCGCGGCGAATAGGCATTCGCCGAATGGCTATAGCGTCATAGAGAAAATCATGGCAGATTGAATCAATGACGCTCTGCGCGGTCTGAAAAGTGCATTTCGCTGAGGACAACACTGTGAAGATAGAGAAACGACATCAACTCGTCCGTTTGATTCCCCTGCTGCTACTGCTCGGCGGCATCGGTTGGCAAAGCGCCGCGCAGGCCGCCAGCTGCGAGGCTGGCAGCACCTGCGTCTTTGGCTCCAGCGGTGGACAAGACAACTCGCTGACCAAAGAGCAGGCGCGTGAACAGCGGGAGCAATGGGACCAAACCCGCCCTTTGCGTAGTAAGGTCAACACGCACGTTGAGAAAGAGTTTGATAAGGCCGATCGGGCCATCGAACAGCGAGAGCGCTGTGAGCGCAGTTTGAACGTCAACGCCTACTGGGAACCAGGGACGCGCCGCTGCCTGGATCGTCAGAGCGGGCGTCCGTTAACTCCCTAACTGACAGGTATCATATGCATAAACCTATCTTATTCTCCGCCCTGCTCCTGGCACCGTTGTTCTCTTATGCCGCCGTCTCCTCCTGCGAAACCATCCGGGATGAGATTAGCCAGAAGATCGTAGCCAACGGCGTCCCGCAGGACGCCTTTACGCTGGAGATCGTCCCCAACGATCAGGTACAGCAGGCGAACGGTCAGGTCGTGGGTCACTGCGGTAACGACACACAGAAAATTATCTATATCCGTACCGACGGCGCCGAACCTGGCGCCCACGCGACGCCACGCTAAACGCCTAGGCCGCCGACGGCGGCCTAGGCTATTTATGATCCCCGATCTCTTCAATCCGTTCGCGCAGCCCCGCCCCTGCCGGGATCAGCCATGCCGCCAACAGGGCAAGCCACGCCAATAGCGCCGCTGCAATAAACACCGCGTGCAGCGACGCCGCGACCGGTGCCAGCAGCGCGCCGACCTCCTCCGTCGCCGGCTGAGCCCGCAGGGTCATCAGCCGCTGTACCGGATCGCTCACCTGCGGTAGACGCCAGGCCAGATTCAGGTTGAGCGTCGCGCCAAGAATTGCGGTGCCCAGCGCAGAGCCAAGCATACGGGTAAACACCGTGCAGGCCGTCGCGATACCGCGCATGGCGTGCGGCGCGCTGTTTTGGACCGAGACCAGGAAGGTGGTATTGGTCATTCCCATCGCCGCGCCAATGATAAAGGCCGAAATCCGCCCCCACCACAGGCTCCCCTGCGGGGTCTGCCACAGCAGGCATAGGCTTCCCGCAATCAGCAACAGGGCGCCCAGCAGCGCCGTGGTGCGATAGGAGGTATGGGCCATCAGCCGACCGCTGAGCGTGCTCGCGATAGGCCAACCTATCGACATCAGGGCCAGCGTCGTACCGGCCTCCAGAGCCGAATACCCCATAACGCCCTGCACATAGGTGGGCAAAAACGCGGCGACACCCATCATGGCGGCCCCAACGACCAGCCCGCCGATGTTGCCGGCCACCATAATGCGCTGCCGCCAGAGTACGGCCGGGAACAGCGGCTCTGCCGCGCGCAGCTCCTGACGCCACAGTAAAAAACCGCTCAGCACGGCGATGGCCAGCAGCAGCAGCACCCACCGCCCCAGCCACTCGGCCTGCAGCAGTGACAGCAGCAGCGCGGTAATGCCGATGGCGAGCCAGGCGGTCCCGGCCAGATCCAGCGCATGGCGCCGCGGATGCCGCTGTTCGGGAAAATAGCGCCATAGCAAATACATCGCGCAACAGCCAATGGGCAAATTGATCCAAAAGACCAGAGACCAGTGGAAATGCTGGACGATAAATGCCCCCATCAATGGCCCAACGATCGCCGATACGCCCCAGACGCTGGAGAGATATCCCTGAATTCGGGGACGCTCAAGGGGGCCATAAACGTCGGCGATAATGGTGACGGCGATCGGCGTAATCGCGCCGGCGCCGGCCCCCTGCAGCGCGCGGAACGCGATCAGCCACAGCATGCTGTGGGCAAAGCCGCAGAGCACCGAGCCCAGCAGAAACAGCGTGGCGCCGATATAAAACATCCGTTTGCGCCCATGCAGATCCGCTAACCGCCCATAGATAGGGATAGAGATCGCCTGTGTCAGCAAATAGGCGGCAAATACCCATCCCAGCAGGGAAAAGCCGCCCAAATCGGCAATGATGGTTGGCATGGCGGTAGAGACAATCGTTACCTCAATCGCCGCCATAAAGGTGGCAAGCATACAGGCTGCCAAGACCAGTACCCGCTTCGGGCTTATCGATGTCGTATCCGTACTCATAGGGCCTATGTCGTCGAAAATCCTGCGACTATACTAGCACGGAGAGATAAGACGATTCCCACTTACTTTCCTGGCCTGCGCCTTTCCGCAGCCCTTACCACCAGATTTCAGCCTGCACCCCAAAGCTGAATTGCTCGGGACGCTCATCCTCAAAAGAGAACTGTGAGATATCATTATGCAGCGTCTTAATCCAGGTCGTATAGAAACGAATTTCAGGACGGGAGCGCAGCATGCTGGTATCAACTTTAAACGCGTGATATAGCGTCATCTTATATCCCTCTTCATGATAGCGGCCGCGATTTGCCCGATTCACCTGGTTAAACCAGCCGACCTCAACGCCGCTCTGGTTAAAGTCATTCCATATATATGCAGGACGTAGCACGGCGCGGAATGAGTCAAAATCGGTATGCGCCCCGCTGGCATAGCTATACACATCGTGTCCCCATGCATACACCAATGCGTTAGCCATGATGATTTTAGGGTGTAGGTACATCTCCCCCTGCGAGATTAGGCGAAAGGCGTTGCCATTATTATGATCGCCGTGATAATACACGCCGTCGCCATAGTGAGGATTGGCATCAGAGATACTCATAAAGCCACTGGCCACAGAGTTATTGGCTGCCTGAATAACAAACTCGTTAAATCCGCCGTTTTCAAAGCGCTGCCGTACGATTCCCGCAGCTAACCAGGCATCCTGAATGGAGAAGTATTCATTTGATTTGGCTGCGTGACTGCGATTAGCCAGGTTGTATCTGGCCGCAATATCCAGCGTTGCGTTATGCCACAGCGGGATATCTTTATAGCGGAGCTCGATGGCGTTGGTATTCACCGGCGTACTGGTGTTGTAATCCCTAGCGTAAAGCTTTAAATCCTGGCGCAGCAGCGTAACGTCTATATTTCCAGGCCCTGCTTTTATATTCTCCAAGCCAACACCGCCCGCCGATACGGCCCAGTTGGCCTTCCAATCCAGCATCTGAATCTCATAGAACGGCAGCGCATTTTTCCCCACCCAAAAGGTTGTCTCCGGCATAAACGGGATAAAGCCGGTGGTGGTGACATACAGGTTTGAAAACTGCAGCAGATTGTCTTCAAACGTATTAAACCAGGCCGTCGTATAAGCGTTGCTGACGTTACCATCCAGCTGTACCACCGCATTGACCGTTTTCCCTTGGTTGGCGTAAACACGCTTATCCAGGCGGAGATCAAACCAGGCGCCATACTCATCCCCCAAGCGCCCCAGGGAGCCAACGGCATAGGGACGCGGGCTGCCTCTACTGCTGCTTGCCCAGCCGCCGCGAAAGTAACCGCTGTAGCGGAGCCACAGATCATCACTCGGCGACGCAGCCGCCCGCTGGCGCTCGGCCTCCTGTTTCTCCAGCGCATCCAGACGCTGCTCGACGGAAGGCGATGAGGCCAGTAGAGCCCCCGAATACAGCGCCGATAAGATTATCAATATTTTTGCCTTTAGCTTATTTCCTTGGCTCATAGCAGATCCCTCATAGACGAGATAAAGCCGTTGTACCGACGCAGTGAACCGGCGCCGCAACGCTATCGGTGTAAATTACGGATATAGCAACCACCTCCACTGCAGGATCGTTCAATACCGCAAAACGTCATTCCGCGAATAAAAGTTAAATAGCAACGCGTAGTTGCGCATGGAAAATAATAAAATGGCCCCCCTCAATACCATCATTCCTCTTTCTTACGCAGCGTCATTCCATGGCTCTTAATAATATCGGCATACCAAAAGAAGCTGTCTTTACGCATTCTCTCCAGCGTACCGTTACCCTCTTCATCGCGATCGACATAAATAAACCCATAGCGCTTTGACATCTCCCCCGTTGATGCACTGACCAGATCGATCGGTCCCCAGCAGGTATATCCCATCACCGCCACGCCATCCTCGATAGCCTCACTCACCTGCACGAGGTGATCGTTTAAGTAGCTAATACGATAATCATCATGAATGTGGCCATCCGCCTCAACGCGATCCTTCGCCCCTAAGCCATTTTCAACGATAAAGAGCGGTTTCTGATAGTAATCCCAAAGCATATTCAGCAATGTCCGTAGACCCAGCGGATCGATCTGCCACCCCCACTCCGACGCACGAAGATGCGGATTAGGGATCATGTTGAAAATATTTGAGGATGATGCTTCATATAGCCGCTCGTCGGCAGAGACACAGCCAGTCATGTAATAGCTGAAAGAGATAAAGTCGACGGTGTAGGCGAGTATCGCGCGATCGGCGTCGGTTATCTCCAGCGTAATATCGCGCTCGCGTAAATAGCGTAATAGATGGCCGGGATATGTGCCGCGACACTGGACGTCAGCAAAAAATTGCCAGCGATGGTTGGCGTGTAGCGCGTTAAGGATATCTTCAGGCCTACAGGTCAGAGGATACATTAAGGCCCCCAACAACATATTGCCTATCTTAGCGTCGGGAATGATCTCATGGCAGGCTTTAACCGCTAAGGCGCTGGCGACCAGCTGATGATGAATCGCCTGATATACATCGGCCTCGGCGCACTCTCCGCGGAGGCCAACCCCGGTTAACGGCGCATGTAAGGACATATTGATCTCATTAAAGGTGAGCCACAGCTTCACCCTATCCCGATAGCGCGTAAAAACCGTTCTGGCATAGCGTTCAAAGTACGCGATCACCCTGCGGCTGCGCCAGCCGCCGTAGTTTTCGACCAGCGCCCACGGCATCTCATAATGTGACAGTGTCACAATTGGCGCGATATGGTACTTTTCCAGCTCGCTAAATAGCCTGTCGTAGAAGGCCAGTCCGGCTTCGTTTGGCTCGGCATCGTCGCCCCGTGGAAAAATCCGCGTCCAGGCAATGGAAATGCGCAGGCAGGTAAATCCCATCTCGGCAAACAGCGCAATATCCTGCGGATAGCGGTGGTAAAAATCGATGGCGATATCTTTAATCCCGCTGCCGCCCAGCGTACGATCGACCATCTTCCCCAGCACGCCGTAGGGCTGGATATCTGAGGTGGAAAGTCCTTTTCCCTCCTCCAGATAGGCGCCCTCGACCTGATTGGCAGCGATAGCGCCACCCCATAAAAACTCCGGTGGAAATGTTGGCATCATGTTTCCCCTTGCATTGAGTGATCCTGCGCCCCGGCAGACTAACGCCGACCGTCGTGGCGCAGCTGAGTTACCTATGCGGTGCATTCCGCTCAATATCCGCATCAGCGTGCGCAGTCGCCTTCATCTGCTCGCTTGAGCGCGTAGCCTCGGCCGACGCGCGCGGCAGCCCGGCCATCATGGTCAGCCCACAGGCGATAAACAGCGCGGCGAAGATCCCGATGGCGCCCCCCCAGACCGACGCATCCACGCCCTGAGGCGGGATCATCTGTGCGATAGCGAAGAAATTGGCAAAGCCGACAGAGTAGATTTGCGTCCCGCTGAAGCCGGCAATTCCGCCGCCAATAGCGCCAGCGATACAGCCGAAGATAAAAGGACGACGCAGCGGTAGATTCAGACCATAGATAGCGGGCTCGGTAATGCCAAAAATCCCGGCGGATAGCGCGGATCCCGCCAGAACCCGCTGCTGAACATCGCGAGTGCGCAGGAAGATCCCCAGCACCGCCCCCACCTGTCCCATCACCGCCGGTATCAGCATCGGCGCCATAGAGTCATGCCCCACCACGGCCATGTTATTGAGCATGAGCGGCACCAGCCCCCAGTGCAGGCCAAAGACCACGCAAACCTGCCAGAGCGCCCCGAGCACAACCCCCGCGATCCACGGCGCTAATGTATAAACGGCCTGATAGCCATTCGCTAGCAGCTGGCTCAGCCAGGTCGCCAGCGGTCCAATCATTAGAAAGGTCAGCGGAACGACGACCGACAGACAGATAGCCGGGGTGAAGAAATTTTTCATCGCCGCCGGCAGCCATCGGCTGCAGTGGCGCTCTAGCCAACAGCTGAGCCAGGCGGCAAGAATGATAGGGATCACCGATGAACTGTAGTTAATAAAGCTGACCGGGATCCCCAGAAAATACTCTGTGGCCGCCCCCGGCGCTAAGCTGGCCTCAAAGGCGCGAATCATCAGCGGATGCAGCAGCGCAGCGCCGATCGCCATGGTAATAAACGGATTGCCGCCAAATTTTTTCCCGGCGCTGTAGCCAAGAAACAGAGGGAAAAAGAAGAACAGTGCATCGCCCGCCGCAAACCAGATTTTATAGGTGGCGCCGGCGGGATTGAGCCAGCCGCAGACTTCGGCCAGCGCCAGCAGCCCTTTCACGATCCCCGTCGCCGCTAAGACACCGATAAAGGGGGTAAAGATACCGGAGACAATATCGATCGCTTTCCCCATCACGGTGCTATTTCCGCCCGGCGACGAAGGCGCATCATCTTCGCTCTGCCCACTCGCATGGAGTACCGCTAGCCAAACATCATGCACATGGTTGCCGATCACCACCTGAAACTGGCCGCCGCTTTCTACAACCGTAATAATGCCGGGGCACGCTTTCACGCCTTCCGCATCGGCCAACGCGGGATCGTTTAATCGAAAGCGCAGACGCGTCGCGCAGTGCAGTAGGCTTGCCACATTCTCTTTGCCACCAATCAAATGCAAAATATCTTGCGCCAGCGCCTGATACTGCGCATGCGGCGCCCCACGTTGGCTATCCATAGCGTTCCCCTGTGCCGATGGTTCAAATAAAAAAACCTGAGGACGACGTCTTACCCGACGTCACGCTCAGGTTTTGCCTGCCTTATGCAGTCGCAATCCAGTCACGAACCGTTTTCTCTGCCCCGCGCTATAATAATGCGTAAAAAAAGCAGCCCCTCGCTGGTGGATTTATTTATCGGACCCCATACGCACAGCGTGCGCCGGATAAACACGCAGGCCCATTGACGGCGCGGCGCTGCAGAGACGATCGCCGCGGGCGCGTTATTCTCGGCCAAGCCTGAGTACGACCGCAGTCATTAATGGCCCGTGGCGCCATGGCTATTTAATCGCGCCATGACAAAGTGCAGCGCAATAAACCCGACCTCATCATGGCTAAGCGCTAGACTAAAATATTGGGTGATCAGCGATTTCACCTGCAGTCCCAGCGCGAACTCACGCGGATAGCGCCCGATAATTTCCCGTAAAAGTGCATTGTGAATAACGGCCCCTCGCCGATGTCGCTCAATGGCGCAATAGCAGTACTCCGCCAAGGCGCTGGCGAGCCCGGCCTGCAATTTACCCTGACCAGTATAAACCGATAAAATAATGCGCTCGCAGGTGGCTATAGCATCCAAGGGAAGGTGTAGAATCATGTTATGAGGTCTGCAGCTTAGTCTATTACACTGAAGCGCAAAGATTTTCTCTATTCTACCCTCATCCAGGATATCCCCTACGCACTGATGAAAAGCAAGGCCTCGCCCCATCATCACCAGCTCGCGCTGCCGGCTATCCAGCGCCAGCACCAGCACCAGCACCACATTATTATTCAGGATTTTGGCAATGCGCATCATCATCCCCCGGGCGCGCTCCCGCCGCCGTCGATAGGCCGGCACGGCGACAAGACAAAAAAAAACCTGACCTTTGACGTCATCGCCAACGATCAGGTTTTGCCTGCAGGTGCAGTAACAATCCAGTGTTTTAGTATTGTAATTGCACCTATAATAACTTCAACCGGCTTAATAAAAAAGTGTGAAGCCGATGGGTAATTTATCGCTATATTAGCGTCACCTTAACACTTCCCCAATAACTCATAAATTAAATAAATCTCTGTATTGTAAAAGCGATGCGGCTATGGTTGGCGATCACCGCGCCGACCTATATCAACAGAGATAATCATAATGCAATTAAGTATGGTGAAAGGGAATTCATTATCGGCGTAATCTCTCTATCCAACCAACGCATAATAAGCCGGCGTTCACTGACGATGCGATCGCCGCGGCGTCAGCGCCGGTGCCTCTCGCCACACGGTCGTCCAGCCGATGGCGTTGGTACGGCGAGTACAGATCATCTGTCAGAAACAGATAGTATTACCCTGTAATATATAAATTAATCGCCAAATCCGGCCTAAAAGACAGTATATACATCTAACAAAACGCGCTTAATTGTCGATTCCTATCTTAATGATAGGTTATCCCTGCATCTATCGTTGACACTTATCAAATATCGACGCGAGACCACCCTGCACTATGGGCGCGTCGGTTCGCCGACATTTGTCGGCTGCCTCCGCAGCCGTATTGACACTCTCAAAAGGAGTTTTGTAACAATGAAAAAAATAACGAAATGGGCGGGAGGCATCGTCATTGCCGGTCTCGCCTGCTACTTAGGGTTGGTCGGCTATGTCTATAATCATGACAAACAGCGTAATACCGTACCGAGTGAACCGGCAAGTTCACCGCTTAATGCGCAGGTATTGGGGATACTGAGCGAAAAAGGCTGTGACTACTGCCATACACCATCGGCTAATTTGCCGTTTTACGCCAGCGTTCCCGGCGTGAAACAGCTGATGGAGTATGACATGTATCAGGGATATAAGGCGTTCAACCTGACTCCCCTGCGCGAAAGTCTGCTGAAACCCTCCCCGTGGAAAACCGCCAGCGGCCAACCGCCGACCCTGACGGATCTCAATAAGCTGGAATGGGTGGTTCAGCATCAAACCATGCCGCCAACCCGCTATACCGCAATGCACTGGGCCGGTCGGATGTCGCAGGCCGATCGCGATACGCTGCTGACGTGGGTGGATGAGCAGCGTCAAAAATACTATGCAACGCCGGATATGGCGCCCTCGCTGCGCAATGAGCCGATACAGCCGATCCCTGAGTCTTTACCGGTCAACGCCGAAAAAGTCGCGCTGGGATTCCGTCTGTACCACGATCCGCGCTTATCCAGCAATGACACCGTGGCCTGCGCCCACTGTCACCAGCTGGGCGCCGGTGGCGTCGATGGGCGGAAAACATCGCTCGGCGTCGATGACCAGGTTGGCCCCATCAACGCGCCAACGGTGTTTAACTCTGCGTTCAACATCGCCCAGTTCTGGGATGGCCGTGCGGCAACCCTGCAGGATCAGGCCGGTGGGCCACCGCTGAATCCGATCGAGATGGCGTCCACATCGTGGGAGCAGATCATCGATAAGCTGAATCAAGATCAGGCATTTAAGCAGGCGTTCCTCAAGGTATATCCGCAGGGCTTCAGTGGAAAAACCATCACTGACGCCATCGCCGAGTTTGAGAGGACCCTGATTACGCCGAACTCCGCGTTTGACCGCTACCTGCGCGGCGATAGCAGCGCGCTCACGGCCCAGCAGCAGCGTGGCTATCAGCTATTTAAGGATAACCGCTGCGCAACCTGCCACGCCGGCGTGGCCATGGGGGGAGAGTCTTACGAGCCACTCGGGCTGATCAAGGCATATCCGTTTGGCGAAATGACCAGCGCGGACATCGGTCGGATGAACGTCACCCAGGATCTGCGCGATAAGCTGCGCCAGAAGGTACCGACGCTGCGTAACGTTGAGCTGACCGGGCCCTACTTCCACCGTGGCGATGTGCAGACGCTGGATGAGGCCGTGAAGCAGATGCTGCGCTATCAGGTCGGCGTCACCCTGCCGCAAAGCGATGTCGACGATATCGTGGCCTTCCTGAAGAGCCTGAACGGTGTCTATACGCCGTACCCGATGAACACGGCCGCCGCAGAAGCTCCGGCGACGCCAACGACGGAGACGGCCCATCCGTAGCCGTTGAGGTAAAAGCAAACGGGCGTGCACTGTGCACGCCCGTTTTAGTAACGTCTGCTCTCCACGCGCAGCGTCAGTCCAGCGCGGACAAATCGATATAGCGTGCCAGCGCTTTTTCCTCTGGGCGGTACAGATAGGGAATCTCTCCCAGCTGCGGCGCCGGCAGCTTCTGCCTCAGAGCATCAATGGTTTCAGCATAGTGCGACAGGCCGGGGTTAATCCGGTTTGCAATCCAGCCGACAAACGGCAGGCCATCATTAATAATGGCCTGGGCGGTCAAGATGGCATGGCTGATACAGCCCAGCTTAATCCCTACCACCAGGATCACCGGGAGCTGCTCCTGCACAACCCATTCGGAGAGCGGGCGTAAATCCTGCATCAATACCCGCCAGCCGCCGGTTCCCTGCACCACGACATGCTGCGACTTGGCACTCAGATGCTGTAGTCCACGGCTCATGGCGCCGTAGTCCAGCGCCTCGCCGGTATAGGCATTAGCTATCTCTTCGCGCAGGGTGACAGGATTGACCTCGTCATAGCTTAGCGCCATGGAGGACGCGTTGAGCAGCGTGACGGCATCTCGATTGCGGAGCCCCTGCGGGGTCTCATCACTGCCTACGGCGATAGGTTTATACCCCACCGCACTGTGTCCAGCCGCCTGAATAGCTTGTAATAACGCACGAGAAGCCACCGTTTTACCCACCTCGGTGTCGGTTCCCGTAACGAATACGCGTTTTAACATGGAATAATTACTCCGGAGAGACTCCGATTAATAATAGAAAAGCAGAACGATCTGACCGGAAGTATGCTGTGTGCCCGCGATCGCCAATAAACCAGAAAGTCTAGGCGAAGCGCTTCTCACGCGGCTTGCGTTAGCTCAAATTTTTATTTATCGCGCGGATCATTTTCTTACCCACCGCGCGAATTCACGGGAAATGAGTAACAGCTCGGCAAACAAAAGCGAACAATTACCCTTGCAGCAGCTGTACCAGCAGCGAACCGTTATACAGCGCTTCTTTGACCAACGCCGCGGCGGGCATTGTGCCATGATGGTGGAAATGGCTGGCTTCAACCGACAGATGCTGGGTGTAATGGGGCAGCGCCTGCTGCCGAATTGCGCTGGCAATGGAGGGGAACAAGACCTCTGCGGCCTGGTTTAGCGGTGAGCCTATCAGGATTTTCTCCGGGTTAAACAGGTTAACCATCACCGCCGCGATGCGGCCTACGCTATGGCCGACGCTATTGATCAAGTCCCGCCCCAGCTGATCTCCCTGCAGCGCGGCCTGACACAGCGCCTCAATGTTCAGCGGGCTGACCGCGTGCAGCTGTGACGACGGCGACAGCGCGAGGCGCTGCTGCGCCAGCGTCAGTATATTGCCCAGCCCGGCAATCGTCTCCAGACAGCCATGGTTTCCGCAGTAGCACTGCTTACCATAGGGATCGACCTGGGTATGCCCTATTTCAACCAGACTTTGACGGCTCCCGTTCAGCAGACGCCCTTCGCTGATCACGCCGGCGCCCACGTTATGGTCAATGACAATCTGAATCAGGTTGGCACAGCCCGCGCCGGCGCCAAACAGCGATTCGGCCATGGTCCAGGCGCAAACGTCATGCTGCAGATATACCGGCAACCCAGTATGGCGCGAGAGTTCGGCGCTCAGCGCCATGTCACGCACCTCGGCATAGTACGGCATCCGGTGTACGATCCCTTGGGCGGCGTTGATTAACCCCGGCAGCGTGATGGCAATCGCCGTCAGACGCTCTAACTGATGCTGGTGGCGGGTAAAAAACAGATCGATCTCGGTCACGATGCGGGTCAGCAGCGGCAGTTCCCCCTGCGCCGGCAGCGCGAGCTCATCTTCGGCGACCAGCGCCCCGCTCAGATCGCGCAGCGCCAGCGTCATGGTGCCCAGCCCAATCCGCACGCACAGATAGTGCCAAGAGGCGGTATCCAGCGTAAGCCCCACGGCAGGACGCCCGCGGCTGCCGGGCTCCTGGAACTCCGTCTCCTGCACCAGGTGAGCCTCAAGCAGCTCACGCACGATTTTGGTGATACTGGCGGGAGCCAGCTGTGCGCGTTTTGAAAGCTCAATGCGCGAAATGGGGCCAAAACGATCGATAAGGCGGTAAACCGCCCCAGCATTTATCTGCTTGATTTGATCAATATGCCCCGGCTGACCGTCAGCAATCACTACTGCTACTCCCAGTTATTTTTCGCGCTTCAAAATAAATCTTACCGGGTATGGTGGGTATTTTACAAAAAGGCGTCAACCATTTGATTAGTTATGTGATTAAGTGCACAAATACTTACCCATTCGGTGGGTTTTCCAGCATGGCTGGCGCCACCATGGCGTCGGCGGATGGCGCGGTCAGCAGCGCGATCAGCGCATTGGCCTGTGCGCTCAGCGGACGCTGGCGGTGGTAGGCGAGCCACACCTCGGTATAGGCGTCGGGCTCATCCAATGCGCGATAACACACACCGTCCACCTGAATACGGGTATAGGAGGCCGGCAGAATAGAGACGCCCAGCCCTGCTGAGATCAGTCCGACGATCGTCATCGCCTCGCCGACCTCCTGCGTAATATACGGCACAATGCCGGCCCTCTTCAGCAGCGACAGCAGTTCATCGTACAGCGCTGTACCATCGCCGCGGGAAAAAAAGACAAAGGGTTGGTCGGCCAAGTCGCAGAACTTCAGCGCCTGCCCCCGCTGCGCCAAAGGATGATGACGGTGTAAAACCGCAACCAGCGGCTCGCGCTGCAGCACCCGGTGCGTCAGCACGCCGGGCAGTTGGGTATTGCGCAAAATGCCGATGTCCAGCTTTCCCTCAACCAACGGTTCGATCTGCTGCTTGGTATTGAGCTCGCGCATTTGCAGATGCACCTGCGGATAGCGATGGCGGTAGGCGAATAGGCTGTGCGCCACCCGGGGAATAAAGGGGACCGATGAGGTAAAGCCAATGGTCAGATCCCCGGTCTCCCCTCGATGTGCTCGAGCCGCCTTTTCTGCCGCCTGCTCCAGCTGGCCAACGATGGCATAGCACTCTTTCAGAAAAAGGCTCCCCGCCTGCGTCAGACTGACGCTGCGGTTGGTGCGCATCAGCAGACAGGCGCCCAACTCACGCTCCAGCGCCTGGATCTGCTGGCTCAGCGGCGGCTGGGAGATATTCAGCCGCTCCGCCGCCCGGTTGAAATGTCGCTCCTCGGCAACGGCGATAAAGTACTTTAGATGACGAATTTCGATGCGCATGGCTATTGATACTTTAAATATATTATTGGTTCTTATTAATATATTAGACATTCAGCAGGCGTAATTCTATGCTCGCTATCATGCAGCCTAGTTCCGCGTCGACATCGCAGATCGTGATGCGGCCTACGCTGACTCTCTGTGTGCCCCGTACAAGGATATTGTGTGAATACCTCCCCGGCTGAAGCCGCGCCGGATACCGTCTCTCCGGCATCCACCGCCATCAGCGATGGCCTTACTGGTAAACCCCCTTTTATCACCCGCGACCGCCCCGATTTTAAGCGGGTCACGCTGGCCCTGTTTTCAGCGGGGCTGGCCACCTTTGCCCTGCTGTACTGCGTACAGCCCATCCTGCCGGTGCTATCGCAGGATTTCGCCATCACGCCGGCGACCAGCAGCCTATCGCTGTCGGTGTCCACCGCCATGTTGGCCATCGGGCTGCTGTTTACCGGCCCGCTCTCCGATGCCATCGGACGGAAAAATGTCATGGTCACGGCGCTGCTGCTGGCGGCGATCTGCACCCTGATCTGCGCCCTGATGAGCAGCTGGGATGCCATTCTGGTAATGCGAGCCCTGGTGGGGCTAGCCCTGAGCGGCGTCGCGGCCGTGGCCATGACCTATCTCAGCGAAGAGATGGATCCTTCGGTAGTCGCGTTCTCCATGGGGCTGTACATCAGCGGAAACTCGATCGGCGGCATGAGCGGCCGACTGATCAGCGGCGTCCTGACGGACTACTTTTCCTGGCGGGCCACCCTGGCCGTTATCGGGCTATTTGCGCTGTGCGGCGCGCTGATGTTCTGGAAGATCCTGCCGCCCTCGCGCCATTTTCGCCCGACCTCTCTGCGCCCGCGCAACCTGCTGCTCAATCTGCGCCTGCACTGCCACGATCGGGGGCTTCCGCTGCTGTTCGCCGAAGGCTTCCTGCTGATGGGCAGCTTTGTCACGCTGTTTAACTACATTGGCTACCGCCTGCTGGCCTCGCCCTATTACCTTAGCCAGGCTATCGTCGGCGTACTGTCACTGGTCTATATCAGCGGCACCTACAGCTCGCCCAAGGCCGGGGCGATGACCGCGCGCTTTGGCCGGGGCCCGGTGCTGAGCGTCGCGATCATCATTATGCTGCTGGGGCTGCTGATCACCGCCTTCTCCGCGCTGTGGCTGGTGTTTATTGGCATGGTGCTGTTTACCACCGGCTTCTTCGCCGCCCACTCGGTGGCCAGCAGCTGGATCGGACGCCGAGCGCGCCGGGCCAAAGGTCAGGCCTCCTCGCTCTATTTGTTCAGCTACTACGTCGGCTCCAGCGTCGCCGGGACGCTGGGCGGAGTGTTCTGGCACAGCCACGGTTGGAACGGTATCGTCATCTTCCTGGTCGTCATGCTGCTGCTCGCCTGGCTGCTGGGCCGGCGGCTGCAGCGTCTTCCTGAAGCCGCTCCCCTCTCATAGCGCCCTCGCCGGGCGGCCAAAGGGCGGCTCGGCGAGATCGGTTACTTGAGACGCAAGCGCACCGACTCAGGTATTGCGAGGGCCAATGTAGCCGGAAAGCGCGTTGTCCCTGCTTCAGCACGGAGTGAAGAACGGCTACCTACGCCTACGGTGACGACACGTATTGACGCCGGGGCGAGTCGCCGAGCCCTTGCACAAAAATTTACGTCCGCCCACCGCCTCTGATCCAACGAAAGCCGGAAAGCTATCATTCTGGATAATTTGTGGATATCGATACCGCCTCAAGACACCCGCGGTGGCGGTCTGCTCAGAGCGTGACGTGGGCATTGGTTACCCACAAGGCCAGGGGAAATCGTCAGTCCGGGGAGTCCCCTTCATCTAAGCCCCTCTACACCTATCGGTACGCGTCATCCTGGTTGGCTTACGTTGCTCACCGTTCATACGAGGGTAAGGGGAAAATGCGTTGCTGCAGATGGCGCGGTGTGTCATAGTCAAAAGTATGTTGTAACTAATAAGAGTTTATCTTCTTTATGTCCACCAGCAGCGTCATCGAACGACTTCATCTCTGCTTCCGTCAACTGGAGGAGGCGCTCGCTCATACCGACCACCAGCTGGCCGCCCTCACTCCGCTGCAGGCGCAAATCTTTGCGCTGCCGGAGATAGAAAAAGGCAAAGAGCATGAGGAGATCCGCCGCATCGCCGTCACCCCCTGCGCCGCCGACGAGGCCTTTGACGCCGGACGCCGCCACTTTCGCCGCCTCTTCCTCCACCACCACAGCCAGCACGTCAGCAGTAAGGCCGCGGTACGCCTGCCCGGCGTGCTGTGCTATCAGGCCACCCCCTCACAGCGCAGCGCGCTGCGCGACGCGATCGAGCGGGTCAACCGCTACAAACGGCAGCTGGAGCAGATCATCGCCGTGGAGACCGGCCTGCCGCCGGAGCAGCGTTTTGAATTTGTCCACCGCCAGCTCAAAGGACTGTTGACCCTCAGCGCCTACCGCACCCTGACGCTACTGGACGACCCCAGCAGCGTCGGCTTCGGCTGGGCAAACAAGCAGGTGATCAATAATCTCAGTCGCGCCGAGGTGCTGACGCGCCTGGACAAGAGCCTGCGCGCCGGGCGCGCCGTTGCCCCCTATACCGGCGAGCAGTGGACGCAGCGCATTCTGCAGGAGCGAGATACCCTGCTGGCGCTGCCCGAGGATGTCAAACTCAAAATTCGTCGTCCGGTCAAGGTTCAGCCGATTGCCCGCGTGTGGTACAGCGCCATCCAGCGTCAGGTGCAGCACCCGTGCAGCATGCCGCTGATCGCGCTGTGCGAATCCGCCGAGCTGGCGCCGCGCATCGGCACCCTGGCCGACTACGACGCCGATAACATCGCGCTGCGCCATCGCCCGCGGGCCAAGCAGCTGATCCCGCTGATCCCCCGGCTGCACCTGTACCGTGAGGTCGATGGGCGGGGAAACTAAGCGTGACATTGTCACAAATCAGTCGCCCTGTGCGACGCTCCCCACCATCTGCGCGGGTTGAACCCATTGGTCAAACGCCTGCGCGCTAACGTAGCCGAGCGCCAGCGCCGCCTCCCGCAGCGTCGTCCCCTCTCGGTGCGCCCTCTTGGCGATCTCTGCCGCCCGATCGTAGCCGATGTGTGGGGCCAACGCCGTCACCAGCATCAGCGAACGCTGCAGCAGTTCATCGATACGCTCCCGATTCGGCATCAGTCCCTGCGCACAGTGCTGGTTAAAGCTCTCCATACCGTCGGCTAACAGGCGCAGCGACTGTAAGACATTGTGGATCACCAGCGGACGAAAGACATTCAGCTCAAAGTTACCGGAGGCGCCGCCGATATTCACCGCCGTATCATTCCCCAGCACCTGCGCGCACACCATGGTCAGCGCCTCACACTGCGTCGGGTTGACCTTCCCGGGCATGATGGAGCTGCCCGGCTCATTTTCCGGCAGCCTCAGCTCCCCTATCCCACAGCGAGGCCCAGAGGCCAGCCAGCGCACGTCGTTGGCTATCTTCATCAGGGAGCAGGCCAGCCCCTTCAGCGCACCGTGTCCCTGTACCAGGGCATCACAGGTCGCCAGCGCCTCGAACTTATTGGGGGCGCTGACGAACGGCAGACCGCTCTGTTCGGCGATCTGCGCGGCGACGCGCTGGGCAAAGCCCGGCGGCGTATTCAGCCCGGTTCCGACCGCCGTTCCCCCCAGCGCCAGCTCGTACAGGTGCGGCAGCGCGTGGCGGATATGTTGCCCGCTATGCTCCAGCATCGCCACCCAGCCGGAGATCTCCTGCCCCAGCGTCAGCGGCGTGGCATCCTGCAGATGGGTGCGTCCAATCTTCACAATGGAGGCGAAGCACTGCGCCTTATGCCGCAGGGTATCGCTCAGCTGGGCGATCCGCGGCAGCAGATCGCGCTCAATGCCCAGCACCGTCGCCACGTGCATCGCCGTTGGAAACACATCGTTGGAGCTTTGGGCGCTATTGACGTCATCATTGGGATGCACCAACCGCTGCTCGCCGCGGCCCCCCCCCAGCAGCTCACTGGCCCGGTTCGCCAGCACTTCGTTCATATTCATATTGGTCTGCGTACCGGATCCCGTCTGCCAGACCGACAGCGGAAACTCCCCGGCGCGCTGACCGTCGATAACCTCCTGCGCCGCCAGCATAATGGCGTCCGCCTTCTCCGGCGTCAGGCGCCCGGCCTCTCTGTTGACGCGCGCGGCGCACAGCTTGACCAGCGCCAGCGCCGTAATCAGCGCCGGCGGCATCTTTTCTACCGAGATACGGAAATGCGCCAGAGAGCGCTGCGTCTGGGCGCCCCACATCCGTTCCTGAGGAACCTTCACCTGCCCCATCGCGTCGCTCTCTATACGCATCGCCGTCATCGTCTCTCCTCGATTTTCCGTTGGTCCATCGCCCGCGCGGTGAAAAATTAATCGCTGTTTTTTCAGTATACTTCCTTATCAATGGCCTCATTGTGAATGCCTTCGCCATTTAGATGATCAATCCCCTTGCCGAGGCGGGGGCTGTTCCTGTTTACTGAAGAAAATTCACGTTTCACTGACTCGCGGAACCGATAGATGCAAAAGATGATCAATGCCATACAGCACTATGCCTGGGGCAGCCACGACGCGCTGAGTAACCTCTATGGCATCGCTAACCCCGATAACCAGCCGATGGCCGAGCTGTGGATGGGGGCCCACCCGCTGAACAGCTCTCGGGTGCAGGATGCGCACGGCGCCGAGCAAAGCCTGCGCGATCACATCGCCGCCGATCCACGCGCTCAGCTGGGCGATGCCGTCGCCCGCCGCTTTGGCGAGCTGCCGTTTCTGTTCAAGGTGCTGTGCGCCGCCCAGCCGCTCTCCATCCAGGTACATCCCAATAAGCGCGCCGCCGAAGCCGGCTTTGCGCGTGAGGAGGCCGCCGGCATCGCGCTGAATGCCCCGAACCGTAACTACAAGGACGCCAACCATAAACCGGAGCTGGTGTATGCGCTGACCCCCTTTGCGGCGATGAACGGCTTTCGCGAATTCGACCAGATAGCCGCCCTGCTGCAGTCGCTAGCCGATGCCCACCCGGATATCGCCGGTTTTATCGCGCACCCGAACGCCGACACGCTGCGAACCCTGTTTGCCAACCTGCTCAATATGCAGGGCGAGGAAAAAGCCCATGCGCTGCGCCGCCTGCGCGAGGAGATGGCCCACCAGCAAGGCGTTGTCTGGGACACCCTGCGCACCATTGCCCCGATTTACCCGGATGACAGCGGCCTGTTCTCCCCGCTGCTGCTGAACGTGATCGCGCTGGCGCCGGGCCAGGCCATGTTCCTGGATGCCGAAACCCCCCACGCCTATCTGCACGGCGTCGGCCTGGAGGTCATGGCCAATTCGGATAACGTACTGCGCGCTGGCCTGACCCCGAAATATATCGACGTCGCCGAGCTGCTGGCGAACGTCCGCTTCGTTGCCAAACCGCGCGATACGCTGCTGACGGCGCCGTGCACCTCTGGCGCGGAGCGCCGTTTTCCGGTGCCGGTCGCCGATTTTGCCTTTGCGGTCCATACGCTGAGCGCACAGCCGCAGCCGCTGCACCAAGAGAGCGCCGCCGTACTGTTCTGCATACGCGGAGAGGCCCGTCTGCAGCAGGGAGCACAGACGCTGATCCTGCGCGCCGGCGAGTCTTGCTATCTCAGCGCCGCCGACCGCCAGGTTTCGGTGACCGGTCACGGCGAGCTGGCGCGCGTTTTTAATCAGTTAGATTAATTTTCAACGAATTATTTGCCAATTACGCCCCCTTGCCTCCACAATAAAAACGCCTGCGGGCGTTTTTTACCTTCCGGCACCGCTGCGCTTGAAGCCGGTGCCCGATTCTGGCTACAGAAGGACAGAGTATGAAAAAATCAGCCGTCGCCGTTGCGGTCATCGTGGTATTGGGCGCAGCCTGGAGCGGCGCATCGTGGTATACCGGTAAGCTTATTGAGCAGCGTATGGACGGTGAAGTTGCCCGCCTTAACGAAAGCCTCACGCAGCGCCTGCCTCAGGCCGGCCTGAAGATCAGCTACCAGGATTACCAGCGCGGCGTTTTCTCCAGCCGGGTTCACTACATTATCCAAGCCGATCCCGCCGCCAAACAGGATGCACTGCTGAAGCCGGGCCAGCAGCTGGCGCTGAATGAAACCATCAGCCATGGCCCCTTCCCGCTGACTCACTTCTCCCTGGCGCCCAGCATGGCCGTGGTGCACAGTGAGTTGGCCAATACGCCGCTGGTCGCCCCGCTGTTTACGGCCAATAAAGGGCAGTCGCCTCTCGATGCCTATACCCGGATCGCCTATAGCGGAGATAACCGCTCCGAGATAACCCTGCTGCCGCTCTCTCTGCAAGCGGGCGAGAATAAAATCGACTTTGGCGGCGCACAGATTAAGGCCGATATCGCTCGCGATCTCAGCCGAATGGATCTGGCGGCGGATGCCAAGAGCCTGAGCATCGACGCCCCGAACGGTGGGCAGCGTGAAACCCTGTCGCTGACCGGCGCCACCTTTACCACCCACAGTAAGATGGGCAAGTTCGGCCTGAATGTCGGTGAACAGCAGATCGCCGCCAAGCGACTGAGCCTGTCGGTCGATGGCAAAGAGAGCGCCGCGCTGGACGATCTGGCGATGGACGCCAGCCTGAAAGAGGGTGAGCGTACGCTGGACGCACGGGTGGACTATCGCCTGGGCGCGCTGCAGATCGATGGGAAAGCCTTCGGCGGCGGCGCCATGACGCTGAATCTGAACGGGTTCGATGGCCATGGCGTGAAAGGGTTTGCCGATGAGTACAATGCCTTTATCAGCCGACAGATCAGTAGCGGCAACAGCAGCGACAGCATCGCCTATCAGCAGCAGCTGACCCGCATGCTGGATGCCGCGCTACCGACCCTGCTGAACGGCAACCCCCAGATCGAACTCAAGCCGGTCACCTGGAAAAACAGCGCCGGCAGCAGTCAGTTTGACCTGAGCCTGTCATTGGGCGTACCGGCCAAGACCGAGGCCGCCGCGGCGCTGCCACCGCTGCTGCAGGCCGTCCGTACGCTGGATGTCTCCCTCAACCTCTCCATGCCGATGGCGACGCAAATCGCCGCCAATGCGGCCGAGCTCGAGGGCTACCAGGCCGATGAGGCACAAAAGCTGGCGGCACAGCAGGTGCAGGGCGTCTCCGCCATGGGCCAGATGTTTAAGCTGACGATGCAGCAGGATAACGCGATCGTCAGCCAGCTGCACTATGCCGACGGTCAGGTGACCCTGAACGGTAAGCCGATGACCCTAGCCCAGTTCGCTGGCCTGTTTGGCGTGCTTGGCGGTATGGATTCGGCGCCCGCTGGCGCACAGTAATCCTCCCCGGCACCCGCGATAACGCCCGCCGCTCGGCGGGCGTTTTTCTTCCCATCCCCGCGTCACGCGCACCACTGTATATATATACAGTATATCGATAAATCGAGACATCCGTTGATTTTTAGTGATGTTGATCACACTTTTATGTAATGAGATAGCGCTTTACATCGCGTTATTTTTATACTGTTGCGCACTTTACGCAAAATAACTGAGAGTGCCCATCATGATCGATTCGCGTTTTCCCCTGACCGACCTGCACCGCCATCTTGATGGCAATATCCGACCGCAAACCATTTTAGCGCTGGGGCAACAGTATCAGCTGGCGCTGCCGGCGAACGAGCTGGAGGCCCTGCGCCCCCACGTCCAAATCAGCGATACGGTGCCGGATCTGGTCAGCTTTCTGCAGAAGCTGGACTGGGGCGTCGCCGTTCTGGCCACCCTGGACGCCTGTCGCCGGGTTGCCTACGAAAACGTTGAAGATCTGAAGCGCGCAGGCATCGATTATGCCGAGCTGCGCTTTTCTCCCTACTACATGGCGCAGCGCCACGGCCTGCCGCTGCAGGGGGTGGTGGAAGCCATCATTGACGGCGTCCGCGCCGGATCGCGCGACGTCGGCGTTCCGGTCAAGCTGATTGGGATCATGAGCCGCACCTTTGGGCAGGAGGCCTGCCGCCAAGAGCTGGAGGCGCTGCTGAGCTGCCGCGATCAGATCGCCGCGCTGGATCTGGCCGGTGACGAGCTGGGCTTCCCCGGCGATCTGTTTATGTCGCACTTTACCCGGGCGCGTGACGCGGGGTGGCACATTACGGTACACGCCGGCGAAGCCGCGGGGGCGGAAAGCATCTGGCAGGCTATCCGCGAGCTGGGTGCCGAACGCATTGGCCACGGCGTGAATGCGATCCAGGATCCGCGCCTGATGGATTATCTGGCGGAGCACGCCATCGGCGTGGAGTCCTGCCTCACCTCTAACCTGCAGACCAGTACGGTGCCCTCGTTGGCACAGCATCCGCTGAAGCATTTCCTACAGCACGGCATTATCGCTAACCTCAATACGGATGACCCGGCGGTCGAAGGGATTGAGCTGCGTCACGAATATCAGACGGCCGCCCCGGCGGCAGGGCTGAGCGCCGAGCAGATCCGCCAGGCGCAGTACAACGGCCTGACCATGGCTTTCCTGAGCCCGGCGGAGAAACAGGCGCTGCGCGACGCCAAGCAGGCGGGCTAACGTCCCCCAGCCCCAGCGCGCCCTGGGGCCTCGCTATTCAGCGCGCGCCTGACCGCCGCGGGCGTAGCGCTGGGCCAGCCAGGCACAGACCATCAGCTGCAGCTGGTGAAAAATCATCAGCGGCAGCACCATCATTCCGACGGCCGCCGCCGGAAACAGCACGTTGGCCATCGGGATACCATTGGCCAGGCTTTTTTTAGAGCCGCAGAACACAATGGTTATCTCATCGGCCTTATCAAATCCCAACGCCCGGGCGACGACGGTGTTAATCAGCAGCACAATCGTCAGCAGCAGGCAAGAGACCAGCACGATCACCCCGAGCGAGACAGCGTCAATACGCTGCCAGATCCCCTCGATCACCGCCTCACTGAACGCGGTATAGACCACCAGCAGAATCGATGAGCGGTCGGTTACATTGATCAGGCGCCGGTGACGGGCCACCCAGGCCGCCGTCAGCGGACGCGACAGATGCCCCAGCAGGAACGGCAGCATCAGCTGCAGCACAATCGCGCCGATCGCATGCAGGCTATCGATATTGTCGCCCTGCGTATGCATCAGCAGCCCCACCAGCAGCGGCGATAAAAACACCCCCAGCATACTGGAGGCCGAGGCGCTGCAGATGGCCGCCGCCACGTTGCCGCCGGCCATCGAGGTATAGGCAATGGCCGACTGTACCGTCGCCGGCAGCGCGCACAGATACAGAAAGCCCAGATAGATAGCCGGGCTCATCAGCGCCGGCACCAGCGTCCCCAGCCCCACCCCCAGCAGGGGAAACAGCGCGAAGGTGCTCAGGAAGACCACGAGATGCAGCCGCCAGTGGCCGATGCCGGCGCCGATCGCCTCGCGCGACAGCTTGGCGCCATGCATAAAAAACAGCAGCGCGATGGCCGCCGTCGTCAAGTGACCAAACAGGGTCTTGGCTTCACCGCGACAGGGAAACAGCGATGCCAGCAGCACCACCAGGATCAAGACCAACAGAAATGGATCAATGCGTAAACGCCGCAGCCAGGACATAACACCGGTTTCCTTGTCAATCGATGGGGTCGCCCCATCATAACGGGGTTTCCCCCTGCTGCCACGCCCCCTGTTACAGACCCTGACAAAATCCCCGCCGCCGCGGCGGGCTGAATGGCGTCGTTGCCATCAATATTTCATAAATTTGTAATCCATGTCACTAATATCTCTCTGGACTCATTAGAATAATTGCTGAATACTGTTTTTTATTATACATATCCATTTCGAACAATGACCAAAATATGAACGTTGACGAATTCCTGCACAAATTCCGCAAAGTGAATAATAGCGACAGTCTGGAAAAACTTTTCGACCATTTAAATTATTCTCTGCACGATGAACGCGACATTATAAATATGTATCGCGCCGCCGATCATCGGCGCGCCGAGCTGGTCAGCGGCGGGCGCCTATTTGACGTAGGCTGCGTGCCGAAAGAGATTTGGCACTATGTCGTCTAGAATGAGCTGCGCCGCGCGCATCGGTCGTTTGTCCGCGCGCGGCGGACAGGGTTTTCCCCTCCCCAGCGCGCCCGCCTCTCGCTGAGCCCGACGCCGTTGTCTCAACTACGCAGAGCAGGCCGCTGGAATAGCGGGCGGCGGACGCCCCGGATAGGGAAAATGAATTTAAATTAGGTTATCTGAATTATTCCATCCGGTTAATCGTTTACCTCGCCTTTTCTATTAACGCTAACAACGATGCAAATTACGCGTAAATACCCGGCGACGCCGCGGCTATCCCCCTATCCTCGCCGTATTCAGCGGCATGATAAATCAGCCAGCCTTATAAAATAGTCCACGCTGGCGGCGCAGTCCATTTTTTATCCTGTCCGGCGCCGTTTTCCCCCGCCCTGTCACAATATTTCGACATTTAGCGGAGCAAACGTTTGCGCAGTGTGGCATAGTACGCACCCGAGCCCGTCCAGGCGTATAATCGATGCCGCTCAGCCCACTTAGCGGCCTGCTGCCGGCAGCGCCTGTGTTTACTCTGTCTATGTAAAGGATCACGACACGCCATGATATCCCGCTGCGAACCGATGCCTTCATCTCAGCCTGCCCTGCAGCCGATCGCCGCCGTTGCCGCCCGAATCGGCATCGCCTCTGAAGCCCTGATCCCCTATGGCCACTATGCGGCCAAGGTGGATATGCGGAAGCTCACGCCCCGCCCGTCCCGCGGTAAACTGATCCTGGTCTCCAGCATCACCCCCACGCCGCTCGGCGAAGGGAAAACCGTTACGACCCTCGGCCTGAGCCAAGGGCTGAACCATCTGGGGCACAGCGCCATCGCCTGTATCCGCCAGCCCAGCCTCGGCCCGGTATTCGGCGTCAAGGGCGGCGCCGCCGGCGGTGGTGCGTCGCAGGTGCTGCCGATGGAGCAGCTCAATCTGCACCTGACCGGCGATATTCACGCTATCAGCGCCGCCCATAACCTGGCCGCGGCGGCGCTCGATGCCCGTCTGTTCCATGAGCAGCGCCTGGGCGACGCGTTCTCCGACCAGAGCGGGCTGCCGCGTCTGGATATCGACCCCCAGCGCATCGTCTGGAAGCGGGTGATGGATCATAACGATCGGGCGCTGCGCAGCATCGACGTTGGCGTCGGCGGCGGCAATAACGGCGTGCCGCGCCACGATGGCTTTGACATCAGCGCCGCCTCGGAGCTGATGGCCATTCTGGCGCTCTCCGAGAGCCTGGCCGATATGCGTCTGCGCATCGGTAAGGTGATCCTGGCCTATTCCCTGCAGGGCGCGCCGATCACCGCGGAGGATCTGCAGGTTGCCGGTGCCATGACCGTCGTGATGAAAGAGGCGATCCACCCGACCCTGATGCAGAGCAGCGAGCAGACGCCGGTGCTGATCCACGCGGGCCCCTTTGCCAATATCGCCCACGGCAACTCCTCTGTGCTGGCCGATAGACTGGCCCTGCAGCTGGCCGACTATGTGGTCACCGAGGCGGGCTTTGGCTCCGACATGGGCATGGAAAAGTTCTTCAATATCAAATATCGCCAGTCGGGGATCGCCCCCTCCTGCGTGGTGCTGGTCGCCACGCTGCGCAGCCTGAAGGCCAACAGCGGGCAGTTCAATATGAAGCCGGGACAGGCGCTGCCGGAAGAGGTCAAGCAGCCGAACGCCGATCTGCTGCGCGCCGGGTGTGAAAACCTGGGCTGGCACATCGCCAACGCCCGCCGTTACGGTCTGCCGGTAGTGATCGCCGTCAACCGCTGGCCGGAGGATACGCCGCAGGAGCTGGCCATACTGCGCGACTATGCGCTGAGCGCCGGCGCCTTCGGCGTCGAGTTCAGCGAAGCCTTTGCCCTCGGCGGGCGCGGCGCGGCGCGCCTGGCGGCCTGTGTCACCGACGCCTGCAGCCAGGCGGCCCAGGTCACGCTGCTGTATCCGGACGAGATGCCGCTGGCAGACAAGCTGCAGACCCTGGCGCACAGCTACGGCGCCAGCCACGCCGAGCTGACGGCGCAGGCGCAGCAGGAGCTGGAGGCGCTGGCGCAGGCCGGCTTTGGCCACCTGCCGCTGTGCATGGCGAAGACTCCGCTCTCCATCAGCGCCGATCCGGCGTTGAAAAACGCCCCGCGCGACTTTGTGCTGCCTATCCGCAGTCTGCAGGTCTCCGCCGGCGCCGGGTTTATTCGCGCCTACGCCGGTAACATCATGACGATGCCGGGGCTCAGCACCCTGCCAGCCTACCGCCACATCGATATCGACGCCGACGGCAATACCGTTGGCCTGAGCTAACGCCGCCCCCCGATCCCTGCACCCTCCGGCGCCGGGATCGGGTATACTCCCCCGCATTCGCCCTTTTATCCGGTATTGCATACGATGAAAACTGACCGTATCGGCGGCTGGCTGTTTGCGCCATTGGCCTACATGATCCTCTCTCTCTTCTCCTCCAGCCTGATGCTGGTGCTGTTCATCATGACGCTGCTGCAGCACGGCGGCGGCGGACGCCTGTGGGCCCACGGCGGCACCTTTTCCTCTCAGTGGGGGCTCTCTCTGCTCATTACCCTGGGCGTATGGTGCTTCTCCCTGCACGTACTGCGCCTGTTTTTTAAGCGTTCGCGGCGCTTCCCCAAGCATTTCATCGCCTGGCTGCTGGTCATGCTGCTGCTGGCGCTGAAGTCGTTCGCCTTCTCGCCGATCAGCGATACGCTGGCGCTGCGCGGGATCATCACGCCGCTGCTGGCCGCCGCCGTGTTTGTTCCCTATATCAAGCGTTCGGCCCGCGTGCGCCAGACATTTATTGAGCAATAGCGCCAATTTACGCCGTCGACGCCGCCCTTATCGTGGGTAATTTGCGCAAATCGCAATAACCCTACGTTTGATCTGTTGTCGTCAGCCGGTTAAACCCCGATAATACAGCGGTTTCATCTTCCGGCTGATCTTTCTGCTTTGTAGGTTTTGTGTGATGACCGATTACCTGTTGTTGCTGGTCGGCACCGTCCTGGTCAATAACTTCGTCCTGGTTAAATTTCTCGGCCTGTGCCCCTTTATGGGGGTATCGAAAAAGCTTGAGACGGCGATGGGCATGGGACTGGCAACCACCTTTGTACTCACCCTGGCGTCCGTTTGCGCCTGGGCCGTAAACCAATTTATTCTGGTGCCGCTGGGGCTGACCTATCTGCGCACCCTGACCTTTATTCTGGTCATCGCCGTCGTGGTACAATTCACCGAGCTGGCGGTGCGTAAAACCAGCCCGATTCTATATCGTCTGCTGGGCATTTTTCTGCCGCTGATCACCACCAACTGCGCGGTGCTCGGCGTGGCGCTGCTCAACGTCAACCAGTCGCACAACTTTCTGCAGTCGGCCGTGTACGGGTTTAGCGCCGCCGCCGGCTTCTTGCTGGTGATGGTGCTGTTTGCCGCCATCCGTGAACGATTGGCGTTGGCCGACGTACCGGCGCCGTTTCGCGGCGCGTCCATTGCCCTCATCACCGCCGGGCTGATGTCTCTTGCCTTTATGGGCTTTAGCGGATTGGTGAAATTCTAATGTCTTCATTGTGGATAGCGATCGCCGCCGTCAGCGCCATCGCGCTGGTGTCCGGCCTGATCCTGGGATTTGCCGCCCGTCGTTTTCAGGTGGAAGCGGACCCCATCGTAGAACGTATTGACGCCCTGCTGCCGCAGAGCCAGTGCGGCCAGTGCGGTTACCCTGGCTGCCGCCCCTATGCCGAAGCCGTCGCCAACGGCGAAAAGATCAATCGCTGTGCGCCGGGCGGCGATGCGGTAATGCGTAATATCGCCGCCCTGCTGGCCGTCGACCCGCAGCCGCTGGAGGGTGAAAATGCCCAGAGCGAGCCTCAGCGCCAGGTCGCGCTGATCGACGAGGCCAACTGCATCGGCTGCACCAAGTGTATTCAGTCCTGTCCGGTCGACGCCATCGTCGGCGCGACGCGGGCGCTGCACACCGTTATCAGCGATCAGTGCACCGGCTGCGGCCTGTGTCTACCGCCCTGCCCGACGTCGTGTATCCAGCTGGTGCCCGTACCCACCACGACCGCCACCTGGAAATGGGATTTGCAGACCATTCCCGTACACATTCTGGAAGTTGAGCGCCATGTTTAAGCTGTTCGCCGCACTGCGTAAAGAGAGACTGTGGGACTTTAAAGGGGGGATCCACCCCCCTGAGATGAAGCAGATCTCCAGCGAGATCCCGCTGCGCCGCATTCCGCTGCCGAATCTGCTGATCATTCCGCTGCAGCAGCACCTGGGACCCGAGGGGGACCTCCTGGTCAAGGTCGGCGAACGGGTCTTGAAAGGCCAACCGCTCACCCGCGGCAATGGCCGCACCCTGCCGGTACACGCGTCGACCTCCGGCACCATCAGCGCCATCTCGCGCCAGGTGACCGCACACCCCTCCGGCCTGCCCGAGCTGTGCATCAGCCTGGTTCCCGACCAGCAGGAGCGCTGGGGAGAGCGTCACCCGCTGCCCGACTATCGCGCCCTGACGCCCCCGGCGCTGATCGACCATATTCATCAGGCCGGGATCGCCGGGCTCGGCGGCGCCGGTTTCCCGACGGCCGCCAAGCTCAACGGCGGCGCAGATCGCATTCATACCCTGATCATCAACGCCGCCGAGTGTGAGCCCTACATCACCGCCGACGATCGCCTGATGCGCGAGCACGCCGCGGACATCGTCACCGGCTGCGCGATACTGAGCCACATTCTGTCGCCAGAGCGGGTGCTGATTGGCATCGAAGACAATAAGCCGCAGGCGATCGCCGCCCTGCGTCAAGCGTTACAGGGTCACGAACAGATACAGCTGCGGGTGATCCCCACCAAATATCCCTCCGGCGGGGCCAAGCAGCTGATCAAGATCCTGACCGGCATGGAGGTTCCCCACGGCCAGCACTCGGCCTCCATCGGCGTGCTGATGCAAAACGTGGCGACGGTCTACGCCATCAAGCGCGCCGTCATCGACGGAGAGCCGCTGATCGAGCGCGTGGTCACCCTGACCGGCGAGCAGATGCATCGCCCGGGGAATGTCTGGGCCGCCATCGGTACGCCGGTGAAGCATCTGCTGCAAAACGGCGGCTTTATTGCGCAGAACAAACACCCGATGGTGATCATGGGGGGCCCGCTCATGGGCTTTACCCTGTCGCGCCTCGGCGTCCCGGTGGTCAAGATCACCAACTGTATTCTGACGCCTTCGCGCGATGAATTCAGCGCGCCGCAGGCGGAGCAGCCCTGTATTCGCTGCGGCGCCTGCGCCGACGTCTGCCCCGCGCGCCTGCTGCCCCAGCAGCTGTACTGGTACAGCCAGGGCAAAGAGCACGATAAGGCGCGCGACTACCATCTGCAGGAGTGCATCGAGTGCGGCGCCTGCGCCTATGTGTGCCCCAGCAATATTCCGCTGGTGCAGTATTATCGCCAAGAAAAAGCCGAGATCCGCGCGTTGGACGATGAGGCCCGACGCGCCGCCGAGGCCAAGGCGCGCTTTGAGGCGCGTCTGGCGCGCCTGGCGCGGGAAAAGGCGGCGCGCGAGCAGCGTCACAAACAGGCGGCGGTCAGCGTCAGCAGCAGCGATCGGGAGGCCATCCAAGCCGCGCTGCAGCGCATTAACCTGCGTAAAGCGGGCCCAACCGATGATAGCGACGCCGCCGTAGACGCCGCCGCGGTAAACGATCCGCGACAGGCGGCGCTGGCCGCCGCCATCGCCCGCGCCAAAGCTAAACAGGCCGCGGCGAGCGAAACCGATGCCCCGAACACCGCGCCGCCGGCGGCAGACAATACGCCGGATGACCCGCGCAAGGCCGCTATCGCCCGCGCCAAGGCCAAGCAGGCCGCGGCGAGCGAAACCGATGCCCCGAACACCGCGCCGCCGGCGGCAGACAATACGCAGGACGACCCGCGCAAGGCCGCTATCGCCGCCGCCATCGCCCGCGCCAAGGCCAAACAGGCTGCCACGAGCGAGACCGACGCCCCGAACCCCGCGCCGCCGACGGCAGACAAGGCGCCGGACGACCCGCGCAAGGCCGCTATCGCCGCTGCCATCGCCCGCGCCAAGGCCAAGCAGGCCGCGGCGAGTGAGACCGACGCCCCGAACCCCGTACCGCCGGCGGCAGACAAGGGTGAAAGCCCTCGCCGTCAGATCTCCCGGGCTACGCTGCAGGCAGCCTACGCGCCAGGATCCGACGCGGATACACCGGCGGCCTCGGAGAGAGAGACGCCGGCGTCCGATCGCCAGGCGGCGATTGCGACGGCCATCGCCCGGGTAAAAGCCCGCCAGGCGCTGGTCAACGGAGAGGCGCCCCAGCCCACCGCTCCATCCACCCCCACGGATGCGCAGAAAGCGGCCGTCGCGGCCGCTATCGCCCGCATTAAGGCAAAGCAGGCGTCCGCAGCGCCAAGCGAGGAATAAATGGCCTTCAGAATCGCCAGCTCCCCCTTTACCCACAACCGTCAACACACCGCACGGATCATGTTCTGGGTCGTCGCCGCCGCGTTACCCGGCATCGCCGCCCAGATCCACTTTTTTGGCTATGGCACGCTTATCCAACTGGCGCTGGCGATCGTCACCGCCTGCCTGTGCGAAGCGCTGGCGCTGCGTCTGCGCCGACGCCCGCTCAGTACGCTCGGCGATAACTCCGCGCTGCTAACCGGGCTGCTGCTGGGCATCAGCCTGCCGCCGCTGGCGCCCTGGTGGCTCGTCGTGCTCGGCAGCGCCTTTGCCATCATCATCGCCAAGCAGCTGTACGGCGGACTGGGACAGAATCCCTTCAACCCGGCCATGGTCGGCTATGTCATGCTGCTGATTGCCTTTCCGGTACCTATGACCACCTGGCTGCCGCCGCAGAGCCTGCTGAGTCAGCCGCTGGATTTCAGCCATACCCTATTACAGATCTTCGGCGGTCACGCCGCCGATCTGCACGCCCTGCTGAGCGTGGACGGCGTGAGCTCCGCCACACCGCTCGACAGCGTGAAGACCGGGCTGCGCAGCGGCCAGACGCTGACGGAAATCTTCCGCCAGCCCATCTGGCAGGGCGAGCTGGCCGGTTTAGGGTGGCAATGGGTCAACGCGGGATTCCTGCTCGGTGGCCTGCTGCTGCTGCTGCGCCGCATTATTCACTGGCAGATCCCGCTCGGCTTCCTGGCCGCCATGGCGCTGTGCGCCGCGCTGGGCAGCGGGCTGGCGCCGCAGAGCATTGCGCCGCCGCTGACCACCCTGTTCTCCGGCGCTACCATGCTGGGCGCGTTTTTCATTGCCACCGATCCGGTCACCGCCGCCACCACCCCGCGGGGGCGCCTGATCTTTGGCCTGCTGTGCGGCGTGCTGGTCTGGCTGATCCGCACCTACGGCGGCTACCCCGACGGCGTCGCCTTTGCGGTACTGCTGGCCAACATCTGTGTGCCGCTGATCGACCACTACACCCAGCCGCGCGTTTATGGGCATCGCTAAGGAGTCCCCATGCTAACCACTATGCGCCGCCACGGTATCCGCCTGGCCCTGTTTGCTATTCTCGCCACCGCGCTGACCGCGATCGTGCATCAGTTGACCACCCGCACCATCGCCCGTCAGGCGGCGCTGCAGCAGCAGCGGCTGTTTGATCAGGTGATCGCGCCGGGTGACTACGACAACGACCTGCAGCGCAGCTGCCTGCTGCTGCGCGATCCCCGCCTGGGCGACGGCGCACCGCACCGGCTGTATCTGGCCCAGCGTCAGGGCCAGCCGATCGCGGCGCTGGTCGAAGCCACCGCGCCCGATGGCTATGCCGGCGCCATTCGTCTGCTGGTCGGCGCCGACTTCAGCGGTAAAGTCCTGGGGGTGCGGGTGCAAGAGCAGCACGAAACCCCGGGGCTGGGCGATAAAATCGAAATCCGTATCTCCGACTGGATCGACAGCTTTCGCAATAAGGTGGTGCACGGCGCACAGGACCCGGCGTTTCGGGTAAAGAAAGACGGCGGTGAGTTCGACCAGTTTACCGGCGCCACCATTACCCCGCGGGCGGTGGTTAACGCCGTTCGCCGCACCACGCTGGCGATCCACGATATCCGACCGCATCTGGCCAGTCTGCCGCGCTGTGGAGAAAGTGAATGAGTGAAGCCAAAAATCTATTCCTCAACGGGCTATGGAAGAACAACTCGGCCCTGGTGCAGCTGCTCGGCCTCTGCCCGCTGCTGGCGGTCTCCTCTACCGCCACCAACGCCCTGGGGCTGGGGCTGGCCACCACGCTGGTGCTGGTCTTGACCAACAGCGCCGTCTCGGCGCTGCGCCGCTGGGTGCCCGGCGAGATCCGCATTCCTATCTATGTGATGATCATCGCCTCCGTCGTCAGCGCGGTGCAGATGCTGATCAACGCCTACGCGTTCGGCTTGTATCAATCGCTGGGGATCTTTATTCCGCTGATCGTCACCAACTGCATTGTCATCGGACGCGCCGAGGCCTATGCCGCCCACCATCCCGTCGGGATGGCGGCGCTGGACGGCCTGGCGACCGGGCTGGGCGCGACCGCGGCGCTGTTCGTTTTAGGCGCCCTGCGTGAAATCCTGGGCAACGGCACCCTGTTCGACGGCGCCGACCTGCTGCTCGGCCACTGGGCCCGCGCGCTGCGCATTGAGCTGTTTCATACCGATACGCCGTTCCTGCTGGCCATTTTGCCGCCGGGCGCATTTCTTGGCCTTGGGTTTATGCTGGCGTTCAAATATGTTATCGATCAAAAGCTACGCCGGCGTCAGGCGCAGCGTAGCGCCGTTGGCCCAGCGCCGCGCGACGCGGCGCCCACGGAAAACCATGAGCAGGCATGATGAATCAGGCAAAACGCATTGAGATACTTCGGCGCCTACGCGACGCCAACCCGCAGCCGACCACCGAGCTGATCTACGGCAGCCCATTCGAGCTGCTGATCGCCGTGCTGCTGTCGGCCCAGGCGACCGACGTCAGCGTCAATAAGGCAACCGCGACGCTGTTTCCGGCGGCCAACACCCCCGCGGCGCTGCTGGCGCTCGGCGTGGACGGCGTCAAGCGGCACATCAAGACCATCGGCCTGTATAACGGCAAGGCGGAAAACATTATCAAGACCTGTCGCATCCTGCTGGAGCAGCACGGCGGCGAGGTGCCGGAAGATCGCCAGGCGCTGGAGGCGCTGCCCGGCGTCGGACGCAAGACCGCCAACGTCGTGCTCAATACGGCCTTCGGCTGGCCGACCATCGCCGTCGATACCCATATTTTTCGCGTCTGTAACCGCACCCGCTTTGCGCTGGGAAAGACGGTCAACGAAGTTGAGGAGAAGCTGCTTAAGGTCGTACCGGCGGAGTTCGCCCTCAACTGCCATCACTGGCTGATCCTGCACGGGCGCTATACCTGCATCGCCCGGCGCCCGCGCTGCGGCTCCTGCCTCATCGAAGATCTGTGCGAATTCCGCGATAAAGTCTACCCCGAGCAGTAAGCCCTTTCCCGGCGCCGCGCGCACCTGTCCGACGGTGCGCGGCGCCGTCTGCTGTGATCTCTCCCTCGTTTTTACCTCTGCTAGCGCAGTTTCACTTTATTTTCCACAGTGCAAGCACTTTCGTTGTCATAATTTTGAGGTTGATCACATTTAAATCGTTAATATTATTTTTCGATTGATGCCGATATGTTGCTTGATTTGATGATTTTGGAAAAAGACGATAATTTAGTACAATCAAATACAATTATTGCGAACAGCCAGACAATAACCCTGCTTTTTATAAAAATAGCGAAACATACAACGAAATTGCTTTTGTACGGCAATTCGGCAAAATTTTACATCGGAAAATGCATTTTAGGCGTTAGTTCCCTCTGAGTAACATTTGTAACATTATCGGATTATTCCAGAGAATGTTTGTGTAACAGGATATTACAAACCTATTGTCAGCCTGCAAAATATCGTTAAGAGTACCCCTCTTCCTGCCGCGTATAACAATGTAAACAGTATGTTTTTTAAACATGCGCCGCGGCCGTTACCCGTCGTCAGACGGGCGTGAAAAACCAGAGGTAACTTGTGTCAAACGCAAACAACAACCAACCGGAAAACGTGAGTCTCAACGCGTTTAAACAGCCCCGTGCTTTCTATCTGATCTTCTCTATCGAACTGTGGGAGCGTTTTGGCTATTACGGCCTGCAGGGCATCATGGCCGTTTACCTGGTTAAGATGCTGGGCATGACCGAGGCCGACTCCATTACCCTGTTCTCATCCTTCAGCGCCCTGGTATACGGCTTCGTCGCTATCGGCGGCTGGCTGGGTGACAAGGTGCTGGGTGCCAAGCGTGTCATCATGCTCGGCGCGCTGGTTCTGGCCATTGGCTATGCCTTTGTCGCCTACTCCGGCCATGATCTGTCGCTGGTCTACGTGGGGATGGCGACCATCGCGGTCGGTAACGGCCTGTTTAAGGCTAACCCCTCCTCGCTGCTCTCTACCTGCTATGAGAAAAACGATCCGCGCCTGGATGGCGCCTTCACCATGTACTACATGTCGGTGAACATCGGTTCCTTCTTCTCTATGCTGGCAACTCCGTGGCTGGCGGCCCGCTTTGGCTGGAGCGTCGCGTTCTCCCTGAGCGTCGTGGGCATGCTGATCACCCTGGTCAACTTTATGATGTGCCGTCGCTGGGTGAAGGATCAGGGCTCCAAGCCGGACTTCGCACCGCTGCAGGTCGGCAAGCTGATGATGACCCTGGTCGGCGTGGTGATCCTGGTTGCTATTTCAACCTGGCTGCTGCATAACCAGACCATCGCGCGCTGGGCGCTGGCCATCATCTCCGCCGGCATCATCCTGATCTTCGCGAAAGAGACCTTTGCACTGCAGGGCGGCGCACGCCGTAAGATGATCGTCGCCTTCCTACTGATGCTGGAAGCTGTGGTCTTCTTCGTGCTGTATAGCCAAATGCCGACCTCGCTGAACTTCTTCGCCATCCATAACGTTGAACACAGCATCTTCGGCATCGCGTTCGAGCCGGAGCAGTATCAGGCGCTGAACCCGTTCTGGATCATGGTCGCTAGCCCGATCCTGGCCGCAATCTACAACAAGATGGGCGACCGCCTGCCGATGCCGCACAAGTTTGCTATCGGTATGGTGCTGTGCTCCGGCGCGTTCCTGGTGCTGCCATGGGGCGCATCCTTCGCCAATGAAGCGGGGATTGTGTCGGTTAACTGGCTGATCCTGAGCTATGCGCTGCAGAGTATCGGCGAGCTGATGATCTCCGGTCTGGGTCTGGCCATGGTGGCACAGCTGGTGCCGCAGCGACTGATGGGCTTTATCATGGGCTCGTGGTTCCTGACCACCGCCGCCGCCGCGCTGATCGCCGGTAAAGTGGCTGCGCTGACCGCCGTACCGGGCGGTGAGGTTGCCGATCCGCACGCCTCACTGGCTATCTATAGCCACGTATTTATGCAGATCGGCCTCGCTACCGCCGTCATCGCGGTGCTGATGCTGTTGACCGCACCGAAGCTGAACCGTATGACCCTGGGCGATTAATTTCTCTCCCTCGCAAAAAAGGCGCCCCTGCGGCGCCTTTTTTTTACCGCTGGCGCCCACGTATAAATTCTATCTGCCACACAGACAGGCCGCCGCTGACGGACTACGCTAACAGTCATCTACCTGTCAGAAACGTCCAAGGAGCGAGTGATGAAATTGTTCTATACGTCCGGGGCCTGCTCTCTTTCACCGCATATCGTACTGCGTGAGGCCGGGCTGGACTTCACCATTGAAAGCGTGGATCTGGCCAGCAAACGTACCGAGCACGGCAGCGACTATCTGAGCATTAATCCCAAGGGACAGGTGCCCGCGCTTCAGCGTCGCCGACGCCTATCTGTTCACCCTGCTGTGCTGGGCCAAGGCAATGCACTTCGATCTGGCCACATGGCCCGCGCTGGCCGACTATATGGCGCGTATCGCCGCGCGGCCAGCGGTCGATGCCACGCTCAGCGCCGAGGGGTTGAAATAACGCGCTCGACGCGGCGCGCAGAAGACAAAAGAAAAAGGCCTCCCAAGGGAGGCCTAGCCTGTGGCGGACAGTCGGGCATCAGCCGTGCAGCGCCCGCGCCGTATAGCGGTGCTGCGGACAGGCGATGCGATCCTGCGCGGCGACCAGCTGCAGCTCGTACTCTCCCATCGCCTGGGTCGTCAGCATTACCTCATAGACCGCCGCCGTCACGTGCTCCAGCGCGCGCTGCAGCGGCTCGCCCTTCAGCAGGTTCACCAGCAGCAGACCGCTGGTCAAATCGCCAACGCCCACCGGCTGGCGAGCGCCGAAGTCCACCAGCGGACGGGCGATGTGCCAGGCCTCGTCGGCGGTGATCAGCAGCATTTCAAAGCTGTTGCTATCGTAGCCGGCGTTGTGCAGGTGTTTGACCAAGACAATGCGCGGGCCGCGGGCGATCAGCGCGCGCGAAGCCGCCAGGGCCTCCTCGACGCAGGTTATCTTACGATCGGTCAGCGTCTCCAGCTCCAGCAGATTCGGTGCCATGATATCGCTGCAGGCCACCGCCTGCTGGCAGAAGAACTCCGCCACGCCCGGCGCGACGATGCACCCTTTTTCCGGGTGTCCCATCACCGGGTCACAAAAATACCATGCCTCGGGGTTGCTCTGCTTCACCTGTCGAACGATCTGCAAAATATGCTCGCCCTGCTGCGGCGAACCAATGTAGCCGCTCAGCACCGCGTTGCAGCGCGCCAGCTCCCCAATATCGGCAATCCCTTGCACAATCTCGGTCAGATGATTAGCCGGCATCACGCTGCCGGTCCAGTGACCGTACTGAGTATGGTTAGAAAACTGAACGGTATTCAGCGGCCATACGTTAACGCCCATGCGACGCATCGGGAAAACGGCGGCGCTGTTGCCGGCGTGGCCAAACACCACGTGAGATTGAATGGAAAGGATATTCTTCATCGTATTTTTGCTTATCTGCCCACTGGGCAGTCGTTGGTATTAACGGGGGCCGCAGCCCCCTTGATTGCTGTGATTACTTCCAGCAGATCAGGCAATAGTTCTTCTTGCCGCGACGCAGCAGCGTATAGCGGCCAAACAGACGATCGCCGTCGCTGAAAGTGTATTCGGGGTCGGACTGTTTCTCACCGTTGACGGTGACCGCGTTAGAGGCGATGGTTTTACGCGCCTGGCCACGCGACGGCTGCAGTTCGGCGTCAACCAACGCCTGCTGCAGATCGGCGCCCTTATCCATTTCGACCATCGGCATACCATCCTGCGCCAGCTGGGCAAAGTCGGCCTCGGTCATTTCGCTCAGGCTGCCGGAGAACAGGCTGTGGGTGATGCGTTTCGCCGCCTCCAGCCCCGCCTCGCCGTGCACCAGGCGCGTCACCGCCTCGGCCAGCACATACTGCGCGCGCGGCGCCTTACCGCTGTTCTTATCTTCATCTTCCAGCGCATTGATCTCCTCAATGCTCATAAAGGTGAAGAACTTCAGGAAACGGTATACGTCAGCATCGGCGGTATTGATCCAGAACTGGTAGAACTTGTACGGACTGGTCTTTTTCGGATCCAGCCATACCGCGCCGCCTTCGGTCTTACCAAACTTGGTTCCGTCGGCCTTGGTGATCAGCGGAACGGTCAGTCCCCACACCTGCTGCTGGTTCATACGGCGGGTCAGATCGATGCCGGAGGTGATATTCCCCCACTGATCGGAGCCGCCGATCTGCAGCTCGACGCCGTGCATCCGGTTCAGGCTGGCAAAGTCATAGCCCTGCAGCAGGTTGTAGGAGAACTCGGTGAAGGAGATCCCCACATCGTCACGGTTCAGACGCTGCTTAACCGCCTCTTTGTTAATCATCTGGTTAACAGAGAAGTGCTTGCCGATATCGCGCAGGAAGGTCAGCACGTTCATGCCGCCAAACCAATCGTAGTTGTTGGCGGCAATCGCGCTGTTGCTCCCGCAGTCGAAGTCCAGGAACGGCGCAACCTGGCGGCGGATTTTGTCCACCCAGCTCTGCACCGTCTCTTCGGTGTTCAGCTTACGCTCGGTCGCCTTAAAGCTCGGATCGCCGATCAGACCGGTCGCCCCGCCCACCAGCGCCACCGGCTTATGCCCGGCCTGCTGGAAGCGCTTAAGGCACAGCAGGGGAACCAGATGGCCCAAATGCAAGCTGTCAGCGGTCGGATCGAATCCGCAATACAGTGCGATGGGCCCCTGCGCCAGTCGCTCTGCCAACGCTTCTTCATCCGTAACCTGGGCAACGAGGCCCCGCTCTTGCAGTTGTTTAATCAGGTTGCTGCTTGCCATTAATAACTCCATTAGTGTTAACACACACCGTCACCCTTACAGGGCGGTGTCAAGGCGGATAATAAACGCTATAGGATAAAGCGCCGCGCTCCGTCACGCCAGCCTTTACAGGGGAAATAACGCCGTTAGGCAGCACCGGTAACCGTTTGAGGGTTAAGGCGTAGCCAAATGGTCGACGTCGCCGCCGTCCCTGTCTCCAACCTAGGGCGCCAGGCGGTCAATTTGCCAGCTATCCCCGTCGCGCTGATACAGAAAACGATCGTGCAGGCGGCTTTCGCGCCCCTGCCAAAACTCCATGGTCTGCACCGATACCCGGTAGCCGCCCCAAAAGCTGGGCAGCGGGATCTCGCCCTGCAAAAACTTCTGCTTCAGCTCCAAAAACTTGCTCTCCAGGATCCCGCGGGTGGAGATGCGCGCCGACTGGTGTGACACCCAGGCGGCAATCTGGCTGTCCTTCGGTCTGCTGTGAAAATACTTCATCACCTCCAGGGCCGAGAGACGGTGAGCCGTGCCGGTGATACTGACCTGTCGATCCAGCATATGCCAAGGGAAGTGCAGGCTAATACGCGGATTCTCCTCCAGCTGCTGGGCCTTATTGCTGCCCAGATTGGTATAAAACACCATGCCCTGCGCATCGTAGTGCTTCAGCAGCACGATGCGCTGGTGGGGCTGGCCGGATTTATCCACCGTCGCCACGCACATGGCGGTCGGATCGGCTAAGCGCGCATCGCACGCCTGGCGCAGCCAGCGTTCGAACAGATCCAGCGGATCGGCGGTTAAATCACGGCGGCGCAGGCCGCCGCGCACATAGTCGCGGCGCAGATCGGCAATATCAAACTCGTTGTTTTCGCTCATATTCAACGTCCTGACAGCGGAGATGAATTCATTCTGCACGCTGGCCGCCACAATCTCAATCACCCGCGTTCCCCCGACCTCGCGTCAGGCGGAAGGAACGGGGATTTTGCCATACAAATTCACCCCGCGCCGCGGTGAGCGATGGCCGGAGATAGGATGTAATTAATTGATAATAATAAGAATAAATCCACCATCCGCCGCAGGGTGGGCCGGACGGTGACAGCAGAGGGGAAACTATAGGGACAGTCAGGCTCAGCGCTGCAGGCGGCAATCATTCAGGATCAGATTTCCGTCGCGCTCGACAAAGGCGCCCTCGCCCTTAGACCAGAAGGTATAGCGGCCATCGCTGTAGCGCACGCCCGATGCCGAGAGCGTCTGTGATAGCGTCAGGGCGTTGCCGTCCAGCACCAGGCGCACCTGACGCCGGGCGTTGTCCTGCTGGACGGTCAGCGGCAGCGTGCCGCAGCGATAGTGCAGCGTCTGTAGCGGAGTCACGCCGGGCCACCACTGACACCCGCTTAGCGTCAGCATGGCGATAATCACCTGGGAAAAACGCATCATCGTGCCCTCCGTTTAGAAAACGACATCGGTATCGTAGGGATTGACCGGGTAGATGGCACCCAGCAGCGTCGGACGATCGGCGCCGGTCACCGACGGCAGGTTGCCGGGCAGCCCGGAGAGCGTCCGGTAGGCCAGCCAGGCAAAGGCCAGGGCCTCCATATCATCCGCGCTGACGCCGTACTTATCGGTCGGTGCGACCTCGGTCCCCGGAAGCAGCGCCGCCAGCCGGCCCATCACCAGCGGATTGTGGACGCCGCCGCCGCAGACCAGCAGGCGCTCGCAGCCGCCGGCCAGCTGGACCTGATCGGCGATGCTGCGCGCCGTCAGCTCCGCCAGCGTCGCCTGAACATCCCGGGCGTCCACGCCGGGCCAGCGCTGCAGGTGCCGCTCCAGCCAGCCGAGGTTAAACAGCTCCCGCCCGGTGCTTTTCGGCGCCGGACGCGCAAAATAGGGATCCGCCAGCATCTGCGCCAGCAGCGCGCTAAGAACGCGGCCGCCGCGTCCCCAGGCGGCGTCGGCGTCGTACGGACGTCCGCACCGACGCCAGATCCAGGCATCCATCAGCATATTGCCCGGCCCGGTGTCAAAACCGCGCACCGCCGCGCCAGGCAGCAGCAGCGATAAATTGGCGATCCCCCCGATATTCAGCACCATGCGGCGCTCGCCGGGATGGGCCAGCAGCGCATGATGAAATGCCGGGACCAGCGGGGCACCCTGCCCGCCGTAGGCCATATCGCGCCGCCGAAAATCGCCCACCGTGGCGATCCCGGTCAACGCTGCTACGCGGTTATTATCCCCCAGCTGCAGCGTAAAGGGCGCGCTCCCCTCGGGCTGATGCCAGACGGTCTGTCCATGGCAGCCGATGGCCACAATATCATGGGGCGTCAGCCGCTGGCGCTGCAGCAGCTGATTGACCGCCTCGGCATACAGCGTGCCCAGGGCGCGGTCCAGCTCGCCCACCGCCGCCAGCGTCGTCTCCTGCCCCTGGCTCATGGCCAGGATCGCCGTCTTGATCTCATGGGGGATGGGGTGAACGTAGTGCCCCTGGCGTGCCACCAGCGTTTCATCGATCGCGGCCAGAACCACATCAATACCGTCCAGGCTGGTGCCGGACATAATGCCGATATAGCGTCCCGTTTTCATATTCTCTTCGACTCCGGTGTTGCGACGCGCCGCGCAGGCCGCCGCCGGTATTTCGTCCAGCCTATCACCCAACTCACGGATCGACTTAACGTTTATCAATATCAGCGCCAATTGCGGATAAATCCGACGGCAGCAAAAAGCTGCAACATAATTTACGGATTCCGACTTCTTAAGCTACCGTTTTATCATTAGAATAACATGATACATACCATACTGATGGGCCGCGCGCCGCCGCCGGCGACGGTTTATCCACGGTTAAGCCATTTTGACATACACTGAAGCTACGCTCATCCCGCGTCCGCGTCCGGTCATGATGCCCCGCCATCTCGCCGCCGCACCTCGGGAAAGAACACGGGTAATGGTAATAAAAGGAACCTAATCATGATGAAGCGTCTTATTATTGTCGCTATTGCCACGGCAACCCTGGCGGGCTGTGCCAATACCAGCACCCTGTCCGGCGACGTGTACAGCGCCAATCAGGCCAAGCAGGTACAGCAGGTGACATATGGCACCATCGTCTCCATGGAGCCGGTACAGATTCAAGCCGGTAGCGAGGCGAACATGATCGGCACCATCGGCGGCGCCGTCATCGGGGGGCTGCTGGGTAACACCATCGGCGGCGGCACCGGACGCAGCCTGGCGACCGCCGCAGGCGCCGTCGCGGGCGGCGTGGCCGGCAACAGCATTGAGGGCGCGGTCAACCGTACCAACGGCGTCCAGCTGGTGATCCGTCTCGACAGCGGTAAGACCATCGCCGTGGTACAGAAAAACGACAAGCAGGCTTTCCGGGTTAATCAGCGCGTAATGCTGCTGAGCAACGGCAGCACCGTTAACGTCTCGCCGATGTGATCCCACGGCAATAAATAAAAAAAACCGGAGGCATGCCTTCCGGTTTTTTTTTGACTGCTCGAACGCGATGCGGTTTATTTATTCTGTAAATGAATAATGTTCTGCTCCAGACGTTCGACCAGACTGGTCAACAGCGAGACCTCATCCGCTGAGATACCGTCCAGGATTTCACTGCGCGTCAGCGAAATCACGTCGGTCACTTCCCTAATCACGGGTTCGGCACCGTCCGTCAGCTTAATGCGTTTGGCACGGCGATCGTTAGCACAGATATGTCGAGTAATCAGACCCTTATCTTCCAGCTGATCCAGCGTACGCACCAGCGACGGCTGCTCAATGCCAATCGCCTTGGCCAGCTGAATCTGTGACTGCTCCGGCGGCAGGCGGTGAATGTTATACAGCGTCACCCAATGCGTCTGCGTCAGCTCCAGCGGCTTCAGTCGCTGATCGATCAAGGCACGCCATACACGCACCAACCGTGATAAATCCGACCCCAATGTTGATTCCAATTTAATCTCCTTATAATGAGCGTGCTAATCCATAAACCCGATACACCGTCATCACCGACCTCTGTCCGGAGGACACGACTCAGCGTGCAGCTCCCCTTTGGACAGGATCCGGCGGCGCGATGCCCGTTGGTTTCCCCTTTCCGGTGAAACGCAGCGGTCAGGCCTCAGGCGGCGAGCTCCTTTCGGCTATGGCACCGAACGGTAACGCATCATCATCCCGATGCCCGTGCCGGGTACATATCGGCCAATTCCTTTGTGGTTCACTCCCGCGCGTCTATCGAGCCAAAAACGGCGATAGTCGAGCGATTGCGTGCCAATAATATTAACCAGTTAGCTAAACAATATAAAGCGAAATAATGAAAAAAAGCTTATTCATGCTTATTGTTTGCGCATTAATAAACATACATATTGCAAATATATCCAAATTAATCGTCGTCTATCACATAATACACCGCAAGAATGCGCTAGCGCCGCCGCACTCAGGCAGCGCGGGCGATTGCGCCGTCCTCTCCCCGCCCAGCGACGCCCCATTTATTGATTTAACCTGCGCTATAAAAATGCAACATAAATATCTATCACACAAATTCCATACGACGCCGAAAAGAAACATCAAATAATTATTTGAGCTAATATGATAACAATTAATCAATTAAATGCGTTAAAGATCCTCCGCGCCCCGGCGCCGCCCTACGCCACCCGGCGATCGCCGCGCCGAGTCATCGGAATCAGCGCGTCGTCAACGCGCCCGGCCCAACCGCTCACCGGGTTTGACGTTGCCAAGTCGGCGGCCGCTGTGACACTATTGAAACGTCTTTTTACTTTGCCAGCGTTGAGGATAACTATGCGTGTACTTCATACCATGCTGCGGGTCACTGACCTGAAGCGCTCCGTCGACTTCTATACCCAGGTGCTGGGCATGCGCCTGTTGCGCACCAGTGAAAACGAAGCCTATAAATACTCTCTGGCCTTCGTCGGCTATGGCGATGAGAGCCAAGGCGCCGTGATCGAACTGACCTATAACTGGGGCGTCGATAGCTATGAGATGGGCAGCGCCTTCGGCCATATCGCCCTCGGCGTCGATGACGTCGCCGCCACCGTCGAGCAGATCCGCCGCGCCGGCGGCAACGTTACCCGTGAGGCGGGCCCGGTCAAAGGCGGTCATACGATCATCGCCTTTGTCGACGATCCCGACGGCTATAAAATCGAGCTGATCGAAAACCGCTCGGCTAGCGAAGGGCTGGGCCGCTAACCTCCCCGCCCCGTTCACCCGGGCGGACGCAATATGTGCCGCCCGCGCCCCTGCTCATTTGCCATCCCCGTGTAAAACACGGCAAAATTTGCCATAATGCGCGCTGCATTCAAAATAAAGACACCAACGAACTCATGGCTGACACCTCTAATCTCAATGCGCTGAGCGCGCGCTTTCGCGGCTTTTACCCGGTCGTCATCGACGTCGAAACCGCAGGCTTTGACGCCAATCGCAACGCCCTGCTGGAAATTGCCGCCGTCACTCTACGAATGAACGACGACGGCTGGCTGGAAACCGATCAGTGCCTGCATTTCCATATCACCCCCTTTGAAGGCGCCGTGCTCTCGCCAGAGGCGCTGGCCTTTAACGGAATCGATCCGCACAACCCGCTACGCGGCGCCGTCAGCGAATATACCGCGCTGCACGCCATCTTTAAGATGGTGCGCAAGGGAATTAAAGATCAGGCGTGCAATCGCGCGGTGGTCGTGGCCCACAACGCCCACTTTGACCACTCGTTTCTGATGGCGGCCGCAGAGCGCGCCGGGCTGAAGCGCAACCCGTTCCATCCGTTCGCCACCTTCGATACCGCCGCCCTCAGCGGGCTGGTTCTCGGTCAAACGGTGCTGGCCAAAGCCTGCCTCAGCGCGGAGATCCCCTTCGACAGCGCCCAGGCCCATTCGGCCCTGTATGATACCCAGCAGACCGCCACGCTGTTCTGTGAGCTGGTGAACCGCTGGAAACGCCTGGGCGGCTGGCCCCCGGCCTACCTGAACGATACCGCCCCCTCCGCAGAGGCATAATCGCCCCCCTGCAAGCACGCCCGCTCCGCGGGCGTTTTTTATTCCGCCCCGCGACGACGGGAAAAAGGTCACGGCAGGGTATTTTTTTGTCGTGCCGCGCACGGAAACATGCTAATAATCCTGCTATTGCCTTGAACGACTTTTAGGACATTGACGTCTATGAATGCTGTTGTAATTGCCGTGGTCGTAATGCTGCTGCTCAGCCTGCTGCGGGTTAACGTGGTGATCGCCCTGATCGTCGCCTCTCTGGTTGCCGGCCTGAGCGGCGGTCTCACCCTGGACACCACGATCACGACCTTCAGCGGTGGGCTGGGCGGCGGCGCGGAGATCGCCCTCAGCTACGCCATGCTGGGTACCTTTGCCGTCGCGATTTCACGCTCTGGGATCACCGACGTGCTGGCCCACGGCGTGATCCGCCGCATGGGGCTGACGCCGAGCGCCCACCGCCTGTTCTGGTTTAAATACGGTCTGCTGCTGATCCTGACCCTGATCGCCATCTCGTCGCAGAACCTGATCCCCATCCACATTGCCTTTATTCCCATTCTGATCCCGCCGCTGCTGCACGTATTTTCGCGGATGAACCTCGATCGGCGCGCGGTAGCCTGCGTGCTGACCTTCGGCCTGATCACCCCTTATATGGTGCTGCCGATCGGCTTTGGCGGCATCTTCCTGAACAATATTCTGCTGAAGAACCTCAATGAGAACGGGCTACAGGTCACCGCCGCCCAGGTGCCCAGCGCCATGCTGCTGCCGGGGCTGGGGATGCTGTTCGGCCTGCTGTTGGCCATCTTCTTCAGCTACCGCAGGCCGCGCCGCTACAACGAGGGGCGCATTCTGTCCGCCGAGCCGGAGCATAAGCGTATTCATTTACGGGCCGTGTGGGTCGCCGTTATCGCCATCATCGCCGCCCTCGGGGTGCAGCTGGCGACCAACTCTATCGTGCTCGGCGCGCTGATGGGCTTTGTGGTGTTTATTCTCGGCGGCGTGATCCACTGGCGGGATACTCAGGATGTCTTTACCCGCGGGGTGCATATGATGGCGATGATCGGCTTTATCATGATCACCGCCTCCGGGTTTGCCGCCGTGATCAAAGCCACCGGCAGCGTAGATACGCTGGTGACCTCTATCGAGGGGGCGATCGGCGGCAACCGGGGACTGGCTGCGTTTCTGATGCTGGTGGTCGGGCTGGTCATCACCATGGGCATCGGCTCCTCCTTCTCCACGGTGCCGATCATCGCGGCAATCTATGTGCCCCTGTGCATTGCCTTTGGCTTCTCCCCCATGGCGACCATCGCCATTATCGGCGTCTCCGGGGCGCTGGGGGATGCCGGGTCGCCGGCCTCTGACTCTACCCTGGGGCCAACCTCTGGGCTGAATATGGACGGCCAGCACGACCATATCTGGGATTCGGTGGTGCCGACCTTCCTGCACTACAACCTGCCGCTGCTCGGCTTCGGCTGGGCGGCAGCGATGATCCTCTAGCACACGGTCCCGACCGATACACAAAAGGCGCCCTGCGGCGCCTTTTTACATGGCCTAACGCCGCGCGATCAGGCGTTGTCCTGCGCCGCTGAGCCGTGGCGCGCCGCGGCCTCTTTGATCAGCGTCTGCAGCTCGCCGCGCTGATACATTTCCAGCACGATGTCACACCCGCCGATCAGCTCACCCTCAATCCACAGCTGCGGAAAGGTCGGCCAGTTAGCAAACTTTGGCAGCTCGGCGCGAATGTCCGGGTTCTGCAGGATATCCACGTAGGCAAAGCGCTCGCCGCAGGCGGACAGCGCCTGCACCGCCTGCGCAGAAAAGCCGCAGCTCGGCAGCTTCGGTGAGCCTTTCATATACAGCAGAATCGGGTTCTCGGCGATCTGGCGCTGAATCTTTTCGATAGTGGTCATGATCTTTACTTCCTTAAATATCCAGTGTTATAGCGGTAACGCAGTATATTGTCATTATCGCCCGCGCCGACCACAGCAGACAAGGGATGGGGCACGAAAGGCGCCTCCCCCGCCCGCCGCGGGGCACGCGGCGTCGGATCGCGCTATTGTAGCGGCGGGCACGGCAGGAAAAAAACACCATCTTTTACAGGGTCTATTGCACAGCGCGCTGCCGCGGCAGCACATCGTCGCTCTGCCAGCCGCTCATTATTCGCCCATTATCCTGCTCAACCGTTTTTTAATAGGCAATATCACTGTAAAAAAGCCCTCTCTGTCGCTAAATCAGACAATTGAAATATTTACTCACAATTAGACGCGAATACGTAAACATCAGTACTGTTATGTTCAGCATATTTTAATTAATACTGTTTCTGCGTTTTTATTTTAGTTTTTGGCTTGGAAGCGACTGATCATGCGTCTACTCGTTGCGCTCTTTGTATTGCTGTTTACCCAATGGTTTACCACCTCAGCGGCCGCCTCACCGGCACACAAAGTCATCGCCGATCAGCGAAAAGCCACGGCGGGCCACAGCCAGAGCGGCGAGCGTAAAAAACGCAGGGCAGACGCCGGGGCACACAAGCATCACAGCGCGGCGTCTCATCCCCCCGCCCGGGAAAAGCGCGCGGCGCACAGTAGCCACCGCACGGTCGCCGCACCGCACCGCGCCGCCGTCGAGCACAAGGCGCAAGCGCACCACCGCGGCGAAAAGCCCCTTGCGCGTCGCGCGAGCGCACATGGGGCGTCGCACCCGGGTAAAAAAGCCTACGGTCGCCCCTCGCCTCTTAAGACGGCCCACCGCGCGGCCGGCCGCCATGAAGATAGCCAGCCGATCCACATGAGTCCGCTGCACAAGAAACGCTACCAGCACGCCAAACAGACGGCGATGAATAAGCTGATGCGCCAGATAGGCAAACCCTACCGCTGGGGCGGTACCTCTCCCCATACCGGCTTTGACTGCAGCGGCCTGATCTATTACGCCTATCAGGATCTGCTGAACATTAAAATGCCGCGCACCGCTAACGAAATGTACCACCTGCGCGACGCCGCGCCGGTCAAGCGCGCCGAGCTGCAGCGCGGCGATCTGGTGTTCTTTCAGATCCACGGACGCGGCGCCGCCGATCACGTCGGCGTCTATCTGGGCAACGGCAAATTTATCCAGTCTCCGCGCACCGGCGAGGAGATCCGCGTCAGCTATCTGGGCGATGACTACTGGCAGGATCACTACCTGGGCGCCCGCCGCGTCATGACCCCGAAAACCATCCGCTAACGCCCCGTACGCCCCCGTTCCGGCGGCGGTTCCCCCATGACCGCCCCCTGCCGCACGCCGCTTTCACTGCTTGTCTGCTGCACATTTCGCCACTCAGTCAGCTAAAATACACCTGCCCCCTGTCTTTCACGGCAAAACTTGCTAGAATCACAAACCATAACAAGCGGACAACAAGATTTTTTCATTTTTGTCTAACCGCCGGCGACGTCTCATCTGCGTTGCTTACGGGTTAACCGTCTTGCCACAGAAGCATTAAGGAGAGAGCTATGTCATTTGAATTACCTGCATTACCGTACGCCATGAATGCGCTGGAACCGCATATCTCCGCCGAAACGCTGGAATACCACTACGGTAAGCACCACAACGCCTATGTAGTCAACCTGAACAACCTGATCAAAGGCACTGAGTTCGAAGGAAAATCGCTGGAAGAGATCGTGAAGAGCGCCTCCGGCGGTATCTTTAACAACGCCGCTCAGGTGTGGAACCACACCTTCTACTGGCACTGCCTCTCCCCGAACGGCGGCGGTGAACCGCGCGGCGCCCTGGCGGACGCCATCAACGCCGCCTTCGGCTCATTTGCCGCGTTCAAAGACGCGCTGACCAAGTCTGCCGTAGGCAACTTCGGCTCCGGCTGGACCTGGCTGGTGAAAAAGGCGGACGGCACCCTGGCCATCGTCAACACCTCTAACGCCGCGACCCCGCTGACCGGCGACGACAAGCCGCTGCTGACCGTGGACGTATGGGAACACGCCTACTACATCGACTACCGTAACGCTCGCCCGGTGTACCTGGAAAACTTCTGGGCGCTGGTGAACTGGGAGTTCGTCGCCCAGAATCTGGCGTAACCGACCAGAGAGACAAAAAAGGCGCTCACCGAGCGCCTTTTTTATTACGCCGCCCGCTAACTTAGTGCAGTGCGGCGATCAGGCTGGCCACGACGATCAGCGCCAGCGCCACCACCGTTGTTACCAGAGAATACTTCAGATCGTTTTCCATCCTGACACCTCATGTTTTACGTTCTGTATCAATTTTTACTGACTTAAGAATTCGCACAAAACCCGTGTTAAATCATTTTTACATAAATCACATCTTAAAACACGCAGAAAATCTTATGATTACATCCTGCGCAAATCGCCAATTAGTGCTTCCCCTTTTGCCTGAGATCAGACAGAATTTGCGGTTTACTGCCGCGTGCCGACGCTATAATTCTAAACAAGAAATGGCAAACGTCACCCTATTGCGCAAACGCGCCGGCGCCGAGCCGCGCTGTCAGGCGTATTTTCCGATGCACGCAGGCAAACGATTAACAAAACGGCGACGCAGCGCGTACGCCTAGGAGTCATTTGTTTCATGGCAACGATTAAAGATGTGGCAAAGCGCGCAGGCGTATCGACCACCACGGTGTCTCACGTCATCAATAAAACCCGCTTTGTCGCCGACGAGACCAAAGCCGCCGTCTGGGAGGCCATTAAAGAACTACACTACTCCCCCAGCGCCGTTGCCCGCAGCCTGAAGGTCAACCACACCAAATCCATCGGCCTGCTGGCGACCTCTAGCGAGGCGCCGTACTTTGCCGAGGTCATCGAGTCGGTAGAGAATAGCTGCTACAGCCAAGGCTATACCCTGATCCTGTGTAACTCCCACAATAATCTGGAGAAGCAGAAAGCCTACCTGGCTATGCTGGCGCAAAAGCGCGTCGACGGCCTGCTGGTGATGTGCTCCGAATATCCGGAGAACCTGCTGGAGATCCTTGAGGACTACCGTCATATCCCGATGGTGGTCATGGACTGGGGCACCCGCCGCAGCGACTTTACCGATGCTATCCAGGACAACGCCTTCGAGGGCGGCTATCTGGCCGGCCGCTACCTGATCGAGCGCGGCCACCGCGACATTGGCGCCATCACCGGCCCGGTATCGCGCAACACCGGCGGCGGTCGCCTGCGCGGTTTCCTCAAGGCGCTGCAGGAGGCCAACATCACGCCGCAGGAGAGCTGGCTGGTCGAAGGCGACTTCGAGCCGGAGTCTGGCTATGCGGCGATGCAAAACATTCTGTCGCAGAAGCAGCGCCCGACGGCGGTGTTTGTCGGCGGCGATATCATGGCGATGGGCGCCATTTGCGCCGCGGACGAGATGGGGCTGCGCGTACCGCAGGATATTTCCGTCATCGGCTACGACAACGTGCGCAACGCCCGCTACTTTACCCCGGCGCTGACCACCATTCATCAGCCCAAGGAGCGCCTTGGCGCCATGGCATTCGACATGCTGCTCGATCGCATCACCAGCAAGCGCGAAGACGCCCAAACCATCGAAGTGCATCCTAAGCTGGTTGAGCGTCGCTCCGTGGCCGACGGGCCGTTCATCGACTACCGCCGCTAAGCGCGTGTCCCGGCTGGTCCTGTTTCCCGCGCTGGTGCTGCTGTCCGGCGCACTACCGCTGGCGGCGATGGTTCCGGCGACCCTACTGCCGCTGACCGAGCAAAATGCGGGACAGGCGCTGCTGCAGCTGCTGCAGTGGCCCGCGCTGGGCCGCAGCCTGGCTCTGTCGCTGTGGATAGCGCTAGGCTCCTCCGGCGGCGCCCTGCTGCTGGCGCTGGCGCTGGCCGGGCTCACCCTACGGCGTCAGCGTCAGCACACGCTGGCGCCGGCGCTGCTGCTGGCAGCCCCCCACATCGCCCTGGCCACCGGCCTGCTGATGCTGCTGGCGCCAACCGGCCTGCTGTGGCGCCTGATGGCGCCGCTGTTTGACTGGCAGCAGCCGCCCGATCTGCCGCTTCCCAACGATCCCTACGGCCTGAGCCTCTCGCTGCTCCTGCTGTTAAAAGAGACCCCCTTTTTCTATCTGCTTACCCTGAATCTGGCCGCCCGCTGCGCCGCGCAGCGGCAGCTGCGCATCAGCGCCGCGCTGGGCTATCCCCCGGCGCAGGGCTGGTGGCGCATCGTGGTGCCGCAGCTGCTGCCGGGGCTACGCCTGCCCATGTTCTGCGTCCTGGCCTTTGCCCTGTCGGCGCTGGATCTGGCGCAGCTGCTCGGTCCGCAGCGGCCGCTGCTGTTTGCGCAGCTGCTGTGGCAGTGGATTGCCGACGGTGGACAGACGGCGCTGGCGGCCCTCGGGGCGCTGCTGCTGATGCTCTTAAACGCGCTGGCGCTGCTGCTCTGGTATGGCATTGAACACCTGTGGGTCGCCGTGGGTCGCCGTCCCCCGCGACGGCGCGTCGCCCGCGGTGGGCCTGCGCCCTACGCCGCCTTTTGGCCTTTGGCGCTGGCGCTGGCCGCCGCGGCCTACCTGATGCTGGTGCTGATTTCCCTGGCTCAGCGCTGGCCCTTTGCGCAACGCTGGCCGCGGCAGTGGCGCTATGACAGTTGGCTGTACAGCGTCAGTGACTGGAGCGCCCCGCTGTGGCATACCCTGTGCATCGCGCTGGCGGTCAACCTGCTGGCGCTGATCCTGGCGCTCGGCACGCTGGAGTGGTATACCCTGAGGCGACGGGCCCCCGGCGCCCGGCTGCTGCTGCCGCTGCTGCTGCCGCAGATGGGGCTGATCTTCGGTCTACAGTATTTCGCCGCCCGCAGCCAACTGCTGGGCAGCTACCCGCTGGTTATCTATGGCCAGCTGCTGTTCGTCACCCCCTACTACCTGCTGACGCTGTCCGGTGCCTGGCTGCGTTTCGATACGCGTCAGACCCAGGTGGCGCTGGCGTTGGGTAAGACGCCCTGGCAGGCCTTTTACCGGATTAAGCTGCCGCAGATGCTGCCGGCGCTGCTGCTGGCGATGGCCTTTGGCCTCGCGGTCAGCGTCGGCATGTATCTGCCGACGCTGGGGCTGGGCGCCGGGCGGCTGCCGACGCTGGCCACGGAAACCGTCGCCTATGCCAGCGGCATCGATCGGCGCCTGGCCGCCATCGGCGCCCTATGGCAAACCCTGCTACCGCTGCCGGCATTTTTGCTGGCGCTATGGCTACCGCTGCGCGGTATACGAGGAGCAACGTCGCATGGCCACCCTTAATCTCAACCAGCTGCGCGTCGAACTGGCGGGGCGCCCCCTACTGGCGCCGCTGACCTTGACGGTGTCGCCGGGGGAGATCGTCACGCTGATGGGCCCCAGCGGCTGCGGCAAATCCACCCTGCTGGCCGGGATCGGCGGCCATCTACAGCCGCCGCTGCTCGTCCGCGGCGAGGTCTGGCTGGATCGGCGCAGCCTGAGTCGCCTGCCGCCCTGGCAGCGCGGGATCGGGCTGCTGTTTCAGGATGATGTTCTGTTCCCCCACCTGACGGTGGCGCAAAATCTGCATTTTGCCCTACCGCCGGGGGCGTCGAAGGCGGCGGTGACGCAAGCGCTGCAGCAGGCGGAGCTGACCGAGCGGGGCGACTGCTATCCCGCCGCCCTCTCCGGGGGACAGCGGGCGCGCATCAGCGTGCTGCGTACCCTGTTGGCCGCGCCCTCGGTCCTGCTGCTCGATGAGCCCTTCTCCCGTCTGGACGCCCCGCTGCGCCGCCGCTTTCGCCGCTGGGTCTATCAGCAGATCGCCGAACGCGCCGTTCCCGCGATCCTGGTCACCCACGATCGCGCCGACGTTCCGCCCGGCGGACGGATCGTCACGCTGGCTGCGGCATAAGCCACTCCTGGTTCATGGTGCGGGTATCGCCCAGGTAAGCCAGCAGCCACTCTAGGGCCGGTGAGCGGCTGTGATCTTGCCAGGTCACGCAGCAGGCGCTGTCGGGAAACGACTGGCACAGCCGCAGCGCGTGCAGACGCCCCGCGGCAATCAGCGGCTCGGCGGCGTGGGCCGGCATCAGGCCGACGCAAAGCCCGGCCTCCAGACAGTCGATGGCGCACGGCCAGTCCGGCGCCACCAGACGCCGCTGATTATCGAGCAGCCAGGTATCCCGCTTGGGTAACGTCCGCGAGGTATCCTCGATGCTCAGCGCCGGAAAGGGGCGCAGGCGGTCGTCGTCCACCTCGCCGTCAAACGCGGCCAGCGGGTGGTCGGGGCTGACCACGCAGCGCCAGCGCAGAAAGCCCATATCGCGGAAAGCATAGCGCCCGCCGGCGGGCACCGCCCGCGTCGCCCCGATCGCCACCTCGACCCGCCCGTTGATCAGGGCATCCCACACACCGTTAAACACCTCGCTGTGGATCATCAGCTCCATATCGGGAAAGTGACGATAAAAGTCCACTACCAGCTGCTGGCAGCGCTGCGGACGCACGATGCGATCCACTGCGACGTGGAACTGACCGCGCCAACCGTTGGCGACCTGCTGACACTGACGTCGGGTGGCATGCATTTTTTTGATAATACTGCGGGCTTCATCGACAAAAAACGCCCCGGCCTCGGTCAACTCAACGTCACGGTGACGTCGTTCAAACAGCGGTACCGCCAGCCAGTTCTCCAGCTGACGTACGGTATAGCTGACGGCAGAGGGCACCCTATGCAGCTCCTGCGCCGCCGCGCTAAAGCTCCCGGTGCGGGCGACCGCATCCACGACCTCCAGCGAATATTCTGACCACATGCTCAGCCCCTCGCTATTCTGCTTTCAAAAATTTTCATCCATCATGCCAAATAATAGCGTTTCACAACGCTGACGTCAGCCCATAAACTCTCACTCGTCACATTCTCCGCCTGCAACATATTCATAACGAGTCAAAATAATGAGAAGTAAATCAGGTTTCATGGTCTATCTGGCTGGCCTCAGTATGCTGGGATATCTGGCCACCGATATGTATCTGCCCGCCTTTGGTGCCATGCGCCACGATCTGGGCGCCTCCGCCGGCGCCATCAGCGCCAGCCTGAGCATCTTTCTGGCCGGCTTTGCCTTTGCACAGCTGCTGTGGGGGCCGCTCTCCGATCGCATCGGACGCAAGCCGGTTCTGCTGTTAGGGCTGGGCATGTTCGCGCTGGCCTGCCTGGGGATGCTGTGGGTCGGCAATACGACCCAGCTGCTGATCCTGCGCTTCGTGCAGGCCGTCGGGGTCTGCTCCGCGGCGGTCACCTGGCAGGCTTTGGTTATCGATCGCTACAGCAAAGGGGTCGCGAACCGCGTCTTCGCGACGGTTATGCCGCTGGTGGCCCTCTCGCCGGCGCTGGCGCCGCTGCTCGGCGCCTGGCTGCTCAACCACTTTGAATGGCAGGCCATCTTCGCCGTGCTGTTCGCCATCACCCTGCTGCTGATGATCCCAACCCTGCGTCTGCAGGAGCACCGGGCGGCGGCGAACCGTCAGGCACCGCGCATCGGTTTCCTGCGCCTGATGCGCTCCAATATCTTTAGCGGCAACGTCCTGATCTACGCCGCCTGCTCCGCCGGCTTCTTCGCCTGGCTGACCGGCTCGCCGTTTATTCTGGGCGAGATGGGGTACAGCCCGAACGATATCGGCCTGAGCTATGTGCCGCAGACCATCGCCTTCCTGCTGGGTGGCTACGGCTGTCGGGCGCTGCTGAGCCGCATCGGCGGTACCCTGCTGCTGCCGTGGCTGCTGGTTATCTACTCGCTGAGCATGCTGGCGATGCTGGTGATGGCCCTCAGCTACCAGCCCGGTCTGCTGGCGCTGCTGGTACCGTTCTGCGTCATGGCGATGATGAACGGCGCTATCTATCCCATCGTGGTGGCCAGCGCCCTGACGCCCTTCCCGAACAACAGCGGCAAGGCGGCGGCGCTGCAGAACACGCTGCAGCTGGGCGTCTGCTTCCTGGCCAGCCTGCTGGTATCGGCGCTGATCCACATGCCGCTGCTGGCGACCACCGCCATCATGGCCGGCACCATTCCGCTGGTGGTGCTGGGGTATTGGCTTAAAAGTGACAGCGTCACTACCATGCTGGAAAAACGCCGCGAGATGCAGCAGGGCCAACACTCCCTCTCCCGCCGCTGATTTCCACGCCGGCGCGCTGGGGGTCTCCCCGCGCGTCTGGCGATGTTTCCCGCCTCCCTTGAGCCCCCTTTCCCGCCGTCCTATACTGAACAGAATGTGACCAGCCCTGCGTTTTGCGCAGCCCGGCAACGGCAGCCCTCCGCTCGCTGAAGCCGGCGATACGATTAGGCTGACCGTCCATCTGATTTGGCAAGGGAGACACTATGAGTTCATCGTGCGTGGAGAGTAGCGGCGTGCAGCGCGATGCCGGGTACCGCATCGTCAGTGAGATGCTCAGTCGGGCCGGTATCCGGGTTAACGGTGATCGCCCATATGATATCCGCGTTAATCACCCCCTCTTTTTCAAGCGCGTGCTACAGCAGGGGTCGTTGGGGCTGGGCGAAAGCTATATGGACGGCTGGTGGCAGTGCGATCGACTCGATATCTTCTTTGATAAAGCGCTGCGCGCCGGTCTGCAGCAGCAAATGCCGCACCATTTCCGTGATACCCTGCGCGTCGTCGGCGCCAGGTTGGCTAACCTGCAGTCCCGGCGCCGGGCGTGGCAGGTCGGGCGTGAGCACTACGATCTGGGCAACGATCTGTTCAGCCTGATGCTCGACCCCGCGATGCAGTACTCCTGCGCCTACTGGAAACAGGCCGATACCCTGGAGCAGGCACAGCAGGATAAACTGCACCTGATCTGTGAAAAGCTGCAGCTGCGACCGGGCATGACGCTGCTGGATATCGGCTGCGGCTGGGGTGGTCTGGCGGCCTACGCCGCTCGTCGGTACGGGGTGCGCGTGCACGGCGTGACCATCTCGGCCGAACAGCAAAAGCTGGCCGCCGCGCGTTGCCAGGGGCTGGAGGTACAGATCCTGCTGCAGGACTACCGCGATCTCCACGCCCGCTATGACCGCATCGTCTCCGTGGGCATGTTTGAGCACGTGGGGCCGAAGAACTACGACGCCTACTTCGCCGTGGCGCGGCGAAATCTGAAGGATGACGGGCTGTTCCTGCTGCACACCATCGGCGCCAACCACACCACCCCGGATGTCGATCCCTGGATCAATAAATACATTTTCCCCAACGGCTGTCTGCCGTCGCTGCGCCATATCGCCGACGCCAGCGAAGCGCGGTTCGTGATGGAGGACTGGCACAACCTCGGCGCCGACTACGATCGTACCCTGATGGCCTGGCAGCAGCGCTTCAACGCCGCCTGGCCCCAGCTGAAGGCGAACTACTCCGCGCGCTTCTTTCGCATGTTCAACTACTATCTTGCCGCCTGTGCGGGCGCATTCCGCGCCCGCGACATCCAGCTTTGGCAGGTGCTATTCTCCCCGCAGGGCGTCTGCGGCGGCCTGCGCGTCGCGCGCTAAACGCCCGAGCGACGCGGCGGTGCGTCTATTCACTCGCGCGGATCGGCCGCGCAGGACGCGCCGAGGTGATGGCGACGCAGCCAGATCAGCTTATAGGCCGCCGGAATGATGAACAGCGACAGCAGCGGCGCGGTGATCATCCCGCCGATCATCGGCGCCGCGATGCGGCTCATCACCTCGGAGCCCGCCCCGCTTCCCCACAGAATCGGCAGCAGACCGGCGATGATCACCGCCACGGTCATTGCCTTGGGGCGCACCCGCAGCACCGCGCCGTGGTACAGCGCCTCATCCAGCGCGGCCGGGGTAAAGCGCTCGGCGTGGCTCAGCGCCGGATCCTGCTCAATGGCCTGGCGCAGGTACATCAGCATCACCACGCCAAACTCGGCGGCCACGCCGGCCAGGGCGATAAAGCCGGTGCCGGTGGCAACCGACAGATGGAACCCCTGCCAGTAGAGGAACCAGATGCCGCCCACCAGGGCGAAGGGCAGGCTCATCAGGATCAGCAGCGCCTCTTCTACCCGCCGAAAGGCCAGATAGAGCAGTACGAAGATGATCACCAGCGTCATCGGCACCATCAGCATCAGCTTGCGGTTGGCGTGCTCCAGCAGCTCGAACTGACCGGAGAAGCTAACGCTGGTGCCCGGCGCCAGGGTGACCTGGCGCTGGATCGCCGTCTTCAGATCCTCGACCACCGAGACCATATCGCGCCCGCGGGCATCGATATAGATCCAGCTGGCCGGACGGGCATTCTCCGTCTTCAGCATCGTCGGCCCGGAGACCACGCGCACCTCGGCCACATCCCCCAGGGTGATCTGTTGCTTTAGGGGCGTCAGGATCGGCAGCTGACGCAGCGCCTCGGGCGAGTTCCTCCACGCCTGGGGATAGCGGATCGCAATCGGGTAGCGCGCCACCCCTTCGACGGTCTCGCCGACCATCGCCCCGCCGATGGCCGATGAGACAAACAGCTGCACGTCGCCTACCGTCATCCCATAGCGGGCGGCCCGCTGGCGCTGGATCTGAATATCGATGTAGCGCCCTCCCTCCAAGCGCTCCGCCAGCGCCGAGACCACCCCGGGGACCCCCTTCGCCACCGCCTCGATACGCTGGGCCGTGGCGTCGATGTCGGCTAACACGGTGCCCGATACCTTGATGCCGATCGGGCTCTTGATGCCGGTGGAGAGCATGTCGATGCGGTTGCGGATCGGCGGAACCCACAGGTTGGGCAGCCCCGGCAGGCGCACCGTGGCGTCGAGCTCGGCGATGATCTTGTCCATCGTCATTCCCGGACGCCACTGATCCTGCGGCTTCAGCTGAATGGTGGTCTCGATCATCTCCAGCGGCGCCGAGTCGGTCGCGCTCTCCGCCTTCCCGCTCTTACCAAAGACGCTGGCCACCTCCGGCACCTGCCTGATCAGCTTATCCGTGGTCTGTAGCAGCTGCGCCGCCTGGGCCTGCGAGATCCCCGGCAGCGTCGAGGGCATGTACAGCAGATCGCCCTCATTGATGTTCGGCAAAAACTCGCCGCCGATGCGCTCCAGCGGCCAGATCACCGTCACCATCGACAGCGCCGCCGCCAGCAGGGTGAGCCGCGGCCAGCGCAGCACGGCAAGCAGCAGCGGGTGATAGACGCGGATCAGAAAACGGTTCAGGGGATTACGGCTCTCCGGCGGAATGTCGCCCCGGATCCAGAACCCCATCAGGATCGGGATGACGACGATCGCCAGCGCCGCCGCGCCGGCCATGGCGTAGGTCTTGGTGAAAGCCAGCGGGCCGAACAGCCGCCCCTCCTGCCCTTCGAGGGTAAAGATCGGGATGAAGGAGAGCGTGATGATCAGCAGGCTGATAAACAGCGCCGGCCCCACCTCGACCGCGGCATCCGTGATCACCCGCCAGCGGGTCGCGTTGTCGATAGGACGCTCGGGATGACGATGCGCCCACTCCTCCAGACGCTTATGGGCGTTCTCGATCATCACAATCGCCGCATCGACCATCGCCCCCACCGCGATGGCGATCCCCCCCAGCGACATGATATTGGCGTTCAGCCCCTGGTAACGCATGATGATAAAGGCGATGCACAGCCCCAGCGATAGGGAGACGATCGCCACCAGCGCCGAGCGTACGTGCCACAGAAACAGGGCGCAGACCAGCGCCACCACGATAAACTCCTCGATCAGCTTGGCGCTCAGGTTATCGATGGCCCGATCGATCAGCTGGCTGCGGTCATAGGTTGTCACCACCTCCACCCCCGGCGGCAGACTGCCCTGCAGTGCGGCCAGCTTCGCCTTCACCGCCGTGATCACCTGGCGGGCATTCTCACCCGAGCGAAGGATCACCACCCCGCCGGCCACCTCGCCCTCGCCGTTCAGCTCGGCGATCCCCCGGCGCATCTCCGGCCCGATCTGGACCCGCGCAACGTCCTGCAGATAGACCGGCACGCCATCCGGGCCGCTCTTTAAGACGATGTGGTTCACATCGTCGAGGGTGCGCAGGTAGCCGCTGGCCCGCACCATATACTCCGCCTCGGCCAGCTCCAGCGACGCGCCGCCCGCCTCCTGGTTGGATGAGCCGACGGCCTGCTTCACCTCCGCCAGACGGACGCCGTACTGCGCCAGCTTCAGCGGATCGACCTGGATCTGATACTGCTTCACCACCCCACCGACCGAGGCGACCTCGGCGACGTTGGGGATGGTCTTCAGCTCATACTTCAGGAACCAATCCTGCAGCGAGCGCAGCTCGGCCAGATCGTGCCGCCCGTGCTTATCCAGCAGCGCATACTCGAAGATCCAGCCGACCCCGGTGGCATCGGGCCCGATCTCCGCGCTGACCCCCGCCGGCAGCTTGCCCTGCACCTGATTCAGATACTCCAATACCCGCGAGCGCGCCCAGTAGAGGTCGGTGCCATCGGCGAAGATCACATAGACATAGGAGGTGCCGAACTGGGAGAAGCCGCGCACCGTCTTGGCGCCCGGCACCGACAGCATGGTGGTGCTCAGTGGATAGGTAACCTGATCCTCCACCAACTGCGGGGCCTGCCCCGGGTAGCTGGTCTTGATGATCACCTGGACGTCGGAGAGGTCGGGCAGCGCATCCACCGGCGTGTTAGCGATGGTCCAACCGCCCCAGAGGCTGAGGAACAGGACGCCCATCATCACCAGGAAACGGTTCGCCACCGAGCGTCGAATAATCCATTCAATCATGGCGTGCGTCTCCGTGTCCGACGTGCGACGCGATGGGCTCCGGTGCGACGGCGGATGAGGCGGTCTCCCCCGCGCTCGCCTGACGCATACGCGCCAGCGCCCCGCTGATGCTGGCCTCCGAGTCGATCAGGAACAGGCCGTTGACCACCACCGACTCTCCCTCCGTCAGCCCCGCAGCGATCCCCGCCTGCTGCTGCGCCTCCTGCGCCACCGCGACGCGCTTCGGCAGGAAGCGCCCGTCCTGCGTCACGGTGATCACATGCTGCTCGTCGCCGCTATCGACGATCGCCTGGGCGGGGATCAGCAGCAGCGGCGGGCTCTGCGTCTCAAGACGCAGCGTGGCGTTCATCCCGGGCTTCAGCCTGCCGTCGGGATTCGCCACCGCCAGGCGAATCTGCAGGGTGCGCGTCGTCGGATCGGCGCTGGGCAGCGTGCGCCAGTCGCGCACCGAGAAGCGCTGCTGTGGATAGGCCGGCACCGCCAGCTCGAAGCGGCTATCCGCGTTCAGCTGCGCGGCCATCGCCTCCGGCAGCGCGGCGCTGACCCAGACCGGGTCGATACCCTGGATCTGCGCCACCGTCTTATCCTTGGAGAAGTTCATCCCGGCGCGCAGATCGAAGGCGGTGATCACCCCGTCGATCGGCGCGCGCAGAGTAAAGCGCGTCTGGATGCGCCGCGCGGTGCGCAGGCGCTGAATATCCTCTTCCGGCATCCCGCTCAGGCGCAGGCGCTCCAGAACGCCCTGGCGCTGCGCCGCCTGATCCCCCCCGATGGGCTCAGCAGCAGATATTCGCTCTGCGCCTCGACCCAGGCCGGGAGGGTGATATCGACCAGCGGGCTGCCGCGCGCGATACGATCGCCGTTGGTCAACGGGTAGACCTTCTCGACAAACCCCTCCGCGCGCGCCTGCACGATCGCGTATTGATACTCGTTAAAGCTGATGGTGGCGGGCAGCGTCAGGGCGTCGCGCAGCGTCCCCCGGCGCACCGTGGCCGTCTTCAGCCCCAGATTCTGCCGCTGGGCGGGATCGATGCGAACCCCGCTCTCTTGCCCCGCGTCGCCGCCCTCGTCGGCGTATTTCGGTACCAGATCCATGTCCATAAAGGGGGATTTACCCGGCTGATCGAATTTGACATCGGGCTTCATCGGGTCATACCAGAATAGTACGCGGCGTTCGGCGGGCGCCGACGTCGCGGTGGCTGACGACGTCAGATTCAGATATGGATACAGGGCAACGGTGATCGCCGCACCCAGAATAAGGCCGCCGGCAAGCGCCGCGGCATACTTTATATTTAGAGCAGGCATGACAATCCCCATTCGCGCGCCGGTCATTCACGACGGCCGCAGAGTCGAACGGCCGGTGCGCCCTCGAGGATCACCGGCATAAATAGCATCGCCGCGGTCAGATGACATGAATGGCGGTCAACCGAGAGATCGCGCCTTGCTGAACAAATGAAAACGTCACCCGATCGCCGACCTTTAGCCCCGCCACCTGGCTCTCCTGGTCGAACGTAAAGCGCATGGTCATCGCCGGCCAGTCCACTTCGGGTATCGCCGGATGGCTGAGAGTGATCTTGTTACTCTGCAGATCGATCGCCTTCACCTCGCCGCGGGTCGTGATCTGCGGCGCCGCAGAAAGATCGGCGGCCATCGCCTGGTCGTGCTGATGGGCGCTCTGCGCCGCCAGCGCCGGGGTACCGCTCGCCATGACCAACGCTGCGCATAAAGTTACTTTAATCACCGTTTTCATCGAGTTCACTCCATAGGATTAAGGGAAAAGGGTTATGCCTGCCAACCGCCGCCCAGGGCGGCAAAAAGCGCTATCTCGTTAGCCTGCTGGGCATAGCGCAGATCGAGCAGCGTCTGCTGGGTGGTAAATAACGCGCGCTCGGCGTCCAATACCTCGAGATAGCTCAGCGCGCCGTGGGCGTATAAGCCGCGGGCGCGCCCTACGGTCGCCTGCAGCGCGTCGAGATAGCGCTGCTGCGCCGTTAATTGCTCGGCGAGGCTCCGGCGCGTAGAGAGGGCATCGTCCACCTCCTTAAACGCCGCCTGGATCTTATTTTCATAGTTCACGATGGACTGCTGCTGGCGTAATTCGGCGAGCTGCAGAGTGGCGCGGTTATGCCCGCCGTTAAAGATGGGCAGCGTAATCTTGGGGACAAAGCTCCACATCCCACCTGCCGCGCTGAATAATCCGGCCAAATCGCTGCCGCTGGCGTTCAGGCCGCCGCTCAGCGAGATCGTGGGAAAGAACGCCGCCCGGGCCGCGCCGATATCGGCATCCGCCGCCCGCAGCTGATGCTCCGCCTCCATGATGTCGGGGCGCTGCAGCAGGATCGTCGATGGCAGCGGCACCGGCAGCGCAACCGGGCCGACCGGGCTCTCCAGCCCGCGCCGATCGCGGGGCGCGCCGTCATAGACGCCGACGAGCCGCTGTATGGCATGGTTGGCCTGCGCCACGTCTCCCTCACGCCGCGCCAGCGTCGCCTGGGTGCTGTCGATCTGCCCACGCGCCTGCTCCAGCGCCAGCAGGTTGGCGCCGCCGGCCCGCACCTGCTGTTCGATCAGAGCGTAGGAGTGGCGATAGCTCTGCAGCGTCTCCTGCGCGATACGCCGCTGGGCGTAGGCCAACTGCTGGGTAAAATAGGCCTGCGCGACATTGGCGACCAACAGGATATGCACCGCGCGCTGCGCCTGCTGGCTGGCGAGAACGTTCTGCTGCTCCCGCGCGCTCATCGACTGGAGTCGGCCGAACAGATCCAGCTCAACCCCCAGCGCGCCGCCCAGCTGATATTCCCGATCGCTAGCGCCGCCCCGCAGCGGCGCGCGGGAGTTCGCCTGGGCGGCGGCATCGAGCTGGGGATAGCGGTCGGCCTCCTGCAGCGCCCACTGCGCGCGCGCCAGCCGCACAGAGATCACCGCCTGCCGCAGGTCGCGGTTGTTGCGCAGCGCATCGTCGATCAGCTGCCTAACCTGCGCATCGCGAAAGAACGGGCGCCAGCCCCGATCCTGATAGTGCGTCGTCGCCGCACCGGTGGCAGACGGCGACGATGAGAACTGCGCGCCTACCGGCAATGCCGGGCGCTGATACTCTGGCGCCAGGGAGACGCACCCCGTCAGAGCCAAGACCACGCTGACGCTTAACTGCTTTATCCTAACCATAACGCTGATCGCCCAAGCTCGCCGATGCCGATAAGGGGCGCCCATCGCGCCGCCCATCCATGAGAAGGGCACCTTAACAAACCGATACGGTTTGCCCGGTGACGGCTGAATGACAAAGCTGTCATTTTCCCGCGCATCGATTGATCTCGCCCGTTAGCCCTCTACAATGGCCGGGGCGTCACGAGATAACGGAGCAAAGGGTGAAGATACTGATCGTCGAGGATGAGGTGAAAACCGGGAAATACCTGTGTAAGGGGCTGACAGAGGCGGGATTTGTCGTCGATCTCGCCGACAACGGTTTAACGGGATACCACCTGGCGATGACCGCCGGCTATGATCTGATCATCCTTGATATCCTGCTGCCCGACGTCAACGGCTGGGAGATCGTCCGCATGCTGCGCAGCGCCAACCAGGGACTGCCGATCCTGCTGCTGAGCGCCCTCGGCACCATCGAGCAGCGGGTAAAGGGGCTGGAGCTCGGCGCCGACGACTACCTGGTCAAGCCCTTCGCCTTCGCCGAGCTCTTGGCGCGGGTGAGAACCCTACTGAGACGCGGCAGCCCCCCTATCCCCGAGAGCCAGTTTCACGTCGCCGATCTCACCGTGGAGCTCCTTTCCAGAAAGGTGACCCGCGGCGGTAAGCGCATCACGCTAACGGGGAAAGAGTTCACCCTGGTGACGTTTTTTATCCGTCACCAGGGCGAGGTGCTGCCCCGCTCCCTGATCGCCTCGCAGGTCTGGGACATGAACTTCGACAGCGACACCAACGCCATCGACGTGGCCGTGAAGCGGCTGCGGGCGAAGATCGACCTCGACTTCGAACCTAAGCTGATCCAGACGGTGCGCGGCGTGGGCTACCTGCTCGAGGCGCCGGATGTCGACTAAGCGCACGCGGCGCCCCATCTCCCTGGCGGCCCGCCTGACCCTCACCATCTCGTTGGCGACCAGCCTCGCCTTCGCCGCGTTCACCTGGATCATGATCTACTCCGTCGAACGCCATTTCGCCGAGCTGGACAACGCCACGCTCCAACAGGTGCGCAGCAGCGTCCTGCGCGTCTTGCAAGAGCCGCCCCGCGCCGGCGTCCAGCGCCTCGATACCCTCAGCCGCGTGCTGGCCGGCTACCCCAACATCAGCGTCGCGCTGCGCGCCGGCGACCACGGTTTTCGCTATCGCTATCGCGCGGACGCCGCCGCCGCCGATCTCGACGCGGTCTGGCAGCTGCCGACGCTGCCGCGCCATCTGCACAGCGGGCAGGTCTTTCTGTGGCCAAACGACGACCACGCCGCTGGCCCTCGCGAGGCGGCGGCTCAAAACGCCTACCGCCTCATCGCCACCACGGTCTACCCGGCGGGCGATCCGCGCACCCCCTATACCCTGCTGATCGCCCTCTCCATCAACGTACACCTGCACTATCTTGAGCAGCTGAAGAGCAATCTGATGATCTGCGCGGCCGTCATCAGCCTGCTGATCATTTTCATCGTGCTGCTCGCCGTTTACAGCGGACATCGACCGCTGCGCGATCTCAGCGGGAAGATCAAGGCCATCACCGCCGAGAATCTCGATACCCGCCTCGCCCCCGACGCGGTGCCGATCGAGCTGCGGCAGCTGGTGCTCTCCTTCAACCAGATGCTCGCCCGCATCGAGGACGTCTTCACCCGGCAGGCAAACTTTTCTGCCGACATCGCCCACGAGATGCGCACCCCGATCACCAACCTGATCACCCAGAGCGAAATCGTGCTGAGCCAGACCCGGACCCAGAGTGAACTGGAGGAGGTAATCTATTCGAACCTTGAAGAGTATCAGCGGATGGCGAAGATGGTGAACGACATGCTGTTTCTGGCGCAGGCGGACAGTCAGCGTCTTCGCCTCAGCCGCGTCCCCCTCGACCTGCGCCAGGAGACCCTCAAGGTGTTTGACTTCTTCGAGGCCTGGGCGGAGGAGCGCCAGGTCACCCTGCGCATGGATGGCAAGGGGCCCGCCGCCTGGGGCGATCCCGCGATGCTGCGGCGGGTCATCAGCAATCTGCTGTCCAACGCCATTCGCCACACCCCGGCGGGCCACCGCGTGACCGTGCACCTCAGCGAGACGGCCGACGCGGTGCGGCTCTGCGTCGCCAATCCCGGCGCGCCCATCGCCGCGCGGCACCTGCCGCGCCTGTTCGACCGTTTCTACCGCGTCGATCCCGCGCGTCAGCGTAACGGCGAGGGGAGCGGCATCGGCCTGGCCATCGTCAAATCGATCATCGCCGCGCATCAGGGCCAGATCTGGGTTAGCTCGGACGCCGACGCCACCCGCTTTACCGTCTCCCTGCCTCGCGCCGCGGGTGGTGACAAGTAATATATTAATAATCAATGCGATAAATCATTACGCGATCGTCATTCTCCCGTCACGCGCGGCTGCGGATCCCCCCGGTATACTGGTGTGCATCGGGGGAGAGACGGCCGCGTACGGTCGTCCATCCCCCGCGCCGGGGCGTTTCCCGACGCACCACGCCCCCCGTTCGCGTGACCGATGCCACGGCATCGCACGCAGAGATAACCGATATGGAGCCATACCGATGAAGAGACTGATCTACACCGCCCTGCTCACCCTTGGCCTCAGCAGCGCGGCTCTGGCCGCCGACGGGCTGGATAGACCCCTGCAGGTGGATAGCCCTCAGCACCACGGCGCGACGGCGCCGTCACCGGAGCGCGATAGCGCCCCCCTGGATCAGCATCAGCGGGCGATAATCGCCCACCAGGCCATGGACAACGGCAGCGCGGCCGCGCATCAACAGATCATCCACGATCACCAGCGGATGCACGACGCCGAGACCCAGGGGCGCGCCAAGTAGCGCCAGGTCGGGACAGGCGCCCGGCCCGCGCGGGCGCCGTTACTCCAGCTCCGGCTGCAGCGCGCGCGGCGGCGGCGAGCGATACTCGGCATCGGCGGCGGCAAAGCGCCGCTGCACCGTCGGCGAGGGCGCGCGATCCAGCAGGCTGACCACCAGGATCCCGACGCTGGCGAACAGGAAGCCCGGAATGATCTCATACAGCCCCAGCCAGGCGTACTGTTTCCAGACGATCACCGTGAGGGCGCCGATGACCATCCCAGCCAGCGCGCCGTTACGGGTCATCCGCGACCAGAGCACTGAGCCGATCACCACCGGGCCGAAGGCGGCCCCGAAGCCGGCCCAGGCATAGCTCACCAGCCCCAGCACCCGGTTTTCAGGATTGCTCGCCAGCGCGATGGCCACCAGCGCCACCAGCAGCACCATCGCCCGCCCGACCCACACCAGCTCCCGCTGTCCGGCCCGCTGGCGCAGGAACGCCTTGTAGAGATCCTCCGTAATCGCGCTGGAGCACACCAACAGCTGGCAGCTGAGCGTCGACATCACCGCCGCCAGGATAGCGGACAGCAGGATCCCGGCAATCCACGGCGTAAACAGCAGCTGCGCCAGCGCGATAAAGACCCGCTCGGCGTTGCGATCCACCGCACCGGCCAGCCCGGGATGATCGGTGAAGTAGGCGATGCCGAAAAAGCCGACGGCGACCGCGCCGAGCAGGCACAGAACCATCCAGGTCATGCTGATACGCCGGGCGTTGACCAGGCTGTAGTGCGAGTCGGCCGCCATAAAGCGCGCCAGGATATGCGGCTGACCAAAGTAGCCCAGCCCCCATCCCATCAGCGAGAGGATCGCCACCAGATTGAGCCCCTTCAGCATATCGACGCTGTCGAGGCTTTTCTGCCGGATCACCACCAGCGCATCGTCGAAGCCGCCGACGCTGATCATCACCATCACCGGCGTCAGGATCAGGGCGAAGATCATCAGGCTCGCCTGCACCGTATCGGTCCAGCTGACCGCCAGGAAGCCGCCGATAAAGGTATAGAGGATGGTCGCCGCCGCTCCGGCCCACAGCGCCGTCGAGTAACTCATGCCGAAGGTGCTCTCAAACAGGCGGGCGCCGGCCACGATCCCGGAGGCGCAGTAGATGGTGAAAAACAGCAGGATCACCAGGGCGGAGAGGATACGCAGCAGGCGACTGTCATCGGCGAAGCGGGCGGTAAAGTAGTCCGGCAGGGTCAGGGCGTTATCGTTCGCCTCGGTGTGCACCCGCAGGCGCCCCGCTACCAGCCGCCAGTTCAGCCAGGCGCCCAGCGTCAGGCCGATGGCGATCCAGCTCTCCGAGATGCCGGCGACGAACACCGCGCCGGGCAGGCCCATCAGCAGCCAACCGCTCATGTCCGATGCCCCGGCCGACAGCGCGGTCACGAAGGGGCCCAGGCGACGCCCGCCGAGAATATAGTCATCGAAGCTGTTCGTCGATCGCCAGGCCAGGAAACCGATCAGGATCATCCCCAGGATATAGATACAAAATGTCACCAACATGGGCGTGCTTATTACCATTATCGCTCTCCCGAAAGTCTCGTCTGGCGCACCGGGCCCGTCATGACGCCGCCGTTCCCGCCGCAGGTTCAAATTTCAACCATTAGTTAACACATCATTTACATAAAACCTATGCGGCGCGGCGAGAAAAATGAGCACAAACCGTACTGGATCACATTTACACCGGTTGCACCTTTTCATTTTGGGATAATTCGCACGGAAACCTGGCGCAGCCCGTTATCCATACTTTCTATAATGACATTAACGCCGGGAGAAATATCATTTTCAAACCTGTAGGCCGCGTCGCATTTAACAAGGTTGCACAAAGTTGCAACATAATGGATATTTTTTGCAACGCGGCGCAGCCATGAAACGGCGAGCGCCGGGATCCGAGCGCGGATCCCCGTCGCCGGCCTAGCGCGGCGGCCTATCCTTCACGCAGCGGCGCTGCTGTGCCATCCCAAACGGCTGGCCTCAACCGCGCGACAGACCGAGCCAAAAGGAGTAAATGCGATGGCAACGACAACCCTGGGCGTTAAGCTTGATGACGCCGCCCGCGAGCGCATCAAGGCGGCCGCCAGCCAGATTGACCGTACGCCGCACTGGCTGATCAAACAGGCCATCTTCAGCTACCTGGAGCGTCTGGAACAGGGCGAAACGCTGCCGGAGCTGGCGACCGCCGTCGATCCCCCCGCGTTAGAGACGGCGCCACCGCCGCAGGAGGGACACTCACCCTTCCTAGCGTTCGCCGAACAAATTCTGCCGCAGTCGGTGCTGCGGGCCAATATCACCGCGGCCTACCGCCGTGCGGAGAGCGACGCCGTCCCGATGCTGCTCGAACAGGCCCGCCTGCCGCCCCCCCTGGCCGAGCAGGCATATCAGCTGGCCTACCGCCTGGCGAAGCAGCTGCGCGGCCAGAAGAACGCCGGCGGACGGGCCGGCATGGTACAGAGCCTGCTGCAGGAGTTCTCCCTCTCCTCGCAGGAGGGGGTCGCGCTGATGTGCCTGGCCGAGGCGCTGCTGCGCATTCCCGATAAGGCCACCCGCGATGCGCTGATCCGCGACAAGATCAGCGGCGGAGACTGGCAGTCGCATCTCGGTCACAGCCCCTCGCTGTTCGTCAACGCCGCCACCTGGGGGCTGCTGTTCACCGGCCGGCTGGTCGCGACCCACAGCGAGGCCCACCTCTCCCACGCGCTGAGCCGGATCATCGGCAAGCGCGGCGAGCCCCTGATCCGTAAGGGGGTGGATATGGCGATGCGCCTGATGGGGGAGCAGTTCGTCACCGGCGAGACCATCTCTGAGGCGCTGGCCAACGCGCATCGCCTGGAGGAGAAAGGCTTCCGCTACTCCTACGACATGCTGGGCGAGGCGGCGCTGACCGCCGCCGACGCGCAGGCCTATCTGCTCTCCTACCAGCAGGCGATCCACGCCATCGGCAAGGCGGCCAACGGGCGCGGCATCTATGAAGGACCGGGGATCTCGATCAAGCTCTCCGCCCTGCACCCGCGCTATAGCCGCGCCCAGTATGAACGCGTGATGGAGGAGCTGTATCCGACCCTTCGCGCCCTCACCCTGCTGGCGCGCCAGTACGACATCGGCATCAATATCGACGCCGAGGAGGCCGACCGCCTGGAGCTCTCTCTCGATCTGCTGGAGAGGCTGTGCCATGAGCCCGAGCTGAGCGGCTGGAACGGCATCGGCTTTGTGATCCAGGCCTACCAAAAGCGTTGCCCCGCGGTGATCGACTACCTGATCGATCTCGCCGCCCGCAGCCAGCGCCGTCTGATGATCCGCCTGGTGAAGGGGGCCTACTGGGACAGCGAGATCAAGCGCGCCCAGGTCGAAGGGCTGGAGGGGTATCCGGTCTACACCCGCAAGGTCTATACCGACGTCGCCTACCTGGCCTGCGCCAAGAAGCTGTTGAGCGTGCCTCGCCTGATCTACCCGCAGTTCGCCACCCATAACGCCCATACGCTGGCGGCCATCTATCAATTGGCCGGACAGAACTACTACCCGGGGCAGTATGAGTTCCAGTGCCTGCACGGCATGGGCGAGCCGCTATACCAGCAGGTGGTCGGCAAGGTCGCCGACGGCAAACTCAATCGCCCCTGCCGCATCTATGCGCCGGTCGGCACCCATGAGACGCTGCTGGCCTATCTGGTGCGCCGTCTGCTGGAGAATGGCGCCAACACCTCCTTCGTCAATCGCATCGCCGATGCCAGCCTGCCGCTGGAGGATCTGGTCGCCGACCCGGTCGCCGCCGTGGATAAGCTGACGGCGCAGGAGGGATGCCCCGGACTCCCCCATCCAAAGATCCCGCTGCCGCGCGATCTGTATGCCCCGGGGCGCGCCAACGCCGCCGGACTGGATCTGAGCAATGAGCAGCGCCTGGCCTCTCTCTCCTGCGCTCTGCTGAACGACACCCATCAGCGGTGGGTAGCCACGCCGCTGCTGGAGCAGCCCTGCGCCGAAGACGAGCTGCGCCCCCTGCCTAACCCCGCCGAGTCGGGCGATATCGTCGGCTATACGCGCGACGCCAGCGAGCAGGAAGTCGCGCAGGCGTTGGCGAACGCGCAGCGTAACGCCCCCATCTGGGGGGCCACGCCGCCGCAGGCCCGTGCCGCCATCCTGGCGCGCGCCGCCACCCTGATGGAGCGCCAGATGCCGACGCTGGTGGGGATTCTGATACGCGAGGCGGGCAAGACCTTCGCCAACGCCATCGCCGAGGTGCGCGAAGCCGTCGACTTCCTGCGCTACTATGCCGAACAGGTGCACGCCAGCTTCGACAACGAGACCCATCGCCCGCTGGGCTGCGTCGTCTGTATCAGCCCGTGGAACTTCCCGCTGGCCATCTTTACCGGCCAGATCGCCGCCGCGCTGGCCGCCGGCAACAGCGTACTGGCCAAGCCCGCCGAACAGACGCCGCTGATCGCCGCCCAGGCTATCGCCCTGCTGCACTGCGCCGGCGTCCCACCCGGCGCCGTGCAGCTGCTGCCGGGGCGCGGCGAAACCGTCGGCGCCCAGCTGGTCAACGACAGCCGGGTGCGCGGCGTCATGTTTACCGGCTCGACGGAGGTCGCCAAACGGCTGCAGCGCGCCGTCGCCGATCGGCTCGATGCCCAGGGGCGCCCGACGCCGCTCATCGCCGAGACCGGGGGACTCAACGCGATGATCGTCGACTCATCGGCGCTGACCGAGCAGGTTGTAGGTGACATTGTCACCTCCGCCTTCGACAGCGCCGGGCAGCGCTGCTCCGCCCTACGCCTCCTCTGCCTGCAGGAGGAGATCGCCGAGCGAACCCTGACCATGCTGCGCGGGGCCATGGCTGAATACCGCCTGGGTAACCCGGAGCGGCTGGCGTGCGACATCGGCCCGGTGATCGATAGCGAGGCCCAGAGCAATATCGAGCAGCATATCCTCGCCATGCGGGCCAAGGGACACCCGGTATTCCAGGCGGCGTGCGCCCAGGACGACCTCCAGCGCAACGCTCGGGGTAACTTTGTTCCGCCGACCCTGATCGAGCTGGACAGCCTCAATACGCTGCAGAGGGAGATCTTTGGCCCGGTGCTGCACGTGGTGCGCTACCGTCGCGAGCAGCTGGATGCGCTGCTGGCCCAGATCAACGACGCCGGCTACGGCCTGACCCTCGGGGTGCATTCGCGCATCGACGAAACCATCGACCGCATCGCCGAGCGCGCCCACGTCGGCAATATCTACGTTAACCGCAATATCGTCGGGGCCGTCGTCGGCGTGCAGCCCTTCGGCGGCGAGGGACTCTCCGGCACCGGACCCAAGGCCGGCGGCCCGCTCTACCTCTACCGCCTGCTGGCCCGCAGCCCGGAAAACGCGCTGACGTTCGGTGCCGATGCCGCCCACCGCCAGCCGGACAGCGCCGCATCGCCGCTGCAGGCCCTGAACGACTGGGCCGCCGATCGCCCGGCGCTTCAGATCCTGTGCCAGCGCTACGCCAGCCTGTACCCCGGCGCCGCCCCGCGCCTGCTGGGAGGGCCGACCGGGGAGCGTAATACCCTGCGCCTTGTCCCGCGCGAGCGGGTACTGTGCGTGGCGGAGCGCGAGGACGACGCGCTGATCCAGCTGGCGGCGGCCCTGGCGGTCGGCTGCCGCGTCCTGTGGCCGGAGACACCGCTGCACCGCGCGCTGCACAAGGATCTGCCGCCGGCGGTGGCGGCGCGCATCACGCTGAGCCCGGCAGAGACCCTAATGGCGCAGGCGTTCGACGCGGCAATCTACCACGGTGACAGCGATCGGCTACGCCTCCTCGGCGCGCAGATCGCCGCCCGCGACGGCGCCATCGTCACGCTGCAGGGCCTCGCGCCCGGCGATACGCGGCTGCGTCTGGCGCTGTTGGTCCACGAGCGCGCGCTGAGCGTGAATACCGCGGCGGCCGGCGGCAACGCCAGCCTGATGACCCTGAGCTAGCCCGCCCCCGCGCCCCACGCGGTGGGCGCAAAAAAAAAGGCCGCCCACCCTTGGGTGAGCGGCACGATCCTCTTACCGCATCGGCGCGCAGCGCGCGTTACTTCAGGTACTGACCGCTGCGCAGCGCCTCGATGCGCTTATCCAGCGGCGGGTGTGACAGGAACAGCTCGCCAAAGGTGCGGTTACCGCGACCGTTGATACAGAAAGCCATCATGCTGCCGGCCTCCTGCGGCTCATAGCTGGTCTTCAGGCGCTGCAGAGCGGCGATCATCTTCTCGCGACCAACCAGCCCGGCTGACCCGGCATCGGCGCGGAACTCGCGGTAGCGCGAGAACCACATGGTAATGATGCTGGCCAGAATGCCAAACACCAGCTCCAACACCATGGAAACGGCAAAGTAGATCATCGGGTTACCGCTGCTCTCGCCTTCGCCCTCATCGCGATTGCCAGAGAGGAAACCCGCCGCCACCTGGGCTATCAGGCGGGAGATAAAGATCACGAAGGTGTTCACCACCCCCTGCACCAGCGTCATCGTCACCATGTCACCGTTGGCGACGTGGCTGATCTCATGCGCCAGCACCGCCTCGGCCTCATCGCGGCTCATGCTCTGCAGCAGACCGGTGCTCACCGCAACCAGCGAGGCGTCGCGCCGGGCGCCGGTGGCGAACGCGTTGATATCCGGTGCGTGATAGATGGCAACCTGCGGCATGCCGATACCGGCCTGCTGGGCCTGACGGCGTACCGTCTCAACCAGCCAGCGTTCGGTTTCATTGCGCGGCTGCTCAATCACCTCGCCACCAACGGAGCGCAGCGCCATCCACTTGGACATCAGCAGCGAAACAATGGACCCGCCAAAACCGAACAGCAGTGCCATGATCATCAGTCCCTGCACGCTGCTGGACCGAATGCCCGTCAGGCTCAGCACCAGGCCGAACACCAGCATCACGGCCAGGTTGGTCAACAGGAACAAAGCAATACGCATCATATCGTTGTCAATCCTCTCAAACATATCGCACCATGCGATGATCAGATGGTAAGGCCATCTGCGCCGGTTTCAAGGGCTGTCGTGCGATAACGGGGTAAAGAAACAAAACTTTACATTTATGCTGCACATGACGGCTACTTTTCACACCGCTCCGGCAAAAATCAAATGGTTGCCGCCACCGCGCCCCGGAAATTTTTGTAACAACTGGCGCGGCAGACGCTACTCCGGCTGACCGGCCCAGACCACCATCACCCGATCCCGCCCATCATTGCGGATAAAGCCGTAGCCCTGCGGCATCGCGACGGTCGTCTGCTCCCCCTTGCCGATAGCGGGATGGCGGGCGCGGAACTGCCCCAGGCGCTGCCAGTGCGCGACCTGCGCCGCCGCCGGGCCGCGGATATCCTGCCAATTCATATCCGAACGGGTGCCCTGCAGCGGATCAGATCCCGTTGGCCCCAGCGGACGCCCCGACTCATCGCCGTAGAAAATCTGCACCGCGCCCGGCGCCAGCAGCAGCAGCGCCGCGGCGCCGCTGCCGTCGCTGCGAAACAGACAGGTATCATGGGACGACAGATAGCTCAGCACGTTAAAATCCTGCAGCTGCGCCGCCATCTGCTGCCACAGCGGATCGATATCGGCCAGACAGCCCTGCGCCCGCGCCGCCTGCTCCTGATAGTCAAAATTGATCATCGCATCGAAGCCGTGACGATAATAGGCGCTGCGCATCACGCCGTGCCCCCAGGCCTCGCCGGTCATCCAGAAGGGGGCATCGTCCAACGCCTGCTGCGGATTAGCCCGCTTCCATTCGGCCAAGGCCGCGCTAGCCTGCTGCTTCAGCTGTTGCCAGGCCGCCGGCTCTACGTGCTTTGCCGTGTCGATGCGAAAGCCATCGATGCCGTATTCACGCACCCACTGACTGAGCCAGTGGGTTAGGTAGTCTCGCGGCGTGTAGCCGGGGATCTCCCGGGCGCGGGTATCCGGCTTATGACGATAAAAGATCGGCAAACCGGACGCCGCGCTAGACTCGGTCTTCACATCCGGCAGAAAAGAGAGCGACAGCGTAACATCATCGAATCCCGGGGCATCATAGTCGCCGATATCGGTACGGATCCACCCCTTCCCCCACCAGCGCGCCCACGCCGCGCGATTGCCGAAATCAATATAGTCATTAAAGCTATGCCACGTCTGGCCGCGCCCCGGCCGCCAGTCGCGCCAATGGGTGCCCAGCGTTTGCCGCAGCGTCTCCCCCTGCAGGAACAGCGCGCCGAACTGGTACTGCTGCATATCCGCCAGCGTCGCATAGCCGGTATGGTTCATCACCACGTCGAACAGCACTCGGATACCGCGCCGGTGGGCCCCCTCCACCAGCGCCCGCAGATCCTGCTCGCTGCCCATATTGGCATCCAGCCGCGTCCAGTCCAGCGGGTAGTAACCATGATAGGCATAGTGCGGGAAGTCGCCCCGACTACCGCCCCCGACCCAGCCGTGGATCTGCTCAAGGGGCGAGCTGATCCACAGGACATTAACCCCCAGACGCTGGAGATAGTCGAGCTGGCCGGTCAGCCCGCGCAGATCGCCGCCGTGAAAGGTCCCGATCTCCTGCATCCCGTCCTTCTGGCGACCATAGCTATTATCGTTGCTGGGATCGCCGTTGGCGAAGCGATCGACCAGGACAAAATAGACCGTCGCGTTGTGCCAGTCGAACGGCGCCGGCCCCGCGGTTTCAGCCGATTCGAGCAGCAGCAGGCCATTGCTGCCCAGCGCCGGCTGCAGGGTCACCGTGCCCTGGGTGACGCGGGCGACCTCTCCACTGTAAAAATCGCGCACCAGGCTGCCTTCACTAAAGGCCCGATCGACCGGTACGCGCAGCGGACGCCCATCCCAACGTGGACAGCGCCGCGCCGCCGCCGCCGCCCGCTGCGCGGCCTCATCGTGTACGGACAGCGTCAGCGTCGGCGTTCCCGAGCGGGTATCGACCAGGGCCTGGTAGCGGCCATCCCGGAAGCGCCGCCATCGCGGCGCCTCGCCTTTGGCCAGCGGCTGACTGGCGCTAAAGCGCCCCTCGTCCACGGCGACGAACTGGGGAAACGCGGGCGATCGCCAGTCGGCCCCGGCGGCCAACGGCAGCAATAGTGCGGCGAAAACGGCGTATTTCATCATCGGCTCCTGTGACTGTGACCATCGCAGTGTGCCACGGGGGCCGCGGGGAGGATCGCGGGGGCGGAGCTGACGCCAGACGCCGCGGCGTCACTCCCCCTCTTGGCGAGGATCGCAAGACAAAAAAAAGCGCGACCGATGTCGCGCTTTTTTCAGTGAGCCGTTCGGCTCTGCTTACCCCTACTCCTGAGCCTGCTGTGCGTTTTTCTGCTCCAGCAGGGCCAGATCTTCGGCGATTTTCACCGTCTCATTCAGGTAGGGATCCGGCTCCTGATAATCCTTAGGAATATCATCCAGCGAGGCGATCGGCTTCTTGCCCTCCAGCTTCAGCCGGGCGTTGATCCGCTGCAGGCGAATCGCGTCGTCGTCCTTGTTCTCCTTTTCACGCTGAGCGTAGTTCAGAGAGACAATGTTACGGCGCGCCTTGAGCGCCTTGTAGTGGGCAATATCCTGTTCGATGTACTGGAACTCGGGATCTTTGGCGATGCGCGCATCGTGTAGCACGATCAGCTGCGGATCAAAGCGCTGTACATCGCCAGCCTTATTATAGGCGGCGGCGTTGATGCTATCCCACGGCAGCGCGTTATCCTCAAAGCTCTCGCCGGTGTCCGCCGGATCGATACCGGTCGGCATCACGATGTCCGGCGTCACCCCTTTGCGCTGGGTGCTGCCGCCGTTGATGCGGTAAAACTTCTGGATGGTGTACTGCACCGAACCCAGATCCGGCCACTCTGGACGCAGCATCTGATCGTAAATGCGGTTCACTGAGCGGTACTGCTGTACCGTTCCCTTGCCGAAGGTGGGTTCACCCACGATCAGGGCGCGATCGTAGTCCTGCATGGCGGCGGCGAAAATCTCGGATGCCGAGGCGCTAAAGCGATCGACCAGCACCACCAGCGGTCCTTTGTAGTAGACAACGCCGTCGGTATCGTCATCCTCACGCACCTTGCCGACGTTATCGCGCACCTGCACCACCGGCCCGCTGGGAATAAACAGACCCGACAGGGACACGGCCTCTGTCAGGGCACCGCCCCCGTTGCCGCGCAGATCGATGACGATGGCGCTCACGTGCTGTTTCTCCAGCTTCTGCAGCTGAACCTTGACGTCCTCCGTCAGGCCGACGTAGAAGCCGGGAATATCCAACACGCCGATTTTATGGCCATCCACCGTTTTGACACTCATCTTCACGGCGCGATCTTCCAGGCGGATACGTTCGCGGGTCAGGGTGACGATACGGGTTTTGGTTCCTTTACCCGCCGGCAGGATCTCCAGGCGCACCTTGCTGCCCTTCGGCCCTTTGATCAGGGCGACCACGTCGTCCAGACGCCAGCCGATCACATCGACCATCGCCTTACCCGGCTGGCCGACCGCCACGATGCGATCGCCCACCTTCAGCACCTTGCTCTTGGCCGCCGGACCGCCGGCCACCAGAGAGTTAATCTGGGTGTAGTCATCCTCTGTCTGCTGCAGCACCGCGCCGATGCCCTCCAGCGACAGACTCATGTCCGTATTGAACTGCTCGGTATTGCGCGGCGACAGGTAGCTGGTATGGGGATCGATCTCTCGGGCAAACGCATTCATAAACAGCTGGAAGACATCCTCGCTGTTGCCCTGGGTCAGGCGCTTAATGGCGAACTGATAGCGTTTGGTCAGGATCTTCTGGATCTCCGGCCAGTCCTTACCGGCCAGCTTCAGGTTCAGTGCGTCATACTTCACCTTGGCGTACCAGAGCTTGTCCAGCTCGGCGACGCTGGTCGGCCACGGCGCCTTGCTGCGATCGACGTCGATGGTGTCGCTGCCGTCAAAGCTCATCGGCTTTTTCAGCAGCGTCAGGGCGTACTCATAACGCTCCAGGCGGCGCTGCTGAGACAGGTTAAACAGCGCATAGGCCGTATCCAGCTGACCGCTGCGCAGCTCATCGCCCAGCTTGCCTTCGCGATCGCGGAAGCGGGCGATATCCGATGCCAGAAACACGTTGTGGTTATAGTCCAGCATGTTCAGGTAGCGGTTGAAGATTTTCTTCGAGAAGTCTGCGTTGAGGTCAAACTGGCGGTAATGGGAGCGGGTGAAACGTGCGGTCACACGTTCACTGACCGTTGCATGCTGAGGTTCCTGATGCAACTGGGGCAGCTGGACGGCGCCGCTGACGGCGTCATCCGCTGCAAAAACGGTACCTGCAAACAGCGACAGGGCGATTGCCGATACCCGGAAAAAATTGTTCATGCCTGGGTTGGCCTCCGTATCAGAACTGCAAGTGTTCTGTGCGTACAATCATTGCCAGACCGTTAGACAGCTGGACACGTACACCGTCTTTGGTGATCTCGAGTACGGATGCCTCCATGGCATGCTTACCGGCGCTGACCTTCACGGTTTGCCCCAGGTGCAGCTGCTCCAGCGAGGTCACCGGGGTGCTGCGCTGTTCCGTGGTCTCGCTCTTGGCGCGCGGTTTGCGCTCCTGCGTAGCCTTGGCGGCACGCGGTTTACGCACTTCTTTACTGCCCTGCTCAGCGTCACGGCGCACGGTGGGCTTTTTACCCGCCGGACGCGGACGGCGCGGCTCGCGCTTTTCGCCGTTTTCGGCGGCTTCGCGCTTGCGGGCGTCACGCTGTGCCTGGACCCGGGCCTTGGCCTCTTCCAGCTGCTGACGGGCATGCTCTACGTGCTGCTCGTCCAGCACGCCGCAGGCGTTGCCATCCAGATCGACACGCTCTGCACCCAGTTTTACCCCGTGCAGGTAGCGCCAGCTGGATGTGTAAAGGCGGAGTGCTGAACGTAGCTGAGTCTTGCTCAGGCCGTTTTCTTCCCCCTGCATCCGCGCAACCAGATCCTGAAAGATGCCGATCTTTAACGGGCGGGCTTCACCCTCGGTGCTGAAGCACTGAGGGAAACGTTGAGCCAAAAAGGCGATGACTTCTTTACTACTGTTCAACTTTGGTTGATTTTCCATGAAATTTCCTGATTACAACGGGTTTGCCAACCAGCGATGGCATGAACAGGCGACATTATAATGAGGCTACCGCCAAATGCCATGCCATCAGCACCACAACCTTAAGCAAAAGTCACAAATTTTGCCCAGTCGCAGCGCTCCAGATGCTGGCAGAGCGCGCCCACCACGCTTTTCAGGCCTTTTTCATCTTCTTCGTCGAAGCGCTCAAACTGTGTGCTATCGATATCCAGCACCCCGATCGTCCGCCCGTTGACCACCAGCGGCAGCACGATTTCCGCATTGCTCTCCGCGTCACAGGCGATATGACCATCGAAACGGTGCACATCCCCCACGCGCTGCACCTGCCCCGTAGCGCAGGCCGTACCGCAGACCCCTCTCCCCACGGGAATGCGTACGCAGGCCAGTTTGCCCTGAAACGGCCCCAGCACCAGCGTTTGCCCATCCAGAAAATAAAAACCGGCCCAGTTCACCGCGGGCAAGCGCTCATACAGCAGGGCGCTCACGTTGGACAGCGTGGCAATCGCGTTGAATTCACCGCTACACAGCGCGCTCAGATCGCGAGCCATATCGGTATAAAACGTCTCTTTACTCATGATTCTCTCAATGACGATAGGATCCCATTAGCCTGCGCGGGCGCGCCTCTCATAAAATAAGCATTAAATGCGACAACACACAAGCAAAAAGCCGAATAGCGTCGTCTTATCCGCTGACGCCATGTATATTTGCACCACTGTTGTACACAGCTTCTCCGCCAACCATGGGACGATAGATGCGCTATCCGCTAATCCGGCAACGCCACCCATTTCCGGTATTAATGGCATGACTCGCCGAGTCGGCGTCCCGACGCATCGTCTGCGCTGCCCGGAGTGCGATGCGCTGTGCCGTCTCCCGACCATCGACGCACGCCAGTCCGCCTTTTGTCCGCGCTGCGACGCCCGCCTGTATGATGGCCGAGACTGGCCGCTGCCCCGCCTCGCGGCGCTATCGCTCACCCTGCTGGTACTCTTGCCGCTGGCCCTGTTTCAGCCGCTGCTACAGATCCATCTGCTGGGCGTCACGGTGCAGGCCAGCGTCTGGCAGGGCATCGGACAGATGGCCATGCAGGGCGAGATCCTCACCGCTGGCATGGTCGCCTTCTGCGCCATCGTAGCGCCGCTGCTGCTGCCCTCGCTGCTGCTGGCGCTGTACCTCGGCCAGCGACTGCGCCTGAACCTGCGCCCGCTGCTGCTGCTGCTCACCCTGCTGCGCCCGTGGATCATGCTGGATATCTACCTGATCGCGCTGGCCGTCGCCGCCATTAAGGTCCGCGAATATGCCGCCGTCGATCCCGGTCCCGCGCTGCTGGCCTATATCGTCGCCACCCTGCTGACCCTGCTGCTGCTGATCCATCTGAACCTCGAACAGCTGTGGCGCCGCCTGTACCCGCAGCCGCCCCAAACGGCGCCGGACAGCGCGCTGCTGCTATGCCACGCCTGTCGCCATACGGCCCCGCCGGACGCCCACGGACACTGCCGACGCTGCCGCCTACCGCTGCACCGCCGTCAGCCCTACAGCCTGCAAAAAACCTGGGCCACCCTGATCGCCGCCGTGATCATCCTGCTGCCGGCCAACCTGCAGCCCATCTCGATCCTGTACGTCAACGGCGTGCGCATCGAGGACACCCTGCTCTCGGGAACGCTCGCCTTGGCCAACGGGGGGAATCTGCCGATCGCCGCGATCGTCTTTATCGCCAGCATCCTGGTGCCCTTTATCAAGGTGGCGGTCATGCTGTTCCTGCTGCTGGGCATACACCTGCGCCGCGGGGGCGACCTGGTGCGGCGCATGCGCATGCTGCGGCTGGTCACCTGGATCGGTCGCTGGTCGATGCTGGACCTGTTTGTCATTGCGCTGATGATGTCGCTAATCGATCGCGACCAGCTGTTCTCGTTTACCATGGGCGCGGCGGCCTTTTATTTCGGCGCCGCGGTATTTCTGACGCTGCTGGCCGTGGAATGGCTGGACAGTCGACTGATATGGGATGCACATGCCACAACCGACGCCAACGACACAAAATACGCCCAATAACGCGATCGTCAGGCATAAACGTCGCCTGTCGCCCTTCTGGCTGCTGCCGCTGGTCGCGCTGCTGACCGCCGGCTGGATGGGCTATACCACCCTGCAGGGGCGCGGTGAAACGGTGGTGATCACCTTTCAATCCGCGCCTGGCCTGGTGGCCGGACGCACGCCGGTGCGCTTTCAAGGGGTCGAGGTGGGCACGGTTAGCAAGGTCAGCGTCACCCCGGATTTGAAGAGCATCGAGGTCTCCGTGAACATCCAGCGCAGCATGAGCAGCGCCCTGCGCCAGGGAACACAGTTCTGGCTGGTCACGCCCAAGGCCTCTCTGGCGGGGGTCTCCGGGCTGGACGCGCTGGTCGGCGGCAACTACATCGCCATGCAGCCGGGCGACGGCGCGCCGCGCCAGCGCTTTATCGCCCGCGAGGAGCAGCCCAGCCTCCATCCGGGGACCGATGAGCTGCTGCTGCACCTCCGCGCGCCGGACTTAGGGGCGCTCAGCAACGGCTCACCGGTCTATTACCGCAAGATACCGGTCGGCAGCGTCTATAACTATGCCATCGACGACGGGCAACAGGGGGTGCGTATCGATGTGCTGATCGAGCGGCGCTTTGCCCCGCTGGTCAAGGCGGAAAGCCGCTTTTGGAATGTCTCGGGGATCCGCGGCGACGTCAGCCTGTCCGGCATCTCGCTGCAGGTAGAGGGCCTCGCCGCGCTGGTCAACGGCGCCATCGCATTCGACTCCCCGCCGGCGTCCGCCCCGGTACGCCCCGGCGCCAGCTTCACCCTCTACCCTAGCCTGGCCAGCAGCCAGCGCGGCGTCAGCGTCACGCTGGCGCTGCCCGGCGGCGAGGGACTGCAGGCCAACCGCACGCCGCTGCTGTATCAGGGCGTGCAGGTCGGCCTGCTCACCGCGCTGGAGCTCAACGACGAGGGGCGGGTCAGCGGCACCCTGGCCGTCGATCCCAGCGTCAGCGACCTGCTGCGCAGCCAGAGCCGCATCAGCCTCAGCGCGCCCGGCCTCACGCTCAGCCGGCTTAACCTAAGCCAGCTGTTCAACGGCAGCGTCCTCGAACTTCACCCCGGCGACGGCGAGCCGCTGCGCCACTTTACCGTACTCCCCGCCGCCGAGGCGCTGCTGCAGGAGCCGGGGGCGCTGCGCCTGACCCTGAGCGCCCCCCAGGGCTACGGTATCGACGTCGGCCAGCCGCTGCGCCTCAAGGGGATCCGCGTTGGGCAGGTCACCGGGCGCGAACTGCGCGACGACGACGTACAGTTTGAGGTCGTCATCGCGCCGCCGTACCGGCACGCTATCCACGCCGACAGCCGCTTTGTGGTCAACAGCCGCCTCGGCCTACAGCTGGGCGTCAATGGCCTGGCGGTGACCGGCGCCGCCCCGCAGGAGTGGCTAGAGGGAGGGATTGCGATCCTGCCCGGCCAGCGCGGCAAGGCCCTGAGCCACTATCCGCTGTTCCGCGACGCCGCCGCCGCCCGCGATGATATCCGCGGCGAACAGCCTCCGACGACCCTGACCCTGCGCGCCGCCGCCCTGCCGGATATCCAGCCCGGCTCGCCGGTGCTGTACCGTAAATTTCGCATCGGCGAAATCGCCGCCATCGCCCCGCGGCGCGACGGCTTCGATATCGCCCTGTATATCCAGCCCGCCTATCGCCATCTGGTGGGGGGACAGAGCGTATTCTGGGCCGAGGGCGGCGCACGGGTGCAGCTCAACGGCGGCGGTCTGACGGTGGAGGCCGCCCCCCTTGAACGCGCCCTGAAAGGCGCCATCAGCCTCGATAACCTCAGCGGCGTAACGCCCCCCGCGGGCGACCGACGCCCCCTCTACCCGAATGAAACCGCCGCCCGCGCCGTCGGCGGCCAGATCGTTCTCTCAACCTATGACGGCACCCGCCTCTCGCCGGGCATGCCGATCCGCTACCTGGGGATCGACATCGGTCAGCTGGCCTCGCTCAGCCTCAGCGCCGATCGCCGGCAGGTATTGGCGCAGGCGGTGCTCTACCCGGAGTATGTCGATGCCTTTGCCCGAGCGGGAACTCGCTTTTCGCTGGTGACGCCGCATATTTCCGCCGCCGGCGTGAATAACCTGGAGGCGCTGCTGCAGCCGTTCATCAACCTGGAGCCGGGCAGCGGCAACGCGACCCGACGTTTTGAGCTGCAGGATGCGACGCTGAGCGATGCGCGCTATCTGGACGGGATCAGTATCGCGGTCGATACCCAGGACGCCGGCTCGCTGCAGATCGGCACGCCGGTGCTGTACCGCGGTATGGAGGTGGGAACCGTCACCGGCCTAACCCTGGGCAGCCTGGGCGATCGGGTGCAGGTGGCGCTGCGCATTGGCCGCGCCTATCAACGTCTGGTGCGCACCAATAGCGTCTTCTGGCAGGCCTCTGGCTATAATCTGGCGTTCGGCCTGACCGGCGGCGTGGTCAAGACCGGCACGTTCCAGCAGTTTATCCGCGGCGGCATCGCCTTCGCTACGCCGCCCTCAACGCCGCTAGCGCCGGCGGCGCCGACGGGAACCCACTTTTTACTGCACGAGAATCCCCCCGATGATTGGCAGCGCTGGGGAACCGCCATTCCCCTGCGCTGAGGCGCCCCGGCCGCCTTAGCTCGCCAGCCGCCGAATGCGGGCGGGCAGCCCCTGGCGGGCGGCCGAGCCGACCACCCAGTCCAGCAGCAGCCCCGGGCTCTGACGGGTCGGGTCAACCAGCCCCAGCTGGTTCAGGCTGACGCCCGCCAGCGTCACCGGCGGCGCGGGCTGCGCCCGTCCGTCGATGATATGCGACCGGGCGCCCAGCTCCCAGTGGCCATAGCCGTGCTCAACGGCGATCACCCCGGGCATCACGCTGTCCAAGATCATCGCCTGCGCCCGCAGGGCGCCGCCCGGCGTCGTCACCTCGACGGCATCGCCGTTGCCGATCCCCAGCCGCTCGGCGTCCGTTGGGTGCAGGTAGATCGGATTATCGCGCTTCACGGCGCACAGGCGCGGCGACAGCGCAGACACGGCGCTGTGAATATTGGACTTGTAGCTGGTCAGCTCAAAGGGCCACGCCTCCTGCGGCCAGCGCTCGCGCAGCGGCGTACCGTCCGCCAGACGCGGCGCCATCCAGGTTGGACAGCCGCAGTAGCGCTCGCCGGTCATGCTGTTGCGCGCCGCCGCCACCTGCGCATTCCACACGGCAAACGGGCGACGGTAGCGGTGGGCCATCATCTCTCCCTGATAGCGCAACGCCGCGTCCTCAAAACGACCGCCGCGCGCCAGTACGCTGGCCACCGGCCCCACCTCAGCCGCCGGCAGCGTCGCCTGCAGCAGCGGCAGCAGGCGATCGACCCCGCTCAGCGCCACGTCCTGCGCCGTCGCCGGCGCCACCGGCGTATCCAGCTGCGCCAGGTTGGCCGTGGCGCGCAGGTAGTACTGCTCTCCGCTGTCGATCGCCAGCCACTCCCCCTGCGCATTCTGCTGCGCCCGGGCGCCAAAGCCGGGCAGCGCCAGCCGCTTGGCCAGGTCGATCAGGAAATTCTCCAGGCTGATCGGACGACCGTCCGCCGTCCGCGCGCTCAGCGGCGTCACCGCCGGCCAGCGCACCGTCGCCGCCCGCGTCGGCACCCCTTGCCAGATCCCGGCGATCCCCCAGCTCTCATAGGTGACCGTATCCGGCACCAGATAGTCGGCCAGCGCCGAGGTCTCGTTGATAAAGGCATCGACCGCCACGATCAGCGGCAGCTGCGCCGGGGAGCGTAGGCGATCCTCCAGCAGGGCGCGCAGCCCCGGCACCCCGTACAGCGGGTTTGCGATGTGGCTGATCCACGCCTTCAGGCGGTAGGGATAGCCGTCCAGCGCGGCGCACAGCTGCTCGGTCAGCAGGGGCGCCGACAGCGGATACCACGGCGCCCGCGAGGGATAGGGCGAGACGCCCGCGGCGACCTTCTCACGGTACTCGCTGCTCTGCTCATAGTGCGCCTTGCTGCGCGACAGCATCAGACCGCCGGGCTTGACCTTGCCCGGAAAGCGCTCGAAGTCATAGCACGGCCCGCGACCAAAGGCGGGATAGGCCGGCGGCTTGGCCATCATCCCCCCCTTCAGATTAATATTCCCGATCAGCACATTCAGCATCAGGATGGCATAGGCGGTATAGAAGCCGTTGGCATGCATGGTTCCGCCGTGGGTATCCACCGCCGCGCGCGTCCCGTGGGCGGTAAACTCCCGCGCCAGCGCAACGATATCCGCCTCGGGCACCCCACAGATGTCGCTGTACTGCGCCAGCGTCAGCTTTTGCGCCTCGTCGCGCAGGCAGCTCAACGCGCTTTTTACCCGCAGAGGACCCTGAGCGCCGCTAAGCTCGGTATCCACCCACAGCTGGGCCGGCGCCGCGATCTCAGCGCTGACCAGCGCGCCGTCCGCCGCAGCCAGCACCAGCGCCGGAGGGTCCTGCGTCTCCGAAACGCCCCCCGGCAGATCCGAACGGCGCAAAAACTGCCCCTCGCGCGGGTGCCCGGGCTGACAAATCACTAGATGCGTCGCATTACACCAGTGGGCCTGGCCGGCCTGCATCATGGCCGCCTCGCCCGGCTGGCTGAGGTAAGCGGCGTTGTAACGCTGCTGCGCCAGGATCCAGCGGATCATCGCCAGCGCCAGCGCCGCATCGGTGCCGGGGCGGATCGGCAGCCAGCGGTTATTATCCCCGGCCGCCAGGCTGGTGCTCACCGGCTGCGACGGCGCTACCACCACGTAGCTAAATCCCGTCTGGGTTCGCGCGGCGGCCAGCTGGCGCGCCTGGCGCTTAAAGGGGTTTCCCGACTGCGCCGGTGAGGTGCCGATATACAGCACAAACTCCACCGCCTCCAGATCCGGCTTCATGTGCGCGTTCTTATCCAAATCGTGCATCAATGCGCCGGAGCCGGCGCGAAACGAATAGCCGCAGTACGAACCGTGATGGCCAAAGTTGCGGGTGCCGAAGCTGTTCAAGGCAAAGCGTTTAATGATGTGATCGCGCCCTTCATCGCTGGCGTTGGTCACCAGCAGCTGGTTGGCCCGCGGCCCAAACTCCGGGTGCGCCGCATCCAGCGGCGTGGTCAGGTCTCGCAGCGAACGCAGCCCCTCCACCGGCCCCTCGCCGAACAGATCGCCGCCGTCGCAGATCTCCTGCAGCAGCTGCTCATAGCTGATGGTTTGCCAGCGCCCCTCGCCGCGTTTCCCCACCCGCTTCATCGGCTGGGTGATACGGTACGGGCTTTCACGGATCTCCAGCATCCCATTGCCGCGGGCGCAGGCGGTCGAACGCCCCATCAGCCCCGCCTCGCCCGCCAGAGAGCGCCAGGCCTGCGCCAGCGGCGTGGCGTAGGGGATCTGCTGCTGCTGAGAGAGCGGATGGTAGGGATTCCCGCCGATGCGCAGGATCCGTTCGCTGTTATTATCGATACGCAGGCGCACCCCACACAGGGTCCAGCAGCCAAAGCACATCCCATTGGCCAGGCGCTGCTGCGGGTTGACCGCCAGCCGCCCTCCGCCGTCGATACGCAGCTCCGGCTGCAGCGCGTTGCCAAACTGGGCGCTACGCGTCGGCTCACCGGCGCTGCCCTGCGTCACCTCGCGCGCCGCACGGCGCACCGTCGTGGCATAGCCGGCGGCGAACACGGCGCCGCCGCCCGCGGCCAGCCCCAGCTTCAGTAAATGACGTCTGCGTTTATCCATTTTGTTGCTCCACCGCGTCAGCGCGCGCCTCAATCAGTTCAGTCAGGATCGCCGCCAGGCAAACCCACAGTCCCGCTATGGCCAGGATCCCCAGCCACCCCTCGCTGCCGATCGCCAGCGTGTAAGGGTAAATCCCCGCGTCATAGCGGGGGACCCGCTGTACGTCGATCAGGGTCAGCCAGCGCAGCGAGGCCGCCGCGCCGATGGCCAACAGGGCGACCGGCCAGCGCCGCTGCGCCAGCCACCGCGACGCCGCGAGCGTCAGCAGCAGCAACAGCGCGGCGGGCCACGCCTGTGCACGCATAAACGAAAGCCCCTCCGCCCCGACCCGCCCCGTGGGCCAGAATAGCCAGCAGGCCAGCAACAGCAGGCTCGCCAGCGCGGCGCTGCAGATCACCGCGCGCAGCAGACGCCGATCGGTCGCCGTGACCGGCTGATCCAGCAGGCCGCGCACCAGCGCCCACAGCCCCACGCTGGCCAACGGCGCGCTGCACAGCCACAGCCACGGCAGCACCCACTGGTGCCACAGCGGACGCGCCGCCACTATCCCGACCTCGCTGCCGGTATACAGGGCGATGCTGGCGCCGGACAGCAAGGTCAACAGGGCGCAGAGGCGCACCAGCGCCGGCGCCGCAGACCAGCGCCCCGCGGCTAACAGGATCAGCAGGGGGCTCCAGCGCGTCCGCGCCGCCTCCTGCAGCGCGGGACGCAGGCAGAGCCACCCGGTGACGACGCCCAGCAGGGAGAACAGCGGCAGCAGCAGCGCGCCGCGCGACATCCATGAGCCGGGCGTTAGATAGGCAAAAAAGTGCCAGGCACGACCGGGCTGATGCAGATCGGCCGTCAGCGCCAGCGGCCCGACCACGCAGGAGATCAGCAGCACCAGCGCCATCGCGCGAATAAATGTGACACTGTAACTATCGCGACGCCGCAGCGCCAGCCACAGCAACAGCGCCGCGCCATAGGCACTGCCGATATAAAAAAAGTACTGCACCGCCCACGGCAGCCAGGCAACCGGCTGCGGCGCTACCAGGATCTCGCTGATCATTCGCCTATCTCCTCATCACCGTACAGCGCCGCCTGCCCGCTGACCTGGCTGACAAACGCGGCGTCGAGCCCCAGGTAGAACACCCGCGGCGCCGTATGCTGCTCCGGCTTCAGTACATAAACCGACGCCCGATGCTGCGCCAGCAGGCGGCTCAGGGTGCTGTCGGGATCGTGCATATCGCCGATGATGCGCGCCCCGCCGACGCAGGACTCGACGCAGGCGGGCAACAACCCCGCCTCCAGACGGTGGGCGCAGAAGGTGCATTTATCGGCGGTCAGCGTCTGCTGATTGATAAAACGGGCATCGTACGGGCAGGCCTGAATACAGTAGGCGCAGCCGACGCAGCGCCGGTTATCCACCATCACGATGCCATCGTCGCGCTGATAGGTCGCCTGCACCGGGCAGACCGCGACGCAGGGCGGATTTTCACAGTGATTACACAGGCGCGGCAGCATGAACATCTGGCTGACGCCGTTTGCCGCGGCGCCGCTGACCTCATACTGCTTTACCGTGGTGCGAAACTGGCCGATGGGCGGCAGGTTCTCCATGCAGCAGGCAACCGTGCAGGCCTGGCAGCCGACGCACTTACGCAGGTCGATAATCATCGCCCAACGCTTACCGCGCATCCCCTGTCGCGACGCCGTCTCCGCCAGCGACTGCGCCGCCAGCGCCTCCCCCCACGGCAGCAGCGCCAGACCGGCGCTGACGCTGCCGATCCCTAACAGCAGGCGCCGCCGCTGTTGTTGTTTGTCATCCTGCATCACACTCTCCCCGCGCAGCGCATCTGCCCCGTAATGTCACAGTTCCACATATCTTCGCTCGCTTATTGATTGGCGTGATTTATTATGGGCGGCAGGGAAAAGACCTTCCTATTGTGGAAAACCACAATAGCGTTTGATTGCTGACCTATATCAAAATTAACCATCGACTGAATTTCTGAGCCTGAATACCCGATGACCCCGCTGATGCGCTACGGCAGCCCATGGCTGGCCCTGCTTTTGCTGCTCCCCGCCCGGGCGGCACCCACGCCGCCGCAGACGGTGACCATTGGCGTGCTGGCCACCCGCGGAACCCAGATGGCCGAGCGTCAGTGGCAGCCGCTGGCCGACTGGCTCAGTCAGCGACTGCCCGCCTATCGCTTCCACCTGCAGCCCTATGACATCAGCGCGCTGGACAGCGCCGTGCGTCAGCAGCGGCTGGATTTCGTGATTACCAATCCTGGACAGGCGGTCACGCTGGGGCGGCACTACCCGCTCTCCTGGCTGGCGACCCTGAAAAGCCCGCAGCGCCACGGCAATACCAACGTCATCGGATCTGCGCTGATCGTGCGCAGCGACAGCCGCCTGCGCCACCTGGCCGATCTGCGCGGCAAAAATATCAGCGCCGTCTCGCCCCAGGCCTTTGGCGGCTACCAGACACTGCTCTACCGCCTGGCGCGCGAAGGCTATGACTACCGCCACTTCTTCGCCCAAACTCGCTTTGCCGGCTTTCCGCTGGATGCGCTGATCTACCGCCTGCGCGATGGTGAAACCGACGCCGTGATCGTGCCGGTCTGCCAGCTGGAAACCATGGTGGCCGAAGGACTGATCGCCCCCGGCGCCTTTCGGGTCATCGATAATATCGCCCCGCCCGACTTTCGCTGCCAGAGCAGCACCCTGCTGTACCCCAATTGGTCATTTGCCCGCACCGCGCAGGCCAGCCCCGCGCTGGCCAAACAGGTCGCCGGGGCGCTGTTGGCCCTGCCGGAACATCACCCGGCGGCCCAGGCCGCCGGATCGCGGGGCTGGAGTGCGCCGGAGAGCGCTTACAGCGTCGAACAGTTTTACCGGCGCCTGGAGGAGACCCATCCCCCCGGCCTTACCCTGCGCGCTCTGCGCTGGCTACAGGAGAACCAGGCCTGGCTGTGGGGCGCGCTGGGGGTGCTGCTGCTGCTGACCCTGTACCACCTGTGGCTAGAGTGGCGCTTCCAGCGTACCCAGCGGCGCCTGCTGGACGCCGAGGCGGATCTCAACCGTAAGCGCCTGGCGTTAGAGCACGCTCAGCGCGTCGCCATCGTCGGAGAGCTGGGCACCAGTTTGGCCCATGAGCTCAACCAGCCGCTGGAGGCGATCAAAAACTATGCCGACGGCTGCCTGCTGCGGGCGGAGCGGCAGGCCCCCGTCGATACGCTGATCCCCGCGCTGGGACACATCCGCCAGCAGGTCAGCCGGGCCGACGCCATCGTCAAGCGCCTGCGCAGCCTGATCCGCCGCACGCCTGAGCCCAGCCAGATCCTAGCCCCCCATGACGTCATGGACGATACCCTGACCCTGCTGACCAGCGAGCGGCGCCGCCACGCTATCACGCTAGAGCGACAGCTCAGCGGAACGCCGATCCGCGGGCGCTACGACGCCGTTGGACTGCAGCAGCTGCTGCTTAACCTGCTGAAAAATGCCATTGAGGCGCTATCCACCCAGACGCCGCCGCGCCGCATCACGCTCGATCAGCGCTATCTTCCGCAGGCCTACCGGCTCACTATCGACGACAACGGCCCAGGTCTTCCCGGCGAGAGTCACCGCGTCCAGCAGGCCTTTTTTACCACCAAGCCCGATGGCCTCGGCCTGGGGCTCTCCATTTGCCAGCAGGTCACCGAGACGCTCGGCGGCACCCTGACGCTGGAGAACCGCCCGCAGGGCGGCTGTCGGGTCACCTTGACCCTTCCCTATCCGGCGGAGGAGACGCCATGAACACACCCGCTACGGTCTATATCGTCGACGATGACGCATCGGTGCGCGATTCGCTGGGATTCATTCTCGAAGGATACGGCATGGCGGTCGCCGCCTACGCCGACGGCAACGCGTTCCTGACGGGCGCCGATCTGACCCTGCCCGGCTGCGCGATCCTGGATCTGCGCATGCCGGGACTGTCCGGCATGCAGGTGCATCAGGCCCTGCGCGAACGAGAGAGCGTGCTCGGCGTTATCTTCCTGACCGGCCACGGCGATGTCCCCCAGGCGGTCGAGGCCCTGCGCCACGGCGCCTGCCATTTTCTGGAGAAGCCGGTGGAGAGCGATAGCCTGCTGCACGCCATCAGCGCCGCCCAGCGCGTCTCCCTTCAGCGCTCGCGCGCAGCTCTGATTCGACAACGCCTGGCGCGTCTGACGCAGCGGGAGCGGCAGACCTTCGATCTGCTGTGTCAGGGGTTAAAAAATCAGGCCGTCGCCGACCGCATGCACGTCTCGCTGCGCACGGTGGAGGTACACCGCGCCAATATCAGCCGTAAGCTGGAAACCGCCTCACTGATCGCGTTTATCTGTCAGCTGAACGCCGAGCCCGCGGGCGACATCTGTCCATCCGCCTCAAAATGAATATTGCATATGCCAATTACAGGGTGTATATATTGCATATGCCATTTAGGAGAACCTATGCCCAGACCCAAAATCCCGCGCCGGATCTGCAGTCATCCACAGCACCGCTGTTTTAAACCCAACGGTATGCCGCTGCAGCAGTTGGAACAGGTCACGCTGGCGCGCGATGAGTTTGAAGCCCTGCGGCTGGTCGATCGCGAGGGGTTACAGCAGCAGCAGGCCGCCGCAGAGATGGGCGTCTCTCGCCAGACGCTGGCCAATATTCTCAAGCGGGCGCGCTTTAAGCTGCTGGACTGTCTCAGTAATGGCAAGGCACTGATGATTGATGAGCTGTAAGGAGAAAACGATGCTAACGGCTATTCCCATGCACGGTAACCGTATCGCGGGCCACCTGGCCCGAGCGCCTCAGGTGGCGATCTTTGACCAACGGGGCTGCGAAATCGCCCGCTATGATAATCCCGCCGCCGCCGAGCACTGCGCCGGGAAAAAACAGCTGCTGGCCCTGCTGCGTCAGCATCAGGTACAGCGTCTAGTGGTACGCAACGTCGGCCAGCACATGGCGCAGCGTCTGCTGGCGATGGGGCTGGAGATCCGTCTGACCAAGGGGGGCGATCTCCAAAGCGCCTACTGCCAGGATCGCTGCCCGCTGCCGGCGCTCACCGATCCGGCGCAGGCCCGTCCGCCGCGCAAGGCGCACGACGGCGCGCACGGCTGCGGCGGTGGGTGCCACCACGGCGCGGAGCCAGCCACACCTTCGCTGCTGCAGCCGCGTCACAGCCAGAACGGCGCGCCGCACATCGTACGCTGCCAACGTATCTAGCGCCTCATCGGCCGGACGCGAGCGCGCCCGGCTGCCCCATACGAATCTGGCATCGATATGAGGAAATAAAATTTGCGTAAGATCACTTTTATCGACGCCACACTATCATTAGCTATGCCGCTCCTCCACGCTATCCCGAGGCCGATCATCAAACATCACGCGCTTTTTGCACGTTGTCTGTTGGGTTGCAGCGCCTTCGCGCCGACGTATGCCCTATCCGCAGCGGATGTCAGTGGCATCACCCATCATGCGGTACAATTTCCCAAAGGCGGATCCAACGCGACGATAAAAAGCCGCATTAAAGGCGAAAATGTCCTGGATTACACGCTAATTGCCGCGAACGGACAGCATATTAGCATCACGCTTAACGGCGCTTCGTCGACCTACTTCAACCTGATGGCGCCCGGTAGCACAGGTGAGGCGCTCTTTAACGGCGCGATGGATGGCGATAGCTACCAAGGCATTCTACCGACGAAAGGACAATACACTGTACGGGTCTACCCGATGGGCGCTGCCAAGCAATCCAACACAGCGCACCCCCTTTACCCTGAAGATCGCGATCGCGGGTGCCGCGACAGCGCAAGCAGCAAAGGCGACCGCGGCCAGCGGCAAACTACCCTGCGCACAGCAGCGCAGTCAGCCGATGGGACAGTGCCCTTTTAGCGACACCCGCACCGGGTGAGGCCACCGTCACTATCCTCCTGCCAGATCATCGGCAACGGGTCCTGTTTTTCACCCACGGTAAACCGTTAACGGCCGATCTGAGCCAGGCCGACGGCGATATGACTTTTACTTGGCATCAAGAGGGCGATCTGTTCCTGATCCGCGCGGGTCATGAGCGCTATGAGGTCCCCGACGCCGTCATCCGCGGTGGATAACCGGCTGTCGAGCCCCCCGCGTAACCTCAGCGGGGAAACAGCAGCGCCGTATATTTTGCCGACACGGCGCCACTGTGCTTACCGTCAGGACCGTAGTAACGATCCGCTCGGCACAGGCGCTCGTGGGTATCGCAGAAGATCCCGTTGGCAAAGGTAAACTGGGTCAGGTCAAAATCGCCCTGCGCGAAGAGCCTCTGCGTCGCCGCTCGCCCCAGGTATTGCGTCGTAAGCGCTCGGGAAATTCCCTGACTGTCCGCGCAGAGGTAGCGATCGCACAGCACGCCGGGGCGCGGCGATCGCAGCGCCTCCGGGGGCGCGGCATAGGCCGCCATCGCCGGCAAAGCCAGCAACAGCGCGCGGGAAAACCATCGACAAACGCGTCTCACTCTATTCTCCTTAGCATCTCAAACGGCGCCCGGCGCGGACATCGCCGGTGAGACACCGGCCGCCCGGCGAACGCCCTGCGGCCCGACCTAAAAACGGTAGCCGAGACCGACGTTAACCCCATTCACGTGACGACGCTGCCCCTGCACGCGAGTTTGCGACCCCTCATAGCCAAGGTTCGCCGTAACGTGCGCGCTCAGGTTGACCAGTACGCCGCCGCCATAGGCCAAGGCATTGACCGTATCGGCATAGTGAATCGGCGCCTGCCCCGCGCTGCTGACGTAGTCCCGCGCCATCTGGCTGTGAGACATTCCGGCCGCCGCATACAGGCTGACGGCCTCATTCAGCCGCCAGGCCGGCCCTATCAGCAGAGAATTATAGCGCGCCTTCACGTGATCCTGCGAGGTGACGCCCCACCAGTGGGTCGTCGAATCCACATCATTTTGCAACACGCTCAGCGATGCCATCACGCTCAGCGCGGAGTCCCACTCATAGCGATACTGCAGATTCACGCCGGGCATGTTTTTAAAATTTTGTACCTTACTCTGCGCATAGCCCAGCGACAGCGTACTGCTCCCGGCCTGCGCCACCTGCGCAGTCAGGATCCCCACCGCGCCCAATACCAGTCCAGCGATCTGTTTTTTCATACCTGTTTTTCCACATTACCCTTGGCCTCATCCCCTGCTTCGGCGGGGGGAGTCGCGCGTTCCCACGAGATGCGACGTCGCTCCCCCAATGGCCTCCTTTCCTGACGCCGTGTCGTATCACACACCATGCAACATCAACCGCAGTGAAATACCGCGCCGATCTGACGAAAATGAAGCCGGGCTGCGAGCGCTAACCGGGCCCCGTCGGGTGAGCCTCACGATGTATAAAAAGGGGAGATACGCACGCCGCGGGCGCTGAATAACCGTGCCGCTCGGCGACGGCTGAGCTGAGCCAAGCTGAGCTGAGCGACGCTAACGCCGGCGCGCACCGTGCAGATCACCGAGATAGTGCGAGTAGACGAGCCATCGTCAGCGGGATAGCGCGCGCCCAGGCCCCTCCCCGGGGAGCGCGGGAACAGCTGACCCCCACCTCACCTACGCCGCGGGTTTGGACTCAGGGCAGCGCCGCCTGAAACCGCAGCCTATTGACGATCAGCTCGCGGCGACGATCCGCACCGCCAAACCTGTTTTCCCCGACCATCCGCGCTGGCTGGGAAGCTATACCGCCGCACGCCCGCCCCCCTGCGCCCGCGCGATCAGACCCGATATGACGCGTCCGAGCCTCATCGCGGTTACCGCCGCCACAGCGTCGCCCTATACCATGGACGCCGATGCGGCGGAGAAGCTGGCGCTGCGTGACGCGCAGTCTGAACAGGGTGAAGCAAAGCCGCGGAGAGTCGGTGGCGCACTGGGGGGATGTGATATTCGCGAAGCGCCCATTATTGGGGGAAGGATAGCGTATCACGCTTTATATCTGGAACCTCTCAGGCCACATATAGGCTGGGTATAGGCGCGCGATAACAAGATATCAAACAAAATAGTGACGTTGCTGATTTGCTTTTATTGAGACTGTGTATTATCAGAGGTTTAGTCAGTATATTGGGGGAATTAACGGTAAAAGAGTCATTACACGCACAACCAAGGTTAGCTTGTAACACAATGATTATATTGAAATAAAAAAAGACCTAACACGATTCCTGTGTCAGGTCTAGGGGAATGGCTCTTTTGGAGAGCCGTGCGCTAAAAGTTGGCATTATGCAGGCATTGAGTGCCTTGCTCTATAATCGTAGCCCATCTGCGCCGTTTTGCCAGTTTCACCCTGGCACCGGTTACCCCCTGCATACGGGCGTTGAAGAAGGGCAGCATGTCCGTCAGCGCGATCATGCTCTTTGCCGCCCCCTGCATACTGAAGTCCATCAGGTCGCGCGCCTCAAAGGCCGCCTGCGCGCTGCCCTTACCCGCCTTTAACGCCGCCTGATACGTCGCGACGCGGTTGGCATTCTCTGCCGCCTCGCTCAGGTGGCGATATCGCGACCAGACACTGCCTAACCGGCGCAGTGCGTCCTGTCCATCGCGGAGAATGCTGGATTCAAACCGGCGCACCTGGCTGTCGCTGTAGCCCTTGCGGCGCAGGATAGCCCGCATGCTCTGCGCGGTACTGGCCGGATCATAGGCATTGGCATAGCCGCCGCCAAAGGTGGCGCCGGCGAACATCATCTCGATCAGCGTATCATCCTGGCGATAGGCTTTTTTCAGCCCGGCCCAGGCGCTGGTGACGGCGCGTACCCCATCCTGATTGATGGCCCAGGAATGCAGCGAGTCGCGCATAAAGTTACGGATGATAAAATCCGGCATACTGGTGGTGCCGATGGTCAGAATGCGTTTGGCCTGACGCGCGGCCCGCATAAACAGGGCATTACTGCGCTCCACATCCATCATGGTGATGGCCCGGAATAATGCCGGATCGCTCACCTCGACCAGCTGCTCCTCCCCCTCTAGATAGACTTTGGCAACGCCTTGGCGTTTGCCCAGACGCTGGTAATCGATGCGATTGGGCTTCTCGATCGTCTCAATCACCCCGCTATCCGCCAGATTGACCACCATCCGGCGCATCGCCTCATTCTTCATCGCTGCATCGATGGCGCGCGCGGCGTAGTTCACCAGATTCTCGACCGGATCGTTAATCGCCTGTTCGCTCCCTTTCAGGCGCCGCACCGTGCTGCGCTGGTTGGCTATCCCGCGGGTAGACCAAGGGCCCACGACACGCCCATCCTCCGTCTGGCGGAAATAGGGTAAATACCACGCATCCTCCCACGTGGCACGGCGCTCTGGAGAGATGAGCCCGGTGGCCTGCTGTAAGTCCAGCAGGGATTTAACCAGCGCGTCATACTTCACCTTCTGCCGGGCAAAGAGCGTCTCCTTGCCGCGATCCCGCGCCTTCATATGGCGAATTTCATCGGCGCTGAACAGCTTCTCTCGCCCCTCTTGCATCAGGCGTTCGGAGCGATGCCCGGCGATCCAAATAAAGAAGTCCTCGCGGTGTTTCCCCAGCGCATCCAAGATCCCCAGCAGCGCATCCGATTTGCCGCTGCCCGCCTTGCGTTCAATGACGCCGCTCTGCGGGTTGTAGACCGGCAGGCCATGCTCCAGCGTCGCTGCCATCACCGTATTGGCGCCGGCGGCCAGGCGGGCGGCAATATAGGCCGAACTGGCCGCCTCCGCTTTGCCTTGGCTCTCCTCGGCATATTTGATCGGCGCCAGACCGTCGAAGGTGGCGGTATTCAGCCGCCGCCCCAGCTCACGCAGCCATCCCTTACGCGCCGACGGGCTCTGCGCTGTCCAATCGCGATAGACATCGTGCGCCTTATCGCCCCAGCCGCGCTCCGGCTCTAACCCCATTTTGCGCCGTATCGTCTGCTCAAGGGCGGTGCCCTCTCGCGAGTAACGGGCCTGACTATTGCGCACATCGTCAGCGGAGCGTGTTTTTTGCTCAGAGGAGAGAGGCGTACCCGGCTTCTCGGCCTCCTCAGCCAGCGGTTTGAGGGGAGCTTGCGGTGTAGACGCCTTCGCGTTGGGGACATCGGCTGATGTGGCGGAGCCGGTTGGTCGATACCCCTGGCGTAGCCGCTGCCCCAGGGTGCGCAGGGTATCCCGTAGATAAATGCGATTCTCGGCATCGACCGTGGGCAACAACCCGATGCGGTTGAAGAGCGTTTTGATCAGCGAGACTACCCGATCCCATAACGCGCTAAAGCGGCCCGGCATCTGTTTTTCTGCCATGTGAGCCAGAAACTCCCCGGCCTGTACCGCGACCGGCTCCTGTCCATAGGCGGCATCGATTCGGCGCCAAATCTGTTGGATAAACGCATCTCGGCTGGCGCGGGTCTCCATCACCCGGTCAATGATGCGTTGGTACTCCTCGGGCGTGATCACCTGCTCTAAGGCGTGGTGGATCACTTCATGGCGCAGCTTTTCCCGCACCATGCGCGGCGTCGGGAGGTTATCGGCAATCAGTACGATTTCCTGCGACTGCGGGCGGTAGAAGGCGTGAACCTTGCCATATTGCTCCAGCGGTTCACCGGCTAAGGGCTCGGCCTCTTTCTGGGTCTGGACCACCCGTACATGCAGCGATGGCGCATTCAGCTTGCGCAGGACGCCCCGCACGATGGCATTAATCTGTGGGATCGGGTTATTCCCGCTGGCGACTTCTGGGCTGTGCCCCGTCTCCGTCAGTCGGTTCCCCTCGCCTAAAACAGAAACGCCTCCGTGGGGGGAGGCGTTTTGCGCGGCGCGGTGGGTTACATCAGGTGGGAGAGATCTGCCGTCTCCAGCAGGCTCTGGTAATATTGATGGGCTTCCCGTTTGTCGCGCTGCAAGGAGGCGATCTCGGATGGCGTCAGCGTCCCCGGCGCGAAGGAGGTAGTGGGCTTCGGACTCGGTGAGTCCGCTGAAGCCGTAGCCAAATTGTTGCTTCCACCAGTTTTCAAGGTTGCTCCCTCCTAAATGGGTGCGCAGGCGCGCCAGCGTCGCGGCCGATAGCGCCATTTTTGCTGAATACCTTTTCCCCGTCAACGCCGAGGCGCCGATCACCTGGCCCCCCTGCGTCTCGATATACCCCCGCAGCCCGGCCAAGGTGCCCCCTTGCGTCAGGGTATCGTCCAGGATGAAATAGGGCACATCGCGCCGCACCTCGCCGGCGAAGCCGGGCTGATTAGCCAGGCGGCCAAAGCCATCCAGTCCGCTGCGCCCCACCCGCACCGTCTGCACGATACCGCTATCGACCTCTTGGTGCAGAACTTTTCCCAAGACCTCGGCCATCGCTTGTGGAATTTTATTGCGCCCGCTCGCCTCCTCGGCATGAACGGCGGTCAACACAACGCTATGGTTTCCGATGATGCCTCTGATATCGTCGATGGCAGCCTTATTAAGCACGTCAGCAACCAACCTGTAGGCGGCATCTTTATCCCCGCCTTTTGCCGCCGCATAGTCAGGGTGCGCCGTTGCATCCCCCAGCCGGGCATGCAGCACCACATCGGGAAAATCGGCGGGCCAAGGCGGGCGCTGAACCGGATGTTGCTCATGAGAGTAAAACGCGATCCCTCGCTCCGTCTCGCGCGTTTTCAGCGTACTAAACAACGTATCGAATGCCGCGCCAATCCCGCCATCCAGTTCCTGCTGTGTTGGATAGGTATAGGTTTCCGCTGCTCCGTGATCGCTGGCCTTACGAATATTGACCAGAAAATCATTCTCAATCTGCTTAGCCTGGGCCCGTTGCTGCACATAACGCTCGAAGGCGCGCGCCGCCATTTCTATCTCGGTTGACCAGTATGGTTTGCTACGTACTCGATCTAGCCGCGCCGCACGCTCCTGCATACCGCTATCGTTGATAGCCCGTATGATCCCCGTAAACGCATCGAACACCTCCTGGCGCACGGGAGACTCGGTGCCGGCGCGTTCACCATGCCGATGGTGAGCGCGCCTATGCTGAGTGACATACACCCCAGCCGGACTCGCCGACGGCTCCGCTTGGGCCGTTTGCTCGCCAAAGTAGTTGTCCAAGGCATGAAACCATTCGTGAGCCAGCGAACCTGCGCCTTGCGCTTTAGTCAGATTGATCGCGACCTGCCCCGGCTCGTAGTGCGCGCTGGCGGCATTACGCCCTCCCTTACCACGCGCACCGAATGCCAAACCGAGACGTCCATTCAACGAGAGCGCGCTTGGTGGGACGTTCAGTACTTCAGCCATGTCGAGCAGAGCATCGTAGGCCTGATTCAAATCAGACTGGCGACGGGTATTCTCAACATAGTTGCCAAACTGTACACCGCGAAAACCGAAAGTTTCTCTAAACTGCTCTGGCGTCACCACCCCCTGACGTCGAGGCTTACCGACACGCGCCCGATTCGTTGTGTTGCGCTGCTCCTCTTTGCTCTGCTCCCGTAAGGCATGCAGCGTCGCCAGCAACTCACCTCGTTGGCTCTGCAGATAATTGCGCGCCTCCGCTAGCGAACTAAAGCCAGTTTTTAACGGCGTTTTATTTTTTCCATAGCCGATAAAAATCTCCTGCGTCGCCCGATTTTTATAGATCTCGAATGAGGTTCGCTCATCTGCAGACGGGGACGCGATCGCCTGTTGAGCAAAGTATGCTCGCGCTTGACGATACAGATCATTGCGATCGGCAGAGCTTAATAAGGCGCGACCCTGGGCGTTTTCGAGGGTATAGATTACCTTGGGTGGATCATATTCTTGCCCATCGAACAGGCTATAACTAGCCGAGTGAACACGGTAGCTCGCTGCCGGCGTGAGCTGTGCCGCAGGTAGTCCACTTAGCAGTTCCCAGGTATGCAACATCCTCTGGATGTGTGCTCCCTTATCCTGGCGCAACCGCTCCACATAACTATCCACGGGCAACGTCCCCGCTAACACCTGCCCGGCAATGTCACGTGTTTGCTGTACTTGCTGTATCCAACGTCTTAACTTGTGGGGGGAACTGTCAACGACGGGTAAAAAGTGATCCACTTACATCTCCACCGACGGTCTAATATTGATCCACCGTTTTACTCAGGATTAGCTTCAGCGATAACCCCGGCCTTTCGTTTCTGTTTCAGTCGATAACTCTCTCCTTTTATTTGAACAACGTGTGAGTGGTGTAAGATCCGGTCCAGCATCGCGGATGTTAGCGCCGCATCACCGGCGAACGTCTGATCCCACTGCCCGAACGGCAGGTTGGAGGTCAGGATCATCGCGCTCTTTTCATAACGTTTGGCGATGACCTGGAAGAACAGCTTGGCTTCTTCCTGGCTGAACGGCAGGTAGCCTATTTCATCGATGATGAGCAGCTTTGGTGCCATCACGCCACGGTGAAGCGTTGTTTTATAGCGCCCCTGGCGTTGTGCCGTGGACAGCTGAAGCAAGAGATCCGCCGCCGTAGTGAAGCGAACCTTGATACCCGCCCGTACCGCTTCGTAGCCCATTGCTATTGCCAGATGCGTTTTCCCCACGCCGGATGGCCCCAGCAACACGATGTTTTCGTTGCGCTCTATGAAGCTCAGTGAACGCAGCGACTGGATCTGCTTCTGCGGCGCACCGGTGGCGAAGGTAAAGTCGTATTCTTCGAACGTTTTCACTGCCGGGAAGGCCGCCATCCGGGTATACATTGCCTGTTTACGCTGATGTCGGGCCAGTTTCTCTTCGTGAAGCAGATGCTCCAGGAAGTCCATGTAACTCCATTCCTGCTCCACTGCCTGCTGTGACAGGGCTGGCGCTGCGCTGATCAGACTGTCCAGTTGCAGCTGTTCGGCAAGCACCATCAGCCGTTGATGTTGCAGTTCCACCATCATGCGGCTCCTCTGCAGAACGTGTCATAGATGGATAGCGGGTGGTGCAGTGGCTGCCTGTCGAAGGTCACCAGGCTTTCGTCTACCTGCACGTCATACTGTTTTTTCTCCGTCGGTAGAGCCAGCATGGACTGCTGCTCTTCGATCCAGCGATCGCAGGGACGGGTCTGTATTGTTTCGTGCCTGCGCTGGTTAGCGACATCGTGCAACCAGCGCAGGCCGTAGCGGTTGGCTGTTTCAACATCGACGGTGATCCCCAACGGACGCAGGCGAGTCATTAGCGGGATGTAGAAGCTGTTGCGGGTGTACTGCACCATCCGCTCCACCTTGCCTTTAGTCTGTGCTCTGAAGGGGCGGCACAGCCGTGGAGAGAAGCCCATCTCTTTGCCGAACTGCCACAGTGAAGGGTTGAACCGGTGTTGCCCGGCCCGATAAGCATCGCGCTGTAGCACTACCGTTTTCATGTTGTCGTAGAGCACTTCACGCGGTACGCCACCGAAGAAGCTGAACGCATTACGGTGGCATTCTTCCAGGGTGTCGTAGCGCATATTGTCAGTGAACTCGATATACAGCATTCTGCTGAACCCCAGAACGGCAACGAACACATGAAGTGGTGATTTGCCATTACGCATGGTGCCCCAGTCAACCTGCATCTGTCGTCCTGGCTCTGTTTCGAAGCGCACGACAGGCTCCTGTTCCTGAGGAATGGCAAGTGAACGTATGAACTCTCTCAGGATGGTCATGCCACCACGATAACCCTGCTCCGTGATCTCGCGGGCGATGACCGTTGCAGGGATTTTATAAGGATGAGCATCGGCGATGCGTTGCCGAATATAGTCCCGGTATTCATCCAGGAGTGAAGCGGTTGCGGGACGCGGCGTATATTTTGGCGGCTCAGACTGCGCACGCAGATAACGCTTTACGGTGTTACGGGAGATACCCAGTTCCCTGGCGATCGCCCGACTGCTCATACCCTGCTTATGCAGGATTTTAATTTCCATAACTGTCTCAAAAGTGACCATAAGCTCTCCCGAATCAGGAGAGCAGATTAACCCCTGGATCTAATTTCAGGCGTCGGATATGGATCACTTTCGCACCGTTGGTAACAGGAACGGGGTTTGACCGGGATCTGCCCACGCAGTAGCGCCAGCAGTGCCAACGTTTTGTTGTCCGTCCCTGCCCGAGCCATTTTTTCATAGTCCGGTTTCGGCAACAGTTTACTCAGTGGTTCGGTCTGATAGTCATGCTCGGTTTTCGGCTCACGCATCGCCTCAGCCAACGCCGCCCAGCGATGCTTCGCCGCCCCATGGATCACCTCACCGAAATCTTCAATATGGATATTGGCAGACGAAGGGGATACCGCGGGCTCCGCCTCACTCTCTCCGGACGGCTCTGTGGGAGGCTGGGGCTGCTCAGAATAGAGGGGGGCCGAGACAACCGCCTGTTGTATCGTTTTATCTTCCGACGCTGACGCCTCGAGATCCTCGATAGGCATAGCGGAATCTACCTCGTCCAAGGCTGGAGAACGCTGCTCCTCAGTCACCGGCACCGCAGAGCTAGAGGGGGACGCATCATCCACCTCTTGTGTCTGGGGTGCCATCTCTTGACGTAGTATCTGGCGGGCAGCCTCCCACTGCAGCTGTTCCGCCGCCGTGCGCGTCGCCTTTTCATTCAGCGTATGGTACTGCGCCAGCAGATCGCGTCGAGGTAGCCTGCGCAGCTGCTGCGCCGCTGCCTTGACCTCATCGTCATGCTCCAGCGCCTGCAGCCGCTCATGGGCCGCCCGTTTTTTCTCTGCCGCATCCGGCGCCTCGGACAGATCGGCATCGACGTAATGCTGCAAGAGCGCATCGCGATCCAACGGCGCAAACTGGGTTTGATAGCGCTGATACGCCTCCGGCGTCTGCGCTTCTGCCGCCTCTGCGGCAGCGTCGGCCGTCGTGTTATCATTTTCAGGCTGTGGCGCGTCTTCAGCCTGTGGCGCGTCGCTTGGCGCCTGCCACCGCCCCGGGCGACTCGCTCCCGCCAGCGTCCCCCCCATCACGCCGCCGATGGCCACGCCGCCGAGCGCCTGGTTCATCACCGCCTCAGAAAGTGGGCGCTGCGGATCGGCCGTCTGCAGAGCGTAGTTTTCCGCCATCTGGCTCAGGGCGGACTGCGGCATCTCCTCCAAGATACCCTCTGCTACGGCGCCCTTGGCAATACGCTTCACGATCCCCTGTTTCAGCTGACCGGTCATGATTTTGGCGAGCACCGTATCACCTTGACCGCCGAACAGGCCGGTCGCTACGCCCGACATGAGAAACGCCTTGGTCGAGGCATCCTCCGCCAGCGCCCGGCGTATCGCCTCCACGCTCATCCCGGAGGCCAACAGGTTCTGCGCCGCCTCCGAATGCTGCAGCACATCATCCGGCAGGGCATAAATGGCCTCTTTAACCGCACGGGATGACGCGCCTCCGGCCAGCACCCCCTCCGAGATGGATCCGGTCAGCCTGGCGACCCGCGCCGCGCTGGCCGCTGCCTCTGTGGCCGCGACCCCCTGCGCCACCTTCGCGCTGTAGGTAAGCTTAGCCAGCCTCATGGCCGGTATCATGGACACCACCATACCCGGCAGCGACTCGACGGCCCCGGCAAAATAGCTGCGCGGATCGCCCCAGGCCTCCCCAAAGCCCTGACCGCTCTCCCAGAACGTCTTGTCCCGCGCCTGCTGCATATCCGCAGACAAACGGCCCACGGCCTTCTGCTGAGCATCGCGCCAAAATGTCGCTTCATCAAAACCGGGCACTTGATTCGCCAGCAGATCGGTGGCGACAGACACCACGCTGTCTGGCATCACCTTTCTCGCTACCTCCCGCAGACTGGCGGCCGTCGAGACCGCACCACTCAGAAGCAGGTTCCGCCTGCGTCTTCATATCATGAAAACGCTGCCCCTCGGCCTGTGCCTGCTCACGCTGCGCCGACGCCGCGGCGCGCTGGGCTTCGGCCTCCAGCTTACCCACCTTAGCCTCCAGCTCCCGCATCGCCAGCGCCAGCTGTTGCTACTCCACCTGCTGCTGCTGGGCGGCCGCCTCCTGCTCCTCTGGCGTCATCTCATCGGCTGACTTGGCCATTCCTACCGCCTGACGGATCCGCTCGACAAACTCGGTCTTATTGGGAATATCCAGCAGCGAAAACGGCTTTGCGCCATTTCCTGCGCCCGTAGGCTCATATCATAAAAATCGCCGCCGACCCCCTCCGCCGTGGACTCGATAAATACAATGCTGCCATCGGCCACCGCATTCAGCGTCCCGGTGCGCACCTCTTTCGCCTTGGCTGGGTATTTGGCGCAGATTTTTCCATGTTCAGAAATATGCAGCCGCTGTACCGTGCCCGAACGGAAAGAGGTCGCCACCATGATATTGGAGCCATGCGCGAATTCGATGTAGCCCCCGGAGGCCCCGCCGTGACGCTTTACCGCATGAAAACAGCCCGCCAGCCACCCAGGCAGATGATCGAAAGGCACCTCGATTTTGGTGCGGAAAATCTCTGCCGCCGCCTGCTTATCCTGCGCGACAATGCCGCACTTTACATTTTGGCTGAACAGCGCCTGATCCAGCAGGTACAGATCGATGGCGGTGGAAAATCCCAACTGACGGGCTTTCAGGATCAGGTTTTTTTCGTGCATCTCCATAAACAGCTGCCGCTGCGCCGGCCGCATCCGAAAAGGCACCAGCCGCCCCTGCTCATCAACAATCTGGTACAGATTGTCCAGCCGCCACCACGGATCGCTCAGATAGCCGTAGACCAGCGCCTGCTGCTCCCGCTCACTCATCGCCCGAACCGGCATTGATCCGCCCTCCCTGCTGGCTCCCCTGGATCTGCTCAATCACCTCCCGCAGCGGCGTATCGGCATCGCTGTTCTCCGACGTCAGCCGCTGCGTCTCCGCCCAGCGCTTGGCCGTCGTGGCCTCGTTCAGCGCATTGACGCGCAGGGTCCGCTCCAGCGACTCAATGCGCACCGTATTACGCAAAATCCCCCGCTCCGCCGCCCCGATATTTTCCCGTAATACCTTGCCCTGATCTGGATCTGCCTGCTCCAGCTGCGCTATCCAACGCCCGATATTCGTCGCCGCCGTCAGGTTGCCCGCCCGCAGCATCAGCAGCTCATCGTCCAGCTGCAGCCGCTGCGCATCCTGCATAATGTCATCGGGCCACAGCATGCGGCGGGCATAGGCACCATGGGTCACCGCCGCCGTATTGTGCGGCAGAAAAGGACGGATGGGCGGCGCGTGACGTGAACCGCGAATTGGTTTTGCCGCAGGTGAAACAGAGGAGAGCGCCTCTGCGCCCCCTTGCCCATCCTCCTGCCCGCGCTGCTTTTTTACCGGTACGCACTTTTTTCCCTGTTTTTTCTGCGTACCTTTTTTGCGTACCTGCGTACTTTTTTGCGTACCGTTTTTTTCACCGCGTACCCAGCCATGTTTTTTGGCCATTTTTCGAATGGCACCTTCGGATACGCCGTGCTGGGCACCGATGGCCCGTAGGGACAGCTCTCCGGCCTGGAACGCCACTGCAATCGCCGCCCAGTCCGGTTTTGTCATAATGGTTATCCTGGCTAGAGTCGTACTATCACATTTTTTTTATAAAAATCTGCCGGCGTGAAACAGCGGTCTCAATAGTACGATTTGTCATACTCGCTGCGGCCATCACAGCCTGATAGTGATAAATTAAAAAGCGGACTTTCATACATCAGGGATCAAAATATGAAAATCGTGCTCCCCCTACTGGTAACGCTCACCTTAACCGCCTGTGCTGGACCATTAGGCTCAAGCTGGGGAATTATTCCTGGCAGTACACAGGTCTGTCCAAACGGAGCGAATGCGTCAGGACAGTGCCAGTGACATTCTCCCCGTCCTGAAAGGCAGAGTTTTACCGCACCCTGGGTAAAACACAGCCCTCACGGCGCGCGCAACGGCGTCACGGCATCGTAGAGCCGCTCACAGGCAAGGCCGGCGGCTCGGGCCCGATCAGCATAGGCTGCCAACGCTGCATTGCGTTGGAGAGATTCGCCGAGCACGTCGGCAAACAGAAATCCGGCAGCGGCGCTTGCCGAGCTGGCTCCACCAGCGGTGGAAACTCGGCAGGGGGAACGGTCTGCCAACTGCTGCCGCAATTGAGAAAGCGTACACCGCAGGCGCTCAACATCAGCGGTAGAGCGAGCAGCATCGGCTTTAATCTGTTCCAGTTGTTGATCCGCATTCTGTTTCACCTTAATCATGGCCTGCCAGCGACGTTGTTCCTCAGCCCGCTCGCCCCGCTCCCGATTTGCCCTGGCAGTCTCCTCTTCCCGGTTGCGCGTCTCCCACTTAAGCTGCCACGCCTGCTCAGCCAGGCGATTACCGGCGGCGTACCCGGATGCATAGCGCCAGGTCGAGAGGCCCCATAAAAGCAAAGCCACCAACGCAATGAGCGCCAGTGGCTTCCATAACCGTTCACCAACCATGTAATCCCACCCTTGATAGTGATGACCGATGCGATTTTCTTCGCATCATTCAAGGCCTGAACACTGCCACCGCTATTTTTGTGCGATGTTAAACAAAAGCCATCACGAACCCAGACGCCGCGCCATCCAGCGCTGAGACAGCCGGATCAACTCAGCCTTCCGCTGCGGGTAATCCATCCCCATATCCAGCAGAGTGATATTAGTACTTTCCAGATAAGACAGATGCTCTAACTGCTCGGCATTCATCGAATCGCGAGGATCCCCCACTACTCCATTCATGCCTGCCCATTGCTTCACAGTAAGACCTCCCAGGACGATGCGGGAGATCATGTTACTTTCATTGCTATAGTGGTGAGACTGTGTCACCTTGCCCTGTTCCGCCCTTACCGATTCCAACGCAGAGCACATCGGCTTAAACAGGTTTGCCACTCCGATGCGAGCCTTTAACTTGCGACGATAACGCGCGGCGACTTCTGGAGCGGTAAGCTGTAACGCCTCTTCACACTGGATGAAGTAACGACGAATGGCGCGCCCTTGTTCACTACGCTCGACCATTGCCAGCTCTTTGGCCATATCCAATGTAATCAGGTATTCATGGCTGATCTGCTGGCGAGATTTTGCGCTACTCAAATTTGGGGAGCGCAAATTTTCAACAATGATGTAATCCAGACCTTCTTTAAAGCCGTACTCCCCGATACGACGCTTTATCCAATCCGTCATTCGGGTTGCCACTCCCAGCGCCTTGTGTAACGACGTCCCGCTCACAACGCTGGTTTCACGCTCACCGATCCGGCCACTGACAACAGGAACAATGTCAGCGAACTCATTAACGACATGATGATTGCTTGATGCGTCGGAACAAGAAAAAGCTATAGATGTGTTCATATCGATGGTTACCTTATAGAAACAAGCCTCGTTGCCCAGAAACGGCGCCCACAGAGAGGTCGCCGCCTATAACGACGTTTCTCCGAGGCCTGTTTCTATAAGGCTCTGTGTAATTGTTTGCGCCGGGCATGGCGCAGATACGACAAAGCCCCGGCATAGCCGAGGCTCTTGGATACACGTCAGATATGGTTAAGACAGACCGACCCGCTCCCGCACCCAACCATACAGAAATGACTCGTTCTGCACCCGCTGCTCGGCCAGCGCCAGATAACGATCGCCCTGACTGCAGTTCAGCGCCCGCAGCAGCACCAGCTCCCCCTCCGCGCCTCGGGCATCCAGATAAGCCCGCAGCGCAGAGAGCGTACGCGGCCCAATCACCCCATCGGCGCTGATATCCGGGTACAGGCGTCCGCCATCGTTAAAAGCGGTCAGCCAGCGCTGCAGCCACTTGCCGGGCACCGACGGCCCCATATTCACCCCAGTATCCAGCAGCTCGGCGGCCACCGGCGCGGAATACTCCGCCACCTGGTCAAAACGAGGCCCTGACCAGTAGTCGCTTTCATAGATTTCCAGCGCCTGGGCCCGCGTCAGGTTACGCATATCTCCGGTGTAACCGTGGGCATGGGCCACTTTCTCGGTGATCCCCCAGTTGGTTGGCCCGCCCTTGTCGTGGGGGTGATCGACATACCCGCCCTCACGCCCCAGCAGAGCATCGAAAATTTGATCCTTAGTCAGTGCCATAATTACCGCTCCTTGTCTGTCGGCATCCCCAGCTTGCGCTGCAGAATATACAGCGCAAAACGCTGAATCTGCTGCACGCCTATAAATCCGATGGCACCACCGATGGCCGGGGTCAGCGACTTCGGCAGGCTGAAATAGTCCAGCGTCGCCACCACAGTCAGCGTCAGCGCGCCGCACAGCGCCCCCTCTAGGGCGGTTCGTTTCCAACCCCCACCCAGATAGGTCACCCGAACAGCGGCGGTCACAATCGCCAGCAGCACGCCGCCTACCGGGGTATCGCCCTGCCACCAGGACAGCAGCAGTTCACTGAGTGTTTCCGGGTTATGGTGCATATTCGCCATCTCGTTATCCCCGCGCTGGGGTGATTCAGATATAAAAAAACCCCGGCATATGCCAGGGTCTGTAGAACGGAAAAGCCCCGCATCAAGCGAGGCTTTTATGAATAGTTGGCTATAAACATAGCTTGGTCATCTTTCCGAATTTAGCTCACTTATTAGCCATTGGCAATCTCTTCAAGCCACCGCCTGCCCCTCCAATGTTAACCGTACCGACAAGGCGTCACCGGCCAGTTGCATCTCCTGATACAACCCATTGAGCGTATCATTCACCCATGGCGAGTACTCTGCCCGCCACACATCAGGCGTTATCACAATGCCCTCATCCACCAGCGAACGCCGGAAATGGTCAGCGGTCACGCTGATTTTTCCTCGACCACCACAGGTATCACAGCAATGGGGCTGTGGGCGTAATAGCTGGCCGCTGCCCCGGCAGCGTGGGCAATGGGGTGAACGAGCCGCCTCGGCGTCGGCCCAATCGGCTAGCGCCCGGCGGAGAGCTACGGAACGGCCCGCCAGCGCATCGTGCTGTGCCAGATTACGCTGGTAACGCCAGTCACCCTCACTCAGCATTACCCGGGCTTTCTCCAGCCCCTTTTGCTGGCACTGAATATCGGCCAGCTGCTTGGCTGCCAGCGTTGCCCGGGGGCCATGTTTGCGCAGCAGCGCCGCCAATACCACCCGCTGGGCGGGCAGCGTCCGCCCCAGTACTACGGTGACGGACAGCTGGCAGACGGCAATGCCATAAGGGGGATGTGGGCTCCGGCACACCCGGTCAGCGGCCGCCTGCCGCGCACGCTGTTCGGCCTGACGATCTTCCCGGTACCCGAACGGCTCGGGTGGCCGAGTGCTGAAAACTTGTCAACGTCAAGCGGGCTTATTCCCATCGCTGGTATTGTATTCGCCCACACTCGGCCATATCCAAAAAATGACCACAAAAAAACCGCAAGTCTATCGGGTGCGGAGGCCGCGTTGAGGTGTTTTCAGCACCTGAGCGGACTATACCCCCGACATCGCGGGTAAAACTAATTCCGATTTATGATACTTTACTTACAAATCATAGGAATGCAATAACCATCCCCTTGGAACAGTGTGTGGCATATATTTCCTAATGCTCTTAAAAACCGCCCATTCCAGGACGCCAATCCCAGCAACAGATGTTGCCGCTGCCACTACGCTCTAGCGCTCACAATTCCGATGGGCAAGAACTTGCGAAAACATAACAATATTGTTATGTTTCACTCCATGAACTACACTATTGAGTACTACAGCGAAGAGGTTCGGCTTGAGGTCGATCAGTTGCCAATGGGTATGCGGGTTCGATACCAGCATCTCGTTGAACGCATGGAAATCTACGGTAGTAATCTCGGAGAACCACACACAAGCCCTTTTGGCGATGGGCTTTTTGAGCTTCGAATCAAAGGCAGTGATGGCATCGCCCGCGTGTTTTACTGCACTCTTACCGGAAAACGTATCGTCATGCTGCACAGCTTCATCAAGAAAACCCAGAAGACGCCAAGCGCTGAACGTAAGAAGGCTGAAACCAGAATGAAGGAGGTAAAACATGGCTGGTAAACGCACCCCCCCCACGATGACGCATGATGAAATGGCTGCAAAATGGATGGAAGACCCGGCATTTAAAGCAGAATACGATGCCATCGAAGAGGAATACGCCCTACTCGATGAAATGCTCGCCGCCCGCAAAAACGCGGGGCTGACCCAGGCGCAGGTCGCCGAACGTATGGGAACCAAGCCTACAGCGATCACTCGCATGGAAAGTAATTTAGCCTCCGGCCAAAGCGGGCCATCATTCGCCACGCTGAAAAAATTTGCACACGCGACCGGCAAGAAACTGCAGATCCGGTTTGTCTGATCTCCTGCCGCATCCTGCACGGTGCGGCCATAGGCGTCTTCCTACAGATGGCCGACTAACCATGACTTGTCTCCCTCTCCCGTAAGAGGCAGCTATGTTGAAAATTATTGATGTGGATGTGGTCGGCGACCATGTTATCGAGGTCGAATTTAGCGACGGCTTCCGAGGCAGGGCTGATTTAGCCGCGCTGTTCAGCAAGCCGCCCTTCTCTGCGATCGCCAACTTTAACCGCTTTTCCCTGACAGCCAGCGGCGTGCTGAACTGGGGAGATGCCGAGCTTTCTGCCGATACGGTTAGGCGCATGAGCAAAGGCGCAGTGCTATCGGTATCCTCACGCTCACTCACGCCAGAAAATGTAGAAGCGATCCTCCGCCAGGCCACCTGGGAATCCATGAGCGAGGGGCGCCCGAATATTTTGCAGGCCGCGTTAAGGGGATACGCGGAGCAGCTGGGCCACGCGGACATCATCAAGAGGGCCGGGATTGCCAGCCGCAGCAGTGCATACAAAACGCTATCGCCATCAACGAACCCCAGCTTTAAATCGCTGGCAAAGATCAGCGGCGCGATTTTGGCTATCGTGCGTGAAAATAACGCGCAGCACGGTTAAGGGCTTACCATGTGCCGTCAAACCCGCTCCTGGCCACCGAGCAGGTTGCCGACGTCAGAGCCAAAACGGAACGGGCGGTTTTTCATTTATCCCCGTAGTGAAAGCGGCAGGCAACCACCGTAACCGTGTTACCTGACACACTGTAAACGAGGCGGTGCTGTTGATCGATACGGCGCGAGTATAGAGCAGGGTTCTTGTGGTGGCGTAAGCGTTCAGGCTTTCCTATCCCACTGAACGGGTCGGCCTCGATGGAATGTAACAGGGTTCGTATCCGCTCAACCTTGTTCTGATCAATCCCCTTCCAGTAGGCAAAATCAGCGGCGCCGTTTAGGGTAAAATTAATAGTCCACTGTGACAACTTCGCCGCGCTCCAGCTGTGCCAATGATTCGTTGAGATGGGCCGCGTTCGCCGGGTTGCTGAACAGGTAGATCGTCTCCAGCATAGCCTCATATTCACCGGCATCGACCATCACAATATCGGGTGCATCGCGGCGCATAACGCGAACCGGTTCGGCGTTGTTGGTTACACGGTTCATGGTATCCGCAAAATGCTTGCGGGCATCCGAGAAGGTAACAGTGTGCATGATTCGCATCCTTAAGAGTGGTTTTCATCCTCAATTATGGCATATGTACCAATTCGCGTACAAGACATGAACAGCACGAGGCTGTGTCCCTTAATTTAAAAATCGCTTCAAAAATCACCCTGAACCTCAAAAATCAAAAACTGATGCATTGCAGTTAATACACATTACAAACAATAAATTAGATGTTTTTACCTAGGTTTAATGATTGGTTTAATTCTCACATACATCAATTTTTTCAACCTGATTGATAAAACTGACGTACCGAAAACCATGGTGAAAAAATCCCCCTCATACGTCGCTTACCCTCCCCCTCAGCGTCCAATACAGCGCCGCCAGCATCACCTCCTCTCGCTCGCCGGGTCGCCAGTCATAGGGTGCCCGGCCATCCAGCGCATCGTGGCAGGCCGAACAGCCATACACCGCCCAGAAGTCATCCGACTTGTACCCCATGCCATGCATCGGGCTGGGCAGATGGCACAGCACCACCGTCTGCGGATCACCGTTGCAAATCCCAGGAATTTGCAGGGTACACCCCTGCCCCCGGGCCGACTCCCGCCACGCCCGGCTGCGAAACGCGCCTGATTTTTTCATCACTAAAACGCCATCAGCTGATCCACCGCCAGCGCCATCTCCGCCTCGCTGGCAAAATGCTGACTCAGGGTCTCATTCCAAATCACCCCGGCCACCCCGCGATAGATACTGTCAAAGGTCGCCTGATCCATATTGGCAAAGGCAATGCTCCAGCGCTGGCGGTAGGTGCCGCCGTCCGGCGCCGGCTTCACATCACAGAAGCCGGCCTGGGTCATCACATGGTTCAGGTAGGCCTCCTCGGTTTTGAGCACCTCGGCATCGAACAGCCCACGCCGCTTCTCCGCCAGCCTGTCTCCCACCAGCTCGTTGTAAGCTGCCAGATAAGCGCCATAGTCCATACGTTCAGCCGATCGTCGAGTGAGATTTTCCCGCTCTGGGTGATCGGCTTCAGGATTATCGAGCTCGCGATAGTGTCGATCGGGCTCTGTCCAATCCGGTTTTCCCCGATCGGTTTTGTCCTTGTCGGGCTCAACGAATTCGCTGTTGTTGGGGGGTAAGGGGGGTATAGGTTCTAATGATAGGTTCTTAATGATAGGTTCTGGGTGCAATGGTTGCGCTACCCCTAGTGAATCAAACGACAACCCCTGGCGTATTTGTTGCGCTGGCACCTCAGACAAAGACGCATCATTTGCACCGGCTGATCCCGCCCCCTGCGCAGCGCCATTTTTTTCCTGATTTTCCTCCGGAGGCAGATCGCCCTTTTCATCCTCCTCCAGCGGAGAACGCAGCCGCCGCTCCAGCGTCAAATGGTAAATATTCGACTGGTGGCCGCCATTTTTGCTCTTGCGCGGCTCCACCCATAAAAAGCCCTGCTCATGCAGCCATTTGATATGGTTCTGCACCGAACGCTCGGCCATCTCGCAGGTCGCCGCCAGATACGGGATCGACGGCCAGCATTCGCCCTGATCGTTGGCGTTGTCGGCCAGCTTCAGCAGCACCAATTTGCGCAGTGGATTCCCTGTCTTAATTTTCATGGCCATCGCCATCAGCATCATGCTCATAAGTCACCAACCGTTTTTCGTCACTGTGGAAATTCGCATCGCCAGACGACGGGCACAGTCAACCGATGCCGCGACATGGCGGCATTCACTAAAACCTCGTTTGGCTTGCTGGATAAACACTGCCTGGAGCTGGCGGGAGGTTCCCGCCAGATCATGGTGAAGCGTGTGAGAGAGTGCGTACGATAGACTCATCCCTCCCTCCTTAGCGCCGGGCGTTCGCCGAGCGGGCGAGGCGCTGCTGGCTGCGCTCGTGAGCCGTGCGGTTACTCTGCGCCCAACTGCGCGCTACCCGCAGGCAGTCATCAAATAGCGTTCCAGGGCGGGACGCCTGAGTGGACTGCGCAACATAGTGCGCGACGCCCGCCTCCGCCCCCTTGCGCGCCAATGCCTCGTCGAAGCCCTCGCCCACCAGCTGGCGCCGAATGTTGTCGTGAATGAATTGCGACCAGCTCATCGGACACCTCCCGGCGCCGTCTGGCGCACGCCTAACGTGATGAAAGGCTGTGCTCGTCCTGCTGTGCTGTGTGCCATACCTGCTCTCCTGTGCCGGAGGCTACACCGCCCGATTCGCGCGAATAAAACGCCCGCGCCACACCGGGCAAAGCCCCTGTGATGGCTAAACGCCGGGTCTCCTCCCCGGCCAAATCCAACTTCTCACCGACGATCCCGGCAATCAGCGCCACGGATTGTGTGGTGTTCAGTTTCTGCTGCCGTTTCATGATGGCGCTCTGCCCGATGCCGGCAGTGGCGGCAACCAGTCGGGGGCTGAAATGTCGGCGGCCTGCAACGCCAGATGCACATGGATCAGCATCTCCGGCGCCTCGGCGAACATCGCCAGAAAGCCACGGATCGCCGCGATATTGGTTTCAACAGCCGGATTGGAAGACATGGCGGAGGACGCCGCCCGAATGGTCGCCAGCTCAGACTCCGTCCAGCGGGTCTTGATCTGATCATCGCGTAACAGGTGCAGCGGCAGGCCGGGCTTACCCACGCGTTTACGGGCCAGCAGCTGCTGGCGCAAGATGTCCAGCTGGGCCCCTGCCGGGGAAAGGGAGGGATGGTGTATGGTCATAGGTCAGTCCTTAATCGGGTTAAAGGACTATCCCCACAGCGTCCAACGAGGATAGGGATTGCTGTTATGTAATGCGTATCACTTTTAGAAAGCTCTATTAGTTATCTAAAATCTCATATAAATCGGGACGAATATTGATGGCTAAAATCTTTCCTCCTGTTGCCAGCTCAATCCGCTTTGCGCTGATTGCGGATGGTTTTTTCTTGCCACGAAGCCATTCGGAAACCGATGGCTGCCGAACGCCACACGAACGGGCTAACTCCTGCTGGCCACCGGCTAGAGCGATAGCTTCTTTGATAAGGCTGTTGGTCATAGTTCCCCCTGCGCTCCTCAATGGAACAATTATAACTAAAGCTATCGAACAAGCAATAGCTTTTAGTTTTTGACTGTATATAACCTTAGTTATAGAGTTCTGTTATGAACGAAAATACATTTGCAGACAGACTTAGCCTTGCCATGGCAGAGGCAAAAATGACACAGGCCTCTCTGGCGGAGGCTGTAGGAATGGCTCAACCCAGCGTATGGAAACTGACATCAGGAAAGGCTAAGAGCTCTCGCAAAGTTGTCGAGATCGCGGCGGTGCTTGGGGTTCAGCCTGAATGGTTATCATCTGGACGGGGGCCAATGAGGAAGGATAATGGGGTTGTGATCTCATCCCTGCCATTACCGAAGGATGACTCTTATATCATAAGCGTCATGGATATTTCTTACAGCTGCGGTCCAGGGAGCAACAACAAAGATTACCCGGATATCATCCGGTCTATATCACTAGAGCCTGATTACGCCCGTAGGGTGTTTGGTGGTCGCTCGAGCAACGTCATTCGTGCGATAAATGCCAACGGCGATAGTATGAAAGGAACGATTGACCCCGAAGATTTAGTCTTTATCGATATATCGGTAAAATACTTCGACGGGGATGGGGTTTACGCATTTACCTATGGAAGCACCTCACATATCAAGAGGCTACAAATGGTAAAAAACACCCTCACTGTCATCTCTGATAACCCCGCGTATGCTAACTGGAGCATTGAAAAAGGAGATGAAGACCAGATGCACATCAACGGAAAAGTTATCATTAATTGGCCAATGCGATTAGTCAGATTCGCATAGTTGCACCGCATCATAGAAACCGGATTATAGCCGGTTTTTTCATCTCCCTCGATCCACTCCAGATATCACGATAACCCGCCCCCATATCAAAACAACTCCATTAGCTATAAATAAATCACTTTAGATATCAACAAAAAGCACGAAACAGGCATCACTTTATAGCTTTAGGCATTTACTTGAGCGATAGCTAAGGCTATGGTGGTCTCGAAATGTGACGCTTATTTAGCCTATGCCTCCGCTAACAGCGAGCAAGACGGCGATGGCTCATGGGCAGTAAAAGCGCCCTACCGGACGCTTCGCTCTTTAACAATCAAGACCATGCACTCAGCGTTGAGCGAAGAGATTCGCATAACTCAGTTCCCAGGCATCCCCAGGCATCACGGTGCCATGGCATCCCTGGCCAGCGGCGGACAATGATGAGTGCAATCTGCCAGTAAACCTAGCCATGGATACTCAACTTTTATGTTAATAGCATCTATTTATTACTAAATCTAAAAATTGAGCCGTGGTAGGAAAGATCGTAAGTAATACGAATACACAAGGCAAACCAACTCATAGAGGATTATTCTTGGTAATTTTTTACAGATCAGCTCATTAAAAGTCATGGGGTGAGCTTCAGATAGATCATCTGTGATCTACATAATGATATTTCAATGAAAAACTAAAAAACATGACGTATAATTGACAATTAACTAAAAAGATTAGGAAAATTATGTTTGGCTTACTCATTAATAGCCTCTCAGATAAAATCAAGGCTGATATCAAAAAAAACTTAAAAAACAACGCGATCTATAGAAAACATTGCTGGAATCTGCCTGAAAGAATACAGGTTTACTGCTCCACTCACTACTTAAAAGCAATGCTCATTCTCTGGACTGCAGCAGGTTGCTCACTACTGATAGCTGAACTATTTCGCTCACAATTTCATTCATTTGCCAGCACCCATCTGAAAGGGGTCACTACGTTGCCGACATGGATGTCTAGCCTCCTTGGTGGCCAGTTGACAATCATTGGTATCGTATTTCCGCTTGTTGTTGGCCTAATCAGTGTTCTCTTCCAGAAAAAATCATCCAGGATACATATACAATCAGCCTACCAATTGCATTCAGGCTATATGTTTGCTGGGCTTAGCGGATTGTCATTAGCCGCATTCATACTAATTGGAGGGATGGTCTCATCTATAGGGGACAAATATCTTGATGTAGCCTTTGCCATTACGGCATTAGTATGGATGCTTTTCAATATTTCACTGTCAATATGGTTCTTTATCACAAGCCTTAATATATTAGATGATAAAAAACGTGATCGCCTGATGCTTAAATATTTTCAGTCAGAGATTGTGAGTAATTATATCATCCGTTCACAGATAGATTCATCGATCAATTATCTTAGTATACATATCGACAAACAACATATCAAAGGAATAGAGATCGTTAACCGGTATGATTCTAACATGCATCTAATACATTATAATCTTCATGAAGATAAAGAAATCAGAGATGTAAAACTATGGCTGGTAAATCTTTTATTTCGCAGATTAAGACCTGTCAAGGGGAAAACTGGTAAAATAATCACAACCCCCTCCTTAAAATATAACAAAAATAAAATTACGTTACTTGCATCTTCGGATGTGATTATTCCTAGATACTGGACTTTTCTATTCAAAATTTGTTTTATCAAGGGGCCTAAAGAAAACCGAAAGGAGTATAGAAATATTACCCGTGACTTCTATGGTGAAGCGTATGATGCTTTGATCGACAGGAATATTAGTACCTTCATCGCGGCAACCGACAGGCTGGTTGAAACCTATACAACGCTAAAGAAAAGTTTTCAGTGTAATAGCATGAACTATTTGGATAAATATAATGATTCAGGATCACTTGTTACGTTTAGCCAATCTTTCCACCATGATTTTTACGCATTCACCCATGAAGCTGTAAAGTCACTAGAAACAACAGGAGAGTATTTCCGAAAAATAATTGATGCTCCATTTTCTATTTATCGTGAATTGGATTGTATTAAAATTAATGAATTTCAACAATGTATTCAGTCTCTCTTCTATTTATGGCATGCACTCATCAACTGGAGATCTGGTTATGGAGAGAATCTATCAATAAGTCAAGAACAACGCTACAGGGAGCTTATTCGATGTTTAATCAGGGAATGGGAAAGTTGGTACATGTGGCGACGTCTTAATGACAAGTCAGAAGATAGATTGGATGATTACTCGGAACACCTCTTATATCATCTTAACCAGACTGCTCAGATAGCCATGACTGCTATAATGGCAGACGATCGCTTTGCCTCAGATCATAGCTCAGACATGCTGTTGCTTTGGTTCAGCCAGAATCGTTTTGAGCAACATTTTGAAGAGTATCGTTGGCACAGTTTTTTCCTAACACCGTCATATTTAACTATGACACCCGATAGTCAAGAATGGTTATCTATACTCAGGGGATACCCATATTCTTATGAGGCGGCGCAATCAATTATTTTTTCCAATGCTCTAGCAGACATACGACTACTGACAGCTGGATATATTATCTCTCATGTTAAGCAGAGGAATAATATTCGTCTGAAAGAAGTAATAAAGCGATTACTTAAATCTGAACTTGTTTATCCGACAGGAGCAAATGATCAGATGACTGCCACATTTACTTCTGCCACAGATATTATTGACAGTATTATCAGACTTGGATATCAACAGGATACTCATAAAGGTTATTGGTACGAAAAACTATCAGATTTGGTTGAAAAATTTTCTGCATACAATGAAACAAAGATGATATCTGGACGTATCCACATAGGAATCTATGAGGATGTCAGCAATATATACGAAGGTTATACAGATATCGCATTTTATCTATCATCCAGCCCTCATCCAGTCAGTAGAAGAGTATTAAATGCACTGAATGATAATATCTTTTCGTACCATAGAAAGGAGCAAATCATCTTTCAACTAGAACGAATGAAGCGCGATAAAGAAACATCTTCACGTGGATACTTAATGTCTAAAGAAGAGTTTAAAAATAAAATAAATTTCTTTAATGAAACTCTGGATGCGTATATTCAGGCTTTTAATCAAAGTCTGTATACAGATCTTCTCAACGCTGACATTGATACCGAACGTCTGAAAAAAACCGACCTCACCCTTACCCAAGAATTACCTCAAACACTTACTCAGAATACTCTTCTTTCTCATTTTTCCTTCAGGACTTCTGAGGACAGTACCAAACAATGGGAAACTAAATGCATATGCACTGAAATGCCTAAAAACCTTATCTCCAGAGACATCAATAGCAATTTTTCCGAAGATCTAACATCGATTTCTAATGTAGAAAAACACATGCTTCACAACGTGTACCATCGCCTGTTACACCTACCCTCTTCCCGCACAGAAATAGTCCACGATGTAGAGGAACTTCTAAAAAATTTACGTGAGATAACATCGGATGAAGACAATTATACGTTGATCTTATTCGGAACCTACTTTGGACAGACACTACGTGAGCTAACTCATCACGAGATCAGAGTCAATAATTGCGATATATATCAAGTCTGGAGGCAAAACGAAAATCATTCCCTACTTATCCGGAACAGTATTTTCGGTGACCTTTACTTCTTTAGCGATTCTGATAACACACTTTTCAATTCATCCTGGCAGAGCAGTGACGAAAATCCACTTGAAGGTATAGTAACTACCTGCTGGAAACAGGAAATGGAAATAAAAGGTTCTGCGGTTGCTAGATTCGAACATCTCTGATAATTATTGCTGAACGAGAGACCTGAGCCAGCTGCAGAGAAGAACCGCTCAGCGAGCTGATCGAGTCGCGTATCGATCATGCGCTAGATTTAAAATTAGTGCACCGCCCTGCCCTAAACCGGGCAGAAATCGCCAGCAAGCGCGAGTCACATCGGGTAGATGTGATCGTACTCTGCGCAGGTGAGCGCCAACAGCCGCAGCCCAGTTGGGATAACTGCTGTTTGGCACAGGTGGCGCTGTATAGGGTATCGTAAACGTCGATATTGGTAGAGAGGTGATAAAATATCAGCTAAGTGTAACGTTAGTTTAGTTATCTGCTTTTTCTCTGCTGCTCGTAAATTTCAACATAAAAATGAGCTATCCATTCTTCATAATCACAGAGGTGTGCAACTAACCCACGAATATCAGCCACATCAAGAATAGCATAAGCAGCGATATCAGCATTAATTCTTCTTTCAAAAATTCTTTTATAATCAATGGCATCGTTTGAGAAAAAAATCATTCCATCTTCATTAGGGATCCTTTTTGCAGCCCAATGAGCAAAGATATTCCTATAATCTCTGCGAAATTTTATTTCGTTTAATTTACCTATAACTTCATTAACTCTAGAAGATTCAATAAGGTTTTCACTCACTAATTCGATTAATTTATCTAAAATATATGGAACGTTTAGCTTATCCTTTGATTTTGTTTTGATAATCCCCTTTGACTTAAGTTCATTAAATAACCTCTGTATGTTTAGCTCGATAAAACAATACATCTGTATATATTTACCCAAGAGCATAAAGTCATAATTTGTTAGATTCCACAACTCATACGTTTGATATTTGCTTGCTTCTCGCTCTAAATATTTAACTCTTTCACTTCTGTATTCAAGAGGTAATGCCATTATTATACCCTTATTTTTCACTAGATAACTTCGGTAAGAGTATTACACTTCAATGAAGCCTTACATTTCTTTGTGCTTAAAGTGATTGCATGAATTATACACATCAACACAAATTGTAAACATTTATAGTTAGCTTGATCTCTGTGTTGGATTTTACAACATGCTTATTTAAGCGGGCTCTCCAAGTTATACTTAGCCTCTTGGGCTGACGAAAGTGCATGAGTTTGGAATACGCCGTTACTGCGCCTTGTGATGGTATGATGACAATATGGACAAGTAATATCCTCAGGCTCTTTTGTCCCAGGCATTCTCCCACCAATTTCAGAAACGTCAAATGGCCGCCGACAATCCACATTACTACAACGCTCAATCTCCATCGTTCTCTCCTTTAATGGCTAACGCCAGATTCAGTCATTTGTACGTTACAATAATTCGTTAGGTCCAATAAAAACATCTTCTGAATATTCGCCAGCAATGTTTTTAATATTTTAATAGTAGCCAGAGTAACCTAACAAAAAGATGATATAAAACAGTTATCTCTAACTCACCTAATACTGTATAAGTTTTTCGCTCGGCAGTCAAATTAGTCATTGCTACGTTTAGATACGCCTAAAACTTTTAGATTGATCAATATTCGAATAACGTTTATTGGCACAAAACCAACTGTCAACATAATCACGCTACACAATCAATTATTAACTAACACATGATAATCAATAATATGATTTGAAATAAAAATCACCATACCCACCTGCGGTCTGCACTGTCATAACGGGCGTCATGGCGGTGAGTCACAGACCGCAGCTGAGTATGCACCTACAAAGCCCCCCCTGAGTGACTCATATACCGAGAAGCCGGTGATCGATAGCCATCATTCTTATTCATCGTGAATTCATGCTCACAAGACAGGCAACGACTCTTATGAAAACGAAAATTCGAAGATATAACTATTGGTTGAAGTATCGATATTATACGTTTGGTGAAGCAATTTGGGCAAAGATACACCATTGTCTCCGCACCATTTATGGTGTGACGCTTAGCGTAAACAAGCGTACCAGAATCAAGCTTATCAAGGATATAACCTTCTACCTGCTATTTGAAATCTTCAAACTCTGCAATCTGTGCTTTGAGCGCTACTACTTCTGCTTCTTTCGCGCGAATCATATCGCCAAGAGCAAAACAATCGTTTTGCAACGTGATTAACCTTCCTTGAATTTCTGACGTTGCAGCTTTTATCTCATAGTCAGACTTTGCACCATTAACAACGTTAAGAAGTCCAAACACATCTTTTATCACGGTAAATGCAGCAGATACATCGACCATAACGCTACTTCCATTTAGCTGTTGGGGGTATCCAGACTACCGCATTCCTGGCTGTTGGGGAATGGCCGGAACCGCCGAGCCTGAAGCGGTAAAAAGACAGGCACATCCCCACCACCGCGCCGGTGTTCCCCGCCGTACCGGCATCACCGCAAGTCGGCATACCACACCCGGTATACCTACGCTCAGGAGACCCACTATGCAACCTATCAACGGATGGGAAGAAATCGTGACGTATTGCGCCAGGCAAAACGCTATTTTTCGCCAAAACGAGGATGGCCTAATCCTACGCAATTTCCGGCGAGAAATGATGGAAAAGCTCACCGGGAAAGATGATGTCTTCTTAATCAGAAATCCCGATGAAGCCGTAACCATAAAGATCAGTGAATTGAGGAACGCACTCGACGCAGCCTGTCAGGCTGGTTTGGAAAGAGGCCGGGCATAGTCCAGCCTCTTTGCTCGCTTAACCCACTACGTGTCTTTCAAACTGTTGGGTAAAGAGCTCTTCAAGATCCATTATCTCTTTCACGATATAGGGAATGTTATCCGGAATACGCTTATCGTTAGTCCCATTGGTTAACCAGCCCTGATTAAACAGCACCATTACAACATCGTGTGCCGCTTCAGCAGGCGTTCTTCCATTGGGTAGCTTTTTATCAGACATGTCGAATCTCCTTTGGTTTGATGGTATGTAAGACGCCAAAAGACCTCATACTGGCAGGAGATTCGACACCTTCATCATGGCTTAATGCCACCATTAACCTCAGATTCATCCAATTTGCACCACCCCTCAGCCCCCTCCCCGTCTTATCGGGCTATTTCTATTCCGATCACACCACGGAGAACCATCATGTCTATTGAAGCACTGCAAAACGCCGTCGCCATTCTGCTGCAAAATCCAGATCGCCCCTTCGCCGTCGGCGATGTGGTGCTCAAAAAAGAGGGCATCGGCAGTATCACCAAACGCCCGCACATTGGCGAAAAGGTTGTCGTCAGCCACGTGTTTGCAACCCCGGTAGTCAATCTGCAGGAAAGATCCGGCAGCCTTTATTACTCGATGATCTACGATATCCGCGTCGCCTTCCTTGACAGCGACGGGGATTTGGTCGAACTGGCCGAAGACTCACGCCGTTTCCGCCACGCAGACGACTAATCCCTACCCCAGGCCGGACAGCCCCAGCGCTGTCCAGCCACCCGCACGCTATTTTTCCCTTTGCTTCTCCCTTTCCTCTTTACGCCAGGAGAACATCGCTATGTCTGAAACCTTCGCATTTCTCACCAAGGCCAAGAAAAAATCCGGCAAACCGGACATGATGTTTTGGTGTTCGGCCAATAATGAACGCATCGCCCGCTCTAAACTCAGCATCGCGCTGGACGCCGCCAGGCTGGATGAGGCCAACTACTTTAACCCCCAACGTACCCATCTACCGGTGGTCGATGATCTCCCGGCGGAAGAAACCCTCAGCAGCGACTTCTGCCGCCATTACCAAGTGGTGGACAACGACTGGGTACGTCGCCAGGCTCCCTTACCCGCGCCCCAGGAAGAAGCGTCCGTTAGCCAAATGTCCCCCGCGCCGGACACCCCTGCCCCCACTCAAGAGGAGCAAGAACCCGACGAGACGCGCCTCGACTTCTGGCAATTGCCCCTCGAACAGCGTGCCGCCTTGGTACAGCTCTACGGCCCACGCGACTATTACCTTGACGATCTGCCCACCGCCCTCGAAATTCTCAATGCCGAAGGCGAGATCTACACCGGCAACTACCATATGGCGGTCGCCATCGGAAAATGCAGCGAACTGGCACAACGGGATGCCGCCGGACTGGACGCGCTGATCATGCAAATCCAGCAACGCTACAACCACCTGATCCCTCATTGGTCGGAACTGGTGACCTTTATTCGTCAGCACAGGGCGGATAACGCCGAACCACGCACCCCCGCCAACAGCGCAGCATCAGAAACGCCCATCATGCTAGCGCCGGGGCGCCCCTTTGATCCCGCGTTCCTGCGCCACACCATCGCCTGCGCCTTACAACCGGCCAACGGCTACGACCTGTTAAATCCCGAACCGACGATCGTCGCCCGTGCACAGCAACTAATGGCAGATAACGATAAGGCGCTGGCTATCTGGTACAAACTGCTCACCGACACACCGGGGATCTGGGAAGTTCATCCCGACGATATCTTTGCCATGATCCAGGCGGCGCCGGAGTCCATCGCCTGGGACGAGGACGCCACCCGGTGCTTTATTGATGAAAATCTTGGCGTCATTCAGCCGGTTCCCCGCCGGAACCACGCCCAGGATACCGCGCCAACCCGCGAGGCGACGCCCGACAACATGGCCGCCCTGTTCGCCGCCTCACCGCTGGCGAGCCTGCCCACCGAGTCAGCCCCGGACACGGCAACGCCCACACAGGAGCAGGATAAGAAGCAGGAGCAGGTAACGCCATCCTGCTTTGAACCGGGGCGCTATCCGGGACTCTCCTCGACGGACTACCACGCCGCCAACGGCATCAGCAGTACTATGCTCAAAGATGCCCGCATCAGCCTGATGTACTTTCATGGCCGCCACATCGCCAAAACCATCCCGCGCCAGGAATCACCGGCGCTGCTGCTCGGCGCCCTGATCCACACCCTGGCATTAGAGCCGGAAAAGTTTGCCGCCGAATACGCCCTGGAGCCGCAGCTCCCGCCCGACGTCTTCACCAGCAGCGAATCGATGAAAAAAGCCATCGAGGCCCATAACGCCACCTTGCCCTCCCCGCTCTCTACCGAGCAGCTCAAGACGCATCTGCTGGCACACAATGCCGGGCTGCCCACGCCGCTGCCCCTCGGTGGCAGTGCCGACGAACTTGCCCAGCTGTATGCGGCGCTGCCCGCCGCGTTTCAGACCTTGGATCAACCCGAAGGCGCCAGCGCCGCCGCCATCAAGAAGTGCTTCAAGGCCTACAACGCCAGCCTGCCCGCCCCGCTAAAAACCGGCGGCAGCCGCGAAGCACTGCTGGAGCAACTGGCGCAAATCGCCCCCGCTCTGGTTGAGGCCGAACGCCAGAAACCCCAGCCGCTGAACACCAGTGGGAAAAAAGAGGAGCTGATGGCCAGCCTACGCCAGATCCAGCCGGATGCCCGCTTTGCCGACGAGATCCTGGCCGACTGGCAACGCCAAGCGGTAGGGAAAATCCCAGTCAGTCAGGCCCAGTTCGCCCAGTGCCGTGCCATCTGCGACGCGCTACTCGCCGATGCGTTAGCTGGCCCCCTGCTACGCCACCCCCGGCGCGAGGTTGAAGTCAGCTACTTCGGGCTGGATGACAACACCGGGCTGGAGATCCGCGTGCGTCCCGATGTGGAAATCGACACCGGCCACGCCCGCATCGGCCTGGATCTCAAATCCGTCAGCCTCGGCTACGTCAAGCAGGACAACCTGCGCGCCCGTCTGCACCGCGAAATCATCGAGCGGGACTACCACCTCAGCGCTGGCATGTACTGCGACCTCGCCATGCTCGACCAGTTTTTCTGGATTTTCGTCAACAAAGATCCGGGCTACCACTGGGTGGCCTTGGTCGAGGCCTCCCCAGATGAACTAACACTGGGACGGCTGGAATACCAACGCCAACTGGCCGCCATCCGCCAGGCGATGGACAGCAACCACTGGCCCGGCCCGATCGTCGATGTCATCACCGACGAATTGACCGATTACGAACAGCGCCGCCTGGAAAACCTGGCCGCCTAAGGAGCCCATATGAAAACGGAAACCACCGACAACAACCACAACGCGCTGATCGATAACGTCACCATCCTGACCAATGGCGAACTGTTTGACCGCCTGATGACCCTCTCCCGTGTCATGGCCGGCAGCGGCGCCATGGTGCCCGCCCACTTCCAGAAGAGTCCCGACGCCTGCATGGCCGTCACCATGCAGGCCGCCCGCTGGGGTATGGATCCCTTTGCCGTCGCGCAGAAAACCCATATCGTCAGCGGCACCCTGGGGTATGAGGCGCAGCTGGTCAACGCCATCATCACCACCATGTCACCCACCAAAGATCGCCTGCACTACGACTGGTTCGGCCCCTGGGAAAACGTGATCGGCAAATTTATCGAGAAAACCTCCGCCAAGGGGCACAGCTACATCGCGCCGGGCTGGACGCTGGCCGATGAAAAAAGCTGTGGGATTAAGGTCTGGGCCACCCTGCGCGGTGAGGATACACCGCGCGAACTAGTGCTGATGCTCTCCCAGGCCCAGGTGCGCAACTCCACCCTGTGGGCCAGCGATCCCAAACAGCAGCTGGCCTACCTGGCCGCCAAACGCTGGGCCCGCCTCTACACCCCGGACGTACTGCTGGGCGTCTACTCCACCGACGAGCTGGAAGATCCCATCCCGCGGGAAGAAAAAGACATCACCCCCAGCGTCTCCATCAGCGATCTGGTAGACAGCGCCAACTCAGCAAACGACGCGCAACCGGAGGTGCCAGCGGACAGTCACGACGCCACGCTGGGCGACGCCTTGCTCCAGGCACTGGAACAGGCAGAAACGCTAGAGGAAATCCGCCAGGTAGAGCAGCGCATCGCCCGGCATAAAGCGGCGCTGGGCAGCCAGCGGCTGTTCGAACTGCGCGGAAAAACCCAGAAAAAGCGCAGCGGCTATAAAGCGGTACTGGAAATCGAAGCCGCGTTCGATGCGCTATCCCCCGGTGATCGCGCCGCCTTTCAGCAGTTGGAAAATCTGGTCAAAAACCGCCTGGCGATCTTACCGCTCGGCGAACAACAGCGCTTCACCCTGGCACTCGACGATCTGCGCGCCGAATACGCCTGATATGAAAGGAGAGCCACCATGGAAAAGGGCAAAGAAACGCCAGCGGACAACGCCCGCCAACGGCAGATCCAACGCCTCGTCGCCGAGGTTATCGCGCTACTTCCTCTATTACGCGCCGGGCAGCCTAACCCGCAGTTTGATGGTAAGTCATGGCGCCAATGGTCAGCCGACCGCCTACGCGACCGGGCGGCGGCGTTCTACCCACGCCAGCCTCGCCGTCAGGTGCTCCAGCCAATGCCACCTCACCCCAGCGCCGGAGCACTGTACGAACCCACGCCGCCATTGCATCGAGGCCCCGGCGGCGCCGTGTATCGCGGTGACTGACGACGACACACCCCGGCGCTGGCCGGGGTATCCCCCATAAAGGAGAACTCACACCCTCCCGAGGCTGCCATGAAAACGCCCCCGATCAATGGACTGTATCGCTACAAACTCAGCGGCAAAGCACTGCGCCAACCACCGAGCGCTCCCCACGGCTGGGTCATTTTCCTGGCCTGCCTGGCCATCGCCGGGCTGACGCTGCTGCTGATCCACCGGCTGTAATCCGCCCTAAACCGAGCAAGGAGCGCATAATGAAACTCCGCGATATCACACCAGAAGAAGAGTACGACGACGATCAGTACGATCCCTTAATCTACCCGGCACCGCGCACCCAGGACGATCGCTGTGACCACACGGCTCGGCTTATCTGGCATATGCGCCAACGCGCCACCATCCGCAGCGGCGCAGCATGGACACCCTGCCCTCGTCCCGTGCCGAGCGAACCCACACAGCGGCGCCGAGTACCGCAGTGCTTTAACATTGGCCTACGCCGCAGCTACTCCTACGCCATCGTCAGCGCCATTTACCAGCTGCATCTGCATCAATGCGCACGCCGGGAGATCGCCACCCTACTCGGCATCCCCGCCAGCAAGATCGATGTCTTGCTCCAACATAAAACCAAGACCCAACGCCGCGCCTGGCAACAGGTCCACCAAAGCAACCGCCTACCGAGTAGACGGGAGATCCTGGCGCAGTTGGCAAGAGAGTTGCCGGTGTGAGGGTTAGGGTTCTATTGGGTAAGTAGTGTCGGCGTGTATCTAAGGGGTCGATGGGCGCCGAGTCTACCTAGATGTCAGTTAAGAGCGAAAAAACAGACAGTTATAATTATTCTATCTTTGTTGACCAAGAGGAGATTTAAAGATATTTCAAATTAATTATTTATTGTGTAGCATATGATATGCTAGCTTTGACATTTAGAATATGGTAACGTCCCAATGAATATGAGCAAAATATTAGTTCAGCTTTCAAAGTACTCACTCCAGGCACAACTTGACGATTTCGAAAAATACATTATCACGACAAACATACAACATAATATTGACTTGTCGAAATTAAAAAAAGCATATGAGGATGAAATGAAGGAGGTGTCTTATGATTATATTGATTATTTAAACGAACATTATTCTGAACAGTATGATTTTTTAACCGAAATACAACCAAATATATTCAACAAATCTTCTTTAGTATCTTTATATTCATGTTTGGAACATAATCTAAACGATTTTTGCAATATCTGTCAAAGAATCAAAAAAACAAAAATATCAGTATCCGATTTCAATGGGGATGGTATTCACAAGGCGAAAAAGTATTTAACAAAACTAATGGACATAGACTTTGGGATATCACAAGAATGGGAATTCATCATGGATCTGAACAAAGTGAGGAATTGCATAGTTCATGCTAATGGAGACATACAAAAAATGAGTTCCGCATCCAAGTTAGAAAATATTGCTAGTAATACACAAGGTCTTTCTCTAAAGAATGATAATATTATAATCTCCTCAATGTATCTAACTGATGCCATCAAAAAAATAAATGAATTTTTCCTTTGGCTGTATGGTTTAATATCAAAAAATTAAGTTAAATGTTATAAACCTTTAGATTGCTAAGATTAAAATTATAAGAGGGAAATAATTATAATTACAATATTAAAATAAAATCATGATTTTTATTTTATGTTATCGAGAGGTGCTTGTCAGTAATTCTATATAACTGCCAATATATTAAAGGTGATCGTTCAGGCGGTCACCGAACTCGATAATAAAGCTGCTCATTGCCACACACCAATCTCAATCTCTCAGTAGCATCGTCCATTTTTGTGATACCGCTTAGATTTCCAGCCACACGCCTCCTAAACCGGGCAGAAGTCGCCAGCGAGTGCGACCAACAAGCGCGGGTCGCATCAGGTAGATGTGATCATACTGTGCGCCAGTGAGCGCCAACAGCCGCAACCCAGCTGGGATAACTGCTGTTTGGCTGAGGCGGCGCTGTATAGGGTATTGTAGGCGTTGATATCAGTAACCATCTGCTCAAATGTCAGCTAAGAGCGAGGAGTGGACATTAAAGCCTTTGAATCAGAGTGTTCCTCGATATGTATCCCGAAATTCATGTCATGGCTCTTATAGAGAACTTATTAGCACATTTTTAATGTTCTCTCTACTGACCCCTAAGTTAACAAGTAAATCTGTTTTTTCTTGATCCTGATTGATGTTACGTAGCGCGCATCGCCAGATTGCACTTTGGGGAGCGTGTTTTAATATTTCTTTGAAATACTTAGAGTCAACATCGGAAAGAGAATGTCCGATTACTACTATCTGAGTGACTGAATTTAATGAATCAAAAAAAACACTCTCTTCATTTATTATTTCTGAGCAGTTTTTAAAGTTCGAATCAAACATTTCATCTAATAGATAATAACCTCCGCTCTCCCGTGTATCCTGGTCAGCCCCTGGGGCAGGGTTAACAGTTTTGGTACGCTCCCAACCATGACCTAAAATGATTTCACTACCATCATCAATTGATCCATGTATATGTTTGATATTAGATTCATTTATTGAGTAAAGTCGTTCTAAAGTACTTGTATAATTGAAGGTAAGAAAGATTGCTTCATTATCAAGACTTTTAAATTTTTTGTATTGTCCATCTTTAGGAACTTCAATCTTGCTAATCCAGTTACGAAACTGTTGCAGTAAGTCGGTTGTCAGGCTCTTTGTTATTCTTCCAATTTCAAATTCATAATTATGGTGATCGCGGTCTCTAAAATCCTCTGCACCGTAAGAAGTTAAATGTATCTCGCACTTTTCAATTATGTGGTAGTAATCTATATCACCTAAAGATGACTCTAGTTCATTCCATTCGTCTCCGGCAGGAGCAAATTCATCTACAGCATCGTATACGTCACAATCTTCTCTCATTACATAGTTTTTGAAATCGTTATAACCTGTTTTCATACCATGATATAAATCGAAACCATTCCCTATTATATATAATATCAAAATCCCCTCCTTTAAGATTTTTGGTTGTAGTTCCCAGCATACTTAACTTAGTGTTCATATGAGTCACTAGCATTGATAATACCTTATTTTATATCAATAGAGCCCACCATGTAAAACGCATTATGCTATCAAAATAAGTATTATTCCTATCTTATCCATAAATCAACTTGTACTGAAAAAATCGCGGTGCGGTAGGGGTTGACGTAAAAGAGGGCAGAAAAACAGACTTATCAGGAGAATATAGTGTGGTTTAAGTTCGTGGATGTAGTACTGGATTTACCCTCAACTCCTGTGGCTAATTAACAAACAATTATTTCCCCTACAACAGAGCCATTATCAATAGTTTTACTGTCATAATGACCTATCCCAGTTGATTAACTAAATCTGATATCAGCGACGTCCGCTCCTATCACAAAGCCGACCGTCAGTATAATCACGCCATACAATCAACTATTAAGTAGAAGACAATAATCAATAATATAATTTGCAATTGAAATAATAATACCCACCTGCGGTCGGCACTGTCATTACGGGCGTCATGGCGGTGAGTCACAGACCGCAGCTGAGTATGCACCTACAAAGACCACTCTGATCCCTTTATAGGCCGGGAAACCGATGGCCGATGGCCGATGGCCACTATCCTTATTGCACTCCTATGATTTATAAGTAAAGTATCATAAATCGGAATTAGTTTTACCCGCGATGTCGGGGGTATAGTCCGCTCAGGTGCTGAACACACCTTACGTAGCGGCCTCCGCACCCGACAGCAATGCGGTTTTTTTGTGTCCATACTTTCAGATATGGCCGGGTAGCGAGCAGACCATACAACACCCGTAAGGGAAAAACTGCTGGCCGACTACGTACGGTGTTCAAGTACCCGACCGCCCTGCTGAACACAGGGTAAATTTGAACATATACGTAGGACACAGAAAAATGACTCATCGGCTTTCTGTACACACCCCCAGTGTAACCATTCACGATGGCAAAGCTGTTACCACCTCTCAGGCTGTAGCCGAGTACTTCATCAAGCGCCACGACAACGTGCTTCGGTCAATTGACTCTCTGGAATGTTCGCCTGAATTTCGTCTCCTCAATTTTAAGGAGACGTCCTACCAACGCGAAAATCCTAATGGCGGTACAGGTATCGGCACTAAATACTACGAGATGACCAAAGATGGTTTCGTCTTCCTGGTCATGGGCTTTACCGGTAAGAAGGCCGCCGCATTCAAAGAGGCCTATATCGCCGAGTTCAACCGCATGGAGGCGCAGCTACTCCAGAAAACCACCTCACGCAACCTCAAAGCCCTGCCGGATAAACTCACACCAGAGCAGCAGTCGGCCATCAAGGAATTGGTCAAATCCCGCGTGGAGGCAATCGCCCAGGACAAACGCGCTAAAGCCGCTATCACTATGTGGTCAGCGCTAAAGTCTCACTTTGGCGTAACCTACAAAGACATACATCAAAACCAGTTCATCGAGGCGCTATCTCTTGCTGCCCGTATACCGCTGGAGGGTGAATACCTGAGTAAGGCACCGGCTGCGGCAGTAGATCAGAATCGCTATAACTTCCCGGCTGAAACTGCCGATCCCCATGATCGCAAGTTTGGTAATGCCTGGATAACTCCACGTGTGATCCTGGATGAGCGTAACCGCGCCCCTGAGCTGGAGCTATTAGAGGTGCTAGAGCGTGATGGGTACGATGTTACTGGCGCTAAAATCCGCATACACGCCATGTATTACATAGCGAAACAACTCATTGAAATGCAGAAAGAGCTGTCCACCGCAAGCCGTTACATGTCGGCGGTTGTCAACGACGGGTAAAAAGTGATCCACTTACATCTCCACCGACGGTCTAATATTGATCCACCGTTTTACTCAGGATTAGCTTCAGCGATAACCCCGGCCTTTCGTTTCTGTTTCAGTCGATAACTCTCTCCTTTTATTTGAACAACGTGTGAGTGGTGTAAGATCCGGTCCAGCATCGCGGATGTTAGCGCCGCATCACCGGCGAACGTCTGATCCCACTGCCCGAACGGCAGGTTGGAGGTCAGGATCATCGCGCTCTTTTCATAACGTTTGGCGATGACCTGGAAGAACAGCTTGGCTTCTTCCTGGCTGAACGGCAGGTAGCCTATTTCATCGATGATGAGCAGCTTTGGTGCCATCACGCCACGGTGAAGCGTTGTTTTATAGCGCCCCTGGCGTTGTGCCGTGGACAGCTGAAGCAAGAGATCCGCCGCCGTAGTGAAGCGAACCTTGATACCCGCCCGTACCGCTTCGTAGCCCATTGCTATTGCCAGATGCGTTTTCCCCACGCCGGATGGCCCCAGCAACACGATGTTTTCGTTGCGCTCTATGAAGCTCAGTGAACGCAGCGACTGGATCTGCTTCTGCGGCGCACCGGTGGCGAAGGTAAAGTCGTATTCTTCGAACGTTTTCACTGCCGGGAAGGCCGCCATCCGGGTATACATTGCCTGTTTACGCTGATGTCGGGCCAGTTTCTCTTCGTGAAGCAGATGCTCCAGGAAGTCCATGTAACTCCATTCCTGCTCCACTGCCTGCTGTGACAGGGCTGGCGCTGCGCTGATCAGACTGTCCAGTTGCAGCTGTTCGGCAAGCACCATCAGCCGTTGATGTTGCAGTTCCACCATCATGCGGCTCCTCTGCAGAACGTGTCATAGATGGATAGCGGGTGGTGCAGTGGCTGCCTGTCGAAGGTCACCAGGCTTTCGTCTACCTGCACGTCATACTGTTTTTTCTCCGTCGGTAGAGCCAGCATGGACTGCTGCTCTTCGATCCAGCGATCGCAGGGACGGGTCTGTATTGTTTCGTGCCTGCGCTGGTTAGCGACATCGTGCAACCAGCGCAGGCCGTAGCGGTTGGCTGTTTCAACATCGACGGTGATCCCCAACGGACGCAGGCGAGTCATTAGCGGGATGTAGAAGCTGTTGCGGGTGTACTGCACCATCCGCTCCACCTTGCCTTTAGTCTGTGCTCTGAAGGGGCGGCACAGCCGTGGAGAGAAGCCCATCTCTTTGCCGAACTGCCACAGTGAAGGGTTGAACCGGTGTTGCCCGGCCCGATAAGCATCGCGCTGTAGCACTACCGTTTTCATGTTGTCGTAGAGCACTTCACGCGGTACGCCACCGAAGAAGCTGAACGCATTACGGTGGCATTCTTCCAGGGTGTCGTAGCGCATATTGTCAGTGAACTCGATATACAGCATTCTGCTGAACCCCAGAACGGCAACGAACACATGAAGTGGTGATTTGCCATTACGCATGGTGCCCCAGTCAACCTGCATCTGTCGTCCTGGCTCTGTTTCGAAGCGCACGACAGGCTCCTGTTCCTGAGGAATGGCAAGTGAACGTATGAACTCTCTCAGGATGGTCATGCCACCACGATAACCCTGCTCCGTGATCTCGCGGGCGATGACCGTTGCAGGGATTTTATAAGGATGAGCATCGGCGATGCGTTGCCGAATATAGTCCCGGTATTCATCCAGGAGTGAAGCGGTTGCGGGACGCGGCGTATATTTTGGCGGCTCAGACTGCGCACGCAGATAACGCTTTACGGTGTTACGGGAGATACCCAGTTCCCTGGCGATCGCCCGACTGCTCATACCCTGCTTATGCAGGATTTTAATTTCCATAACTGTCTCAAAAGTGACCATAAGCTCTCCCGAATCAGGAGAGCAGATTAACCCCTGGATCTAATTTCAGGCGTCGGATATGGATCACTTTCGCACCGTTGGTAACAGCGGTTAATGACATTATCAAAAACCAGACCATACAACGAGGCAGCAATATCAGCTTTACTGGAGAAGACAAAGGCAAAGCGTATGGTGGATACGGCAAGCGCTCGCTGACATCACGCTAATCAAGACAGGCAAATAACCACCACCGCGCCAGCGTTCCCAGCCGTACCGCTGGCCGGGACCCTGTACACGATTCTGTGTAAATGCCTTTTCTCAGAAGTGACCGTCCAGGCGCTCACCGAACTCGATAATAAAGCGGCTCATTGCCATACGCCAGTCCCTCAGCGGCATCGTCCATTTCTGTGATGCCGCCTGGATCGCTAGCCACACCACCTTTTTCACTGCGTCGTCCGTCGGGAACACCTTACGCTTTTTGATGGCATGCCGGATCACACTGTTCAGCGACTCGATAGCATTCGTTGTGTAGATCACCTTGCGGATGTCTGCCGGGTAAGCGAAGAACGTCGCCAGGTTAGCCCAGTTTATTTGCCAGCTGCGGCTTATCTGCGGGTAGCGGCTGTCCCATGCGCTGGCGAACGCTTCCAGCGCCTGCTGCCCTGCGTCTTCCGTGGGGGCCTGATAAATGGCTTTCAGGTCGCGGGTGACGGCTTTGTAGTCCTTCCAGGAGACGAACCGCAGGCTGTTACGCACCATATGCACGATGCACAGCTGGATGCGGGCTTCCGGATACACCGTATTGATCGCGTCCGGGAAGCCTTTCAGACCATCGACACAGGCGATGAGGATATCGTTCAGGCCGCGATTCTTCAGCTCTGTCAGCACATTGAGCCAGAACTTCGCGCCCTCGTTTTCGGCCAGCCACATACCCAGCAGTTCTTTCTGGCCTTCGAGGTTGATACCCAGGGCAAGGAACACGGATTTATTAATGACGCGACTCTCCTGCCGGACCTTCAGGACGATACAGTCAAGGTAAACAATGGGATAGACTGCATCCAGTGGACGGTTTTGCCATTCGGTAACCTGTTCCATAACCGCGTCGGTGACCTTCGATACTAACGCCGGTGAGACATCCGCGTCATACAGTTCTTTGAACGCAGCCGCTATCTCGCGGGTGGTCATCCCCTTGGCGTACAACGATAAAATCTGATTATCCATCCCGGTGATCCGGGTCTGGTTTTTCTTCACCAGTTGCGGTTCGAAAGAGCCATCACGATCACGCGGCGTGCGTAGTTCAAGAGGGCCATCGCCGGTGGTAACGGTCTTTGTGGAATAGCCATTGCGGGAGTTGGTACCCGGTTTAGGCTGATTTTTATCGTAGCCCAGATGGTGGGACATTTCGGCGTTGAGAGCCGCCTCAACGCTGATTTTCTTCAGCAGGCGATCGAACTGGCTGAGATCGTCAGGGGTTTTGAGATTTTTGGCCAGTTCGTTAGCCAGAGCCTGCAACTGTTTTTCGTCCATAAATTAACCTGCTTTTGATGTTGAATTGAACATATCAAAATCAGGCAATTACACAAATTTATGTACAGGCTCCTGGCCGGATAACTCCCGTGTGCTCCGGCCATCGTCTCTCTGATTTTCTCTTTGCTCCACCCTTTCCGCATCCTCTTTTTTATGCCAGGAGAGCCTCGCCATGCCCGAATACTTCGCCTTCTTTATTAAAGCCAAAAAACAGTCCGGTCAGCAGGACATGCTATTTTGCTGCCAGGCCGACAGTGTGCGCGTCGCCTATTCTCAACTCTACCGCGCGCTAACGGCCAACGCTCTGCATCTGGATGATTACTTCACCCCGCGCCGAACGCCGCTGCCGATCGGCATCAAACTACCCGCAGAAGGGAAACTCGACCGGGCGTTTTGCCGCCGCTATCACCTGGTCGGCGACCGTTGGTTAAAGCGTCCCCGCCCTGTTTGCTAAGGCCCTTCCTCTGCCCTAGACACGCGGCTGACTCTCTCTTATTAAAACGCATCCCCCAGACTCTCGGAGCCCGCCATGACAACCTACCTCACCATCCCGGCGTGGGCCCGGCAAGTCTATCTCGATAAGCCACCCTGTGTGGACACCGTCCGGCGCTGGATCCGGCGCGGCTATATTTACCCGCAGCCCTACCGCCACGGCCGCGCCTACCGTATTCAGAGCGATGCCCGCTACCTGCCACCCTGGCAGCAGCCCACCGTTCCCGACGGCACGGCGGCGTCTACCCCCACCTTGCTGGAGAGGCTAAAAAATGGTCCAAAATAACGATGACAGCGCTACGCCAAAATTACCGGACAACCTGTACTGTAAGGGCGGGTTTTTCATCTGGCGCAATCCCCTCAGTGGGCAGGAGATGCCCTTGGGCTATATCAGAAAAAACGAGGCCGTTCGCCAGGCGCAAGAGGCCAACCAGTATATCGACACCCAGCGACCGATGGAGGAAGCGTGCCCCAGCGTCAGCCAATGGATGGCGGAGTATCTGCGGATCCTCGGCTACCGCGGCGTAGCCGCCAATACCCTGCGCGCCAGGCGCTCACAGATCAAGGCCGTACAAACGGTGATCGGGCAGAAGAATATCGCTCAGGTCACCACCCGCGACATCGCCTCGCTGCTACACCACTATGTGCTGATCGGCCACCTTTCCGCCGCGGGTCTGATGCGCTCCTTTCTCAACGCCCTATTTCGCGAGGCCATCGCCGCGGGCCTCATCGACTACAATCCGGTGACGCAGACCCGTACGCCGCCGATCCGGGTCAAGCGCCGCCGCCTGACAGAAACGATGCTGCAGACCGTTTACGCGCAGGCGCTCCAGCTGGAGTCGTATAAACCATGGCTACCGCGCAGCATTGAACTGGCCCTGCTCACGGGGCAACGGCGGGAAGATCTCTGCGCGCTCCGCTGGCAGGATATCCGGGAAGATAAACTGTGGGTGATCCAGCGCAAGACCGGCGCCAGACTGGCGATGACCCTCGATCTCCATCTGCAGCTCGGTGACTATCCGCTGCGACTGCGCGAGGTACTGGCGCGCTGCCGGCTACCGGGGCCGAGCGACTATCTGCTCAACTCCCAGCGCTCGCGCCTCAACAGGAGGCCGGGGGGAGCCCTGGTGCCCGATACCCTGACCAAAGGTTTCTCCCGGCTGATGGATAAGTGCGGACTGGTTCAAGAGATCTACCCACCCTCTTTTCATGAGATCCGCAGCCTTTCCTCACGCATGTACCAGGCACAGTACGGAACGGAATTCTGCCAGCGGCTGCTGGGGCATAAAAACCGGCATATGACCGAGAAATACCTCGATCTGAGGGAGACACTTTGGCAGGTAATAGAGATCCCCAAAAACCAATAATAGGGAACTCAAATTGGCGGGGAGCATTTTAATATCTGACACGATTCCTGTGTCAGGTCTAGGGGAATGGCTCTTTTGGAGAGCCGTGCGCTAAAAGTTGGTATTATGCAGGCATTGAGTGCCTTGCTCTATAATCGTAGCCCATCTGCGCCGTTTTGCCAGTTTCACCCTGGCACCGGTTATGCGGGCATAGAACCACGGGGAGAGGTCAAGGTTAATAGAGCGCTACGCCAAAACACCATGGCTACCGCGCAGCATTGAACTGGCCCTGCTCACGGGGCAACGGCGGGAAGATCTCTGCGCGCTCCGCTGGCAGGATATCCGGGAAGATAAACTGTGGGTGATCCAGCGCAAGACCGGCGCCAGACTGGCGATGACCCTCGATCTCTATCTGCAGCTCGGTGACTATCCGCTGCGACTGCGCGAGGTACTGGCGCGCTGCCGGCTACCGGGGCCGAGCGACTACCTGCTCAACTCCCAGCGCTCGCGCCTCAACAGGAGGCCGGGGGGAGCCCTGGTGCCCGATACCCTGACCAAAGGTTTCTCCCGTCGAATGGATAAGTGCGGACGGGTTCAAGAGATCTACCCACCCTCTTTTCATGAGATCCGCAGCCTTTCTTCACGGATGTATCTGGCACAGTACGGAACGGAATTCCACCTACGGGCGGCTGGGACATAAAAACCGACATATGACCGAGAAAGACCTCGATCTGAGAGAAACACGTTGCTAAGTGATAGAGACTCCCAAAAACCAATGATCGGGAACCCACATTTGGCGGGAGACGTTTTAATACTGACACAGAAGTCGCGCCGTTATTTTTATCTCAATAAAATCATAAAGTTATTGACTTGCTCTACATAATTATATGATAAGCGTCCTGCTGCAAACGATTCTCTTCTCATGCTAAACCGTATCGCAATGCGCCCCACCCCGACCGTAGTACTCTTATACTACGATCGGGATGGGCTATTATGCTATAATTAGCACAATTAATAATAGGGTATATTTTATGTGTACGATTTTTTCTGGGCAAGATCCCTTTAATTATACCAGCAGCGCCCGTTCCGTACGTATCTGCGGTCACGTCACCAGCATACGCCTAGAGAATAAATTCTGGGAAATCTTGGAAAGACTCGCTATCTCTCAAAGTAAAACCTTAGGGCAGTTTATCTCTAATCTATACATCGAAGCCATAGATAATAAAATCGATATGAAAAACTTCTCTTCACTGCTAAGGTGCTCATGCCTCATATACCTCGAGAGTATTGTAACTCAGGTTAGCAAGGCGTGACTCACGCCATCAAAGTATCACCCTCACGCCCCCATATAACCGCCCAAGCAGCATGTACTGCCGTACAGTCTCCTATCAGGAGTGAGCGACTAATTGCGCCATTTATCTCACGATTCACTCTACCCTTAAAAATAAAACACTCCGGTAGTAGATAACTACTACCTTAAGCCTGCGGCGCGATCTTATATTATCCATATTGTTCACTATGGGAGAGCGCATCATGGCTAAAATGATACACTCAATGATTAGAGTGTCTAACTTAGATAGATCACTCAAATTCTATGCTCAAGCATTACAACTCAATGTGCAGCAGCAGTATGATTTCGACAGTTTCTCACTTGTCTATCTCGCCAATGAGGAGAGTAGCTTCGAATTGGAGTTAACCTATAATGTGGATAGGAGCACGCCCTATTCCCATGGTTCAGGATATGGGAATATTGCCGTCTCCGTTGATGACATCCACGCCACGCATAGCGCATTGCATGCTGCGGGATTAATGCCGGGAGAGGTTAAAGTATTTCATCATCAGGGTGATGTTTTAGCAAAATTTTTCTTCATTACCGACCCAGACGGTTATCAAATTGAATTAATCGAAAGAGCGGGTAGATACCAATAACACTTAGCCATCAATAACTGCAATTTAAAAAAGGAATAATAATGATAAATTTAACGGCCACCTTCACGGCAAAACAAGGTAAAGCAACCATTCTCCGTGATATCTTACTGAAAATGATTAAGGTAAGTAGACAAGAACCTGGCTGTGTACGCTACTGCTTGTATGAAGATGCTATGAAATCCCATATTTTGGTATTCCAAGAGCAATTTCTCGATCAGGCTGCCTTCGATCAGCACTGTAAAATGCCCTATTTTATTTCATTACTCAATGAAATAAATGGGATCGTGGAGAAGGATCCCGACATTCAGTTTTTTAAGCAGATTGAGCCGGTGGAATAACGGTAATACTAACACCAGTTCATCGGTCATCGTAGTCAGTACAACCCGCTCATGCTAACACGGGATATTTTCACAACGGCAACGCTTGAAACAGAATTCGCACTGTATTTCTTTCAGTCCGTTGCCATTTGATTTTAAGATGCGCATATATCGCAGCACACTTATTTGTTTGCGCATTTTGACGCAATCATACATTGCTAATGTTTGTTACGCCAGATATAAAGCTGCGATTTCCGGATAATTGAACCTCCCCTATGTCTCTCCACTCTCCGTTCACGAGCATCCGATAGGCGCCGCTTCGCTATCCAACGCCAAATCGTAACATTCACCGACCGTCCCAGGCTACAGAGGCAGGATACCTGCTGTACCTTAATATCGATCGGTGCGCCACAGCGATGCCTGCATCATCGTCACGGCAGTTTATCCTGTACACCTAGCCGTACTACCGCCCATAAGATCGCCCCCCTGCTTGGTATTTCATCTACAAAGGTGAGGCTGCCTCGACATAAAACCCAAGCCCTGCACCGTACTGACGACAGAGCCACCAAAGCACCTGCCTGCCGGATAAACGGGAATTCTAGCACCGAGGACAAGAGGATTAGCGGTGTGACGGTCGCGGGGTTATCAGGGTTATCCCTGCTCTGTGTGAATAGTAAAAGGCCAACAGAGTGAATTTTTCTTTAAATTATTTAACAACAGCGCCATCGTTATATTCTTTTATTTAATGCATTCCACATAAAACATATATATAAAATATATTAATTGATTTTTTATACTGTGTGGCAATCATATTGATTTACCATAAATTGTAATTGTAATTGTAATTGTAATGCGTAACACTTTTGTGTAATGATGCGATGTATCGACACGCTTAGCTTAGTAAAGCTTCACAGTAGCCTCGCTATTGCAACACGCAACAAGATAGCGTAATGACGCCATTTTGATTTATTTGTTTTCTAATGTTGTTTTAATTGCATTAAACCAATGAATATAACAACTATCGTGTTCGTAGCGCGCTTATATGTTTCATATACTAATGAGAGAGGTGTGGAATATGAAAGCATTAAATATATTTATATTTTCCGTATTAATTATCTCATTCAACGCAAATGCAACGTTCTCTCTTGTTGCCTACGATGAAAACAGTGGAATTTATGGTGTAGCATTCGCCAGCTGTGTTTACCTACCACCTAACCTAGACATAACAGATAAAGTGAATGCCCTTACACCTATTGGAACAATAACAACACAAGCAACGGTGAACTTTAATAATATAAATTTAAACAATGGAAAAGATATGATTCTTAGAAATGTTAGAGGGAATCAGATTCTTGAGTGGTTATATGACCATGACCAGGATGGGACTGAAGGGAGAGATTCAAGACAGTTTTTAATATTAAGCAATCCATCATCAGGTCCAGTTGAGGGGTATGCGTTTACTGGTGGTGAGGTTCCTTCCGTCAAAGGGAGTATTATTAGAGATAATCTTGTTATTGCTGGAAATACTCTACATTCTAACACACTGGATGCAATCCTAGACGGATATATGGAACAACGCGATTTTTTTGTTGAAAAATTACTGAGCGGCCTTACGTCTGTACGCGATCGTGGATTGGGTGATTTGAGATGTGATGGGACATCATCTTATACGGCATTTATAAAGATAAATGATAGAAGTTGGTTTTATAATTCAAGAGATATTGATGAAGATGCCGTAAGTGGATTAGAGAAAATAATTAATGGAAGGCAAAAGCCACAGGTATGCCTTACCTTAGTTTCAGGAACGGCTTTTCTTGCTAATATTGACATAAAAGGAAGCGGTCATTATGTTGGCCCATATGGCGTTGGTAGTAAAGTCTGCGATGATGCAAAACCGAGGGATATATTTACTCCCCAGCTTAATATTGTGGCAGGGGCACATAAGACATGCCCAAGTGTAGCCATAGGAGAATATACTGAAATCGTAAATTATGATGCCTGGGGAACCACGTTTTCGCCTCATTGTATTCTTAAGAACGACCATCTCGAGGTGTATGCTGATCCACATCAAAAAGGTGAATCCTTGAACATCCTTCAAGATATCTCTGATCTTAGCCAGTATAATTTCTCCGAACGTATATCATCTTTCGCTATCCCTCATGGATGGACGGTACGTTTCTTCGAAGATAAGAATTTTAGCGGAAATTACTATACTCGCGTTGAGGGTGATACAGAAGCGAGCGCCTTTGATAATAAGGTCCGTTCAGTTCGCATACTCAGTCGAGAATGATGCTTTAGGATAGCAATAATCACTCGACGTCATAGTTACTTAATTGGTGTCGCAATGTAAGTATATTTTTTATTGTTTCGTCACTTATCCTAAGATTATTACACTTTTGTCAGTCCGACTCCCTACGGGGCACGGACTGACGGTTTACATGAATGACTCAGCCATTACCTGATTGCACAGCGCTGACTATTATGGGTGGTCATTTCGTTCGTGGCGTACCGCTCGCCTAATCGCCAAATATAGCGTAAACCTATTTTAGATTATCCTCATAATATGGACACCGCCTTGATGAATATTCAGTTTTTCAAGCTGTGCCGCGCTGAATCCAGCACGGGTGCGGCGGCGTCACATTCAGACGCATCACGACGTTACCCGCGCCTCAGAAGGCAGCGACCAGCCCTGCATCTCAAGGGCCAGCGCTAAACGAATATCGTCATATTCCATCGCCCGAGTCTGCGCGATCGGCCAATGATGCTTATCGCACAGGTATAGGTATATCGCCTCAAAGCCCGCTACCGCTGACGGATAGCCGTGCATCCTCGCCAGATAATCGCCAAAACAGTCGAGGGTATAAGCGAGTTCGGCGCGGGCTTGGTAGTGCTGCCACCGGTCGGTGTAGTGCGTATGACTCATAAAGAAACTCCTAGCGGATTTAGCTTAGCAGGGTAGCACCGCTCTTTAGCGCGATAACGCGACCCTGCGCACATTCCCCCGACCTCCGCCTTATCAAACGCCGTGCGTATCAATATCCAGGAGAGAGCCTCTTATTACGCCTCCACACGGCCAAGGAAAGCCGTAGCCGAGACTGACTCCGGCAATGAGCGCTGAGATCGCGCCGACGCACCTCCAGGCGTTTGCAATGCTCCTCTATTTCACCATTCCACGGGGGTGGAGTGCGTATCCTCAATCAGGTCGGCATGCAGTCGCGGTTATCATGATAACGGCAGGTGCCGTTTCAGCCAGTAATTCTGCTGACACTCACTGGTAAAAGACGCATATCTAGGCGTAATACCGACATCCTCAGCGTTCAGCACCTCCCATTTAATCCAGCACTCCGGGCAAACGCTATCGCTGGCGGGGATCAGGTCATCCTCTCTCGTCAATAATAACGTTATCTCTCCATTAATCTCCCATAGATTAACGACGATGCTAACCTCAGCCTGGGTGTCAATTTTTTCAGAATGATAAATAGATTTACATCCGGCATCGTTATTGAGGCATCGTTTTATTATTTCAGCAAGCATTGGGCAGAACTCGACATTAAATCAACGCGTGACGATCATTATATCCCCTGGCGAAAAAAATAAAAAATAGGAGCCGAGTGAGGCTACGGTCCCCCTTCTCCACACGGTAACGGCGCGCCCGCACGCACGCCAAGTGCGTCACATTAAGGCTATCACGCCACCGCAGGCCTTCCATATGCCTCAATCCCTTTTCTCGGGCGGGCAGGATGGATTTATGCCAGGCCGCCGGAGCGTCTCATCCCCCAGCATCCCTCACTTCAGGTGTTGACCGTAGTTACGGGTTGCGGGACGGGCGACAGACTGCCAGGTAGCAAAGCAACCTGGAGCCTCTATTATGGGTCATCTTATCCCCATCGTTTTACCTCCCCATCGCCAGCTGGACAGCGACGTTGATATGCTTGAACACATAGAGCCGACGCCCCTCTTCGACAGGGTCACCGACTCTCCCACCTTTCTCGACGGGCTGACGACGGAAACCCATCGCACCGGCGAACTCCGCAGCGCACACCAACGGGGAATATCGTATGCGTTTGACTATATCGCTCGCCATACCAATCCGCACCGGATCAGGGGCATGTTCAGCAATGTCCTTAGCCTATTCTCGGGGCGCGCGCTCAATCAGAACGGTGTGATCTGCAGCAAGGCCGTAGAACAGAACCTCGCCGCGCTGGAGTGTGGCATGATCAATGACTTTTGGGTCGCAGAAAGCACCGCGCCGGGCAGGCTGCCACAAAATGTGGCGCCGGAGCACTATGTCAGCGTTGCTCTACAGACCGATCGGCCACTCTCCGGCCAACTGCTGCAGCGTAGCCAGGAGGGAAGTCGAAACATCATCATGGCGCCGGTTCGAGGCAAAGCCGTTTCCCACGCGATGAACCTAGTGCGCACCGAGATGGGCGCCATCGTGATCGACGGGCAGTTCGGACTGCGTTACAACCTTAACGACGCCGGGGATAGAGAGCGCTTTGACAAAAGCTATGGTCAGGATAGAGGCATCGGCACCGTGCAGATTTACCCAACGGGCGCCGCGCCCAAGGCACCCGATATTGACGACGGCGCGCTGCTGGAGGAGTAAGTTGTAATAGCCACCCCGCTCGACGATCAGCGGGCGCAGCGCCACGACATTACCCCGCGGATCGCTTGTGCTAATAAAATCGCCCGGGACAAAAAGCGGACGTCTGAGCTGGGGGACGACGGCGGAGACGCCGCAGGGCGATCGCGCCGTCATCCTGATGGTCTCCGGGCGCGGAGCACGCCCTAGAGATCGCCCAATATATCGATCGCCGTCTCCGCTATCTGCCTCTGCCGGGGCGCATGCTCCGCCATCGACGCATGGGCCTGCAGGTGCGCCAGAATATTCCCGCTGTTTACCTCCAGCCCATGCTGGTGCAAACGGATCACCGCCAGCCCAATGAGTTGACAGGCTTCATTGAACAGCAACGCGTCTTTCATTACATGACCTCGCCAAACAGGAGTCAATCCAGGTGTCTCCCCTCGATCTGGCCTGGCAAACGTCCGCAGCCACCATCGGGAGACGTTAGCCTAACCTACCACACCCCGGCCCGCATCGACAGTACCCGCGCCATCCCCGCCGCCGTCATCAGTGACATTGGCTCGACCGTGCGGCGGCGGATCGGCTGCATAGGATTATTTGGGGTGAACTCAGCACCCGGAGAGGGAAAACGGGCTACACTTAACAGGCAGGACCATTACTTTACTTTTGCCTAAAAAACAGGAGATTGTATGTACAAGACCATTCTGGTTCCCATCGACCTCACTGAAGATAACATGTCCAGACTGGTGATCCCGCACGTAGAAAACTTCGCCAGACAGGAGGATGCGCATATCCATTTTCTGGCCGTGCTGCCGCCGCTGAGCAGTTTTTACGGCATGGGTTCGCTGCCGGTCGGCCACTATCCGTCAGAAAAGGACCGTCTGCAGCATGCCGAGGCCGGACTACGGCAGGTGGCTGCCCAGTTCAATCTGCCGGAGGATCGCGTGCACTGCACGATCGCCATCGGTGCGCCGCGTGATCGGATCCTGCTGCAGGCGGAGGAGATCGGCGCCGATCTGATCATCGTCGCCTCGCATCGCCCGGACATCACCACCTACCTGCTCGGGTCGACGGCCGCGTCGGTCGTGCGCCACGCGTCTACCGCCGTACTGGTCGTACGCTGAGTCACCTTGCCGCGGGTGTCATGCCGGCTTGCCGCCAAGGCGGCCGGTAATCCTCTGCTGCTCGGGGGGATTCCCCCTTGGCGCAGGGGAGAAAATTTGCCATCATAACGCCCACACACAGCATTTACATTTTATAGCGATACCGCAGGGTGTCGCATTGCGCCGGGTTCTGCCCTGCGCCACTTATTTGATTATTTATTAGGTTACACATGCATCCCGAAATCTGGTCGTTTATTAAAACGGCCTACTGCGTCGGCGTACTTTTTTGTGCGTTCGTGACGTTTTTTGCCACGAAAGATCCCTCCATAAAAATACGCCTGCTTTCAGCCGTTATGGTAGGGCTAACCTGGCCAATGAGCTTCCCGCTGGTCGTGGTCTTCTGGCTATTTATGTAGCGTCATCAGGCCGCACGCCGCAGCTCCGTCGGGGCGCTTGCCCGTGGCGCCGCTGGCGGCGATACCGCCGCCGGACGGAAGATATAGTCCAAGATCGCGCGGGTGACCGGTGCCGCCGTCACGCCGTCCCCGCCGCCGTTCTCCAAGATCACCGCCATCGCAATGCGCGGGTGAGGATACGGGGCGAACACCGTATAGAAGATATGGTCGCGTAGCCTGACCGGGATCATCTTGGCGTTATAGACCTGATTCTGCTTCAGGCCGAAAACCTGTGAGGTACCCGACTTACCGGCAATTTGATAGGGCGCCGTATGAAAATACTTATATCCGGTGCCGTTAGGATCGTTGGCCATACCGTACATCCCGCGTTTGACGATATCCCAGACCGGCGACGTCTGGGTGGCGATTTGCGTGAAGTGGCTCTGGCGGTACGGTACGACCTGCTGCCCGCGACGGACGGCGTACAGCAGATGCGGCGTCACCACTTTGCCGTTGTTAATCAGGATCCCCAGCGCTTTCACCATCTGAATCGGCGTCGCCGTCCAATACCCCTGCCCGATGCCGACGGATACCGTATCCCCCTGATACCAGGGCTTATGATGCACCCGCATCTTCCAGTCACGATCGGGTAAGACCCCGCGCGCCTCTTCATCCAGATCGATACCGGACAGCTGACCGTAGCCAAACTGGCTCATCCACTGGTGGATGCGATCGATCCCCATCTCATAGGCGACCTGGTAAAAGAAGGTATCCGCCGACTCCTCAATGGCCTTCACCACATTCAATATACCGTGCCCGCTCTTGAGCCAGTCGCGGTAGCGACGCTGGGTGCCAGGCAGCGTCCACGTCGGGGCGCCGAAGAAGGTCGTCTGTGGGGTGATCACCCCTGCCAGCAGCGCCGCGCTGGCCATATAGGGTTTCACCGTCGAGGCCGGGGGATAGATTCCCTGGGTCACGCGGTTAATCAGCGGCAGCGCCGTGTCATGCAGCAGCGCGCTATAGGCCTTATAGGAAATCCCGTTAACGAAGGGGTTAGGGTCGTAGCTGGGGCTGGAGACCATGGCCAGAATGCCGCCGTCGCGCGGATCCATCACCACCACCGCCGCCCGCTGGCCTTTCAGCACCCCTTCAATATATTGCTGTAGCGGCAGATCCAGCGTCAGATACAGGCTGGCACCGGCGTGGGGCGGCTGCTCTTTCAAATAGCGCACTATCCGTCCGTGGCTGTCAACCTCGACCTCTTGGCTGCCGGTCTTGCCGTGCAGCAGCGACTCGTAATAACGCTCGATCCCCTGTTTACCGATATCGTGGTCGGCGGCATAGTTTTCCAGCTGTCCTGCGGCGTCCAGGCGCTGCAGATCGCGATCGTTGATTTTAGACACATAGCCGACCACGTGCGCCAGCTGTGCGCCGTAGGGATAATAACGCTGCTGATAGGTCGAGAGCATCACCCCGGGAAAGGCAAACTCGTTGACCGCAAACCGGGATACCTCGCGTTCGCTAAGCCCCTCTTTCAGCGTCACCTCGGCAAAACGACGGGCGTGCTTCATCGCCTGGTGGAAATCGGCAATCTCCTGAGGCGTCAGATCCAGCAGCGGCGTCAGCGCCGCCAGCGTCTGGTCAAGGTGGGGGATCTTACCCGGCACCAGCGAAATCTGGTATAGCGTCTGGTTTTCCACCAGCGGCGTACCGTGACGATCGTAAATCAGCCCGCGCACCGGCGACACCGGCAGGGTTTTGATGTCGTTCTCATCCGAACGGGTCTGATATTCGGCGTGCTCCTGCACCTGAAGGTGGTATAGGTTAGCGACCAGTACGGTAAAGCACAGGATAACCAGTACCAGCGCAATCAGCGTACGGCGCAGAAACAGCGCCGACTCGGCACCATGATCGCGAATGGCGTCTTTTAACAAATTCATGCAAATGGGGACACGGGCGGCATGCGCAGACGCCGGGCGGCTGCGATACGGCATAGCAAGTAACCTAAACCGTTAGGTTACGCACAAAACGCAACCCGGCCAACCGCCCGGTTGCTAATCTTCTGGCTGCATTGTTTCAGAATATAAAATATGCCGCAAAATGTGACGGGCGGGGATACCCCAAAGATGGCCCGGCATCAGGCCATCTTCGGCGACGCGTCAGGACAACGCTTTCGGATTAGGGCCATAGGCATTGTTGTCGCGTTGGCTGTCCGACAGGGTAAAGATCAGCAGCACCAGCCAGCCAATAAGCGGGATCAGGCCAATCAGCGCCCACCAGCCGGTACGACCAATATCGTGCAGACGGCGTACCAAAACCGCAATGGATGGAATTAATACCGCCAAACTATAGAGGATAGTCAGCAGCCCCTCCCCATTTTCAAACGTCCAGCCCAGCGCCTTTTGCACCATAGCCAGCACGATGGAGATAATGCAGTTAATCAGGACGAACCACCAATATTCTTTGCGGCGCGCCCGACCGGAAAATACAAAGTAATTTTTGAGAACCTTCAGATACCAGTCCATTATCATTTCCTTTTACGCCAGCTCAACTGCAATGAATTACCGTACTCCGTTACTATTATGGAATTGGTAGGGCCATTGATCCAGAATCCCCGACGTTTTTTCCCGACGGCCCGGCGGCTGTACGCAAAACAAACGCTTCTCTTCCTGACGATCATTTTCTACACTGCGGTATGCAGAAGTAAGGAAAAGTGCATACATTTCCTGTTCTAAATCATGTTTACCCGCCGGGGGGTTTGCTATAACTCTCCCCGCTGCGCGGTATACCCGATTCACCGTGCGCGCATGTAGCGACAGTGACGTCGCGATGATGAAATAAACAACAAAAAATCTGGGAATATAATGATGAATATCGGCCGAATTACACTACTCTCCTGCGCCCTAACGCTCGCCATGCAAGCCCCGTTGATGGCCGCCGAACCGGCAACGGCGTCCCACACCCTGAAAATGGCCATCGGCGCCGAGCCGACGGAAGGTTTTGACCCGATGCTAGGCTGGAGCCACGGCAGCTATTTCCTGCTGCACGCCCCCCTGCTGCGCCAGAACGCCGATATGAGCTGGGGCAACCTGCTGACGGAGGCCATCAGCACCAGCGACGATGGCAAAACGTGGATACTGACCCTGAAGCCGGACCTGAAGTTCTCCGATGGCTCAGCCCTGACCGCCGAAGACGTGGTCTTTACCTACAATAAGGCGGCGCAGAGCGGTGGCAAGATCGATATGGGCAACTTCAGCCAGGCACGCGCCCTGGACGATCGCCGCGTAGAGATCACCCTGAGCGCGCCGCAGAGCACCTTCGTCAACGTGCTGGGTTCTCTGGGCATCGTTCCCAGCGACAACTACAACGCGAAAACCTTCGCCAAGCAGCCCATCGGCGCCGGCCCCTATCGCTTGGTCAGCTTTCAGCCCGGTCAGCAGCTGATCGTCGAGGCCAACCCCTACTACGCAGGGAAGAAAAACGACTTCAATCGTCTGGTCTTCGTTTTCCTGGATGAAGACAATGCCTACGCCGCCGCCCAGAGCGGACAGCTCGACCTGGTGCGCATCGCGCCCTCCATGGCCGTGGCGCCCCAGCAGAAAAACCTGAAGCTGTGGGTGCGTGACAGCGTAGAAAACCGCGGTATCGTCTTCCCCATGGTACCCGCCGGTAAAAAAGACGCCGAAGGCAATCCGATCGGCAACGATATCACCGCCGACGTCGCGATCCGTCGCGCCATCAACTACGCCATCAACCGCCAGCAACTGGCCGATACGCTGATGGAGGGCCACGCTATTCCGGCCTACAGCGCCGTCCAGGGACTGCCGTGGCAAAATCCGGACATCGCCTTTAAGGATGGCGATCTCGCCAAAGCGAAAGCGATTCTGGAGCAGGCGGGATGGGTTGTGGGCAAAGACGGCGTGCGTGAAAAGAATGGCCAGGCCGCCCGTCTGACCCTGTGGTACGCCAGCGGCGACAGCACCCGTCGCGACATCGCCGAGGCCGTGCGCGCCATGCTGCAGCCGCTGGGGATCGCCATCACCCTGAAGTCCGGCAGCTGGGAAACCGTTGAGCGCCATATGCACGCCAACCCAACCCTGTTCGGCTGGGGTAGCCTGGATCCCATGGAGCTGTATCACCACTACAGCGATAAAGCCGCCGGCGTGGAGTACTACAACCCCGGCTATTACAGTAATCCGACGGTCGAACGCCATCTGCAGCAGGCGGTGGACGCCCCTGACTGGCGCAAGGCGCTGCCGTTCTGGCAGCAGGTCGAGTGGGATGGACAGCAGGGCGCCGGCGTCCAGGGCGATGCCGCCTGGGCCTGGCTGCTGAATATTCAGCACACCTATCTGGCCAATCCATGCGTCAATCTGGGTAAAGGCGCCCCGGAAATTCACGGTAGCTGGTCGCTGCTGAACAATCTGGATGACTGGACCTGGACCTGCCGTTAATGATGCGTCTGCTTGCCCCGCTGCTGCGGCTGGCTTTGCTTCTGGTGCTGGTGGCTGCCGGCACCTTTGTACTGCTCAGCTTTTCACCGGTCGATCCCATCCGAGCCTATATCGGTAACGATCTGCTGCACGTTCCGCCGCAGCAGTACGCCAAGATCGCCGCCCGCTGGGGGCTGGATCAGCCCCTGTGGCAACGCTTCGGCCATTGGTTTATGTGTCTGCTGCAGGGCGATCTGGGTTACTCCATGCTGTTTAACGCCCCGGTCGCCAGCGTGATCGGCGAGCGCTTTGCCACCTCGTTCGCCCTGCTCGCCGGCGCCTGGCTGCTGTCCGGACTCTCCGGCATCGGGCTGGGCTGCCTGGCCGGTCGCTACCTGAATCGCTGGCCCGATCGGTTGATCTGCCGCCTGAGCTACCTGCTCTCCTCCCTGCCGACCTTCTGGATTGCGCTGCTGCTGCTGGCGCTCTTTGCCGTGCACTGGCCGCTGCTGCCGGTATGCTGCGCCTGGGAGCCCGGCGGCAATGCCGCCAGCGCAGGCTGGTCCGAACGGCTGCGCCATCTGGTGCTGCCGGTCTGCGCCCTCAGCCTGCTGGGAATGGGACAAATCGCTCTGCATACCCGGGAGAAGATCGCCAGCGTCATGGCCAGCGACTTTGTCCGCTTTGCCCGCGCGCAGGGCGATCGCGGCTGGTCGCTGCTGCGTAGCCAGGTGCTGCGTCACGCGATCACCCCGGCGCTGTGCCTGCAGTTTGCCTCGCTGGGTGAGCTGCTCGGCGGCGCCCTGCTGGCGGAGAAGGTGTTTGCCTATCCCGGACTGGGGCAGGCGACGATCGACGCCGGTCTGCGCGGCGACGTTCCCCTGCTGATGGGGATCGTCCTGTTCAGTACCCTGCTGGTCTTTGTCGGCAATACCCTGTCGGCCTGGCTGATCCGCCGCATGAACCGCGCTCTGGAGCGACCCGATGCTGTATAACCCTGCCCCCACGCTGGCGCGCCTGTTTATCGCCTCATTTTTACTGCTGCTGATCGCCTGGTATGCCTATACCTCTCTGGATCAGGCGCTGGCGATCGACCTGCTGGCGCGCCATCAGCCGCCCAGCGCCCGCCACTGGTTCGGAACCGACAATATGGGGCGCGATCTGTGGCTGCGCAGCTTTCAGGGCGCCCTCACCAGCCTGCAAATCGGGATCGGCGCCGCGCTGTGCAGCGGGATGATCGCGCTCCTGATGGCGGCCCTATCCCAGCTGCACCCGCGCCTGGATACCCTGATGCGTCTGCTCACCGACACCATGCTCGCGCTGCCGCACCTGCTACTGCTGATCCTGATCTGCTTTACCCTCGGCGGCGGCAAGAGCGGCGTCATCATGGCCGTCGCCCTGACGCACTGGCCGCGCCTGGCGCTGATCCTGCGCGCCGAAGCCCAGCGCATAGCGCACAGCGACTACCTGACGCTGGCCCGCCGCCTCGGCAACGGCCCGGCCTACTGCTGGCGCCACCACTATCTGCCGGCCCTGCTGCCGCAGTGGCTCACCGGAACCCTGCTGATGTTTCCGCACGCCGTCCTGCACAGCGCGGCGCTCAGCTTCCTGGGCTTTGGCCTGGCGCCGCATGAGCCATCGCTGGGGCTACTGCTGGCCGATGCACTGCGCTTTATCAGCCACGGTAACTGGTGGCTGGTGCTGTTTCCCGGCCTGATGCTGCTGCTGCTGGTGCTGCTGTTCGATCAGTTTGCCCACGCCCTGCAGCGACTGTGGCTAAGGAGCGAGTCATGCTAAGTTTTCACAACGTCACCCTGGAGGCGGCCCACTATCGCTGGTATGGCGCCCGTCGCTGGTCTCCTCTGCTACAGGGAATCACCCTCGATGTCGCCCCCGGTGAGCTGGTGGCGCTGGTCGGCGGCAGCGGCGAAGGCAAGAGCCTGCTACTGCAGTGCGCTCTCGATCTGCTACCCGCCAATCTGCGCAGCCACGGCACGCTGAGTCTGGATGGAAAGCCGCTCTCCGCCGACGGTCGCCGCCGTCTGCGCGGCCATACCCTGTGCTATGTACCGCAGGGCGTCTCTGCGCTCAATCCGCTGCTCAATATTGAGCGACATCTGCAGCGGACCCGCCATCTGGCCGGCCAGCATTGGGACGCCGAGCAGGCCAGCGCGGTGCTACGCCAAAGCCATCTTGATCCGGCCACGGTGATGCACAGCTACCCGCGTCAGCTCTCCGGCGGTATGGCCAAGCGCGTACTGGCCTGTCACGCCTCCCTCAGCCACGCCCGCTATATCCTGGCCGACGAAATCACCGCCTGGCTGGATGCGGCGCTGGCGCATCAGCTACTACGCCAGCTGCGGCGCCTGTGTGAGCAAGGCTGCGGCATTCTGTGGGTCACCCACGATCTGATGCTGGCGGCACAGCACGCCGATCGCATCGTCGCCCTGCACCAGGGCCAGGTTAGCGACAGCGTCAGCCGCGCGCAGCTGCAGCGCGGCGAAATCAGCGAGCGACTCATGCGCCAGTGGCAGGCGCTGCCGGAGCGCGGCGCCCTATTCCCGGATCTGGAGCGTTCCCTATGCTGATCTGCCAGGATTTAACCGTTCACCAGGGGGGGAAATGCCTGTGGCAGGCGCTGAACCTCAGCCTAGCGCCCGGAGAGCGTCTGGGGATCAGCGCGCCGAGCGGCTTTGGCAAAACCACCCTGGGGCGGGTGTTGGCCGGATGGCAAAAAGCGGCCAGCGGGACGCTCCTAGTTGACGGGGCGCCGCTGCCGCGGCGCGGCTACTGCCCGGTACAGCTGGTTCCCCAGCATCCGGAGCTCACCTTTAACCCCTGGCGCAGCACCGGCGACGCCCTGCACGATGCCTGGCATCCCGATGCGACCGCGCTGGCGCGGCTGCATATCCAGCCCCACTGGCTACAGCGAAAGCCGGGCCAACTGTCCGGCGGCGAGCTGGCCCGCATCGCCCTGCTGCGGGCGCTGGACCCGCGCACCCGCTACCTGATAGCCGATGAGATCACCGCGCAGCTGGATCCGGCGATTCAGCGCGATATCTGGCGCTATCTGCTGCAGGAGAGCCAGAGCCGTCCGCTGGGGATGCTCATCTTCAGCCATCAGCAGGCGTTGCTGGAGCAGGTCTGTACCCGGATCATCACGCTGCCGCCGCCAGCGACGACAACGGCCTAGCCGCATCGACGCGCTGCCGATAACACAACGCCCGCGTAATGCGGGCGTTGTGCTTTCTGACCTCGGCGTGCTGAGCCCGGCGTTACAGCAGGCTGTACACCAGCGCGGAGAGCGCGATCAGCCCCATCAACAGCACAAAGGGGTTACTGAGTGAGCGGTACTTGCGCATCGCGGGAATGCGATGAATGGCGTACATGGGCAAAATAAACAGGATCACCGCAATCAGCGGCCCGCTGACCGTCTCAATAATGTGCAGCGCGTTCGGGTTTTGATAGGTCACCAGCCAGGTCACGAGAAACAGCACGATCGCCGCAATACGGTTCGTCACCTGAGAGGAGACAGAGCGCCCCACGCTGCGAAATACGCCGTCGATCAGGCTGGTGGCCCCTTCCGTTACCCCCAGCGAGGTGCCCAGATAGGACTTGGACATCGCGAGGATCGCCATCACCGGCCCCAGATAGGCAATCATCGGGTTAGAGAAACGGTTAGCCAGGCTCGACAACACGGTAATATTCTGCTCCCTCGCGGCCAGCATATCCGCGTGGGATAGGCTCATCACGCAGCTGAAGACGAAGAACAGAATGCTGACGCAGATCATAATGTAGCTGTAGCGCATAATGCGCGCACAGCGGCGCTCCGCCTGCTCACCGTACAGCTGACGCTGACTGGAGGCAAACGAGGAGATGATCGGTGCATGGCTAAACGAGAACACCATCACCGGCACCGCCAGCCATAGCGAACGCCACAGCGCGGGATCGCGCAGCGGGGTCTGTCCTAGCCCGGAAAAGAAATGCGCAGGCTGCCAGTACGGGATCAGGTACAGCGAAATCCCCATTAAAAACAAGATCAGCGGGAATACCAGCACCCCCATGGCGGCCACGATGGTCTCGCGCCCCGTGCGCAGAACCAGCGCCAGCAGGGCGACCACGCCAAAGCTCAGCCACAGACGCGGCGGCGGCGTCAAATGAAACTGATTGATCAAAAAGCTCTCCAGCGCATTGGCAATGGAGATGCTGTAAACCAGCACGATAGGGAAAAATGCCAGTAAATACAGCACCATGATTCCCTTGCCTGCCAGCGTGCCAAAGTGCTCTTCTACCACATCGGTAATATCGCCATCGCGACGGCTGCCGGACAGCACCAGGCGGCACAGCGCCCGATGGGGTAAGTAGGTCAACGGGTAAGCCAGCAGCGCCATCAGGATCAGCACCAGCGGCCCGTTCAGGCCAGCGTTGATCGGTAAAAACAGCGTCCCCGCCCCCACGGCGGTGGCATACAGTCCAAACATCCAGACAGTATCGTTTTTATTCCAGCGGGACAGCCGCGTACCGGCGTTTTGCCCGACATCAGTGGAAAGTACGGTCATTAATTCGTCATACCTTGTTTATACGGACGATAGGCTCATGCAGACATCCTGTTCTGCCCGGAACACTGCCCCCTGCCGACGCGGCATTACCTTGGTAGCAGGCGTGTTATCCCAGCGGCATTGACACAGCAAATGCGGAGGTAATACGACGATGAGCGAAGGGTGGCAGAATAAGTGCGGGTGCAATGATATAAAATTTTGCGTGAGAAGTCACAAAAAGCAGGTTTTATAGCATAAAAAACCACCACCCGAGGAAACCCAAACGGTTTCCTCGGGGGTTCAGGGGGGATGACTGTGGTTAACCTACTACCGAACCGGGGCTAACCACAGTCAGGACTGAGCCTGAATTAACGCGCCATTGCCAGATAGGCGGTATTGACTTTCCACAGATAGCGCGGCGCCTGAGCGGCCGGGTGGCGCTTCTGAATATATTGGTAAAACTGCTTTGGCGTCATACGGTTAATTTTAGCAATTGCCGTATCGCGATCGCGGGAGAAGGTCCGCAGCATCGCGCCGGCCCCGTTGGCATAGGCCACGATCATCGCATAACGCATGGTCTCGGGATTGGTGATCCCGGCCAGCTGCTGGTTTTTCAAAATATTCAGATAGGCGGTACCCAGGTCGATATTGACCGCCGGATCCTTCAGCTCGCGGGTGGTCGGCTGACCGTAGCGCCCTTTCTTGCGATAGGCGTCACGCCCGGCGGTCGAGGGTTTCAGCTGCATCAGACCGATCGCGTTGGAACTGCTCACCGCCCGGGGATCGCCGCCCGACTCCACCTGAATGATCGCCTTGATCAGGGTCTCATCCACATTGTAGGTATTGGCCGCGCTGCGGATATAGGTCGAGAACTCACCGTCATCCGCCAGATCCATATCGGCCGAATCGCGTAAAAACCCCCCGCTATGCTGATTAAGCGTTACCTTGGCTGGCGCCGGCGTATGCTGTTTGGCACATCCGGCCAGCAGCAGCACTGCCAACATACAACCGAGTCGAATCTTCACCGTTACGGCACCTCTACTTTTTTTGCGTAAAAATTGAATTGGGGAATGGTGCCAGAAAAAAAAGGGGCGTGGCTAGCTGATTTTTACGCTTTGTTGCTCCTTTCACCTTTTTGCACACATTTTTAGTCTATTCTTGAGGTGATTCGCAGATCCTCTGAGGTATGCCATGAGTCAATCCACTGTTGCCTGCTATATCGTCCGCTTTACGGCGCTGCCCAACGACGACGCGGCGCGCGCCGCGCTGCGGCACGCGTTGCAGCATGCCGGTTTCGCCACCACGGTGGCCGATGCCGACGGTATTCCCCATCGTCTCGCGACCGACTGCTATGCCCTGACCAGCGTGCAGGAAAAGTCAGACGTCGAACGTCTGGCGCAGGCGCTGGGACAGCAGGCGCTGGGGCAGATGCCCCAGGCGGAGGCACTGCTGTGCGATGAATACTTTACGGCGCTGCGTCAGGCCCGGGCGACGACCCGCGGTCACTGCCATAACGCCTGAACGCACCACACCGTCCGGTTATCCTGGCGCCGCGCCGCTCGCTAGCGCGGTCAATCGTCTCTCTGCTCACGTCGAGGGGGTAAACCATGTGGCAAGCCGTAAGCCGTCTGTTAACCAGCCATTTCAACCAAACCTTCACACTGCGTGAGCGTCAGGAGCTCCCCGGCGGGGCCGTGCACCGGGCCTGGCGGATCGGCGACGGAGAGCGCAGCGTGTTCGTCAAATGCGATACGCCCGACGTCCTGCACAGCTTTCAGGCCGAGGCCGACCAGCTGGCGCTGCTGGCGCGCAGCGGCACGGTGCAAACGCCGGCGGTCTACGGCGTCGGCAGTACCCGCGACGCCAGCTTTTTGCTGCTAGAGTATCTGCCGGTGCGCCCGCTCGATGCCCACCATGCCTACCTACTGGGACAGCAGCTGGCGCGCTTGCACCGCTGGAGCGAACAGCCACAGTTTGGCCTGGATACGGATAACCTGCTGGCGACATCGCCCCAGCCCAACGCCTGGCAGCGGCGCTGGGCCACCTTTTTTGCCGAGCAGCGCATCGGATGGCAGCTGCAGCTGGCGGCCGAGAAAGGGATCACCTTTGGCAATATTGATGAGATTGTCGAACGCGTGCGCCGTCGCCTGCAGGACCACCAGCCGCAGCCGTCGCTGCTGCACGGCGATCTGTGGCCGGACAACATGGGACTCAGCGCGAAGGGACCGGTGCTGTTTGACCCCGCCTGCTACTGGGGCGACCGCGAATGCGATCTGGCGATGCTGCCGCTCTCGCCACAGCTGCCGCCGCAGATTTACGATGGCTACCAGAGCGTCTGGCCGCTGCCCGCCGACTTTATCGCCCGCCAGCCGCTCTATCAGCTCTACCATCGGCTGAATCAGTGCAACCTGTACGGCGGATCGCACCTAGCGCAGACTGAAAAAGCGATCGAGGCACTGGGACACGAGACGCCGGCATAGCATCCCACCGACGCGCCCGGTCAACGCCGGGCGCGATCGGGCTATACCATCCCCAGCAGATGCAGCGCCAGATAGCCGAGCGCCAGAACAATCAGCGGCAGCAGGTAGAGCGGAAAGATCTGCAGCAGAATGGTATGACGCGGGATCACGATGCGCTGCTCCAGCTGGGCGCGGGTCTGCCCCGTCTCCCCTTTGGCCCGTTCGAGGATCAGGTGATCCTCCAGCCCCTCGCGGATATGGCGAACCTGGCGCCCCATGCGCGCGCCGGAGGTGCACAGCGCCATACCGACAAAAATCATCCAGTAAATCACTAAAAACAGTAGATTGGCGCCGCTCAGCCCCGCGTCCCAGCGCGGCAACGGCGAGTGCTGCCAGAAAAAATCCAAAAACGTCGTATTAAAACGCACCATGTCGATCATGACATGCATAAAATCCAACATTACCGCATTGATACCCTGCTGCTTTTCACTGTGCTGGTACAGAAAGCCCAGCAGCGAAATCAGCGTCGACAGCAACGCGGGAATGAACACTATCCAGCCCAAAACACGCTTGGCGACCGCCACCCAGCCGGCCTGTTGATAGGTCATAAACTCCCCTTAACACTCTGCGAATTCTCAATAAACGTGCGCAGTCTACGTGCCCGCGTCCGGCGACGCAATCCATCCCCTGCGCGATATGGACATTACCATTCCCGCCACATCATCTGCTTAAACAAAAGCATAGTGAATGATACAGTAACCGTCCTGACTTTCTGTCTGTCACCGCAAGGAGCCCTCATGAGTACCGGACGTATTACCAGCGCCATTTTCGACATGGATGGACTATTGATCGATTCAGAACCGCTGTGGCTGCGCGGTGAGCTGGAGGTGTTCAGTCAGCTAGGGCTGAACGTACATGACGATGTACCGGAAACCCTGGGGCTGCGCATCGACCAGGTCGTGCGGATATGGTATCTGCGCCAGCCTTGGCAAGGTCCCAGCCAGCAGGTGGTCTGCCAGCGCATTCTCGATCGGGTGCTGGAGCTGGTGCGGGAGACCCGTCCGCTGCTGCCGGGCGTCGTCAGCGCGCTGCAGCTGTGTCGCGCTCAGGATCTGCGCATCGGGTTAGCCTCGGCCTCCCCCCTCGCAATGCTGCGGGAGGTGCTCTCCATGTTCCAGCTGGAGGCGTACTTCGACCATCTGACCTCGGCCGAACACCTGCCGTACAGTAAGCCGCATCCCGAGGTCTACCTGCGCGCGGCGCAGGCGCTGGGCAGCGATCCGCTGGACTGCGTGACCCTAGAGGACTCCTTTAATGGCATGATCGCCACCAAGGCGGCGCGCATGCGCTCCATCGTCGTCCCCGCCGCCGCCTGTTTTGACGATCCGCGCTGGGCGCTCGCCGACGTGAAGCTGGCCTCGCTGACCCAGCTGACAGGGCGCGATCTGCAGCCCTAACCCCCCGCGCGGCACGGGGCCGTACAGAACCGCACAGAAAGGCCCCGTTTCTGTATATTTATACAGCAAACGCGCGAGGGTGACGCTGTCACCTATTGCAGAATTGTCTGACTGATATAATCTGGATAAATCCACAGTATTCAGATTAGGCACTATCATGACGGCGGAAGGCCACCTTCTCTTTTCTGTCGCCTGCATTATCATGGCGAAAAAGGCCGAGCTGACGCCGGTACTGGCGCACGGCGACTGGTGGCATATGATCCCAGGCGCCCTGCTGACCAGCCTGCTACCGGACATCGACCATCCCCGCTCACTGCTCGGCCAGCGTCTGCGCTGGATTTCCGCGCCGATAGCCCGAGCGTTCGGGCACCGGGGATTCACCCACAGCCTGCTGGCCGTCGCCGGCGCGCTTTACCTGCTCAACAATGAATGGCCCAGCGACGCCTGGGGGATCCCGGCTGACGCCCTGCAGGCCATGATCATCGGCTATCTCAGCCACCTGCTGGCCGACATGCTCACCCCGGCCGGCGTGCCGCTGCTGTGGCCGATCCGCTGGCGCTTTCGCCTGCCGCTGCTGGTCACCCGCCAGGGCAACCAGCTCGAACGGGTGCTGTGTCTGGCGCTGGTGGGGTTCTCTCTCTACTGGCAAGGCAGCCTGATGCCGCTGATGGAATGGCTGCGCCATCACTCCACCTATTGGTAACGCCAGCCGCCCCGACGTAAACCGCAGCACGCGCACCGTCACACTGCGCGCGGCGCGCTGCAGAATATTCCGAAAATATTGTTATATTTAATTCCATTTGATTCTAAATCAGGACGTCAGAGTCCTGATATTCTGTCGCGCATAATGGCGGCATCGCAGGTTGTCGCCCATAACAATGACCATCACGGGTCAGCCCTTTACCGCTGGCGCGCCACGGCGCCGGGGGAGGATGCCCCGAGACTGAAGAGGATTTTGGGATGAATCTACCGCTTATTGGCAACGTTATTGCATTTGTCGCCCTGCTACTGCTGCTGGCTCGCTCGCGCCACACCCGCTGGAGTCTGTCGAAAAAGGTCTTGGTGGGGTTGGTTATCGGGGTACTGTTCGGCCTGGCGCTGCAGCTGATCTATGGCGCCGACAGCCCGGTGCTGAAACACTCGATCGCGTGGTTCAATATCGTCGGTAACGGCTATGTTCAACTGCTGCAAATGATCGTGATGCCGCTGGTTTTCGTCTCGATCCTCAGCGCCGTGGTGAAGCTCCACAATGCCGCGTCGCTGGGCAAGATCAGCCTGCTGGCCATCGGTACCCTGCTGTTGACGACCCTGATCGCCGCGCTGGTTGGCGTTGGCGTGACCGACCTGTTCGGCCTGACCGCCGACGGACTGGTTCAAGGGGGCCAGGAGAGTGCCCGACTGCAGGTGATCCAGGGCAGCTATGCCGGTAAGGTCGCCGATCTAACGGTGCCGCAGCTGATCCTCTCCTTTATTCCGAAAAACCCCTTTGCGGAGCTGACCGGCGCCAATCCCACCTCGATCATCAGCGTGGTGATCTTTGCCGCCATTCTCGGCTGTGCGGCGCTGCAGCTGCTCAAAGACGACGCCGAACGGGGCCCGCGGGTCGTACAGGGCATCGATACCCTGCAGGCGCTGGTGATGAAGCTGGTGCGTCAGGTGATGAAGCTAACGCCTTACGGGGTGCTGGCGCTGATGACCAAAGTCGTCGCCAGCTCTAACCTGCAGGATATCATTAAGCTGGGCGGCTTTGTCGTCGCCTCCTACCTGGGGCTGGCGATCATGTTCGCGGTCCACGCGCTGATCCTCTCGCTGGTCGGGATTAACCCGCTGCGCTTTTTCCGCAAGGTGTGGCCGGTACTGACCTTTGCCTTTACCAGCCGCTCCAGCGCTGCCAGTATTCCGCTCAACGTCGAGGCGCAGACGCGCCGCATCGGCATTCCCGACGCCATCGCCAGCTTCTCCGCCTCGTTCGGCGCCACTATTGGCCAGAACGGCTGCGCCGGGCTCTACCCCGCCATGCTGGCGGTGATGGTCGCCCCCACCGTCGGGATCAACCCATTTGACCCGATCTGGATCGCCACGCTGGTCGGGGTGGTTACCATCAGCTCTGCCGGGGTCGCCGGCGTGGGCGGAGGTGCGACTTTTGCCGCGCTGATCGTTCTGCCGGCGATGGGGCTGCCGGTCACGCTGGTTGCGCTGCTGATCTCCGTTGAACCGCTGATCGATATGGGGCGAACCGCCCTCAACGTCAACGGCGCCATGACCGCCGGCGCCGTTACCAGCCAGCTGCTACGCCAGACCAACCGCCGGATCTTTGACGCGCCGGAGGAGGCCGACCTCTCCCGCCACTGACCCCCATCCCACCCGTGACCATACGACAGCGGGGGCCATCGGCCCCCGCGCTTTCGATGCTCCGCTGACGCGCGGGGCGCCGGATGTCGGCGCGATCAGAACGGATAGTCGTGACAGCCCATCTGTTCCGAGATCCGCCGTGCTGCGCTGTGCAGCATCGCCACGTACTCCTGCTTCGCCGCCTCTGAAAAGCGCAGCGTCGGGAACGAAATGCTTAACCCCGCCACGACCACGCCAAAGCGATCGAATACCGGCACGGCGATGCAGCGTAGTCCCTCCTCCTGCTCTTCGTTGTCTTCGCCATAGCCCTGGGCGCGTACCTGCTCCAGCGCCTGCATCAGCTGCGCGGCGTCGGCGATGGTACGCGGGGTGCTGCGGGTAAATTCAATCTGGCTGACCAGCGCCTCGACCTCGGCGCGATCGCGCCAGGCCAGCAGCACCTTGCCGATGGCGGTGCTGTGCAGCGGATTGCGACGTCCGATGCGGGAATACATGCGCAGGTTGTACATCGAGTCAATCTTGTGGATATACACGATGCCGTCTTCGTCCAGCGCCCCCAGGTGGATAGTCTCTTTCGTCAGACGCGACAGCTCACGCATTTCAATGTCTGCCAGACGGATCAGATCCACGTTTTGTAGCGCGTGAGCCCCCAGCTCGAACAGCTTCAGCGTCAGGGTATACTTTTCAGTCCCGCTGTCCTGCGCCACATAGCCCAGCGACTTCATGGTCTGCAGAAAACGGTAGACGGTGCTCTTGGACATCAGCACGCGCTGGGAGAGCTCAGTGATACCGATTTCGCGCTCCTCGCTCAGCGCCTGCAGAATGCCAAAAACTTTAAGGACAGAGGAAACGGCGTCGGGCTGTTTATCTATTTCTGTTGTCATGGAGTCGGGTTACCCTTATCAAAAAAAACGAACCTCTGTTTCAGTATAGTAGGAACACTCCCCGAATAACAGTCGGATACGTCGCTGCAACCGCGTGACAATCAAGGTGATGCAAAGATTGCCAGCGCGCGCTTTTGCGCGCACAGTGAGATCCATCATAAAAACCGACTGTATCCACGGAAACGCTCGCTATGACTCCAAGCCTCAGTGACGGGCTGCCGCTGCGTCAGCGCTACAGCGCCATGCTGGCCATCGCGCTGGGTATCGCCATTGCCGTGCTGGATGGCGCTATCGCTAACGTCGCGCTGCCGAGCATCGCCCGCGATCTGCACGCCAGCGCGGCGGATGCCATCTGGATCGTCAACGCGTACCAGCTTGCGGTGACAGTGTCACTCCTTTCGCTGGCGGCCCTGGGCGAACGCATTGGCTATCGGCGCATCTTTCTCAGCGGCTGCCTGCTGTTCAGTCTGACCTCACTGACCTGCGCCCTCTCCGACTCCCTGCTGACCCTGACCCTCTCCCGGGTGCTGCAGGGGTTTGCCGCCGCCGCGCTGATGAGCGTCAATACCGCCCTGATACGCCTGATCTATCCCCAGCATCAGCTGGGACGCGGCATGGGATTAAACGCACTGGTGGTCGCCGTCTCCTCCGCCGCCGGCCCGACGATCGCCGCCGCCGTGCTGGCCCTGGGCGACTGGCCGTGGCTGTTTGCCATCAATATCCCCTTCGGCCTGGCTGCCTGGCTGATTGGCCGACGCACGCTGCCACGCAATCCGCCTGCCGCGGCTCGCCCTCCCTTCGATCGCCAGAGCGCCCTGCTCAACGCCCTGACCTTCGGCCTGCTGCTCTCCCTGATCAGCGGGCTGGCGCAGCATCAGTCTCCCGCGCTGCTGTGGCTGGAGCTGGCCGCCCTGCTGTGCAGCGCGACGCTGCTGATCCGGCGCGAACGTCGCCAGCCGCAGCCGCTGCTGCCGATCGATCTGATGCGCATTCCCATTTTTGCCCTCTCCATCGCCACCTCCATCTGCTCCTTCTGCGCGCAAATGCTGGCGCTGGTCTCACTGCCGTTCTTTCTACAGCGTACGCTGGGGTATGGCGAGGTGGCGACCGGCCTGCTGCTGACGCCCTGGCCGCTGGCCACCATGGTGATGGCCCCCCTCGCGGGACGCCTGGTTGAGCGATGCAATGCGGGTCTGCTGGGCTGCATGGGTATGGCGCTCACCGGCGTGGGTCTGCTGGCGCTAGCGCTGCTGCCGGCCCAGCCGGACAGTGCGGCAATTATCTGGCGTATGGCGCTGTGCGGCGCCGGCTTTGGCCTGTTTCAATCGCCAAACAACCACACCATGATCGCCGCGGCGCCGCGTCAGCGCAGCGGGGGCGCCAGCGGCATGCTGGGCACCGCCCGCCTGTTTGGCCAAACCTTGGGTGCCGCGCTGGTCGCGCTGATGTTTAACTGGCTGGGGGATGACGGGGGAACCCACGGCGCCCTGCTGCTGGGCGCCGCCTGCGCCGCGCTGGCCGCGGTTGTCAGCATGATGCGCACCCGCGGGCTCGCCCACGCAGAGCGCTAAGCGCTAGCCCGCAAACATTAGGCTGGCTGCGCGCCGTCAACGGCGGCGCGGCTGGCCAACACCCGCTCAACGGTATCGACGACCGCCTGCGTCTGCGGATCGATCTCGATGTTCACCCAATCGCCCAGGCGCTTCTCTCCCAGCGTGGTGCGCTGCAGGGTCTCCGGGATCAGGTGTACGCAGAAGCGGTTCTTGCTCACCTCACCCAGGGTCAAGCTGATGCCGTCGATGCCGATAAACCCCTTATGCAGCACATATTTCATCATCTCGCTATCGCTGATACGGAACCAAATCTGGCGATTGTGCTCTGAGCTGAGGATTTTGACGATCTCCGCCATACCCATCACATGACCGGACATCAAATGGCCGCCGATCTCATCATTAAACTTGGCCGCCCGCTCCAGGTTGACCCGATCGCCCACCCGCAGGCTTCCCAGATTCGTCACCCGCAGCGTCTCTTTCATCAGGTCGAAACTGACCCGATCGCCTTCAATCCCGGTGACGGTCAGGCACACGCCGTTATTGGCCACCGAGGCGCCCAGCGCCAATCCCGGCAGCATCTCCGGCGGCAGCTGTACTACGTGGGTACGGAAATTAGGTTTTTCATCGATCGCCACCACCGGCGCGGTGCCCTGAACAATACCGGTAAACATAATGCCTTCCTCTATGAGATATTCGGTTAGGATTACTGTCTATGATTTTGCCCTAAATCACTCGTAAACCAAAGTATTACGCTATAAAACCCCCTTATACGCGCACCTGGCTCAACATTCTACCTGTGCATATTTCCATATCGCGAACAAGTCGGTAGAATCACCCGTTCGTCCCCCTTACTCGTAAGCGACCCACCATGGTGTGCCGTGGGGATAGGCGCATCCCTATTTTGTGTCACAAAAACCATAAAGGTGTATCCGTGCAGAAGTATTGGCGCGAAGCGCGTAGTTTATTGGCGTTGGCTATTCCCGTTATCATTGCCCAGATTGCCCAAACGGCAATGGGCTTTGTCGATACCATCATGGCCGGGAGCGTCAGCGCTACCGATATGGCCGCGGTGGCCGTCGGCACCTCTATCTGGCTGCCGACCATCCTATTTGGCCACGGCCTGCTGCTGGCCCTGACGCCGGTCATCGCCCAGCTCAACGGCGCAGGTAAACGGCCCAGCATCCCCCACCAGGTCAATCAGGGCTTCTGGCTGGTGGCCGGGCTTTCCGTGCTGATCATCGCCGTCCTGTATAATGCCGGACACATCATCAACATGATGGATAATATCGATCCGCTGCTGGCCGACAAGGCTATCGGCTATCTGCACGCGATTATGTGGGGAGCGCCGGGGTATCTCTGTTTCCAGGTGCTGCGCGGGCTGTGTGAAGGGCTGAGCAAGACCAAGCCGGGGATGGTCATCGGCTTTGCCGGCCTCCTGATCAACATTCCGATCAACTACATTTTTATCTACGGTAAATTCGGCGCCCCGGCGCTGGGCGGCGTCGGCTGCGGCGTCGCTACCGCCAGCGTCTACTGGATCATGTATCTGCTGATGCGCAGCTACGTCGCCCGGGCGCCATCGCTGAAGGATGTCCGTCGCCCCCGCGCGTTTGAGGCGGCCGACTGGGCCACGCTACGTCGTCTGATCGCTATCGGGATGCCGATCGCCCTGGCGCTGTTTTTCGAGGTCACCCTGTTCGCCGTGGTCGCCCTGCTGGTCTCTCCGCTGGGGATCGTGGCGGTCGCCGGGCATCAGATCGCGCTGAACTTCAGCTCGCTGATGTTTGTGCTGCCCATGTCGCTGGGCGTCGCAGCCACCATCCGCGTCGGCTATCGCCTGGGGCAAGGCTCGACGGAGAGCGCCCGCGTCTCGGCGCGCACCGCGATCGCGGTGGGAATGGCGATGGCCGCCTGCACCGCCATTTTTACCATCGTCCTGCGCAAGCCTATCGCCCTGCTGTATAACGACGATGTACAGGTGCTCGCCATGGCGACCCACCTGATGCTGCTGGCGGCGCTGTACCAAATCTCTGACTCCGTGCAGGTGATCGGCAGCGGCGTGCTGCGTGGCTATAAGGATACCCGCTCGATCTTCTTCATTACCTTTGTCGCCTACTGGCTACTGGGGCTGCCGATCGGGTATCTGCTGGCGCTGACCAACCGGATCACCCCGGCCATGGGGCCGAGCGGCTTCTGGATCGGCTTTATCATCGGTCTGACCTCCGCGGCCATCATGATGGCGCTGCGCATCCGCTGGCTACAGCGCCAGCCGGAAAGCTGGATCCTACAGCGCGCCGCACGCTAAGCGCGGAAAATACCCGCTGGAGCGGCGCTGCGGCGCCGCTTTTTTCACCGCGCTGCGCACTCTGCCAGCAATCGTGTGAATTTCTAGGAAAAAAGTGATAATCCCCCCTTGCCAGCTCGGCCATGTGCCGCTAATATTCGTCCCCGTCGTCAGCCACGACGACACCGGATGCGTCCGTAGCTCAGTTGGTTAGAGCACCACCTTGACATGGTGGGGGTCGGTAGTTCGAGTCTACTCGGACGCACCATTTCAAAGTATGCACCTAATGCGTCCGTAGCTCAGTTGGTTAGAGCACCACCTTGACATGGTGGGGGTCGGTAGTTCGAGTCTACTCGGACGCACCATTTCACAGCATACGCCCAGTGCGTCCGTAGCTCAGTTGGTTAGAGCACCACCTTGACATGGTGGGGGTCGGTAGTTCGAGTCTACTCGGACGCACCATTCTCTCTTTCGCATCCTCTCCCCAGCGTTTTAACCCTAACCGTCAGCGTCATTCGCCGCCGCACTCGCGCGGGATCGTCATCCTATGACCGGGACGCGCCCGGCCATGCATAGCGCCTCAGTCGAGACGAATCGCAACGGTATACAGCTTCACCCCGTCAAACTCTTTGACGATGCGCCCCTGCACGCTGACCCGCTGCTGCGGCGTCACCACCCGGCCGGCCCAGGCGCTGGAGGGAACGATCAGCGTCATTGCGCCGCTGTCGTCGCGGAAGCGGTAGTCCTCGCCTCCCAGCGCCTGAACAATGTGCCCGCGCAGCTGCACCATCTGCCCCTCATCGATCACCGTCGACTTCTGCACCTGGCTGACCGTCATGACATTCTGCTGATGCGGGCCATCGAAACCGCCGCCCAACGAGGTCTGCGGTGGGGTACTGCAGGCGGCTAAACCCGCCACCGACAGCGCCAGGATCGCCGCCTTTACTGCGTTATTCATATCACCACTCCTTATCCACTCGGTATGCGGTCCGCCGCAGCCCTGCTGCGCCTGTGTGGACCTAATTTATATCTATTTGTTTATCCAGATTATTATATCAAAGTATCCTATCGTTTCACCTTAGGCAACCGCCCCGCGGATGGCACAGCAAAAAATCCCGGCGCACATCGGCGTTCCGGTTATTCTGAAACGCCCAAATAACGCCTTTGCGTACGCGGCAGCGACGCAAGCGCGTAAAAACAACGCCTATCGGCACGACAGCGGCGCGATCCGCTGTCAACACCAAATGTAATAATTGAGTTTTATCCTAATTATACGTCATTGGATAGCGCCGTTATTGCTGGTAGACGGTAAATATAGATACCATGAGAGTGGTCGGACAACATTGCTTAGTCGACTGAGTTATTCTCTTATGAATTATTGGGATACGCGATAATATCTGGCCGTTATGGCGAGCCTGCTTATCGCGCTGCTGTTGCGGAGCGCCGCCCGTCTGCCGTTGGCCCGAGCCACGCCAACCCGCAACGTGCCGCCGCCCGTTAACCGTAGTCGATTACCCGCGGATACAGCACAGCTTAAGGGCGCCCTGATGCTTTTTTCACATATCACGATGAAACGCTATCGTTTGTATCGTGCCCTATTGGCTATCACCATCGGCGCACTCGTCTGTATTATTTCCCTCGCCAGCCGCTATCAACAGGAGCTGACAACGGTACAACAGATGCAGCGCAACGCCGCCACGATTGCCATTACGCAGTTGGAAAGGATCCTGTCCCGCGCCGAGACCGTCAGTAAAAATAATATCGGCTGGGTAAATCAGCGCTGCGAAGAAATCAGTCCGCACCTGACCAATATGGCGATACACCTGGAGACGATTCGCGCCGTACTGCTGGTAAAGGATGGCATCGTGACCTGCTCCAATCTGATCAATCAGCCGATCAAATCCCTGCGGGCCATTTACCCCGAAATGCTATCGGCCAAAGATACGTTGGTCCTGCGGGCGGCGCGCTTGCTTAACCGCGGTAGCCCGATCCTACTGTTCTGGCGACCGGATCAGGCCAATCCCACCAGCGGCATGGTGTATATTTTTAATATTGCCACCCTCTCCGCCTTTATCCTGGCGCCGCGTCCGCCCTATGTCGACTACATGGCCCTGAATGTGGCTGGCCACACGCTGCGCTTCAACGATATGCGGGTACGGGCGCCGACCGACGCCGCGGAGGCCGAGACGCCGCCGCGCCTGGAGCTACGCTCCAGCCGCTACCCGTTCTCGATTTCACTGTTCTCCCCCGCCGCGCGCGATCTGGCGCTGCAGCGCCTGCCGCGCCATATTCCATTGGCGCTGCTGCTGTTCCTGCTGGCGTCGATCCTCACCTACCTGGCATCGGCCAATCGCATGAGTCTGGCCTATCCGATCGCCCAGGCGATCCGCCGCCGTCAGCTTACGCTGTACTGTCAGCCGATCATCCACACGGAAAGCGGCCGCTGCGAAGGCGTGGAGATCCTGCTGCGCTGGTATAATCCGCGTCATGGCTGGACCTCGCCGGAGATCTTCATTCCTCTGGCCGAACAGAATGGGCTGATCGTTCCGCTGACTCGCTACCTGCTGGAAGCGCTGGCGGCGCAGCGCCACCATTTCCCGCACGATCGTGATTTTTACTTCAGTATTAACGTTGCGGCAGAGCATTTCGCCCAGGGCAAGCTGGCCCTGGATATCCAGAATCTGTGGCTACGCCACCGACCTCAACAGCGCCTGATGCTGGAGCTGACGGAGCGCACGCGCCTGCCCAGCCAGGACTATCCACAGCTGCATATCCTGCGTGAAATGGGGCTATCGCTGGCGCTGGATGACTTTGGCACCGGCCACAGTTCGCTGAGCTACCTGCAGGATCTGCAGCCTGAAATGCTGAAAATCGATCGCGCCTTTTGCGCGACCATCGGCAGCGACGCGATTAATGCCCGGGTCTTGGACCTGATGATCGATCTGGCGCGCCAGCTACGGCTACGCCTGGTCATGGAGGGCGTCGAACAGACGCAGCAGGCCGACTATCTGCGCCAGCGGCAGGTTTACGCCATGCAGGGCTATCTCTTCGCCCGGCCGATGCCGCTGCGGGATTTCCCCGGCTGGCACGCCCACTACCAGCGGCAGTGCGGCGACTCTACGCCGGCGGCGCAAAGCGCGGGAGAGTTCTCCCGCGCCCCGGCACAAACTTAGGCGGACGGATCCGGCGCACGGCCGACGCGCTCTACCTGAACCCGTTCGATGCGGTACTCTTCGACCTCTGCGACGGTAAAACGCAGGCCGTTCAGCGTCAGCGCCGCGCCCACCGCCGGCATCCGGTCAAAGTGCGCCAGCAGCAGTCCGGCCAGCGAGGCATACTGCGTGCCGCTGCCCAGCACCAGCCCGTGAACGTCCAGCGTCTGCTCTAGGGTGTGCAGATCGGTGCTGCCTTTGACCAGCCACCCCTGCTCATTGTCCACGATATCCGGCGTCTCGTCCTCATCCGGAAACTCGCCGGCGATGGCCTCCAGCACATCCAGCGGCGTAACCAGCCCCTGAACGACGCCAAACTCATCGCTGACCATCACCAGCCGGCCTTTCGCCTGACGCAGCACATCCAGTACGTTGATCACGTCCAGGCTTTCGAGTACGACGATCGGCGTGTGCTGAGCCGCGAACTCGGCCAGCGGCGTATTCTGCTTCAGCGCCATCAGCAGATCTTTCGCCCGTACCACGCCCAGCAGCTGATCCAGCGATCCCTCGCACACCGGGAATAGGCTGTGCGGCGTCTCCATCAGCTGACGGCGGATCTCATCCGCCGGCTGGCGACAGTCGATCCACGAGATTTCATTACGCGGCGTCATGATCGTGCGCAGCGAGCGCGAGGCCAGGGTGAGCACCCCGCTGATCATATAGCGCTCCTCGGCGGCAAAGGCACCCGCCGCGCCCGGCACTAGCGCCGCATCCGTCTGCGCCGCCGCACCTTCGCCGCGACCGCTGCCCATCAGACGCATAATGGCCTCGGCAGTACGCTGACGCATCGGCCGGCGCTGCTCATGGCGCAGATAGTTGCGCCGGGCTATCTGGTTGAACATTTCAATCAGGATCGAGAAGCCGATCGCCGCATACAGATACCCTTTGGGAATATGCAGACCAAAGCCTTCGGCCATCAGCCCCAGACCGATCATCAGCAGAAAGCTCAGACACAGCACCACCACGGTGGGGTGGGCGTTCACGAAACGCGTCAGCCTCTTCGAGGCCAGCAGCATGATCGCCATCGCGATCACCACCGCCAGCATCATCACCGCCAAGTGCTCTACCATCCCAACCGCCGTAATCACCGCATCCAGTGAGAACACGGCGTCGAGAATGACGATCTGCGCCACCACCGACCAAAAGCTGGCATAGCCTTTATGGCTGACCTCATGCACCCGCCCTTCCAGACGTTCATGCAGCTCCATGGTGGCCTTAAACAGCAGGAACAGCCCCCCCAGCAGCAGGATCAGATCGCGCCCGGAGAAGGTAAACATGGCGATACTGAACAGCGGACGAGTCAGCGTCACCATCCATGAGATCAGCGACAGCAGCGCCAGGCGCATGATCAGCGCTAAACTGAGCCCGATCAGCCGAGCCCGGTCGCGCTGCTGCGGCGGCACCTTTTCAGCCAGAATGGCGACAAACACCAGGTTATCGATGCCCAGGACAATTTCCAGCACCACCAGCGTCAGCAGGCCGGCCCAGATAGCGGGATCCAGTAACAGTTCCATCATGGGTTATTCTGCCCTCGTCAACGCAGCGGCGCGCGGGCCGGACGACCATCGACAGCCGCGCAGGCGCAAAGCGGGCCAAGGCATACGCCGCGGCACCCCTGCGGGAGTGGCAGAACCTGGGCTACGCCCAGCGTGGAAAGGTAAAGGGAAAAAAAGCGGGATGGTAAAACGGCGTCGGTGACGATCCATAGGTCAGGTTGAACCTAATACTCCTCATATTAATCAGGCGGCCTACTGTAGCAAGAAATCCACAGAATAACCAAGGGGAAGCCTGGCAACATTCCTCTTTCATCTCGCGGCAAAATCGTAAAATCAAATGTACAAAAAAGCGCCATCGCGGCTACATTTGTTCACGTCATGTACCAATTAACGATGGGCGTCACATAAAAATTTTTTTTACTGACTAAAATAAATCCTGCTGAAACCGATTGCAGGCGATACCTGAATCGATTCATAAAACTAAGTGATTGATTTGGAATGGCTGAATCTTACGTCCGTAAGATCAAAGAAATTTCAGCGGGCAGTGACTCGACATGGATGTTTCGTTAAACAGTTCGTATCTTTAATTGCATACGGTACGCCGTGTTTATTTTACGGCGTGAAAGTATCAAGGAAAGCAGAGGAGGTAGCGAGTGAGTATTGCTATTATGATCGGTACTCACGGGGCCGCGGCGGAGCAGTTGCTAAAAACCGCCGAGATGTTGTTAGGCGAACAAAGTAACGTTGGCTTTATCGACTTCGTGCCCGGTGAGAATGCCGAGACCCTGATCGAAAAATACAGTCAGAAACTGGCGCAGATGGAGACCGGCGAAGGGGTACTCTTCCTGGTGGACACCTGGGGCGGCAGCCCGTTCAACGCGGCCAGCCGGATCGTATTGGACAAAGAGCACTATGACGTAATCACCGGCGTCAACGTACCGATGCTGGTTGAAACCTTCATGGCCCGCGACGATAACCCTACGTTTGATGAGCTGGTCGCCGTGGCTCTGGAAACGGGGCGTGAGGGTGTACGCGCACTGCGTGCCAAAGAAGAGGCCCCCGCGGCCAGCGCCCCGAAAGTGGCCGCGCCGGTACAGGCTAAACCTGCCGCGCCGCTGAACCCAGAGGATCACATGAAGATCGGCTTAGCGCGTATTGACGATCGTCTGATCCACGGCCAGGTTGCCACCCGCTGGACCAAGGAAACCGGCGTCTCCCGCATCATCGTCGTCAGTGATGAGGTCGCCAACGACCACGTTCGCTCTACCCTGCTTAAGCAGGTGGCGCCGCCGGGCGTGACCGCCCACGTCGTCGATGTCGCTAAGATGATCCGCGTCTACAATAACCCGAAATACGCCAACGATCGCGTGATGCTGCTGTTTACCAACCCGACCGACGTCGAGCGTCTGGTAGAAAACGGCGTCAAGATCACCACGGTGAACATCGGTGGTATGGCATTCCGCCAGGGGAAAACCCAGGTCAACAATGCCGTCTCCGTCGATGAAACGGATATCGAAGCCTTCAAAAAGCTGGATGCCCGCGGCATTGAACTGGAGGTGCGTAAGGTGTCCAACGATCCGCGTCTGAAGATGATGGACCTTATCAGTAAAATGAACTGATATGCCGTAAGGCATTGATTTAACTAACTCGGCTCTTTGGTCAAAGGAGAAGTACAATGGAGATTACCACTCTTCAGATTGTGCTGATATTTATCGTGGCATGTATTGCGGGGATGGGTTCTATCCTCGATGAGTTTCAGTTCCACCGCCCGCTGGTCGCCTGTACCCTGATCGGTATCGTGCTCGGCGATATGAAGACCGGCATCATCATCGGGGGTACCCTGGAGATGATCGCCCTGGGCTGGATGAACATCGGTGCCGCCGTTGCACCCGATGCCGCCCTGGCCTCCATCATCTCGACCATCCTGGTCATCGCCGGTGGACAGAGCATCGGCGCCGGTATCGCGCTGGCGATCCCGCTGGCCGCCGCCGGTCAGGTGCTGACCATCATCGTACGTACCATCACCGTGGGCTTCCAGCACGCGGCTGACGGTGCCGCCGAGCGAGGGGATCTGCGCGCCATCTCTTACCTGCACTGTTCCGCCCTGCTGCTGCAGGCAATGCGTATCGCCATCCCGGCCGTGATCGTTGCCGTCTCCGTCGGTACCGATGCCGTTCACTCCATGCTGAGCGCCATTCCGGAGGTCGTCACCACCGGTCTGGGTATCGCAGGCGGGATGATCGTCGTCGTCGGTTACGCCATGGTCATCAACATGATGCGCGCTGGCTACCTGATGCCGTTCTTCTACCTGGGTTTTGTCACCGCCGCGTTCACCAACTTCAACCTGGTTGCACTGGGTGTGTTGGGTCTGGTCATGGCCATCCTGTATATCCAGCTCAGCCCGAAATACAACAAGGCACAGGTGGTACAGTCCGCTGCCAACGGCAATAACGATCTCGACAACGAACTGGACTAAGAGAGAAGGTGAGAAAAATGGTTGATACGACTTCATCTGTAACCCCGTCTCAGGGTGAGAAGAGGCTGACCGCTGGCGATATCCGCGGTGTATTCCTGCGCTCTAACCTTTTCCAGGGTTCATGGAACTTCGAACGTATGCAGGCGCTGGGCTTCTGTTTCTCCATGGTGCCGGTAATCCGTCGCCTGTACCCGGAGAACAGCGAAGAGCGCCGCCAGGCGATCCGTCGCCACCTGGAGTTCTTTAACACCCAGCCGTTCGTCGCGGCGCCGGTCCTCGGCGTCACCATGGCGATGGAAGAAGAGCGCGCCAACGGCGCACCGATCGACGATGCCGCGATCAACGGTATCAAGGTCGGTCTGATGGGGCCGCTGGCCGGCGTCGGTGACCCGATCTTCTGGGGTACCGTCCGTCCGGTCTTCGCCGCCCTCGGCGCCGGTATCGCTATGACCGGTAGCCTGCTTGGCCCGATCCTGTTCTTCGTGCTGTTTAACCTGGTGCGTCTGCTGGTACGTTACTACGGCGTCGCCTACGGCTATAAGAAAGGGGTCGATATCGTTTCCGATATGGGCGGTGGCTTCCTGCAGAAACTGACGGAAGGGGCGTCTATCCTCGGCCTGTTTGTCATGGGGGCCTTGGTCAACAAGTGGACCCACGTCAACATTCCGCTGGTGGTCTCCAAGGTGACCAACCAAGAGGGCCACACCACCGTCACCACGGTACAGAACATTCTGGACCAGCTGATGCCGGGCCTGGTGCCGCTGCTGCTGACCTTTGGCTGTATGTGGCTGCTGCGCCGTAAGGTGAACGCCCTGTGGATCATCGTGGGCTTCTTCTTTATCGGTATCTTCGGTTACTGGATCGGCCTGCTCGGTCAGTAATCTTCCCCAGCACCGGACGGCCCAGGCCGTCCGGTGCCGTTTTACCCCCAGCCTGCGGAGTTGTTCATGTCTTTAACCGATATCGCCCTGTTGGTCTTTATCGTGCTGTTTCTGCTGTACGCTATCTATGACGAAGCCATTATGCCGCGCCAGCGCGGTGCGACCCTGCTGCGGGTGAACCTGAAGCGGCGCAATAAGGCCGATAGCCTGATCTTTGTCGGACTGCTGGCGATCTTGGCCTACCGCAACATCAGCGATCAGGGCGAGCCCTTTACCACCTGGCTACTGGCTAGCCTGATAATCGTCTCGATCTATATTTTCTATCTACGCTGGCCCAAGCTGCTGTTTAAAGCGCAGGGATTCTATTATGGCAACGTGTTTATCGACTATGCGCGCATCCGCAGCATGAACCTGTCGGAAGACGGCATTCTGGTGATCGCGTTAGAAAAACGGCGCCTACTGATCCAGGTGGCCAACCTGGACTCGCTGGACGAGATCTTTAAGTTTATGCTAGAGCATCAGCAGAAGTCCGCCTAGGGGCGTCGCTCCCAGGCCCCCTCTCTACCGCCGCCTCAGTCGCGGCGATAGACCCGGATCAAGAAGTCAGTCTCACACTCAAACGTCGCGCGCGCCAGCAGCGCCTCTGCAACCCCCTGCGGCGCCCGCCAGGCAAAGGGCGTCATCTGCAGCAGCGCTGCCGCCTCGTCCCCGTTCAGCGTCATGGCATAGCCCAGACGCTGGCTCTCGACCAGGGTAAAGCCCGGCAGCGACTCCGCCTTCTGGGCATGCAGATGCACCTCGGGGTAGACCAACGCTTTCAGCTGATACAAATGACGCTCCGCCGGCGTCACGGTCACCAGACAGCCCCCCGTCGCCACCACTCGCGCCAGCTCCTGCGCATTGCACGGCGCGTAGATACGTACCGCACCGCCGATGCTGGCATCGGCGAACGGCAGGCGCAGACTGGACGCCACGCAGAAGTGAACCTGCGGATAGCGCCGCGCCGCATAGCGAATGGCCACCTTGGCGATGTCCAGCCCATACACCTGCGCCCCCCGCACGCTGGCCCAGCTGGCGGTGTAATATCCCTCGCCACAGCCGATGTCCAAAACGTTACCGCCGTCAGCGGGTAAATAGCGCGCCAGAAGGCCTTGTACGGCGTCGCGCAGCGGCAGGTAATGGTCCGCCTGCAAAAAGGCCCGACGGGCCTGCATCATCTCACTGCTGTCGCCTGGCTGACGCGAGTGTTTAAACTGCACCGGCATCAGGTTGACATACCCCTCTTTCGCGCAGTCAAAGCGATGGTTGTTAACGCAGCACCACTGGTGCGCATCTTGGCGCAGCGGTGAGTGGCACAGGGGACATTGGTACGGCATGGCGTTTACTCTTATCTTGGAGGAATCGCGCCGCCGTCGATGGAGACGGGGGCAACACAGGACGGGTATTATCGGGGGCGACGGCGCCAGGTGCAAGGCACTCGCGCTGGACATAGGCGCCCAGGCTGGCTACGGACGTAAAAAAACCCGCCGGCGGCGGGTTTTTAACCACTAACGCAGCTAACTTAGATAGCAGTTACGTTAACAGCAGACGGGCCTTTCTGGCCATCCTGGATTTCGAACTCTACGTGCTGACCTTCAGCCAGAGTTTTGAAACCGTTGCCCTGGATTGCAGAGAAGTGAACGAACACGTCCTTGCTGCCGTCAGCCGGGGTGATGAAACCGAAACCCTTCGCTTCGTTGAACCACTTCACTTGACCTTTGATCTTAGCCATCTTACGTATTTCCTTACTATTGATTAAACCGCCCGAGGGCGTTACACAGACAAACTAGAGTCGTTACTGCTTGAGGCACTAAGATAAGGTTCGGCAGAGAAGTAGTAAGCAACGCAAACGTTTTTACTCGGAACTTCTTTACTGAAAATGCCACACATAGACAGAACTGTACCTCGCTTTACTCCAATGCGTTATCACATACTCTCAATTCAATGGCAAGCCATTTTTATTCAGTGAACGACATGTCGCACAGAAATAAAACGGTCGGCGGAAAACTGGTCATGTTTATGCTGAAATAAGTTGCCATGCGTAGCGTTTTCTGCTGCCACAGCGACGTTCATTTTTCCAGCACTCACCCTTTGGTTTTCCTTGACTCTCATGTCCTCCTTTTTACGCTATTCTGACGCATTCGTCATCCTCTTATCCGCGAAAAAAGTGAAATAATAAGTTTAAAATGCGATGTATTATACATTTTGAGCCGATTCCATCCTCACTTTAGGCCGACTACGCCATATTATTCATACTACAAATTGTTTTTTTAGCACTTTTCAAAAAAAGTGCCAAATAGATAGCTCAGCCCCATAGCCTCTTGCCATCTCGTGATCTCACTCACAGCACCTATTGGTAATATCTTGATTAGAATGAATATATTTTTACTAGATAATTATTTATATAATTATTTGGAAAAATGCTAATTTGTAGCAAGCTGGTGCCGACGCCGGCGATGCACCGCGCGTGAAAAGGGAGAGGATCTCTGCGTACCGCTGTTTATATGACCTATCTGATACCAGCGCAGCTTATATCACCTATTGCATCCCGATAAATGTTCAGCGTTAACGGACAAGGTCGCAGAGGAAAGGCTGCGGAATAAAAAAATACCCGACGACGTAAAACAGCTCGACGTCCGCAGCAAAGGCGGCGACGGACGTCGAATTTGCCGATTATTTTACCGGTAGCGCGATATCCTGAAACATCGCCTCTATTTCCTCATTACTGCGCAATGCCAGCGCGGCATCAACCACCTCCCGCGTCAGATGAGGCGCAAAGCGAGCAATAAAATCGTACATATAGCTGCGCAGGAAAGTGCTGCGGCGAAAACCGATCTTCGTGGTGCTGTAGCCAAACAGATGGCTGGCGTCCAGCGCGACCAGATCACCATCGATCTGCGGGTCAAGGGCCATTCCGGCGATCACCCCTACCCCCAGCCCCAGCCGCACATAGGTCTTGATCACATCCGCATCCGTTGCGGTAAAGACGATACGCGGCGTCAGCCCCGCCTGACTGAAGGCGCTGTCCAGCGCGGAGCGCCCGGTGAAGCCAAAGGTGTAGGTCACCAAGGGGTACTCCGCCAGCTCTTCAATACTGACCTGATCGCGCCCGGCCAGCGGATGATCCGGCGTCACCACCAGCGCTCGATTCCAGTGATAGCAAGGCAGCATCACCAGATCGGCATACAGGTGCAGCGCCTCCGTCGCGATGGCGAAATCGGCGTTCCCCTTGCAAACGGCCTCGGCAATTTGACTCGGCGACCCCTGATGCATGTGCAGCGATACCCGCGGATAGCGCTTGATAAAATCCTGGATCACCGCAGGAAGGGCATAGCGAGCCTGCGTGTGGGTCGTCGCGACATACAGCGACCCCTGATCGGGGTAGGTATGCTCACCGGCTACGGCCTTGATGGCATCGACTTTGGACAGCACCTCGCGAGCAATCCGAATGATCTCCTGTCCCGCCGGCGTCACCTGCGTGAGGTGCTTGCCGCTGCGCGAAAAGATCTGAACCCCCAGCTCATCCTCCAGCATGCGCACCTGCTTGCTGATACCGGGCTGTGAGGTGTAAAGCCCCTCCGCGGTAGAGGAAACGTTAAGGTTGTGGTTAACAACTTCAACAATATAACGAAGCTGCTGCAATTTCATAGCCTGTGCCATCCTAAGTTATCATTGGTTATTGCGACGCATGGCATGCAAATAACATTAAAAACCGGAAAACGGATTTAATATAACCACTATATCATTATGTTACTGAACGTATAAACAGATAACAAAGCAATAGCACTTGTTATTGCTTGGCACGGTGAACCCTATAAAAATGCCGGCCCAAAGGCCGGCATAGAAGCATCTCCCTGCGGGATTACTTTTTCTCTGATACGACCCACTTTCCATCGATAAAGAACGCGGTCCAGCCCGTCGCCTTACCCTCCTTCTCGCTGGAAACATACTGCTGCTTGGTTTTCCGGCTAAAGCGCACCAGCGTGGCATTGCCCTGCTCATCCTGCTGCGGTGCCTCTGCCAGATAGCGCAGTTTTTCCGGCAGGCGATCGCGGAAGCGATACAGCTCTTCCACCAGCGGGGCGCGGGTTTCACGCGATTTAGGGAAGGTGTTGGCGGCCAGGAACACCCCCGCGGCACCGTCACGCAGCACGAAATAGGCGTCTGACTTCTCACACGCCAGCTCCGGCAGCGGTACCGGGTCCTCTTTCGGCGGCGCGACCTCACCGTTACGCAGGATCTTACGGGTGTTTTTACAGGCTTCGTTGGTGCACCCCATATACTTGCCAAAGCGCCCCATCTTCAGATGCATTTCGGCGCCGCACTTATCGCACTCCACGATCGGGCCGTCATACCCCTTGATACGAAACTCGCCCTCTTCTACCTCATAGCCATCGCAGGCGGGGTTATTACCGCACACGTGCAGCTTACGGTGGTTATCGATCAGGTAGCTGTCCATCGCCGTACCGCATTTCGGGCAGCGACGCTTCGCGCGCAGGGCGTTGGTTTCCGCATCATCGCCCTCCAGCACGTTAAGCACCTCGGCCTCCGGCACCAGATTGATGGTGGTTTTACAGCGCTCTTTGGGCGGCAGCGCATAGCCCGAGCACCCCAGGAAAACCCCGGTGCTGGCGGTACGGATCCCCATCTGCCGCTCACAGGTCGGACAGGCGATGCTGGTCAGTACCATCGGGTTGGGGCGCATTCCCCCTTCTTCCGGCGGCTTCTCTGCGACCTCCAGCTGTTGGCTGAAGTCGCTGAAAAAGCCGTCCAGCATCACTTTCCAGTCAGCCTGAGCGCTAGCGACGCGGTCCAGGCCATCTTCCATGTGCGCGGTAAAGTCGTAGCTCATCAGCTCGCGGAAGTTCTCTTCCAGGCGATCGGTAACGATCTCCCCCATCTTCTCCGCGTAGAAACGACGGTTATCGGTGCGCACATAGCCGCGATCCTGGATCGTCGAGATAATCGCCGCATAGGTCGATGGACGGCCGATGCCGCGCTTCTCCAGCTCGCGCACCAGCGAGGCTTCGCTGAATCGGGCCGGGGGCTTGGTAAAGTGCTGGCTTGGCTGCAGCTGCAGCAGATCCAGCGCCCGCCCGCTCTCCACCGCCGGCAGAGCGCGATCTTCATCGCCCTTACGCAGCTGAGGCAGCACGCGAGTCCAACCGTCAAAGCGCAGGGTGCGCCCGCGCGCCTTCAGAGTATAATCCGCGGCCTGCACGGTAATGGTGCTAGCATCGTACTTGGCCGCCGTCATCTGGCAGGCGACGAACTGGCGCCAAATCAGCTGATACAGCTTCAGCGCATCGGCCTCCATCCCTTTGAGATCGTCGGCCAGCACGTTGACGTCTGACGGGCGAATCGCCTCGTGGGCCTCTTGGGAATTGTCCTTGCTGGCGTAGACGTTGGCGTCCGCCGGCAGGTACTCCGCACCAAAATTATCGCCGATATAGGCCCGCACCATATTCAGAGCGTCCTGACTCAGGTTGGTCGAGTCGGTACGCATATAGGTAATGTACCCTGCCTCGTACAGACGCTGGGCCATCATCATGGTTTTCTTCACCCCAAAGCCAAGGCGAGTACTGGCCGCCTGCTGCAGTGTCGAGGTGATAAAGGGCGCAGACGGCTTGCTGCTGGTCGGCTTATCCTCGCGCTCACGCACCGCGAAGCGGGCGTGCTCCAGCGCGGCAACGGCCGCCTGGCTTTGCGCGGCGTTAACCGGCTTAAACGGTTTATCGTTGCAGTGGGTCACCTGGGCCTGGAAGCTGACCTCTGCGCCAACGGCGAGATCGGCCCGTAGCTCCCAATACTCTTCCGGCACGAAGGCCTTGATTTCACGCTCCCGCTCAACGATCAACCGCACGGCGACGGACTGGACTCGGCCAGCCGAGAGACCACGGGCGACCTTTTTCCACAGCAGCGGCGACACCATATAGCCCACCACGCGATCCATGAAACGGCGCGCCTGCTGGGCGTTGACCCGATCGATATTCAGCTCACCGGGCTGACTGAATGCCTGCTGAATGGCGTTTTTGGTAATTTCGTTAAACACCACGCGACTATAGCGGCTGTCATCACCGCCAATCACCTCGCGCAGATGCCATGCGATGGCCTCTCCTTCGCGGTCAAGGTCGGTTGCCAGATAAATGTGATCGGCTTTCTCGGCCAGGGACTTTAGCTCAGACACCACCTTCTCTTTGCCCGGCAGAACTTCGTAATGCGCCTGCCAGCCGTGATAGGGATCGACCCCCATACGATTGACCAACGCATCGCGCTCATTCTTTTTGGCCTTCGTCTTCGCCTTATCGTCGGCCGAGGCCGCGCCCTTCTTACTGGCTGAGCCACTGGTCGGCAGATCGCGGATATGACCGACGCTGGACTTCACCACGTAGTCATTGCCGAGATACTTATTTATGGTTTTGGCCTTTGCCGGGGACTCAACTATAACGAGAGCTTTACCCATAATTCTCTTTACCTGAATGCATCCTTCTGTTGCCAGAAGCCTTTAATTCGCCATTAAGCCGGCACTGTATAGAACTCTTTTGTATATTGCGACAGGCGCCGTAGAGGTCAAGGCAATTGTGTTCAAACGCGCTATCGTTGCGCAAGTGCCCCACAATTTACTGATCTATCGCAATATTTCGCTCACACTCTCCGCGGCACGTTAGCCGACGCGCGCAGAGTGTAAACAATAAATTCCGTACGGATCAAGAAGTGCCTCACTCTACCCGATCGCCAGCGCCACGCAACTTAATTAGCACGCGCCGCACATTTTTACCAATTTTCGCCTCACGTCGCCCCCACCTTGCCCTGCGTGGAAGACAGGGTAAAATAGGGGAAAAGTAACAGTTGGAGAGAGAAAATGTTCAGTGAAACCACCCCCATCACACGTGAACAGCTGCTGGCCGAGGCCAATCAGATCATCCGCGATCATGAGGATTATATGAAAGGTATGGTCGCAACCGACGTCGAACAGAAAGGCAACGTGCTGGTTTTCCGCGGCGAGTTTTTTCTGGATGAAGATGGCCTACCGACGCCGAAGAGCACCGCGGCCTTCAACATGTTTAAGCATCTGGCCCACAGGCTGTCAGAGAAATACCACCTGGCCGACTGATTCTGGCCGCCCTGTGCGCGGCGGATACCGCGAAGGGCGCGACGATACGCGCCTTTCGCGTGTCTCTCAGGGCAGCGGACGCTGGCTGCGTTGCCACCAGCGCAGCAGCAGCGTATCGGCGCCCTGCGCCGCCGCCATGCCCATCCGGGCCATGAAACCCTTACGGCGCACGTAGCGCACGCCGATCACGTCGGCCTGCTCCATCTCCGCGATCAGCAGATCGTCGCTGGTGCTCAGCGCATCCACCAGCCCCTTCTCCAGCGCCTGCTCGCCGTACCAATGTTCACCGGTCGCCACGCTATCCACGTCCAGAGACGGGCGCTGGCGCTGCACAAACTGCTTGAACAGCAGGTGGGTTTCATCCAGCTCCTGACAGAACTTTTCTCGACCGGCATCGGTATTCTCACCAAACAGCGTCAGCGTACGCTTAAACTCGCCGGCGGTATGCAGCTCCACGTCGACATCGTTTTTCTTCAGCCAGCGATTAAAGTTGGGGATTTGGGCCACAACGCCAATGGAGCCGATAATGGCAAATGGCGCCGCCACAATACGATCGGCGACGCAGGCCATCATATAGCCGCCGCTGGCCGCCACCTTATCGACCGCCACCGTCAGGCGCACCCCGGCCTGACGCAGGCGCTTAAGCTGCGAGGCAGCCAGACCATAGCCGTGCACCACACCGCCCGGACTTTCCAGACGTAGCAGAACGCTATCCTGCGGACCGGCAACCGCCAGCACCGCGCTGATCTCCTCGCGCAGCGAGCCCACCTCGTGGGCATCCATGCTGCCTGTAAAGTCGAGCACGTAGACGCAGGGCTTCTCTGCCGCCAGCAGGCCACCGCGCGCCTCTGACTTACGCTGCTTCTCCTCCGCCTTGGCCACCTTCTTCTGTAGACGGCGCCACTGCTTCAGCGCGGCGCCCTGCAGGCGAGCGCTGCGCATGCTGCGCTGCATGGTTCGGTACTGTTCGCCCAGGTCCGTCAGCAGCAGCTCGCCACCGCCGTTGCCCTGACGCTGGCGCAGTCCGACCACCAGAAATACAACCGCCGCTGCGACCACGACCAGCGTCGCCGCCTTGGCCAAAAACAGGCTATATAAAGATAACCACTCCACACTCACCGCCTTGTTGCTCGTTATGTTAATGCCATCGACCAAGGCCTCCTCATCTCCGGAGGCGATGGCCCTGCGTCAGACAGCCTAAGGCCATGTCACAAAATTTCAAGCATTGTCAGGTAAACAGGCGGTAAATCCGCCAGTATGACGCCATTCGTCATATTCCCGTTGACCGGGGCGCAGGCGACGGGCTATAGATCTGCCCTCGGAGAATTTTCCCCTTCTACGCGAACGCGTTGGGAGTCTTATGGTGCAATATCAAGCCCCCGCGGCCCTGTTACAGGGGCGCACTATTCTGGTCACCGGCGCTAGCGCCGGCATTGGCCGCGAGGCGGCCCTAAGCTACGCCCGTCACGGCGCTCGGCTGATCCTGCTGGGTCGCGACGCCGAGCGACTGGACGCCGTCAGCCGCCAGATCGTCGCCGATGGCGCCCCGCGCCCCCACGCCCTCTGCTGCGATCTGATGACGCTGTCGCCGACGCAGAGCCAGGCGCTGGCAGACGATCTCGCCCAGCGGTTCGGTCATCTGGATGGCCTGCTCCACTGCGCCGGCCTGCTCGGCAGCATCACGCCGCTGGCGCAGCAGGCCTATAGCGAATGGCAGAGCGTGATGCAGGTCAACCTCAACGCCGCATTTTTGTTGACTCGCGATCTGCTGCCGCTGCTGCGACGGGCCGAGCGGGCCTCGATCATCTTCACCAGCTCCAGCGTCGGACGCGCAGGACGCGCCGGCTGGGGCGCCTATGCCGTCTCCAAGTTCGCGACCGAAGGACTGATGCAGGTATGGGCCCAAGAGCTGGCGGGCAGCGCGATACGGGTCAACGCGATTAACCCGGGGGCCACGCGTACCGCGATGCGAGCCAGCGCGTTTCCCGACGAAGATCCGCAGGCGCTGCGCACTCCGGCGCAGATTATGCCGCTGTATCTCTATCTCATGGGAGACGACAGCCTGGGTGAAAATGGGCGTAGCCTGGATGCCCAGCCGGGGCGACGCCCCGGGAAAGCGGGTTAACCCATCGACATGACGCGCGGCGCAGACGCCGCGCTCAGCAGGAGAACATCATGGATCGGCAACACCATCAGCAGCGCCAGCAGCGCCTGAAGGACAAAGTGGATGCGCGCATCGCCGCCGCCCGCGAGGAGCGCGGCATCATAATGATTTTTACCGGCAACGGGAAAGGGAAAAGCACCGCCGCCTTCGGTACCGTGGCCCGCGCCGTCGGTCACGGCAAGCGGGTCGGCGTCGCACAGTTTATCAAGGGCACCTGGGAAAACGGGGAGCGTAACCTGCTGGAGCCCCACGGCGTCGAATTTCACGTCATGGCCAGCGGTTTTACCTGGGAAACGCAGGATCGCGACGCAGACATCCAGGCCGCGCGGCTCGTCTGGCAGCAGGCGCAGCGAATGCTCGCCGATCCGCAGCGCGATCTGGTGGTGCTGGATGAGCTGACCTACATGGTCAGCTACCACTATCTGGCGCTGGAAACGGTGCTCGCCGCCCTGCGCGACCGGCCGCCGCACCAGTCGGTGATCATCACCGGGCGCGCCTGCCACCGCGATCTGATCGCCCTGGCCGATACCGTCAGCGAAATCCGCCCGGAAAAACATGCTTTCAACGCCGGCGTCAAAGCGCAGAAAGGCATCGACTGGTAATCCCGCGCCGCGGCCGCTAGCCTGCCGCGGCGCGATCGTTAAGGCTGCGGATCACCGCAAACCCCTGTCGGATCGCGATCAGGCTGTGGCTACCCTGGCTGAACGAGAAGTGCCACATATTCTCCGCCGCCATGCCCAGCAAACGGGCGCACAGCAGAGCGAGCACCCCCTGATGCGCCACCACCAGCACCCGCTGGCCCTCGTGACGGGCCAGCAGCTCTGCCATCACCGCCTCCACCCGGGCGCTAAAGTCGACGAACCCCTCGCCGCCCGGCGGCACAGCGCTGCGCCAGTCATCGCACCAGGCGCGATAGGCTGCGCTCTGCTGGCGCGCCAGATCGCGGTGATGACACAGCTCCCATTCACCAAAGTTGATCTCATCTAGCCCCGCATGGACGTGAAACTGCCCCTGTGCACCGATGATGGGGCGCAGGGTCTGCTGAGTACGCCGCAGGCGGCTGGCATAGGCGGCGTCGAACGCGATCCCCTGCAGCTGATGCGCCACGGCCTGCGCCTGCTGGAGCCCCTGCGGCGTCAGCGCCACATCACTGCTGCCGCAGTAGACGCCATCCCGATTGGCCTGAGTCTCGCCGTGACGAACCAGATAGAGCTCCATGGGATATCCTCAGTACAGCGACAACAGAAACACCAGCGCAAACAGCTCGTTGGCCGCGCCCAGCGTATCCCCGGTCTGCCCCCCCAGCCGCATGTTGATGAAAGCGCGGTATATCAAGGCAAAGAGGTAGGTAATAAACGCGGCCAGCACGGCGTGCCAGTGCAACAGACCAAACACCAGCAGCAGGCCGATAACCAGGGTCAGCGCGTAGTGACTGCCGCTGATTTTGCCGATATACAGATTGCCCATGCCGCTCTCGCGCGCATAGCGCTGGCGGAACATCATGACGGCCAGCAGCGTGCGGCTGATCACCGGCATCGCCACCAGCACGGCATAGATAGGCAGGCTACCGCCCGCCAGATGCTGGATCAGCAGCACCTGCAGCAGGATCACAAAGATCAGCGCCAGCGTTCCGTTGGTGCCAATGCGGCTGTCGCGCATGATCTCCAGCATCCGATCGCGCGGACGGGCGGAGAACAGCCCATCGCAGGTGTCCGCCAGACCGTCGAGATGAAACGCGCCGGTCACCAGGGTCGACGCCAGCACCGCAGCGACCGCCCCCAGCCAACTGCCGTAGGTGGTCGCCAGTACGCCATAGGCCAGCGCGCTGATCACCCCGATCACCAAGCCCACAAAGGGAAAATAGATGATGCCGCGCGGATAATCATTCAGGGTCAGATCATCGCTGCAGCGCGGCGATACCGGGATCCGGGTCATAAACTGCAGGGTCGCAAGAAAGAGTTTCATTGTCCGTTAAGCCATCCATAAAAAAGTGCCGCACCGTTTCCGCGGCCCCCATCCAGGGGACGCTCCGTGGTACGATCCAATAACGTACTGATACCCCTATAGTAATACCACTTTCTGTGCTTGATTCCAGCCTTAGCAGAGGAAAATACCTGAGATAGCCCGTCCGTTCGACTAACTCACTAACTGGGCGCGAGACATAAACATCTGTGCACCCCGCCCTTTTGGCAACGCTGATTTGATTCACGCTCGCTCGCCTAACGCGATTCGGCGTCGCTATGGCCATGGATGCCGACGCCGCGATGAGCATCGCACCGGGTGGCTTAAACCCTGCCCGGCTTCAGCGCACCATTTTTATATTCGCTTTTCATCAGGCCGATATGCCGCTCCTGGATGCCACCCAACGCGCGTTTTGCATGAGGGGCTTGTCCATAAAAAAACACCCTGTCAGCGTACCGCTCACAGGGTGTGTGTAAACCATCTTATTACCCGCCGTCAGGCGGTTTAGCGCGACAAACTCAGCCGCGTTTCGTGGTCGGCGCACGACGGCTGCCGCCGCTGTGCTGGCCATGGCGCTTAACCGCCCGTCGGATTTGGTTGGCCTTCATCCGGCGACGCTCACGCTCAACCGGCAGCTTGCTGGCGGTCTCCGCCTGCAGCTCCACCAGTTCACGCAGATAGTTAATATTTTCCAGCGGCAGCTCCTGCCAACCGCCGCGCGGCAGCCCTTTCGGCAGGGGCAGATCGCCATAGCGTACACGGATCAGGCGGCTCACCTGTACGCCGACGGCTTCCCACAGGCGACGCACTTCGCGGTTACGCCCCTCGGTCAGCGTGACGTTGTACCACTGGTTCAGCCCCTCACCGCCCTGGAAACTGATGCTCTTAAAGCTGGCGGGACCATCCTCCAGCTGTACGCCGCGGCGCAGCTGACGCAGCTTGTCTTCGTCAACCTGGCCGAAAACGCGCACCGCGTACTCACGCTCAACTTCCCGGCTCGGGTGCATTAGGCGGTTCGCCAGCTCGCCGTCCGTGGTAAACAGCAGCAGACCCGAGGTGTTAATATCCAGGCGTCCCACGGCAATCCAGCGCGAACCGCGCAGACGGGGAAGACGATCGAACACCGTCGGGCGGCCTTCTGGATCGCGGCGGGTACACAGCTCGCCTTCCGGCTTGTAGTAGGCCAGCACGCGGCAGATTTCCTGCTCAGACTCACGGATGGAGACCACCCGGCCATCAACGCGGATTTTCATGTTGGGCATCACCTCAACACGGTCTCCCAGCGTGGCCAGCTTACCGTCCACGCTTACCCGGCCCTCTTTGATCAGCGCTTCGATTTCACGGCGTGAGCCATGACCGGCGCGGGCAAGAACTTTCTGTAATTTTTCGCTCATTGAGCAACCTCAGCTGTCGCCTTCACAGGCGTCGTTATTGTTGACCGGCCGCCGCGGCGACCGGTGCTAAAACAGGCGTCGCTTCCACCGGGCATGGGCCCGGCTCAACGCGGGCGCTTATTTTACACGAAATCAATGCATATGCCGTGAATAATTTACAGGCCGCGCCCGCGGCGATGCCGTAAGCAATTCTTAAGATCTTTCTGCTGTAATGCGCTGCGTCCCGATAGCCGTGTCAGCTTTTGTCAGGGGCGTAAAATTGCCTAAATCCACTGTGCCGGGAGCCAGGGATCCCGTAGGCTGCCACTATCCCGCGCGATCCCGCCGGGTTTTAAAGGAGTTTCTATGACCGACGTTTCTTCTGCCACTTCGACCACCGGCCGCCTGCGTAGTTTTCTGCAGCAGCAGATGCAATACTGGCGGATGTATCTGTCGCGCCAGTCGCGCAAGATGGGGCTGGAGGGTAAACTGCGCCAGGCGCTGATGCTGGTGAGCGCCGTTGTCATGATGACCATGCTGATGGCCGGTTTCCTGCTGTTTAATCTGGTGGTCTTAAGCGCCGCCATCGTAGGCGGTCTGCTTGCGCTGCTGCGCCCGCGCCGCCCGATAACCCAAGGGCCGCGCCACTCTAATCCCTTCTGATTTTCCGGCCGCCGCCCGATGCGCTTCTGGCATCAGCGCGGCGGCCAGCCCTTTTTCCCTCCGCCAAATTCTGAAATAATAGTCCGATACTCAACGGAGGCTATTATGAGTTTTAATCTGGCGACGCTGCCCCAGGCACAGATGGATCGCATCAATGTCGATCTGGCGGCCAGTGGGGTGTCCTATAAAGAGCGTTACCATATGCCGGTGATCGCTGAACAGGTCGAACGCGAACAACCCGAGGCGCTGCGCGGCTATTTCCGGGAGCGCCTGCAGTATTACCGCACCCTGACGCTGCCGACCCTCCCTTATGATATGGACGGTCACCGCTAAGGTGACCAGGCCATTTTCCGCCGCGGAGAGCCGATGACCCAGCAACAACGCAATGCCGCACTGGTCTGCGCCCTGAGCGAATGGATCGAGCGACACCTGGGGCGCGATATCTACCTGGATGAGCTGGCGCGCTATTCAGGCTATTCGCTATGGCATATGCAAAAGATCTTCCGAGAAACCACCGGTATGTCGCTGGGGCGCTATATTCGCCTGCGCAAACTCACCGGCGCCGCCCGGCGCCTGCGTCACAGCGATGAGGGGATCATCGATATCGCGCTGTGCTATGGCTTTGCCTCTCAGTCCCACTTTACCTATATGTTTCGTAAACACTTTGGTATGACGCCGACCCGCTACCGTCTGCAGGCCGAGCAGCCCACGACGCCAGCGCCGGCGCTACATCACCAGTATGCCGCCGCGGCGCAAAGCGCCTGACGGCCATGTCTCGCCGCTACCGTGCCGCCGCACGCCGTCTGACATCCCTACTGCGCGATCCGCTGCTGCTACTGCCGCTGTTGCTCGCCATCGCCCTGTTACCCTTTACGCCTCTGCCGCTCAGTAGCCTACCCGCCGCCATCGACTGGCGTACGATTATCACCCTGACCGGTCTGCTGCTGCTGAGCAAAGGGGTGGAGAGCAGCGGCTACCTTGACTGGCTGGGACGGCGTATCATCGCCCGACTGCACAGCGAGCGCGCCATCGCCCTGCTGCTGGTCGTCGCCTCTCTGCTGCTCGCCGCCGTTCTGACCAATGATGTCGCGCTATTTATCGTGGTACCGCTGACCCTGGCCCTGAAAAAGCTGGCCAACATGGCAGTCACCCGGCTGATCGTGCTCGAAGCGCTGGCGGTCAACGTGGGCTCGCTGCTCACCCCCATAGGCAACCCCCAGAACATCCTGATCTGGGGTCACTCGGGGTGGGGATTCTGGCCGTTTATCGCGCAGATGCTGCCGTTGGCGGCGACGTTGAGCGCCCTACTGCTGCTGCTGACCTGCCTGTCGACGCCGCGCCGCCGCCTCATACTCCCCAACGCCGCCGCGCCGCCCGATCGGCGACGCCGTCAGCTGTGGAGCTGTCTCGCGCTGTATCCCCTGTTTATCGCCGCCATCGACGCCGGCTATCCCGCGTCGGGGCTGCTGCTGCTGGCGGCGGTGCTGCTCTACCTGGCGCCAGCGACCCTCCGTCGCATCGACTGGCCTCTACTGGCCGTCTTTATCATCATGTTTATTGATGTTCGTCTGCTGATAAGTCTGCCGCAGCTGGAGGGGCTCAGCCAGCAGGCGACGCAGATGCAGGGGACGTCGCTGTATCTGGCGGCGATCGCCCTGAGCCAGCTCATCAGCAATGTTCCCGCCACCATCCTGCTGCTGGGCGTTCAGCCACCCAGCCTCCCCCTGGCCTATGGCGTCAATATCGGCGGCTTTGGCGTTGCGCTGGGCTCGATGGCCAACCTGATCGCCCTGCGCATGGCCGGCGGGCGCCGTATCTGGGGCCTATTTCATCTGTACAGCCTCCCAGCGCTGCTGCTGGCGACGCTGATCGGCGGCGGGCTACTGTAGCCTCCGAAGAGCTTATTCCTTCTGGTTATTAATAATCCCACAATGTGATTTAGCAAAGATCACGCTATCGGTTAGCCTGCTCTCATCGGTCACCTGCGGCCGCATCCGAACAACACCAAACCATAAATGAGGCGGGAATATGATGAAAAAAACAGCCCGGGCTCTGCTGGCCCTCACCCTGCTGAGCGGCGGTGCGCTGGCCCAGAGTAGCGACGAGTTAGCGGCGATACAGTCCGCAGGCAGTATCAAGTTTGGCACCGAGGGAACCTATCCTCCTTATACCTACCACGATGCCAGCGGCAAGCTGGTCGGGTTTGATGTCGATATCGCCCGCGCCGTGGCCGCCAAGATGGGGCTGAAGCCCGTCTTTGTCGAGGGGCGCTGGGACGGACTGATCGCCGGGCTATCGGCCAAACGCTACGATGCGGTGATCAATCAGGTCGGGATCACCCCGGAGCGCCAGGCCAAGTTTGACTTCTCCGATCCCTACGTGGGTGCGAAGGCGGTGCTGATCGTCCGCAGCGACAATGCCCAGCTCAAAAGCTTTGACGATCTGCGCGGGCAGAAAGCGGCCCAGAGCCTCACCAGCAACTATGCCAAGCTGGCGGAGCACTATGGCGCAGACCTGGTGCCGACCGACGGGTTCAACCAGTCGCTGGAGCTGGTGATCAGCGGCCGGGCGGCGGCGACGCTAAACGATAACCTCTCTTATCTCGACTTTCGGCAGCATAAGCCCAATGCCCCCCTCAAGGTGGTGGCCGTCGCGGATCAGCGCGCCGACTCCGCGATTCTGGTGCGTAAAGGCCAGCCCCAGCTGGTTGCAGCGCTGAACCGTGCGCTGAGCGAGATCCGCGCCGATGGCACGTACCAGACCCTATCTCAGCGCTACTTCGGCAGCGACGTCTCTCAATAATCGTCCGCCGCGTATGTCCGGCGTTATCCCGCCGCTCTCGCGGCGGGCGTCCGATACGGAGTCCCCATGATGCCCCACTGGCTGTCCCCCCTGCTCGATACCCTGCCGCATCCCGACTGGCTGCAGCCGGTCGTTGACGCCTTCTGGCCGCTGCTCTCCGCCGCGCTGCGCTTCTCCATACCGCTGGCGCTGCTCTCATTCTGCGGCGGCCTGCTGATGGGGCTGACCACCGCATTAATCCGCCTATACGCCATTCGCCCGCTGAAGATCTGCGCCGACTTCTATGTCTGGGTTTTCCGTGGAACCCCCCTACTGGTACAGCTGTTCCTGATCTTTTATGGTCTGCCGAGCGCCGGGATCACGCTAGATGCCTTTCCCGCCGCGCTGATCGGTTTTACTCTCAACGTCGGCGCCTACAGCTCGGAAATCGTACGCGGCGCGATCCTGTCGGTCCCGCGGGGTCAGTGGGAGGCGGCCAGCGCCATCGGTATGAGCAGCGCTCAGGCGATGCGTCGGGTGATCCTGCCGCAGTCGGTCTTTGTCAGCCTGCCGCCGCTCTCCAACGCCTTTATCTCGCTGATAAAAGATACCTCCCTGGCCGCGGTGATCACCGTACCGGAGATGTTTCTCGCCGCCCAGCGCATTGTGGCGGTCAACTATGAACCGCTGATCATCTACAGCGAAACGGCGCTGATCTACCTGGCCTTCAGCACCCTGCTCGGCAAGCTGCAGCTGCGTCTGGAGCGCTATTACCGTCGCTACGAGTAAGCCATCAACGTCATCACGCTCCCCCGGCGTCGCCGGGGGACGCGAGACAAAAAAAAACCGCAGGCAATTCCCGCGGGCTCAAATGCAATGAGAAACTCTATGTCGAAATTATTCAACAATCACAGGCTATCACACTACATTTTTTTAACAATTTATTTTCGTTAAACTGTGCAGAGCATCACCTTAATGCGCCGCGCTCTCCGGCTCACCAGAAAACTTCAGCTCGATCAGCGCGATGGCTTTCTGCACTCCGCGCTGGGTCACCTCATCGATGCCCCGCTGGTTAAAATCAATGCTTTTCAGCTGCTGCGCCATCTTGGCACGCACCTCGGCCGGGGCGATCACCTCGATCACATCCAGGATCTGCTTGATCACCAGCTGACAGGCCACCAGATCGGAGGCCAGCTCATCGCGCTCACTCAGTATCTGCGACATAGCGTTTCCTTAATTAACCACAATTAACAACGGCAAATAAAAACAGGGCATACGGCGACGCCGTCTGCCTCATTGAAAGGGCTTGGGATCGCCGGCGCCGACGCGCACCACCAACGGCGTATCGTCGGTCAAGTCGATCACCGTCGTCGGCTGCTGCCCCAGATAGCCGCCGTGGATCACCAGATCCACCTGCTTACCCAGCCGCTCCTGGATCTCCTCCGGGTCGGACTCGGCAAACTCGCTGTCCGGCAGCATCAGGGTAGTAGACATCAGCGGCTCACCCAGCTCAGCCAGCAAATCCTGCGCAATCGGGTTGGAGGGCACTCGCAGACCGATGGTCTTGCGCTTCTCGCTCATCAGCCGACGGGGAACCTCTTTGCTCGCCTTCAGAATAAAGGTATAGCCGCCCGGCGTATTGTTTTTCAGCAGGCGGAAAGCCGCATTGTCCACAAAGGCATAGCTGGAGAGCTCGGAGAGATCCCGGCATACCAGGGTAAAGTTGTGATTGCTGTCGATGCGCCGGATGCGGCAGATCCGCTCCATGGCATTTTTCTCTTCCAGCATACAGCCCAGCGCATAGCCGGAGTCCGTGGGATAAACGATCACCCCCCCTTTATGCAGCACCTCCACCACCTGTTTGATCAGGCGCGGCTGCGGATTTTCCGGGTGAATATAAAATAATTGACTCATAACGCCTCCAGTAGACTCGCGCCGGGTTGGGAAGCCTGCGGCAGCGAAGCCCAATGCGTCCAGACGGGGAGCACCCCATCGGGTAAGGAAAGGCCTCGTCCCAGATCCAGATAGGGCGTAGGCTGATGAAAGTCAGACCCCTGCGATGCCGATAGCGCAAACTGGCGAGCCAGCAGCCCCAGCTGGTGACGCTCATGGGGCGGCTGCTGGCACTGGGCAACCTCCAGCGCGTCGCCGCCGGCGGCGCAGAACGTCGTCAGCAGGCGTTTCAGCCATTTGCCACTCAGGCGATAGCGCCCGGGATGCGCCAGCACCGCCACGCCGCCCGCCTGATGGATAGCCGTCACGGCCTCGGCAATCGAGCCCCACTGCGGGGGAACATAGCCGGTCTTACCGCGCGCCAGAAAATGTTTAAACACGTCTGCGCTGCAGGTCGCGTAGCCGCGTTCGACCAGGTAGCGGGCAAAATGCCCCCGGGTCAACTGCGCGCCCTGCGCCAGGCGCTGCGCACCCTCCAGCGCACCCTCAATCCGAGCACGCGCCAGGCGGCGCCCGATTTCCGCGGCGCGCTCGTCGCGTCGCTGCGCCTGCAGCGTCAGAAAAGCGCCCAGCGCCGGGCAGTCCACGTCCACATTCAATCCCACGACGTGAATTTCATGATGCTCCCACAGCGTAGAAATCTCTACGCCGGCGATCAGCGCCAGGGGCAGCGCCTGGTCGGCGATCGCCCGACGGGCGGCGGCGATGCCGCCTAACGTATCGTGATCGGTGATCGCCAGGGTCGTGACGCTCCGCTCCACGGCCCGCGCCACCAGCGCCTCAGGGCTCAACAGCCCATCCGACGCCCGGGTATGGCTGTGTAAATCAAACAGCGCCGGGCGTCCCTCTGGGAAATACGCTAACACCATGGATCTCCACTGCAAATCAGTTATGACCCTCATCATAGCGTTTTACGCTCTGTGGCACTAATGCGGATAGCGACCCAACGCCACAGATGATGAAAAAATGCGCCGCGGCATTGACATAGAACCACGAAACTAGTTTACTAGTACGCAAGTTCACTCAGAAGCCAATCGGAGCGCGTCATGCAGAAAATACCGTGTCAATCTCGCGACATCGTCATCGTACGCGGGTGGCGTCCTCATCGCATTCAGGCGGTATAAACGCGCAGAAACCGTACGCCTGCGTTATTACCGCCCGCATAATGCGGGCTTTTTTATGTCCGCGCCGTGTATGACCGTCAGGGATCTATTCTATGCATCAGGCCAAAACAGCCGTGACCGTATTAACCCGCAGCGCCGCTTACTCCGCGGATCCGACGCTGCTTTTTGAACAACTGTGTGCCCAGCGCCCGGCGACGCTGCTGCTGGAGTCTGCCGATATCGCCAGTAAGCACCACCTGAAAAGTCTCCTGATCATCGATAGCGCCCTGCGTATTACCGCGCGTGAGCGAGAGGTCACCCTGGAGTCCTTAAGCGCCAACGGCGCCGCCCTGCTGACCACCCTGCGTCATGCCCTGCCCCCAGACGTAGCCTGTACGTGTCAGGCCCACAGCTGTACGCTCACCTTTCCCGCGCAGGATAATGAGCAGGATGAAGACAGCCGGCTGCACACCCCGTCGGTATTCGACGCGCTGCGTACCCTGCTCTCCTGCCAGCCAACGCCGGACGCCGAGCCGGAGGCCATGTTACTCGGCGGCCTGTTCGCCTATGATCTGGTCGCCGGCTTTGAGCCCTTGCCACACCTCAGCGCAGGGCCGCGCTGCCCCGACCTCTGCTTTTATTTGGCCGAAACTCTGCTGATCCTCGACCATCGTCAGGGTAGCGCCCGCCTGCAGGCCAGCCTCTTCAGCGCCGCGGCGGATGAGTACCAGCGCCTGCAGCGACGCCTGGATGCTCTGCTGACGGAGATGCAGCGCCCCTTCAAGGCGACACCCGTTGCGCCCTGTCCGCCGTTAACGGTCGAGGTCGATCGGGATGATGAGGCGTTCGGCGCGATCGTCCGCGACATGCAGCGCGCTATCCTCGCCGGCGACATTTTTCAGGCAGTCCCCTCACGCCGCTTCACGCTGCCGTGTCCCGCCCCGCTGGCCGCCTATCGCCAGCTGAAGCAGAGTAACCCCAGCCCTTACATGTTCTTCATGCAGGATCAGGCCTTCACGCTGTTCGGCGCCTCGCCGGAGAGTGCCCTGAAATACGACGCCGACAGCCGACAGGTCGAAATCTACCCCATCGCGGGCACCCGCCCGCGCGGGCGGCGCGCCGACGGCAGCATCGATCGCGATCTCGATGGCCGACTGGAGCTGGACATGCGCAGCGATCCCAAAGAGCTGGCCGAACACCTGATGCTGGTCGATCTGGCGCGCAACGATCTGGCGCGGATCTGTGAGCCGGGCTCACGCTACGTCGCCGAGCTGACCAACGTGGATCGCTACTCCGTGGTGATGCATCTGGTCTCCCGGGTCGTTGGCACCCTGCGCGCCGATCTCGACGCGCTGCATGCCTACCGTGCCTGCATGAATATGGGCACCCTGAGCGGCGCCCCCAAGGTGCGCGCCATGCAGCTGATCGCCGCCAGCGAACGGCGGCGGCGCGGCAGCTACGGCGGCGCCGTCGGCTACCTCACGGCCCGCGGCGATCTGGATACCTGTATCGTTATCCGCGCCGCCTACGTAGAGGATGGCGTCGCCAGCGTACAGGCCGGCGCCGGCGTGGTGCTGGACTCCCTGCCTCAGGCGGAGGCCGATGAAACCCGCAGCAAGGCCCGGGCGGTGCTGAACGCCATCGCGGCGGCGCACGCGAATCCCCCCCAGCCGCAAGGAGCGATCTGATGGCCGACGTCTTACTGCTCGACAATATTGACTCGTTTACCTACAACCTGGTCGATCAGCTACGCAGCGGCGGTCATCGGGTGGTTATCTACCGTAACAGCGTCGCGCCGGATACGCTGCTGCGGCATCTGGATAGGCTGCACCAGCCGCTGCTGATGCTTTCCCCCGGCCCCGGCGCGCCGACTGACGCAGGCTGCATGCCCGCGCTGCTGCAAACGCTGTGCGGACGCCTGCCCATCATCGGCATCTGTCTGGGACACCAGGCTATCGTCGAACACTATGGTGGCCAGGTCGATCGGGCGGCGGAAATCCTGCACGGGCGGGTCTGCGCCATCGAACACGATGGCGAGGCCATGTTTCGTGGCTTGCCGTCCCCGCTGCCGGTAGCGCGCTATCATTCGCTGGCCGCCCGGCGCATTCCGGCCGAACTCTGCGTCAACGCCCACGTCCAGGGCATGGTTATGGCGGTGCGCCACGATCGCCAGCGCGTCTGCGGTTTCCAGTTTCACCCGGAGTCGCTCCTCACGCCACAGGGCGCCCGACTGCTGGAGCAGAGCATCGACTGGGCCCGCGCCGCGCCACCCCAGCCCCGATTATCCCCCCTCAGCGCAGCGGAGGTCCCGCCATGTCACTGACCTCTGAGCATCTGACCATATTGGATAAGCTGTACCGGGCGCAGGTGATCAGTCGCGCGGAGAGTCAGCGGCTCTTTAGCGCCATCGTGCACGGTCAGTTGGCGTCGAGCCAGCTGGCCGCCGCGCTGATCAGCATGAAGATCCGCGGCGAACATCCCGACGAGATCGCCGGCGCCGCCAGCGCGCTACTGGAAGCGGCGCTGCCGTTTCCTCGTCCATCGTACGAGTTTGCCGACATCGTCGGCACCGGCGGCGATGGCAGCGACAGCATCAATATTTCGACCGCCAGCGCCTTTGTCGCCGCGGCCTGCGGCGTACGCATCGCCAAGCACGGCAATCGCAGCGTATCCAGCCGTACCGGATCGTCGGATCTGCTGCAGGCGCTGGGGATCCGCCTGGACATGAGCGCCGAGGCATCGCGCCGAGCGCTGGATGAGCTGGGGCTTTGCTTCCTGTTCGCCCCCCAGTACCACAGCGGCTTTCGCCATGCCATGCCGGTGCGCCAGCAGCTCAAGACCCGCACCATCTTTAATCTGCTCGGCCCGCTGATCAACCCGGCCCGGCCCACCCGAGCGCTGATCGGCGTTTACAGTCCCGATCGGGTGCTACCGCTGGCGCAGAGCCTGCGCGGTTTGGGCTATCAACATGCGGCAGTCGTGCACGGCGGCGGACTGGATGAAGTCGCCCTGCACGCCCCGACGCAGGTGGCGGAGCTGCACCAGGGCGAGATCCGCCACTATCAGCTGACGGCGCGTGACTTCGGCCTGCCGGACTATCCCCTCAGCGCGCTGCGCGGCGGTGCGCCGGAGGAGAACCGCATCCTGTTGACTCGCCTGCTCCAGGGGGGGGGCGCGCCCGCGCATCAGGGCGCCGTCGCCGCCAACGTGGCCCTGCTACTGCGCCTGTTCGGCCAGCGCGATCTGGCCGCTAACGCCCGCCAGGCGCTGGATGTCCTGCGCAGCGGACGGGCCTATCACTATGTCACCGCCCTGGCCGCCCGCGGCTAACCTTACACAGCGCAAGGAATCTATCATGACGCAACCCTCGCCATCGCCCGCCAGCCTGCTCAGCCGCATCATCGCCGATAAACGGCGCTGGATCGCCGCCCGGGAACGGCAGCAGCCGCTGTCAGACTTTCAATCTACCCTGCGGCGCAGCGAACGCGACTTTCACCGGGCGCTCAACGCGACGCCGCGCGCCCTGATCCTGGAGTGTAAAAAAGCATCGCCTTCGCGCGGGCTAATCCGAGCTGACTTTGACCCGCAGGCTATCGCACGGGTATACCGCGATCATGCCGCCGCCATCTCGGTCCTAACCGACGGCGACTATTTTCAGGGTGACTTCCGCTATCTGCGCGCGGTAAGTGACGTTGTCACGCAGCCGGTGCTGTGTAAAGACTTCATCCTCTCGCCTTACCAGATCTATCTGGCGCGCCATTACCGCGCCGATGCCATCCTGCTGATGCTCTCCGTATTGGACGATGCACAGTACCGCCAGCTGGCCGCCGTGGCCACGGCGCTGAACATGGGGATCCTCACCGAGGTCAGCACCCCCGCCGAAATGGCGCGCGCCGTCGCGCTGGGCGCCAGGGCGATCGGTATTAATAACCGTAATCTGCACGATCTCAGCGTCGATCCCGAGCGTACCCGGCATCTCGCGGCGTTGGCGCCGCCGGGCGCGACGCTTATCGCCGAGTCCGGTATCCACAGCCACGCCCAAATCCGCGACCTGGGTCGCCTGGTGCAGGGCTTTTTGATCGGCAGCGCGCTGATGTCTCAGCCCGATCTGCGCAGCGCCGTCTGTCGTCTGCGCTTTGGCGACAATAAGGTCTGCGGCCTGACACGCCCTGAAGACGCGGTCAGCGCGCTGTGCTCCGGCGCCGTCTACGGTGGCCTGATCTTCGTTGCCGACTCGCCGCGCTACGTCGATATCGCCACCGCCCGCGGCATTATTTCGGCCGCCCCGCTGCGGTACGTCGGGGTCTTTCGCGACGCCAAGCCCGCCAGCGTTGCGCTGGCCGCAGAGCGCCTGGATCTGCACGCCGTTCAACTGCACGGCGGCGAAGATCAGGCCTATATCGATAGCCTGCGTCCGCTGTTACCGGCGGCCTGTCGGATTTGGAAGGCGCTGCCGGTCAGCGATACCCTGCCTACCGCGCGCCTGCACCACGTCGATCGCTACCTGCTTGACGGCGTACGCCCCGGCAGCGGACACCCCTTTGACTGGCGCCTGCTGGATGGACATCCCCTGGGCGACATCATGCTGGCCGGGGGGATCGGCGCCGATAACTGCCGCGCAGCGGCCGACCTCGGCGCGCTGGGCCTCGATTTTAACTCCGCCGTGGAGTCCGCTCCCGGGCGTAAAGATCCCAGGAAACTCCGTGCGGCCTTCCAGGCGCTGCTCGCCTGAGACGCTATCACCGTTTTTATGACTGACAGGAAGATGACATGAGCTTACTGAATCCCTATTTCGGCGAATTTGGCGGCAGGTTTGTGCCGCAAATTCTCATCCCGGCCCTAAACCAGCTGGAGGCCGCCTTCGTCGACGCCTGCGACGATCCCGCCTTTCAGACCCAGTTCAATGACCTGCTGCACAACTATGCCGGGCGACCGACGGCGTTGACCCTCTGCCGCAACCTCACCGCCGGTACCCGCACCCGCCTGTACCTGAAGCGTGAGGATCTGCTGCACGGCGGCGCGCACAAAACCAATCAGGTCCTTGGCCAAGCGCTGCTGGCCAAGCGCATGGGTAAAACCGAGATCATCGCGGAAACCGGCGCGGGGCAGCACGGCGTCGCAACGGCGCTGGCCTGTGCCTTACTGGGGCTCAAGTGTCGGGTCTATATGGGGGCCAAAGACGTTGCCCGCCAGTCTCCCAATGTGTTTCGTATGCGGCTGATGGGCGCCGAAGTGATCCCGGTACACAGCGGATCGGCCACCCTAAAAGATGCCTGCAACGAGGCGCTACGCGACTGGTCTGCCAACTATGACCAGGCCCACTATCTGCTGGGCACCGCCGCCGGCCCCCATCCCTATCCGACCATCGTGCGCGAATTTCAGCGGATGATCGGCGCGGAGACGCGCCGTCAGATCCTGCAGGCCGAAGGCCGCCTGCCCGACGCGGTCTTGGCCTGCGTCGGCGGCGGCTCCAACGCCATCGGGATGTTCGCCGACTTTATCGACGATGCGTCGGTTCAGCTTATCGGCGTCGAACCAGCCGGGCTGGGCATTGAAACCGGACAGCACGGCGCGCCGCTCAAGCACGGCCGCGTCGGCATTTACTTCGGTATGCGCTCGCCCATGATGCAGACCGCCGAGGGGCAGATTGAGGAGTCCTACTCGCTTTCCGCCGGACTGGATTTTCCCTCGGTCGGCCCCCAGCACGCCCACCTGAACAGCATTGGCCGAGCCGACTATGTCTCCGCGACCGACGACGAAGCGCTAGCCGCCTTTATGCAGCTCTCGCGTCAGGAAGGCATTATTCCGGCGCTGGAGTCCGCCCATGCGTTGGCCCACGCCCTGAAGCTCATTCATCAGCAGCCGGAGAAAGAGCAACTGCTGGTGGTGAATCTCTCCGGGCGCGGCGACAAGGATATTTTTACCGTTCACGACATTCTGCAGTCCCGGGGAGAAATGCAATGACACGCTACCAGACATTATTTACCCATCTACAGCGCCGCCGGGAAGGCGCGTTGGTCCCCTTCGTCACGCTGGGCGATCCCACGCCGGCGCTGTCGCTGCAAATTATCGACGCACTGGTTGAGTCCGGCGCCGATGCGCTGGAGCTGGGGATCCCCTTCTCCGACCCGCTGGCCGACGGCCCGGTGATCCAGAATGCGACCCTGCGCGCCCTGAAGGCAGGCATGACCCCCGAGCGCTGCTTTACGCTGCTGACCACCCTGCGGGAAAAATATCCCCAGCTGCCCATTGGGCTGCTGATGTACGCTAACCTGGTGGTCAATCCGGGGATCGACACCTTTTACCGGCGCTGTGCCCAGGCCGGCGTAGACTCGGTATTGATTGCCGATGTCCCGCTGGAGGAGTCCGCCCCCTTCCACGCGGCGGCGCAGCGGCATGGGATCGCGCCGATCGCCCTGTGTCCGCCCAACGCCGATGACGCGCTGCTGCAGCAGCTGGCCGCGCGCAGTCAGGGGTATGTTTACCTGCTGTCACGCGCCGGGGTCACCGGCAGCGATCGCACCCGCCTGCCTCCGCTGCGCCATCTCACGACCCGGCTGGCGGCGCTGGGTGCCGCGCCGGCGCTGCAGGGGTTCGGGATTCGGACCCCCGATCAGGTGCGCAGTGCGCTGGATGGCGGGGCCGCGGGCGTCATCTCCGGCTCGGCGGTGGTTGACCTGATCGCCCAGCATCTGGATAACCCGCCCCAGATGCTGCAGCAGCTGCGCGCGTTTATCCAAACGATGAAGGCCGCCACGCGCGCCTGATGCCCTCCGCGGCGGCCGGTCTTCCCCCGCCGCGGATTTTGACTTGCCCTCTGCTGACCTATTGATATGATTATTGATAGATCGGGACACCGTTCATGGCGGCTGCCCTTTCGCGTCACCGCATAAGGAGAAAAGCATGAAATGGTCGAAACAGATCCAGGCGTTAGGACTGGCCGCCGTTCTGGCAGCGTCACTGGCGGGCTGCGCCGGATCCACCACCCAAGAGAGTACCGGCAACTACATTGATGACACCGTGGTCACCACCAAGGTGAAAAGCGCGCTGCTCAATGCCAAAAGTATTAAATCGACAGAGATCAGCGTGGAGACCTACAAAGGACGGGTACAGCTGAGCGGGTTTGTCTCCTCCCGGGCCGATGCCCAGCGGGCGGTTGAGGTTGCCCGAGGCGTCAAGGGCGTCCGCTCGGTCGAAAACGATATGCGCATTAAATAACGCGCTCAGGCTGCCCGTACGGGGCAGCCTCTTCACCGTCGTCGCCGATCAGAAGCGGTAGCCGGCGCCGAACATAAATACCCACGGGTTAATATTGGTATTTATGCTGTGCTGGTTATCCGCACTGTCGCGGAACTTCACCTTGGTATCAATGTTGATGTACCACACCGAGGCGTTGATCATCCAATTTTCGCTGACCATATAGTCGAGCCCCGCCTGCCCGGCAACGCCCCAAGAGTCCGTCGCCTTCAGATCGTGCAGCCCCAGCGACGTCGCATTCTGATCGAAGCTGTTATTGAAGAAGGTGGTGTAGTTCACCCCAACCCCCAGATAGGGACGCAGCTTATCTTCCGCGCGGCCAAAGTACCACTGAGCCATCAGGGTGGGCGGCAGCTGATGCACGGTCGCAATATTTCCCAGCGCCCCCAGCGAGACCTTATGGCGGAACGGCGTAGCCGCCAGCAGCTCGATACCGATGTTATCCGTTGCCATGTAGCCGAAGGTCAGCCCCAGCTGGGTGTTGTTATCCACGCTAAACTCGCCCAGCCCCAGCACATTGTCAGAGCTGGTGGTCGGACGCACGGTGGCCGCGCCGGCGCGGACAATCACGTCACCGGCCTGATGCGCCGAGGCCGCCGCAGGCGCCAATACGGCGGCCAGACATAGCGCAACGCTACACTTTTTCATCATCATCCCTTTCCTTTATATGGTTATCGTTCGCTTGCAATATAACCATATTGAGTGATTATTGATCCCATCGAGATCACATCTTTTACATATAAATTGAACTAAATGATGTTGACGCCGTTTCTTGATTTGAAATGAAATAGTGAAATTTGATAGACATCAATCAGACGTCATTTCATCGAGTTTAGGGAAAGAGTCCCCCTGCGACCACGGCGCTGCGCGCAGACGCTAACCTGAGCGCGGAGGGCGCAGCAACGCGCGAGGTATGCAAAGAGCGAGGTTCGCCGACGCGCGCGGGAGGAGCCGCACGCCATCCGGCCTACGGGGTCCATAGGCGCCCCCTGCCGCCGCCGCTGAACACCGGGAAAATACGCGGAGCGCAGAAGAAATCGCCACCTGGCCGATTGCGGGGTGCCACAGCGGCCGCTAACGGGGTACAATCGCCGCAAATCTCTTTCCACCCCGGGCGGCCGGTGCCGCCCGACGACATGCCAAGGAGCTATGCATGCCCATCACGGCCCGGAGCCTTTACCGTGACAGCGTTAACTTTTTCCGCCATCAGGTGACGCCCATCGTCCTGCTGGCGCTACTGACCGCCTTTATCAGCGTGATGCTGAATCAGGCCCTCAGCCCCAGCGCACAGGCGATCAGCCAGCTGAGCAGCGGCGACGGCGTCAGCGCCGCCCGAGGCCTGCAAGAGATGATCCGCCAGATGACGCCGGAGCAACAAATGACGCTGCTGAAAGTCTCGGCGGCCTCCAGCTTTTCGGTGCTGATCGGTAATGTGCTGCTGCTGGGAGGCATGCTGACGCTGATCCCTCAGGCGTCCACCGGCGCACGCCTCAGCGCACTGCGCGCCATCGGCCTCTCTGCGCCGATGCTGCCGCGTCTGCTGCTGCTGATGCTGCTGTGCACCCTGATGGTTCAACTGGGTATTACGCTGTTTATCTTACCGGGGATCATCCTGGCCGTTGGTCTGGCCCTCTCCCCGATGATCATGACCACAGAGCGCTGCGGTGTGATCGCCGCCATTCGCAGCAGCTTTCGGCTCTCCTTCGCCCACGTACGGCTCATCAGCCCGGCAATCCTGCTGTGGATGCTGATGAAGCTGGTTCTATTGCTGTTGGTCGATACGCTGGCGGCGCTGCACCCGAGCCTGGGCATGGTCATCATGGGCACCCTGAGTAACCTGATCTCCGTCGGCCTGATTATCTATCTCTCCCGCCTGTATATGCTGCTGCGGACCCCAGCCTGATCGGCCGCCCCCGCCCGCAGGCGGGGGCGCCACGCCTCCCGCGCTCCCGTAGACAGAGCGCCGCGCGTTCGACTCCCCCGCGTAGGACACAGCCATGTTGAGCCGACTGATCATCAAATACCGAATTACCGACATCTTAGATAGGATGATATTGCGCAATAAAGATTTCGCAATTATATCAAATAACTGCTGGGGATTTGCCGCGTATAAAATAGCAAAAAAACCGTACAACACGCCATTTATCGGACTATACATTATACCCGCCGATTTTATTAAAATGTGCGCTAACTTAAGCCGCTACATTGGCTGCACACTCAATAAAGAAAGCTTTATTAAAAGCGACATGCCGTTTCCGGTTGCCCGGATACAGGAGATTACGATCTACTTTATGCATTACCAGAGTGAGGAGCAGGCCATCCGGAAGTGGAATGACCGAATGGCCCGGCTGGTAAGCTATATCGCGGCACGGGGAGTCGATAACATCATCTTTAAGATGTGCGAAAGAGATGGCGAAAAACAGCATATTAGCGCATTCAATGCGCTGCCCTTTCCACGAAAAATAGGCTTTGAAAAGGCCGGCATCGACACGCGACTGAAGGGTAAAGATGGCGACCTGCTCACCGGAGATCAGCTGTTTAATCACAGATTTATCTACTATAGAAAATACATTTCCCTCTATAAATAATGGTTAGCCTGGTGCGTTAATGAGGCATCGTCGTCGTACCGCGCTGATCGGCTCCCGGGGATGCGCCCGCACCGTCGGCGTGGGCACAGCGACTGCTTTGGATCAGCTTCAGCGCCAGATACAGATCGGCGACAAACAGCAGCCCCTTCTCCTCCCCGGCGGCTCGACTGCGGCCAAACCAGCGCTTTAGGTCGGTTTTACGCCCGGCCAGCACCAGATGCACCCGACGCTGGCGCAGATCGCGCTTCAGCTCATCGATTCCCGCCAGCACGCTAATGTCGGGATAGGTGAAGCAGGATACCGCATCGATCACGACCCACTCCGGCTGAAACGGCATTCCGTCGACCAGATTCAGCACCCGACGCTTAAAATAGGCGATATTGAAATAGGTCAGCGGCGAGTTAAAGCGGTAGATCAGCACCCCCTCGACCGCCCGGACCTGATTACCGTTGCCGAGCGAGTGGATCATCCCCTCCTCATTCACCCCCAGCAGCTGTTCGCTGGGGCGAAAGACCGTGCGGAAAAACTGCAGCAGTCCCAGCAGCACGGCCAACCCGATCCCCGGCATAACCCCCACCAACAGCACGCTGGCGAAGGTGAACAGCGCCAGGCGAAAGGCCGACGGGTTGTGTTTACGCAGATTCACCAGCGAGCGGATGTCCAGCAGCAGCCAGGAGGCATACACCAGCACCACGCCGAGCGCGGCCACCGGAATATAGCGCAGCAGGCTCCCCAGCAGCAGCAGCACCGCCGCGATAGACAGCGCGGCCACGATGGAGACCAGCTGGCTTTTACCGCCGTTGGCATCGTTGACCGCGGTACGGGAGCTGGCGCCGCTGATGGCGAATCCCTGCGAAAGCGCCGACACGATGTTGGCGATACCCAGCGCGCGGAACTCCGCGTCTGGGTTGATTTCATAGCCGTTTTTAGAGGCAAAGCTGCGCGCCGTCAGCATCAGGCTGACAAAGCTTATCAGCGCCAGGTTCAAGGACGGCATCACCAGATCGCGCAGCAGCGCAGGCTGAAAGTTGGGCCACTGCACCACCGGCAGCGTCCCGTCGAGACCGGTAATCGTCTGAATGCCAAAGCGCTGCAGCCCCCCCAGCCAAACCACCAGCATGGCGAGGATGATCACCAGTAACGCCGCGGGCCAGCCGGGACGCAGACGGCGCAGCCCCAGCAGAAGCAGCAGGGTCAGCAGCGACAGAAGCACCGTCGGCCAATGGCTGGAGAGCAGGTCGTGGGGCAGCGAGAGAATGCGTTCGATCACCTCGCGCGAGGCGGGCTGGTAGCCCAGCATCTTCGCCAGCTGATCGATCATGATGGTGATGGCCAGACCATTGAGCAAGCCGGTCAGAATCGGGCGTGACAGCAGATCCGCCAGCGCGCCGAGGCGAAAGCGGCTGGCGACCAGGCACCACAGGCCGGTCATCAGGGTCATCATTACGCACAGCTGCCACAGCCGCTGCGGATCGCCGGCCGCCAACGGCGCTACCACCGCGGCAATCACCGCGCAGGTGGCCGCATCCGGCCCGACGATCACCTGCCGAGAGGAGCCAAACAGCGCGTAGGCGATCATCGGCAGGATACAAGAGTAAATCCCCACCACCGCCGTTACCCCGACCAGATCGGCATAGGCCAGCGCCGTCGGCAGCGCCACGGCGGCGACCGATAGCCCGGCGCGCAGATCGTCGCCCAGCCACTCCCGCCGGTATTTCGTCAGTTGATACAGCCCCGGCATCCAGCGGCGCAGAAAATTCCATTGCATAACGTCGTAATCCTCAGAGGCGCCCCCTCCATCATGGATAGGCCGACGCACTTGGTCAAGTCGGCCGGAGAACGGGTTCGCGTGTAATTTTTTGCAAAAAAATAAAGCTGGGAGAAATACGGCGGCATAATGCAGGATCACAGAGAATCAACGGGCATGACCGTGCGGCCCGGCAGCGACAAAGATACCGCCGCTGCGCCGAATCAGGTATAGTCGCCCGGTCGATGAAAGGATGGACTGCCGAATGAAGCAATTGTTAGATTTTTTACCCCTGGTGGTATTTTTTGTCTGTTACAAACTGTATGACATCTATGTCGCCTCCGGTGCGCTGGTCGCCGCGACCGCCGTCGCGCTGGTGTTAACCTGGCTGAAATACCGCCGGGTAGAGAAAATGACCCTGATCACTTTTATTATGGTGGCTATTTTTGGCACCCTGACGCTGGTCTTCCATAACGATCTGTTTATCAAATGGAAGGTGACCGTTATCTATACGCTGTTTGCGCTGGCACTGCTGATCAGCCAGATGGTGCTGAAGAAGCCGCTGATCCAGCGTATGTTAGGGAAAGAGCTGCAGCTGCCGGACGGCGTATGGTCCCGTCTGAATGCGGCGTGGGCGCTGTTTTTCCTCGGCTGTGGCCTGGCCAACATCTATGTCGCCTTCTGGCTGCCGCAAAGCGTGTGGGTCGACTTTAAGGTCTTTGGGCTGACGGCGCTGACGCTGGTATTCACGCTGCTGAGCGGGGTTTATATTTACCGCAATATGTCCGAAGAGCAAAAGCACTCCTAAGACTGTGCGCCGGCCTCTGACCGGCGTTTCTTTTGACACTGAGACATCAAGACTGACATTTACTATGAGCGAAAAACTGCGTTTACCGGCAGGTGAACTTGTTCTGCGTACTCTGGCTATGCCGGCCGACACCAACGCTAACGGGGATATCTTCGGCGGTTGGATCATGTCACAAATGGATATTGGCGGCGCTATCCTGGCAAAAGAGATCGCAGAGGGGCGCGTGGTTACCGTGGCAGTGAACGCGATAACCTTTCTTAAGCCGGTGGCGGTAGGCGATGTGGTGTGCTGCTATGCCCACTGCATCCGCACCGGTCGCAGCTCCATCACCGTGAACATTGAGGTCTGGGTGAAAAAGGTCGCCTCCGAGCCGATTGGACAGCGCGAATGCGTTACCGAGGCAGTGTTTACCTATGTCGCGGTCAACGACGCGAATAAATCCCGCGCGCTGCCGGCGGGGAAGGCCAACTTCCGCAACGACGCCGCGCAATAGCCCCTCCCCTACGCCGGGCCAGCGTTGGCCCGGCGTGCGCTTACTCGACGGCCGTCCGGCCATCGATCCGAAAATAGACGGTCACCTCGACGTTCTGCCCCGGGCGCCCGGGCTGGTAACGCCAGCGCCGCGCAGCACGCTTGACCTCGCGCTCAAACACCCCGGGCGGATCGGCCGACAGGATAGTGACATTGCCGACGCGCCCCTCGCTGTCGACGTCAAAGCGCAGCTTCACTCGCCCCTCAATATGCAGCGCCAGCGCACGCTGGGGATAGACCGGCTCAGGACGACTGGCCGCCTGCGGCGCGCCCGAGGCCACAGGCGGCCCACCGCTCGCCGCCGGCGCGTGACCGCTCGCCACACCCAGCTGAGCGCCTGCCGTCGCCTTGGGCGCGGCGCCGGGGACCTTCTCCGGCGACGTCGCCGCCTGCGGCATAGGTGATACCGCCTTGGCCGCCGTCGCCTGCGGCGTCGGTACCGGTGGTTTCGCCTTCGGCGGCGCCGGTTTCACCTCTCGTTTACGGGGCTGCGCCCTCTCGCTCGGCTTCGGCTTCGGCTTCGGCTTCGGCTTCGGCTTCGGCGCCTCGGGCGGCGGCGGCTCTTTTTCCTTATGCGCCGTGGGCGCGGTAACGCTCGGTGCCGCTGCCGCACTGGCCTCCTGCGGCGCAGGCGATGCCGTCGCGGCCTGTGGGGCAGACGCCGCCTGCCCGACGGCGGCAAACATGGCCGGATTGACCATTATCGCCTGGATCTGCCCCGCCTCCTCGGCAGGCTGTGGGCGGATCTCATGGTAAGAGGCATACAGCAATCCAGCAATCAGCGAGGCATGTAGGGATACCGATAGCGCCATCGGCCAAGAAAGGCGACGGACCAGGAAAAATCGCTTCAGGGTTAATTTATCAGCCGACAAGGTGTTGGTAACTCAATGGGTAAATGGACATCGCGTGTTGCCGCCAAGTTTAAATGCAAATAGCAATCATATTCAACTGCGAACTGTCAGAGAGCGTAAAACTGTGCGGCCGCACGGATTATCCTCTGCGCCGACGGTACGGATATTGCGCCTATGACAACGATACCTTAACGTATCGGCTTAGGCGGCGCCGCATTTCCCCCAGCGTCAGGCTCTGCGTCTATGCCCTCTCGAGAGAGGCCAAAACCAGAGCACACTAGCCTCGGTTGGCTCGAATAAATATAAGGAGGAGAATATGTTGTACCTGATTTATGCTCAGGATGCACCAGATACGCTGCAGCAGCGTCTGGCGGCGCGCCCGGCCCATCTGGCCAGGCTGCAGACGCTGCGCGATCAGGGCCGTCTGCTGACGGCCGGCCCCCTGCCGGCGATCGACAGCAGCGATCCCGGTGCCGCAGGGTTCACCGGCTCGGCGGTGATCGCCGAATTTGAATCGCTGAGCCAGGCTCAGGCATGGGCGGGAAACGACCCTTACGTTGCCGCCGGGGTCTACCGCCAAGTCAGCGTAACCCCCTACAAACAGGTGTTCTAACGCCGCATCAGCGCTGAAAAAAACAAAGAAAAAAGCCCGCATTCGCGGGCTTTTCCTTACCTCAGAGAAGCGCACTTAGCCGGGGCTACATGGAGATTCCATTAAAATGCTAAATGCGCTTTTCTGTCACATTGCTGTGATGCCGGGCAGTCTACCCTGATTCCTCGCGGGTCGCAATATCATGATAATTCGGATAAATGCGTTCGCTGCTTTTATTCTCACCTGTCGCTTATGGCGGGCGTCGCCTGCCCGCGTCACGCGGGCTGGATCTCTGCCGCCGACTCTGGCAGGATGGATAAAAAACGGGCTATCCCACTGTATTCAGCGGTGATTGGCGTCCAGCGCGCCTGCCGCTATCCACCCTGTCATCCAAGGAGAGCATGCAGAATGGCAAACAGTAAAAAGAACGCCAAAACCCATATCGGTCTGGATCCCAAAAAATCAGCCGCGCTGGCCGATGCACTCAATGTCCTGCTGGCCAACTACCAGATCCTGTATATGAATGTGCGTGGCTACCACTGGAATATCAGCGGCCCGCAGTTTTTTGAGCTACACGTTAAGTTTGAAGAGACCTATAACGATCTGCTGCTGAAAGTTGATGAGCTGGCCGAGCGGATCCTGACGCTCGGCTATCGCCCGCGTCACGCCTTCAGCGACTATCTGAAAAGCGCCGATATCAAAGAGGACGTCGATATCACCGACGATCGCGGCACCCTGCAGGGATTATTGAGCGGCTATGCCCTGCTGCTGCAGCAGCAGCGGGAAATCCTGCAGCTGGCGACGGACGCGTCGGACGAAGGAACCGTCTCTCTGATGAGCGACTATATTAAGCAGCAGGAAAAGCAGGTGTGGATGCTGAACGCCTATCTGGGGCAATAGCCGACGGGCGAAATATGACCTCAGCCCCGCTGCGCGGGGCTGAATGACTACCACTCGTAGGCAACGGAATAGAGCAAAGAACGGTGATGCTGAATTCTGTGTAAACGGCGAATGCAATAGATATGACGGTTTCTGCGTGACTGACCTTCCAGCCAGCGGCTACGCCGCCGATGGATCTGACGCAGCATACGCCAGCGCCCTACTTCATTTCGACTGTGTCGCATTGTACCCCTCCGGATAATTGCGCTGCGATTATACCCCCCCTGAGAGACAAACCAACCCCCGAACGGACCCATCGTATAAAAAGCGCTGCCCACCACGATCTGTATATATTTAACCGCTAAAGGTTTCTTCTTTGTATATCTGTGCGTAAACTCTCAATTGATGGATTTGTGCAAGGACAACCTGCGGTTATGAGCACTTTTTATACAGTAATCAGCTGGCTGGCGATCTTTGGCTACTGGCTGCTGATCGCCAGCGTCACGTTACGGATATTAATGAAACGCCGGGCGGTTCCCTCCGCCATGGCGTGGCTGCTGATCATTTACATTCTGCCGTTGGTCGGCATTATCGCCTATCTCTCCTTTGGTGAGCTGCATCTGGGAAAACGCCGCGCCGAACGCGCGCGCGCGATGTGGCCATCCACCGCCCGCTGGCTGGCCGATCTGCGCAGCTGTCGCAGCATTTTTGCCACCCATAACAGCGAGGTTGCCGCACCGCTGTTCCAGCTGTGCGAACGGCGCCAGGGCATTGCCGGCGTCAAGGGTAACCAGCTACAGCTGCTCACCTCTACCGATGACACGCTCAATGCCCTGATCCGCGATATTGCGCTGGCGCATAACAGCATTGAGATGATGTTTTATATTTGGCAGCCCGGCGGATTGGCCGATCAAGTTGCCGAAGCGATGATGGCGGCGGCAAGACGCGGCGTACGCTGCCGCCTGATGCTCGATTCGGCCGGTAGCGTGGCGTTTTTCCGCAGCCCTTATCCGGCCATGATGCGCGAAGCGGGTATTGAGGTCGTCGAGGCGCTGCAGGTCAACCTGCTGCGCGTTTTCCTGCGCCGCATGGATCTGCGTCAGCACCGCAAGGTGGTGCTGATCGACAACTTTATCGCCTATACCGGCAGCATGAACCTGGTTGACCCGCGCTACTTTAAGCAGGACGCCGGCGTCGGACAGTGGATCGATGTCATGGCGCGTATGGAGGGGCCGGTCGCAACCACCATGGGCATCTACTATGCCTTCGACTGGGAAATGGAGACCGGTAAACGCATTCTGCCGCCGGAGCCGGTATGCAATATCCTCCCCTTCGAAAAAGAGTCGGGTCACACCATTCAGGTGATCGCCTCCGGCCCTGGCTTCCCGGAGGAGCTGATCCACCAATCGCTCTTGACCGCCGTCTACTCCGCGCGCCAGCAGCTGGTGATGACCACCCCCTATTTTGTGCCCAGCGATGACCTGCTGCACGCCATCTGTACCGCCGCCCAGCGCGGCGTCGATGTCTCGATCATCGTGCCGAAAAAGAATGACTCGATGATGGTCGGCTGGGCCAGCCGCGCCTTTTTTACCGAAATGCTGGCCGCCGGCGTTAAAATCTATCAGTTTGAGGGCGGTCTGCTGCATACCAAGAGCGTGCTGGTCGACGGTCAGCTCAGTCTGGTCGGCACCGTCAACCTGGATATGCGCAGCCTGTGGCTTAATTTTGAAATTACGCTGGTCATCGACGATGACGGCTTCGGCAGCGATCTCGCCTGCGTACAGGAGGACTATATCGCGCGCTCCTCCCTGCTGGATCCGCTGGAATGGTTAAAACGCCCGCTGTGGCAGCGCGTCGTCGAACGCCTCTTTTACTTTTTCAGCCCTTTGCTGTAACCGTCCGCGGGTCGGCCACACCCCGACCGCGGCCTCAATGAGATACTGAGATGATGGATTTAAACAACCGCCTGAGCGAAGAAGAGACCCTGGATCAGGCCTACGATATTTTTCTGGAGCTGGCGGCGGACAACCTGGATCCGGCGGACGTGCTGCTGTTTAACCTGCAGTTTGAGCAGCGCGGCGCCGCCGAACTGTTCGATCCGGCCGAAGACTGGCAGGAGCATGTCGATGTCGAGCTCAACCCCGATTTCTTTGCCGAGGTCGTGATCGGCCTGACCGACGGGAATCCGGACAGCGACGATATCGAGGATGTCTTCGCCCGCATTCTGATCTGCCGGGAGAAGGATCATAAAATGTGCCATATCCTGTGGAAAGAGTAGCGCCGATGCGCCGCGTCCAGTAAAAAAACCGCCGTCAGGCGGTTTTTTTAGCGCGCCGCTCGGCTACAGCGGATCGACCTTCAGGCAGGAGACCGCGTGGCGGAAGCTGCCCTCCAGCAGCGGCCGGGTCTGTGCGCACTCCGGTCCGGCCTGAGGACAGCGGGTGCGGAACACGCAGCCCGACGGCGGATCGATCGGCGACGGCAGCTCCCCCTCCAGCAGCTGAATCTGCTTATTGCGCTCCCTATCGGGATCCGGCACCGGCACCGCCGACATCAGCGCCTTGGTGTAGGGGTGCTGTGGGTTGTGATACACCTCATCATAGGTACCCAGCTCCACCGCATGTCCCAAATACATCACCAGCACGCGGTCGGAGATATGCTTCACCACCGCCAGATCGTGCGCGATGAAGATCAGCGACAGCCCCATCTCTCGCTGCAGCGACTGCAGCAGGTTGACCACCTGCGCCTGAATCGACACATCGAGCGCCGACACCGGCTCGTCGCAGATAATCAGCTTGGGCTCCAGGATCAGCGCCCGGGCAATCCCAATACGCTGACACTGACCGCCGGAGAATTCGTGCGGATAGCGGTTGATGAGGTTGGGCAGCAGGCCCACCTTCATCATCATCGTCTTCACCCTGTCGCGCACCTCGCCGCGCGCCATCTGCGGATAATAGGTCCGCAGGGGCTCGGCAATAATCTCCCCGATGGTCATCCGCGGGTTTAGCGACGCCAGCGGATCCTGAAAGATCATCTGGATATCGCTGCGCACCTCTCGCCACTGCTTTTCGTTCATGCCCAGCAGATCGCGCCCCAGCCAGCTGACGCTACCGGAGGTCGCCTTCACCAGACCGATCAGCGCGCGGGCAAAGGTCGACTTGCCGCAGCCTGACTCGCCGACAACCCCCAGGGTTTCCCCCTGGTACAGGCGCAGGGTCACACCGTCCACCGCCTTCAGGCGCTTGGGCGGCTGCCAAAACCAGGCCTTGCTGTCTCGAATATCAAAATGGACCCGCAGTTCGGCCACTTCCAGCAATACGTTTTTGTCACTCATTGACCCACTCATGCCAGTTCCTCCACCGTTCTGAAGCAGGCGCGCAGACGCCCATCGCCAAAGGCCGCCAGCGGCGGCGCCGCATCGCAGCCGGCATCGGCATAGGGGCAGCGCGGCTGAAACGGGCAGCCGGCCGGCAAACGCAGCAGGTTCGGCGGGTTGCCTGGAATCGTCAGCAGTGCTCCGTTCTCAGCATCCAGACGCGGCACCGCGTTCAGCAGCCCGATGGAGTACGGGTGCGAGGGGTGATAGAACACGTCGCGCGCCTGGCCATACTCCATGGTTCGCCCGGCATACATCACCAGCACCTTGTCACAGATACCGGCCACGACCCCCAGATCGTGCGTGATCATGATGATCGCGGTATTGAACTCGCGCTTCAGCTCATTGAGCAGCGTCATAATCTGCGCCTGTACCGTCACATCCAGCGCCGTGGTCGGTTCATCGGCAATCAGCAGCCGTGGGCGGCACAGCAGCGCCATCGCAATCATCACGCGCTGGCGCATCCCGCCGGAAAACTCATGGGGGAACATGCGCATGCGCTTACGCGCCTCCGGCATCTTCACCGCATCCAGCATCCGCACAGACTCATCAAACGCCTGCGCCTTGCTCATCCCCTTGTGCAGCATCAGCACCTCCATCAGCTGCTCACCCACGCGCATATAGGGGTTGAGGGAGGTCATCGGGTCCTGAAAGATCATGGCGATCTCTTCGGCGCGCAGGCGATTCAGGGCCTTCTCCGGTAAATTTAGGATCTCACGGCCATCAAAGCTGGCCGACCCGTCGATACGTCCATTCGGCGCCAGCAGCCCCATCAGGGCAAACGCGGTCTGCGACTTTCCCGAACCGGACTCACCGACGATCCCCAGCGTCTCGCCGGCGTCCAGCGAGAAGTTAAGATCGTTGACCGCCGTGACGTCGCCGTCCGGCGTTGCGAAGGTCACGCGTAGGGAGCGTACGTTCAGTAAACTGGATTTCATCTCTGCGCTCCTCAGCGATCTTTCGGGTCGAGGGCATCGCGTAGCCCATCGCCGATAAAGTTAAAACAAAACAGCGTGATCACCAGAAAAGAGGCCGGAAAGATCAGCAGCCAGGGAGACACTTCCATCGAGTTGGCCCCATCGCTCAGCAGCGCGCCCCAGCTGCTGAGCGGCTCTTGGGTACCCAGCCCCAGGAAGCTTAAAAACGATTCAAACAGGATCATGCTCGGCACCAGCAGCGACGCGTACACCACCACCACGCCCAGCACGTTGGGCACCACGTGGCGTAGGATAATACGCCCCGTCGTCACCCCGCCCACCTGCGCCGCCTCGATAAACTCCTTACGCTTCAGACTCAGGGTCTGTCCGCGGACAATACGCGCCATATCCAGCCAAGAAACCATGCCGATCGCGATAAAAATCAGCAAAATATTCTGGCCAAAGAAGGTCACCAGCAGAATGACAAAGAACATAAAGGGAAACGAGTTAAGGATCTCCAGCATGCGCATCATCACCGAGTCCACCTTACCGCCCAGGTAACCGGAGAGTGCACCGTATAGCGTACCGACCACCACGGCCACCAGCGCGGCGGCAATCCCGACCATCAGCGAAATACGTCCACCGATGGCGACACGCACCAGCAGATCGCGCCCGGAGGAGTCGGTACCGAAGTAGTGCCCCCCCTCCAGCGCCGGCGCCGCCGACATCATCCCCCAGTCGGTATCGTCGTAGGCAAACGGCGACAGTATCGGGGCGAATATCACAAACAGGGCGATCAGAAACAGAATGCACAGGCTGACCAGCGCCGCGCGGTTATGCATAAAGCGGCGGCGCGCATCCTGCCACAGGCTGCGCCCTTCCACGTCCAGCTGCTCGCTGAAGCTGCTCACCGCGGCGGCGCTGTTTTTATTAACGAACATAGGCGCCTCTTTCAGTAACGGATTTTGGGATCGATTACGGCGTACAGCACGTCAACGATAGCGTTAAAGACAATCGTCAGGGTGCCGACCAGGATCGTCAGGCTCAGCACCAGCGAGTAGTCCCTGTTCAGCGCGCCGTTGACGAACAGCTGGCCGATCCCCGGCAGGCCGTAGATAGTCTCAATGACCATCGAGCCGGTAATGATGCCGACAAAAGCGGGCCCCATGTAGGAGAGCACCGGCAGCAGCGCCGGGCGCAGCGCATGGCGCAGCACAATGCGGTGCAGCGGCAGCCCCTTGGCCCGGGCGGTGCGGATAAAGTTAGAGTGCAGCACCTCGATCATCGATCCGCGGGTAATGCGCGCGATACCGGCAATATAGGAGAGCGACAGCGCCACCATCGGCAGCAGTATGAACTTCAGCGCCCCTCCGTTCCAGCCGCCGCCCGGCAGCCAGTGCAGCGAGATGGCGAAGATCAGCACCAGCAGCGGCGCGACCACAAAGCTTGGGATCACCACCCCGGTCATGGCAAAGGTCATCACCACATAGTCCCAGCGCGAGTTCTGCTTCAGGGCCGCGATGACCCCGGCAGAGACCCCCAGCACAACCGCCATGACAAAGGCGGCAAAGCCCAGCTTGGCCGAAACGGGGAAAGAGGCGGCCACCAGATCGTTGACCGAATAATCCTTGTATTTGAACGAGGGGCCAAAGTCCCCCTGAGAGAGCTGCAGCAGGTAGTGGCCATACTGCTTCCAGATGGGATCGTTAAGATGGTATTTGGCTTCGATATTGGCCATCACCTCTGGCGGCAGCGTGCGTTCACCGGTAAACGGGCTGCCCGGCGCCAGACGCATCATAAAAAACGAGATGGTGACCAGAATAAACAGCGTCGGAATCGCTTCCAAGAAGCGACGGAAGATAAATTTTAGCATAGCCCAAACCCTGTACATCAGCCTCGCGGGCTGTCAGCCACGCCGGCGGCCGGTTTCCCGGCCGCACGACGCGCAATTAATGTTGAACGATATAAAGGTTTTTGTCGTAGACATAGTCCAGCGGATCCTTGCCGGTATAGCCACCGACAAAGGGTTTCACCAGACGGGCGTTAACGTAGTAATACACGGGAACGATGGCTGAATCACGGTCCAGCTGCTGCTCAGCCTGCTGGTAGACCGTCGCGCGGCCGGCTTTGTCCGGCGCCTGCAGCGCACTGGCCATAATGCGGTCAAAGGCCGGGCTCTTGTAGTGCGGGGTATTGTTGCTGCTGGTCGACAGCATCATATTGAGGAAAGAGCTCGGCTCGTTATAGTCGGCGCACCAGCCGGCGCGAGCGACATCGTAATTGCCCTGATGGCGCGAATCGAGGAAGGTCTTCCACTCCTGATTCTCCAGCTTCACGTCGATCCCCAGGTTTTTCTTCCAGATCGAAGCCGCGGCAATCGCCAGCTTCTTGTGCAGATCGGAGGTGTTGTAGAGCAGATTAAAGGTCAGCGGCTTGCCCGGGCCATAGCCCGCCTCCGCCAGCAGCTTCTTGGCCTCTTGGTTGCGCTTCTCCTGCGACCAGCCAAACCAGGCCGGCTGCGTCAGCGCGGCGCCGTCGGTATAGGGCGGCGTAAAGCTGTATGCCGGCAGATCGCCCTGATTTTTGACCTTATTCACAATAATATCGCGATCCAGCCCCAGCTTCAGCGCCTCGCGCACGCGGGGGTCGTTAAACGGCGGCTTCTGGTTATTGATCTCGTAATAGTAGGTGCACAGATAGGGATCCACTTTCACCTGCTCGGGGATCTCCTTCTTCAGCTTCTGGAACAGCTCGATCGGCATATTGTTATAGGTCATATCGATCTCGCCGGCCCGATAGCGGTTCACATCGGTCACTTCCGATGCGATGGGCAGGAAGGTCACCTTATCGATGATCGTCTTCGCATTGTCCCAATACTGCGGGTTTCGCTCCAGCACGATGCGCTCGTTGACGATCCAGTCCTTCAACTTATAGGCGCCGTTGCTGACATAATTCTGCGGCAGAGTCCACTTGTCGCCGAATTTCTCTACCGCCGCCTTGTTGACCGGCTTCATCGCATAGTGCGCGGTCATCTCCGGTAGGTAGGGGACCGGCTCGCTCAGGGTCACCTGGAACGTGCGATCGTCCAGCGCCTTGACTCCCAGGGCGGATTTATCCTGTTTGCCGGCGATGATGTCATCGATATTCGCGACGTGGGCATACTGCAGATAGCTCGCGTAGGGGGATGCGGTCTTGGGGTCGGCCATCCGCTGCCAGCTATAGACGAAGTCCTCTGCGGTGACAGGGTCACCGTTGGACCACTTCGCGTCCGGACGCAGGTAAAATACCCACACTTTATTATCTTTGCTCTCCCAGCGCTGCGCGACGCCCGGGATCGTCTGCCCCTGGCTATCGTGCTGCGTCAGCCCTTCCAGCAGATCGTTGGTCACGTTGTTTTCCGGCACCCCTTCGATCTTGTGCGGATCGAGAGAGGAGACCTCAGAACCATTATTTCTGACCAGCTCCTGCTTAGCCGCCAATTTTACGTCGGCCGGAACCTCGGCGGCCTGCGCTATCGCCGCGACGCCCAGTGCGCTGCAAATCCCAAGGGTTAACATACTTTTTTTAATGATGTGTTTGCTCATTACTACCACTCCCGTATTCGAAAGGAAGCCTGCGGGCAGGCGGGTCAACATCGTTATTTATTCACTGCGGTAATGAAGGAACGGTTCATTCGCTGCAGCTTGCCTTATACCGCCTTCGCGGCGGCTGGCATTTATTGTTGCCGGGTAACAAAATAACGGCGCCTATGGCCGTTTGATGATGGGCTGGGTCAGTGCGGCTACCGAGCGGTCGATCTCCTATAGCATCCTGGGCTACCGAGCGCGTCGTCTCGCGAACCGACGCCCGCAGAGGTGCGTGACGTCCTGGGTGAACCGACTGATGGCCTGTGAGCACTGTTGTATTCCGTGCTTTCTCACAGACTGCCCTCCCCCATGATAAAAATCAATTGTAAGTCACTGATATAACATAAAATATAAGCTTAAAGCATTTTGCATTGTCTAAAATTTCAACTTTTCGCTGAAAATCAAAACAATATTACATTTGATAAGATTTATTCAGATAAAAAAACTAATTAAAATCGAGGAAACGATGAAGAAACGCCGGACAATGTACACAATGTCAGCGTCTGTGTAGGAGAATTTTACGGAAATGGGCGCGAGGTAGGCGAATTAACCCGTCGACAAAGACGATCGCAAAATAAAAATAAGATGAGTAACGATATTGTGCAGATATATCTATTACAGGGGCGACGTCCCCGCCGCCCCGCGCGATTACAGCAGGCCGGGAAAAATGGCCTTCACTCCGGTGACGATAAATTCAATCCCCAGCGCCATCAGCAGCAGCCCCATGATACGGGTTACGACGTTGATCCCTGTCTGCCCTAACAATCGCACCAGCAGCGGCGCGGCGCGGAACAGCAGCCAGCAGCAGAAAGCGAACAGGATGATCGCCAGCGAAAAGCCCAGCAGGTTTTGCCAACCGTGATAGCGGGAGCTCCAGACGATGGTCGAGCTGATGGCACCGGGGCCGGCCATCAGCGGCAGCGCCAACGGCACTACGCCGACATTTTCGCGGATAGCCGTTTCCGACTTCTCCTGCTTATTCTGCTTATCCTCACCCAGCTTACCGCTGATCATCGACATGGCGATAGTCATCACCAGGATACCGCCGGCAATACGGAAAGAGTCGATGGAGATACCAAAGACATTCAGTATCGAATCCCCCAGCAGCAGCGCCGTGATCAGTATAATGGCCACCGACAGGTTCGCCGTAAGGTTAGTTCGGTTGCGCGCCGCGGCGGCCTGATAGCTGGTCATGCTGATAAACACGGGCAAGATCCCAACCGGGTTTACCAAGGCGAACAGGCCAATAAAGAATTTGATATACCCGGACAGGTCCAGCAGAGACTGAGTCACTATGTGCTCCACAATATAAAGATGATGGTCATCGCGCGTAATGTAATTGAAATGACTGCGCCGATCTATCATTCCACCGTAGAATTTTTACTATTTGCCGTCGATATGCGCAGTATCGTCTGTAGTTAAATTTGGCGACGGGATACCGGTTTTGTTGTTTTTTATACGTAAAGGCGCTGAGTTTTCGTTAAAGATGAGATTCATTCTCATTAAAACCATGCTGAATGGTGTCAGCTTGACGTTTTCGTGACCTTAATCACAAAACAAATACCCAAGAATGAGTAAGCTCGACGATATCAAAAAAGATGGATACGGATGGCCATCTCGGCAAGGTGCCAGGATAACGCATTCGACGCGGCATCCACCTTACCCCCACGTTAAGCTGTTTTAGCAAATTAGCAGCCCGTCGGCAGCGAATGCCCGGCTAAGCGATGCACCAGCATCTATACTGGTATGCCTCATGCGGCTGATTGACTAAAAAAGTTTAACATTATCAGGAGAGCATTCATGGCTGTAACCAACACTGCTGAACTCGATGCGCTGGTCGCCCGTGTCAAAAAAGCCCAACGCGAGTTTGCCAACTTCTCTCAGGAACAGGTAGACAAAATCTTCCGCGCCGCCGCTCTGGCCGCTGCCGATGCCCGTATTCCGCTGGCTAAAATGGCCGTCGCTGAATCCGGCATGGGTATCGTGGAAGATAAGGTGATCAAAAACCACTTCGCCTCCGAATATATCTACAACGCCTATAAAGATGAAAAGACCTGCGGCATCCTGTCCGAAGACGATACCTTCGGCACCATCACCATCGCCGAGCCGACCGGCCTGATCTGTGGCATCGTACCGACCACCAACCCGACCTCTACCGCGATCTTCAAGGCGCTGATCAGCCTGAAGACCCGCAACGGCATCATCTTCTCCCCGCATCCGCGCGCCAAGCAGGCGACCAACAAAGCCGCCGATATCGTGCTGCAGGCTGCCATCGCCGCCGGCGCACCGAAAGACATCATCGGCTGGATCGATGAGCCGTCCGTCGAGCTGTCCAACGCGCTGATGCACCATCCGGACATCAACCTGATCCTGGCCACCGGTGGCCCGGGCATGGTTAAAGCGGCCTATAGCTCCGGCAAACCGGCCATCGGCGTTGGCGCCGGCAACACCCCGGTCGTGATCGACGAAACCGCGGATATCAAGCGCGCCGTCGCCTCTATCCTGATGTCCAAAACCTTCGATAACGGCGTTATCTGTGCTTCCGAGCAGTCTGTTATCGTCGTTGACGCCGTCTACGATAAGGTTCGCGAGCGTTTCGCTACCCACGGCGGCTACCTGCTGCAGGGGAAAGAGTTGAAAGCCGTTCAGGATATCATCCTGAAGAATGGCGCGCTGAACGCCGCCATCGTAGGCCAGCCGGCAGAGAAGATCGCCGAAATGGCCGGCATCAGCGTACCGGCAGGGACCAAGATCCTGATCGGCGAAGTCAGCGTCGTTGACGACTCCGAGCCGTTCGCCCACGAAAAACTGTCTCCGACCCTGGCCATGTACCGCGCCAAAAACTTCGAAGACGCCGTCGAGAAAGCCGAGAAACTGGTTGCCATGGGCGGTATCGGTCATACCTCCTGCCTGTACACCGACCAAGATAACCAGGGTGCGCGCGTAAACTACTTCGGCGAGAAGATGAAGACCGCCCGTATCCTGATCAATACCCCGGCCTCTCAAGGGGGTATCGGTGACCTGTACAACTTCAAGCTGGCGCCTTCCCTGACGCTGGGCTGCGGCTCCTGGGGCGGTAACTCCATCTCTGAAAACGTGGGTCCGAAGCACCTGATCAACAAGAAAACGGTAGCGAAGCGAGCAGAAAACATGTTGTGGCATAAACTTCCGAAGTCTATCTACTTCCGCCGCGGCGCCCTGCCGATCGCGCTGGAAGAAGTGGCAACCGACGGTGCCAAGCGCGCCTTTATCGTCACCGACCGTTTCCTGTTCAACAACGGTTATGCCGACCAGGTTACCAACGTACTGAAAGCACACGGTATCGAAACCGAAGTCTTCTTCGAAGTTGAAGCCGATCCGACCCTGAGCATCGTGCGCAAAGGCGCCGAACAGATGAACTCCTTCAAGCCGGACGTGATCATCGCGCTGGGCGGCGGCTCCCCGATGGATGCGGCCAAAATCATGTGGGTGATGTACGAGCATCCGGAAACCCACTTCGAAGAGCTGGCGCTGCGCTTTATGGATATCCGTAAGCGTATCTACAAGTTCCCGAAAATGGGCGTCAAAGCCAAGATGATCGCCATCACCACCACCTCTGGCACCGGCTCTGAAGTAACGCCGTTCGCCGTGGTGACCGACGACGCGACCGGGCAGAAATACCCGCTGGCTGACTATGCGCTGACGCCGGACATGGCCATCGTTGATGCCAACCTGGTGATGAATATGCCGAAATCCCTGTGCGCCTTCGGCGGTCTGGATGCGGTAACCCATGCGCTGGAAGCCTACGTTTCCGTTTTGGCCAACGAATACTCTGACGGCCAGGCACTGCAGGCTCTGAAACTGCTGAAAGAGTTCCTGCCGGCCAGCTATGCCGAAGGCGCTAAAAACCCGGTAGCCCGCGAGCGTGTGCACAACGCCGCCACTATCGCCGGCATCGCGTTTGCCAACGCCTTCCTCGGGGTATGTCACTCCATGGCCCACAAACTGGGCTCCGAGTTCCACATTCCGCACGGTCTGGCCAACGCCCTGCTGATCTCGAACGTTATTCGCTACAACGCGAACGACAACCCGACCAAGCAGACCGCGTTCAGCCAGTACGACCGTCCGCAGGCGCGTCGTCGTTACGCTGAAATCGCAGACCACCTGGGTCTGAGCGCACCGGGCGACCGCACCGCGCAGAAGATCGAGAAGCTGCTGGCCTGGCTGGAGAGCATCAAGGCTGAACTGGGTATCCCGGCCTCCATCCGTGAAGCCGGCGTACAGGAAGCCGACTTCCTGGCGAAAGTGGACAAGCTGTCCGAAGATGCTTTCGACGATCAGTGCACCGGCGCCAACCCGCGCTATCCGCTGATTGCCGAACTCAAGCAAATTCTGCTGGACACCTACTATGGCCGCGAGTTCGTCGAGCACGCGCAGGAAGAAAGCAAGACCGTTGCCGCGCCGAAAGCGGAAAAGAAGGCCAAAAAAGCCTGATTAATCCCGCGCCATGCCGATGCGCACTGATGCAATCGGCATAAATCACTGTACGGGCCCCGCTTACGCGGGGCCCGTTTTCTTTATCTATCGCCCAACCACGTCCCCCGGCGCCGTCGCCCCCGCCTCTCCGCGTCCCCAGACGCGTCTCCCCTCGCCGTAGCGCGCCCGCCCGATGTGGGGGTTAACCGCAGCCATCGCCGCGTGCTGTGCGGCGTGCAAAGGCCATGCCGCCGCCGTGGTTCACGGGACACAGGGCTCGGCGTAAGGAGAGCATCTGCACAGGATGAGGCCAGCCTCCGCATCGCGCTCAGCGGGAACGATATCGGCGCGGTGCACGCGGGGCGGTCGTTATCGACGGATCACCGCGCCATGGCCTGAGGAAGGCGCTGGAGAGGCTGAGAGGCGTTGAACGCGCGCCGGGCGACGCGCGCAGAGGATGAGCGACGGGAGGTTACGGGGCGGTCACGCCGAGCATTTCCTTATAATGCCGACGACAAACGGAGACATAGCGCTCATTACCGCCGATCACTACCTGCTCACCGTCTTTCAGCGCCCGTCCATCCTGATCCAGACGCAGCACCATATTCGCCTTGCGGCCACAGTGGCAGATAGTCTTAAGCTCTACCAACTTATCGGCCCAGGCCAGCAAATATTGGCTACCGGGAAAGAGTTCCGCCCGGAAATCGGTCCGTAAGCCGTAGCACAGCACCGGAATATCTAAATCATCGACCACCGTCGACAGCGCCAGCACCTGCGCTTTAGTGAGAAACTGACTTTCATCGACCAGAACGCAGTGTACACACTGCTGCCGATGCGCCTGGTGGATCTCAGCCAGCAGATCGGTCTGCTGATTATACAGCATCGCAGGCGAGTGCAGCCCGATACGCGAGCTGACCTGCCCCACCGCATAGCGATTATCTATTTCAGCCGTGAATACGAGGGTATGCATACCCCGCTCGCGGTAGTTATAAGAGGACTGTAACAGCGCCGTGGATTTCCCGGCATTCATTGCAGAGTAATAAAAATAAAGTTGTGCCATCAAACAGCCTTAAACCGAAAAAATCACCTGATGTGCAGGATTCTACCATATATGCCGGGCCGCGTGATGTCCGGGTTATTCCCCAAGACACCGCTTCGCCGATGTGCAAAATCTGTACAAACCGCACTTATCTACCGGCATACGAGAGCGTGCTTACAGAATAAATATGACGTGATTCATGCAAATAAGTGATCGACCTAACAGTTGTCTCCGGCAGGTTTATGACAAGCATACCATAAGCACTTCCCGGACAATTGTCCGCGCAAAGGCAGAATCAGGGTGCATTTATATACATTAAACGGCTAATCAACAGGTAAAACCGCACACGGAATGGCCTAGCCAGCGTCGTACGGTGATATAGATAATAGGGTGAAATATTAACAAGGTCAGCCTCTCGATATTTGACTCATACCGACGAATATTTTTCCATTCTTACAAAATTCACTATTGCGTTAAATAAAGTCGCACTCTATTATAAAGATGACGCCCCCACCAATATAATTTGAGATTAGGAAAATGAGCGAAGCATTAAAAATTCTTAACAACATTCGTACTCTCCGCGCCCAGGCCCGTGAATGCACTCTGGAAACTCTAGAAGAAATGCTGGAGAAACTGGAAGTCGTGGTAAAAGAGCGCCGCGAAGAAGATCAGCAAGCTCAGGCCGAGATCGAAGAGCGTACCCGTAAACTGCAGCAGTACCGTGAAATGCTGATCGCAGACGGCATCGACCCGAATGAACTGCTGCAGACCATGAATGCCACCAAGGTTGCCGGCAAAACCAAGCGTGCTGCACGTCCGGCTAAATATCAGTATGTTGACGAAAATGGCGAAACCAAAACTTGGACCGGTCAGGGTCGTACCCCTGCCGTGATCAAGAACGCCATTGAAGAGCAGGGCAAGTCTCTGGACGACTTCCTGATCTAATCGAGACACTCGGTACCTATGTTAAAAATAGCCTCTGATGAGGCTATTTTTGTTTTCCCCATCACTCCTGCCAACGCCACCGCCGCACACCGCCTCATTATTGGTAATGATTGTTTCTGTATGGTTATTACCGCTGCGCCCTTCACCGCCATTAGGAATAGTCTCATTCATGAATTTAATCAATTATAGGTACCCAAAAACCCATACCTTTGTCTAGTTGCATAATGACAAAAAAAATGGCGCCCCCAAGGACGCCATCTTTTATTTACCGATTTACTTGCTTAAATTCAGCCCTTTGATCCAGGCTGCAAAATCTTTGCCCAGCGCAGGATGACGTAGCCCATACTCGACAAACGCCTGCATATAGCCCAGCTTATTTCCACAGTCATGGCTACGCCCTTTCAGGTGGTAAGCCTCAACGGTTTCATTCTTAAGCAGCATGGCAATGGCATCCGTCAGCTGAATTTCCTCACCGGCTCCCGGCGGGGTTTTAGACAGCAACGGCCAAATGTCCGGAGAGAGAACATAGCGGCCAACGATAGACAGGTTAGACGGCGCCTTATCGCGCGGCGGCTTTTCAACCACGGCGCGAATAGCAATGCTTTCCCCCGCAGCCAATTGCGCACCGCTGCAATCCACCACGCCATAATTAGAAACATCGGCCATCGGCACCGGCTCAACCATAATCTGGCTGGCGCCGGTGGACTCATAGCGACGCAGCATCTCACTCAGGTTATCGCTGCTTAAATCTGCGCTGTATTCATCCAGAATAACGTCAGGCAATATCACGGCAAAAGGCTCATCGCCGACCAGCGGATGTGCGCACAGAATGGCATGACCTAAACCTTTAGCCAGTCCCTGACGCACCTGCATAATGGTCACGTGCTTAGGACAAATGGCCTGGACTTCGGCCAGCAGCTGACGCTTAACGCGCTTCTCAAGGATCGCCTCCAGCTCAAAGCTGGTATCGAAGTGGTTCTCGATGGAGTTCTTCGATGAATGCGTGACTAAAATGATCTCATTAATACCGGCGGCAATACACTCATTAACCACGTACTGGATCAGCGGTTTATCTACCAGCGGCAACATTTCTTTAGGAATAGCTTTCGTTGCTGGCAGCATACGCGTTCCCAATCCGGCCACCGGGATAACGGCTTTTTTTACTTTTCTCACTGACGTTGACATACAACCTCTCTATACGAATGGCGCATTGTTCGCTCGTCCATAACCGAACGATATGAATGCAAAACTCTCAGCGAGTATACCAGCTCGGTAATCACGCGCATGTCTTTCATCTGTATTTAAGATCAAATGGATAAACAAACGACAGCGCCCAGAACAGCGCCGATTGATGAGAAAAAGGATAGCAGAAAATACCGAAAAACGCGGAGGGCCACCTACCGCGCGATGGCCCCCGGCGCCAGATGCCGCAGCGCCTGTAGCGCCTGTAGCGCCTGATGCTCCGGTGCCGCCAGCATCAGGCGAAGCTGCCCTACGCTGCTCCAGATCTGACACTGCCAACGTCGACTGCGCAGGCTGAGCTGGTTCACATGTATGCTCCCCAGGGTTCCCAGCGGCATAGCGCCACTCAGCTGAACCGTACGATCCTCCGCCTCCAGCCGAGCGTGTAACCCTGCGGAAACCAGCACCACATTGCCACTGACGGCATGATAATAGCCGGCCAGCATCGGAAACTGCCCGCGCAGCCCCGCCTTGCGCAGCAGCTGGTTGACGCGTTTAAGGATCACTGACATAGGCGGCAATGGTCGCTCCTGAGCGGCCAGCTGGCTCTGCAACAGCGCGTTAAAGATAGCGCGGATCATCAGCGCCGCGAGAACGCCATACTCTGCGCTACGCGTCGTATCCAGGCAGTAAAACGCCATATCCCGCGACGACAGCGGCGCAATATCGAGCACCAGGCCGCAGCTGTCCGGCTCCGTCAGCTGGCGGTAATTGACTCGACAGCCGGCGATCACCTGCTGAACCGGCGGCTGTAGCTGGCGCAGAAGCCGCACAGCCTGCGCAGGCTCACGCTGCAGCGCGGCCCAATCATGGCTCAGGGCATTCTCCTCCAGCGCCAGCGAATCGAACAGCGCCGGGTAGAGGCAGGCCAGCAGCATCTGCCTCAGGCGGGTAAAATCACGCACCGGCTTCAGCAGGACATCCTTCGCCCCGAGCCGCATCGCGCGGGCAATATCGCTGACCGACTCCGTCGCCGAAATCACCATTACCGGGGTCTGGCTGCCGCGCATCAGCAGGTGGCGCAATAGCTCAATGCCATTCATTTCCGGCATAGATAAATCGCACAGGATAAGGTCGGGATGACACTGCGGATACAGTTTCAACGCCTCGCGTCCGTTGGCCGCCTCGGTGACCCTGACGCCCTGCGTCGTCAGATACCCGGCCAACAGGCGACGAAACACGGCGTCATCGTCGACGATCATAATCTGTTTATCGGTGAGCACCTGTGACATGGCCGGCCTCTCATACGCTGACTGATCCTAGTGTGGTTCAATATCGGCACGCTTGCCCTGACGACCAGTAAAAATGTTATATATTGCGCGATTCCCCGCAGTTTTCTAAAAATCAGATTTTTACTTATCTACGGTGGATATTGGTTATTATGATCAGAATAGAAGCCGGGCGATATTGCGCCTAACCTTTTCTCACCAATAGTTGCAAATGGTTATTCCTATGACGTTACGCCACCCTCTCGATGCGCCCTGCCCCTGCGGCAGCGAGCGCCTATTTTCTGACTGCTGCGCCCCTTACCTGAACGGAGAGCAGCGGGCGACAACGCCGGAGCAACTGATGCGCTCACGCTACAGCGCCTTTGTCACCCACCACGCCGACTATCTGATCGCCACCTGGCATCCCGACTGCCAGATGGCGGCGGAGCGCGAGGCGATTATCGCCAGCTTTGCCGATACCCAATGGCTGGGACTCCGCGTTATCGCCGCGATGCCGGGCCGCGATGCGCATGAAGGCTTTGTCGAGTTTATCGCCCGCTTTCATACCCCCTCGACGCATCAAAACGGCGCGATTCACGAACGATCGCGTTTTCTGGATCTCAATCACACTTGGTACTATGTTGATGGAGCCCGGCCCACGGTAGGACGCAATGACCCCTGCCCGTGCGCCAGCGGCAACAAATATAAAAAATGCTGCGGACGCTAGGCTGCGTCCCGCCCTGAACGGGGAATTAACGCTCCCTTCTCGGCGGGCCCGGCGGTAACGGCCCCGGCGAGAACAAGGATGCAAACACATGTCACAACCCGTTATTCAACGAAAAGTACTGCGTACCGTCTGCCCCGATGCCAAGGGGCTGATCGCCAAAATCACCAATATCTGTTACAAGCATCAGCTCAACATTATTCAGAACAATGAGTTCGTCGACCACGCCAGCGGGCGCTTCTTTATGCGTACCGAGCTTGAGGGGATCTTTAACGACGCCACCCTGCTGGCCGATCTGGATGACGCACTGCCGCCGGGGTCTGACCGCGAAATCATCACTACATCCCGTCAGCGCATCGTGATCCTGGTCACCAAGGAGGCCCACTGTCTAGGCGATCTGCTGATCAAGAGCGCCTATGGCGGACTGGATGTCGAGATTGCCGCTGTGATCGGCAACCACGCGACGCTACAGGCGTTAGTCGAAAAGTTTGATATCCCCTTCGTCCTGATCGGTCACGAAGGCCTTAGCCGCGAGGCGCACGATGCGGCCGTCGCCGAACAGATCGATCGGTTTGAGCCGGACTACGTGGTGCTAGCCAAATATATGCGGGTGCTGACCCCCGGCTTTGTCGCCCGCTATCCTGACCGCATCATCAATATCCATCACTCGTTTCTCCCGGCGTTTATCGGCGCCCGCCCCTATCACCAGGCCTACCAGCGCGGGGTGAAGATCATTGGCGCGACGGCGCACTTTGTAAACAATGACTTGGATGAAGGACCGATCATCATGCAGGACGTTATCCACGTCGATCACAGCTATACCGCAGAGGAGATGATACGCGCGGGGCGCGATGTGGAAAAAAATATGCTCAGTCGAGCCCTGTATCGCGTGCTGGCTCAGCGGGTATTCGTCTGCGGCAATCGCACTGTAATTTTCTGATTTGTTCGTTTTTTCTCTGTTTTCTGTACGCCCGCACAGCAGTGCGGGCAAAAAAACGGCAAACGAAATTTTTTTCCTCTCCAACGCTTTACAGCGCGGCGCGATTTGTTATTATGCGCCCCGCTTCCGGTGATAACGAAGCGCGACAATCTGGTGGGGTTCCCGAGCGGCCAAAGGGAGCAGACTGTAAATCTGCCGTCTCAGACTTCGAAGGTTCGAATCCTTCCCCCACCACCATTTCTTCTCTCGAAATGGTGTCGTAAAACGCCTTAGCCCGGCGTCCGGTTTTACCGGTTAACAATGTAATTCCCAAAAGGTGGGGTTCCCGAGCGGCCAAAGGGAGCAGACTGTAAATCTGCCGTCTCAGACTTCGAAGGTTCGAATCCTTCCCCCACCACCATTCTCCTGCTGTTCTCTGCTATACATCCCAAATACCTATATCAAGCCATGACCCGATCCGGGGAAGGTGAGAACCGTCGACCCAGGTTCGCGTCGAGCAACGCGAGACAACGTTGCCGCAGGCCACGGCCGTAGGGCGAGCCGCAGCGCGGCGAGTCATCCTTCCCCCCGTCTTCTGCTGTTCTCTATCGTCTATCCCAAACGCCTGTATCGGCCCCAAACGCGGCGCTTATCCCTTGCCATCCGACGGGACATTCGCTATACCTCACACTTTGCCTGCAAATTAAGGGAAATAATGCGTAATGCGATTTGTGTCTTTTGCGGAGCCAGCGACGGCGTAGCCGAACGCTACGTGGACAGCGCTCGCCATTTGGGGCGCACCTTGGCCCGCCAGGGACGAACGCTGATCTACGGCGGCGGCGACAAGGGGCTGATGGGGGCGCTGGCTAACGCAGCGCTGGAGGCCGGCGGCGAGGTTCACGGCGTGATCCCCCAGCGTTTAGTGGATGCCGAAACGGCGCATCACGGCCTGACGTCGCTGGAGATCGTCCCCGATATGCACACGCGCAAGGCGCATATGGCGGCCCGAGCCGACGGATTCATCGCCCTCCCGGGCGGCATCGGTACCCTGGAGGAGCTGTTTGAGATCTGGACCTGGAGTCAAATTGGCTGCCACAGCAAGCCGGTAGGGCTGCTGGACGTAGGATGCTATTATCAGCGCCTGTGCGACTTTTTACGCTACAGCGCCGACGAAGGGTTTATTCGTCCCCCTTATCTGGCGACGCTGCTGCGCGACGACAGCGCCGAGCGCCTGCTGGATGCGTTCGATAGCTACCGGCCACACAACCTGAGCCGCTGGGACTGAACGCCGCCCATCCCCCGAATACCCCCACGCAGGACAAGGTTCAGCTCGCGCCCGCCATCTGCTACCATGCGGGCACCTTTATTCAATGGCCAGAATCCATGAAGTTTATCTCTTTCAACATCAACGGGCTGCGCGCCCGCCCCCATCAGCTCGCGGCGATTGTTGAGAAGCACAGCCCGGACGTGATCGGTCTGCAGGAAACCAAGGTACATGACGATATGTTTCCGCTGCAGGATCTGGCGCAGCTGGGTTATCACCTGCACTACCACGGCCAGAAAGGCCACTACGGCGTCGCCCTGCTGACCCGTATGGCGCCGTTGGCGGTGCGTAAGGGCTTCCCGGGTGACGATGCCGAGGCGCAGCGGCGCATCATCATGGCCGATATCCCCACCGAGCTGGGCACGCTGACCGTCATTAACGGCTACTTTCCTCAGGGCGAAAGCCGCGATCACCCGATAAAGTTCCCGGCAAAGAGCAAATTCTACGCCGATCTGCAGCGCTATCTGCAGGATGCGCTCTCGCCGCAGAACCCGGTGCTGATCATGGGCGACATGAACATCACTCCGCGCGATATCGACATCGGGATCGGCGAAGATAGCCGGCGGCGCTGGCTGCGCAGCGGCAAGTGCTCCTTCCTGCCGGAAGAGCGGGAGTGGCTGGATCGTCTGCTGGCGTGGGGGCTGGTCGATACCTATCGTCAGGCCAACCCGCAGGGTGACGAGCGCTTCTCGTGGTTCGACTACCGCTCCAAGGGGTTCGATGATAATCGCGGTCTGCGTATCGATCTGCTGCTGGCCAGTCAGCCGCTGGCCCAGCGCTGTACCGATACCGGCATCGACTACGCGATCCGCGCCATGGAGAAACCCTCGGATCACGCCCCGATCTGGGCCGAGTTCGCGCTGTCATGAGCGCGCAGACGGCGGAGAAAATCCTGCACGTCGTCGCAGCCATCATTGAGCGACGCGGCGCCATCCTGTTAGCCCAGCGTGGCTCAGGCCAGGATCAGGCGGGGCTGTGGGAGTTTCCCGGCGGGAAGGTCGAGGCGGGAGAGAGTCAGCCCCAGGCGCTGCAGCGTGAGCTGGATGAAGAGCTGGGGCTACGCTGCCGGGTCAGCGACTATGTCGCCAGCAGCACGTTACACCTGCCGGGTAAGCGCATTCACCTGCACGCCTGGCGGGTAGAGCCGGAAGAGGGTGAGCCCGAGGCGCGAGAGCACGCGGCGCTGTGCTGGGTTACCCCATGCCAGGCGCAGACATACGACCTAGCACCGGCGGATAGACCGCTGCTGCAGGCCTATCTGGATCTGCTGGCGCGTTTTCACGCCGATGCCTGAGGCCAGCGCAACGAGATCCTGTTGCGTTTACCCTTTCTTCAGCACGACCCAGCGCAGGTTGTTGGTACTCAACACCTGCGGATTGGCCTGACACTGTAGCAGCAGGCCATCCGTGCTGACGACCGCCCCCTCGGAGTAGTAGCGATCCTGATACAGGCAGCAGCGGCTACAGTTCACGCCGTTGACCCCGTTGGTATATCCGTTGGCCGGCATCGGCACCACCACATCGATACCGCCGGCGGCGACGGCGGCGGCCCCCTGCTGGGCACCGTCGGTGGAGACGGATCCCTGAGCCTGTAGCGCCCCGCTCCACAGCAGCGCAGCGAGCGCCATCATTACGGCCTGTTTCATGCTTTTTTCCTCTTATTTGACGCAGTTGATGCCCCTTTGGCGCGCCGTGGCCGGGCGCTCTCAGCGGGCGGCAGATCACGGAACGCACGGGGGTTCACGGCGGTACGCGCCTGGTGGATCAACTGCTGCAGCGTCTCCACCAGCGGGTGCATAAAGTCCTGGTAGCGGCAGCCCCGCTCACTGATCTTCGTCAGCGTCGCCTCCCAGTGTGCCGTCATATCCGGACGACCGGCCATCTCGGGCAAACAGTGGATCAGCGCGCTGCCCGCCGGGCTGGCGTGGATATAGCGCCCCTTTTTATGCAGAAACCCGCGGCGAAACAGCAGTTCGATAATACCGGCGCGCGTAGCCTCGGTCCCTAAACCATCGGTCGCTCGCAGGATTTTCTTTAGCGATTTATCCTGCACAAAACGGGCGATCCCGGTCATGGCCGACAGCAGCGAGGCATCGGTAAAGTGACGCGGCGGCTGCGTCTGGCGCGCCATCAGCTCGCCCCGCTCGCAGTGCAGCAGGTCATCGCGGGCCACCACCGGCAGCGGCATCCCCTCATCTTCGTCGTCGCGCTCCTTGGCACCGAGCAGCGCACGCCAGCCGGCCTGAGACAGAAAACGCGCCTTGGCGATAAAGATCCCCCCCTCAATCTCCAGATCGATGACGCACTTACGGTACTGCGCATCGGGGCAGAACTGCATCAGGTACTGACGCGCCACCAGCTGATAGATATTACGCTCATCCTCATTTAGCGCGACGCTGCCTGCCCGGGCCGTGGGAATGATGGCATGGTGGGCATCAACCTTGCTGTCATCCCAGCAGCGGTTACGCCGCTGGACGTCGACGCTCTCCAGATTGGCCAGCGTCGGCGCATGGGCGGCAATCGCCGCCATCACCGCATGGCGCCCGGCAAAGTGCTCCTCCGGCAGGTAACGGCTGTCGGAGCGGGGATAGGTCAATAGCTTATGGGTTTCATACAGACGCTGACAGGTATCCAGTACCTGCTGAGCGCTCATGGCAAAGCGTTTGGCGGCCTCGATCTGCAGCGCTGACAGGGAGAACGGCAGCGGCGCCACCTCAGACTCACGCTTATCGTTATAGCCGGTCACCCGGGCGGGTTTATCCTGGATCCGGGCGATAACATGCTCCGCCAGCGCACGGTTGAGCAGGCGCCCCTCTTCATCCTGATGGGGTTCGCAGGCCTCGCTGGGCTGCCACTGCGCCCAGAAGCGCTCGCCGGCCGGCGTTACGATATGCGCCCGCACCTCGTAGTAGTCCTTGGCGACAAAGTGCGCGATCTCCTCATCGCGGCGAACCACCAGCCCGAGCACCGGCGTCTGCACCCGGCCCACGGAGAGCACGCCGTTATAGCCGGCGTTGCGCCCCAGCAGGGTATAGGCGCGGGTCATGTTGATGCCATACAGCCAGTCGGCGCGCGCGCGCGCCAGCGCGGAGACGCACAGCGGCATAAACTCATGGTTATCGCGCAGTCGCTCCAGCGCCCGCGCCACCGCCTGGGGGTTAAGATCGTTGATCAGGCAGCGCTGTACCTGGCGCCGCTTTTCCGGCGCCAGGGCCAGAAAGTCGAGCACCTCATCCACCAGCAGCTGCCCTTCGCGATCCGGGTCTCCGGCGTGCACCACCTGCTGCGCATCGCGCAGCAGGTGCTCGATCACCTTCAGCTGCTTGGCGCTCGATGCCTTGGGCCGCAGCTGCCACTTCTGCGGTACAATCGGCAGATCGGCCAGATTCCAGCGCGCGTAGCGGGCATCGTAGGCATCCGGTTCGGCCTGCTCCAGCAGATGACCCACGCACCAGGTCACCACGTCGCCGTCACCGCACTGAATATAGCCATCCGCACGCCGGTGCGGCTTAGGCAACACATCCGCAATGGCCCGCCCCAGGCTGGGCTTTTCCGCAATAAACAGCCGCATCAGTCACCCTATGTCTGGCTGAGAGAGAGAAGATATTCCCTGACGGCCCGATAGTCACCGCGAAAAACAATCCGCGCTGCCTTCTTCTCCAACTGGTAGCCGTACATCGGATCATAGTAGTCATGCAGCAGCGGGACCAGCCAGGCCAGATGTCCCTCACTGCCGCGGCCAGCCTGCTGCTGCTGCAGCGCTCTGACCAAATGGGCATCCAGCTCAGCGTAACGCTCTAGCCCCAGTCGACGACGGATGGCAAACAGCCCGTGATGCAGGTACTCCGCATAGGCCTGCCAGCCCGCTTCTTGGCCATAGGCGCGCTCATACTCCACGCGCATCAGGTCGATATACTCCTCCTGCAGCCGAACCAGACGGGCCTCAAAGGGCTCATCCACCACCGCCACCGCCGCCTGCAGCATCTGATTATAGAAGCACAGCGGAACATGGTTAGAGCCGATCACCCGCCCCTCATCCTCCAGGATCCAGCGGCGGATACCGGCGCGGTGCTTCTTCAGCAGGGCGATGCCGAGCTGATTTTCAAAGTCGATCTGCGTGCCCTGCGCGACCACGGTACGTCCAAAGGAGGAGCCGCGGTGGTGGGCGGCGCCCTCCAGATCGATACCGGCGCGCAGCTCACGCAGCATCCGCGTTTTGCCACAGCCGGTATTGCCGCCGATCAGCACCATCGGCAGCGTCGACGCCTGCTCGGTAAACTGCAGGATGGCATGGCGCAGCGCCTTATAGCCCCCCTCGATCAGCGGATAGTCCAGTCCCGACTCGCGCAGCCACTGCTGTACGATATGGGAGCGCAGGCCGCCGCGGAAACAGTAGAGATAGCCCTCGGGGTGACGCTGGCACTGCTCACGCCAGGCCGCGATGCGCGCGGCGCGCACCTCGCCGTAGACCAGGCGATTACCCAGCGCGATGGCGGCGTCTTGCCCCTGCTGCTTGTAGCAGATACCGACCGCCTCGCGTTCGCTGTCCAGCATCAGCGGCAGGTTACAGGCGCTGGGAAACGCCCCGGACTGAAACTCTACCGGGGCGCGCACATCGATTAACGGAACGTCATTGGCCAGGATGGCGAGGTAGTCCGTGCCATCCGGGCGGGTTACAGCCTTGCCTGTCATTCCTGAACCTCGATCAGCGGTTCACCCGCACGCGGCGCGTGCAGCTCACCGATGGCGCTCAGCGTCAGACCATGGCGCAGCGCGACGTCGCGTACCGCCGCCTCGGCCTCCGGCGTTACCGCCAGCAGCAGACCGCCGGAAGTTTGCGGATCGCACAGCAGCTGACGCTGCAGCGGGTCCATCGCCCCGACCAGATGTCCATAGCTGTCAAAGTTACGCCCGGTTCCCCCCGGCACGCAGCCCTGTGCGATATACGCCTCGACGCCGGGGAGGCGCGGGATCTGATCAAACCACAGCGTCGCCTGCAGACCGGAGCCCTGACAAATCTCGCTCAGGTGCCCCAGCAGGCCAAACCCGGTCACGTCGGTCATCGCCGTCACGCCCTGAATATCGGCAAAGTCGGCGCCCGGGCTGTTCAGCTGACACATGGTATCGCGCGCCAGCCCGCGGTGCTCAGGGCGCAGCGCGCTCTTCTTCTCTGCGGTCGTCAGCACGCCGATCCCCAGCGGCTTGGTCAGATAGAGACGGCAGCCAGCCTGCGCCGCGCTGTTCTTCTTCACTCGTTCGGTGCTGACCGTCCCGGTGACCGCCAGGCCAAAAATCGGCTCCGGCGCGTCAATGGAGTGGCCCCCGGCCAGGGAAATCCCGGCCTCGCGACACACCTGACGCCCCCCTTCGATGACCTGGCGGGCAATCTCCGGCGCCAGTTTCTCCAGCGGCCAGCCCAGAATAGCGATCGCCATGATCGGTTTACCGCCCATGGCGTAGATATCACTGATGGCATTGGTGGCCGCGATACGGCCAAAATCATACGGATCGTCCACGATGGGCATAAAGAAGTCGGTGGTACTGATAATGCCAACCCCGTTGCCGATATCGTAAACCGCCGCGTCGTCGCGCGTCTCATTTCCCACCAGCAGGTGGGGATCGACAAACTTGGCCTGCTCACTGTGCAGGATGGACTCCAATACTTTCGGCGAGATTTTGCAGCCACATCCCGCCCCATGGCTGTACTGTGTCAAACGAATGGCCGGCGCAGTCATACCCTACTCCTCTCCATCAAGAAAAATAAAATCACGCAATAGTAGCGCCAGCGCGGGGAATTGATAAGTCACGCGATCAATAAGCCGCGCGATCGCACAAAGGCAAACGGTTACGCGCACAGGAAATGGTCATTCAACGTGCCCCGGCGAGACCGCTGACGCCGGGGCACGTGATACGCATACTGAATGAGAAAGAGGAGAGGATCAGAATGGGCGGACAAAGGCGCTGCTATCCAGCGGCTGTACTCTGGCGGCCTTCAGGGTGGGTGTGCCCAGATAGAGAAAACCGACGATGACATCCTGTTCGCGGCAGCCAAACGCCTGGCGCACCCGGGGTGCCTCGGTCCAGTGGCCGCTGCGCCAGATACCGTTAAATCCCTGCGCCTGCGCCGCCATCTGCATCGCCATCACGGCACACCCGGCGGAGGCGATCTGCTCCCACTGAGGCACCCGACTGTCGCGATTACAGTGGGCGATCACCGTGACGATCAGCGGCGCGCGAAAGGGCGCGCTGCGGGCCTTCTCAACGCCTTTCTCATCGCGCCCCTCGGCCAGCGCGATATCGTGCAGCAGCGCGCTCAGACGCTCACGCCCGTCGCCCTGCACGGTTACGAAGCGCCACGGCTGCAGGCCGCCGTGGTCCGGCGCGCGCAGCCCGGCCTGAAAAATGTTTTCCAGCGCCTGATCGGACGGGGCGGGCTCGCTCAGGCGGGAAGCGGAACGACGCTGCAGCAGGAGCTCTAATGCATCCATGGGACTCTCCAAGTGATAAGTCAAACACATAGTCTGTAATGATGTTACAGAGAGGTTACGACAATTATCCCCCCGCGCGCCGTAAGATGCCAGCCCCGACATACGCACAGAGGGCGGACCAGCGCTGCCGGGCGCATATCGACGCTGACTTTTCCCGGCGACGCCGCTAGGATAGCGGAATTGCAATCATTGACCTGGAGTTAACATGCGCATGCTATGGCGCTCTATCGCCGGCGCGTTCCGCTGGTGCTGGCGAATACTCAATTTTATTCGCGAGTTTATCCTTAACCTGTTTTTAGTCCTGCTGATCCTGATCGGCGTCGGTATCTACCTTCAGTTTCAGGATACGCCCGTCGATCCTGCCACCAAAGGCGCTCTGCTGGTGGATCTCAACGGCGTGGTGGTCGATAACCCCGCGCTGAACAGCAAATTCGGGCAGCTGGGCCGAGAGCTACTGGGCATCCGCGGCGCGGCGCTACAGGAGAACTCCCTGTTCGATCTGGTGGAGACCCTGCGCCAGGCCAAAAGCGATCCCAATATTACCGGGCTGGTGTTATCGCTGAATAACTTTGCCGGCGCGGATCAGCCGTCGCTGCAGTACATTGGCAAGGCGCTGGCCGAGTTCCGCGCCAGCGGTAAGCCGATCCTGGCGGTCGGTGAAAGCTACACCCAGGCGCAGTATTTCCTGGCCAGCTATGCGAATAAGATCTACCTCTCCCCCCAGGGCAGCGTCGGCCTGCAGGGGATGGCGACCAATAACCTCTACTATAAGAGCCTGCTGGATAAACTGGATGTCAGCACCCACATCTTCCGCGTCGGCACCTATAAGTCCGCCGTCGAACCGCTGATGCGCGACCAGATGTCGCCGCAGGCGCGCAGCGCTGACAGCCAGTGGCTCAACGGTATGTGGAATAACTATTTGGCCACCGTTGCCGCCAACCGCCACCTTACGCCGGAGCAGGTTTTCCCCGGCGCCGAGCAGATGCTGAAAGGACTGCAGGCCACCGGCGGTGATATGGCACAGTACGCCGTACTGCATCGGCTGGTCGACGGGCTGGCATCGCGCAGCGAGGTCGAGGGTATTCTGTCCAAACAGTTTGGCTGGGATACGCGCGCGCGCGACTACCGCCACATCAGTCTCTATGACTATCCCCTGAAGCCGAAGCCTACGGGCAATGGCCAGATCGCCGTTATTTTTGCCAGCGGGCCGATCATCGATGGCGAGGCGACGCCGGGCAGCGTCGGCGGTGATACGACCGCGGCCCAGATTCGCCAGGCGCGTCTCGATCCGGCTATCCGCGCGATCATCCTACGGGTCAACAGCCCCGGCGGCAGCGTCACCGCCTCTGAAGAGATCCGGTCGGCGCTGGCGGCGGCGCGCGACGCCGGTAAGCCGGTGGTGGTCTCCATGGGAGGACTGGCGGCATCCGGCGGTTACTGGATCTCGACGCCCGCCAACGCCATTATCGCCAGCCCCAGCACCCTCACCGGCTCGATCGGGATCTTTGGGGTAATCAATACCTTTGAAAAACCGCTGAGCCAGCTGGGTGTCTATACGGACGGCGTCGCTACCTCGCCGCTGGCCGACACCGCCCTGACCAAAGCGCTGCCGCAGAGCGTCAGCGATCTGATGCAGCTGACGATAGAGAACGGCTATCAGCGCTTTATCAGCCTGGTGGCCACCGCCCGTCATAAAACGCCGGCGCAGATCGATAGCATCGCGCAGGGGCGCGTCTGGCTGGGCGTCGATGCCAAAGCCAATGGGTTGGTCGATCGATTGGGCGACTTTGACGATGCCGTCAGCCAGGCGGCGACGCTGGCCGGCATCAAGCAGCCTCAGCTGCGGTGGTATGTCGATAATCCGAGCTTTAGCGAAATGGTGTTCAGCCAGCTGACCAGCTCCGTACAGGCATCCCTACCGCAGGCGCTGCAGGGCATGATCCCCGCCTCACTGCTCCAGCTCTCACGCCAGATTTCGGCGCAGAGCGATTGGGTCGCCTCTCTCAACGATCCGCAGCAGCGCTACGCGCTGTGCCTGAGCTGTAGCGAGATCCGTTAATCCTGCCTCCCGTCGGGCGAGCAGGCCATTATTCATGGCTGCTGGCCCGGCGGGCTTTTTTTCTTCCGTATTATCCCTATAATCCACGCATATTTGCGCATCAGCGCCCCAGCTACGGCGAACTTTCTGTCATGCAAAAAAAATCTATCTATGTGGCCTACACCGGCGGCACCATCGGCATGCAACGCTCCGCACAGGGCTACATCCCCGTCTCCGGGCACCTGCAGCGTCAGCTGGCGCTGATGCCGGAGTTTCACCGCCCAGAGATGCCGGACTTTACCATCCATGAGTATCAGCCGCTGATCGACTCGTCCGACACCACGCCCGCCGACTGGCAGCACATCGCCGACGATATTCAGGCCAACTACGCCAACTATGATGGCTTTGTGATCCTGCATGGCACCGATACCATGGCGTTTACCGCCTCGGCGCTCTCGTTTATGTTCGAGAACCTGGCGAAACCGGTGATCGTCACCGGCTCACAGATCCCGCTCGCCGAGCTGCGATCTGACGGGCAGACCAACCTGTTAAACGCCCTCTATCTGGCGGCCAACTACCCGATCAATGAAGTCTCGCTGTTCTTCAATAATAAAATGTTCCGCGGCAACCGGACGACCAAGGCGCACGCCGACGGCTTTGACGCCTTCGCCTCGCCCAACTATCCCATCCTGCTGGAGGCCGGGATCAACATTCGCCGCATCGCGCCGCTGGTAACGCCGCTGCATCAGGCGCCGTTCCGGGTTCACCCCATCACGCCGCAGCCGATCGGGGTAGTGACCCTCTATCCCGGACTCTCGGCCGATGTGGTGCGCAACTTCCTACGTCAACCGGTACGGGCGCTGATCCTGCGCTCCTATGGCGTCGGCAACGCGCCGCAGAACCCGGAGCTGCTCGATGAGCTGATCCACGCCTCACAGCGCGGTATCGTCGTTGTCAACCTGACCCAGTGCTTCTCCGGCCGGGTCAACATGGAGGGCTACGCCACCGGTAACGCCCTGGCCCACGCCGGGGTGATCAGCGGTTTTGACATGACGGTTGAGGCAGCGCTGACTAAACTGCATTATCTACTGAGCCAATCGCTGGCCGCAGACCAAATCCGCCGCCTGATGCAGCAGGATCTGCGCGGTGAGCTGAGTGAGAACCCCTAGGCATCCTATCTCGCCGCGGCAGCGCCGGGAGAGACAGCCTAGCCATACAACCACGGGAGAACGACGGATGTCCGCTGCACTTTTGCTGATCGATCTACAGAATGATTTTTGCCCTCAGGGCGCGCTGGCGGTTCCCCAGGGCGATGAGGTCATCCCCGTCGCCCTGCAGGCGGTCGCCATGGCGCGTCGGGACGGCATCCCGGTGATCGCGACCCAGGATTGGCATCCGGCGGAGCACGGCAGCTTCGCCAGCCGCAGCGGCGGGCAGCTGGGCGAGGTCGGCGAGCTCAATGGCCTGCCCCAGGTCTGGTGGCCTGACCACTGCGTGCAAAACACCATCGGCGCCGCGTTTCACCCGGCCCTGCGCGATACCGCCTTCGATTTTGTGGTGCATAAGGGAACTGACGCCGCAGTGGATAGCTACAGCGCCTTTTTCGACAACGGTCGGCGCTGCGCCACCGCGCTGGATGCCTGGCTGCGCCAGCACGGCATCACCCGCCTGTGGCTGCTGGGTCTGGCGACGGATTACTGCGTGAAGTTTTCGGTGCTGGACGCCCTGCGCCTGGGCTATCAGGTCAATATCATTCGCGACGGCTGCCGCGGCGTGGATCTCACGCCCGGCGATAGCGAACGCGCGCTGGCCGAAATGGTCCGCGCCGGGGCTAGCCTAACCCCGCTCACCACGCTCAGCCACCTGCGCTGAGCGCACACCCGCGGCACCGCTCCGCGCGGTGCCCTACTTCGCCAACGGCGCGCTAAACAGCGCCTTCAGCGCCTGCTTGCTTTTCATTTCTATCTCCCCGCGGGTATTCACCGTTAAATGCGCCGCACGGTGATTATGGCGCGACTGGTACAGCATCACCATTTGCAGCGCCTCGCCGCGCTGCGACTCACTCAGCCGAGAGCCGTCCGGCCACTTGCCCAGCTCAACGGCGGTCACCAAACGCTGGTAGACATCTTCATTCATTATTGAGATCAAGCGCTCAATATCCATATGTCCTCGCTAATATCCGCTTTGCTGAATCGCTTCACCATGGTACTATCATTTCAAGACATCAAGGGGTTAACCCAGGGTCCAGCGGCCATCCTCTCCGGCGCAGAAATGCAGCGCAGCGGAGTTCACGCAATAGCGCTCGCCGCTGGGTTGGGGGCCGTCGGGAAACAGATGTCCCAGATGCGCATCGCACTGCGCGCAGCGAATTTCGATGCGATGCATATGGTGCGAATCATCATCCAGACAGCGAATGGCGTCGGCGCTATAGGGGCGAAAGAAGCTCGGCCAGCCGCAGCCGGAATCGTATTTACTGTCGGAATAGAACAAGGGGCTGTTGCAGCACAGGCAGTGGTATATCCCCTCCTGGCGGTTATGCAGCAGTCGGCCGCTAAACGGCGGCTCGGTGCCACGCTCCTGAGTGACATAGCGTTGCATTTCGGTTAATTGATGTGGGGATTGGGAGAGGTTTTCTTTAGCCATGTTATGTTCCGCGGCCTGCGTCGAATGGATAGGATTGGGCAGAAATAGAATGCCATCAAACATAACAAACAGTTAACAATAGATCAGCATCATTTGGTCTAAACTGTGTGGCTGGAACGCGGCGGGAATGACTTTTGTGATGAGCATCACAAACAGACAGCACGCAGGTTTGAGACTCTCGCCGCCGCCCCCATGTATGATGGAATACGGTGAGTTTGGCATCGTGGATGCTATCTGCACAGTCGCCGCGGCGGCTTTGACGTATAGCAACAATTGACACGATTCCGCTTGACGCTCCATAAGGTTTTTGTAATTTTACAGGCAACCTTTTATTCACTAACCAATAGCTGGTGGAATATATGACTATCAAAGTAGGTATCAACGGTTTTGGCCGTATCGGCCGTATTGTTTTCCGTGCTGCTCAGGAACGTTCTGACATCGAAATCGTTGGCATCAACGATCTGCTGGATGCCAACTACATGGCATACATGCTGAAGTACGACTCTACTCACGGTCGTTTCAACGGCACTGTTGAAGTGAAAGATGGCCACCTGATCGTTAACGGTAAAAAAATCCGTGTTACCGCTGAAAGAGATCCGGCTAACCTGAAGTGGAACGAAATCGGCGTTGACGTTGTTGCCGAAGCGACCGGTCTGTTCCTGACCGACGAAACCGCGCGTAAGCACATCGCCGCCGGTGCCAAGAAAGTCGTCATGACTGGCCCGTCTAAAGATGCTACCCCGATGTTCGTTATGGGCGTAAACCACAAGAACTACGCTGGCCAGGAGATCGTTTCCAACGCATCCTGCACCACCAACTGCCTGGCTCCGCTGGCTAAAGTCCTGAACGACAACTTCGGCATCGTTGAAGCGCTGATGACCACCGTTCACGCTACCACCGCGACCCAGAAAACTGTCGACGGCCCGTCCATGAAAGATTGGCGCGGCGGCCGCGGCGCTAGCCAGAACATCATCCCGTCCTCTACCGGTGCAGCCAAGGCCGTTGGCAAGGTCATCCCGGAGCTGAACGGCAAACTGACCGGTATGGCTTTCCGCGTTCCGACCCCGAACGTCTCCGTTGTTGACCTGACTGCTCGCCTGGCCAAGCCGGCGACCTATCAGCAGATCTGTGACGTGATGAAGGCCGCTTCTGAAGGCGAAATGAAAGGCGTTCTGGGCTACACCGACGAAGCCGTCGTTTCTACCGACTTCAACGGCGAAGTATGCACCTCCGTGTTTGATGCCGACGCCGGTATCTCTCTGAACGACAACTTCGTGAAACTGGTTTCTTGGTATGACAACGAAACTGGCTACTCCAACAAAGTTCTGGATCTGATCGCACACATCTCTAAGTAAGTGCGCATTGTGATCCCGTGATAAAAGGGCGACACTCGGTGTCGCCCTTTTTATTTTGTGTCTGCGGCAGCGCCTTCACCGAGGAGCCTTACCATGTCCCAGAGCATGTCCGAAAAGATTTTTTCCTTACCGGTCGAACGACAGATCACCCCTTACATCAGCCTGCGCCAGCTGGATGCGTTGCCCATCGTGGTGGTCAACCACCCGCGGCTGCGGGCCGCCGTCGCCCTGCAGGGCGCCCACCTGCTGCTGTGGCAGCCCAGCGGCGAAAAACCGACGCTGTGGCTCTCGCCGGACTCCGCCTTTCAACCGGGCGAACCGATCCGCGGCGGTGTGCCCATCTGCTGGCCCTGGTTTGGCCCGGCCCAGCAGGAGGGCTATCCGGCACACGGCTTCGCCCGCAACCTGCCCTGGACCCTCAGCGCGCATGATGAAGACGCGCAGGGCGTAACCCTGACCCTCACCCTGAAAGAGAGCGACGCCTCGCGTAAATACTGGCCTCATGACTTTAGCCTGACGGCCCGCTATCGCCTCAGCGACCACTGCAGTATGGAGCTCGAAGCCTATGGCGACTACCGCTGCCAGGCCGCGCTGCACACCTACTTCAATATCGCCGATATTAACGCCGTCTCCGTCTCTGGGCTGGGGGAACCCTATCTGGATAAAGTCAACGGCGGCGCCGAGGCTATCCAGCAGGGAGCGCTGACCTTCAGCGCGCGTACCGACCGCGTCTATACCGCGCCGGAGCCATTCAGCGTCATTCACGATCGCGGCTTCCAGCGCAGCATCGAGATCCACCACCACCATCACAGCGACGTCGTCGCCTGGAACCCGTGGCGTGAGATTGCCGCTGCCATGGCCGATATGCCCAATGACGGCTATCACACTATGGTGTGCGTTGAGACCGCCCGCGTCAGTCAACCGCTGCAGGTCAGCAGCGGCTGCCCTGCCCGCCTGGCCGCCACGCTGCGCCTGCGCCCGCAGCGCTGATACGCATCAACCGGCTCTCCGCTGCACGGGAGCCGGGATTTCCCTAGGCCGCGTCAATCGTATTGGTGCCAGCGCACGCGGCGCAGCCGTAGCGCCTTCCCCTCCCCGCTCACCCGCTCTGGTAGTCACCTTATCCACCGACATCCCTCTCATCGCGGCCGACATCCTCTTGACTTGCCGACGACGACACCGCCCAGCCTCACGGCGGTCCTATCCGACGCTATACGCGCATGGGCGGCCCTGCGTCACCGTGGCGATGCGCTCAACGCCGCACCAACGGCGCGCTATGCCCGGTCATCTCCACGCCGCGTCCACGCCGCACGCATGTCGCGTAAACACGCATTGCTTGAAAATAATTATCATTATCAATTAATATGTATGACCTTTTAGATGCTTCTGGGTTATGTATATGATAAAGAAAATACTTTTTACTACGCTGCTCCCCCTCAGCGCGCCCCTCATCGCACAGACGGCGGGATCGGAGAAAAAAGATGCCGAGGATATCGTCTATGTCATCGAAAAGCAGGAGGAGAAAATTAATGAGACGACGCTCTCACAAAATGAGATAGAGAATCAGCTGATTTTCGATATGCAGGATATTGTTCGCCATCTTCCCGGCGTCGGCGTCTCCAGCGATGGACGCTTTGGCAATAATGGATATAGCATGCGAGGCGTTGATAAGGATCGCGTGGCCATCGCCGTCGATGGTATCCCACAGGGCGAAACCTTCGATAACCTCATTTACAAGGGGTACGGCTATTTTAACGGCAGCATCAACAATATCGAAACTGACCATCTGAAAACCGTACTGATCGCCAAGGGGGCCGACTCGTTATTTATGGGCAGCGGCGCCTTGGGCGGCAGCGTGCAGTATGTCAGCAAAGATCCCGGCGATCTGATTAGGTCGGGCAATAGCGGCTTGGTTTCCCGCAGCGCCTATAGCTCCAAAAATGATGAAAAAATGCAGACCCTCGGGGGCGCGTTCAGCACGGATATTATCGAAGGCATGTTGCTTTACACCTACCGCAGCGGTCATGAAACCGACAACTTCCGCCATGAAAACGATGTGTTTGGCCGCGCTCGTGGAACGCCCGATCCGCAGGATAAAAAGCGCCACTCGCTCCTCTCAAAGGTCAACCTCATGCTAGGCGACGCGCACACCCTCAGCGCCACCGTCGAATATGCCAAGGAAAAGACCTATACCGATGAGAAGTCGTGGCACCTCTTCTCTGCATATCACCGTACCGGTAACGACCTCTCGGAAAAAAGGCGCTACAGCATTTCTGATACCTGGCAGCCCGGCGCCTATATCGACACGGTCAAAACCGAATTTAACTGGCAAAAAATCGCGCAGACCGCCTTTAGCACGATCTATGAAGACTTTGATCAGGGATATTATGGCGATATTTTTGAAGAGAAAAACCGTAGGCTGACCCAATATGGCCGCTACTTGAATAACGAAATCTCGTTCAACAACTGGTCGTTACTGGCTACGCGCCATCATATGACCCTGCGTACCCAGTATGCCACGAAGCGCTTTGATAATGTCAATGCGGACACGACCTGGCTGGGCAACCCCAAGCAACCCTACCGGGACGATCAAAAGATCATCCGACCGGTCTCTAGCCGCGATATCAATGCCACCGTCGTCGATGAAATCGCGCTGCCCGGCAGTCAGCTCAGCCTCATCGCCGGAGCCCGCTATGATAGCGTCGCACATAAGCCCGACGCAGGCCCGTTATCCCTGGCGAAAGACAGCGACCCTCAGCCCAACCGCTACTCTGCCCTTTCATGGGCGCTGACCGCCAACTACGCAATAACCCCCCGCTATACGTTGCAGTATAAAATAGGCAAGGGCTTCCGCATTCCTACGGCACAGGAGCTTTATTTCGATTATGGCGATAGCATCGCGGCTAACCGCGTTGAGCCGAATCCCAATTTAAAACAGGAGCAAGGCCTGAGTAACGAAATCGCGCTCAGCTATCAGGGCGATATCGTACAGAATAAGATCAACGCCTATTACACCAAATACACGGACTTTATCGATCTCAAGCAGACGGAGAAACAGGTTCCCAATCCTTGGTTCAATCCCTCAAATCCATCACGCTGGAACAAACCGACCCTTCCACAAAACCACCTGCAATATACAAACGTCGCCTCGGCCTATGTCTGGGGGCTTGAGCTGACAAACGAATTCCACTTCGCCAAAGCGCTCGGTGGGCAGGATAACTACAGCTTACGCAATAGCCTGAGCTACGCCCGAGGGAAAGATGCCAGCGGAAACGCATTGCTATCTATTCAACCTTTTAAATGGGTTTCTTCGTTAGCCTATCGGCATCCCTCCGAGCGATATGGTGCGGAGCTCTTTATGACCTATGCGGCGAAAAAGACGGAGAGCCAGGCTATTCACAATGGACGCGCCTGGCCATACCTGAGCGCGAGCTATGTTGTCTTTGATACCACCGCCTATTATAACGTCAGTGAAAATATCTCACTGCGCGCCGGCGTGTTTAATATGTTAAATAGAAAATATAGCACTTGGGATACTCTGCGCAGCCTACCGGAGTTCGGCACGACCAATCAGATAGATAGCGATAGAGCTGGCCTACGGCGCTTCACTGCACCGGGGCGAAACGTCGCCGCTGATATTTCATTCTACTTCTAACGCGAGAGCAGGGTCGCCAAAGCGACCCTGCTGATAGTAACGCGATGCACGGCAGCGATTAGAAACGGTAGGTCACGCCAGACCACAGCATGCCGGTATAGCTCTTCGCGATCATCGGGCTGTCCTTGATTTGGCTGCTCAGCTGCACGAAGCGGCCGGCGAAGAATGCATTCCAGTCGGCATTGATGCGATAGTACGTGGTCAGCTCCAGATAGGGTGACCAGCTGTTTTCCGGGCTGTACTGCTGCAGGCTGCTGCGACGCGCCTCGCTGTCGGACACGCCAAAGTAGTAGCTGTTCTGATTAGCGCTGTTCCAGGTCACGCCGACGCCGGGGGTAAAGCTCCAGTCCCCGTGGTGCAGGGTGTACAGGTAGGCCAGATCGCCCACCAGGCCATTGCTGTTATCCAGAATATCGCCAACGAAGGAGGCGCGCAGCGTTCCCCACGCTTCGTGGTGGCTATAGCTCAAGCCGGCCATCACGGTCGCGTAGCGGTTATTCAGGCGCTTCATCCGCCAGTCATCGCTGTCGCTGGCGCGAAAGCGCCATGGCGAATAGAACGCGGTGGCGCTCAGCTGATCCTGCTGATCCTTCCACAGATAGTAGCCGGCGGTCAGACTGTGAAAATAGAAGCTGTCGCTGTCATAGTTCACCATCGGCACAGGATAAACGCGGTCGTTATCACCACGGTAGGGATCCGGGGCGACCAGAGCGGAGGCACCGATAGACCATGTGCCCGCGTGGGCCGCGGCAGTAACCAGCAGGGCCAGTGAGCCCAGCGCAGAGAGCGTACGTTTTTTCACCGTTAACATCTTCCAATACAGAATAAAAATATGTCGGATGATTATACTCAGCAAGTGGTTAATCGCATCATCTTTTACCTGAAAAACAGTTAACATGCCACTTTTCATCCTATTCTACTCCCCACTCCCCGCGCGACCGCCGAACGCGGATATCCTGCGCCGCCGCATCACCGTGTCTAAACTGAGTGCTTGAAATGCCATGGGAAAAAAGCCATGAGCGGCGGGCAAATTCCAGGATGCCAACTAAGCTTGATCTCAGGGGGAGACTACGGTCGGCCTGCCATGTGCGGATGCCCCGGCGCAACAACGCGTTTTCGCGCGACCGCAGCGACGCGGCATTCTCCTTAACCTGTGCTGAAAAAAAGGACGGGCATCGCTATGAACATATTTGACCAATATCGCCAGCGCTATGAAGCGGCCAAGGATGAGGAGTTCACGCTACAGGCATTCCTCACCCTCTGTCGCCAGGATCGCAGCGCCTATGCCAATGCGGCAGAGCGTCTGCTGCAGGCCATCGGCCAGCCCGACATGATCGATACGGCGCAGGACCCCTGCCTCTCCCGCCTGTTCTCCAACCGCGTCATCGCCCGCTACCCCGCCTTTGCCGAATTCTATGGCATGGAGGAGGCCATTGAGCAAATCGTGGCCTACCTGCGCCACGCGGCGCAGGGGCTGGAGGAGAAGAAACAGATCCTCTATCTGCTGGGGCCGGTCGGCGGCGGCAAGTCCTCTTTAGCCGAGCGACTGAAGGCGCTGATGCAGTACGTTCCCATCTACGTTCTGAGCGCCAACGGTGAGCGGAGCCCGGTCAACGACCATCCCCTGTGCCTGTTCGATACCCATGAGGATGGCGCTATCCTCAGCCAGGAGTACGGCATCCCGCCGCGCTATCTGGGAACCATCATGTCGCCGTGGGCCGCCAAGCGTCTGCGTGAGTTCGGCGGTGACATCACCCAGTTCCGGGTCGTCAAAGTGTGGCCGTCGATCCTGCAGCAAATTGCGATCGCCAAGACCGAGCCGGGCGACGAAAACAACCAAGATATCTCCGCGCTGGTCGGTAAGGTGGACATTCGCAAGCTGGAACACTACGCCCAGAACGATCCCGATGCCTATGGCTATTCCGGCGCGCTGTGCCGGGCCAACCAGGGGATCATGGAGTTTGTGGAGATGTTCAAGGCGCCGATCAAGGTGCTACATCCGCTGCTGACCGCCACCCAGGAGGGGAACTATAACGGCACCGAAGGGATCTCGGCCCTGCCCTTCAGCGGCATCATTCTGGCGCACTCCAACGAATCGGAGTGGGTGCAGTTCCGTAATAACAAGAACAATGAGGCCTTTCTCGACCGCGTCTATATCGTGAAGGTCCCCTACTGCCTGCGGGTATCGGAAGAGATTAAGATCTATGACAAGCTGCTGCGCAACAGCGAACTGGCGCTGGCACCCTGCGCTCCGGGTACCCTGGAGACACTGGCCAGCTTCAGCGTGCTGTCGCGTCTGAAAACGCCAGAAAACTCCAGCCTGTTCTCCAAGATGCGCGTCTATGATGGCGAAAGTCTGAAGGACACCGATCCCAAGGCCAAGTCCTACCAGGAGTATCGCGACTATGCCGGAGTCGATGAGGGGATGAACGGCCTCTCCACCCGCTTCGCCTTTAAGATCCTCTCCAAGGTCTTCAACTTTGATCATGCCGAGGTCGCCGCCAACCCGGTACACCTGTTCTACGTCCTGGAACAGCAGATTGAGCGCGAGCAGTTCCCCCAGGAAACTGGGGAAAAATACCTTGAGTACCTGAAAGGCTACCTGATCCCCAAATACGTCGAGTTTATCGGCAAAGAGATCCAGACGGCCTATCTGGAATCCTATTCCGAGTATGGTCAGAATATCTTTGACCGCTACATCACCTATGCCGACTTCTGGATCCAGGATCAGGAGTACCGCGACCCGGATACCGGACAGCTATTTGACCGCGAGTCGCTCAACGCCGAACTGGAGAAAATCGAAAAGCCGGCTGGGATCAGCAATCCAAAAGATTTCCGTAACGAAATCGTCAACTTCGTACTGCGCGCCCGCGCGCACCACAGCGGCCACAATCCTAACTGGACCAGCTATGAGAAGCTGCGTACCGTTATCGAGAAGAAGATGTTCTCCAACACCGAAGAGCTGCTGCCGGTGATCTCGTTCAACGCCAAAACGTCCAGCGAGGAGCAGAAGAAGCACGATGACTTCGTGCACCGCATGATGGAGAAGGGCTATACCCGCAAGCAGGTCCGCCTGCTGTGCGAGTGGTATCTGCGGGTTCGTAAATCATCCTGATGACCCGCTCCGGGCGGCGCTTCGCCGCCCTTTCCACTTGGCAGACTGGGAGGCGCCATGGCCTACTTCATCGATCGCCGCCTGAACGGCAAGAATAAGAGCGCGGTAAACCGCCAGCGGTTCCTGCGCCGCTACAAATCGCAGATCAAACAATCGGTCGCGGATGCCATCCACCGCCGCTCGGTCTCTGACGTAGAGAGCGGCGAATCGGTCACGATTCCACGCGACGATATCAGCGAACCGCTGTTTCAGCAGGGGAGCGGCGGCGAACGCCACCGGGTTCACCCCGGCAACGACCACTTTGTCCCCCATGACCACATCGAGCGCCAGCAGGGCGGCGGCGCCGGCGGCGGCAGCGGTGATGCCGGCAACGGCGAGGGGGGGCAGGATGACTTTGTTTTCCAGATCTCCAAGGACGAGTATCTGGATCTGCTGTTTGAGGACCTGGCCCTGCCCAACCTGCGCCACAGTCACTATCAGCAGCTGACCGAATTCAAAACCCACCGCGCCGGCTACACCGCCAGCGGCGTTCCGGCCAACATCAGCGTCGTGCGCTCCCTGCGAAACTCGCTGGCGCGGCGTACCGCCATGAGCGCCGCCAAGCGGCGCGCGCTGCATCAGCTGGAACAGCAGCTCGACGCGCTGCAGCACAGCGAACCGGCGCAGCCGCTGGAGACCCTGCGGCTACGCAACGAGATCGAGACGCTGCGCCAGCGTATTGCTCGGGTGCCGTTTATCGACAGTATCGATCTGCGCTACAAAAACTACGAGCGGCGCCCCGAGCCCTCCAGCCAAGCGGTCATGTTCTGCCTGATGGACGTCTCCGGCTCCATGGATCAGGCCACCAAAGAGATGGCCAAGCGCTTCTATTTACTGCTGTACCTGTTCCTGAGCCGCAACTACAAGAATATCGAGGTGGTCTATATTCGTCACCACACCCAGGCCAAAGAGGTCGACGAGCAAGAGTTTTTCTACTCTCAGGAGACCGGCGGCACCATCGTCTCCAGCGCGCTGAAGCTGATGGATGAGATCGTCCGCGCCCGTTACGATCCCGCTCAGTGGAACATCTATGCCGCCCAGGCCTCCGACGGCGACAACTGGGCCGATGACTCCCCCCTGTGCCAGCAGCTGCTCACCACCCGGCTGCTGCCGCTGGTACGCTACTATTGCTATATCGAAATCACCCGCCGCGCCCACCAGACCCTATGGCGAGAGTATGAGGGGCTGAGCCAGCGCTGCGACAACTTTGCCATGCAGCATATCCGGGAGCCGCAGGACATCTACCCGGTCTTTCGGGAGCTGTTCGCCCGTCAGGTCGCCTCCCGCTGATCCCCCGCCGCCGCACAGGGCGGCGGGAACCGTCCCGATAATCGCCCGCCATTCGACGACGGGGTATCCTAAACGTTCGGCATATCATTAAATTACTTTACAATTGGCCACAGAACGTTTGTCATGTCCCGTGGCCTAAACGGACACCCCTTTTTATTATTTTCATGCTGTAGGAAAGTCATCGCATGCATTTCACCCAAAAAGCCACCCACTGGCGGGAAGTGTGGCAGCTGATCAGGCCCTACTGGGTTTCAGAAGAAAAAGTCAGCGCCTGGACCCGTCTGCTCGCCATCGTCGTCCTGACCCTGGCCGCGGTGTACCTCAATGTCCTGTTTAACGAGTGGAACCGGGTATTCTACGATGCCCTGCAAAACCGGAACTATGCGGTATTCAAGGCGCAGCTGATCCGCTTTAGCTATCTGGCGTTTATCTACATCGCGATCGCCATCTTCCGCATTTACCTGACCCAGGGGCTGCAGATGCTGTGGCGCCAATGGATGACCCGGCGCTATATGGATAAATGGCTGGGACACCAAGCCTATTATCACACGGAAATGCAGCAGTCGATCGATAACCCCGACCAGCGTATCGCTCAGGATCTCAACGCGTTGACCAGCGGCACGCTCTCCCTGACGCTGGGGCTGCTCTCCAGCCTGGTGACCCTGTTCTCCTTCGTCGCGATCCTGTGGTCGGTCTCCGGCTCGCTTTCACTGATGATCGCCGGCCATGCGCTGGAGATCCCCGGTTACATGGTGTGGTTTGCCCTGCTGTATGCCGGGCTCGGCTCCATGATGATCTGGCTGGTGGGCCGCCCGCTGGTCGATCTCTCCTTCGATCAGGAGCGCTTTGAGGCAAACTTCCGCTTTGGTCTGATCCGGATCCGCCATAACGCCGACCCCATCGCGCTGTATCACGGTGAACCGCAGGAGCGCCAGCAGCTGGACGGCCAGTTTCAGAATATCCGCCGTAACTGGTGGAGCATCATGCGTCTGACCCGACGCCTCAACTTCGCCAGCAACTTTTACGGCCAGTTCGCCATCATCTTCCCGATTCTGGTGGCCGCGCCGCGCTATTTTGCCAACGCTATCCAGCTGGGCACCCTGATGCAGATCTCCTCGGCCTTCGGCCAGGTGCAGGGGGCGCTATCCTGGTTTATCAACGCGTTTGACGATCTGGCCTCCTGGAAAGCCTGCGTAAACCGTCTGGCCGGATTCAATAAGGCGGTGGAAGAGATTAACGCCCACCCCGGCGGCATCCGCCATGGACAAACCGCGGGCGCCGACGAGGCGCTCACGATCAAGGCGCTGACCCTGCAGCTTCACCAAGGACGTACGCTGTTTAACGATGTCAGTCTGCAAGTGCAGCGCGGCGATCGCGTGCTGATCACCGGCCCCTCCGGCTGCGGTAAGTCGACTCTGCTGCGCGCCATCGCCGGCGTCTGGCCCTACGGCCACGGCGAGATCCTACGTCCGGATGAAACGACGCTGCGCACCCTGTTCCTGCCGCAGCGCAGCTACCTGCCGATAGGCAGCCTGCGTGAGGCCATCTGCTACCCCTACAGCGCGACCACCTATAGCGATGACGAACTGAAGTCTATCCTGCAAGCCTGCCGCCTAAGCCACCTGTGCGATGCGCTGGGCAGCCGCGCCAACTGGTCACAGCAGCTCTCCCCCGGGGAGCAGCAGCGCATCGCCTTTGCGCGTGCGCTGGCGCTGCGCCCGGATATTCTGTATCTGGATGAGGCCACCAGCGCGCTGGATGAAGATACTGAGCAGCACGTTTACCGCCTGCTGGAGGCATACCTGCCGGGCGTGACGCTGATCAGCGTCGCTCACCGCAGCAGCGTCGCGCCGTTCCATACCCTGCGCTGGCGCTTTCGCCGCGAGACGGAGGATGACCAAGGGCGTGAATTTGCCCCGTCGCAGGTCGAGATCTCCGCGCTGAACGCCTGACGCGCGCCGGCCCCGCGATAGCGCCGCCGAGCAAGCGCGGCGATATCGTATATGCTTAATCGAGGAGCGGGTGCGCAGACGATCGCGCCCGCGCCCTCGTAAAGCGTGGCGTGAACGGAGAGGTATCGCGCGGCATGAGGCGTGAAAGCCAAGGCATTTATGTAATAAAAGGCGCTATTAATTTAGCTAACTGTGAGTTCAGACACAGCGCACGGCGCGACTCACCGAACACAATAGGAATAGTAAGGAAAAGAATGCTAACGTAAGTAAATTATTATCACGGACGAATAATTAAACCATTTACATCGTCTGCATGCGTCTCGGTGCTGATACTGCTCCCGTTGGACAGTCCCTGAGCCCTTTCTGCCATACCCAGGGGAATTTCACTATGAGCACACTCCTCGATCTGCCCGGCGATAGCGTTATATCCAATGAACGCACCCATTTCGATAATGAAGTTTCACGCGTCATCGGCGAAACCGTCAGCGATTTAATTCATCGCGATGGCGATATTATTTACGGCGATTTAATTCACGCCTTGGCGCGATCCGCCCGCGTGGAAGCCAGTCAACAGCGCCGCGCGCTGCTGCTCTGCGCCCTCGACCGCCTGCTGGGCGATCAGCCGGCACAGGGACTCCGCTCCTGATCGCCGCCGCGGGGGCCTCGGCCCCCGTCCTCGCTTTATTCCTTCCACAACATGTGGCAACACAAGGGGCTGGCGCAGCAGCCTATGCTGCGTTATGGTGATTAGAGGGCAGATTGCCTCTGTCATCGGCCCCTTTCCGCTGGATCGGTACATCCGTAACCGCGATCATTTTCAAGGAGACTTTTTATGACCAAGCCGCATCACATCGCCGAATGGGCACGCGTGCGTGAAACCTCTTTAGAAATTGCCGAAGCCATCTTCGAACTGGCGCACGGTGACGAAGCCCTGGCGCAACAGATTTGGGAAGAAGGAAACGATGATGTCCTGCCGCGGGCCTTCGCCAAAACGGATCAGGATCAGCTCTACTGGGGAGATGAGACCATCTCCCGCGCAGACGTCTAACCCGTATTATCCCCTGCCCGCCGTGTCCGCCGCATTACGCGGTATAGCGGGCAACCGATAAATCATCGGCGCGGATCGCCGGCGTCACACCGGAGATGATATCCGCCAGCAGCTGGCCGGATCCGCAGGCCATGGTCCATCCCAGCGTACCGTGGCCGGTATTGAGATACAAATTCTCCAGCGGTGTCGCCCCCACCAGCGGCGTACCGTCCGGCGTCGCCGGACGCAGCCCGCTCCAAAAGTTCGCCTGCGGCAAAAAACCACCGCGCGGATAGAGATCGCGTACCACTTTCTCTAGGGTGCGGCGCCGAGCCCGCGGCAGCGACATGTCAAAGCCGACTACCTCCGCCATACCGCCAACCCGGATACGCCGATCGAAGCGGGTGATCGCCACCTTATAGCTCTCATCCAGCACCGTCGAGCGCGGCGCGGCGTCAGGGTCGTCGATGGGCAGCGTCAGGGAATAACCTTTCAGTGGATAGACCGGGATCGCCACGATATCCTGCAGCAGCCCGGTAGAGTAGGCGCCCAGCGCGACCACATAGGCATCCGCCACCAGCGTATCGTGGCCACACTGTACGCCCTGTATCCGCGCCCCGCTGCGCAGTAGTCGCAGGGCCTGGGTATTAAAGATAAAGCGCACTCCGGCCTGCGCCGCCCGCTGCGCCAGCTGACGGGTAAACAGCTGGCAGTCCCCGGTTTCATCATGGGGCAGATGCAGGCCGCCGCTCAGGCGCGCACGCGCCGCCGCCAGCGCCGGCTCTACCGTCGACAGCTGCGCCGCCGGCAGCAGTTGATAAGGCACCCCGGCCTCGCGTAGAACGGCAATATCACGCGCGGCGTTCTCATACTGCTGCGGCGTGCGAAACAGCTGCAGGGTTCCCAGCTGCCGCCCCTCGTAATCGATGGGAGTCGTCTGGCGCAGCTGCACCAGGCAGTCGCGACTGTATTCGGCCAGCCGAACCATCCGTGCTTTATTTTGGCCATAGCGGGCGCTGTCGCAGTTACGTAGCATCTGCCACAGCCAGCGCAGCTGAAACAGCGAACCGTCCAGGCTCATCGCCAGCGGCGCATGACGCTGAAACAGCCATTTAAGCGCCTTGAGCGGGATCCCCGGCGCCGCCCAGGGCGCCGCATAGCCCGGCGAGATCTGTCCGGCGTTGGCCGCGCTGGTCTCCAGCGCAGGCCCCTCCTGACGATCGACCACCGTTACCTGATGTCCGGCCTGCGCCAGATACCACGCGCTGGTCACGCCGATCACGCCGCTGCCCAATATCACTACCCGCATCTCCGCTCCTCCGCTGCCACGCGCATGCCCGATACGCTGTACATCAAGCATATGCGATAACCGGAGCGCGCGCTGTGGCAATCCGGCAGTTTTCAGCACGTAGGCTACGCTTGTATCAGGACGGCATGCCGCGGTCCGTATAATGGCTTGAGGGAGGTGTGTGCATGGCCAGGTCAAACGCTGCAACCCGTAACTCCACGCCGTGCCTGAGCGATGGCCCGGACTGGACGTTTCCGCTGCTTCAGGCGTATCTGAATGAGATCGATCGGGTCGCCCGGCACTACCGGCTGGATACCTATCCGCACCAGATAGAAATCATTACCGCCGAACAGATGATGGACGCCTACTCCAGCGTCGGCATGCCGATCAACTACGCCCACTGGTCCTTCGGTAAAAAGTTTATCGAGACCGAGCGGCGCTATAAACATGGTCAGCAGGGATTGGCCTATGAGATCGTGATAAACGCGAACCCCTGCATCGCCTACCTGATGGAGGAGAACACCATTACCCTGCAGGCGCTGGTGATGGCCCACGCCTGCTACGGCCATAACTCCTTCTTTAAGAATAACTATCTGTTCCGCACCTGGACCGACGCGGGATCCATCATCGATTACCTACTGTTTGCCCGTAACTATATCCGCCAGTGCGAGGAGCGCTACGGCGTTGAAGAGGTCGAGAAAATACTGGACTCCAGCCATGCGCTGATGAACTACGGCGTCGATCGCTACAAACGGCCGCAGAAGATCTCGCTGGATGAGGAGCGTGCGCGCCAGAAGGCACGCGAGGCCTATCTGCAGAGCCAAGTCAACGATCTCTGGCGCACCCTGCCGCGCCGAGAGGCCGAGGTGCTGGCAAGGCAGGATCAGCGCTTCCCCAGCGAACCCCAGGAGAACATTCTCTATTTCCTGGAAAAAAATGCCCCGCTGCTGGAGCCATGGCAGCGGGAGATCGTGCGTATCGTGCGCAAGATCAGCCAATACTTTTACCCGCAGAAGCAGACACAGGTCATGAATGAAGGCTGGGCCACTTTCTGGCACTACACCCTGCTCAACCATCTCTACGACGAGGGGCGCGTCAGCGACCGCTTTATGCTGGAATTTCTGCACAGCCACACCAATGTGATCGCCCAGCCATCCTATAACAGTCCCTATTACAGCGGCATCAACCCCTATGCCTTGGGATTCGCCATGTATCAAGATATTCGGCGCATCTGCCAGCAGCCGACCCCCGAAGATCGGGAGTGGTTCCCCACCATCGCCGGGCGTGACTGGCTGGAGACGCTGCACTTCGCCATGCGCGACTTCAAGGATGAAAGCTTCATCAGCCAGTTTCTGTCGCCGCGCCTGATGCGCGAGTTTCACCTGTTCAGCGTCCTGGACGACGAGCGTAATAGCTATCTGGAGATTGAGGCTATCCATAACCAGGAGGGCTACCGGCTCCTGCGAGAGCGGCTGTCATCCCAGTATAATCTGAGCAACCTTGAGCCGAATATTCAGGTCTGGAACGTCGCGCTGCGCGGCGATCGCTCGCTGACCCTACGCTATATTCCCCATAACCGGATCCCGCTGGATACCGCCAGCCGCCGGGCGGTCATCAAACATCTGCAGCGGCTGTGGGGCTTTGACGTTTATCTGGAGCAGGTAAATGAAGACGGTGGCGTAGAGCTGCTGGAGCGCTGCCCTCCACATCCTGACGGGATCTAAATAAAAACCGGGGGCGCCAAGCGCCCCCGATTAACGGAAGAAAGGGAGATCGGCTGGATATGCCGCCGGCTCAGGCGCGCCCATCGGCCAAGTCGCGCGGGATCCCGCTCTGCATTCCGTGCCAAATAGCGCCGCTCTCTTTGCCGTAGCTGCGGACAAACTCCATCACCTGATCATGCTGACGGGTCGCCGCCAGCTCGCCGAGACGCGAATAGAACGCCAGCGCCAGGCGGCGCGCCTGCGGATTGGAAAAATAGTAGCGACCGACCCGGGTATACAGCCCCTTCAACCCATTGAGGATCAGGCCGTAGATCGGATTGCCGCAGGCGAAGGCCAGCGCGCGAAAAATACGGTAGTCCAAGTCGGCAAAGGCATCGGCGCTATCCTCTACCGTCGGGGCGTCGGCTACGATAGTCTCAACCTTATCCGGGTGCTGACGCACCGCGGCGCGAATAAAGATAGCGGCAATATTGGTACGTACGGCCAGCACATTGTCGATCAGCTGCGGGACGCTATCGTGATCTAAACGCGCCAGCGTCTCCAGAATATTCAAGCCGGAGGTTTCCCAAAAGTTGTTCACCTGCGTCGGCTTACCATGCCGGATCGTCAGCCATCCATCGCGCGCTAAACGCTGCAGTACCTCACGCAGGGTAGTACGGGTAACGCCAATCAGCTCAGACAACTCTCGCTCTGCGGGCAGGATAGAACCGGGTGGGAAACGGTTATTCCAAATACTTTCAATTAAATACTCTTCCGCAAAACCAGCTGGACTCTGCGCCTTAATAACCATGTTGTTAACGTTCCGTCACGACAATAAGAATAAGCAAAACAAGATTGCTCATCATACCAGATGGCAACCCGCTGATATAGCGCCGATAGCGCTTAAACATACAAACTGTGCCCACGGCGGCAAAAGCCACGTGCGAATGCGAAATGCGAATAAAATTCATTTTCTATTGAGCCTGCGGCAGCAGTAGATATATAATAAGACTCATTATCAATAATGCGGAGAGAGATCATGGACGTCACGGGTATCCTTATCGTCAGCGCCGCCGCACTGAGCAGCGTCGCGCTGCTCATCACTCTGTTTGCCGACGGCGGAGCACCGCGTTTCCTGCGCACGCCTTCTCCCCGCGCAGAGCCGCGCTGCGACCGCGCCCAACTGCCTGCGCAGGAGGAGACGCTCCCCCCCATCCTGGGCAACCTGACGCTACACCCGACGGCACAGCCTCGCCTGGGCTCGCTGGAGTTTCCCTTACCCGCGCCGCGCATCGCGCTGGGCAATCTGGGCTCTCTCCGGTAACGGGTTCTCCCCTTCTATCGCATGCCGTCCCTCGACCTCCGCATGTCATATCGATAAATAATGCGCTCACAGTTTTTTATTCCACACTCTGGGCGCTGAACCGCGTTACTCCCCCTTTCCAGCGTGCCCCATTGCAGCCCTGCGTCAAAATCGGCAAGATTTGCCCTCATCGGTACGCCGCCCCGCGCGGCGCCCGCATCGGCCGTGGATGGTGCCGTGGTAAGACGCTTATATTAGGAAACTCGACAATAATTAAATGATTTATAAGAGGTTATATCAAGGCGCCACTTTGCCGCCCGCCGTGAAAGTAGTATAGTCTAATTATTTCCCGGCAAAGATATTCTCCGTTCCGCTTTCTGGGATCGCGCCGATACCGGCAAAATCACATAAGAAATCAGGTTTAACGACGTTATGACAATCACATATACCCAGGCCTTCGCGAAGAACTTCCTCGGTAATGCGCCGGGCTGGTACAAAATCGCCATTCTGGTCTTTTTAATCATCAATCCACTGGTTTTTGCCCTCAGCCCGTTCTACGCCGGCTGGCTGCTGGTGATCGAGTTTATCTTCACCCTGGCCATGGCGCTGAAGTGCTACCCCCTGCAGCCCGGCGGCCTGCTGGCGCTTGAGGCCGTCTTTATCGGAATGACCAGCCCGGAGAAGATCGCCCATGAGATAGCCGCCAATCTGGAAGTGCTGCTGCTGCTGATCTTCATGGTGGCCGGTATCTATTTTATGAAGCAGCTGCTGCTGTTTGTCTTCACCAAGCTACTGCTTAACATTCGCTCGAAGATAGCCCTATCGCTGGCCTTTTGTCTGGCGGCGGCGTTCCTGTCCGCCTTCCTCGATGCCCTGACGGTGATCGCCGTTGTCATCAGCGTCGCGGTGGGGTTCTATGGCATCTACCATCAGGTCGCCTCCGGCGGCGGCAGCAACGTGGCGCTCAGCGACGACAGCCTCTTGACCGACAGCGCCAAGCGCGATGCCCTCGATCAGTTCCGCGCCTTTCTGCGTAGCCTGCTGATGCATGCCGGCGTCGGTACCGCCCTCGGCGGCGTCATGACCATGGTCGGTGAACCGCAGAACCTGATCATCGCCAAAAACGCCGACTGGCATTTCGTCTCGTTTCTGCTGCGCATGGCGCCGGTTACCGTGCCGGTCTTCTTCTGCGGTATCTTCACCTGCTACCTGGTCGAGCGATTCTCCCTGTTCGGCTACGGCGCCCAGCTGCCGGATCGCGTGCGCCAAATCCTGCTCAACTTCGATCGGGAGAGTACCAACAGCCGCAGCCGTCAGGATAAGCTGCGCCTGATGATACAGGCCCTGGTCGGCGTCTGGCTGGTGAGCGCGTTGGCCTTCCACCTGGCAGAGGTCGGGCTGATCGGGCTGAGCGTGATCGTACTGGTCACGTCACTGTGTGGGGTCACCGACGAGCACCTGATCGGTAAGGCGTTTCAGGAGTCTCTGCCCTTCACCGCGCTGCTCACCGTCTTCTTCTCCGTCGTGGCCGTGATCATCGATCAGCATCTGTTTACCCCGGTGATCCAGTTTGTGCTGCAGTCGCCGCCGGATCGTCAGCTGACGCTGTTCTATCTGTTCAACGGGCTGCTCTCGTCGATCTCCGATAACGTCTTTGTCGGTACGGTCTACATTCACGAGGCGAAGGCGGCGCTGGAGTCCGGCGCAATCTCCCTGAAGCAGTTTGAGCTGCTGGCCGTTGCCATTAACACCGGCACCAACCTACCGTCGGTCGCCACCCCCAACGGTCAGGCCGCGTTCCTGTTCCTGCTGACCTCTGCGCTGGCGCCGCTGATCCGTCTCTCCTATGGCCGCATGGTCTGGATGGCGCTGCCCTACACGGTGGTGATGACGCTGGTGGGCCTGCTGTGCGTGACCTTCGCGCTGGAGCCGGCAACGCAGCTCCTGTCTCAGTGGCATCTGCTGACCCTGCCACCGGCGCAGGACGTGCTCAGCGGCGGGCTATAACTCCCGTCCGTCGCGCATTTCAGATAATTTTTTCTGGCAGTGTGCAGTCAATGGTTTACACTGGCTGCACCTTTTTGTGACATGGAAATCAGGTTATGTTGCAATTTTTGAAGCGTTGTTCGCAAGGGCGCGGCGCCTGGCTACTGTTGGCGTTTACCGCGCTGCTGCTTGAGTCGACCGCGCTCTACTTTCAGCATGTGATGCTGTTAAAACCCTGTGTCATGTGCATCTATGAACGCTGTGCCCTGTTCGGGATTCTGGGAGCCGGGCTGCTGGGCGCCGCGGCGCCGAAAACCCCGCTGCGCTGGGCCGCGCTGCTGCTGTGGCTGTACAGCGCCTATCGCGGGCTGGAGCTGGCCTGGCAGCACACGATGATCCAGCTGCACCCCTCGCCGTTCAATACCTGTGACTTCTTTGTCTCCTTCCCCGCGTGGCTGCCGCTGGACAAATGGCTTCCGTCCGTCTTTTTCGCCAATGGGGACTGCGCTGAACGCCAGTGGCAGTTTCTGAACATGGAAATGCCGCAGTGGCTGGTCGGGATCTTTGCCGCCTATCTGCTGATCGGTCTGCTGGTGCTGCTGGCTCAGATGGTCAAAGAGAAGCGTCGCTCGCTGTTTAATCGCTAGACTCGCCGCTCACACCGCGCGACCAACGTCAAAAGGCACCCGAGGGTGCCTTTTGCTTTTCTCGTTGCTGGGTGACGGAATACTTTAGCGAGCGACTAGCACCGAGGTGCGAGCGTGGCGAACGATCGCCGCCGCGTTGGAGCCCAGCAGATAGGTTTTCATGCTGGGGCGCCGCGATCCGATCAGGATCAGGTCGGCATCGATGCACTGCGCCTCTTTCAGGATTTCGTCATAGATACCGCCCTGGCGCACCACCACGCTGATGTTTTCCGCCGGCAGCGGCAGCGTATCCGCCAGCGCCTGCAGACGCGAGCGCAGCTCACCGCTCATCACATCATCGAACTGATTGGTCTGCGGGTTAAAGCGGTTAAGGATAAAATCGGGGATCTGGGCGACGACGTACATCAGGCGCACCCGGGTATCTGGGCTGCGGATCACGGCCTTCACCTGCTCCAACGCCATCGCCGTCAGCGCCTCCTCTCCCAGATCCAGCGGTAGTAAAATGTTCTGATACATCTTTTCCCTCTCCTGTTCTGTGATGGTATTCCCGCGGCATGCGTAGCGTGACGGCGCTGCGGCGGGCTAATTCATCATACAAAGCCAGCCGTAGGACCACAACCGATTTACTCCTGCCCTTCTCCCTGCTGCCACAGCGGCTGGCGCATAATATGCTGCTCCCAGTCGCTGACTTCGCTTTCGCGCACCGCGATATAGCGCACGGAGATGCGCGCCGCATGCATCGCCGACTTAGAGCCGGTGCGCAGCGGGTGCCACGTCGGCAGCGGTGCGCCCTCGCTCAGCAGGCGATAGGCGCAGGTCGGCGGCAGCCATTCAAAGGTCGGCAGATTCTCCCGAGTCAGTTTGATGCAGTCCTCTTCATACTCAAAGCGCCGCGCATAGTGGCGGCACTGACACGTCTTGATATTGAGCAGGTTGCAGGCCACGTTAGTGAAATAGATCTCATCAGTATCTTCGTCCTGCAGCTTATGCAGGCAGCACTGACCGCAGCCGTCACACAGCGCCTCCCATTCGGCGTCACTCATCTGTTCCAGCGTTTTTTCCTGCCAAAAAGGCGTTGTACCCATGTTCACGTTACCCGCAGCTGTGCTATCAAAGGCGCCCTGTATAGACGCTTTGGGCGACAGATGCAAGTCCCTTTCGCGATAGCGGGTATCTCCGCGCCGGCCTCAAATGATCCGGGTCGTCAGCGTACGCGCGTTCAGGCCGATGGTCAGCATGTCGCCGGAGAGCAGCGGACCGACGCCGGCCGGTGTTCCCGTCAGCACAACGTCCCCGGCGCGCAGGGTAAAGAAGCGGCTCATATAGCTAATCAACGGCAGGATGGGGGTCAGCATATCGCGCGTATTGCCAGACTGGCGCAGCGCGCCGTTGACGCTCAGCGTAAGGCCGGCGTTTTGCGCGTCGCCGAATTCGCTCTCGGGAATAAAACCAGAGATGGGACAGGCGCCGTCAAACGCCTTGGCCTTCTCCCAGGGATAGCCGTGCTTTTTGCATTCGCGCTGCACGTCGCGCAGGGTGAGATCCAGCGCCACGCCATAGCCGGCGATAGCGCGCGCCACCCGATCCTCATTCGCCTGACTCAGCGGCATGCCGATCAGCACCGCCAGCTCGACCTCGTGGTGCACCTCGCCCAGCCCGTGGGGGATCACGATCGGCTGGCGCAGATCGCACAGCGCACTCTCCGGCTTAAGGAACAGCACGGGCTGCGGCGCCACCTGGCTGCCCATCTCACGGACATGCTCACGGTAATTATTACCGACGCAGACCACCTTACTGACCGGTAGCTCCAGCAGAGCACCCTGCCAATCACGATGCTGATACATCCTTCACCTCCCCTCAGGCGGGTGCCGCCGCCGGCACCCCGGATCATCAGTCTATCGATTATCCGCAGCGACGGAAGCGCCCGCCCGACCAGAGCGTGATATCGTTCACAGCATTAGCGTACGCGGCGCCAGAAATACGCCTCAGGCGGTCATTTTCCCCTGAGCATATAGGTGCCCCTTCAACAGGTTTTCCGGCGGCGGCGGCAGCTGTAGATAATACCCTTGCTCGGCCAGCGCCGCTTTCACCGTCGCGAGATCCGCCCCGGCCAGGCGCGTGCGAGTGGCCAAATTAAGCACCATAGCCAGCTGCGGCAGGCCGAAGCTCTTCAGTAAATCGGGTGGAACCCGGGAAAAATCGTCTTTCTTTTCCACATACAGATATGTTTGATCGCGTTTTGAGCTTCTGTAGATCACACAAAGCATTTTTTCCACTCTATTTAATTCTGACGGCGACTTGCCTAGATATACTGCTGACTATAACATGCTTAGATACATCGGAATATCACGCGCGCCGTGGTTATTTCGGAGATTTCCAAGTTGCTGAGCTGAGTCAGGATAGATGTCACAAGCGCCAATAGAACTGAAAGGCAGCAGTTTTACACTCTCGGTTGTTCATTTGCATAATTCTCAACCAGAGGTAATTCGCCCGGCATTAATCGCCAAAGTCGGTCAAGCGCCCGCGTTTTTGAAAAATGCGCCTGTTGTTATTAATATTACTGATGTGAATGGCAGTGTGGAATGGCGTGAAATGCTGCGCGTGTTCAGCGCCGCAGGGCTGCACGTCATCGGCGTCAGCGGCTGTCGCGACGAAGCCCAAAAACAGGCGGTACTGCATGCGGGTTTGCCGCTGCTCAGCGAAGGTAAAGGCGCGGTGAAGAAGGCGCCCATCGCCCCGGCGGTCCCCGTCGCGGCGAAAACCAAAATCGTCAGTACCCCGGTGCGCTCAGGCCAGCAGATCTATGCGCGTAGCTGCGATCTGATCGTCACCAGCCACGTCAGCGCCGGCGCAGAGCTGATCGCCGACGGCAATATACATGTCTACGGCATGATGCGTGGGCGAGCGTTGGCCGGCGCCGCTGGCGACAGCGGCAGCCAGATCTTCTGCAGCCATCTCTCCGCCGAACTGGTATCCATCGCCGGTCAGTACTGGCTAAGCGATCAGATCCCGGAAAACTATTATGGGCAAGCCGCCCGCCTCACCCTGAGCGACGGCGCCCTTACCATTCAACCTTTATTCTAGGCCCTTCTTCAAAAAGGATATTTTCATGGCACGCATTATTGTTGTTACATCGGGTAAAGGGGGCGTTGGCAAGACTACATCAAGCGCGGCCATCGCAACCGGACTGGCACAGAAAGGCAAAAAAACCGTTGTTATCGACTTTGACATTGGCCTGCGTAACCTTGACCTGATCATGGGCTGTGAACGCCGCGTCGTGTATGACTTTGTCAATGTCATCCAGGGTGACGCGACCCTAAATCAGGCGCTGATCAAAGACAAGCGCACCGAGAATCTATTCATCCTGCCCGCCTCTCAGACCCGCGATAAAGACGCGCTGACCCGTGAAGGCGTAGAGAAAGTGCTCGACGATCTGCAGGAGATGGGCTTTGACTTCATTATCTGTGACTCTCCGGCCGGTATCGAAACCGGGGCGCTAATGGCGCTCTACTTCGCCGATGAGGCCATCATCACTACCAACCCAGAGGTCTCCTCGGTACGTGACTCTGACCGTATCCTGGGCATCCTCTCCTCCAAGTCTCGCCGGGCCGAAAACGGTGACGATCCTATCAAGGAGCACCTGCTGCTGACGCGCTACAATCCGGGCCGAGTCAGCCGCGGCGACATGCTGAGCATGGAGGACGTGCTGGAAATTCTGCGCATTCCGCTGGTCGGCGTCATCCCGGAGAGCCCGTCGGTGCTGCGCGCCTCTAACCAGGGCGAGCCGGTGATCCTGGACAATGAGTCCGATGCGGGTCAGGCCTACCGTGATACGGTCGAGCGTCTGATGGGCGAAGAGCGTCAGTTCCGTTTTGTTGAAGAAGAGAAAAAAGGCTTCCTGAAACGCCTGTTCGGGGGATAAGACATGGCATTACTTGATTTCTTTCTGTCGCGTAAAAAAACGACAGCCAATATCGCCAAGGAACGGCTGCAGATCATCGTCGCGGAGCGGCGCCGGGGAGACAGTGAGCCCCACTATCTCCCTCAGCTGAAGCGCGACCTGCTGGCGGTCATCTGTAAATATGTACAGATCGATCCAGAAATGGTCAGCGTACAGCTGGAGCAGAAAGGGGATGATATTTCGGTTCTCGAGCTAAATGTCACATTACCGGAAAACGAAGAAGCACCGAAATGAGCAAGAGGCGGCGTTCCCTTATTTATTAAGGAAACGACTGTATAAATAAACAGATGAATTACCATCATCTGTTTATTATTAGGACATCTTTACAGAATAATCTGATTATTATGCTACGGCGCAGATTATCTGCTCGATAAAATGAATAAATTTTGTTTTATCCTACACCCCAGCTCACCAATACAATAAAGGCAGCGCTAAGGCTGCCTTTATTATTTATCGCCTGCACACGCTATTTTGTCAGTACGCCATTCAGCCCATCGGCCAGCAGCTGACCGCGCCAGCCGCTCAGCAGCTCCGGCTGCTCCGTCTTCAGCTGCCAGTGTACGCTCAGCAGCTGATTGATCTGGCGCCGAGACGCCAGCAGCTCCGCCGTCAGCCCCTTCTGCTCTGCCACCTGCTGCACCAGCGTCTTAATGTGCTTAAACGCCTGCTTATAGCCCGGGTGGTCGATCAGACGCTCGACGGCGGGCGGCAGCTGCGCCTCTTCCAGCGCGGCGCTGCGCTCGACGATCTCCAGCAGCGCCTTACCGTGATAGCGGATCTCCGGCCCGCTGACGCCGATTTCGCTCAGCTCGGCCATCGAGCCCGGCATGTAGCGTGCCACCAGCCACAGGCTCTCCTCACGCACCACGAAGTTCACCGCCATATCGCGGGTGCGGGCCTGATTCAGGCGCCACTCGCCCAGCAGCTGCAGGCAGGCCAGCTGACGCGGACGCAGCTGCCAGGCATTGGTCATATCCCGGTAGGCCAGCGTCGGATCCACCGTTTCGGCGCGACGGCGGCACAGAGCCTGGCACTCGTCGAGCGCCGCCGGCAGCCAGCCGCAGGCCTCAACCTCGGCCAGCAGCTTGTGCGCCATCGGCAGCAGGTAATAGACGTCTGCCGCGGCATAGTCGCACTGACGCTCGCTTAGCGGACGGGCCAGCCAGTCGGTGCGCGACTCGCTCTTATCCAGGTCCACCTGCAGATAAGCGCTGACCATGGCGGCAAAGCCGCTGGAGAGCGGGCGACCGGTAAAGGCAGCCAGGATCTGGGTGTCGATCAGCGGCTGAGGCAGAGTCTGGAAGTCATGCAGGAAGACCTCCAGATCTTCGCTGCCGGCGTGCAGCAGTTTGACGACCTGCGGGTTACGCAGCAGATCGACAAACGGCTGCCAGTCGGAGATCGGCAGCGGATCGATGAGTGACAGCGTCTCACCGTCATACAGCTGCACCAGCCCCAGCTGGGGATAGTAGGTACGGGTGCGGACAAACTCCGTATCCAGCGCGATATAGGGGCAGGCGCTGGCGCGTTCACAGACCTCTTTCAGCGCACTGCTGGAGGTAATTAACTGATACTTTAGCATTATAATCTCATTAAAACGCCTGCCGCGGCAGGACGTGAACGGGCGGTCTCGCATCACCCCGCCCAAAAAAACAGTGCGCCGACAGCAACGCCGGCGCCCCGCTATCAACAACCAGCAACAGGGTACGCGTCGAGGTTACCGTTTGTCATCCGCCGCCTGTGCTTCGCGCAGCGTCCGGCGTAAAATCTTACCCACGTTGCTCTTGGGCAGCTCCGTATAAAACACCACCTGCTTCGGTACCTTATAGCCGGTCAGATGGCGGCGGCAGTGGCTCACCAGCTCATCGCGGGTCAGGCTAGGGTCGCGCTTGACCACGCACACCTTGACCATCTCACCCGAGCTTTCGCTGGGAACACCGATGGCCGCGCACTCCAACACTTTGGGATGCAGCGCCACCACCTCTTCGATCTCATTGGGATACACGTTAAAGCCGGAGACCAGGATCATATCCTTCTTGCGATCGACGATACGTAAAAAGCCCTGCTCATCCATGGTGCAGACATCGCCGGTGGCCAGCCAACCGTCGCGCATGATCTCTTCTGTTGCCTCTGGTCGCTGCCAGTAGCCACGCATCACCTGCGGGCCGCGCACCTGCAGCTCTCCCGCCTCCCCCAACGCGACCTCACGGCCTTCGTCATCCACTAAGCGGACATCCGTCGACGGCACCGGCAACCCGATGCTGCCGCTGTAGCGCTTCAGATCGTAGGGGTTCCCCGCCACCAGCGGTGAGCACTCGGTCAGCCCGTAGCCCTCCAGTAAATGGTGACCGGTCAGCTGCTCCCAGCGTTCGGCAACCGCCTTTTGCACCGGCATCCCGCCGCCCACCGACAGCCGCAGCGACGAAAAGTCCAGCTCGCGGAAGTCTTCATTGTGCAGCAGCGCGTTAAACAGCGTATTCACCCCGGTCAACGCCGTGAACGGGTAACGGCTCAGCTCACGGACCATGCCCGGAATATCGCGCGGGTTAGTGATCAGCAGATTGCGTCCGCCCAGCTCAATAAACAGCAGGCAGTTTACCGTCAGCGCAAAGACGTGGTAGAGCGGCAGCGCCGTCACCACCATTTCATGGCCCACCTTCAGCAGCGGACTATAGGCCGCCTTGGCCTGCTCCAGGTTCGCCTGCATATTGCGGTGGGTCAGCATCGCCCCCTTGGCGACGCCGGTCGTACCGCCGGTATATTGCAGAAAGGCCAAATCATCGTTGACGATATCCGGCTTAACATACTGCATGCGTCGCCCGCGCTGCAGCGCACGGCGGAACGAGATCGCGTCCGGCAGATTATATTTAGGCACCAGGCGCTTGATGTACTTGACCACAAAGTTAACCAGCGTGCCTTTCGCCGCCGGCAGCTGATCGCCCATCCGCGTCAGGATCACGTGGCGAACCTGAGTCGAGAACACCACCTTTTCCAGGGTATGGGCAAAGTTCGAGACGATGACAATCGCGCTGGCGCCGCTGTCATTCAGCTGGTGCTCCAGCTCGCGCGGGGTATACAGCGGGTTGACGTTGACCGCCACCATCCCGGCGCGCAGAATGCCGAACAGCGCGATCGGATACTGCAGCAGGTTGGGCATCATCAGCGCGACGCGATCCCCCTTCTGCAGCCCAAGACCGTTTTGCAGGTAGGCGGCAAAGGCGCGGCTGCGCTCCTCCAGTTTGCGGAAGGTCATTACCTGTCCCATATTGATGAACGCAGGCTGATCCGCGTAGCGTGCTACGGCGTGTTCAAACATGTCCACCAGCGAGGCGTAATGATCCGGATTGATTTCCGCCGGCACATCTACCGGATAGCGTTTAAGCCAAACCTTTTCCAAGGCGCTTCTCCCGTGTTTCTTATCTGTATGAGGGGGTACGAATATCGCCCCGCGCGGGCGGTGCCGCGCGTATCGAACGGGCGATAGCGCTGTCGAATATGCCCTCCTGGCATTAAAAACAAATAACCCCGCAAAGCGGGGTTTCTTTGTTCGCAGCCGGCGCATCCACACGCAGCGCGCAGACGGCAGGCAGCGCGCCATTTTATACCTGACGAGCGTCAATGACACCAAAATCTGCCCGCAGACCCCGACTTTGTCCGATTTTAGCGCGTGAACGCGCAGGCTTTGCGCAATCTACGCACCGCTAGGGCTGCGGCACCACGACGTTTTCAATCCGCGCCGGCATTGGAGCATACCAGCCCCAGCCCGGACCAAAGCCCGGCCCCCAGTAAGGACGTCGCCAATAGGGATCATAGCCCCAGGGACCGGGGCCGATCGGCTGCGGCGGCATAATCACCTGCTGATCGACCTGCCAGCGCTGATAGCCGTTGATGTCCATGGTGACAAAGTTATAGGGTGTCTGGCCGATCTTTCCCTCTACGCTGCCGGTCAGCGGTCCGACCACCGTCACCAGCTGGCGATTAAAGTTGATCGGGTCGAGAAAGACGCTGCTTTTGGCCAGAATGCGCCCCAGCACCGGCTGCCCCAGAATCGGTCGGGCGCCGCTGTCCAGCGGCATCACGGCGATCTCCAGATAGCTGGCCTCTTTCTTGTTGGTGACGCTGACCACCGTACCGCCGAAGCGGGACTCCTGACCGACGTATAAATCCGGCGCATTATGCACCGCCACAAAGTTCTGCTGCGGCGTCGGCGAGGTGCCACGCACGGACGCCGGCACGCTCACACACCCGGCCAGCAGCAGCGCGGCGGCTACCCCGGCGATGCACTTCATCTTTATCCGCATCATTACGCTCCCCCTATACCGCGCCAAGGCGACAGCGAGATGACCTCGTCGTTGGCCGTTGGCGGTGCCTACTCTCTTTGACCCGTCGTTCAGCGTCGGGTTCCCTGCGGACGCTAGCCGCGCCCCGGCAGTTTCTTCCAGGTCACTTCATTGCGCAGATAGATCGGCTGCGCCTGCTCCACCGCCACCGTCTCCCCCGACTGCCAGGCGTGCAGCGCCAGCGGCAGCATATCTTCGGCGTGAGGCAGCAGCATTTGCCCGTCGCGCAGCGTTAGGGGGGCGCCCTGCGCCAGGTCAGGATAGGTCTGCCAGCCGGTACCGACCGTCGCCCATTCCCCCTGCAGCGCGGCCAGACGGACGCCCACCTGCTGCGGGTTAAACACCGCCTCGGTCGCGCTACCGTGCCAGACGCCGTCGCTATCGCGGCAGTACTCGCCCCAGTAAACCTCGCCCATACGCGCATCGATCGCGCTCAAGACCCGGCTCGCCGCCGTACAGCGCCAGGCGCCCTGCGCCATCGTCGCCAGCGTGGAGACGCCGATCATCGGCAGCCCGGCGCCCAGCGCCAGCCCCTGAGCGATCCCCACGCCGATACGCACGCCGGTAAAGCTGCCCGGCCCGCGGCCAAAGGCCAGCGCATCCAGCTCGGCCAGCGTCACTCCCGCCTCGGCCAGGATCTGCTGCACCATCGGCAGAATACGCTGGGTGTGTTCGCGTGGACAGATCTCAAACAGCGCCAGAGACTCACCGTTATTCCACAGGGCAACGGAACAGGCTTCCGTTGCGGTATCAATCGCTAAAATTCGCGTGGACATGCCAACCTCGGCAAGAAAAGAAATGAATTATCAATGAATAGAATAATAACACAGCCCCTTAACCCTGTATTTCTCAATTCGCCTCACCCTCATCCTCTGCCGACGCCGTGCTCGGCGCGGCGCGGAGAAAGTCGATGACCCGCGATAGATCGCGGGTACGCGGCGCAGGTGGCAGGCTGCGCAGAAACACCTCGCCATAGGGGCGCATCACCAGACGGTTATCGCAGATAATGATGGCTCCGCGATCGCGGCTGTCGCGGATCAGACGCCCGACCCCCTGCTTCAGGGTGATCACCGCATCGGGCAATTGCACCTGGGTAAAGGGATCGCCGCCGCGCAGACGGCAATCCTCCATGCGGGCCTTGAGCAGCGGATCGTCCGGCGCGGTAAAGGGCAGCTTGTCGATAATCACGCAGCTCAGGGTATCGCCGCGTACGTCCACCCCCTCCCAGAAGCTCCCGGTCGCCACCAGCAGCGCGTTGCCGGCCGCAATAAAGTCGGCCAGCAGGCGGGACTTTCCGCTCTCCCCCTGCACCAGCACCGGCAGCGCAAGGCTCGCGCGGAAGGCCTGCGCCAGCTCGCGCATCATGGCGTGTGAGGTGCACAGGAAGAAACAGCGGCCATTGTTGGCCTCAATCAGCGGCGTCAGCATCTGCGCCAGCTGCGCGGCGGCGCCGCGCTGGTTAGGCGACGGCAGGAAGCGCGGCACGCACAGCAGCGCCTGGTGAGCGTAGTCGAAGGGGCTGGGCAGCAGCAGGCTCTGCGCCGCCGTCAGCCCCAATCGCGCGCTGAAGTGCGAGACGTCATCCTCCACCGCCAGCGTTGCCGAGGTAAAAATCCAGGCGCCGGGCTTACTGCGCATCAGCTCACTGAATTTCTCCGCCACCGTCAGCGGCGTCAGCGCCAGCACGAAATGACGCGGCGTACACTCATACCAGTATGAGTAGCCGGGCTGCATGACGTCGGAAAGACGCTTCAGGCGGTTGCGGTACAGCGTCGCGCGCTCAAAGGCAGCATCGAGCAGCGCCGAGCGGCCCAGCGACATCTTCATCACGTCGTAGCATAGCTCCAGCGCATCATCCACCAGCACCAGAGAGCGGCGTACCTCGGCCTGCGCCAAAATATCGCGCAGGTTGCCGCGAAAGCCGGGATCGCCCAGCACGATACGCAGATCGAGGCTGCGCTGGGTCAGCAGATCGGCGCTTTTCTGCAGCTGGGCGACGTCACGCAGCTCGGTGCGGTAGGCCATGATCATGTCGCGCGCCAGATCCAGCAGCTGGCGGCTGGAGAGCTGTTGGCCAAAATATTGACTGGCGATGTCCGGTACCTGGTGCGCCTCATCAAAAATGGTCACCTCAGCCTCCGGGATCAGCTCGCCAAAGCCCCCCTCTTTGACCACCAGATCGGCCAAAAACAGATGGTGGTTCACCACCACAACCTGGGCATCCATGGCGCGCCGACGCGCCTTGACCACGTAGCACGCTTTATAATGGGGGCAATCTCCGCCCAGGCAGTTATCGTTATTGCTGGTCACCAGCGGCCAGACGGCGCTGTCTTCCGCCACCCCGTGGCAGTGGCTGATATCGCCATCCTCGGTCTGCGACGACCAGCTGCGCACCCGCATCAGCTCCGCCAGCAGCGCCGGGGCGATATCGCCGCCGGCCAACGACTGCTGCTCCAAACGCTCTGGGCACAGGTAGTTGGCCCGCCCTTTCAGCAGCGCGGTCGCCCCCTGAAAGTTCAGCACCCGCTTCATCAGCGGCAGATCGCGGTTATACAGCTGATCCTGCAGCGCCTTGGAGCCGGTCGAAATGATCACCTTATGGCCACAGCGCAGCGCCGGCACTAGATAGGCAAAGGTCTTGCCGGTACCGGTACCGGCCTCCACCACCAGCGATCCCCGCGCCGCAATCACAGCGCTGACCGCCTGCGCCATCTGACGCTGGGCCTCTCGGGGGGTGAAGCCGGGAATACTCTGGGTTAATAGCCCGTCGGGGGCAAAATCATCGGCCACGGCATCTCTCATCTGGAGGAGTAAAGGGGGGATTATGCCAACTCCGCGGCGCAAGCTCCATCCTCCTGCGCATATCGCACACGGCGCGGGGAGCGCGGGGGATACAGCCCCGACGCTTTTGAGTATACTGACGCCGCAGACACCACCACTTATTAAGGGCGAGATTTATGTCTATCGAACGTATCAATCCGGAGCAGCGCTGGTCTGATGCCACCGTCTTCAACGACACCATCTACTTTACCAGCGTACCGGAAAACCTGGACGCCGACGCGACGGCGCAGACCGCCAACGCGCTGGCCGCCATCGACATGCTGCTCAGCCAGCTGGGCAGCGATAAGACCCGAATTCTTGATGCCACCATTTTCCTGGCAGACGGCGCGGACTTTGCGGCCATGAACGCCGCTTGGGATGCCTGGGTCGTTCCCGGTAAAGCACCGGTGCGCTGTACCGTCCAGGCCAAGCTGATGCACCCGCAGTATCGGGTAGAGATCAAGATCGTCGCCGCCCGCTAAGCAAACGGCCCGCACGCGGGCCGTTCTCCGCCACTCAGGCCAGCTTAATCACCGCCATACCGACCAACAGCAGTAGCAGCCCACACCACCCCTTGCGGTTTAACCGCTGACCAAACAGTACCCAGCCCGCCGCGATCGTCGCCATAATGCCAAAGCCGCCCCACAGGGCGTAGGCGACGGACAGCTCAATCCCCTTTACCGCCTGACTCAGCGCGCCAAAGGCGGCCAGCACGGCCAGCAGCGACAGCACTCCCGGCAGCGGGCGGCGAAAACCGTCAGACCATTTGAGCAGAATATTGGCCGCGATCTCCAGTGCCACGGCCAGCGCCAGCCAGGCGCCGTATACCCATTCAAGCGACGACATGTTTCCTCCCCGTCGGTCCCGTCACCGGGCTGGAGGGCGTGCGTCCCTTTTTCACCGTACCGGACTTCAGCAGGATGATCCCCCCCACCAGCAGCCCCAGGCCACTCAGCTTGAGTGCGGATATCGGCTCGTCAAACCACAGCACGCTGAACAGCGTAATAAACAGGATGCCAATCCCCTCCCACAGGGCATAGGCCACCCCCAGCGCGACCCGCTTAACCGCAAAGGCTAATAGGATATAAGAGAGGGTCACCATCAGCAGCATGACGACATTACCGCTCATCGTCCCGCTGACGCTGGCCCATTTCATCGAAAGGGTGCCAATAATTTCGGCCACGATGGCACATGCCAGAAAAATCCAGTAAATCATATTATTTCTCCACTTATTTAATTTTATTTATTGGCGTTTTGCTTTATTCCACCGCGCTGACAACCGGCTTAACAACGCGTTAGATATAGGAGTCCATCGCAAACACGCGACGCGGTTTACGTAGAGTGGAAAGCGTGCGATGACACCGCCAGCGCGGGCGTACTGAGCGCATCCCGCGGGATATCCCTGGAGAAAAAGACGCTATAGCTCACTGCACCAGTGATACTCACTGGCAATCGTGGAGGAAATGAATAACAGATAGGCAGAGGTTTTAATCATTAAACGATTATGCGTTTTCATAGTGGTTTACCCTCTTCCCCCGTACCTGAATCTGGGTGTACGGTTTGCGCAGTGTCCTCCGGTTATTAATTGTTATATTAGTTGTAGCACAGGCTATTTTTTATAGCAAACCGCCTTTTACTACTTTCTTTAAATAAAATCACTAAAAATAAATAAGTTATCATCCATGAAAAAACAAGGCCGTCCTAAAAGGACGGCCTTGTTCCCCTGCCGGCTCAACGCATTAGGCGTGCGCCCCGAACACGGACGCCGCGCCAACGGCTGAATAGCCCCGCTCGCGCGATGACTAACCATGCAGCGCGCAAAAAAGTTACGCTTGAGCGCCGGCAACGGCCTCTTTCGCCAACGCGGTGATCCGCGCATAGTCCCCGTTTTCCAGGGCGTCCGCCGGGATAAGCCAAGAGCCGCCGATGCACAGCACGCTCTTCAGCGCCAGGTAGCTGCGGTAGTTGCTCGGTGAAATACCGCCGGTCGGGCAGAAGCGGATATGGGAGAACGGCCCGGCGATAGCCTGCAGCGCTTTCACGCCGCCGTTGGCCTCCGCGGGGAAGAATTTAAACTCTTTCAGACCGTAGTCCATCCCCTGCATCAGCTCAGAAACGGTGCTGATACCCGGGATCAGCGGGATGCTGCCGGCCACCGCGGCCTGCAGCAGACCCTCGGTCAGCCCCGGGCTGATGGCGAACTGGGCGCCGGCCTCGGTCACCTGGCGCAGCTGCTCCGCATTGGTCACGGTACCGGCGCCGACGATAGCCTCTGGCACCTCCTGGGCAATCAGGCGGATAGCCTCCAGCGCACAGTCGGTACGCAGGGTCACTTCCAGTACCCGAACCCCACCGGCAACCAGCGCCTTGGCCAAAGGCACGGCCTGCTCCAGCGTATTGATAACGATAACCGGTACGACCGGGCCTGTTGTCAGAATGGATTCCGCACTCACTTTCCAGTTGTTCATTGTCGCTTCTCTCCAGATGCCTTACGGCGGATTAATAAGTGACCCCGAGCACCGGCATTCCCTGCCGGTCTGACGCCTGGGCCTGCGCCCGGGATCGATCACAGCTATTGAGGCGGCCTACGCCGCCTCGCGTATTAGGAACGGTAAAACGGGATGCAGCTGGCGCCCTCTTCGGCGCCGGACAGCTGTTCACGCAGCGCGTTGAACAGCTCGCGGCCACAGCCGTCGTGCAGCGCGGAGAGATCCGGCTGGAATGCATCGCGCGTCGCCAGCTCCGCCTCATCCACCAGCAGGGTCAGCTCGCCGCTGCGTCCATCGACCCGGATCATGTCGCCGTTGCGCACCTTGGCCAACAGACCACCGGCGCAGGCCTCCGGCGTCACGTGAATCGCCGACGGCACTTTACCCGAGGCGCCGGACAGACGGCCATCCGTCACCAGCGCCACCTTCAGCCCGCGATCCATCAGCACCCCCAGCGGCGGCATCAGCTTGTGCAGCTCCGGCATCCCGATGGCCCGCGGCCCCTGATAGCGCACGACCACCACGCAGTCGCGATCCAGCGCACCCGCTTCAAAGGCCGGCAGCACGTCATGCTGACTGTTAAACACCACCGCCGGCGCCTCAATAATCTGGTTCTCTTCCGGTACCGCCGAGGTCTTCATCACCGCGCGCCCCAGGTTACCGGACAGCACTTTAGTCCCCCCGTGGTGGGCGAACGGCGCCTCAACGCTGGCGATCACCGCCGTATCGTAGGAGCGCTCGGCGCCTTCGCGGTAAACCAGCTGCCCGTTCTCCAGGAACGGCTCCTGGGTGTAACGGCGCAGGCCGTGACCCGCCACGGTGTCAACGTCGTCATGCAGCAGCCCGCCCTTCAGCAGTTCGCGCACCAGCAGCGCCACGCCGCCGGCCGCCTGGAAGTGGTTGATATCCGCCGGACCGTTGGGGTAAATACGGCACAGCAGCGGCACCGCCTCTGACAGCTCAGAGAAGTCATCCCAGTTGATCAGGATGCCCGCGGCGCGCGCCATCGCCACCAGGTGCATGGTGAGGTTGGTCGAGCCGCCGGTCGCCAGCAGGGCGACAATGCCGTTTACCACGACCTTTTCATCCACCATCCGCCCGACCGGCAGATAGCTGCCGCTGCTCTCCGTCATTCGCGTCACCTGACGCGCCGCCGCGTCGGTCAGCGCATGGCGCAGCGCACAGTCCGGCTGAACGAAGGAGGCTCCAGGCAGGTGCATCCCCATCACCTCCATCACCATCTGGTTGGAGTTGGCCGTGCCATAGAATGTACAGGTGCCCGGCGCATGGTAGGAGGCAGCCTCTGACTCCAGCAGGGCATCGCGCCCGACCTTACCCTCAGCAAACAGCTGACGGATGCGCACCTTCTCCTTGTTCGGCAGACCGCTGGCCATCGGCCCGGCCGGTACGAACAGGGTCGGCAGATGGCCAAAGGACATCGCCGCCATGAACAACCCCGGCACGATCTTGTCACAGACGCCCAGGTACAGCGCGCCGTCGAACATGTTATGCGACAGCCCGACCGCGGCGGACATGGCTATCACTTCGCGACTCATCAGCGACAGCTCCATGCCGTCCTGACCCTGAGTCACCCCGTCACACATCGCCGGCACGCCGCCGGCTACCTGACCGACAGCCCCCACCTGATGCAGCGCCTGCTTAATCTGCTCCGGATAGCTCTCATAGGGCTGGTGGGCGGACAGCATATCGTTATACGAGGTGATAATCGCGATATCACTTTTGGTCATGCTCTTCAGCGATGCCTTATCCTGCTGAGTACAGGCGGCAAAGCCGTGCGCCAGGTTGCCACACGCCAGCTGGGCGCGCTGCACGCGTGTGCTGCGCGCTCGCTCAATCTTGGCCAGATACGCCGCGCGGGTAGCGCGAGAGCGTTCAATAATGCGTTGGGTAACACGTTCTACGATTGGATTCATTACAGCCTCATGCCGTCCAGTAGACGTCGACCGGCGTCATGCTCTGCTGGAGCACGGCGCGGATCGGCATCTCATTCACCTCCGCTCCGCCGGCGGCCTGCTCATACACCCTGCGTTTGGCGTTGCCCACCAGATGCAGGTAAATATGACGGCTGTCCAGCAGGGCCGGGAGTGTGAGGGTGATGCGATCGAGCGGCGCCGTGAGCGGGGTCATCCCCATACACACGCGTCCGGAGTCCATCGCGAGAGCCGGGAACAGATTCTCTGCCCCGGGGAAAAGTGATGCGGTATGGCCGTCGTCCCCCATACCCAGGATCAGCGCGTCAAAGGGACGCGCCATTGCCGCCAGCGCCGCCTCTGCGGCTTTTGCGCCGTCAAAAGGGGTCGCCGCGTCATTCTTCAGGCCAATAAAGTGCGCCGCCGCCGCCGGCCCCTGTAACAGGTTCGCCCGTACCAGCGTCTCGTTGCTGGCCTCATCGTCGGCCCCGACCCAGCGTTCGTCCGCCAGGGTCACCCAGACCCGTGACCAATCGAGCGTCTGCTCACGCAGCACCGCAAACAGGCCCAGCGGAGTGCGTCCACCGGATACCACCAGGCTAGCCTGCCCGCGGGCGGCGATCCCCTGGCGCAAACGCTCGGCGATAGCCTGTGCCAGCTGCGTGTTCAGCGCGTCCGCGCTGCCAAATTCGATAAAGTGTGCCATTTATCTCTGCTCCTCTCGCGCTACGCGGGGCGACCTACGCCCCGCGCAGTCCGCTCAGAATTCGTTCCAGCAACGACCGTCACGGGTGATCAGCGCCACCGATGACACCGGCCCCCAGGTGCCCGCCTGATAAGGCTTCGGCGCGTCGTTGTCGTCGGCCCAGGCCATCATGATGGAGTCGACCCACTTCCAGGCCTCTTCCACCTCATCGCGGCGGACAAACAGCGCCTGAATACCGCGCATCGCCTCCAGCAGCAGGCGTTCATAGGCATCCGCCAAATGCTCCTGGTGGAAGGTATCGGAGAAGCTCAGATCCAGCTTGGTGGTCTGCAGTCGGTGTTTATGCTCCAGCCCCGGCACCTTATTCAGGATATCGATCTGCACCCCTTCGTCCGGCTGCAGGCGAATGGTCAGCTTATTCTGCGGCAGCGCCTGATAGGAGTCGCTGAACAGGTTCAGCGGCGGATTTTTGAAATAGATAACCACCTCAGAGCACTTGCTCGGCAGGCGCTTACCGGTGCGCAGATAAAACGGCACCCCTGCCCAGCGCCAGTTGTCGATATCGACGCGAATGGCGATAAAGGTTTCCGTATTGCTGCACTTGTTCGCGCCCTCTTCTTCCAGGTATCCCGGTACCTTTTTCCCCTGCACGAAGCCGGCGGTGTACTGACCGCGCACCGTCGTCTCACGCACGTTGCTATGGTTGATACGACGCAGGGAGCGCAGCACCTTGACCTTTTCATCACGAATACGGTCGGTGGAGAGATCCGCCGGCGGATCCATGGCGATCATGGTCAGGATCTGCAGCAGATGGTTCTGCACCATGTCGCGCATCTGCCCGGCCTGATCAAAGTATCCCCAGCGCCCTTCAATGCCGACCTCTTCCGCCACGGTGATCTGCACGTGGTCGATCATGCTGTTGTCCCAGTTGTTGGCAAACAGCGCGTTGGCAAAGCGCAGCGCCAGCAGGTTCAGCACCGTCTCCTTCCCCAGGTAGTGGTCGATGCGGTACACCTGGTCCTCATCAAAATAGCGCGCCACCTGATCGTTGATCGCCCGCGATGAGGCCAGATCGGTTCCCAGCGGCTTCTCCATGACGATACGGCTGGGCTGAAGGTTCATCCCCGCATGCCCCAGCCCCTGGCAAATCGCGCCAAAGGTGCTCGGCGGCATGGCAAAATAGTTAATGGTCACCCGCTGCTGCGGTGTCACCCTCTCCGCCAGACGCTGAAATTGCTCGGTATCGTTGACGTCCAAGTTACAAAAGTCGAGGCGGTCGCTCAGACGCTGCCACAGCGCATCGTCCAGCGGCTCTTTCAAAAAGGTATCCAGCGCCTCATGAACCACCTTACGGTAGGCCGCGGCATCCCACTCGGCGCGGCCGACGCCGATAATGCGCGTCTCGGGGTGAATGTGGCCGGCCTTTTCCAACTGATACAGGGAAGGCAGCAGTTTGCGCCGAGCCAAATCGCCCTTGGCGCCAAAAATAATCAGGTCGCAAGCCTGTGCCGTTGACGTTACCGCCATATCTCTCTCCTCGTGCAGGTTACTTGTAATTTTTTTACAGAATCGTTCTGATGATCCTGATTGTAGCGAGAAAAACGACTTTTTCGTTGCGCTTTCATACACAGTTAGTGCGTAAAGGCGTAGCGCTAGCGTGCCATCGCACCGTGCGACCGTCTCTTCGTGTAATTTTCTACCAAATTTGTAGAAAAATTACCATGCCGAAAGTTAGACACAGCTCATACATTACAAAAAAAGCCGACAATACGCCTCTGATGGGCTGCCAAGCCGTTATCTGTCGTTGTATATTTTCAACAAACGTTCATAGATTTCTCCTCTATATGAAATCGCCCAACCCCATGAGTGGCCCTCTCCTATGAATACGCTGGAAAAAATCCAGGCGAATCTGGATCAGCTGAGTAAATCCGAACGCAAAGTCGCCGAGGTGATCCTCGCGGCACCGCAGACCGCCATCCACTCCAGTATCGCCACCCTGGCCAAGATGGCCGACGTCAGCGAACCTACGGTAAACCGTTTCTGCCGTCGGCTGGAAACTAAAGGGTTTCCAGATTTTAAACTGCATCTGGCACAGAGCCTTGCCAACGGCACCCCCTACGTTAACCGCAACGTTGAAGAGAGCGACAGCGTCGACGCCTATACCAGCAAGATCTTCGAATCGGCGATGGCGGGTCTGGAGATGGCCAAAAACCATCTGGACATGGCCACCATCAACCGCGCGGTCGATCTGCTGACCCAGGCGAAGAAAATTTCTTTCTTCGGCCTGGGCGCCTCCGCCGCCGTGGCTCATGACGCCATGAACAAATTTTTCCGTTTCAACATTCCGGTGGTCTACTTTGACGACATCGTCATGCAGCGCATGAGCTGCATGAACTCCAATGAGGGCGACGTGGTGGTGCTGATCTCCCACACCGGGCGCACCAAAAGCCTGGTGGAAATGGCGCACCTGGCGCGGGAGAACGATGCGACGGTAATCGCCATCACCTCGCGCGACACGCCGCTGGCTCTGGAGGCCTCTCTGGCCCTGCTGCTGGATGTGCCGGAGGATACCGATGTTTATATGCCCATGGTCTCACGCCTGGCGCAGCTGACCCTGGTGGATGCGCTGGCAACCGGCTTTACCCTACGCCGCGGAGCGAAATTCCGAGATAACTTGAAGCGGGTCAAGGAAGCCTTGAAGGAATCGCGCTTTGATAAAGGTCTCGCCCTGCCCGCACATTTTGAGTGACGGGGGCGGCTTCCTCGCCAACAGACTGAATAATACACGCCGGTCGCCTGCAGTTTAGCCAACCGGCGTCCCTCCCACCGGCGCCGCTGCCAGTGGGGCTATCCGGGTAACCGCGGCGGCCTTGGGCCGGTGCATTTACCCACCGTTGTATTGGCAATACCAATGCTTCACATGTCAATGGAGTTATGCATGTCCAGACGGCTCAGAAGAACCAAAATCGTTACCACGCTTGGCCCGGCTACCGATCGCGACAATAATCTGGAAAAGATTATCTCCGCCGGCGCCAACGTGATGCGTCTTAACTTTTCACACGGCACGCCGGAAGATCACCAGCTGCGCGCCAACAAAGTCCGTGAAATCGCCGCCAAACTCGGTCGTCATGTCGCCATTCTCGGGGACCTGCAGGGTCCTAAAATCCGGGTATCCACCTTTAAGGAAGGTAAAGTTTTCCTCAACGTTGGGGATAAATTCCTGCTGGATGCCACGCTGGACAAGGGCGAAGGCGATAAAGAGAAAGTGGGCATCGACTATAAGCGGCTGCCGGAAGATGTGGTGCCGGGCGATATTCTGCTGCTCGACGATGGCCGTGTTCAGCTGAAGGTGCTCTCCGTACAGGAAGATAAGGTGTTCACCGAGGTCACCGTCGGCGGCCCGCTGTCCAACAATAAAGGGATCAACAAGCTGGGCGGCGGGCTCTCTGCCGATGCCCTGACGGAAAAGGACAAGGCCGATATCCTGACCGCCGCCAAGATCGGTGTCGACTATCTGGCCGTCTCCTTCCCGCGCTGCGGGGAAGATCTCAACTATGCCCGTCGTCTGGCGCGCGATGCCGGCTGCGAAGCCAAGATCGTCGCTAAGGTCGAGCGTGCCGAGGCCGTTGCCAGCGACGAAGCGATGGATGATGTGATCCTGGCCGCCGACGTCGTGATGGTCGCCCGCGGCGATCTGGGGGTTGAAATCGGCGATCCGGAGCTGGTCGGGATCCAGAAAAAGCTGATCCGCCGCGCCCGCAAGCTGAACCGCGTCGTGATCACCGCGACCCAGATGATGGAGTCCATGATCACCAACCCGATGCCGACCCGTGCGGAGGTCATGGACGTGGCCAACGCCGTACTGGACGGTACCGATGCCGTGATGCTGTCTGCCGAGACCGCCGCGGGCCAGTACCCGGCCGAAACCGTGGCCGCCATGGCGCGCGTCTGCCTGGGCGCCGAGAAGATCCCCAGCATCAATATCTCCAAGCACCGCCTTGATGCCCAGTTCGACAATACGGAAGAAGCGGTCGCCATGTCCGCCATGTACGCCGCCAACCACCTCAAGGGGGTAACGGCCATCATTGCGATGACGGAGTCCGGACGCACCGCGCTGATGATGTCCCGGATCAGCTCTGGCCTGCCGATCTTCGCCATGTCCCGCCATGAGCGCACCCTGAACCTGACGGCCCTGTACCGCGGCGTCACGCCGGTGCACTTTGACAGCCACACCGACGGCGTGGCCGCGGCCCAGGCGGCGGCGAATCTGCTGCGGGATAAAGGCTTCCTGGTCTCCGGCGATCTGGTGATCGTCACACAGGGCGATCAGATGGACACCATCGGCAGCACCAACACCTGCCGTACCCTGCGCGTAGAGTAATCGGCTACGTCGTACGCAGCGGGGGCGCCTAGCGCCCCCGTTTTTCATCCTGACTTCGCCGCGCGGCGCCCTACAGTGTCAGCACAATAAACAGCGCCATACCCGATAGCACCGCCGAAAACGCCTGACGCTGCCGCGCCTCGCTCATCTGACGGCGCAGGCGCATCGCCAACGGCTGCGTCAGCAGCGCACAGCTAAACACCGGCAGCACCACGCTCAGATTGACATAGCCAAACTGCCAGTCGCCGGGCAAGACGGCCCCCGTCGGCGGGGTGCGCAGCAGGTAGGTCGTCACCGTCACCGCGCTGCCCAACAGCAGCAGCCAGTTACAGTAGACCGCCACCTGCCGCCGCGGTATGGCGGGTAGCAGGGAGAGGAGCGGCGCCAGCACCGAGCCGCCGCCCAGCCCGGTGATCCCGGCCACGGTTCCCCCCGCGAAGCAGAGCCCCAGTCCGCGGTTGCGCGTACAGCGGGGCGACATCGCCGTCGCGGCGACCTGGCGCGGGCGGCGCAGGTTACGCAGCGCCATCAGCAGCAGAATGGCGGCAAAGATCAGCAGAATCGCTTTCCCCGGCAGCAGGAAACTGATGTGTACCCCCAGCTGCATACCGGCGCTGACGCCCAGTGCCCACCAGATCAGCAGACGGGTATCGGGGCGGGCCTGCTGACGCCAAAACGCCAGCACGTTGATAAACGCCGTCAGCATTACCACGCTGAGGGACGTGGCCGCCAGCAGCTGCACCTCACAGTGGGGAAACAAGACGTGCAGCACCGGCACCAGGACGATACCGCCCCCCAGTCCAAACAGCGCGGAAAGCAAACTGGTCGCCGCCCCGCACACGCAGAGCAGCGCAAGAACGCCAAGACTCATGTTATTCCCTTCAATTCCGCGGCCTGTGCTCAGCGGAGCAGGCCGCACCGCATCATAAATCCTGGCGGCAATAGGGCTCTATCTCCCCCGGCCTGCGCGTCTTCAACAGCTTCAGGATCCAGGTGTACTGCTCCGGGTGTTCCCCCATCAGCAGCTCCACCTCCTGATTCATCCGCCAGGCAATATAGGCGTCATCCTGTCCTGCGATGTCATCCATCGGCGGGCGAAGATAGATGTCCAGCCGCCCCTGATCGCCATCATACACCGGAAACAGCGGAATGATGCGCGCCCGGCACAGCTTCATCAGCCGCCCGATGGCAGGTAATGTGGCCTTATAGGTGGCGAAAAAGTCCACAAACTCGCTGTGCTCTGCGCCGTGATCCTGATCGGGTAGATAATATCCCCAGTAGCCTTTACGCACCGAGCTGATAAACGGTTTGATGCCATCGTTACGCGCGTGCAGGCGCCCGCCAAAACGGCGGCGCGCACGGTTCCACAGATAGTCAACCAGCGGGTTCTTCTGATTATGGAACATAGCGGCCATCGGCTGCCCACCGGCGGCCAACAGCATGGCGGGAATATCGACGGCCCAGCCATGGGGCACCAAGAAAATCACGTTCTCCCCCTGCTGGCGCGCCTGCTCAATGATCTCGCCGCCGTGCCAGTGGGTATGACGCAGCAGACGCCGCGGACCGCGCAGGGTCAGCTCAGCCATCAGGAACATGGACTGCCCCGCGCGGGCGAACATCGTATCGATAATCTCCTCACGCCGATGCGCATCCATCTGCGGAAAGCAGAGCATCAGATTGATGCGCGCGCGGCGGCGCGCGCCGCTGGCCAGGCGGCCGGCCAGGCGGCCTACGGCGCCGATCATTCGATCGCGCAGGCGCAGCGGCAGGAAGGCCATCGCCGCCATCAGCGCGATCCCCAGCCAGACGCCCCAATAACGGGGCGAGAGGAAAGCGGCGCGAAAGCGCGGAATAAACTCAGCGTTTGATTTGGTCTCTTGTTGCATCAGTGGACTCTTTTATGATCCCCATGCGAATGACGCGTGGGATGGCTGGAAATTGTAGCCATTTGGCAGACAAAAAAAAACTGCCCCCGCCCCGAACGGGACGACCGGTGAAACCCTGGGCGACGACGAGCGGCACATGTAAAAAGCCCGCCGAGGCGGGCTTACGGTGACGCGCTATCCTGCGTCGAGGCTCAGTCCAGCTGCAGCTGAGGCACGACATCACGCATCTGGGCGAGGAACCCGCTGCGTTCTTTGCCGGTCAGGGCGTCGGAGCGCGGCAGCTTCACCGTCAGCGGGTTGACCGCCTGGTTATTCACCCAAAACTCATAGTGCAGATGCGGCCCGGTCGAACGACCGGTGTTACCGGAGAGCGCAACGCGATCGCCGCGCTTCACTTTCTGACCCGGCTTCACCAGGATCGTCTTCAGGTGCATAAAGCGGGTCGTGTACTGACGACCGTGGCGGATCACCACGTAGTTCCCCGCGGCGCCGCTGCGCTTGGCGATCACCACCTCGCCGTCTCCGACCGCCAGCACCGGCGTGCCGACCGGCATGGCGAAGTCGACCCCTTTATGGGGCGCAACGCGACCCGTCACCGGGTTCAGGCGATGTGGATTAAAGTTGGAGCTGACGCGGAAATGTTTGCTGGTCGGGTAGCGCATGAAGCCTTTGGCCAGCCCAGCGCCCTGACGGTCATAATACTTACCGTCTTCGGCGCGAATAGCATAATAGTCTTTATCGCCGCTGCGCAGGCGCACCCCTAAGATCTGGCTCTGCGCGCTCTTGCCGTCCAGCATCTCACGCGACAGCAGCACCGAGAAACGATCGCCCTTCTGCAGCTTGCGGAAATCCATCTGCCACTGCAGCGCCTTGATAACCGTATTAATCTCACTACGGTTCAGCCCCGCCGCCTGAGCACTGGCCACAAAGCTGCCGTTGAGCGTACCGGTGATCACCCGGTTTTTCCACTCGCCCTGCTGGTTTTCTACCGTCTCTTTATACCCGTTGCTGCCCAGCTCATATACCCGGCTCTCGCGACGAGAGACCTCCCAGGTCAGCTTCTGCAGCGTACCGGCATCGTTAACCTGCCAGGTCAGGGTCTGCCCGACGTTCAGGTTCCGCAGCGCGGGGTACTGCTTGGCCAGCGCCGAGACATTGGACATATCGACGCCATACTGGGTCAGGATGCTGCCCAGGGTATCGCCGCTGGAGACCACGTAGTCGTGGCTGCTGGCATCATCGCTGCCGTCGTCGATCTCATCCTTGGGCACCTCGTCTTCCGGCGCAGGCTGATCGAGGGGCTCGCTGGCCTCAGGCGCCAGCGCGCTGAGCGGCGGCGTCTCCAGCAAAACGCTTTTCGAGGTGTCGACCTCCACCGCGCGAGGGTGGTAGACAAAAGGCTGCCAGATGGCGACAGCCAGGGTGACAACGCTCAGGGATCCCAGCATCACCCGGTGGGGGCGGGGCAAGTTACTGTATGCCTGAGCGATAGAACGCGCTATCTGCTGCACTCGGATTTTCCTCTTAATCTCCCTTCAGGCAGCTTGAATACTGGTGCGCCAGCGTGGTCAAAAAGACCATATAGCTGTCCGCACTCAGTGGGATCGCGCTTCCCAGGGGATCTAGCGTACCCTGCCGAACAGGGGTCCCCTGCGCAATCGCCGAGATAACGGCTGGCCTGAACTGTGGCTCAGCAAAAACGCAAACCGCTTTTTGCTCAACCAGCTGTGTTCGAATTTGGTGTAAGCGCCGTGCGCCAGGCTGTATCTCGGGATTGACCGTGAAATGCCCCAACGGAGTCAGGCCAAAGGTTTTCTCGAAGTAACCATAGGCATCGTGAAAGACAAAATACCCTTTATCCTGCACAGGCCGCAGCATGATACCAACTTTCTTTTCTGTCTGCTCAAGTTGTTGCTCGAATTTACGTAGGTTGACATCCAGTTTGTCTTTATTTTGTGGGCTTCGTTGCACTAATCGGTCATGAATCGCAATCGCCACCTGTTTCGCTATCGCCGGAGAGAGCCAAATATGCATATTATATTGACCGTGATCGTGATCGTGATCGCTCTCCAAGCCAGCGCCGGCGCCATTTGTAACAATATGTGACCCGGAAGAATCGGAATTTTCCGCATGATTTTCGCGCTGCGAAGTATGATGATCGTGATCATCATCATCATCCCCCGCAATGAGTTGACTACGCACGCCCGGCAGGGTGCTGAGAATAAGATTTTTGTTATTTTCTAGCTGTTGAGTCGGTTTTTCAAGAAAACTCTCCATTTCCGGACCTATCCATACCACCAGGTCAGCGTCACGCAATCGTTTGATATCCGAGGGACGCAGCGCATAATCGTGGGGCGAAGCGCCGTCAGGCAGCAGAACCTGCGTCGGCATCACGCCGTCGGCAATCGCCGCCGCGATGAAACCCAGCGGTCGAACCGAAGTCACCACGTCAGCCTGCGCGCTGCCCGCCAGCGCACACAGCGACAGCGCGGAAGCAATAAGCGTGCGTTTAATTATATTTTTTTGCGGTATCATGACAAAATTCCCTGCGTAACGTTTGATGAAACGTTATATTATAACATTCCACTCATAGTGCAATATGCCGTAACCATGTCACAGCAAGATAATCTACCGTTGATCACCCTGCAGCACGTCGCCGTGCGCTTCGGGAGCCGCGATGTACTGGACAACGTCTCCCTCACGCTGCGGCGCGGGCGAATCCTGACCCTACTGGGCCCCAACGGCGCCGGTAAATCCACCCTGGTGCGCGTCGTTCTGGGGCTGGTCACGCCCACGCGTGGCGAACGCACCACCCGCTCGGGGCTGACGATTGGCTATGTTCCCCAGAAGCTGTATCTGGACGCCACCCTGCCGCTGACGGTCGAGCGTTTCATGCGTCTGCGCCCCGGCGTAAAGCGCCAGGACGTGCTGCCGGCGCTGCAGCGAGTGCAGGCCGGGCACCTGCTCAAGCAGCCGATGCAGAAGCTCTCCGGCGGCGAAAATCAGCGTGTACTGCTGGCGCGGGCCCTGCTCAACACCCCGGATCTGCTGGTGCTGGATGAGCCGACCGCCGGGGTAGACGTCAACGGTCAGCTGGCGCTGTATGATCTGATCGACCGCCTGCGCCATGAGCTTAACTGCGCGGTGCTGATGGTGTCGCACGATCTGCATCTGGTGATGGCGAAAACCGATGACGTCCTGTGCCTGAACCAGCATATCTGCTGCTCCGGCACCCCTGAGGCGGTCGCCAGCCACCCGCAGTTTATCGCCATGTTCGGCGCTCACGGCGCCCAGCAGCTGGCGGTCTATCGCCACCACCACAACCACCGCCACGATCTGTGCGGTAAAATTATTCTCAAGACACGCAGCGGAGAGGCCGATGATTGAACTGTTGCTGCCCGGCTGGCTAGCCGGCGCGCTGCTGGCGCTGGCGGCGGGCCCCTTGGGATCGTTCGTGGTATGGCGACGCATGTCCTACTTTGGCGATACCCTCGCCCACGCCTCGCTGCTCGGCGTTGCCTTCGGCCTATTACTGGATGTAAACCCGTTCTATGCGGTGATCGCCGTCACGCTGCTGCTGGCCTGTATGCTGGTCTGGCTGGAGCGCCGCCCCCAGCTGGGCATTGACACCCTGCTGGGCATCATGGCGCACAGCGCGCTTTCGCTGGGGCTGGTCGTGGTGGCGCTGATGTCCAACGTCCGCGTCGATCTGATGGCCTACCTGTTCGGCGATCTGCTGGCGGTAACCTACCAGGATGTCGTGATGATAGCGCTTGGCGTCGCGCTGGTGCTGGCGCTGCTGCTGTGGCAATGGCGCGCCCTGCTGTCGATGACCATCAGCCCGGAGCTTGCCCACGTTGACGGTGTCGCCCTGGGGCGAGTGAAGCTGCTGCTGATGCTGACCACCGCCCTGACCATCGGCCTGGCGATGAAGTTTGTCGGCGCGCTGATCATCACCTCGCTGCTGATCATTCCGGCGGCGACCGCCCGTCGCTTTGCCCGCACCCCGGAGCAAATGGCGGCCGGTGCCGTGCTGGCCGGCCTGTTGGCCATCAGCGGCGGTCTGGCGTTCTCCGCCTGGTATGATACCCCGGCGGGACCGTCGGTGGTGCTGTGCGCCGCCCTGCTGTTTATCCTCAGCCTTGGGCGTCGCCAGAGCGCCTGAGCCTGGCGTCGGCACAAAAAAATCCCGTTCCCGCGTCGCGGGTAACGGGATTTTTTATAACCGCGCTTATTCTGCGCGATCGATACCGAAGTGCTGGTAGGCATGGGCGGTCGCGATGCGCCCGCGCGGGGTACGCTGTATGAACCCCTGCTGGATCAGATACGGCTCCAGCACGTCCTCAATAGTCTCGCGCTCCTCGCCGATCGCCGCCGCCAGGTTATCCAGCCCGACCGGCCCGCCCATAAACTTATCGATCACCGCCAACAGCAGCTTGCGATCCATATAGTCAAAGCCCGCCGCATCCACATCCAGCATATTCAGCGCCTGCGCCGCGACCTTACCGTCAATATGTCCATCGGCGCACACCTCGGCAAAGTCGCGCACCCGACGCAGTAGACGGTTGGCGATACGCGGCGTACCGCGCGAGCGGCGCGCCACCTCCAGCGCCCCCTCCTCCGTCAGCGTCAGCCCCAGACACTGCGCGCTACGCCCGACGATATGCTGCAGATCGGCCACCTGATAAAACTCCAGGCGCTGCACGATGCCAAAGCGGTCGCGCAGCGGCGAGGTGAGCGATCCGGCGCGCGTGGTCGCGCCGACCAGCGTAAAGGGCGGCAGATCGATCTTGATCGAGCGCGCCGCCGGCCCCTCGCCGATCATAATATCCAGCTGGTAGTCTTCCATTGCCGGATAGAGCACCTCTTCCACCACCGGCGACAGGCGATGGATCTCATCGATGAACAGGACATCGTGCGGCTCCAGATTGGTCAGCATGGCCGCCAGATCGCCCGCTTTCTCCAGCACGGGCCCCGAGGTGGTGCGCAGATTAACGCCCATCTCATTGGCGACGATGTTAGCCAGCGTGGTTTTTCCCAGCCCCGGCGGCCCGAAAATCAACAGGTGATCCAGCGCATCGCCGCGCAGCTTGGCCGCCTTGATGAAAATCTCCATCTGCCCGCGCACCTGCGGCTGACCAACGTAGTCGGCCAGGGTCTTCGGTCGAATGGCGCGATCGAGGAACTCCTCTTCGCTCTGGGCGCCAGCGGCAATCAGACGATCGGCTTCTATCATCCCGTGCTCTCCAGGGTTATTACAGCGCCGCGCGCAGCGCGTCGCGGATCAGGGTTTCACTGTCAGCGCCGGCCACCGTCACCCGGTTCACCAGGCGGCTGGCCTCCTGTGGCTTGTAGCCCAGCGCGATCAGCGCGGCAACCGCCTCGCCCTCGGCATCCGCCTGGGCCTGCGGTTGGGTGCTCGGCGGCAGGTCATCCGTCGGGGTAAACAGATCGCCGCTCAGCCCCTTGAAGCGGTCCTTCATCTCGACCACCAGCCGCTCGGCGGTTTTCTTGCCCACGCCCGGCAGCTTGACCAGCGCCGCGACCTCTTCACGCTCAACCGCCGCGACAAACTGCTGCGCCGACATCCCGGACAGGATCGCCAGCGCCAGCTTGGGCCCGACGCCGTTGACCTTGATCAGTTCGCGGAACAGCGCGCGCTCCTGCTTATTGTTGAACCCGTACAGCAGCTGGGCGTCTTCGCGTACCACGAAGTGGGTAAAGATCACCGCTTCACTGCCAACCTGCGGCAGCTCATAAAAGCAGGTCATCGGCATCTGCACCTCATAGCCGACGCCGTGGGTTTCCAGCACCACCTGCGGCGGCTGCTTTTCCAGAATAGTTCCTCTGAGGCGACCAATCACGCGCACACCCTCTCTGTCTCAGTCAAATAATCCCTCCGCTTATACCATAAAAAAGGCTGGATGAATATCCAGCCTGTAATAAAGCGTCGGGTATCTCCCGCCCTCTCCACACGGCGCACATTGCCGCGCGGTGCGCTCAGCGCAAACGTCCCCGCGCCAGATTCAGCCGGCCGCTGCTGATGCGCAGCGCGTTCTGGCTGACGTGGCAGTGGGTGATCGCCACGGCCAGCGCATCGGCGGCATCCGCCTGTGGGTTCGCCGGCAGCTTCAGCAGCGAGCGAACCATATGCTGCACCTGAGCCTTTTCCGCCCCGCCGTTGCCCACCACCGTCTGCTTGATCTGCCGCGCCGCGTATTCAAATACCGGCAGGTCACGGTTCACCGCCGCCACGATGGCGGCGCCGCGCGCCTGCCCCAGCTTCAGCGCCGAATCGGCGTTCTTGGCCATAAAAACCTGCTCAATGGCGAAGCAGTCGGGATTGAACTGCGTGATGATTTCACTGACGCCGGCGTACACCAGCTTAAGACGGGTAGGCAGATCGTCGACGCCAGTGCGAATGCAGCCGCTGCCGATATACTCGAGCTGCCGTCCCTGCTGGCGGATCACGCCGTAGCCGGTGATCCGCGAGCCGGGGTCAATCCCGAGGATGATACTCATTCCAGAGTAGCCGCAACCTCATCGGAGATTTCACCGTTGTGATACACTTCCTGCACGTCATCGCAGTCTTCCAGCATATCGATCAGGCGCAGCAGCTTCGGCGCGGTATCCGCATCCATGTCGGCCTGGGTCGACGGGATCATGGAGACCTCTGCCGACTCGGCGACCAGACCGGCGGCATCCAGCGCATCCTTCACCTGGCCGAAGGTTTCCCACGGGGTGTATACATCGATGGCGCCGTCGTCATAGGTCACCACGTCATCGGCGCCGGCTTCCAGCGCTGCATCCATCACCGCATCTTCATCCAGACCCGGCGCATAGGAGATCACCCCTTTCTTGGTGAACAGATAGGCCACGGAGCCATCGGTACCCAGGTTGCCGCCGCACTTGGTAAAGGCGTGACGCACTTCAGATACCGTACGGTTACGGTTGTCGCTCAGGCACTCCACCATCACCGCGGTACCGCCCGGGCCGTAGCCTTCATAGATGATGGTTTCCATGTTGCCGTCGTCATCGCCACCCACGCCGCGCGCAATGGCGCGGTTCAGGGTGTCGCGGGTCATGTTGTTGGACAGCGCCTTATCAACGGCCGCGCGCAGACGCGGGTTTGCGTCCGGATCGCCGCCGCCCAGCTTGGCGGCGGTCACCAGCTCGCGAATGATCTTGGTAAAGATTTTACCGCGCTTGGCATCCTGCGCAGCCTTACGATGTTTGGTGTTGGCCCACTTACTATGACCTGCCATATAAATCTCCGCTAAAGGCGCAAAGGCCCTAAAATAGTCAATATGCACGCCTGTAATCAATGCGAGCGGCCAGCATGGCCGCCCGTACAGGCACGTAATCAAGGTACGAACTGTTCGATCGCCTGCCGATTACTCCAGGACTTGGTCAGTCCGGCCGCGCCTGCGGCATCCAGCCAACGGTAGGCCAGATGTTCGCTGAGCGGGATCGCCCGCTCCGCGGGGATGGCCAGACAGAACCAATGCTCTAGGTTACGCGTTACGCCGGGCGCATAGCGATGGCGCAGGTGCGCAAACAGTTCAAACTCCACGCAGCGCTGGCAGTCCGTCAGCGTCAAATGCTCCTTGACGATGTCGATACCCACTTCTTCCTTTACTTCACGCTGCGCGGCCTGCGACGGCGACTCTCCCGTTTCCAGGCTGCCGGTTACCGACTGCCAGAAATCGGGATCGTCGCGCCGCTGCAACATCAGCACCCGTCCCCCCTGGCGGGCATAGATCACCACCAGGATGGATTCCGGACGCTTATAGGCCATTACTCGTCGCTGCCCTGTTTGGCGCAGACGGCGATGGACAACTCCTGCAGCGACGCCGGGTTGGCGCGGCTCGGGGCGTCGGTCAGCGGACAGGCCGCCGCCGTGGTTTTCGGGAATGCGATCACGTCGCGGATATTCTCCGTACCGGTCAGCAGCATCACCAGACGATCCAGGCCAAACGCCAGGCCGGCGTGCGGCGGGGTGCCGAACTTCAGCGCATCCAGCAGGAAGCCGAACTTCTCGCGCTGCTCCTGCTCGTTGATCCCCAGAATATCGAAGACCGCAGACTGCATGGCGCCGCTGTGAATACGCACGGAGCCGCCGCCCACCTCATAGCCATTCATCACCATATCGTAGGCGTTGGCGATGGCGCCGACCGGATTGGCCTTCAGCGCCTCCGGGCTGATATCGCGCGGCGAGGTGAACGGGTGGTGCATCGCGGCCAGACCGCCTTCGCCGTCCTCTTCGAACATCGGGAAATCGACCACCCACAGCGGGGCCCAGCGTGACTCGTCGGTCAGCTGCAGATCGCGACCCACCTTCAGACGCAGCGCGCCCATGGCATCGGTCGCTACCTTGGCGCTGTCGGCACCGAAGAAGATGATATCGCCGCTCTGCGCGCCGCTGCGCGCCAGAATGGCCTCCAGCACCTCATCATTAAGGAACTTGGCGATAGGGCTTTGCACGCCCTCCATACCGGCGGCGCGATCGTTGACCTTCATCCAGGCGAGCCCTTTGGCGCCATAGATGCCGACAAACTGACCGTACTCATCGATATTCTTACGGGTCAGGGTCGCCCCGCCCGGTACGCGCAGCGCGATCACCCGCCCTTTGGCATCGTTAGCCGGGCCGGAGAAGACCTTAAAGTCTACGTTTTTAACCAGATCGGCCACGTCGACCAGCTCCAGCGGGTTACGCAGGTCCGGTTTATCTGAGCCGAAGCGGCGCATCGCCTCCGCAAAGGTCATCACCGGGAAGTCGCCCAGATCAACCCCTTTGATCTCCATCCACAGCGCGCGGGCCAGCGCTTCCATGATCTCACGCACCTGCTCGGCGCTCATGAAAGAGGTCTCCACATCGATCTGGGTGAACTCCGGCTGACGGTCTGCGCGCAGATCTTCGTCGCGGAAGCACTTCACTATCTGATAGTAGCGGTCAAAGCCGGACATCATCAGCAGCTGTTTAAACAGCTGAGGCGACTGCGGCAGCGCATAAAATTTGCCTTTATGCACTCGGCTCGGCACCAGGTAATCGCGGGCGCCCTCCGGCGTCGCCTTGGTCAGCATCGGCGTTTCGATATCCAGAAAGCCGTGTCCGTCCATAAAGCGGCGCACGAAGGCGGTAATTTTGGCGCGGGTCTTCAGACGCTCGGCCATCTCCGGGCGACGCAGATCCAGATAGCGATACTTGAGACGGTTCTCTTCGCTGTTGGTCTGGTTAAAGTCCAGCGGCAGCGGCTCAGCACGGTTGATGATGTTCAGACCGTTGCCGAAGACCTCGATATCCCCGGTGGACATATCCCGGTTACGCTGACTCTCCGGGCGCGCACGCACGGTGCCGGTGATCTGCACGCAAAACTCGTTACGCAGCTCAGAGGCCTGGCGGAAAGCATCCTGATGATCCGGATCGAAGAACACCTGAACCACCCCTTCGCGGTCGCGCAGATCGATAAAGATCAGACCGCCCAAATCACGGCGGCGGTGTACCCAACCGCACAGGGTCACTTCCTGGCCCACATGGGACAGATTCAACTGCCCGCAATAATTAGTACGCATAACGATATCCTTTGGCTTTCTTAATTTATTTTGCCGACGCCGCGCCCGGACAACCGGCCGGACACGAGCTGCCTGCGCAGCGCTCTGTTGAAGACGGTGTTTTGTCGGTACGTGGCTTAAAGTCGGTCGCGTACCAGCCGGTCCCCTTTAGCTGGAAACCAGCGGCTGAAATCTGTTTTTTCAGGGCAGGATGACCGCACGCCGGGCAATCAACCAGCGGTGCATCGGACATTTTTTGCAATTTCTCTAGATGATGATTGCAGTCGCTACAAACGTATTCGTAGATCGGCATAGCTCGGGCGGATTTACATGCTTGGTGAAAAAAGGGGGCTATTATACTGGAAATTCCCCGCTGCGATAAGAGCGCGCGCGCACTTTGCACTGTTTCTCGCCATCTGACATCCTCTGCCTAACTTGTTATGTTTATGTTATATTTTACCAACCATCACCACGGAGTACGCCATGTTCTACCTGGGGCTGCCGCAGTGGCAACACGCGGCGTGGGCAAAGATAGGCCTGCATGACCTGGCCGACTATAGCCGCCACTTTAACTGCGTGGAAGGCAACACCACGTTTTACGCCCTGCCTACGCCGGCGCTGGTACGCCGCTGGCGCGATATGACCCATGACGGGTTCCGATTCTGCTTTAAGTTTCCGTCCGCCATCAGCCATCAGGCGGCGCTCCTGCACTGCGATCAACAGATTGGCGCTTTTTACCGCGCGCTGCAACCACTGGATCAGCGGCTGGGGCAACTTTGGCTACAGCTGCCGGCCGCCTGTGGTCCCGAGCATCTCTCGCGCCTATGGGCATTTCTCGACGCGCTGCCGAGCGGCTATCGCTACGGCGTCGAGGTGCGCCACCCGGCCTTCTTCGCTAAAGGCGACGCCGAGCGCGAGCTTAACCGCGGCCTGCGGCAGCGCGCGGTCAATCGGGTTCTCCTCGACAGCCGGCCGGTACACCACGCCCTGCCCCACAGCCACGCCGTACGCGAGGCCCAGCGTAAAAAGCCGCACCTGCCGGCGCACGCGCTGATAACCGCCGACGCACCGATGGTGCGCTTTGTCGGCGGGGACAGCCCCGAGGATAATCTGCGCTGGCTGCAGCCGTGGCTGCCGCGCCTGCAGGCCTGGAGCCGGGAGGCTACCCCCTACCTGTTTATCCATACGCCGGACTGCCGCGATGCGCCGCAGCAGGCGCAGTTCCTGTGGAATGCCCTGTCCCAGGCCGCTATCGACGGGCTACCGCCGCGCCCGGACTGGCCGCTGCAGACGGCCCTATTTTGATCCCACATCGCACAAGCGCTGGAGCAATCGTCTGAAAAAATGACAATACTCAACAGATTACGCAGGACATTCCGCCGGCCTACGGCTATCATTTACAGGCCAATATGATTCAGGCAATGGAGCTAAAAAGAATGGTAAGCGCGCTCTATGTGGTGCTCGGCGCACTGTTGTTAGTGACGTTTTCCTGGCAGGTGGTTCGTCTGCGTATGCTTTACCGCGTCAGCTATGGCGACGGGGGCTTTTATGAGCTGCAGACCGCCATCCGTATTCACGGCAACGCCGTGGAGTACATCCCTATCGCCGCCATACTGCTGGTGATGATGGAGATGAACGGCGCACGGGTGTGGATGGTCCACCTGTGCGGTGTACTGCTGATCCTCGGGCGCCTGATGCACGCCTGGGGCCTGCGTCAGCATGAAATGCAGTGGCGCCGCTCCGGCATGAGCGCCACCTATCTGTCGCTGCTGCTGATGGTGGTGGCCAATCTCTACTATCTGCCCTGGGGACAGCTGCTGCAGACCGGTGATTAAACCGATAGGCGGCCCGCCGCGCGGGTCGCCTTACCGAACGTAACGCTACGCCGATCTCCCGCGGCGCATCCGCGCCAGGCAGAACCCGCCCCACAGCACGCCCAGCCACAGCGGCAGCAGCAGTACCGATACCCGGATCCCCGGCGTCAGCACCATAATCACCAAGATCAGGCCAAGAAACGCCAGGCACAGGTAGTTACCATAGGGATACCACAGCGCGCGAAATCGCGTCGTCACGCCCAGACGATCCAGCGCCGCCTTGAACTTCAGGTGCGCCATGCAGATCATCACCCAGTTGATCACCAGCGTAGAAACCACCAGCGCCATCAGTAGTTCGAACGCCTTGCCCGGCATCAGATAGTTAATCAGGATCACCAGCGAGGTCGTCAGCCCCGAAAGGCCGATCGACCACACCGGGATCCCGCGACGATTGACCCGAGTCAGGCGGCGCGGCGCATTGCCCTGCAGCGACAGCCCGTACAGCATACGGCTATTGGAGTAGACGCAGCTGTTGTATACCGACAGCGCGGCGGTCAGGATCACCACGTTCAATACCGCCGCCACCGTGTTGCTGTTCAGGTGGTGGAAGATCATCACAAACGGACTGCTGCTGGCGCCGATCTGCGACCAGGGATACAGGGCCAGCAGCACCAGCAGGGAGCCGATATAAAAGATCAGGATACGGTAGACCACCTGATTGGTTGCCTTGGGAATGCTCTTCTCCGGCTCGCTGGCCTCCGCGGCGGTGATCCCGATCAGCTCAAGACCGCCGAAGGAGAACATAATCACCGCCATCGCCATGATCAGTCCCCCCCAGCCGTGCGGTAAAAAGCCGCCGTGCGCCCACAGATTCGCGACCCCGGCCTGAGGCCCCGCATCGCCGGACAGCAGCAGCCAGCTGCCGAATACGATCATCCCCAGGATCGCCGCCACCTTGATCAGGGCGAACCAGAACTCGGTTTCACCGTACAGACGCACGTTCACCATATTCAGCGCGTTGATCAGGACAAAGAACAGGCTGGCCCATATCCAGGTCGGCACATCCGGCCACCAGTACTGCATATAGATACCGGCCGCGGTCAGCTCGGCCATACCGACCAGCACGAACATGACCCAATAGTTCCAGCCGGAGACAAAACCGGCAAACGGCCCCCAATATTTATGGGCAAAATGGGCAAACGAACCGGCAACCGGCTCCTGTACCACCATCTCCCCCAGCTGGCGCATGATCAGAAACGCGATGGCGCCGCCGATGGCATAACCCAGTAAAACCGCCGGTCCGGCCAGCTGAATGGCCGGGCCGATCCCCAGAAACAGACCGGTGCCCACTGCGCCGCCCAGGGCGATCAGTTGAATGTGCCGGTTTTTTAGCCCTCTCTCAAGAGTAGTGCTGGTGTGCTGCGAATCGCCCATTTCTTCCTCTGTGCGATAGCGTCATGGCAACTGAATTAACTGCGGTCTCCGTGGCGTATCGTATTATTTTGTTTACAACGCGTCGAGCTTTGTATCACTCGACACTATTGCAATCAAGGTAAATTCCATGCTAGCAGATGCGACTGCGCGCAGAGTATACAGCGCTCGGCGCGGCGCTGACAGAGTGCGCGCTGGACGAAATGGCGCATAGCCGTCGGAGGGTATTATCTGCTAGAATATGCGCCCCTTATTGAAACTCCCTACATCCGCTATGTCTGACTGCGATAAAAATCCCGCGCTGGGCGCCGGGCGCGATATGCTATTTTCCGCCCCGATCGCCAAGCTGGGCGACTGGACCTTCGATGAGCGCGTGGCCGAAGTGTTTCCCGACATGATCCAGCGCTCGGTGCCCGGCTACTCCAACATCATCGCCATGATTGGCATGCTGGCGCAGCGCTTCGTGCAGCCGGGAACCCGGGTATACGATCTGGGCTGCTCCCTGGGCGCGGCGACGCTCTCCATGCGCCGTAACATCCAGGCCGCAGGGTGCGAAATCATCGCCATCGACAACTCCCCGGCGATGGTCAGCCGCTGCCGTCGTCATATCGACGCCTTCCGCAGCCCGACCCCGGTGCAGGTGCTTGAGGCCGACATCCGCGAGGTCGAGATCAGCAACGCCTCGCTGGTCGTGCTGAACTTCACGCTGCAGTTCCTGGCCCCCGACGATCGCCAGACCCTGCTGGATCGCATCTACCGCGGCCTGCTGCCCGGCGGCGCGCTCGTCCTGTCAGAAAAATTCAACTTTGCCGATGCCACCGTCGGCGAACTGTTGTTCGATATGCATCACGACTTCAAACGCGCCAACGGCTACAGCGAGCTGGAGATCAGCCAAAAGCGCAGCATGCTGGAAAACGTCATGCTGACAGACAGCGTAGAAACCCATAAGCAGCGCCTGCGCCAGGCGGGTTTCTGCCACGCCGAGACCTGGTTTCAGTGCTTTAACTTCGGCTCGCTGCTGGCCATCAAGGAGGCTCAGCCATGATCGACTTTGGTAATTTCTATGCCCAAATAGCCCACGGTCCGCTGAGCAAATGGCTGGAGGTGCTGCCGGCACAGCTGGCGGCCTGGCAGCGCGACTCCCTGCACGGCTACTTTCGCGACTGGAATAATGCGGTCGAACGCCTGCCGGAGCTGACGCCGCACCGCCTGGATCTGCTGCACGGGGTCTGCGCCGAGGCGGAGACCCCGCTGAGCGAGGGGCAGCGCATCGGCATTGAAAAAATGCTGCGCGCGCTGATGCCTTGGCGTAAAGGCCCCTTCGATCTGTATGGCATTCACATCGATACCGAATGGCGTTCAGACTGGAAATGGCAGCGCATTCTGCCGCACCTGTCGCCGCTGGCCGGGCGCACCATCCTCGACGTCGGCTGCGGCAGTGGCTACCACCTGTGGCGTATGGTTGGCGCCGGCGCGCACCTGGCGGTCGGCATCGATCCGATGCAGCTGTTTCTGTGTCAGTTTGAGGCGGTGCGTAAGCTGCTCGGCGGCGATCGCCGCGCCCATCTGCTGCCGCTGGGGATCGAGCAGCTACCGACGCTGGCGGCCTTTGATACGGTGTTCTCTATGGGCGTGCTCTATCACCGCCGTTCACCGCTGGATCATCTGTACCAGCTGAAGAACCAGCTGGTCAGCGGCGGCGAGCTGCTGCTAGAGACGCTGGTGATCGAGGGCGACGAACAGCAGGCGCTGATCCCCGGTGAGCGCTACGCCCAGATGCGCAACGTCTACTTTATTCCCTCTGCCGCCATGCTGATCCGCTGGCTGGAGAAGTGCGGCTTCTGCGACGTCCGTCTGGTGGATCAGTGCCCCACTCGCGTCGAGGAGCAGCGGCGTACCGACTGGATGACCAGCGAGTCCCTGGCCGACTTCCTGGATCCGGCGGATGCGCGGAAAACCATCGAAGGCTATCCGGCACCGCTGCGGGCGGCCTTCATCGCCCGCAAGCCCTGAGCGCCCGCGCCATAAAAAAGGGCCCCAACCAGCGAGGTATGGGGCCGTACTTTTTAGCGAACCCTCCGCTACAAGGTCGTACTTACTTCTACTGGAGACCGGTTCTTCAGGCGCTGCAGCCGACGTTTTCCATCATCTGCAGCGCGGACTTCATCGCTTCAACCATACCGCCGTCCACGCAGTAGTGGCTAAACTCGTCGTTCTCCGCATGGCTCATGCTGACGCCCGCCTTGCGGTAGCGCATCGTCGACGGCACGCTGTGACCGGCGGAGGTATGCACCTCCTGCAGGCCAATCTCGCTGAATTTATGCAGGTTGGAGAGGCGAACCCCGGCGCCGGCCATGATCAGCGGCCCGCGGCTGGCCTGCTGCAGCTGACGCAGCAGCGGCAGCCCGGCCTCCGCCGTCTGCTGCTGCCCTGAGGTCAGAATGCGCGCAATACCGAGATCGGTCAACTGGGAAAGCGCCAGCAGCGGATTGGCGCACATATCGAAGGCGCGGTGGAAGGTCACCGCCATCGGACCGGCCAGCGCCATCAGCTCGCGCATGCGGCGCAAATCAATGTGCCCCTCTTCATCCAGCAGGCCGATCACCGCACCGGGAAACCCCAGATCGCGCACCAGCGCCAGATCGCACTTCATCAGCGCAAACTCGCTGTCGCTGTAGCAAAAATCGCCGCTGCGCGGCCGGATAATCGGGTGCACGGGCACGGTCACCCGCTCCCGGCACCCCACCAGCGTGCCGTAGCTGGGGGTGATCCCGCCATCCTGCTGGCTGGCGCACAGCTCAATGCGGTCTGCCCCCGCCGCCTGCGCTATCTCGGCGCAGGCCAAGGAGTAGCAGCATACCTCTAACGTCAGCATTCAAACCTCCGAATCAACAGCCAAAACGGTGCGGATGTGAAAAATACTCATATCCACAGCCCAAATATTGAGAATATCCCCGCATCTCGCCTACTCTGTAGGCGACGCGGGCGCGATGCGCGCCGCAGAATCGCGCGGACTGACAGAGCGCCGCGCTCCGACGGTAACCGGTTTCAGTCTCAGGGACGTAGTTAGCCTACTAAAGGATAATCGCGATGACATTCAATTTCGATGAAGTGATCGACCGCCGTCACAGTGACAGCGAGAAATGGGGTAAATATGCGGAGCAGGACACAATTCCGCTCTGGGTGGCCGACAGCGACTTTCGCTCGCCTCCAGCGGTGATCGACGCGCTGCAGGCCCGGGTCGCCCACGGCGTCTTTGGCTATGGTATGGTGCCCCCGGCCCTGATCGAGCTGTTCGTCGCCCGCATGGCGCAGCGCTACCGCTGGGCGATACAGCCCGACTGGCTGGTCTTTTTACCCGGGTTGGTCTGCGGCCTCAACCTGACGGTGCGCGCCCTGACGACCCCGGCGCAGAGTACCCTGGCCCCCCATCCGATCTATCCCCCTTTTATGAAGTCCGCCCGCCTGGCCGGGCGAGCCCAGACCCCGATGCCGATGGCGCTGCGCCATGGCCGCTGGGTCGTCTCGCTGGACGAGGCCGAGGCGGCCCTCCGCGGCGATGAGCGCCTGCTCATGCTGTGTAACCCGCAGAATCCGGGCGGTACGGTATACCACCGTGAGGAGCTGCAGGCCCAGCTGGCCTTTGCCCAGCGCCACGATCTGCTGATCTGCTCCGATGAGATCCACTGCGATCTGCTGCTGGAGCCCGGCGCCCGGCACACGCCGATCGCCGCCCTGAGCGACGATGCCGCCCAGCGCAGCGTAACCCTGATGGCGCCGTCAAAGACGTTCAATATCGCCGGACTCGGCGCCTCGATCGCCATCATTCCCAACGCCGAGCTGCGCCGCCGCTTTATCGACGCCCGCGCCGGCATCGTGCCGCAGGTGGATATTTTGGCCTTTGCCGCCGCCGAGGCCGCCTATCGCCACGGCCAGCCGTGGCTGGATGCGCAGCTGGACTACCTGCGCGCCAATCGGGATCGCGTCACGGCGCGGATCAACGCGATACCGGGGCTGCACACGGTCAGCGCCGCGGGCACCTATCTGGCCTGGATCGACGCCAGCGAGCTTCCCGTCGACAACCCACAGGCGTTTTTCGAACGCGCCGGCGTGGGTCTCTCCGACGGCGCCGACTTCGGCGCGCCGCGCTTTATCCGCCTTAACTTCGCCTGCCGCAGGGCGCTGCTGGATCGCGCGCTGGACCGCATGGCGGACGCCGTCGCCCGGCTGTAGAGGCCCGTCAGCGCCGCTCGCTGGCGACGATCTCGCGCAGGGTATAGGGGTGAAATTTTAGGGTGGTCAGCCGATCGCCGACCGCCAGCGTCGGATTCGGCAGCCGCTCTCCCTCGCCGCGCGGATGGCTGAAGGTCAGACGGATCCCCGGCGCCAGAAGGGCCTCATCCGGCAATAGCGCCAGCGCCCGGCGGTGCAGCGTCTCCGGCGGCCCCGCCAGCACCAGCTCAACGTGCTGCCATCCCTGATGCGGGTAGCGCTTTTCCCCTGGATAGGGGAGCTCCACGCAGTCGATACGCCAGGGCCCCACCCGCAGCGGCTGCGCCAGATCAAACAGGCAGATCGGGCGCCCGTTGATGATATTCTCCGCCAGCAGCGTCCCACAGCGCAAAAAGCCCCGCCGCCAGCGGTCGGCGGTCTCCGTCTGGTGGCAGCGCAGCGAGATGTGATCCGCCGTAAACTGCGCCAAATCCAACGACAGCGCCGATGCCAGCTGCGCCAGCGCCTGCTCAAAGCGCACCAGATCCGCCGCCAGCTCACGCAGCTCATCAATATCGGCCAAACCGTTCATGCCCTTCTCCTCTCATCCCCAGTGGAGCCTCTCGCCGCCGCACACGGCCAACGGAGCCCCTTCGCGGCGGGTACTCTACCCTGCCCGGCGCGTAACATCCATCCCAGCGCAGCCCCATCGAGAATGCCGGTGCGGCGGGTGCTGACGGCGGAGCCGATTTCCCCTATAATGACCGGCTGTTTTCCGCCGGGTGAGATGCCCCGGCGGCCATGATTCGGTTTTCACATTCACGACGCCGGCGCCGCGCGCGGCCGGTGCGAATAGCTTAAGGTAATCCCGTGAATATTCAGGCAATTATTTCAGATAAAGTCACGCAGGCGCTGGTTGCTGCCGGTGCGCCGGCCGACAGCGAGGCCCTGGTCCGTCCCTCCGCGAAAGTCCAGTTTGGCGACTATCAGGCCAATGGCATTATGGCCGCGGCGAAAAAAATGGGCCTGCCTCCGCGACAGCTCGCCGAGCAAGTCGTGGCCAATCTGGCGCTGGATGGGATCGCCAGCAAGGTAGAGATTGCCGGTCCGGGTTTCATCAATATCTTCCTCGATGCCGCCTGGCTAGCTGCGCAGGCCGATGCCGCGCTGGCCGATCCGCGCCTGGGCGTGGCTCGCGTCGAGCCGCAGACCATCGTCGTTGACTACTCCGCGCCGAACGTCGCCAAAGAGATGCACGTCGGTCATCTGCGCTCCACCATCATTGGCGACGCCGCCGTACGCACCCTGGAGTTCCTGGGCCACAACGTTATCCGCGCCAACCACGTCGGCGACTGGGGCACCCAGTTCGGTATGCTGATCGCCTACCTGGAAAAGGTGCAGGGCAGCAGCAAAACCGGCGACATGGCGCTGGCCGATCTGGAAGCCTTCTACCGCGAAGCCAAAAAGCACTACGATGAAGACGCGGCCTTTGCCGAGCGCGCGCGCGGCTACGTGGTTAAACTGCAGGGCGGCGATGAATACTGCCGCGAAATGTGGCGCAAGCTGGTGGATATCACCATGCGTCAGAACCAGCGCAACTATGACCGTCTCAACGTGACCCTGACCGACGATGACGTCATGGGCGAGAGCCTGTACAACCCGATGCTGCCGGGGATCGTCGCCGATCTGAAAGCCAAAGGGCTGGCGACCGAAAGCGAAGGCGCCACCGTCGTCTTCCTGGACGAGTTCAAGAACAAAGAAGGTGAGCCGATGGGGGTGATCGTCCAGAAGAAGGACGGCGGCTACCTGTACACCACCACCGATATCGCCTGCGCCAAGTACCGTTATGAGACCCTCGGCGCCAACCGTATCCTGTACTACATCGACTCCCGCCAGCATCAGCACCTGATGCAGGCCTGGGCCATCGTACGCAAGGCCGGCTATGTGCCGGACTCCGTCAGCCTAGAGCACCACATGTTCGGCATGATGCTGGGTAAAGACGGCAAGCCGTTCAAGACCCGCGCCGGCGGCACCATCAAGCTGGCCGATCTGCTGGATGAAGCCATCGAGCGCGCCGCCAAGCTGATCGCCGCCAAGAACCCGGAGCTGAGCGGCGACGAGCTGAAGGCGCTGGTAGAAGTGGTCGGTATCGGTGCGGTCAAGTATGCGGATCTCTCCAAAAACCGCACCACCGACTATATCTTTGACTGGGACAACATGCTGGCCTTCGAGGGCAACACCGCCCCTTACATGCAGTATGCCTATACCCGCGTCGCCTCCATCTTCAAGCGCGCCGGCATCGATGAAAATGCCCTGCAGGGCGCCATTACGCTGACGGAAGATCGTGAAAAGGCGCTGGCCACCCGCCTGATGCAGTTTGAAGAGACGATCCTGAGCGTTGCGCGTGAGGGAACCCCGCACGTCATGTGCGCCTACCTGTACGAAGTCGCCGGCCTGTTTTCCAGCTTCTATGAGGCCTGCCCGATCCTCAACGCCGACGAGGAGAGCGTGTGCGCCAGCCGCCTGAAGCTGGCCGCCCTGACGGCCCGTACGCTGAAAACCGGTCTGGACACCCTGGGGATCAAGACGGTCGAGCGTATGTAACGCCGCGCCGACACGATCGCCGCCGCCACGGGCGGCGATCTGAGGTTGATAGCAAAAAGCCACCCGCACCGCAGGTGGCTTTTTTATGAGCGCGATCGCGGGCAGCCGCTGCCCCGACGTTTATAGCACCGCGCTGCGGGTAAAGTCGCGCAGGCGGAATCCCAGCAGCGCCAGCACCGCAAAGTAGCTGACCGCGCCGGCCACCACCAGCCCCACCAGACGCAGCAGGCGATAAGGCATATTTCCGATATCCCACGCCGGCATCAGCCACATCATGCCGATCAGCACCGCCGTCATCACCAGCACCGCCAGCACCAGCTTACCCAGGAATCCCAACCACCCCTTCTGCGGCGTGAACAGACGCTGACGCCGCAGCTGCCAGTACAGCAGACCGGCATTCAGGCAGGCGGCCAGGCCGATGGAGAGCGACAGCCCGGCATGCTTTAGGGGACCGATAAAGATCAGGTTCATCACCTGGGTCAGGATCAGCGTGACGATGGCGATCTTCACCGGCGTCTTGATATCCTGGCGAGAGTAAAAGCCCGGCGCCAGGATCTTCACCATGATAATCCCGAGCAGGCCGATGGAGTAGGCCACCAGCGCTCGCTGGGTCATCGCCGCATCAAAGGCGCTGAATTTACCATACTGGAACAGCGCCACCGTCAGCGGCTTCGCGATCACTCCCAGCGCCACGGCGCAGGGCAGCGCCAGCAGAAAGCAGAGGCGCAGCCCCCAGTCCAGCAGACGGTTATAGTCGTCCAAGCGGCCAGAGGAGAAGCTTTTGGCCAGCGACGGCAGCAGAATCGTCCCCAGCGCGACCCCCAGCACCCCCGACGGCAGCTCCATCAGGCGGTCGGCATAGTACATCCAGGAAACGGAGCCCGAGACCAGGAAAGAGGCGAAAATAGTATTGATGATCAGCGAGATTTGGCTGACAGAAACCCCGACAATCGCCGGCCCCATCAGCTTGAGCACCCGCCATACCCCGCGATCGTGCAGGTTGAGGCGCGGCAGCACCAGCATGCCTATCTTCTTCAGGTGCGGCAGCTGATACCCCAGCTGCAGCACGCCACCCACCAGCACGGCCCAGGCCAGCGCCAGGATCGGCGGATGGCAGTACGGCGCCACAAACAGCGCAAAGCCGATCATGCTGACGTTCAGCAGCGTCGGCGCAAAGGCCGGTACCGAAAAACGGTTCCAGGTATTCAGCACCGCGCCGGCCATCGAGGCCAAGGAGATGAGCAAGATATAGGGAAAGGTGATGCGCAGCAGCGCGCTGGTCAGCGCAAACTTGTCCGGCGTATCGGCGAAGCCGGGCGCGGTGGCATAGATAACCCAGGGGGCCGCCAGCATACCGAGCAGCGTCACCAGCGCCAAAATCAGGGTCAATAGACCGCTGACGTAGGCGATAAAGGTCTGCGTCGCCTGCTCGCCCTGCTGGTTTTTATACTCCGCCAGGATCGGCACAAAGGCCTGGGAAAAGGCGCCCTCGGCAAAGATCCGCCGTAGCAGGTTGGGCAGCTTGAAGGCCACAAAAAAGGCATCGGTCGCCATCCCAGCGCCAAAGATCCTGGCGACCAGCGCGTCGCGGGCAAACCCCAGCACGCGCGAAAAGAGGGTCATTGAGCTGACCGCAGCCAGTGATTTAAGTAGATTCATCGGTTCATCGTCAGGGTTGCGGCCCCGCCGCGGGCGGCGGGGAAAACAGGCCAACTAGTCTACTTATCCCATGATGAATAGCCAGCGCAGGATGTAACAAAAGGCGAGTTCCCCGACCGCCCGACGATTAATTCAGCGCAGCGCGGCCGAAAGTGCGGCTATGAAGCCTGATCGTCGCCCAGCAGGCGGGCCAGCTGCTGCTTCAGCGCGGCGACCTCGGCCTCCAGCGCGGCCACCCGCTCACCGAGCGCCTCCGGCGCGGCGAGCGGCGTCGACGGCAGCGTATCCGCCGCCACCTCGCCGCAGAACAGATGGGCATAGCGGCTCTCCCGCCGTCCCGGCTCACGCGCCAGGCGCTGCACAAACGGCCCATCCTCACGCTCAGCCAGGCGATTGAGCGCCTGCTCCGCCTCAGTCACATCGGCAAAAGCATACAGACGGTTACAGCGGGTACGTAGCTCACCCGGCGTCTGCGGGCCGCGCAGCAGCAGGCAGCAAATCAGCGCGACCTCCGCCGCGCTAAAGCGCAGATCGCCGAACTCAGAGTTGCAGAAGCGGTGCTCATACTTCACCACCCGGCTGCCCGGCGCATTCACGCTGCGGATCCGGTGCTTACGGATCAGCAGATCCAGCGCGTTTTGCACCTCGCTCTCGCTCAGCTCCAGCACCGGCTCGCGGTTGGTTTTCTGGTTACAGGCGGTCGTCAGCGCGTTGAGCGACAGCGGATACTGCTCCGGCGTCGTGATCTGCTTTTCCAAAAAGCAGCCGATGACGCGCGCCTCCAGCGGGGAAAGAATATGTTTAATCATGCGGGACTATCTCCAGGTCGTTCATCCATTCTGCGGCGTCAGCGCCCCACGGTCCACTCGGGATTCGTCAGGGCGGTCAAGACATGATCCTGCCATTTTCCATTGATTAACAGGTAGTTTTTGGCATATCCCTCTTTTTCGAACCCCAGGCGCTGCAGCAGGGCACCGCTGCGCTGGTTGTGCGGCATATAGTTAGCCATGATACGGTGCATATGCTGCTGACGCTGCATATAGCGTATCGCCGCCTGGAGCCCTTCATACATCACCCCTTGCCCCTGCCACTGGGCCGCCACCGAATAGCCCAGAAAGCAGGCGTGAAATGCGCCGCGCAGCACATTGCTGAAGTTAGCAACCCCGCGCACCTCCTGCTCATCGTGGCCTAACAGGATGAAATAAAACGCACCGCCCTGCTTTTGCAGCTCACGGATCATCGACAGCCGGGCCTGCCAGCCGGTCGGGTAGCAGTGACTCTCATCGCGGATCGGCTCCCAAGGGCGCAAAAAGTCGCGGTTTTCCGCATAGTAATCGGCCAGCCGGTGCGCGTCGCGTTCGTTGACCAGCCGCACGATCAGCCGATCCGTGGTCAGGCGAACCCTGGGGCCCGCATTGCCATAGCCAAACATGAATCCCTCCGTGTGCATTGCAGTCATCGAATGGTACCGGCCCCCTCTCGGTCCCCGGCGCCGTACCGATAACTATAACCTCTCTGTCCATGGTCGGTAAGTCATTGACTGGCGTTATAATATACAAACGCGCTCCGCGCTCAGTAATTTCTCCCGGATCTGCTAGTCGCTTAACGCTATATTCCACAACTTGTCATCCCGACCATACAATTTACTGTTTATTCAGCCAATCTATCATTTCTCTGTTTTTGCTTTCGTGAAACGGCGAAAATGAACGTACCGTACGTTATCGCTTTACTCGCGCTCAATGGTGGAACATGTCGCTGGTATTACAGGCCAGGCGATCGGGGAAGTACTTTCTCCTGATCGATAATCTGCTGGTCGTGCTGGGCTTCTTTGTCGTTTTTCCCCTCATCTCTATCCGCTTTGTCGACCAGCTGGGCTGGGCCGCTCTGATGGTCGGCATCGCCCTCGGCCTGCGCCAGCTGCTGCAGCAGGGGCTGGGCATCTTCGGCGGGGCGATCGCCGATCGCGTCGGCGCCAAGCCGATGATCGTCAGCGGCATGCTGCTGCGCGCCGCCGGGTTCGCCACGATGGCCGTCGCCAGCGAGCCGTGGATCCTCTGGGCCTCCTGCGCACTTTCCGCCCTGGGCGGTACGCTGTTCGATCCCCCACGAACCGCGCTGGTGATCAAGCTCACCCGTCCCCATGAGCGCGGCCGCTTCTACTCTCTGTTGATGATGCAGGACAGCGCCGGCGCGGTGATCGGCGCCCTGATCGGCAGCTGGCTGCTGGCCTATGACTTCCATTACGTGTGCTGGGCCGGCGCCGCCCTCTTTGTGCTGGCCGCCGCGTGGAACGCCTGGCTGCTGCCGGCCTACCGTATTTCGACCATCCGGGCGCCGGTGCGCGAAGGCATGCTGCGCGTGGTGCGCGATCGGCGCTTTTTGACCTATGTGCTCACCCTCACCGGTTACTATATGCTGGCGGTGCAGGTCATGCTGATGCTGCCGATCGTGGTCAACGACATCGCCGGCGGACCGGGCGCAGTGAAATGGATGTACGCCATTGAGGCGGCGCTGTCGCTGACGCTGCTCTACCCTATCGCCCGCTGGAGTGAAAAGCGCTTCAGCCTGGAGCAGCGCCTGATGTTCGGCCTGCTGCTGATGACCCTCAGCCTGTTCCCTCTGGGGCTGAGCACCACGCTACAGTCGCTGTTTGCGCTGATCTGCTGCTTCTATCTCGGCTCGATTATCGCCGAGCCAGCGCGCGAAACCCTCAGCGCCTCGCTGGCCGATGCCCGGGCGCGCGGCAGCTACATGGGCTTTAGTCGCCTCGGACTGGCGCTGGGTGGCGCCCTCGGCTACACCGGCGGCGGCTGGATGTATGATATAGGTCGCAGCCTGGCCATGCCCGAGCTCCCCTGGGCGCTGCTGGGGATCATCGGTCTGCTGACGCTGGCGCTGCTCTACTGGCAGTTTTCACTACGGGCACTCTGCACCACGCGCCAGCCCCGCTCCAGCTAACGCGGCGGCGGGAATTCAGTCTTATCCGATCCCCGCCGCAGCCCCCAGCATTTATGCTGTAAGGTACGTGCTGCGTGGCGCTTCATCCCGTTACGGCGGTTTTTCCCCGCGGTTATCTGTGTCACAATCAGCGTTTTATGTATCGGGTTGTTCCCGTCGCCGAGGCTTCATTCATGAGAAAACTAGGGTTTACCGCTGCGGTTCTGGTCGCCGGTCTGGTGCTGACTGCCTGTAATAAGCTGACCAGCTACAGCGTCAGCGAGCAGCAGATCAATACCTACCTGGATAAGCACAGCCAGTTTGAAAAACAGATCGGGGTCCCCGGCCTGGTCGATGCTCGCATCACGCTGGATCAGCTCAGCAGCCAAATTGGCCGCAGTGAGCCCAACACCATTACGCTGAGCGGCCACGCCAACGTCGCCATCAGCTCCATTCTGGGTCCCCAGCAGAGCGAACTGCAGCTGACGCTGCGCGCCAAGCCGGTATACCAGCGCGATGAGGGCGCCATCTACCTACGCGATTTAACCCTGGTGGACTATAAGGTGCAGCCGGAGAAAATGGAGACGCTGATGAAGGCGCTGGTGCCTTACCTGAACCAGTCCCTGCGCAGCTATTTTGATCAGCAGCCGGCCTATGTGCTCAATCCGGAGAACAGCAAGACCGAGGCTATCGCCCGGAAACTGGCCAAAGGGCTAGAGGTCAAGCCCGGTGAGCTGGTGATCCCGCTGACCGACTGATATCAGGTCGCGCAGCGCTTCACCCTGCGGTAAAACGGCGCCACGCGGCGCCGTTTTTTTGTCTTGTTGCCCCCGGCGACGCCGGTGGATAGCGAAGATCGCGTCAGGCAGCGTCACCGTCTTCGTCGTCCGCCGTTCCCTCTTCGTCCTCCGCCAGATCGTCGCGCAGCGCCTGCAGCGCCTCACGGGTCAGCTCCGCCAGCGTACGGTAAAACGGCGTGCGCGCATGGGCCTCGACCTTGCCCAGAAACTGGGCAGCCCACGGCATCAAATACACATCGAACAGGCTGGCCTGGGCCAACACCTCGTCACGCTGCCCCTGATCCTCCAGCCACGAGGCCGCCAGCAGCAGCTGGCCAAAGCTGTCCGCCGCCCCGGCCCCCAGCGGCATACCGCGCTGCAGCAAAAAGTCGCGCACCTGCTGCTCCTCGGCGTCCGCCAGGTAGGCGCTGCGCTGGGTTGCCACCGCGCCCTCGGCGGCGAACAGCCCCTGGTAATCCTGCGCCAGCGCGCCGCGATCGCCTGCAGCGGCCTGCAAACGCGCCAGCAGGGCATCCTGCTCCAGCGGCCAGTACTGCTGCAGCTGGTTATTCTGTAGCAGGGTAAACAGCGGATCCAACAGGGGATCCTGAGGCTGACGGGCAAACAGAGAGCCCAGCAGGCGACACACTATGGAAAAATCGTTCATATCCGTTCCTGACCAATAGCGTAAAAGTGACATTGTCACCAATACGCATCACCAATCGGCAAATTCAGGGATCGCCGGTCTGCCCCGCCGCTGCAAAAAGTCCAGCACACGCCGCGGTGAGGCATTCAGCACCCGCTCCGGCGGGAAGTTTACCTCATTCAGCACCCGGATACAGTGGCTAAAGTTTCCCATATCAAACGCGATATGCGCATCCGAGCCCAGGGAGAGCCAGCCGCCGGCGTCGCGCACCGCCGCCGCGATCGCCCGGCAGTTATCGGCGCTGCCCGCGCGCGAGTGGCTAAACGAGGAGTTATTCAGCTCCAGCGCCACCCCATGCTCGGCGGCGGCGCGAGCCACCGCCGGAATATCTAACGGATACTTTGGATTGCCGGGGTGCGAAATAATATCCGCCTCGCCGCGGGCGATCGTCGCCAGCAGCGCCTCGGTATGAAACGCGCGATCGACCGGCGCCAGCACCGGCTCATGAAAGCCGGCGATGACCACGTCCATCTCCGCCAGCATACGGCCATGGCAGTCGATATCACCCTGGCGGTTCTTGATATTCGCCTCGATCCCGCGCAGGATGCCGACGCCGTTTACCGTCCGCGGCCAGACGCGCATATTCATAAAGTGCCAGGGGTGCGGAGCATCGGCCATATCCGGGCCATGATCGGTAATCGCAAACAGGCGCAGGCCGCGCGTCGCCGCCTGGGCGATATAGTCATGCAGCGTGCTGTAGGCATGGGTACTGGCCACGGTATGCATATGTAAATCGACAGAATACATAAACCTCTCACCTCTCCTTGAATCTGCATCGGGCCGCCTCGGCGACGCACCCTCATCGGCGTTTCGTTACGGGTCGTGGCATCGACGCCCTGTACGGCGGCGAGGCATGGTCATACTGTAACAAAGATCCGGCGCAGCTTCAGCCGCCGCCGCGCCGGATATCCCGGCGTAATATCGAACGCGACGTGAGCGATCGCCGCGCCCGGATCGGATAGCCGTTAGCATCCAATCTATTACATTAATCACGATATAACGTCATGCCCAATCGCCTATTGAAAAAATTGTCACTGTATGATTTTTGCTTTACCATGCGCCTCTCGAAATAGTCCTATTGGTCGCAGGTCGTTGCCCCAGCAGCGGCTCGCCAACGCTAGCGTAGGATGACTGTCTTTATCAGGAGCGTGGGATGGTTCTGGAAAGGACTTTACGCAGAGCCGTAGCAGGTCTGTTTGTTATTTTATTTATCAGCTCCGGCGCATTGGTTATTTATAGCAGCGCCCGCGAATGGCAGAATATGCGTCTAGTGACCTCTGCCATTGTCAATGGCATTTCAAAAAGTCAGTTGGATAACGATAATCGCAATATCCAACGGCGCAGTAAAATTATTGAATATGTCTCTAAAAAAGGCAGCCAGATCCCCGATCTCTTTGCCGTCGCCCGCGATCTGCACTGGGGTAACAGCGTCTATCTGCTGGATGGCGATCACCTGCGACTGCTGGATGACCGCGCCCACGACTGGCTCTCTGATGATAAGAAGCAGCGGCTGATCGCGCAGATGCGCGGACACCAGCAGCGTCAATGGTATGGCCATCTGGATCGGGGCGAAACCGTGCTGCCTTATCTGAAATATACCACCGGTGACGGCAAGGTCATGGTATTCCTTCTGGATATTTATGGTCTGGAAAAGGTATTAGATCAACACAGCGCCACCACCCCGATTTATCTTTATCTGTTTGACGACGACAATAAACTCATCGCCCGCTCAGCCAATGCGCCGCAGCTGCTGCCGGACAGCATCCGCGGTGAAAATCTGTGGCGTAACAGACCATTGGAAATAAAGGTAATCCAACAGAACGAATTACTTAACGGGAAAAAGGCAACGCTGGTCGGCTATATCCCCTTCATCTATCTGTTAAAGCTGATTGGATTTAACCTGCTCTATTTTATTCTGTCATTTGGCTGTGCCATCTTTTTCCTGCGCTACTTTTATAAAAAAATCAAGCGTGAAATCGAACGCGAGCGCGAGGAGTTTCTCTCCGGGAAAACGCCATCGCGCCAAAACGGCCTCTTTTTTAATGACGCCGTCAAACGACGCGTCGAGCTGGACAAAAAGGCGCTGCTGCGCGATCCGCTGACCAAGCTGTATAACCGGCGTAAGTATGATTATGACATCGCCCAGCGCCTCTATCAGCAGCAGCCCTTTTACCTGCTGCTGCTGGATCTGGATGCCTTTGGTCAGGTAAACGATGATCTGGGTCAGGATGAGGGCGATCGCCTGCTGGCGCAGCTGGCGGCGGCCTTTGCCCGCCGTCAGGAGGGCTGGCGCTTTTACCGCATCGGCGGCGATGAGTTTGCCGCCCTGCTCGATAAGAAACACGTGCCGGACATCGGCGCGCTGGCACAGTGCTGCAACGCGCTGTTGGCCGAGGCCGAACGCTACGGCGCGCGCCTTAGCATCGGCGTCAGCGACAGCGACGAAGCCAGCGAGCTGCTGGTGCTAAAGACCCTGGCGGACAATCGGCTGTATATCAGCAAGCACCGGGGCAAACACTGCGTGACCCTGCCGCCCCGGCGCGCGGAGGGCGCGCCGTCCTCACCTGCGCCGACGCAGGCGGATCAGTAGCCGCGCGCGACATCGACCACCCCTTCTGGGCGCCGCCCGGCCTCGATCGCATGAATATTGTCGGCGATATAGTCCATCGCCACCTGCGGCAGGGTGATCGCCGCGATATGCGGCGTTATGGTCACCCGCGGATGCTGCCAGAACGGGTGATCCGCCGCCAGCGGCTCTTGCGCGAAGACATCCAGCGTCGCCGCCGCCACCTGACCGTTACCCAGCGCCGCCAGCAGCGCATCCTGATCCAGGTGCACTCCGCGGGCCAGATTGATGATATAGGCGCCGGCGTTCATCTGAGCAAACAGGGGCTGATTCAGTATGCCCACGGTCTGCGGCGTATTCGGCAGCAGGTTGATCAGCAGCTGCAGCCCCTGCAAAAAGGCGGGCAGCTGCTCGCTACCGTAAAAGCTTTGCACCTGCGGATAATCCTTCACCGTGCGACTCCAGCAGCGCACCGGCAAACCAAAGGAGGCCAGGCGACGCGCCACTCTTCCCCCCAGCACCCCGGCGCCGAGCACCCCCACGGTAAACGAACTCGCCGCATGGGGCGCCAGATAACGCCAGATCCCCTGACGCTGCTGCAGCTCATACTCATCAAAGCGGCGGAAATACCGCATCACCGCCGCGACGGCATACTCCTCCATCTGCTGAGCCATTCCGGTGTCCTCCAGGCGCACCAGCGGCACCCCCGCCGGCAAAATCCCGGGGTGCGCGCGCGCCTGCGCCAGAATGGCATCCACGCCGGCACCAAGGGCAAAGATGGCGCGCAGCCCCTGGCGCTGGGCCAGCATCTCATAGGGGGGCTGCCAGACCAGCGCATAGTCGGCGGGCTTATCATCGCCCGGCTGCCACTGACGAATATGGGCCTGCGGCAGACGCTGGCGCATACCGTCAAGCCAGGTCTGGGCAGTGAAAAAAGGGTGGTAGTAGATGATCTCCATGACGGCCTCCTGATCGTGTTGACGGCGCTCTCCGCCGTTTGCCTCGCGGATAAAAAAACGGCGAATACCCTTTTGTCAGGATCTCCGCCGTCTGTCAACGTCAAGCGCCATTATTGCCTATCGCTCAGGCGGTTGACCTCTTGCTATAGGCAATCAGCCGACGCAGCAACGGCACCAGCAGCACCAGGATCACCCCGGTGGCGATAGAGCCCCAGCCCAGCGCATTAAATACCGCGCTGTAGCCCGGGTTGGTTTCCAGCGGCGTATTACCGCTGTTTTGCGGCATCAGCCCAGAGACATAGCCCGCCAGCACGGAGGCGACCCCGGTCACCATCATCCAGCACCCCATCATCATTCCCTGCAGACGGGCGGGAGCCAGCTTGCCGATCATGGCATAGCCGATCGGTGAGATCAGCAGCTCGCCCAGGCTTTGCAGCAGATAGCTGATGGCGATCCATTTAAACGCGACCAGCCCGTCGGCGCCGGCCAGCGAAATCCCCAGCGGCAGCACCAGCATACCCAGCCCCATGCAAAACAGCGAAGCGGCGAACTGCGAGGGAATATCGATGCGCAGGCCGATCTCGCGCAGGTACTTAAACAGCCAGGCCATCAGCGGACCACCGATGACGATCACCAGCGTATTGATATTCTGAATCCACTGGGGCGCGACCCGCCAGCCATAGACGTTCAGATCGATGTTGTGCTCAGAAAACAGCATCAGCCCCATCGGCGCCAGCTGATACAGCGACCAGAATACCAGCGATCCCAGCGCCAGGATCAGGTAGGCCACCATGCGGCGACGCTCATCCGCCTGACGATGCCGCGCCGTCATCACGCACAGCAGCACGAAAACCAAGATCCCCAGCAGGATCACGAAGTTGCTGCTGAAATCAGCGTGGGTCAGCAGTATCCGCAGCACCGGGACCAGCGCCACCAGGATCAGCAGCCCCACCAGCATTCGCCGGTAGAAGGCGCGACCGCGGATCTGGCGCAGCGGCGTATTAATGTCGGCCAAAATGCGCCAGCGGGACAGGGTCACCACGATCGCCACCGCGTTACCCAGCGTGGCAAACAGGAACAGTGCCCGATAGTTCTCCGTCAGTTGGAAATACCCCGCCACGGAAAAACCGATGAAGAAGCCCAGGTTCATCCCGGCATAGTTCCATAAAAACGCACTTTCCCGTCGATTATCGTCCGGCGCAAAACGCTGGGTCAGCATCATATTGATACAGGTCACGTTCAGCCCGCTGCCGGTCAGAAACATGGCCAGTCCCCAATACAGGCCGGTCACGCCCATCTCGGCGATCAGATAACAGCCGATCACCTGCAGCACCATCCCCAGCACAAACAGGTTACGGTTACTGAGACAGCGCCCGCCCAAATAGCCGCCGAACAGATGCAGGCCATAGTTAAAGGCGCCGAAGATCCCCATCATGGCGTTAGCCTGTGTCTCGCTGAATCCGAGGCGTTTCGTGGCATACAGCACCAGGGTGGAATAGAGCACGGCAAAGCCGAGCGTGGCAAACGTTTGAATAAAAAACAGAGCGCCGGTTCCCGATGGGACGGCACCTGGGTGAGAGGGGGTGGTTGAAGCGCTCACCGCTTTTCTCCTTGAACGAAAGGGCTGGTTACGACTCATCCTGAGAACTTCCCGGTGTTGTGCCGGTCGGCCTTTGTTGTTGTTCCATACCGTTTGTGTAGGCCGCATTCACATTTAGCGGGATAAACGACCAAAAGGCCAGCCTTAATCTTAATTAATTGCCCGTTTAGCTATTATTTAAGCAATTTATAAGCGTAACTATTCACTTTTATCCATACTTTGTGCTGTTTAATTCGGAATAGGCGTGGGCCCCCTCGCTCGCCGTCCTTTGGCTTCCCCCGCTAGGCGCCGCCCCCGCCAGCGATTACAATGACGCCTTTACCTACCTTCGATAAGGCGACCCATGCGACTCTCTTCTCTGCTCCGCGGCGCCGCGGCGCTGTGCCTGGCGTTAACCCTCAACACCCATGCCGCCGCTACGCCCTGGGACACCCACCTGCAGCGCGCGCGCGGTGAAACCGTCTACTTCAACGCCTGGGGCGGCAGCCCACAGGTCAATGACTACCTGGTCTGGGCCGCCCAGCAGGTTAAAGAACGCTACGGCATCAATCTGGTTCAGGTTAAGGTGGGCGACATCGCCGAAACCGTCGGCCGTATTCGGGCAGAGAAAGCCGCGGGCAACCTTGAACACGGCAGCGTGGATCTGCTCTGGATCAACGGAAAAAACTTTACTGCGATGAAGCGCGCGGGCCTGCTGTATGGCCCCTTTGCCGAACAGTTGCCCAACTGGCGCTGGGTAAACCTGTCGCTGCCGGTGCGCAGCGACTTCACCGTCGCCACCGAAGGCTATGAGGCGCCCTGGGGCGTCGGTCAACTGGTGCTGCTCCACGATGCCGCCGCGCTGCCGACGCCGCCGGCCGATCCTCAGGCCCTGCTGGCGTATGCCCGACAGCATCCTGGCCGGGTGACCTATCCGCGGCCGCCGCAGTTTCACGGCAGCAGCTTTCTAAAAAGCATCCTGATGCAGCTCAATCCGGCGCTACCGTTGAGCCAGCCCGTGGATCCACAGATCTTTGCCCGTGACAGCGCTCCGCTGTGGGCCTGGCTGGATCAGATCCACCCCTATCTATGGCGCCAGGGACGCGTATTCCCGACCAGCGATGCCCAGCAGCTACAGCTGTTCAATGACGGCGCCCTCGATCTGGCCATCAGCTTCAACCCCGGCATGGCGCCCGCGGCGATTGCCGCCGGAGAGGTGCCGCCCGATACCCAGGCGTATGCCTTTAAGGCCGGCGCCCTGAGCAACGTGCACTTTCTGGCTATCCCCTTCAACGCCCCGGCCAAAGACGCCGCGCAGGTGGTGATTAACTTCCTGATCTCGCCCGAGGCGCAGGCGCGTAAGGCCGACAGCCGCATCTGGGGCGATCCGACCATTGTGGACGTTGCCCGCCTGCCGCCTGAGCAGCGGCGCGCCTTTGGCCAGGCGCCAACCCTGTTCCACGCGCTGGCCGAACCGCACCCCTCGTGGCAAGAGGCGCTGGAGGCCGAGTGGCAAAAACGCTACGGCCACTAAAGCCCCGACGCCGCAGATGCTGTAAATTACGCCGCCGAATGCGGCGTAATTCACCAATTTGTTGAATGTTTAGCTAAACGGTTGGTTTTACGAAAAAAGAGTATTGACGCCGCGACGGCTTTTCCCTACATTAGCGCCCATCGCAGCGCACTACGCGACGGCGAAGACAATTTGGTGAGGTGTCCGAGTGGTTGAAGGAGCACGCCTGGAAAGTGTGTATACGTGAAAACGTATCAAGGGTTCGAATCCCTTCCTCACCGCCAAATTATAGAAGAGCCCGGCCTATGGCCGGGCTTTTTGCATTTCCGCGCCGCGCCCAAACGCCCTTGACGATCGGAGCCTGACGAGATGGCCCCGCTTCCCCACGCCATCGGCATCCGTCCTCCTCTCCCCCGCGCCATCGGCGCCCAATAGCGCACGGCCGATCTGACGCCGGAATACCGTCGCCTGCGGCACGGAGAGCGGCCGAGAGGCGCTCTCCGTCTGCGGCGTCGGGCCAAGGCGGAGAGCGTCGCACACCGCAAGAAATGGCCAAGCGCCGATAAAATCAGCAGACTGTATACACAATCGGCATCTGCGCGCGGCGTAAAAAAATATGCTTGACCCTGCGAGGCTCTATCCCTATAGTAGCGCCCCGTTGCAGCGTACAACGCCGCAGCGGAAAATTTGGTGAGGTGTCCGAGTGGTTGAAGGAGCACGCCTGGAAAGTGTGTATACGTGAAAACGTATCAAGGGTTCGAATCCCTTCCTCACCGCCAGATTATAGAAGAGCCCGGCCTATGGCCGGGCTTTTTGCATTTCATCACCCGGATTTATCACAAAATCCGATCCCCGTCGCGTCTCCCCCCTGCTCGATTGCCGATAGTTACGCTATGACACCGAAAGAGAAGGAACGCCTATGAGCAGTGAAGAAGCGCTGGCGCGACTGGCCGCCGAGGAGCAGCAGCTCCAGTTTACCCTATTCAACCCCGATACCGCCTGGCAGCTAGGCTGTGCGCTGCGTCAGGAGGCCGAGCGGCGCGGCCTGCACGTCACCATCGATATCCAGTTCGCCGATCAAACCCTATTTCACTGCGCCATGCCCGGCACCTCGCCGGACAACGCCGAATGGATCCGCCGCAAGCGCAACGTCGTACTGCGCTTCCAGCGCAGCTCCTATGCGATGGGGATGCGCTTGACCCTGCGAAATACCACGCTAGAGGCCTTTTACGGCCTGAGCCCGGCCGACTATGCCCCCCAGGGCGGCAGCTTCCCGCTGCGTATCGCCAACTGCGGCTGCGTCGGCGCCATCAGCGTGTCCGGCGCCCCCCAGCTGGACGACCATCTGTTGGTCAGCGAGGTTATTGCCCGCTTTCTTGGCATTAACCAACAAAACCATGCCTAACGGGTAAAAGTCTTTTACTTCTCCAACGGCGGGAGATCGAACAGCCCAGCTCCCGCCTGCTCTCCGCCGGAATACGCCAGAATAAAAACCTGTTTTTTTAGCGCCTACCCAGTTTGCCAATCTGATTTGATATATATCTATATTTCCGCTTTACTAAAGGCGTATCGTATTGTTCCTCTTCGCGACGGACCGCCTATGGCCCGCCTTTCTTTGATTTTTCTATAGTTGGTTTAATCGCATAATGAAAACCCATAAAATTGGCGGCGTTATGCCGTTCAGCGCGCTGATTGAATCCTGCTGGCGCGATCCTTACTCGCTCCAGCGTTTCACTAAGGATCTCATCGCCGGCATCACCGTTGGCATCATCGCCATTCCGCTGGCCATGGCGCTGGCCATCGGCAGCGGCGTACCGCCGCAGTACGGCCTGTATACCTCGGCCGTGGCCGGTATCGTGATCGCGCTGACCGGGGGATCGCGCTACAGTGTCTCCGGCCCCACCGCCGCCTTTGTCGTCATCCTGTATCCTGTCTCACAGCAGTTCGGCCTCTCCGGGCTGCTGGTGGCCACGCTGATGTCGGGGATCTTCCTGCTGCTGATGGGGATGGCGCGCTTTGGCCGCCTGATTGAGTACATTCCGCTTTCCGTTACCCTTGGCTTTACCTCGGGGATCGCGATTACCATCGGCACCATGCAGATCAAGGATTTCTTCGGCCTGCATCTAGAGCACGTGCCGGAAAGCTACCTGTTTAAGGTGGCGGCGCTGGCGCAGGCCATGCCGACCATCAACTGGGCGGACACCCTGATCGGTGCCACCACGCTGGCGGTCTTGATCTTCTGGCCCAAGCTGGGGCTACGCCTGCCCGGACATCTGCCGGCGCTGCTGGCCGGTAGCGCGGTGATGGGGATCTGTTCACTGTTCGGCCACGACGTGGCCACCATTGGCTCCCGCTTTAGCTATGTGCTGGCCGACGGTAGCCACGGCCAGGGCATCCCGCCGATCCTGCCGCAGTTTGTCCTGCCGTGGAACATTCCTACCCCGGGGGGAGAAGCGATCCACCTGAGCTGGCACAGCCTGTCGGCCCTGATGCCCGCGGCGTTCTCCATGGCGATGCTGGGGGCGATCGAGTCGCTGCTGTGCGCCGTGGTGCTGGATGGCATGACCGGTAAAAAGCACCACTCTAACGGCGAGTTGATAGGTCAAGGCCTGGGCAACATTGCCGCGCCCTTCTTCGGCGGCATTACCGCAACCGCGGCGATTGCCCGCTCGGCGGCCAACGTCCGCGCCGGCGCTACCTCGCCCGTCTCCGCGGTGATCCACTCCCTGCTGGTGATCCTGGCGCTGCTGGTCCTCGCCCCCTGGCTCTCCTATCTGCCGCTGGCGGCCATGGCCTCCCTGCTGCTGATCGTTGCCTGGAACATGAGCGAGGCCCACAAAGTCGTCTACCTGCTGCGCCGGGCTCCCAAGGATGACATCATCGTCATGCTGCTGTGCATGTCGCTGACGGTGCTGTTTGATATGGTGATCGCCATCACCGTCGGTATCGTGCTGGCCTCACTGCTGTTTATGCGCCGCATTGCGCGGATGACCCGCATCAGCGAGGTGAGCCATGACGATGCGCGCGGGGTACTGGTGCTGCGCGTCAGCGGTCCGCTGTTCTTCGCCGCCGCCGAGCGTATCTTTAACGAGATCCTGGCGATGGGGGATAAATACCAGACCGTCGTCATGCAGTGGGACGCCGTGCCGGTGCTGGACGCCGGCGGCCTGAACGCGTTCCTGCGCTTCGTCGACACGCTGCCGCAGGGCAAGCGCCTGATCGTCACCGATATGCCGTTCCAGCCGCTGAAGACCCTGGCGCGCGCGCGCGTGGTGCCGATCGAAGGACGCATGGCGTTCTTTGCCACCCTACCGGATGCCCTGCGCAGTCTGGAGGAGGAACGCTAACGCCACCCGTTCCTGCAATGGCGTCCAAACGGGCGCCATTTTTCCCTATCTCCCCGCCCTGCTCACCGCTATGATCGCGCGCCCACACCGAGAGAGAACGCCATGAAAAGAGGCCTGATAGCCCTTCTGGCCCTGTGCGCCGCCTTCTATGCCGGTATCAAGGCCGAACGTTTCCTGATGCAGGACGCCTGCCTGGACGCCGGCGGGCGCGTACAGGGGATATTCTGCGAGCGCGGATAAAAAAACGGGGGAGCCAAGGCTCCCCCGATGCGTATGTGGACCGTACGGCCCGCGCCTTAGTTGGCGGTATCCAGCGGCGGGAAGTTCTTCACCAGATCGTCGATGGCCTTCATCTGCGCCAAGAACGGCTCCAGCTTCGCCAGCGGCAGCGCGGAGGGGCCGTCGCACATGGCGTGGGCCGGATCCGGATGCGCCTCAATAAACAGCCCGGCCAGGCCGATGGCCATCCCGGAGCGCGCCAGCTCCGTCACCTGGGCGCGACGGCCACCGGAGGCGGCGCCAAACGGATCGCGGCACTGCAGGGAGTGGGTCACGTCAAAAATCACCGGCGCCCCGTGGCTGACGTTCTTCATCACCCCAAAGCCCAGCATGTCGACCACCAGATTGTCATAGCCAAAGTTGCTGCCGCGATCGCACAGGATCACCTGCTCGTTGCCGCCCTCCTGGAACTTGTCCACGATGTTGCCCATCTGGCCCGGGCTTAAGAACTGCGGCTTCTTCACGTTGATCACCGCGCCAGTTTTGGCCATCGCCTCAACCAGATCGGTCTGGCGCGCCAGGAAAGCGGGCAGCTGAATGACATCCACCACGTCAGCCACCGGCTGCGCCTGCTCCGGCGTATGGACGTCGGTGATGATCTTCACCCCGAAGGTCTGCTTGAGCTCCTGGAAAATCTTCATCCCCTCTTCCAGGCCCGGGCCGCGGTAAGAGTGGATAGAAGAGCGGTTGGCCTTATCGAAGGAGGCCTTAAAAACATAGGGAATGCCCAGCTTTTGGGTCACGGTGACGTAGTGCTCACAGATGCGCATCGCCAGATCGCGCGACTCCAGCACGTTCATCCCGCCAAACAGAACAAACGGCAGATCGTTTGCGACCTGAATATCACCAATGCTGACAACTTTCTGTTTCATGCTTGCGCCTTAAATTTTGAGAAAAACCCTGCTGACCGAACAGCGAACGCGCAGAGTATGCCATACTCCGCCGCCTGTCGCCGCTCCTGCGCAGGCAAAAGAAAACCCGGGTCACGACGCAACGCGGCGCCGCTGCCCCGAAGGGGGCCGCCGTCGCTCATATCGCTAATGCAGCACCACCTCAAACTGTTCAATGGCATGGATCTGGAGCTTAATCACCTCGGCCACCGGATCCTCCGGGCACTGCTCGATGAAGTAGTTCAGATCGGACAGCGCGATGTGCGGGCACTCCAGGCGGGCATAGAGCAGCCCGCGATCGCGGATCTCATAGGGATCCTCCGGCTCAAAGCACAGCAGCGCCTCGCAGGCGTTGAGCGCCAGCTCAACCTGCTGCTCCTCCATCAGCGCCGCCTTCAGCGTCGTCAGTAGACGGCGCACCACCTGGCTGTTGTCCGCCGCCTCAATGTCTCCGCTGCTCATGCGGGCCTGCATACCCTGATGACCCTTAAGCCACACGGCCAGCAGGGCGCACTCCAGCGTCTCACCGTTCAGGGGATTGATCAGCCGGTAGCCGCCCTGCGGCCAGTCGGCGCGTAGCAGCAGCTGCGTCGGGAACACCACCGCCTGCAGCGGCAGCGCGAGCGCCTGGGCGATATGCTGCAGGATGATCCCCAGCGAGGCCGGCGTTCCCTGGCGACGCGCCAGCACGGTGTCCAGCCACAGCGCATCGGAAAGGCGATAGACGCCGCTTACCCCGCCGAATCCCCACTCACCGAAAAACAGCGTCAGCAGACGCTGCAGACGCGCCTGTTCGCCGTATACCCCCCGCAGCGCCGTTTGCGCCTGCGTGGCCAGGCCATCCAGCTCGGCGCGCAGGCGCACCGGATCCAGTTCGGGGCGGACGGCATGCTGCATCTGCAGTACGCCGTCGCTCAGCAACGCCTCATCAAAGGCAAAATCGGCTATTACACTCATACCCATTCCATCATCAGCGGCCATCAGCGGCAGCCCGTTGATCGTCTGTTTCATTATCACACCCGGCATCTCCCGTCGCCTCAGCGCGACGGGCGGTACTGTCCTAAGGTCACCCGCTCGTTATCGCCGTAGTCCCGCACGCTCTCCACGCAGCAGAAGCCATACTCCGTCAGCAGAGCGCGCACCGCGGCCCCCTGCTGCCAACCGTGCTCCAGCAGCAGCCATCCCCCCGGCTCCAGATGGTCCGGCGCCTGACGGGCGATCGCCCGCAGATCGGCCAGCCCCTGCTCGGCGGCCACCAGCGCACTGGCGGGCTCAAAGCGCACGTCACCCTGGCTCAGATGACCATCGGCGGCGTCGATATAGGGCGGGTTAGAGACAATCAGGGTAAAACGTCGCCCGGCCAGCGGCGTAAACCAGCTGCCCTGCAGGATCTCGACCCGCGACAGGCCCAGACGGGCGGCGTTATGCTGCGCCAGCGCCACGGCGTCGGGGTTGAACTCCACCGCGCTCACGCGGCAGTCGGGGCGCTCGCTGGCCAGCGCCAACGCGATGGCGCCGGTACCGGTGCCCAGATCGACAATCTGCGCCGGCGCCGCCGGCAGACGCATCAGCGCCTGCTCGACCAAGCATTCGGTATCCGGACGCGGGATCAGCGTCGCCGGGGAAACCGCCAGCGGCAGCGACCAAAACTCACGTTCGCCGATCAGGTAAGCCACCGGCTCTCCCTGCTCGCGCCGTGCCAGCAGAGACGTCAGCTGCGTCAGCTGCGCCGCCGTCAGTCGCGTCTCGCCAAAGGCCAGCAGAAAGCTACGCCCCTTGCCGGTCACGTACTCCAGCAGGATCTCCGCATCGCGCCGTGGGCTCTCGCCCGGCATCAGGCGCGCGCAGGCCTGACGCAGCCATTGATCGTAGCGCATCACTCCTGCTCGGCGAGTGCGCTGAGCTGATCGGCCTGGTGCTCCTGCACGATGGGCTCGATCAGGTTGTCCAGCTTGCCCTCCATCACCTCATCCAGGCGATACAGGGTCAGGTTAATACGGTGGTCGGTCACCCGTCCCTGCGGGAAGTTATAGGTGCGGACGCGATCGGAGCGATCGCCGCTGCCCAGCAGGTTACGGCGGGTCGATGCCACCTCCTGCTGGCGCTTGGCGATTTCGGCAGCGCGGATGCGCGCGCCCAGCACCGACATGGCCTTGGCCTTGTTCTTATGCTGTGAACGCTCATCCTGACACTCCACCACGATCCCGGTCGGCAGGTGGGTAATGCGGATGGCGGAGTCGGTGGTGTTAACGTGCTGCCCGCCCGCCCCGGATGAGCGATAGGTATCGATACGCAGATCCGCCGGATTGATCTGCGGCAGCTCGGCCTCCGGCACCGCCGGCATCACCGCCACGGTGCAGGCAGAGGTGTGAATACGCCCCTGGGACTCCGTCGCCGGCACCCGCTGCACGCGGTGGCCGCCGGACTCAAACTTAAGACGCCCATAGGCGCCGTCGCCGCTCACCTTAGCGATCACCTCTTTGTAGCCGCCGTGCTCGCCCTCGCTGGCGCTCATGATCTCAATGCGCCAGCGGCGCGCCTCGGCGTAGCGGCTGTACATCCGGAAAAGATCGCCGGCAAACAGCGCAGCCTCATCGCCGCCGGTACCGGCGCGCACCTCAAGGAAACAGTCGCGCTCATCGTCAGGATCTTTGGGCAGCAGCAGGATCTGCAGGTGCTGCTCCAGATCGGCCAAGCGCCCGCGCGCCGCTTTAATCTCCTCCTGCGCCATCTCACGCATTTCCGGATCGTCCAGCATCATCTCCGCCGTGGCCAGATCGTCCTGCACCTGGCGCCAGTCCAGAAAACAGTGCGATACGTCGGTCAGCTGCGCGTACTCACGCGACAGCGCGCGAAAACGGTCCTGATCGGCAATGACTCCGGCATCACCGAGCAGTGCCTGAACTTCTTCATGGCGCTCCTGTAATGCTTCTAGTTTGGCAACAATAGAAGGCTTCATGCGTGGCTATTTACCTGTAAATATGTAAGAAAGGAGAGAACTAATTATGATCCAGCCCAAGGCTGTCGCGCAGCGTCTGCAGACGCTGGGCATCGCCGCTGCCGGCGGCCTGCTGAAGGGATTTGGTCGGCGCATGGATCAGGCGGTTGGTCAGGCGATGCGCCAGGCGGCGGATCACCGCCTCGGCCTCGACGCCCTGCGCCAGCGCCGCCAGCGCCTCGGCTTCGGCCTCGGCCCGTACCTGCTCCGCCTGGGCCCGGTATTCACGGATGGTATCGACGGCCCCCTGCGCGCGCAGCCAGGCCATAAAGTTGGCGCACTCCTGCTGCACGATATGCTCGGCCTGCACCGCCGCCGCCTGCCGCTGGGCCATATTGCCCTGAATAATAGCGTGCAGATCGTCCACGCTGTACAGATAGGCGTTGGCCAGATCCCCGGCCTCCGGCTCGATGTCGCGCGGAACGGCGATATCCACCAGCAGCATCGGCCTGTTGCGCCGCGCCTTCAGCGCGCGCTCAACCATCCCTTTACCGATGATCGGCAGCGGGCTGGCCGTCGAGCTGATGACGATATCGGCGTCCGCCAGGCGAGCGTCGATATCCGCCAGCGGGATCACCTCGGCCCCGACCTCATCGGCCAGCGCCTGGGCACGTTCGCGGGTGCGGTTGGCGATCATCATATGCTGCACCTGGTGCTGATGCAGATGACGGGCCACCAGCTCAATGGTCTCGCCCGCCCCGACCAGCAGTACGTTAAGCCGGGCCAGCGACTCAAAGATCTGGCGCGCCAGCGTACAGGCGGCAAACGCCACCGATACCGCGCTGGCGCCGATTTCCGTTTCCGTGCGTACCCGCTTGGCCACCGAGAAAGTCTTTTGAAACAGACGCTCCAGGTCAGCAGACAGCGCCTGCTCACGTTGAGATTCCGAAAAGGCTTTCTTCACCTGGCCCAAGATCTGCGGCTCGCCCAGCACCAACGAGTCCAAACCGCTGGCTACCCGCATCAGATGGCTGACCGCGTCGTTATCCTGATGCCAATAGAGACTGTCGCTCACCTCCTCCGGCGTCAGCTGATGGTAGCTGCACAGCCAGTCAACGATCTGCTGACGCAGATCGGCACGCTGCTCTACGCTCAGGTAGAGCTCGGTGCGGTTACAGGTCGACAGCACTACCCCGGCCTGCACCGACGGCTGTCGCAGCAGACTTTCAATGGCCCGATCCAGCGTATCAGGCGAAAACGTTACCCGTTCCCGCAGGGAGACCGGCGCCGTTTTATGATTGATTCCAAGTGCAAGAAGACTCATGAAAAACCGTCAAGTAGTCGCGACTTCATTAGGGTTATCGGTTATCGCTGCATTCTACTTGATGCACCGAAGCAATAAAAGCCACCGCACCGCCGGAGCACGTGCGCCAACAGACATTTTTTTACCCTTTTCCCCCGGATAGACCACCGCGCCCATTGACGCTCCCCGACAAGCAGGCTAGCGTTAGCCCCAGAGTATACTCACCATGGATTATGAGGATGAAAAAGGTAAATCTCCTGCGTTTACTGCCAGTTAGCTGTCTGTTGCTCGCTGCCTGCGGCACGCTGCCCGATAAAAATAGCGGCGGCAGCGTCAGCTCGCCGCAGTGGCAGGCTCACCAGCAGCAGGTGGAAAATATCACGGTTTATCAGACTCGTGGGGCATTTGCCTATCTTTCCGATAAGCAAAAGGTGTATGCGCGTTTCTTCTGGCAGCAGACGGCCGCCGGGCACTATCGCCTGCTGCTGACCAACCCCCTCGGCAGCACTGAACTGGAGCTGAACGTTCAGCCGGGCGTAGCGCAGATCACCGATAGCCAGGGGCGCCGCTACGTTAGCGACAACGCCGCCGTCATGCTCGAAAAGCTCACCGGCATGCAGATCCCGCTGGATAACCTGCGTCAGTGGATGCTGGGGCTGCCCGGCCAGGCGCAGAGTATCCAGCTGGACAGCGCGCACCGCCTGCGCCAGGCGACCTACCGCCACGCGGGCCAGACCTGGCAGGTGGACTACCTGAAGTATGATAGCGCCAGCGTCCCGGCCCTGCCGGCCCAGCTGGAGCTGACCCAGGGCGGTCAGCGGATCAAGCTGAAGATGGACAGCTGGACGCTACGGCCATGATCGCCGCGCTGACCCACTGGCCGGCGCCGGCCAAGCTAAACCTGTTTCTTTACATCACCGGGCGCCGGGCCGATGGCTACCATCTGCTGCAGACCCTATTCCAGTTTGTGGACTACGGCGACACGCTCAGTATTCAGGCGCGTAGCGATGGCCAGCTGCGTCTGCTGACGCCGGTGGCGGGAGTGGCGGATGAAGACAACCTGATCATCCGCGCGGCGCGAGCGCTGCGCACCGCGCTGCCGCCCGCCTTTGCCGGATGCGGCGCCGACATTGCGCTGCAAAAGAGCCTGCCTATGGGGGGCGGGCTCGGCGGCGGCTCGTCGGATGCGGCCACCACCCTGATCGCGCTGAACACCCTGTGGCAGGCCGGGTTAAGCGACGCACGTCTGGCTGAGATTGGATTGACCCTGGGCGCAGATGTACCGGTTTTTGTTAATGGCGTTGCCGCCTTTGCGCAGGGTGTTGGAGAATTGTTACAACCCGCACATCCTGAAGAAAAATGGTACTTTGTTGCACACCCGGGCGTCAGCATTTCCACGCCGGCGATCTTCGCCGATCCTGCACTGAAAAGAGACTCTCCGGTAAGAACTTTGGCTGAACTGTTGGCAACACCGTACAGTAATGATTGCGAGCCAATAGCAAGAAAACGTTTTCGTGAGGTTGAACAGGCGCTTTCGTGGCTGCTAGAATACGCGCCGTCGCGTCTGACAGGGACTGGCGCTTGCGTGTTTGCGGAATTCGACACCGAGCAGGCGGCCCGTCAGGTGCTCAGCATTGCCCCCGAGTGGATGCAGGGATTCGTGGCGCGTGGCGTCAATACGTCGCCGTTGCACCGTGTCCGCTCCGAGCTGCTGGCCTCTATGCACGTAACTGGTTAACGTTTAAAGCATTATGCTGTGTTTGACAATAGCTTTACGTGCTGCGCGGCCATTTGTTCGCCGAACGAATGCAGAGTCTGCCGTGACTCAAACAATACCCGTAGGGTAATGCGGCGCGTCAGCCCACTCCTAGTTAGCGCGCCGTACTATCAACTTCTCTGGACGCAAGCCTGAGGTTCTTCTCGTGCCTGATATGAAGCTTTTTGCTGGTAACGCTACCCCGGAACTAGCACAACGTATTGCCAACCGTTTGTACACCAGCCTCGGCGACGCCGCTGTAGGCCGTTTTAGTGACGGCGAAGTGAGCGTGCAAATCAACGAAAATGTACGCGGTGGTGATATTTTCATCATCCAGTCCACCTGTGCCCCGACCAACGATAACCTGATGGAGCTGGTTGTCATGGTTGACGCACTGCGCCGCGCCTCCGCCGGCCGCATCACGGCGGTAATTCCTTACTTCGGCTATGCGCGCCAGGATCGCCGCGTGCGCTCCGCCCGTGTGCCGATCACGGCAAAAGTCGTCGCAGACTTCCTGTCCAGCGTAGGGGTTGACCGCGTACTGACCGTGGACCTGCATGCAGAACAGATCCAGGGCTTCTTCGACGTACCGGTAGATAACGTATTCGGCAGCCCGATCCTGCTGGAAGACATGCTGCAGCAGAAGCTGGAAAACCCGATCGTGGTTTCTCCGGACATCGGCGGCGTCGTACGTGCCCGCGCCATCGCTAAACTGCTCAACGATACCGACATGGCCATCATCGATAAGCGTCGTCCGCGCGCCAACGTCTCTCAGGTGATGCACATCATCGGTGACGTTGCCGATCGCGACTGCGTCCTGGTCGACGACATGATCGATACCGGCGGCACCCTGTGCAAAGCGGCCGAAGCGCTGAAAGAGCGCGGCGCCAAGCGCGTATTTGCCTATGCGACCCACCCGATCTTCTCCGGCAACGCCATCGACAACATCAAGAATTCCGTAATCGATGAGTTTGTGGTGTGCGACACCATTCCGCTGGCACCGGAGATCAAGGCGCTGGACAAGGTCCGCAGCCTGACGCTGTCCGGCATGTTGGCCGAGGCCATCCGCCGCATCAGCAACGAAGAGTCCATCTCTGCGATGTTTGAACACTGATAGCTTGCGCCAGATGAAAACGGCGGATTTATCCGCCGTTTTTCGTTTCTGTCGCGCGGTGGGCTGGGTAGGGCCCACCGCACGTCGCCCTCCCTCAAGAGACCGGCGCCAACGTTAAACCATCCCTATACGCCGCGCCGACATCCCCGTCGCCGTCCCGCCCCCTGTGATAGGCTTCTTTCATCGCCGACGCCACGGCCTGCAACGGATGCCATCATGCACAGCGTATTACGCGCCACCCTGTTTACCCTATCAACCACGGTGCTTTGCGCCCCCCTGTTTGCCAGCCCGCTGCCCCAGGCCGAGATGGCTCGACAGGTCGACCGCTTTAACCAGCGTATGCAGCTCGGTCAGCCGTACGACGCCGCCACCCAGCAGTTCTTGCACAGCGCCGCCTCGCTTTCCAGCGCGATCTTTCTACGCCAGGCGGCGGAGGCAACCCCTTACTTTGTCAACTGGATGAGCGGAACCCGGAAGGTCGCCGGTGACAACCCCTGGACAACCTACAACTCCGCCCTGTTTGACAGCCGCAGCGACTATGTCATCAGCGGCAACGTCGGCGCAGCCGACTATGTGGGTTTTCAGGTCTACGCCATGCGCGATGGCCGTAACGTTGCCCGGGCGCAGCAGAACCGGTCAACCAAAGATATGCCGATCGACCGACAGGGAAACTTTAGCCTGCGCCTGACGCCGACGACGCCCCCGCCGGGGCAAGAGGCGATCGTCACCACACCGGATGACTATATGGTCATCGTGCGTGAGTATTATCACAGCGGACAGCAAAAGGTGCAGCGCCCCGCACGCTACCGTATTCGCCGCCTGACGGGGCACCCCGCGCCGCCCATCGCCGATGCGCCGCACCGCAGCGCCCTGGCGGCCAGCTTCTACCGTAGCCTGGTGCTCAGCTCGCTGGATCTTTCCGCCAAGATGAGTCGGGTACGCAACAGCAGCCAAGAGGTCGAGGTCGATCGCAGCCTGTCCGACGCGCTATACCCCACCACGGATAACCGCTACGACGGCTTTTACGCCGCGCTTCCCCATGACGACAGCGTGATCCGCATCAGCGGTACCCTGCCCCGGGATGCAACCTATATCTCCGTCGTTTTCTATACGCCTTACTATATAACTCCAGACTATCGAGTGGCCAAAACCTACCTGACCGGGCAAGAGATTGTTCGTCAGGCGGACGGGCGCTACCAAATTCACCTGTCACGCCAGCCGCGCGATCTGAGCAACAACCTAACCAGCGCCGGCTATGATCAGGGGATCGTCGTCATCCGCTACCTCGGATCTCAGCAGTACCCCGAGTTTGACGTCCAGCTGCTGCCGCACGGCTCCGACGCGCGCCCATAAAAAACGCCGCCCTCCCGGCGGCGTTCAAACGTTAATGACACGTCGTTGTTTTAAGGATGACGTTCACGCGTTTTACGGGTACAGCGTTTATCGTAGTGGCGTACCCACCAATAGCGGTCAGCGACGCGTTCACGACCGCCAACGCGCGCACCGACCAGCCATAACAGCGCACCGATAAAGATGCTCATGACGGCGCCGTGAGAAAAGTAGTGGGGTAAATCCAGTTGGGGTAACTGGGACAGCACAGAGTAGCCCACACCACCGACCATGGTAATGAGCCCCAGCCCCATTAGAACGTTACCAAGCAGCTCCGCGCCTTTACGTTTCATTGGTCACCTCCCCCGTATCAGTCAAATCTACTGATGTATAGCCAGCGACTCATTAAGAGCGCTCATCTATCCCGTTAGTGATAGTATAGCCCCTTGATATTCATCTGCTTGGTTACAGCTCACATTTTATCTTGACAAATCACACAGATTTTACATTCCCGATGCGATACTCCCGGAGACACCGCGCCGCGCGCCGCCGAAAAACGGGAAAATGCCGCCGCTCGTCTCCCCCCTGCGGACGCCGACAGGGTAGTGAGCGGCGTCAAATTATGGTCTAATTACGCTTTGGCGCTTTGCCTACTATCTGCCGCGGCACTGCCCGCGCCTATCACATAAAGACTGAATGCACAGATGACGATTAAACTGATTGTCGGCCTGGCTAACCCTGGCGCTGAATACGCCCAGACCCGCCATAACGCCGGCGCCTGGTTCGTTGACGCCCTCGCCGAACGCCACGGCCAGTCCCTGAAAGAAGAGAGCAAATTTTTTGGCTATACCGCCCGCCTCAGCCTAGCAGGCCATGACCTGCGCCTGCTGGTGCCGACCACCTTTATGAACCTGAGCGGCAAAGCCGTTTCCGCCCTGGCCGGATTTTACCGCATCGCCCCAGATGAAATTCTGGTCGCACACGATGAGCTGGATCTGCCGCCGGGCGTCGCCAAACTGAAGCTTGGCGGCGGTAACGGCGGCCATAACGGCCTGAAGGATATTCAAAGCAAGCTGGGCAACAACCCCAACTTTCATCGCCTGCGCATCGGCATTGGCCACCCCGGCGACAAAAGTAAGGTCGTCGGCTTTGTCCTGGGTAAACCGCTGGCCAGCGAGCAGCCTCTGATCGATGAAGCCATCGACGAGGCGCTGCGCTGCACCGATCTGCTGATGCAGGAAGGCATGGATAGGGCGATGAATCGCCTCAACGGTTTCAAGGCCAGCGTCCGCTAAACGCGACGCAGTAACGCCGTCCGCCACACGCGCCCTACGGATAAGTCGAGAAAATGACGCGTTGCGTGTATAATCGGGCGATATTTTCCTGTTTCTTTGGCGGTTAATCTATAAATCGCTAAAAATTCAATGAGTTAAGGTGATTAAACATGGGTTTTAAATGCGGTATCGTCGGGCTTCCCAACGTCGGTAAATCCACGCTGTTCAATGCGCTGACCAAAGCGGGAATCGAAGCAGCCAACTTCCCGTTCTGTACCATTGAGCCGAACACCGGCGTAGTACCGATGCCGGATCCGCGTCTGGATCAGCTGGCCGAGATCGTGAAACCCCAGCGCACCCTGCCGACCACCATGGAGTTTGTCGACATTGCCGGCCTGGTAAAGGGCGCCTCTAAAGGGGAAGGCCTGGGTAACCAGTTCCTGACCAACATCCGTGAAACCGAAGCCATCGGCCACGTGGTTCGCTGCTTTGAAAACGACAATATCGTGCACGTTTCCGGCCGCGTAAACCCGGCGGAAGACATCGAGGTGATCAACACCGAGCTGGCGCTGGCGGATCTGGATACCTGTGAGCGTGCGATTCACCGCGTGCAGAAGAAAGCCAAAGGCGGCGACAAAGACGCCAAGCTGGAGCTCTCCGCGCTGGAAAAATGCCTGCCGCACCTGGAGCAGGCCGGCATGCTGCGCGCGCTGGATCTCAGCGACGAAGAGAAAGGGGCCATCAAATACCTGAGCTTCCTGACCCTAAAACCGACCATGTATATTGCCAACGTCAACGAAGATGGCTTTGAGAACAACCCGTTCCTGGATCAGGTGCGCGCCATCGCCGACGCAGAGGGCTCCGTTGTGGTTCCGGTATGTGCCGCCGTTGAGGCCGACATCGCCGAGCTGGACGACGCCGATCGCGACGAGTTCATGGCCGAGCTGGGTCTGGAAGAGCCGGGGCTGAACCGCGTGATCCGCGCTGGCTACACGCTGCTGAACCTGCAGACCTACTTCACCGCTGGGGTAAAAGAGGTGCGCGCCTGGACTATTCCCGTCGGCGCTACCGCCCCGCAGGCCGCCGGTAAAATCCATACTGACTTTGAGAAAGGCTTTATCCGCGCCCAGACCATCGCCTTTGACGACTTCATCACCTATAAGGGTGAACAGGGCGCCAAGGAAGCCGGTAAAATGCGTTCTGAAGGTAAGGACTATATCGTCAAAGATGGCGATATCATGAACTTCCTGTTTAACGTCTAATTAAAATTTGTCGTCTCATGAGGTTTCGCTGGATCTCATGACATCGATAAAACTCTATAAAATCCACGCAATTGCGTGGATTTTTCATTTCATACTGTCTCAATTCATCTCGTAACAACGCTATTAAAAATGAGTACATGGATGAGTACAATATTCTTCCATCTTCATTTTAAGTGAGTACAATAACGGTATAATAAATACACAAGGCCCCGTTATGCTCACCGATACGCAATGCCGCACTGCCAAGCCGAAAGAAAAACTCTATCGGCTCAATGATTTCAATGGTCTCTACCTCGAAGTGAAACCTAATGGCAAAAAGGCATGGCGTTATCGATTTAAACTCAACGGTAAATCCAGTATGTTTGCGCTAGGTGAGTACCCGACGGTCAAACTTGCCGAAGCCCGCGAGAAATGCGAGCAAGCGCGAAAGCAGGTCGCGGATGGAGTTAGCCCGACACAGGCTCGCCAGTTAGATAAGATCCGCAAGGTCAACGACGCATCCAACACCTTTGAGCTGATCGCTAAAGAGTGGTTGCAGATGAAAGACTGGGCCGAAATTACCAAAACGCGGCGACTGGATATGCTCGAACGAGTGGTTTTCCCTGCAATCGGTAAGCTCCCAGTCAGAGAGATCACTCCACATCACATTCTTAAAATTCTTCAGGAAACGGCTAAGCGTGGCGCTCCGACCGTTGCCGCTGAAGCCCGCCGCACCATTTCATCCGTTTTTGAACTGGCGGTGGCGACGCTCAGAGCAGATAGCGATCCTGTCTGGCCAGTGCGTAAGGCGATTCCGGCGAATAAGACACAGCACAAACAGGCATTAAACCCACAACAAATCGGGAAGCTATTAAGCTGTTTTGATAACAGTCGTGGCTCATACCAGGTTAACTATTGCATGTGGCTCATGTGGTGGACATTAGCGCGTCCTGCAGAAGCCACCGAAGCTGAATGGACAGAGTTCGATCTTGATAACGCCCTGTGGACCATTCCGGCAGCGCGGATGAAAGCCCGCAGAGAACATGTTATTCCCCTCCCCTCCCAAGCCGTCAACATGCTCAGAACGCTACAGGGATTAACCGGGCATCGACAGCACCTTTTTCCAGGCAGGGATAATCCGCTAGGTCCAATGACATCACACTCTCTGCGTCAACTACTTAAAAGCCTCGGCTGGAGCGGTACTTATAGCCCACATGCAACCAGAACCACAGGAAGTACCCGCTTAAACGAGATGGGCTATCGACCTGATGCTATTGAGGCCCAACTTGCTCATGCTGACACCAACAATGTTCGTCGCACATACAACCATGCGACTTATCTTGATGAGCGTAAAGTGATGATGCAGGAATGGGCTGATATGTTGGACAAATGGGTAGCAGGATTCGAGTAGAACTTGCTGCACTTAGTGAACCACGAGGATAGAACTCATTCCTCAGGGTCCACTTTTGTGCCAAGAGCGGAAGTTCCTAACATCATGCTGCATTCGTTTAAGGGGAGCAGATCACATCAACATAGCAGCTTTGCGCCAGAGGGGACTTCCAACTGTTCTAGAAATTTCTTATGTCGTGAATAAATTTTATCGACCACTCCAGTGTGAATAATCTTCCAGGCCGAGGTATAATCTTCAATACCTCTAAATTATCAATAAAACAGTAGGTTGCAACCATGTTAAAAATTACCGGTTTAGACAAACTACAAAAAGAGTTGAAAGTGGCCCAGTTGGCACTGAGTGGGTTGGATGGAAATTTAGGTACTGTACATTTTGACCCCCAAGATCCAGCCAGTATTGAAAATGCAATTCAAAAAATAAATCAAATAGTTGACGAACGTGTCTCTCAATACTCATCCAATTCGATTATTGGTCCATTGGCCGAGCAAATGAAGCAAGCATATCGTGAAAATTTGATCCAAAAAGCTACAGAGTTCAGAATTAAAAATAACGAGGAAAATTGATGTCAAAAGATATATTTGCAGATATTAATAATGTCGTTCTGGACTTACAGGCTTCACAGGCACAAACCTATGAACGTCCTTTAAAAAAGCTTGCTCAACTTCTAAAACATCCTGATCTTGAGCCTTACAATAAAGACTTAGTTGCAGATCTTGACTTAGAGAGTTTTCTTGAAAAGAGTGCACAATCTGCGAGTTCAATGGTCGGAAGTGCAACTCTTGACTGGCCAGAAGATCCCAGAAAAGAGCTAGGCCTAACACTACTTTTAATCTGGAAATTAGGTGCAGATCCTAGCTATGCCGTCCACTTCAGTATTAATTTTTTCTATTCTGGTAAAAAAATCATCAGCAATATCCATGCGCTCACCGGTCAGTTAATCATTCCCTTTATTCGGGACTACAAAAACTACATTCAATCGAAGGGAATTCCCCAGACCATGTTAACTCCCCCTCTATCTAAGAAAGTATTTATTGTGCATGGTCACGATGAGGGTTCCCGTGAAAAAGTGGCTCGCTTTCTGGAACGCCTTGGTCTGGAAGCAATTATATTGCATGAACAGGCTAATCGGGGACGAACTGTTATTGAGAAAGTTATTGAATACGGCAATGTGGGATTTGCGGTTGTCCTACTTACCCCGGATGATGAAGGGTGTGTAAAAGGTGGTACGCTTGAACCCAGAGCACGCCAAAATGTGCTTCTGGAGTTAGGTTTTTTTATTGGTCACCTTGGACGGGATAAAGTCTGCGCCCTTAAAAAAGGAGCAGTAGAAATACCCAGTGATTTCGCCGGTGTTGTTTGGGAACCGATGGATGATAATAATGGATGGAAGCAATCTCTTTCTCGTGAACTCGAGGCTGCTGGTCATCTAATCGACTGGAACAAAGTGATGCGTTAAAGCACCATGTAATCATCATAGGTGCTTACAGGAGGACTGGCAGTATCTGCAGTGAAGGCTATTATTCACGGTAATATCTTTGTCAGTCCCCCAGCGCCTAGGACTCGGAATGAACAATGTAACTCAGCTCAAAGGTTCGAAGCTTTGCTGGACTTGACTTTTCTAATTCGTCGCTGATTAAGCTTCAGTTTTCCATCTCCAAGAACATACCGCCCAGAATGTACCGCCAGCCAGAACTGTAATGCAATAATATGATTGTTGATCAAAAGCTTGCACAGGCTTTTGCGTAATATTCCATTCTAGGGATAAGACCCGAGCCCGGCACTGTAAAGGGAAAAATGTTTAAATTCTCCCAATCGCCAACGCCAGTAAGACTTCATTTCGGTTTTCGCATGCTCAATGGCATTACAGTTCCATAACTCTCCCCAACGTCGCACCCATTTGTCATTAAGCAACCAGTTATATATTAGGTGGGACCTTATTGAATCAAAGGGTTGCTGTTGTTGACCCCCGGCTAACGTAATGATGCATTGAAGGAACTGCATTTCGGTAATTGAAAAGAATATACCGCGCTCAGAAGCCTCCACAAGCTCCTGCCGAGGAATTTGATCTAAGTAAACAATCAGGACAGATTGGTCCAGATTTACCAACTCAATTCTTTGCTGGTAACGAATACCGTGTCCAGACGCTTCAAAATAAAGTTTAACATTCTCTACCAGAATTTCTTTTGCCCGAAAAGCTATACAGGATTTTACCGTTTCATGATCAGCAGGACTAGAAAGCCGCAACTAGTACTCCAGGTGCTCACCAAGTGGTTCCCAACGCGCTCCTAACCGAAGGCGACTAGCTTTGTACTCGTGAGATTTTTGATAGGTCTTTAGTAACCATAACCGAGTAATTTTGCCCCATATCCACTTTAAAAGGCGTCCAGCTAAACTCCAAGGCATTGATACGTTCATATATCTCTCCGTATTTTGGGCCCTATACTTTCATCTTTCCACTAAGAAAAATAAAGGTTTTACATATTTTTACTGTCCTTCACCTCTGGCCTGCTCCCCGTTGATTAATACATACGTGATGTTAGCAATACCTTTATCAGCTGTGAAAATAATTGCCAAGTTCCGCACCTCGCTCAAAGCCGACCCAATGACCACGTAGCCTGTCCGTTGCGTGCCAGAAGCGGACCTTAGGAAACTATCCGTAATCTTCAGGCCGATTTGTATGTTTATACCTTGCAGGACTACTAGGAGTTATTGAGATTTGATAGTCGGTAAATAGCCAGCGACAATACCCCCATATATTATGCAGTAAAGATAATTTATAACTACAAAATTAGGAGAAGATTCTACCTATGCCTGTATATATTTTTAGAATGGCTATTTCATATGAAATGAACGCCAAAATAATTTGGATCATGTTTTTTATGTCTACATTTTTTGAAAATTTCATTTTCAATACTGACTATTACTTTCCTCACCCATGAATTTTCGCCAACAGACATAAATTAAAAAATCTCATTACGCATCCATTTCAGCATAGAACATTCTCAAAATAAACTTTCTAAAGTGGTGGTGGGATTTAAGGAAATTGACGCCTAAGTATGGCATGTCTCCATGAATAGGATGATTTTCCAAGCCGTTATTTTTACAAAATTCATAATCTAATTTAAGAATGTCAGTATAGAGATGTCGTATTAAACCTGTAGACCTAATAGCGAAGTTTTTACAGAAAACATCCTCAAGTAGTGACCTTTGATAGAGTTCCCAATTCATAAACCCATATTCAACGTGGACGTATTTTCCATCTGTATTTCTAGTTGTGAGTTCAATTACCTGCCTACCTATACGATATAACTGAGAGTTCCATATACGATGCAAGCCACTTAGTACATCAATATTAGCCTCATATAGTTCTCCTTCACCTAGCTTACCAATTAGTTCAGATATGTGAGGAGTGTAAGCATTTGGGTCTGGAATATCATCATAGTTATCGTATTCTGTGGATAAATGCTGGACGCTCCCGACAGCATAAGGATTCATGCCAACCAGTACTAATGAATTCGTAAAAGGTAATACCTGAGATAATTCAGGCCATAACTGAGAACAATAAGCAAAACCATGAACTCCAGATTCTTCCATATACTGAGCTGCAAGGCAGGAAATGTTATCAAATTGACTAACAAATGAATGTAAAAGTTCTTCTCCTTTAGCTGCATCCCATCGCTCTGCGTCATATTCCCAGGATAATTTACAGACACTAAAATTATCTTCCCTGAATGCAATATTTGAGAAGGTCGCTAACTCTGTTTGATCAGGAATCCATAATTCAAGTTTAAGAGATGTGATATTAAGAGGATCAGAGAATGTTGGAATTAAAGCAATGATATCCCTATTGTCAAATATTAAACTTTGGAAACCAGCATCACGTGCTATTCTGGTTTCCATTGGTGATATTAAAATATACACACTGTCATTTTTCGTCATGGATGGAAATAATGTTGTCATATGGTTTGAATATGCTAACAATTCAGTGAATGCTTGCCTTTCAGTTTGTTCACTTTTTTTAAGCTCTATGACAGCAAGCCCAGTATCATCACAGAATATAGCCAAAAAATCGGCTCTAATTGTTGAGTTTGAATTTTGTTCTAAAGGAACTTCACAGCCGATAAATTCCAGTCCATAAAGCTTAGAGTGAAGATTGGATAGTTTACTATTTATTCTGTTTTTTATTAGCAGTTGTGCTGTTACATTAGAGAGATCTTCGCTGAATTCAATTATCTCAAGACCTGCAGGTTCAATAAGCAGGTCGGAGAAATTGTTCCTATTTTCCCATATGTGATTTTGTATTTCCTTTTCTGTGAATTTGATCATTTATCAACCCTTATTATTACTTATATGATTGCCATCATCTTAATGACTATAAAATCATGTGCAATTAATTTTATTTTTTTCAAGTTACGGCCTTCTGTGTTCCCTAAGGTACTGCTTCATATGTAATTATGTCTATACTATCTCAGCTAGTAAGGTTATATACAAAATTTTGCTGTCGGAAATGTGATCATGGCGATAAATCAACATAAGAGTTTATCTACATTGTACATAGTTAAAGCATGAGCAGATGTGAGTGAGAAACTAGAGCATACTGAAGGTTCTCCTGCTCACTGAGATTACACAATTTTACTGAGTGGATGGCGTTGCATCGACCCGTTGAACTCACAGGTCATAGCAGACATTATGCTTCTCTCGAACAGAATTCCCTTGCCGTGACAATTATGATTAGCTATGTATAGCACGTTGCTTCATGTCTCTTTCTTTATTGCTATCTTCGATTGACTCAATTGACGCTATTTTTTCTTCAATGTATTGTGGTGGAAGTGAGGCCTCCCTAGCACCAACTAATACGTGATTCACATACCAAGAATAGGGTTTTTGGTTATTGTCTATTTTCGTTGCCACATAGGTTACTGCCGTTACTAAAGATCCATCAGAAGCTGTAACAGTTATTTCTTTCTGATTGTAACCATATCCAAGCCCCTCTGCCTTATCTAAGGCTGGCTTTTCCTTTGGATCAATTTTGAACAAAACGCCGTAAATGATGTCGACAGCGTTTTTGGTTAAATATGCATCACATTTTCCAGAACCGTCCTTGCTAGGCTTGTGAAACCTTAAGTCGTGTCCTCCTAGCGCGAAGCATCCAAGAGCCTCTGCACTGGGGACTCTTTCTCGTAATCGAGAAGTTGACATATTAGATCCGTAAGCGAAGTAGTACATAGTTTTCCCGCAAAATTAAAAATATCTTTGGTGGATTATATATTCATACAGTTCATCCAATAAAATTGCTCTTATCTATTAATTATCAATATTTTAAGAGCTGAATGTGGCGGATACCGTCAGCTCCTAGCTCATCAGGGACAACCATACTCAAATTTCCCACATTGCAGGAGATTTGAATATGAACACGTTACCGTGGAACAAGGAGCGTATCATTGGCCAAAAAAGACCACTTCAGATATCTCGTATCTTGGGGATTCGAATCAGGCTTGAACTGGAAGGTAAAACGCGCAATTTGACTCTGTTCAATATGGCCTTGGACAGTAAGTTAAGAGGCTGTGAGCTGGTAAAACTCAAAGTATCTGATGTTGCATATGGTTGCTCTGTTTCAAGCAGAGCTACGGTGCTACAACAGAAAACAGGCAGCCCTGTCCAATTTGAGATAACCAAAGGGACAAGAGAAGCTGTTACTGCATTGATAAAGCTTGGCAATTTCACAGTAAAGACTTCTTGTTCAGATCTCGGGTCGGTACTAACCAGCACATATCAACCCGGAAATACAACCGAATTTTTCATGAGTGGGTAGCAATACTTGGTCTCGAAGATTCGCTTTACAGCACACATTCCATGAGAAGAACAAAACCTTACCTGATCTACAAGAAAACTAAGCATCTCCCGGTGATTCAACTTTTGTTAGACCATAAGAAACTGGAAAGCACAGTCCGTTATCTGGGCATTGAAGTAGATGTCAACGACGGGTAAAAAGTGATCCACTTACATCTCCACCGACGGTCTAATATTGATCCACCGTTTTACTCAGGATTAGCTTCAGCGATAACCCCGGCCTTTCGTTTCTGTTTCAGTCGATAACTCTCTCCTTTTATTTGAACAACGTGTGAGTGGTGTAAGATCCGGTCCAGCATCGCGGATGTTAGCGCCGCATCACCGGCGAACGTCTGATCCCACTGCCCGAACGGCAGGTTGGAGGTCAGGATCATCGCGCTCTTTTCATAACGTTTGGCGATGACCTGGAAGAACAGCTTGGCTTCTTCCTGGCTGAACGGCAGGTAGCCTATTTCATCGATGATGAGCAGCTTTGGTGCCATCACGCCACGGTGAAGCGTTGTTTTATAGCGCCCCTGGCGTTGTGCCGTGGACAGCTGAAGCAAGAGATCCGCCGCCGTAGTGAAGCGAACCTTGATACCCGCCCGTACCGCTTCGTAGCCCATTGCTATTGCCAGATGCGTTTTCCCCACGCCGGATGGCCCCAGCAACACGATGTTTTCGTTGCGCTCTATGAAGCTCAGTGAACGCAGCGACTGGATCTGCTTCTGCGGCGCACCGGTGGCGAAGGTAAAGTCGTATTCTTCGAACGTTTTCACTGCCGGGAAGGCCGCCATCCGGGTATACATTGCCTGTTTACGCTGATGTCGGGCCAGTTTCTCTTCGTGAAGCAGATGCTCCAGGAAGTCCATGTAACTCCATTCCTGCTCCACTGCCTGCTGTGACAGGGCTGGCGCTGCGCTGATCAGACTGTCCAGTTGCAGCTGTTCGGCAAGCACCATCAGCCGTTGATGTTGCAGTTCCACCATCATGCGGCTCCTCTGCAGAACGTGTCATAGATGGATAGCGGGTGGTGCAGTGGCTGCCTGTCGAAGGTCACCAGGCTTTCGTCTACCTGCACGTCATACTGTTTTTTCTCCGTCGGTAGAGCCAGCATGGACTGCTGCTCTTCGATCCAGCGATCGCAGGGACGGGTCTGTATTGTTTCGTGCCTGCGCTGGTTAGCGACATCGTGCAACCAGCGCAGGCCGTAGCGGTTGGCTGTTTCAACATCGACGGTGATCCCCAACGGACGCAGGCGAGTCATTAGCGGGATGTAGAAGCTGTTGCGGGTGTACTGCACCATCCGCTCCACCTTGCCTTTAGTCTGTGCTCTGAAGGGGCGGCACAGCCGTGGAGAGAAGCCCATCTCTTTGCCGAACTGCCACAGTGAAGGGTTGAACCGGTGTTGCCCGGCCCGATAAGCATCGCGCTGTAGCACTACCGTTTTCATGTTGTCGTAGAGCACTTCACGCGGTACGCCACCGAAGAAGCTGAACGCATTACGGTGGCATTCTTCCAGGGTGTCGTAGCGCATATTGTCAGTGAACTCGATATACAGCATTCTGCTGAACCCCAGAACGGCAACGAACACATGAAGTGGTGATTTGCCATTACGCATGGTGCCCCAGTCAACCTGCATCTGTCGTCCTGGCTCTGTTTCGAAGCGCACGACAGGCTCCTGTTCCTGAGGAATGGCAAGTGAACGTATGAACTCTCTCAGGATGGTCATGCCACCACGATAACCCTGCTCCGTGATCTCGCGGGCGATGACCGTTGCAGGGATTTTATAAGGATGAGCATCGGCGATGCGTTGCCGAATATAGTCCCGGTATTCATCCAGGAGTGAAGCGGTTGCGGGACGCGGCGTATATTTTGGCGGCTCAGACTGCGCACGCAGATAACGCTTTACGGTGTTACGGGAGATACCCAGTTCCCTGGCGATCGCCCGACTGCTCATACCCTGCTTATGCAGGATTTTAATTTCCATAACTGTCTCAAAAGTGACCATAAGCTCTCCCGAATCAGGAGAGCAGATTAACCCCTGGATCTAATTTCAGGCGTCGGATATGGATCACTTTCGCACCGTTGGTAACACCTGGCCCACATATGGCTGGAAACAGACGATGATGGCTGGACTATATGCACTGTCCGAGATATCCGGAGCAGTTACGCCAGCCTCCTGGGACAGTGTGAAATCAGTTACCAGGGGGAGTGCTTTATGTCCACGCTGACTGATTTCCTGCCGACACTGCCGGATATTGAGTTTCGTAAAGGGAAAGCGAGTGAAGACCCGAAAAAGCGTAGAACCAGTGCATGGCAGTTCAATCCCAGGAGGCCTGTGTGTAAGTCTGCCCGGGGTAAGTTAAATCTGGTTGACGCGGATACCGGTGAGTCTGTCAGTTTCACCACTTTACTTAAGGGGAATGGGAAAGCTCCCGGGCATGCGATAGATGTTGAGAAACGTCAGACTGACCTAAAACAAAGGGAAAAGGCGTTCTTGGGCAAGGTTACGCGGGGACACATGCACATCAACCTAGTAAAGGCATTACGTATCCGGGAGCCTGATACCTATTACCGCGCAGGAATACGCAGCCTTAACCATCTCTACAATGGCCGTATTGAGGGACAATATGTCACTTACGACCATCATTATCGTCTGACGTTTGGAGGGCGGTATTATGATCAAGCTTTCCAGAATCTGCCCAATGAGTTCAAAGCTAAATTTCGGACCGGGTTACTCAACTATGACATCGAAGCGTGCAATCTGGCCTGTCTGAACCATCTGTTCAGACAGTATGACGTCGATTATCGTGTGAAGTCATCGATATATAAAACCATGATGGAACATACCGGACTGACCCGTAAACAGTGCAAACAGATGGTCCATACCACTACCTACAGAATTGGGCGTGTGACTATTGGTGTTAATGATGGCCTTGGGGCAAAAGTGTATAAGTGGTGCGGTAACAGCAAAAAAGAGGCGCTAAAGATTTTGCGTTGGTGGAACCGTTATATTGGTCCATTGAAATCTGCGCTTGAGTCATTGCTGGAACGTGTGCATGGCACGCACCGCAAGAATTGTTCATCACCGCGGAACTATCACAGGTACGCTAATGAAGCCGGATTAATACTGGATCTGAATAGTGAGGTGTATCAGCGTGAAAAGACTCACCATCAGCAATATGCGCGGGATAAGGCACTCTTGGCGTTTATGATCTGTGGTGTGGAGCAGGCGTATATCCGTGAGGTAGTCAGTCTGAACCCTGGTCGTGTCTGCATGCTCGATCACGATGGGGTAGTGGCAACGGGCGCGCTTTCACTGCCGGACTGGCGGGGTTTCACGATGAAGGTGAAGGACTAGCTTGCTTTCTTGAATTTAACTATCTGCGATCTCTGATAAGGGCGTATTACGTTGTCAATCATAATGGGATATGCGCATTGGAGCACGATGTGCATATCCAGCAAGTGATCCACGTCCGTTTTGAACTCACAGCGAACAGCGGACGTTGGACTTTCTAACCTTACAAGGTAATCTAGTTTGCAAAGTTAGCGACCTCGCGCAGCCGCACTAATAAAAAGAACAGGAACGGTACAAATGAACTGGATTGGTTCTCGGTGGTGGAAATTCGACTTCCATAATCACACTCCGGCATCGGACGATTATGGAAAAGGCCCTAATCAGGCCCAGTATATGCAGATCACTCATAAAGATTGGCTGCTCAACTACATGCGACAAGGCATCGATTGTGTTGCTGTGACGGACCATAATTCAGGCGCCTGGATTGATCCGCTCAAGCAGGCACTCAAGGAACTGGCATCTGAGAGTCATGAGGATTATCGACCACTCTACTTATTCCCTGGCGTTGAGCTTACTGTTCAGGGGAATATCCATATTCTGGCCATTTTCGGAGAAGACAAGACAACCTCTGATATCGACTCACTGCTTGGTGCGGTCAGGTATCGCGCCACCAAAGGAAAGAGCGATGGCTGCTCTGAATGCTCGGCAGTTGAGGTGATCGACGAAATTGCTAGGTCAGGAGGGCTTGCAATACCTGCTCATGTAGATCAGGCTAGCGGACTTTTTACGGTCTGTACGGGCAACACACTAGAGCAGGTTCTTGACAATAAATGTGTTTTTGCTATGGAAGTAACGGACCTTGCTAAATCAAAACCGCAGCTTTACATTGGCAAGAATTTGAATTGGGCAGAGGTTCTTGGAACCGATTCCCATCATCCGTCCGGTACCGGAAATCAACGCTACCCGGGTAGCCATTTTACTTGGGTAAAAATGTCGGAGCCATCTTATGACGGATTACGGCTGGCGCTCATTGATGGGGCTCTTTCACTGAAGCGGTCGGACAACTTCACTGGTGACCCCAATATCCATGGACAACTCGCCATCGAAAGTGGACTGACCCCACCCCAGTAGACGATCTTGCCCTATAGTTTGAGCATAGGAGAGCGTATGGGCACACCACGATTTACACCTGAATTTAAGGAAGAAGCCGTTCGTCAAATTACCGAGCGCGGTTACTCCGTTACTGAAGTATCTGAGCGTCTGGGCGTATCGGCGCACAGCCTCTATAAATGGTTACGGGCCATCAAACCCGATAACAGCGAGCAGCATGCCCGGGATTTACTGGAAGCTAAAAGCGAGATCCTGAAACTCCGGGCGCAGCTAAAACGCACCGAAGAAGAACGGGATATCCTGAAAAAGGCCGCGCGGTACTTTGCAAGGGAGCCCGACTGAAGTACCGCTTTATCAATGAGCACCGCACTGTATGGGGTGTGATGACGATGTGTCGGGTACTGAATGTCGCCCGGGCCGGGTTCTATGCGTGGCTGCATAACCCTGTCTCGGCGCGTGATAAAGATAACCAGCGCCTGCTGATGCTTATCCGCGACTCATATTCCCTGAGCGGAGGCGTATACGGTTATCGGCGGGTTCATGGCGATCTGAACGAAATCGGGGAAACCTGCAGTAAAAACCGGGTGGGTCGGATTATGCAACTGAACCGGATTAAAGCTGTGCGCGGCTATAAAGCTCCACGTCGTATCGTTGGCAGGCCTTCAGTCGTTGCTCCTAATCGCGTGCAGCGGCAGTTCACCGTTGTCCGGGCCAACCAGGTCTGGGTCACCGATATTACTTATATCCGCACCTGGCAGGGCTGGCTGTATCTGGCGGTGGTTATCGATCTCTTCGCCCGTAATGTGGTCGGCTGGTCGATGAAACCCACTCTCTCACGCGAACTGGCGCTCGACGCGCTGATGATGGCGGTCTGGCGCCGAAAACCAGACGGCGAGGTCATCGTACATAGCGATCAAGGTAGTCAGTACGGCAGTGACGACTGGCAGCGCTTCTGCCGGGCCAATAACCTGGCACCGAGCATGAGCCGGCGTGGCAACTGCTGGGATAACGCGGTGGCCGAATCGTTCTTCAGTTCACTGAAAAAAGAACGCATCAGGAAGAGAATATACAAAACCCGGGATCTGGCCCGGGCGGATATCTTCGATTACATTGAAGTGTTCTACAACCGGGCCCGGCGCCACAGTCACCTTGGCGGCGTCAGTCCGCAGGCCTTTGAACGGGCCTCGTCGTGAGGACAGAATTTGTCTACGGTTTTGGGGGCAGTCCAAAGATATCCGCCCAGGCCAGATCTCGAGTTTTATAGCCGTGTTTTCTGATACGCTATTTTTTCAACGAACTGAAGAACGATTCGGCTACGGCATTGACGCCCAACAGTTACCACGCCGGCTCATACTGCCCTCCAGTCCGTGTGATTTCAGAAATGACTGCCACTCATGGTGAATTGTCATTCCTTCTGTAATCAGTTTGGTGGAAGTTAAAAGAGTCAACCTCCGCTTCTCGCTCATAGCGACCAGTGACCTCTCCCCCACATTAGGGCTTGGCTAAATCCAAGACCCGGGCCTTTTGACCGCCACTCCTCGCCGCACCGCCCACGGCGCCCTGCTCTCCGGCTGACGGGCGGCGCAAGCGATAGCAAACCATTAGTTTTCGCGGCCGGACATGTAATAATACGCGTCAACGCCGTGCAGAGCATGGCATTCCGTAGAGGTATGACGAACGAGGTTACCATGGCGCGTCCATCCACCGAACAACGAAAAAACATGATTATCGAGACGGTCTTGGCCCTGTTTAAGGAGAAGGGAATGGCGGCGGTATCGACGCGCGACGTCGCCGAAAAAGCGGGGCTGGCGCGCAGTCATGTCTACCACTATTTCAAGGACTGGAACGCCCTATCCATCTGTGCGGTGGAGCATTTCTTTCACCATGAGATCGCCGAACTGGAGCGTTGTCTGGCGCCCCTGACGCCCAGCGAGGCACTCAGCGTATTTATTCACGATAACCTGCCCGCCCGCCAAGACGCCTCCTGGCGTATCTACCTGGATGCCTGGAACGCCTCGCTGTGCGATCCACGGTTTGCCGCCAGCTACAGCCAAATCATCACCGCCTGGCATCGTTCCTTGGAGAACCTCCTGCTGTGCGGCGTGCAGGTGGGCGAGTTTAACATTGCCGACACCTCGCGTAGCGCGCGCCAAATCATCGCCCTGATCAATGGCTATGCCGATGAGCTAATCCTGGATCCGACCCCCGAACGCGTCGCGCTGGCGCAGCAGGAGATCATGGACGTCGTGCAGCTCCTGATCCACTAAGCGTAGCACGCTCGGTCGGACAACCGGCCGCCTACGGCGGCCCGGCTTAGGCGGTCAGCAGGCGGGCACGAACCTTGATCACCACCTTGGCGATGGCCTGCGCCTCCCCCACCCGGCAGCCCGGCTTATGCGGCTCGCCCGGCATAAAGATGGCAAACATCCCGGGATACAGCGTGACACGCTGTTCATGAGCAATCTGCTGGCATAGCTGATAATCCTCCTCCTCATGCCACGCCTCGCAGACGCGCGCCGTACCGGCCCCCCCGTAGAAAATGCGCTCCTCTCCGCGCAACAGCAGCTGAATATCGATATAGTCCGCATGCAACTCCGCCGCCTTCTCCTGCGGAGACTGCGTGGTCAGCTGCATGACATTCATAAAGATATCGTCGCCATCCAACGCATAGCGCCCCGGCGCCTTATCCGCTGGCGTCGCCGCCAAAGCTCGGGACAACGCCGACTGTAGCTGCGGGTGCAGCCCGGCCCCATTCAGCTCCTGCACATCGCCCAACATCATCGTCACTCTCCTTGCGCCAGCCATGCTGCGCCCAATAATCCCGCATCGTGGCGATAATACGCCGCGCGTAACGCCACCTGATATGGCGCCGGTTCTTCCGCTAAATACTGGGCCACCTGCTGCAAATAGCCCGCGGCCAACCCAACGCTGCCGCCGATCACCACGCACTGACAATCCGTCACCGCCTTGATATCAGCGATCAGCCGCGCCAGACAGCGCGCCGAGCGCTGGCGCAACTGACACGCCTGCACATTCCCGGCCGCCGCCTGGGCGAAGATCGCCTTGGCATCACAGCCGGCCAACGCCCCGCGTGCCGCCGCCGCGATCCCGCGTCCTGAGGCGATCGCCTCGACACAGCCCACCCGGCCACAGCCACAGCGCGGCCCCTGAGGATCGGCCAGGGTATGGCCGATGTGGCCCGCCAGCCCGCCGGGCCCCTGCACCAGATGCCCATCACGCACCATACCGCCGCCGACACCGGTGGAGACGGTAATAAACAGCATGTCGCGCACCTGCGCCGCCAAGGGCTGATATTCCGCCCAGGCCGCGGCCTGGGCATCGTTTAGCGCCAATGTCGGTAACCCCGTCAGCTCACGTAGGGTCTCGACCAGGGGGAAGCGCAGCAATCCGCCCAAATTGCTGGGGTTGATCGCCAACAGTATCCCCTGATGAATGATGCCGGTGGAGGCGATGGCGACGCGGGACGCCTGGCGCTGCAACGGCGCCACCAGCGTCTGGAGCGCGGCGCGTAGCGCATCCGGCGTCTGGCTGGCCGGTGTCGGCAGCTCTCGTCGCTCACGGATCTGTCGATCCGCCCCCACCAAGGCGCAGGCCAGCTTCGTCCCGCCGATATCGATCGCTAACGTATTCATCGTGCTACCCCGCTTAGCGCGGAGTGATGTCCAAAACCCTGTTCAAGAAATGACATACGTAATGTCCCTACTCGCCCCTAACAATGAGGCCCGGCGTGCTGCCGGGCCGATGACGCCACTTACCCTTTACTCTTCGCTACGTTGCCCTTGTAGCGACCGAAGGGAACCGCGCCGCTGAAAGGCTTGCCGTCGATAGCGTCGTGCGTGCGCAGTGCCTCAGGACGCAGCCAACGCTGTACCCGCGAGGGCATGTCGAGACCGATCAGCAGGATCACCACGAAGGTCAGGCTAAAAGAGAGGGAACACAAGGCGGTACCGAGATCCAGACGCTGGGCGATCAGCGCCCCGAGGATCGGTGCCAATGCGCCCCCGAGTGCCCCGACGTTGTAGGTAAAGCCCAGACCGGCCGCCCGTTGATCGGTATCGAAGTAACCGCCGATCAGCTTTGGCAGGATCCCTGAGATACCTTGCCCCAACATCTGCTGGAAGAACAACAGGATACCCAGTACCCAAACCTGCGTCCCGCCGATGGAAAACACCGGGATAATCAGTAATTGTGAGGCCAGCAGGCTGTAGGCATATGCCTTACGGCTACCCAGCCAGTCACCGAGAAAACCGCCGACACAGCAGCCAACCGCCGCGCCGAAGCCACTGAAGAACAGAACCTGCGCCACGATGGCCGGGCTATAGTTCAGCTCGGTTTTCAGATAGGTGGGCAACAGCGCCTGGATCGGCCAGGAGTAGAGGAAGGCAAACAGCACCACCACCATCAACATCACCCCGGTAGGCCAACGTTTGCCACTGCTCTGTACCATAAAACTGATGAAGATAGCGGCGCACAGCAGCCCCAGGATCGCCACGATGGCCGCATTCTGTAAGTCGCCAGCGAAGCAGAACCACAGCGCGATGGCGGCGACCGCCGTCATCAGCATGTTAATCAGCCGATGTTCGCCACGATAGAGGATATCCACCATAGTACGGACCGGCGCCTTACCGGCATGCTTCTCTTTCCAGTCATGAGCTTCAGGAATGTTTTTACGCAGCCAAAGGGCGAAGATGATCGGCAGGATGCCGATGAAAAACAGCGCACGCCAGCCCCAGGTGGGCACCACCAAGCTATAGACTTGGGCCGCCACCACCGCACCGACGGAGAAACCGGAGATCAGGAAGCCGCTGGCTTTGTTACGCAGCTGCCTAGGCCAGCTCTCGATGACATAGGTGGCGCTGGAGCCATATTCCCCCGCCATCCCCATGCCAATGACCAGGCGGGCGATAAACATGGTGGTGTAGCCCGGCGCCAGGCCGCAGGCTAACGTCCCGACGGAGAAGAGGATAATACTGGAGACCATCGCCAGACGACGGCCGTAGCGGTCGCCCATGGCGCCCAGCATCAGTCCACCGAACCAGCGGGAAATAAAGGCAGCGGAGATCAGGCTGGCCGCCTGTACCGTTGTCAGTCCGAATTCAGCCTGGACATCGGTCAACACCAGGGCAATTAAAACAAAGTCAAAACCATCAAGCAGGTACCCCAACCAGGCGGCGGAAAAGGCTCTCCACTGTGCCCGATTGAGATGGCGATACCACGGGATGTTCTGGGTTGTCGTACTCATGTCACTCTCCCGACGCTCTGTTTTTCATTGTTATGCGCAGGGAGGCGCGGACCGCCGGCCTGGGTTCCTAACGTTGTGTGGCCAGAACGGCGTCACGCCTCCCGCATGGAGGTTAGGCCATTAACGCGCCCGCTCGGCCATCAGTTGCTCAGCCAAGGCCTTCAGCGCCGGCAAGTAGCACGCCTCGACCGGGGTAAACGGCCTGCGGCACAGCGGGACGGAGAGGACATCCATATAGTGCAGCACCATCTTCAACCCGCGGAATACCCCGGCCTTGATCAGCAGATCGATCACCTGGTTACACTCGCTCTGCAGCGAGCGCGCCGTCGGCACGTCACCCGCTTGCAGCGCCCGGGCAATCGCCTGATAGCGCCATCCCATGATGTTATAGGTGCTACCGATGCCGCCGTCGGCCCCGGCCAGCAGGCCGCTGGCGAAGATCTCATCATAGCCGTTGTAGAGCACCAGGTCGGGATGGGCGCGGCGGATCTGTTCCATCTGATACAGATCACCGGAGGTTTGCTTCAGCGCCCCGACACCCGGCAGGGTGACCAGAGTGTTGATCTGGTCGAGCGTCAGCTTCACGCCGCTCAACGCCGGAATGTTGTACACCACCATCGGTAAGCCGTCGGCCGCCTCGATGATCGCGCGGTAGTGGTCGCAGTGTTCGGCGAAGCTAAAGGGGTAGTAGAACGGGGTGACCGCCGAGACGGCGTCAAAACCGTAGCGCCGCGCCGCCTGGGCCAACTGCTGGCTCTCCGCCGTGCTGATCGCGCCGACGTGGGCGAGCAGGGTCACCTTCCCCTGCGCCTCATCGGCGACGATCTCCAGCACCTGCTCACGCTCTTCCCGGCTCTGCATGAAGGCCTCGCCGGTGGAGCCACCGACATACAGCCCATCGATACCCTGTGCGATGTTAAACCGCACCAGACGGCGCAGACTCTCGGTATCCAGCCGCTGTTGATGGTCGAACGGTGTTAACAATGCGGGCATTACGCCCCTTAACGCTCTTGCCATGATGACCTCTGTCGATGGTGTAATATTGTCTAACTACATACCTGTATACCTGTTATACCAGGTTAAATAATCGACAGACCACGACCGCAGCACCATTGTGCGATCTAGTTCACTAAATGATCGTTAGGATCGTCACTATTCGTCGGATGACGACTGTGCGCTCAGGGTGTGCCAGCTGGCGAAGACACTGTTGAGATGCGTCTGCAACGCGCGATCGGCCTGGTCGGGGTCATGGCGGCGGATGGCGTTGAAAATTTCGATATGCTGTTGATAACTTGTATTATTATGCTCATACAGATCGGCATCGGCGACCGCAGGACGCGCCGCCAGCAGCCAATCAAGCAGGGCGACATGGATCGCCATGAAGATCGGATTACCGGGGATCCCGGCCAGTACCCGGTGGAAATCGACGTCGGAGCGGATAAATAGGGCGTTGTCATCCAGCGACTGGCTATTGAGGGCCAAGGTCTGCTCAAGCAGCGCGATCTGCGCATCCGTCGCGTGTTCGGCCGCATAGCGCACCAGGCTCGACTCGAAGAACAGGCGCAGCTGTTCGAAATGGGCGATGCCCCCCGGATGGGAGAGAAAGTCCTTGGCCATGCCGGACAGCTCACCGATGATGGTATCGGCTGAAGGGCGCGAAATGCGGGCGCGCTCGCCGTTGTTGATCTGCACCAACCCCTTGCGCTTCAGGGCCGCCAGGGCCTCACGTACCGACGGGCGGCCAACGTTGAAGAACGCCATCAGCTCACGCTCGGAGGGCAACTGCTCCCCCTCGCCAAACTCGCGGCGGCGGATCATCTGCTCCAGCTCCTCCTCGACCATCTCCGACAGCTTCTTACGCACCAGCGGACGACGGCGCAGGTTATGGCCGATAGCCGCAGGCGAGGAGAGCGTGGTGGGGTCGAAGTCGTTCATAGCGTCCATTCAAGTCAGCAGTCAGTCACGGTAAACCCGTTTATCCTAACACAGGATCGAAAACAGGGGGAAACCTCGCCACTCCCCTGGCAAGCCGTGGCTCGGCTGGCGCACGGCGACCACCTTCCGGCCCTCTCACTCCCGCCATCGCCGCCGCCGCATCGACTGACCGCCAGACGCGACGACGAGCGCCAACGCGGCCCGCTCACGCCGCAACATATTTTTACATATTGCCATTTCATTGATCCATCACACATTAAGAGTATGCAGAATTTATAAAATCATCATACTCATTCTCCTCCCTAATCTGAGGCCACCGTTTTGTCCCGACTACGCCGCACCCTCTGCGCGCTGCTCAGCTGCGCCACCCTATTCGCCCACGCCGCCGTGGAACAAATCACCACCGCCTGGCCGACCAATGTCGGACCGCTGAACCCACACCTGTATGCCCCTAACCAGATGTTCGCCCAGAGCATGGTGTATGAACCGCTGGTCAAGTATCAGGCGGATGGCTCAGTGAGCCCCTGGTTGGCCGAGCGTTGGCACCACTCCGCCGATGGCAAGGTCTGGACCTTTATCCTGCGCCAGGGGGTGACCTTCTCCAACGGCGAGCCGTTCGATGCCGAGGCCGCCGCCGCCAACTTCCACGCGGTGCTGGCGAACCGCCAGCGCCACGCCTGGCTGGAGCTGGCCAATCAGATCGTCGACGTCCAGGCAATCGCCCCGCAGACGCTGCAGATCACCCTCAAAAGCGCCTACTACCCCTTCCTGCAGGAGCTGGCGCTGCCGCGCCCCTTCCGTTTCATCGCCCCGTCGCAGTTCAAGGCACAGGGCAGCCATCTCGGCATCCAGCAACCGATCGGCACCGGTCCCTGGATACTGAAAAGCAGCAAGCTCAATCAATACGATGTATTGGTGCGCAACGAACGCTACTGGGGCCGCAAACCGGCCCTGCGTCAGATCACCGTCAAGGTGATCCCCGATGCCACCACCCGCGCCGTGGCCTTCGAGACCGGCGAGATCGATCTGCTGTATGGGAATGAGGGACTGCTGCCCCTCGACACCTTCGCCCGCTTCAGCCAGACCCCCGGCTACCGCACGCAGCTCTCCGCCCCCGTCGAGACGGTCGTGCTGGCGCTCAACTCCGCCCAGGCGCCAACCGATGAGCTGGCGGTGCGTGAGGCGCTGAACCACGCGGTCAATAAGCCCGCGCTGATCGCACACGCCCTGTACGGTACCCAACAGGTGGCCGATACCCTGTTCGCCCCCAGCGTTCCCTATGCCGACATTGGGCTGGCGCCACGGCACTATGATCCTCAGCAGGCCCGCGCGCGGTTAGAGCAGGCGGGCTGGACTCTCCCCGCAGGCAAAACGATCCGCGAAAAACAGGGCAAGCCGTTGCGCATTGAACTCGCCTTCGTCGGCACCGACGCCCTGAGCAAGTCGATGGCCGAGATCATCCAAGGGGATATGCGCCAGATCGGCGTTGACATCACGCTCGTCGCGGAGGAGGAGAGCAGTATCTTCGCCCGCCAGCGTGACGGCCGCTTCGGCATGATTTTCAACCGCACCTGGGGAGCCCCCTACGACCCGCACGCCTTCATGAGCTCGATGCGCGTCCCGTCGCACGCCGACTTCCAGGCGCAACGCGGCCTGCCCGATAAGGCGCAGATCGATCGGCTGATCGGCGACGTCCTCACCACCGGTGATGAGCAGCGGCGCCGGGCCCTGTACCAGGACATCCTGACACGGCTGCATCGCCAGGCGGTCTATCTGCCCATCAGCTACGTCTCGACGATGGTGGTCGCGAAGCCGGCGCTCGGCCCCATTCCGTATGCGGCCATCGCCTCGGAGATCCCCTTCGAACAGATCGCCCCGGAGGCTCCCTGATGTGGCGTTACGCTACGCGGCGTCTGCTGCTGCTAATCCCGATGATCTTCGCCGCCTCGCTGCTCATCTTCCTGATGCTGCGCCTGGGAACCGGCGATCCGGCGCTCGACTACCTGCGCCTCTCCAACCTGCCGCCGACCCCCGAGATGGTCGCCTCCACCCGCGCCATGCTCGGGCTGGATCAGCCGCTATGGATGCAGTACGCCCACTGGCTATGGCGAGCGCTACACCTGGATTTCGGCCTCTCCTACGCCACCCAGCGCCCGGTGCTGGATGACGTGCTGGGCTTCCTGCCCGCCACGCTGTTGCTGGCGGGGGCGGCCCTGGTGCTGATCCTGCTCATCTCGATTCCGCTGGGGATCTGGGCGGCGCGCCACCGCGACCGCTTGCCAGACTTCATCGTCCGGCTGATCGCCTTTCTCGGTGTCTCGATGCCGAATTTCTGGCTGGCCTTTCTGCTGGTGATGCTCTTCGCGGTCTACCTGCAATGGCTGCCGGCGATGGGCTACGGTGGCTGGCGTCATCTGATCCTGCCCGCCGCCTCGATCGCCTTTATGTCGCTGGCGATCAATGCCCGCCTGCTGCGCGCCAGCATGCTGGAGGCCGCCGGCCAGCGCCACGTCACCTGGGCGCGGCTACGCGGGCTGGACCGCCGCCAGACCGAGCGGCGTCACATCCTGCGCAACGCCGCGCTGCCCATCGTCACCGCCGTCGGGATGCACATCGGCGAGCTGATCGGCGGCACGATGATCATCGAAAACATCTTTGCCTGGCCCGGCGTCGGCCGCTATGCCGTGTCGGCCATCTTCAACCGCGACTATCCGGTGATCCAGTGCTTCACCCTGATCATGGTGGTGGTCTTTGTGCTCTGTAACCTGGCGGTCGATCTCCTTAACGCCGCGCTCGATCCGCGCATTCGCCATCATGAGGGGGCGCACGCATGAATTTTTACCGCTCCGCCCGCGGGTCGGTACGTCTGGCCCTGCTGCTCATTATCCTGTTGACGCTGATCGCCCTCAGCAGCCACTACTGGCTGCCGCACGATCCCTACGCCATCGATCTCGCCGCGCGCCTGCGTGCGCCGGATGGCCAACACTGGCTCGGTACCGACCACCTGGGGCGTGACATCCTCTCGCGCCTGCTGGCCGCGACGCGCGTCTCGCTGGGATCGGTACTGGCTTGCCTGCTGCTGGTACTGGCGCTGGGTCTGATCATCGGCGGCAGCGCCGGGCTACTCGGCGGGCGCATCGATCAGGCGAGCATGCGCCTCGCCGACATGTTCATGACCTTTCCGACCTCGATCCTCTCCTTCTTCATGGTCGGGGTGCTGGGCACCGGTCTGACCAACGTGATCATCGCCATCGCCCTGTCGCACTGGGCCTGGTATGCGCGGATGGTGCGCAGTCTGGTCATCACCCTGCGCCAGCGCGAGTACATCCTCGCCGCCCGCCTCTCCGGCGCCGGCTATCTGCGGATATTCATCGACCACCTGTCGGGGGCGGTGATCCCCTCGCTACTGGTCTTGGCGACGCTGGATATCGGCCACATGATGCTGCACGTCGCCGGCATGTCCTTCCTCGGCCTCGGCGTGGCGGCGCCGACCGCCGAATGGGGGGTGATGATCAACGACGCCCGCCAGTACATCTGGACCCAGCCGCTGCAAATGTTTTGGCCCGGCCTGGCGCTGTTCCTCAGCGTGATGGCCTTTAATCTGGTGGGCGACGCACTGCGTGACCATCTCGATCCTCACCTGGTAACGGAGCACGCACACTGATGCCACAACGACTCGATTTACACCAGATCTCCCTCCAGGCGACGCGTCCGCTGGTGCACGGGGTCTCGCTGACCCTACGACGCGGCCGGGTGCTGGCGTTGGTTGGCGGCAGCGGCAGCGGCAAGTCCCTGACCTGCGCCGCCGCGCTGGGCGTCTTACCCGCCGGTGTGCGCCAACTGGCCGGGCAGATCCGGCTGGATGGCATGCCCATCGCCCCCGCCGCGCTGCGCGGTCGCCATGTCGCCACCGTTATGCAGAATCCGCGCAGCGCCTTTAATCCCCTGCACACCATGACCAGCCATGCCCGAGAAACCTGTCTGGCGTTGGCGAAACCGGCGGACGACGACACGCTGATGCGCGCCCTGACGGCGGTCGGATTGGATGACCCCCTGCGGGTATTACAGAGCTATCCCTTCGAGATGAGCGGCGGCATGCTGCAACGGATGATGATCGCCATGGCGCTGCTGAGCGACGCGCCGTTTCTCATCGCCGACGAGCCGACCACCGATCTCGACGCGGTGGCGCAGGCGCGCATCCTGGATCTGCTGGCGACGATCGTGCGCCAACGCGCGCCCGGCATGCTGCTGGTCACCCATGATATGGGCGTCGTCGCCCGCCTGGCGGACGATGTGGCGGTGATGGCCGACGGACGGGTGGTGGAACAGGGTGAGGTCGAACCGGTGTTCCACGCGCCACGCCACGCCGTGACGCAGGCGTTAGTCGCCGCGCATTTGGCCCTGTATGGACTGGAGATCGCCGGATGAGCCTACTCAGTACGCAGACCCTCTCCCACCGCTACCGCCATGCGGCACTGGGACACCAAGCGCAGCAGGTGCTCCAGGCGATCTCGTTACAGCTGCACAGGGGCGAGAGTGTCGCCCTGCTGGGGCGCAGCGGCTGCGGCAAGAGCACGCTGGCGCGCCTGTTAGTCGGGCTGGAACAGCCCACGCAAGGGATCGTCTGCTGGCATGATACCCCCTTGTCGCAGCTCGATCGCCGGGCGAAAAAGGCGTTCCGCCGCGACATCCAGCTGGTGTTCCAGGATGCGATCGGCGCGGTCGATCCGCGCCAGACGGTACGGGCGATCCTGCGCGAGCCGATGCGCCACCTGCTGTCGCTCTCCCCGGCGGAGCAGCGGGTGCGGGCGGGCGAGATGCTACGGGCGGTCGAGTTGGACGAAGGCGTGCTCGATCAGCGCCCCCCGCAGCTGAGCGGCGGCCAGCTACAGCGCGTCTGCCTGGCGCGGGCGCTGGTGGTCAACCCCAAACTGCTGATCCTCGACGAAGCCGTCTCTAGCCTCGACCTGGTGCTACAGGCCGAGATCCTCGCGCTCCTCAAACGGCTCCAGCAGCAGCGGGACACCGGTTACCTGTTCATCACCCATGATCTGCGCCTGGTCGAACGCTTCTGCCAACGGGTACTCGTGATGGATCAAGGGCAGATCGTCGAGACGCAGACCGTCGGCGAACGCCTGACGCTCACCTCCGCCGCCGGGCAGGCACTCCAGCAGGCGGTGCTGCCCGCCTTTCCCCTGCGACGCCGCGCGGGCGCGGAAGAGGCGGTGCGCCGCTAACCCTGTCTGGCGGCGTTCAGGCGGTGATAAGGGGATGGCATGGGTAAGGTATGTAGCTGGTGTATGGATTACCTGCAGCATCCCCGCATCATCGCCCGCCTGAGCGGTGGCTAACTTTCCCCTCTCACGATCGGCTCGGGATCAGGCGCCACGACAGCGCGGCCAACAGAAACAGGATCAGGCAGGCGATGATCAGCACCGCGCTATGCGCCGACAGAAACGCCTGGCCGGCGATGCTGAGCACCGCCTCCCGATCGGCGGGGCTAAGGTGTGCGGCCACCTGGATGGTCTCTCCCAGCGAGGTGCCGAACTCGGCGGGGGCCATGTCGCCCAGGCGCTCGCGCAGATTCCCCACATAAAACAGCGACAGCAGGATCCCGAACAGGGTCACGCCGAGACCGGTGCCCAGCTCATAGGCCATCCCTTCGATCGCTCCCACCGCCGCCGCCTTATCCTTCGGCGCCGCCGCCAGGATGGTCGAGGTAGCCGACAGGAACGCCATCTCCAGGCCAACGCCCAGCAGGACCATCAACAGCGTCGACTTAGCATAGGCCGCCGTCACATCGATCAGCGCCAGGCTCAGCAGAGCCGTCCCTCCCACGACTAACCCGAGACACGCCGTGAGTTTAAAGCCGAGCCGGTTTAGCAGCATCACCACCGGGAAGGAGGAGAGACCGAACGACAGCATAAAGGGGAACATGAAGAGGCCCGCCTGCAACGGCGAATAGCCATGGGTAAACTGCAGCTCTTGCGCCATCAGCAGCTCAAACCCTACCACCGCCACCATCGAAAACACCACCACCACGGTACTGGTCGACACCATCGGGTTGCCAAACAGGGCAAAGTCGATCAGCGGATGCGCCTTCCGCAGGGAGAAGCGAATGAAACCATACATCACCAGCAGGCCGCTGGCCAATACCGCCAGGCTGATATAGCCCAGGCCCGCAAAGACATTCTTGAGACCGAAGACGATGGCGATGATCGCGCTAATGAACACCAGCGCCTGCAATAGATTGATGCTTTGCCGGCTATTTATCTCTTGGCGCCGTAACAGGCAAACGATCAGGGGAATGGAGAGCAGCACGATGGGAATATTGATCAAAAACACCAGCGTCCAGTCATAATAATTCAGGATATAGCCGCCGACCAGTGGACCCAGCGCCGCGCCGCCGCCGCCGACAAAGGCCCACACGCCGATCGCCATATTGCGCTCGGCGTTGTCGGTAAAGACATCGCGCAGGCAAGCGAGCGTCGCCGGTAAGATCATCGAGGCCCCCAGCGCCAGCAGCGCGCGGGAGGCGATCAGCATCTGCGCGCTCTGGGAGAGCGCCGCCGCCAACGACGCCAGGCCGAAGATCAGCACGCCGGCCAGCATCAGCTTCTTATAACCGATGCGATCACCGAGGCTGCCCATCGGTAACAATAATCCCGCCATCAATAAGGCATAAATATCGATCACCCACAGCAGCTGATTACTGGTTAAATTTAGGCTGCGGTTTAGCGTCGGCACCGCAACATGCAAAATAGTCGCATCCAGCGACACGGGCAAGTAGACCAAGATGATAACGAATAACACCGTTATCTTTGTTAACGAGAACATAAAAAATCATTCCATCCCTAAGCAGAGCGCAGATCAGCGCTTGGTTTATTCGACCTTGACATAGTATTTAACAAACTCGGCAGAGTGCGTCTCCCAGACGATCGGCGTCCCCTTACGAATAATCCAGCGATCCCCGGGAGGATACGTCTTACGTTCGCCCGGTGCGGTATTGGTCAGGGTCACACGCCCCCGCAACACGCTCGCTAGCGCTGAAAAAGGAAATATCCTACTGAATTTATTCAGCTTCACGGCGAAATAGCCCGTATCAACGCTACGTGCCGCGTCATTAATAAGATATTTACCATTCGATGTCCCCCTCCCCCGCAAAAGGGGTCATCTGCAGTTGCGCGAAATCGTCCCCATCATCCCGCGGCGCCTGGGGCGAATAGGCCTTGTCCAGATGATGCCAATCGGGCTCATCCGCGACATCCCATCAGGGATCGCACCCCAAACAATATAAATCCGTCGCCAGCACACCAATGCCACGGACATTCGCCCGCGCGTTGACTCGCGCGGCGATCTGGGCGATTAAACTGTCGGTAGCGGGATTAGCCCAAATCATATGGTTCTTTTATCATCTTGTTCCCTCAGAGGCCGTTGTTCATGATTCAGCTAATGGTCGTCGCGATATGTCCCTCATACAGGTAATACTCCTCAACGCCATCCTGCCAATAGAAAGTCTCACTCGCGATCTTGAGCAGTCCCTTCTTCTCGTAAAATAGAGAGTTCGACGCACTATCCGTAAAGACAAAAAAGGTATCGATACCTTGCGTCTGTAGATAGGCAAGACCTTGACGGTACAAACGACTGCCGAGTCCTAAACCACGAAACGGGGCATCGATGGCGAAGAAATTCAATGACGCATGATAGTGACGATGCGTACGCTGCAATAACCGCTGATTGATGCGTAGCGTATCAATATATTGCGCAAACACCCCACTTTTTCCCTCGCGAGAAATCAACGCCGACATCGCCGTCAATTGCTTATAGCTAAATTGACTCTCATAGAGAAAGTCAGGCGATTGCGCAATGGTAATAATACCGATGATCTGCTGCGCGCAACGCGCCACATAAATTTTTTGTGACGAGAGAATGATGTCATTTAAAAAATACTCGGCCATTGGCGAGACCTGATCCTCCTCCAGCCAAGCGTCATACTCCCAAGTTTTAATAATCAACGTAGTCAGTTGGGCATAGGCATCGTCATCGATCCGCGAGACTTCGGCTATCTCAATAGGATTCGTCACCGTAGAATTTCCTTATTGTTATGTTGTCCCTCGTCCAGCGCACCGTTTTTGCCGCGCCGGGACTCCGGCAGCGTGTCTAACCGGGCTCGCGCGAGTGATGTGGGCACTATACACACGATTGAGCGGTTGCTCAACATCAAAAATGAGCAGTCGCTCAAATTTAGCCTCATGATCAAATCAAAATAAAATCAATATATTAAATACCACATATGAAAATATATTGAGGAATATCAGCGGGAAAGCACCAGAGGGTTCACGGCAGCATTTTGCGTGACGAGCGTGGGCAGGCCGAGCCCCTTACAGTGACTCAGCCCATGAAACGCGATGATCGGTCGGAAGAGCCGACGCAAGCCATCGCTTGGCCCTTGTTCAGAGGGGTCGACATGTAACCGGCCGTTTTATCGAGTCGATAGGGGTGAAATAGAGCCGTAACGAGACACCCCGGCGGACAGGCCTTTTCGGCTAATCCACAAAGCCAATGCCAGAGAGGGGCATTATGGGATTGAAATGGTCTGCACCTCATCACAGCGCGACCTTGATGAAGGTTCCCCGCCGTGAATATGCGTTATTTAAAGCGCTGATCGTCAACGCCGTATTGCCATGTGGGCCTTAAGCATTTTTACGTAAACAAAGCGTAGTGAATCCGTCACGCTGGAGTCTAATAAAAAACGCACGGATATTGTTTAATATACGAAATCACCGCGCATTCCCTGTCAAAAAGTAAGGTGATAGTATATCCATAGGAATATATTATATTGTATGTGAAAAATACTAAAATCAATATAACCGCGCCAACGGCCAATTTAACGTCCAACTAAAATCAAAATCCGCTACCGCATCGGGTTTTTCCGCCCTCTTCGCTGACCGTAACACCTAAAAAAATCCACGCATTGGCGTGGATTTTTTTAATATCGCGATCGGCGCGGCGGCTCGCGCCCCTTAAAACACGCGCCGGAGGGGGAGGGTCCCCCGCTCCGGCGGCAATCAAGGCGCATCACTTCAGCAGTCGTACCTTTACCGCCTTCCCTTTGATCTTACCCTGCTGCAGCTGCTTCCAGGCCTGGCGAGCTACCGCTCGGCGTACCGCGACGTAGGCGTGGGTCGGGTGGATGTCGATCTTACCGATATCCGCGCCGTCCAGCCCCAGTTCACCGGTTAGCGCCCCCAGGATATCGCCCGGGCGCATTTTGGTTTTTTTACCGCCATCGATGCACAGGGTTGCCATCGCGGCCTCTAAGGCAACGATGCGCACGCCGCTCGGCAGCGGCTGCCACTGGAGTCTAGCGCCGAGCATCTCCTCCAGCGCGTTGGCACGCTGAGCCTCCTCCGGCGCGCAGAGGCTGATAGCCAGCCCGCTTTCGCCGGCGCGGGCGGTGCGGCCAATGCGGTGCACGTGAACCTCCGGATCCCAGGAGAGTTCATAGTTGATCACCATCTCCAGGGCCTTAATATCCAGCCCTCGGGCCGCCACATCCGTCGCCACCAGCACCCGGCTGCTGCCGTTGGCGAAACGCACCAGCGTCTGATCGCGATCGCGCTGCTCCATATCGCCGTGCAGCGCCAGCACGCTCTGCTCGCTGCCCTCCAGCGCATCATAAACCGCCTGACAATCTTTCTTAGTATTGCAGAACACCACGCAAGAGGCCGGCTGATACTGGCTTAACAGCGTCTGCAGCAGGCCGACCTTGCCGCCGCGGGAGACTTCGTAAAAACGCTGCTCCACCGCGGGCAGTTCGCCGTGGGTATCGATTTCAATCGTCAGCGGATCGCGCTGAATTCGGCGGCTAATGGCGGCGATCTCCGCAGGCCAGGTCGCGGAAAACAGCAGCGTCTGACGCTTTTCCGGTGCCCAGGAGATCACCTCGTCCAACGCATCGGCAAAGCCCATGTCCAGCATCCGATCCGCCTCATCCAAGATAAGCGTCTGCAGCGCCTCTAGGCTGACGGTCTCTTTTTTCAGGTGATCGAGCAGTCTGCCCGGCGTGGCCACGATGACGTGCGGCGCGTGGATCAGCGAATCGCGCTGCGCGCCGAAGGGGACGCCACCGCACAGCGTCAGCACTTTGATGTTCGGCATGTAGCGCGCCAGCTTGCGCAGCGCGGTCGCCACCTGGTCGGCCAGCTCACGGGTCGGGCACAGCACCAGCGACTGGGTAATAAACCGATTGGCATCAATATGCTGCAGCAGGCCAAGGCCAAACGCCGCCGTTTTACCGCTGCCGGTCTTCGCCTGCGCGCGGACATCCTTTCCCGCCAGAATAGCCGGCAGCGTCGCCGCCTGCACCGGCGTCATGGTCTGGTAGCCCAGCTCATTAAGGTTGTTGAGTTGTTCTTCAGGAAGGGCATTAAGTTCAGCAAACGATGTCACAGTGATAGTCTCAGCGGATAAAAAAGGCCGTCCGGGCGTTATTGCCAGGCCGTCAAAGCACCATGATACCATTCAATACCGGTGGCTATACCGTGATTTTACCCTGAGACGGGGTACAGCCTTCAAGATTGCAGGTATAATCTCACCGATAACTTGGCTGACTTAGATACGACGATGACAAAACTTACTTTACAAGAGCAGATGCTCAAAGCAGGACTCGTGACCAGCAAAAAGATGGCCAAGGTCCAGAGAACGGCCAAAAAATCACGGGTTCAGGCGCGTGAGGCCAGAGAGGCCGTGGAAGAAAAGAAGCAGGCGCAACTTGAGCGTGATAAGCAGCTGAGCGAACAGCAGAAGCAGGCGACTATCGCCAAAGAGGTCAAGGCTCAGGTTAAGCAGCTTATTGAGATGAATAGAATCACGCTTAAAAGAGGCGATATAGACTTTAACTTCACCGATAATAACGTGATCAAAAAAATCGCTGTGGATAAGCTGACGCAGACCCAGCTGATCAGCGGCCGGCTCGCCATTGCCCGTTTAGTCGTCGATAGCAGCGGCAAATGTGAATACGCCGTCATTCCGGCAAGCGTTGCCGATAAAATTGCACAGCGAGACGCAGACAGCATCGTCTTAAACAGCACGCTAAGCCAGGAAGCGCAGGACGAGGACGATCCGTACGCCGACTTTAAAGTGCCTGATGACTTGATGTGGTAAGTCCGCCACCGGGAACCGCGGCGTGATGGTCGGGAATATATATCCAGGCGGGGTACATACACTTACCAGCCTATAGCCTGCACGCGTCGCGGGCCCGTGAGTCACCATCGCGCGGGTGGCCGCCTAACGTAAAATAGCGCGATCGCCGCCGCCCCGCCCCAGCGTTTGCTTGCACTCGCGTTAGCGGCGCGACGCTTTCTTCCTCGCGCGCCATCATTGCTGCCCGGCATCAGTACGTATGTCTCGCTATTGACATCGCCCATGCCAGTAGAGAGAAGCGCATCTCGCCTTCAATGGCATTATCACGCAAGCGCTAGCCCCCCGGTTGTCTTACGCGACGCCTAAAGCCACCCTATTCGTGGCGCCGTACTTGCCCAGGCAAAATGCCACAATGGCGCAACCTCAACGAATCCAGATAAGGTACACAGCATGCTTTTATAATGAGATGAGTTTTACTCGTAGACTATTCTGCAATTACCCACATGCTATCGCTTTTCGGATAATTCCCGGTATGCATGTAAACCATGCTATATTCGCCGCCCCCTATCAAATCAATAGATATAATTAGTTAACAAATATGGCAGTCGGCCACCTACAATGATAAAAATGTTCAAATAGTAACCGCGCGGAAGGTTATAAGTCATAGCATATTATTATAATAAAATATCTCCACCCATTAGCATTCAGCATAATAAAATAAAACATTAGGATGTCGATACGCGTATTCTTTCCATCAAAAAAACATACAATATGAATGGCAGGAATGGTTATTTACCCAATAGTCAATATTGATTTTTTGCAATTCTTAGAAAAAACATAACTCAATAAACCATCGCAACATGCCACAACAACCGAGGAGAGTGCTATGCATATAGTCAATGGAATCAATGGATTAATCGCAAAAAAGAATGTGTTGTTTTTCTTAACCTCCTTAGCCATCAGCCCTTCCGTATTGGCTGACACCTTAACCCGGGATAATGGAGCCCCCGTCGGGGATAATCAAAACTCACAAACTGCCGGCCCTAATGGTCCAGTATTGCTACAGGATGTACAGCTATTACAAAAATTACAGCGCTTTGATCGTGAGCGTGTTCCAGAACGCGTAGTGCATGCTCGAGGTACAGGCGCTCACGGTGTATTTATGCCAACGGCGGATATTTCAGATTTAACCGTTGCAAAAGTCTTTACCCCCGGTAGTACAACGCCTGTTTTTGTCCGTTTCTCAAGCGTGGTGCATGGAACCCACTCGCCGGAAACCCTGCGCGATCCGCGTGGCTTTGCGACAAAATTTTATACTGCCGAGGGTAACTGGGACTTGGTAGGCAATAACTTCCCCACCTTCTTTATTCGTGATGCAATCAAGTTCCCGGATATGGTGCATGCGTTTAAGCCCGATCCCCGGACAAATCTTGATAATGATGCGCGACGCTTTGATTTTTTCTCACACCTGCCTGAGTCAACGCGGACCTTGACCTTGCTCTACTCTAACGAGGGTACGCCGCTATCCTATCGCAATATGGACGGTAACAGCGTACATGCCTATAAGCTGATTAATGACAAAGGCGAAGTCCACTATGTGAAGTTTCACTGGAAAACGCGCCAAGGGATCAAGAATCTGGATCCACAGCAGGTTGAACAGATTCAAGGTAAAGATTATAGCCATATGACGCAGGATCTGGTGACGGCAATCAACCGTGGCGACTATCCAAAATGGGATCTGTACATCCAGGTTCTCAAGCCCGCCGACCTAAAAAACTTCGATTTCGATCCGCTTGATGCCACGAAGGTCTGGCCAGATGTGCCTGAGCGAAAAATTGGCGAAATGGTTCTTAACAAAAACCCTGATAACGTTTTCCAAGAGACCGAGCAGGTGGCGATGGCGCCCTCAAACCTCATCCCGGGCATTGAACCATCGGAAGATAAGCTACTGCAAGGGCGCCTGTTCGCCTATGCCGATACACAATTTTACCGTATCGGCGCCAATGGACTTAGCCTACCGATAAACAAGCCTCATAGCGCGGTCAATAATGGCAACCAGGATGGGCAACTCAACAGTGGGCATACGCTAGACAAAGGGGTTAACTACCAGCCAAGCCGTATTTACCCGCGGGAAGAGTTGGTCTCCAGCCGTTATAGCCAGACGCCCCTGTCAGGCACCACGCAGCAAAGTAAAATCCAGCGCGAGCAAAATTTCAAACAGGCGGGAGAGCTTTATCGCTCGTACAGTAAAAAAGAGCAAAATGACCTCATCAATAGCCTGGGAACCTCCCTGACTAGCGCTGACACTGTCAGTAAAAACATTATGTTATCCTATTTTTATAAAGCGGATAAGGACTACGGCACTCGCCTTACCAGCGTCGCTAACGGTGATTTGCCAACGGTAAAAAACTTGGCGGATAAGCTCCAAGATTAAATCGTAATCGACTTAGCCCGCGTGATCGCGCGGGCTATTTATATCACCTGATAAGGCCATAGTATGAAAATACGCGCTCTGTTTTTTCTCTTATCAAGCCTAGTGGCGGTATCCAGTGCGCCAACATTTGCCCAGCCGCTCCCCGACTCACACTCGGTTAAGCAACAGCTAAACGGCTATCTGTGGAATGCCGCTCGCGATGGCAATATCGCGGTCATCAATGACTTTATCTCCACGGGCTACAACATGAATGTGCAAGATAGCCATGGTTATACGGCCGTGATCTTAGCGGCCTACCATGGCCATCAAGACATTGTAATGCGTTTAATCCATGCAGGAGCAGATCCTTGCCTGCGGGATAATCGTGGAAATACCGCGTTGATGGGAGCCATTTTCAAAGGTGAAGTCAGTATTGCCCGGAAACTGATTGCAGCCAAATGCAGCCCGGATATTCAGAATAAAGCAGGGCAAACGGCAGCGATGTATGCATCACTCTTCCAGCAGCATGAGTTGCTTGCCAAACTCGAGGCCAGTGGAGCGGATATGACTATCACGGACACTCACGGCAACAGCGTTGCTACCCTTTCCACGGGCGAGATTAATACAGGAAAATAATCCTCTGCATCACGGTATCTCGCCGACGCCGCCCTTTGGGGGGCGCGCAATACGCCTTGGCCCGAGTTCCCCCCAGGGTATCTCGCCACGGAAAGGAGCCGCCGGTAAAAGGCGCCCGCCGAGCGGACGTATTATCAGGGGTGTGCGTACTCGCCGCCGCCCCCCTTTTTTAGCCCACGTCAGTCATATTTTTAGTTAAATATTAATAATATTGCTCAATAGTAGATACAGGCTAATAATATCGATAATCAGCAGAGCTAACAGCACAGACATCTCAGTGCGGGTAAATATTTCTCTGCTGTCACACTCACTGCGCCTAGCCCAGACAAACAAGGGAATGCCCAACGTCAGGAGAAGAGGAACCAGCGTGAGATATTTAATCTGGCTTGCGTAAAACATGAAAAGACAAAACAGGAGACCGATAGCTCCCGTCACCAGCCCCACCCAGCGATTATTATCGCAATACCGGCGGTATTCTCCTGTTACACAAAGTTTGCATAAATAGGCTGTTGACATCAAATACGCAGGCAGCACCGTCAGCGCGGAAATCGCTAACATAGCCAGCCATGCATGCTGTGAAAAATAGGCCATAAAAACGACCAGCTGCATCAAACCACTGCTGACCCATAGCGACACAGAGGCCGAGCCCTTGCTATTTTTCTGCGCAAACCTGAGCGGAAAGGTTCCGTTATTCGCCGCCACCATGGGGATCTCGGCGCAAATCATGGTCCATGCCAACCAGCTGGACAGCACCGAAATCAGGACGCCAATGTTTATCAATACCTCGCCCCATTCACCGACCACGGCCTTCAAAACGCCCGCCGTCGATGGCGTTGGGATCACGCTAAGCGCCTGCTGCGACAAAACGCCAAACGGCAGTATTGATACCAAAATACAAATCACCAGTGAGATGATAAAGCCGATAAAGGTCGCTTTGCCGACATCCGCTGGGTGCTTGGCCCGGCCTGACAGCGCCACGGCGCCCTCGACCCCGATAAAGCACCACAGCGCGACATCAAGCGGTGAGGTTATCTGAGTAAATATCGGCCCCAGCCGCTGTTGTGGCAATAATGCGCTGTGTCCCCAGACATTGCTTATGATCTTCTGGTCATCAAGAAAATAGATCAGGACCAAAACAAAAACGATCAGTGGAATCGTTTTTGAAATTGTCCCGACGATATTAATAGCCCCGGCGACGCGCAGTCCTGACAAAACTAAAAAATTAAATCCCCAAATTAAGACAGATGAACCAATAACAGAGGTCAGGTTATTCCCCCCGGTGAAGTCACCGGGGAGAAAGTAATTCAATGTATCCATCACCATGATAGCAAAGGCGACGTTGCTGAAAATAGTCATCAGCCAGTAGCCCCAGGCAACGATAAACGCGATAAATGCGCCGAATCCCTCCCGCGCATACATATAGATTCCTGACTGTAAATCGGGACGAATGCGGGACAGTACAATAAATGTTCGCGAGATGAAAAACATGCCAAAGCCACAGATCAGCCACGCCGTGGCTATCGGGCCAACCGCCGAGTGCACCGCCATGTTTTGCGGTAGGCTATCTACGCCGCTGCCGATCATGGAGCTGACGACGATCGACACCAGTGCCAGGAGGCCCAGCTTCTGGCCCTTGCCGTTGTCAGATGCATCTGTTGACATGATTTATCCGCTCACTGTAAAGATAGATGGCATTTTTATATTTTAGACAAACATCAACCTAAAATTAGCTTTTTTTATTTTTAGATAAGCCACGATTGATTATTTATGATCCAACACGTGAGGTGTCAATATATATTCACACGGAGCCCCTTGCCGCACCGTGCTTCCTCAGGCTCACAAGCAAATAAAATAGAGCGCGTCGCCTAGGCTATTTATTATATATAAAAGACAACGCGCCGCCGCACGCGAGGCCCTGCCATGTATTACCCGCGATACGCAGCATCGACGACAGCGCTCAACGTCGCCCGTTAAGCGCAGGTAGCCGCGACACGGGGTTATCGTTCACCTTGCTCTCCGTCCCCGTAGCCCGAGCGAGAGCGAATGCCATCGTTCTCCGCTCACGGCCAGGCCGTGCCTGACCAGCGCACAGCTATATCAATTTCAAGTTTATTATCAATAGATTATCTATTATTTTGTATCGCACGATACAAAATAAATTGACGCTGCCGAGCCCAAATGTATATTCAATGTTAAAACAATCGCTCAATCGGCACGTTGCTCCGGCAACCCTCTCCGGAGTCACCATGAAAAAAACGCTGATCTTGCTCCTCTTGCTGCTGTTAATCCTGGCCTTCTTCACCCTGGATGGTCAGCGCTGGCTGACATTCGAGACGCTAAAACAGCACCAGGCCGCCATGGAAACGCTGCGTCACCAAGCCCCCTGGCAGAGCGCCGCGGCATTTTTCGCTCTTTATCTTCTGGTGGCCGCACTCTCTCTCCCCGGCGCCGCGGTCATGACGCTGGCCGCTGGACTGCTGTTTGGCCTCTGGCAGGGTACCCTGCTGGTCTCCTTTGCCTCCAGCGCCGGAGCAACGCTGGCCTTTTTAGCCTCGCGCTTTCTGCTGCGCGATACGCTGCGGCGCCGGCTGGGCGAGCGTCTGGCCACGCTCAACCAGGGGCTGGAGCGCGACGGCGCCTTTTACCTGTTTACCCTGCGCCTGGTGCCGCTGATGCCCTTTTTTCTTATCAACCTGCTGCTGGGGCTCAGCCCCCTTTCCGCGCGGCGCTTTTATTGGGTCAGCCAACTGGGGATGCTGCCGGGCACGCTGATCTACGTCAACGCGGGCACCCGCTTGGCCGACATTGACTCGCTGGCCGCCATCGTCTCACCGACGCTGCTGCTTTCATTTACCCTGCTCGGCGTATTTCCCTGGCTGGCCCGCTTTGGGGTACGTCAGCTTGCGCAGCGACGCTACTATCGTCGCTGGCGACGGCCGCGCCACCTTGAGCGTAATCTGGTGGTCATTGGCGCCGGCGCCGCCGGTCTAGTCAGCGCCTATATTGCCGCGACCGTCCGCGCCAAGGTCACCCTGATAGAGCGCGACGCGATGGGCGGCGACTGCCTGAATACCGGCTGCGTACCCAGCAAGGCGCTCATCCGTAGCGCCACGCTGGCACATCAGATGCGCCACGCCGATCGCTACGGACTACCGGCCACGCCGCCGGCGCTGCACTTTACACAGGTGATGGCGCGGGTGCGGGAAACCATCCAAAATATTGCTCCCCATGACAGCGTCGAGCGCTACACGGCGCTGGGGGTCGAGGTGCTAAAAGGGCGCGCCCGCGTCATATCGCCCTGGCAGGTAGAGGTCGACCTGGCTGACGGCACTCGGCGGATCATCAGCACTCGCGCCATCATCATCGCCGCCGGCGCGGAACCGATCGTACCCGATATCCCCGGGCTGCAGCCCGATGACTACCTGACCAGCGATACGCTGTGGCAGGCGTTGGCGCAGAGAGACGCGCCGCCGCCGCGCCTGCTGGTGCTGGGCGGTGGCCCTATCGGCTGTGAACTCTCCCAGGCGCTGACGCGGCTGGGGGCCGGCGTCACGCTGGTACAGCGGGGGCCGCGCGTTCTGCCCAAAGAGGATGTAGAGGTCAGTGCACGGATACAGCGCAGCCTATGCGCCGACGGCATTACGCTATTCACCGACTGCCAGACGCTGCGCATTGAGCGGGACGCCCTGGGCAAGCGCCTGATCGTCAGTCGAAACGGTCAAGAGATCGCCCTGGCGTTTGATGACCTGCTGCTGGCGCTAGGACGACGCCCCCGCCTGACCGGGTATGGGCTGGAGCAGCTGGGGATCGAGAGCGCGCAGCAGCTGTGTAGCAACGCCTATCTGCAGAGCCTGTGTCCCACCCTCTATGCCGCCGGTGACGTGGCGGGCGGCGATCAGTTTACCCACCTTGCCGCCCATATGGCCTGGTACGCCAGCGTCAATGCCCTGTTTGGCCGCCTCTGGCGCTGGCGCATCGACGATACGGTTATCCCGCGCTGTACCTTTGTCGATCCCCAGGTCGCCCGGGTGGGGCTAAACGAATCCGAGGCGCAGCGGCGCGGCATTCCCTATGAGGTGACCCGCTTTGCCTTGGCGGATCTCGATCGGGCCATCACCGATGGCGCTACCGAGGGGTTTATCACGGTGTTGACCCCGCCAGGTAAAGATCGCCTGCTGGGGGTCACCATCGTCGGCGAGCAGGCGGGAGAGATGCTGGCGGAATATACCCTGGCCATGCGCCACGGGATCGGGCTGAATAAGCTGCTGGCGACCGTTCACCCCTACCCGACCTACAGCGAAGCCAATAAATATGCGGCCGGCGTGTGGAAAAAGGCCCACGCGCCGCAGCGGGCGTTAGCCTGGCTGGCTCGCTATCATCGCTGGCAGCGGGGGCGATCGCACCCGTAGCGCGCCGCGATATGAGCGCGTATCCCGCCGCGGCCTAAGGCAGCCGGCACGCCGTGGCCGCCTGCCAGAAGCGCTCCACCGCTGGGCGACTGCTCTCGCGGCGTTTATACAGCAGGATCTGCAGACAGCGGCTCAGACGCGGATAGTCTGGAAAGGCATTACATAGCACCCCCTGCGCCAGCTCTCGATGCACCATGGAGAGCGGCAGCCAGGCCAGGCCGCGATCGCGCAGCACCATATGCTTTAACCCCTCGCTCATGCTGGTTTCATAGCATTTCACCAGCGGCTGCGGCGCATGACGGCACAGGGGGGCTACGACGCGGCCAATAAAGGAGAAGTCGCTGTAGGCCAGGTAGGGCAGCGGCTGTCCCGGCGGGTGGCGCTGTGCCAGCGCGCGCGAGATGACCGGAATGAGCGTTTCATGGGCCAGCAGATGCGACTGCAGGCAGTCCATTTCGGCGGCGCTGGGACGCGCGCCGTCGATGTCGTACACCATCAGCAGATCGGCGCTGTTTTCCAACAGCGTATTAAAATGGTTATCAATCCCCTGTAGCCCCGGATTAACGACCACCTTGATCCCCTCCAGCGCCGATCCCATGGCGTCGAGCAGCATCGGCAGCATATTGACGGCAAAGGTGTGCAGACTGGCAATACGCACCGTCTCGTCGGACTGGATCGCCAACTGGGCGAAGTCCAGCTTGACATCGAGGATCCGCGCCAGGATATCTTCGGCCGAGGGAAGAAACTTTTCGCCGTAGGGCGTAAGGGCAATGGGGTTACTGCTGCGATCGAACAGCGGCACTCCCAGCCAGATCTCCAGCGCCCGGATCCGGCGACTAAAGGCGGGCTGAGTGACGTTGCGCGCCCGCGCCGCCGCCGAAAAATTGCCCAGTCGCTGCAGGCTGATGAAATCCTCCAACCATTTTACATCCATCGTGCGTCCTATGTTCTGGCGGCATAGCGCCATGCCCAATAAGCAATGGCGGTATAAACTGTGGTGATATTATATTTTATACAAATAGATTCCTATGGGATGCGCGGCACTAAACCGCCCCCTACCGCGGCGTCATCACCCGAATCTCGGCGGCGATCCGCCGCCGCGCCCGCCCCGCCATGGGGATTCGCCGATCGTCATATCGACACAGCCATTCCCCCGCCTCCTCGGCGGGTCACGCTATTGCATGTCCAACACAGGAGAGAAGCCCATGTTTACCCTGCTTAAAGATGCCGACGTCTATCAACCACAGCCCCTGGGGCGCCGGGACGTATTGCTGTGCGGCGAGAAGATCGTCGCCATCGAGGAGAACCTGCAGGTCAGCGCGCTGCCCGGACTGCGTGAGGTTATCGACTGTCGCGGTAAAATCCTGGCCCCCGGCCTCATCGATCAGCACGTGCATCTGATCGGCGGCGGCGGCGAAGGCGGCTTTGCCAGCCGGACGCCCGCGGCCTCCCTGTCGCGCCTGATCCGCGCCGCGACCACCACCGTCGTCGGGGTGCTCGGCACCGACGGTATCTCCCGTACCCCGAAGGATCTGTACGCCAAAATGCAAGCGCTGAACGCAGAGGGGATCAGCGCCTATATGCACACCGGATCTTACGAACTCCCCACCCGCACCATCACCGGCACCATTCGCGATGACATCGCCTTTATTGAGCGGGTACTGGGGGTGAAGATAGCGCTGGCCGATCACCGCGGTTCGTTCCCGGCGACCCAGGAGCTGCTGCGTATCGTCTCCGATATCCGCGTTGCCGCGCTGTTGGCGGGCAAGCGCGGGCTGCTGCACATCCATCTGGGCGCGCTGCCCGATGCCTTTGCCCAGATCAATGCGCTGCTGGCGCACGGCCTGCCTATCCAGCATATCTCGCCGACCCACGTGGCGCGCACCGAGGCGCTGTTCAGCGATGCCATCGCCTTTGCCCGCGCCGGCGGCCATATCGATATTACCTCCGGCGGCAGCCGCTTTGTTCCGCCGGCCTGCGCCGCCCGCCTGGCGCTGGACGCCGGCGTCAGTCCGGATCGGCTCACCATCAGCTCCGATGGCAACGGCAGCGTGCCGCGCTTTGACGCGCAGGGCAGCATTATCGGACTGGACGCGGCGCCGCTGGACGGCAACCTGCAGCTGCTGCCGCAGCTGATTGACCAGCGTATTCCCCTGCCGCAGGCGCTGGCGATGGTCACCGCCAACGTGGCCGACGCGCTGGGGATCGCGAAGGGCAGAATTTTACCCGCAGGGGATGCAGATCTGTGCCTATTCGATGATAATCTGCGCCCCGAACGCGTATACGCCCGTGGCCGCCTGATGCTGAAGGGAGAAGAGTGTCTGGCCACGGGTAACTTTGAACAAGGAAACTGAAAGAATGAGCCTACTGATCGCGCTGTGCGCCGTGCTGTTTGCCGGACGCCTGATCCTAAAAAACTATAATCCCCAGGCGGTACTGCTGCTGAGCGGCCTGGTGATGATGGCCATCGCCGTCTTTACCAACGATGCCACCTTTATCAACAAGTCGACCGGCTGGGTCGGCTTTGACCTGTTGGAATACATCAACCAGCTGTTTCAGAAGATGGGCGGCGGCCTTGGGCTGCAGATCATGCTGATCGGCGGCTTTGCCATGTATATGTCCGCCATCGGCGCCAGCCAGGCGCTGGTGCGGGTAACGGCGCGTCCGCTGCAGCGCCTCAACTCCCCCTATCTGCTGCTGGGGATCGCCTTTATCCTCGGCCAGACGCTGTCGCTGTTTATCACCAGCGCCACCGGGTTAAGCCTGCTGTTGATGGCGACCCTGTACCCGGTGCTGACTCGCCTGGGCTGTAGCCGCGCGGCGGCGGCGGCGGTGCTGGCCAGCACCTGCGCCATCGAATTCGGCCCCGGCTCCGGCAACTCCATCATGGCGGCGCAGACCTCGGGCGTGGATATCACCGAATACTTTATCCACCAGCAGCTGCCGGTCGCCGTGCTGACTATCCTGGCGGTAGCGCTGCTGCATATCCTGGTACAACGCTACTTCGACCGCCGCGATGGCGCCATGGCCGAAGAGGTGAGCCTGGATCAGGAGAAGCTACAGGAGACGCAGAGCGATGCGCCGCTGCACTATGTGCTGCTGCCGATGCTACCGCTGTTCTTTATGCTGACCTTCAGCAAGCTGGGCGTCGGCACGATCGTCATCAACATGAATACCGCCGTATTGATCAGCGTCGCGCTCTCCATGCTGTGCGAATACCTGCGCTTCCGCGCCGCCAAGCCGGTGATGGCCGGGCTCAGCGTAGTCTTCAGCAATATGGGTAAGGTGTTCGCCACCGTGGTGACGCTGATCGTCGCCGGTCAGACCTTCGCCGAGGGGCTGAAGTCGATCGGGGCGGTGCATGACCTGCTGGATCTGGCCAGCAACGCCGGCTTTGGCAGCGGCGTCGTGGTACTGCTGATGGCGCTGTTAACCTTCACCATCGCCGCCCTGATGGGCTCTGGCAACGCCGCCTTCTTCTCTTTCGCCCCGATGCTGCCGGATATCGCCAAGCGCGTCGGCGGCAGTACCGCAGAGATGATCCTGCCGGTGCAGATCTCCGCCGGCATGGGGCGCACCATCTCGCCGATCGCCGGGGTGATCATCGCCGTCGCCGGTATCGCCGGCATCTCGCAGGTCGACATCGTGCGCCGCACCCTGATCCCGATGCTCGGCGGCTGGTGCTTTATGCTGCTGCTGACCTTCTACCGCTCCGGTCAGCTGCTGTCGGTACTGCCCTTTATCGCGCTGCTGGTGGTGATCATGGTCGGCGCCGTATACGCCATGGCGCGTAAAAAGCGCAGCGCGGCGCAGAGCCACGCCGGTTAAACGTCGTATCCCCTTCGCCGGGATATCCACGCGGCTCCCGCCATCGCCGGGGCCGCGTTCTCCCCCTCGCCGACGCCGGCGTCCCCCTCTTTCGCACCGCGCCCCCGCCGACCTCACCTGTCGCGCCCTAACGATTTAACTAAATAAAAAACATATCCCAAAATTTAATTCTATTTAAATAAGTTAAGTCAGAATAAAGACATTAAATAACCCCAGCGTATCCGTGGACGATCACATTTTTCTCAAAAATTAGCATGCTATATATATTCCACCAATAAAACAGGTGGGCTGAAATATGACTACATCCAATGAAAAACTGGCAACCCTCGCCAGCCCTGCGCCGTCGCTAAAAATGCTGTGGTGGAATCTGATGGATAACTGGAAGGTGGGGATTATTCCCCTGCCGTTATTTGTCCTGGCCGGTATCTTAATTACCATCGACTGTATCAACGACAGCCTGCCCAATAATATTGTGGTGATGGTTGCTACCCTGGCATTCTTTGGCTTTGCCTGCGGCGAATTTGGTAAGCGCCTGCCAATTGTCGGTAAGATGGGCGCCGCCGCGATCTGCGCGACCTTTATCCCCTCTGCGCTGGTCTATTACGGTCTGCTGCCCCAGCCGGTCATTACCTCGACCACCCATTTTTTTAAAAGCACCAATATTCTTTACCTCTACATTTGCTGCATTATCGTCGGCAGCATCATGAGCATGAACCGCACTACCCTGATACAGGGCTTTGTGCGGATATTTTTCCCCATGCTGTGCGGTGAGATCGCCGGTATGTTGGTCGGAATGGGGGTAGGCTATGCGCTGGGATTAGCGCCGTTTCAGACCTTCTTCTTCCTGATCCTGCCGATCATGGCCGGGGGCGTCGGCGAGGGGGCCATTCCACTCTCCATGGGCTATGCCACCCTGCTACATATGCAGCAGGGCGTGGCGCTGGGGCGCATTCTCCCCATCGTGATGCTCGGCAGCCTGACGGCGATTATCATCGCCGGCTCCCTGAATATGCTGGGTAAACGCTTCCCCCATCTGACCGGCGAAGGCGAGTTGATGCCGCGCCGCGACGGCGATAACGGGGAGCCGATGGCCGCCCTGAGCGAGCGCGGCGGCGATAAACTGGATATCAGCGCCCTGGCCTCCGGCGCGCTGCTGGCCGTACTGCTGTATATGGTCGGTATGCTGGGACACCGTCTCATTGGTCTGCCTGCGCCGGTCGGCATGCTGTTTGTCGCGGTGCTGATCAAGCTGGCGCACGGCGTCTCTCCGCGCATCATGCAGGGGTCACAGATCGTCTACCATTTCTTCCGCACCTCCGTAACCTACCCGATCCTGTTCGCCGTCGGCGTGGCCATTACGCCGTGGCAGGAGCTGGTCAACGCCTTTACGCTGGCCAACCTGGCGGTGATCGTCTGCACCGTCGCGACGCTGGTCGCCACCGGCTTTATCGTCGGCAAGAAGATTGGCATGTACCCGATCGATGTGGCGATCGTTTCCTGCTGCCAAAGCGGTCAGGGGGGCACCGGCGATGTGGCGATCCTCACCGCGGGCAACCGCATGTCGCTGATGCCGTTTGCCCAGATAGCCACCCGCATCGGCGGCGCGATTAATGTCTCGCTGGCCCTGCTATTTTTAGGCAAAGTGCTACTCTGATAGCGCCCTCTATCCCATACACCATTACATTATCCCTATCATGAAACTTATCAGTTATCTGTACCAAGGGCAGCGCAGCTATGGCATTGCCCGCCCGGATGGCATCATCGATCTCGGTCGCCGCCTCGGTCTCTACTACGCCGATTTAAAGGCCCTGTTGAGTGCCCAGGCGCTGGAGGAGGCACGGACGCTGCAGCGCTATCCGGTGGATCTCGACTATGAACAGATTACCTTTTTACCGGTGATCGACAATCCGGGGAAAATCCTCTGCGTCGGCATGAACTACCCCGATAAGCGGCGGGAGTTCGCCCAGCAGGATCCGGCGCCGACCCTGTTTGTCCGCTTCGCCGACTCACAGGCAGGCCATATGACGCCGCTGCTAAAGCCGCTGCAGTCGCAGGAGTTTGACTACGAAGGCGAGCTGGCGGTCATTATTGGCCGCGGCGGGAGCTCGATTCCCCACGCCCGAGCGCTGGAGCATATCGCCGGCTACAGCTGTTATATGGACGGCTCGGTGCGGGACTGGCAGCACAGCTGGTTCACCGCCGGGAAAAACTGGAGCCGTACCGGCGCCTTCGGCCCCTGGCTGGTGACCCGCGATGAGATTCCCGACCCCCAGCATCTGCGCATCCGCACCTGGCTTAACGGAAGCATGGTACAAGAGGAGAGCACCGCCGCGATGATCCACCCCGTCAGTCGCCTGGTGGAGTACATCAGCACCTTTACCGTCCTGAGCCCCGGCGATGTTATCATCACCGGTTCGCCGGGCGGCGTAGGTAAAAAACGCACGCCGCCGCTGTTTATGTACCCCGGCGACTGCATTGAGGTCGATATCGAGCGGGTCGGTCATCTGACGAATCGGGTCGCCGAAGGCACGATCTGAGCGCCGGCGGCGTGGGCGAGCCCTCACGCCGCCGACCGGGAGGTGCGCCATCCATGACGCGCCCATCTGCGGGCTATCCGGTACGGCACACCCGCGTTAGCAAGAGGATTTATCATGTTGTTTATCGGCTATAGGCACCGGCTACTGCTTATCTCTACCGCGCTACTGCTGGCCGGTCAGGTCTTCGCCGCCGGCCATGACGTCTACCTGACACCGCAGAGCGCCCCGAACGCGGTCAAGATACTGCCGCCGCCGCCGGGCTATGACTCCGTCGCCTTTTTGCAAGATAAGGCCGTCTACCAGTCGACCGGCGCCGTCTATGATGCCAAACGCGTCGAGCAGGCCGCCCGCGACGGTAACTACAAGGCGATCCCTGAGCTGTTCTCTCCCGCCTTCGGCATGCCCATTAGCGACGCGGCGACGCCGGCGATCTACCGCCTGCTCAGCAATATGATGGCGGACAGCCACAACCCGACCCTGCGCTCCGCCAAGAATCACTATATGCGCCAGCGCCCGTTCGTCTTCTACCACGGGCAGACCTGTACGCCTCAGTATGATAAGGAGATGGCTGGCTCCGGCTCCTACCCCTCCGGCCATGCCACGCTGGGCTGGGCGGTGGCGCTGGTGCTGGCAGAGATCAATCCTGCCCGGCAGGACGCGCTGCTGCAGCGCGGCTACCAGTTTGGTCAGAGCCGGGTGATCTGCGGCGCACACTGGCAAAGCGACGTCGACCAGGGGCGCCTGCTGGGCTCTGCGTTTGTCGCCAGCCTGCACGCTCAGCCGCAGTTTGAGCGCGACCTGGCCGCCGCAAAGGCCGAGTTCGCACGGCTGCACCAGCGCTAAACGCGCGCGCTGCGCGATCCCGGCGCCGCCGGGGTCGCCGCGCAAAGATCAGAAAATGCGATCGCCCGCCAGATACGCCGTCACCACGCGATTCAGCGCGCTGTAGGGCGCCTCTGCCCCGTTTAAGGCAGCCTCCAGCGTCGCCAGAAACCCCGCCAGCGTACGCTTGGCGTGCTGGGCAAAGTCGGGATCGATCGCCTGATCCTCATACAGCAGCACATACTGGCGAGCAAAGCGATAGACGGTGTAATACAGGCTGGCGTTCTGCGCATCCTGCGTCATCAGCGTCTGCATATCGCGGCTCAGGGCCACGTAGCTGTCCGTTCCATCCAAACTCTGCTGGAACCGGTGATATGCGGCGGAAAAGTCCATATAGCCTCCTGCAAAGAGTGCGACAGCGCCCGTCACTGCGGGTGCTGCCAGTCATGGTGCTGGCAGTGCCAGCGAAACTGTTCAATCAGCGCCTGTGAGGCCTGCGTCAGCGGACGCTTTCGCGGGTAGATCAAGCCATAGTGCCCCACCGGCAGGAACTGCAGTCCGATGGGCAGCGCCGTCAGCACGCCGCCGAAGCGGGCCTCGCGCAGCCGCGCGCGCGACAGAATGGTCAGATAGTCACCGTTCATCACCAGGTTCATGATGCACACCGTGGAGTCCGTCAGAATGGGATAGTGCGGATTATCCGGATGGTCAAAAGGAATAATACGCCGGATGTTATGATAATATCCCATATCAGTTTCTGGCATTACCCACTTCGCCTGGCGTAACGCCTCCAGCTCAGAACAATTAGCTAACGGATGCTCTTTTCTGGCAACAATACAAAATGGCGCATCGAACAGGGGAATCGAAATAAAGTCCCCCAGCGGCATCTCCTCTGTCAATGTCCCGAGTGCAAAATCGAGTCGCCCATCACGTAAACTGGGTAATAGTGTAGAAAGTTGCGCTTCCTTAACATTAATTACGGTTGCCGGAAATCCCTGTTTAAAATCATTCAACACTTTATTTAACACAGTTATTCCGAATAAAGATGAAATACCAAAGGCGACATGTCCATGGCCGTTTTTGGTTATTTGCTCCACCTCCTCCGCCGCCTTTTCCAGCTCCTCCAGGATCAAGTGCGCCCGAATGGCAAAGGATTTTCCGGCGTCGGTCAGCGTCACCCCCTCGTTGCTGCGGATCAGCAGCGTCGCCCCCATATGATGCTCTAACTCTTTGAGTGTACGAGTTAAAGCGGGCTGAGACTGATCCATTTTACGCGCCGCTGCCCGGATGCTTCCGCTGCGAATAACCTCATTAAACACCTTCAGATGTTGTATTTTTGGCAAATAGCGCATCGCTCCCCCTATCAGTTTTTTTTATCATCGTGAAACTAATAGCATATTACCCTGCCATCAATTTTTGCGTTAAATCAATAGCCATGATACTGACTTTATCCACTATAAAACAAACCATAAATCTGGGGAGAGGCATTTATGCTAACGGTAATATTAGGCATCGTAGTATTAATTGCTACGGTCGTTTTATTGATTAAACGGTACGACACCCGTACCACGCTTATCGGCGCCGGCATTCTATTATGTATTATTTCTCTGGCGCCGATGAATGCATTTAACGCCTTCAGTACCCGAATGACCACCTCCGGGCTGATCGAATCGATCTGCAGCAGCATGGGCTTTGCCTATGTGATGAAATTTACCGGCTGCGATATGTGTCTGGTGCGTCTGCTGACCCGCGGGCTGAGCAAGCTCGGCTTTTTGCTGGTGCCGACGGCCGTGGCCGTCACCTTTGTCATCTGTATCGCCATCCCCTCCGCCGCCGGGGTCTCCGCCGCGGTGGGCGCCACGCTGATCCCGCTGCTGATCGCCGCGCGGGTGCATCCGGCCATCGCCGGCGGCGCCGTGCTCTCCGGCACCCTGGGGGCCTACCTGAATCCCGGCGTGGCCCACAATGCCTTTATCTCCCATATCTCTAAAACGCCGCTGATGGACTTTGTCTTCTATCATGCGCCGACCACCGTCATCTGCGCCGTTATCTGCGCCGTCTGCCTGACGCTGGTGGCCTTTGCCAGCAACGGCCTTAACTACCGCCCGGAAGGTCCTGCGGCGCAGGATACGGGGGCGGCACAGGCGGATCCGGTACGCAATCTGCGTTTCTATCTGCAGACCCTGGCCCCATTTCTGCCGGTGCTGCTGCTGGTCTGCTCCAGTCTGGGCTGGCTCGGCAGCAGCAAGATGAGCGTCCCGGCGGCGATGATCATCGGCTCCCTGTACGCGCTGCTGATCACCCGGGTAAGCCCCAGCGCCCTGACCAAAAGCTTTTTTGATGGGATGGGCTCCTCTTACGCCAACATCCTTGGCATCATCATCGCCGCCGCCGTCTTCATCGAAGGGTTAAACGCCGTCGGTCTGATCAAGGCATTCATCCAGCTGCTGACCGACTCGCCGGAGTTCGCCCGCTGGGGCGGCACCTTAGGGCCATTCCTGATGGGACTGATCACCGGCACCGGCGACGCCACCGCCTTTGCCTTTAATGAGGCCGTCACCCCGCACGCAGGGGATTTTGGATATGAAATCAATAATCTAGGCGCCGGCGTCATGCTCGCGTCGGCCCTGGGTCGCAATATGTCACCGCTCGCCGGTGCCGCCATCGTCTGCGCCGGCCTGGCCGGCGTCAGCCCGGTCGAAATCGCCAAGCGCACCGCGCCGGGCGCTATCGTTGCCGTGCTGTACGTGGCGCTGTTTTTCCTTTAATCACACAGGGAGATCATGATGACCGTTTCCGATCCGGAACAGCTGCGCCGCTGGCGCCGTATGTTCCACCAAATACCTGAAACCGGCTGGAGTGAATTCATCACCAGCGCGCGGCTGATAGAGATGCTGCGCGCCATGGGCTACCGGGTGCTGCCGGGCCGCGCCTTTCTCTCCCGGGAGCATATCCAGGGGCGTAACGACGATGAGGTCGCGCAGGGGCTGGCGCGGGCGCGCCGCTATCCGATTAGCGATGCCCTGCTGGAGGAGATGGGGGATTTAACCGGCTGCGTTGCCCTGCTGGAAACCGGACGACCGGGCCCCACCGTCGCCCTGCGTTTCGACATCGACTGCGTCGCGGTCACCGAGAGCGACGCGCCGCAGCATCCGCCGCGGGCCGCTGACTTTGCCTCGCGCCACCCCGGCTGCATGCACGCCTGTGGACACGACGGCCATATGGCCATCGGGCTCGGCGTCGCCCAGGCGCTCTACGCCCTGCGCGATCGGCTCTGCGGTACGGTAAAACTGCTGTTTCAACCGGCGGAGGAAGGGGTGCGCGGCGCTAAGCCGGTGGCGGAGGGCGGAATGCTCGACGACGTCGACTATTTCCTCTCTGCCCATATCGGCATGGGGGTTCCCAGCGGGGAGATCGTCGTCGATCCGCGCGACTTCCTCTGCACGACCAAGCTGGACCTGCGCTTTTTCGGCGCGCCGGCCCACGCGGGGATGATGCCCCAGGGCGGCGCCAACGCGCTGGCCGGCGCCTGTCACTGCGTCACGCAGCTGCTGGGCATCCCACGCCACGGCGACGGTATGTCGCGCATCAACATTGGCACCCTGCGCGCCGGTGAAGGGCGTAACGTGATCCCGGCCTACGCCGAGATGCAGCTGGAGGTGCGCGGCGCCAACCGCACCATTAATGACTACATGGCACAGCAGGCCCTGCGCATCGCCGACGGCGCGGCGCAGAGCTTTGGCCTGCGGGTAGAGCACCAGGTGATGGGCAGCGCCGTCGATCTGCACAACGATGCGGCGCTGATGACGCTGGTGGCGGATATCGCTAGCCAACAGCAGGATCTGCGGATCGCTGAAGCCAGCTTTGGCGGCAGCGAGGATGCCACGCTGCTGGTCGAACGGGTGCAGGCGCACGGCGGCCAGGCGGCCTACGTGGTGCTGGGCGCCGATCTGCGCGCGGGCCATCACCAGTCTGAGTTCGACTTTGACGAAGCGGTGCTGTCGCGCGGCTGCGCGCTGTTTACCGCCTGCGTCAGCCGCCTCTGCCGTACGGCGCACTCGGCCTAATAACGCAAAAGCCATCGCTCGGCGATGGCTTTCCTTGACGGTGGCACCCCATGCCCTCAGCGCGGCTTCTGCGGGGCGTCCGCGCTCTCCGACTGGCCACGATAGGGGCCGTGGAAATAGTCCACCGGCGCGTACAGCGTATCGGCCAACAGCGAAAACGGCAGATCGATAAACGCCCGGCTGCGGGTCATAAAATCGTAGTCGTAGTTGCCGCTGCCGCTCACCCGCGCCATATCGTTATGCACCCCGGCGTAATAGGTATGCCCCTCCTGCATGGTGGTACGCCCCATGATGCTGCCGCATCCCGCCAGCATCGTCGCCCCCACCAGTACCACCGCCATCTTTAACGATCGCTGTTTCATCAATATCTCCCTGGATAATCCGTCCTGGGCCGATAATAATCGGGATCCCCGGCGCAGGATACCTGACGCCGATCCATCGCTGCATTTTTTTGCAGCGGCTCACGATTTTACCGCCCCACCGCACGCACCTAGCCGCGGTGCGCTCTGTACCAGCGCAGCAACGCTACCAGCAGCAGCAGCGCCACCAGCAGTCCGCCGCCGGCCCACAGGCGCTGCTGCGGGTCGGCAAAGATCCGCAGCAGCACTTCGCTGGCGCCATAGCCAAGGCTGACGATGGTCAGCGCCCACAGGATCGCGCCGAGCAGATTAAACAGAATATATTTTCCCGGCTTAACGCCCGCAGATCCAATAATGATCGGGCCAATGGTGCGAAAGCCATAGGCAAAGCGCATTCCCAAGATCAGCCAACTTTCGTTACGACGCACCTGACGCTGCACATAGGCTATCTTCTGTTGCTGGCGCGGAAAACGCCGTAAAATAGGCGTGCCAAAGTGGCGTCCGACGAAGTAGAGCGTGGTATCGCCCAGCGTCGCGCCGACCACCGTCAGCAGCACCACCCACGGGTAGGCGAGCAGGTGTTTATGGGCGGCGGCCCCGGCCAAAAAGGCGATGGTCTCCCCCTCGATAATGCTGCCGATTACCACGGCAACATAGCCATATTCACTTATCCAGCGTGCTGCATCGATCATTGTTCATCCTTAGTGCTGCGCAGGGCGCCTATCATACCGAAAAAACGTCCGGCGTCACGCCAGCGCATCCGATGAGCCATACTTAAATCCAGGCTGAATAGAAACGCGAATAATCATAAAAACTGTTATGGTATATCGTTTTTTTTGATAATGTCAGCGCGGCGGTATTCCGCCCCGCGGTCGGTGAGCGCGCAGTCATTAAAAGGAGGGTGCCATTCATGAAGTCTCATATTAAAACCAGTCACCACAATACCCGCCACAGCGAGTATCAGCTGATCCTGCCGCTGATCGCGCTGGGGGTGCTGGCGGTGACGCAGCCCACCACCCTGGGCGCCCTAGCCGCGATCAACCTGCTGGCGCTGATCGCGATCCTCGCCAGCGCCTTCAGCGTAGTGCGTCACGCCGATGTCCTGGCCCACCGCCTCGGTGAGCCCTATGGCTCGCTGATCCTGACCCTGTCAGTGGTGATCCTGGAGGTTAGCCTGATTTCGGCCCTGATGGTCAGCGGCAAAGCCGCACCGGAGCTGATGCGCGACACGCTCTACTCCATCGTGATGATCGTCAGCGGCGGGCTGGTCGGTTTCTCCCTGCTGCTCGGCGGCCATAAGTTCGCCACGCAGTATGTCAATCTGGGCGGGATCAAGCAGTATCTGATCGCGCTGATCCCGCTGGCGATCATTGTGCTGGTGCTGCCGATGACCCTGCCGGGCGATAACTTTACCCACGGCCAATCGCTGGTGGTCGCGCTGCTATCGGCCGCCATGTACGGCGTATTCCTGCTGATCCAGACCCGCACCCATCAGAGTTTGTTCGTCTACGAACATGAGGATGAAGGCGACGATCCCAGCGATCCACACCACGGTAAGCCCTCATCCCACGGTAATCTGTGGCACGCCGCCTGGCTGGTCGCCTACCTTATCGCCGTCATCGCGGTCACCAAGCTGAACGCTCTGCCGCTGGAGGGACTGCTCGGCGCCCTGAACGCGCCGCAGCAGATGACCGGCTTTCTGGTCGCGCTGCTGATCCTCTCCCCCGAGGGGCTGGGCGCCCTGAAAGCGGTGCTGGCCAATCAGGTACAGCGCGCCATGAATCTGTTTTTTGGCTCGGTGCTGGCGACCCTGTCGCTGACGGTGCCGACGGTCACGCTGATTGCCCTGCTGACCGATCAGCCCCTGCTGTTCGGGCTGGGCGAGCCGCAGATGGTGGTGATGCTGGCCACCCTGATGCTGTGCCAGGTCTCGTTTAACACCGGCCGTACCAATGTGCTCAACGGCGCGGCGCATCTGGCGCTGTTCGTCGCCTACCTGATGACCCTGTTTCTGTAGCCGACCTACCCCAGACGGGTCAGCAGTACGCCGCAGAGGATCACCAGCGCGGCCGTCACCCGTGCCCGCCCCAGCGGCTCATGCAGCAGGCGGGCCGACAGCAGCAGCGCAAACAGCACGCTGCTCTCGCGCAGGGCCGCGACGATGCCGATCGGCGCCTGGGTCATCGCCCAGATAACGATGCCATAGGCCAGCAACGACATCGCCCCCCCGGCCCATCCCCGGCGCCAGGCGCTGCGTATCAGATAGCCGGTGCGACGCCCCTGACGCTGCCAGAGCCATACCAGCATCACCGCCCCATTGAGCGTAAACAGCCTCAGGGTATATCCCAGCGCATCCCCCGCCGCCCGCGCGCCGGCGCCGTCGGTCAGGGTATAGCCAGCGGTACACAGCGCAGTGATCAGCGCATCACGCAGCGCGGCGGTGCTCAGCGGGCGTCTGCCGGCGCCGCGCAGGGCCATCAGCAGCACCCCGCCGATCAGGATCAGCGCGCCGACGGTCGCCAAAGGCGGCGGCGTCTCCCGCAGCAGCAGCAGGCTAAGCAGCATCACCAACAGGGGGGCGCAGCCCCGGGCCAGCGGATACATCTGCCCCAGATCGCCATGGCTATAGGCCCGGCTAAGAAACAGGCAGTAGGCGGTATGAAACAGCACCGACAGACCGAGCCAGTACCAGGCAGCCGTCGGCAGCGCGGCGCACAGCGGCAGTAGCGGCAGCGCCGTCAGCCCGGCAAACAGCGCCACCAGTGCGACGCTGGCAAAGCGATCCGAACCGCCTTTCACCAGCACATTCCAGCTGGCGTGCAGCAGCGCGGCAAACAGCACGGCAATAAACACGGAGGTCGTCATCTGGCACTGGTATCCTTTCCCAAGATAAACGGCGAATCAGCGCGGTATTGCCACCCACTCTGGGCTGGAATCCACGCTGACTACAGCATAACCGGCACGACACGCGCTGTCATGGCGGCCCCCAATAAAATAGGCCACCCGAGGGTGGCCTGATGTTCGCACCGCGCTGCCGCTATCGCGCTTAAAATCCCAGGCTGTCCAGCAGGTCGTCGACCTGCTCCTGGTTGGCGACCACACCCGGCCCGTTCTGGTTCATCTGCGGGCCATTCAGCAGGCTGTCATTTTCACGCTTCGGCTTGGGCGGCTGCTCCGGCATATTCTCCAGCAGCACCATCAGCAGCTGCTTTTCGATCTCCTGGATCACGTCCATCATGCGCTTGATCACCTGACCGGTCAGATCCTGGAAATCCTGCGCCATCATGATTTCGAGCAGCTGGCTGTGAGTGAAGGCCGTATGCTCCGGCACCTCGCTCAAGAACTGGCGGGTATCCGTTACCAGCGCCCTGGCATCCTCAAGCTCGATCGGATTTTCAAACCAGGCATCCCAACGCTGCTTGAGCTCTTTGGAGCCCTTCTCCATCTGCGTCTGACGCGGCTGCGCCGCTTCAACGCAGCTCAGGGCGCGCTCGGCGGCCTGGCGGGTCATCTGCACCACATAGTCCAGACGGTCGCGGGCATCCGGAATGGCTTCGGCTGCCTGAGCGATGGCCTGATCCAGTCCAAGCTCTTTCATGCTGTCACGCAGCATACGCGTCAGTTGGCCAATCCTAGCGATAATATCGCCGGCATCGGCGGCTGGCATCGGATGTTCGTTCATCGTGACTCCTTAGATCCCGAGCTTTTCAAAAATCTTATTCAGTTTTTCTTCCAGCGTTGCGGCGGTAAACGGCTTCACCACGTAGCCGCTGGCCCCTGCCTGCGCGGCGGCGATGATGTTCTCTTTCTTCGCCTCGGCCGTTACCATCAATACCGGCATCTTGTTCAGCGTGCCGTCCGCGCGGATCGCCTGCAGCAGCTGCAGACCGTCCATGTTCGGCATGTTCCAGTCAGATACCACAAAGTCGAATCCGCCGGCGCGCAGCTTGCTCAGCGCATCGGCGCCGTCTTCGGCTTCCTCTACGTTGTTGAATCCCAGCTCTTTCAACAGATTGCGTACAATACGACGCATGGTAGAGAAATCATCGACAACCAGAAAACGCAGATTCTTATCCGCCATACTAACTCCTAAAAAAATCCCTTGAGCCGGGAACAATAACCTGAAAAACAGGCATTCGGTTAATGACCGCGCCCGCAGGCGCGGTCCGGTATCGGTTAAATACGCAGCGCCTGCTTGGCGCTGACCTGCGCCAGCATACGCTGGCTGATTTGGGAGAGATCGACCACCTCGTCGACCCCGCCCATCTGAATCGCCTCGCGCGGCATACCAAAGACCACGCAGCTGGCTTCATTTTGCGCAATGGTATAGGCGCCCGCCTGGTGCAGTCGCAGCATCCCCGCGGCGCCGTCGTTGCCCATTCCCGTCAGGATCACTCCGACGGCGTTGCGGCCGGCGCAGCGGGCGACGGAGTCAAACAGCACCTCGACAGAGGGGCGATGACGGTTCACCGGCGGCCCCTGATGCAGGCGCACGATATAGTTGGCACCGCTGCGCGCCAGCTCCAGATGGTGGGCGCCAGGGGCAATATAGGCATGTCCCGGCAGGATACGTTCGCCATCCTCGGCCTCTTTCACCGTGATCTGGCACAGCTTGTTCAGCCGCTCGGCAAAAGAGCGGGTAAAGCCCGGCGGCATATGCTGGGTGATCAGCAGCGCCGGGCTGGTCGGCGGCAGCGGCTGCAGCACGTGGCGAATCGCCTCGGTGCCGCCGGTAGAGGCGCCGATGGCGATCAGCTTTTCGCTGCTGAGCAGCGGGCCGTGGCTGAGAGTCGCCGGCGGCTCGCTCTGCTTCAGCTGGCGCGGCAGACGCGCGCGCGCGGCGGTGCGGATCTTATCGGCGATCAGCTCGCTATAGGCCAGCATCCCCTCGCGGATCCCCAGCTGCGGCTTGGTCACAAAGTCCACCGCGCCCAGCTCCAGCGCCCGCAGGGTGATCTCCGACCCCTTCCCGGTCAGGGAAGAGACCATCACCACCGGCATCGGGCGCAGGCGCATCAGTTTCTCCAAAAAGTCGAGGCCGTCCATGCGCGGCATTTCAACATCCAGTGTCAGCACCTGAGGATTGAATTTTTTGATCAGATCCCGCGCGACCAACGGGTCCTGCGCGGCGGCCACCATCTCCATATCGGGGTGGCTGTTCACGATCTCGGTCATCAGTTGGCGCATCAGCGCGGAGTCATCCACGCACAATACCCGGATCTTGTTCATCGGCTCTCCTTCGTCAGCCCATAAACGGTCTGCCCGCGCAGATGGAAATCGCGGGAGATCTGGCTGAAGTTCTCCGAATGACCGGCAAACAGCAGGCCACCCGGCTTTAACAAGGGGATAAAACGACGCAGAATGCGAGCCTGCGTTTGTTTATCGAAATAGATCATTACGTTACGACAAAAAATCGCATCGAATGGGCCCGGCAGATCCCACTTAGCGTCCAGCAGGTTCAGCATCTGGAAATGCACCCGCTGCGCCAGCTCATGGCGAACCCGGATCAGCCCCTGATGAGGCCCGGTGCCGCGCAGAAAAAAACGCTGCAGCTGCGTGGCGTTCAGCAGCTTGGCCTCCTCTTGGCGGTAGATACCGCGCTGCGCCTTTTCCAGCACCTGTGTATCGATGTCGCTGGCCCACACCTGCGGCGCCATCGGCGATGGCCCCAGCGCCTCAGCCAGGGTCATCGCGATCGAGTAAGGCTCCTCGCCCGTGGAGGCCGCCGTACTCCAGACACAGTAGTTGTGCCGCCGCGCGCGCGCATGCTCCGCCAGAATCGGGAAGTGATGCGCCTCGCGAAAGAAGGCGGTCAGGTTAGTGGTCAGCGAGTTGACAAAGGTTTGCCACTCATCGCTCTCCGGGTGACTCTCCAGCAGCGCCAGATAGTCGCCAAAGTCGCTCAGATTCAACGCCCGTAAGCGACGCACCAGCCGGTTGTAAACCATTTCACGTTTATGGTCGGCAAGTACGATACCGGCCCGTTGGTAAATCAACTGGCTAATCCGCCGAAAATGGGCATCCCCCAACGTCAGACGTTGCATTGCCAGTGAGGAGACGTTGTTTTCCCCCTGTGCTGCCTGTAGTAATAAATTCGTCATCACTCACCAGTTAACTCACCTACTTCAATTTCGCTTTCCGCCGAGCGGAAAGCCCATCAGCTCGTGCCGTTGGCTTGCCCCTGCAGGTCGGTCTGCGCCGCATCGCCGCTCAGACGGAACGTGGCGACGGCACGCGACAGGACATCGGCCTGCGCTTCCAAAGACTGGGTTGCCGATGCCGCTTCTTCTACCAGCGCGGCGTTCTGCTGCGTCACCTGATCCATTTGCGTTACCGCCTGGGCGACCTGCTCAATGCCCCGGCTCTGCTCCTCCGATGCGGAGCTGATTTCGCCCATGATATCGGTCACCCGCACCACCGAACGCACCACGTTATCCATGGTATTTCCGGCGCTCTCTACCAGGGTTGACCCCTGTTTTACCCGGCTGACCGACTCGTCGATCAGCCCTTTGATCTCTTTCGCCGCCTGGGCGCTGCGCTGGGCCAGATTGCGCACTTCACCCGCGACCACCGCAAAGCCGCGCCCCTGCTCTCCGGCGCGCGCCGCCTCTACCGCCGCGTTCAGCGCCAGAATATTGGTCTGGAAAGCGATGCCGTCGATAACGCCGGTGATATCGCCAATCTTTTGCGAACTTTGCGTAATATCATGCATGGTCCGCACCACCTGGCTGACGATCTCGCCGCCTTCACCGGCGGTATGAGAGGCCTCCTGCGCCAGCTGTGACGCCTGGCGGGCGTTGTCGGCGTTCTGTTTCACCGTGGCGGTCAGCTGTTCCATGCTGGCGGCCGTCTCTTCCAGCGAGGCCGCCTGCTGCTCGGTGCGCGAAGAGAGGTCGTTGTTACCGGCGCCGATCTCCTGCAGCCCGGTATAGATGGCGTCCGTCCCCTGGCGTACCGACAGCACCGTCCCGGCCAGAGCCTGTTGCATGTTACGCAGGCTGGCATACAGCTGGCTGATCTCGTTACGGCCATACACCTTGATCTCCGCCGACAGATCGCCGCGCGCGATGCGCTCAAAGTGCGCGCGCATGACGGTCAGCGGCGCCAGCAGCATATTGCGCAGCCACCAGATAGCGATCAGCATCACCAGCGCCAGCAGCACCACGGCCGCTAGATTCAGCGCCATGGAGAGGTGGTAGGAGTTGCGATTGATCTCGGCGCCCTGCTTCAGTTCGCCCTCAACGTGCTGCGTCAGCTTCGCCACGCTGGCTTCAAACTGATCCTGGATCCGCTGGGTCGGCTGGTCCATAAACCCCTGCAGGTCTCCCTTCTCGAGTAGAGAGACCAGCTGCAGCAGCGCCGTGCGCAGCGCCTGATAGTGCTGCAGCGCCTCCTGAGACAGCGCGCGATCTTCCTCATCGCTGTCTGAGCAGGCCATATACTGCTGCATCGAGTCATCGGCCTTTTTCAGCATGGCGCGCACGCGGTGCATCAGCGCATCGATCTGATCCTGAGGGATATGCAGCGCCGCGCGGGTACCGGCGCGGTTCAGCGTGTTACGCGCCTGCAGCAGGGCAACCCAGGTTTGCCCCAGCGTTTCGCGCTGATCGTTGGATATCTGTACCCGGGCATAGTTATCACTGTCAGATCGGATGGCCATAAACGACACCCCGTTGGATGACAGCTGCAAAAAGCAGAATGCCAGCACCAACGCAAACAAACTGGTCGATATGCGGATTCGGTTAAACACGATAGGCTTCCTCGTTGGCCGGCAGCGTGTAGGGTACCGGCTCGGTTGTTATTTTTCTGTTGGCTCCCCATATGCCTGCGGCGCCTCACGGCGCCCGGCACTGGCAGTCAGCTCCCCGCCGTCAGGGGCGGGGAGCCGGTCGGGTTGTCAGAACGTCTCCCAGTTATCGCTGCTGCTGTCGTCCGACGCTTTGGCTTTCGCCGGCGCGGGAGCGGCGCTGCTGCGCGGCGCGGCGCGAACCACCGGCTCCGCCTCACCCTGCGGCTCAATGCGGAATACCGCGACGGCCTGATTCAGATGGCTGGCCTGATCTTCCAGCGACGCGGCGGCAGAGGCGGACTCTTCCACCAGCGCGGCGTTCTGCTGCGTCACCCGATCCATCTCGGAAACGGCCTGACCAACCTGCTCGATGCCGCGGCTCTGTTCGTCAGAGGCCGAGGCAATCTCACCCATGATGTCGGTCACCCGGGTCACCGCGTTAACGATGTCGCCCATGGTATCGCCGGCGCTTTCGACCAATACCGAGCCGGTATCGACCTTGCTGACGGAGTCTTCAATCAGCCCTTTAATCTCTTTCGCCGCCTGAGCGCTGCGCTGGGCCAGGTTACGCACCTCGCCCGCCACCACGGCAAAGCCGCGCCCCTGCTCACCGGCGCGCGCCGCCTCTACCGCCGCGTTCAGCGCCAGAATATTGGTCTGGAAGGCAATACCGTCGATAACCCCGGTAATGTCGGCGATCTTCTGCGAGCTGCTGGCGATGTCATGCATGGTCTGCACGACGTTGGCGACAACCTTGCCGCCGCGCTGGGCCGTTTCGGAGGCGCTCAGCGCCAGCTGGCTGGCCTGGCGGGCGTTTTCGGCGTTCTGTTTCACGGTCGCCGTCAGCTGCTCCATACTGGCCGCCGTTTCTTCCAGCGAGGCCGCCTGCTGCTCGGTACGCGAGGAGAGATCGTTATTTCCGGCAGAGATTTCGCTGGCGCCGCTGTAGATGGCATTGGCACCCTGACGGACGTCGCTGACGGTGCGGACAAATTCGGTCTGCATATGGCGCAGGCTGTCGGCCAGCTGCCCCATTTCGTTGCTGCCGCACACCTCGATGCGACCGGAGAGATCGCCGGCGGCGAACTGACGGATATTGCCCATCAGGCTATTGAGCGGACGGATCAGCGTGTGATGGATACCCATCCACACCAGCACGATCGCCGCGGCCACCACCACCATCACGGCCAGCAGGATCCACAGCGCCATATGATAGGCGTCGTTATTTGATGCCACGGCCTGATGGTATAGGCTGTCGTTCTGCGCCAGGTAGGTCTCATAGGCTTTTTCAAAGCTGTCCTGATAGCTTTGCGTCGGCTGTTCGAAGAAGTCGTTAATCCGACCGGCGGTGAGCATCTGGATCAGCTCGCCCAGCGCGCTGTGCAGCGTATCGTAGCTTTGGCTCATGGCCTGTACGGCTTCGTCGCTCTGACGCGGATCGCGCGGCAAGCCCTGATAGCGCTCCCACTCTTGCTCCGCCTCTTTCAGCTCGGCGCTGGCCAGCTGCATCAGATCGGGTACGGTGGCACCGGAGCCGGTTTTATTCAGATCGGCCATATAGCGGATCCCGGCACGGTTTAAGGTATTGCGTGTCTGGAGCAAAGCCACCCAGCTGCCGTTAAGCGCGGCCTGCTGTTGGCGAATGGTTTGCAAAACGGTAATACTTTCCTTGTCGCTTTTCAGGGCGTCAAAGAACACTCCTCCGGAAGTCATCTGCAAAATGCCAAATAACCCCAACACCAGTAGCAAACTGGTAACTACTTTTATGCGGTTTAACATGGGCGTCTCATTTTTGCTGCATCAGATGTCAGAGATATCGGCGCGCGGCGATAAAACTTTATGGCGAGGAGGACAGTCAAAATATCTTTTTTGTCCACTATAGCAGCATATTATACTAAGCATGAGTCCCGAGAGTCGTGCTGAGCACCGGCCCGCCGCCGCCGCGGCGGGCCTGATATCAGGCGGTGACGCTGTCCACCAGCGCCATCTCTTCGCTGCTGAGCAGCTTTTCGATGTCTACCAGAATCAGCATACGCTCGCCGAGCGCGCCGAGGCCGGTCAGATACTCGGTCGACAGCGTTACCGCAAACTCCGGCGCCGGACGGATCTGATCCGCGCTCAGGGAGAGCACATCGGAGACGCCGTCCACCACAATCCCGACGACGCGCTGGCTGAAGTTCAGCACGATGACCACGGTATTGTCGTTATAGCTGACGTCCTGCTGAGAAAACTTCACCCGCAGATCGATGATCGGGACGATCACACCGCGCAGGTTAGTCACCCCTTTAATAAAGGAGGGCGTGTTGGCAATACGGGTAACCTGGTCGTAACCGCGGATCTCCTGCACCTTAAGGATATCGATCCCGTACTCCTCATCCCCCAGCGTAAATACCAGGAATTCCTGGCCTACGGTTTCACCCGCCAGTTTGCTTACGGAAGCCAGTCCAGTCATGTCAGTTCACCTTTATTTATTCATCGTCATCAGCGCCGCCTGCGGCGGCGCCGGTTGCATGGTTAAGAGTCAGGCGGCCGCGCCGGCGACCCGTTTTTCCCGGTTAATGCTCTGCAGCGCCGCGACGTCGACGATCAGCGCCACGCTGCCGTCGCCGAGGATGGTTGCCGCGGAGATGCCCGGCACTTTGCGGTAGTTGGTTTCCAGGTTTTTCACCACCACCTGATGCTGACCGATCAGCTGATCGACCAACAGCGCATAGCGGCGTCCGGCGCTTTGCAGAATCACGACAATGCCCTGAGTGGCGTCGGTCTTGGCGTCGGCGACGTCAAAGACGCGGTGTAGCTCCACCAGCGGCAGATATTCGCCGCGCACCTGCAGCACGCGCTCACCGCCGGCCAGCGGATAGAGATCCTCATCGTTCGGCTGCAGCGACTCCATCACGGCGTTCAGCGGCAGAATGAAAACCTCGTTGCTGACTTTGACCGACATACCGTCCAGAATTGCCAGGGTCAGCGGCAGGACGATACGGATCGTCGTACCTTTCCCCTCACGCGACTCGATCTCAACGTGGCCGCCCATTTCCTGGATATTTCGCTTCACCACGTCCATCCCGACGCCGCGCCCAGAGACGTCGGTGACCTTCTCGGCGGTGGAGAAGCCCGGCGCAAAGATCAGCAGGCCAATCTCTTCGTCGGTCATATTGTCGTGCACCGACATCCCCTGGGAGCGCGCTTTGTCCAGGATCTTCTGGTGGTTCAGGCCGGCGCCATCGTCGATGACCTCAATATAGATATTGCCCCCCTGGTGCTCCGCAGAGAGGGTCAGGTTGCCGACGGTGCTCTTGCCCGCCGCCTGACGCACCTGCGGCGATTCGATGCCGTGATCCAGGCTGTTGCGTACCAGGTGAGTCAGCGGATCGATAATGCGCTCGATCAGGCTCTTATCCAGTTCGGTCGAGCTGCCCAGCAGCGTCAGCTCGACCTGCTTGTCAAGCTTGCTGGCCAGGTCACGCACCAGACGCGGGAAACGGCTAAAGACGTACTCCATCGGCATCATGCGGATCGACATGACCGACTCCTGCAGATCCCGGGCGTTGCGCTCAAGCTGGCCCAGGCTGTTGAGCAGATCGCCATGATCGACCGGATCCAGCATATTGGAGCGCTGCGCCAGCATCGACTGGGTGATCACCAGCTCGCCGACCAGGTTGATCAGCTGATCGACCTTCTCCACGGCGACGCGGATGCTGGTGCTGTTCTCTGCCCCTTTGGCCGCGCGCGGGTTGTGGCGCGGAACGTGGGGCGCCGCGGCCGCCGTCGCATCCGGCGGAGTCGCACGCTCAGGCGCGGAAACGGGCTCAGGCGCGGAGGCGGATTCAGGCGCGGGAGTCGGCTCAGGCGCAGGCGCAGAGACCGGTGCCTCACGCACGACCTCGGCGGGCGGCAGAGCCGCCTCTTCTAGGCTGACCTGCGGCGCGAGGTCCGCCGTCGGGCGGGTAAAGTGGATCTGCTCCGGCTCCAGCACAAAGCACAGCACCGCCGTAATGTCGTCCTCACTGACCGTGGTCTCCAGCACCACATCCAGCGCGCTGTCGCTCTCCTGATGCTGCTGTACCGTACCCAGATTGCCCAGCTCCTCCAGCATCAGCGGGATTTCCGCCGCCTTGAGCCCGGTTAACGAGATGGACAGTCCGCCCTGCGGCGCCACGCTCGCCGCGGCGACAGGCGTAGCCGGCGCTGCGGCCGACGCAGGCGCCGGCGCAGCCACGGCGGCAGGAGCCTCCCCTTTCGCCTCTAACGCCAGCTGTCTTAGCGCCTGGCAAATATATTCGAAGCTATCGGCGTCGGGGTCCTGAGCGGACTTATAGGCATCGAGCTGATCCTGCATAATATCTTTGGTTTCCAGAAACAGGTTGATGATCTCGGTACTCAGCCGCATTTCACCACGGCGGGCACCGTCGAGCAGGTTCTCCAGCAGATGCGTGGTCTCCTGCAGTACGGTAAAACCGAAAGTGGCCGCCCCCCCCTTAATCGAGTGGGCAGCGCGAAAGATGGCGTTCAGTTGTTCGTTATCCGGCTCCTGAGGATCCAGCGCCAACAGGTGCTGTTCCATATCAGCCAACAGTTCATCCGCTTCATCAAAGAACGTTTGATAAAACGCGCTAATATCCATGCTCACAGGTCACCTCTTGTCTATCGCGCTCGGTATTTTGACGTGGTCGTTCATTGGCGCCATCGGCGTCGGAATAAAGGGCGTTACCGCCGGTTGACCACTGGCGGCGCCGATGCGCTGCCACTGATCCGAGGCCGTCGGCTGACGCATATCAACGGCGTCTCCCCCTTCCGCATCCTCGTGTTCAATCCGATTCTGCGCGGCTTTATTCAGCACCAGAATGCTGATACGGCGGTTGACCGCCGCATTGCCGGCCAGGTTGCGCAGATTCATGGTATCGGCCATGCCGACCACCCGCAGGATCTTGTTACCCGCCAGCCCACCGGCGATCAGCTCGCGCCGCGAGGCATTGGCGCGGTCGGCCGAGAGCTCCCAGTTGCTGTATCCACGCTCACCGTTGGCGTAGGGCAGATCGTCCGTATGCCCGGACAGGCTAATCTTGTTCGGCAGTTCATTCAGGATCGGGGCGATAGCGCGCAGAATATTGCGCATATAGGGCTCAACCTGGGCGCTGCCGTTCTGGAACATGGGGCGGTTCTGACTGTCGATAATTTGGATCCGCAGCCCCTCATCCATCATGTTGATCATCAGGTGTGGCCGCAGCGCCTTCAGGCGCGGATCGTTGATGATCACCTGCTCCAAACGCTCGCGCAGCCGCTTCAGACGCATCTGCTCGGCGCGCGTCTGCGGATCGGGATCCTCGGCAAACTTACGCACCTCGCCCTCTTTCTGCGTCACATCATCGCCGCCGCCGGGGATCGGGCTAAAGCTGTCGCTGGAGCGCTGTCCCTCGCTCAGGGCAACCTTCAGCGGGGTACGAAAATATTCGGCGATGCGAGTCAGCTCCTGCGGACTGGCGATCGCCAGCAGCCACATCACCAGAAAGAACGCCATCATGGCGGTCATAAAATCGGCATAGGCTATCTTCCAAGCACCGCCATGGCTGGCCTGACCGTGGCCGCCGCGTTTCTTTTTGACCAGAATGACCGGGTGTTTACCGCCCTTCATACTTCTTCTTCCGTTGCCGCCTGTTTCGCCGGGGTTTTCACCTGACGCACGTGCTCTTCCAGCTCAATGAACGACGGACGCTCGGTGGAGTACAGCGTCTTACGCCCAAACTCCACCGCGATCTGCGGGGCATAGCCGTTCAGGCTAGAGAGCAGCGTTGTCTTAATGCAGTGCATCATTTTGGTGGTTTCGGCGCTCTTCTGGCGCATCAGCGAAGCCAGCGGGGAGATAAACCCATAGGCCAGCAGGATACCCAGAAACGTCCCGACCATCGCGTGGGCGATCAGCGCCCCCAGCTCCGCCGCGGGGCGATCGGCCGAAGCCAGCGCATGGACAACCCCCATCACCGCCGCCACGATACCGAACGCCGGCAGAGAGTCGCCCACCGCCGCCAGGCTGCCTGCCGGCACCTCAGCTTCCTGTTCGAAGGTCTCGATCTCTTCGTCCATCAGGGACTCGATCTCGAAGGCATTCATGTTGCCGCTGATGATCAGCCGCATATAGTCGGTAATAAACTCAATGAGTGTGTTATCGGCAATCAGGCGGGGATAATTAGAAAAAATTTCGCTCGCCTTAGGATCTTCGATATCTCGCTCCAGGGAGAGCATGCCCTGCTGGCGCGATTTGGCCAGGAGCTGATACATCAGCCCCATCACATCCATATACAACGCCTTGTTGTACTTAGAGCCGCGGGCAAGCTTGGGCAGGGTACGCAGCGTCGACTTAATCGCCTTGCCATTATTGCCTACGATGAAAGCGCCAATGCCCGCTCCCCCGATAATCAATAACTCAGATGGCTGATACAACGCTCCCAGATGGCCCCCAACAAGCGTGTAACCGCCAAAAACCGCGATTAGCACAACGGCATATCCCAGTAGAATCAGCACGTGAATTCCTTACATGATCGGAGTGAACAGTCGGATGTAATCTGCCGGCGCAGAGCCGGAAAGAGGAAGGTCGATGACAGAATGCTGCCCGAAGACAGCGTACGGCAGCACTACCGCGGCACCGCACGCTATTGGACTGATTGCCTCAATCAGTTACACCACACGTTTCTCTTGCTCACCGAGCAAGTGTGGAAAGATATCGGCAAGATTCTCAGAAAGTTTACGTCTTTTTATCGCCCGCGACGGCGGTTGGCACAAACTGCAGACAAAACTGTGCACCGGCTGATGCGCATGGGCAATAAAGCTACCGCCGCAGCTGTTGCAGTGAGCCGGCTCCAGCATGCCGCTCTCGACAAAACGCACCAGTGTCCAGGCGCGCGTCAGCGCCAGCACCGGCAGATCGCTATCCGCCGGCGGGCACTGCTCCAGGTAGAGTTTGTAGGCGCGGATCACCGCCTCTACCCCGTGGCAGGCGCCGCTGGTCAGCATAAACGCATAAATATTATAGAACATGGAGGAGTGGATATTCTGCTCCCATGTCATAAACCAGTCGGTGGAGAATGGCAGCATCCCCTTCGGCGGCGGACTGCCGCGCAGCTCCTTGTACAGCTTGATCAGGCGTCCCCGGCTCAGCTGGGTTTCGCTCTCCAACATCTGCAGACGCGCCCCCAGAGAGATAAGTTCCATCGCCAGCTGTATGTCGCGTGCTTCCTGAATGATGCTTTTTTCGCTCATGTCAGCCCCGTTTCCCCGAATCATTTCCGTCCGCCGACAGCTGCTGAAGCAGATGGCTGGACAAAAGAATTCCGGTATGAATCTGTTGCAGATCATCCACGCGTGACTCTTGGGTCAAACGTTGGATAGTCTGATGATCTTCAAAGCGAAACTGGCATACTAACTGATTGGTTTCAGCCAGTTTTACCATCTGCGGCAGCGTCAGCTGAACCAACGTTTCCGCCATTTCAGCGTCAATCCCCAGCCGGAACATGGCGGAGGCTTTGTCGTCATGAATTAATCGCTGTGCTAATAACAAATATGACAAGTTAATGTCATAAATATGCTTGAGTATTTCCGAGGTACTCATTATCTCACCCTGCTTGACTCAATCGGCCAACACAATGAAACGTACCTTTACTATAACTGCGCGAGGCGCAGGTGAACGAGGTACCTGATAACCGCTCAACTAATGTGAAATGGAGCATAACGGCCATGATTACTGCGTGTTATATGACCCGACGTTGTACTTTTGATATACAAATGGAGGTTAGGCACCCTGAGGGTGAATAACAGACGCCATTAAGACTATTCTTAAAACGCTGCAACTCTACCCCTGAATGACCGGAATGTACAACGCGCCAAGGCGTCAAATTTGAGAAAAGTGTGATCTAGATCACAAAAAATGGTAGGAAAAGTATGACTTTTGCCGTATTGGCTCACATTTTGACCTAACGCGCAATCTGCGCGCGCTATCCATTTAACTTTTTGAATAGCAAGAAAAATTTTTGGAGAAAAAATAAACCGATTTTTGCATTTTTAGATTTTTACGTTGTAATAATGTATATTTTTAGGTTTAAAGTCTGAATAAAAATTCGATAGTCATACAAAGAACTAAACGATGAGCAAAACCATAGAATAAAAATAGATAGCCTTGATAGCCGGCGTGGCGCCATAGAATACTTCCTGCGCTAAATTCTGATATATCTCAATTAATGCGGGGATATCCCCCCCTCCACCGAGCACCTATTTCTCTTTATTCAGTAATATCGATATAACTATTCATAGAATTTATTCGTTGTATTCATCATTTGACAGAATAAATTACGCCACGCAGAGACCTTACGCGCGTGGTTAATGGTTTTTATGACCAAAAGTGCGTATCGTCACATTTCGCGCCTGTGGGCTCAGAAGGGGCATGTTAGGCTGTGTTCTATCACGCCGCGCTACGCCGACGTTACTCGCACATCACGGACACGACCGATCCGACCGGGGGAAGCGTATGCCCCCACCACGACTGAGGAGTCCCGCCTATGTTCAACTTTGACTACTATAATCCCACCCGCATTCTGTTTGGCGGCGAACGCATCGCGGATATCCCGCAGCATATTCCCGCCGAGGCACGCATTCTGATCACCTACGGCGGCAACAGCGCCCGCCAGTTTGGCTACCTGGACGAAGTCCGCCGCGTACTGGGCCCCCGCATCATCGGTGAGTTTGGCGGCATCGAGGCCAACCCCGAGCTGGAGACGCTGCTGAAGGCGGTACAGCAGGTGCGCGAGCAGCGCATCGATTTTCTGCTGGCCATCGGGGGCGGCTCGGCGATCGACGGCAGCAAGTTTATCGCCGCCGCGGCGCACTATACGGGCGATCCCTGGGAGATGTGGCGCCAAAAGCGGCCGCCGCAGCGGGTGTTGCCGCTGGGCTGCATTCTGACCCTGCCCGGCACCGGTTCAGAGATGAACCCGACCGCCGTCGTCAGCCATCGACGCCTCGGCGCCAAGGTCGGCTACTCTCACCCCGCGCTGTTTCCGCGCTTCTCCGTGCTGGATCCCCACAAATCCTATACCCTGCCCGCGCGGCAGGTTGCCAACGGCGTCGTGGATGCCTTCGTCCATGTCATGGAGCAATACCTCACCTATCCGGTCTACGCCCGGGTTCAGGATCGTCTGGCCGAAGGGCTGCTGCTGACGCTGCTGGAGGAGGGACCGCGGGCGCTCAGCGAGCCCCACAGCTACGACGTCCGCGCCAGCGTAATGTGGGCGGCCAGTATGGCGCTGAATGGTATGGTCGGCGCCGGAGTACCGCAGGACTGGTCAAGCCATCGTATCGGCCACCAGCTGACGGCGCTGTACGGAATGGATCATGCCCTGACGCTGGCCATTCTGCTGCCGGCCGTCATGCGGGTGCAGCAGCAGGATAAACGCCTGAAGCTGCTGCAGTATGCTGAGCGGGTATGGGGGCTGCGCAGCGGCAGCGAAGAGGAGCGAATCGCCTCGGCCATCGAGCATACCGAGCGCTTCTTCAGCGATATGGGGATGCAGACCCGGCTCAGCGCCTGTGGTCTTGAAGAGAGCTGTATCGATGCCGTTATCGATAACCTGCGGCGTTTTCAGCTGCTGCCGCTGGGCGAGCGACAGAACATCGATGAGACGGCGGCCCGCCGTATCCTGAGCCTAAGTTACTGACGCTATCCGGCGCGGGATACGCTGTGATAGACGCCACATCGCCCGCGCCGCGCATTTTATACCATAGAAAGCGCGCTAACGTAGAAAGGTCAACGCCGCCCGCCGGCGTCGTTAAAAACCGCCTGACGCTGGCGCAGTCAATAAAGTTGGCCTATTCCTGTTAGAGCGGCACCGCGCGGCGAATAGCCGGATACCCTCGCCGATCCGGCCGCGCTGGCCCTCCGCCCCATCGAAAGCCGGCCCATCACAAGGAGGAGTCCCATGAGCTACCATACGATTCTGGTCGCCGTTGCCCCGGATCCGGACAGCCACATTCTGCTGGATAAAGCCATCGCCATCGCCCGCCCATCGGGCGCGAGCATCAGCCTGCTGACGCTGTGCAATGAGCCCGATCTGTGCTGCAGCTACGCGGGTCCCCTGCTCGCAGAGACGCGTCACCTGCTGCACGAGGAGACCGCCCTGTTTCTGGAACAGCTATGCCGCCGGGTCGATTACCCTATCGCCCACACCCACATCGGCCACGGAGAGCTGATCGACTGCATCGTCGACACCTGTCGGCGCCAGCGCGTCGATCTATTGATCTGCGGCAACCACTGCGAAGGCTTCGTCAAGCGCCTGCTCAGCTCTGCGGGGGCACTGATCGACCGCACCCATACCGACGTGCTGCTGGTGCCGCTGTAAGCGGGGAGCATGCACGGGGTTATCGCTCATGGCGCTGAGAAAGCGCAAAAACTCCGGCTTACTGGCAAACGCCAGTTTCTGCATGATGCAGCGCTGGCGATAGTTAACGCTCTTATGGTGGATCCCAAGGTAGCTGGCGACCTGGTAGTTATCGCCGCCGCGGCTGCGAATCGCCACCACCTTCCACTCGGGAAACGACATGCCGGCCATCTCAGGCTGCGCCTGCATCTTGCGTTTCATCCGCGGGCTAAGGTGCGCCTGGCGCAGCGAATGCCGGTAGGCCTCGGCGAGACGGGGCAGCGGCTCCCGTTTGGAGATCAGGCTCACCTGCCCCAGGCTATGCACCGCCGCCAGCACCGCTGGGTGGGTAATATCCGTCATCACCGTGATCCGCAGCGACGGACGATAGGCGCGCACGCGCATCAGCGCCAGCAGCGCATCGATGGGCGTATCATCATGGGTATACAGCTCGGCGATCACGTGATCGACCCGCCGTGTGGCGATCGCGTCTGCCAGATGGGCATAGCGCGTTTCATGTAATATCCGATCGTCAGAAATAATATGCTGCGCCAGACCATCATAAAAAAAACGATCGCAGTCCATCACCAGCGTAACCCGGCGATCGGTATCCGCAGGCGGAGACTGGTGAGCGAAACGATCCTGTACTGCTGTCATTGCCTGGCACCCCCTCCCACGCGTTGGCCCTATCTCTGTGCGGCTATCACCGTATCGCGATGATGACCATCCTGCGCGAGTAATTATCCTCCATTAAAGGCACAGATTGCTATTTGGGGAATTCGAACAACTTGATAAATATTTTCAGTTATCTCTACGGTGATTTTCCTGTTACGCTAATTTTTAGGCTGGATTATCGTATTCGGATTTTTCTACGCCAATATCCCCCGTAAGGTGAACAGTTATTCCGCATAAACCGGTAGGGCGACGCAGCGCTCCCCGATAATTCCCCCGATTGATGCTCCCGCCGCCGTGACGACGTAGGGGGATGAAGCGCAATTTTGTTACCCTGACGACATAAACACGCTCAGCTGATTGCAGCGATTTTCGCAGCGGGCATCATAGGCGCCATCCTTTAGCAAGGAGGCATTCTCATGATCCGCGTCGTCTTGGTAGATGACCATGTCGTGGTCCGCTCCGGATTTGCACAGCTCCTAACCCTTGAGCCCGATCTGGCTGTCGCCGGCCAGTTTAGCAGCGCGGCAGAGGCCTGGCAGCCGCTGCTGCGTGACGATGTCAGCGTCGCGGTGCTCGATATCGCCATGCCGGATGAAAACGGCCTGAGTCTGCTGAAACGCCTGCGCGCCAAGAGGCCCGGATTCCGCGCGATTATCCTCAGCATTTACGACACCCCCGCCTTTGTCAAAAGCGCCCTGGACGCCGGCGCCAGCGGCTATCTGACCAAGCGCTGCGGGCCCGAAGAGCTGGTCCAGGCGGTCCGCTCCGTCAGCATGGGGGGGCACTACCTGTGCGCCGATGCGCTGCGGGCGCTGCGCGGCGGCGAACCGGCGGCCGAGGCGCTCAAAATACTCACCCCGCGCGAACGCGAGATCTTTGCGCTGCTGGTGAAGGGCGATAGCGTTAAGCGCATCGCCTTTGCGCTCGATCTCAGCCATAAAACGGTGCACGTACACCGGGCCAACGTACTGGGTAAGCTGCAGTGCCACAGCACCATCGATCTGGTGCATTTTGCCCTTGACCACCAGCTGCTGACGGGGCTCTGATGTCGCGCCGCGCGCGTTACCGGGTTATCTCCCTGTTTATTCTGCTGGCCTGGGGCTCTGGGTGGCTCATGCTGTGGACGCTGGGATTTTATCTGACCCACAGCGGTCAGCAGGCGGCGCTATTTTTGCCGCACGGCGTCTACCTGGCGCTGCTGATACTGCTCTCTCGACGCTATTGGCCAGCGCTGGTGCTGCCCCCCATGTTGGCGCTGTACTGGCTGCGCAGCGAGCAGCTGCTCAACGGCGATATTCTGCTTATCGTGCCGCTGATCAGCCTGCTCCCCGCCCGGCTGGTGCAGCGCGCCTGGCACCGCTTTCCGCTCTACTGGCAGCGGCTAACGCTGCTGCTCGCCGCCGTTACCGCGACCGCGCTGCTCAACACCGCCCTACTCTCCCCGTGGGTTAAAAGTCCGGCGCTGCTGCTCGGCCTGAGCTCATTTACCGGCGGGGTTCTGCTGACGCCCTTCGTCTACCTGATCTTCGACTTTCTACGCCAGCAGCATCGCTATCATCTGCTGGGGCTCGATACCAACAACCCGCCCCTGCGCGCCTCGCTGCTTATCTGGTGCAGCCTCTTTTTTATCATCGGCATCGGCACACAGATGGTGCTCTCCCCGGAGATCGAGCGCCTGCTGCTGATGGTCGTGTTCCTGCCCAACGTGGTGATGGCCTGGAAGTTCGGTTGGCAGGGGGGCGTGCTCTCCGGCCTGCTGGGCAGCATGATGATCACCATCGCGCGCCAGATTGGGGTCGGATTCAGCAATCTGCTGGAGCTGGAGATCTTTCTTGCCACGCAGGCCCTGCTGGGGATCGGCCTGGGCATCGCCATCAGCCGTCAGCAGCACCTGGCGCAAAATCTGCACCACTACCGTCAGCGGCTGGAGAGCGAGCTCGCGGCGCGCCGGGCGCTAACCGAACAGCTGGTGCATACCGAGGAGAACACGCGCAAACGCCTGGCGCGTGAGCTGCATGATGAGATCGGCCAGAACATCACGGCGATCCAGATCCAGTCTCAGCTGCTCCGACAGCGGCAGGAGCCTGCCCTCGTGCTCTCCGCCGCCGCTCAGATCAACGATCTGGCCCGGCGCATTCACCACTCGACCCGTCAGCTCCTGCGCCAGCTGCGCCCGCCGGCGCTGGATGAGCTGTCGTTCCAGGAGGCGCTGTACCACCTGGTCAACGAGTTTGCCTTCGCCGAGCGCGGGATCCGCTGCCGCTTTGATTACCGGCTAGACGCGCCGCCCGCGGGCGAAACCGTACAGTTTACCCTGTACCGTCTGCTGCAGGAGCTGCTTAACAATGTCTGTAAACACGCCGACGCCAGCGCGGTCTCCATCGTACTGTGCTATCACGCCCCCTGCCTGCATCTGCTGGTGCAGGATAACGGTGTGGGCATCGGCCGCCAGAGCCCTCCCGGCCAGGGTATTCAGGGCATGCGCGAGCGCGTCCATGCCCTCGGCGGCGAGCTCACGCTGGCGTCGCAGCGCGGTACCCGCGTCATTGTTAAGCTGCCCACAGTTTTGCAACGCGCCGGCGCCTAAGCAGGAAAAAGTCTTAGCCACGCCAGACATTGTCTCATCCCTTTTGCCCCGCGTCTTTCTATAGTCAACGCCAGTGGAGAACATCATGCACGCACGCCCCGCCTCGGCAATAGACCAACGCTACCGGACGCTGCGGTCGCGGCTGTGGATCGGGATGGCGCTGGGCTACGCCGCGTTTTACCTGACGCGCAAAAGCGTGAACTACGTCCTTCCTGCGCTGCAAACGGATCTCGGACTGGACAAAGGCAGCATCGGCCTGCTGGGGTCACTGTTTTACCTCACCTATGGCCTGTCCAAGTTTGCCGCCGGGCTCTGGCACGATAGCCATGGTCAGCGGGCGTTTATGGGCATTGGCCTGTTTGCCACCGGCGCGCTGAACGTGGCGTTCGCCTTTACCCAGTCGCTGCCGCTGATGCTGGTGATCTGGACGCTGAACGGCTTCTTTCAGGGGTGGGGATGGCCCCCCTGCGCCCGGCTGCTCACCCACTGGTACTCGCGCAACGAGCGCGGTTTCTGGTGGGGCAGCTGGAATATGTCCATCAATCTCGGCGGCGCGCTGATGCCGCTGATCTGCGCCTACGCCGCCCTGCGCTGGGGGTGGCAGGCCGCCATGCTGACCCCGGGGATCATCGGTATGATCCTGGGGATCTGGCTGATAATGCAGTTAACGGGAACGCCGCGGGAGCTGGGGCTGCCCTCCGTCGGCGTCTGGCGTAACGATCCGCTAGAGCTGCGCCAGGAACGGCAAAGTCCGCCCATGGGGCTGTGGCAAATGCTGCGCACCACCGTGCTGAAGAACCCCATGATCTGGCTGCTGGGCATCGCCTATGTGTTGGTCTACCTGATCCGTATTGCGCTCAACGACTGGGGCAACATCTGGCTGACCGAAAGCCACGGCGTCAATCTGCTCAGCGCCAACGCCACGGTGATGCTGTTTGAGGTCGGCGGCCTGCTGGGGGCACTGTTTGCCGGCTGGGGATCGGATCTGCTGTTCCGCGGACAGCGGGCGCCCATGATCCTGCTGTTCACGCTCGGGCTGATGGTCTCCGTGAGCGCGCTGTGGCTGGTCCAGGTTCACCACTATGCGCTGCTCGCCGTCTGCTTCTTTTCCGTGGGCTTCTTTGTCTTTGGTCCGCAGATGCTGATCGGCCTCGCCGCCGTCGAATGCGGTCACAAGGATGCCGCGGGATCCATTACGGGATTTCTCGGCCTGTTCGCGTATCTGGGCGCCGCGCTGGCAGGCTGGCCGCTGTCACAGATTATCGAACGCTACGGCTGGTCGGGGATGTTTAGCCTGCTCTCCATCGCCGCCGTACTGATGGTGCTGTTGCTGATGCCGCTGCTGATGGCGGGCGTCACCCTCTCTCTTGGCCAAAGGATAAAACAATGAAAAAAACGCTGATCGCTACCCTGATGACCTCTGCCGTTACGCTGTCCATGCTGAGCGGCGCCGCGCACGCCCAGGGCCGTCTGGTCGTCTACTGCAGTGCGACGAACGAAATGTGTGAGACGGAAACCCGGGCCTTCGGTGAAAAATACGATGTCAAAACTGCGTTCATCCGCAACGGCTCCGGCAGCACCCTGGCCAAGGTGGACGCCGAAAAGAAAAACCCCCAGGCGGACGTCTGGTATGGCGGTACGCTGGATCCCCAGTCTCAGGCCGGTGAGATAGGGCTGCTGCAGCCCTACACCTCGCCCAATCTGGCGCAGGTGATGGAGAAATTTCGCGACCCGGCCAAGGTAAAAGGCAACTACTCCTCGGCGGTCTATATCGGCATTCTCGGCTTTGGCGTCAATACCGAGCGCCTCAAAGAGAAGCATCTGCCGGTGCCGACCTGCTGGAAGGATCTGATCAAACCGGAGTACAAAGGTGAAATTCAGATAGCCGATCCGCAAAGCTCCGGCACCGCCTACACCGCGCTAGCGACCTTTGTCCAGCTGTGGGGCGAGCCGCAGGCCTTCGACTATCTGAAGCGGCTGAATGCCAACGTCTCCCAGTACACCAAATCGGGCATTGCCCCGGCGCGCAACGCCGCGCGCGGTGAGACCGCCATCGGCATCGGTTTCCTGCACGATTACTCGCTGGAAAAAGAGCAGGGAGCCCCGCTGCTGCTGGTCTCGCCCTGCGAGGGCACCGGCTATGAGATCGGCGGCGTCAGCATCCTGAAAGGCGCCCGCAACCTCGCCAACGCCAAACTGTTCGTCGACTGGGTGCTGTCGAAAGAGGCCCAGGAGCTGGCCTGGAAAAAGGGCAAGTCTTACCAGATCCTGACCAACACCACGGCAGAGAGTTCCCCCCACTCGCTGAAGCTCGATGACCTAAATCTTATCAGCTATGACATGGACAAATACGGTTCGACCGACGTGCGTAAGGCACTGATCAACAAGTGGGTCAACGACGTTAAGATGGGGAACTAGCCCCGCTCAGGAGACGTCGGCCAAACGCAGCGGCGCGCCGCATACGCCGCGCCGGCGCCGACCCTCATCGCCTAACCCGCGGCCCGTCGGCGCCCTCGTCAGACGGGCCGCGCAACACACCGGGGCACCTATGTCACACACCCTAACGCAGCCTCCCGTCGCCAAGCGGGATACGCTACGCCTTTGGATTTTACTCGGCTGGCTGGCCTTTGCGCTGCTGCCAAGCTGGAGCCTGGACTATGGTCTGCTGGCGTCAACGCCCGACGAAATTCTGGCGGCCTACGGCTGGTCACAGCTCAACATCAGCTGGCTGTGGTACCTGCTGCCGACCCTGCTGCTGATCCGGCGCCGTGGGGCGCCGACGTCGCGCCGCCGCGACTACGCTGACGCCGGCGGGGCGCTATGCTGTATCCTCTTTGTGGCGATCAGCGCCACGGTGGAAGGTCGGGGGCTGGGGTACGCGGCGATCGCGCTGTTTGTCGCGCTCGGCGCCATCATGACGCAGGCATTGGCCCGCCTCGAATGGCTGGGCGGCGATCGCTTCGTGATCGGCTCGCTGATCGCGATCGTCGCGCTGATCGGCGTGTTTATCGTCTGGCCGAGCATCGCGATTTTTATCCCGATGTTTACCGACGAACACGGCGCCTTTGCCCCGCTGGCGTTCACCCAGGTGCTGGCGCAGGCGCACATTCTGCAGGTGATCCTCAACTCGATCGCGCTGTCGATCGCGGTGGGGATCGGCTGTACCTTCTTTGGCCTGGTGCTGGCTATCTATACCACCCGCATCGCTAAGCGCAGCGCCATTATCGGACGCGTATTCTCCATTCTGCCCATCGTTACGCCCCCCTTTGTCGTCGGCCTGGGCGTAACGCTCATGATGGGGCGTTCCGGCTATATTACCGAAGGGATGGCGGCGTGGTTCGGGCTAACCAATACCAACTGGCTGTATGGCTTCACCGGTATCTGGCTGGCCCAGGTGCTGGCCTTTACCCCGATGGCCTTTATGATCCTGGATGGCGCCATCAAGACCATCCCCCCCTCGCTGGAGGAGGCCTCATACACGCTGCGCGCCAGCCGTTGGCAGACCTTTCGCGGGGTGTTTATTCCCCTACTCAAGCCCGCGCTGGCCAACGCGTTTCTGATCGTGGTCGTGCAGTCGCTGGCCGACTTTAGCAACCCGCTGGTGCTCGGCGGCAACTTCGATGTGCTGGCGACGCAAATCTACTTTTATATCACCGGGTCACAGCTCGACTACCAGGCCGCCAGCACCCTCGGCGTATTTCTGCTGCTGTTCTCGCTGCTGGTGTTTTGCGTACAGTATCTGTGGATCGGCAAGCGCTCCTACGTCACCGTGTCCGGCAAATCCTATCGGGGCGACGTACAGCCGCTGCCGACGGCGCTGGTATGGGGCGTTATCGCCCTTCTGACGCTCTGGGTCCTGTTCAACGCCCTGCTCTACGGCAGCATTTTCTACGGCAGCTTCACCGTTAACTGGGGGGTGGACTATACCCTGACCCTGAATAACTTTATCACGCTGTTCGGCCAGGGAATGCACGATGGGGCGTGGCCCTCGCTGCTCGACACCCTGCTCTACGCCGGCATTGCGGCGCCGATCACCGCCGCGTTTGGCCTGCTGATCGCCTGGATTGTGGTACGGCAACAGTTCACCGGCAAAAAGAGCATCGAGTTCACCACCATGCTCTGCTTTGCCGTGCCGGGTACCGTGGCCGGCGTATCCTACATTCTGGCCTTTAACAGCGCGCCGGTATACCTCACCGGAACGGCGGCGATCGTGATCATCTCCATGATCATGCGCAACGTACCGGTCGGCATCCGCGCGGGCATCGCGGGCCTGGGCCAGATCGATAAATCGCTGGATGAGGCCTCTCTCAGCCTGCGCGCCGGCTCGCTGCGCACCATCACGCACATTTTGCTGCCGCTGCTGCGCCCGGCGATCCTGTCAGCGCTGATCTACAGCTTTGTGCGCGCCGTTACCACGGTCAGCGCCATCGTGTTCCTCGTGACGCCCGATACCCGCGTCGCCACCGCCTACATACTGAACCGGGTGGAGGACGGCGAGTACGGGGTCGCCATCGCCTATGGTTCGATCCTGATCGTCGTGATGCTGGCGATCATTTTCCTCTTTGACTGGCTGATCGGCGAGGCGCGAACCTCCCGCTCAAAAGCCAATGACCCCGCCTAAGGGAGCGCACTATGGATCAGAACAGTTTCGTTGAGCTGCGCAGCGTCACCAAGCGATTCGGCAGCAATACGGTTATCGACGACATTAACCTCACCATCCCCCGAGGGCAGATGGTCACGCTGCTCGGCCCCTCCGGCTGCGGTAAAACCACCATTTTGCGTCTGGTGGCCGGGCTGGAGAAACCCAGCGAGGGGCAGATTTTTATCGACGGCGAAGAGGTGACCCACCGCGCCATCCAGCAGCGTGATATCTGCATGGTGTTCCAGTCCTACGCCCTGTTTCCCCATATGTCGCTGGGCGAGAACATCGGCTATGGCCTGAAGATGCTCGGCGTGGCAAAGGCGGAGATCGTCACCCGGGTGAAAGAGGCGCTGGCGCTGGTGGATTTGGCGGGGTTCGAAAATCGCTACGTGGATCAGATCTCCGGTGGCCAGCAGCAGCGCGTGGCGCTGGCGCGGGCGCTGATCCTGCGCCCCAAGGTTCTGCTGTTTGATGAGCCCCTGAGTAACCTGGACGCCAACCTGCGCCGCAGCATGCGCGACAAGATCCGCGAGCTGCAAACGCAGTTTGATATCACATCTCTGTATGTTACCCACGATCAGAGCGAGGCCTTTGCCGTCTCTGACGCCGTGCTGGTGATGAATCAGGGGCATATCATGCAGATAGGCTCACCGCAGGCGCTCTACCGTCAGCCGGCATCGCGCTTTATGGCCAGCTTTATGGGGGACGCCAACCTGCTTCCGGCCACCTTTAGCCCGGAGAGCGTGGCGATCTACGGCTATCACCTGCCGCGCCCGACGCACTTTGCCAGCCAGGGCCACGGCACCGTCGGCGTACGCCCGGAGGCTATCACCCTGAGCGAGCGCGGCGATGAGAGCCAGCGCTGTGAGATCCGACACGTGGCCTACATGGGCCCGCAGTATGAGGTCAGGGTCGCATGGCACGGGCAGGAGCTCCTGCTGCAGGTGAACGCCACCCGCCTGCAGCCAGACGTCGGCGAGCGCTATTATCTGGAGATTCACCCCTATGGCATGTTTGTTCTGACCGACCCCGCCTAGGCGACGCTGCTTCGCGGCGCGCCGACCGCGTCGCGGACATGCCTGGCCGCGCGAGCGCCCTCCTACGTTTCCCCCTACGACGCGCCCCCTGAGGGCGCGCACATGTTGTTTTTTACGGCTATTTATTTCAATTTTGTCTTTATTACGTATAAATGTTTCTCCGCGCAGATCCAAGGCGTCAGCTAATTTATAGTGCTATGAATTATCATCATTTTGTTGTTCTTCGTTGCAGACTACTTTATGCGCAAAAAAAGCCCTCAAACAGGCAAAGTCAACTATTTTGCAGGCCGTTTTGTGCTGATTTACATTGGCATTGGCGTTTTTCTGTTATTACTGCTGCTGCGCGTGGGCTATCTGCAGTTAATGAAGCAGCCCCAGCTGGAAAAAGAGGCCGATCAGCGCTCGCTGCGCGAGCTGGTCACCCACCCGCTGCGCGGCACCATTACCGATCGCAACGGACAGCCGCTGGCGGTCAGCGTCGCCTCTAACGATGTGATCGCCGACCCGGTGCGGGTGCTGGAGCACGACCCCCAGCTCAGCAGCCCGCAGTGGCGCTATCTGGCCAACGCGCTGTCACAGCCGCTGGAGAGCATCCGCGACAAGATCCTGCAAAACGGCCAGCGCCGCTTTATCTACCTGGGCCGCCAGGTCGAGGCCGAGATCGCGGGCTATATCGCCAAGCTGCACATCCCCGGCGTCTCTACCCCGGACGACGCCAGCCGCTACTACCCGATGGGCGAGGCGGCGGCGCCGCTGATCGGCATCGTCGGGCTCGATCAGCAGGGGCTGAACGGCATCGAGCACGGCTTTAATAGCCTGCTGCAGGGCAAGCCGGGCTACCGCCTTTACCGTAAGGATCGCTATGGTCACGTCGTCGGCCTGATGGAGGACGATCCGGCCCAGCAGGCGCCGACGCTGCCCCTGAGCATCGATCGCTATATGCAGTACGCGCTCTACTCCCACCTGCGCGACGGCGTGCTGCGCAATCAGGCCGACTCCGGCGCCGCCGTGCTGGTAGATGTAAATACCGGCGAGATCCTTGGCATGGCCAGCTATCCCTCCTTCAACCCCAACAACTACCAGGGGGTGGCCCAGCAGGACATGCGTAACGTCGCTATCTCCGACAGCTTTGAGCCCGGATCGACGGTGAAGCCGCTGGTGGTGATGGCGGGCCTGCAGCGCCACCTGATCCGTCCGGACTCCGTCATCGATACCATGCCGTATCCGGTTAACGGCCACCTGATCCGCGACGTCGGCCACTGGTCACGCCTGACCATTACCGGCATTCTGCAAAAATCCAGCGATATCGGGGTATCCCACATCGCGCTGGCCATGCCCGCCGATGTGCTGGTCAACCTCTACCATAGCTTTGGGCTCGGGGTCTCCACCGCGCTGGGCATCAGCGGCGAGAGCGGCGGCTATTTCCCCCTGCACCGCCAGCGCTGGTCAGACATTGAGCGCGCGACCTTCTCCTTTGGCTACGGTCTGCGTATCACCCCCCTGCAAATGGCGCGGGAGTACGCCACCATCGGCTCCTTTGGCCTGTTCCGCCCCCTCTCGATCACCAAGGTCACGCCGCCGGTGATCGGTACCCGGGTGATCGACGCCAACATCGTCCGAACCGTGGTGCATATGATGGAGAGCGACGCCCTGCCGGGCGGCAGCGGCGTGGCGGCGGCGGTTCCCGGCTATCGCCTGGCGATCAAGACCGGTACCGCAGAAAAAATGGGCAGCGACGGGAAATACGACGGCGGCTACATTAACTATACCGCCGGCGTCGCGCCGGCGAGCAATCCGCGCGTCGCCCTGGTGGTGATGGTTAACCACCCGACCGCCGGCAAGCACTTTGGCGGATCGGTAGCCGGGCCTATTTTTGGCCAGATCATGGGCGATATACTGCGCCATATGAATATCGCGCCCGATGCGCTGACCGATCAGGCGATTACCCTCAACCGCGATCCGATCGGTGCGCAACAGCCTGGTACATAAGATTTTTTTATCTTATAATTGGCATATGACAGGCGAAATGGCGCCTGTCATCGTCTCTGCGCGGTGATCCTCGACGGGCGCGGCGCTGCGACCGGCGCGATCTCGACGGACGCCGCCGCGCGGGGGACGATGGGCCCGACGATCCCTGCTAACCTACGCGCGCGAGCCCCGGCGGCAAGCGCGCGCACGTTTATCGGACTCAGCCTAATGTATTTGTTCGGTTTATCACATATTGTATGCCGGATATCTGTTGCTATTCGTACCAGCTCAGATTATCTTCAAGCTGCCAGTTCGGACCGAATCCGACACTCCGGATCCCCCTTCCAGCGGCAGCTCTGTCGTACACTATGTCCTCTTGCCGGAGCGTGGGGGGATTCATCACGGTGAACCGGGATCACCAGCGCATCTTGTTCAGAAAAAAACCATGAAGCCAAAAGAATTACTGTTACGCGCAAAAAGCGGCTGCGGCGAATTGTTGACGCCCTACCCGCTGCTTTACGTTATCCTCGCTGCCCTGATCAACCTGGGATTGGGCTACCGCTTTAGCGTTATCTATGCGCTGGGACTGGCCGGTATTTTCCTGCTGCTGGCGCACTATCTGCCGCGCACGCAGCGAGTGCTGCTGTTGATCTGTACCCTGGTCGCCGGACTCTACTACCCGTTTGGCCAAGTCTTTGGCCCGCCCAACTTCAACTCGGTGCTGGCGCTCTACTCCACTAACCCGGAAGAGGCCGGCGAGATGGCGCAGATCTTCCCCTTTTGGGACTATCTGATCGCCCTGTTTATTCTGCTGCTCGGCGGCGTTCTGGCGTGGCGACCGATACCGCGGGAAAAATCCTGGGGATTGCCCAAAACGCTATACCTGCTGCTCGCCCTGTGCGGCCTGCTGCTGACGCCGGTCACTAACCTGAGCGCCGGCGGAGCGTTCCAGCTGAACGACACCGGCTACCCGGTCGTACGCTTTATTGAAGACACCGCCAACGGCAAGCTGGAGGTCGATCGCGAGATGGCCCGTATGCAGACGCTCTCCTCCGTCGCCGACAGCTGGCACGTTACTTCGGTCAAGCCCAAGCATCAGATCTACGTGCTGGTGATTGGCGAAAGCGCGCGCCGCGATGCGCTCGGCGCCTTCGGTGGCAAGTGGCCCACCACCCCCTTCGCCAGCCAGGTCAACGGCGTCTTCTTTAACGACTATCTCTCCGCGGCCCCCTCGACCCAGAAATCCCTAGGCCAGACGCTGAACCTGGTGCGCAACGGACAGGCCGAGTATCAAAACAGTATTATCACGCTGGCGCAGAAGGCCGGCTTCCGCACCTTCTGGTTCTCCAATCAGGGGCAGCTGGGCAAATATGACACCATCGTCGCCAGCATCGCCAAGCGGGCCGACGAGGTTCGCTTTCTCAAACAGGGCGATTTTGAAGACGGTAAGTCCACCTCTGACATGGATCTGCTGAACTTTACCCAGCAGGCGCTGGACGCCCCCGCGAAGGGGCCGAAGCTGATTGTCTACCATCTGATCGGCTCCCACCCCAAAGCCTGCGATCGCACCAATAACCACTTCACCACCTTCGTCCATACGAAGGAGACCTCCTGCTATCTGTACAGCATCACCCAGACCGACCAGTTCCTGAGTGAGCTGTACGGCCAATTGAGCAAGAGCGGGCAGAACTTCTCCATGATCTACTTCTCCGATCACGGCCTGGCCTTCCATGAAAAGGGCACTCGCAGTGAGTTTTTGGCGCACCACGACCGTTACCGTCAGGACTACCAGGTGCCGCTGATGATCCTCTCCGCCGATGACGAACGCCGTACCGTGATCAAGGCGCGCCGTTCAGCCCATGATTTCCTGCACCTGTTCTCTGACTGGACCGGGATCAAGAGCGAGGAGATCGTCGACCGCTATCGCTTTATCTCTGGCCAAAAAGCCATTCCGTCGAAGGTGATGGTGCAGAACTTCGCCCTGAAGCAGGTTCCCTACGATAGGCTGGAGGACGATCCGTTTATCGTCCAGGACTCCGCGGCCCAGCGCCGCCAGTAAACCTCAGAGCGCGCTGCGTCCGCACCCGGCGCAGCGCGTAGCCTGCGATAGTTATGCCACCGCTCCCAGCGCGGCGAATAGCGCCGCGCTGTGCGACACCCGCGCGATCCGCGGGAAAATATAGCGAAAGCTATGGCGATGCTGCACCTCATCCGCCGCCGCGCAGAGATCCTCCGCAATCCATAGCCCATAGCCATGCTCCCAGGCGCTGCGCGCCGTCGATTCGACCCCGATATTGGTCGCGATCCCCCCCAGCACCAGCGTATCGATGCCGCGGCGACGCAGCTGCAGATCCAGCTCGGTGCCGTAAAAGGCTCCCCACTGATGCTTAACGATCTGAATATCCTGCGCCTGGGGCGTCAGCGCCGCCGGGTAATCCCACCAGTTTTCCGCCCGCGGTCCCCCCGGCGCCGGAGCATCGACCGGCTGACGCAGGGCGTCGGCGCCAGAGGCGCTCCATCCCACGCGAACCAGGATCACCGGCATCGCCCGGGCGCGGAACGCCGCCGCCAGCGCGGCCGCGCGGGCGACCACCTCGGCACCGGTATAGGGCGCGGCGGCGACGGGCAAAATCCCCTGCTGTAAGTCGATCAGTACCAGGGCCGTAGTGGCCGGATTAAGCTGTAGCATCATGACGCTCCTCATGGCGGTTCGCGCGGCGATCGACGCATCGCCACCTGCAGCACAGTGTAACCAAGGCCGCGGAGGGATGCGTATCGCTCGCTCGCCATTGTGTTAGCAAATGTGAGTCGGGCGCGGCGCCAGGGGGAGCCGACCCTGCCAGGCGTTGTCAGGCTGACGCAGCAGCGCATCGTGCGCCGAGCGACGCCACGAGCCACCACGCGAGCGCGGCGATTTGCCGCCGGGGGGCGGCCGCAGGCCGCAGGTGAGCCGCGGCAGCGGTGGCGAAAGGTGAAAAGCACAGCGCCCGTCGAATGACGGGCGCTGAAAGGTGGCGTTATCGGTTAACAGTCGGCGGTCAATGGCTGATCCTGGTAACCGTGTATCCTGGCATCGGCCAGGCAGTCCCGGCGCCGGGGGAAAAAACCCACCGAGTGACGCACGATATACCCGGTGGGCGCCACCACGCACCAGCCCCACTGGCCACATGCGTTGGTGTAAAAGCGCCAGAAATTGTCCTCTGTTGCAAAGTACATATCGACCTCCCGGTTCGCCCGTACGGTGTCGCCCGCGTCGTTACTCCGCGGCGGGCCGCAGCGTCATCTCCGGCGCGGCGTCATTCAGCGCCTGCTGACGCTGACGCTCCAGCTCCAGCGCCCCGCGGTGAGACAGGATACAGAACAGGATGCAGCACACCACCCCGCCCATCAGCAGATAGAAACCGCCGTGCCAGCCGAAGCGGTCTACCATCACACCAAACAGGCTGGTTCCCAGCGACGCACCGAAGATGTAGCTCATGAAGCCGCGCAGTCCAACGGCAGAGCCAACGGCAAAGCTGGGGACGATCTCCATGGTCTGCACTGAGGCCAAAAACTGCGGTACATAGATCAGGCAGCCGACGATGGCAGCAAAGACGGTGACAACGGCCAGCGAGTTGCTCTGCCAGTAGCCGATCAGGCAGACAAAGATCATCGCCATGCAGATGATGGCCAGCGGCATACGACGACCGTGGAACAGCTTGTCGGTCAGCCACCCGGCCAGCAGGGTTGACGGGATCGCCGCCCATTCAAAGAACAGGAACGCGATGCTCATCTGCTCCTTGCTGAAGTTTTTCTCCGTCAGCAGGTAGATGGGGAGCCAGCTGATCATGCCGAAGCGCACCATATAGACGAACACATCGACCATCGAGATATACCAGGCATTTTTATTCTTCAGCACGTAGGTGCAGAAGATCTGGAACGCCGTCATATTTTCCGGTGCATGGGCCTGAGCATGCCCCTTCAGCACCACCTTCTCCTCTGGCATCATCTCATCCAGCGCCGGCAGCCCCTCTTTCTTCGGTGAGCGCTTACCCAACAGCAGCACTACGCCGGCAAAGAGTACGGCGATGCCGGCTGGGACCATATAGCTGGCGCTCTGCCAGTGTTCATTGCCCAGCATGGCAAAGGCGACGCCGATGATCGGTGCCACGATGCCCCCGCCCACGTTGTGGGAGATATTCCAGAAGGCACCGACGCGGCCTCGCTCACAGCGCGGGAACCAGTTGGCAATGGTGATAAAGGAAGGGCCGACCCCCATCCCCTGGAACAGGCCGTTACAGACCACCAGCGCAACAAACAACCAAAAGGCGCTGCTAAATCCCAGCCCCACGTTAACCAGCGCACACATCACCAGGCCGCAGGCCATAAAGATTTTCGGGTTGGCTTTATCCGCCAGGCTGCTCATCACCCCTTTGCTAATGCCGTAGGCAATCAGCATACAGCTACTTAATAAGCCAATTTGGGTTGCACTTAAATCCAACTGCTCTTTCAGATAAGGCGTAGAAAGCGTAAAGTTATTACGCACAATATAATACGCCATATACCCCAGGAACACGCTCATTAACGCCTGGACTCTATAGCGTTGATAGGTCGCAGCGACCTTCTCCGGCGGCACCCGCTTTGCCGCGCTGTGGCTATTCAATGATTGCATATTATCACCCGTTATTTTGTCGTCTGTCAGAGAGGTATTGCTATTTGTGCTGGTAATAATGCGCAGATAAAGGCAAGGCGGCAAGCCAGGTAAAATGAGTCAGTTTTGACACAAAATAGAATATTCAGGTGCCATTTTGACTCAAACCAAATAACATTAGCGGTTATCAGCTGACTTATTTCCACACAGCGGTTAGGATTGCCGCTATTATTTGAGTCGATTAACAGTATCGACTATGTCCTGCGGATAATATAGCGCCATGTTACGCCGCTTTATTCACCAGCCAGCGCATTGGTCCATTCAGGCAAGTTTGCCCCAAATGCCTCAGCACACGCTCGGCGGCTTTATTTTAAAACCATGAATATGATCACACTTGTCCGTAGGAGTGCGCCATGTACCGCGCCTGTCTAACCCTGATAATACTGCTGTCGCTGCCCCTTACGCTGCAGGCCAAACGCAGCGAACTGGTCATGGCGACCACCTTCTCGCCCCAGGCCACGGCCTACATTATCAGCCGTTGGCAGCATCAGCCGGGCGCGGTGCCCATCCGCACCATCAACCGCACCAGCGCATCGCTGGAGCAGCTGCTGGACAACCTTAACGATGGTCATATCGATCTGGTGCTCACCTCCTCGCCGATGCTGCTGCAGCATCTGCAGGATCACCATCGTCTGGCGCCCATCGACGCTCAGCCGGCCGAGCTGCAGCGCCAAATTCCCGAATCGATCCGCGCGACCTCGGTGGCGGTGGCGCTCTCCGGCTTTGGTCTCTTGATCAACCGCAGTAATCTGGCGGCCCAGCACCTACCGCCGCCGAAGGATTGGGAGGATCTCACCCTGCCCCAGTACCGCGATATGCTGTTAATGAGCAGCCCGTCGCGATCCGATACCAACCACCTGATGATCGAGTCCCTGCTACAGCAGTACGGCTGGGAGCGCGGGTGGCAGATCCTGCTGATGGCCGCCGGCAACCTCAGCACCATCTCCTCGCGCAGCTTTGGCGTCGCCGATAAGATCCAGACCGGTCTCGGCACCCTCGGCCCGGTCATCGACAACTATGCCCAGATGCTCAGCACCGACCCCCATCTGACGTTCCACTATTTCCCGCACAGCGTCGCCGCCCCGACCTACGTGGCGGTCACCCGCGACGCGCTCTACCCCGGAGAGGCCCGGCGCTTTATCCGCTTTCTACTCAGCCCCGACGGCCAGCGCGCCCTGGCCGACACCAACACCGGAAAGTATCCCATTGTCGCCCTGCCGGGCAACTCCGCCCGCGCTCAGCAGCAGCGGCGACTGCTGGCGCAGCCGCAGATGGACTACCGCCTGATCCTGCTGCGCCAGCGTCTGGTTCAGGCGCTGTTTGACACCGCCATCAGCTTCCGGCTGCCGCAGCTCAAGGATGCCTGGCGCGCCCTGAACGCCGCCGAAGCCCGGCAGAAACATCCGTTGCCCCACATTCGCGCCCTGCTGACGGCCATGCCGATCAGCGCCGCGCAGAGCGAAGACCCGACGCTGCTGGCGCAGTGCAGCAGCCGGGCTGGATGCGAACAGCTGATGATGGAGTGGCAGCAGTTTTTCCACCAAAAGCAGCGCCAGGCGATTAATCAGCTGGAAAACCTGAAATGAAGCGGTTGCTGCGTCAGGCCCGCCGCCTAAGCATCAGCGCCAGCCTGCAGATCGCCTTTCTGGCCAGTGCGCTGCTGACCCTGTTTGTCAGCGCCGTCAGCCTCTACTCTTGGCATGCGCAGAGCTCCCAGGTGCGCTATACCCTGGATGACTATTTCCCGCGCATTCAGTCCTCGCTGGTGATCGAAAACGCCCTGAATACCCTGGTCGATCAGCTCAATGAGTTTGTTCTGGCGCCCGATACCAGCGTGCGTCTGCAGTTCCGCCAGCAGATCGTCAGCCACCTGACGCAGATCGAACGGCTCAGCCACCGCCTGGAGCCGGGAGAGCGCCATCAGCTGGCCGGGATCCTGCAGCAGAGCCGCCAGCTCCTCAGCACGCTGGACAATGCGCTCTACACGCTGTTTTTGGCGCGGGAAAAGACCAACGAAGTCGCCGGACGCATTACCTGGCTGCACGATGACTTCACCACCGAGCTGAACTCCCTGATGCAGGACTTCAGCTGGCAGCAGGGCGCGCTGATCGATCAGATGGAGGGGCGCGACGCCGCCACGATGCACCGGCTACAGCAGCGTCTGCGGGCGGTGCAGCAGGAGCAGCAGCAGGTGTATGCCCTGGCCCGCCTGGAGAATCAGATAACCAACGATCTGCGCGATCGGATAGGCGAGCTGTACAACAGCGACAACGGCGCCATCAATATGGACGGCCACCGGCGCTACCTGGAGTACCTGCGCAACAGCGCCGCCGAAATCATGCAGCCCCTGACCGCGCTCCCCAGCACGGTAACCCTGCGCCAGACCATCGACGAGCTGTTGGATATTGGCCTCGGCGCAGGGAAGCTTCCGGCAACCCTGGCCGACTATCAGCAGGCGCGTAACGCGCTGCTGCTGGCGACCCAGCAGAAAGAGCGCACCCTCAACAGGTTCCGCGCCGTGCTGGAGCAGCAGCTGGATACCAGCCACCGCCGGATGCAGACGTTTAACCAGCGGCTGGAGCATATCATTCGCGTCAGCGGCCGGCTGATCCTTATCGCGACCCTGCTCTCCCTGCTGCTGGCGCTGCTGCTGAGCTACGGCTTTATCCGTTCACGGCTGGTGAAGCGCTTTACCGCGCTGAGCCAGGCCGTAGCGCGCATTGGCACCGGCGATCGCACCACGCGGATCCCGGTGTACGGGGTCGATGAGCTGGGGCGTATCGCCCGCCTGCTGCGCCGCACGCTGAGCCAGCAGCACCGCCAGCAGCGCCGCCTCGAGCGAGAGGTCGCCGAGCGTAAAGCGATAGAGCACCATCTGCGCACCACCCAAGATGAGCTGATCCAGGCCGCCAAGCTGGCGGTGGTCGGCCAAACCATGACCACGCTGGCCCATGAGATCAACCAGCCGCTGAACGCCCTGTCGATGTATCTGTTCTCCGCCCGCCGGGCGTTGGAGAGCGGCCAGCAGGCGCAGGCCGAAGCCACGCTGCAAAAGTGCGATGGCCTGATCGGCCGTATGGATGCCATTATCCGCTCGCTGCGCCAGTTTGCCCGCCGCGCCGACGATAGCCCCCTGCACCCGCTCGCACTGCGCCAGGCCTGGCTTAGCGCGTGGGAGCTGCTGGCGCCGCGCCACCGGCGCCTACAGGCACAGCTGACGCTGCCGGTCGATGACGTCTGGATCCGCGCCGATGACGTCCGCCTGCAGCAGGTGTTGGTCAATCTGTTAACCAACGCGTTGGACGCCGCCGAACAGCCGATGCACATAGAGGTGAGCTGGCGCCAGAGCGCGGGACGCCTTGAGGTCACGCTGTGCGATGACGGCCCCGGCTGGCCGCTGGCGCTGGCGCACCGACTGCTCAAACCCTTTACCACCAGTAAACAGGTGGGGCTGGGAATCGGCCTCTCCATCAGCCAGTCGCTGATGGAGCAGCTGGGCGGCGAGCTACGTATCGCCTCCGCCCTGCCGCACGGCGCCTGTATCCTGCTCTGTTTTACCCTGGCGGACGCCCCGCCGCATCTGACGGAAACCCTGAATGCTGACCAGTGAACACGCCATTTTATTGATTGATGACGATCCCGACGTACTGGACGCCTATACCCTGCTGCTGACGCAAAGCGGCTATGCCGTTCACGCCTGCGCCGATCCGCTGCAGGCGCTGGCCATGATCCCCGATGATTGGCCCGGGGTGATTCTCAGCGACGTCTGTATGCCGGGCTGCTCCGGGATTACCCTCATGGAGCGCCTGCGCACCCGCGATAGCCAGCTGCCGGTCCTGCTCATCACCGGCCACGGCGACGTCCCGATGGCCGTCGAGGCCGTCAAAAAAGGCGCGCGTGATTTTCTGCAGAAGCCGGTCGATCCGGCGCAGCTGCTGGCGCTGACGCAGGCGGCGCTCTGCGAGCGGCGATCGGTGATCGCCCGCCGCAAGTGGCAGCGTCACCAGCTGCAGACCGAGCTGGTCGGACGCAGCGAATGGCTGCGTCAGATGCGTACCCGCCTGCAGCAGCTGGCGGAGACCGATCTGGCCGTCTACTTTTACGGCGACCCCGGCAGCGGCCGAACCCTGTGCGCCCGCCATCTGCACCGTCTGAGCGCACGCTGCGAAGGCGCCTTTATCGTGCATCAGGCCGGCGACGACGATATCCAGCGCAGCATCGACCGGGCTCACGGCGGAACGCTGCTGATCCCGCACCCGGAGCGCCTGAACGAAGCCGCGCAGTACAGCCTGGTGCGCAGCCAAAGCCACGAGCCGCACGCCTTTCGTCTGCTGGCCATCGGCGAGGGACCGCTGGTGGAGCACGCCGCGGCGCAGCGTATCCTGCCGGATCTCTACTACTGCTTCGCGATGACCCAGTTGGCCTGCCCGCCGCTGTCCCAGCGGCCGGACGATATCGAACCGCTGTTTGAGCACTACCTGCAGCAGGCCTGCCTCCGGCTCAACCATCCCCGGCCCATCCTGCCCGCCAGCCTGCGCAAAAGCCTGCTACAGCGCCACTGGGCCAACAACGTCCGCGAGCTGGCCAATGCCGCCCAACTGTTCGCCGTCGGCGTGCAGCCGCTGGCGGAGGTCGCCTGTCCCCAGGTGCACGAAGCCAGCCCCACCCCCCTTGACCGACGCGTCGAAGAGTATGAGCGTCAGATCATCACCGAAGCCCTCAACCTGCATCAGGGGCGAATCAATGAGGTGGCGGAGTACCTGCAGATCCCGCGCAAGAAACTGTATCTGCGAATGAAGAAGTACCACCTCGATAAGACCCACTACCGCTGAGGGGCTCAGCCCGCGGGCGGCGTCGACGTCACTCCTCGCAGCCGGCGGGCAGGATCGGCGCGCCGTCCTGCCGCTCGCGACGGCGTAGCCCGCGCCAGCCCAGGGCCAGCAGCAGCGCCAACAGCGGCAGCGTGGCGACCGTCCAGGTCCCGTTCGGATAGTCACAGGCCATCAGCACCACGACCCCCAGCAGAAACGCCAGCGTCAGCCAACCGGTAACGGGGGCTCCGGGCATACGGAAAGCCACCGGCTTGGCTCGTCCGGCGCGGATCGCCTGACGCAGCTTCATCTGACAGACGATGATAAATGCCCAGGAGGCGAGGATCCCCAGCGAGGCCACGTTGAGCACGATTTCGAATACCCGGGTCGGCAGCAGATAGTTAAGCACCACGCCCACCACATACAGGGCGACGGTGGCCAGAATGCCGGCATAGGGCACCGCCTGAGCGCTCATCCGAGCCATAAAGCGCGGCGCCGAACCGCCCATCGCCAGCGATCGCAGGATCCGGCCGGTGCAGTACAGCCCAGAGTTTAGGCTGGAAAGCGCCGCCGTCAGCACGACCAGGTTCATCAGGCTGCCGACGTAGGGCACGCCCAGGCGAGAGAAAAAGGTGACAAACGGGCTCTGACCGGCCTGATAGGCATTCCACGGCAGCAGACAGACCAGCAGCAGGACGGAGCCGACGTAAAACAGGCCGATACGCCAAATGACGCTGTTGATCGCCCGGGGAACCAGACGCTGCGGATCGCGACACTCACCGGCGGCGGTACCGACCAGCTCGATCGAGGCGAAGGCGAAGACGACCCCCTGGATCAATACCAGCGCCGGCAGCACGCCGTGCGGAAACAGGCCGCCGTTATCGGTGATCAGATGCAGCCCGGTGGGGTTCCCCGCCAGCGGGCGGCCGCTGCCCAGATACAGGGTACCGACCAGCAGAAACAGAACGATAGCTACCACCTTAATCAGGGCGAACCAGAATTCCATTTCGGCAAACCACTTCACGCCGATCATATTCATGGTCGCGACCAGCGTCAGCGCCATCAGGGCAAAGAGCCACTGCGGCACCTCGGCAAAGGCGCCCCAGTAGTGCATATACAGCGCGACCGCGGTGATATCGACGATGCCGGTCATCGCCCAGTTGAGAAAATACATCCATCCGGCCACGTAGGCCGCCTTCTCCCCCAGAAACTCCCGCGCATAGGAGACAAAGCTGCCGCTGGCCGGGCGGTGCAACACCAGCTCGCCCAGCGCGCGCAGGATAAAAAACGAAAACAGCCCGCAGATCAGATACACCAGCGCCAGTGAAGGCCCCGCCGCCTGTAGACGCCCGCCGGTGCCCAGAAACAGCCCGGTACCAATGGCGCCGCCGATGGCGATCATCTGGATCTGCCGCTTGCCCATCCCCTTCTGGTAACCCGCCTCATGGGCGTCCAGCGCGCGCCGCTGCCGCTCTCTCTGCGCCTCAGCGCCATTCCCCTGTAAATCCATTCTTTAATAACCTATTTTTTGTCTGTTTGTCATGCCCGCGCCGAGATCGTCCCGACGCGCGACACGCCGCTCCCAGGCCTCTCTGTGCCCGTGTATCCACATGATTTACGTTAAAAAATCAGAAGGAGCGACAGCCTACCCTGTCGGCTCGCATTAGGCAAAAAAGCCAGATTCAATCGATTGAAAAAGCGACACGACGGGCGGTTCACCGCCACGCCGCGGCAAGGGGGGCGGCTAAATCACCGCGGGAGGGAGAACGGCGCCGCCGACGATGCCGGACGGCGCATCGGGGTTACGGCAGTGCGCTTGCCACGCCATCGGACGCCGGCAGACACGCCGTGATCAGGCGGGACGACAGCCACTGGCTAAAGGCATCCAGCGGACAAAAGCCATCCGCCGTTTCGCCCCGGCACCCCGGCAACGCCAGGATCACCTGATGCGGCGGCGCCTGCAGCGTCAGCCGAGTCTGCTGACGCTGCTGCGCCAACGATTGGTAAACCACGCTCACCCGCACCCAGGCGCGATCCGCGCTATCGCGCCAGCGCTCAAAGCGCAGTTCGCCGCCGGGCGGCGTGTTATCTGGCTGCTCGGGCAGGCTCCACGGCGTTTGCAGCATTCCGGATAGATTGGCCAGGTTGGTATCATGACCGACCAGCAGCAGCAGGCGGTTCTGCGCCGTCAATCCCGGCAGGGACGGCGTCTGCCCGTTCAGCGCCTGCAGCACGGTATACATCAGCGGCGTCCCTCGGTGACGGGCGATATAGTCGGTACGCGACAGCAGGTCAAACTGAAGGTTGTGCAGCTGGAGCAGCGCGCGCCACTGCGCCGGGGTGACGATACGCCCCCAGGCCGGCTGCGCCATGCCCTGCGCCTGCTGCAGCAGAAACATCTCCGCCAGCGTCGCGGAGAGCCCTACCGCGCCGCGCAGCGCGAGGGCGCCGTGAGCGCCAATGTGCAGCCGGGTTGGCATCGCCTGAGCGAGGGTGCACGCCCCCTCCCCGCTGTGCCGCTGGCAATAGGGCGACGACGCGAGGCGGAGCGTCTCATCCATCTGTGCCAGCGCCGCGCCATAGCGGCGGTTGAGGTCGGCCAGCGGCATGCCGGCCTGCGCTTCAATCGCCCGGCGCGCCTGCGCCTTATCCAGCCGACAGCTCCCCGCCTTTACCGGATGAAACAGGGGATCGCGCTGAGACACATCGGGCCGGTGGTGAATGGCGATAGCGCAGCGCGGCGCCAATCCCTGTAAGAAAGCCTCGCCGGTTTTGCGCGTACGCTGATCCACATCGGTCCAGGCATAGACCCATCCCGCCGGGGGACACCCCTGCGCGGGCAGCAGCCCCTCTCGGCTCAGCTGCTGGCGGTAATAGGCGCCGAGCAGGGTCACCAGAGACTCTCCGCGCGGCGTAATATCCCCCAGCGGCACCGGCCATACCGGCCACGTATCCGGCGTGACCTCACGGATCAGCGCCGGCATTTTGGTCGGCGCCCGTACGCCGTGGCGGCTGACGATCACCACCCTCTCCAGATGGCGCACAGCAGGCTCCGCCGCCGACGCCGTCAGCGGCAGCGGAAACAACAGCGTAAGGGATAGGGGGGATAGCCAACGGCTCAGGTCTCGCCAGCGCATTTTTGCCTCCAAGGCAGGGGATCGATAAGGTTTGGCCATGCCGGCCTATTTCATTCAGTGTAAATCGTACCGCTCGATTATTCAGCCCGAACGCCAATAAATCCCGCCGCCGATATCCTCAGCGCAAACACAAAAATACAATTGGTTATTATTCTTATCGCCACTTTTATTACCCCCCCCCGCAAATATGGAAAGCACAATAGCGCTCCCGCGATCGGCATGGCATAGCGCAAGCCGCGATACAGCACGTACGGAAAATACGATCTATGCCGCCACTAACAATAAATAAAGCCGTGGATTAATCGGCCAAAAATACTATGTAACATAGGAGTAAATGAATCTGCTGGTTAACATTATTCATGCTGACTATAGTAGAAAGGTCGGTATGATCAGGCGGCCCCGTAGCGGATAGCATCTCGCGACGACGCGCGTGCGGCTACAGCACAGGGTTCAATCCTATGGTTCCAGCCCGGTGTTGCACAGGTACAGATAGCGATGCTCTTGGTCCATCAGCATTTTCCCCTGCGCAGTCCGGTAGGTGAACGGCGCCCCCATGAGATAGCACCTTGCCCCGCGACGGCACGCCAACATGATACTCGGATAAAAACAGAAAACAGAAGGTAACCATGATGTCTCGTCTCTCCACCTTATTTCCGCTATTCTGGCGTTATCTCGGCACCTACCAGAAACCCTTTCTGCGCGTACTGCACTTCGTTATTATGCTGTTCGTTATCGTGCAAATTCTCAACAGCAATGGAATGGGATTCAATCAGGAACAGCAGATTCGACCCGGGTTGAGCTACGACATTTTTACCTGGATGCATATTGGTATCGGCCTGTTAATGGTGCTACTGACGTTGGTACTGACCCTCTATAGCCTCTCTACGCGCAGTCTGCGTTATTTTTTCCCCTACCTGTTTGGCGACTTCGGCCAGCTCAAAACCGACATCGGCGATATGTTTAAAATGCGCTTGCCGGGCACCGATCCGAAAGGGATTGCGACCTGCGTTCAAGGGCTGGGGCTCGGCGCCCTGCTGCTGGTGGTGATCTCTGGGCTGGTGTGGTTTGTCCTGTGGCGCAGCGGCTCTGCATGGACCGGCGATGCCAAGTCCATTCATAAGACCCTAACGGGGCTGATTGAAGTCTATCTGGCCGGCCACGGCTTTATGGCGCTGCTGCACTTTATCCTGTGGCTACGCGAACCGGCGCAGCGTCAGCGCAGCTAACGCACAGTCGGCGGCCGCGGCGGCGAATGGATTGAAAAGCCGCGGCCCTTATGCCATGCTCACTGCTCTACATTCAGGGTAATTAACGTGATGAATACAAAACAGTTAACGCCACAGGAGAAAGCCTTGGCCGATGAACTGGCGCTAGAGCGAGTCTACGCCATGAACAATGATGAGTACCTGCTGCAGAGCGTGGATGAGAAAATCCACCGGCTAGAGGCCCATGTCAAAGCCTACGTTGAACAGCGCTTCGCCTTCCACCGCGGGCAGGCCTGACCCCGTATGGATGCAGGAATGCGCGATCGCCGGGCCGCGAACGTGGCCCGTCTTTCTATCAATAACAGCACGTTATGCCTGAGGATGACTACGGCGATACAGCGCCCAGGCCTCGATACGCTCGCCGCTCGGTAGCGTACAGTAGCTAAACTGCCCCTGCTCCGCCGTCGCCGATGTTAAGATCCCGCCCTGCTCCACACAGTAGCGCGCCGCAGGATTAGCCATGCCTATCGCCGGCGGCGTCTTGATATCTTTGACTGTACACCCCGCCACCGCGATTACGCCTAACAACGCTAACATTATCCTCATGATACACTCTCTATATCGCTCATCTGAATCGCCATGATCTCGCGTACGGTGGCACGTTGCACATAGGATAATGTTTAAAATGCCACCGGCGCTCCCCCGCGCTACATCGCGTGCTTAATCCCTTTACTGACCAACCACTTGTTCATCGGATACGCACTGCAGAAGCCAACGATCATGGCAATCTGCATCATAAACCAATACAGCGCGCTGGCGCGCGGCATCTCCGGCGTGAACAGAAGGAACAGCGCGATCGCCATCCAGACATACATGCCCAGCTGCCAACAGATCAGTGAAAGCACATCCGCTTTCACCGCATTCTTCAGCGCGACCCAGCGCGGCTGTCCCATCTGGCGCGCGGGCCAATACTGAAAGAAGATCCCCAGACACAGCGCCAGCACAAAATCCAGCGTCCACGATCCCAGCAGCGAGCTGCCTAACAGCGTCACCGGCACCACCAGAGCCATTCCCTCGCCGAGGATATCGGCCAGAGTACACCCCGTGCCGCAGTGGGTGCTGGTCTTAAAGATACTCTTCCACCCTGCCGGCCCCCGCGTCATCGCCATCGCCATCGGTTTTTCCCCATGGCCCGCCATCGGCATCTCCATCGCCATCGGTTTTTCCCCGTGGCCCGCCATCGGCATCGCCATCGCCGTCGGTTTTTCCCCGTGGCCCGCCATCGGCATCTCCATCGCCATCGGTTTTTCCCCGTGGCCCGCCATCGGCATCTCCATCGCCGTCGGTTTTTCCCCGTGGCCCGCCATCGGCATCGCCATCGCCATCGGTTTTTCCCCGTGGCCCGCCATCGGCATCGCCATCATGCCGCAGCGATCGCCGGGATGCCCCCGGCCAAACCAGAAATAGGCACCCAGCCCCAATACGCCAAAGTAAAGCGCATTAATCGGCCAGGCAACCGCCATGATCGCCATAGGCTGCGGATGCCCCCGACGAATATCCCAAACAATAATTAAGGCACAGATCAGCGCGCTGATTAACCAGCCCCAGGCTAATGAATGCAGCCACTCAGGATAAGACATAATTTACTCCTCAATATACAGCGTATTAATCCGGCACCTTACGTCGCTACCGCATCCACGGCAGAAAATAGACCGCCTACCGCCGCTGCGTTAGGGCCTATCCAAACGGCCACAGCTCTGCCACTGGTTTAGAACAAATAACAAATTTATTCACGCTTTTGAGGATAAAAAATTTAGTGAGGTGGCATAAATACCATACACCCGAAGAGATATTTCCCTAATGGCTCAAAAGTATTCTGATTAGCCAGGTGGCCGGAAGCCCGCGGCGACAGCGCGGCCCGCATTCAGCGACGGCTACCGCCCATAAGTAAGGTTGATTAGCGGCGATGCGCCACCGCCGCCGAGAGAGCCGCTATCTTCCGCGTCAGATACGGATAAAGTTGGCCGTTTTATTGGTGCTAAACTCATGGCGAATCGCCCGCTTCACCACGGCGTACAGCACGTCACGCCCCTGCACGGTGAGCTCTTGGGGGTGAAACCCCTGCTCCGTGACCCGATAAGACTGACTCATCGGCATATTCACCACGCTAATCCACCGATCGCGCTTATAGGTAGAAAAGGTCACCTTCTTAAACTGACCTGACTCTACGCAGCGCATCAGATAGCTCATAATGTTTTCGCTGGAAATCCGCATAGGGCTGCCTTTCAATTACACCGATTGACGGCGCCGCTGTCATCACAGGGGCGCTCTGTCGGTAGAGTAACGCGATAGGAAGCATACGGACATGATCTGCGCCCCGGGGGAGACAAAAACGACAGGCGCAGGAGAAGGCCGGAGAGACGAAGACATAAAAAAACCCCGCGGACATACAGTCCTCGGGGTAAAAATGGAGGCGCGTTCCGGAGTCGAACCGGACTAGACGGATTTGCAATCCGCTACATAACCGCTTTGCTAACGCGCCATTTTTTGCCTGTCCGTTCGTCAGAACGTTACAAACATAAATTTGGAGCGGGAAACGAGACTCGAACTCGCGACCCCAACCTTGGCAAGGTTGTGCTCTACCAACTGAGCTATTCCCGCAGTTATCGACCAAGGCTGCTGCTAAACGCAGCACACCGTGGGATGCCGCGTATTTTACGTATTTCCCGCGCCGCGTCACCTAAAATCTTCACCCAGCCAGACTGAATGCTGTTTTTTAATCCACTTCGCGCAGACAACCGGCAACCGTGACGATAAAACCAGCGCACAGCTCGGCGCACTACGCGCGCGGAGAGATCCGCGCTCAAAACAGCGCGAGCCGTAATAAAATTCCGATAAGCAGATCAGCCGCAGCGCTCTACGCCGCCGTTGAGAGTCTGCCCCCATTTCTCAGACCATTCGTCAAAAAAATATCAAAACTCTCTATTAGTTAACGTAATGATCAGTTGATGCCTCCGCGCTGGCGTTATCAATAAACAGACCTATACTTAACCGTGTTGGTTATATAACGTACTGTGTCTCTGTGTCATATTTAACGGAATAAAGGATAAAGTATGAAGCCATTAAAATCAGTCGTTGCCCTCTGTGCCCTGCTTGCCGCTCCGGCGTTCGCCGCAACGCAGATCAATACGCTGGATACCACTGGCTATACCAAAGTTGCCGCGCTCAGCCTAGAGCAAATGGGGCTTCCCAACATCGGCGATAGTAAGGTTGTAAAAGCCGTAGACAGCAAGTGTGCATCCCACGGTGTTGCAGCGGAACAATGCTATTTCCGCGTACTGAGTATCGTTGGCGACGCCAGCAATCACAAAAACATCTTCATTGAGATTTATAAAAAATAGTGAGTCATACGGCTCTCCGTCTGCGTTTCGACGAGGACGGAGAGCACGCCTTCGGCGCTACGCCGACCCCACGCGATTCACCGCTCGGCGAAAGCGCCGCTACCCTGACAGGAGAGCTGTGCCAGCCAACGCGCTACCTGCTCACGATAAATATAAATGGCCCGCGGAGAGTCGACATGGGGGGAGCCAGGGATCATCATGGCAAGGCACGGGTAGCGCTGCGGTGCCATGGTATCGGCCAAACGACACATCTCGCTCTCGGAGACCCATACGCCCAGCATACTGTTACTGTCAAATAAAAACGCCTGATTGAACCACGAATAAAAGCTATCCTGATCCAGTATTACCTGCATTGTACTCACTTTATTACCGTCCAGATTAAAATCAGTTATCCTCGCGCCGATACACCGAGCGAGTCCCTTCGCGCCGCTGAAAAACATTCACACAATGAATTATTAAAATCATAAAATCTCGCCAAGGCGGATATTTACCCTTCCACTGCAAGCGCGGTGCGCATTCTATTCAGGGGAAAGGACAAAATCCACTCAATATGACAAATTTCATACCATTGCCGAAAAATCATATTTAAAAACCAATCAAAACACAAAAAACAGTCTTAATGCTTACTTTGAATTAAAGTGTTGGAATTTAATTTTGATTCAAATAAATTATTAATTAAGTTTAATATAAAGATATTACTTATTAATAATCGCACTGGATCCCGCTGGTGCCCTGCGTATATCCCCTACGTGGGGAACGGTGCCGCGGCGACAGCCAGCTGGACACCGCGCTCAGTCAGCGAGATAGGTTGCCTGGCACGTTGCAATGTGCGTAGATACGGGGAAGTTATCCCGGTCTCAGGGCGATGGCGTGGCGATGGGCCTGAACATATCGGACTGAAGAGAGATAAACGCTATTATGAAAGGTAAACGTTGGCCGCCGTTGGCCCCTGCCGACCATGCATTCTGCAAAATTCAACCCGCAGACCCGCCGAGAGCGTTTCTTCGTCTTTTAAATGGAGGGCGGAGATATGTACCTGAACGTCTTTACGACCATCGGATGGAGAGATAAAGCCTTTACCGCTGCGGTAATCAAAAAACCGAACAATTCCGGTCATTTTATCTGACAAACTAATTCCTTACTGTTACGCAATATTTTCAGTATACAGATATCCCGACGCATTACCAGCGTCATAGCTAAGGTGTCTGGATGGCTAAAAAAGATCTTGCCAACGTACTCGCCGCATGCGTTAATGCGTCACCGGTTTGAAGTACAGAACCTGACGTCGTTTTTTTAGCAGTGCTCAGTTCAAGTGTTATCCCCCCGATATCCCTTTATCAGTGAGTCTCCTTTCTAAGCTTCTCATTAAAATCTGTAAAGCAGACCTCATCAACCAGCGATGGTAATAAAATAAAGGAAATATCTATGTCTAATAAAATGACTGGCTTAGTAAAATGGTTCAATGCGGATAAAGGCTTTGGTTTCATCACGCCGGATAACGGCGGCAGCGATATCTTTGTTCATTTTTCCGCAATTCAAAGCAATGGCTACAAATCCCTGGACGAAGGCCAGAAGGTTGCATTCGAAGTGCAAACCGGCGCAGCTAAAGGGCCGTCAGCCATTAATGTAACCCCGCTGTAAAACCAGACTTAGATTAGCGATCCGCAATCGCGATGACGGCCTTGACCTGAGCAGCCGGATCGAGAATCAACGACAGGAGCCCATGACGATGGGCTCCTGTGCTATTACTCCCCGATAACAATATCGTCCTGCGGTATCGCACAGCAGGCCAGTATATAGCCCGCATTCTCCTCATCGACGCTGAGCGCTGTGCGCTGAGGCTGCTCAACCGAACCGGCGTTAAGACGCACCTTGCACTTGCCGCACACCCCCGCCCTGCAGCTACAGGCCATACTGACCCCGGCTTTCTCCGCCTGCTCGAGCACAGACGCCTGATTATTCCCGCTGAACGCATTGCCATTGATACGTATCTGCACCGAGCGATAGGCGTGATTAGCGCTGCGTACGACCTCACCAAAACGCTCTTGATGCCACTGATCCGCGGGCAACCCGGCGGCCAACAGCAGCGTTTGCACCTGCGCCATAAAGCCCGCGGGCCCACAGACATAGACATGACGCTGCGCCAGCGCAGGAAACAGCGCCGCGCGCGCGGCATCGAAGCGCCCCGAGACCCCTTGCCATTCGCTATCGGGGTGAGACACCGCCGTAATTACGGTCAAAGAGGGGTGCGCTTGCTGGAGCTGCTGGAGCTCATCCGCAAACGCCCTATCCTGCGGCGTCTGACACTGAGCGTAAAAAATAACATCATCGATCCATTGCCGATCCGCCAACATCCTCAACATGGAGATAGCCGGCGTAATACCGCTGCCGGCGCTGATCAGGGCAATGGGACCCGCGGGGCGGCGATCGAGGAAAAAGGCCCCTTCCGGCGCCGCGGCACAGAGCGACTGCCCCACGCGCATATGGCGATGAAGCCAGTTCGACACCGTGCCCGATGGCGTCCTTTTCACGCCGATCGACCAGCGATCGCCACGGGTCGGCGACGAGGAAAGGGTATAGCAGCGCTGATACCTCCGCTGCCCTATCGTGACCGTCACCGGCAAGTGCTGCCCGGCCAGATAGGGGGCAAGGGCAAGCCATCGGCCCGTTTAAACCAGAAGGTGGTGAAATCTCGACAGATGGGCTCCACCGCATCGCAAATCAACGCGATCGTTTCAGGCAGTCGATTGACATAGGGATAGGGCGCCTGCGTTGCCACGATATCAACGGGATCCGCGCAGGCTATCTCACCTGCGCTCAGCGGCGTCAGATAAACCCCAAAATGGATCGCTCCCGTCCGCGCCTCCCGACGGAACTGGCTCAGCGTCGTCAGCGGCTCATTGTCGAGCTTCATCTGCTGCGTTTGCGGATCGATCGTCGTCAGTACGCAGCGGGAACAAGGGGCGCTAACGGCAAACGTCACATCGCCGATCCGGAGCGTTTTCCAACCATCCTCGGCAAAGGACAGGCTTCCCCGCACCACGATATTCGGGCGGAACTGCTGCAGCGTATGGCGCGCTGGCGAGCGAGCGTTGAGAAACGCCAGCGACGCTTCGGATAGCAAAAGCAGCGGCGCCGCGTCCGCCAGACTCAGCGCCGCCTGCGTATCCCCGCCGTGACGCCGGGGCGCCTCACCGTTAAAGACCAACGTTACCGGCTCTTTTAACAGCTGGCTAAACCACCTATCGGCCTCCTCATCGACGCTCAGGGCAGAGAACGCATCATTCCACACGGCGGTCTGCCGTATGCCGCGGACAAACTGGGCCCGCTGTACTCGCAGCGGCGGCTGCATCGCCGAGTGAAAGGTAACGCTGTCGACATCTTGACTGACGCGAACCCCCAGCAGCTGCGGATGCGTTCTTGCCGTCACCATACGGCTGTCCGCCGCCTTGATCAGCATAAACTGCCGATCCTGCACGATGCCGTAGGGTGCCACGGACACTCGCTCCGCCGCATTTCCCGCCCCGGACTTCAGCGGGTATTGGTACAGCGCCGTTACTGTCAGCATAAAATCTCGCTATATTTTGGATCCAACGTCACCTGGATCTCATCGATACACCGCCATGCACGTTCCCCTATGCGCTGCTCAGGGCAACGGTGGGACGCGCTCCCGTATCAGAATAGAATGAAAAAGGGCCGATCCGCTATTCCCCCGGCGTCGTGGGCGCAGCGATACTCTTGTTAGCGGTGGGTAAAAAACACGATGCGCACATTACTCTGCCCGGCGAGCGGGAGCGCCATGAGGCTATCTCCATCGTGTCAGGGGTTTATATTCAACGCGATAGCATGCCATCCCGCGCACGCCGGATCGCCAGCGTCGTGGCCCGACAGTGACAAAGTCATTGGACGGCGCCGAGGTGACACCGCATTATAGTGGCCACTTTTTACCGGAGGTAGAGCACAACCGATGAAACCGCATGACCACGAGCTATCCCATCTGAAACGGTGTCTGCGCCGCGAAGTGATGGTCTCAGACAAACCTTTCTCCTGGCTCAAAACGCTGCATAAGGCATTCAAATGCCCTGAGCGCCGATTCTACTTTTGGTGGCGTATCGCCAATTATTTACACCGCAGCGGCACGGCTAAAAAAACGGCGATACGCATCAGTCGAAGCCTGCGGAATAAATACTGCCTCGATATCAAGCTTGGCAGTGAGATCGGTGAGGGGCTCCGTATCGCCCACTATGTCGGTATTGTGATCACCGGGCACTGCGTCATAGGTAATAATCTGTATATCAGACAAAATGTGACTATCGGCGTAAAGCAAAACGATCAGGCGGGGAAAATCTATATCGGTGATAATGTCGAAATCGGCGCCAACTGCTGCATCATCGGTGATGATTTGCATATAGGCGATAATGTCACCATCGGCGCAATGAGCTTTATCAATAAAGATATTCCAGCCAACCACACGGTCTACACGCCAAAATCAGAAAACATCATGAGGGTAAAAAAGTCGGCCTAGACTGATTTTGCCAGCGTAGGCGAGATCGGGCTCCACTATCGCGCTCGCCCCGCGCTGGGGCTAAAAGCACCGCCCGATGAGCAAACCGGATGACCCCGCGGTAAATATCGGCACAGGCACGCGAGCGATAACAAAAAAGGCGCTACGCCATTAGCGCAACGCCTTGAAATTGTTGGTGGGTCGTGACGGGATCGAACCGTCGACCAATTGATTAAGAGTCAACTGCTCTGCCAGCTGAGCTAACGACCCAACGCCGAGAATTATTCGCTTTTTAACCCGGCGGGTCAATTCACGCCCTTGCGCACGCTGACCCGGAGGCTGTCCGCTCCGCTTTACGCTTTGGCTAAAAATAACGCATTACAACAATAGGTTAATGATGATATTCCCGCCAATAGCGCGATACGCATCGACGCTAGCGCGGCGAGACGGGCAGGATAACGCGACGGGAGAAGATAGCGGCAGCCGCTCCGGCAAAAGGCGCGATGCCGGGGAGCGACTCGACTAGACGTTACGCAGTATATACAGCGCGATGGAGGCTTCAATGAGCACAATCAGCACGGACCAGAAGGCCGCCATCAGCTGCGCGTGCGTTTTGATAAAAGCATGAATGAGTTGCATAAGATTGCCTGCTCGGCTAAACCACTCGGGGTGTGAGGTCAGTCTACGCCGCTACAACTATTCACGCAATTTATCAAATAAAATGGATATCCCGCCGCTGGCAGGCTAACGGGACAGCCGCCGCGCTCACGGCTTCCCCGCGCGACGCCAGGGGGGATAAATCACCAGTAAACCCAGTATAATCAAGCCCATTCCCAATAGCTTACCCCCGTTAAGCCGTTCACCGAACAGCGGCAAGGAGACCGCCAGAGCGCAGACCAACACATAGCTAAGGCTCAGCAATGGATAGGCCCGATTCAGCGGCAGATCGCGCAGCGCAAACAGCCAGCACAGCATCGACAGGCCATAGCACAGAATGCCGCCCGGTAGCCACCAGACCCAGTGCTCTGCGCTGAGCAGCGCAGAGATAAGCTGCGCCCCATCGCTGCAGTGCATCATGGTATAGCGCATCATCAGCTGCGCCGCGCTGACCAGCGCGACGCTGGCGAGCGCCCACAGGTAGCCCATCATGCGTTGACCCCCAGCAGGATAATCCCCGCCATAATCAGCGTGATCCCGATAATATGGCGCCAGTTGAGCCGCTCATGCCAAATAAAACGTGCCGCCAGCAGCACCAGGACATAGTTCAGGCTCAGCATCGGATACGCCACGCTCACCGCCACCCGGCTAAGCACCACCAGCCACAGCAGTAGCGCCAGCCCCAGACAGAGCAGCGCCAGCGTCAGCCAGCGCAGCAGGTGGCGGCGCGGTGAGCCGTGAGGCACACCGCACATCGCCTGTTTCTGACATAGCTGTCCTGCACAGCTGAGCAGGCTGGAGAAAATAATCAGCAGATAACTCATGGCTGCTGCTGATACTGCAACAGCAGGAAACGCCCCTTCCGCAGGGTCATATCCGCTGGCGGCAGCGCCGAACTAACCTGTTCGTTGCGCGACAGCAGCAATACCAGGGAGACCGCCCCCTGCTTCCGGTGCTCCGCCAGCCAGGCCGGGAACTGCGCGGCATTTACCAGATGACCGGCTGCATCCGGATAGCTCAGCCCATACTGAAGCTCACCCGTATTATCATACAGATAGATGTCGCTGCGCTTGAGCTCCCAGGCCAGCCCCGCGGCGACGCCGACGCTGTCGCTCAGAATATAGCGGCTCGCCTGCAGCTGCGGCATCGCCGCCTGGATCAGCGTCTGCGGCTGCTTGGACTCCATGACCTGCTGCGGCAGCGCCGCGCCGATCAGCAGGGCAATCCCCAGCGGACAGGCGGCGCTCCAGCGCCAGTAGCGGCGTGGATTATGCAGCGACAGCGCGCCAAACAGCGCCCATACGCCAAAGGCGACGGTGCCCAGGATCACTTTGCTGACCTCCTGCGCACCGAACAGCGGACGTCCGATGATGCCCCAGGGCGCCAGCACCAGCAAGATCGCCGCCATGCCACCCAGGCCGACCAGCAGGTTAATCACCCCGTTGATCCGTAGCGCCTTACCCCCCTCTCCGGCCAGACGCTGTACATAGCCGGCCATCAGGATCGCCAGCGGCGCAAAACAGGGTAAAATATAGGTTGGCAGCTTTCCTTTGGCGATGCTGAACAGCAGAAATGGCATCACCGCCCAGCCCAGCAGGTAAAAATCCCCCCCCTGACTGACCCGGCCACGCCACCCCTCACGCAGCGCGCCGGGCAGCAGGCCCAGCCAGGGCAGCAGGCCGAGAAGGAGGATCGGCAGGTAATACCAGAACGGCGCCTTATGCTGAGCGTTATCTTCGGCAAAGCGCTGGATATGTTCAACCCAGAAGAAGTAGCGCCAGTAGTCCGGCTCGCGCTGTGCGATAGCCAGCACCCACGGCAAGCTGATGAGAATGGCGCTCAACACCGCCAGCGGGCCAAAGCAGAACAGGGATTTCCAGCGCCGTTGGGCTATCACCCAGGGCAGAACGGCAATCACCGGGATCGCCAGCGCCAGGAACCCTTTGGTCATAAAGCCCATACCGCAGGCCAACCCCAGCAAAATGTAGCCGCCGACCCTGCCCCGCGTACTGCTGGCCTGCTCACCCAGCCAGAAGCTGCACATGGCCGCGGTCATCCACAGGGTAAAGATCGGATCAAGCACCGCGTAGCTGCCAACGCCGTAGACCAGAAAGCTGGTCAGATAAATCAGCGCAGCCAAAACGGCCGGGCGCGTACCAGACAGTAGCCGGCGCGCCAGCCAGAACACCAGCAGCGCACTCAGTACCGTCGCCAGCACGGCGCCAAAGCGGACGGCAAAATTGCCGTCGCCAAACAGCCACTGACCCAGGTTATTCACCCAATAGCCGGCCACCGGCTTTTCAAAATAGCGCAGCCCGAGAAAGTGCGGCACGATCCAGTCTCCGCTGGCCAGCATCTCGCGGCTGATTTCTGCATAGCGGGTTTCATCCGGCTGCCATAATAAACGTCCCGGTAGCGGGACGATGTAGTAAAGAACAAACAGTACGGCCAGCGTAACCCATCCGGCGATCTTCTTCATGGCGACTCCACCTCCTGCTGACAACCCAGCCATCCCTCACGCCCGGTCAACGTCGTGCGGACGACTCGCCCGCTCGGCAACAGCGTAATATCGTCTGGCAATAAATCCCCAAGGGGGCAAAATTCAATCTGTGCCTCGCGCGCCATCTCCAGCAGGCGGGCAAACTGCGCATGTTTGGCAATGCCTTCAACTTCGGCGTGAATGGTGTAAACCGGGACGCCGCGATCGGCCAGGATGCTGTCGAGAATGAAGCGGTTAAATCCCGCCTCATCGGTCATGACGCCGATGGCCTCATCCCAGGTGGGCTGGGTCACCGGGATCTGCACCGTCCCCAGGCGGCCATCCGGCAGCAGCGGACGAAACGGATGCGTACCGCGACAATCGCTGTTATAGCGAAAGCCAAAGGGCTCCTTGGCCTCGACCACCCGTGCATCGGCGCGCCAGCCGGCAACCGCGGAGCAATCGATACTCTCCCCGGTGATCAGCTGCAGCTCATCGTAGGCCAGCCCGATCTGCTCGGCCATCTTCTCCCGTGACCAAACGCCGGCCCAGGCCTGCCAGGCATGGTGATCCCAGGCGTGCAGCCCGGTCTCATGCTCTTTCGCGGCGGCGGCGATGGTGTCGGCCAGGCCGGCACCGATCCGGCGTCCGGGCCAGGCCGTCCCGGCCAGCAAGATATCCCAGCCATACAGCGATGCGGCGTTAGAGCGCAGCATTTTCCACAGAAAGCGCGGCTTAAGCAGGCGCCACAGGTGGCGCCCCATATTGTCCGGACCCAGGGTAAAAAAGAACGTCGCCCGGATCCCGTGCCGGCGCAGCAGCGACACCAGCGCCGGCACGCCGTCACGCGTGCCGCGCCAGGTGTCTACGTCAATGCGCAGACCGACCCGTTTCATTCCTGCTCCGTACCGTCAAAGGTCTGCAGGAAGAAGTCCAGAGTATCCTCGATAGTGCTCTCCATCGGGATCACCGGCTGCCAACCCAGCAGGCGCTGTGCGTTGCGGATGCTCGGTTTACGGTGCTCTACGTCCTGGTAGCCTTTGCCATAGTAGCTGCTGCTCTCCACCTCGCGGAAGCCGGCAAAGGGCGGGAAGCGATCGCGCAGCGGATGCTGCTCAAAGCACACCAGCAGCTGCTCAGCCAGCTCACGAATGCTGGCTTCGTTATCCGGGTTACCGATGTTGATAATCTGTCCATCGCACAGATTGTCTTTGTTTTCGATAATGCGGAACAGCGCTTCCACCCCTTCTTTAATGTCGGTAAAGCAACGCTTCTGACGTCCGCCGTCCACCAGCTTGATCGGCGACCCTTCCACCAGGTTTAGGATCAGCTGGGTAATGGCGCGCGAGCTGCCGATACGCGCCGCATTCAGGTTGTCCAGACGCGGCCCCATCCAGTTGAAGGGGCGGAACAGCGTGAAACGCAGTTCATCCTTGGCGCCGTAGGCCCAGATGATGCGATCCAGCAGCTGCTTGGATACGGAGTAGATCCAGCGCTGTTTGTTGATCGGCCCGACGATCAGGTTAGAGCTATCCTCATCAAACTGAGGATCGCTGCACATCCCGTAGACTTCAGAGGTGGACGGGAAGATGATGCGCTTTTTGTATTTCACGCAGTCGCGCACAATCTTCAGATTCTCTTCAAAGTCGAGCTCAAAAACGCGCAGCGGATTACGGGTATATTCGATCGGTGTTGCAATCGCCACCAGCGGCAGCACCACGTCACACTTCTTAATGTGATACTCGATCCATTCGGAGTGAATGCTGATATCCCCTTCCACAAAGTGGAAGCGCGGGTGGTCGATAAAACGGGAGATGGCGTCGGAGCCGATGTCCAGGCCGTAGACTTCATAGTTATCTTCCGCCAGCAGACGCTCGGTCAAATGGTTACCGATAAAGCCGTTAACCCCCAGAATCAGCACGCGGGTCGCCCGACGGGCGCCAAAGTTCAGCGAGCTGTTCAGGATCGCGCCCTCAACCAGCCCCAGGCTTTCCGCCAGTTGGCTGCCCTGCATATACAGGCCATCCTGCGGCTGACCGGCCACGATCTCCAGCGCCCCGTCGCCACAGGCGATCGTCAGCGGCGACGCCGACAGCACTGTACCGGGACGCGCGGCAGGCAGATCGCTGCGCACCCGCGCCTGCCAGACCGTAAACTGACGGTTGCCGGCATAGCTAAAGGCGCCCGGCCACGGCTCCGTCACCGCGCGAACCAGGTTATACAGCGCCCGCGCCGGTTTACTCCACTCCAGGCGGCCATCGGCCGGCGTACGGCGGCCAACGTAGGTGGCGGCGCTTTCATCCTGCGGGAACTCCGCGTAGCTGCCGCCGCGGATCTGCGGCAGCGCCTCGGCCAGCAGCGCGCGGGCGCACTGGCACAGTTTGTGGTGCAGCGTCAGCGCCGTGTCCTCTTCGGCAATCGCGATACGGCGCTGAGCGATAATATTCCCAGCATCCGCACGCGTCTCCATACGGTGCAACGTCACCCCGGTCTCCGTCTCGCCGTTGACCAGCACCCAGTTCAGCGGGGCACGGCCACGGTAGGCCGGCAGCAGCGAACCATGCAGGTTAAACGCGCCCTGCGGCGCCAGCGTTAAAATCGCGTCGCTCAGCAGATGGCGATAGTAGAAGGAGAAGATCACCTGCGGCTGCAGCGCCCGCAGACGCTCAACCCACAGCGGGTGATTCACATCATCCGGCGCAAACACCGGAATATTATGCTGGGCCGCAAGGCGAGCGACCGAGCCAAAGAACAGATTTTCACCGGGAGCATCCTGGTGAGTAACAATGGCAGCGATTTCATAACCAGCATCAATCAATGACTGCACACCGGCACAACCCATATCGTGATAGGCAAAAACAACAGCTTTCATGATCATTTTTCCTGTTCTTCGTCCGGCGGGTTAGCGCGAACGACATTCTGAATAAAATAGCGGGGACGGGCGCGCACGTCGTTATAGATGCGGCCGATGTACTCACCCAGCAGGCCCATCCCAACAAACTGTGCGCCGATAAAGATGAACAGCACGGCAAACAGGGTAAATACCCCTTCCGCAGCCCACTGTGGTCCAAGGGTTAAACGCATCAGGATCAGCAGTACGGCAAAGGCGAAGCCCAGCAGCGCGATAACGCTGCCAAAAATGCTCAGCGCCCTCAGCGGGGTCGTGGTCAGGCAGGTCACCAGGTCGTACATCAGATTGATCAGCTTCATCAGCCCATACTTGGACTCGCCGTGCTCACGCTCGGCGTGTTTCACCGGGATTTCGATGGTGCGACGGGCAAAGCTGTTGGCCAGAATGGGGATAAAGGTGCTGCGCTCATGGCAGTGCAGCATGGCCTTGATGATGCTGCTGCGGTAGGCGCGCAGCATGCAGCCATAGTCGCTCATGCTCTTGCCGGTGGTGCGCTGGATCAGGCCATTGATCATGCGCGAGGCGCGCTTACGGAACCAGCTATCCTGACGGTTCTGGCGAATGGTGCCCACCACGTCATAGCCCTGATCGGCGGTCTCCACCAGACGCGGAATCTCCTCCGGCGGATTCTGCAGGTCGGCATCCAGCGTGATCACCAGATCGCCTTTAATGTGGCTGAATCCGGCCATAATCGCCGAATGTTGACCATAGTTACGGTTCAGCAACACCGCGACTACCCGACTCCCCGGGCGCTGCGCCGCCTCGCGGAGGATCTCAGCCGATCTATCGCTGCTGCCGTCGTCCACCAGGACTATCTCATACTGTTTTCCCGTGGCATCGCAGGCGGCGATGGTCCTTTTCAACAGCTCCGGCAGGCTCTCCTGCTCGTTGTAAACCGGTATCACCACCGATACAAACTGGATGGTTTTAAAATCACTCATTGTCATATCCAACCGTTACTGCTCAATAATCTCTTTCAACGCGCCGATCACCCGATCTACGTCTGCCTCGGTCATATCCGGAAACAGCGGCAGGGAGCAGATACGCTGTGAATTCCACTCCGTCTGCGCCAGACGTAGCTGTGGATAGGTCTCACGGTAATATTTTTGCGTGTGGGCGGCGCGAAAGTGCAGCCCGCTGCCGATGTTGCGCTCTTTGAGCGCCTGCATCAGCCGATCGCGATCCACGCCGCAGCGGGCCTCATCGCAACGGATGATAAACAGGTGCCAAGCATGCTGATGCGGCCAGTCGGGCGCGCTCAGCGGAGTGAACGGCAGCTGATGCAGCGCCAACTGCTGCAGGTAATAGGCCGCCAGCCGGGCGCGCTGGGCGTTGAGCTCAGGCAGTTTTGCCAGCTGCACCCGGGCTATCGCCGCGTTGATGTCGGCCAAGTTGTACTTGTATCCCGGCGTCACCACCTCTGCCTGCGGCGCCCGGCCATGGGTCTGGCGATCGTAGGCATCCACGCCCAGACCGTGAAACTTCAGGCTGCGCACCTTCTGCGCCAGAGCATCATCATCGGTCACCACCATGCCGCCCTCGGCACAGGTGACGTTTTTGATCGCATGAAACGAGAAAATGGCGGTGCCGCGTTGGCCGATAGGCTCACCGCGGTAGGCGGTGCCAATGGCATGGGCCGCGTCTTCGATCAGGGCAATGCCGTGCCGCTGCGCCAGCGCGCGGATCGGGTCAAGATCGACGGGGGCGCCGGCGAAATGGACGGGAATAATCGCCTTGGTGCGCGGCGTTATCGCCTCGGCAATAGCCTCTGGCGTCACCATCAGCGTATCGCGATCGACATCGATCATCACGGGGGTCGCCCCCAGCAGCGTGATGATATTCAGGGTGGACACCCAGGTCATTGACGGGGTTATCACTTCATCCCCCGGCCCAATGCCCAGCGCCATCAGGGTAACGTGCATTCCCGCCGTCGCGGAGCACACGGCGATAGCATGACGGGCGCCGATAGCCTGGCAGAACTCTTGCTCCAACGCCTGATTTTGCGGACCGGTCGTGATCCAGCCGGAGCGCAGCACTTCACTGACTGCAGCAATCTCCTCCTCGCCGATAGCTGGCTTGGAGAATGGCAAAAAGTCCTTCATTAACACGTTCCCATATCAGTACTAGAAATGAAAAATGTGATCTCTATCCAACTTACAGCAATCGAGGCGTTATTTCCCTTACGGGACGATAACCTAGATTGATTGAGCATAGCGTACTTTTCTTAAACCAAGATTAAGAAAAAAAGTTATAACCAGCGCCAACTTCAACGCTCCGACAACCGAACCATAATCCCTATTACGACGGCGCCCTGAGGCAGTTTCTTTTCGGCAGTCGATAGCCGCACACGGCCACCAGCAGCGGCATATGCGAATAAAAAAAGGGATTATTATATTAATTTTAGCCCGACCTCAGTGCCATTCTCCCGATTCAGCACCAATATGCAAAAAATATTCTCTAATCAGTGAACTGACCTGTAGTATTTTTACGAGTGCATTATCCAAGGCATAGCGTAGGTTATTTTATCACCACCCCCCCCATCTATTCGATAAAGATACATAAGCAATTATTGATATGGAATGAATAAATCCTCGATGCCATTCATTACCCGTGGGATAATAAGCAGTTCATCCTCCCGCTCACGCAGATATTTCGCTAAAGTATTATTAAGGTATTACACCCCTATCGCCTAACGCCATCCCATCACCGACGCCCGCGGATGCCGATGACTCTGCGCGATGAAACTCACGCCTCCCGATGGCAGCGATTTATATGACATAACACAGGGTGCAACTGATTATTTTATTTAATATATACCGTTAAAGAGTGTGGCCACGACAGAGAGGGATAAGAAATGAAGCGACTTGCCATAGCGGGATTGATCGCCGGCGCCGCCTTTATGGCTGACGGCCATCAGACGCGGACGGCAGACTTTGAGCTTATGCAGGCCATTCCACAGAATACCGACGCGGTCTTTCAGCAGGCGGACATTCACGCCACGGCCACCGTCTGGCTACGCATGATACGGCAGGCCAGACACACGCTCGATATCGGCACCTTTTATATAGCCAATCAATCAGGTGAAGCCCTGGAGCCTATCGTTAATGCCATCAAGGATGCCGCACGGCGCGGCGTCAAGGTCCGGATCCTGACCGATGCCATGGCGCTCAGCGGCAGCAGCGATCCCGACCAGCTGTTCGCCGAGCTGCCCCAGATTGCCATCCGCAAAATCGACTATCACAAGATCGGCGGCGGCGTGATGCATGCTAAATATATGATCGTGGATGGTGAGAATATTGCGCTCAACAGCGCCAACTGGAGCTGGATCTCTCTGAGTCAAATTCACAACGTTGGCGTTCGGATCCGTAATCAGCCGTTGGCAATGACCCTGCTGAGCGTATTTAATCTGGACTGGGCGCTTGCTGAAAATACCCATGGCCCAGTCAACTATGCCTTAACCAATAACACCGATAAACGCCGCTGGGTTACCGCACAACGCCCCGCTCAGGTTAGCTATGGTGACGAAACGCTTTTAATTCACCCGGCCTTTAGCCCTGTCGATATACGCCCGCAGGGAACCGATAGTGAAATATCGCAGATGCTGGCGGCGATTAATAGCGCTAATCATATTATCCGTATGCAGGTCATGACCTTCTCAGGGTTCAAAAAATATGGTGCCGTTGGCTATTGGGGGGAGTTGTATGATGCCATCGCCAACGCGGCACTGCGGGGGGTACAGGTGAAAATTATTGTCGCAGACTGGAATAATACCGTACCGGCCATCGATTTTATGAAGGCGCTGCAGCTAATGCCCAATGTCGCGGTAAAAATCAGCAGCATTCCCCCTATCCCATCACGCTATATTCCCTATTCTCGGGTAGAGCATGAAAAATATTTCGTCGTCGATGATGACCTCAGCTGGATCACCACCAGTAACTGGGAGTGGGGATATTTTTATAACACCCGCGATATTGCGCTGCTAATCAATGGGCATCAGCCGGCCAATATCCTCAGCGCGCTGTTTGAGGCCGACTGGCGCGGCCCCTACACCCAGACGCTGGAGATCGATAAAACCTATCATGCTCCCCAGCATAGCTGAGAGAGGCCCCGCGGCGGAGCACAGCGTGAGAGGCTACGAGGCTAAAACGTCGTTGACGATAAAGGGTAGCCCGAGTGCCCCCGAGCGCAAAGTCGGGGGCGCCGGAGAGTACTCGCGTTTTCAGTAAAGCACAGTCTGTTATCTTCTCGCATCGTTATCATGGTGTATAACAGTAGTATAAAATGTTGGCCGGTGACCATCACCGGCATATCGTTGCCAAGCCGCAATATGGAAAGGGAAAGGGAAAGGGAAAGGGAAAGGGAAAGGGAAAGGGAAAGGGAAATAGCGTCTCATATCTCCGCCACGCGGTAGATTAAACACGATAGAAAAATAAAAACCTTTTCCACCATTCGCATTATAGATATACTGCAGTTGCCTCTATCGATAAATGATAGGCGTCACACAAATATAAATAGAAACAAATAAGTTAATTTATATACAAAATGGCGCTATTTTCCTTACTATTTACTCTCCTCACGGCTAGACGTTCGACGTCATACCGTGACAAAATATACGCCGATCCTACCCACTTCCATTGAATTGCGGCATGTATCACCAGGCAGCATGGTCTTATTTTAGACCAGGCTTTTTTATGACGTTTTTTACGCCACCCTGTTCATATTGGTGTCTTAATAATGAATAATATAGATAAAATCTATAAACAATTACGCTGGCAAATTATCATCACGACATTCCTAACGTATACCGTGATGTATATTTCACGAAAAGCATTTGCCGCAGCGGCGCCACTGCTGATGCAGGATATTGGCATGACCGCAGTACAATTCGGTACTGCCTCCTCTATTTATTATATTTTATATGGTATTTCAAAGTTTAGCTCCGGGCTATTGGCGGATAGAATTAACCCGCGCCTTTTTCTAGCCCCAGTGCTGCTGGTCATCGCCGTGATCAACGTCGGTATCGGCATGTCCAATAACGTTACCGTGCTGCTATCGCTCTACTGCCTGACCGCCGTAGCCCAGGGCTGTGGCTTCCCTCCCATCGCGAAGGCCATCAGCCAGTGGTACTCTAAATCAGAGCGCGGCGGCTGGTATTCACTGTGGAATACCTCCCACAACGTTGGCGGTGCGCTGGCTCCGCTCATCGCCTCCGGCGTTATTGAATATACCGGAAACTGGCGCTATGCCTTCTATGTTCCAGCCGCCATTACCGCCGTCCAGGCGATTATCTCCGCGATATTTATGCGCGCCAAGCCGGAAAAATATGGCCTGCCCAACGTGGGCGAATGGAAGAAAGACACCAAGCAGTTGGCCATCAATCAACGCTCTGAAGGCGGCCTCACCATGTGGGCCATGTTTACCCGCTACATCGTCAACAGCCCGATTATCTGGATGGCCATCGGTGGGGATCTGTGCATTTACGTCATCCGCACCGTGACCAATGACTGGGTCAGCGTCTACTTTGTCAAAGAGCTGGGCTGGGATCTGGTAAAATCCAACTCGCTGGTCGCCTGGTTTGAGGTCGGCGGCATCCTCGGGGGACTGACCTCCGGCATCATTTCGGATCGACTGTTTAACGCCGATCGCTGGAAAACCATTCTGATCTATAGCTTCGTCCTGATCGCCGGCATGATTGGCGTCGCGCTGACGATCCACGTCCACTATTACCTGGTCGCCATCTGCTTCTTTATCATCGGCGCGGGGATCTATGCCCCCCAAATGCTGTTCGCGCTGGGGATCATCGAGGCCTCCCATGCCGACGGCGCCGGGGCGGCAACCGGCCTGAAAGGCGGCGTGACCTACATTGGTGCAGCGATGGCTGGGGCGCCTATCGCGCTGATCGAGAAAGCCTACTCCTGGAATGGGGTCTTTATCCTGCTGGCGGCCATCGCCATTCTTCTGGTGCTGCTAACCATTGGCATCATCGGCGTGGATAAACGTTACAATCGTATCAACGCACGCTAATGCCCCTCTCACAGGTCGGGGCGACGCCCGGCCTGTGACTATTCCCCCGCCCTCTCACCTTATCGCCCGCGCCCTTCCGCCGTCGGCGCAGCAATACCCTGTCATGGGTCACGATATTACGGCCCTATTTTGCTATAAATAAGACTACGTTAACTCATGAGCCCGTGGTCTATGGAACCCTTGCATGCCGTCATTCTTACTATCAGCCTGTTCGTTTTGACCTTCTTCAATCCCGGCGCGAATCTCTTTGTGGTGGTGCAAACCAGCCTGGCCTCTGGGCGGCGGGCCGGAATGATGACCGGTCTGGGGGTCGCGCTCGGCGATGCATTTTACTCCGGACTCGGGCTGTTTGGTCTGGCGACGCTGATTACCCAATGCGAGGCACTCTTCGCGCTTATTAAGATCGGCGGCGGCGCCTATCTACTCTGGTTCGCCTGGAATAGCGTTCGCACTCAGGCCTCGCTGCCAATACTCAACGTGCGGCCCTCCGTCAGCGAACCCTGGCACATCTTCTTCCGCCGCGGGCTGCTGACCGATCTGTCAAACCCGCAGACGGTGCTGTTCTTCATCAGTATCTTTTCGGTAACGCTCAGCGCCGACACGCCGCTTTGGGCCAGATTGGCGGCCTGGGGCGGGATCGTGGTCGCATCCATTGTCTGGCGCCTATTCCTGAGCCAAGCCTTCTCCCTCCCTGCGGTACGCCGCCTCTACGGGCGGATACAGCGCGTCGCCAGCCGGGCGATCGGGGCAATTATCGGGCTGTTTGCGCTCAGGCTAATCTATGAAGGGATCGGTCAGCGCTACTGAGCCGCGAGTCCACGGGCGCACGACGCGCCCCGGGTATACGCATTCGGGAAGAGAATATCAACGTGGATATTGGGACGGCAGAAGCGTATTGACACTCGACGCGCGCGAAATGAAATAAATAGCCCCCGGCATCGCCGGGGGCAAGAGACAAAAACAGACGGGGAAATCGTGCCAGCAAATCTTATGCTTGATAAGCACCAGCAGAGTAAGTCAGCTCATAGCTGTGGCTGTAGATTTCGATGATATTGCCAAACGGGTCCTCCATGTAGACCATACGGTATGGCTTTTCCCCCGGATAGTATTCTCGTACTGGCATACGCTGCTTACCGCCGGCAGCCACAATGCGTGCTGCCAAGCCTTCAACATCCGGATCTTGCACACTGAAGTGAAACACGCCGGTTTTCCAGAATTCAAAATTGTTCTCTCGCTGTTCACTATTGGGAAACTCGAACAACTCAATCCCGATTTTATCCCCCGTTGATAAATGCGCGATACGAAACGCCCCCCAGCCGGGGCCAAATACATCGTTACACATCATCCCAATCGACGAATCATCTTCCGTAATGGTGGTGGCTGGCATAATCAGATACCAGCCCATTACTTGGGTGTAAAACTCAACCGCACGATCTAAATCAGTAACGGTGATACCAATGTGCGAAAAGCTACGTGGATAAGTCATAAATCACCTGATGTTGTGTTAGAAAACAGGTGACAGAATAGTAAGGATGAGCATAATTAAAAATAAGGTGAAAATAATGGATGCCATAAATATTTATTATGCTAAATCCACTCTGGCTAAAGACACTGATCGCGATACAGGAAACCGGCAGCTTTACCCGCGCCGCGGAGCGACTCGATCTTACGCAGGCAGCCGTCAGCCAACATATCCAGCGTCTAGAAGCGGAGTGTGGTCCGCTGTTACTGCGTAAACCGCGTCAACTGGAACTCACGCCACGCGGCCTGCGCGTATTGGCCTACGCTCGTGAACAACAACGGGCCAGCGAACGTCTGTATGCCGAGCTATCAGAGGATAACCCACACGCGGGGGAGATCCGTCTCTCGACACCCGGCAGTATCGGTCTATTCATCTACCCTTGGCTGCTGGAGCAGCAACAAGCCCACCCGACCCTCAGTATCCAGCACCGTATCGCCCCAGCCACCGACATCATCCGCGCTGTGCTAGAGGGACGCTGCGATCTGGGGATCGTCGATCAAGCGCCTGAGCACCCGAGCTTACATGCCGAGCCCTTTGCACGCGAACCGCTGTGTCTAGTGGTCCCCGCATCTCTTACTGATATCAGTTGGTCAGCGTTGCTGGCGTTAGGGTTTATCGACCACCCAGATGGGCGCGCTATGGCATTACGGCTACTGAGCCGCCAGTTCCCGGGTCAGCATTTAGATGACATTCCAGTGCGAGGCTTCACCAACCAAATCAGTCTGATCCTAGAACCCGTCGCGCGCGGTCTGGGGTTTACCGTGCTGCCGCGCTTTGCGGTTATTGCATTCGCTAGACCTGAATTAGTCCGCGTCTATCACAGTGAATCGCCAGTTACCGATACGCTCTGGGCCATTCACCGTGCGGAATGGCCGCTACCAGCGCGCTATCAGCAATTATTAAACGACATTAAAATACGAGGTAGTGACTTTAGCTGGTTAAATTGACGTATAAAATTGCTTTTCGTCATGGGCATTCCTCTAAATATCATGACAGGATACCTGAAATGGCCTGCGACGGCGCCGGCGTTCGTGATACTTCCCGGACACTGAAATGGGCCTCAACCCCGTCATCCGAACGTTAAAAAGCGCGCGCCACGACGCATAACCCCATCTCCGGTGGCGCATGCTGACATAGCACTTATCTGTGAGTTCGACGAGCAATAGAGGAGCCAAAAGAGAAGCCCCTGACCGGCAAGATCTTTGCTCAACGCATTGAGCGCAACAGCCTCACACTGAGCGCCCGAATCAGCGTCTGGTCAGCAGAACCCTCTGCGCTTCCCACGCTGTTGAACTCCATGAAAAAATCATTGGTGCTTTTATCGAAAAATACCTGTTTCACTGATTGGAGACGCCACCGACTGCGTTATGATTGCTAATGGGAGGAGCGATGAAAAAAACACTACGCTTAATCACAGGCCTGATGGTACTGCTCAGCAGTATATATGCCCATGCAGATACCTTACTGGCTTTATCACCCTATGCTAAAATGGACGGGGAGAATAAGTCTGTCGCACTCTATGGTAATTCATTCACGTTTTATAATAACAACATTAATACCCGTCTACGCGATCTAGCAAAGTCATTATTCCCTCACCATGCACAGGGGTATCAATACCGTGGAATTACGATATCCAGTGGTCGGCTAAGCTGGCAAATCAATAACCTAGCTTATCAAAATAAGCTACAAAAATGGGATGTAGTTGTCCTGCAAGGTAATTCAACAGAAACCATCTCAAAGAAAGAGAGCACCCGGGAAAACTTTGTCGCCGCGGCGACTAAAATGGCCGGAATGGCGCATCAGGCCGGTGCAAAAGTGGTCTATTTTATGACATGGGCAAAGCGAGACACCCCCGAGGATACTGCCAAACTGGCTGACGCCTACCTCTCCATCGCACAAAAAACCGGTGGCTATGTTGCACCTGTCGGACTGGCCTTTGCCAGAGCGCGGGAACAACACCCGGAGATTAATCTCTACTATCATGATGGTGTTCATCCCTCAATGGCCGGAACCTATTTAACCGCCTGTGTGTTTTTTGCCACACTGTATAACCAATCACCGGTTGGCGGTGCTCTGCCGATAGATAGCGATATGACGCCGGTTACCGCCAACGCGTTACAACAGATCGCCTGGGAAACCGTCAGCCATTTTCAACAAACGCCCCCCTCATCCAAAACAGAATAAAACAGGCCATACTGCTGCCGGCCCACAATCCTTGGTGGATCGCCTGAAAACAGCATCGCCGGGCTCTACCATCGAAGATCTGGCAGGCCAGATGAATCTGGCTATCAATACGGGAAAGGCCATCATATTATGACGGCCCTTGCCGCCTGCTGAGATAACAGGCTTGTTATCAGGCTGGATACAGCAAGCCCAAGGCCTCATACCGCTTCTCAGCCCCCCGATGAGGCATACCTTCTGTCACCACGGTTTTGTTAAATAAATCAGGTTTTGAGTCACTTTCCCGCAGCTAACCTGATTCTCAGGCAATACGCTCGCTTTCCGGCCTGCCCGCCTTCATCATTTTGTTCAATACACGCCCCATGACCAAAGCCTTTGCCACCTGCCCCCTAGTCCCGCAGCGCCAGTGGGTCCTCCGACGACTGTTTACCCCGGTACATCGCTGTTTCAGTCATTGAACGGTGATAATACTCTGCTATCCATTTCCACCTCCGCCGCACATTTTTAATGCGCCCCAAGCTGGTGGAAAAATGGCATCGTCGCAAAGCACTATCGGTAGATGATGGCAGCAAAATAAGAGGGGGAGACAACACGCCATACTCTCCGAGGAGAAATCATCGTGTCTCATACAAGACGGACGCTGATGGCATACTGGATGGCATACTGAAAAACACAGAAATGAAAAAGGCCCAAGCTAATGAATAGCTCGGGCCTGAATTTTGGCGGAGGAGTAGAGATTCGAACTCTAGGAGCTGTTACACTCGACGGTTTTCAAGACCGCTGCCTTAAACCACTCAGCCACTCCTCCGCGACGGGGAAGACTATATCCAGCGCCACCCCGCTTGTAAAGGCCACCCCGGTGCAAGTGCTGCCAAAATCGGCAATACCGGCGCCGTTTGATCCCTTTTTGCGCAGCGCGGGATAAAAAGCGCGCATCACACCGCCGCAACGGCGGCGAGCGAGCGTAAAGATGGGTAAACCGTCTTTCTGCTTTTTATTCCAATAATTATATTTTAGTCTGGGTTGAGGGATACCATTCGCATTGGGCAGGAAAACAAGGTCTTGCCGCCGTCGCGCTGGCGTCATCTCATCCGATACCTATAACACAACGAGAGAATCTTCGTATGGATCGTATTGTCGTTTCCTCTACCTCTGCGCGCAGTTCACTGCTCAGTACGCATAAAGTCCTGCGCAATACCTATTTTCTGCTGGCGCTGACCCTGGCGTTCTCCGCCTTAACCGCCACCGTCAGCACGGTCCTGATGCTGCCGGCGCCGGGCCTGCTGCTGATGATGGTCGGCTTTTATGGCCTGATGTTTCTGACCTACCGGCTGGCCGATCGCCCGGCCGGTCTGCTGGCCGTATTCGCCCTGACCGGCTTTATGGGCTATACCCTTGGCCCGATCCTCAGCAGCTTTATCGCCAGCGGCGCAGGCGATCTGATCATGCTGGCCCTGGGGGGTACCGCCCTGGTCTTCTTCTGCTGCTCCGCCTATGTGCTGACAACCCGTAAGGATATGTCTTTCCTCTCCGGCATGATGATGGCCGGTTTTGTGGTACTGCTGCTGGCCGTGGTCGCGAACCTGTTCCTGCAGCTGCCGGCGCTCTCTTTAGCCATCAGCGCGCTGTTTATCCTGTTCTCTACCGGCGCCATCCTGTGGGAAACCAGCAATATCATCCACGGCGGAGAGACCAACTACATCCGCGCCACCGTTGGGCTGTATGTCTCGCTGTATAACCTGTTCATCAGCCTGCTCAGCCTGCTGGGATTCGCCCGCAGCAACTGAGTCCGCGCCCCATATCCCCATCTCTACGCCCCGCTTCCGCGGGGCGTTTTTTTTGGCGTGGTTTGGCGCCCGCCGGGCCTTAGGGTACACTGAGCGGCGTTGTTTGCCTGTTAGGATGATTTACCATGTTAGAGTTTGACGGCCGTTGCATTGAAACCGACGCCCAGGGATATCTGCTCAATAGCCAGGAGTGGAGCGAGGCGCTGGCCGAGATCCTGGCGCAGCAGGAGGGGATCACCCTGAGCGAAGCGCACTGGGAGGTCGTGCGCTTTGTGCGTGAGTTTTACCAAACCTTCAACACGTCACCGGCGATCCGCATGTTGGTGAAGGCCATGACGCAAAAATACGGCGAGGAGAAGGGAAACAGCCGCTATCTGTACCGCCTGTTCCCCAAAGGGCCGGCGAAGCAGGCCACCAAAATAGCCGGGCTACCCAGGCCGGTGAAGTGCATTTAATCCTCGCGACGCCGCCGTCGGAGGCCTCAATAGCGGATCTCAAAACGCTGAAAATGCTGTAGGGGACGCGGTTCCGTATCGACCCGATCGACCCGGGCATAGCGGGGACCGCTTTCTGACAGCCAGCGCAGCAGCTGCGCCACCGCCTGCGTGTCACCCTCGGCCACCACCTCGACTCGGCCATCGTCCAGGTTGAGGGCATAGCCGGTCAGCCCCAGCCCCACCGCCTGACGCTGGGTGCCATAGCGAAATCCCACGCCCTGCACCCGCCCGCTGACATAGGCTGCCACACACTCTCTTCCCATTGCGCGCTCCCCCTTGTCCACACCGTTTCCCCCTATCATAGCGCATTCGCGCGGCGCAGATCGCCGGCGCCGTATCCCGCGGCAGGACATAGCCTAGTGCCTCCGCCCACATTCGGCTATGATAGCCGCCCGCCGCTTCCATAACTGTATATTGAAGGTGAATCTTGGCCCGTTTAATCCTCGCCAAAGGACGCGAAAAGTCCTTACTCCGCCGCCACCCCTGGATTTTTTCCGGCGCCGTAGCGCGCATCGAAGGCAATGCCGTCAGCGGTGAAACGCTGGACGTCTGCGACCATCAGGGAAAGTGGCTGGCCCGCGCCGCCTACTCTCCCCAGTCCCAGATCCGGGCCCGCGTCTGGAGCTTTGACCGGGATGAGAACATCGATCGGGCCTTTTTCGAACGCCGTCTACAGCAGGCTCAGCGCTGGCGTGACTGGCTGGTCGAGCGCGATGATCTGACCGGCTATCGCCTGATTGCCGGAGAGTCCGATGGCATGCCGGGGATCACTATCGATCGCTTTCAGGATACGCTGGTGCTGCAGCTGCTCTCCGCCGGCGCCGAATACCAGCGCGCTACGCTGTTAGACGCCCTGCACGCCCTCTACCCACAGTGCGCGATCTACGATCGCTCCGATGTGGCCGTACGCAAGAAAGAGGGGCTGCCCCTCGCGCAAGGTCCGGTATCCGGCGCCCTGCCGCCCGATCTGCTGCCTATCCGCGAACACGGTATGCAGATCCTGGTCGATATCAAGGGGGGCCACAAGACCGGCTTCTATCTTGATCAGCGCGACAGCCGCCTGGCGGCCCGCCGCTTTGCCCGCGATGCGCATGTGCTGAACTGCTTCTCCTATACCGGTGCCTTCGCCGTCTCGACCCTGATGGGCGGCTGCGCCCACGTCACCAGCGTCGATACTTCGCAGGCGGCGCTGGATATCGCCCGCCAGAACGTAGCGCTTAACGGACTGGATCTGGCGCGCGCCGACTTCCTGCGCGACGATGTTTTCCAGCTGCTGCGCCGCTACCGTGACGAAGGGAAAACCTTCAATCTGATCGTCATGGATCCGCCCAAGTTTGTTGAAAACAAAAATCAGCTCGCCGGCGCCTGCCGCGGCTATAAAGATATCAACATGCTGGCCCTGCAGCTGCTGCGCCCCGGCGGCATCTTGCTGACCTTCTCCTGTTCGGGGCTGATGCCGACCGACCTGTTCCAGAAAATTTTGGCCGACGCCGCCGTCGACGCCGGACGTGATATACAATTTATAGAACAGTACCGTCAGGCCGCCGATCACCCGGTGATTGCCACCTACCCAGAGGGGCTGTACCTGAAAGGGTTTGCCTGCCGGGTCATGGGCGATCGCTAGACGATCTCGGCACCGGAACGGCAATAGGCTAGCGTAGACTTGAAACAGGCATTTCCACCCGCATATTACACGGAGTCTTCCCCGATAAAGTAGACGCAGCGGTTGCAAAGGAGGTCATATGATTACCAGCAAATTTGGCATTGGGCAGCAGGTCCGCCACAAACTGTTAGGCTCGCTGGGCGTAGTGATAGATATTGACCCCGAATATGCCCTGGATGACGCCCCGGATGACGATGATCTGGGCGCCAACGAGGTTCTGCGCCACGCCCCTTGGTATCACGTGGTGATGGAGGATGAGCAGGGCCAGCCGGTACATACCTACCTGGCGGAGGCCCAGCTTGATGGCGAGAGCAGCGACTCACATCCAGAGCAGCCGTCGATGGACGATCTGGCGGAGTCCATTCGGGCCCAGCTGCTGGCGCCTCGCCTGCGCAACTAAGCCTGCCGCCCCCGCCTTGGCGGGGGCCATTTCCCCCTTACGCCTCGCGCGCGATCCCCAGCCGCGGAATATCGATCTTCGGACAGTGGTCCATCACCACCTGCATCCCCGCCGCCTGGGCCAGCGCCTGCGCCTGCGGGCTTATCACCCCCAGCTGTAGCCACAGCACGCCGGCCCCCACGGCGATCGCCTCTTGGGCAACCGAGACGGCGGCCTCGGCGTTGCGAAACACATCGACCATATCGATGGGATCCGCAATATCCGCCAGCGTGGCATACACCCTCTGCCCCAGCAGCGTCTGTCCCGTCAGCTTTGGACTGACCGGCGTTACCCGATACCCCTGCTCCAGCAGGTACGCCATCACCCGATAGCTGGCCCGCTCTGGCCGGTCGCTGGCGCCGACCAAGGCGATGTGATGCACCCGGCGTAAAATCAGCTTAATCGTTTCATCTTCCATTGCGGACTCCCCAGAAAAAAGTGATATTCTCAGCGTAGATCGCTCGCGGGCGACGGGAAAGGTTTTTTGACGAAGCGCGGTGAAGCCCCTTATAATGTAAAAATATGTTAACGGGAAATGTTTTGATACACCTCGTCGAATATTGGCTCCGTTGGCATCATGCCTTTCGCCTGAGTAAATTTGAGGACCCCATGCGATCACGTGTTTTACTGGCTCTAAGCTGCGGCGGGCTGCTCTTTTGTCACGCCCTGTCAGCCACCACGCTGAAATTTGGCAGCGATGTCGAACTGCTGGCTATCGACGGACAGCCGTTGCCTGCGGCGCTGTTCAAAAGCGCCAACAGCCTGGAGCTGGACGCCGGTATCCACCAGATGCTGTTTCGGGTCGCCAAACCGCTGACGGCAAACGGAGAGCCCCATTACTCGGCTCCGCTGATCGCCCTCTTCGATACCCGCGACGCCACCTCCGTGACTATCAAGCTGCCGCGCATCGGGGACGATCGGGATATCCGCCAGCTGGAGCAAACGCTGAACTTTGAGCTGCTCAACCACCGCGGGATCCCGCTGGAGTACCGCGCGGACGTCCTCAGCTCGCCGCCCGCCGGCGACTACCGTCAGCAGTTGCAGCGCTATAACCACAGCGCCGCCGCCGCCGCCCTGCCTGCGCTCACGCGTTGAGCCGCCGGGCGCCGCCCGTTCACTTTCGCTTTATTGTGCCTTTCTTGCGCCGCGTCGCGGCGCTCCGGCCGATATCCTGATAGGGTATCGCGCGTGTTTCATCGCGGCTTACGCCCTGCCTCGACACAGCGCTGCCAACGCGCCAAACGCCGTGTGCGCAGCGCGTGGGACATCGCGCCGCCGGGGTTAATGCCCCGCGCCGCGGAACACCGCCAATAAGACTACTTTTTCTGATAAAGGCCAACAGCATGGAAATGACCACCCGAACTCTCCCCAGCCGTAAACGCATCGCCCTGGTCGCGCACGATCACCGCAAACAGGCGCTGCTGGAGTGGGTCAGCAGCAACCAGCCGCAGCTCAGCAAACACGAACTCTATGCGACCGGAACCACCGGTAACCTGATCCACAGCGCTACCGGGATCCCAGTACACTGCATGCTGAGCGGCCCCATGGGCGGGGATCAGCAGGTCGGCGCGCTGATCGCCGAAGGCAAAATCGACATGCTGGTATTTTTTTGGGATCCGCTCAACGCCGTCCCGCACGATCCGGACGTGAAGGCGCTGCTGCGCCTGGCCACCGTCTGGAATATTCCGGTGGCCAACAACCGCGCCACGGCGGATTTCCTGATCAGTTCGCCGATGTTTGCCGGCGAGATGCGCATCGCCATTCCCGACTATCAGCGCTATCTCAACGAACGCCTGATCTGATCCGGCTGCGCAGCGCGGGCCGTCAAGCGCCCGACGCTGCGGAAATTACGCCTTACGTCGCGCGACGGCGCCCAGGCGCTGCAGCGCGGCCACAAAGCGTGAGGGCCGCAGCGGATCCTGCAGCAGCCATACCCGATGGCGGGCGCGGGTCAGCGCCACATACAGCAGCCGCCGCTCTTCGGCATCGGGGAACGGCTCCGCCGCGGGCAGCAGCACCTCCTCGATCACGCTGGGGGCCTCCGGCGCGGGGAAACCATCCCGCCCCTCATGCAATCCCAGCACGATCACATAGTCCGCCTGACACCCCTTGCTGCCGTGCAGGGTCATAAAGTGAAGATCCAGCCCCGGCCAGCGCGTCGCGGCGCGATCCAGCAGCGCCGGACGCAGGTGATGATAGCGCGCCAGGATCAGAATGGACTCGTCGGCACGCACATAGCCGCTCAGCTTATCGAGCAGCGCCTCCAACTGGTCCTGCGGCAGCAGGGTGACCGACTGCCGATCGCCATCGCGCAGGGCGTTGAGCGTCTTCTTCGCCTGGTGTGGATTCTGCTGTACGAAACCGTTGGCGATCTCGCCAATGCGGCGATTAAATCGGTAGGAGGTATCCAGCCGGCAGCACTCGCCCTCGCCAAAATAGTGGTGAAAGGCGGTTGTCAGCGTCAGCTGGGCACCGCTGAAACGGTAGATAGCCTGCCAATCATCCCCGACGGCAAACAGCGCGCTGTGGCTGTTCTGGCTGCGCAGCGCAGCCAAAAGTCGCGCCCGCTGCGGCGAGATATCCTGAAACTCGTCCACCAAAATATGTCGCCACGGGCTGATAAAACGCCCCTTCTCCAGCTGCGCCTGCGCCTGCTGGAGCAGCGCCGGGAAATCCAGCGCCCCCTCCTGCTTCAGCGCCGCCTTCCACGCCTTGAGCAGCGGTGCCAACAGGCGCAGACGCTGTTGAAACGGCGCTCGTAGCGCCTCCGACGCCTGTTCGACCATCGCCGCCTGGCTGCCGCCGTGCTCGCGCAGCAGCCCGATCCAGTACGCGAGGCGGGGCGCCAGACGCGCCTGCAGCGCGGTATCCTGCCAAAAGTCCTCCCGCTCAGGGAGCGCGTCGAACAGCAGCGTCAGCCACTGGCGCCACCCGTTGGCCTGGCTTTTCTTCTCTGCGCACTGACGCTGCCACTCGGCGAGCAGAAACGCGTCGCGCGCCTCGCGATCGCTCGCCAGGCGTGAAATGGCCACCGGTCGTCGGGCCGTCTGATTAACAATATACAGCGCCAGCCCATGAAAAGTTCTGGCCTGTACCTCTGCGCAGCCCGGCGTCTGCCGCAGCCGCTGCGTCATCTCCTGCGCCGCCCGGCGGCCAAAGGCCAGCGGCAATATCTGCTCGGCGTCGGTCTGCCCGCCCTGCAGCAGCCAGGCGCAGCGCGCCAGTAGGACGCTGGTCTTGCCGCTGCCGGCGCCGGCCAGCACCAGCACATTCTGTTCGCCGTTGACCACCGCCAGCGCCTGACTGTCATTGAGCGGCGACGGCATGGCCTCGGCAAAAAAATCCGCCCGCTCGCTCAGCACCCGTTGACTCCAGCGGCGGTTGTGCTGCTGACGGCGCTGTTCGCCCTCATCGCGCCACGCCACACAGTCGTGGTACAGCGGAGCACAGACCGGAAACGCCTCTAGCCGCTGCACCGGCAGCGGCAGCGCCTGCAGCGTGCGGTCGATCTCCTGCACCAGGGACGTCAGATCGGCGCGCGTCAGCCAGCCATCGCGCTGCGCCAGCGCCTGTAGCCCTTGACACTGAGCCTGAAGCACCTCGGCGCTGATCTGCGCCATCGACTCGCTCCACGCGTCCCAGCTTTGCATCAGCTGCTGATGAAACCGCTGTGTCTCCTGCCAATCCGTGCCATGCAGGCGGACCACCCGCTGATCAGGCAGCTCAAACTCCAGCTCCCCCCATACCAATCCCCGCTTGCAGCGTAGCGCCATCAGTTGGTTAAACGGGATCAGATACTGGTGCCGCTCTCCGCTGACCTCAATGCCGGCGTTCAGCAGGCGCACCCGGTTATACGGATGCTGCGCCAGACGCTGTCCCAGCTTGGTGGCCCTAAGTTCCATGCCGTTTTCTACCTGCGTTGATTCCATAATATCGACCAGTTTACCCATGAATCGACGACGCCTCTAGGCGCGCTCCCACAATTGTACTCACCGTCGCGCCGGGCCGACGCCCCCTGTCTGCGGAGCAACGCGGCCAAAACGCAATGCGCCACGTTCCTGCCGCCGGAAAAACAGGGTAAACTGCATATAATTATAGCCAGTGTCATAATGAGTTAACCCTAATGAGAACCGTACTGAATATTCTGAATTTTGTGCTAGGCGGCTTTATTACTACCCTGGGCTGGCTGCTGGCTACCGTCGTCAGCGCCCTGCTCATCGTCACCCTGCCGCTGACCCGCTCCTGCTGGGAGATAACCAAGCTCTCCTTCATTCCCTATGGCAATGAGGCCGTGCACGTCGACGATCTCTACCCGGAGCGCAAAAACGGCCTACTGAGCGCCGGGGGGACGCTGCTGAACGTGATTTGGCTGGTTCTGTTTGGCTGGTGGCTGTGCCTGAGCCATATCGCGGCCGGCATTTTGCAGTGCGTGACCCTTATCGGCATTCCGGTCGGGATTGCCAATTTTAAGATCGCAGCCATCGCCCTGTGGCCGGTCGGGCGTCGCGTCGTTCCGATTGAGGTCGCGCAGGAAATGCGCCAGGCTAACGCGCGCCGCCGCTTTCAATAAGCCCGCTGCGCCATGTCCGTTTTTGTCACGTTTGCGCCCAGCCTGCGCCGCTATGCCTATAACAGCGCTCTGCTGTATAACCTGCGTATATTTATTGCCCTGGCGGGCGCCGCCGGGGTTCCCTGGCTATTGCACCAGCCGCGGCTGACCATTCCCCTCACGCTGGGGGTCGTGGCCGCCGCGCTGACGGATCTCGACGATCGTCTGGTGGGCCGCCTGCGCAACCTGCTGATCACCCTGGTCTGCTTTTTTATCGCCTCCGCCTCCATTGAGCTGCTGTTTCCCTATCCCTGGCTGTTTGCCGGTGGCCTGATGCTATCGACAGTGGGCTTTATTTTGCTGGGCGCGCTGGGGCAGCGCTACGCGACCATCGCCTTCGGCGCGCTGCTGATCGCCATCTATACCATGCTGGGAACATCCATGTACCAGTTCTGGTATCAGCAGCCGCTGCTGCTGCTGCTGGGCGCCGTCTGGTATAACCTGCTGACGCTGATCGTCCACCTGCTTTTTCCCATTCGCCCGGTACAGGAGGGACTCGCGCGCAGCTACAGCCAGCTGGCCGTCTATCTGGATGCCAAGTCCAACCTGTTTGACCCGGATCAGGAAGAGGATCTGAATCAGCCGCTGATCGACGTGGCGATGGCCAACAGTAATCTAGTCACCACCCTCAATCAGACCAAGCTGACGCTGCTGACGCGCCTGCGCGGCGATCGCGGTCAGCGCAGCACCCGCCGGATGATGCACTACTACTTTGTGGCGCAGGATATCCATGAGCGCGCCAGCTCCTCGCACTTTCAGTACCGGCAACTGAGCGATATGTTCCGCTACAGTGATGTGCTGTTCCGCTTTCAGCGCCTGTTGATGCTACAGGCCCGCGCCTGCGCACAGCTCTCTCAGAGCCTGATCCTGATGCAGCACTATCAGCACGATCCCCGCTTCGAACGGGCCTTTTGCCACCTGGAATCCACGCTGGAGCGCATCGCCACCCGCCATGGTCGCCAGCATACGTTGGTCAAGTCGCTGTTCAACCTGCTGATTAACCTGCGCGCTATCGATGCTCAGTTGGCCAATATCGAGTCGGAGCAGACCCTGGAGGAGACCCGCGAGGAGGAGAGCACCCTCGCCGAGGATCGCATTACCGGCTGGCATGACATGCTGCAGCGTATCCGCTGCCAGCTGACGCCCCAGTCCGCGCTGTTCCGTCACGCGGTGCGCATGGCGCTGGTGCTGGTGGTTGGCTACGCCTTTATTCAGTTCACCGGCATGCAGCACGGCTACTGGATCATGCTCACCAGCCTCTTTGTCTGCCAGCCAAACTACCATGCCACCAAACGTCGCCTGTGGCTGCGGATCGTCGGCACGCTGGCCGGCATCCTGATCGGTCTGCCGGTGCTCTATTTTGTCCCCTCGCTGGAGGGACAGCTGCTGCTGATCGTGATCAGCGGCGTGCTGTTTTTCGCCTTTCGCAACGTGCAGTACGCCCATGCCACCATGTTCATCACGCTCTTGGTTCTGCTGTGCTTCAACCTGCTGGGCGAAGGGTTTGAGGTTGCGGGGCCGCGCGTGTTCGATACCCTGCTGGGCTGCGCCATCGCCTGGGCTGCCGTGACATTCATCTGGCCTGACTGGCACTTCCGCCAGATCCCGGCGGTGATCGCTCGCACTCTGAACGCAGACTGCCGCTACCTGGATGCCATTTTAGTGCAGTACCACCAGGGGAAATCCAATGCGCTGGCGTACCGTATCGCCCGCCGCGATGCACACAACTGCGACGCAGAGCTGGCCTCCGTCGTCTCCAATATGTCGCTGGAGCCGCGCCATTCGGCGCAGTCCCAAGAGGCGGCCTTTCGCCTGCTCTGCCTCAATCACACCCTGTTAAGCTACATCTCCGCGCTGGGTGCCCACCGCCAGCGCCTGGACGACCCCGTCACCCTGGCGCTGCTCAATGATGCCGTCTGCTATATGGACGATGCGCTTAACTATCAGGATGACGAGGTCATTCGTCGCACCCAGCGGGCTATCGAGCAGCTGCAGCAGCGCCTGCTGACGGTCAATCTCCCCAGCGACAGCGCCGGACAGCTGGTGCTGCAGCAGATCAGCCTGATGCTGGAGCTGCTGCCCGAGCTGACCCGCCTCAAGGCCTCTTTGGCATAGCCGCTGAGCGCGCGCCGCCGCGGCGACTACTTTTTGTAGCGCCAGCGGTGCGCGTTCCCCTGCAGCCACTGGCGCAGCGCCTCGCTCACCGGGCGCGGCAGCACCGCACTATGACATCCCTGCACCGCCGCCTCCAGATCGAATAGCACCCGATCCCCCACCTGATGATTCGCCTCCTTTAGCTGGCTGAAGGCCTGGGTCGCCCCGACGCGCTCCAAATCGGCCAGCGACCGAATGCCGATCCGATACAGCCGCCGCTCCATATTGATCGAGATATTCGGGCGAGTGTGCAGCCGCCGCATCGCCGCCAGGCGGATATCGTTGTCGCTGCGCGCCTGCTGCAGCGAACGCCGCAGCAGGGTAGCCAGGCGCTGGGGCTGTTGCCATATGGCCGCCTCGACCCGATAGTAGCCCAACCGCACCGGAAAACCGCGCTTCGTGTAGATAAACGGCTGCATTCCGCAGTCTTCACAGTGGCGCCCCTGTGCATCGCGGGCTCGGAGATAGAGCTCCCCCTCCGCGATCAGGGCAAACATCACCCCGTCACACCATACGCCCTGGCCGCCGAACTGAGAGCGCAGCAAGACCCGCCCCAGCGCCGCAAACAGGGACTCCGCCACCCGGCATTTTTCACCCTGTAGTCCATTCATGTATGTCTCCTTAATAATCATTGTAATCAATGAGCTGTCACCAGATCGCTGCGGACAACCATTAGCAACATAACCAATTCAACCGCAACACCCAATACGCAACAGAGCGACGCCATGCCTTACATCCGATAAATGCGAAGTGTATTCAAAAAAACAGGTTGATCTTCGGACAGGGTAGAATTACTGTATAAGCATACAGTATACGGAACGAGAACATGACTATGCGTACATCCCCGTTGCATCCTGCTACAGACAGCGTCGTATTCAGCCGCCCCGCTTGCCAGAGCGCGCCCACGGTGCCGCAAAGCGGTTTTGTCAGCGAGCTGGGATATGGCGCCCAACAGCCGCTGCTGTCGCTGCTGTTGCCTCCGTTACTGCGCCAGCTGGGGGAGCAGTCCCGCTGGCAGCTGTGGATCACCGCCCAGCACAAACCCAGCAAGCGCTGGCTGTCCGCCTGCGGCGTTCCGGTTCATAAAGTGATGCAGCTGAGACGCGCAGAGGCGGGAGAAGCGATCTATGCGATGGAGCAGGCGCTGCGCAGCGGAAACTACAGCGTTGTACTCGGATGGCTGCCGCCGCTGACGGCCGCCGAACGGCTGCGACTCAACCGCGCGGCGCAGGCCGGTCGCAGCATCGGACTGCTGATGCAGCCGCAGGAGGGTAAATTGGCCGCGGCGGCACCGCCTCAGGCCCATGCCGCAAATCGCGGATCAGCGCGTTACCATTAAATCACTTTAGGATAAATCCAACGCGGATGCGTTCATAATATGAAAATAGGTTATTCATAATGGGGAAATCCCCACCGGTTAAGCGGTTAGACTGGCTGAAAACCATTTCAGTTGCGCGCAAAAAAACACCACCTGTTTACCAAAACGTAGACGACACTCTTTTTTTTGGTGAGCATAATCACATCGTACTTGTAAGTTTCTAATCTCGTTGTAGACTTGTTATCGCAGCGGCTGTCCGAGATATCTATAATTGTTACCTGGCTAACAGCGTAATAAACCGAGCGACAGCCGTATAAAAGGTATTAAACCAAGAGCTATAGTTATAGCTCATTGCCTATTTGGATGATAACGAGGCGCAAAATGAAAAAAACAGCGATCGCATTAGCAGTGGCACTGGCAGGTTTCGCTACCGTAGCTCAGGCAGCTCCGAAAGACGACACCTGGTACGTCGGTGGTAAACTGGGCTGGTCCCACTTTATCAGCAACAGCTTTGAAGACATGGGTACAACCAAGTCCCATCCGAATCAGCTGGGCGCCGGTGCTTTCTTCGGTTACCAAGCCAACCCGTACCTGGGCTTCGAAATGGGCTACGACTGGCTGGGCCGCATGGGCTACACCGGTGACGTGAATGCCAAATTCAAGTCACAGGGCGTACAGCTGGCTGCCAAACTGAGCTACCCGCTGATGGACGATCTGGACGTATACACCCGCCTGGGCGGCATGGTATGGCGTTCTGATATCCACGGCGCAGCAGACGGCGGCGACTATACTTCAAGCCACGACACCGGCGTATCTCCGCTGGCCGCTATCGGCGTTGAGTACGCACTGAACAAAGACTGGGCTACCCGTCTGGACTATCAGTATGTCAACAAGGTTGGCACCCGCAGCGAAACCGGCGCACGTCCGGACAACACCATGCTGAGCCTGGGCGTTGTATACCGCTTCGGTCAGGATGAAGTCGCAGCTCCGGCACCGATCCCGGCTCCGGCTCCGGCTCCGGTCGTTGAAACCAAGCGTTTCACCCTGAAGTCTGACGTTCTGTTCAACTTCAACAAATACACCCTGAAAGCCGAAGGCCGTCAGGCGCTGGATCAGCTGTACAGCCAGCTGAGCAGCATGGATCCGAAAGACGGTTCTGTCGTCGTTCTGGGCTACACCGACCGCATCGGTTCCGATCAGTACAACCTGAAGCTGTCTAAGCAACGTGCTCAGACCGTGGTTGACTACCTGGTATCTAAAGGTATCCCGGCAGACAAGATCGCTGCCCGTGGTATGGGTAAAGCTGATCCGGTTACCGGTTCAACCTGTGATAACGTGAAGCCGCGTGCTGCCCTGATCAACTGCCTGGCACCGGATCGTCGCGTTGTTATCGAAGTGAAAGGCATCAAAGAAGAAGTTTCTCAGCCGCAGGCTTAAGTTCTTCCCTTTCATTCAAAACCCCGCTCCGCGGGGTTTTTTTATACCTGCCGATGGGGAAAGTTCGCATCGATAGAAATAGCCGAGGGTCGTCTCACCCTAAATAGCGCCACGGTGCTTTTGGTATTTTCTCATTTCGCCCGCTCAGCGCTGAACGACGGCGCGGTATCACTGAACCACGCCGCTTAACAGAAAAAGAAATTCAGCGAGCAAGAGCCTTTGATAAACGTGGATTATTCTTTTTAGTTTGATCGGACGTGCTATTTCTACTTTTTAGGAATATATGAAGAAAAAATAAAACACCAATATCAGAAAAACATTACTTTATATAATGTTCAGGGTAAGCGCAGCGCGGGCTATTCGGTATAAATAGGTATTAATCCCGTTCACTGTGTAAAAATGCCTGCAGATCCTGCTTTAGCGAACTCATCTGACTGGCATACAGCTCTTTACGCTCCGCATCCTCGATAAGCTGAACGATGGTATCGGACAGGGTCGCGCCCCGCCGCTGCGCTAGCGCAGCCAAACGCTGCCAGACCAAAAACTCAAGATCGATGGACTTCTTACGGGTATGCTGATTTTCAGCGTTAAAATGGCGTTTACGTCGGGCGCGAATAGTCTGCTTCATGCGGTTACCCAGCGCCGGATCCATATGTTCGCGGATCCAGGGCAGCACCTTTACCGGCTCATGCTCCAGACGCAGCAGCAGCTCCACCGCCTGCTGGGCCTGACTGAGCTCCTGATAGCGGGTGATCGGCTCCCCTTCCCGGTGTTTTTTCACCAGGTATTTCCACTTCCAGCCACACTCCAGATTTTCAAGCTGTTGATATTTCATATCTGTCTGCCAGTGACACGGTAACTTATCTCTAAGGATAACAATTTTTAGCACTTTTGCCGTCTAAAAATCCGCGTAAAGCGCAAAAAAACGTCACTTAACGACGCAGGCCACAATCCATCCGCTCATCGGACCGAGTTTCCTGTGCAGTCAGGCGGATTCTTGTATAATTGTTTTTTTCCGACTAACGATGATTTGACAACGTTGAGCAACTACCGACTTGAGTGGCAATCGCTACTGCCCGATACAACTCCCTATACCTCTGTGTTCAGCAGTGCTGCCGCGCTGTCGGCGATCACCTTTGCCGAATATCAGCCGCGTCTGGAGAACAGCCTGGCACACTTTTGCCATGCCCATGCCCCCAGCCCGTTTATGCTGGTCAAGGCAGAGACCGACTTTGAACACCTAACGATCCTGCAGCGTGCCGTAGAGACCCTGCTCCCCGCGGGCGGCCTCCACGGCAGCCGGTATCACATCACGCCTGAGCAGATCAGCGTCACCCCCGCAGAGAAGCCAGAGGATAACCTGGCGGCGACGCAGCGGGTGGCGTGCGCCGAATGGTTTGAGGGTGAACAGCTGCTGGGGACCGTGCGCCAGGGCAACAGCGGGCTCCTGCTGCAGCCGGGCCTCGTGCACCAGGCCAACGGCGGGGTGCTGATCCTGTCGCTGCGTACACTGCTGACGCAGCCGCTGCTGTGGGTGCGCCTGAAGCAGTTCGTCACCACCGGGCGTTTCCAGTGGTTTGCACCGGATGAAAGCCGTCCGCTGCCGCAGCCGATCCCCGATATGCCGCTACAGCTGAAGGTCCTGCTGGTCAGCGACCGGGAAGGGCTGGCCGACTTTCAGGAGATGGAGCCGGAGCTGTATGAGAGCGCCCTGTACGGCGAGTTTGAGGTCGACATGCCGCTGGTGGACAGCGACGATATGCAGCGCTGGTGCGCGCTGGTATCGACGCTGGCGGCTCAGCAGCGGCTGCCGTCCATCACGCCGGATGCCTGGCCGTCGCTGGTCCGCAGCGCCGTGCGCTACAGCGGCGATCAGAATCTGCTACCGCTCAATCCGGTGATGCTGGGACGCCTGCTGCGCGAAGCCGCGCTGTATGCCGATCCGCATATCAACGCCGATGCGCTGCGGCAGGCGCAGGAGGCCCGTCTCTGGCGTGAAAGCTATCTGTCGGAGCGCATGCACGACGAAATCGAAGTCGGCCAGTTGCTGATCGATACCGAAGGGGCCGCGATCGGCCAAATCAACGGCCTGTCCGTGCTGGAATACCCGGGACATCCCCTGCTCTTCGGTGAACCCTCGCGCATCAGCTGCGTGGTCTATCAGGGCGACGGTGAGTTTACCGACGTCGAGCGCAAGGCCGAGCTGGGCGGTAATCTGCACGCCAAGGGCATGATGATCATGCAGGCCTTCCTGATCTCCGAGCTGGAGCTGGATCAGCAGCTGCCCTTCTCCGCATCGCTGGTGTTCGAACAGTCCTATGGCGAAGTCGACGGCGACAGCGCCTCGCTGGCCGAGCTCTGTGCCCTGATCAGCGCCCTGGCCATGGCGCCGATCAACCAGCAGATCGCCGTCACCGGCTCCGTCGATCAGTTCGGTCACGTCCAGCCCATCGGCGGCGTTAACGAGAAGATCGAAGGTTTCTTTGAGGCCTGCCAGCGTCGGGGGCTGACCGGTAAACAAGGGGTTATCATCCCCACCACCAACGTACGCCACCTGTGCCTGCGCGATGACGTCGTTGAGGCCGTCAAGGCCGGAACATTCCATCTCTGGGCGGTAGAGAACGCCGAGGACGCGCTGCCGCTGCTGACCGGCGTCGCCTATATCAGCGAAAACGGCCCCAGCCTGCTGGGGACTATCCAGGCGCGTATCGCCGCCGCCAGCCCACTGCTGGATCGGCGCATGCTGCCCTGGCCGATACGCTGGTTAAACTGGTTTAACCGTGGCTGATCGGACTTGTTCAGCGTACACCTGTTAGCTAAGATGGTCATCTCACTGAATAAAGGCTGACGAGAATTATGGTAGATAAACGCGAGTCCTATACCAAAGCGGATCTGGAAGCATCCGGTCGTGGAGAACTGTTTGGCGCCGGCGGGCCGCCGCTGCCGTCAGGCAACATGCTGATGATGGATCGCGTCATCAAAATGACCGAGGACGGCGGTAATCACAACAAAGGCTATGTCGAAGCCGAGCTGGATATCAATCCGGACCTGTGGTTTTTCGCCTGCCACTTCGTTGGCGATCCGGTGATGCCGGGCTGCCTCGGCCTGGATGCCATGTGGCAGCTGGTCGGTTTCTATCTCGGCTGGCTGGGCGGCGAAGGCAAAGGCCGTGCGCTGGGCGTCGGCGAGGTCAAATTCACCGGTCAGGTACTGCCGACGGCCAAGAAAGTGACCTACCGCATTCACTTTAAACGCGTTATCAACCGCAAGCTGATCATGGGGATGGCCGACGGCGAAGTTCTGGTCGACGGCAAGCTTATCTACACCGCCAGCGATCTGAAGGTCGGCCTGTTCAAAGACACCAGCGCCTTCTAAATCCGCGCGTCATCGCCGGGTAGACATAAAAAAACGCAGCCTCGCTGCGTTTTTTTATGTCTACGCCGTAGGGCCTCATGTAAAAACCCCCGACGCGGGGGGTTTTTACGCTCGAATTGTGTGGGGAGTACTACGCTACCGCGACCAGAGACCTGTCTTCCATGGCCTGCCGCCAGCCTCCCAGCCAGTAGGAACGAGCGTCCAGAGAATGATAAGGACAAAGCTCCTTGGAACGACCAGCAATACCCGCTTGATAGCCACGGGCCTGCGCCCTTTCCAGACGATCGCGTTTCTGTCTCTTCATGCCTTTTTTCCCTCATAATTACGCTGGTGGAAAGAAAACAGTGGTCAGCGTACGCTGCCACCCTTAACCAATAGCCACTTTTACCCGTTGGGTCAATGGTGAAAAATTATCCACCCGTCACAATTCCGCGCTAAAGTCGCGATCATATTTTCGACTCCAGGCCGGGGTGATAGCGTAATTCACTGAGGGATCTCAAAAAAAAACGCCCCTCGCCTTTGTCGGCAAGGGGCGCGGCTTTTACACGCGGTAACGCATTTTAGTTGGCGTGGGCTATCTGGCCGGCCATGCTGGCGATCTCCTGCTGCCACCCCTGCGCCAGGGTACGCACCAGCGCATCATAGCCATTCCCCTGCTGCGGGAGCACGATGTGGAACGCCTTCTGCATCAGCGTCCCCTGGTGGCTCAGCAGCCACTCCCCGGCCACCACCACCTTACCGTCATAGCGTCCATAGAACGCGTTGACGTTAACGGTCAGGGTATCCTGTCCCATCTCCAGCGGCTGAGCTGACACCAGCCACCCGGGCATCCCGGCGCTGAGGCCGGCCACCAGCGACTGGGTCAGCTGCTGGGCCAACGGACTGGCCCACAGGTTATTGCTGGCCGTCACGAACTGCACATCGTTCTGCTGGTAGACCACCCCCATTCCCCCGAGCAGATCGGTGACGTTCACCGGCTGCACCCATAGCTGGCGCGCCTGTGGCGCCGTCTGGACTACGCTGGCTTTGGCCGCCGACGTCGTCGGCAGCTGATAGTAAGACTTCTGATCGCTCGCGCTACAGGCGCTCAGCGCCAGTACCGCCAACAGCATCATCCCTCTCTTCATGGTTTGGCTCCCTTGGGATGCGGATCTTTACCCGCCGGTGCCTCAAACACCAGCGCGTTGCTCTTCTGATTCAGGGTGCGCAGCACCGGCTGCAGCTCGCGCAGCACCTGGTCCAAATGCTGCATGTCGCTCACCATCTGGTTATAGGCCGGAGAGCCCGGCTGAATCCCCTTGATGGTCCGATTCAGCTCGATCAGCGAGCGCTGCAGATCGCTCGGCAGCGACTGCATCGCCTTGCTGGACAGAATATTATTCAGCTGCCGCAGCGTCTCCTGCGTCTTCAGCATCGTCCCCTGGCTGGTCTTCAGCGCCCCGGTCGCCGCCGAGATCATCGGCTCCAGCGGCAGCGCATTCAGCTTATCCAGCACCGCCGTGACCTTCTGCTGCAGCTGTGCCAGCCCGCCGCTCACCGTCGGCATAATCGGGATCCCGTTGATGACGTCAGGGCCTTTCCACGGCTTGGCATTGGGGTAGAAGTCCAGATCGATATACAGCGCACCGGTGATCAGGTTGCTCGACTTCAGCGCCGCGCGCAGACCGCTGTGGCGGATCCCCAGCAAATGCTGGCGCAGGTCAAAGTTGTCACCCATGTTCTCTTCAATGCGCTCAGGCTCAATATGCACCAGCACCGGAATGCGGTAGTTGGCATCCAGACGCTGATCCAGCCCTTTCACATAGTAAGGCACCTGCGCCACGGTTCCCAGCCGGATACCGCGGAACTCCACCGGCGCCCCGGCCTGCAGGCCGCGAATCGAATCGGCAAAGAACATCAGCACATCAAAGTGCTCGGTGTAGAGCGAATCCTGAATGCTATTCTGGTTATCGTACAGAATATAGTCGCTCAGGTTAGTCACCTCCTTGCCTGGCGTCAGGCCCTGCGGCACGTCGAAGCTGACGCCGCCGCTCAGCAGCGTCGCCAGCGACCCCATCTGCACCCGCATTCCCTGCGCCGACACATCGAAGGAAATCCCGCTGTCCACCCAGAAGCGGACGTTTTCGGTCACCAGCGTGTCATACGGCGCCGCGATAAACAGCTGATAGGTAATCTTCCGCGCCTTGGTATCAAACCCACTGGTCTCCACCGACCCCACGCGCAAACCGCGGAACAGCACCGGGTCGCCAGGATTCAGCTGACCGGCCTTATCGCTGACCAGCATGATGCGGATGCCCTTGGCATCCGGCGGCGCCAGCGGCGGCTGATCCAGCAGGTTGAACTCATGCTGCTCGCTATCGCTCGATCCCGGCTGCAGGCCGATATAGGCGCCGGACAGCAGCGTCCCCAGGCCTGAGATCCCTTCACGGCCAACCTGCGGCTTCACCACCCAGAATACGCTATCCTTGCGCAGCAGCTTCTCCATGCCGGTTTGCAGCCGCGCCTTGACGATCACCTGATTCAGGTTATCGCTCAGCGTCACGCTCTCCACCGTACCGACGTCCACGCTGCGGCTCTTGATCGCCGTTTTCCCAGCGATGATGCCCTCAGCGTTTTGGGTGATCAGCGTGACCTCCGGCCCCTGATGGCTGAAGTGGTAAAAAATAATCCAGGCGCCGATCAGCGCGGTCAGGATGGGAATAATCCAGACCGGTGACCAGCGCTTGATACGCTCGATTTTAGCCGTTGTTTGTTCATCCACCTTCAATTACCCCTACTCCCCTGTTGGTACTCTGCTCTCGCGATCCCACAGCAACCGGGGATCAAACACCATGGCGGAAATCATGGTAATAATGACCACGGCGGCAAACAGAATGGCGCCGATATCCGGATAAATGCTCATTAAGCGCCCCATGCTTACCAGCGACGAGAGCACCGCGATCACAAATACATCGATCATCGACCAGCGGCCGACAAACTCGACAATCTCATAAATAACGTGCATGCGCTCACTGTCCCGCCCGGCGCCGTGGCGCGATGCCCAGCACAGCCAGGCGATGGACAGGATCTTCAGCGACGGCACCATGATGCTGGCGATGAAGATCACCATCGCTACCGGGTATGAGCCCTCGCCCCACAGCAGGATCACCCCGGCCATAATGGTCGAGGTCAGCTTACTGCCCAGCGCCTGGGTGACCATGATCGGCAGCAGATTGGCCGGGATATACAGCAGCAGCGCCGTCACCAGCAGCGACAGCGTCCACTGCAGACTATTGCGCCGCCGGGCATAGCCCGTCGTCAGGCAGCGCGGACACTGATGCTGATCCGCTGGCAGGATCGCCGTACAGCAGGCACAGGAGCGCAGCCCCTGTCGTAGCCCGGTTTCGCCGCAGCGCTGCGGCAGATCACAGGGCGGCGCCGCAGCGATGTCATCCCACAGCAGCCGGCGATCCACCATCTGGAATGCGCGGACCTGAAGCAGGCAAAACAGGCAGTAGGCCCAAAAACTGCTGCCGACCCCCACGTCGCCATACGCCATCAGCTTAACAAAGCTGACCAGCACGCCGGCGAGAAAAATCTCCACCATACACCAGGCGCGGCACTGCAGCAGGACCCGCGCCAGCCCCACCCTGAGCATCGCCGGCAGCGGCACCCGTAGACACAGTAGGATGATCACCACCATACAAAATGCGGGGATCACCTGTACAAAGATCATAAACAGCGTGGCGATACTGACGTAGTTTTCAGACATCAGCATGCCGGGGATCTGGATCAACGTAATGGCATTGCTGATCCCGGCCACCGACATCGTGACGAATGAAAACAGGTTAGCCACCGCTAAAAGAAACAGCGCGCTGGCCGCATACAGCGCCGGCTGTAGATGCGGATGACGCCAGCGCATTGCCAGCGTCGTACCGCAGCGCGGACATACGCTCTTGGTGCCCCAGGTCAACCGAGGCAGCGCAACCAGCATGTCGCACTGCGGGCACAGCATATGGGCGTTTTCCGAATCCTGTTGACTGCACATTAGATTATCCGGTTATAAAAAAGCCTGATACGCTGCACGCTGGCAGCCATCAGGCTGATGATTATCCCTGCGACTATAGCCTCAATCAGCTGGCATTTTTTTGCGTTTCAAGGGATTCCCAGCGCGCATACGCCTGTTCCAGCGTCTGCTCGCACTCCGCCAGCGCCTGCAGCACCGGCTGCGTCTCGCCGTGCGGCAGAGAGAAGAAGTCCGGTGAGGCGACCTGCGCCTGCAGGGCCGCGAGCAGCTCCTCCTGCGCCTCAATCTGCTGCGGCAGCTGCTCCAGCTCCCTTAACTGATTGTAGCTCAGCTTATTGCTGCTGCGACGCCGCTCTGTTTTCGCCTCGGCCTTCAGCGCCTGCGGTGCGGCACCCGACGCCGCCGGCTGACGCAGCGCCTGCGAAGCCGCCTGCTGCTGATGGGCATCGGCATAGCCGCCGGTATAGCGGGCAATCACGCCATCGCCCTCAAAGATCCAGCAGTCGGTCACACAGTTATCGACAAACTGACGATCGTGGCTCACCAGCAGCACGGTTCCCGGGTAGTTGGCGACCAGCTCTTCCAGCAGCTCTAGCGTTTCGATATCCAAATCGTTGGTAGGTTCATCGAGCACCAGCAAATTGCTCGGTTTTAGGAACAGTCTCGCCAACAACAATCGGTTACGCTCCCCGCCGGAGAGCGCGCGCACCGGCGCCATCGCCCGCTTGGGATGGAACAAGAAGTCCTGCAGATAGCCCAGCACGTGTCGAGCGCGCCCGTTGACCATCACCTCCTGCTTGCCCTCGGCCAGGTTATCCATCACCGTCTTGTCCGGATCCAGCTCGGCGCGGTGCTGGTCGAAATAGGCGATCTCCAGCTTGGTGCCGCAGCGCACGCTGCCGCTGTCCGGATTAAGCTGACCGAGCATCAGTTTCAGCAGCGTGGTTTTACCGCAGCCGTTGGCCCCGACCAGGGCGATCTTATCGCCGCGCAGCACCTGACCGGAAAAGTCACGCACCAGCGTCTTATCGCCGCAGCGGTAGCTGACGTTCTCCAGCTCGAAGACGATTTTCCCAGAGCGCAGCGCCTCTTCGGCCTGCATCCTGGCGTTCCCCTGCTGCGCCCGGCGCTGGGCATGCTCCTGACGCATCGACTTCAGCGCACGCACGCGTCCCTCGTTACGGGTACGGCGCGCCTTGATCCCCTGACGGATCCACGCCTCCTCCTGCGCCAGTCGGCGATCGAACTCGGCGTTTTGCAGCTCTTCCACCCGCAGCGCCTCTTCCTTCCCGGTCAGGTAGGCGTCATAGTCTCCCGGCCAGGAGACCAGCTTACCGCGATCGAGGTCGACGATGCGCGTCGCCATGGCGCGAATAAAGGCGCGGTCATGGGAGATAAAGATGATGCTGCCGTTAAACTCATTAAGGAACCCCTCCAGCCAGGTAATGGTATCGATATCCAGGTGGTTGGTCGGCTCATCAAGCAGCAGGACGTCCGGCTCGCACACCAGCGCGCGCGCCAGCGCCGCCTTGCGCAGCCAGCCGCCGGAAAGCGCCGAGAGCGGACTGTCGGCCTCCAGACCCAGCTTGGTCAGCACATCACGAATGCGGGCATCCATACGCCAGATACCCTGGTGCTCCAGCCGCTCCTGCAGCTCCGCCAGCTGACGCAGGAGCTGCTCGCTGGGATCGCGCTCGACCTTGCGCAGCAGCTCATGGTAATTGCGCAGATGCTGCGCCTGTTCGGCCACGCCGCCGGCCACAAAGTCGAATACCGAACCGGCGACGTCGCGCGGTGGATCCTGCTGCAGACGCGACACCACCAAATCCTGCGCATACACGACGCGCCCATCATCCAGCGCCAGCTCGCGTCCCAGGATCTTCAGCAGGGTCGATTTCCCCGCGCCGTTGCGTCCGACCAGGCAGACGCGCTCATTGGGCTCGATATGCAGCTCGGCATTATCCAGCAGCGGCGCATCGCTAAAAGAGAGCCCGGCGCCGGAAAGACTAATCAAAGACATGGAATTACTGCTCCTCGCCGGCGTGGGTCACCAGCCAGCAATTGTGGATCTGGCGGTTACGGGCAAAGTCGGCAGAGAGCGTGCGCTCGGTGATCTCCTGCGCCTGCAGGCCCAGCTGCGCCAGCCCGGCCAGATCCATTTTGAAACCGCGTTTGTTGTTGGAGAACATGATAGTGCCGCCCGGACGCAGTATCCGAGCCAGATCGCGCATCAGATCCAGGTGATCGCGCTGCACATCAAAGGTCCCCTCCATTCGCTTCGAGTTGGAAAAGGTCGGCGGATCGATAAAGATCAGATCGAACTTATCCTCGCAGTGGTGCAGATAGCTCAGGCAGTCCGCCTGAACCAGGCGATGCTGACGCCCGGTCAGCCCATTCAGGCGCAGGTTGCGCTCCGCCCACTCCAGATAGGTTCGGGACATATCGACCGTGGTGGTCGAACGCGCGCCGCCCAGCCCGGCGTACACGCTGGCGCTGCCGGTATAGGCGAAGAGGTTCAGGAAGTCCTTACCGCGGCTCATCTCACCCAGCATCCGACGCGCAATGCGGTGGTCGATAAACAGCCCGCTGTCCAGATAGTCGGTCAGGTTGACCCAGAAACGGGCACCGTACTCATGGACCTCCATGAATTCGCCCTTCTGCGCCAGCTTCTCATACTGGCTTTTTCCCTTCTGCCGCTCACGGGTTTTCAGGATCAGATTATTGCCTGAAACACCCATCACCGACTGGGTCACGCTGACCACGTCAAATAGACGCTGGCGCGCCTTCTGCGCATCGACGCTCTTCGGCGGCGCATACTCCTGGACCACGATCTTTTCCCCGTAGCGGTCAACCGCCACGTTGTACTCTGGCAGATCGGCATCGTAGACTCGGTAGCACGTCAGCCCCTCTTGCCGCGCCCACTTATCAAACTTTTTCAGGTTCTTACGCAGACGGTTGGCATAGTCCTGCGCCACCTCGCCGCCGCCGGCCTGCGGTGCCGCGCTCAGGCGGTAGTTCTTCTGGACACACTCCAGCGGGCCATTCTTCGCCTTAAACTGGCGCTCGGCGCGCAGCTGCAGACAGCTCAACAGCTCCGGCGAGGCGCTGAACAGCGACAGCTGCCAACCACCGAACTCCCGCTTCATGATGCGCCCCAGCGTGTTGTGCAGCGCGATCAGCGCCGGTTCGCTCTCCAGTCGCTCCCCATAGGGCGGGTTGCTCAGCACCGTCCCCTGCGGCCCTTCCGGCAGCGGATTGTGCAGCTGAGCCACATCGCCACCGTTAAAGGTGATCAGGGCGGCCACCCCGGCGCGACGGGCGTTAGCGCGCGCCATCTCCAGCACGCGGCGATCGAGATCGTAGCCAAAGAAGCGCGAGGTCGTCTGCTCCAGCCCCAAACGGGCGCGGCGCTGCGCCTCTACGCGTACCTCCTGCCACAGATCGGCGTTGTGACCGAGCCAGCCCATAAAGCCCCAGCGCTCACGCTGCAGCCCCGGCGCCCGATCGGATGCCATCATCGCCGCCTCGATCAGCAGCGTGCCAGAACCGCACATCGGGTCGACCATCGGCGTACCCGGCTGCCAGCCGGAGCGCAGCACCACGGCCGCCGCCAGCGTCTCCTTCAGCGGCGCCTGGCCAGTCAAATCGCGATAGCCGCGCTGATGCAGCCCATCGCCGCTGAGATCCAGCGATACGATCGCCGTTTCGCGCTGCAGATAGACGCTGATGCGAATATCGGGATCCTGCTTGGCCACGCTGGGACGCGCATCGATGCTCCGCGTAAAGCGGTCAACGATGGCATCCTTCACCTTGAGGGCGCCATACTGGGTATTGCGGATCTCCTCATTGGTGCCGCTGAAGTGCACCGCAAAGGTCTTATCGATGCCAAACAGCGTCGGCCAATCGATCGCCTGTACGCCCAGGTACAGATCCAGATCGCTGTAAACCTTAAACTCACCCAGCGGCAGCATGATGCGCGACGCCAGACGGCTCCACATCAGACTCTGATAGAGCAAACGCCCATCTCCCCTGAAATGCACGCCACCCTGGACAATCTGGCAGTCATGCGCACCGAGCCCTTCCAGTTCATTTTTCAGTAGTTCTTCGAGACCGCGCGCGGTGCTGGCAAAAAGAGATTTCATGTTTTCACTATCGCTATCAGTCAGTTATGGATGATATTCGCCCACATTGGCTCAGGAAACACCTGGCGAACGACGCGAAAGCGCGCCGGTTGGGGGGAATAAACCCGATATTTTCCACTTTTCCCCGCCGCCACGCCATCCCCACAGCGTTTTTTTACGTATTTTCTCCTCCGCCCCTCGACGACGGCGTCGACATTGGCGCCCGCGCCCGTCGCTATCCGCAGGTCTGCGCCCTCTGCAACGGCCCCCTCACCGCGAGCCCGGACACGGCCAACGCCGGCGCAGCAGACAAAAATCGCCTGATGGAGTAGGCTACTCCACTTTGGTGAGGCAACGCCTCTCAGGCTTCTAGGCAAGGCTCGACGATTATGCGTAGGCTGAAACACCCCACTCAACACGCCTCATGGAAGGTTAGGGCTGAACAGCATCAGTTTTGCTGGCTGTTTATCTCACTGATCGGCGTATTCTTTATTAACCTGATCCCGAACCTTGGCGATCTGCAGTCCAAATCCCTCATCTGCCTGACGCTGCAGGGGATCGCCGGGTTTAATGTAGTTCTGCGCCGCAATCGGGCTTTCGTCACGGTTCCGATCGTACTCAATATCATCATCTTTCTGTTCTTTCCCCACTCTCTTCCCTTCATCTTATTAGGGAAGATGCTGTACCTGTATTTCTTTACGCTGGTCACCGTCGTCGTCGTCCGCAAGGTTATCCGCGCCGCCTCCGCCGACGGCGAAATGGTATTTGCTGCCCTCAGCGGATTTCTGCTGATCGGCTATATCGGCCTCTTTATCTTTTCCAGCATCGAGGTACTACAGCCGGGCTCGTTCAAAGGCATCAGCGACAATCCGCAGCAGATGTTTAACGACCTGTTCTATTACTCGTTTATCAGCATATTGACCGTCGGCTACGGCGACATCGTCGCCGTCTCTTGGCCCGCCCGCAACGCCACGATTTTAGTCGTATTGATGGGCTATATTTATTCGCTGGTCTTTATTGCCAGGATCGTCAGCGACTTCCCTAAGCTGGGGCCGCTGTGCGGCGATGATGATAACAAGACTGAGGAGAAACCGCGCACCACCGACGGCGTAGAGCCGCCCAGCGCCCCACGCGACGGCGCAGCCGGCGATGCGGATAGCAAGACGGAGAAGATAACCCCACCCCGCCGACGGCGGTGAGCCGCCCAGCGCGGCGGCGCAGCCGGCGATGCAGATAGCAAGGCGGAGAAGATAACCCCGCCCCGCCGTCCGATAAAAATGGCGCAGCAAAGAAAACGGCCCGCCGCCATAGGATGGCGAGGCCGCCCCCCTATGGCATACCCATCGAGCCCCGTCGCACGCGCATTCTATATCGCGTTGCGCCCCAGCGACGCCATCACGCGCTGCACATCGCCACGATCTATCATGCTAAGAGTAATCAATTTATATTAATCACTCTCATTTTTTATATTTTAAAAATCCATTCCAAAGCTTAATTAATTAAATATTTCCTCTATTCCCTCCTTAAGGATATATATTGATAGATTTACTTTAGATTACAATCGCACGCCAATCATGGCCTTTGCCATAAAACGCCCTCTTTATCCAATCAATATCCCGTCATGCCGCTTATTTTTGGTATTTTTTATCGTTAATTGACAATATCACGCTCATTTAAACCATCTTGGCGACAGGGAGATGAGCGCACTCACCATCTTCACAAGAAAAATATTTTGAATATACTACGATTGCTTTCACAGGAAATTAAGTTCAATTCATTACACATAGAGCAAAAGAATTAATACAACAAAACAAATATAAATAATGAATTATCAGGATGTTTTATGAATAAGGGAACGCCATTACGTTCAGAAATAAGATGCTTTGCTACTGCGACGAGAAAACAGAACCGGCTATGTTCGGGTGAGCTCTCCGAAAATCAATTCTGGCTATTGGTTGAAATATCCCCCATCAGCAGCGAGAAAATTATTGATGCGATGTGGGAGTATTTAATACTTGGCCGTACCAGAAAAGAGATCTGCGAACGGATTGGCGTCAGCAATGGATATCTTAGCACCAGCCTAGGACGCCTGTCGCATATTCATCACATTGTTTCGTGTCTTGCCTGCTACTACAAGACATAGGTGTACAGTGCTTTAACGATAGCCTCACTGTTACTAACGCATCATCGAATGCGCCGTGAGCCTCCGCTGCAGAACTATTGGAATAGCGCCGCAGCAGTACATTATATAGTTAATTGATTTATAAGCTCTCTCACCTGAGAGATAACAGGACTTATTACATGTCAACTAAATACTTCGTATTCGCGGCGCTGGTATTCCCCCTTATCGGCAACGCCGTCGCGCTTGATACACAAACGAGAAGCTATAGCATAACCCTAGGCGCATCTCGGATCATTTTTGATGCTGACAGCGATAGCTATAATCTCCCCATTGAGAATCAGCAATCCTATCCTATTCTGGTCGAGTCTCGGGTTATGGATGAAAAGTCCGAGAAGAAATCCCCAGACTATATTGTGACACCACCGCTGTTCCGCTTGGACAGTGGGCAAAAGAACACCATATCGATCATTAAAGTCAGCCCCCATTTCCCTCACGACATTGAGTCCATGCACTGGATCTGTGTTAAGAGTATTCCACCAACCGAGGGAAGCGCCTGGAGCGATAACGATAAAAACAGCGGCAAAGGAACCTTAAACGTCAACGTCATGGTGAATAGCTGTATTAAATTAATTACCCGCCCATCCTCTTTGAATATCAAGGATGCGAGCTATGCGTCGGCGCTAACCTGGCAACAGAACCAGGGTGCGCTTACCGTTACAAACCCAACCCCCTATTTTATTAACTTCAGAGGTATAAAAGTTAATGGTCGAAACATAACGCCACCGATCGCCATAAAGCCACAGGGAGTCTATCAATTTCCACAAAAAAATATTGCCAATAAAGGGGAAAAGATTACCTGGAACCTGATTAATGACTACGGCGGTACGACCCGTGACTACCAAACCCTGCTCAACTGAATACTGCGGACGAATATAAATTAGCGCTAAGTTAGCCCAGCCCATACAGACAAGGAAGCGTCAACAATGAAAACAAAGATCAAACCGCTTATCGGGTCAATGATATTGGCTGGATTACCCTACAGCGCAAGTTCACTCGCGCAGTCAGAAACATTCTTTTTTGATTCCGCGCTGGTGAATGGTCATGACGTCAGCCGTTTCAACGACGGTCAACAGCTGCCGGGGACCTATCTGGTCTCTGTTGCGGTGAACGATTCCAGAAAGAAAATAACAAGCTATCAGATCGAGTTCGGCTACGTGGATAGCACGCTAACGCCCAATCTGAAAAAAGAGGATTTAGTTTTATTCAATATTAACCCTGATGCGCTGAAACTACGCTATCGACCGGGGGAGAAGTACATCGACTTCCGTCAGGGCGATCTACAGTTTAGCTTCGCATTTTACGGCATGAGCCTGGTGCTGTATGCGCCGGCTAAAGCAATCATGAATAAGCCCAGTGAGCTAGCGCATGAGTCTCAATGGGACGATGGCATTACCGCATTCATTTTAAACTATGATGCCAAAGCCTGGCACCGTGAGGTTAAGTTTAACGCCCCGTCCAGCGAATCTTATTCGCTCTCACTGGCCCCGGGTCTTAACGTGGGCAGCTGGCGTTTACGCAACTCGGGTCTATGGCAACGCAGCTACAATGGCGAGAGTACCTACCAGAACGCCTATACCTATGCGGAAAGCGATATACGATCGTTAAAAAGCAAGCTGTTGATCGGTGAAAGCAGCTCCGGCTCTGATATTTTTAACAGCATCCCCTTCAGAGGCATCAAGCTGGCGACCTCTGACAGCATGATCCCCTTCTATGACAGAACGTTTGTCCCGGCCGTACGGGGCATTGCCAGCGGCGTCGCGCAGGTAGAGGTACGCCAGAATAATTACCTTATCTACAGCACCGAAGTGCCGGCCGGCGCCTTTGAGCTCACGGATATTCCCGCGCTACGGGGCGAAGATATGGAGGTCACGGTCACCGAAAGTAACGGCACCGTCCAGCATTTTACGGTTCCCTATAACACCCCGGCCATTTCGCTCAAGGCCGGTAGGTTAAAGTATGAGATAACCCTGGGGAAATACCGCCCTTATTCAGATACAGAAAACGACGACTTTTTTAGTAACGCCACGCTGATTTATGGCTTCAACGATTTTCTTACCGGGTATACGGGTCTCCAGGCCAGTAATAAATTCTGGTCTGGGGCGCTTGGGCTGGGGTTTAATCTGTATCGTTTTGGGGCTCTGTCCATCGATGGCGTGTCTTCTCGCAACGGCTATCATGATAATGAAACCGGCAGCGCCCTGCGTATTCGATACAGCAAGCTTATCAACGAAACCAATACTTCGTTCAATCTGGCCAGCTATCGGTACGCCTCAAACGGCTACAGCACATTCACCGACGCCATGGCGCCCCGGCGCACTCGCTCCCCAGACCCATGGAGAAAGAAACACGATAGCAGCATCAGCCTGAAGCAGGATCTGTCCCGCTTTGGTTCTCTGGATTTATCCTTGCGAGCCACCGACTACTGGGATAAAAAATCCGAGTCGTATGCCAACGTAAACTACAGCACCTCCCTCTTTGGACGCGCCAGCCTATCGCTGGGCTGGAACCGGGTTCTCAACGCTGACTATCGCCATCAGGAAGATATATTCTCCGCTGCTATCTATGTCTCTCTGGGAAGTCTCATCGGCGCCGGAACCAACTCCAGCCTGAGATACCAGATCCTCTCCGAAAGGGATCGCAGTATCAGTAACTCTCTCTCGCTGAACGGCATAGCCTATGACAATCGCCTGTCATGGAATATCAGCCAGGGGATTAATAGTAAAAACGACGACAATAAGAGAACCTCGCTCAGCGCTGCATTAACCCATCCCTTTGGCGCTATTAATGGCATGTATAACTATAGCCCATCGGTGACGCAGTTTGGCGGTGGAATTAACGGCAGCATGGTCTTACACCGCGGCGGAATCACGCTGGGGCAGCGGATCTACGGTGCAGCTGCGCTCCTGGATGTAGACAACGCCGCCGACATTGCGGTCACCAACCGCAGCGGGGTGAAAACCGACGATAACGGTTTTGCCCTTGTTACCGCGCTCAACACCTATCGAAAAAATGACATTTATATCAAGCAGGCTGACTTAAACAGTCAAACGGAGATTAAACAGACGGTCTCCTCGGTTATTCCTACCGATAACGCCCTGGTACTCGCCAGCTATAAGGCGGTCAGCGGTAAAAAGGCGCTATTCCACCTCAGCGGCAGCGATGGCAAGCCACTCCCCTTTGGCGCGGTGGTCGCCACAGAAAACCAACATAGCGCAGGTATCGTAGGTGACGTTGGCGAAGTCGTCTTAAGCGGATTATCGGACAGCGGCGTACTCCATATTCGCTGGGGAAACCATAGCGGACAGCAGTGTCGTATTTCCTATGCACTGAAAGAGAAAAACTCCGTTGGCTTATATATATCGGCGCTCACCTGCTCATAGTCTTTAGTTTTACTCGGTTTTATTCCTGGGCTGAGTAATGGGTAAATAGTTGGACAGGGATCAACTCACAATCAAGCTTACTATAGAAATGAGGTTTACTATGAATATGACCAAAACATTAGTCTCTGCATTTGTTGCCGCTTCCTGCCTGGCCGCCAGCGGCGCGGCGATGGCCCGCTACGCTGATTTCGGGGAGAGTAACCCATTTGTCAAAAGCTATATGGAAGCAACGCTGACCACCAACGTGCTCGATAGCACCACCGCCCGCATTGTTGCCACACCGTCCCCCTTTACCGTCAGCACAACCGATGCCTCTCGGCCGGGCACGGCGCTGGCCACTTTATCTATCAACGCGATGGATATCATTGGCGGTGACTCAGGTAAGTCAGACGTGAGGGTCGACATTCACGACGACTACTATGATGACGCTAGCCAAAACTGGCTTTTTAAAAACGAGAACGGCGATACCATCAAAGTACGCCCCCAGGGCGATAGTGGTACTTGGTCGAGCAACGGCGGACGGAATATTGCGGCACACACGACCGGCTTGACTGACCTCAATAGTGAAGTCCAGTTCGTTACGGTACAGGAGGATGGTAATATCGCCCCAGGCAGCTACTCCATGCCGGTTATTGCCACGATCAACTCCTTCTAATACTTTATTCCTGCATTATCCTGTGATCTCAAGCCCCCGTATTGGGGGCTTTTTATTTTTCTCGCCGCATAGCGCAAACAATGGGTAAATTAACGCCTGTAATCTGCCGCCATCGGACAGCAAAAAGCCAGTGCCTAGGCACTGGCTTTTGGGACAAGATAAAATAAGGCCGCGTCGTCGCGGCCTACGCCTGCTTATTTAGCAATAGCGCGCATGGCGTTATCGATCGCCGTGATCAGCAGCATCTGCGGATCCGCGGCGCACGCCTGATTCAGCTTGTCGACAACGGCTTTATCTGTATCCGCGGTCTTGGCAATTTTCAGACCACGACTTTCAACGCTGGCGTTGCCCATAATGGCCACGATTTCCGCAACCCCCGCGCTATCGGTCTTCGCCATTTCACCCGCATCGGCGCAGGTCATATACACTTCCGCCGGCAGACCCGATTTAATATCGTAAGACTGTGCCCATACGGCCGGCGCCGCCGCCAGCGCAGAGACCAAGAATAATACCTTTTTCACATTCAATTCCTTCTGTTTTATTGGATCCGGCCGATGATCGCGCCGCCGGCGCCGCCGACGACCGCGCCCTTGATAGCCCCTTCGATACCGTTGCCGGACAGAACGCCGGCGACAGCGCCGACGGTCGCACCAATGGTAGCGCCTTTACGGGCTTTCTTGCCTTTATGGCCTTTCTCACTGATAGCCCCGACCCCGGCACCCAGCGCCGCACCTTTCAGTACGCCGTTGACGCCGTTACCGGACAGCAGTCCAGCCGTAGCCCCCAGCAGCGCACCCTTGGTAGTGCGGCTCGGACCGGCCAGCGACGCCGTTGAAAAAGCCAGCAGCGACACGGTTGTCACTGCGATCAGCGTATTTCTCACCGCCGACGGGAATCTCCCTGACGCGTCAAACATATCAACCTCCCTTGATGATCGTGACGTTTGGCATGCGGCGCATCATAACATGAAGAAAAACGGGATTGCCCGCCTATTACCGGATATTCGTCCAAATAAAGAACAAAACAGCACAGAATTGAGCGATTTTCAGATTATTACCTAAACATCGTCATAGCACGCGGCGCACGTGAGGTGCATCGGAGAGGAGCGACAGTAAAATATTTACCCTGCGTAGGCCAGCGCGGTATCGTCAGACGACGTATCCTGAGCGCACAGCGGCAGCAAGCGGTCATGCATCACCTTAATGGCCTCCCCCAGCATCAGCGTCTTACCGGACAGCGCCAGCGAGGGCTGCGCCAGCAGACACAGGCTGGCGCTGGCGCCCGGCGCAATCACCAGCAGGCGGCCCCAGGCCGGCGTATCGAGCAGCTGCACGCCGACCAGCTCTCCCGGGGCAGGCACATAGCGGCCGGGCTGCGGCGCAAAGTACCAGCTTTTAGGCATCATCGGCTTCAGGAAGCGCTGTGCGACCAGGGCATTCAGCACCAGCTCGGCACGCTGCGCCGTATCCAGCCCGCACGCCTGACAGCGCTCGGCAAAGTGGTAGTAGCTCGCGGCATCATCAACACAAAAGGTACTGACATCAAAGGCATCCGGCGTCAGCATTTTAGAGGGAAAGCGGGAGCGAAAGACCATGCCATTCGCCAGATCCAACATCAGACGATCGTGCTGCCGGTCAAAGAACCAGCGCCAGCGATCTCCGGGCTTTATATTCATGCATTGACCCCCACGCCAAAAAAATCCATGGCAACATAACGGTACTGCCAAGCAATGTCACGCGACGCTACGTGGTTAACTCAGCATTTGAATAAATAAGCAGCGCACTGTTGAAAATATAGACTAGCCCGCGACGAAAATAAAGTCCCGGGCTAAATAGGCAGGATTAAAAATTAGATATGGTTAACGATTTCTTTAACCAGGCCCGGTCCTTTAAAGATAAAGCCGGAATAAATCTGTACTAAGGATGCCCCCGCCTGCATTTTTTCGCGGGCGGCAATCACTGAATCAATGCCGCCGACGCCAATAATCGGCAGTCGTCCCTGCAGCTCGGCAGAAAGCTGGCGAATAATCTCGGTGCTTTTTAACTGCAGCGGGCGTCCGCTCAGGCCACCGCTTTGGGCGCAGTGATTGAGCCCATTGACCAACGAACGATCCAGCGTTGTATTGGTGGCGATCACCCCATCAATTTGATGACGCACCAGGCTATCGGCAATCTGTACCAGCTCTTCATGGCTAAGATCCGGCGCAATTTTTACGGCAACCGGCACATACTTAGCATGCTTTTGCTGCAGCTCGGCCTGCTTGGCTTTAATCGCAGCCAGTAAATCATCCAGCGCCTCGCCATATTGCAGCGTACGCAGCCCCGGCGTATTGGGAGAGGAGATATTCACGGCAATATAGCCGGCATAGGAATACACCTTATCCATGCAGATCAGGTAGTCGTCTTTACCCTGCTCTACCGGTGTGTCCTTATTTTTGCCGATATTAATCCCGAGAATGCCGCCGAAGTGAGATTTTTTGACATTCTCCACCAGGTTATCCACGCCCAGATTGTTAAAGCCCATGCGGTTAATTAACCCTTCCGCCTCAACAATGCGGAACAGACGCGGCTTTTCATTACCCGGCTGGGGGCGCGGCGTAACCGTGCCCACTTCGATCGATCCGAATCCCATGGCGCCTAGCGCATCAATGCACTCACCATCCTTGTCCAACCCTGCGGCCAGACCGACCGGATTTTTAAATGACAACCCCATGCAGCTGACCGGTTTGCTCGGCACCGACTGGCGGATCAGTCCGATGAGCGGCGTGCCGCTGATGCGATGCAGCTGCTTGAACGTAAACTCGTGCGCGCGTTCCGGATCGAGTTGAAAGAGGGCCTTCCTGATAAAAGGGTAGAACATGAGATCTCCTGATTCCCGTTGCCAAACGGGGCGCTATTATCAGGGAAGTCGTCATCAATTGGAATTGATTAAAGACAAAAAGAGCCCTATAAAAGCAAACGTTTTACTCAACCGCGTCAACGGCGATGATTCCCCGCGCATTGATTAGCTATCATATTGTTTGTAAATAACATTATAAAGGCCACGCCGGAGAGCGCGTAAAACGCCGCAGGACCGCGGCGGCCCGACGCCCTGCGGCGTCGTTTCCCCAGCGCACGTACGTACGCGAACCACTTACCGGAGCCGGCGTGAAACGGCCCCGCTGTGCGAGGCCGGGGTTAATCCTGCCGCTCATCATCCAGATGAAACTGATGCAGAATACGGTGAGCCAGCGGCGCCAAGATCAGCCCCAGCGTCGTCATAAACACCAGGCTGGTGAACATGCCATAAAAGGCAAAGAAGATCTTCCCCGCCAGGCTCTGCGGCACAATATACGGACCGATGCCGTTGGCGATAAAGGCGCTGTTGAGCGTCGCGTCATGCCACGCGATAGCGTCATCGAACAGAAGATGCCCCGCCACGCCGATCGCCAGGGTAATAATAATTAACAGCAGCGCGCCGGCAAAATGCAATAGCATCCGCTTAATAAACGCTCTCAATGATATTAATGGCATATCACGAGATTCGTACATATTCACTCCCCCGCTGAATCCGCTGACGCAAAAAATAAAGCCCCGTTCAACAGCGCTCGCCGGGGCGCGGCAGAAACGCGCCAACGACGCGCCCGTTAACTCTAGCTTAGGCGGCTTTATGACATTGGCCCATGCGGCGCGGGCCTCTCGCCGCTATTTCGCACGTTTTGCTCCGCGACGATCACGGCCACGAGTATGGCAGACGCAGCGCCAGATTGACTGCGGCGGCTACGGCATGGGGAGCACGACGCGTAAACGTGCGCGGCCAAGTCCCTCTATCGCGCGACTCCGCGCGCTTTCCCCGCCGCGCTGTTCACTAAAAGGTGTAGGTGAAGCTGCCGGCAACCAGCCCGTCACCATCGGTATTGAGCGATGCCCCCGCGGCGATAACGGCCTGCGGATGAAGGCTCAGGGCCGCCTCCAGATAGCCAGTTGCCAAGCCATGCGGATAGCGCTTTACCGGCGCTGGCATCAGACGCCGGGCATCGAGCACTCGGTACGCCTCGGCCCACTTTGCCGTGTCCATCAGCTCATACTGGTAGCTGGCTTTGGCCGTCAGCGTCAGCTCGTTCGATTGCATGATATGAAGCCGCTTGCTGAGCTGTCCATCGAGCAAAAGCTGGTTCGAGGCGTGATCGGCGGAGTCCACGCTCGCATTATTCCAACCGTTGCCTCCCCTCTCCTGAATCGCGCTATGACTGAAAAACGTGGAGTGAAGCCCCGACGCGACGCCGGCGTAAAAACCATCGGCAAGGTAAATGTCTTTGGCCAGCATATTTTTTATAGCCACGCTATAGGCGTTAAAATCGGCCTTACGCCCTAACCCCTCTCGACGATTGCGTGAGAATCTGTTTTCACCATAAATCGTATTGACCATCAGGTGATAGGATAAGACGCCAAAGTCATGTTGATATGAATAGCCAGCCAGCACCGACTTAACTTTATTAGCAGCGTCATTGTCGTATTGAATATCACTATGCTGATAGCCGACAAAGACATTATCGCCAGAGAATAAAATATCATCTTTGGCCAAGGTCAGCGACACATCGCTATTGGTATATTGGATAGTCCCGGGCACACGCTGACTATTCTCGGATTGCCTCGCGAAAAACACCCCCAGCTTCCCCCAGTCGTCGGCATACACAAATTCGGCATCTGACGACGCATGGCTACCATAGCCCCCCTTAATATAAGACGACGCCGTCCTGAGCTTCGTGGCGATATCGAATAAATCGTTGCTGCGATTTAAGATCGTGGCGCTGATATTGGCATAGTCTCGCGCGGCGATGTCATAGCGCTGAAGATAGATATCCCCTTCGCCTTCAAACAGGATATACAGGTTATCCTCATCCTTTGTCATTGAGGTATAGCCATAGGAGGGTGAGTCATACACCTGGATGGTGCGCCCGGTATTGGTGGTAATATAGATACCATCACGGTTAGCCCGCTCCGTCGCCGTGCTGTAGCCAACCAGATAAACGCTGTCATCCAGAGAGAGCGAGCTCGTCTCGGCGCGGGAAATATTCTCCGGCAGGAATGCTTCCTCTACCCGCTCCCAGCGCTGGCCGTTGTCCTTTGTCCGATAGACGACCCGCGACTTGCTCTCCCGCGATGTCTCGGACTTGGCGGCCAAATAGATATGACCATCGTGGTGGAATACGCTGCTCTCGGAGGTGATGTCGGGGAGATCGTCCACTCCCGTCCCCGGGGCACCCACAATTTTATCATCGGGGCGTAGCCAGGCTGAATTCCACGTTACGCCATTATCCGATGAGTAGAGATATCCTGAGGTTACCGTCGCACCGCTTCCCACCAGGCTACTGTCCCTATCGTGATGCCACGCCTGAGCGGCGAGATAGAGCGTGCCGTCGTGATACATCCCGGAGCCCGGGCCCTGCAGTATATATTTGTAGCCCGTCGGCGCCAGATCGTACAGACTGGTGCCCCGATCCCATGTTTTTCCGCCATCGTCAGAGGTAAACATAAAGAAATCAGAAACGCGGCTGAGCGGTTTACTGGTGATAAAGCGATCGTTGTAATAGCCGAACAGAAACGTACTCCCCGAGTCTGGGTTGTACACGATGGCCGGATCGGAGATTTGTCGCTTACCATTAAAACTGGGGGCGATATCGTGGATCTCACCCCAGGTGTCCCCCCGATCGTAGGATATTCTATAGCCAAAATGCACATCCTGATTCTGACCTATATCGCTGGTACCGACCGCCCGGGCATCGCTGACGGCAATAAGCGCCCCACCCTGCGTGACCGTAATCGCCGGAATACGCCAGCCATTATTTGCCGTTCGATCGTGTTCGGCAAAAATCAGCATGGGTGCATGCCAGCCATCATGTGGCACCCCGCTCTCCATCACGCTCACCGCACGTACACCGGACGAAAGGCTTAATAGGCAGCCCGCCGTTAGTAATAATAAATTATTATTCATAGCATGATACCCATATCAATAAATGGTTTTAATAATAAAAAAGGCGTCTTCAAAACAGACATATCCTTATCCGTACAGCGCCGTATATCTGATGCAATAGGCGCCGCGCCGGATCCAATTTAATAGACTGGGGCAATCTACTATTATAATTATTGTTCTATAGTTATCCCGTTTTGAATCTATATGACAGAGTGCTTTTTTAAACAGAGGATTTATTTGATATCACCAAGTTATCCCTACGCTGTCCAATATTAGCGAAGTCGCAGAGTTACGCTCACGGCGGCGCGTGGGGCGTGATGAAACGCCGGCGCAGAGCGTCACGCCCCGGCGCTATATGGGGCTCGCCGTGGGAGCGGTCGGCATCGGCTACGCGCCCGCGGCGAGCGGCGGTAAGATCCGTTGCAACGGCGCCGCCCCGCTCGCGCGGAAACGCGGATGGGGCCCGCCGGGATCCCCGCCGCCGGCAGGCGCGCGATTCCAGAGGCGATCGGCCAGCCACGCGTAGACGCTCGCCTTCAGCGCCGCGCGGTGGCGAATGCACCGCGGATTGGGGGCAACGCGGGGAGTGTCAATCAGCGCCGACGGCACCATCAGATGACGCCGCGTATGATCGCGCTTATCGTTGTCGGCACCGAGCACGCGGCTGCGTCCAGACAGCGGAGGGCGTCATCGGGGGATGATTGATTCATTATTATTCCCCCGCGCCTCGGGGGAAAGGAAACCGCGAATACCGTCCATGGCCAACCGCGGTAACAGTCGCGTTAGATGGTGATGCTCTCGATAAGCCCATCTATTATTTATATACGCTAATCTCGACCAGATTGCCGTCGGGATCGCGCAGGTAGAGGCTATCAATCGGCCCCTGTGCGCCGGTGCGCGGCACCACCCCTAGCACAATCTCCAGCCCGCGGCTTTCCAGCTCGGCCTTGATTTGCTCGATATCGCCTTCGGCGACCAAGCAGATATCCATGCTGCCATAGGTCACGTGTTGCGCCGCCGGGGTAAATTCGGCCTTCTGGCGGTGAATATTTATTTTTTGATGACCAAACGTCAGTGCTAGGCGACCATGGCGGCTGTCCAGCGACATCCCCAGACCGGCGACATAAAACGCCAGCGTTTTCTCCACATCCTGCACCGTAATCACTACATGATCTATGCCTGTAATTAACATAAAACACCTCATGATAAATCAGCGTAATAAATATAATGTTCCCTGGTGTTTCATCCACGGCGGCAGCAACGAATGAATAGGCTTACACTAATCGGCGCGCCGGACGCAGGCAACGGAATTTTACGCCATCGCCGATCCCACTGTGGAAACCACCGCGCGTCGCCGGCGGATATCCCCGCCCTGGGGGTGGCTCGACCATTTCAGCAGATAGCGCGTACAGCCTCCACGCTGCGCCAGCGCACGGCCTGCCGCCTGCCTGAGCGGCGACAAAAAAAATACCGGCCCGTAGGCCGGTAGCGTCATGGACAGGTGCGCCGTAGGGCGCCCCGCGGCAGGCGATCAGGCCTCCAGCGCACGGGTGATCTTCTCATACAGATCGCCGGAGAGATTCTCCAGCGCCAGCAGGGACTCCAGCTGCTGACGCATCAACGCCTGGCGCCCGGCGTCATAGCGCTTCAGGCGGATCAGCGGATCCACCATGCGAGCGGCGACCTGCGGATTGCGGGTGTTCAGATCCGCCAGGATCTCCGCCAGGAAAGCATAGCCAGAACCGTCCGCCGCGTGAAACGCGCGCGGGTTAAGCTGGGCAAAGGCCCCCACCAGCGCCCGGGTGCGGTTGGGATTGCTCAGGGTAAATGAACGGTGCTGCAGCAGCGCGCGCACCTGTGCCAGCACCCCGTCGTCCGGCGCGGTCGCCTGCAGGGTAAACCACTTATCCATGACCAGGCCATCCTGATGCCAGCGTTGGTCGAACTGCGCCATCAGCGTATCGCGGCAGGGCAGCTGTGCGGCAACCGCCGCCGACAGGGCGCCGAGTGCATCGGTCATATTATCCGCCTCGTGATACTGGGCGCTGACCAGGGCATCCGCCTGGGCCACGTCGTCGCCAAACGCCAGGTAGCGCAGGCAGACGTTACGCAGCGCCCGCTTGGCGATATCGCCATGCTCGATACGGTACTCCGGCGTGGCGTTGCGCTGATACGCTCGCAGCCACCCCGTCGCCAGCTGCTGGGCCAGCAGGCGGGTCAACGCCTGGTGCACCTGGGCGATGGCCTCGGGATCGATCTGGCTGAACAGCTCGGCCATCTCCACCTCTGACGGCAGGGTCAGGATCTGCGCACGCAGCGCCGGATCCTGGCGCTCATCCGCCAGCACGCTGCCAAACGCCGCCACCACGTGCTCCGGCAGCGACAGCGGCTGCCCCTGCTGGCTGCGCGAGACGTTCAGGCGCACATACTTGGCCAGCAGCATCTGCGCCGCGTCCCAGCGAGCAAAGTCGTTGCGCGCGTGCTGCATCAGGAAGGTCAGCTGGCGATCGCTGTAGGGGTACTCCAGACGCACCGGCGCGGAAAACTCCCGCAGCAGCGACGGCGTCGGCGCCTGCGGCACGTTGTCGAAGGCGAAGCTCTGCTCCGCCTCGGTCACGCTCAGTACGTTGCCGACCGGCGCGCCGTCCATCACCAGCGGGATCACCTCGCCCTGGTCGTTATACAGCTCAATATCCAGCGGAATATGCAGCGGCCGCTTTTCCGTCTGATCCGCCGTAGCGGGGGTCGTCTGGGTCACATACAGCCGGTACTGCTGCCGCTCGGCGTCATATTCGTCGCGCACCGTCAGCAGCGGGGTACCAGACTGGCTGTACCAGCGGCGGAACAGCGTCAGATCGATGCCGGAGGCGTCCTCCATCGCCTGGACAAAGTCGTCGCAGGTCGCGGCGCTGCCGTCGTGACGCGTAAAGTAAAGCTGCATCCCCGCCTGGAACTTCGCCTCTCCCAGCAGGGTGTGCATCATACGGATCACTTCGGCGCCCTTCTCATACACCGTCAGGGTATAGAAGTTATTCATCTCGATCACTTTGTCGGGACGGATCGGGTGCGCCATCGGGCCGGCATCCTCGGCGAACTGCGCGCCGCGCAGCACCCGCACGTTGTCGATGCGGTTCACCGCCCGCGACCCCAGGTCGGAGCTGAACTCCTGATCGCGGAAGACGGTCAGCCCCTCTTTCAGGCTCAGCTGGAACCAGTCGCGACAGGTTACCCGGTTGCCGGTCCAGTTATGGAAATATTCGTGGCCGATCACCGACTCGATATTCAGGTAATCCTTGTCGGTGGCCGTCTGCGCCTTGGCCAGCACAAACTTGGCGTTGAAGATGTTCAGCCCCTTGTTCTCCATCGCCCCCATATTAAAGAAGTCCACCGCCACGACCATATAGATATCCAGGTCGTACTCCAGGCCAAAGCGCTGCTCGTCCCAGCGCATGGCGTTTTTCAGCGAGGTCATCGCCCAGTCGGCGCGATCGAGGTTACCGCGGTCGACGTACAGCTCCAGCGCCACCCGGCGCCCGCTGCGAGTAATAAAGGTATCGCTCAGCCGATCGAAGTCGCCGGCCACCAGGGCGAACAGATAGCAGGGCTTCGGGAACGGATCTTCCCACTGCACCCAGTGGCGCCCGTCCTCCAGCTCGCCCTGGCCTACGCGGTTACCGTTGGACAGCAGGTAGGGATAGCGCGCTTTATCCGCCACGATACGGGTACGGAACCGGGCCAGCACGTCGGGGCGATCCAGATAGTAGGTAATATGGCGGAACCCTTCGGCCTCGCACTGGGTGCACAGCGCCTCGCCCGACTGGTATAGCCCCTCCAGAGCGCTGTTTTGCGCCGGATGAATCTCGTTGACGATGGTCAGGGCAAACTGCGCCGGCAGCCCGTCGACGATCAGCTGATTGCCCTCAATGCGGTACTCCGTCCAGGCGATGCCGTCCACGGAGAGGCTGCGCAGGGTCAGCGCCTCGCCGTCGAGTACCAGTGCCGCCCCCGGGCTCCCCAACCGCGTCACCTGACTAACGGCCGTCACCGTGGTGCAGTCCGCATCGAGTACAAAATCCAGGTCCAGATCGGTGATGGTGTAATCCGGCGTTTTATAGTCGCGGCGATATTTCGCCTGTGGTTGTTGTTGCGTCATAGCTACCCTTAATTGGCTGTCTTTGGAGGGGGCCAGGTCGCCCGACCCAGTCGGCCGGTTTACCTGTGCAATCCATACGGCGCCGTATCAGTCCGGCGCCGCACACGCCCCGCATCGTCGCAGCATATAGCGTGCGATGGGATAGTGCCATACTACCCAATCGACAGCGTTAACACACCGCGCAGAGTGCGATCGGCCGCGGCGCCATCCGGCCGCGCCGCGCGAACAGGGGCGCCCAATCCGCAACCTGTCAGGCGCCATTTGCGCAGATTATCGGTTCATTCTGCGTATAAACTAGGTATACTCCTTCGACTTTTGTCAATAATCCCTGACGAGGATGCAGTAACGCGCCATGACTCAAGATGTCTCCCCGATTATCACTTCGCTGCTGGACACCGACGCCTACAAACTGCATATGCAACAGGCGGTGTACCATCGTTACCGCAATGTCAGCGTTGCGGCGGAGTTTCGCTGCCGTGGCGATGAGCTGCTGGGGGAATACGCCGACGAGATAGCCAGCCAGGTCAATCTGATGGGGCAGCTGGCCCTGACGCAGGATGAGTATGACTATCTGGCCGCCCTTCCCTTCTTCCAGCGCGACTATCTTGACTGGCTGCGTACTCTGCGCCTCGATCCGCGCCGGGTGGCCATCAGCAACGATCGCGGACGCCTGAACATTCGCATCAGCGGTCCGTGGCGTGAGGTGATCCTGTGGGAGGTTCCTCTGCTGGCGGTGATCAGCGAGGTGGTGCACCGTCACCGCTCGCCCCATATCACCCCGGAGATCGCCGTGGCGCAGCTGCAGCGACGCCTGAGTGAGTTCCGCCATCTGAGCGCGGACGTCGATCTGCGCGGGTTCCGCCTGATGGACTTCGGCACCCGTCGTCGCTTCTCGCGGGCGGTGCACCAGGCCATCCTGACGACCCTGAAGAGTGAGTTCCCCTACCTGAGCGGCACCAGCAACTATCTGTTTGCCAAACAGATGGGGCTGACGCCGCTGGGCACCCAGGCCCATGAATGGTTCCAGGCCCACCAGCAGATCTGTCCGGTGCTGGCCAACAGCCAGCGGGCGGCGCTGCAGTCCTGGCTGGATGAGTACCCCGATCAGCTGGGGATCGCCCTGACCGACTGCATCACCATGGATGCGTTTTTACGCGACTTTGGCAGCCAGTTCGCCGGTCACTATCAGGGGCTGCGCCACGACTCCGGCGATCCCATCGCCTGGGGCGAAAAAGCCATCGCCCACTATGAGCAGCTGGGGCTCGACCCGCAGGATAAGGTGCTGGTCTTCTCCGATAATCTGGATCTCCCCAAGGCGCTGGTGCTGTACCGCCACTTCCATCACCGCATCAATCTCAGCTTCGGCATCGGCACCCGCTTAACCTGCGATCTGCCCGGCGTACGTCCGCTGAACATCGTCATCAAACTGGTGGAGTGTAACGGTAAACCGGTGGCCAAGCTTTCCGACAGCCCGGGAAAAACCATCTGTCAGGATGCCGCCTTCGTTAAGGCGCTGCGTAAGGCGTTCGATCTGCCGCTGGTCAAACGCGCCAGCTGAGTCCCTCCCCCGGCGCAGCGCCGCTGGCGCTGCGCGCCCGGCATCTCGCCCCTGCCATAACGCCGTTCCCGGCGCAAGGACGCCAAATCCACGAAAAAGTTGCCCCGCGGGCGCTTAATTCCGCTTGTGTCTGTTTGCATGACAAGTAACATAGCATCATGCCCTCCACCCGTGAGGGGGTAAGGTTATTTGTCAATCAAGATTAATATAAAAGAGAGAAATCTATGAGCGTAGTGCCTGTAGTCGACGTACTGCAAGGCCGCGTGGCGGTAGACACTGAGGTCACCGTTCGTGGCTGGGTACGTACCCGGAGAGATTCTAAAGCCGGTATCTCCTTCCTCGCCGTTTATGACGGCTCCTGCTTTAATCCGTTACAGGCCGTCGTGAATAATTCTCTGCCGAATTATGAAGATGAAGTGCTGCGCCTGACCACCGGCTGCTCCGTGGAAGTCAGCGGCCGGGTCGTTGCGTCGCCGGGCGAAGGCCAGAGCTTCGAGCTGCAGGCCACCGCCATTAAGGTGGTCGGCTGGGTCGACGATCCGGATACCTATCCGATGGCCGCCAAGCGCCACAGCATCGAATACCTGCGCGAGGTCGCCCACCTGCGTCCGCGCACCAACCTGATCGGCGCCGTCGCCCGCGTGCGTCACACCCTGGCACAGGCTATTCACCGCTATTTCAACGAAAATGGCTACTTCTGGGTCTCGACGCCGCTGATCACCGCGTCGGATACCGAAGGCGCCGGTGAAATGTTCCGCGTCTCCACGCTGGACATGGAAAACCTGCCGCGCACCGACGCGGGCAAGGTGGACTACAGCGAAGACTTCTTCGGCCGCGAAGCGTTCCTGACGGTGTCCGGTCAGCTGAACGGTGAAACCTATGCCTGTGCGCTGTCCAAGGTGTACACCTTTGGTCCGACCTTCCGCGCCGAAAACTCCAACACCAGCCGCCATCTGGCCGAGTTCTGGATGGTTGAGCCGGAGGTCGCCTTTGCCGACCTGAACGACATCGCCGGCGTCGCCGAGGGCATGCTGAAGTATGTCTTTAACGCGGTGCTGGAAGAGCGCGCTGACGATATGGCCTTCTTTGCCCAGCGCGTGGATAAAGACGCCATCGATCGCCTGCAGCGCTTTGTCTCCTCCGATTTCGCCCAGGTGGACTACACCGATGCCATCACCATCCTGGAGACCTGCGGAAAGCAGTTTGAGAACCCGGTATTCTGGGGCGTCGATCTCTCCTCTGAGCACGAGCGCTATCTGGCCGAGCAGCACTTTAAAGCACCGGTGGTGGTGAAGAACTACCCGAAAGACATTAAGGCGTTCTATATGCGCCTCAACGAAGACGGCAAGACCGTCGCCGCCATGGACGTGCTGGCGCCGGGGATCGGTGAAATCATCGGCGGTTCGCAGCGTGAAGAGCGTCTCGACATGCTGGATAAGCGTCTGGATGAGATGGGCCTGAAGAAAGAGGACTACTGGTGGTATCGCGATCTGCGCCGCTACGGCACCGTGCCGCACGCCGGCTTCGGTCTCGGCTTCGAACGCCTGGTGGCCTATGTTACCGGCGTTCAGAATGTGCGCGACGTTATTCCGTTCCCGCGCACCCCGCGCAACGCAACATTCTAATCAAGTCCGTAGCGTAAAAAGTACAAATTAGCAACAAAACAGGGGGTCAGCACAGCTGACCCCCTGTTTTTTAAACTTAGACCTGTGTCACAAAGTTCCCTAATTCTTACAATTGGAAACACATTATTTCATTCTGTTACCGCTATAAGATATTTGTATCATTTTGCCGGTGGATTATCCGCGGTACGAATGGAACACTGCCAACCAGACACAGGAAGACACCATACTCTCTAGCTTAGTTCCGTAGGGGGTTAAAAAAGTTCCCGATGGGATCAAATTAGGCAGTGGCAGGTGTCAAAAAAATAAAACCAATGAGGGTAACAATGATGAAACGCAATATTCTTGCAGTGGTAATCCCGGCTCTGCTGGTTGCCGGCGCGGCCAACGCGGCCGAGCTGTACAACAAAGACGGCAACAAGCTGAGCCTGTATGGTAAAGTTGACGCCCGTCATAAGTTCACCAGCGACAAGTCTGACGACGGCGATCACACCTATGCCCGCTTTGGCTTCAAAGGCGAAACCCAGATCAACAGCGAACTGACCGGTTACGGCCAGTGGGAAGCTGAAGCGAAAGCCAAAAAACCGGAAAGCGATTCCGGTAACTTCAAAACCCGTCTGGGCTTTGCCGGTCTGAAATTCGCCGACTACGGCTCTCTGGACTACGGCCGTAACTACGGCGTCGTATACGACGTAGAAGCCTGGACCGACGTGCTGCCGGTCTTCGGCGGTGACTCCTACACCTACACCGACAACTTCATGACCGGCCGTACCAACGGCGTTGCAACCTACCGCAACAACGGCTTCTTCGGTCTGGTTGACGGCCTGAACATGGCTCTGCAGTACCAGGGTAAAAACGGCGCCAAAGGCGAAAGCAACAACGGTCGTGACGCCCTGTCCGAGCAGAACGGCGACGGCTTCGGTATGTCTGCCTCCTACGATCTGGGCTGGGGCGTGAGCGCTGCGGCGGCTTACTCTACCTCTAACCGTACCCTGTCTCAGAAAAATGCCGGTGGCCTGATTGCCAGCGGTGACAAGGCTCAGGTATGGACCACCGGTCTGAAGTACGACGCCAACAACGTCTACGTTGCCGCCATGTACGCCGAAACCCTGAACATGACCCCGTACGGTGACGACGGTATCGCCAACAAGACCCAGAACTTCGAAGCCGTGGCTCAGTACCAGTTCGACTTCGGTCTGCGTCCGTCTATCGCCTACCTGCAGTCTAAAGGCAAGCAGCTGGGTGCAGACGCTAACCAGGACAAAGATCTGGTTAAATACGTTGACCTGGGCGCGACCTACTACTTCAACAAAAACATGTCCACCTACGTTGATTACAAAATCAACCTGCTGGACGGTAACGACGACTTCTACAAAACCAACGGCATCACCACTGATAACGTGGTTGGCGTAGGTCTGGTTTACCAGTTCTAATCCCGCGCGGCCACCGGTCGCCATGGATATCCGATCAGGCAGGGCTTAGGCCCTGCTTTTTTTTGTTTTTTTGCGCGACGCCGACGCTCAACGCCATGCTGCTTGCGTTTGTTTTTACAGCATTAATTCCGTATTCCCCGCCCTGCGCACCACTTTATCGTCTTTTTCAGCCAAACGGTTGGCAAGGGTTTTCCATAGCGGTAATCTGTCTCTCCACTGGCTTAACTGGACACATGGAAGCTCTCGCATGTTTGAAAACATCCCTGCTGCACCCGCCGATCCAATCCTGGGGCTGGCCGACCTGTTTCGCGCCGATGCGCGCCCGCATAAAATCAACCTGGGCATCGGCGTCTATAAAGACGAAAGCGGTAATACGCCGGTGCTGACCAGCGTTAAAAAGGCCGAGCAGTACCTGCTGGAGCATGAGACCAGCAAGAACTACCTGAGCATCGACGGGATCGCCGCCTTCGGCCAGCGAACCCTGGAGCTGCTGCTGGGCAGCGACAGCCCGATTATCGGCGCCGGGCGAGCGCTCGCGGCGCAGACGCCCGGCGGCACCGGGGCGCTGCGCGTCGCCGCCGACTTCCTGGCCAGTAAAACCTGTGCCAAACGTATCTGGGTGAGCAACCCCAGCTGGCCGAACCACCGCAGCGTCTTCAGCGCCGCCGGACTGGAGGTGTGCGAATACGCCTACTATGACGCCGATAACCACTGCCTGGACTTTGCCGCCCTGCAGGAGAGCCTCTCCCAGGCACAGCCCGGCGACGTGGTGCTGTTCCACGGCTGTTGCCATAACCCGACGGGGATTGACCCAACCGCGGCGCAGTGGGAGGCCCTAGCGGAGATGTCCCGCAGCAATGGCTGGCTGCCGCTGTTCGACTTCGCCTATCAGGGCTTTGCCCACGGGCTGGAAGAGGACGCGCAGGGGCTGCGCCTCTTTGCGGCCCGCCACGACGAGCTGATCGTCTGCAGCTCCTACTCCAAGAACTTTGGCCTGTACAACGAGCGCGTCGGCGCCTGTACCCTGATCGCCGCCGATAGCGGCAGCGCCGCCAACGCCTTCAGCCAGATCAAGGCGGTGATCCGTGCCAACTACTCCAACCCGCCGGCCCACGGCGGCGCGATCGTCGCCACCATTCTGGGCAACGATGCGCTGCGCGCCATCTGGGAGCAGGAGCTGACCGATATGCGCCAGCGCATCCAACGGATGCGCCAGCTGTTCGTGAATACCCTGCAGGAGAAAGGCGCCGATCGTGACTTCAGCTTTATCATCCACCAAAACGGCATGTTCTCCTTCAGCGGGCTGACCAAAGAGCAGGTAGGCCGTCTGCGCGACGAGTTCGGCGTCTACGCCGTCAGCTCTGGGCGCATCAACGTGGCGGGGATGACGCCGGACAATATGGCGCCGCTGTGCGAAGCCATCGCCGCCGTACTGAAATAACCGTGGGATAGCGCATACGGCGGGCCACCCTTCTCCGGGGGCCCGCCGTTTTTTATATCCCTGAGGGTTGCCTGTACGCGCCGTGCGTCATTAGCTCAGGGCGGCCATGCGCTTGAGGGTTTCCGCCGTCGTCCACAGATCGTTGGCAATGAAGCGGTAGTTGATCAGCGCCGCCTGATAACCGTCCCCCTCCGGCGCGCGTGGCCCGGCGGTGGCATCTTTCACCACCACCACCTCGAAGCCCTGCTCCACCAGCTCACGCAGATGCGATTCGATGCACAGGTTGGCCGCCATGCCAGCCAGCAGGATCTGCGAGATCCCCCGCTTGCGCAGCTGAAGCGCCAGATCGTTACTCTCCGGGCCGAAGATCTTATGCGGTGAGGCGATGATGGTTTCACCGTCCAGGATATAGGGCTTAAACTGCGGCATGAAATCCGCACCCGAATCGTTGAACCCCTCCAGCGTCAACGGCCCCTTCCGGTCGAACATAGGGGTATTATGCATAAAGTGCTCACCCGGCCCGCCGAATAGCCATTGATGATCGTAGGGATAATAGTAGTGGGGGGAGACCGCCACCAGCATCCCCTGGCGCTTAGCCTGGCGAAACAGCGCCTCCAGGTGCGCGACGGTGTTATTCTCCGTCACGCTCTCCCCGAGCACCGACCAGCCGGCCCCCTTCGGGCTGAGGAAGTCGATCTGCGGATCGACCACCACCAGCGCCACCCGTGGCTTCTGTAAATTGACGCCGAGGCGCGGCAAGCCATACGCCTTCGGCTCCGCGTAGGGATCGTCATTAGCCTTATCACCGCTGGCGGCGTGCGCCAGCGTCGATCCCATGGCGGCCAACCCGACGCCGGCGACGGCCAGCCTGACCCCTTTACCGATCGCTTCACGCCGAACCATCGGCTGTTCCAACTGCGGCTCTGCTTTCTGCTTCATATGATTTCCTCGCTGTGATAAGTCACGCGCTGCTAACGTGCCCCGTCACTCAGGCCGGCGCACGCAGCCGCGCCTGGCAGGTGCGGGATGAGGCGACGATGCAGTTGGCCGAGTGCACCATGGCCACAAAGGCCGCCGCCAGCATAATCACATCCTTCAATACCAGTCGCCCGGCTCCGGAGAGGTAGGGAAATCCGGTATGGGCGTCAGCGCCATGCACCCAGGTCTCCGGGGTAAAGATCAAGAATGTCAGGGTGACGAAAGGGGTCAGGAAGGCGAGCGTCGCCCCCCAGAAGCCGATGCGCGGCGAAACGTAGTGCGCCAGGATCAACAGGCTGAACACCACCTCGATCACGCCGAGGCCCGTGGAGTAGCCGTAGGTATTGTTGGCCTGATGCCAGGCTCGGTGCGCCTCGATCAATTCCCCTTCGTGATTTATAAACGAGGCATAGTTAGCCGGATCGTTATAGAAGAAGGACATGAACGGACTATTGGCGACAAAGGGCACGATGCTGTCGGCCTCATAGGGGATAAACTTCAGCAGGCCGATCCAGAGAAAGACCAAGGCGATGGCCAAGCGACAGAGCGTGGCGGCGAGCGCCTGCTGCTGCGCGAGGCGCTGGTAAAGTGTCGACATGAGAGGAGCTCCTTTAGGGGATAAATAAACCTCACCCGTTATACCCAAGGCGCCGATGTAACAACATGTGGCAACGTCTCAGCCTATTGTGCTCCCGTCTCAGTGCAGATTCCCTGTGATCCCTCCTGCGCTTTCACCTTCGCCCAGAACGACAGGCAGGCCATCCCTCTCCGCCGCCCCGGCCGAAGAGGCTACCTGCGCCGAGCGCATGTTCTTGCCGGCGCATCCGGCGCCGCGCCACCGGACGTTCGCCGCTGATGGGTTCGCGCCTGTCCGTCAACGGGCTAGCGGAATACGCGGGCGATAACGGCGCCCTCAGCGCATCGCTTCCCTCGGGCGGGATGTGCTCCTCCGCGGCGCGGCGTATCCATCGTCTCAGCGTAGAGCCCTCCGCCCCATTCCTCGCTCTCCGGACCTCTGCGCCAAACCGCCAAACGTCAGGCTACGCCTGACCTGCCGATCCCCCATAAAGCCCGCCCCCTCTTCGGGGGACGCCCTAGCCGCATGGCGATGGCTTGCTCGCCCCTTGGCGTAAGGCGCGTTAACAGCATGGTCAGGGGGCTTGCACACTGACGCATGGCGGGCAATTCCCCCAGGCCTGGCGCAGAAGGCAGAGCAAAAAAAACGCGGCCCGAAGGCCGCGTCCCTATTCTGATCCGACGCAGAAGGCGTTTAACGCATCATCTGAAACAGCGACATCCCCTGCATATCCGAGAAGACCTTATAGGAGGCCTGCAGCGAAACCTGGCGGAACGTGTAGTCGGTGATGGCCTGATTCCAGTCCACATCCTGTACGCTGCTGATACGCGTCTTATAGGTGATCGCATTTTCATCGCCGATGGCGTCCAGCGAGTCCAGCTCGTTCAGTTGGGTCCCCAGTTCGGCGCGTACCCGGGAGACGTTATTCAGCGAATTACGCAGCCCACGGTTGGCCGAGTCGAGCTTGTCTGCAACCGCTTTCTTCGCGGCGTCATCTTTACCCTCCAGCGGCATCTTCAGCGCATCGATCGCCTGCTGCAGCGAGGCAAAGATATCCTGCTCGCCCGTGCCGGGTTGGAACACCTGGTTGCCCGTATGGCTCACGGTCATGGTACGCGCCGCATCCACCTGCTGGGTCAGCGCCTTGTTGCCCCCACCATAGGTGACCTCGCTGGCCGCCCCCTTGGTGAACGGCGCCGCATCGCTCTTATAGCCGGCAAAGATATAGCGTCCGTTGCCGTCGGTGCTGTTGGCCAGGTTAAGCAGCTGATCGCGCATACTCTCCAACTGGGTGGCGATCGCCGCGCGATCGTCGTCGCTCTTGGTCCCGGAGGACATCCCGTCGACCAACACCGGCGTGGCGTTCTGCAACACGTTAGTTACCTGCTGCAGCACGCTCTCCTCCATGGAGGTGCTCTGACGCGCATAGCCACGGGCCATGCCGTACTGTTCGTTCATGGACTTGGCCTGGTTCAGCCCCACCAGCTGGGAGGAGCCCAGCGGATCGTCCGAGGGATTGATCACTTTCTTACCGCTGTCCAGCTGCGCCCCGATGCGCTGCCACTCCGACTGGGCATCGAGAACGCCGTTCATATTCTGCTGATATATCATGCTAGTGCTTAAGCGCATGGCGGTGTATCCCCTTATCGAATGTCAAGCAGAGCATTAAACATCGACGTGGCAGTCTGGATCACCTGCGCATTCGCCATGTAATACTGTTGAAAACGCACCAGGTCGCCGTACTCTTCGTCCAGGTTTACCCCGGAAACGGACTGCTGCTCTTTGGTCAGCTGCTTCACCACGTTGCCCTGGGCCGTGCTGTCCACCTTGGCGCCGTTGGTCTGGTTACCGATGGTGCCCACCAGCCCGGCGTAGGCGCCGCTCAGGGTAGCCTTGCCGCCGACGATCTTCTGATTCTGCAGATCCAGCATCTTCTGTGCGTTGGTGTTGTCGCCCACCTCGCCTTTGGCGCTCCCGGCGGCAATCTTCGCCGGATCGCTGATCTTGACGTCAAAACCGCTGATGGCGGTGGAGGTGGTGCGCAGCTTAAAGCTATCGTTCTCCGCCGGCGTATCGTTAATCTTCACCTTCAGCCCGTCAAACTTCAGCACCGTATCACCACCGTCGGCCTCCGGCGTTATCGTCTGATGGGTTCCATCCGCCAGACGGGTGACGTTCCACTTACCGTCTTTAAAATCGATGCGATAGTCGGTGGCCTGCACCTTGGAGATATCGTCATAGCTGGCCGACAGCGACGTCTTCGAGGTGTTATTAGTATTAGCCAGGCTCTCCGGCTGACCAAATCCAAACAGATCGCCGCCCTTGTCGCCGTTGAGGTCAACCCCTTCCGACTGAACCTGGTTAAACGCGTTAGCCATGCTCAGCGCAATCTGCCCCAGCTGATTACGGGTATTATCCAGCGCCTCATTGCGGAAGCGGAAGATACCGGCCATGCTGCCGCCGCTGATGCGCGCTTCGGGCACTTCGCTCAGGCCGTTGCCGCGATCGTAGGCCAGCGTGGTCCGCGACGGATCGCTGCTGGAGGGCACCGCCTTCACGCTGTAGGCATCGCCCCCCTGCACCAGCGACAGGCCGCCGGCAAACGAAACATTCATCGCCCCGTCCTGCATGCTGATATCGACATTGACGATCTGATTCAGCTCGCTGGCCATTTTGTCGCGCAGATCCAGCAGATCGTTGGGCGCGGTGCCGCCGCTAGCGCCGGTCAGCTCGGAGATGCGGTTGTTCAGATTGGCGATCTGCTTGGCATAGTCGTTAATCTGTTCGGCGTTATTGCTCACCGTCACGTTGGTGCTGCTTTCCAAATTACGCAGATACGCATCGGTGGTTTTAAACTGGGCCGTCAGGCCATTGGCATTGGAAATCACCGTCTGACGCGCGGCGGAGTCGCTCGGGTAGCTCACCAGGTTTTGCAGGTTCTTAAAGAAGTTCTGCATATTGGCGGCCAGGCTGTTGGTGCTGTCGGCCAGCAGGTTGTCAATCTGGGAAATCTGCTTGTGATAGGTCGACGTCGTCGCTAAATCGCTCTGTCCCTGGCGCAGCTGATTAACGATGAACTGGTTGTATTCGCGGTTGATCCCGCTGACCACCACCCCGTTACCGATAAAACCGGCCGGCGTGCTGGTGCCGTTGTTTTCGGCAAAGCTGACGGTTTGGCGGTTATAACCTGCGGTATACACGTTATTGATGTTATTGCTGGTGACAGCAAGCGCCGTCTGCGCGGCGCTCAGACCGCTCATTGCGTTGTTGATTAAGTTAGCCATGCGGTTTCCTTTGCACTAAAAAAGCCCGCTGCCGGGAGATCTACGGGCTCTTACTGTTACTCTGTTTATCGGCCGGGCGGCTCAAAACTTAAATATTTTTCGCCGCCCGTCGCTGCGCTGCGGGGGACTAAAACAGATTCGCCAAATCGTGGGTATAGGCCTGCACCACCCGGTGGCCAGCCTGCTTGATCTGGCCGATCAGCTGCACCAGCTTGCTGGCGTAGTTCGGATCCGTGGCGTAGCCGGCGCGCTGCAAGGCATGCGCCGCCTGCTCCGGGGTATCGGCATTGACCACCGCCGCGTAGCGCGGGTTGTTGGTCAGCATGCCGATATAGTCATTGATCGCCTCAAAGTAGGAGCCGTAGACCCGGAAGCGGGCGCGGGTTTTCACCGCCACGCCGTTCTCATACTCGGTGGTGGTGACCTCGGTCGTCGGACCGTCCCAGTTTTTCCCGGCCTTAATACCGAACAGGTTATAGCTGCGCCCGCCGTGGGCCCCCGGGATCTCCCGCTGCCCCCAGCCCGACTCCAGCGCGGCCTGCGCCATAATCAGCTGATGGGGGATCCCGCTCTGGCGGCTGGCCAGCTGGGCCGGCAGGCTCAGCTGGGAGACAAACTCACCGTTGCTGTTCGGCAGCGGCAGCGCCGCCCCACCGTGGGGGATGCGCGGCATCGCGCGACGCATCACCTGCTCCAGGGCATGAATCGGCATGCTGTTAATGGTTTCGCCATCCAGCGCCATCGGCGCCACCCCGACGCTATCGGGGATATGCGCCTGGGCCTGATGGGCGCCGCGCATCTGCTTATACAGCATATCCGCGATCCCCATTCCCTTGCCGGCCGACATCTCCTGCGCTACCTGCTGATCGTAGAGCGAGGTGTACAGGCGGCTCTGTTCGCTGTCGAGGATCCCCTCCTGCGGCGTCGCCTGACGCATGCTTTTCAGCATCATCTGGACGAACATCCCCTCCATCTGGCGCGCGGTTTCCCGCAGCGCCTTATCAGAGCCGCCGGCCGCGCTGTACTTCAGCGAGTTGAGCGCCTGCGCATCATAGGCCGCGCTGCTAAACGCCAGGCTATCGTCGGCCATTAGATGATCTCCAGCTTGGCGCGCAGGCAGCCTGCGCTTTGCATCGCCTGCAGGATCGACATCAGATCGTTCGGCGTCGCGCCCAGCGCGTTCAGCGCGCGTACTACGCTGTTCAGGTTGGCACCGGCCCGCACCTGATGCAGGGCTCCGCCGCTCTGATTGACCGAGATCTGGGTATTCGGCGTCACCACCGTCTGCCCGCCGCCAAACGGCGTGTTCGGCTGGCTGACGTTCAGCTGGCGATCGACGACCACCGACAGGTTGCCCTGCGCCACCGCGCACGAATCCAGTTCGACGTTGCGGTTCATCACCACCGACCCGGTGCGCGAGTTGATGATCACCTTGGCGTCGAAGGTACCGACGTTCACCTCGATATTCTGAATATTGGCCAGCGCACGTACCTGATTGCTGCCCCCCTGCGGCACCAGCACCTGCACGGTACGGGCGTCCAGCGGCGTCGCGGCACCCAGGCCGTTGGCGCGGTTGATGGCATCGCTGATGTGCTGCGCCAGGGTGAAGTCTTCGTTATTCAGCTCCAGATTAATCACGTTGCTGTTGCCGAAGGTGGTCGGCACTGCGCGCTCAATGGTGGCACCGCCGCTGATACGGCCGCCGGACAGCTGGTTTACCTGTACGCTGCTGCCGCCCGCCGACGCGCCGGCGCCGCCGACCAGCACGTTGCCCTGCGCCAGCGCATAGACCTGATTATCCACGCCCTTCAGCGGCGTCATCAGCAGGGTGCCGCCGCGCAGGCTCTTGGCGTTACCCATCGAGGAGACCACCACGTCGATGGTCTGGCCCGGACGGGAGAACGGCGGCAGGTTGGCCGTCACCATCACCGCCGCCACGTTTTTCAGCTGCATGTTGGTTCCGGGGGGAACGGTGATCCCCAGCTGGGACAGCATGTTGTTCAGACTCTGCGTGGTAAACGGCGTCTGCATGGTCTGATCGCCGGTGCCGTCCAGTCCCACCACCAGGCCATAGCCGATCAGGGCGTTGTTACGTACGCCCTGGATGGAGGTGAGATCGCGGATACGCTCGGCCTGCGCCCCCTGGCTCAGCAGCCCCAGCGCCAGCAGCATGCCGGTCAGCCAGGCGCCGGCGCGACGCCAGCGGGTGTCTAGTCCAAAATTACCCATAGCCAAATACCTATCAATAGGGGGAGAGATTGAGGAAGAAGCGCTGCATCCAGCCCATATTCTGCGCTTCATTGATATAGCCGCTGCCCACATATTCGATGCGTGCGTCCGCCACCTGCGTGGAGGGCACGGAATTATTGCCGCTGATGGTGCGCGGATTGACGACGCCGGAGAAGCGGATATATTCGGTGCCCTGGTTGATGGCGATCTGTTTCTCACCGACCACCTTCAGGTTCCCGTTGGACAGCACATCGTCCACGGTGACGGTAATGGTGCCGCTAAAGGTGTTGTTGGCGTTGGCGCCCCCTTTACCGTTGAACTGGTTATCACCGTTGGCCTCCATGTTGGCCCGCGCGTTGCCGAACAGCCCTTCCAGGTAGCGGGGCACGGTGGCGAAGTCGAACTTCGACGTCCCGTTACGGCTGGCGTTGGCCGACGAACTCTTGCTGGCGCTGACGTTTTCCTGCAGCACGATGGTCAGGATATCGCCGATATTACGCGGGCGGCGATCCTCAAACAGCGGCTGATAGCCATAGTTCATCGGCTGGACGCCCTGGAAAATAGAGCCGTTGGGACGCGGCGGAGTCGCCGGCGCCGGCGTGGCAGTCGTCGGCCCGGTCACCACCCGATCGTGGGGAATGTAGGCACATCCCGACAGCGCCAGCGCGCATAACAGCGCCACTCCCGAATGTTTTTGCATCGTTTTTCTGCCTTTTCTGCCATTACCGTCGATGTACGGTACCCCTCGGGTACCGGTGCGACAGGCCCGGCGCATACCTGCGTCCGGGCCTGTCACCTGATTACAGCTGCGTCAGACGCTGCAGCATCTGATCAGAGGTACTGATCGCCTTGCTGTTGATTTCATAGGCGCGCTGAGTCTGGATCATGTTGACCAGCTCTTCGGCCACGTTCACGTTGGAGGTCTCCACATACCCCTGGTACAGCAGACCGGCGCCGTTCAGGCCCGGGGTGCTCTCCGTCGGCGCACCGGAGCTTTCGGTCTCCTGGTACAGGTTCTCCCCCACGCTCTCCAGACCGGCGTCGTTGATAAAGGTGCTCAGGGTCAGCTGGCCGACCTGCTGCGCCGCCGCCTGTCCCTGCAGGGTGACGCTGACGATACCGTCACGGCCGATGGTCATGCTGGTCGCGTTGGCCGGAATAGTGATGGCCGGCGTGACCTGAAAACCGCTGGCGGTCACCAGCTGGCCGTTCTGATCTACCTGGAACGAGCCGTCGCGGGTGTAGGCCTGGCTGCCGTCCGGCAGGGTCACCTGAAAGAAACCCTGCCCTTTGATCGCCACGTCCTTGCTGTTGTTGGTCTGCGACAGGTTGCCCTGGCTGTGCAGGCGCTCGGTGGCGACCGGGCGAACGCCGGTCCCCAGCTGCAGGCCGGACGGCAGGGTGGTCTGCTCTGACGACTGGGCGCCCGGCTGACGCAGGGTTTGGTACAGCAGGTCCTCAAACACCGCACGCTGACGCTTAAACCCATTGGTGCTGACGTTGGCCAGGTTGTTGGCGATCACGTCCATGTTGGTCTGCTGGGCTTCCAGCCCGGTTTTGGCGATGTATAGTGATCGGATCATGATTACTCCTGCGCTGTTAGCTCAGCGATAACAGCTGATTAGCTTTCTGTTCGTTGTCATCCACGCTGCGGATGACCTTCATCTGCATCTCAAAGCGGCGGGCGTTGGTGATCATGTTCACCATCGCCTCGACCGGCTGTACGTTGCTGCCCTCCAGCACCCCCGGCATCACCTTCACCGTCGGGTCCAGCGGCAGCTGGGCACCGCGCTTCTGCTCGGCCTCCGGCGTCAGGTGAAACATCCCGTCATCGCCGTGTACCACCTCTTGGGCGCTGGCCTTGACCAGCTTCAGACGGCCGATCTGGGTGGTGGCATTGGGCTGATCGCCCGCCCCCAGCGCGGTGATGGTACCGTCGGCGGCGATGGTCAGCTGCGCGCGATCGGGAATGGCGATCGGGCCGTTGTCGCCCATCACCAGGTGCCCCTGCGAGGTCAGCATCCCCTGCGGGTTAATCTGCAGGTTGCCGTTACGGGTATAGGCCTCGGCACCGTCGGGCATCTGCACCGCCAGCCAGCCATCCTGCTGCAGCGCCACGTCCAGCGGGCGCTCGGTGTAGTCCAGCTTGCCCATGCTCAGGTCGTGCATCGGCGTCGATGCGGTTACCAGCGTACGGGTCTCCACCGACTCACCGTCGACCGGCACGGCGCGCAGCGCCGCCAGCTGGGCACGAAACCCCGGCGTGGTGGAGTTGGCCATATTGTTGGCCGCGATGGCCTGCTGGTTCAGGGTCTGACTGGCAGCCCCCATCGCGGTATAAATCGCATGATCCATTTAACTCGCCTCGCTATGCCGCCCGCTAAGCGGGCGGCTGTCATCCAAAATTAACGCAGGTTGACCAGGGTCTGCAGGATCTGATCCTGCGTCTTGATGGTCTGGGCGTTGGACTGGTAGTTACGCTGGGCGACGATCATATCGACCAGCTGCTTGCTCAGGTCGACGTTGGAGGCCTCTACCGCCCCGCTGGTCAGCGAGCCGAGGCCGCTGGTGCCGGAGGTGCCGACGATCGGCTGGCCAGACTTGGCGCTCTCGCTCCACACGTTGTTACCTTCAGAGACCAGCCCTTCCGGCGCGGCGAAGTTGGCCATCACAATCTGCCCCAGCAGCTGTTTCTGCTGGTTGGTATAGCTGCCGGTGATGGTGCCATCGTCGTTGATCTGGTAACCGGTCAGCTCGCCGGCCTTGTAGCCATCCTGCGTTTTAGAGGTCACGCCGTCCTTGCCGGTGTTCTGCTGGCGAGTACCGGTAAAGTCCAGCTTGAAGGTCTGCGCCGGGGCGCCGTTGCTGGCGGCCATATTCAGGGTCAGCGGCGCGGTTCCCTTCGCCAGCTCACCGTTGCTGTCAAAGGTCAGATCCCCGGCGTCCTGCGGCTTCCCAGCCGGATCGGCGCTGTCGATGGAGTAGACCTTCCAGGTGGTGGTGATCGGCGCCGTCGTCGTTGATTCCCCTTTGACAAAGTACAGATTCATATTGTGGACGTTGCCCAGCGAATCGTAGGTGGTCATCGAGGTGGCGTAGGTATAGCTGTCAACCTTGCTAGGGTCGAAGGCGACGGTCTTATCGACGGCCTTGTTCGCCGAGTTCAGGTTCAGCACCATGGTGCCCTGGGTACTGGCCTTGGCCGGCATCAGCCCGGTCGGGATCTGGATCGGTACCGGATCGGCGCCCTGCTGAATGGTCGGCGGCGTCCCCGCGGCCGGATAGCCGGTCAGGTACATGCCCTGGGCGTTGGTCAGGAAGCCTTTGGCATCCTTGGAGAACTGACCGTTACGGGTGTAATAGACGCTGCCGTTGGGATCCTGCATGCGGAAGAAGCCCTGACCGCTGATGGCCACGTCCAGACCACGGTTGGTGGTGGTGGTGGTCCCGTCTTTAAAGTCTTGGTTAACGCTGGCGACCGTGACCCCCAGACCCACCTTAGAGCCGGCAAACATGTCGGCAAAGGTGACGGAGCCTGATTTAAAGCCCACGGTCTGCGAGTTGGCAATGTTGTTGCCGATGACGTCCAGCTGGCTGGAAGCGGCGTTCATGCCGCTGATTGCCTGAGAAAATCCCATTTTAAAATCCTGTATCTAGAGTTCGGATAAAGGCCGGCACCCCGGCCGCCATTATAAGATCTGGCGTACGTCGGCCAGTGTGGCTGTTCCGGCCAGTCCCAGCTCCAGCAACGCACCTTTGTTGCTTTGGGTTACCCCATTTACCATGGCGAAATGCAGCGGCTGTACCACCGCCTGCTGGCCCTGGTTCGTGGCGCTGACGCTAAAGTTATACGCGCCGTCGGGCACCTCTACGCCGTCATCGCCCTTACCGTCCCAGGTGTAGCTAAACACCCCGGCGTTATGGCTACCCATATCAATCTGCTTGACCACTTTCCCGGTATTGTCGCTGATGGTCACCACTACGCTCTGGGCGCCGCTCTCCAGCTCAAAGCCAAAGGGGGTGGTGCTGACTTTCTCATCGCCCTCCCCTTTGCCGGTCAAGATGGTTTTCCCCGGGATCATCACGCCGTGACCGATCAGGCTAGAGGCCTGAATCGACTGATTGCTGTTGATCTGCCCGGAGATGCTGCCCAGGGTGGTATTCAGTTTTTCAATACCGCTGACGGTGCTGATCTGCGCCAGCTGAGTGGTCAGCTCGTTGTTCTGCAGCGGGTTGGTCGGATCCTGATTGCGCAGCTGCGCCACCAGCAGAGTCAGGAAGCTGTTCTGTAGGTCCTGACCGTTATCCGCCACCAGCCCGCTTTTACTGCTGGCATTGACCGGTGAGCTGGTATCTACCGGATCGTTAAGCGATACCGAAATGGCCATCACGCCTCCCGCGATTATTGTCCAAGGGTTAAGGTTTTCATCATCAGTGACTTGGTGGTGTTCAGCACCTCAACGTTGGCCTGATAGCTACGTGATGCGGCGATCGAGTTCACCATCTCACCCACCACATCCACGTTGGGCATGCGCACATAGCCTTTGGCATCCGCCAGCGGGTTGCCCGGCTGGTACACCAGACGATCCGGCGCCGGATCGTCGACCACCTGAGAAACCTGTACGCCGCCGATCTCTTCGCCGGCGCCCGGCTTAACCTGAAACACCACCTGCTTGGCGCGGTAGGGTTCGCCGTCGGGACCGGTGACGCTATCGGCGTTGGCCAGGTTACTGGCCGCCACGTTCATACGCTTGGACTGCGCGGTCAGCGCCGAACCGGAAATATCAAAAATGGATAAAAGAGACATGGATTACCCCTGTTGCAGCACGGACATCATGCTTTTGATCTGGCCGCTGAGTACGGTGAGGTCGGTCTGATAACGCAGGCTGTTGTCGGCAAACTGCGTACGTTCGCGATCCATATCGACGGTGTTGCCATCCAGCGACGGCTGATCCGGTACGCGGAACAGCAGATCCAGCGACGGCGGCTGCAGCGTCTGCGCCGGAATATGGCGCGATGAGGTGAGTGAAAGCGCAATGCCGCTGCCGTCAGGGCGCCCCTGTTCAAGGACCCGCGACAGCTGCGAGGCAAAGTCAATGTCCCGGGCCTGGTAGCCGGGGGTATCCGCGTTGGCGATGTTCGCCGCAAGGATTTCCTGACGCTGCGCACGCAGGTTCAGGGCCTCCTGTTGGAAACGAAACGCGGCATCCAGTTTATCGAGCATACCGTCTCCGCTATCGGTTAGCTGGGATGGCGGAAAAGCTCCCCCCACCCTGTGTCAATGACAATTTGGAGTGCATAGGATAGGACCGGTGCGGTAAAGCCGATGGAGGGAATAAGGCGTAAATGGCGCGCTATTTATCGCCTTTACTTTTGCGCTGCGCGGGTAAACTAGGGCGCGTCTCGACACTATCCGCGGCGCCGATGCGCTGCCCAGTGCCAGAGTACAGCCGCATTCGGCGGACGCAGGCCATCGCCTGTCGACGCCCGTTTATTGACCGGGAGAACACCATGCTGCGATCCACGTTTGGCCTGATGGCCCCCCTTACCGCCGCGCTGTGGCTGGCGCCGCCAGCCTGCCTGGCGGCGACGCCGCTCCAAGAGGCGGTGCAGGGCTATTTTCAGCAGCAGTTTCCCGGCAGCGACTACCAGGTGAAGGTCAATATTCTATCGGCGCCCGATCAGTGGCCCAACTGCCTGCAGCCGCGGGTCAGCCAGCTTTCATCGCCCCGCCGCTGGGGTCGCCTTAGCGTGCTGGTACAGTGTCCGCAGGAGAAACGCTACCTGCAAACCGAGGTACAGGTAACGGGCAGCTATCCCGTCGCCATCCACGCGCTGTCGCGCGGGCAAAACCTGACGCCGGCGCAGCTGCGTCTGACCCGGGGTCGACTCGACAGCCTACCTCCCGGTACAATTCTGGATATTGCGCGGCTGTCCGGCGCCACCATGCTACGCAGCATCGGCGCCGGGCAGCCGATCGCCGCCACCATGCTGCGGCGCACCTGGGTGATCCGCGCCGGACAGCAGGTGCAGATCCTGGCCCAGGGCGATGGCTTCAATGTCAGCAGCGAGGGACGCGCGATGAACAACGCCGCGCTGGCCGATGTGGTGCGAGCGCGTACCGCCTCCGGTCAGGTGATCAGCGGCAAGGCCAGCGGCCCTGGCACCCTGACGCTGGTTCTCTAGCCCGCCGCACGCGCGCGGGAGCCGGCCAGATTCAGCGATTGGCGAAATTATCGGTACATTTTTCTAAAGTTATTGATTAATTTGCCGATGGTATAGCTAAAGAAGAGACAGACCGTATAACCACCCGCAACGCCAGGTGGACAGGTCAACCAGAGAGACCATAACGATGAGCATAGATCGTACCTCCGCACTGAGTGCCATCAGCCACCTTCAGGCCCGGGAGCCGCAGGATGCGGCGCAGCAGACCCGCAAGATAGCGACCAGCCAAGAGAGCGTTGTCGGTACCCAGGTCAAGCTGAGCGACGCACAGGCACGCCTGATGCAGCCCAACAGCCGCGACATCAACACCACCCGTGTTGAGGCGCTGAAACAGGCTATCCGCAGCGGTGAACTGAAGATGGATACCGGCAAAATCGCCGATGCCTTACTGCAGGATACGTTCGCCTATTTAAAGGATAAGTAATCTCCATGGCAGACACACTCGTTCACCTGCAGCAGATGGTTGAAAACCTGCAGGCCCTCAACGCCACCCTGGCCCAGGAGCAGCAGCTGCTGTGTGCCGGACAGGTAGACGCGGTGCGCCTACAGACGGTGACGCTGGAAAAAGAGAATCTGCTGGCCGATCTGCGCCACCTCGATCAACGCCGCCGCGACGATGCAGCCCAGCCGCCCTACGCCGAGCCGCAGCAGGCCGCTCTATGGCAAACGATCCTGACGCTGACCCGCCAACTGCATGACATGAATCAGCACAACGGTGACCTGCTTAACCGCCATTTATCCCATAATCAACAGGCGCTGGGTACGCTGAAAAGCCGCCACGGCCAAACCCTGTATGGTCCCGACGGACAGACCCAGAGCGGCCTGTTCAACGCCCGTAAACTGCGTGTTTAACGCTGGCCCTTTTGGCCAACGCCAGGCTGTGCCCTGAACAGGGCACAGACAGAGTATCGGGCGCCCCTATCGGCGCTCGTTCGATAATAAAATTAATGATAATTAACGATAACCTGCTGACTGACGACGTTGATCGGCGGGTAAATCGTCCCCTTTCCCGCCACCCACATCACCAGTCGCAGCGGCACGGCGGCGCTTTCCCCGTTTAATCCGGCAGAACGACCGGACAGACCATCCAGCGCCATGCAGCGTCGCGCGCTGCACAGCTGTAGCGTCAGCCCGTTCGGCGCCGGGCTCAATAGGGTTATCTGCCACACCACGTCATCAATCGCGGCCGCCGGCGGTACGCTCCCCGCCGGCGGCGCCAGCGGGGGCTGGTTACTGGCCATCCCCTTCTGACTCAGGATCCGACCATTACCGTCCGCAGACCAACTGCCGCCGCCGGCCTGTACCGCCCATGGCGCCAGCAAAATAGCCAGACAGAGTAGTCGCTTCATTTATTACGCTCCTTACTCCACGCCGCCGATCGTCGAGGTCATGCGGATCTGGCGGTTGTCGCTGATCTCCAGGTTGGACAACACTACCAGCTGCGGCAGCGAGCGGTGCAGGAAGCGCGCCAGCAGCGGCCGCAGGGCATGATTCACCAGCAGCACCGGCGGTGCACCGAGCAGCTCTTGGCGCTGCAGCGCCTGACGGGCCTGATCCAGCAGGCGATCCGCCAGCCCCGGCTCCAGTCCGCCGCCGCCCTGCAGAGCCTGCAGCAGCAGACGCTCCAGCGGCGTATCCAGCCCAATCACCTGAATCTCACCCTCGCCCGGGAACCACTGCTGGCTGATGGCACGCCCCAGCGCCACGCGCACCAGCGCGGTCAGCTCATAGGGATCTTTCTGTATCGGCGCGTGTTCGGCCAGGGTTTCAATAATGGTACGCATATCGCGGATCGAGACCTTCTCGGCCAGCAGATTCTGCAGCACCTTGTGCAGGATCGTCAGCGACACGACGCCGGGGATAAAGTCTTCCGTCAGCTTCGGCATCTCCTGAGAGACCCGATCCATCAGTTGCTGCGCCTCCTGACGACCAAACAGGTCGCTGGCGTGCTGGCTGATGATATGGTTCAGGTGGGTCGCCACCACGGTACTGGCCTCGACGACGGTGTAGCCCTGGATCTGTGCCTGCTCACGCAGCGCGCTGTCGATCCAGATCGCCGGCAGACCGAAGGCCGGATCGGTGGTGACCTGCCCTTCCAGGGTTCCGGCGGCGCTGCCGGGGTTGATCGCCAGCCAGCGCCCCGGGTGCGCCTCACCGCGCCCGGCCTCGATCCCCTTCAGCAGGATACGGTAGCCGGAGGGCTGCAGCTCCAGGTTATCGCGGATATGAACCACCGGCGGCAGAAAGCCCATGGTCTGGGCAAATTTCTTACGAATACTGCGGATACGTCCGAGCAGCTCGCCATTTTGCTGGAAATCCACCAGCGGGATCAGGCGGTAGCCCACCTCCAGACCGAGCGGGTCCTCCAGCTGCACGTCCTCCCAACTGGCCTCCATCACCGGCTGGCTCTCCTGCAGCGGCATCTGCTCCTGCTGAACCTCGGCCTTCGCCGCCCGCTTGCTCATCCACCAGGCGGTCCCCAGCAGCGCGGCGGTAAACAGCAGGAATACCAGGTTCGGCATGCCGGGCACCAGCCCTAACAGTCCGAGCACCGCGCCGCTTAAGATCAGCACCCGCGGGTTATTGAACAGCTGGGTCACCATCTGTTCGCCCACGTCCTGATCGGTGCTGACGCGGGTCACGATCACGCCCGCCGCGGTAGAGATCACCAGCGCCGGGATCTGGGCGACCAGACCGTCACCGATGGTCAGCAGGGTATAGGTTTCCGCCGCCTGGCTAACCGGCATACCGTGCTGGATAACGCCGATCAGCAGACCGCCGATGACGTTCAGCGCCATGATCATCAGACCGGCGATGGCATCGCCGCGCACAAACTTACTGGCACCGTCCATCGAACCATAGAAGTCGGCCTCTTGGGTGACCTCAGAGCGGCGCTTCTTGGCCTCTTCTTCACCGATAAGCCCGGCGTTGAGATCGGCGTCGATGGCCATCTGCTTACCCGGCATCCCGTCCAGCACAAAGCGCGCGCCAACCTCGGCGATACGCCCGGCCCCCTTGGTGATAACCATAAAGTTGATCAGCACCAGGATAATAAACACGACGATACCGATGGCGAAGTTGCCGCCCACCAGAAAGTGGCCGAACGCTTCGATCACCTGCCCCGCCGCCGCGCCGCCGGTATAGCCGTTCATCAGGATCACGCGGGTCGAAGCGACGTTGAGCGACAGACGCAGCAGCGTCGAAAACAGCAGGATGGTCGGGAAAGCCGCAAACTCCAGCGTTTTCTGGGTGAACATGGCCACCAACAGCACCATGATCGACAGGGCGATGTTAAAGGTGAACAGTAAATCCAGCACGAAGGGCGGCAGCGGCAGCACCATCATGGAGAGGATCATCAAAATAAGGATAGGCCCGGCCAAAACCTGCCATTGAGAGTCTTTCATATTGCCGGGTAGGCGCAGTAGCGCGGCCAGATTAGCCATCTATCGGTGTTCCTTCTTCGGAGTCAGTAACGCCAAAATCCAGTGCGGGCGGCACCGGTAAGTTTGCGGGTTTTTTCGGGGCCTGCCCCCCTTCGAGCCGCCAACGCTTGAGTTGGTATACCCAGGCCAGCACCTCGGCCACGGCGGCGTACAGGGTGGCGGGAATGGCCTGGCCAATTTCGCTGTGACGGTAAAGCGCACGCGCCAGCGGCGGCGCCTCTAGCTGGGGAATGCGATGCTCCGCCCCCAGCGCCTTAATACGCTGGGCTATCTCCCCCGCGCCCTTGGCCAGTACCTTAGGCGCACTCATCTTGTTTTCCTGGTACTGCAGCGCCACGGCGTAGTGGGTCGGGTTAGTCACGATCACATCGGCCTTGGGGACATCGCTCATCATGCGGCGGCGCGCCGCGGCGCGCTGCTGCTGGCGGATCCGCCCCTTAACGTGCGGGTCCCCCTCTTGTTCTTTGAACTCATCCTTAATCTCCTGCTTAGTCATACGCAGCTTGCTCAGGTTGCTCCACACCTGATAAAACACGTCAAACCCCACCATCGGCAGCAGGCCCAGCACCACCAGCAGACCGCACATTCCCACCAGATGCAGGGCATCGCCCATCGCATCCAGCGTGGGCTCGGTGATCAGGCGCAGCATCCGCGGCCAGTAGTGCAGCAGAAACCATCCGCACACCCAGCCGACCAGCGTGGCCTTCAGGATCCCTTTCAACAGCTCGGCCAACACCTGGCTGGAGAACATGCGTTTAAACCCGCTGAGCGGGTTTAAACGATTCAAATCGCATTTGATGGAGCTGGGACTGAACAAAAATCCGCCGATCAGCATCGGCGCGCACCAACCGACCAGCATCAGACCGAGCAGCACCGGCATCAGCGCCGCTACCGCCTGCTGTAGCAGCATGCCCAGCTGGATCAGCATCTGACGATCGTTACTCAACAGCAGGTGGTCGAAGTGCAGCCCCTGGGCTATCATCACCGCCAGCGCTCGCGCCAGATACTCGCCGCCCAGCAGCAGGATAGCCAGCCCCGTCGCCAGCATCAGTATCGAGGTCAGCTCACGCGAACGCGGGATCTGCCCCTTCTCCCGGGCCTTTTCTATTCGGTGGGGTGTGGGGTCTTCGGTTTTTTCCAGATCGCTCTCTTCTGACACGGCGTCCCCGACTGCAATACCTAAAATTACGCAGTGCATAGCATGCCAGAGTAAAAATGAAGCGATGGCGAGAATAGACGCCGTGAAGCGGGTTTTATTAGCCGATCGCCCCGGCAGTCCGCGCCCCCAGGCGGCGGGCCGCGCAAAAGCCGCCACGCTTAAGGCTATTTTAAGTTTCTCTGCTTAGCCTTAGGCCATTTTTGAATTTGCCCCACGGGGCCATTGCCAGACGCCAGGAGTCCTCTTTGTCGCATAAAGGTCTTTCCGCCAGCTTTCTGACGGTCATACTGCTATTGGCCGGTTATTTTACGCTGATACTCAATATTCCCATCCTGCTCCATTTTTACCGCATCCTGCACGCTCTGGGGGAGTATCGCCTCGGCTTCGCCCTGTCGATCCCGGTGGTGCTGTTCGCGGCGTTAACCTGCGTGTTTATGCCGTTCAGCTTCCGGCCGATCCTGAAGCCCTTTTTTATTCTGCTGCTGGTGATCACCGCGCTGGCCAGCTACGCCCAGTACAAGTATCAGGTGATTTTCGACCGCTCGATGATCGAAAACATCTTTGAAACCAACAGCGCCGAGGCGGGCTCTTACCTAAATATCTATGTTATCGCCTGGGTGCTGCTCGCCGGGGTGCTGCCCGCCCAGCTGCTGCTGCGCACTCGCATCATCTATGGCCATAACGTCCTGCTGCGACTGGGGATCCGGCTGTTGGCCATGCTGATCTCACTGCTGGTCATCGCGCTGGTTGCCTGCCTGTACTACCAGGATTACGCCTCCGTCGGGCGCAACAACCGCAGCCTGAACCTGGAGATCCAGCCCGCCAGCTACCTGTACAGCACCGGACAATATATCAACCGCCGCTACCTCACGACGCCAATGCCGTTCCGTAAGGTGGGCGAAGACGCGAAGCTGGTTGAGCCGGCGGGCGAGAAGCCGACGCTGGTGTTCGTGATCCTGGGCGAAACCGCCCGAGCCCAAAACCAGTCTCTGGGCGGCTACGCGCGCGAAACCAACCCCTACAGCGCCAAACAGCCTGGGCTCATCTACTTCCGCAATGTCACCTCTTGCGGCACGGCGACCGCGATTTCGGTCCCCTGCATGTTCTCCAACCTGACGCGTGAGCACTATGATGGCAACATCGCGCGCAACAGCGACAGCGTGATCGATGTGCTGCACCGGGCCGGCGTCACCACCTTCTGGCGTGATAACGACGAGGGCTGCAAAGGCGCATGCGATCGCACGCCGAACGAGCTGGTGCCGACCAAGGCCGATAATCCGCTGTGCAACGGCAAGACCTGCTATGACGAGGTCATGTTGAATAACCTGCAGCAAAAGATCCCGGACGACGGCAAAAGCAAGCTGCTGGTGTTCCATCTGATCGGCAGCCACGGCCCGACCTACTATCTGCGCTATCCCGCGCGCTTCCGCGTCTTTATGCCCGACTGCGAGCGCAGCGATATTGAAAACTGCACCCAGCAGCAGCTGGTCAACACCTATGACAATACCCTGGTGTATACCGACTACGTAGTGAATCAGTTTATTGCGCGGCTGAAAACCTACGAGAAGCAGTACAACGTGGCGCTGTACTATGTCTCCGACCACGGTGAGTCACTGGGCGAGAAAGGGCTGTATCTGCACGGCACCCCTTATCAGTTCGCCCCGGCAGAGCAGACCCATGTCCCGATGTCGCTGTGGCTGTCGGACGGCTATGCCAAGGCCAATCGCATCAATCTGCAGTGTCTGCAGGAGGCCGCCCGTGACGGCAGCTTCTCCCATGACAATCTCTTCCCTACCCTGCTTTCTATGATGCATGTCACTACCAGCGCGGCAAATCCACAGTTGGATATTCTGCAACGCTGCCGTAACTGATCGCCACGCCGCCCCGTCCATCGGGGCGGCATTATGCTGAACAGCGCGATACATATCACAATCCTCTCAGAACAACCTTTTTAATATCAACAGGTCACGCATAATATCCCAACGCGTATCACTCACCGCCAGCCTCTGAGCACCGGGCCATTCGCGCCCCGGCAACCGGCGGCTATCCCGGTACACTGGAACGGCCCCTACAGCCCGTAAAGAGAGGAACGGAACCCGTCATGATTAAGTGGCCTTGGCGCACACAGCTCCCTGCCCAGCAGGACAGTTATCCCTGGTCGGAGGCCTGCGCGATCCCGCTGCTGGCGGCGCTGAGCGACGACGAGCAGCGGCAGCTCATCGCCCTGGCGCGACAGGTGATCCGCCAGAAGCGCCTGGTCCCGCTGCAGGAGCTCCGAGTCACCCCGCTGATGGAGGCGCGCATCGCCCTGCTGTTTGCCCTGCCGGTGCTGGCGCTGGGCATTGAATGGCTCGATGGCTTCCATGAAATCCTGCTGTATCCCGAACCCTACGTTCTGCACGAAGAGTGGGAGGACGATATCGGCCTGGTGCACTGTGGCCCCTCGGTACAGGCCGGTCAGTGCAGCGCCCAAGGGCCGATCGTGCTCAACTGGCTGGACGTCCGCGACTCCTTCGATCGCTCCGGCTATAACCTGGTGATCCATGAAACCGCGCACAAGCTGGATATGCGCAGCGCCGGGATCGCTAACGGGATCCCCCCGATCCCGCTGCGCGAGATCGCCGCCTGGGAGCAGGCGCTGCACGCCGCCATGGAGGCGATTCAGGAAGAGGCCGACCTACTCGGCGAGGCGGGGGCCAGCCTGGACGCCTACGCCGCCAGCGAGCCGGCGGAGTGCTTTGCCGTCCTCTCCGAATACTTCTTCAGCGCGCCGGAGCTGCTGGCCGAACGCTTCCCTGCGGTCTACCGCCACTTTGTCGGCTTTTACCGCCAGGATCCGCTGCAGCGCCTGCGCCAAAGCGGCCTTCTGCTCCCCTGACCCCCGCGTTCGGCGATAAAATCGCCGCTTGAAACACGTGCCCGGGGTTAGCTGTTGACAGGCTCCGACGGGATCGCTATGATGCGCCCCGTTGTCACGATTCCTCTGTAGTTCAGTCGGTAGAACGGCGGACTGTTAATCCGTATGTCACTGGTTCGAGTCCAGTCAGAGGAGCCAGATTCCTGAAAAGCCCGCCTTGCGCGGGCTTTTCGTTTTTGAGCTTCCCGCCAGAAGCGCCCCTTACGCCGCGCGGCGCTGCTATATTCGCCAAACGATCGCTCGCCCCGGGATATTCCCTTTACAGCGGCGGCCCCCTTCGCTATGATGCGCCCCGTTGTCACAATTCCTCTGTAGTTCAGTCGGTAGAACGGCGGACTGTTAATCCGTATGTCACTGGTTCGAGTCCAGTCAGAGGAGCCAAATTTAGAAAAGCCCGCGTAAGGAAACTTATGCGGGCTTTTTGCATATCAATGACTCGATTGTTTCAAGCCACTCTCGGCCTCCGCTCGCACGCGACTCTGGCAGCAAATGCACCTGCTATTTCCAACGCAGCTTTCCGCAGAGGGAAATAAGCATTTTGGCGAGATAGTGGTACCGAAAGTAAAGCTACGTAGGACTCTTGGTACAGAGTGTTACCAACGGTGCGAAAGTGATCCATATCCGACGCCTGAAATTAGATCCAGGGGTTAATCTGCTCTCCTGATTCGGGAGAGCTTATGGTCACTTTTGAGACAGTTATGGAAATTAAAATCCTGCATAAGCAGGGTATGAGCAGTCGGGCGATCGCCAGGGAACTGGGTATCTCCCGTAACACCGTAAAGCGTTATCTGCGTGCGCAGTCTGAGCCGCCAAAATATACGCCGCGTCCCGCAACCGCTTCACTCCTGGATGAATACCGGGACTATATTCGGCAACGCATCGCCGATGCTCATCCTTATAAAATCCCTGCAACGGTCATCGCCCGCGAGATCACGGAGCAGGGTTATCGTGGTGGCATGACCATCCTGAGAGAGTTCATACGTTCACTTGCCATTCCTCAGGAACAGGAGCCTGTCGTGCGCTTCGAAACAGAGCCAGGACGACAGATGCAGGTTGACTGGGGCACCATGCGTAATGGCAAATCACCACTTCATGTGTTCGTTGCCGTTCTGGGGTTCAGCAGAATGCTGTATATCGAGTTCACTGACAATATGCGCTACGACACCCTGGAAGAATGCCACCGTAATGCGTTCAGCTTCTTCGGTGGCGTACCGCGTGAAGTGCTCTACGACAACATGAAAACGGTAGTGCTACAGCGCGATGCTTATCGGGCCGGGCAACACCGGTTCAACCCTTCACTGTGGCAGTTCGGCAAAGAGATGGGCTTCTCTCCACGGCTGTGCCGCCCCTTCAGAGCACAGACTAAAGGCAAGGTGGAGCGGATGGTGCAGTACACCCGCAACAGCTTCTACATCCCGCTAATGACTCGCCTGCGTCCGTTGGGGATCACCGTCGATGTTGAAACAGCCAACCGCTACGGCCTGCGCTGGTTGCACGATGTCGCTAACCAGCGCAGGCACGAAACAATACAGACCCGTCCCTGCGATCGCTGGATCGAAGAGCAGCAGTCCATGCTGGCTCTACCGACGGAGAAAAAACAGTATGACGTGCAGGTAGACGAAAGCCTGGTGACCTTCGACAGGCAGCCACTGCACCACCCGCTATCCATCTATGACACGTTCTGCAGAGGAGCCGCATGATGGTGGAACTGCAACATCAACGGCTGATGGTGCTTGCCGAACAGCTGCAACTGGACAGTCTGATCAGCGCAGCGCCAGCCCTGTCACAGCAGGCAGTGGAGCAGGAATGGAGTTACATGGACTTCCTGGAGCATCTGCTTCACGAAGAGAAACTGGCCCGACATCAGCGTAAACAGGCAATGTATACCCGGATGGCGGCCTTCCCGGCAGTGAAAACGTTCGAAGAATACGACTTTACCTTCGCCACCGGTGCGCCGCAGAAGCAGATCCAGTCGCTGCGTTCACTGAGCTTCATAGAGCGCAACGAAAACATCGTGTTGCTGGGGCCATCCGGCGTGGGGAAAACGCATCTGGCAATAGCAATGGGCTACGAAGCGGTACGGGCGGGTATCAAGGTTCGCTTCACTACGGCGGCGGATCTCTTGCTTCAGCTGTCCACGGCACAACGCCAGGGGCGCTATAAAACAACGCTTCACCGTGGCGTGATGGCACCAAAGCTGCTCATCATCGATGAAATAGGCTACCTGCCGTTCAGCCAGGAAGAAGCCAAGCTGTTCTTCCAGGTCATCGCCAAACGTTATGAAAAGAGCGCGATGATCCTGACCTCCAACCTGCCGTTCGGGCAGTGGGATCAGACGTTCGCCGGTGATGCGGCGCTAACATCCGCGATGCTGGACCGGATCTTACACCACTCACACGTTGTTCAAATAAAAGGAGAGAGTTATCGACTGAAACAGAAACGAAAGGCCGGGGTTATCGCTGAAGCTAATCCTGAGTAAAACGGTGGATCAATATTAGACCGTCGGTGGAGATGTAAGTGGATCACTTTTTACCCGTCGTTGACACAGAGCGCGCTTATTTGAAGAAATGCTCGTTAAGGCCAAGATCGGCTGCCCGGCTCGTCAGGGTGAAACGCCTTCTTTTCTCGCTGATACAACTGTTTCAGCGCTAAGGAGAAAATTCCGCCCTATCTCTAGCGCCACGCATAGAAAGCGATACAAGGGGGGCGCCTCGCTTACGACAGACTTTCAGCACAGCAGTCCTCCACGCGGTGACGACAGAGTAAAGACAACCTATCTCGGTGCAGAAGCGTGACGCTTTCATCGATACGGCTGCCGCTCAGAGAGTCGTTTATCATGCTGTAAGCCTGTTTCTACATAGAGAAGAATTTTGAGTCAGGGCGATACGCGGGCCGTTTCCCCTGGGCATCTCTTACCATCAGGGCCACCCCCACCTTCCCCAGCTTGCTTAAAAGACGGAGCATGTCGTCCGTCAATTCACCGCGTAGGTATTCTCCTCACATTACGGTTCTGAGCCAATGTCATCGGTAAACGGGTAAGCGTCGTGAAGGTTTATCGGGCGGTAGAGCGGATCCTTCGCCATGCGCTCCCGCACCGAAGCGTGTATCAACGAACCCGCGGGAATAGCACGTGGTTCGCCCAGCGGCAAATAACGCCCCAGAAACGCGGGCCGTGAAGTACGCCACTCGCGCCAGCGTTTATTTTTGGGGATGAACTCAAGGATCCACCACAGCCCCTTCAAGGAACGGTGAAGTATTCCGGTCGCATCCGGGGGGACAAATATTTCACCGCCGAGACGCATTTTTCCTCCCATGCTGATCGTGCGACGCGTCTCTTCATCGTAGGTTAGGCCAGCCTTTTGCGCCTCTTCCAACATCCAGATGAGAGGATATTTGGAGAGTCCACTTTCACTTTCAGGATATCCTCCGCCAACATCAGCGTGAACGCCTGCAAACCAGACCTGCTGAATATCCTGGGCTATTTCGCTCTCTTTCCGATAAGGAATAGGACGGTAGGGTTGCGGGTCTATCCATCGGTTGAGACGAAACATACGCCGTCGCTCATCAATAGAAATAGCCTGCCGAAAACACTTCACCGCCTTGTTTGTTCGAGTGAAGCGAAGCGTTTGTATCTTCGGTAGCAGACAATCACGGTGAGGCACTATCACTGAAGATACGGTATCCCACACGCCGATAAATTCGATTCTCGCCGGCCGCCCGCCCGCAATACGGCCAAAGAGCCACGCATCCTCCAGCCCATCATCTGGAGCGGTGGCAACCCCGTCGCCACTGGCCTTTTTGTACGCCGTCAGGCCGTATTCGGCCAGATTACTCTGCTCCGGCGCGATGATGCCAATAGTTTCAATCAACGCGGCCAGAACACGTACCGTATAAGCACCACGGCTGAACCCAAGCAGATATATTTTATCGCCCTCATGCCAGTTCTGGCACAAAAAATCATATGCCTTGAGTACATCGTTATCCAGGCCATACCCTGTCCCCAGCCCTAATAATAGACGACACTGCTGTTTAAACCGTTGCCAAGGATTATCCAGCCCCAGCGTACCGACTCCCGGCGTATAGAGAACCTGTTGCTGCGTGTTTTTTTCTAGAATTCGATAAAATTTAAGTACGTTTGACATTGTCCGGTTTAGCTCATTACCGGTCCCATCGCAGCAAATAACAATACGCTTATCCATGCTTATCTCCCGTAACGTGATTTACAAAAATAGCATAGAATGCAGATGAGTACATTACGCCACGTACAGAGTTTAGCTCAAGATTGTTATTAGTGCTTTTGTGTAAAACCAACTCAATAAAATCAAAACACGTTTAATTTCACTTAAAATACCCCAACAACATTGCTTAATGAATTTATAATCAAATCAAAATATACTTAATTAACGATAACTAGTTATGCCTATAGTTATTTATCTGTCCGAGCTCACAGCGGATGGGGTTCAATGGTAAAGTTATTCATCAGCGAATCACCTTATTTAGGTATCACCGGATAACGAAACCATCTCAGAAGCAAGCAGAATCGTTATCTAAAATAGCTTTCTAAAATGATAGTCATCGTAGCGCTATCGTTTCCTGATAATCAATGGAAAGACGTAGTATCGAATCTGAACAAAAAACCGCTTACTCTCCATCGATAACCACCTCTCTGATGCCATGCAGCATCCCTAACGCAATAACTTCGCAGCCATCGCTGTACACGACCTGATTCGAAAGAAAGTACGGCCAAATCAATATAGGGAAAGGAAGCCGCGTTGATATACCAACCACGGCCCCTAGCGTTGTCTTCTGGTGGGAAAAACTAGAGAGGTTAATTCTCACGCTAGAGATATTGATAGACTGAAGTGTAATTTACGATTTTTAATCAATAAGTTGCTTTACCATATACGCGAGGAGAGAGACGTTAAACTCAGCAACGTCAAGGTAACTGATCTTTTGCATTAACGGCCGCGTAGCCCCGGGCAGACAAGCGTGCCTGCTGTTCCAACGCCGACGCACTGCTGTGATTATCGGCAAACGAGCCGTAGACGACATCTTCAGCCTTTACAGCCGCGCATCCCTTCGCTATGATGCGCCCCGTTGTCGCAATTCCTCTGTAGTTCAGTCGGTAGAACGGCGGACTGTTAATCCGTATGTCACTGGTTCGAGTCCAGTCAGAGGAGCCAAATTCAGAAAATCCTGCTTAAGGAAACTTAAGCAGGATTTTTGCTATTTAGCCCTTTTTAAACACACACGCTCTACAGTTCGCCAAAAAAATCAGCATATTGCTGTCAATCCATCCGAACGATCGCTAAACCGCATTTGCCACTTTACAGGCATCGCCCCCTTCGCTATGATGCGTCTCGTTGTAACGATTCCTCTGTAGTTCAGTCGGTAGAACGGCGGACTGTTAATCCGTATGTCACTGGTTCGAGTCCAGTCAGAGGAGCCAAATTCAGAAAAGCCCGCTTAAGGAAACTTACGCGGGCTTTTCGTCATCTACCGTCCTCTAACGCAGTTTTGCTATAAATCGCTAAATAAATCAGCGCATTGCTCTTATTGTAGTCAAACGCACGCGGGTAGCGATATCCCCCCTTTACAGCGGCGGTCCCCTTCGCTATGATGCGCCTCGTTGTCACAATTCCTCTGTAGTTCAGTCGGTAGAACGGCGGACTGTTAATCCGTATGTCACTGGTTCGAGTCCAGTCAGAGGAGCCAAATTTAGAAAAGCCCGCGTAAGGAAACTTACGCGGGCTTTTTGTCGTGTAGCCTCCCGCAGTCGTCCTGTCACGACAAATTGACAAAAAAATCAACATATTGCCTTAATTCCATCCGAACAGATCGATAAGGCGGTTTCCCCCTTTACAGCGGCGGCCCCCTTCGCTATGATGCGCCCCGTTGTCACAATTCCTCTGTAGTTCAGTCGGTAGAACGGCGGACTGTTAATCCGTATGTCACTGGTTCGAGTCCAGTCAGAGGAGCCAAATTCAGAAAAGCCCGCGTAAGGAAACTTACGCGGGCTTTTTGCTACCGTGGGATTCCCCGGCCGCAAGGCATAAAAAAGCGGGATCCCAGGATCCCGCCCGTTGCCGTTGTCTTACGTACGGCAGATTACTTCTCTTCTTTATGCTCGCCTTCGCCCAGCGCCTTCAGCCGCTTGGAGAGCTCGCGGCGCTCTTTGGACAGATCGGCGTTCTTGATGATGTACTCATCCACGCGATCCTCGTAGTTACCGCGCATATCGGCAATGATTGCCTGAATCGCTTCAACGCTCATGCCCGGCTTGATGTAGTCGCTCAGGTTGTCCAGCAGCAGAACGCGCTTCTGGTTATCGCGGATTTTCTTCTCAACATCCGCGATTTCGCGCTGCAGCTTGTTCTTGCGGCGGAAGGTACGCACGAATTCCAGTACGTTCTGGAACGTCGGCTTGTTTGCATTTTCCATATCAACACCTTTGCTTAAGTTAAAAAACCAAACCCGGCAGCCCATGGACTGGCGTTAATCGCTCTACTGCTGTTTGTACCATCGACGGGCGCACAAAAACAGCCCATTATCACAAGAAAATGGAATGACTGCCGAGTTTTTATGCAACAAGATGCGGCGTTACTTCGCAATCTCTCCACAAAATAAAAAAATCCGGGCACAGGCCCGGACTGGCATCATTGCGTCACGAATGACCGCTGACTTACTCCGCCAGCCATTCGGTATGGAACACCCCATCCCGATCGGTGCGCTGGTAGGTGTGGGCGCCAAAGTAGTCGCGCTGGGCCTGAATCAGGTTGGCCGGCAGCACCGCGGCGCGGTAGCTATCGTAATAGGTGATCGCCGCGGAGAGGGTCGGTACCGGGATCCCCTGCTGTACGGCGTAGGAGACGACGTCGCGCAGCGCCTGTTGGTACTCATCCGCAATCGCCTTGAAGTACGGTGCCAGCAACAGGTTGGCCAGCGCCGGATTTTCGGCATAGGCATCGGTGATTTTCTGCAGGAACTGGGCGCGGATAATGCACCCGGCGCGGAAGATACGCGCGATCTCGCCAAAGTTCAGCGCCCAGTCATATTCGTCAGAGGCGGCCTTCAACTGCTGGAAGCCCTGGGCATAGGAGACAATCTTACCCAGATAGAGGGCGCGACGCACCTTCTCGGCAAAGACCGCACGCTCAGCCGCCGGCAGCGCCTGCGCCTGCGGGCCACTCAGCACGCGAGAGGCCGCCACGCGCTGCGCCTTTAGCGAGGAGAGGTAGCGGGCAAAGACGGATTCAGTGATCAGCGTCAGCGGGATCCCCAGATCCAGCGCGCTCTGGCTGGTCCACTTGCCGGTGCCTTTATTCGCCGCCTCGTCCAGGATCACGTCGACCAGGTCATTCCCTTCGTCATCTTTCTTGGCGAAGATATCGGCGGTGATCTCGATCAGATAGCTGCTCAGCTCACCCTGATTCCATTCGGCAAAGGTGGCGGCCAGCTCGTCGTTGCGCATCCCGACGGCGTGCTTCAGCAGGGAGTAGGCCTCAGCGATCAGCTGCATGTCGCCGTATTCAATGCCGTTGTGCACCATCTTCACATAGTGCCCGGCACCGTCCGGCCCGATATAGGTCACGCAGACCTCACCGTCTTCGGCAACGGCAGCGATCTTCGTCAAGATCGGCGCGACCAGCTCATAGGCCGCCTTCTGTCCGCCGGGCATAATAGAGGGCCCCTTCAGCGCCCCCTCTTCACCGCCGGAGACCCCGGTACCGATAAAGTTAAAGCCCTGCGCCGATAGCTCACGGTTGCGGCGAATGGTATCCTGGAAGAAGGTATTCCCACCGTCGATCAGAATATCCCCCGGCTCCAGATAGGGCGTCAGAGAGGCGATGGTCTTGTCTGTCCCCTCACCCGCCTTCACCATCAGCAGAATACGGCGCGGCGTCTCCAGCGAGGCCACAAACGCCTGCACGGAATGGTATGGCACCAGCTTCCGCCCCGGATTCTGAGCCATCACCTCATCGGTTTTCTCGGGTGAACGGTTAAAAATCGACACCGTATAACCGCGGCTTTCGATGTTCAGCGCCAGGTTACGCCCCATCACCGCCATTCCCACTACACCGATCTGTTGTTTGGACATGACAAACTCCTGTGTAACACATACCGGCTGCGCCACCTGCGCAGCATAATTGTAGGTAATATGTTAACTCATCTTTGCACGTCAGGGGTATCGATTGCTGCCATCGGCCGATGAATGGCACGGATTGTGTAGCCTTTTATTTTTTAATAAACCTAACAATAGGTTTCAATAAAAACCTTATTGGTTGGAGTATTTTCATCTTAATACGAGTAAAACGGCATGATATCAGGTAATGACTCCAACTTATTGATAGTGTTTTATGTTCAGATAATGCCCGATGACTTTGTCATGCAGCTCCACCGATTTTGAGAACGACAGCGACTTCCGTCCCAGCCGTGCCAGGTGCTGCCTCAGATTCAGGTTATGCCGCTCAATTCGCTGCGTATATCGCTTGCTGATTACGTGCAGCTTTCCCTTCAGGCGGGATTCATACAGCGGCCAGCCATCCGTCATCCATATCACCACGTCAAAGGGTGACAGCAGGCTCATAAGACGCCCCAGCGTCGCCATAGTGCGTTCACCGAATACGTGCGCAACAACCGTCTTCCGGAGCCTGTCATACGCGTAAAACAGCCAGCGCTGGCGCGATTTAGCCCCGACGTATCCCCACTGTTCGTCCATTTCCGCGCAGACGATGACGTCACTGCCCGGCTGTATGCGCGAGGTTACCGACTGCGGCCTGAGTTTTTTAAATGGCGGAAAATCGTGTTGAGGCCAACGCCCATAATGCGGGCGGTTGCCCGGCATCCAACGCCATTCATGGCCATATCAATGATTTTCTGGTGCGTACCGGGTTGAGAAGCGGTGTAAGTGAACTGCAGTTGCCATGTTTTACGGCAGTGAGAGCAGAGATAGCGCTGATGTCCGGCGGTGCTTTTGCCGTTACGCACCACCCCGTCAGTAGCTGAACAGGAGGGACAGCTGATAGAAACAGAAGCCACTGGAGCACCTCAAAAACACCATCATACACTAAATCAGTAAGTTGGCAGCATCACCTGATATCAAATCATATAATGATATAGTTATGCCTAACTCACTTAATTTGTTGATATATTCTACTTTATAATCTCGACAACTCATAACCACAATACTTAACTCAGCAGGTTCTCTAAGTTTGATATTATATCGAGAGAACACATCCCGCAATTTTAGAAATTTTAAACCAATAATAAAATCCTTGCTTATTTTAACATATCGACTATTAGGATTATCTATTAGCAAATAATTGCCTATCCCCATATCCTGCTTCATAAACTTCATATGGTAAAAAGCAAAACATCCACCATACTTCTTCATATTACTTAAATCCATAACTTCAAAGGCAGGACTATGCAAAAATATATTTTTTGGCGAGACGGGAAAAATACACAAGTCATTATTCATGCCACAGAAAGTACTATTAGAAGGCAAGAACACCCCTCCTTTATTATCAATTAAGTTAACACCATGCAAACTAAAATACTTATTATCACATTCATCATCTAGATATTTTTTTATTGAGAAACTAGCCGATGGATCAAATATAATATCACCATCAATCTTTACAGCATATTTTCTCGTCGTCATTGATAATGCATAATTATAATAATTGACTAAGCTATTAACACTGTCCGGCGGTAAGGATATATGCTCTTTAGAGCCTTGGGGGTATACTTTCGGAATATAATGATAAGCGCGAACTCTATCGCCAAAGGCTAAAATTGCTCGGGATATTTCAGACGCAGTATTATCAGTACAGTCATTAAAAACAATAACTATTTCATCAACCAAATCTAACCATGACTCAATAACAGCATAAATATACTCTCCCTCATTCCTAGCCCGAATAAATCCACTTAACCCTTTCTCCCGCTGATTACCATCCATCAAAGAGAAATCAACAACTGGTTGCTCAACTTTCAGAATCATTTCTTAACCCCCAAGGCATAGGATAGACCTTATTAGAGATATAGAATGTAAATACGAAATGGATACATTTCGCGAGTGCAAAAGCCACCGCAGCCCCAAGCAAAGAGAAATATGTCACACCGATAAATAATAGAGCCACGCCCAGCATACCAGAGATAATTGTCGTCAGTGACAGATACTGCGTTTTTTTGGCATAAAAAATATAGTTAGTAACCATAAGATACATACCAGAAAAAATCTGTCCAAGGCAGACCCATCCAATAATCCTACCTGCCTCAATATACTTATCACCAGCAATCATTACAACAATATATGGAGCAATAAAGAACGCCAATAACGCAATGAAAAGCAAAGACAGCATATAACAATATGTAACTTTCACGATCTTTAGTTTTTCGAAAAAACACTCATTTTTCAATCTATCAAATAACCATGGAACAAACGCTTTGTTGATTGCATCGAATATGACGGCTAATGCGGAACTTAGCTGAAGAGCAACCATATAGATTCCGACATCAGCAACACCAAGCTTATGATTAATAATAAACCTATCACTCATAGTTAGCAGCAACATGCCCAATGCATGAGGCAGGAGAGGCACCCCAAAAAGCAATGCTTCCTTTAGATACTTCAATCGAAAGGAGAAGGCATCAATTAATTTATCACGATAGAGAAGAGCCATGCTTAATACAGCACTTAAGGCCGAACTGATTACAATAGCATCTATGCGCCCTTCTCCGCTTTGCTGAAGAAAAACCACAAAAATAACTGACAGCAGCATATTTATAATGCCACTACCGACTTGTAACAAACCAAATAGCTTCGCTTTATTTCTAATCTGCCACTGGCCTAACCTCATATTTGTTATAAATAAAAATGAAGCGCCCAGTACCGCATACAATACCCACCCATCGGGTATTGATAATAATTTCGCCAACTGTGCTTTAAACAATATTCCAACAAGAGAAAGAAGCAAAAAGCTAACCAACAGGATCTGAAAGCAGCTTCCATTAAACCTCATCAGGACTAACTGATCGACATTCCCATCATAGTACTTACGATTTGCTGCACCTATTGTATTTAATCCAACGATTGCTGAAATTGCTGATAGAAATGTCTGAAACATCACAACCTGCCCATAGTCTGCAACCGATAGATTGCGGGTTAATATTGGCAAGAGTAAAAACGGGATCAGTGCATTTAATATATTCGATGTAAGATACACACCAATTCCTTTAAGTAAATTCACACCCCCTCCTAAGAAAAGAGAAAAACAAATAATTATATATTAAAATCGACATCATAAAAATCCTTATAATCCGCATCTTTTTCTGAGTATAAAAAACGGACAATAGCATCTCTTGCATTTTTTAACGAATCTTTTTTATAATAAGGATTATTGATTCCGGTTATTTTTTGATGAAAACTAACCGATTGACTTAGCTCAATCGCCGCGATGATTGCAGCTTTTGTACAGGCAGCATCAATCACGCTCTCACCATGAACCCGCCCCTTTTGCCGATCCCCAATATTAATTGTTGAAATATTTAACGAAGGTGCCTCGATAATTCCTGAAGAGGAATTTCCTATCAAGCCACAAGAATATTTCAATAAGGCCAAATACTCTTCAGAACTCACTGAGATCATATAGCGAGATGCACTACGTAAACAGAATGACTTAATAATATCAATAATCTTTTCCGATCCGGTATCGGCATTAGAGCCAATAAATATAAAATCATACTCTTCAGAAAATACTGTTAACGCCGCAATCAAGGCTAATGTTTGCTCCGTCAATGAGACTTTAGTCAGCGTTTCCGGGTGGAACACCACCACAAAATACGGCTTAACCAAAGAACCGAAACGAGACTCCAATTCCTGTTTATCAGGCAATGTGAGGCTAAGACAATTTTCAGCCCCTAATGCACCGATATTAATAACTGAGCTAGGATGCTCTCCTAATTGAATGACTCGCTTGCGGTATTCTTCTGTCGAAACAAGATGAAGACTACTCATTTTAGTGATTGCATGTCGAATAAATTCATCATAATTCCCTAACGTTTTCTCGCCACCGTGAAGATGAATTAGGGGAATATTATTCATAGCTGCCGCAGTGGCAACAGAAAAAATCTCATAACGATCACCTAAGATCATGACTGCATCATAATCTTGATTAGCGAAAATTGAGGCAAACGCATTTTGACAAAGCGACATTGAATTTATTATTTTTTCATTGCTTGATGAGTCTAAATTAATATCTATAACTTTACTTAAATCAAGTCCATCACTCGCGATATTTTGATATGTGCTCCCATATTTAGGGTCGCAATGCATGCCTGTCGCGATGATGCTTAATTTGACCCCCTCCGTACGAGATAGCAATATTAATAATCGGCGTAAAATTCCATATTCAGCGCGTGAACCGGTAACACATAGTAAATGCTTCATGACAATACAGCCTCAATGTTTTCTTTCAGTTTAGAATAGGCCAATGGTGAAAAATGTAATCCATCATGGGTATATGATGCAGGTAAGTTCCCATATTCATCATAAAAGTCGCTTGAAAGCTCGATCCAATGAATAGATTTATCCACGCAAACCCTCCTTAAGACCATATTCAATTGAGTTATAATGTCATTATTTCGATCAACTCGCCCCCTCACTGGTGGTACTGCAATAAAATAAATAGCCACATCACTTTTTATTATTCTAATTTTATCAATAAACTCCCTGACCCATTCAGCAGAAAATGTAATATTCCAGTCATTGAGCACCATATCATTCGTACCCAACATGATAATAGCAATATCACCAATGTTTTTTATTAAAGACCTATCTAAAATAAGATCAATATACTCCCGAGTATTAATTCCAGCAATACCCAAGTTATTTACTTTCTCACCATTAATATGATCAACCAGCCAATAATCAAAAATGGAATGTCCAAGCAATGTTATCGAATTATTTAAACACATTAGATCTTTTTTTTCTGCGATTCTCTTTATGATACTCTCTCGCAAAATTTCTTTTTTACGTCGCCGCATCTGTATATTTATAGCGACTTCAAAGTCATATCGGTCATCAATATCAAGAGAGTCTTCTTTATTCATTATAAAAGCTATACTATCACTACCAAAAAAATGCCGCCTCTTCAGATAAGCATCCGACTTAGCCATAAATATAGCACCATTTGGAAAGTATTCTTTATTATCCTGCCGACGATATAAGCTAAAATCAATATCAAAATGTTTTAAAGTCAGATCTTCCGCCAATGGTTTAATAAGAGAAGATGGTTTATCACTTTGTACCATTGAGACTAAAAAACCATATTCCGATGAATAAAATAAAGCAGCAGCAGACTTAATATGCTCCGCAGTACGAAAAGGAGATGTTGGCTGCAGCAACGCAAAATACTGTATATCACTAACTTTACTCAAAACATCCTCAACCACCATATAGGATGTTGCTGAGTCAGAGGCTAGCGCCGCATCTCTAATAAAAACCTCTGCGCCAAATGACTCTGCAATGCTTTTATACTCATCTGAGTCAGTAGAAACAATAACTCTATCAAACACACCAGAGTTTATAGCAGCCTCAATAGTATACGCAATTAATGGCTTATCCATTAACATTAGAATATTTTTATTGTGCAATCCCTTTGAGCCTGAGCGAGCTGGAATAATGGCGACTTTCATATATATTATAGCTCCTGCATGCTCAAGTTAGAACAACAGATCAGTTCATCTTCACAAAAATCTCGCTCTGCAATGCTGCCTAAAACCTGATACCAATGCATAGGACTAATTCCATTACCTGGACGCTTAGTTGTAATATTCTCTAAAGTAAAAATCTCACCTTGCTTTATATTCCGTTTGGCAACGATCGATTTTCGAGCAACTATTTTATTCTTGCGTTCAGAATTAGTCACAATTTTATCATAGCTGCCTAATGCTAATTCAATAGCCCGAATCCCCTGACATAAGAGTCGCAATTCATCTGGCGTCACCGATGCTTTATGATCTGGACCGGGAAAGTCTTTATTTAAAGTAAAATGCTTCTCTATGAAACAAATGCCATAAGGCACAGCCGCAATCCCTGAAAAATATCCAGGAGAGTGATCAGAGAATCCAATCTGATATTCTTTGAAAATACTCTTAAAACTAGATAATGTATTAAGATTCACATCAGAATAGGGTGTCGGATATTCTGTATTACAGTGTAGAATGGTAATATCACTTGCTTTAATACCATTATTATGCAATACATGCAGTGCCATGTTAATTTCATCTAGCGTTGCCATTCCAGTCGATATGATAATTTTCTTATCAGAAATATCTAGTCTTGCTATTTTTTCAAGATAAGGAAGATTTAATAACTCTCCAGATGGGATTTTCCATACGCGTTGTTTTAATGAAGCAAGAAAATCGATTGAATCAAAATCAAACGGCGTAGAGAAAACATCCAGACCAAGATTTTTTGCATATTGTGACAGTTCAATAAAATCATCATAGGCAAGCTCCAATTTACGCGTCATCTCAAGCTGAGACTCTTCGCAGCCAGTTTGCTTTATCTGATACTCCGCCTTTGGTGCATACTTTGAAATCAGCAAATCCGCTTTAAACGTTTGAAACTTAACTGCATCCACCCCAGCGGCTTTTGCCTGCTCAACCATTTTTTTAGCTAGTAGAGGATCGCCATTATGGTTACAGCCAATTTCAGCAACGATATACACTTTATTCATCATAATTCTCTCTGATTAAACGCGTCGGGGAGCCCGCAACTACAACATTATCTGGAATATCTCTAATCACTACGGAGCCTGAACCAATGATTGAGCCATTGCCAATAGTTAGCTGTCCATTAATCACGCTACAACTCCCGACAAATGTTCTCTGGCCAACCTGAACGTCACCATTAAGAACAGCATTGGTTGATATATTAGAGCAACACCCAAGAGTGTTTCCATGCTCAACTAAAGCTCTAGTATTGATCACAACGGCATCATGTATTATCGTGTCACTATTGACTATACACATTTTACCAATATATATTCCATTGCCTAATGTAACATTGGGATCAATCAATGCTGATGAGTCAATTATATTGACCAACGATAATCCCTTGGACATTAATCGTTGGTAAAACCACCAACGATGCTTTGGCTCTCCGATACCGATAAAATAAACATAATCGTTAAAATTATCTATTTTTTCGATTGCATTAGCCAGAATTGGATATCCTTGATGAACGCCTTGCTTATACGTATCGATAAACCCAATCAATTCAAGCTGATTAACATCGATACTACTAATAATAGATTTAGAAAACCCGCCGGCACCTATAATTATCAATTTTCGCATGCCATAATCCTTTTTATTGCACTAAATCTCGATGCATGGAGATCCCATTGCCATCAACTTTGCTATATTTTCAGAGGTAACGGCATCGATATGTTTTGCTTTCACGGCAATACAATTCACCTTTGGCATATCGAACATATTAAACTGTACACTACTCGCCATTCCATACACATTGATCTTTGCGTATTTTTTACATAACAAAATAATGACATGCTCTGCGATGATATTGTCATATTCACTCGGCAGAAAAAAACCATTAAATAACATCACACGCTCTCTAGGGTGTGGGATATAATAAGTGTTATTATTTTTTTCTAAAAATTCAAGAATGCTTTTTTCTAGCTTAGCGACATAATTTTTTCCGCTAAGCATCTCGCTATATATTCCACCAAGAAAGAGTGATACTTCGCCATTGCTAACAATATGATTACTATCATCTATATTAAACAAATTTACCAACTGGGTATTTTGAATAATATTCTTGCGATCTTTATAGATCGTATGATGCAAGCATGATTCATTCAAGATCCTATGCTTATCAAACTTCCGTCTTAATAGCGTATGAACGACTAACTTCCATCGTTTCTGCGCCACATCATTATAATATCTTCCGTTATAGCTTATATTGACTGTCCCATCATCAAACGTCTCTATTCTTTTAAAGTTACCATAGGAGAGAACATAATGTATAAATGGATGATCGATATTGGCAAAATAAATAGTATCAAATGATTTGTTTTTCACAAATCGATAAATATCGATAAAGGTTTTCACTTTCAACGGTGCAAAGAAAGCCCGGGATTCTACCATATGCTTACCTAAGTCAGCATAATATTTTCGATTCACCTCATTATCTTTAGCGAAAAAATAAAATAGCTGTGCATCAGCATCTTTTTTTTGCTTTATTTTTTCCGCAATCAGCGTTTGGAGTGGTGTCAAACAAATATACAGATCCACAGAGAAATCTCACATATTAATGTTAAAACAAGAAAATATAAAAAAACCGTAGCTATTTATCATAGCTACGGTTAAAACGTAACAAACTTTGTTGTAAAAGTGAACTGTTTTAAGCGTTATAATAGTCACGATACCAATTTACGAAAGCCTGTACCCCCGCCTTCACCCCCATCTGCGGGCGATAGCCGGTCACCGCGAACAGATCCTCGGTATCAGCATAGGTCTGGTAAACATCCCCCGGCTGCATCGGCATAAAGTGCTTCAACGCCTCGATCCCCAGAGCCTCCTCCAGCGCCGTGATGTAGTCCATCAGGCGTACCGGGCTACCGTGACCGATATTATAGATACGGTATGGCGCGGAGCTGGCGGCTGGTGCCCCCTGCTCGACCCGCCAGTCGGCGTTCGGCTGCGGCACAACCTCCATAATACGCAGCACCCCTTCGACGATATCGTCGATATAGGTAAAGTCACGCTGCATATCGCCATGGTTGTAGATGTCGATAGGCTTGCCTTCCAGCATATTCTTGGTGAACTTGAACAGCGCCATATCCGGGCGCCCCCACGGCCCATAGACCGTGAAGAAGCGCAGACCGGTGGTCGGCAGTCCGTACAGATGAGAGTAGGAGTGCGCCATCAGTTCATTGGACTTCTTGGTGGCGGCATACAGGGAAATCGGGTGGTCGACGCGATCGGCGGTCGAAAACGGGACCTTGTTGTTCAGCCCATACACGGAGCTGGAAGAGGCGTAGACCAGGTGACCCACCTTACCATGACGGCAGCCCTCCAGCACGTTGACGTGTCCCAGCAGGTTACTCTGGGCATAGCTCAGCGGGTTAGTCAGCGAGTAACGAACCCCCGCCTGCGCTGCCAGGTGAACCACACGATCAAAGTGAGCGGCACTAAACAGCGCCGCCATGGCCGCGCTGTCGGCGATATCGATCGGATGGTAGGTGAAGTTAGCATCGGCCTGAAGCGGCGCTAAACGCGCCTGCTTGAGCGACACATCGTAATAGTCGTTCAGGTTGTCGATGCCCTCGACCTGATGCCCTGCCGCCAGCAGACGGCCACAGAGATTGGCACCGATAAAGCCGGCGCAGCCAGTTACTAAAACACGCATAAATTATCCTGTAAAAATCTCCCCCCGGCTGAAACGACACGCACGCCCTAGGGCGCGCGTTGGAGGCAGGTGTTAGTCAGTACGATCCAATGGACATTATGCTAACCTCGCCAGCCAATATTGTCTTACAAAATTTGCCGGTAATGGTTAGTCATTGCCAAAGATATCGCGGGTGTAGACCTTGTCCGCCACATCATCCAGCTCCGGCGCCATGCGGTTCGAGATGATCACATCCGACATCGCCTTGAACTGCTCCAGGTCACGGATCACCTCGGAGTGGAAGAAGCTATCCTCTTTCATCACTGGCTCAAAGATCACCACTTTAATCCCCTTGGCCTTGATACGCTTCATGATCCCCTGAATCGAGGAGGCGCGGAAGTTATCCGAACCGCTCTTCATGATCAGCCGGTACACGCCCACCACCTGCGGATTACGCGCAATAATCGAGTCGGCGATAAAGTCTTTACGCGTACGGTTGGCCTCAACAATCGCCTGGATCAGATTATTGGGCACCGAGGAGTAGTTGGCCAAGAGCTGCTTGGTATCCTTCGGCAGACAGTAGCCGCCGTAGCCAAACGAAGGATTGTTATAGTGGTTGCCGATACGCGGATCGAGGCTAACCCCCTCAATAATCTGACGGCTGTTGAGCCCCAGCGCCTCAGCATAGCTATCCAGCTCGTTAAAATAGGCGACCCGCATCGCCAGGTAAGTGTTGGCAAACAGCTTGATCGCCTCTGCCTCCGTCGAATCAGTCAGCAGGGTCGGGATATTCTGCTTAATCGCCCCCTCCTGCAGCAGCGCAGCAAAGCGCTCCGCGCGCGCGGAGCGCTCACCGACCACGATACGCGACGGGTGCAGGTTGTCATACAGAGCCCGCCCCTCGCGCAGAAACTCCGGCGAAAAGATCAGGTTATCGATCCCCAGGCGCTCACGCAGCTGCTGAGTGAATCCGACGGGAATGGTCGACTTGATGATCATCACCGCCGCCGGATTGATCGCCAGCACATCACAGATCACCGCCTCTACGCTGGCGGTGTTAAAGTAGTTGCTCTTGGGATCATAGTCGGTCGGCGTCGCAATGATGACAAAATCTGCGCCGCGGTACGCCTCTTCCTTGTCCAGCGTCGCACGGAAGTTCAGGGACCGGTGAGTGAGGTACTCTTGGATCTCCTTATCCACGATCGGTGACTGACGCCGGTTAAGCATCTCGACCTTTTCCGCCACGATATCCAGGGCGACGACCTCATGATGCTGAGCCAGCAAAATTCCGTTGGACAGGCCGACGTAGCCCGTACCGCTAATCGCAATCTTCATCACATGCCTTTGTGTTAATAAAATTAATCTTGATACCCATTCGGGTTGCTCTGCTGCCAGCGCCAGGTGTCACGCATCATCAGATCCAGATCGTACTGCGCGCGCCAGCCGAGCTCCCGCGCCGCCAGCGCTGGATCGGACCAGCATTCGGCAATATCACCGGCGCGACGCGGCGCAAAGCGATAAGGTATAGTAACCCCAGAGCACCTCTCAAATGCGGCAACGATATCCAAAACGGAATATCCTACCCCGGTTCCCAGGTTATACACTTTGTAGCTGGCCCCCTCATCGCGACGATCGAGCGCGGCCAGGTGACCCGTGGCCAGATCCATCACGTGAATATAGTCACGCACTCCGGTGCCGTCGTGGGTAGGATAATCATTACCAAAGATGGACAGGCAGGCCAGTTTCCCTACTGCCACCTGCGCAACATAGGGGATCAGGTTATTAGGGATGCCGTTAGGATCTTCGCCGATAAGCCCCGACGGATGAGCCCCTACCGGGTTGAAGTAGCGCAACGCGGTAATACGCATCTCAGGTCTAGCGCGGGATACGTCCTGTAGGATCTGCTCAACCATCAGCTTGGAGGTGCCATAGGGATTGGTCGTCCCGCCGGTACGGCTGTTCTCCGTCAACGGCACTGACTCGGGATCGCCATACACCGTCGCAGAAGAGCTAAAAATAAAGCCCTGCACGCCGGCTCGACGCATCTCCTCTAGCAGTACCAGCGTACCGCTAACATTATTATCGTAGTACTCCAGCGGTTTTTCTACCGATTCCCCCACGGCCTTGAGACCGGCGAAGTGGATCACATCGCTAATAACGTGCTGGGCAAAAATTTGCTGCAAAATCGTCCGATCGCGCACATCGCCGCGGTACACGTGAGGCTGCCGATCGCAAATCTGCGCCACTCGCGTCAACGCCTGCGCAGAGGCGTTAACAAAGTTATCCAGTACCACCACTTCATCCCCGCGGGACAGCAGCGCCAGCACCGTATGAGAACCGATATAACCGGCGCCGCCGGTCACTAAAATTGCCATGCTAAATACCCTGAATCAATCAATTCGCGTCTGCAAATCCCGCAGCCAGGTGGTAAAGGCCTCTCCCTGCTGAGAGTGACTCAACCCACCGGCGACAAAGGCTTCAGCATACCCCAATTTCTCACCGCAGTCATAGGACCGCCCGACCTGGCGATAGGCCTCAACCGGACGGTGCTGCAGCAGGGTTGCGATAGCATCGGAGAGCTGGATGCGCTCCCAGGCGCCAAAGCCGGTGGCGGCCAAGATCGGCCAGATAGCAGCAGACAAAACATAGCGCCCGACCGCGGACAGGTCAGACTGGTATTTCTCGGCGTCCTCGGGTTTTTCTACAATCGAGGTCATACGGGCGCTCTGCCCCGGCTCCAACACCGCATCGGCACAGTTGATCACCGAGTACTCCGGCAGCACTTCTAGCGGCATCGGCTGCACCAAGACCTGACTGCGGCCACTCTCTTCGAAGCGCTTGACCATCGCCGCCAGGTTCTGGCTAGCGGGATCGAAGGTGCTGGTGTCTAGCCAGATATCCGGCAGCGCGACAATAAAGGGATGCTCCCCGACCAGAGGACGGGCGCAGAGGATGGCATGCCCCAGCCCCAGCGGCTTATGCTGACGCACGCTGTTAATAGTCACCCCCGGCGGACAGATGGAACGCACCTCATCCAACAGCTGACGCTTGACGCGCGCCTCAAGCAGCGCCTCCAACTCGAAGGAGGTGTCGAAGTGGTTCTCGATGGCATTCTTAGAGGAGTGGGTCACCAGGATGATCTCTTTCACCCCCGCCTGAACACATTCGTGTACTACTTTTTGAATCAACGGCTTATCGACGATGGGCAGCATCTCTTTCGGGATGGCCTTAGTCGCTGGCAACATCTTCATCCCCAGTCCGGCGACAGGGATAACGGCTTTAAGTGAAGTCATTAGAATTAATCCTAACCAAGAAGTATCTTAATAAGCTTATCGCAGAAAACATCTTCATCAAATTTTCTTTCTGCTAGAATACGACTTTCTTTTCCCATTCGTTCAATTTCACTCTGATTCTCTATAAAATAGATCATCTTTTCAGCCAAAGCCTGAGCATTCCATGGAGGAACGAGGAAACCATTAACGCCATCTATTACCGTCTCTTTACAGCCTGGCACATTCGTAGTAATAATTGGACGGCCAATAGCCATAGCCTCCTGAGTACTTCGTGGAACTCCTTCCCTATATGACGGCAATACAAAAACACTCGTTTCTGTCAAAACCTCATGTATATTATTTGACACACCTCTAAAGTTAACATGGCCTTCATCAATCCAGCTTTTTAATTCTGTTTTACTTACACCACCAAGATTATCATCGATTCCACCCACAAAATCGAACTTTACGTTAGAGTATATTTCACGCACATAATTTGCCGCCTTAATATACTCTCTAACACCTTTATCGATTAACAATCTAGAGACCATTGTAAAGCGAATTTCACGAGGGAGAGGTTGATACGAAAACTTATTCAAATCAACACCAATCCCGCCTATAACATAGGTACATTTAACTCTAACATTATTATCAATAATAATTTCTCGCCTATCATCATCATTTAAGAAAATAACACAACGAGAATGAGGCAATGCTAATTTATACAATAAAACCTGAGAGTGTCTTAATATTTTCTTCTTTAGCGAGTCGGCTTCTAACCGTCGAGTAAAACAATACCCTAAGCCTTCTAACATCGAGTAATTACATTTTACCCCGGCATAATGCGCAGCCAATGTACCAAAAATGACAGGTTTTGGAAAAAAAGAAAACGTAATATCAGGGTTGATCTCTTTTATTTTTTTAATCATAGAGCATATGGTCACCACTGCTTGAAATGGATTGACGCTACTACGATTCAATTCATAAAAAACAACATGAATACCCAACTGATTAAGTTCTGATATTCTAGATGCATCTGTTTTTGGCAGCAATAAGTAAACAATATGCCCATCATGAATCAGCCGCTCAATCAACCTCAGCCTAAAGTTAAATATTGATGCAGCAGTGTTTGTTATTAATAGTATATTCACGAATAGGTCACCGAATCAAAATAACATAACATTATGAGTGCAATCATACTACCTTATTATATAACTGCATCCACTCATCGGACACTGCACATAATGAATACCGTGTTAAAATACGATCTCTGGCCTTATCTGAAATTATTGCTCTCTGCTCTGGCGTCAACTCTATTGCTGATTTTAATGCATTAGCTAAAAGCGTAGAATCAGCTTTTGGAACAAGAAACCCAGCATCACCAACAATTTCTTTTGTCCCACCACAATCCGTAGAGACTACGATACCACCGCAACTCATCGCTTCACACAAAACCAAAGGCATCCCCTCCCATGAAGACGACATTACATATATGTCCATTGCAGACATCAACTCTGCCACATCATATCTTAACCCGAGCCAACGGACACTACTCTCAATGCCTAATTCGATGGCTAATTGTGCTAATGACGCCTTATCCTCCCCAATACCTGCAATAGCTAACACTAAGGAACGGCCTTCACATTTGATTTTTGAAAAAGCCGACAGCAAGTTTTTATAATTTTTAGCTTCAGTCAGTCGGCCTACGGCAAGTATTAACACGTCATCATTAGACAGAAACAACTCACGTCTTTTATTTACTCTTTCACTTTCCGAATATTTATATTTATCAGTGTTAACTCCATTATACATAAGTATCATCCTCCCTTTTTTTACTGCATTAGCCTGCTCAAAAGATGTTACAGCCTCTTGGCTGACATTAGTAGATATTGAAGCAAGCCAATCTGTTAAACGATAGGACAACATTCGCCACCGCCCCCCCTCATTCGTATTATGAGCGGTACAAATCAATTTAAAGGATGGGTCAAGCATACGAAGAAAACGAGAGAATAAATTAGCATGGTACATATGACTATGAACAATCTGAGGGTTAAAGTCTTTAATTATCCTCCTAGCACACCATAGCGCACGAATAAAACCAAATATATTTTTTTTCATATTTATTGAATAGACTCTTACATCTTTCAATAAAGGTTGCACCACCACCCTATCGGCGAGACTAATAACAATAACGTTCACTCCACGCAAAGAGAGTTTATCAGCCAAATCACAAACTTGTTTTTCAGCCCCTCCCATACCAAGTCCTGTGATAACAAAACAAATTCTATGAACATTATTCTGATTGAGCTCAATCATTTAACAGTCTCATCCATTTTTTACCAATATTATCCAAATGATACTTCCTTGCATTATCAATGGAGCAAGTTACCATTTCATTATATAATTTATCATCATCATAGATACTTGCAGCATATTCAACTTTATCGGAAAATCCTGAAACATCATTATTATCGATTAACCAGCCGGTTTTATTTTCAATAATAATTTCACTAGGTCCTGTATCGCAGTCAAATGCAATAATTGGCAAGCCCATTTCTTGCGCCTCTAACAAGACCATAGGGAAGCCTTCAAATCTAGAAGTCATTACATAAAATGCACTAATTGAATAATGTTCAATCACATTATTTGTGTTTGAATAAAACTCAACAAATTTAGAAACCCCTAATGAATCACATGTTTTTTTTAATTCTTCCTCATCCTCACCGCTACCGACGATACGCAACATCCAATCTTGTCGTTTCAAACAGAATATAGACCAAGACTTGAGTAATAAATCAAAACCTTTTTGATAAGTTAGTCGACCAACGGCCAACATGATTTTCTTTTTTCTTATGTCAACATCGCTTGCAAGACTGAATGGTACTGGGTTATAGATTCTGTTCACTTTTGCTTTGCAGAAGCATTTATCAAGCCAGAATTTTTTATCTCTCTCCGTCAACGTTATTATGTCATCGGCAAAACAGGCGGCTAATATCCTAGCAACTCGTCTAACCTTCTTCCCAAGATCAATCTTATAATTAAAATGCTCCCAGCAAATATTTCTAACACGTAAATATATAAAAGCAGGAATAGAATAAATGGAAAGCATAGACTCAACATTTATAAATACATCTATATTTTTTTTCTTTACAAAAGAACGCAAAAATAAAATAACCAAAGGCAAGCGAGTAATTCCTCGACCGGCATTATCGAATATATTACAAACAGATACATTACTATTTAAAGGAAAAAAGCTCTTCTGACCACACTGCAAACTAAGGATAGATACCTGGTATCCATTTACTGCCAAAAAATTTGCCAGGACGCTAGTCACCCGTTCAGTGCCACCTGATCGACTAATATCCCCAACAAAAAAGCATATATTCCTCATATTTTACATCTCTTTAAGATACAGTATAAAATAGCCTGAAAATATCGGACAACCGTTTTTATAAAACCTATCGGATTTTTTATAAAGCATCTTATAGGGATATATTTTAACATCGCAGATCTTGAAATAAAATGGCCTCGAGCATTCATAGAAAAAGAGCTTTTGCTAAGACGGCCTACCACCGTCTGATCATGAAAAATACTAAAAGGCTCATCTAAATATATGAATTTATATTCCTTTGACACAACCGAATAGAACCAAATTTCAGGAATAAACTTTACCCCATCAACAACTGGATATGGAAATTCCGAAATAATTTTGGTTTTAAACACATCAATTCTTTCACCAGAAATACCACTGGCGAATTCATCATACCAACTGGCAATACCATCTCCGCCAACCTGAAATAAACTATCAGGCTTGCCCGTTGACTTTCGAATAGCCAGACAACGCAGTCCTATTAAATCTTGTCTTTCATCTAGCAATTTAACATATGGTTTTATCTTTAGCAGCGCAGAAGGTACTAACTCATCATCAGAATCCAGACCGATAAAAAACTCCCCTCGCGCCTCTTTTATTGCTCTATTCCATGCTGACTGTTTCCCAGCGTTATTTTGATAAATATAGTTAATGTGAATTTTCCCATCCTTAATGAAATCACTCACAATATCTTTTGTATTATCAGTTGAACCATCATCAACAATAATCCATTCTATATCATCATATCCTTGATGAAGAATACTTTCATAGCAACGACGTAGGGTTTTTGCTCGATTAAATGTTGGAGTGAATACTGTAAGCATAAGAGTAAAAAGTTCCATCTGATTATTTTTTAATGCCAAGCTTAATCTTTGGCATTAAAAAAACAAAAAATAAAAAATAAAAACAGAACGGCGATATTATAACCAGCGAGGATCTTGGTAAAAATACTAGGCGCGTAAAGATCGCAGTCAATAAAACAAGCCAAAATAGATTCTTAGAAGCATTTTGTAAAGTAGAAAGCAAAAGTCCAAAGCTAAAAGCCAAGAGTGAAAAACCTAAAATATTTCTACCACCAAAAACATAGAAATCACTCATCAATGTCCAATCTAATCCAAACCCTCTAGCAAACAGACTTTCATCTAGCGTCTTAGCCATATAGTGTTGAAAACCTGTCATATAATATTCAACAGGTATAAAGATAGAAGTTATAGCACTAGCCCCTGGGAAAATAGTCTGAAAATAGCTTAATATTGGGTAATTACTAACCTTAGTTGATAGGTCAAACACCATTAGTGATACACCCTGATTAAAAAGGAAGGTAGATAAAAATTTCACTAATGAAAAATCAGAGAAACTTCCACTGCCTCGATATGACATTATTTGTATAAAGGCAGATAGTAAAATTACACTGATTAATGAAATGGTTAAAAACCTAAGCACGCCTAAATTTTTAGCACCATTTCGCCCAATCAACCAGACCAAAAGAAGAAGGCTAACTAACAATGGCCCTCGGGCACCAATAACGGTAGAGCAAATAATAGTTGTTATATATATCCCAACAAACCATTTTTTCCTATATCCAACAACTATCGCATAGGAAAATCCAATAGCAAAAATAGTTTGGGCCAGACTACTTAATGGAAGACTATATGCCTTATCCTGCCAGAGTTTAGATGCTAAATACCCACCTCTAATAGCATCTAAAACTGTCGACATGAGTTCGATGAGAAATAACGGGCTTAATAAGAGTGCAACATTGCAAAGGCGCCGCATCCATTGATCATCTAATGCGATAGGTTTAAACGATAAATTACTAAAAAACGCTATTTTGTAGCCAAAATCCATAGAGCATAAAAAAACAAAAATATATAAAGTTAATGTTACTGCATCATAATCATTTAGCGTATAATTAACAAAGAAGTTCATGCTAAATACATTGACATCGCCGCCAATGAAAGCAATAAAAAACCTGCCACAGATAAACAATGAGAATGCAATCAAAAACAAACAATAAGTTGAGTTGATATATATCTTACAAACAAAGTTCGATATAAATATACAAATAATAAATAATGGTAAAGCAAGCTCCAATAGCCTTAATTCACTACCATCGTGTTGAAAAAACAGAAAAAACAAAACTGGAATCATTAATACATAAATAATAAGCTGAAAAAAAACAAATCTCTTATTGTTGTTGTTGACCATTAGCAAGTTATCCCATTAACTGGTTTTATTTATTTTGAAAACTTCTTTTTCTACAGCCTTAGTTAATCTGGCAAAGAGAGTTTTCCTGAAAGCATAATATAAGAGAGGTTTTATTTCTCCAGCAGCAAAAACTCTCGATGGAATGATCCTACTAATATAAAAGCAAGACTCTTTAGCTAAAATAGCATCTTCATGATATAGCCTTGCACATTTAGATACATGTGAAATATATAAGTTCGATAATAATATTGCCCATTGTTTCTTACTCTTAGCAAGATAATATATCCGAATATATCTTAGGATACCAAACTCGCTATCATTTAGATCACTCAACCTTAAATTAGAGGTTATCCCTGAACTATTTTTCCTATATTTAATTATCGGCACCCGAGTATCAATTATTTTTTTTGACCGCGCTATTAATATTGGGATAATCAGTTGATCTTCAAACCGACGGCCTTCATCAAAGCAAACATGGGAAAATAATGTTTTTTTATAAATAAAACGCCAGGCGAACCAGTCTGACTTTTTAAAAACACTAATAGGATTATTTAAAATAAAATCGTCTTCTTGTGCTGAGATGTTACCTATTCCCTCCTGAGCTGAAATAGGATCGCCATCGGCATCAACCGATATATACGAAAATGATAAGCAATCTGGATTATGCCTTAATAGCTTCCCTTTGATGACATCGTAAATACCATCAGTCCACATATCATCTGAATCTAAAAATGCAATATATTTACCGCTAGCGACTGATAAACCACTATTTCTTGCACTAGACAACCCTCCATTAGCCTTATTGATATTTACAAACCGATATTTTTCTTCATACTCATTTATAATATCAATAGATTTATCTGTAGAGCCATCATTAACAATAATCACCTCAAGAGACTCATCATATTGATTGAATACTGAATCAAGGCAAGCATGCAAATACATACTTGTATTATACACAGGAATAATTATAGACAGTAATTTCATACTTTACCGATTATCTCTCTCATCAATCCCTTTTTATACAAAACAAAAGAGAGTAAAAACAAAGCAATGATTTCAACAAAAACAACCGATAGCGAGGCACCTATTGCTCCATATGTTTTAGCCAGGAAATAACATAATGGCAAATGGATAATCACACAAACAATTGGCATGATCGTATATTCTTTTTTATACCCACAGGGTAATAAAATATAATTACCAAAAACCGTTGCTGTTAAAACCAACAAATATATCGGAGAATATATTACAAATAATGTTGACACCATTTCATATTTATCGCCATAAATTAATGTTGAGAGTGGCCCAGAAAAAATAGCCATTACAACACCAATAAATAATGCGGATCCTCCCTGAAAAACTAAGATCCTCTTGACTAACAAGAAAGCATCACGTCTGCTCGTAATAAATAAATTACTCAATCTAGGATAGAATGCATTCCCCAATATAAGGAAAACACCTAATACAGCCCCTTTAATTCTATCTGCTGCAGTATATATACTCACTTGATCGATAGTACTAACTGCGGCGATGATAATACCACTGCTTATTGTATAAAGATTTATTGATATCATAGCTACAAAAACACTATAGCTATCTTTTATGGTTAGAATAATATCATTAAGACTTACAGAGACGAACTTTATTTTTTTTGATTTATAGATAATCAGGCATGCTATAGCTCCACCGATAAAACCGGTTGCCGATTGAATAATAACGGCTGCAGAGACATCCTCTGCCCCCTGAACGAATATAAAAAACAAGGGTAACGTAATTAATCTCGCGAACAAAGTTACCTTCGTCACTGAGGATAACTCCTCAATTCCTTGAAAGTACCACACTGGCATGATAACGGTGCCAACAAGCATGATTAAAATATAAACCAACTGAGGCTTAAATATTCCATTAGACTGAAAGTAAACGAGAAATAGTATGACCGAACTAATCAATACACAAAGCATCAATTTTGTATATATTGTAGTCCAAAAAACATGAGAAATATAATTAGCATCACCTTGGTTTTGCGCTATTTTTTTTGTTGATGTAAAGTTAAAACCAAAATCGACAAACAAAACACAGTACTGTGAAATATTCAATACTAGGCCATATATACCGAACTCATATAGCCCTAACGTTCTCGTCAAGTATGGAATTGTGAGCAACGGGACTACATAACTACTTCCTTGTAAAATAAGTAGATATATTATATTTTTCCTTAAAAGGGACATAATTTAATCGCTTAAACTGGATGTTTTGTTATAGAAAAGTAATTTTAATTACTAAAGAAATAAACACATATCTACGCTACCGCCCTTGGCTCTACAGCTACCAATGCACTGACTACTCTGTAACGACGTTCCTGTTGCGTTTACACTCATACCTTACTGCAGCAATTAATTACAAAACAACAAGTTACAAGAAAACACTCATTTACAACATCTGTGCAGTCTCTCTTCTCTGCCATGGCACCTCACCAACGGTGAAGTGCCGTACCAATTTTTATACGTAACAGCAACCGAGACAAGTCAAAACATATCGTATTTCTATTTTTAAGGCCGTTTGATGTTTTATCACACAATTATTTCTACGATACCAATCGCACACCACCGCTGTACCGCGGGATTGTATCGGCATGACTTTTGAACCGCCCACCCTTCACATCCTTGATGTGTACCAAGCACGATCTCCTACACTATCAAGGAGTTCTAGAGACAAAAAAGGCAGGCCACTCGGCCTGCCCTCTCACGTCTGGTATGCCCTTAGCGGTGTAGCGGCACCATAAACTCGGTGGCGACGATCACCACCACCAGGCCGACCAGTACCGGTACAGAGGTGCGTTTCACCACCTCAAAGGGGGAGATCTTGGCCATCCCGGAGACGGCGACCACCACGCCGGAGACCGGTGACAGGGTGCGGCCCAGGTTGGAAGCCTGCAGCATCGGAATGGTCAGGTAGGCTGGGTTGATGCCCATCTGGCCAGACAGCTTGGGGATCAGTTCGACAAAGGCGTAGAACGGCGCGTTGCCGGAGCCAGTGGTCATCGCCGCCAGCATGGTGATCACCACCAGCACCAGCATCATGATGATGCCGCCGGTGCCGAAGGACTGCGCCAGCTCGATCAGGCTGCTGATAAAGCCGACGGTGCTCAGCCCCTGGGCAAAGACCCCGGCCGCCACCAACAGCATCACCACGCTGGCAAAGGCATCCGCCATCCCGCGGTAGGCCACCTCCAGCCCGCTATAGACCTTTTTAGCGTCGAAGCTGCGCAGAAACTCAATCACCGATGCCAGCAGCATGCAGATAACCAAGACGCTGATGATATGCAGATGCGGCCCCCACTTGCCGTCGAACACCAGCACGCCGATGATCGGCGTAAAGGGCAGAATGGCGTAAAACGACGGCGCCGTAGTGGTGATCTCGCTGACATCCAGCATCTCGTGCTGCGCCTGCTCCTTGTTATCCAGGTAACGCTGCCAGAAATAGTGGGCAATCGCCATGCAGACGATGGCGGTGATAGAGATGGGCAGGGTTGTTTTAAAGGCAAAGTCGATCAGCGGCATTTCAGACGCCTTCGCGGCCAGCACCACGTCGCCGGAGGTCGGCGCCAGGATGATCGCCGCCGGCGAGGCACAGATAGCGGCCGCCGCACCGCGGCTGATCCCCACGTTGACCATCACCGGGAACAGAGTCGCCATCAGCAGTACCCCCAGCCCGGTGGCTGACGAAACGGCCAGCGACATCAGGCAGGCGACAAAGTAGGCCGCAATCATCAAAATATAAGGCGAGTTGATGTAGCGCAGCGGGCGTGAGGCCAGCTTGACCACCATATCGTTAGCGCCGATATGGGTCATATAGGCGGCAAAGCCGCACAGCATCATGATCATCATGCCGAGGTCGCCGCCGCGGCTCATCAGCAGAACTTTGACATACTCAACGATATCGGTCGCGCGCCAGCCGGTCGACTTTGCGCTGGCGGGCAGGACATCGTGCCCCATCAGCGCGCTGATGATCAGCAGCAGCAGGCCGCCGGTCATCAGTACCCCGGTGGGGGAGTATCCTTTAATAATGTAACGCCCGACGCCAACGGCGACCACGACCCCAATCAGTAGCTCAAGCATATTCTTCCTCAACAGATAGACAGGCGGGCTTAGCCACACCCCAGACAGGCATTGTTTCTGCCTTTATTAATTGTCAATTCCTTTTAACACGGTCAAAACTACCGCACTGTGCCCAAATGATAAGATTATTTTACTGATATTGGTCAAGTTTTTCCGATGTGACGACGCGGCGTACGGGGAGAGTGTGATGCAGGTATATTTTTATCCCGCCGAACCTCCGCGTCGTCGGGCTACGCGGAGGTTCGGCGAGAGGAGAGCGTTATTCGCGGCGCTTCTGCAGCCACTGCTTCAGCGCATCGCGCGCCTGCTGCTCCAGCGAGCCGCGCAGCGCTTTATCGACATCCATCTGATAGTTAAGCTGCTGCCAGTCGCCGTAGATATGCAGTGGAATTGACGCCTTCTGCAGCGAATCGATCAGGGTGCCGTGACCGCGCCAGCCCTGCAAGACCCGGACGCCCAGATTGATATCACAGCGCTGGGCCGCCAGATCGACGCTGCCGCTGCCGCCGAGATCCAGCAGCGGTGACCGCCCATTCAGCGAGTTCAGGGTGAGAAGACCGCTGCGCAGCGCCGCCTCCGCCTTCAGGCTCTGGAAGGTGGTAAAGGTGTCCACGCTCTCCCCTGCCTGTATATCGCGCCGATCGCGCACCACGGCCTGCTGGATCAGCTGGGCGATGTTCATTCCCTCCAGCCGGGCATTATCTATCGCCAGGGAGAGCGCGCCCTGCCAGCGCCGCTGCAGGCTGACAATGGAAAGCCCCTCACCCTGCAGATGGCCGCTGAGCGACAGTGAGCCGTCGATAAACGCCGGCAGCGCCAGCGCCTTGAGCAGCGGCGCCAGGCTGATCTGGCGCAGTCGGGGGTCAAGCGTAACCTGTACCGCCTGGCCCGGCCGACTTTGCAGCGTGCCGCTGATGGCGAAGTCCCCCGCCCCCAGGCGACCGCTCAGGCTCTCCAGCGTTCCCGTCCCCCGACGGTTGTTGGCCTGCAGGGAGAATCCCTCTATGGTCATGCCGTGGTAGGTCGCTCGCTTAGCCTGAATATTCAGCCAGGCGCTAAAATCACGCAGGAACGCCATCTCGTCGCTGCTCTCCGGTGCCGCCACCTGCGACACCACCGGCGGCGGCGGCGGCGTATTGCCGGCATCGGCGTTGGCGGTATCCGCGCTTTGCGCCTGCCAGCCGCTCAGGCCGTCCCAGTTCAGGTTATCCGCCTGCAGCGTTACCCGATATTCAGGAATGGCGGCCAGCGTCCCCTGGATCTCACCGCGCAGCTGGCTGTCATTGGCGCTCAGCGTCAGATCGCTCAGCGTCACGGCGGCCGGCGCCGCGCTATAGCTCAGGGTCATGCTGCCCTGCCCGGCAATTCCCGCCGACGGCAGCCCGGCGCCGCTGTAGCGGTACTCCAGGTGATCGACCCGCGCCCGGTACTGCTGGGGATAGCGGCTCAGATCGACGTCCGCCTGTAGGCTAAGCTGCAGATCGCGCTGATCGCGGTTGATACGGCTGGAAAAGTCGACGCTGGCATGGCGGGTCGCATCCTGCTGGATATTCAGCTCAATATCGCGCAGGTTGATGGGCTCTCCGTCGGGGGCCTGCCAGATCACCAGGCTGTCCTCAACCTTCACCTGATGAATGTTCAAACGCCATGCCATATCGCTGATGGGTTCGCTGCGCACCGCCGGCGAACGCGGCGCATTCGGCAGCGGCGTCGGCTCGCTGTCCGGCGTCAGGCGGATCACCGCCCCCTTCAGCATCACCCGGCGCACCTCCAGCTGATGCGAGAGCAGCGGCCACAGACGCACGTCAAGGCGCATGTTATCGGCCGCGATCACCGGCTGGGCGGCGCCGTCTGCACGCAGCGACATACGATCGGAGAGGATGCTCAGCTGCGGCCAGACGCGCCAGCGCAGATCGCCGTCCAGCGTCAGTACATAGCCGGTACGCTGCTGCACCTGCTTGATCATGTAGGCCCGGAAGTCATTGGGATTGATCAACAGCAGCAGCGCGCTGATGCCCGCCGTCACCACCACCAGCAGGATCATTAATGTGGTGAGAAGTCGTCTCATGCCATCCTCAGTCTTGGTCGTCCGTTACGGTCGGCGGCTCAGTCTTTATCGATTCGGCTGGCTACCGCGCCCTGCTGCCCTTTGTACTTGGCATCCTCTCGGCGATTATAGGGACGCGCCGCCGGGGCGGAAAGCGGTTCAAAGCTCAGCGCACCGATCAGCATCCCCGGGCGCAGCGCCAGCGGCAGCTTACCGGAGTTAAAAAATTCCAGCACGATGCAGCCCTGCCAGCCGGGATCGATGCGATGGGCCGTAACGTGGACCATCAGCCCCAGGCGCGCCAGCGAGGAGCGTCCGTCCAGCCAGCCGACCAGATCGTCCGGCAGCGTGACGGATTCATAGGTGACAGCCAGCGCCAGCTCACCCGGGTGCAGGAAAAAGGCCTCATCCTCCCCCAGCTGGATCTCATCGCTCATCACCCGCTCCAGGGCCTCGGCGACCTCTTGCTTGGGGCCGCTCAGATCGATATAGGCCGCCGTATGTCCCTGAAAGACGCGAAACCGGTTCCCCAGACGCACGTCCACGGTGGCGCCGCTAATGCGTTCCTGAGGCGGACGCGGGGTAATGCTCAGCCTGCCGTCATCCAGCCATGCCTCTATATCGCGGTCACACAGTCTCATGATAGTTCTTCTCCGTCTCATCGCCACGCAGCACGGCTGCAGATGAGAATATCTTACCCGATCCCCCTCTTTTTCCGAAATGATTCAGAGACATTGCCCCCTTGGCGCCCAGGGATGCACCGTAAAAAATCGGGCGATGGGCTTTGCCGTCGTGGGATAAACCATTAACATCATGGCGGATATGGCAACGCGTACAGGGAGCGTGCGATGGGAAGTCTGCGTCAGGGAATGGGATATGTGTTGGTCGCCGCCGCGCTGTGGGGCAGCTCCGGCGTCTGCGCACAGTATATTTTGCAAAAAACCGGGCTCTCCGCCCAATGGCTGACCATGTTTCGCCTGACCTTTTCCGGGGTGATCCTGCTGGTGGTCTCTTTGCTGAACGGTGACCGGGTGTTCGCACCGCTGCGTCGGCGTCAGGACATTGTCAGCCTGCTCTGGTTCACGCTGCTGGGCGCCATCATGGTGCAGCTGACCTTTCTGATGACCATCGAGCGCGCCAACGCCGCTACCGCCACCATTCTGCAGTTTCTGTCGCCGACCATTATCGTAGCCTGGTTTGCCGCGGTCAGACGCCAGCGCCCGGGGCTGCTGGTGATGCTGGCCATCGGCACCTCGCTGGGAGGCACCTTTTTACTGGTGACCCACGGCGATCCGACCTCGCTCTCCATCTCACGCGCCGCGCTGTTCTGGGGGATCGCCTCCGCCTTTGCCTCCGCCTTCTACACCACCTATCCCTCCGGGCTTATCGCCCGCTTTGGCACCCTACCGATCGTCGGCTGGAGCATGCTGCTGGGCGGCCTGATGCTGATGCCCTTCTTCGCCGGCGAAACCGCGCAGGTACGGATGGACAACGCCACCCTGCTGGCCGCCTTCTACCTGATCATCATCGGTACGGCGCTGACCTTTAGCCTGTATCTGAAGGGGACACAAATCATCGGCGGCGCCAAGGCCGGTATTCTCAGCTGCGCCGAGCCGCTGTGCAGCGCGCTGCTGTCGCTGCTGCTGCTGGGGATCACCTTTGGCGCGCTGGACTGGCTGGGGACGCTGCTGATCATCGCGTCGGTGGTGCTGATCTCGCGCGATGCGCGCGCGCGGGAGGGAACGTTGGAATCGCTGGCGCCGCAGGACGGCGCACGCTGACGGCCAAAAGCCGCGGCGAGTGCGCCATCGGCGGGCTTATTCGAAGAACTGGCTGATCTTCGCCTTGAGGATATCGATGGCGATGCGGTTTTTACCGCCGCGCGGCACGATGATATCGGCGTACTGCTTGGAGGGCTCGATAAACTGCAGGAACATCGGGCGTACGGTCTTCTGGTACTGGGCCATCACCGACTCCATGGAGCGCCCGCGCTCATTCACGTCACGCTTCATGCGGCGCATCAGGCAGATATCCAGCGGCGTATCGACAAAGATGGAGAAGTTCAGCTCGTTGCGCAGACGGGCATCGGTCAGCAGCAGGATCCCTTCCAGGATGATCACCTTCTTCGGCTCAAGGTGAATGGTCTCCTGAATACGGGTGTGCTCAACGTAGCTGTACTGCGGCAGCTCGATGGCGTTCCCCTGTTTCAGCATCTGCAGGTGCTGAAACAGCAGGTTGTGATCCATGGCGCTCGGATGGTCATAGTTGGTCTTGACGCGCTCCTCCATGGTCAGGTGACTCTGGTCTTTATAGTAGCTATCTTCCGGGATGACACCGATATGCGCCTCACCGACCTGCTCGCGCAGTTCGCGGTAGAGGGTACTGGCAATCAGGCTTTTGCCTGAGGCGGATGCGCCTGTGATGCCAATAATGACGCACTGGTGGGTGTTGTCAGTCATGTGTTAAGACCTGGTATGTATAAGTGTTCGACGGGGCAAGGCACGAAAGGATCGGGATGACCGGTGCCTGAGACGCGGCAATTATAGGGAGTCTGCCCGGCGGACGCCAGTCCAATCGGCGCCGCAGCGGCGGTAAAAAAAAACGGGCGTCCGCAGCGGCGCCCGTTATGACACGCTGAATCCCGACGCTTATACGGCGCGGAAGGCGATTTCGGTCGGAATCGATTCGCCGCCCCAGTACAGCTGAGCGGCCACGTCGGCGGCCAGTCGGCGGTAGATGGCGCTGAATTCGCTGTCAGGACGACTGCTGACCGTCGGCTCGCCGCGATCCAGATCCTCACGCAGCGAAATATGCAGCGGCAGCTGCCCCAGCAGGCGGGTATGGTACTTCTCCGCCAGCTTCTGCGCGCCGCCGGTGCCGAAGATCGGCTCATGGAAGCCGCACTGGCTACAGATGTGCATGCTCATGTTCTCCACGACGCCCAGCACCGGCACGTGCACCTTCTCGAACATCACGATGCCCTTCATCGCATCCAGCAGCGCGATATCCTGCGGCGTTGTCACCACCACCGCCCCGGTTACCGGGATGCTCTGCGCCAGCGTCAGCTGAATGTCACCGGTCCCCGGCGGCATATCCAGCACCAGGTAGTCCAGATCCGGCCACAGGGTATCCTGCAGCAGCTGCAGCAGCGCCTTGCTGGCCATCGGACCGCGCCACACCATGGCGTTGTCATCCGTAACCAGATAGCCGATAGAGTTACTGGCCAGGCCATGGGCCATGATCGGCGCCATATGCTGTCCGTCCGGCGACGTCGGACGCTCATGGGCGGTGCCCAGCATGGTCGGAATCGACGGGCCATACACATCGGCGTCCAGAATACCGACCCGGGCGCCCTCGGCGGCCAGCGCCAGCGCCAGGTTAACCGCGGTGCTGGACTTGCCGACCCCGCCCTTACCCGAGCTGACGGCGATGATATTACGTACGCCCTTCACCCCCGGCTGGTCATTGGCCCGCTTCAGGGTGGCAATATTGTGCGCCAGACGCCAGGCGACGCGCTGCACCCCCGGTAGCTGCAGCAGCGCAGGCGTAACGCCGGCCTGCAGAGCATCAAAGCCGCTCTGCCAGGCAAAGGGCATCATCAGTTCAATATGCAGGACGCCATCCAGCAGGGCGCAGTGGTGCAGCGCTTTCAGCGCGCTCAGCGGATGATTCAGCGTAGGGTGGGTAAAACCATCAAGGATTGCGCCGACCTGCGCGCACAGCGTTTCAGGCATGGACTGCTCATGGGATTTATCGCTCATCCCGACTCCTTCTTTCGTTATTATAAACCGCCCGTTCAGTCTACCAGAACTGATGGCCGAGCGCGCAGTGGATCCGCCACCGAATTTTAGGCGCTGTCCGCCCGCCAACGCCGCCCGCGGCGCCAGAATCGCGGGGTGCGGCCTAGCGACCGACGGCGCAATCGGGTAACATCAGAGGTTACCTTCCATTGTTTAACCGAGAGATACAAAATCCACTATGGCTTCAGTCACTGATACAACAGGATCACGCAAAATTCTGGTGACCTGTGCGCTCCCTTACGCTAACGGCTCCATTCACCTCGGCCACATGCTTGAGCATATTCAGGCGGACGTGTGGGTGCGTTACCAGCGAATGCGCGGCAATCAGGTGCACTTTATCTGCGCCGATGATGCGCACGGGACGCCGATCATGCTGAAAGCCCAGCAGATGGGGATCGCGCCGGAGCAGATGATCGCCGAGGTCAGCAAAGAGCATCAGCAGGATTTTGCCGACTTCCAGATAAGCTATGACAACTATCACTCGACCCACAGTGAAGAGAACCGTCAGCTGGCGAGCCTGATCTATACCCGTCTGAAAGAGAACGGCTTCATTAAGAACCGCACCATCTCTCAGCTCTACGATCCGGAAAAGGGGATGTTCCTGCCGGACCGTTTCGTTAAGGGCACCTGTCCCAAGTGCCAGTCCGCCGATCAGTACGGCGACAACTGCGAAGTGTGCGGCGCCACCTACAGCCCCACCGAGCTTATCAACCCGAAGTCCGTGGTCTCCGGCGCGACGCCTATCCTGCGTGAATCGGAGCACTTCTTCTTCGATCTGCCATCCTTCGGCGCGATGCTGCAGGCGTGGACCCGCTCCGGCGCCCTGCAGGAGCAGGTGGCCAATAAAATGCAGGAGTGGTTTGAGTCCGGCCTGCAGCAGTGGGACATCACCCGCGATGCGCCTTACTTTGGCTTTGAGATCCCCGATGCGCCGGGCAAATATTTTTACGTCTGGCTGGATGCGCCCATCGGCTATATGGGGTCATTCAAGAATCTGTGCGACAAGCGCGGCGACCTGAACTTTGATGATTACTGGGGTAAAGAGAGCGACGCCGAGCTGTACCACTTTATCGGCAAGGACATCGTCTACTTCCACAGCCTGTTCTGGCCGGCCATGCTGGAAGGCAGCGGCTTCCGTAAGCCGAGCAACGTCTTTGTACACGGCTACGTCACCGTCAACGGTGCCAAGATGTCCAAATCGCGTGGCACCTTCATTCAGGCGCGTACCTACCTGAATCATCTGGATCCGGACTGCCTGCGCTACTACTATGCCGCCAAGCTCTCCGATCGTATCGACGACATCGATCTGAACCTGGAGGACTTTGTTCAGCGCGTCAACGCCGATATCGTCAACAAGGTGGTCAACCTGGCCTCGCGCAACGCTGGCTTTATTACCAAGCGCTTCGACGGCCAGCTCTCCGATACCCTGGCCGATCCGGCGCTGTACCAGACCTTTGTCGATGCGGCGGCAGAGATCGCCAAAGCCTACGAGGCGCGCGAGTCGGGTAAGGCGATCCGCGAGATCATGGCCCTGGCCGATCTGGCCAACCGCTATGTCGATGAGCAGGCGCCGTGGGTGGTTGCCAAGCAAGAGGGGCGCGATGCCGATCTGCAGGCCATCTGCTCCATGGGCCTCAATCTGTTCCGCGTGCTGATGACCTACCTCAAGCCGGTGCTGCCGGCGCTGAGCGCGCGCACCGAGGCCTTCCTCAACGCAGAGCTGCGCTGGGACGCTATCGCCGAACCGCTGCTCGGCCACCGGGTAAACCCGTTCAAGGCCCTGTTTAACCGCATTGAAATGAGTAAAGTTGACGCCATGATTGAAGAAGGCAAACTCGCCGCCGCTGCCGCGGCGAAACCCGCCGTCAGCGGCCCGCTGGCTGACGATCCCATCCAGGACACCATCACCTTCGACGACTTCGCCAAGGTGGATATGCGCATCGCCCAAATCGTCAGCGCCGATCGGGTGGAAGGCTCCGACAAGCTGCTGAAGCTGCAGCTGGATCTGGGCGGCGAAACCCGCCAGGTCTTCTCCGGTATCCGCAGCGCCTACCCTGATCCGCAGGCACTGGTCGGCCGTCTGACGGTGATGGTCGCCAACCTGGCGCCGCGTAAGATGCGCTTCGGCATCTCCGAAGGCATGGTGATGGCCGCAGGCCCGGGCGGGAAGGATATCTTCCTGCTCAGCCCTGACAGCGGCGCCCTGCCGGGCCAGCAGGTGAAGTAACCCCGCGCTGTCCGTTCCACGCCCCCAACCCGCTGCGGCGGGTTTTTTATTGTCCCCGCGTCGGCGGTGCGCCCCCCGGGAAAAACCGCAAAAAAAACGCCCCGGGGCACAGGCACCCGGAGCGCTTTTTCGCGATAAGTCGCTTAGTCGATCTTGGTCGTCGGGAAGGTCATCTCGCTATAGCGGACAAAGCGGGTTCCCTGCGTCAGCTTATAGCCGAACCAGATGATCAAGAACAGCGGCAGGCCGATATAGGTCGCGGTCACGCCGTACCAGTCGATGCGATCCTCCAGGAACGCCTCATAGTTCTGTCCCAGCGTGATGATCAGGCACAGCACAAAGGCGAAGATCGGCCCCAGCGGGAAGAAGCCGGATTTATACGGCAGCGCGTTCAGGTCGAGTCCCGCCATCACGTAGCCGCGACGGAAGCGGTAGTGGCTAATGGCGATCCCCAGCCAGGCGATAAACCCGGTCATCCCCGAGGTGTTCAGCAGCCACAGGTAGACCTCCTGGTTGCCGAACATCGAGGTCAGGAAGCACAGGCCGGCGACTACCGTGGTGGCATACAGCGCATTGCGCGGCACGCCGCCCTTGGACAGACGACCGAAAATGCGCGGCGCCTTACCCTCTGTCGCCAGGGTGTACAGCATGCGCGTCGAGGCATACATCCCGGAGTTACCCGCCGACAGCACCGCCGTCAGGATCACCGCGTTCATCACCGCCGCCGCAGACAGCAGGCCGGCATTCTTGAACACCAGGGTGAACGGGCTGACGGAGATATCCTTCACGTCATTGCGCAGCAGGCTGGGGTCGGTATAGGGGATCAGCAGGCTGATGATCAGGATAGCAAACACATAGAACAGCAGGATTCGCCAGAAGACCTGACGCACCGCCATCGGAATATTTTTGCCCGGATCCTTCGACTCCCCGGCGGCAATGCCGATAAGCTCGGTGCCCTGGAAGGAGAAGCCGACGATCATCGCCACCCCGATCATCGAGGCAAAGCCCCCGGCAAACGGCGCATCGCCGACGGTCCAGTTATGGAAACCGGCGCCGTCGCCGCCCTTCATGATGCCGACGATCATCATCAGCCCCACGGCGATAAAGATGATCACGGTGCTGACTTTGATCAGCGAGAACCAGTACTCCGCCTCGCCAAAGCCCTTCACCGAAATATAGTTCAGCAGGAAAATCAGGCACAGGAACAGCGCGCTCCAGATCCAGCCGGGAATATCGGGAAACCAGTAGCCCATCACCAGCTGTGCGGCCACCAGATCGACGGCGATGGTAACCGCCCAGTTATACCAATAGTTCCAGCCCAGCGCGAAGCCGAAGCCCTCTTCCACGTAGCGTGAGCCGTAGGTAGAAAACGAACCTGACACCGGCATAAACGCCGCCAGCTCACCCAGGCTGGTCATCAGGAAGTACACCATCATCCCGATGATGATATACGACAACAGCGCACCGCCGGGGCCGGCCTGGGATACCGTAGCGCCCGATGCGACAAACAGCCCAGTACCAATAGAACCGCCGATAGCGATCATCGACAAGTGCCGCGCTTTTAACTCCCGGCGCAGCGCCGGTCCTTGTCCCGCGTCGGGGACGGTAGTTTTTGTCTGAGCCATTAGAACCCTATCGTTGTTTTGCGTTGAATCATGAAACCAGGCGGGATTGTAACAAATCCATCTGCGGCGGGAAGTAACAATCTAACGATAATAAGAGAGCTTCATGATGGTTGGCGGATTATTAGCGAGTGGCTAATCGAGTGTGCAATAAAAATACACAAAGATCACAATAAGCTACGGCAGCAGCCTCTGCTGCCGCCGTCGCAGAGGCTACGCCTGACAGTAGCTCAGAAAACGGGCCAGCGCCTTGGAGATATGCTTCTGGCGGTGGTGGATCAGATACAGTGAGCGATGCAGGTTGATCTCCGGCAGCGCGACCTCGACCAGCGTCCCGTTGCTCAGTTGCTCCTCGATCACCCGACGCGACAGGCAGCTGATGCCAATGCCATAGCGCACCGCATGCTTGATGGCCTCGGAGTTTCCCAGCTCCATCACCAGATCGAAGTGGGGTAAATGGGAAAGCAGCAGATGTTCAACCACCTCGCGGGTGCCGGAGCCGGTCTCACGCAGGATCCACGGTGCATCCGCCAGGCGGGCCAGGGTGACCGGCTCACGCAGCAGCGGATGATCCGGCGCGGCAAACACCACCAGCTCATCCTCTAGCCAGCTTTGGGTGGTCAGCTCCGGCATGTGGCACGGCCCCTCGATTAGCCCCAGATCGGCGTTAAACTCCGCCACGGCGCTGATCACATCATGGCTGTTGCCCACGTGCAGCTCCAGCGGCGTCACGGGAAAATCGCGACGGTAGGCGGCCATCATCGGCGGCAGAATATAGTTACCGATGGTGCTACTGGCGGCAATGCGCAGCGCCCCGCTCTCGCCCTTAAACAGCTGTTCGATTTCGCTGGCCTGCTCCAGCAGCGCCATCGCCTTCGGATACAGCAGGCGGCCATGCTCGTTGACGACCAGCCGTTTGCCTACGCGATCGAACAGACGCACCGACAGTTGGGTCTCCAGATCCGACAGCGCCGCGCTCACCGCCGACTGCGAAAGCGCCAGCACCATGGATGCCTGCGTGGTCGAACCGCTTTTCAGTACTTCTGTAAAAACTTCCAGTTGTCGCAAGGTAATGTGCATAGACAGATCCAAACCGTTTCAACCAACGCGCCGTCCCCGGCGCCGATAGCCCTGTGACCCGACGACGACGGGGCCGCTCTCTGCGTCAAATGTCGCTTACGCAGCGCCAACTATAGATAAATTAGAAAGAATTTACTACTTAAAGCGATTAATATCGCGTGTCCGGCCTCCCCCGCGCAGGAAGGCCGACGCAGGATCAGCGCACCACCAGCACGGAGATGCTGGCGTGGCGCACCACGCGGGCGGCGTTAGAGCCGAGTAGGTAGGTTGACATGCTGGGACGGCGTGAGCCGATCACGATCAAATCCGCACCGCACGCCTCGGCCTCTTTCAGGATCTCATCGTAGATAGAGCCCCAGCAGACCTTGACGCTGGTGCGCGCCGGCGACAGCGGCAGCGATGCCGCCAGCGCCTCCAGCCGTTTCTCGGCCTGCTGCAGCGCCGTGTCACGCAGCTCGGCGATCTGCTGGGGATACTCGCTCATAAAGATCGTGGGAACCGAGGGATGAACGTGCAGCAGGCGCAGCGCGGCCTGAGACTGCTCGGCCAAAAACAGGGCGTGCTTCAGCGCGACCTCCGTCAACTGAGGTTCTTCCAAATCAACCGGTACCAAAATCATGTTATAGGTGCCATCCATAATGGATCTCCTTTATTGATGATTGATGTAAATGATTGATAGTTAACCCAGCTACTGTTACTCCGGCGCACCCGTCACGCGCGTGGCCAGTGCGCCGTCCGGGCACGCACGGCGTCGGAGGGGGCGCCCCGGACAATGCCGGCGGAGGGCATCACGCCCGCGGGCCGCCGCGGGATCCCGTCTGACTATAACACAAACGGGTAATTTATTCGCCGCCGCCCCGCCCTGAGCTCCCCCGGCCACCCGTTGACTCGGCACAATTACACTATACTCAACGTAGGCAGTCTGAACACGACAGCGGCGGGCGGGAGGCTACCATGGAAACCCTGTATGGTTATCTGATCGGTGCGCTGGTTACCCTGGCGATCTGCGCCTTTGCCTGGGCCAAGCGCGGGTGGCGCGGCGGTACGCTGGCCTTTGTCCTGCAGGTGGCGCTGGCCTACGGCTTTTACTATGGCGCCTGGCTACTCTCTCAGGGCAACACGGTCACTGCGGCGCTGGCGGCGCTGCTGTCGCCCCTGTGCGTCCTGCTGATCATCATCAATACCAATGCGGCCACCCCGCCGGATGCCTGAGCCGCGCGCATTCGGTGGGGGATCATTTAGCAAATATGTCTATAAAACATAATACCATTATCGATTTAGAATTTAGCCATTGTCTCTTTAAGCTTGACGGCTCTTAAATTCACAATAATACAGTTCACCATAACAATGACAGAAAACAGATCGCACGCTTCACACCAGACTCATGCCCTGCTGCGCCTGCTCCCCGGGCTGCTGCTGACCGGCATCATCACCGCCGTCTCCATGTGGGCCGGCGCCCTACCCTGGGTTGAGCAGCTCGGCTTTGGCGCCCTGACCCTGGCCATCATTCTCGGCATTCTGATCGGCAACAGCGTCTACCCGGCCCTGAGCATCCCCTGCTCCGTCGGGGTCCATCTGGCCAAACAGAAATTCCTGCGCCTGGGGATCATCCTGTATGGTTTCCGCCTGACGTTTCAGCAAATAGCCGACGTCGGTCTGACCGGCATTGTCACCGATGCGCTGACCCTCAGCTCCACCTTCCTGCTGGCGCTGTGGCTGGGGCGTAAAGTCTTTGGCATGGACAAGCAGACCGTGATGCTGATCGGCGCCGGCAGCAGCATCTGCGGCGCGGCGGCGGTCATGGCCACCGAACCGGTGGTCAAAGCCGACGCCAGCAAGGTTTCCGTCGCCGTCTCGACCGTCGTTATCTTCGGCACCATTGCCATCTTCCTGTACCCCTGGCTCTATCAGCTCAACGCCCACTACCAGTGGGTCGCGATGACCCAGGAAAGCTTCGGCATCTATATTGGCTCGACGGTACATGAGGTGGCCCAGGTGGTCGCCGCCGGACGCGCCATCAGCGACGACACCGGCAACGCCGCGGTGATCGCCAAAATGATCCGCGTGATGATGCTGGCGCCGTTCCTGCTGATTCTGTCCAGCGCGCTCAGCCGCGGCGCTGGCAACGCCAGCGGGAAAAAAGCCCCGATCACCATTCCGTGGTTCGCGGTTATCTTTATTCTGGTCGCCGGCGTTAACTCCTTTAATCTGCTGCCCGGCGCGCTGGTGCACGCGCTGATTACCCTGGATATCATCCTGCTGGCCATGGCCATGGCCGCCCTGGGCTTGACCACCCACATCAGCGCCATCCGCCAGGCCGGCATCCGCCCCATCATCCTGGCCAGTCTGCTGTTCGCCTGGCTGATTATCGGCGGCGGCGCCATCAACGTCGTGATCCAGCGCTGCCTGTAAGCAACAGCCTCCGCGCCCTGTTAACCCATGGTTAGCAGGGTGTTTTTGTTTTGGGTAAAAAACTACGCTGCCCGTGCGTTCAGTGCCATAATAGCGCCATCGCAACAGGAGATAACCCTATGAAATATATTGGAGCTCACGTCAGCGCCGCCGGAGGGCTAGATCAGGCCCCCGCCCGCGCCCATGCGCTGGAGGCCACTGCATTTGCGCTGTTCACCAAGAACCAGCGCCAGTGGAAGGCGGCCCCGCTGACTGACGATGCCATTGACGCCTTCAGGGCCGCCTGCGCGCGCTATGGCTATCAGCCGCAGCAGATCCTGCCACACGACAGCTACCTGATTAACCTGGGCCACCCGGTCACCGAGGCGCTGGAAAAGTCGCGCGGCGCCTTTATCGATGAAATGCAGCGCTGCGCCGATCTGGGACTGACTCTGCTCAACTTTCACCCCGGTAGCCACCTACTGCAGATCGACGAGCGCGACTGCCTGTCCCGTATCGCGGAGTCGATCAACCTCGCTCTCTCTCAGACCCAGGGGGTGTGCGCGGTGATCGAGAACACCGCCGGTCAGGGCAGCAACCTGGGCTTCCGCTTCGAGCAGCTGGCGGCCATCATTGAACAGGTCGAGGACAAATCGCGCGTCGGGGTCTGCATCGATACCTGCCACGCCTTCGCCGCGGGCTATGATCTGCGCGACGAGGCAGCCTGCGAGGAGACCTTTGCCCAATTTTCCCGCACCGTTGGCTTTACGTACCTGCGCGGCATGCACCTCAACGATGCGAAAAGCGCCTTCAACAGCCGGGTTGACCGGCACCAGAGCCTGGGTGAAGGCAATATCGGCTATACGGCGTTCCGCTGGATCATGCGCGATCCGCGCTTTGACGGTATCCCGCTGATCCTAGAAACCACCGATCCCGACCGCTGGCAGGATGAGATAGCCTGGCTCAAAGCGCAGCAGGCGGCAGCATAATCGCCCGCGGGCGGACACCGGCCCACCGCGAGCCAGAAACAGAGACAAAAAACGCAGCCCTTGGGCTGCGTTTTTCACATGATGGCGCAACGGCCCTTACGCAGATGGCAGCGTAACCGGCGCCGGTAGTGTCATCGCGCGATTGGCGATGGCGTGGCGCATCAGCGCCGCGCCACAGGAGAGCAGCAGACCGGCCAACGCGGAGAGCATCACAGCGCATTTTAGTGACTTCGCTGACGGCTGACGTATGTACTCCAATATCCCATTAGCATGGCAATGCATCTACGATACAGGATTTTTGCCATACGTTTTTACGTTTTTACGTTTTATGGATAGCTTCTACGCCAGACATCGTTCACTGTAAAAATAGATACGGTGGTCTATATAGTTCAGTCTAAATGGAGAGTTGAAATGTTTAACAATTGAACAACTCACGTAATCCACACTACATTAGCCTAAAGTGATCTACTCATTCACGCGGCTATCTCTATACCCTGCAGAACCAAGGCAATCACGACACACTAACAACCTCAGATAATTGCAGGGATAAATATATAATTGAATGATTATCGCCAAAACTGACCATTTCCATTCAAATATAAATACATCTTCAATAGTTAAAAAATATATCAATTTTCAGAATGGAAAAATCAATACATTATAAACTCTTAATATGATCTGGACGATGTATTCCCCTTATCTGAGGGAAATCATCCCACTCAATAACATCCTGGCTTAATCGATCGTTAAAATATCCACGATAAAATTCAGTATCCAACCCATGAGAATCAACAGCAAGATCTTCCTTTAAAGATTTTAAATGAAAAAAAACAATGCCATTGTTTTTTTCCTTTAATTTATGAGAGAAAACCTCATAGTTATATGCATGCTTAAAAAACGTATTTTTTGACACTTTAAAAATACCATGATCATAACCCGCAGTAAGAGGAGCACTTTTCCTTAATGCCAACTCACCCATATCATTATACTTTAAGTTAATACCAAAAAAATAATTATACTCATCACTAGGTTTTTTTGATAAAATATATTCTCTTATTTTGAGAAATGCATCTGCAATCAAGATACAATCACCATCGACTTTCATTACATATTCTTTGGTCGTTTTTGACAATGCAAAATTATAGTAATTAACTAAACTTCGCTCATCCCTAGGATCTAATGCCACATGCGCGAGACTACCTGGCGGAGCCACAGAGGGGATGTAATGAAACACCTTTATTTTATGTGGGTATTTTAGCCGCATTTTCTCACAGATTTCCGGCGTAGAATCTGTACAGCGGTTATGCACAATGATCAGTTCATCCAATTGTTCAATATAGCTTTCTATCGAGCTTTCTAAATAACGCTCTTCATTATATAAACGCATAATACCCGATATTCCAGCACCTCTCGCCTTCGTTAATGAAGAGCGATCGAAGTGATATTCATCTCGACATCGATAGATATTTTTCTCATGTATAACCCGTCTCCAGCGGAAATAGAAAATCTTTATATTCTCAACAATTATTGATATTACCTTATTAATAATCCAAGAAAAGCTTTTTCCTTTCAGCCTAGATAAAGGAGGCATATTATCACCATATGTAAATATTTTTTTCAGATGATAACATCAATCCTTACAATATAAAATACTTGCTTATTATAACAGTTTAAAAAGCTAAAAAAATGCCATAATAAGAAATAAAAAACCAAAAATAACGTTAGCAACTAAGAATTTCAAATAAATACATCTATAGGCGACCTAATAAGATGGGGAGGTGACACACTCCCCATATATACTGCCCTATTGATTAATGAGATTCCATTTCTCTACTAACGATGGCGTGGCGCATCAGCGCCGCGCCGCAGGATAGCAGCAGACCGGCCAACGCGGAGAGCACCACGATCAACGCCCCCTTCGGCGCCTCTTTCTGCACCGGAACACTCGGCAGCATCAAATACTTAAACGGCTGCACCGTCAGCGCATTCAGGTGCACCTGACTCAGTCGCCCGATATACATCTGGCTGTTCTTCAGCCCGGCGTTAAGCTCGCTCAGATCCGTCTGGCTGCGCTCGATGTCCAGCTTCTGACGCAGGCCATTGGTGCCCAGCGAAATCGGGAAATCATCGTCATCCTTAAACGTAGCACCGTTGCCGTACAGCGGCTTGCTGATCCCCGCCGCCTGCGCCACCGCCAGCGAATAGTTCAGACGACGGATCTTCACCTGCTGCGCATTCTTCAGCCGCTGCAGCGTCAGCTGATACTGCGCCTTCTCCCGCGTCAGGGTCTGATCCAACTGGCTCTTAATATTATAGTGCAGATCGTCCACCACCCGCGCGGCGACAAAGTCAATGTATCCCTGCAGCAGCGCATGGGCCTCCTGAGAGCTATGAGCGCTGACCCCCAGTCGGTAGTAGGTGTACTCTTTACTCTCGGTCGCCTGATCCAGCTGGCTGTTCTTCAGGGTGAAGCCTTGCTGCGTGAGCGTACTGAGCAAACGCTCACGCGCCAGCGGATCGGGCAGCGCGGCCGCCTGCGTTTTATAGTAATCCGTCTGAGCAATATATTCGCGACGCACGATCTGCGATTCATATAGCTGCACAAAGCGGGCCATTAGCCAGCCCGGCGTAGCGTCGACCTTGATATCCAGCAGCGCCAGCTGGTTTAGCTCGCTGTTCATCGCGGACAACTCACGCGCCTGGGCCGGGATCAGCTCGGCATAGTTGGTCCACCTTTGCGGCAACTGTGTCTTGACAATAAATCCCAGCAGGGCGCACAGCAGCACGGTGCCAAGAATCATCCACTTGGCCTTGAACAGCACCAGCAGCAGGGAAAGCAGATCGATCTCACTCTGCATCTGTGCACGCGGCGGCGTAAGCGCAGCGCCAGAAGAAGATACAGAATTAGACAAGTTAGACAAATTAGACAAGTTGGACAACGGCATTTCTCCCGCGCGGGGAGCCTCCCTTTCGAAACGGCGAATACACCGCTCCGCCCCGGGAAATGGCCCGAGCGACAGGAGGCGATGCTCTGTTTGGCAAGTATTATTTCTAAATGAAATATAATTTCATTATTTATTGGATTGGAATAATCCTATTCCTATGGATTCTATCTAAGAATTTTCTATCAGGCAATCTGTTGTATGATGATTGCACTTTAGCAAGACGCTAACGCCGCCGACGCGCGGTGCGGCGAGGGGCTCGCTTAGACGGCGCGGGCTGCGGCCAGGCGGGCAGTTCCCCCTCCGGCAGCGGCGGCTGCAGGATAGGAAACACTGGCAGCGCGGCCAGCAGACGGCTACCGTAGGGTTTGCTCAGCAGGCGACGATCGTAGATGACGATCTCGCCGCGACAGGCGTGGCTGCGGATCAGTCGCCCAACCTGCTGGATCAGGGTAAAAGAGGCGCCTGGCAGGCTCTGCACCTCAAAGGGATAGCGGTTACGCGACTTCAGCCACTCCCCCTCCGTCAGGATCACCGGGCTGTCTACCGGAGGAAAGGCCACCTTGTGGATATGCACCTGGGTCAACAGCTCGCCCTTCAGATCCAGCCCCTCGGCAAACGACTGCAGCCCGACCAGCGCGCTCTGTGTCCCGGCGCGCACCCGGCGACAGTGCTCCTCCACCAGGCGATAGCGGGGGCGGTCCCCCTGCACCAGCAGCCCCAGGCGCAGATCCGAAACAAAGCCTAAAAAAGTCTGCATCGCCCGCTGACTGGCAAACAGCACCAGCATGCCGGTGTGCTCACCGCGCAGCCAGGCCGTTCGGAAAACGTGAGCCATCTGACGCAAATGCTCCCCCTCCTGCGCCAGCGTAGGCTCCAGCGTCATCTGCGGGATCACCAGACGCCCTTGGTGTACATGGTCAAACGGCGAGTCCAACGCCACAAAGCGATCGCCGGCCTGGCTATTCAGGCCGGAGAGTTCGCTGATACGGTCAAAGCGGTTCAGGGAGCGCAGGGTCGCCGAGGTGATCACCGCGTGGGGAATGCGCCGCCACAGTAAGCGCTCCAGCTGATCGCATACCCGGATCCCGACGCAGTGCAGATAGCGGTGGTGCACGCCGTCGCTGACCTCCTGCGTCAGCCATTTGGAGATCGGTGCATTGGAGGCCTGCGCCAGCGACGCCAGGCGCCACAGCTTGCTCAGCGCCTCTAAGTAGCTGAACGCCCGACTCATCTGCAGCAGCGCGCGCTGCAGGCGCAGCACATCGTGACTGCCGGTTTTTTCCTGCAGATCGTTCATCATGAACTCGCTGAGGCCGCGCAGACCATCGCACAGCTTGTACAGGCGCTGGGCCAGTTCGCTCAGCGCGTCGGGCAGCTGGCCCAAAATAAAGCGGTACTGTTCCTCCTCCGCCAGCAGCGCGGCGGCGGCGCGATCGAAATCCGTCAGCAGCTGACGCAGCTCCGCCGTATGCGCCTGCAGACGCTCGCTGTTCAGCAAGCGCGGAGGATTCTTGGGCTGATACTGCGCCTGGCACTGTTCGATATGACGTACGATCATATCGATCTGTCCCTGCACAAACAGGGCCGTGATCTCACCCTCCATCTCCAGCGCATCGCGGGCGACATCGGGCAGATGGTGCCCCTCATCCAGCACCAGCAGCAGATCCTTCGGCGGCGGTAGCACCGATTCGCTCTCCAGCGCCGCCATCACCAGTGCATGGTTGGCCACCACCACATCGGCGCTTTCAATTTCACGCCGCGCCAGAAAAAACGGGCAGTCGCGAAAGTGGGAACAGCTGCGGTTCAGGCAGCTGGCCCGATCGGTGCTCATCTTGGCCCATAGCCCCTCCTCCAGATTGTCATGCAGATGATCGCGCAGCCCATCCCAGCGGCGGCTCTCCAGCTCTCCCTGCAGACGCCGGCACTGCGCCCGCTCCTCCTCGCTGCTCGGCTGCAGCGCATCATCGATAAACAGCAGTAGAGACCCCTGCCCATCCTGATGATCGGAGAGCGCCGCCAAATTACGCGGACACACGTAGCGGCCGCGGCCAAAGGCGGCGGTAAAGGTCAGATCGGGAATAATTCGCCGCAGCAGCGGCAGATCCTGGGTATAAATCTGATCCTGCAGCGCCACGTTGGCGGTGCTCACCACCAGCGGCTTCTGCTGCGCCCGACTGATGGCGATGCCGGGTAACAGATAAGAGAGGGTTTTACCGACGCCGGTCGGCGCTTCGATCACCAAATGACGGGCGTCGACGCCGCTCAGCGCCCGCGCGACCTCAGCGATCATCTGCCGCTGCTGCGGGCGGGTGACAAAATCGGGAATTTGCTGCGCCAGGGCCTTATACCACTGGGAGATCTGGGTTTTGAGTGCGCTGGAAAGGGTCATTGATACTCGCTGCGGGAAACATGGCGCGCTATTGTCGCACAGCGGGCGGACAAAATCAGCCGCCCGCGCCGCTGCGCCCTCTGCGCCGATCAGCGGCGCAGTACGTTGCTCAGCAGATCGCGCAGCTCATCCAACTGCATCGCCAGCTGCATATTCAGCCACAGGTAGCCATAGATCGGCGCCTCTTCGTCGCTGTGCGCCTGCGCCTGCGCGATCAGCGTCTTCAGCTCCGCCACCATCGGCTCCATCTCCGGCAGGCGCTCCAGCGTCTCCTCCACCCGTCCGCTGAGCAGCATCTCCGACAGCCCGTGCAGGGCGTTGATGGTCAGCTTCTGAAACGTCCGCAGCCGGGTGGCATTCAGCATAATAAAGTGGCTTTCACGGCTGGCCCAATAGGCATCGGTCATCATCTCCAGCGTGGCCACCAGGTTACGGGTGATCACCTGAATGGCGTCGAACACCGCCTTATCCACCTTGGTCTCCCGGGCGCTGGGCGCCAGCAGGCCGCGTACGGTGCCCAGATCGGAGAGGATGCGCTGCTGGCGTTCGGTCAGCTGCGGGCGCTCAACCATATTGGGTGAAACATAGGCGCTATAAATGTTACTCATGCAGGTCAGGCCATGGTTCATCTTTAAGCGCCAGTGGGTGAAGGCCCGCTGCGGATAAATGCTGGCAAACAGCAGCGCCAGCAGCGAACCGATGATCACGTTGACGCTGCGCAGCAGCGCCGTCTGGATATCGCCGGGTCCGGCGGCGCACACCACGCCCAGCGTGATGCCGATCAGCAGCCCCATATAGGGGCGCTTGCCCAGGGCCGCAATGCCGCAGACAAACATCACGACGGCGCACCACGCCAGCATCAGGCTCATCGAATAGAGCTCAAGATAAAGCGCCACCAGCCCCGATGCGGCGCCGAACACCGTCCCCATACAGCGCTGCAGCGCCCGGACGGTCACGTTGCCCCAGAAGGAGATCGGCCCGATCACCACCACCATGGTGATCAGCGCCCAGGCCCCCTCAGGCACCGCCAGCAATCGGATCAGAAGGAAGGTTAATACGAAAGAGATCGCCATGCGCACACCGTGCACAGCGCGGTAGTGCCCATAGATGAAGGAGTCAAACGGGGTGATACTTTTATTTAAACGCACGGAAACGACCTTGGATCAGGCTCTCAACAGAGATGAACCTTTAGTGTAACGGAAATCTGCGGCATAAAGAAATGCCCAGCACCCTTATCATCACCCCTGGAACTGACCTACCCTCCGTTGATTAACACACCGCGATGCTAGTAATGTCTTCATAAGCCACATGAGGACATCACCATAAAGAAGCGTTTTTCCGACGCACAGAACATCAGTATTTTCCGCGAGCTTGAAGCCAGCGTATTCGCCTGATCATGCTGCCGCAAACACGCTATTTCCGATGCCACCTACTACATCTATGGACTACCTCCGTTTTGCAAGTACTGAATCTGGTTTTGGGCTGTTGCTTACATCTATCCGGCATCAGGAAAATCTGTGCCCAAATGGGTAATTCGCACACAATCGCCTCAACAACTGGACGGCCTCTGAGGCCAGTATAAAAATCAGGTTCCGATTGTGCAGGTGCAACCTGTCACCATTTCTCAGTACGCTGCAACTTTTTCTGGCAGGGGATTAATTTCACACTACCTGATACTCGGTCTCATTTTTCAGCATCGACCAGATTATTCGCGCGTTTTTGTTAGCGACCGCCACGGTCGTTTTATTAAATCCGCGCCGCTCCTTTAACTGGTTAACCCACTGATTCATATGGCCATCATTGTTATTCGTGGCAACCCTGACGACAGCGCGGGCACCATGAATAAAAAGTGTCCGCAGATGCTTGTCGCCTTTTTTCGTCATATTCATCAGCTCCTGCCTGTCGCCACTCGAATGCTGGCGTGGAACCAGACCCAGCCATGCAGCAAAGTGGCGGCCATTCTTAAATTCAGTTCCTTTGCCAATAGCAGCAACAACGGCCGTGGCCGTTTTAGGGCCGATGCCTTTAACTCTGGCGATACGCTGACAGGCTTCTGATTGTCTGAATACTGTTTCAATTTCCTTATCAAAAAAATGGATCCGACGCTCGAGATCGTTAAAGAGATCATAGAGCTCGGCAATTGTTCTGCGCATACGGGAACCTAGACTGTTTTCTGCATCTTCAAGGATAAGAGGAATAGCCCGGCGAGCTCTGGAGACAGCACTGCCAATGGGGATCCCCCGGTCAAGTAACAGCCCTCTTATTTGACAGACTGTAGCAGTGCGGTGATTTACAATACGCTGCCTTGCCCGGTGTAAAGCCTGGATATCCTGCTGTTCGGGGCTTTTTGGCGGCACGAACTGCATTGTCGGTTGCATCAGAGCCACTGCGATGGCCTGTGCATCATTACCATCATTTTTTGCCCGCGGACAAAGGGTTTTACATACTGAGGACTGATGACCTTTACTTTGTGCCCCAGTTTATCAAACTCACGCTGCCAGTAAAATGCCCCGGTGGACGCTTCGATCCCAATCAGACATGCAGGAATATTTGCCAGCGTCTGGAGCAATTCTTTTCGGCCAGTTCGTTTCGTATAAACCGGTTTGCCGGCCTGGTTTAACCCGCAGAGCTGAAAAACATTTTTAGCCAGATCAATACCCAGAAATACGATATTCATGGTGATTCTCCTGGTGAGCACATTTCGTACAGTTAACCGCAGCGGGAGGAGGTAGTCCATCCCATTACCTGGAGCAAGAGTATGGCGGTATGGCGATATGGCGATATGGCGATATGGCGGTGCCCGAGATTAAGCGTCTAAAGTCGCTTGAGGAATAGAACGCCCGACTCAAGAAGTACCTTGCAGAAACCATGCTGGATAAGGAGGCTCTTCAGGTGGCTCTTGGACTAAAGTATTGACGACAGACCAGAAGCCAGAAACAGGAAGCAGTGGTGTTAATGTGTGATGCGACTGGTTTGTCGCAACGTCGTGCCCGTAGTCTGACAGACCCGACCGGCAGCTACGAAGCGCAGCATCCGATGTCGGATGCGCATTTATCTGGACGCATCATCGAACTAGCACTGGAGCACAGGCGTTTTGGCTACAGCCGCATCTGGCAGTTACTGCACCGCAAAGGGCTTCATGTTAATCACAAGCGCATTTACTGGCTTTATCATCTCAGTGGCCTAAGGGTAAAACACAGACAATGTCGTAAAGGGCGGGCAACAAAACGCCTGCCACTGCTCCGCCCGGCGGCCCCCAATCTGGCCTGAACAATGGATTTCGTCATGGACGCGCTGACCACCGGTCGTAGGATCAAGTACCTGATCTGCGTGGATTACTTCACGAAGGCGTGCTTGACGGTAACTGTTGCCTTAGGAATTTCAGGCGTGGCGTGTAGGTCATGCGTATTCTGGACAGCATTGCGCCATTTCGTGGCTATCTGGCTGCGATAAGAACGATCTGGGCCCGGAATTTACCTGCAGCGCACTCAAATAATGGGCCTTTGAGCATGGCATGGACCTGCGGCTTATCCAGTCCGGCAAGCCGACACAGAACAGATTTATTGAAAGTTTTTATGGGCGCTTGCGCGGCGAATGCCTGAATGAGCACTGGTTCAGTGACGTCAGTCATGCCAGGAAAATCATCAGCGAATAGCATCAGGATTATAGCGAGTGTCGCCCGCACTCCACGCTGAATTATCCGACGTTGCCTGAATTTGCGGCGCCTAGAGAAAGGGGAATTTTGAAAGTAAAGGATCCGACATCACTAACTTAGCGTTGTATCTAATCCAGGTGACAGGTCAACCGTCCTAACAGTTCTGCACACCTGCCGCGTTACTCTATCCACGCTAGCCACACTGGACTGACCCTATTCTGAGTTTCGATCGCACCACCAATATTGCAGTAGCCTATGTGCCCTATCTTGCGTTCTCCCTGTATGGTTTTCACCTAACGTTGCTGGCAACAAACGCCTTGACATCTTAGTAGACACCGAACCAGCATAACCGTTATCGACCAGTAATTATCCATATGACTGCAACAAATTATAATAAGTTGGAATATACCTGTAAAAATAACGATAGCATGATGTTTGGATTCAATTTTGTCCTATTATTTATAAATACTGTTTCTTCTAAACAATTTTCTTCTTGTAGAGATCCTGGTCGCATGTGATTCTGAACGAAATGACCTCAAGGCAAGAATCATACTCATCAAATTTCTCTTTTGCTAGTCTCTCAAACAATGAGTTTTGGTAATCATTTCCATTAAAAACAACGAGTCAATCTAATAAGATTGACTAAATGATGAATCAATTATAAAATTCGACAGAGGTTATAAAATGTGGAAGCATACATGTACAATGATATAGTAATGATCATCTGGGCAGGCGGCATTGTTGTTGCAGCGATTATAATGATGAATTTATCGTTTTTTTCGTTTATGGATAAAATGGATAAACGACCGTTGAATCACCTCGATGGATTGAGGGCTATTTTAGCTATAATGGTAGTATTTCATCACTTCTTTTTTAATTATTTTTACTCAAAAACAGGAGTGTGGGTAATTAATGGGAACTATTTTTTTTCATTTATAGGAAAATTTGCTGTTGGCATTTTTTTCATTCTGTCAGGATACCTTTTCTCAAACATCTCTATAAATCGAATTTCTTGGTGGTTCTCATTTTACAAGAAACGTTTTTTAAGAATAGTTCCAGTAACCATACTATCATCATTGGGATGTATTTTAATATCATACATATATGGAACCCAAAGCAATGAACATTTGCTAAATATAATGCCATGGTTTGATGGTGGAATATTCAATGAAAGAAATCCTTTATTTGGCATGTCCAATAGTAATATTATTAATGCTGGAGTAACATGGTCATTAGCATGGGAGTGGCGCTTATATTTCACACTGCCATTAATTTCATTACTAATCCCATTAAACAAAAGAGCAATTATAGGAATAAGTTCTGCCATACTAGCTTTTATATTTTTCATATATACTAAAATAGCCCATCCAGAGCTAAACTCGGGGGGATATCTTGCCATTTTTTTCTTTTCAGTTGGTTTTTTCTGCAAGCATTTTCATGTGCAATTATTAAACAGGCTAAAGTCTAATATTGCAATCCAAAGCATAGTTATTATTTTATTGTTTATAATCCCTTTTACTGGTAAATTATCCACTGCAATCTCTCCACTTTTTGCAGCTTTATTATTTATAATGACTTGTCATGGGGCTACATTTTTTGGAGTATTAAATATAAAAGGACTTAAGAGGTTGGGTGTAACAAGCTACAGCTTGTACTTAATTCATGGTATTTTTTGGTACATCGGATTTAAAACCATCCTATCGGGAGAAAATATAATGCTCTTATCACCATTCGTATTTATTGCGATAATACTAACTTCTATTTTTATATCATACACCATAGAATATCCAATATATAATCTATCAAAAAGAGCAAAATCAAGAAAAACAAATTAATATAAAATATAGCATAGTGGATTTTAAATCGCTCACTATCAATGATAGAATAGAAGTTTCGACGTATATTTCACTAAAGTGAGATAGTTTTACCTGATATGAAACATCATCATCACATTGCGAATAATGGATAGACTCAACAAAGAAGACGATAGATAGCATATAATTGGAGAGTTTTAGCAGAAAGATGGAAGGGCCTGATGCCATCATTTTATGACAAAAAAGATTGGCCCTTTATTAAAAATGATGACATAGATTTAAGCTAATTTTTTTCCAAAATTTTCAAACCTAACCCCATCATGGATACAGTGGTATGGCAAACTCATCATTATAATTAAATATAACTATCCACATCATTCCTCAACTGGCAAAGCACTTTCTGAGGATGCTCTCCATCTTCAGTGAGTGAAAAATGAGTTCTATATAGATAGTATAATAAAAATAGCCTGTTAGATTTATATAACTTCACAGGTTATCCTACCCCTGCAAAATTTGATAGGCTATGGAACTCGATTGGCCATATATAGGACCTGTTATGTAAATTATTCCTAGCAAGAGTCAACTCATTTATCTGTATGTCCACTATCGGTGAGCGGCCTTAACGTTCCTAGGGTTGTACATCTAAAGTTCACAAAACAGGCAGTTCTTTAGCATAAACATTGACCGTGAAGAGAAGCATTGCATCATCGAACGCTATATTAGTTTTCTAAACTCAATGAAGTTATGATTTATGCACTCAATATGTATTTCCTATCCGCATGTACAATGCATCACAGATATGCATCAAGCAATGTACAACAGATAGCAAAGACTGGCATAATAAATTATCACAATAAATCAACCATATACAATATAAGGCGCATACGAAGGTGACAGTGAAAAACAGAAGCATACAAAATACATTCCTCTTTCACGACTATGAAACCTTCGGTCAGCATCCGGCGCGGGATCGTCCCGCACAGTTCGCCGGCGTGCGCACCGACGCCGACTTCAACATCATCGAAGAGCCCCAGGTGTTTTACTGCCGTCTGGCCGATGATTACCTGCCCCAGCCCGACGCGGTGATGATCACCGGGATCACCCCGCAGACGGCGCTGGCGCAGGGGGGTTGTGAAGCCGAATTCGCCGAGCGTATCCACCAGATGTTCAGCGTGCCGGGCACCTGCGTCGTAGGCTATAACAACATCCGCTTCGACGATGAGGTAAGCCGCAACCTGTTCTATCGCAACTTCTTTGACCCCTACGCCTACAGCTGGCAAAACGGCAACTCGCGCTGGGATCTGCTGGATGTGGTGCGCACCTGCTACGCCCTGCGCCACGAGGGGATCGTCTGGCCAGAAAACGAACAGGGGCTACCCAGCTTCAAGCTGGAGCACCTGTCCCAGGCCAACGGCATTGAGCACAGCAACGCCCACGACGCCATGGCCGATGTCTACGCCACCATCGCGCTGGCCAAGCGAGTCAAACAGGCCCAGCCGCGGCTATTCGACTATCTGTTCCAGCTGCGCAACAAAAACCGGGTAGCGCAGCTTATCGACATCGCTGCGATGACTCCCCTGGTGCATGTCTCCGGCATGTTCGGCGCCCTGCGCGGCAACACCAGCCTGATCGCACCGCTGGCCTGGCATCCCGAGAACAAAAACGCGGTGATCGTCTGCGATCTGGACAGCGATATCACCCCGCTGCTGACCCTGGACGCCACCGCCCTGCGCGAACGGCTCTACACGCCGCGCAGCGAGCTGGGCGACGCCGCGCCGGTGCCTATCAAGCTGGTCCACATCAATAAATGTCCGGTGCTGGCGCCGGAGAAAACCCTGCTCGTGGACAACGCCGCCCGCCTGGGGCTCGATCGCCAGCGCTGCCGGGATAATTTAGCCCTGCTACAGCAGCACAGCGAGATCCGTGACAAGGTGGTATCCCTGTTTGCCGATGCGCCGCCCTTCCCACCGTCGGACGACGTGGACAGCCAGCTGTACGACGGCTTCTTCAGCGACGCCGATCGCCAGGCGATGCAAATTATTCGCGCCACCCAGCCGCAGAACCTGCCGGCGCTGGATCTGCGCTTCAGCGATCCGCGCATCACGCCGCTGCTGTTTCGCTACCGCGCCCGTAACTACCCGGCGACGCTGGATGAGAACGAGAGGCGCCGCTGGCAGCAGCATCGCCAGGCCATGCTGACGCCGCAGCGCGTACAGGATTATCTACAGACGCTGGAAATGCTGTACAACCGCTATGAGGATCAGCCGCAGAAGCTGACGCTGCTGCGGGCGCTGTTTGATTATGCCCGTGAATTAGTAGGATAATAATCTGCGCCGAAAGGATGCGGCCGTCGTCACCTGCATGGCGTTTACTGTGGCATCCTGCGCACTCTTTCCACTCTGCCCATGGCGGAGTGGCCGATAACCCGGCTCCGCGACGGAGCAGACAATCAAGGCTGAACTATGTGGCTGCGCAATGGACCGCTGCTGGCGGTGCTGTCGTTTATTCTGTGGGGGATCACGCCGCTATACTACAAGCTGCTGAACGATGCCAACGCCTTCGAACTGCTGGCCCAGCGTCTGTTCTGGTCTGTTCCCCTGCTGCTGGCGCTGCGTCTGCTGTTCAAGCAACGCACCTCCTGGCGCGCTGCCTGGCAGGATAAACGCTCGCTGTACTGCTGCCTGCTGGGCGGCGCCATCATGAGCGTCTCCTGGACCACCTTCATCTATGCCCTGACTCACCACCTGGTGCTGGACGCCAGCCTGGGTTACTTCACCAATCCGCTGTTCGCCATCGCGCTGGGCGTCATCTTTCTGCACGACCGGCTAACGCGCTTTCAGCGCATTGCGGTGCTGCTGGCCATTATCGGCCTGACCTACCAGATAATCCTGCTGGGGCGGGTGCCGGTGCTGGCGCTGGTCATGGGCATCACCTTTGCCTTCTACGGCCTGGTGCGTAAGTATATCCGCTACGACATTATGACCTCCCTGACGCTGGAGACCGTCTGGATGCTACCGCTGGCGCTGGGGATCACCCTCTGGCTGCAGATCAACGGCGGCAGCGATCTGGGCGGCCTTAGCCTGTCGGAGTATTCGCTGTATATTCTGACGGCGCCGGTGACCTATGCGCCGCTGCTGCTGTTTGCCGCCGCCATCAAGCGCACCTCCCTGACGGTGGTGGGGCTGGCGCAGTATGTCGAACCCTCTCTGCAGTTTCTGCTGGCGGTGCTGGCCTTCGGCGAACCGATCAACCTGCCCAAGATGATCAGCTTCTCGCTAATCTGGCTGGGGCTAGCGCTGTGTATCTATGAGCTGTTTCGTCGCCCGCGTCGGCACAGCGCGCTAACGCGGGACGGCGCGGCGACGGAGACCGGAGCGCCCCCCCTGCGCAGCGCAGAGAAACCCTAACCCGTTCGCGCCTTCCTTCGCGCCGGGCGACCCGGCGCGATCCTCGTCTACGACGGCGTCAATACCCCATCGAATTGGCATGGCTGCCATAGAGCGAATTCATGATGTGATCAGTAGCACATTTTATCGATTAATTGTATGATGATTGTGTTTTCGTTTTTGGGTACACTATGATGTCAAATCCACTTTCTCTTTGCTGGCAATACGCACGCGCCTTCGTGCTGATTTACCTGTGTCTGTTTGCCGGTAATGCGCTCGCCACCCTGTTACCAATCAAGATCCCGGGCAGCATCATCGGTATGCTGATCCTGTTTGCCCTGCTGGCTTCGCAGATTATGCCGGCCACCTGGGTCAAGCCGGGATGCAGCCTGTTTATTCGCTATATGGCGCTGCTGTTCGTGCCGATCGGCGTGGGCGTCATGCAGTATTACGACGTGCTGTGCCGCCAGTTTGGCCCCATCGTGGTCTCCTGCGTGGTCAGCACCCTGATCATTATGGTGGTGGTAGCCTACTGCTCACACCTGGTGCATCGCGAACGGCCCGACGACGGCGAGCAGCCCCTGAGCCATCCACAGGAGAGTAAACAATGATGACCGTCATGCTGAATATCTGGTGGTCACTGCCGCTGACGCTGGTGGTCTTCTTTGGCGCCCGGCGTCTCGCCCAGCGCCTGAATATGCCGCTGCTCAACCCGCTGCTGGTCTCCATGGCGGTGATCATTCCGCTGCTGCTGCTGCTGCATATCCCCTACAAAAACTACTTTGCCGGCAGCTCGGCGCTCAACAGCCTGCTGCAGCCGGCGGTGGTGGCGCTGGCCTTCCCGCTGTATGAGCAGTTGCACCAGATCCGCGCCCGCTGGAAGTCCATCATCACCATCTGCTTTATCGGCAGCGCTACCGCGATGATCACCGGTACCGCCATCGCCCTGTGGCTCGGTGCGACGCCGGAGATCGCCGCCTCGGTGATGCCGAAATCGGTCACCACGCCGATCGCGATGGCCGTCGCCCAGTCCATCCACGGGATCCCGGCCATCAGCGCCGTCTGCGTGATCTTTGTCGGGATCTTAGGCGCCGTATTTGGTCACACCCTGCTAAACGCCATGAATATCCGCACCAAGGCGTCGCGAGGGCTGGCCATGGGGACGGCATCCCACGCCTTGGGGACCGCCCGCTGCGCAGAGGTCGACTACCAGGAGGGCGCCTTTAGCTCTCTGGCGCTGGTTATCTGCGGGATCATTACCTCCCTGCTGGCGCCGTTTCTGTTCCCGATACTGCTGCATATCTTCTGATAACATTGTCACAGCGGAGAGCGCCGATCGGCGCTCTCCGCCTTCGCCAACCGTTTTTACGTTAAAAAAGTTGAAATAAATCTCTAATTCGAGACCAAAATTACAGTTATTGCATCAAAAAAGTGATTATTATCACAAATGTCACCTATTCGCTTCCTTACAATAGCCTCCCGTAACTCATAAGAGGCTTTCCCATGCACGCACGCTTTGCCGCTGCATTCAGCCAGCTGCCTGCCGAACTCCAGGCGGCGCTTACGCCAGTGATGGCGTCTGACACCTTCAACGCCGTGATCACCGCAGCCCAGGTGGATGCTATTGGTCATGCCTGTCACCTGGATCGCCAGGCCCTGAGTTTTGCCCTGCTGCCGCTGGCCGCCGCCTGCGCCCTGACGCCGATCTCGCATTTTCAGGTCGGCGCGATCGTCCACGGCGCCAGCGGTAACCTCTACTTCGGCGCCAATATGGAGTTTTCCGGCGCACCGCTGCAGCAGACCATCCATGCGGAGCAGTGCGCGATCACCCACGCCTGGCTACGGGGCGAAACGGCGCTGGCGTCGATCACCGTTAACTGCACGCCCTGCGGTCACTGCCGCCAGTTTATGAATGAACTGAACAGCGGTACCGCGCTGCCGATCCATCTGCCGGGCCGCCGCGCCGCCACGCTGGGCGACTACCTGCCCGATGCCTTTGGTCCGCGCGATCTGCAGATAAAAACCCTGCTGCTGGATGCGACCCATCACGGACTGGCGCTAGACAATGCCGCCGGCGATCCCCTGCTGCAGGCCGCCCTGGACGCCGCCAACGCCAGCCATGCGCCGTACAGCCAGGCCTACAGCGGCGTGGCAGTCGAAACCGACCGCGCCGTCTATGCCGGCCGCTATGCGGAAAATGCCGCCTTTAATCCCAGCCTGCCGCCGCTGCAGGCCGCCCTGATCCTGCTGAACATGTCCGGCGACAGCGTCGACGCTATCCGCCGGGCCGCGCTGGTGGAGTCCCGTCAGGCGCCCCTGTCGCAGTATGCGGCGACGCGCGCCACCCTGCAGGCGCTGGGCTGCGACGATCTGCAGCACCATCCGCTGTAACCCTGGCGCCAGGGCTCCCCTTGGAGCCTTGGCGTGTGACCGCCACGCGTTCCCTCTCCGCCGTCACTTTCGCGCGCCAAAATCATTGTTACGAAACATATATTAAATGAATAGTTTTGATAACAAACATTGAACAATGGCGCTCTCTCTTTTAGGATCTTCAGCGTGTTATTTCATCCCGTTAACATAAGAGCGTACTTATGGATCTGGAACACGAAAGTAAACGTCCGCTGTATATTCCCTATGCCGGCCCCATCCTGCTTGAATTCCCGCTGTTGAATAAAGGCAGCGCCTTCAGCGAAGAAGAGCGCAATAACTTTAACCTGAGCGGCCTGTTGCCTGAGGCCATCGAAACCATCGAAGAGCAGGTTGAGCGCGCCTATCGCCAGTTTTGCGATTTTCAGAACGCCACCGCGCAGCATATCTACCTGCGCAATATTCAGGACACCAACGAGACCCTGTTCTACCGCCTGCTGCGCGGCCACCTTAGCGAGATGATGCCCATCATCTATACCCCGACGGTCGGTGAGGCCTGTGAGCACTTTTCCGATATCTACCGACGCGCCCGCGGGCTGTTTATCGCCTATCCCAACCGCGATCGCATCGATGACATGCTGCAAAACGCCACCAAGCAGAACGTAAAGGTGATCGTGGTCACCGATGGCGAGCGCATCCTCGGCCTGGGCGATCAGGGCATCGGCGGCATGGGGATCCCTATCGGTAAACTGTCGCTGTACACCGCCTGCGGCGGCATCAGCCCGGCCTATACTCTGCCCGTGGTGCTGGACGTCGGCACCAATAACCCACAGCGCCTCAACGATCCGCTGTATATGGGCTGGCGCCACCCGCGCATCACCGGCGATGAATATAACGCGTTCGTCGAGGCGTTCATTCAGGCGGTCAAGCGCCGCTGGCCGGATGTTCTGCTGCAGTTTGAGGACTTCGCTCAGAAAAACGCCATGCCGCTGCTGAGCCGCTATCGCGATCAGCTCTGCTGCTTTAACGACGACATTCAGGGCACCGCGGCCGTCACCCTGGGCAGCCTGATCGCCGCCAGTCGCGCCGCCGGCAGTCGTCTGCGCGATCAGACCATTACCTTCCTCGGCGCCGGATCTGCCGGATGCGGCATCGCGGAACAGATCATCGCCCAGATGATCGCCGAGGGGCTGAGCGACGAAGAGGCGCGGGCGCGCATCTTCATGGTCGATCGCTTCGGACTGCTAACCGATCGCCTGCCCAACCTGCTCGACTTCCAGAGCCGCCTGGTACAAAAACAGCAGGCGCTGGCCGGATGGCAGACGGAGAGCGAGGGGATCTCCCTGCTCGACGTGGTACGCAACGCCCACCCCACGGTGCTGATCGGCGTATCGGGTCAGCCGGGGCTGTTCAGCGAGGCGATCGTGCGCGAAATGCACAGCCACTGCCCCCGCCCCATCATCATGCCGCTCTCCAACCCCACCTCCCGGGTAGAGGCCCGTCCAGAGGATATCATCAACTGGACCGATGGCGCGGCGCTGGTCGCCAGCGGCAGCCCCTTCGACCCGGTGCTCTATCAGGGAGAGCGCTACCCGATAGCCCAGTGTAACAACGCCTATATCTTCCCCGGCATCGGCCTGGGCGTCCTGGCCAGCGGTGCGCGGCGGGTGACCGACGGCATGCTGATGGCCGCCAGCCGCGCGCTGGCCGACAGCTCGCCGCTGGCGCGCGACGGCCACGGCCCCCTGCTACCGGATCTGAAGGATATCCAGCAGGTTTCACGCGACATCGCCTTTCAGGTCGCCAAGGCGGCCCAGCGCCAGGGCGTCGCGGTGCTGACCTCAGACGAGGCGCTGCTGCAGGCCATTGACCATAACTTCTGGCTGCCGATATACCGTAGCTATAAGCGAACCTCGTTCTAACGGCCCCCTGCGGTGTCCCGTCACGGGCCACCGCCCACCTCGCCCTCGCGCCCTTGCGGCCCGGAGCACTTTCCTGCGCAAATAACCGCCATCCGCCCTGCGCGCGCGCCTTATGGCTTGCGCCGCGTCGGCGGGTAAAGTAGCCTCGGGAGAGAGCGAATAACGGGAAGTACGCCATGTGGTGGAAGCGACTCATATATGGCCTGATCGGCGTTGGCATCCTCTCGGGGCTGGCGGCGCTGGCGCTTGACCGCTGGATAAGCTGGGTCACGGCCCCCTATATCTACGAAGACGTGCAGGACCTGCCGCGCCGTGAGGTCGGCGTGGTGCTGGGAACCGCTAAATATGTGGCTCCCGGGGTTATCAACCAGTATTACCGCTACCGTATCCAGGGCGCGCTGAATGCCTATAACAGCAATAAGGTCAGCTACCTGCTGCTGAGCGGCGACAATGCCCTGCAAAGCTACAATGAGCCGGTGACCATGCGCCGGGATCTGATCGCCGCGGGGGTACCGAACGGCGATATCGTGCTGGACTATGCCGGCTTCCGCACGCTGGATTCCATCGTGCGCGCCCGTCGGGTCTTCGATACCGATGACTTTACTATCATCACCCAGCGCTTCCACTGCGAGCGGGCGCTGTTTATCGCAATGCATCTGGGAATTCAGGCCCAGTGCCTGGCGGTGCCCTCGCCCAAAGATATGCTGCTGGTGCGCCTGCGCGAAATTGGCGCCCGCCTCGGCGCGCTGACCGATCTCTACCTACTGCAGCGCCAGCCGCGCTTTCTTGGCCCGCCGATCCCGATTCCAGCGGTACATAAGGTCGCCGCCGACGCCCAGAGCTACCCGGCGGTGCTGCCTGAACAGCTGCAGGCGCTGGAGCAGCAGCCCCATCACCAGACGACCCCCTAGCCGGCGCAGATCGCGTGCGCTACAGCGCCTGCGCCAGCGGGCGCGGCTCGCCCAGCAAAAAGCCTTGCAGATACTGCACCCCCAGACTGCACAGAATCTCCATCTGCTCACGCGATTCAACATACTCGGCAACCACCTGCAGCTGCCGCTCACGGGCGATATCGCAGATAGACTTGATGATCAGACGGTCTAGCGAGCTGCTGACGATATCTTTGACAAACATACCGTCGATCTTCACCACGTCCGCGTTAAGGTGCTTCAGGCGCTGATAGTTGGAGAGCCCGGTGCCGAAATCGTCGATGGCGATCTTAAAGCAGTAGTCGCGCAGGGCGCGCACCGTCTCCAGCGCGGCGTTTTCATCCAGTAAATACTGTTGTTCGGTGATCTCAAAGATCACCGCCTGCGGCCGCACCTGATAACGCTCAAACAGGGCGATGATCTGCGCGGCCACGCCGTTTTGCATCAGCGTCAGCGGCATCAGGTTTACCGAAAAACAGGTGCTGGAGCTGTCCAGCCCGGCGCGGTGAATATGGCGCACCACGTTTTCGATGATCAGCAGATCAAACTGCGCGCACAGGTTGAACGCGGTGATAAAAGGAATGAATTTCCCCGGCAGCACCAGCTGCTCACCGTCCTGCAGCCGGGCCAGGATCTCATAATAACGCTGCCCCTCGCGGTGGACGATGGGCTGGGCATACAGCAGCAGCGCATTCTCCTGCAGCGCGCGGGTGATCTTCTGCAGCCAGAAGACCTGTTCGTTCACCGCGGCGTTGGCATCTGCCTCATTGCCGTACAGCGGGAGGATCACATTGTCCCGACAGGCCCGCTCCGCCAGGTAGCTCAGTTGCCCCACCACGGCGTGGATCGACTGACGATGGGCATCGAACGGAGAGTACGCCACGCCATACTGCAGCGTCACCGGATGCTGCTGCCACACCAGCGCCTGCGCTATCAGCGTCGCGCGAATGGCGTTAATGCGCGGCAGATCGGCGTCGGCCTGCAGGTAGATCAACAGCTCCGCCCCCGGCATCTGGTACACCCGCTCCCCGGGCCGCAGCAGGGGTGCCAGATGCGCCGCCAGCTGGCTTTTGGTCGCCGCTCGCATCGTCATGCCGTGGCACCGGCTCAGAATATCCAGGTTACTCAGGCGCAGAATGCACAGGGTGCCGCAAGGGCGACGCGCCAGATAATCATTCAGGGCGCGGAAGTTAGGGAGATCGACCAGCCCGTCGCGCCGTCGCAGACGCAGACGCAGGTACAGGCGGCGCATCCTGTCGTTGCGCGTAATCACCTGTGCCATATAAACCAAGGCGATGCTAAAGGCGATCAGCGCGGATGACAGGAAGGCCAGCTGATAATGGCGGTTGCCCAACTGGATAAAATTAGCGCTGCAGGCCAGGAGTCCCAGCACCGTCAGCGCCCACAGCAGCAGCACCGCTCGGTAGCGGAAATGGAACGACGCAAAGACAAACAGCACGAACAGCAGCGGCGTCAGATAGCCCAGATTGACGTGGGACGCCGGCGGGAAACAGAGCGCCCCCATCGCCGCGACATAGATCGGTAAAAACAGGCCGCGAATGTCGCGCCGCAGCGCGCGCCGGCAGTCGAGGAGAAAGGCCCGCAGACTGCCGGGGTTGAGCAGCATACGCAGCAGGTAATACAGCGCCGGCGTCAGCGCTACGCAGCTCAGGATCATGCCCTCCAGCGCCAGCAGAGCAAAGGGGAGATCCCGCGGCGGCGCGGCGGCGGTACCTATCGACAGCGGCGTCATCAGCGTACCGCCCAGCAGCATCATCAGCCAGCTGCCGATGGGATAAAACAGGCCGAACCCCAGCAGGCGGATCGCCAGCCGCGTCCCCCCGCCCCGATTAAGATCGCAGCGCCCGCGCTTTCCCAGCAGACGCTGGCTGAGGTGGGCGATCGGCGACAGCGGCAGCAGCAGCGCACAACCCAGCGCGAGGGCCCCGGCGAAAGAGAGCGAGGGCAATAGCAGCGCGAACAGCAGCAGCGCCAGCGACAGGGAGGGCAACGCCCGCGGGCCAAACAGCATGACCAGCGCGGCGGCGAGCGCCATCGGCAACGGCAGCAGAAATAGCGCCTGGCCATTGACGACGGCGTGGGGGGAGAAAAACCAGGTCAGCGGCAGCAGCAGTACGCTGAGCGAGGCAGGCAGCGCATATTGACCTAAGCAACGGGTGACTCTTTGCATCACGTTGACCGATACCCTAAAAAAACGATCCAATGGACAAGGTGCCATCCGCAGCAGAGGGCAGACCGGCCTCACGCGCGCCCACGGCCAGCGGCGCGGAGTATGACGGCGTGAATCGGAAACCATTCCGATCGGGACGACTCCCCGCGTAGGGTGTCGCTCACAATCGGTGATTATCCAACAGGTGATAACCTAACACCTTCCGTCGTTTTAACGCTGCAGCATCACCGATGCGGCGGATCATAAAACCTATCCCGCGGCACAATGCGAATAAACGCGGGCACCGCGCTTTCTAGGTTAAATATTTTATATTTAAATAATATCGCGTCATCACGGTGATGCAAAAAACGCAGTGCGTTAAATTTATTTATAAAAATCAAATTATTATAATAAGATCTTGGTCACGGAAATAAAATAAACCTCAGAAAAAATCACGCTAGGACTGAGGTAAATAGCGCTGAATACAAACATAAAAAGAATAAAAACCGCAGGATAAATCCTGCAGTAAAGATAAAAATAGAAGCCTGTTATTTTTAATGGCTGTACGAGAGGAGGTCAAGCGCAATAGCGAAATTGACAATTACGACTTGTAGAATATGCTGGGGCGACGTCGGGGGCCCCCGCGTCCTCAGACGCGCAGAGACAGTCCGGTCAGACGGCGCCACAGCCACTCTACGGGCCCCTGACGGAAGACGCGCAGCCAGAGCGTCGCAAACAGCAGACAGCCCCCCCACACCGGCGGCACCCACAGCAGCAGCGCCGCGCGCCCGGCGTGATTGAATAGCCCCCATCGATAAAACAGCGTAGTGCAGATCAGCGTCTGCAGCAGATAGTTGCTCAGGGCCATACGCCCAACCCGCTGCAGCGCGGCGGTCAGCCGCCAGCGCGACAGGCGCGGCCAAGCGGCGTAGATCAGCGCCACATAGCCCAGCATCATCAGCGGCGCCGCCAGCTCACCGGGCAGCTGTAGCAGGTAGCCGCACCAGCGAAAGTCCCAGCGCAGATACCACTGCAGACCACTGCCCAGCGCCTGAAGCGCCAGCCCGCTCAGCAGCAGCCCGGCCCCGCAGCGCCGGTAGTGGGCAGAGGAAAAGCGGCCGCGCAGCCAACCGCAGCGCATCAGTCCCGCGCCCAGCAGCATCACGCCGCACAGCTGCCAGCCATACTGCACCGCCAGCGCCAGCAGATTGCTTATCAACAGCTCGCTGCGGTTACGCCAGGCCTCGACGCCCCCGCGCAGCTTCCAGTAGGTCTCATACTGGATCTCGGCATAGCCGACCTGCCAAAAGCCGTGTGGCTCCGCGCGGCTCATCGCGGCCAGCAGCAGCAGCATCCCCAGCCCGACGGCATACAGCGTCGCCCCGCGGTACAGCAGAGCGCGGGCCGAATCGGCGTCGCGGATCGTCCGCCAGCACATCAGGCCGATCAGGCCATAGACCAGGAGAATGTCGCCATCCCACAGCAGCAGGGTATGCAGCAGCCCAAACAGCATCAGCCATCCCAAACGCGCCTGGATCCAGCGCCCGCCGCGCGGCAGCTGTAGCTGCAGGCCAGCGCCGAACAGCAGCGCGAACAGGGCCAGAAACTTGCCCTGCACCGTCAGGCTGAGCAGCAGCCATACCCCCTGATCCCAGGCGGAGGGGATCCCCTGATAGGCGGGGTTCAGGTACGCCGCCTTTGGCAGGGCAAAGCCGACGATATTCATCAGCAGGATCCCCAGCAGCGCGAGGCCGCGCAGGGCATCCAGCGCCGCGATCCGGGGCGCTCGTCCCCGCTGCGCCGCCACAGGCATCTCGGCCATGGTGATCCTCTCCGTGGTTTACAGACGAGAACGCCGGCATCGCGCCGGCGTTCTCATGTTTCCTGAGCCCGAGCTAGACGTGGTGGCGCACCGCGCGCAGAAACTCCTGCCGGGTATTTTGACTGGTTTTAAACAGCCCGCCAAGCGAGGTGGTGGTGGTCGCGCTGGTCGCATCGCGTACGCCGCGGGCCTTGACGCAGTAGTGCACCGCATCGATGGAGACGGCGACGTTCTTGGTCCCCAACAGCGTCTGCAGCGCCACCAGAATTTGCTGGGTCAAACGCTCCTGCACCTGCGGACGCTGGGCGAAAAAGCGGACAATCCGGTTGATCTTGGACAGCCCAATTACCCCCTCTTTCGGGATATAGGCGACCGTCGCCTTACCGTCGATGGTGACGAAATGGTGTTCGCAGGTGCTGGTCAGCGTAATATCGCGCACCGTCACCATCTCATCGACATGCATTTTATTTTCAATAATGGTGATTTTAGGGAAGTTAGCGTAATCCAGTCCGGAAAAAATTTCGTCCACGTACATTTTGGCGATCCGCGACGGCGTCTCCGCCAGGCTGTCATCCGACAGATCCAGATTCAACAGTCTCATGACTTCGGTCATGTGCGCCTCAATCTGTGCCTTACGCGTATCGCGCGCCAGCGGCTCACCGCGCAGCGGGGTTTCCAGCCCACGCGCCAGCAGCGCCTCGTGCACCAGTGCAGCTTCTTTACTTAGCGATGACATCACTTATCTCCCGATACTTCTTATCTCTGCGCCGGAACATCGGCCCCGCGCCAGCCTCCCCACACCGATGATGCCATTCTGGCTCTGCACCGATATTGCGCCGCGTCGTTACGGAACACGGCCTAACATGATACAGATCACGGCAATGCGTTGTCTCCCACTGTAGTGAAGTCCGGCGCCTTAATCCAGCGCAATCCCCTCTGCCGACGGCCAAGCGCGCGATCCGTGTATTCCAGCGCAACGCCGGCGCGCTGGCTCACCCGCACCGGGCGCCGCTGTCGCCCGTGATCGCGCGCGGTAAATTCGTTATTGCCTATCGCAGAAATCCGCGCCGCTGCGCAACGCGCCCTCCCCCGCGCCGCGCGGCCGGGCCAGATTCTCCCCGGGGCGATAATCTGCCATAATGGGCCCACCGTTTACTTATCATCCCGCCGCCGGCGGGTGATCACGTCGGAGATTACGATGGATTGTTGTACCCCCCCGGATCTGCTTTCCCTGCAACAGGCGCTGGATCGACTGCTGAACGACGCTCAGCCGATCGCCGATGACGAAGAGGTCTCCCTGGCCGACGCCGCCGGGCGCATCAGCGCACAGCCCATTGTCTCACCGCTGGATGTACCGCCCTTTGCCAACTCCGCGATGGACGGCTATGCCGTACGACTGGCCGATCTGGGCAGCGCTCAGCCGCTGCCCATCGCCGGTAAGGCGTTTGCCGGCGCACCGTTTCAAGGCGACTGGCCGGCGCACAGCGCCATACGCATCATGACCGGTGCCGCCGTGCCGGCGGGAGCCGAGGCGGTGATCATGCAGGAGCAGGCCCAGCTGGGGGAGCAGGGCGTCAGCTTTAGCCATCCCGCGCAGCCGGGGCAAAATATTCGCCTGGTGGGCGAAGATATCCGCCGCAGCGCCGTGGTGCTGGACGCCGGCGTACGCCTGGGCTGCGCCGAGCTGCCGCTGCTGGCCTCGCTGGGGATCGCCCACGTCCGAGTCCTACGCCGCCTGCGCGTCGCGCTGTTTTCCACCGGCGATGAGCTGCAGCCGGTCGGCAGCACGCTGGCGGCGGGGCAAATCTACGATACCAACCGCTTTGCCGTTACCCTGATGCTCAAACAGATGGGCTGTGACATCCTCGATCTGGGCATCGTCCGCGACGATCCGCAGGCGCTGCGCGACGCCTTCCGCCGCGCCGATGCGCAGGCCGATCTGGTGATCAGCAGCGGCGGCGTCTCCGTTGGCGAGGCCGACTTCACTAAACAGATCCTCGATGAGGTCGGTACCATCAGCTTTTGGAAGCTGGCGATGAAGCCGGGAAAACCCTTTGCCTTTGGCCGCCTGCGCCACGCGCTGTTCTGCGGTCTGCCGGGCAACCCGGTCTCCGCCGCCGTCACGTTCTATCAGCTGGTGCAGCCGCTGCTGGCGCGTCTCTCCGGCCATAGCCACTGGCAGGCGCCGCCGCGTCTGAAGGCCCGCACCCTGAGCCCGCTGAAAAAGGCGCCGGGGCGTCTCGACTTTCAGCGCGGCATCGTCAGCAGCAATGCCCAGGGAGAGCTGGAGGTGCGCAGCACCGGTCATCAGGGGTCCCACGTTTTCAGCTCCTTCGCCGCGGCCAATGCCTTTATCGTGCTGGAGCGTGAGCGCGGCGCCGTCGCCGCCGGCGAGACGGTGGATGTCGAGCTGTTCAACCCGCTGCTGAGGAGCTGAGATGGGCGATCCTGTACCGCTGCCTCCGCTGAGCGATGCGGAAACCCTGCGCTATAACCGCCAAATCGTACTGCGCGGCTTTGACTTTGACGGCCAGGAGCGCCTCAAGGCCAGCCGAGTGCTGATCGTCGGCCTCGGCGGGCTGGGCTGCGCCGCCGCCCAGTACCTGGCGGCGGCCGGCGTCGGCCACCTGACGCTGCTCGACTTCGATACCGTCTCGCTGTCTAACCTGCAGCGGCAAATCCTGCATACGGACGCGCGCATCGGGATGGATAAAGTGGCCTCGGCCCGGCAAGCGCTGGCCGATATCAACCCCCACATTCAGCTGACCGCCGTCGCCCATCGCCTGGATGATACCGCGCTGGCGCAGCAGATAGCGCAGGTCGACGCCGTGCTGGACTGCACCGATAACGTCGAAACCCGCGAGTGCCTCAACCGCCTGTGCCGCGGCGCGGCGACTCCGCTGATCTCCGGCGCGGCCATCCGTATGGAGGGGCAGGTCTGCGTCTTCACCTACCAGCCGGGCGAGCCCTGCTATCGCTGTCTGAGCCGCCTGTTCGGCGCTAACGCCCTCACCTGCGTTGAGGCGGGCGTCATGTCGCCGCTGGTCGGGATCATCGGCGCGACCCAGGCCATGGAGTGCATCAAGCTGCTGTGTCGCTTTGGGGAGATCCCGCGCGGGCGCCTGATGCTGTACGACGCCATGGCCTCACAGTGGCGCAGCATGGCGCTGACCGCCAGCCCGGCGTGCGAGATCTGCGGGAGCCAGAGCACCGGCTGACGCCGTGGGCGTAACACTTTTCTCCCGCCGGTGTTACGCTCTTTCTATTCACTTACGCTTGCCGCCGGGTCCCCCCCTGGAGTCCCCATGAATCATTGCTCCGCCCTGCTATGCGTCGGCATCCTGCTACTGCCGCCGCAGATCTTGGCCGCGACGCCAGACCCGCGAGCAGAGGCGCGGGTCCGCTCCAATAACATTATCCTGCTGGAGGGCGATCTGCTCGGCGCCGTGCGCGACGTGCAGCAGGAGGTCATCCAGTCCGAGGGGGTCTGGAGCGCGATCTGCGGATTACCTTCGACGAGCACGGGCAAATCAGCGCCGCCTGGCAAGGCTATGGCCCCAATCCGCTGTGGCAAAGCCAGCTGGATCGCGATGGCTGGGGCGGCTGGATCAGCCGCAGCGTGGTTGCTCTGCAGATGGGGCAAACGCAGTCCCTCAGCCAGCAGGTCTGCGTCTATAAGTGCGATGCCGCCGGGCGGATCACCAAAGCGACCCAGGTAGAAGCGGGTAACGGTACCCTGGGCATCACCCGCCAATACTACGTTTATACCCCGGATGGCCGGGTGCGCTTCTACCTTTCCCTGGGGCAGTCGCCGGGCTACGGGCTCTACTTCTACCGCCCTGACGGCCGACTGCGTCTGGTTATCCGCCACAACGGCCTCTCCAGCTCGCGCTTTACCGCCGATGGCCGAGATCTGGGCGGACTGACGCAAACCCCCTTCATCACCTACCTGATGACCTGCCAGCGCTGGGACAGCGCCGGGAACTGCCGCCTGATAGCCAAACAGGAGCAGGTGCACGCCGTGGTCCAGGGCGAGGAGAGAACGCTGAGCACCCGCTATCTGCTGCGCCAGACTCTCCGCTACCGCGCGCCCTGAGCCTGCCGCGGCGCGGTGCCAAAGCCCGAGCCGACGCACGACGGCGCCTCAAGGGGCGTCGGGCACAGCGTTAACCGGGGACGAGAGGCTCATCGAAAACGTCGGGCGATCGGCGGCAATACTGAACGGATGTCAGCGCCGCTCATGCGGTATCGACTAACGCGTCGGCAATAAAGTAACCCGTTGTTAATCCGTGATAGCTCAGGTAATGTCATTCGTATATGGCGTTGATCCCTGGAGAAATGGAGAAATATGAAAGTACTGGGACTGTTGGGCGGGATGAGCTGGGAATCCACGATTCCCTATTACCGGATGATCAACGAACACGTGAAAGCGCAGATGGGCGGTTTACACTCAGCAAAAATCGTTCTGTACAGCGTAGATTTCCATGAAATCGAGCAACTGCAGCATTGCGGCGATTGGCAAGGCGCCGGGCACATTCTGGCACAGGCGGCGACATCGCTGCGCGCGGCGGGTGCCGAAGCGATCGCTATCTGCACCAACACCATGCATAAGGTGGCTGAGCAGGTAGCGCAGGCCAGCGGCCTGCCGCTGATCCATATCGCCGACGCGACGGCGCGACAAGTGCAGCGGCAACATATCCGCCGCGTCGGGCTATTGGGCACGCGTTTTACCATGGAGCAGGATTTTTATCGCGGGCGGCTACAGGATAAGTTTGGCATTGACGTGGTGACGCCGGCAGCAGCGGATCGCGACAGCGTACACCGGATTATCTATGAGGAGCTGTGCCTGGGGCGCATTCTCGATGCGTCGCGCCAGGAGTATCGGCGCATTATCAGCAGCCTGGAGCAGCAGGGCGCGCAGGGCATTATTTTCGGCTGTACCGAAATCGGCCTCTTGGTCGGTCCACAGGACGCCACGGTGCCGGTCTTTGACACCACGGCGATCCACGCGCACGCCGCGGCGGAGTATATTCTCGCCCGTTAAGTTCAGCGGCCGCCGCCATGCGCGCCGCCGTCTCGCGTGCGAAGCGCTGCATCCAGAAAACGCCGGGGCCGCACTCCCTCGCCGGCCACTATCGCGGTGTGCATCGGTCAGCGGCGCCCCGGCGAGTATGGGCGGTAAAATCCAAATAACGCAGATGTATCCATTGAGCGCTCCGCCGCCGCTGGGCACCTCGGCGGTATAGCTCGCCCGCTCCCGTCTCGCTCCCCTGCGCCGCTATCGGCTATTCAAGGCCGCTCGTCAGCACCGGGCGCTCACGCAGCGTGTGTTCAGCGGGCGCGGATCGCACCCCATTCCGCCCTCACGGCAAGGCCTATTCAACATCCGCGGGATAAGGCCGCCGATGCCTCTCGGCGTACGCCCACGATACTACCGTCAGCGACGTCGCCGGAGAGCTAGCGCGGCATTTTCTGAGACGCCATTCAGCATCACGCACCATAGAAAAACCCCCTGCCAGCATAGCGCTCACAGGGGGTTAGCTTATCGGTTCAGCCCCGCACACGCATGGGGCTGAATTCCGGCGCCGTCACGCGGAGGTCGACAGACGGTAGGCCGGCGCCAGCTGACGGTAGGCCGTATGCCACTGACTGTAGCGCTCCGGATCGGCCCACAGCGCCTGATGCAGACGCGCCATCACCACCGGGTCACTCAATAGCGTCAGACGCTCCGCCTTGCCCAGGGTTCGCGGCGACTCGGCCAGCGCATGGGCCACCCGAGCGTCCCTGTCGCGGGCAATCAGCGGATGATTGCGGTGACGCGCCGTGGCCATACCGCAGGCCAGCGCGTTATACAGCGGATCCAGCAGGGCGTGCATAAAGCCATCGTCAAGCAGACGCTGATGGTTCAGCGCCACATAGCGTTCGGTGGCGGCCATCTCGACCGGCGGCTGATACTCCTCGGGGATCAGGAACAGCTTGGCGCGTTTGCACTGCAGCCCCAGGGTACGACGGCTGGTGATCACCGAGACGAACGGCGACAGGATCAGCGACACCACGATGGGCGACAGCCACCATAAGAAGCGCAGATCCAGCACCGCCATGCCCCCGGCCCAGACCAGCCCCAGCAGCATCTGCGATCCGTGGCGACGGAAAGCCTCGCTCCAGGGCGTGGCGTCGTCGTCACGCTGCGGCGACTGCCAGGTGATCGACCAACCAAGGAACGCGCTGACCACAAAGACGGTGTGGAAGATCATCCGCACCGGCGCCAGCAGCACCGAGAACAGCATCTCCAGCAGCATTGAGGCCAGCAGACGCAGCGGCCCGCCGAACTGACGCGACCCCTTGGCCCAGATCAGCACCACGCTCAGCAGCTTGGGCAGGAACAGCAGCACCAGGGTCGTCGAGAACAGGGCGATAGCCAGCTCTGGACGCCACTGCGGCCAGACGGGGAACAGCTGACGCGGCTGCAGGAAATACTGCGGCTCCATCAGCGTGTGCACCACCTGCAGCGCAGTCGACAGCATCAGGAACAGGAACCACAGCGGCGCCGACAGGTAAGACATCACCCCGGTCAGGAACACCGCGCGGTGCACGGGGTGCATACCCTTGACGAAAAACAGCCTGAAGTTCATCAGGTTGCCCTGACACCAGCGACGGTCGCGCTTCAGCTCATCCAGCAGGTTGGGCGGCAGCTCCTCATAGGAGCCAGGCAGATCGTAGGCTATCCAGACACCCCAGCCGGCGCGACGCATCAGCGCCGCCTCGACGAAGTCATGGGAGAGGATCGAGCCGGCAAACGTCCCGCTGCCGGGCAGCGGCGCCAGGGCGCAGTGTTCGATAAACGGCTTCACGCGGATAATCGCGTTGTGCCCCCAGTAGTGGGACTCCCCCAACTGCCAGAAGTGCAGACCGGCGGTAAACAGCGGACCGTATACGCGGGTAGCAAACTGCTGAATACGCGCATACAGCGTATCCATACCGGTGGCCTTCGGCGCGGTCTGGATGATACCGGCGGTCGGGTTGGCCTCCATCAGGCGAACCAGTCCGGTCAGGCACTCACCGCTCATCACGCTGTCGGCGTCCAGGATCACCATGTAGCTGTAGTTTCCGCCCCAGCGACGGCAAAAGTCGTCGATGTTGCCGGACTTACGCTTCACGCGGCGGCGGCGGCGGCGGTAGAAGATATGCCCCGCGCCGTCGACCTCTTGGCACAGCTCCATCCAGGCCTTCTGCTCGGCCACGCAAATGTCCGGATCGCTGCTATCACTCAGGATAAAGACGTCAAAGTGCGCCAGCTGGCCGGTCGCCACCACGGATTCATAGGTGGCGCGCAGCCCGGCGAACACCCGCGAGACGTCTTCGTTGCAGATAGGCATGATCAGCGCGGTCCGATGCGCCGGATCGATCGGCTCATCGCCGACGGTACTGGCGGAGATACTGTATTTATCTCGCCCGATCAGCAGCTGCAAAAAACCCATCAGCGCCGTCCAAAAGCCGGCGGAAACCCAGCAGAACAGAATGGCGAACAGGATCAGTATGCCGAACTGCAGCGCATAGGGCAGCAGCTCCAGCGTGTACTGCATCAGCGGCTTACCGTGGAAAATCGACATCGGATCGACCATATTCCACCCCTGATAGGGCAGGATGGTCTTCATATACCAGGTGGCGATCGCCGTTTGTCCAAAGGTCAGCAGCAGCAGCACCCAGCGACGCAGAGAGCCCATCCGGCGCCAGCGCTTGTCGGCCTCGGCCTCCTGATGGCTCTGAAACGTATGCTTGGGCGGCGGCGTACGCCCCAGCAGTCGCTCCCACAGACGGACGAACGGGTTGGTGCGCCAGATCTCCGGGAACATGGAGGTACGGCGGATCGTCGGCATGGCCTTGATAGCGGTATGACCCGCCTGATCCTGCACCAGCGCCGCTCGCTTATGCTCCCCCTCGCGCCAGCCCAAATCGAGGCGGGCGGCCACCGAGCGCAGCGCCGCGTCGGCGCCTTCGCCGGCATCGGCGCCCGCACCGGCGAGCGATAGATGAACATCCTCCACGGAGCGCGGCTGATGGGAAAGGTGCTGATCGAGCGCGGCCCGTTGCTCCGCGCCCGGCGCCAACGCCTGTAGATAGGCGTTGGCATTTTCCTGAGATTTATTCATTGGCAGGTAACTGATAGCTCCAGGTTTCACTCAGCGGCTTACCGTCCTTGATCAGATAAGCGCGCATTTCCACCGGCTTCTTCGGATCGTTAACCTTGAAGCGCAGCGTCAGACGCCATCCCTTGGTCACTGGATTATAGTGCAGACTGTTCTCCAGCAGCTTGGTATTGTCGTCGGTGGTCACCTGCGTCGTTACCGGCGCATCCGGCTCCAGCCCTTTCAGTACCGGGCCAACAAAGTCCACCAGCAGCGCGGTGCTGCCGTCCGCTTCGCGGATCAGGTTGGACTGCTTCACGTCACCGGCGGAGCGCAGGGTGCTTTTCACCCAGGCCAGATCGGGGTTATGCAGCTTGGCCTCGTCGCGGGTAAAGATCAGGCGGTAGGCCATGTCCAGCGGCCTCCCGATCGGCGGCAGGCTCTCCGGGATCCAGAAGGCGACGATATTGTCGTTGGTTTCATCGGCGGTCGGGATCTCAACCAGCTCAACCTTACCTTTACCCCAGTTGCCGCGCGGCTCAATCCAGGCGCCCGGACGCAGATCGTAGCGGTCATCCAGATCCTGATAGGCGCTGAAGTCGCGGGTACGCTGCAGCAGGCCGAAGCCTTTCAGGTCGTCGACGCTGAAGGTGCTGACAGAGAGGTGTTTCGGGTTATTCAGCGGACGCCAGATCCATTCGCCGTTGCCGGAGGTGATCGACAGCCCCTCGGAGTCATGCAGCTGCGGACGGTAGTTCACCGTCGGCGACGGCTGATTGGCGCCGAACAGGTACATGCTGGTCAGCGGAGCGATGCCCAGCACGCCCACCTTATCGCGCAGGAAGACGCGGGCCTGCACATCCACCACGGTATCCGTCCCCGGACGCAGGATAAAGCGGTAGGCGCCGGTCGCACGCGGTGAGTCCAGCAGGGCAAAAATCACCAGGTGCTTATCCTGCGGCTTCGGACGCTCGATCCAAAACTCGCGGAAACGCGGGAACTCTTCGCCAGAAGGCAGCGCGGTGTCAATCGCCAGGCCGCGGGCAGACAGGCCATAAACCTGCCCTTTACCGATCACGCGGAAGTAGCTGGCGCCGAGCATGCTCATGATCTCGTCGTCTTTACCCGCCTTATTGATCGGGTAAAGCACCTTAAACCCGGCGAACCCCAGATCCTTCACCGCATCCTTGTCATGCTTAACGGAGCCAAAGTTGAAGTAATCCGGGTTGTACTTGATCTCCTTCACCGACGTCGCCGTTACCTCATTGATCTTCACCGGCGTGTCGAAGTACATCCCCTGGTGGTAAAAGGCCAGGCGGAACGGGTTCTTCTGCCCTGTCCAGTACAGTTTGTCGTTATTGAACTGAATCTGCTGATAATCAGCAAACTTCATATTGCGAAACTCGGACGGCAGATTGCTTTTGGGTGCCTTATAAGACTGCTCCGCCAGCTTCTGTGCCTGTGCGGCAACGTCATCCAATGAAAATGCCCACGCCTGCGCGCTGGCAAACATCATTAACATTGATACAGCCAGCCCGGAAACAGAGCGCGATGTCGGCCGGATGGAGATTAAACGTGTAAGCACATACCCCCCTGATGGTGCTCAACCAAACCTAAAAACATGGTAATTAAGTTACTTGCTGCGGCTATAGTAATGGATTAGTTACCCTACAGACAACAAGCGGATAATACTCGCGGGGCCATCGGCCCGGCGCATCCAGCCACGCGCATGAAACGCTGAACAATTTTACATAAAAAACAATAAATTAAAATAGTTCCACTGCTAATACTTCTGTCCACTTTTAACCATTTAGCGGCTAAACTATTTGCGCTGTAGATTTAAAAATGCACACCTGAATAGAGTGCAGCATAATAAGTTTCCAGAAAGCGTTTTTTTATCCATAAAATATTTTTCGGACGATCGCCTGAATTGTCGTTAATTTGCGACAGAGGAACAAATTGGATTGTCGTTAATTTGAGACAGTATGAAAGGCTTTCTCATTTAGCGCAGGCGGAAGGCTCCGCCTGCGGATCGTGCTTAGGGTTTAATATACAGAAAACCCTGCTGCTGATGCTCCACCAGCGACAGCATTCCCGCCGGCACCGTCTGTACCCCCATCAAGAGCTGATCGGCGGAGATCCCGTTCGCCCGCATGCTATTCTCGCAGCCAAACAGCACGATCCCCTGCATCTGCAGCGTCTCCCAGCGCGGCGACTCCTCGCTGTCCGCCAGCAGCGTACTGATGGCCGAGCCGTTGAATAGAATATGAATTTCCGTCGGCTGACCATCGCGAATCGCCATCAGGTTACGGGCGTTATTGAATGCGTGCAGACAGTTGGCAGCCTCAGAGACGTGAAAAATCACTTTCATGGTTTGCATCAGCGTTAACCTTATCTAAAGCAGCGCCCCCGGCCGATCGCCGGAGGCCGCGTTATTCACTAAAAAATGCGGTGCGCACGGCCTGCCGCCGTACCGCTCCCGTCTGACCATAGCAGCCAATACGGCGTATGTCATTGTCCCCCCATAGGTTAGTCAGCCCGCGCCGAGTAAATTTTTTGCCACGCGCCTTGCAGCTCTGCGAATTCCGTCAACAATAAAACATCATCAGGATCGTCGCCGTCGCGGGCACCCGCTCGACGGCCCTCCCCTCTTTACCCGACCGGAAGGAGCACACCATGGATATGTATCTAACGCTGGATGAAGCCATCGACGCCGCGCGTGAGGCATTTTTAGCCGAACATGACGACGATACCCCGCAGGTCAGTCAGCTTAACCTGCAAAAATATATCCTGCAGGACGGCGATACCCTGTGGATGGCCGAGTTTCATCAGGATACGCAGGAGGAGGGCGACGGCGTCGCGCTGTTCTTTGGCGCCGCGGCGCAGGCGATTTTTGACGACGACTATGACGACGGCGAAATCACCGAGGAGTGGCAGGAGGAGAGCACCCTTTATCAGTGGGACGACGACGACTTTCAGTACCAGCCGCCGCTGGACAGCGAAGAGGGCGAAAGCGCCGCCGCAGAGTGGGATGAGCAGAACTGATCCGCGGCGCTCGTCGACAGCGCGCCGCCCTGGTGCCGCACCCCGCTGCGGGATGCGGCGATGGCGCGTTAAAGACGAGTGCCCAGCTGCTGACGCAGATAGGCGCCGGCGCCAAGCAGACCGGGATTGTCGTGCACGATCAGAAAGACCGGGATCGGCGCGAGATACGCCTTAAAGCGCCCCTTGTCCTCGAACGCCTGACGAAAGCCGGAGTCGCGGAAAAACGCCAGAAAACGCGGCACGATCCCGCCGGCGATATACACCCCGCCAAAGGTGCCCATATTCAGCGCCAGATTGCCACCAAAGCGCCCCATCATCACACAGAACAGCGACAGCGCCCGTCGACAGTCCGGACAGCGATCGGCCAGCGCCCGCTCGCTGACCTCCTGCGGCGTCAGGGACTGCGGCGTCCGCCCCGCAACCCGGGCGACGGCGCGATACAAATTGACGAGACCGGGGCCGGAGAGCACCCGCTCGGCGGAGACCCGCCCCAGGTCGGCGCGCAGCGCCGTCAGCAGCGCGTCCTCTTCATCGCTACCGGTCGCGAAATCCACATGTCCCCCCTCACCCGGCAGGCTGATCCAGCGATCTCCGGCCCGGATCAGGTGCGCGACGCCCAGCCCGGTACCGGCGCCGTAGATGGCGATAGGCCGATCGGGCTGCGCCGTCTGGCCGCCCAGCTGCAGCAGACTCTCCGCGGGGAGCACCGGCACCGCCATGGAGACCGCGGTAAAGTCGTTGATCACCGACAGGTGCGCCAACCCCAGCGAACGCTGCATCGCGCTGATGGAAAACGCCCAGCTGTGATTGGTCATCGCCACGCGATCGCCGGTGATCGGGCAGGCGATCGCGATACAGGCCGACGTCACCGATACCGCCTGCGCCTGCAGGTAAGTCCGGATGACCGACTCCAGGCTATCGAACTGCTGTCCCGGGTAGCTCTGCACCGCCTGGAGACACCCGGTGTCGAGACAGCACAGCGCCAGGCGGGCATTGGTCCCGCCCACATCGCCAACCAACGCAAAACGGCTCATTTTCCGTCACTCCCCTTATCTTTCTGCCCGCCTCTGCGCGGGATCGTCTCTGCCACCCCGCCGCACCGACGGAGCGCCTATGTCTATCATCGCGCAGTATGCCATCATCCGACGGCGGGGGACTCATCCCTGCGCCTCATCCCCCTAGCGGCACAGTCTGACCCGCCGCCTTCGTTGCGAGCACCGGCCCCCAACCTCACACGCGCGCGTCGCTCAGCCTAGCACAGGCGACGCGGTGGACCTATTTAGCGACGTCTCCGGCATACGGATAACTCTCAAAAAGGCATCGACGGCCTCTGCGCCCCACCGACGGGGGAACAAAACCGCTACACTGGGCGATATCCCGCTGCGGCTCGATGTATCTGGAGAGAGAAATGGCAAAACATGGTTATCTATTGCTGGCGGCGCTGTGGCTGCTCAGTGCCCCCCTGCAGGCCGACACGGATCTGCACCTGCTGCCGGGGGTCAAACTGTCCGTCGATAATCCGCTGGAGGAGGCGTTGGAGCCGCTGGACGACTGGTCGGAAAATGCCCTAGAGCCGCTGAATGATTGGTCGGAAAAAGCGCTGGAACCATTGGATGACTGGCCGGAGAACGCGCTGCGCCACCGGAAATGGCGCGGCGATCGGGACGACCAAGGGCGTCGCCCGATCTGGCATCGCCATCACGATGATGACGATGATGATGACGATTAACCGGCCAGCATGGTGATCAGCAGGTACAGGTTAAGTCCGACCACCAGAAAGACGATCACCCTTCCCAGCGCCTGCACCAGCCGGCTATTGACCATATCCCCCATCAGCGCACGGTTACCGGTGAAGGCCAGCAGCGGCAGCAGCGCCAGGGCGATCCCGAAGCTCAGTAAAACCTGACTGAGCACCAGAATACGGGTGGCATCCAGGCCGGCCAGGATCACGATAAACGACGGCAGCATGGTCACCGCGCGGCGCAGCCACAGCGGAATGTGGAAATGGACGAATCCCTGCATGACGACCTGCCCCGCCAGCGTCCCCACCACCGTCGATGAGAGACCCGCCGCGACCAGGCTCAGGCCAAAGATCGTGGCGGCGGCCTCGCCGAGCAGCGGCTTCAGCGTCAGGTACGCCTGATCCAGCTCACTGATCCCGCTGTGCCCGTTAAAGTGGAAGGCCGCCGCCGCTGTCGCCATCATGGCCAAGTTAACGAAGCCGGCGATGGTCATGGCTATCGCCACGTCCAGCTTGGTTGACGCATAGCGCTCCGCCCGGCTACCTTGGCCGCCTTTTTGGGTCAGCGACGAGTGCAGATAGATAACGTGCGGCATAATCGTCGCCCCCAGGACGCCGGCGGCCAGCACCACCGCATTCTGCGTCGGCAGATCCGGCAGCAGCATACCCTTAGCCAGGCCGGCCACGCTTGGCCGCGAAAAGACCAGCTCGACGATATAGGCGGCGGCGACAAACAGCAGCAGCGCCCCGATCACCAGCTCCAGCGGCTTTTGGCCGCGGCGCTGTAGCCCCAGGATCAGAAACGTCGCGATCCCGGTCAGTACCGCCCCCTGCAGCAGGCTGACGCCCAGCAGCAGCTTAAAGCCGATGGCGGCGCCGATAAACTCCGCCAAATCCGTGGCCATCGCGATGATCTCGGCCTGTACCCAATAGGCCCATACCGCCGGGCGCGGGAAACGATCGCGGATATGCTCTGCCAGGTTCTTTCCCGTCGCAATCCCCAGCTTGGCCGACAGCAGCTGAATCAGCATCGCCATCAGGTTAGCCCATACCACGACCCACAGCAGGGTGTAGCCGTATGAGGCGCCGGCCTGGATATTGGTGGCAAAGTTACCCGGATCGATATAGCCAATGGCGGCAATGAAGGCAGGCCCCATCAGTGAGATCTTAATCCGGCGCGCCGGGGAGCGTGTGACGCCGTCTACGGTCCGCGTGTTTAACATAGGATGCCCTTACTGCCGTTGTTTCTATTACCTCTCAGTATAGATAGGTGATAATGATTATCAACTGCGTTTTTACGTTAATACCTATCCCTGCAATCGGTATATTCAATGAGCAGCTGAAAATAATTTCACAGCAAAGGACAATCACCGCGTAATTCTGCTATGCTAATCACACTCGCACAGCCGCCGTCCCGCGTGGTTTATATCGTGCGTGGCCGTTATGCGTTCCCCTTCCTCCCCGCAGCCTCTGCGTAGCTTTGTTACTTTTCTAACTTTTTTTACTTACCAAGTGAAAACAATTTCAATAAATGCAATCAATGTCTCGTTTTTAGTTCCAGCGTTACATAGAATTAGCTGCGAAATTTAGCCTGCCTCATAATTTGGAGCAAAGTATGTCCCCCATTCTGCACTTTTTACTGGCCCTTGTGGTGGTGGCGGTACTCGCCCTGCTGGTCAGCCATGACCGCAAGAGCATCCGCGTGCGCTTTATTATTCAGTTGCTCGTGGTGGAAATTCTGCTGGCTTACTTCTTCCTGAACTCCGACATCGGCCTGGGGTTCGTCAAAGGCTTCTCTGGCTTCTTCGAGACGCTGCTCAAGTTCGCCGCGGAAGGTACCAACTTTGTCTTCGGTAACATGAGTGATAAAGGCCTGGCCTTCTTCTTCCTGAATGTTCTGTGTCCGATCGTCTTCATCTCTGCGCTGATCGGTATCCTGCAGCACATCCGTGTCCTGCCGATCGTTATCCGCGCTATCGGTACCGTTCTGTCCAAGATCAACGGCATGGGCAAGCTGGAATCCTTCAACGCCGTCAGCTCGCTGATCCTCGGCCAGTCTGAAAACTTCATTGCCTATAAAGACGTGCTGGGCAAAATGTCAGAGCGCCGCATGTACACCATGGCGGCAACGGCGATGTCTACCGTATCGATGTCCATCGTCGGCGCCTATATGACCATGCTGGATCCCAAGTATGTGGTGGCAGCGCTGGTATTGAACATGTTCAGCACCTTTATCGTGCTGTCCCTGATCAACCCCTACTCTGTTGAGGGTGAGACGGATCTTCAGCTGAAAAACACCCACGAAGGACAGAGCTTCTTCGAAATGCTGGGGGAATATATCCTGGCCGGCTTTAAGGTGGCGATCATCGTCTCTGCCATGCTGATTGGTTTTATCGCCCTGATCGCGGCCGTCAACGCCCTGTTTGACACGCTGTTTGGCATTAGCTTCCAGGGTATCCTCGGCTACGTGTTCTACCCGTTTGCCTGGATCATGGGGATCCCGAGCGGTGAAGCCCTGCACGCCGGCAGCATCATGGCCACCAAGCTGGTCTCCAACGAGTTCGTTGCCATGATCGATCTGCAGAAAATCGCCGGTGAGCTGTCGCCGCGCGGCCTGGGGATCCTGTCGGTATTCCTGGTCTCCTTCGCCAACTTCTCCTCCATCGGTATCGTTGCCGGCGCCATCAAGGGGCTGAATGAGCACCAGGGTAACGTGGTCTCCCGCTTCGGTCTGAAGCTGGTCTATGGCTCTACGCTGGTCAGCATTCTCTCTGCGTCCATCGCGGGTCTGTTCCTGTAATTTTCCCCACGCTATCGCGATACCAGGCGCCCTACGGGGCGCCTTTTTTGTTGCCCTATCCCCCTGCTCACCCGCCGTTCCCTGAGTCCATAGGGAGGCGAGGCTAGAGGCTAGAGGCTAGAGGCTAGAGGCTAGAGGCTAGAGGCTAGAGGCTAGAGGCTAGAGGCTAGAGGCTAGAGGCTAGAGGCTAGAGGCTAGAGGCTAAGAAGCGGAGGATACCCGGCGCGGCGCGCAAAACCGCAGAGAAAGGGCAATAAAACGACAAAAAAAGGCCGACATCGCTGTCGGCCTGATATTTTGGTGGAGCTAAGCGGGATCGAACCGCTGACCTCTTGCATGCCATGCAAGCGCTCTCCCAGCTGAGCTATAGCCCCACGTATTCGTGGCCCCTGACACAGGCCAACGCCTGCCGGGTAAGTTTGGTGGAGCTAAGCGGGATCGAACCGCTGACCTCTTGCATGCCATGCAAGCGCTCTCCCAGCTGAGCTATAGCCCCACGTAACCGTGGCCCCTGACACAGGCTAACGCCTGCCGGGTAAATTTGGTGGAGCTAAGCGGGATCGAACCGCTGACCTCTTGCATGCCATGCAAGCGCTCTCCCAGCTGAGCTATAGCCCCACGTTAGTGGTCGTTCCCAAACCCGGTGTACCTTACCCACTCTCTCTGGAAAAGAGTGGTGGAGCTAAGCGGGATCGAACCGCTGACCTCTTGCATGCCATGCAAGCGCTCTCCCAGCTGAGCTATAGCCCCGTACACACCGCTTCATCGCGGGAACGGGGCGCATGATAGGGCAAGGCTACCGGCACTGTCAACGGCTAATTACCTTTCCTGCGTTAAGCGCGGCAAAAGCCGCCAAGTCAGTCTATTTACTCAACAATTCTGCCCAGCGATCCACAATTTTACCTTTTTCCGTCTGGCGTCATCCCCTAACATTGAGTAAACATGTAACTCGTACAGTTAAATGATACGACTTACTTCTCTCTATTCAGGAATGCAGCATGAACAAGGAGTGGTACTCGGCTAAAGAGCTGGTCGGCATCGGAGGATTTCCATCGACCCCGCAGGCCATCAACCAGCGAGCGAAGTCCGAAGGCTGGCGCCGACAGCGCCGCAGCGGCGTCCAGGGCAAAGCGGTGGAATATCACATCAGCAGTTTTCCACAGGAGGTGGTCGACGAGCTGCTGGCCCGTGACGAACAGGCGCAGTATCTGATCAGCAGCAGCCAACCGGAAAAGGTGTGGTATTCCATACTGCTACAGATGAGCGAAGAGGAGCGCCAAAAGGTCACCTCGCTGATTCTGCGTATCGGCATCAACGAGTTTCTGCGCCGCCTGGGCGACTGAGGTCGTGCGGGCGAGCGGCAATAAAAAAACCGGCCCGAGGCCGGTTTTCGCTCTCTCGCGAGAGAGACGCTTACTGCTGCGCCGCACGCTCGTCGATAAACGCCAACGCGCGATCGATACGCGCCAGCGCACGCTGCTGACCGATGGCGTGAATGGTCACGTCAACGCTCGGCGACTGTCCCTGACCGGTCACCGCGACGCGCAGCGGCATCCCGACCTTACCCATCCCAACCTCCAGCTCATCGGCCGTTGACTGAATCGCGTGGTGAATAGACTCCACCTGCCAGTCAGCGATAGCGGCCAGCTTGACACGCGCCAGCGCCAGCGGCTGACGCGCGACCGGACGCAGGTGCTTCTTCGCGGCGTCGGCGTCAAACTCGCTAAACTCCTCGTAGAAGTAGCGGGCCTGCTGCGCCATCTCTTTCAGCGTCTTGCAGCGCTCGCCCAGCAGGGTCACGATCTCGGTCAGCTGCGGCCCCTTGGCGAGGTCATAGCCAGCCTGCGCCACGTGCCAGGCCAGGTGCTCGGCGACCTGCTCCGGCGGCAGATGGTTAATATAGTGGTGGTTCAGCCACTGCAGCTTTTCGGTATTAAAGGCGCTGGCTGACTTGCTGATGGCGTCCAGGGTAAAGAACTCCGTCATCTCCGCCACGCTGAAGATCTCCTGATCGCCGTGGGCCCAGCCCAGACGCACCAGGTAGTTCAGCAGCGCCTCCGGCAGATAGCCATCGTCACGGTACTGCATGACGCCGACGGCGCCGTGGCGTTTGGACAGCTTTTTACCGTCGTCGCCCAGGATCATCGAAACGTGGGCATACTCCGGCACCGGCGCGCCGAGCGCCTTAAGGATGTTGATCTGGCGCGGCGTATTGTTGATGTGATCTTCACCGCGGATAACGTGGGTGATCCCCATATCCCAGTCATCGATCACTACGCAGAAGTTATAGGTCGGTGAACCATCGGTGCGGCGGATGATCAGATCGTCCAGCTCCTGGTTACTGAATTCGATCGGGCCACGGATCTTGTCATCAAAAATGACGGAGCCTTCCTGCGGGTTGAGGAAGCGCACCACGTGCGGCTCATCGTCGGCATGGTGGCTATGGTCATGGCGGCAGCGACCGTCATAGCGCGGCTTCTCTCCACGGGCCATCTGATCTTCGCGCAGCTGCTCCAGGTGCTCTTTGGAGCAATAGCATTTATAGGCGGTTCCCTGCTCCAGCATCTGATCGATCACCTGGTTATAGCGATCGAAACGCTTGGTCTGGTAGTACGGACCCTCATCCCAATCCAGATTCAGCCAGTTCATGCCATCCATGATGGCATCGATAGCCTCCTGCGTGGAGCGCTCCAGGTCGGTATCTTCAATACGCAGGACAAACTCGCCCTGGTTATGGCGGGCATACAGCCAGGAGTAAAGCGCAGTACGGGCGCCGCCGACGTGCAGATAGCCGGTCGGGCTGGGCGCAAAACGGGTTTTAATTTTCATGTGAACGTGGCCTTGTTACGCAGGTTACCCACCCTTTCCCAGTATAGGTAAGCGGGCTGCAAAATATCTGTGGGCGGCATTTTACCATTACCCCTCAATTCCTCAACGTCGTTAGGCAATTCCGCACGCGGCGCCCGCGCTCAGCGTCAGCCTGCGCCGCCGACCTACGTCCTCACCCGCCGGCCGCGCCGGGATCGGCGGAGAAAAGACGCTAAATCCACCCCTTTTGGCTAAGTCTGCGACACGTTGGGCGTTTTTCCGGCGAACGACAGTTTTTCTTGAAAAAAGCGTTGACCATTTTCCGCGGCTCCCTATAATGCGGCCTCACACAGCGGGGGTGATTAGCTCAGCTGGGAGAGCATCTCCCTTACAAGGAGAGGGTCGGCGGTTCGATCCCGTCATCACCCACCACTCTTTTAGAGTGTCCCGCCGTGTAGCGCCATACAGATTGGGTGATTAGCTCAGCTGGGAGAGCACCTCCCTTACAAGGAGGGGGTCGGCGGTTCGATCCCGTCATCACCCACCAATCTTTATTGCGCGAATCAGGTTTCCAGAGGGGTGATTAGCTCAGCTGGGAGAGCATCTCCCTTACAAGGAGAGGGTCGGCGGTTCGATCCCGTCATCACCCACCAATCTGAAACCTGAACAATCCGGCATCTCAAGAAGTGGGTGATTAGCTCAGCTGGGAGAGCACCTCCCTTACAAGGAGGGGGTCGGCGGTTCGATCCCGTCATCACCCACCACTTCTTGAACGCAGGACGCCAGCAGTACCGTTGTGGGTGATTAGCTCAGCTGGGAGAGCACCTCCCTTACAAGGAGGGGGTCGGCGGTTCGATCCCGTCATCACCCACCACTCGGGTCGTTAGCTCAGTTGGTAGAGCAGTTGACTTTTAATCAATTGGTCGCAGGTTCGAATCCTGCACGACCCACCATTCATTCAATGAAATGATGGTTTTTAAGCGTAAAGACTCACCTCGCTGAGGTATGTTCCACCGCGCACTTGCCATCTTATGAATGAGACTGCGGCAGCACAATTCCAGCTGAATAGAGTACTGACCTACCGGTTACAGATTGGGTGATTAGCTCAGCCGGGAGAGCACCTCCCTTACAAGGAGGGGGTCGGCGGTTCGATCCCGTCATCACCCACCAATCTGACCGTTCTTTCCTTTCCTTTCCGTTCATTCCTGATTTCCACCCCACCTTAGTACATCAGTCTTTCCCGATCTTTATCCACGACAAACGCCACGCTATGCCCTCGGTACGCCACCCCGCGCGACAGGCTATCCATGCGTCACGACGGCGCCACAGCGCCGTACCCGTATCGCTACCAGATCAGCACGATCACCATCAGCAGTATCACAATCCCGATCAGCAGCAGCGTGGCCGGCGAGCGGGCCTGCGCGCGAACGCTGCCCGGGATCCACTGCGCCGGGATAAAGCCAAAGACCGGCTGAGGGTTGAGCACCGACGTCACCGGCGGCGGGTCGTCTTCGGCCCCCTCGGGCGGTACGACCAGCTGGCTGGTAACGATCACCTGGTTTTCCAGCGGTGAGCGCAGCGGATCGGCCTGCAGCGTCGATTTACCCAGGGACGAAAACAGCTTATCGGCCCCTTCTTTGACCTCCAGCGCCCGTTCGACGTTAGCCATCTCCGATAGCATGCGGCCGTGCTCCCCCAGGGTGACCCGCGATACCGGCTGTCCCGTCGACGCCGTCGCCATCGCCGCCGCGCCCCGCTGGGCGCTGGTCAGCGGAGACTCCCGTCCCGCGGCGGTGGCCGAGCTCGGCTCACTCTGGCTAAACGCCTGCAGCAGCCGTTCGATGCGTGCATCCAACAGCTCTGCGCTCAGCTGTCCTCCGCCGTGCGCCTGCGGCGACATACCGCCCGCCATATCTATCGGCCCCAACGCCATACCTTCCTCTCCACTGATTGCTGCCCGTCGGGATATATAACGGCGCAAACGCACGCCAACTTTAACCTATCCCTTCATCACCGCCCGCTGTCTGCTCACGAAAGCGGCAGCCAAGGGGCGACGGGGGGCCGCTATGCCCCCAGCATACGCAGCATCTGCGCCTCATCGATTACCTCGATGCCCAACGCATTGGCCTTCGCCAGCTTGGAACCCGCCGCCTCGCCGGCGATCACCAGATCGGTCTTCTTCGATACGCTGCCGCTGACCTTCGCGCCCAGCGCCGTCAGTCGGTCCTTCGCCTCATCGCGCGACAGTACGCTCAGTGAGCCGGTCAATACCACGGTCTTACCGGCAAACGGGCTGTCGATCGCCGGCGCCGACTGCGCCGGTGCGCCCTCAGGCCAGCGAATGCCGACCTCGTCGGAGATCAGCTCATCGATCACCTGGCGATTATGCGCCTCACTCAAAAAGTGGACGATGTGGCTAGCGACCACTTCGCCCACCTCGGGAACGCGCTTGAGGCTCTCCAGATCCGCCGCCCGCAGCGCCTGTAGAGAGCCAAAGTGGCTGGCCAGATTGGCCGCCGTCGCCTCCCCCACCTCGCGGATGCCCAGCGCAAAGAGAAAACGGGCCAGCGTGGTTTCCCGTGAGCGCTCGAGGGCGGCGATAAGCTTGGTAGCCGACTTGGGCCCCATCCGCTCCAGGCCGGTCAGCTTACCGGCGCTCAGACGATACAGATCGGCGGGCGTAGCGACATACTCTTTATCCACCAGCTGCTCGATGACCTTATCGCCCATCCCCTCGACATCCATCGCGCGGCGCGACACAAAATGCTTCAGCGACTCCTTGCGCTGCGCGGCGCAGATCAGGCCGCCGCTGCAGCGTGCCACCGCCTCGCCCTCCGTCCGCTCCACCTCAGAGCCGCATACCGGACAGTGGGTCGGAAAGCCGATCTCAAGGGCATCGCGCGGACGCATGGCCTCCACCACCCCCACCACCTGCGGGATCACGTCGCCGGCGCGGCGTACGATCACCGTATCGCCGATCCGCAGATCCAGGCGCTCGATCTCATCCGCGTTGTGCAGCGTCGCGTTGCTGACGGTCACCCCGGCCACCTGCACCGGCTCCAGACGCGCGACCGGCGTGATGGCACCGGTGCGGCCGACCTGAAACTCAACCCCGTTTAACCGCGTCATCTGCTCCTGTGCCGGAAACTTAAACGCCGTCGCCCAGCGCGGCGCGCGGGCGACAAAGCCCAGCCGCTCCTGGATGGCGATATCGTCCACCTTGATCACCACGCCGTCGATATCAAAGCCTAAGCCTGGCCTATCCTGCTCGGTCTGGCGATAGTAGGCCAAGACCTCCGCGCTGCCGCAGCACAGCTTTACCCGCTCGCTGACCGGCAGTCCCCAGGACTTAAAGCGCTGCAGACACTGATAGTGGCTGTCCGGCAGCGTCCCCCCCTCCAGCAGGCCTGAGCCGTAGCAGTAGAAGGTCAGCGGGCGCTGCGCGGTGATGCGCGGATCGAGCTGTCGCAGCGATCCGGCGGCGGCGTTGCGCGGATTGGCAAAAATCTTCGCGCCGCGCCGGCGCGCCTCTTCGTTCATCGCCTCGAAGCCATCCTGCGGCATGAAGACCTCGCCGCGCACCTCGATGCGCGCGGGGATCGCCACCCCCTGCAGACGCAGCGGAATGGCGCGGATGGTTTTCACGTTGGCGGTGATATCTTCACCGGTGCTGCCATCGCCACGGGTCGCCGCCCGGACCAGCATCCCCTGCTCATACAGCAGGCTGACCGCCAGCCCGTCCAGCTTTGGCTCACAGCAAAAGGTCAGCGGCTCGCCGCTTTTCAGCCGCTCATGCAGGCGCTTGTCAAATGCCTGATAGCTTTCCTCATCAAATACGTTATCCAACGAGAGCATCGGCACCTCGTGGTGCACCTGGCCAAAGGCCGCCAGCGGCGCGCCGCCGACGCGCTGGCTCGGCGAGTCCGCCGTCACCAGCGCCGGGTGTTCGGCCTCCAGCTGCTTAAGCTGCGCCATCAGGCGATCGTACTCCGCATCGGTAACCTGCGGCTCGTCCAAAACGTAGTATTGATACTCATGATGGCGCAGCGCGTCACGCAGCTGTTCGAGTTGTTGTTCAATCGTGGGAGTCATAAGCCACCATTTAATGATAAAAAACCCCCGGAGTACGGGGGTTTTGGTAAGGCGCTGGCGCGATCACGTCACGCGGTGCGGCCCAGGTTCTCCAGCACCGTACGAATACGCGCCTTATAGGTTTCTAGCTTTTGCGGGGTCATCATCCGCCGCTCATCGTCCAGCACCACGCCGCCGACGTCGTCGGCAATGCGCTGTGCAGACTGCAGCATCAGCTTAAAGTTCTGGCTGGCATCGCCATACGAGGGCACCATCATGAAGATCGACACGCCCGGCGTAGAGAAATCCGCCATATTCTCGACGTCAAAGGTTCCCGGCTTCACCATGTTAGCCATGCTGAACAGCACCGGCCCACTGCCCGCTGGGTTAAGGTGACGATGGAAGATTTTCATCGCACCGTATTGGAAACCAGCCTGCAGCACGCTTTGCAGCAAAACCTCGCCGCCAATGCTGCTGCCCTGATGCGCCGCAACGTGCATCACCAGTACCGTCTCCCGAACCTTGCCATCCTCCGCAGCCGCGGGGCGTTCGCCCGCCGCTGTCGCCGCGCAGGGCGCTGCAGGCTCGCCGTCTACCGCGGCAGACGGCGCCGCCAGCGGCGCCTCATCGTCAGGCTCGACGGCCAACAGCGGATCGCCCAGCAGGGGATCGACCGTCTCGTCGCGGCGCGGCGTCGGTGACGCTAGCGGCTGCGTTTCGCTCTCCCGCCGCGCCAGCGGATCGGGAGGTGCGTCGCTCTCTTCGCCCAGCGCGCCCATGGCCGGTTCCACCGGATGGGGAAGCGGAGTTCCGCCGCGCTGCACGCGCACCTCACCGACCCCTTCATCCATTTCAGAGAACGGTTTCTCGTCGCGCCGCGGCTTTTGACGTTTGTTCGGACGATCGCGAAACAGCGCAGAGCGTTCCTTACGGCTGGTCCATAGGCCGTGCAGCAACAACGCTATTATGGCAACCGCGCCAACAACAATTAATATCAGACGCAAATCCTGCATCATCGCAATCTCTGTTGTTTTATTACATTGCCATTTTGGCAAACCCTCAATCTATAAATGTATTGGGGTGTTGGGACAAGTGCAAGTCTGGACTAAACTTTCTGTTAATAAAGATGATTTTTCCTTCTATTTTGCTCTTTTTTCAGTCAAGTCCTAACTGGTAACCCACGGCATCCGCCGATATCATAAGTCATCGGGCTACGCCATTGGCCGCCGTCACACCGCGGCGCGCGGCGCGGCCCGAGCAACCACGGTAACGGCATAAGACGGAGTTAAATGAACACGATATCCCCGGCCGGCGGCGCACCGTCGCCGACCCACGCCAACGGCGTATACTACTTTGCCCAGGGCTGGCGCCTGATCCGCCTGCCCGGTATCAAGCGCTACGTGCTGATGCCGCTGCTGGTCAACATCATCCTGATGGGACTGGCGTTTTGGTGGCTCTTTGATCGTCTCGGACGCTGGATTCCGGCGCTGATGAGCTATGTCCCCGACTGGCTGCAGTGGCTGAGCTACCTGCTGTGGCCCCTGGTCGTCATCTCGGTTTTGCTGGTGTTCAGCTATTTCTTCAGCACCCTGGCCAACTGGGTCGCCGCCCCCTTTAACGGCCTGCTGGCGGAGCAGCTTGAAGGGCAGCTGACCGGCAAGCCGCTGCCGGACAGCGGGCTGTGGAGCGTAATGAAAGATCTGCCGCGCATCCTGAAGCGTGAATGGATTAAGCTGGCCTATTACCTGCCCCGCGCCTTGGTGCTGCTGCTGCTGTACCTGATCCCCGGCGTCGGCCAGACCCTGGCCCCCGTGCTGTGGTTTCTGTTCAGCGCCTGGATGATGGCGGTGCAATACTGCGATTATCCCTTCGACAACCATAAGGTCAGCTTCCCGCGCATGCGCGATGCCCTGCGCGCTGACAAGGTCGACAACCTGCAGTTTGGGGCGCTGGTCAGCCTGTTTACCATGATCCCCTTCGTCAATCTGGTGATCATGCCGGTCGCCATCTGCGGCGCCACGGCCATGTGGGTCGATCGCTATCGCGCCGAGCTGGCCCTCCATCGCTAATCCTGCCGCGGCGCACGCCCCTGCGGGTGCGCCGCCCGCATCGTTATCGTGATCCCTCATAACGATATAATCTTTATTTACTTCCTATTAACGGGTTATTGCGTATGCTGCTAGCAGTATGACGGATAAAGACGACTGCAGAGGAGCGGCCATGAGCAAAATCTATCAAGATAACTCCCATACCATCGGACATACCCCGCTGGTACGTCTCAATCATATCGGCAACGGGCGTATCCTGGCCAAAGTGGAGTCGCGCAATCCCAGCTTCAGCGTTAAAGATCGCATCGGCGCCAACATGATCTGGGACGCCGAAAAGCGCGGTATTCTGAAGCCCGGCGTCGAGCTGGTTGAGCCGACCAGCGGCAACACCGGCATCGCTCTCGCCTTTGTCGCCGCGGCCCGCGGCTACAAGCTGACCCTGACCATGCCCGAAACCATGAGCCTGGAGCGACGTAAGCTGCTTAAGGGGCTGGGAGCCGAGCTGATTCTGACCGACGGCGCCCTGGGAATGAAAGGGGCTATCAGCAAAGCCGAATCGATTGTCGCCAGCGATCCGGCGCGCTATGTCATGCTGCAGCAGTTCAGCAACCCGGCCAACCCCGAGATCCACCGCCAGACCACCGGGCCGGAAATCTGGCAGGATACCGATGGTCAGGTGGATGTCTTCATCGCCGGCGTCGGCACCGGTGGCACCCTGACCGGCACCGCCCGCTATCTGAAGCAGGATCGCGCTAAAAATGTCAGCATTGTGGCCGTCGAGCCGGACGACTCTCCGGTGATCAGCCAGGCGATCGCCGGGGAACCCATTGTCCCCGGACCGCACAAAATCCAAGGCATCGGCGCCGGTTTTATTCCCGATAACCTCGATTTAGCGCTGGTCGATCGCGTAGAGCGCATCGGCAACGATGAGGCCATCGCCATGGCGCGCCGCCTGATGCGTGAAGAGGGTATCCTCGCCGGAATCTCCTCCGGCGCCGCCGTCGCCGCAGCCGAACGGCTGGCCAATATGCCAGCGTTCCAGGAGAAAACCATCGTGGTGATCCTGCCCTCCTCGGGCGAACGTTATCTGAGCACCGCCCTGTTTGCCGGCCTGTTTCCCGAGCCGGAATGAGCGGCGAATGCGATGGCATGAATTGTTCAAAGGAGCACCCGTTTGGGTGCTTTTTTTGTGGAGCAGTTCAAATTTTACCACCCCCTCTCCTTGCTTTTATCGCCGGGGTCTAGTATTTAACCAGACCATTATTTTGAAGCGCAAAATTATTCGCGCTTTGTATGAAAAAGCCGCTGAATCGATTTAACGATACAGACGGCGGCCTTAACCGGGGTAAGCTGAGCACCGTCAGCCGGTCGGGAGAGGGAGAGCCCCTTTATCCCGTCCGCGGGGAGACCCACGGCGCCAGCGTACCGGATACGCACCTAAAGGCAGGCTAAAGCCAAGCGATTGCGCTAGACTTTAGCTCCACAACATTCAACATAAAATAGTTGGGGAAACCTATGTTCCAGCAAGAAGTAACTATCACCGCTCCGAATGGTCTGCATACCCGCCCTGCCGCTCAGTTTGTGAAGGAAGCCAAAGCATTCGCTTCTGACATCACCGTCACCTCCAACGGTAAAAGCGCCAGCGCCAAAAGCCTGTTCAAACTGCAGACGCTGGGTCTGACCCAGGGTACCGTCGTCACCATCTCTGCAGAGGGTGAAGATGAGCAGAACGCCGTTGAGCATCTGGTAAAACTGATGGCCGAGCTTGAGTAAGTCTGACGGCTCAGCATTCCAGGTAAAACCAGTCTAACGTCAAAGGTAGGGTTATGATTTCAGGTATCTTAGTATCACCGGGCATCGCTTTTGGTAAGGCGCTTCTTCTGAAAGAAGACGAGATTGTCATCAGCCGTAAGAAAATCACTGCCGACGAAGTCGAGCAGGAGATTGCCCGCTTCAAGGACGGCCGCGACAAAGCCGCCCAACAACTGGAAGCCATTCGTCAGAAAGCCAGCGAAACCCTCGGGGAAGAGAAAGCGGCGATCTTCGAAGGGCACATCATGTTGCTGGAAGATGAAGAGCTTGAGCAGGAAATCATAGCCCTGATTAAAGATAACGCCATGAGCGCCGAAGCGGCGGCCCGTGAAATTATCGAAGGCCAGGCCACCGCCTTGGAAGAGCTGGACGATGAATACCTGAAAGAGCGTGCGGCCGACGTACGCGACATCGGTAAGCGTCTGCTGAAGAACATTCTCGGCATGACCATCATCGATCTGGGCGCGATTCAGGACGAAGTCATTCTGGTCGCGACCGACCTGACGCCGTCTGAAACTGCGCAGCTGAACCTGGACAAGGTGCTGGGCTTCATTACCGATCTGGGTGGCCGTACCTCCCACACCTCCATCATGGCCCGCTCCCTGGAGCTGCCGGCGATCGTCGGCACCAGCGATGTGACTCAGCAGGTGAAAAACGGCGACTATCTGATTCTGGACGCGGTCAACAACAAGGTCTACCTGAACCCGACCGCCGAGACGATCGACGCGCTGAAAGCCGTCCAGACCCAGTACATCAATGAGAAAAACGAACTGGCCAAGCTGAAGGATCTGCCGGCGATCACGCTGGATGGTCATCAGGTTGAAGTCTGCGCCAACATCGGTACCGTGCGCGACGTCGCCGGCGCCGAACGCAACGGCGCAGAGGGCGTTGGGCTGTACCGTACCGAATTCCTGTTCATGGACCGCGACGCGCTGCCGACGGAAGAAGAGCAGTTCCAGGCGTATAAGGCCGTTGCCGAAGCCATGGGCTCGCAGGCGGTGATCGTCCGTACCATGGACATCGGCGGGGACAAAGATCTGCCCTACATGGACCTGCCGAAAGAAGAAAACCCGTTCCTGGGCTGGCGTGCAATTCGTATCTGTCTGGATCGCAAAGAGATCCTGCATGCCCAGCTGCGTGCCATCCTGCGCGCCTCGGCCTTTGGCAAGCTGCGTATCATGTTCCCGATGATCATCTCGGTCGAAGAAGTACGCATGCTGAAGGCGGAGCTGGAGCTGCTGAAAGCGCAGCTGCGCGAAGAGGGTAAAGTCTTCGATGAAACCATCGAAGTCGGCGTGATGGTCGAAACACCGGCCGCCGCCACCGTCGCCCATCATCTGGCGAAGGAAGTTGACTTCTTTAGTATTGGGACAAATGACTTAACCCAGTATACTCTAGCAGTAGATCGTGGCAATGAGCTGATATCTCATCTCTATAACCCGATGGCGCCGTCAGTGTTGACCCTGATTAAACAGGTGATCGATGCATCTCACGCGCACGGCAAGTGGACCGGCATGTGCGGTGAACTGGCTGGCGATGAGCGTGCTACACTGCTTCTGTTGGGCATGGGGCTTGATGAGTTCAGCATGAGTTCAATCTCAATTCCGCGCATCAAAAAAATCATTCGCAATGCGAACTTTGAAGATGTGAAGGCATTGGCAGAAGAGGCGCTGCGTCAGCCGACGGCTGACGATTTGATGAGCGTGATCAATACGTTTATCGAAGAAAAGACCCTTTGCTGATGGCGAAAGCTGGAACGCCGCCCAATATTACTTGCTTAGGAGAAGATCATGGGTTTGTTCGATAAACTGAAATCGCTGGTTTCAGACGACAAGAAAGAAACGGGCAGCATTGAGATTTTTGCGCCCCTGTCCGGTGAGATCGTCAATATTGAAGATGTGCCTGACGTCGTCTTTGCTGAAAAGATCGTCGGTGACGGCATCGCAATCAAACCGACCGGTGACAAAATGGTCGCCCCGGTTGATGGCACCATCGGTAAAATCTTTGAAACTAACCATGCTTTCTCTATCGAGTCCGACAGCGGCGTAGAGCTGTTTGTACACTTCGGCATCGATACCGTTGAACTGAAAGGCGAAGGCTTCAAGCGCATCGCCGAAGAAGGTCAGCGCGTGAAGAAGGGCGACGTGGTCATCGAGTTCGATCTGCCGCTGCTGGAAGAGAAGGCCAAGTCTACCCTGACGCCGGTCGTCATCTCCAACATGGATGAGATCAAGGAGCTGATCAAGCTGTCCGGCGACGTTGTCGTCGGCGAAACGCCGGTGATCCGCATCAAGAAGTAATCGCACTGAGCTGCAAACAGAAACGGCGCCCACGGCGCCGTTTTTTTTTATCCCCACCGCGCGCGGCGCACGCGCCGCGCAACGCCAGAGCGGGCCGACGGCCCGCGGCTATCACAGCGTCAGCAAACGCGTCGCGGACGGCGCGAAGTAATAGCTTCCGCTGACCGGCTTGCTGAAACGCAGCAGCTGATCGTGTTTGCCGTCCAGCTCGCCGAACATGCTCAGCAGCTGCTTTTCAATATTGTGCAGCTGTGCGCAGTAGGCGATAAACATCAGGCCATGCTTCCCGCTGGCGGTACCGTAGGGCAGGCTCTGACGGATGATCTTCAGCCCTTTGCCATTCTCTTTCAGATCGACGCGGCTCACGTGTGAGGTATCTGGGCGCTCGCTGGGGTCCAGCTCTTCGCTCTCCTGCTTAGTACGCCCGATAATCTGCTGTTGCTGATCGACGCTGAAACGAGACCACTGACGCAGGTTATGCTCCCAGCGCTGCACCAGCACATAGCTGCCGCCGGCGTCTACGCCGTCGGCAATCACGCCGACGGCCGGGCGGGCATCGCCGGCCGGGTTCTCGGTGCCATCGATAAAGCCGCTCAGATCGCGCTCATCGACCCAGCGGAAACCATGGATCTCTTCCTCGACCTCAATGGCATCGCCAAAGGCGGCCAGCGCTGCCTGCGCCAGCGAAAAGTTAACGTCGTGACGCAGCGACTGGATGTGGATCAGCAGATCGCGCTGCGTCGCCGGCGCCAGCCCCTTACCCAGCGGCTCGAAGGGTTTCAGCGCAGCCCCCTCCTCCTCATTGGCCGTCATTTCACGCCACAGCGCATGGCCAAAGGCCACTACCGCCCCCAGATGCGCATCGGGATAACGCTGTTGCAGCGCCTGCAGCTGGGTAATAAACGTTTTACATCCCTGACGCAATCCATCCAGATCGCCTTGCGCCATGGCTTCGATAAAAATACCGAAGCGGCAGTGCTCCGGCAGAATGCCGCTCTGAGGCTGAGACATGAAGCTCTCCATTACTGTACAGTCTAAATAATCGGTGTTTTCTGCTACGCCGCCACCGGGAAACAGTGGCCCGGCTACGCCAGACCATGCATATATTACGCCATACCTTATGCATTCCTTTGCTGTAAAACAAACAATAGAGCGTGTTACTGCGCATCCGCCTGCCAGACAATCTGGCTCACCGTCCATGATTTCAGCACGTCATCCGGCGGCATCAGCCCCGCCGGGCCGCCCCACTGCCCGTGGAACAGGTAGCTGACCCGTGCGCTCTGCGGCGCGCGGCAGATCACCGACGTCGCTTCCGCCGCCGCCACCCGCCGACACTCGCCGTCATAGGCCCGCGCATACAGCGCGGCAAAGGGCGTCCCGACCCGCGCCCCCCAGGCGGTGGCGAGATCCGCACTGTCCACCGTAATACGCGTCACCGTCGCGTCACCGGCGATCGTCATCGCCACCTTATCCTGCGCCATGGCCTGGAAAAAGCGCGTTACCTGCCCGTTATCGATCCCCATTCCGCTGCGTAGCGTGTACGCCCCGTCCAACCCCTGGCTGACGGCCTCTTGCTGCATCGGCGTACTGGCCGACACCCCGCCAACGCCGTCGTTATCGATATGCAGACCCGATGAAAACCAGTGAAAGGGCGACAGCGTAGACCAGGAAAATGAACTCAGCGTCGAGCAGCCGCTCAGCATCAGCGGCGCCACGACGATCCAGAAACGAAAACCCATCGGTTAACTCCTTGCGAGTACGGCCATTGCCGTATGACAGAATACCTGGTGATTGGAGTGGTGAAACGGTAAAAAGTTGCCGCGATGGCGGGAAAAACGCCGCGGCAGCGCGCCGCCAGCGTGGGCAAAACAGAGCGCAGGCCACCGCGCCAAACGGGCGGCGGCGGCGCATGGGGGGCGCAAAATGCGCCGTTAATACTCCTGATCGATGATCAGGCGCTTACCCAGACACAGCACGTCCTGCGTCTCATACTCCAGCTTCTCATACATGCTGATCGCCGCGTCGTTATCCGCGTCGATCATGATCCGCACCTGCGGACAGCCGCGCGCCAGCAGCTTTTTCTCCAAACGGCTGGCCAACGCATTGGCGATGCCGCGGCCGCGAAAGTCCGGGTGCACGCACAGATAGTAAGCCGATCCGCGATGACCGTCATAGCCGCCCATCAGGGTGCCGACGATCTCGCCGCCCACCTGCGCGACCAGAAACAGATCGGCATCGTGATTCATCTTGCGCTCAATATCCGTTTCAGGATCGTTCCAGGGGTGCAGCAGATCGCAGCGCTCCCACAGCGTAATCACCTCATCAAAATCGGATTGATTAAAAACGCGAATTTCCATGATATCGACCGTAATAGATTATAATAATGCCCGGGCGTCGGCCTCGGACCCTACCGGTACAGCAAGGACCGGACGCAGCCTAATTATCGCTGCAATCCCCAGATTCGCAATGGAAATATCGCGACCAGCGGGGGCAAATTGCCCATTATTCGCCGCCGCCGGCGTCCCGACGCCGTTTTAGGCAACAAATAGACATAGTTATCCGCTCGATCCATGTATTTTCATCGCGTTAGGATGAGGGGACATCCCATTAGCGGACGCGGCGTCAGCGCGCGCGGCCCCATGGGAAAGACCCTCGGTATTGCTTGCGTTACTGTCTGACGGAATAGATTGCACCATGAAGAAATTTTCCGATTTTCGCCCACTTCCCCATCCGTCCTCTCGCCGCCGCTTTCTGTGCTCCGGGCTAGCCATGCTGCTGGGAGCCGGTCTGCTGCCCTCCGCCGTCCAGGCGGCGCAAACGCCCGACCACCCGGGCGCCCGGCGTAAGCCGGCGGATGCGCCGCGCCTGGTAATGCTCGATCCGGGGCACGGTGGCATCGATCCCGGCGCCGTCGGACACCGGGGATCGAAAGAGAAACACGTCGTGCTGGACATCGCCCACCGAGTGCGCGATCTGCTGCGCCGTCAGCGCAATCTGGTGGTTAAACTGACCCGTGAAGATGACTACTTTATCCCCCTGTATAAGCGGGTAGAGATCGCCGCGCAGCACCAGGCCGATCTGTTTGTCTCCATCCACGCCGACGGGTTCACCAGCCCAGAGGCCTCCGGCGCCTCGGTCTTTGCCCTGTCCAACCGCGGCGCCAGCAGCGCCATGGCCAGATACCTCTCCCAGCGGGAGAACGACGCCGATAAGGTGGCCGGCGGACGCTACGCCTCGGAAGACAACAACTACCTGCAGCAGGTGCTGTTCGACCTGGTACAGACCGACACCATTAAAAACAGCCTGATCCTGGGGCGCCACCTGCTGAGCCAGATCCGCCCGGTGCACCGCCTGCACTGCCAACATACGGAGCAGGCGGCCTTTGCCGTGCTCAAGTCCCCCGCCATTCCCTCCGTACTGGTCGAAACCGCCTTCATTACCAACCATGATGAGGAGCGCCTGCTGACCTCCCCCGCGTTTCGTACCACCATCGCCGAAGCGATCGCCGGCGGCATCGTGCACTACCTGCACGACTTTGAGGCCCATCAGCGGCGCAGACCGTCATAACGCGGACGGACAACCGATGCCCCCGGCGCGCCGGCGCGGGGCGCCATCGGTTATACTGCGCAGCATTGACTTAACCGAGGGCGGTACCATGATCCCAGACAGTGAGCCGGTTCGGCGCTTTCTACTGCGGCTACAGGACAACTTGTGTCAGGCGCTCGCCGACGCCGACGGCGGCGGCGCATTTAGCGAAGATCGCTGGCAGCGGCCCCAGGGTGGCGCAGGGCGCACCCGCGTGCTGCGTCAGGGGGCGCTGTTTGAACAGGCCGGCGTTAACTTCTCCCATATCCATGGCGACAGCCTGCCCGCCGCCACGGCCAAGCGTCCAGAGCTGGTGGGCTGCCCCTTCCAGGCGATGGGCGTCTCCCTGGTGCTACACCCGCACAGCCCCTATGTTCCCACGGCCCACGCCAACGTGCGCTTTTTCATCGCCGAGCGCCCGGGCGCGGCGCCGCTGTGGTGGTTCGGCGGCGGATTTGACCTGACGCCGTTTTACCCCTTCTACGACGACGTCATACAGTGGCACCGCAGCGCCCGCGATCTGTGCCGCCCCTTCGGCGAACAGCTCTACCCGCGCTATAAGGCGTGGTGCGATCGCTATTTCTACCTGCCGCACCGCCAGGAAGCCCGCGGCGTCGGGGGGCTGTTCTTCGACGATCTCAACGCCCCCGACTTTGACCAGGCGTTCGCCTTTACCCGCGCCGTCGGCGAAGGCTTTGCGCCCGCCTACCTCCCCCTCGCCGAGCGACGCCGCCATCTGTCGTGGGGCGAGCGGGAGCGGCAGTTTCAACTTTACCGCCGCGGGCGCTATGTGGAGTTTAATCTGGTGTGGGATCGCGGTACCCTATTCGGTCTGCAAAGCGGCGGGCGCAGCGAATCGATTCTGATGTCGATGCCGCCGCTGGTCCGCTGGGAATATGACTATCAACCGCCGCCCGACTCGCCGGAAGCGTGCCTGACGCGCGACTTTCTTACCCCGCGCGATTGGCTGGCCAATGAGCCGATATGACAACACGACAAATTTGGATCGATGCCGACGCCTGCCCGAACGTGATTAAAGAGGTGCTGCTGCGCGCGGCTGAACGTAACGCCCTGGAGATTACCCTGGTCGCCAACCGCCCGCAGCGTCTGCCCGCCGGTAGCCGGGCTCGGATGCTGTGCGTCGCGGCAACGCCGGACGCCGCCGACAACGAAATCGTTCGCCGGGTTGCCCCCGGCGATCTGGTGGTCACCGCCGATATTCCCCTGGCCGCCGCCGTACTGGAGCGCGGCGGCTGCGCCCTCAACCCGCGCGGCGAACGCTACGATTCAGCGACCATCAAGTCCCGCCTAACCATGCGAGACTTTATGGAGACCCTGCGCGCCAGCGGCATCCAGAGCGGCGGTCCAGCACCGCTGGGGCCCCGCGAGCGCCAGCTGTTCGCCAATCAGCTACAGCTGTGGCTACAGGCGCGCTGACGCGGTATACCAGACATAGTCCGCCTGCGCCTCTCCGACCCGGGCGCCGGGCGGCGCCAAGATCAGCACGCTGACCTCCGTCAGCGGCTCCTCATCCTCAATATGCAGCGGCACACCGAGATCGCGCCGCGCGTGAAAGGCGCCGGTGATAAACAGCGCCGGCAGCGGCGCCGCCAACAGCGCCTGCGCCATACGCCGATCGCGCCACTGCTGCACCGCCAGACGCTGCGTTAGCTGGGTGCTATCCAGCGTCTCATGGGCGCCGCGCAGCGCGGCGCTAATCTCAATCTGCACGGCATCCTGGGTACTGAGCGCCCCCGGCGGCAACCGTGGCCGACGGCGGATCTCCGCCAGCGCCTCGCTCCCCAGGTTCGCCGCCAGCAGCGGATAGCCACCCTGCAGGGCGCTGCGAACCAGCGGACCATACTGCGCCCACGGCCAGCCCGACGACCACTGCAGCCGGGCCACCACCTGCGCATCCGACAGCGATGGCTGGCGCGCCGCCGCCACGCCGGCCTGCTGATCCGGCGTTAGCATCTCCAACAGCACGCTGCCCTGCGGCCGCAGGGCCGACATCTGCAGCAGTAGCCAGTGGGCGATCTGCTGATGACGCGGGTTATCGTGCCGTTCGCCGACGATGACCCGCGGCGATGCCGCCAAACGCTGGGCCAGCTGCGTCGGCGTCAGCGTCTGGCCATCCACCAGTGACACAATCCGCTCTGCCACCGGCGCCGGCGTTTGGCATCCGCTCAGCGCCAGCAGCGCCAGGGTCAACAGCATCGTTCGCATCGATCCTCCCTCGCCACCGCGTCACCCGCGTACGGGGGCGCAGAGCATACATCGCCCCCGGCAGCGCCAGGGGTTCAATAGAGACAAAAATGCCGCCCGCAGGCGGCATTATCACAGCGCTACAGCGCCCTGCTCTGGGCCTCCACCACCGACAGCGCCACCATATTGACGATGCGGCGCACGGAGGCGATCGGCGTCAGGATATGCACCGGCTTACTGATCCCCATCAGCACCGGCCCGACGGTAACCCCCTCGGATGAGGAGACCCGCAGCAGGTTATAGCTGATGCGCGCGGCCTCCATATTGGGCATGATCAGGATATTCGCCGCCCCTTTCAGCGGGCTGTCCGGCATCTGCCCCAGACGAATGCTCTCCACCAGCGCCGCGTCGCCGTGCATCTCACCGTCGATCTCCAGCCCCGGCGCCGCCTGCTGCACCAGCTCCAGTACCCGGCGCATTTTGCGCGATGACGGGCAGTCGGCCGTGCCAAAGTTGGAGTGGGAGAGCAGCGCAACCTTCGGCTCGATACCGAAGCGACGCACCGCGTCGGCGGACATCAGCACAATCTCCGCCAGCTGCTCGGCGCTCGGGTCCTCATTAACATAGGTATCGGCGATAAAGGTGTTGCCGCTCGGCAGCAGCAGGGCATTCATCGCGGCGGCCGTATGGCATCCGTCGCGGTAGCCGAACACCTCACGCACCACGCGATAGTGATCTTGGTAGTTGCCCTCGGTACCGCAGATCATCGCGTCGGCCTCGCCGCGCTTGACCATGATCGCCGCGATCACCGTCGGATCGGCGATCAGCGCCCGGCGCGCCTGCGCCTGCGAGATCCCGCGCCGCTTCATGATGCCGTAATAGGTTTGCCAATAGTCGTTATAGCGCGGATCGGATTCGTTATTGACCACCTCGACATCGCGGCCGATCTCGATGTGCAGCCCGAGCTTCTCTAACCGGTGAGCGATGACCTGCGGGCGCCCGATCAGGATCGGCTTGGCCAGCCCCAGCGTCACCATCTCCTGGGTGGCGTGCAGCACGCGCTCCGACTCACCCTCGGCCAACACGACCCGCTTGGGATCCTGACGCGCCTGGGAAAATACCGGCTTCATAAACAGGGTGGTCTTGTAGACAAACTCGGTCAGGTGCTCGATATAGCCATCCATATCATCGATAGGACGCGTCGCCACCCCGGAGTCCATCGCCGCCTGCGCCACCGCCGGCGCAATCTTCACGATCAGCCGCGGATCGAAGGGTTTGGGAATAATGTACTCCGGGCCGAAGGAGAGCGACTGATCGCCGTAGGCAGAGGCGACCACCTCGCTCTGCTCCGCCAGTGCCAGATCGGCAATGGCGCGCACCGCCGCCAGCTTCATCTCTTCATTGATGGTGGTCGCCCCGACGTCCAGCGCACCGCGGAAGATGAACGGGAAGCACAGCACGTTGTTCACCTGGTTAGGGAAGTCGGAGCGGCCGGTACAGATTATCGCATCAGGGCGAACCGCCTTGGCCAGCGGTGGCAGGATCTCCGGCTCCGGGTTAGCCAGCGCCAGGATCAGCGGCGACGGCGCCATGGTTTTCACCATCTCCTGCGTCAGTACCCCGGGGCCGGAGCAGCCCAGGAAAATATCCGCGCCGGGGATCGCATCCGCCAGCGTACGCCAGCCATTGTCATCGATGGCATAGGCCGCCTTGCTCTCGACCAGGTGCGCGTCACGCCCGCGGTAAATCACCCCTTTGGAGTCGCAGGCGGTGATATTTTCACGCTTCAGCCCCAGCGCCACCAGCAGGTTCAGACAGGCGATCGCCGATGCACCGGCGCCGGAGACCACCAGCCGCACCCGGTCGATCGGTTTGTCGACCACCCGCAGGCCGTTGAGTACGGCGGCGGTGCAGATGATCGCCGTGCCGTGCTGGTCGTCGTGGAACACCGGGATTTTCATCCGCTCGCGCAGTTTCTTTTCAATATAGAAACACTCCGGCGCCTTGATGTCTTCAAGGTTGATGCCGCCAAAGGTGGGCTCCAGTGCGGCGATCACCTCGATCAGCTTGTCAGGATCGTGTTCATCCACCTCAATATCAAACACGTCGATACCGGCGAACTTCTTGAACAGCACCCCTTTACCTTCCATCACCGGCTTCCCGGCCAGGGCGCCGATGTTGCCGAGCCCCAGCACGGCGGTACCGTTAGAGATGACCCCCACCAGATTTCCGCGCGCGGTATACTTATAGGCCGCTAACGGATCGTCGGCGATCTCCAGACAGGGCGCGGCAACGCCCGGTGAATAGGCCAGCGCCAAATCGCGCTGGGTCGCCAGCGGCTTGGTGGGAACAACCTGGATTTTCCCCGCAACGGGATACTGATGAAACTCAAGCGCACTTTGTTTTAATTTTTCATCCATCGTTGGTTTCCTTTTCGCGAATTCCCCTAGCGCCGCGGCCGCCATCGTCCCCGACGCCGCCGGGCCAGACTCTTTATCACTCTGTAAATGATTTGTGAAATCACGAGTATAGTGCCATAGCGCACCGAAACTATGAAGCAGGACATAAAGCCGAAAAGAAAACGTGGGCCGCCGCTCAGATGCGCATTTATTCGCCCTTGGCCCCGGCGCAGAACCAATTGCTCAGGCGGGCGTGCTGCAGCAGCATGATGGTCTTACCGTCGCAGATCCGCCCATCGCAGACCATCTGCCAGGCGTCGTCAAACGGGATCTCCAGCAGTTCGATATCCTCGTCCTCAATGCCGCCGCCGCGACCGCAGCGCAGGCTTTCGCGGTACTCCGCCGCAAAGAAATGCACTATCTCGGTCACCCCGCCCGGCGACATATAGGCGGAAAACAGGCGCCTAGCCTCGCCGATGGCATAGCCGGTCTCCTCCATCGCCTCCCGGCGAACGCAGGCCTCTGGCTCATCGCTGTCCAGCAGACCGGCGCAGCTCTCGATCAGCATACCGTCCGGATTACCGTTGAGATAGGTCGGCAGGCGAAACTGGCGGATCAGCAGTACGCAGCGGCGCGACAGGTTATACAGCAGCACGGTGGCGCCGTTGCCGCGCAGATAGACCTCACGCCGCTGACGCACCACCCCGCCCTCCCGGCGCGGCAGGTCATACTCATACTCACGCAGCGGTCGCCAAGCGTCCGACAGCACCCGCTCACGGATAAATTGGATTTTCACCATACGTTCCTCAGTCAAATTTCTACCCTATCTGACGCTAACCTAGTGTAAAAGGCAAAAAGAAAAAGCCCCGCATCGGCGGGGCTTGCAAGTGGAACTGGCACGGGAACGGTGTATCAGATTAATAACCGGTAGGGATCCCTTTCATCTCCGGCAGCTTATGGGCAATGCCTTTATGACAGTCGATACAGGTCTTGTTATCGCGGATCGCCTGATCGTGCATCTTCGCCGCCACGCTCTTCTGCTGGCTAAAATCCATATTGTCAAAGTTATGACAGTTACGGCACTCCTGGGAGTTATTGGCCTTCATGCGCGCCCATTCGTTTTCGGCCATCTGCAGTCGGTGCGCCTCGAACTTCTGCGGCGTATCGATAACCCCGAACACCTTGCCATACAGCTCCTTGCTGGCCTTGATCTTGCGGATCATCTTCGGCACAAACTCATGGGGCACGTGGCAGTCCGGGCAGGTGGCGCGTACGCCGCTGCGGTTCGAGTAGTGCACGGTATCCATGTACTCCTGGTAGACGGTATCGCGCATCTCGTGGCAGCTAAGGCAAAACTGCTCGGTGTTGGCCTTTTCCAGGCCGGTGTTGAAACCGCTCCAGAACAGGATCCCGGCGACGAATCCCAGCAGCAGCAGCGTGCCGATCGCCAGACGGCTAGGACGGCGCCACCACTGCCACGCCCGGCGCAGCAGGCCCGGCTTGTTGCCCGTCGGGGCGTTATGTTGCTCGCTCATCATAGGCCCCTTTTACTGACCAAAGCCGGTGGACGGGGTAAAGGTATTCCCGACGATCGGCGGCGCATCGGTCTGCGGTACGTGGCACTGCAGGCAGAAGTAGCGGTTGGGCGCTACCTGTCCCAGCATCTTGCCGCTGGCGTCGATGAAGTGGGTCGGACTGACGCGCATCGCCCCGGTGGTGCGGTAATTCTCTACCCCGTGGCACTGCAGGCAGCGGTTGGTATTTTTGGTGATCTGGTAGCCATCCACGCTGTGCGGGATCATCGGCGGCTGGTTAACATAGTTCAGCGCCATGCGCTCCTGCTGCTTTGGCATCCTGATTTGTCCTTCGGCCGTACCGGATACCTCCGGTGACTGCGCCAGATTAACGGCATCGTCGGCGGCCGAGGCCGCGCCGCACAACGCCAATGATAATAACAGTGCCCCCAGGGAGAACCGCTTCTTCAGGACATTGCTCTTCATTGTTTATCTCCCGAACGATGAAATCGTGTCTTAAATTCAAATACCTGCTCAGCACATACGTCCATGCAGCGCCCGCAGCTGATGCACGCCTTGCTCAGTACCAGCGGGCTGTGATTGTGATTGAGAACCGGTTCGCGCAGTACCTGAGGCTCAGGACAGACGTGGAAACAGTCCATGCAGCGGGTGCAGCGATCGCGCCGCACCGCGCCGACGCGTACGATGCTTTTGCTACCGATGGCGCCATACAGGGCCCCCAGCGGACAGAGATGGCCGCACCAGCCGTGTTCGGTCACCAGCAGATCGAACAGAAAGATCGCCAGGATCAGCCAAAGACCGCCGCCGGCGCCAAAGATCAGACTACGTCCCAGCAGCGCCACCGGGTTAAGCCACTCCCACAGCAGCGTTCCGCTCACCGCGCTGCCGGCCAAGATCGCCAGCAAAATACCGTAGCGCAGCGAACGCGACAGCGTGGTCGACTGACGGATCCCCAGGCGACGGCGCAGCCAGGCCGCCAGATCGGTCACCGGATTCAGCGGACATACCCAGCCGCAGAACGCCCGACTGGCGATCAGGCCATACAGCCCCAGCACCAGCAGCGCCCCCAGCAGCGCCGTCAGCGCAGGCCAGTGGCCGGCCAGCAGGCTCTCCAGCATCATCAGCGGATCGGTCATCGGCAGCGTATCCAGAAAGCGACTGGCGCTGTAGTTGCCCTTCAGTATCCACACCCCGAACAGCGGCCCACTGAGAAACATCAGTAGCACGCCCAGCTGACAGCCGCGCCGCAGCATCAGCCAGCGGTGACTGCGCCACCAGCCAAGGCGCACACGCGCCTCTTTGCCCGCCTGGGCCACCGGATTGGCCATCATTCAGCTCCCTGCGGCAGACGGATCGGCAGCTGCGTGTCCGAGGGCACCAGCGAATGACCCGCCTTCTGTTTCTCTACCCAGCCAAGGCGGTAGTGATGCCCCAGCTCGCCGCGCGCCAGCGCCAGCGGCAGCACTTTGATCGCCGCCTCCTCCAGCACGCAGGCCTGTTCACACTTGCCGCAGCCGGTACAGTGGTCGCTGTGCACGGTGGGCAAGAACTTGGCATGTTTGCCGGTGCGCTCGTTGCGGTGCAGCTCCAGGGTGATGGCGCTGTCGATCGCCGGGCAGACGCGGTAGCACACGTCGCAGCGTAGCCCCTGCCAGTTAAGGCAGTTTTCATGATCGAGCAGTACCGCCAGCCCCATCCGCGCGTCATCGATGTGAGTCAGCGACGGATCGAGCGCGCCGCTCGGACAGGCCGCCACGCAGGGGATGTCGTCGCACATCTCGCACGGCGTCTGACGGGCAATAAAATAGGGGGTCCCCGCCGACGAAGGCGACAGCAGCGTCGCCAGCTTCAGCGTGTCGTATGGACAGGCCTGTACGCACTGCCCACAGCGAATGCAGGCCGCCTCAAAGCGCCCATCGGCCAGCGCGCCGGGCGGGCGCAGCGCCAGCCCATCTCGCGCCTGGGACTGCTTTTGCTGTAGCCCCAGCAGCAGGGCCACGGCCGCCAGCCCACCCGCACCGCGCACGGCATCGCGCAAGAAGCGCCGCCGTGCCGGTCCCTTATCCCGTTGTTCCGTCATCTGCGCCGTCCTTACACCTTCTCAATCTTCACTGCGCACTTCTTGAAATCGGTCTCTTTCGACAGCGGATCGGTGGCGTCCAGCGTCAGCACGTTAACCAGCTGGGCGGCATCGAAGAACGGCATGTAGACCAACCCCTGCGGTACGCGGTTACGGCCGCGGGTCTCGACAATGGACACCAGCTCACCGCGGCGCGACATCACCTTCACCTTGTCGCCGCGGCGCAGACCGCGCGCCTTGGCATCCAGCGGGTGGATAAACAGCACCGCCTCCGGGAAGGCGCGATGCAGCTCCGGCACTCGGCGGGTCATCGACCCGGTGTGCCAGTGCTCCAGGACGCGGCCGGTAGACAGCCACAGGTCGTACTCCTGATCCGGGCTTTCGGCGGGCGGCTCATAGGGCAGCGCGAAGATCACCGCCTTACCGTCCGGCTTGCCGTAGAAGCGCACCTCTTCCCCGCCCTTGACGAACGGATCGTAGCCTTCGCGGTAGCGCCACAGCGTCTCTTTGCCATCGACCACCGGCCAGCGGATGCCGCGCGCCTTGTGGTAGGCATCGAACGGCGCCAGATCGTGGCCGTGGCCGCGGCCAAAGCCGGCGTACTCCTCAAACAGCCCCTTCTGCACGTAGAAGCCGCAGGCGCGCGCCTCATCGTTCAGGCGGTCGGCCGGCACCTCGTCCAGCGGGTACTTGTCGACGTTACCGTTGACATACAGCACCTCATACAGGGTCTTGCCCTTCAGCGCCGGCATCTTCGCCAGCAGCTCCGCCGGCCAGACCTCATCGACGGTGAAGCGCTTGGAGAACTCCATCAGCTGCCACAGGTCCGACTTGGCCTCGCCCGGCGCCTTCACCTGCTGGTGCCAGAACTGGGTGCGGCGCTCGGCGTTGCCGTAGGCCCCCTCTTTCTCCACCCACATGGCGGTCGGCAGGATCAGGTCGGCGGAGAGCGCGCTCACCGTCGGGTACGGATCGGACACCACAATAAAGTTACGCGGATCGCGCCAGCCCGGCATACGATCCGCATTGATGTTCGGACCGGCCTGCATGTTGTTGTTACACATCACCCAATAGGCATTGAGCTTGCCGTCCTTCAGCGCGCGATCCTGGGCGACGGCGTGCAGCCCCACCTTGTCCGGAATGGTTCCGGCCGGGATCTTCCAGCGGGTTTCGGCGATCTGACGATGCTTCTCGTTGGTCACCACCATATCCGCCGGCAGGCGGTGGGCAAAGGTGCCGACCTCACGCGCGGTGCCGCAGGCCGAGGGCTGGCCGGTCAGAGAGAAGGGGCCGCAGCCCGGCTGGGAGATCTTGCCGGTCAACAGGTGAATGTTGTAGCACAGGTTATTGGCCCATACCCCGCGGGTATGCTGGTTAAAGCCCATGGTCCAGTAAGAGACCACCTTGATGTTCGGGTCGGCATACAGCTTGGCCAGCGCCAGCAGCTGATCCTGCGGCACCCCGGTCATCTTGGCGGTTTTTTCCAGGGTATAGTCGGCCACAAAGGCTTTGTAGTCGTCGAAGCTCATCGGCTCGGAGGCATCGCTGCCCGGGTTCTTCGCCGCCTTCTCCAGCGGATCGGTCGGACGCAGGCCGTAGCCGATATCCGTCGCCCCTTTGCGAATATTGACGTGCTTATCCATAAATGCCTGATCGACGGCGTTATTCTGGATAATGTAGTTGGCGATGTAGTTCAGGATGACCAGATCGGACTGCGGGGTGAAGATAATCGGGTTGTCCGCCAGCTCAAAGCTACGGTGCTCGAAGGTGGACAGCACCGCGACCTGCACCTTATCGTTGCTCAGACGGCGGTTGGTGATGCGCGACCAGAGGATCGGGTGCATCTCCGCCATGTTGGAGCCCCACAGCACAAAGGCGTCGGCCTGCTCGATGTCATCATAGCAGCCCATCGGCTCATCCATACCGAAGGTGCGCATAAAGCCGACCACCGCGGAGGCCATGCAGTGACGGGCGTTGGGATCGATGTTGTTGGAGCGGAAGCCGGCCTTGAACAGCTTGGCGGCGGCGTAGCCCTCCCAGACCGTCCACTGCCCGGAGCCAAACATCCCGACGGCGCCCGGCCCCTTCTCTTTCAGCGCGCCCTTAAACTTGGCGGCCATCACATCAAACGCCTGATCCCAGCTGACCGGCGTAAACTCGCCCTCTTTGTCATACTGGCCTGCCTTCATCCGCAGCAGCGGCTGGGTCAGACGATCCTTACCGTACATGATCTTGGGCAAAAAGTAGCCCTTGATGCAGTTCAGCCCGCGGTTGACCGGCGCATCCGGATCCCCCTGAGAGGCCACGACGCGGCCATTCTGGGTGCCGACCAGCACCCCGCAGCCGGTACCGCAGAAGCGGCACGGCGCCTTATCCCACGTGATGTTATCCGATCCGCCTTCCGTTACCGCCCGTGCCACGGTCGGAATGGTCAGCCCCGCTGCGGCGGCAGCGGCAGCGACGGCGTTGGCTTTCATGAAGTCTCGACGACTGAGTTTCATGGCGTATCCTCACCTTGCTCATCCTGCTGGTGATAAACCAGCGACACCGCCAGCACGCCTGCCACATTGCGCACTGACTCAATTCGATCCAGCAGCCTGCCTGAATCCTCGCTCTGCATGACAACCACAAGCTTGCCCTGCTGCGGCTCGCTGGCCGCGACTTCGGTCTCTTCCATCGCGGACAGCGCCTGCGCCACCGCCTCGACGGACTGCGGGCGGGCCTGAACCACCAGCCCGCAGACGTGCCATATCTCACTGCTCATTACGCTTCCTTAACCTCAAGGGGGCAGGCCTGTTCCGCCATCTGAATCGCGTTCACCGGGCAGGCCGCAACGCAGGCGCCGCAGCCGCTACAGCATTCGGATATCAGTTGGATGGCAGCCACGCCGCCCGGCCGTGGAATAAAGGCGATCGCCCGCGGCTCGCAGCCGTCCTGACAGCTACGGCACTCGATACCGCGCCGGGACAGACAGTGCTCCGCGATCTCGGCACGCAGCCGCCAGGGCGCCTGCTCGGCGTCAAGAAACAGCGCCTCGGGACAGGCATCGGCGCACCGCCGACAAAAGGTACATTCCGCACGGGAAAAATCGAGGGAGGGAAAGCCGCCCTGGCCAACGACCAGCACCCCGCTTTCACACTGGGCAATACAGGCATGACAGCGGCTGCAGCCGGCGATAAAGGCCGACGCATTCACAGACCACGGCGGGCGCACCTGCGCGGTGGCATGATGCCAGCGACCACGCAGCAAATGGCGTCGGGACAGGGTAGTCATCGCGCGCTCCTGTGACATTGCTCATCCATCGGGTAAAAAGTGACTTTGCGGGCCAAAAAGCGCTTAACGGTTTATCGCGCTTAATTTATTTGTTAATAAAGGCATCGCGTTTATGGGTCTTATGCCGTTGAGTATCCGGTTTCCACCGCGGCTGATAATTCCTCTTTTGGGTTAAATGGGGGGAATAATTGCGCAGGATCAAACCTTTCTGGCCGCTTTCACGCATTGTGTCCACTCTCCCGGCGTCATTCGCTATTTACTTAAATATACAGCGCATTACCGCACGTCACCGTCGCCGTGCGCCGCGCCCCGATGAGGAAAACAGCCGTGTTGGTAAAACGCTCCGTGACCAGTACCCTGGCGCGCGCCCTGATCGCCATGGTGATCCTCTCCGTTCTGTCGACCGGGATCGCCCTGCTGACAGTCGCCAGCAGCATCAACGATGCCGAGGCGGTCAATATTGCCGGCTCGCTGCGCATGCAGAGCTACCGTCTGGCCTACGACCTCACCAGCCAGCCCCAGGATATCGCCCGCCACCTGCAGGAGTACGGCCAGTCGCTGCGCGCCCCGGCGCTGCAAAAGCTCACCCGCTTTTATGTGCCAACGTCGGTACGCGACGAATATACCCAGCTGCTGGATACCTGGCAGGAGCTGGACATTCAGCTGCGCCAAGGGCATAGCCAGGCCTTTCTGCACGGCGTCGCCCACTATGTCGATCAGATCGACCATTTCGTGCTGGTGCTGCAGCATTACGCCGAACAGAAGATGGAGCAGGTGGTGCTGATAAGCCTGGTCGGGCTGCTGGCGCTGATAGGGCTGGTCTGGTTCTCCATCCGCACCATCCGCCGTGAGGTGGTTGCGCCGCTCAACAAGCTGGTCTCCGCCAGCATCCGCATGCAAAACGGCCACTTCGCTCCGCTGCAGCTGGACGTCAATCTGCCCAATGAAATGGGGGTGCTCTCCAAGGCCTTTGTGCGCATGTCCGGTGAGCTGGAGAAGCTGTACCGCTCCCTGGAAGAGAAAGTGCAGGAGAAGACCGAGAGCCTGACTCAGGCCAACCGTACCCTGGGGGTACTGTTTGAGGCCTCGCAGGCGCTGACCGTCAGCCAGATAACCCAGCCCAGCTTTGAGCAGGTGCTGAACATCGTGCGCAGCAGCGAGGCGCTCGACTTCCTGCAGCTGGAGGTGATCGACAGCGGCCAGGGCCGCTGGCTGCTCGCCAGCGGCCCCACGGATGAACGCGAGCCTACCCAGGAACTGCCCCTGATGCTGGACGGACAGCCGCTCGGCGCGCTGCGCTGGCCCGCGCGGCAGTCGCCGCAGATGCAGCTGATGCAGAACGTCGCCAACATGCTCAGCCGCGGGGTCTACTTCAATCGGGCGCAAAAGCAGCAGCTGCAGCTGCTGCTGATGGAGGAGCGAGCCACCATCGCCCGCGAGCTGCACGACTCCCTGGCCCAGGCGCTGGCTTTCCTGCGTATCCAGATAACCCTGCTGCGGCGGGCAACCGATGCCGACAACCACCCGGCGCAGGCGATTATTCGCGACTTCGATCAGGCGCTCAGCGACGCCTACCGCCAGCTGCGCGAGCTGCTGGCCACCTTCCGACTGACCATCGAAGAGGCCGATCTGCGCGAGGCGTTGCAACAGCTACTGGCGCCGCTAAAATTACAGACCGACGCGCGGATTACGCTACACTGTGCGCTCTCCTCTCAGTCGCTGAACGCACAGCAGCAGGTTCACTTGTTGCAAATCGTCCGAGAAGCGACGCTCAACGCGATCAAGCACGCCCAGGCGCAGCACATTACCCTGAGCTGCTGCTGTCGTGACGACGGCGCCAACGTGATCAGCGTCACCGACGACGGCATCGGCCTGCCCAGCGCCGAGGAGCCGCCCGGTCACTATGGCCTGACCATCATGGCCGAGCGCGCCGCCCGTCTTGGGGGAGAACTGCATATCACCCCGGGCCCCGACGGCGGGACGCGGGTAACCTTGATCTTTCGTCCCCCTACCGGCGACGGGATCTGATTTATAATAATAAACTACGGGCGGGCAATGACCGCCCCTCTTCAGGGAGCTCGTTATGGAACATCCAACATCAACTACCGCCCCTTTCCGCGTCATGATCGTCGACGATCACCCGCTGATGCGCCGCGGAGTTCGTCAGCTGTTGGAACTGGACAGCGTCTTCAGCGTGGTCGCCGAAGCCAGCAACGGCAGCGAGGCCATTGCCCTGGCCGAACGCAGCCAGCCGGATCTGATCCTGCTGGATCTCAATATGAAGGGATTATCGGGGCTGGATACGCTGAAGGCCCTGCGCAATGAGGGCATCGACGCCCGCATTATCATTCTGACCGTCTCCGACGCCCGCAGCGACGTGTATGCGCTGGTCGACGCCGGCGCCGACGGCTATCTGCTGAAGGACAGCGAACCCGAGGCGCTGCTGGCCCAGATCCGCCAGGCGGCGGAGGGGCGCTCGGTGTTCAGCGAGTCGGTGCTCGCCTACCTGAGCACCCGCAGCGAAATCGCCGATCCGCTGGCCGACCTGACCGAACGCGAGCTGGATGTCCTGCAGGAGGTGGCTCGCGGCATGTCCAACAAGCAGATCGCCGCGCAGCTGCACATCTCGGAGGAGACCGTCAAGGTGCACATCCGCAACCTGCTGCGCAAGCTCAACGTCCGCTCCCGCGTGGCCGCCACGGTGCTGTACCTGGAGTACAAAAACAGCTGATCGCGGGAGATAGGGCCGTCAGTGGGAAATCTCGGCCCGCCGCCTGGGTGACGATGACCCCCGCTGAGTATGCTCCCGCGCCCCTTAGGGGCGCGCAGTTTCACGCGGCCCAGACTGATCCAGGCATGCCACCAGCCCGTCGACATGCTGCGCTATCCACCCGGCATCAAGGGGCCCCCAGTCCGTCAGGGTGTAGTAGCCATCGTTATGACGCACGCCCTGCTCAACGAAACGCAGGGTGACCCCCAGCCCCGGCAGCGCCTTGAGCACATCCTGCAGCGTACGCCGCGGCCAACCGGTCAGCTGCATCAGGCGCGGGACATTGGGTTTCTCTTCGTGGGTCAGCAGCCAGCACAGGTACAGCCGGCGGGCAAATACCGGATTGATCTCCATCTCTTCTCCTTCAAACGCCCGATGCGGGACACCCCTCGCACGGCGCGACAACGTTGGTGATCCCCGCGCAGACGTAGCACGCGCCGAGGCGAACTTCAGTATTGCACAACTTTTCACCCCGCCCCGGGCAAATATGCGCCGGACGGCGCGGCGGCGCGCGTTTTTTGCGCAACCGAAAGACAGCCATGCTCCAACGCACGATTTTTTACGTTTTTTCCATTTTTTCTCCACTTTTTTTTCCGCGGCGCAGGATACAGTGCAGCATCATTCTATGCGGTTCAGGCGCGTCACGGCCTGCCGCCGCGCGTCACCTCGCATCAGATTAACTAGGGTTGCTGCATGGCTAAATTTTTCATCGATCGCCCCATTTTTGCCTGGGTCATCGCCATCATTTTTAGCCTGGCGGGGCTGCTGGCCATCCACCAGCTCCCCATTGAGCAATACCCGAATCTGGCGCCGCCGACGGTGCGCATCAGCGCCTCCTACCCCGGCGCATCGGCCCAGACCCTGGAAAACACCGTGACTCAGGTCATCGAACAGAACATGACCGGCCTGGATGGGCTGATGTACATGTCCTCCCAGAGCAGCAGCAGCGGCAGCGCCTCCATTACGCTGACCTTTCAGTCCGGCACCGATCCCAATGAGGCGATGCAGCAGGTCCAAAATCAGCTCAGCGCCGCCACCCGTAAACTGCCGCAGGAGGTTCAGCTGCAGGGGATACGCGTCAGCAAATCCGGCGACAGCAGCCTGATGACGGTCGCCTTTGTCTCCACCGACGGCAGCATGGATCGTCAGGATATCGCCGACTATGTGGCCAGTAATCTGCAGGACCCGCTCAGCCGAATCGACGGCGTCGGCAGCGTCGATGCGTTTGGCTCCCAGTACGCCATGCGTATCTGGCTCGATCCCACCAAGCTCAACCAGTTCCGCCTGACGACCCAAGACGTCGTCAGCGCGATCAAAAGTCAGAATAGCCAGATCGCCGTCGGCCAGATCGGCGCCACCCCGGCGGTTCCCGGCCAGGCGCTCAACGCGACCCTGATGGCACAGTCCCAGCTCCAGACGCCAGCGCAGTTCCGCGCAATAACGCTGCGGGTGAACAGCGACGGCTCTCTGGTGACGCTGGGCGACGTGGCCCAGGTCGAGCTGGGCGCTGAAAAGTATGACTATCTGTCGCGCTTCAACGGCAAACCGGCCTCCGGAATGAGCATTAAGCTGGCCTCCGGCGCCAATGAGCTGGCCACCGATGCGCGGGTCAAGGCCAAGCTGGCGCAGCTGGAGCCCTATTTTCCCCACGGCCTGAAGGTGGAGTACGCCTACGAAACCACCCCCTTTGTTCAGGCGGCGATCCAGGATGTGGTCAAAACCCTGTTTGAGGCCATCGCCCTGGTGTTTCTGGTGATGTACCTGTTCCTGCAGAACCTGCGCGCGACCCTGATCCCGACCATCGCCGTGCCGGTGGTGCTGCTGGGAACCTTTGCCGTGCTGTTTGCCATGGGATACAGCATCAACACCCTGACCATGTTCGCCATGGTGCTGGCCATCGGACTGTTGGTCGACGATGCCATCGTGGTGGTGGAAAACGTCGAACGTCTGATGAGCGAAGAGGGACTCTCGCCGCGGGAGGCGACGCGCAAATCGATGGATCAGATCCAGGGGGCGCTGGTGGGGATCGCTCTGGTGCTGTCGGCGGTCTTCGTGCCGATGGCCTTCTTCGGCGGCACCACCGGCGCGATTTATCGCCAGTTCTCCATCACCATCGTCTCCGCCATGATCTTCTCGGTGCTGGTGGCGCTGATCCTGACCCCCGCCCTGTGCGCCACCCTGCTGCGACCGGTCAACAAGACGCAGCTGCACGCCAAAAAAGGCTTCTTTGGCTGGTTTAACCGCACCTTTGAGCGCAGCGCCCTGCGCTATGAGAACGGCGTGGGCCGGGTGGTACGCAACGGCGGACGCAGCATGCTGCTCTATCTGTTGAGCCTCGGCGGACTGGGCACGCTGTACCTGCATCTGCCCACCTCCTTTCTACCGCTGGAGGATCGCGGGGTCTTCATGACCCAAATCCAGCTGCCGGTCGGCGCTACGCAGCAGGAGACCCTGAAGGTGGTGGAAAAGGTAGAACGCTACCTGCTGGTCGACGAGGGCAAAGACGTACAGTCGGTCTTCTCCATCGTCGGCGCCGGGCCGGGCGGCAACGGCCAGAACGTCGCGCGCATGTTCGTGCGTCTCAAGCCCTGGGATCAGCGCACCGGCGACGACGACAGCGCCGCCGCCATCATTGAGCGCGCCAGCCGGGCCTTCGCCAACATTCGCGAAGCGCGGGTCTTTGCCAGCAGCCCGCCGGCCATCTCCGGGCTCGGCAGCTCCGCCGGCTTCGATCTGGAGCTGGAGGATCACGCCGGTCTCGGTCACGATGCGCTGATGCAGGCCCGCGATCGGCTGCTGGCCGCCGCGGCCAAGCAGCCGGAGCTGACCCGGGTGCGCCATAACGGGATGGACGACAGCCCGCAGCTGCAGGTCGACATCGATCAGCGCAAGGCGCAGGCGCTCGGCGTTAGCATCGACGATATTAACGACACGCTGAAAACCGCCTGGGGCTCAACCTACGTCAATGACTTTCTCAACCGGGGACGGGTGAAGAAGGTCTATGTGCAGGGCGAGGCCGCCTACCGCATGCTGCCGTCAGACATTAACAAATGGTATGTTCGGAATAGCCAAGGCGATATGGTGCCTTTCTCCGCCTTTGCCAACACCCGCTGGAACTACGGCTCTCCGCGTCTGGAACGCTATAACGGCGAGGCGGCGGTCGAAATCGTCGGCGAGGCGGCGCAGGGGATCAGCACCGGCCGCGCCATGGCGATCATGGAACAGCTGGTCAGCGAACTGCCCAGCGGATTTGGCCTAGAGTGGACCGGCATGTCCTATCAGGAGCGCCTCTCCGGCGCCCAGGCACCGGCGCTGTACGCCCTCTCCCTGCTGGTGGTATTCCTGTGTCTGGCGGCGCTGTATGAAAGCTGGTCGATCCCCTTCTCGGTCATGCTGGTGGTGCCGCTCGGCGTGCTGGGCGCCGTCTGCGCCACCTGGCTGCGCGGGCTGGAAAACGATGTCTATTTCCAGGTGGGGCTGCTGACCATCATCGGCCTGTCGGCGAAAAACGCCATTCTGATCGTCGAGTTCGCCAACGAACTCAATCGCAGCGGCAAAGATCTGCTGGAGGCGACGCTGGAGGCATGTCGCCTGCGCCTGCGCCCGATCCTGATGACCTCGCTGGCCTTCATCTTCGGCGTACTGCCGCTGACGCTCAGCCACGGCGCGGGCTCCGGCAGCCAGCACGCGGTCGGTACCGGGGTGCTGGGCGGCATGATCGCCGCCACCCTGCTGTCGATCTACTTTGTTCCGCTGTTCTTTATTCTGGTGCGCCGCCGCTTTCCCGGTAAGGACGATCGACATCGATAAACACCGCTGACGCCGGTGCCTTCGGGCCCGGCGCAGCGCGCCGCGGTATCCTACGCCATTACCCCAGCAACCGTGCAGCGCCAACATGAATATACGCCGCGCGTTTGAAAGGCGGATGACGATACCGCGCGTTGCCATTCGCGATACTCTTTCGCGAAAACATCATGCCCCGCCAGCCGAGAGGCCCCCACGCGGGGGCTCCGTCATACCGAGAGTTGATTGCATTGACCCGCCGTAAGATGCGCCTCGACATACAGACGCAGCTGATTGCCAACGGCGATGATATTACCGTCGAAATGATTTCAGCGTTATCCCGACGGCATCAATATGAACAGCAGAATTAACAACCGAGGGCCGCTTTTGCGCGCGCGCCGCCGCCAAGCGGATTATTGAACGCGGCGCAGAGCGTGAGCGGATTATTGAACGCGGCGCAGAGCGTGAGCGGATAATATGTTCAAGAAATAACGAAAATAAAAAAATAAGCGGGTATCAATAATAGAAAAAAGAGGACAGCTATCCACACTCGCTTGCCATAATGCATGACGCCGTCGCGAAATTTACGGCGCCGTTCAGCGAGTCAGCGCGTGAGAGGTCAAAAAAGAGATACCACCGGCGCATTCTCCCTCATTGAGGATTGGCGTAAGCCAGGCGATCCGCCCCACGGCGGACGATAGGTGCAGAGCCCCGCGGCGGCGGTCAACGAGACGCTATCGCCTCGGCACAGACGCACGCAGTCTCACGCGCCAGTTATCCCTGCGACGAAAGAAAATAGACGAGAAAAGCCTGATACCAAACAGCATAACTATATAGTTTTTATTATATAGCATACGCAATATTGCGTATCCGTCGCCTCGCGCGCGCCCCTATCGGAGAGAGGACGATCTCTACTGCTGCGTTTGCTCCCGCTGGCTCAAAATAAATTCAATAAATGACTTCCAGGTATCCAATTCTTTATCAATCATCGTAATATCATTCTATGTTGTCGAATTTATGTCCGCCTGCATGATAACCCGTCCCCCCCTTCCCGTGAAGATTTCTGTGGATAAAATTTCCACGGCCTCTCCCCGCCCACCGTCGGCGATCCCCCGTTTAACCCGCGAGATCCCCGGAGACGCCGCCGTTCAGCGGTGGCTAAGCCAGCCGATGGCGCACTCGTCAGTATCCCGCGGCCCCGGCGTCGAGCGTCGATAAAACGATCCGATGTCAGAGATGGCGCGCTGAGCCCCTGCGCTCTCCGCACGGTCGCCGGAATAAGGGCAGAAAGCGCGTTGGCGCCAGCGGTTCGAATATTTCCATATGGTCAGATCGCCTGTATGCTACAGCGGACTAAGCGCAACAGGGGGAAAGGTAAGTCCATGAAAAATACGGCAGAGACTAAGGTCATCCTTTATGGCATCAAAAACTGCGATACGGTTAAGAAGGCCCGCAGGTGGCTGGATGAACGGCAGATCCCCTATCGCTTTCACGACTACCGCAGCGATGGCCTCGATGAGACGCGGCTAAACGGCTTTATCGCGCAGCTCGGCGTCAGCGCGCTGCTGAATACCCGCGGCACCACCTGGCGCGGCCTGGATGAGGCCACCCGCGCCGACGCCGCTCAGCCAGAGGCAGCGGCGCGGCTGATGCTCGCCTCTCCGGCGCTGATCAAGCGCCCGCTGCTGCAGCGGGGAGAGCACCTGCTGCTCGGCTTCACCCCAGAGCGCTATGCGCAGTTTTTCGCCGAGGAGGCACAATGAGCGTCTGTCCGGTCCTCACGCTGGCGCAGCAGCTGATCCGCTGCCCGTCAATCAGCCCCAACGACGCCGGATGCCAGGATATCCTGCTGGCCCGCCTGCGCGCGCTGGACTTTCATATTGAAGAGATGCCGCACGGCGATACCCGCAATCTGTGGGCCTGGCGCGGCGGCGATGGCCCGGTGCTGGCCTTTGCCGGCCATACCGACGTCGTACCGCCCGGCGATGAACGCCAGTGGCGCCACCCCCCGTTTACCCCGACGCTGCAGGACGGCATGCTGTACGGCCGCGGCGCGGCGGATATGAAGGGATCGCTGGCCGCCATGGTGGTCGCCGCCGAACGCTTTGTCTCCGCCAGGCCAGATCACCGCGGTCGACTGGCCTTTTTAATCACCTCCGATGAGGAGGCCAGCGCGGTCAACGGCACCGTCCGCGTCGTCGAGACCCTGATGGCGCGCGGCGAGCGCCTTGACTACTGCCTGGTGGGTGAGCCCTCCAGCGAGCAGCGTCTGGGCGACGTGGTCAAAAACGGCCGCCGCGGCTCCATCACCGCCGATCTGACTGTGCACGGCACCCAGGGGCACGTCGCCTACCCCCATCTGGCCGACAATCCGGTGCACCGCGCCGCGCCGATGCTGGCGGAGCTGGTGGCGATCGCGTGGGATAACGGCAACGACTTCTTCCCGCCGACCAGCCTGCAGATTGCCAATATCGCCGCCGGTACCGGCAGCAATAATGTGATCCCCGGCGATATGTATGTACAGTTCAACCTGCGTTTCAGCACCGAATCGAGCGTTGAGTCGATCCAGCAACGCGTAACGGCGCTGCTGGATCGACACGGCCTGCGCTACACCCTCAACTGGTCCCTCTCCGGCCTGCCGTTCCTGACGCCGGGCGGCGAGCTGGTCGACGCGGTGGTCAACGCCGTCGCCTGCTACGGGGGCCAGACCCCGCGTCTGCTGACCACCGGCGGCACATCCGACGGGCGTTTCATTGCCCGCATGGGTGCCCAGGTGGTCGAGCTGGGGCCGCTTAACGCCACCATACATAAAGTCAACGAATGCGTCAGCGCGGCCGACCTACAGAGCCTCAGCCGCATGTACCAACGGATTATGGAGCAACTCATCGCATGATCACCCCGGCGATGCTGACCGGTCAGAGCACCGATCACCTGGTGTCCATCGGCGGCAACCACCGCCTGCAGCCGCGGGCCGCCGACGCGTTTCGCGCCATGCAGCGGCGCGCGCTCGCCGATGGGCTAAACCTGCAGCCCGCCAGCAGCTTTCGCGACTTTGCGCGCCAGCAGGCCATCTGGAATGACAAGTTCAACGGAGCGCGCCCGCTGCTGGACGCCGACAGCCAGCCGCTGCAGGTGACCGACCTGACGCCGGGCGAGCGCTGTCAGGCTATCCTGCGCTGGTCCGCCCTGCCCGGCGCCAGCCGACACCACTGGGGCTGCGATCTCGACGTCTACGATCCGGATCTGCTGCCAGCGGATACCCGGCTCCAGCTGGAGCCATGGGAGTATCAGCCCACGGGCTGCCAATATCCCCTTACCCGCTGGCTGGATACCCACATGGCGGCGTTCGGTTTTTACCGCCCGTTTGACGGCGAGCAGGGGGGCGTCGGCGCCGAACCTTGGCACCTGAGCTACCGTCCGCTGGCGCAGCAGGCTGAGTCCCTGCTGACGCCTGCGGTGCTGCAAGCGGCCTGGCAGGACCGCGACATCGCCGGACGCGACTGGCTAGAGTCCCATCTGGAGGCGATTTTTTCCCGTTATATCCGTACCCAGGAGAGTAAGGTATGAGCTGGCTGGCTGACTATTGGTGGGTGATCCTGCTGATCCTGATCGGCATGATCTGGAACGGGATCAAGGCGCTGATGCGCGTCAATCCCAAGCACTATCTGGACGATCGCCCGCCGCTGCCGCCGCACCGCGACAACAATGCGCAGTGGGACGACGATGACTGGCCCCGACAGGACAAGGACAAAAACAAAGACAGGGCGCCGCACAAATAGCGCCCCTGCGCCCTCAGCGGTAGGCGACGATCTCGCCACGTTTGCCGCTGAGCGCCTCATCCCAGTAGCGCTGCGGAATATAGGCGCGCATCCGCTCCAGCGCCGCCTCCATCAGGGCCGCGTTGATCGCATGTCCCACCGGCTCAATATCCAGCGTGACATCGGTGCCGGTGCTGCGCAGCTGGCGCTCGGCCGCCTGGGCGTGGACCAAGGCGACCCGAGGATCCTCGCTGCCGTGCAGCAGATGCACCACCGTATCGCCCAGCTTATGCTGCGGTAGGGTGGCAAAGCGCCCGCTGAATGCGATCACCCGGCCCGCCAAATCCGGCTCGCTGCGCACCGCCTCCAGCGCCATCGTCGCCCCCTGAGAGAAGCCTACCAGCGCCGTCGCGGCATAGCCGACGCCGCTGACCTGCTGCCAGTAGCGCACCAGCGCGATCAGCCGCGGCAACGCGGCGGCAATACGCGCCGGACGATTCTCGTCATCCTCACCCTCTTGCGCATACCACTGCAGCCCTGCGCCATCCGGCGACGGCTCAGGTGAACCTACGCTGACCACCAGCGCCTGGGGGAACGCCTGGGCGAAATACTCCCCGATCTGCCCCATGGCGACCGGGTTATCGCCTACGGCGTGAAACAGCAGAATCAGCTGCTGTGCCGTCCCCTCCGGCTGTTGCACAACGTGATGATGATGTTCCATACGCGACTCCTACTCACTCATGCAGACTCACTTTATTCCTACTATACGCCTGCCGCGACAGGAGAAAAGCCGTGCGGGCCGCGCAGGCCGCGGGTGGGTGTGCCGACGACGTTACGCCGCCGTCGCCAGCGCGGCGGCCAGCGCCTGGCGCAGCGCAACGATCAGGGCTCGCCGCCCGCTGACGCCCGCCTGCGGCGGTAGCCGTGCCAGATCGCCCTGCGCCTGCCGCAGCTGCACCAGCAGCGGCGGCAGCGTAGAGGCCGGCCGACCGGCCAAGAAACGCAGCAGCGCCGGACAGGCGCTATCGTAGGGACGGGCGTGATGGGCAAAGCCGTCCAGCTCACGGAGATCGGCCTCATCGAGTTTGTCCGCCGCCAGCGGCGTCAGCGGGAGCACGAGCCCGGTCTGCGCCATCAGCCAGCGGGCATCGCGCGCCAGACGCCGCGCCAAGCGCCGGGTCAGCGCCGCTCCCGCCGCCGTCAGCGGACAGAGCGCCATCGCCGTATAGCAACCGCTGCTGGCCTCTCGCTGGGTCCCCATGCGTACCAGGGTAAATCCACAGCGTTGCCAGAACGCCCAGAGCGCATCGGTATAGCCAAAGCTGACCGAAACAAAGTCCACCGCGCCCGCCGCACGCGCCTGCGTCAGCGCCGCGGCTATCAGCGCCGACGCGACGCCGCGACGGCGCAGCGTCGGCATCACGGCGATACGGCTAACGCGCCAGGATCGCAGCTGCGGAGCGCAGGGCTCGCCGCCGTGCGCCGCCAGCGACTGGGCGACTAAGCTACCGCGCGGCCGACGCTCACCGGCCCACACCGCCTGCGCCAGCGCGGCGGACAGTCCCCCCTCGTCCACCAGCCACAGCGCCCCTTGCACCCGCGCCTCGCCCAGCGCCGTGCACAGGCGCTGACCGGGCGCATCCATCAGACGCCGCAGATCGAGCGGCGATGTCCGGTAGTGGGCGCTGGTCAGCAGCGCATAAAAGTCCGCCATCAGCGCCGGATCCGTCTGCCACTGCCGCTGCGCCAGCCAGCGCAGCGCACTGACCGGCGCCGCCGCCCCACAGGTATCGCTGAACAGCAGCGCGGCGTTCAGCCACGCCTCCAGCGGATCGTCGCTGGCCCAGCGCAGCGGCCGATCGAGGCTATGGATACGGCAATCGGGCAACGCCGCGCAGAACTTGAGCAGAAATCCGCGGCCGGTCCCCTCATAGCCCTGTACCGTGGTGGTCATCAGCACATGGGGAAACGCCGCGATCAGGCGCTGCAGCAGCGGCGTAGGGATCGCCGCCGCCTCATCGATCAGCAGCCAGCCGGGCAGCCTCTCCCCGGCCTCAATCCGCTGCAGCAGCAAATCGGGCGCCACGAACGGCAAGTCGCCCGTCGTCGTCTGCACCCGTTCGGCGGCGACCCGCGCCGGCGCCGTCAGCAGACAGTCGCCGCGCAGGTCGGCGGCCAGCATACCGCTCAGGGTTGACTTGCCGCGCCCGCGGGGCCCCAGCACCACGTTGACGGCGGCCGGCGTACGCAGCGCGCGCAGTATCGCCCGCTGCTGCTCCGTCGGCGTGCCATCCGGCACCCGCCACGCCGCGCGCCTCAGCGGCGCCGGCGCCGGGCACGCCGCACCCTGGTGCCACAGCGTGACGCCGTCGGCTGCGGACAGCGTACGCTGCAGGTGGTGAACAAAATTCGCCGTGGCGATGGGCTGCTCGCGCTCGCTCCAGCGCAGGCTGTCATCATCGGGGCGCTGTGCCCAGGCAGACCACGGCGGCGTCAGCAGGATCAGCCAACTGCCGGCGCGCAGCGTGCCGGCCAGCGCCGCCAGCGCCTCCGCGTGACAGCCCGGATGCCAGTCCAGCACGCAGTGCCCCAGCTCACGTCCCAGCACCGTACGGATCTGCGTCAGCGGCAGCGCCTGGCATCCCGTCGGCGCCGGACTGCCGCACCAGGTCACGTCAGCCAGCGGGGCGATAGCAAGGGCGGCGCGCCGTCGGCACCAGTCGGCCTCACCGCTGATCACCAGCAGGCGGCGCACGCCGGCGCGGGACATGGCAGGAAGAGAGGCGGAAAGCGGCATAGCGACACCACGGCAGCAAAAGGGAATCCCAGAGTATACCAGCATCGCCGTCGTCCGCGCTGTCGCGCACCATGATTAACAAAAGATCACAAAATGATCTATTATCGTGATCATTATCGCTAAAAAAGATTATTAAACACCATAAAATCACAATAAATAACTAATCATCACAAATTTACCCGCGGCCTCTCGACCCCGGCGCAGTATGGCCCGTGCCATGTCCGGTTTTCCTCTGCTCAAAGGAGAAAAACGCATGCGCTCCACTTTTCGTTTATTATTCCTACTGTTAGCGCTGATCTCCAGCGCGCTGGCGCAGCCCCTCGCGCCGCGCCATGCCGACTGGATCGCCCGAGACTTTTCCTTTCACGACGGCGCACGCATGGATCTGACGCTGCACTACCGCACCCTGGGCGAGCCCGGTGGGATGCCGGTACTGCTGCTGCACGGCACCGGCGGCAGCGGCGACAGCTTTATCACCCCGGAGTTCGCCGACGTGATGTTTGGCCCCGGTCAGCCCCTCGATATTCAGCGCTATTTCATCATCATGCCGGACGCCATCGGCCACGGCCGCTCCAGTAAGCCCTCCGATGGACTGCGCGCCCGCTTCCCGCGCTACACCTATCAGGACATGGTCACCGCACAGTTTCGCCTGGTGACAGAGGGACTCGGCCTCCCCCACCTGCGCCTGGTCATGGGAAACTCCATGGGCGGAATGCACGCCTGGCTCTGGGCCGAACGCTATCCCGACGCCATGGACGCGGTCATTCCACTGGCCGCCCAGCCGACGGAGATGGCCTCTCGCAACTGGATACTGCGCCGCCTGATCACCGACAGCATTCGCCGAGACCCCGCGTGGCAAAACGGCGACTACCGTCAGCAGCCGCCCAGCGCACACTTTGCCAGCGTCTTCTACGCCATCGCCACCAGCGGGGGAACGCTAGCCTGGCAGCGGCAGGCGCCGACCTGGGACAGCGCTCAGCGGCTGCTGGAGCAGCGCCTGTCCGCCCCTTTCAGCGTCGACGCCAACGATCTGCTGTACCAGTGGGACGCCTCGCGCGGTTACCGCGCCGATGCGCATCTGGAGCAGGTGCACGCCGCGGTGCTGGCGATTAACGCCGCCGACGATGAGCGAAACCCGCCCGAGACCGGCGTCATGCAGCGCGCCATCGCACGCCTGCCGCACGGCACCCTCTACCTGATCCCGGCGGGCCCAGAGACCCGCGGCCACGCCACGACCGGGCTGGCGCGTCTTTATGCGCCGCAGGTCGCGCGTTTTCTGCTGAGCGCGCCGTCAAGGAGGCACCATGCCGCCGCATAGCACGCTGTACTTAGCCGAGTTTATTGGCACCGCCCTGCTGGTCACCCTGGGACTCAGCGTGGTCGCCGCCATCTCGCTGCGCAGCTCGGCATTCTATGGCGCCGGCGGCGGCGTCGCGGCGCTGGGCTGGGGCGCGGCCATGACCTCTGCCGCTATCATTGTCGCCCCCATCTCCGGCGCCCACTGCAACCCGGCGTTTACCCTGGGGTTCTTTCTGGCGGGGCGCTTTCCCGCCGAGCAGATCCCCGGATACATCCTGGCCCAGGCCGGCGGCGCCTTCTGCGGCGCGCTGCTGGTTTGGGTGCTCTACCGGGAGCACCTCGATAGCGAAGAGAACCCGCGCAGCAAGCTCGGCGTCTTCGCCACCGCGCCAGCCATCCGCGACGGGCTAAAAAACACGCTGGCCGAAGCGACCGCCACCTTTATCCTGATGCTGACCGTACTGAGCTTTCCCCATTCGCTTCCCGCCAATGGCGTCGCCTTTCTCTATCTGTTTATCGCCCTCTCCGGCGGGGTGATGGCCTTTGCCGGGCTGACGGGCTACGCCATCAACCCCGCGCGCGATCTGATGCCGCGCCTCATCCACGCCCTGCTGCCGATCCGCGGCAAGGGCAGCTCCGACTGGCGCTATGCCTGGGTGCCGATCGTCGGCCCGCTGTTAGGCGCCGCGCTGGCGGCTCTGTGCTACCGCGCCCTGTTCAGCGGCGTCGGCAGCTAATCCTCACCCGACAGGAGTCACGCTTATGCGCTTTGTCTTCTTATCTCATAAACTGGATCCGGCGGACGTCGCCTGGCCGGAAGAGCCCGTGCTCTCCCTCACCGTCACGTCGTGCATCGGTCAGCAGGATAGCCCCTTTAACGCGGTGATAAGTCACCTGCCGAATCACTTTGGCACCCACTGCGATGGCCCCCGCCATTTTTGCCCCGACGGTCCCGCGCTGCACCAGCTGCCCATCGACTACTTTGCCTATCGGCAGGATGAGATCCTGTTGATCGCCGTGCCAAAGGGACCGCGCGCGATCGTGACCCGCGAGGATATCGCCCCTTACGCCCCACAGCTGCAGGATAAAAAGCTATTGCTGATCCGTACCGGATTCGAGGCCTATCGCCAGCGCGATCCCGAGATATACAGCAAAGAGGGCCCCTGTCTGCACCCCGATCTCTGCCGCTATCTGGTTGAGCACTTTCCACGCCTGCTGTGCATTGGCATGGATTTTCTCTCTATCGGCTCCCCCTGCAACGATCTGGGCGTAGAGGCGCACCGCTGGCTGCTGGGGTACTATGGCGAGAAGTTTATTATCGCTATCGAAGATATGACGCTCGCGCCGCTGCAGGATCAGCTGCCGCAGCTGTTGACCCTGGGACCGAGCCGGATCGTGGGCGCCGACAGCGGGCAGGTGAGCGTCATGGCCGGGCTGGCGCCATAATGACGACGGGGGCTAGCGCCCCCGTCGTCTTTCCATGCGTCGCGTCGCCGCTCAGTCGAGCGGCACGCCCAGACGGTGGGCCACTTCTTCATAGGCCTCAATCAGCCCGCCCAGGTTCTGGCGGAAGCGATCCTTATCCATCTTCGCCAGCGTCGCCTTATCCCACAGGCGGCTGCCGTCCGGCGAAAACTCATCGCCCAGAACGACTTGGCCCTTATACAGGCCGAACTCCAGCTTAAAGTCCACCAGGATCAGCCCGGCGTCGTCGAACAGCTGGCTGAGCACCTCGTTGGCGCGGTAGCTCAGCGCCTTCATCTGCGCCAGATGCTCGTCGCTGACCCAGCCAAAGGTACGGCAGTAGGATTCATTGACCATCGGATCGTGCATGGCGTCGTTCTTCAGGAACAGATCGAACAGCGGCGGATTCAGCGGCATGCCCTCTTCAATGCCCAGACGCTTCACCAGCGAACCGGCGGCGCGGTTACGGATCACGCACTCCACCGGCACCATCTCCAGCTTCTTCACCAGCGCATCGGTATCGGACAGCAGGCGCTCCATCTGCGTCGGGATCCCGGCCGCCTCCAGCTTGCTCATGATGAAGTGATTAAACTTGTTGTTCACCATACCCTTGCGATCAAACTGCTCAATGCGCTGGCCATCCAGAGCTGACGTATCGTTGCGGAACGACAGAATCAGCAGATCCGGATCCTCCGTGGCATAAACCGTTTTAGCCTTGCCGCGGTACAACTCAGCGAGCTTTTGCATTTGCGTACTCCATAGGTTAAGAACAGAACAAACCGAAGCGTTCGGGCGCGATGGCGCCGCAGGATGGGGCCATTATACGCCAGCCAAACGATTGCGTGGAGAAAAAAATACAAAAAAAGGGGGCGTTAGCCCCCTTCACGATGTTCGAGCGGGTTACGGACGCGCAAACGCCGCCTGGAATACCTTGACCAGCGCGTCGTTACGCGCCTGGGTCAGCGGCTGTCCCTTGCTGTCCAGGAACTGCAGGCTGGTGCGGTTGTCCAGATCGCCGACCTGGATCTTATAGTCGCCGTTGGCCAGATCCGGCGCGCTAACCCCCAGGCTTTCCCAGGTGCTGCTGCTCGGCTCCTTGTAGCTGACGGAGAGAGTCCCCTGCGGACGGCTGCGATCGCTGATGGTCATGCCGACGCGCGGCAGCACGGACGGCAGGCGCTCCCAGACCTGAGCATAAGGCGCACGTACGATCAGCAGCGGCAGACCGGTATCGTCGGCCCCGCTCTGTACGTCGATCTGCCCCAGGCTCCGGTTAGCGCGCGCGTTCGCCTGATCGCTCTGGATTTTATCCAGATTGCTGGCGACGTCGTTCAGCACATTCACCGCATAGCGCTGGATCTCACTGCTCGAGGTCACCGGTGATCCGCTCTGCTCTAACGCCAGGGACTTGACGACGATCGCCGTCTGGTATCCCTGCGGCTGAACCGAGATCTGATAGCGGCCGCGGTACTGCTGATCTTCATCGGCGCGATTGAACGCGATCCACTCCGTCGTCAGCGACTGGCTGGCATCCTGGCGGCTGGCGATCGGGAAGTTATCCTCCTGCACCGAGCGTACGACCTGCTGCCACAGCCCGCTCATCCCGGCCGAGTTCTCCACCAGCATGATCGCGGCGCCGTTGGTGTACTGGGTGCGCGAGCCGTTCAGCAGCGCCAGCGCCTGCGCCGGAGGACGGATATCCAGCGCCTTGCCGACGGCGCCCTTATCGTTACTCCTCTGGATATCGTAGGTGCTGTTCTGCAGCGGCAGGATCATCCCCGCTGGCGCCTTCAACTCCTGCAGCGCCGGCGTTTCCAGGTAGGCCTCGTCCCCGCTGACCTGGCGCTTATAGCGCTGATCGCTGGAGCAGGCAGAGAGCATCATCGCCAGCGACACGCCAACCAGGGTCGCAATCGTCGACTTTTGTACTGAGTAAGCCATTCAATCTCCCTAAGAGTTACAGCACACCGGCATGCTGCAGTGCGCGCTCAACCGCCGGGTGCGCACTGGCGCTCAGCGGTGTCAGCGGCAGACGCAGGGTGTCGGTCGCTATCAGTCCCAATACCTTGGTGGCCCATTTTACCGGTATCGGGTTTGCTTCTATAAACAGATCGCGATGCAGCGGCATCAGGCTCAGGTTTAGCCTGCGTGCGGCATGGAAATCCCCGGCCAGCGTCAGGCGGCACATTTCCGCCATCTGGCGCGCGGCCACGTTCGCGGTTACCGAGATAACCCCTTTTCCGCCCAGACGCATAAAGTCCAGCGCCGAGGCATCATCACCGCTGAGCAGGATAAAGCGATCGTCGTTGACCAGATCTTGGATCTGCCCAACGCGGCTTAAGTTCCCGGTCGCTTCTTTAATCGCGATAATATTGTCAATCTGCGCCAAACGCGCCACGGTCTCCGGCAGCATATCGCAACCGGTGCGCGACGGCACGTTATACAGAATCTGCGGCAGATCGGTACAAGAGGCGATGGCACGGAAGTGCTGATACAACCCTTCCTGCGTCGGCTTATTATAATACGGCGTGACCGACAGACATCCCACCACCCCGCTGTGATTAAAACGCTCGGTCAGCGCAATGGCCTCGGCGGTGGCGTTAGCGCCCGCCCCGGCGATCACCGGAATCCGGCCATCGGCCAGCTCCAGCGTCTGTAAAACCACGTTGACATGCTCGTCATGGCTCAGCGTGGCGGACTCACCGGTGGTGCCCACGGCAACAATGGCGGACGTCCCGCTGGCGACATGGTAATCGACCAACTTTTTCAGGCTCGCGCGATCGACATTTCCCTTGTCATCCATCGGCGTTACCAGCGCTACAATACTTCCCGTGAACATAGTCCATCCCCCTCTAAAAACAGGCGTCTCATGGTACGTTTTAAAGCATTGCCAACGCAAGTAGACATCTGAATGCTAATTGCTTGTAGCATACTTTTTTTTATGATTACCTTGGTACACCCACTATCGATACAGGAAGAACTCTTTTGCCACAGCCCAATCAACACTATCTAGTCATCACCGCCCTTGGCGCGGACCGCCCCGGCATCGTCAACAATATTACCCGCCACGTCAGTAGCTGTGGCTGCAATATTGAAGACAGCCGACTGGCGATGTTGGGCGAAGAGTTCACGTTCATCATGCTGCTCTCCGGCAGCTGGAACGCGATCACCCTGATAGAGTCCACCCTGCCGCTGAAAGGCGTAGAGATGGATCTGCTGATCGTAATGAAGCGCACCACCTGGCACGAGCGTCCTACCATGCCGGCCACGGTCTGGGTGCAGGTCGAGGTCAAAGACTCGCCGCACATCATCGAACGCTTTACCGATCTGTTTGACTCACAGCGCATGAACATCGCCGAACTGGTCTCCCGAACCCAGACCCGCGACGGTTCCGATGAGCAACAGCTCTATATTCAAATCACCGCCCATAGCCCGGCCAGCCAAGATCCCACGCTGATCGAGCGCGCGTTTAACCAGCTCTGTCTCGAGCTCAATGCGCAGGGCAGCATTAACGTAGTCAATTATTCTCAGCATGACGGTTAAAGACGGAGAGAGTCGTAATGAGTCCATTGCAAGCCGGTAGCATCGCGCCACAGTTTACCCTATTGGATCAAGACGGTGAGCAGATCGGTCTGGCCGACTTCCAGGGCCAGAGAGTACTGGTCTACTTTTATCCCAAAGCCATGACCCCAGGCTGTACCGTACAGGCCTGCGGGCTGCGCGACAGCATGAATGAGCTGAAACAGTACGGCGTAGAGGTGCTGGGGATCAGCACCGATAAACCGGAAAAGCTCTCCCGCTTTGCGGAGAAGGAGCTGCTGAACTTTACCCTGCTGTCCGATGAAGAGCACCGGGTCGCCGCCCTGTTTGGCGTGTGGGGAGAGAAAACCTTTATGGGGAAAACCTATGACGGCATTCACCGCATCAGCTTTCTGATCGACGGCAGCGGCCGCATTGAACACGTATTCGAGGGGTTTAAAACCAGCAACCACAGCGACGTGGTGCTGGAGTACCTGCGCAGCCACCCGTAACGCCCGCGGCGCGACGCCCTCTGGCGCCGCGCCCGTCTAGGCGCTACCCGTTGGCACCGGGCGTCGCGTCATTACCGAAGTCATCCGGCCAGGCGTGGATCACCGCCTTCACCAGGGTCGCCAGCGGGATGGCAAAGAAAACCCCCCAGAATCCCCACAGTCCACCAAAGATGATCACCGACAGAATGATCACCAGCGGATGCAGGTTAACCGCCTCGGAGTAGAGCAGCGGCACCAGAACGTTACCGTCCAGCCCCTGCACCACCAGATAGGCGATGAACAGCGACCAGAAATCCGCCCCCATCCCCCACTGAAACAGTGCCACCAGCACCACCGGAATGGTCACCAGCACCGCGCCGATATAGGGAATGAGTACCGAGACGCCGACCAGCACCGCCAGCAGCAGGCCATAGTTCAATCCCAGCACCAGAAACACCAGATAGGTCGCCACGCCGACCACCAGCATCTCCACCACCTTACCGCGGATATAGTTGGTGATCTGCTGATTCATCTCCAGCCAGACCTGCCCGGCCAGGCCGCGCTCGCGCGGCAGCACCCGGCGCAGCGCATTGAGCATCTGCCCCTTATCCTTGAGCAGAAAGAACACCATCAGCGGCACCAGCACCAGATAGATGGCCAGCGTGACCAGCCCGACCAGCGACGCCAGGGAGAACTTCAGCACCGACTCGCCCATCAGCGCCATCCGCGCGCGCAGGTTCTCGACCACCACATCGATAATGCCCGCATCCATCAGGGCCGGGTAGCGGCGCGGCAGCGTGGCGGCATACTCATAAAAGCGGGTCACCATCTTCGGCATGTCGCTCATCAGCGCCAACCCCTGCTGCCAGGCGATCGGGATCACCACCAGCATCGTCAGCAGCACAATCCCGATAAACAGCAGCAGCACCACGCAGACTGCCCATAGCCGCGAACAGCCAACCAGCTGCAGTTTATGGGTCGGCCACTCCAGCAGGTACGCCAGGACAATGGCAACCAGCAGCGGCGCCAGGATGCCGTTAAAGAAATAGATAATGCAAAATCCCACCAACAGGATGGTCAGCAGGGCGATCGCCTGGGGGTCGGTAAAGCGGCGCCGGTACCACTGCCTCAGCATTTCAAGCACGGTTATACTCCTTCATTCTGCGCCGCGGCGCGACTGCTCCATAAATTCCGTTACATAACAACATGATAAATAGTAACCAACAAGTTTTGGCACGGCCGAGCAATAGTGGCAGAATGGACAAACGTCAGGTTATTGCAGGACACGGTCCTTTATCTGGCCTAGTGTAATAGAGAGCGGGTGCGGGAAGAAGAACTCTTCGCCGGGATCGGCGTCAAATGTCTATCGTTGCCTTGGAAGCGTCACTCATGACTTTACGGTTCAACAGATCGCTTATCGCCCTGCTGCTGGCGGGCGGGCTATTCGGCGCCGCGCCCTCGCTGCACGCCGCCGCCATACAGGATCAATCGCTGCCGGATATCGGCACCACCGCCGGCAATATCCTCAGCATCAATCAAGAGCTGGCGATGGGGGACTTTTACGTGCGCCAGCTGCGGGCCAGCGCGCCGCTGATTAACGATCCCCTGCTCGACGGCTATATCAACCGGCTGGGAGAGCGCCTGGTTTCCCACGCCGACGGCGTGCGCACCCCTTTCCACTTCTATCTGGTTCGCAATGACGACATCAACGCCTTTGCTTTCTTCGGCGGCAACGTGGTGCTGCACAGCGCCCTGTTCCGCTATACCGACAATGAGAGCCAGCTGGCCTCGGTGATGGCCCATGAGATCTCCCACGTCACCCAGCGCCACCTGGCGCGGGCGATGGAGGAGCAGCAGCGCACGGCGCCGCTGACCTGGGTCGGCGCCCTCGGCTCCATCCTGCTGGCGATGGCCAGCCCGCAGGCGGGCATGGCCGCCCTGACCGGCACCCTGGCGGGGGCCCAGCAGGGAATCATCAGCTTTACCCAGCAGAATGAGCAGGAGGCCGATCGCATCGGTATTCAGGTGCTGCAGCGCGCCGGATTCGATCCCCAGGCCATGCCCAACTTTCTGCAAAAGCTAGCCGACCAGTCGCGCTACTCCTCCAAGCCGCCGGAGATCCTGCTGACCCACCCCTTGCCGGACAGCCGCCTGACCGATACCCGCAACCGCGCCAACCAGATGCGCCCCCACCCGGTTCAGTCCTCGCTCGACTACCTGCTGGCCAAGGTGCGCACCCTGGGCATGTACAGCGGTAACGACCTCGACGGCGGCTATCTCAGCAGCGACATGCTGGATACGCTGGCGCGCGGCAACGTGCGCGAGCAGCAGGCGGCACGCTATGGGCGGGCCATCCTGTTCTCTCAGGCCAACAAGTTTGACGACGCGCGCCGCACCCTGCAGCCGCTGCTGACGGCCGATCCCGACAACGTCTGGTATATCGACCTGATGACCGATATCGACCTCAACCAGAAGCAGGCGGCGGCGGCCATCGCCCGTCTGGAGGCCGCGCTGGCAAAAAATCGCAGCGATCCCGTTCTGCAGATCAATCTGGCCAACGCCTATATTCAGGGCGGAAAGGCGTCCCAGGCCTCTCGCCTGCTGTATCGCTATACCTACAGCCACCCCGACGATGTCAACGGCTGGGATCTGCTGGCGCAGGCCAGCGCCGCACAGGGGCTGCGCGACGAGGAGCTGGCCGCCCGCGCCGAACAGCTGGCGCTGACCGGCGAACTGCAGCAGGCGATCGGGCTGTTGGGCAACGCCAGCGCGCTGATGCCCCTCGGCAGCCTGAAGCAGGCGCGCTATGACGCCCGTATCGATCAGCTGCGTCAGCTGCAGGAGCGCTTTAAACAGTACCAGCGCCGCTGATGCTCACGCCCCGGCGCCGCGGGCGCCGGGGAATTTCCCCTAACTACAGGAGCCCCTATGTCCTCCGTCGTTATCTATCACAATCCCCGCTGCTCTAAGAGCCGCGCCACGCTGCAGCTGCTGGAAGAGCGCGGTATCCATCCCGAGATCGTACCGTATCTGGAGACGCCGCCGGATGCCGACGCGCTGCGTGGCCTGCTCGCCGCGCTGGGCTTTGACTCCGCGCGTCAGCTGATGCGACGGGGCGACGATCTGTATCAGCAGCTGGATCTGGACAACCCGACGCTGGACCAGGACGCGCTGATCGCCGCGCTGGTCGCGCACCCCTCGCTGATAGAGCGCCCCATCGTGGTCAACGGCCCGCGGGCGCGCCTGGGCCGCCCGCCGCAGCAGGTGCTGGAAATTCTGTAAATAGCGTTGGGCGCCGGGCGAGTCCGGCGCGCGACATAGATCGCTGCTCGGCTACAGCAGCAGCGTCTCTTTAACGAAGGGGATGGTCAGCTTACGCTGGGCGGCGATAGAGGCCCGATCGAGCTGATCCAGGGTCATAAACAGGGTGCGCATCTCACGATCCAGACGCTTAAGCAGAAAGCGACCCACGTCCTCCGGCAGCTCAAAGCCGCGCAGACGGGCGCGCAGCTGCAGCGCCTGCAGCTTCTCCTCATCGCCCAGCGGCTGCAGCTTATAAATCTGCCCCCAGTCCAGGCGCGAGGCCAGATCGGGCAGCCGCAGATTGAGCTGGCGCGGCGGACGATCGCCGGTGATCAGCAGGCGGGTGCGTCCGCTCTCCTGAATACGGTTATACAGATTGAAGATGGCCATCTCCCAGGCCTCATCGCCGGCGATACATTCGATATTATCGATACAGACCAGCGCCAGCTGCTCCATGCCGTCCAGCACTTCGGGGACAAAGTAGGCCCGCTTATCGAGCGGCACAAACCCGACCGCTTCGCCGCGCTGCGACAGCTCGGCGCAGGCCGCATGCAGCAGATGGCTGCGTCCGCCGCCCTCGCGTGACCAGAAATAGATGTAGGATCCGTGCTCTTGACGTAATGCATTCTGCAGCGCAGCGAGCAGCGCGGCATTCTCCCCCGCGTAGAAACTGGCAAAGGTTTCATCGTCGGGCAGATAGAGCGGCAATGAAAGCTGGGTGGGCGTGTTCAGATTCACCTCAGACATGAACTTGCAAAAAACGCTTTCAGTTTAACACAGAAATGCGCACAGGCATGCGCTAATCACGCCGCGGCGCTAAAAACCCACGCCGGGGCGCGCCCTATCCCCCCACCCGCGGCGCGCCCCGGCGGCGGCCCTACGCGGCGCTAACGCCAGCGCGCCGTCTTCAATATGGAATAGTTCCCCGTCCCCAGGCAGGCCAGCGCCAGGCCACCCACGCCGTAATAGAGCAGGCTCTCAATCGCCGATGCGCCGCTCTTCGTCAGGCTGAAAGTATCGCCAACGTGGACCAAATACCAGGCGAACAGCATCGTAAACGCCATGATCAGGGCCGAAGGCCGAACCAACACCCCCAGCACGATCAGCGCCGGCGCCAGCAGCTCCCCAACGTAGGTGCCGTAGCCGAGAAACGCCGGCAGCCCCTTAGCCGCCAGCAGCGCATTGATGCCCGTCAGGCCGAAGGCAGCTTTATTGACGCCATGAAACAGCATCAGGCCGCCCAGCGTGATACGCAGCAGCAATTTACCGAGATCCTCATTGTGCAACAGATGGTTCAGGCGCAGCAGGAATACATTCATGAGATAAATCCTTTTTCACAGTTAAATATCCTTACGGGCCGGGAAGCCCACTGACGCGGCGCCAACGCCACCCTCACCGAGGAGGAAGATAAATAAAAAGAAGCAGGATCAAGAGAATAGCCAGCGGCGGCAGCGCGCCCTAACGCGCTTAACATAACCACAGGGCATAGAGAAAAGAGGACATTGCGTGCGGTGGATCCGCCCCGCATCATCGCGACGCACACGGGCGGAAAGGAGGGAGCCGGACTCCGCCCGGCTCCCGTCGGCGGCGTTAGATATCCTCCGGCAGCTCAATAATCTCTTCTTCTTTGCGCATCAGGCTGAACAGCTTGAACAGCAGGCTCATCCCGATACCGACGATGGTCGCCAGCGCCATGCCCTTCAGCTCCGCGGCGCCGATGTGCACCTTGGCACCGCTGACGCCGATGATCAGGATGACCGAGGTCAGGATCAGGTTCTGCGCCTTGTTGTAGTCGACCTTGGAGTCGATCAGCACCCGGATCCCGGACGCCCCGATCACGCCATACAGCAGCAGGGAGACCCCGCCCATCACCGGCACCGGGATCACCTGGATCGCCGCCGCCAGCTTACCGACGCAGGAGAGCAGAATCGCCAGCACCGCCGCCCCGCCGATCACCCAGGTACTGTAGACCTTGGTGATCGCCAGCACGCCGATGTTTTCGCCGTAGGTGGTGTTCGGCGTCGAGCCGAAAAAGCCGGAGAACATGGTGGAGAAGCCGTTGGCAAACATGGAGCGGTGCAGGCCCGGATCGCGCATCAGATCTTTCTTCACGATATTGGCGGTCACCACCAGGTGGCCGACGTGCTCGGCAATCACCACCAGCGCCGCCGGCAGGATGGTCAAAATGGCGAACCACTCAAAGCGCGGCGTATAGAAGGTCGGCAGCGCAAACCAGTGGGCCTCTTTGATCGGCGTAATATCCACCACGCCCATAAAGAAGGAGAGCGCGTAGCCTACCAGCACGCCGATCAGGATCGGGATGATGGCCAAAAAGCCGCGGAACAGCACCGAGCCCAGCACCGTCACCGCCAGCGTCACCATGGAGATGGTGATGGTGGTGCCGTCGGCGCGGGCGCCGTCGGCCGGCAGCAGGCCGGCCATATTGGCCGCCACGCCGGCCAGCTCCAGGCCGATCACCGCCACAATCGCCCCCATTGCCGCCGGGGGAAAGATCACGTTCAGCCAGCCGGTGCCGGCTTTTTTCACAATCAACGCCACCAGACAGAACAGCGCGCCGCAGACGATAAAGCCGCCCAGCGCCAGCTCATAGCCTAGCGGCAGCAGCAGCATCACCGGTGAAATAAAGGCAAAGCTGGAGCCGAGATAGGCCGGGATCTTGCCTTTACAGATAAACAGATACAGCAGAGTGCCGATGCCGTTGAACAGCAGTACCGTCGCTGGGTTGATCTTAAACAGAATGGGAACCAGCACGGTGGCGCCAAACATGGCGAACAGGTGCTGAAAGCTCAACGGAATCGTTTGCAGAAGCGGCGGACGCTCGCTGACGCCGATGACGCGACGGGTCATGGTGTATTTCCTCTCTCGTTAATCGATAGTATTGGTGTTTGAAAGGGGCGTGACGCTCCCGGCGTCACGCCAAAAAAAAGCCGACTAACAAGTCGGCTCACGGGTTATTTGGTACCAAATATTTTATCGCCGGCGTCGCCTAGACCCGGAATAATGTAACCCTTATCGTTTAGGCCCCGATCGATGGAGGCGGTGTACAGCTCCACGTCCGGGTGCGCCTTCTCCAGCGCGGCGATGCCTTCCGGCGCCGCCACCAGCACCAGCACCTTGATGGAGCGGCAGCCAGCGTTCTTCAGCAGATCGATGGTGGCGATCATGGAGCCGCCCGTGGCCAGCATCGGGTCGACGACCAGCGCCATACGCTCATCGATGTTGGAGACCAGCTTCTGGAAATAGGGAACCGGCTCCAGCGTCTCTTCGTTACGGTAGATCCCCACCACGCTGATACGGGCGCTCGGCACATGCTCCAGCACCCCTTCCATCATGCCCAGTCCTGCGCGCAGGATCGGCACCACGGTGATCTTTTTCCCTTTAATCTGTTCAACTTCGACCGGGCCGCACCAACCATCAATGGTTACTTTTTCTGTTTCGAGGTCTGCGGTCGCTTCATAGGTCAGCAAACTGCCCACTTCAGAGGCCAGTTCACGGAATCGTTTGGTGCTGATGTCATTTTCACGCATCAAACCCAGTTTGTGTTTCACAAGCGGGTGTTTCACTTCAACGATCTTCATTTTTTTCTCCCATGTAGCTGTTCTGCGCCCAAAAAAATCGCGAGATTATACCGCCTTTTCGCCCGCTTGCCAGAGGAAAAAGCATGATCTCAATCAATAAAGAAACACTCTGTTACCTGTCGTGCGAAAACGTTACCGTCGGGCATTACGGGATAGCAAACGTTTGCTTTGGCTGCTAGAATTGCGCCGCCTGACTTTTTCCGCAGGGTTCGCGGACGCCTCATCGCGCTGCCGACGGACCACGCCTAACCGCCATGGGGATTTACGCAGTGACCGACAAAACCGCTCTCAGTTACAAAGACGCCGGCGTAGACATTGATGCTGGCAACGCTTTGGTTGACCGAATTAAAGGCGTCGTCAAAGAGACCCGCCGACCTGAAGTGATGGGCGGCCTGGGCGGCTTCGGCGCACTGTGCGCGCTGCCGCAAAAATACCGTGAGCCGGTGCTGGTCTCCGGTACCGACGGCGTCGGCACCAAGCTGCGTCTGGCGATGGATCTGCAGCGCCACGACAGCATCGGTATCGATCTGGTGGCCATGTGCGTCAACGACCTGGTGGTTCAGGGCGCCGAGCCGCTGTTTTTCCTGGATTACTACGCCACCGGCAAGCTCGACGTCGATACCGCGGCGAGCGTCATCGGCGGGATCGCGGCGGGCTGTAAACAGGCCGGCTGTGCGCTGGTGGGCGGGGAAACCGCCGAAATGCCCGGCATGTACCACGGCGAAGACTACGACGTGGCCGGATTCTGCGTCGGCGTGGTCGAGAAGTCCCAGATTATCGACGGCAGCCAGGTGCGCCCCGGCGATGCCCTGATCGCCCTGGCCGCCAGCGGGCCACACTCCAACGGCTACTCGCTGATCCGCAAGATCCTGGAGGTCAGCGGCTGCGATCCGCGCACGACCATGCTGGCCGGGCGCCCGCTGGCCGACCACCTGCTGGCGCCGACCCGTATCTACGTCGCCGCCTGTCTGGATCTGATCGCCAGCCATGAGGTGCACGCCCTCGCCCACCTCACCGGCGGCGGCTTCTGGGAGAACATTCCGCGCGTGCTGCCGGCCGGCGCCAAGGCCGTCATCGACGAAGGCAGCTGGCAGTGGCCGGCCGTCTTCGACTGGCTGCAGCAGACCGGCAACGTCAGCCGCCGCGAAATGTACCGCACCTTTAACTGCGGCGTCGGGATGGTAATCGCCCTGCCGCAGGCACAGGTCGACTCCGCGCTGGCGCGCCTGAGCCAATCCGGCGAACAGGCCTGGCTGCTGGGCCATATCGCTGAGGCGCAGGGCGACGAGCCGCAGGTCGAGATCCTGCGCTGAGGGGGCATGCCATGAAGCGTATCGTCGTGCTGATCTCCGGCCAAGGCAGCAATCTGCAGGCGCTGATCGACGCCTGCGCCGCCGGACGGATTCCAGGGCGCATCGTCGCCGTTTTCAGCAACCGCGCCGACGCCCACGGACTGGCGCGCGCGCGCCGAGCCGGCATTGACGCGTGCGCTCTGTGTGCGGATGACTACCCCGACCGCCAGGCCTTCGACATGGCGCTGGCGGCGCAGATCGCCGCCTATCACCCTGACCTTCTGGTACTGGCCGGCTATATGCGCATCCTCTCGCCGGCCTTTGTCCAGCGCTTCGCCGGGCGCATGCTCAACGTTCACCCCTCGCTGCTGCCGCGCTACCCCGGTCTGGATACCCACCGCCGGGCCCGGGACAATGGTGATACCCAGCACGGCGCCTCCGTTCACTTTGTCAGCGACGCGCTGGACGGCGGTCCGGTGGTGCTGCAGGCCCAGGTACCGATCTTCGCCGACGACAGCGTCGCCGAGATCGCCGCTCGGGTGCAGGTACAGGAGCACGCCATCTATCCGCTGGCGGTCGCCTGGTTCTGCAGCGATCGTCTACGACAGCGCGACGGTCTGGCCTGGCTGGACGGACAGGCGCTGCCGCCGCAGGGGTACGCCAGCGATTAGCCACGCGGCGACCGTATCGACGCCGTCGCCCCCTGCAGTTATTAATAAACAGCGGTTATAATATCGTTCCCTATCCGGCGGCCTCGGCCGCCCATTCCCTGCGACGAGAGGAACGATTATGTCCAGCGAGAGTTACGTCAGGTTACATCCCCTGGAACGGGAAGACCTGCCGTTTGTCCACCAGCTTGATAACAACGCCAGCGTGATGCGCTATTGGTTTGAGGAGCCCTACATCGCCTTTGTCGAGCTGGCCGAACTGTACGACAAGCATATCCACGATCAGAGCGAGCGCCGCTTTGTGGTCGAGCAGAACGGCACCAAGATAGGGCTGGTTGAGCTGGTCGAAATCGACCATATTCACCGCCGCGCCGAGTTTCAAATCATCATCGATCCCGCCCATCAGGGACACGGCTACGCCAGCCGCGCGGCGCAGCTGGCCATGGAGCACGCCTTTGCCGTGCTCAACCTGTATAAGCTGTACCTGATCGTCGACAAAGAGAACCACAAGGCTATCCATATCTATAGCAAGCTGGGCTTTGAGGTCGAGGGGGAGCTGATCCACGAGTTTTTCATCAACGGCGAGTACCGCAACGCCATCCGCATGTGCATGTTCCAGCACCGCTATCTGGCCATGTACCGCGCGCCGGCGCCGGGCGTATAGCGCCGCGGTTGGACTTTCCCCCCGCAGACTCGCCATAATAGTAGGGCAATGTTCCGTCCACGGCGGTATCACCGCCGGGCAGCCGCCCCGCGCAGCGCGGGACGGATCGTTTTTGCTTTGGTACTGGAGTCACAATGGGGCAGGAAAAGCGCTATATCGACAAAGAGCTCAGCTGGCTATCCTTCAATGAGCGCGTACTGCAGGAGGCCGCCGATAAAAGCAACCCGCTGATCGAGCGCATGCGCTTTCTCGGCATTTATTCCAGCAACCTGGACGAATTCTATAAGGTGCGCTTCGCCGAGCTGAAGCGCCGCATACTGATCAGCGAGGAGCAGGGCACGGATAACGGCAGTTCACGCCACCTGCTGCAGCAGATCCAGGCCAAGGTGCTCAAGGCCGATCAGGAGTTCGACTCCCTGTACAACGACCTGCTGCTGGAGATGGCGCGCAATCAGATCTTCCTGATCAACGAACGCCAGCTCTCCGAAAACCAGCAGGTGTGGCTACGGCAGTACTACCGCAACCATCTGCGCCAGCATATCACGCCGATCATGCTCGATGAGGAGACCGATCTGGTCTCCTTCCTCAAGGATGACTACACCTATCTGGCGGTGGAGATCGTCAGCGGCCAGCAGACCCGCTATGCGCTGCTGGAGATCCCCTCCGACAAGGTCGAGCGCTTCATCATGCTGCCGCCGGAGACGCCGCGCCGACGCAAGCCAATGATTCTGGTGGACAACATTCTGCGCTACTGCCTGGATGACATCTTCTGTGGCTTCTTCGATTACCACACCCTGAACGCCTATTCGATGAAGATGACCCGCGACGCCGAATACGATCTGGTGACGGAGATGGAGTCCAGCCTGATGGAGCTGATGTCCTCTAGCCTCAAGCAGCGCCTGACCGCCGAGCCGGTGCGCTTTGTGTACCAGCGCGACATGCCCGACGAGCTGGTCAGCCTGCTGACCCGTCGGCTGGGCATCTCCTCCTACGATTCAGTCATCGCCGGGGGGCGTTACCACAACTTTAAGGATTTCATCAAGTTTCCCAACGTCGGTAAGGCCAACCTGCTCAATCGCCCGCTGCCGCGCCTGCGCCACGTCTGGTTCGATCGCTTCCGTAACGGCTTCGACGCCATCCGCGACCACGACGTGCTGCTGTACTACCCCTATCACACCTTCGAGCACGTGCTGGAGCTGCTGCGCCAGGCCTCCTTCGACCCCAGCGTACTGGCGATTAAGATCAATATCTACCGGGTGGCCAAGAACTCCCGCATCATCGAATCGATGATCCATGCGGCCCACAACGGCAAGAAGGTCACGGTGGTGGTGGAGCTGCAGGCGCGCTTCGATGAAGAGGCTAACATTCACTGGGCCAAGCGGCTGACGGAGGCCGGCGTACACGTGATATTCTCGGCCCCGGGGCTGAAGATCCACGCCAAGCTGTTCCTGATCTCGCGCCGCGAAGGCGACGACATCGTGCGCTATGCCCATATCGGCACCGGTAACTTCAACGAGAAAACCGCCCGGCTGTACACCGACTATTCGCTGCTGACCGCCGATGCCCGTATCACCAACGAAGTCCGCCGGGTATTCAACTTTATCGAAAACCCCTATCGCCCGGTTAATTTCGAACACCTGATGGTCTCCCCGCAGAACTCACGCCGCATGCTGTATCAGCTGATCGATCAGGAGATAACCCATGCCCAGGCCGGGCTGAGCGCCGGGATCACTCTTAAGATCAACAACCTGGTAGATAAAGGGCTGGTCGACCGTCTGTACGCGGCCTCCAGCGCCGGGGTAAAAATCCGCCTGCTGGTGCGCGGCATGTGCGCGCTGGTGCCGGGGATCCCGGGAGTCAGCGATAATATCAGCGCCATCAGCATCGTCGATCGCTTCCTGGAGCATGCCCGGGTCTATGTCTTTGACAACCACGGCGATCCGCAGGTCTTTCTCTCATCGGCCGACTGGATGACCCGCAACATCGACTACCGCATTGAAGTGGCGGTGAGCCTGCTCGATCCCCTGCTGCGCCAGCGGGTGCTGGATCTGCTGGAACTGCAGTTCAGCGATACCGTCAAGGCCCGCTACCTCGATCGGGAGCTGAGCAACCGCTATGTGCCGCGCGGCAACCGCCGCAAAGTGCGCTCACAGCTGGCCATCTATGATTACATCCGGGCGCTGGAACATGCCGACGCCCAGCAGGCGCGAGAGCTCCCCGTGCCGCCGACCCATGACTGAACCGGACTGCCTATGCCGCTGATTCCCACTTCGCCCCGTCCGCAGGAGATCGCCGCCGTCGATCTCGGCTCCAACAGTTTTCATATGGTGATCGCGCGCGTCGTCAACGGCGCGCTGCAGGTGCTGGGGCGGCTAAAGCAGCGCGTCCATCTGGCCGACGGCCTGGATCAGCATCAGTGCCTGAGCGAGGAGTCCATGGCGCGCGGCCTGGCTTGCCTGGCCCTGTTCGCCGAGCGCCTGCAGGGCTTTCCGGCGGAAAACGTCTGCATCGTTGGCACCCATACCCTGCGCCAGGCCAACAATGCCCAGGAGTTCCTCAAGCGCGCCGCCAAGGTGATCCCCTATCCCATCGAGATCATCTCCGGCCATGAAGAGGCGCGCCTGATCTTTATGGGCGTCGCCCACACCCAGCCAGAGAAGGGCCGCAAGCTAGTGATCGATATCGGCGGTGGCTCCACGGAGATGGTGATCGGCGAGGACTTTGACCCGATTCTGGTCGAGAGTCGGCGCATGGGCTGCGTCAGCTTTGCCCAGCAGTTCTTTACCGGCGGCGTCATCAGCGCCGCCGGTTTTCAGCGCGCCCGCCTGGCCGCGGCGCAAAAGCTGGAGAACATGGCCTGGCAGTACCGCATTCAGGGCTGGAGCGCCGCGCTGGGCGCCTCCGGCTCCATTAAGGCGGCCTATGAGGTTCTGGTCGCCATGGGCGAAAAAGATGGGCTGCTCACTCCGGCGCGTCTGGCGATGCTGTGCGACGAGGTGCTGCGCTACGACCACGTCGATCGCCTGCGTCTGCCGGGGCTGTCCGAGGATCGCCGCCAGGTCTTCGTTCCGGGGCTGGCCATTCTGTGCGGGGTGTTCGACGCGCTGGCGATAAAGCAGCTGCGCCTGTCGGACGGCGCGCTGCGCGAAGGGGTACTGTATGAGATGGAGGGGCGTTTCCGCCACCAGGATATCCGCAGCCGCACCGCGCTCAGCCTGGCCGAGCACTACAATATTGACCGTGAGCAGGCCCAGCGCGTGCAGGCCAGCGCGCAGCAGCTCTACGCGCAGTGGATGGTGCAAAACCCGCGGCTGGTGCATCCGCAGCTAGAGGCGCTGCTCAACTGGGCGGCCGCGCTGCACGAGGTGGGGCTGAGCATCAACCACAGCGGCATGCAGCGCCACTCGGCCTATATCCTGCAAAATACCAATCTGCCCGGATTCACCCAGGAGCAGCAGCTGATGCTGGCGACGCTGGTACGCTGCCAGCGCAAGGCGCTGCGGCTGGAGGAGCTGCCGCGCTTCACCCTGTTTAAGAAAAAACAGTATCTGCCGCTGATCCAGATCCTGCGTCTGGCTACCCTGCTCAACAATCAGCGCCAGTCCACCGCGCCGCCCGCGACGCTGCAGCTGGAGACCCATGGTTTTCAGTGGGTGCTGCGCTTCCCGTCCCACTATCTGCGGCAAAATAGCCTGGTGCAGCTGGACGTGGAGAAGGAGCAGGCGTATTGGCGCAGCGTCGACGGCTGGAGCCTGGTGATCGAAGCGCAGCTAGAGGACTAGCGCGCGCCGACGCGCACGCGAGCCCGCGCTAATCAGGCCGACGGTGCGCCGTTGAACACCAGATGGGACGGCAGGGTAAACGCGAAGCGGGTTCCCTGCCCGAGAGCGCTATCGATCGCCAGCTGCGCCTCGTGGTGCTGCAGCGCATGCTTGACGATGGCCAGTCCCAGCCCGCTGCCGCCGGTGCGGCTAGAGCGGGAGCGGTCGACCCGGTAAAAGCGCTCGGTCAGATGGCTGAGGTGCTCCTGAGCGATGCCCGGCCCATTGTCCTGCACGCTAAAGTAGGCCCCCTGCGCGGTGCGCTGCCAGCATACCCTAATCTGCGTTCCCGCCGGCGTATGGTTGATCGCGTTATACACCAGGTTAGAGACGGCGCTGCGCAGCTGCTCCTCGTTGCCGCGCACCCGCAGGCCATCATCAATGCTAAAGCGTAGCGTGTGCTGGCCGTCGCTCAGCGCGTTGGCCTCGCGCTCCAGCATATGCAGCATCGCCGGGACATCGACCACCGCGCTGAGATCGATGTCCGGCGCCGCCTCAATCCGCGACAGCACCAGCAGCTGCCGAACCAGTCCATCCATACGCTGCGCCTGCGCCTGCATGGTCAGCAGCGCCTTCTCCCGCTGCGGCGCCGGCATGGCATCGTCGCCAAACATCTCCAGATAGCCCTGCAGCACCGTCAGCGGCGTGCGCAGCTCATGGCTGACGTTGGCAAAAAAGTTGCGCCGCGCGCCCTCCAACTGACGCTTTTGGGTCACATCGCGCGCGATCATCAGCATCTGCCCCTCGCTGTAGGGCATCAGGCGAAACTCCATATAGCGCCCGCTGTTCAGGTGCAGCGTCAGCGGCCGAGCGTAGTCGGCGTCGCCCAGATAGCGGCTAAATTCGGGATAGCGCAGCAGATTGCGGATATTCTGCCCATTATCCTCCGGCCAGCGGAACCCCAGCAGATGCTGCGCCAGATGGTTACACCAAAAGATGTTGCCCTCATCGGTCAGCATCACGATGGCATCGGGCAGCGACTCCGCCCCGCTGCGGAAGCGTTTGATCAGCAAAGCCAGCTCACGCCGCCGCCGCCGATTGCGCTGCTGCATCTGATACAGCCCGTAAAACAGCGGCTCCCAGCTGCCGCGCCCGCTGGGCGGCGTCATGCTGCGATCCACCCACAGCCAGTGGGAGAGCCGCAGCTGATTCCAGCCGTGCCACAGCAGCAGCAGGCACAGCGCCGACAGTAAAAACCAGGGTAAATAGCCGAACAGCGCACCGAGCAGCAGCGCCGGCACGCAGCACAGCAGCAGCTCAGACAGCAGCGTCTTCCAGGAGAGTTTATCTAGCACAGTCAGAACTCCGTCGCCGATCAGAAACGGGCGGAGAAACGGTAGCCGGTACCGCGCACGGTCTGCACCATGCGATCGTGCCCGCTGCCCTCCAGCGCCTTACGCAGACGGCGAATGTGGACATCGACGGTACGATCCTCCACATACACGTTAGTGCCCCAGACATGATTGAGCAACTGTTCGCGGCTGTAAACCCGCTCAGGGTGAGTCATAAAGAAGTGCAGCAGTTTAAATTCGGTCGGCCCCATCTCCACCGCGTCGTCCTGGGCCGTCACCCGGTGCGAGACGGGATCGAGGCTCAGCCCCTGCAGGTTGATGGTCTCCTCCAGCGCCATCGGCGAAATGCGGCGCATCACCGCCTTGATCCGCGCCACCAGCTCTTTGGGTGAAAACGGCTTGGTAATGTAGTCATCGGCGCCCACCTCCAGACCGCGCACCCGATCTTCCTCTTCGCCGCGCGCCGTCAGCATCATCACCGGAATCTCCCGGGTCGCCGGCTCCCGCTTCAGCTGCTTGATAAGCTGGATACCCGAGCCGCCGGGCAGCATCCAGTCCAGCAGAATCAGATCGGGGTAAGGCTCGCACAGCTGGCTTAACGCACCGTCATAGCTCTCCGCCTCCAGCGGCTGATAGCCGTTCTGCTCCAGAACGAAACTCACCATATCCCTGATGGGCGTTTCATCTTCTACGACTAAAATGCGTATGCTCATACTGACTTCCCGGTTAATTGTCATCCGCTGCAATTATGCGTCATTTTTATGACAGATTTATGAAAAAAAAGAGATCCCCTCTCGCCGCCGCGGCCAACGGGTTGGCGCCCTTTTGTCGCGCCGGGTATACTGGCCGCCATATCCTCCGCCCGCCGCCGCGGGCGCGCCCTCCGTTGCCAAGCAAGGGACACCATGCGTCTGATCCATACCTCCGACTGGCACCTTGGCCAGCATTTCTACGGTAAAAGCCGCGCCGATGAACACCGTGCGTTTCTCGACTGGCTGCTGCTGCAGGCCGAGCAGCAGCAGGCCGACGCCATCATCGTGGCCGGCGATCTGTTCGATACCGGAACGCCGCCCAGCTATGCCCGTGAACTGTACAACCGCTTTGTGGTGGCGCTACAGGGACGCGGCTGTCAGCTGATCGTCCTGGCGGGTAACCACGACTCGGTGGCGACCCTCAACGAATCCCGCGAGCTACTGGCCTGCCTGCATACCCAGGTGATCGCGGGCGCCCACGCCGACGATGCGCCGCTGCTGCTGCGGCGACGCGACGGCAGCCCCGGCGCCATCCTGTGCGCCGTTCCCTTTCTGCGACCGCGCGACCTGCTGCAAAGCCGCGCCGGCCAGTCCGCCGCGGAGAAGCAGCTGGCGCTGCAGCAGGCCATCAGCGATCACTACCACGCCCTGTATCAGCGTGCGCTGGCGCTGCAGGCCTCGCTAGCGCAGCCGCTGCCGATCGTCGCCACCGGCCACCTGACCACCGTCGGCGCCAGCGGCTCCGAATCGGTGCGCGATATCTATATCGGCACGCTGGATGCCCTGCCGGCCAGCGCCTTTCCCCCGGCAGACTATATCGCCCTGGGGCACATTCACCGCCCGCAGCGGGTCGGTCACGCGGAGCATATTCGCTACAGCGGCTCCCCGATCCCCCTGAGCTTTGACGAGTTGGGCAGCAGCAAAAGCGTCTGCCTGGTGACCTTAGCGTACGGCAGCGCGCCGCAGATAACCCAGCTGCCCATCCCCCAGACCCAGCCGATGCGCCTGCTCAAGGGCTCGCTGACGGAGATTGGCGCAGCCATGGAGGCCCTGCGCCCACTGGCGACGGACAAGCCGGTCTGGCTGGACATCGAGATCGACAGCGACGGCTGGCTCAGCGAAAGCGAACGCACGCTGCAGCAGCAGGCGGAGACGCTGCCGGTGGAGATCCTGCTGCTGCGGCGCAGCCGTGAGCAGCGTCAGCGCGCCCTGACCATGCAGGCCGGCGAGACCCTGAGCGAGCTGACCCCCGACGACGTATTTAGCCGACGCCTGGCGCTGGAGCAGGAGAGCGATCCTCAGCAGCAAGCGCGGGCGCAGCGGCTGTTCCAGCAGGTGCTGCAGGAGATAACGCTAGACCCCGATACCGAGGAGACGCAGGCATGAGGATCCTCAGTCTACGCTTTAAGAACATCAACTCGCTGCGCGGCGAGTGGAAAATTGACTTCAGCGCCCCCCCCTTCTGCGATAGCGGGCTGTTTGCCATTACCGGCGCCACCGGCGCGGGAAAAACCACCCTGCTGGACGCCATCTGTCTGGCGCTGTACCACCAGACCCCGCGTCTGGACACCATCTCCGCCAGCCAGAATGAGCTGATGACCCGCGGCACCGCCGAATCCTTGGCCGAGGTGGAGTTTGAAGTCAAGGGGATAGGCTACCGCGCCTTTTGGAGCCAGCGGCGCGCCAACAACCGCCCCGACGGCAAGCTGCAGGCGATACGCGCCGAGCTGGCGCGGCTGGATGACGGTACGATCCTGTGCGATAAAATCAGCGATAAGCTAAAAACCATCGCCGAACTGACCGGCCTGGACTTTGGCCGCTTTACCAAGTCGATGATGCTGTCGCAAGGGGAGTTCGCCGCGTTCCTCAACGCCGATGCCGGCAAACGCGCCGAGCTGCTGGAGGAGCTGACCGGTACCGAGATCTACGGGCGCCTCTCCGAGGCGGTCTTCGCCCGCTTTAAGCAGGCCAAGAGCGATCTGGACGCGCTGCGCGAACGCGCCGCCGGCGTTGAGCTGCTCAGCGACGCCCAGCGCGAGGCGCTGCAGGCCAGCCTGACCCACGCCCAGACGCAGGAGCAGGCGCTGCGCGCTCAGCTGACGCAGGCGCAGCAGCAGCAGGCGTGGCTACGGCGTCAGCAGGAGCAGCGCCAGGCGCTGAGCCAGGCACAGACGCAGGCCGCCCAGGCCGAGCAGCACTGGCTCGCCCTTCAGCCGCAGCTGCTGCGGCTGACCCACGCCGAACCCGCGCTGCGGCTGCGGCCGTATTACCAGAGCCTGACCCAGGCCGAGGAGGATCTACGCCAGGCCGACGCCCAGCAGCATCAGCTGGAGGCGCGTCTACAGGCGGCGGCCGCCCAGCGGGCGCCGCTGCAGCAGGCGCTACAGCAGGCGCAGCAAGCCTGGCAGCAGCTGCGCCAGCGCCGTGATGAAACGCAGGCGCTGATCGCCGAGCGAGTGCTACCGCTGGACAATGCGCTGAGCAAACAGGAGGAGGCCGAACAGCGGCTGTCGCAGCAGTGGCAGGAGAGTCAGCGCCAGCTGCAGGATCTGCAGGCGCAGCAACAGCAGCTCAGCGCGCAGCAGGAGGCCCAGCGACAGCAGCACGCCGCGCTGCAGCGGCAGCTGGACGCCGCCCGGCAGCACGCCCAGTGGGGCGAACGGCTGCCGCGCTGGCAGATGCTGCTGGAGCGCCGCGGCGTGCTCAGCGACGACGGGCTACGGCTAAGCGCCGAGCGGACGCGGCTGCAGCAGGAGATACAGCACCTGTGCCGCCAGCGCGATGCGCGCCAGGAGACCCTGCTTGGCCTGCAGCAGGACGAGCAGCGCCTGCGTCAGGCGCTGGAGACGCAGGAGGCCGAGCTGCAAGCGTGGCAGCGCCACCACCCCGCCGAACACGTAACGCAGGCGCGAACGACCCTGCAGCAGGGCGATGACGATCGCCAGCAGCTGATCGCGCTGCAGCCGCTGGCCCTGCAGGAGATGGCGCGCATACAGGCGCTGCAGGCGCGCGATGGCGCACTGCAGCGCGAGCGTCTAATCCTGGAGCAGCAGCTCGCGGAGAAGCGGCGTCAGTACGCGGATAAGCGCCAGCACCTGCAGGATCTGGAACAGCAGATAGCGCTGCAGATGCGACTGATCAGCCTGGAAACGGAGCGCGCCAGCCTGCGTGAGGGCGAACCCTGCCCGCTGTGCGGCGCATGCGATCACCCGCTGGCGGCCAGCTACCAGCCCCCGGCGCTCAGCGACAGCCAACGGCGCCGCGATCGCCTCAGCCAGGAGGTCGAGCGCCTGGGACGGGAAGGCGGAGCGCTGAGCGAACGCGCGGCTCAAGCCGCGGCGCAGTGCGCCCAGCTGGAAAGCGAAGCCCAGCAGCTGCAGCAGACGCTGACCCAGCAGCGCGCGCGCTGGCAGCAGATCTGTGACGCGCTGGGGCTAGCGCTGGCGCTGGAGGATGAGACGGCCCTCGCCGACTACCTGCAGCGCTGCGCCCAGCGGCGCCGCGAGCTGGACAGCCTGCAGGCTCAGGGAGAGGCACTGGCACAGCGCCTGCAGCGGGCGCGCGACGCCCTGACCCAGGCCAGCGGGCGGCTGAGCCAGGAGCAGCATGCGCAAAGTCTGCTGCTGCAGACGCTGCAAACCCAGGAGACCCGCCGCGCGGAGTGCGAGCGCCAATGGCAACAGACCGAGCAGGAGCAGCAGAGTCTGACACAGCAGATAGCCGACGATCTGGCCGACGGCGAACTGACGGCGCCCGATGCCGCACAGAGCGAGCGCTGGCTGGCGGCGCGACGCGACGAGTGGCAGCGTTGGCAGCAGGCGCAGGCGCAGCACCAGCAGCTGCAGACCCAGGCGCTCAGCCTAGAGCAGCAGCTACGCCTGCTGCAGCAGCAGCTGACGACGCAGACGCAGCACCACGAGACGCTGACGCGCGAGCGCCAGACGCTAGATGAGCAGCTGGCCCTTCTGCTGGCCCAGCGGCGCGCCCTGCTCGACGGCCGCCCGATCGCGGACGTTCAGGCCGAGCTGCTGCACCAGGAGCAGGCGCTGGAGCAGCGTCAGAGCGCCGCGCTGGCGGAAAGTCAGCGCTGGCAGCAGCAGTATGAGCGACTGGAGGGCGAGCTGAGCGCCGCCCGCCAGCAGCAGCAGACGCTGACCCAGCGCCTGCTGCCGCTGCGTCAGCGCTGGCAGTCTGCGCTGGCCGACTCCCCCTTTAGCGACGACGCCGCTCTGCTGGCTGCGATGCTGACGGAAGAGGAGCAGCGGCAGCTCACGGCACTGCGCGACGACGCCCAGCGGCAGCGGCAGCAAAGCGCGGCCTTGCTGGCGCAGGCTCAGCAGGCCGTTGCCCAGGGTGAGGCGACCCGCCCGCAGGAGTTGCATATCGACGACGACGACCCGTGGCTGGAGCAGCGCTGTAGCGCGCTGACGCAGCAGCTGCGCCAGCACAGCCTGCAGCAGGGCGAGCTGCAGCAGCAGCTGCACAGCGACACCCAGCGGCGCCACAGCCAGCAGGGCTGGCTGGCCGAGATAGCCCAGCGCGAACGGGCGTATCAGGACTGGAGCTACCTCAATCAGCTGATCGGCTCCAGCAGCGGCGACAAGTTCCGCAAGTTTGCTCAGGGGCTGACGCTGGACCATCTGGTCTATCTGGCCAACCGCCAGCTGATGCGCCTGCACGGACGCTACCAGCTGCTGCGCCGAGAGGGCGACACCCTGGAGCTGGAGGTCGTCGATACCTGGCAGGCGGATGCGCGGCGCGATACCCGCACCCTCTCCGGCGGCGAAAGTTTCTTGGTCAGCCTGTCCCTGGCCTTGGCGCTGTCGGATCTGGTCAGCCACAAGACCCGCATCGACTCGCTGTTTCTGGATGAGGGATTTGGCACGCTGGATGCCGAGACGCTGGATACCGCGCTGGACGCGCTGGATACCCTGAACGCCAGCGGTAAAACCATCGGCGTCATCAGCCACGTCGAGGCGATGAAGGAGCGGATCCCGCTGCAGATCCGGGTGAAGAAAATCAACGGACTGGGCTTTAGCCGCCTCGACAGTCGCTATCGCGTCAGCGGCGACGGGGAGTCATAAGCCGGCGCGGGCGCCGGCGTACCGCTACAGCAGCCAGCGCCCGTACAGCCAGTACCAGAGGATCAGCAGCAGCGCCAGGTTGGCCACCACCGACAGCATGAAGGCGTTGCGAAACGCCATCTTGCGGGTTTTATGCTGAAACAGCACCTGGCCGAGCAGCCCGCCCGGCCAGCCCCCGAGGACGCCGCCGAGCAGCAGCGTGCGCTCAGGGATACGCCACCGCGCCTGCACCGCCGCCAGCTTGTCATAGCCGTACATCAGCAGGGTCCACAGGTTCACCAACGCCAGCCAATACCACAGCGGATGGGGCGTCAACAGACAGAACGGCAGCGTCAGCGCCAGTGCACCATCGCAGATCAGGGTTGGTTTCATTTAATTGCAATAAACTGTGACAAAGTCCGCCTATATTCGCGCGTCCGCGGCGAAACGACAATTGCCGGGGGCCTCGCTCCGACGCCCCGGCGGCGGCAACGGGGCATTTTCAGCTTTTTCTGACCGGCACGCCCAGCTCCAGCAGCCACTCACCGCTGGCTCGACCATCGCTCAGATAGCGCTCAAAGCAGGGACCGCCGTCCGGACGATAGCCGCTGGCGGGCAGCGCCTGGTCAAACAGCGCTACCCACGGCGTGGCAAAATCATTATCGATGACCCGCACCTGCGCCAGCGCATACAGGCCCCCAGCCAGCGTGTCCCAACGGATCCCGGACGCCTCGCCATCCGACGGGAGCGCTGTTGTCGCCGTCGTCAGGGCGACATCCGCCCGCAGTGCCTCTGGCGCAACCTCGCGGGGGTTATCATAGTACAGCGCCATCCACTGCCCCTGCAGGCCGTGGCGCGTCGACCACGCCATCAGCCGCTCAAATCCTGGCCCCAGCGACTGCGCAAACGGCCCCTGCACGCGCAGGGCAAACAGCGGCTGCGCCGCTAAACTCTCGATCTTCACCTGCATACCCATCCTCTCCCGCTCTCTCGCGCCACGGCGGCGCCTCTGCCAGTATGGCAAATCGCCGACCAGCCCGCCGTTACGCAGGCCACAGCCACGCGGCGCCGCGCACGCCGCTGGCGTCGCCGTGCTGCGCCGGGCGAATCGGGGTGCGGCACTCGCCGCCGAACACCCAGGGGGTGATCAGATCCGGCAGGGTACGATACAGACGGCTCACGTTGCTCATGCCGCCGCCCAGCACGATCACGTCCGGATCCAGCGTGTTAATGGTCTGCGCCAGCGCACGCGCCAGACGCTGCTCATAGCGGGCGATGGCCGCCAAGGCCGACGCATCGCCCGCATCGGCCCGCACCATGATCTGCGCCCCGTCAAGCGCCGCCCCGCCGTGGCGCCGGTAGTCGGCGCAGAATCCGCTGCCGGAGACAAAGGTTTCAATGCAGCCCTGTTTGCCGCAGTAGCAGGGCTGCGCCGCTGACGCCGCCCGTTCGGCGTCATCCTGCCAGGGTAAGGGGTTATGCCCCCACTCGCCGGCGATGCCGTTACCGCCGGCGTGCACCCGGCCATCCAGCGCAATCCCCGCGCCGCAGCCGGTGCCGATAATCACGGCAAAGACCACCCGGGCGCCGGCCGCCGCGCCGTCGGTCGCCTCCGATACCGCCAGACAGTTCGCATCGTTGGCCAACCGCACCGTTCTTTTCAGCAGGGCGGACAGGTCGGCGTCCAGCGTCGAGCCGTTCAGCCAGGTCGAGTTGGCGTTCTTAACCCGCCCGCTAAACGGGGACAGCGTACCGGGAATACCGACCCCGACCGAGGCGCGCTCGCCGCAGTGCGCCTCGGCGTCCGCCACCAGCTGGACTATCGCCGCCAGCGTCGCCGCATAGTCATGGCGCGGGGTGGCAACCCGCCGCCGAAACAGGGTTTCCCCGCGATCCCCCAAAGCCTGCACCTCAATCTTGGTGCCGCCCAAATCAATCCCGATACGCATCGGCGTCTCCTGTATTACTCATCCGGTGCCCATAGTAGCGGAGTTTTTCCGTGAAGAAACGGGGAGAATTCGCTATCATTGACGCCGCTAACTCCCACCTTTTTTTCCGGAAAAATGCCTCATGCTCTGGTTTAAGAACCTGTTAATTTACCGTCTGAACCGTGAAATTCCGCTGGTGGCGCAAGAGATGGAGTCCCAGCTCAGCGCCATGGCATTTACCCCCTGCGGCAGTCAGGATATGTCGCGCACCGGCTGGGTTCCCCCCCTCGGCGGCGGCAGCGACGCGCTGACCCACTGCGCCAACGGGCAGATCCTGCTGTGCGCGCGCAAAGAGGAGAAGATCCTGCCAGCGCCGGTACTCAAGCAGGCGCTGCAGGCCAAAATCGAAAGGCTAGAGGGTGAGCAGCACCGCAAGCTGAAAAAAACCGAAAAAGACGCGCTGAAGGATGAGGTGCTGCACAGCCTGCTGCCGCGCGCCTTCAGCCGTTTTAACCAGACCTGGCTGTGGATAGACAGCGTCAACAACCTGATCATGCTGGACGCCGCCAGCGCCAAGCGGGCGGAAGACGTGCTGGCGCTGCTGCGCAAGAGCCTGGGCTCCCTGCCCGTCGTGCCGCTGACGCTGGATAAACCCATCGAGATGACCCTGACCGAATGGGTGCGCAGCGGCAACACCCCGGCGGGCTTCAGCCTGCAGGACGAGGCCGAGCTGAAGGCTATCCTGGACGAGGGCGGCGTTATTCGCTGCAAACAGCAGGAGCTGGTGTGCGATGAGATCGCCGTGCATATCGAGGCCGGTAAGCTGGTGACCAAGCTGGCGCTGGATTGGCGCGAGCGCATTCAGCTGGTGCTGGCCGACGACGGCGCCGTTAAGCGCCTGAAGTTCTCGGAAACCCTGCGCGATCAGAATGAAGATATCGATCGTGAAGACGCCGCCCTGCGCTTTGACGCCGACTTCGCCCTGATGACCGGCGAGCTGGCGGTATTAATCGACGAGCTGATCGCCGCCCTGGGCGGTGAGGCGGCGCAGTAAACGCCGGGAGGCAACCGTGCCTGGACATGCGATGATCTACCATGCGGTATACCTGATCCTGGAGCGCGACGGCCGCTTTCTGCTAGCCCGCCGCGCCAATACCGGCTTTGCCGACGGCTGTTGGTCGCTGCCCGCCGGACACGTCGAAGCGGGCGAGTCCGCGAGCCAGGCGATGGCGCGCGAGGCGCAGGAGGAGATAGGGCTAACGCGGGACCCCGCCGCGCTGCGCCATGTCTACACCCTGCACCGCCGCAGCGCCGATCGCACCTATGTCGATCAGTGGTTTTATCTGGCGGATGACGACGCCGTCATCGATAACCGGGAGCCGCACAAGTGCGACGCGCTGACCTGGTTCGCCCCCGATGCGCTGCCGCAGGAGACCCTGCCCTACGTACGTCGGGTGCTGACGGAGTTCCGCCACGGTCACTATGGTGAGATGGGATTTTAGACGGCGGGTGCCGCCGTCGAGGTAAGGCGAAGAGGCTGAGGGCGGCGCGCCGCCCTCGCCCGTCAGACGATCAGCTCAGATACTTGCATAGGTAGGCGCTGGGCTCCGCGACCTGCAGGTTAAACTCGCTGTGCTCCGGCACAAAAAAGGTCTCTCCCGGGGTAAACACCTGCCAGTCCGGCGCGCCGGGGATCAGCACGCGCAGCGCGCCGGTCACCACCGTCATCTCCTCCGGCCGATCCGTGGTAAAGGTATACTCGCCCTTTTCCATCACTCCCACGCTGGCGCGGCCGATACTGCCGCTGTCATAGCCAATCGACTTCACTTTCCCTGCAAAATACTCATTAACATTCAGCATAGTGTGGCCTCTTTAACGTGAGTAGTCGTCTCATCTTGGTCAAAAAAACGGGGACTGTCACGCGCCGTTTCTTCAGGGTGCGATCGCCAGCGCGGGCGGACGCGACGATCGGCTAAAAAAGCGCCGGCGTGCGACGGTTTTCCATTGCGATGCGCACGATTTTCATATTTCCTCCATTTTGCCGCCGCAGCAAACGGCTACAATACACTTACGACCATCCGGGGCTGCGCTCGACGCTCCCGTTCGGCGTCTTTTCATCATGGATTCCGCCCATCGGGCGTCTGCAGGAGAATTACCGTCACATGAGCGTTATATCCGCACTCTCTTCCCGGCGCGCCAAGCTCTGCGGGCTGTTAATTCTGCTGCTCCTGCTGGGCGCGTTCGCCTGGCATCACGTCTCCTCTGCGCCGCCCGCCGACGCCGGCGGAAGCCCGGCGCGCCAGCGCGACGCTAGGCCGGGACGCGGCATGGCGCAGACGGTTCCCGTGCAGGCGGCGGTCGTGCACCGCGCCGCGCAGGACAGCTACCTCAGCGGGCTGGGCACCGTCACCGCCTCCAATACCGTGACCGTGCGCAGCCGGGTCGATGGCCAGCTGATGAAGCTGCACTTCACGGAGGGGCAGCAGGTGAAGGCCGGCGATCTGCTGGCTGAAATCGACCCACGCCCGTTCCAGATCCAGCTGCAGCAGGCCCAGGGAGCGCTGGCGCGCGATACGGCGCTGCTGGACAACGCCCGACGCGATCTGGTGCGCTACCAGCGCCTCGCCAAAGATAATTTGGTCTCGCGTCAGGAGCTGGATACCCAGGCTTCGCTGGTCGCCCAGACGCAGGCCAGCCTGGTCAGCGATCGGGCCAACGTGGATAGCGCCCAGCTGCAACTGGACTACAGTCGTATCCGGGCGCCGGGCGATGGCCGCGCCGGTCTTCGTCAGGTCGATGAGGGCAACTATATCAGCAGCGCGGATACCAATGGCTTGGTGGTGCTGACCCAAACCCACCCCATCGACGTGCTGTTCACCCTACCTGAGGGGGATATTCCCCGCCTGCAGCAGGCGCTGCAGCGCCAGGGAACGCTGGTTGCCGAAGCCTGGGATCGCAGCGATCGCCAGCGCCTGGCGACCGGCCATCTGCTCAGCCTGGACAACCAGATAGACACCGCGACCGGAACCCTGAAGATCAAGGCCCGCTTCGATAATCAGGACGATCGCCTGTTCCCCAATCAGTTCGTCTACCTGCGCCTGCAGGTCGCCAGCCAGGCGCCGGTGCTGCTGGTTCCCGCGGCGGCGGTACAGACCGGCCGTGAAGGGCGCTTTGTCTGGGTGGTCGACGCCGAGAACAGGGTGCATAAGCGCAGCCTCAGCGTCGGCGCGCGCGACGGCGACGCGCTGGTGGTACAACAGGGGGTCAACGCGGGCGACAAGGTGGTAACCGACGGCATCGATCGGCTGACGGAGGGGGGGCAGGTCGACATCATCACCGCTCAGCGCCCTGACGCCGCCGCGGACCACGGGGATACCCCGCAGCCATGAGCCAGACGCCCTCCTCCCCGGTTCCGCGCGGCGGCGGCCCCTCGCGCCTGTTTATTCTGCGCCCGGTCGCCACCACCCTGCTGATGATCGCCATTCTGCTGGCCGGTCTGGTCGCCTACCGCGCCCTGCCGGTGTCGGCGCTGCCGCAGGTCGACTACCCGACCATTCAGGTGGTCACCCTCTATCCCGGTGCCAGCCCCGACGTGACCGCCTCGGCGATCACCGCCCCGCTGGAGCGCCAGTTCGGCCAGATGTCCGGCCTGCAGCAGATGTCGTCGCAGAGCAGCGGCGGTGCATCGGTGATCACGCTGCAGTTCCAGCTGTCGCTGGCGCTGGACGTCGCGGAGCAGGAGGTGCAGGCGGCAATCAACGCCGCGACCAATCTGCTGCCGAACGATCTCCCCTACCCGCCGATCTACAGCAAGGTCAACCCCGCCGATCCGCCGATCCTGACGCTGGCGGTGGTCTCCGATGCCCTCAGCCTGCCGCAGGTCGAAGATCTGGTGGAGACACGAATATCCCAGAAGATCGCGCAGGTCGGCGGCGTCGGACTGGTTACCCTGGCCGGCGGCCAGCGCCCGGCCGTGCGCGTGCGCCTAAACGGCGCCGCCGCCGCGGCCTACGGCCTCAGCAGCGAGACGATCCGCAGCGCCATCGCCAACGCCAACGTGAATTCGCCCAAGGGGAGCCTGGACGGCCCTACCCGGGCCATCACCCTGAACGCCAACGATCAGCTGAGATCGGCGCAGGAGTACCAGAACCTGATCGTCGCCTACCGCAGCGGCGCACCGGTCTACCTGCGCGATATCGCCAGCGTCGAGCAAGGGGCGGAAAATACCCAGCTGGCCGCCTGGGCCAATAATCATCCGGCCATCGTCATCAATGTGCAGCGCCAGCCCGGCGCCAACGTTATCGCCACGGCCGATGCCGTGCTGGCCCAGCTGCCGCAGCTGCGCGAAAGCCTGCCCGCCTCGGTCAAAATCAGCGTCCTGAACGACCGCACCCAGACCATTCGCGCCTCCGTCAGCGACGTGCGCCACGAGCTGCTGCTGGCCGTCGCGCTGGTGGTGATGGTGATCTACCTGTTCCTGCGTAACCTGCCCGCGACCCTGATCCCCGGCGTCGCCGTTCCGCTGTCGCTGATCGGCACCTTCGCCGCGATGTATTTTCTGGGGTTTTCGATCAATAACCTGACGCTGATGGCGTTGACCATCGCCACCGGCTTCGTGGTGGACGACGCCATCGTGGTGATCGAAAACATCGAGCGTCATCTGGAGAACGGCGATCCCCCCCTGCGCGCCGCCCTAAAAGGCGCCGGTGAAATCGGCTTCACCATTATCTCGCTGACCTTCTCCCTGATCGCCGTGCTGATCCCGCTGCTGTTTATGGGCGATATTATCGGTCGGCTGTTCCGCGAATTCGCCGTCACGCTGGCGGTCGCCATTCTGATCTCCGCCGTCGTCTCCCTGACCCTGACGCCGATGATGTGCGCCCGTCTGCTGAGCCAGGAGAGCCTGCGGCGTCAAAACCGCTTCTCGCTGGCCTGCGAGCGACAGTTCCAGCGCCTGATCGCAGGCTATGGCCGCGCGCTGCGTCTGGCGCTGCGCCATCCGCGGATCACCCTGGGCGTCGCCGTCGCCACCCTGATGCTGACGGTGCTGCTCTACCTCATCATCCCCAAGGGGTTCTTCCCGCAGCAGGATAACAGCCTGATCCAGGGCACGGTGTACGCCCCGCAGTCGATCTCCTTCAGCGCTATGGCCGAGCGCCAGCGTCAGCTGAGCGAAGCATTGCTGCGCGATCCGGACGTGGCCAGCGTCAGCGCCTTCGTCGGCGTCGACGGCGTCAACCCGGCGCTCAACAGCGGGCGACTGCAGATCGTCTTAAAACCGCTGGCCGACCGCCGCGATCGCATCGATCGCATCATCCCCCGCCTGCAGGCGCTGGCGGCCCGGGTCGGTGGCATCTCGCTGTATCTACAGCCGGTGCAGGATATGACCATCGATACCCTGCCGGGCCGCGCGCGCTATCCCTTCACCCTGCAGGCCATGTCGCTGGATGAGCTACAGACCTGGGTGCCGCGCCTGCAGGCGCGTCTCGCCCAGTCGCCGATGCTGAAAGACGTGAACAGCGACTGGCAGGATCAGGGGCTGGTGGCGTACGTCAACGTCAACCGCGACAGCGCCAGCCGCCTTGGCATCGCGATGCAGGACGTGGACAACGCCCTGTATAACGCCTTTGGCCAGCGCCTGATCTCCACCATCTATACCCAGTCCAACCAGTACCGGGTCGTGCTGGAGCAGGAACGCGCCCATCAGGATGGTCTGACGGCGCTGCAGCGCATCTACCTGACCGCCGCCGACGGCAGCGCCATTCCGCTGGCCAGCATCGCCACCGTAGAGCAGCGCCACGGCGTGCTGGCGATAAACCACCTCGACCAGTTTCCCTCGGCGACCCTCTCCTTCAACGTCCCCGACGGCTACACGCTGGAGCAGGCCATCGCCGAAATCGACGCCGCCCGACGCGCGATCGGAATGCCGGCCGACATGACGCTGCACTTCCAGGGCGCGGCCCTGGCGTTCCAGAGCGCGCTGGACAGCACCCTGTGGCTGATTCTGGCGGCCATCGTGGCGATGTATATCGTGCTGGGGATTCTGTATGAAAGCTTTATTCACCCGATCACCATTCTCTCGACCCTGCCGTCGGCCGGGGTCGGCGCCCTGCTGGCGCTGATGATCAGCGGGCAGGCGTTGGATGTGATCGCCATCATCGGTATCATCCTGCTGATCGGCATCGTGAAGAAGAACGCCATCATGATGATCGACTTCGCCCTGGCGGCGGAGCGCACGCAGGGCATGGCGCCGCACGACGCCATCTATCAGGCCTGCCTGCTGCGCTTTCGCCCGATTCTGATGACCACCATGGCCGCCCTGCTGGGCGCCCTGCCGCTGATGTTCAGCCAGGGGGTCGGGGCGGAGCTGCGTCAGCCCCTGGGGATCTGTATGGTCGGCGGGCTGATCGTCAGCCAGATCCTGACCCTGTTCACCACCCCGGTCATCTACCTGGCCTTCGATCGTCTGGCGCGTAACACCCACCGCCCGACGCGGGGAGTCCCGGCGCGATGAGCGGCTTCTCCCTGTTTATCAACCGCCCGGTGGCCACCAGCCTGCTGGCGCTGGCGATCACCCTGGCGGGACTGCTCGGCCTGCGCCTGCTGCCGGTCGCCCCGCTGCCGCAGGTAGATTTCCCGGTGATCATGGTCAGTGCCTCCCTGCCGGGCGCCTCGGCAGAGACCATGGCCGCCTCGGTCGCTACCCCGCTGGAGCGGGCGCTGGGGCGCATCGCCGGAGTCAATGAGATGACCTCCAGCAGCAGCCTGGGCACGACCCGCATCATTTTACAGTTCAATCTCGACAGGAATATCGACGGCGCGGCGCGCGATGTCCAGGCCGCGCTGAATGCCGCCCAGAGCCTGCTGCCCTCCGGCATGCCGTCGCGCCCCAGCTACCGCAAGGCCAACCCGTCCGATGCGCCCATCGCGATCCTGACGCTGACCTCGACGCAGTATACCCAGGGGGATCTCTACGATCTGGCCTCCACCCGTCTGGCGCAGAAAATCGCCCAAATCGACGGCGTCGGCGATGTCTCGGTCGGCGGCAGCTCCCTGCCCGCGGTGCGCATCGATCTCAGTCCCGATGCCCTGTTCAATCAGGGAACCTCGCTGGATACGGTGCGCCAGGCCATCGCCAGCGCCAACGTCCGCCGCCCGCTGGGCGCCGTCGCCGATGACGAGCACCGCTGGCAGGTGCAGAGCAACGATACGCTGATGAAGGCGCAGGACTACCGCCCGCTGATCATCCGCTACCGCGACGGCGCGCCGCTCAGGCTGCAGGACGTCGCCCAGATCAGCGACGGCGTCGAGGATGTCCGCAACGCCGGGATGAGCAACGGTCAGCCGGCGATCCTCATCATGATCCGCCGCAGCGCCGACGCCAATATCATCGAAACCGTCGACCGACTGCGCAGCGACCTTCCGGCGCTGCGGGCGCTGCTGCCCAGCGGGGTCTCCCTGGATATCGCCCAGGAGCGTACCCCGACCATCCGCGCCTCCCTGCGCGAGGTCGAGCAGTCGCTGGCTATCGCCATCGGCCTGGTGATCCTGGTGGTGTTCCTGTTTCTGCGCTCCGCCCGCGCCACGCTGATCCCGGCGGTCACGGTGCCGGTTTCGCTTATCGGCACCTGCGCCGCCATCTATCTGTGCGGCTTTAGTCTGAACAACCTGTCGCTGATGGCCCTGACCATCGCCAGCGGGTTTGTGGTGGACGACGCCATCGTGGTTCTGGAAAACATCGCCCGCCACATCGAGAACGGCCTGAGCCCCCGCCGCGCCGCGCTGGTCGGCGTGCGCGAGGTGGGCTTTACCGTCTTCTCCATCAGTCTGTCGCTGGTCGCCGTCTTTATTCCGCTGCTGTTTATGGGCGGCATTCCCGGGCGCCTGTTTCATGAGTTCGCCATCACGCTGTCGGTCTCCATCGCCATCTCGCTGCTGATCGCGCTGACCCTGACGCCGATGATGTGCGCCTGCCTGCTGCGGCCGCGCCGCGACGACGGCGGGGGACGCCCGACCGCCCTACGCCGCCTATCGGCGCTGCTACAGCAGGGCTATGCCCGCTCCCTGAGCTGGACGCTGGACCACGCCCGCTGGGTCTTGCTGATGCTGCTGGCGGTGATCGGATTAAACATCTGGCTGTATATCAGCATTCCAAAAACCTTTTTCCCCCAGCAGGATACCGGGCGGCTGATGGGCTTTATTCAGGCCGATCAGAGCATCTCGTTTCAGGCCATGCGCGGTAAGCTACAGGACTTTATGCGCATCGTACGCGCCGATCCCGACGTAGAAAACGTCACCGGCTTCACCGGCGGCGCCAGCGTCAACAGCGGAATGATGTTTATCGCCCTTAAGCCGCTGGGCGAGCGGAAACAGGATGCCCAACAGGTCATCGCCCGTCTGCGCGCTAAGCTGGCCCATGAACCGGGCGCGAACCTGTTTCTGATGGCGGTGCAGGATATTCGAGCGGGAGGTCGCCAGGGCAACGCCAGCTATCAGTACACCCTGCTGTCGGACGATCTCGCCGTCCTGCGCCACTGGGAGCCGCAGGTACGCAAGGCGCTCGCCGCCCTGCCCCAGCTGACCGATGTCAGCACCGATCAGCAGGACAAGGGGGCAGAGATGCTGCTGACCTACGATCGCCCGACTATGGCGCGGCTGGGGATCGAGGTCAGCGAGGTCAACTCGCTGCTGAACAATGCCTTTGGCCAACGCCAAATCTCCACCATCTACCAGCCGCTTAACCAATACCACGTGGTGATGGAGGTCGATCCGCGCGACGCCCAGGATGAGCGGGCGCTGGATAAGATGTTTATCATCAACCAGGCCGGGCAGCCGATCCCGCTGTCCGGGTTCGCCAGTTGGCTGCCGGCCAACGCGCCGCTGTCGGTTAACCATCAGGGGCTGAGCGCCGCGGCCACCATCTCCTTCAACCTGCCGCCGGACGGCTCGCTCTCCGACGCCAGCGACGCCATCGAGCGTGCCATGACCGCCCTGGGCACCCCGCCCTCTCTGCGCGGCACCTTTGCCGGCACCGCCCTGCTGTTTCAGCAGGCGCAGAGCAGCCAGCTGCTCCTAATCCTGGCCGCCATCGCCACGGTCTATATCGTGCTGGGCATGCTGTATGAAAGCTATATTCATCCGCTGACCATCCTGTCGACCCTGCCGTCGGCCGGGGTCGGCGCCCTGCTGGCGCTGATGCTGTTCAACGCGCCCTTCAGCCTGATCGCGCTGATCGGCATCATGCTGCTGATAGGGCTGGTGAAGAAAAACGCCATTCTGCTGGTCGACTTTGCCCTGACGGCGGAGCGAGAGCAGCACCTGAGCGCCCGCGACGCCATCTATCAGGCCTGTCAGCTGCGCTTTCGCCCGATTCTGATGACCACCCTGGCCGCCCTGTTCGGCGCGCTGCCGCTGGCCTTCAGCTACGGCGACGGCGCCGAGCTGCGTCAGCCGCTGGGCATCACCATCGTCGGCGGCCTGCTGGTCAGCCAGATCCTGACGCTGTACACCACCCCGGTGGTCTACCTGTATATGGAGAAGCTGCGTGCCCGCGTCAGTCGACAGAAAGCCCTGCCGCCGCTGGCGCACTGAGCCCCGAGGAGAAATCATGAGACTGGGCATTTCCGCCAAACTCTTTCTGGCCATCCTGTCCACCTGCATTCTGGTGCTGATCATCATGCACTGGGGGGTGCGCGTCAGCTTTGAGCGCGGCTTTATCGACTATATCCGCCACGGCAATGAACAGCGGGTACAGCTGATGGCCAGCGAGCTGGAAACCCTGTACGCCCGCGAAGGCAACTGGGACTTTCTGCGCCACAATGAGCGGATGATCTTTAGGATCATGCGTGATATCGAACAGAGCAGCAATCTGCACGGCAGCCTGCCTCCCCACGGCTGGCGCACCCCATTTTGGGTCATCGATGCCAACGGGCAGCGCCTGGTCGGCCCGCAGGGGAGCCTGCCGAGCGACGGTATCCGCAGCGCGATACGCTATCAGGGGCGCGACGTCGGCTGGGTGCTGACGACCCCGCCCGAGCGCCTAACGCGCAATACCGATATTAACTTTGATCGCCAGCAGCGCCGCACCAGCTGGTTTATCGTCGCCCTGGCGACCCTGCTGGCGGCGGCGGTGACCCTGCTGCTATCGCGCGGCATGCTGGCGCCGGTCAAACGGCTGATCAACGCCATGCACCAGCTGGCCGCCGGTAATTTTGCCACCCGCGTCGACGTCAGCAGCCGCGACGAGCTGGGGCAGCTGGCGCAGGACTTCAATCAGCTGGCCACCACGCTGGAGCGCAACGAACAGATCCGCCGGGCGCTGATGGCCGATGTCTCCCATGAGCTGCGCACGCCGCTGGCGGTGCTGCGCGGAGAGCTAGAGGCGCTGCAGGATGGGGTGCGACGCCTCACCCCCGATTCACTGACCTCGCTGCAGGCGGAGGTCAGCATCCTGACCAAGCTGGTCAACGATCTGCACCAGCTGTCGCTCTCCGACGCCGGCGCCCTGGCCTACCGTAAAAGCCCCATCGAGGCGAGCGCCCTGGTGCAGGCCGCCGCCGGTGCGTTTCGCGATCGGCTGGCCGCCAAGGGGATCCGTCTGACCCTGCGGCTGCCGGACGAGGCCCGGGTGTTCGGCGATCCCGATCGCCTGCTGCAGCTGTTTAACAACCTCCTGGAAAATAGCCTACGCTACACCGATAGCGGCGGCGAGCTGCAGATCGTGGGCCAGAAGCGTAGCGATACGCTGACGCTGTGCTGGCAGGACAGCGCGCCGGGGGTCAGCGAAGAGCAGCTGCAGCATATCTTTGAGCGCTTTTACCGCGCGGAGGGCTCACGCAACCGCGCCAGCGGAGGATCGGGGCTCGGGCTCTCCATCTGCCAGAATATCGTCGCCGCCCACGGCGGCAGCCTGCGCGCCAGCCACTCGCCGCTGGGCGGCGTCGCGATGACCGTCACGCTGCCGCTGGAGGAGCAGACCTGAGCCGCCGTAAACGCCGTGCGACCCCCGTCTGCGGCGCGATATCCCCGGCCGGTGCGCCAGCGCCGTTCGAGCCTTAACCTGATGATTCCTAACCGGGAGTAGACCGATGAATATGCTTGCCACCACCCCGCTGATGCCCGAACCGCAGGGGGCGCGCGTCCTGATCGTTGAAGATGAGCCCAAGCTGGGCCAGCTGCTGATCGACTACCTGATCGCCGCCGGCTATCGTCCCCACTGGCTGAGCCGGGGCGACGAGGTGTTGCCCTATCTGCAGGAGCATCTCTGCGACTTGATTTTGCTGGATCTGATGCTGCCGGGCGTCGACGGCCTGACGCTGTGCCGCGAGATCCGCCGCACCTCCGAAGTGCCGATCGTGATGGTCACCGCCAAGATCGAGGAGATAGATCGCCTGCTAGGGCTGGAGATCGGCGCCGATGACTATATTTGCAAGCCCTATAGCCCGCGCGAGGTGGTCGCCCGAGTGAAGACGATTCTGCGCCGCTGCGGGCTGCAGGATACCCTCTCCGAGCCGGCGCCGCTGCTCATCGACGAAAGCCGTTTTCAGGCCAGCTACCGCCAGCAGCCGCTGGATCTGACCCAGGCGGAGTTCCGTCTGCTGAAGACCCTGGCGACCCAGCCGGGCAGCGTCCTCTCCCGCGAACAGCTGCTCAACCACCTGTATGACGACTACCGGGTGGTCACCGACCGCACCGTCGACAGCCACATCAAAAATCTGCGGCGCAAGCTTGAGCCTGTCGAGGGCGACGAGCCGCTCATCCGCTCGGTGTATGGCGTCGGCTACCGCTGGGAGGGAGCCCCCTGCCGCATCATCGCCTGAGACCTCTCCCGCCGTGGCGATACGTGCGGTTTCGGCGCCCGCGCCGCCGTCCGCGCCGATGAACGCTATACTACTATGGACAGTATCCCGCCATAATCCGCCATTCGCCACGCGGCGATGGCGGATTCGTTATCGTAACACAGGCAAGGAGATACCCATGACAATGGGCTATTACGAGATCAAACGCACCCTGAATGGGCGGTTTCATTTCAACCTCAAGGCCGGTAACGGCGAGGTGATCCTCAGCAGTGAAATGTACGCCTCCCACGCCTCGGTCGAAAACGGCATTCTCTCCGTGCAGACCAACGCCGTCGAGGACGCGCAGTATGAGCTGTGCTGTGAGGGGGAGCAACCCTACTTTTTACTCAAGGCCAAGAACCATCAGGTGATCGGCCACAGCGAGCACTACAGCTCCGAAAGCGCCGCCCGTAAAGGGATCCAGTCCGTTAAAAAGAATGCCCAGACCCGCGATATCCGCGATCTGAGCCGCGGGCAGTGACGGGATCCCACGCCGGCCCGTTTCTGCCGAGCACAGCGCAGCACCGACAAGGCTCCGGGCACCGCGGGGCCTTGATTGTACTGCCCGCGCCAACTCTCTATAATGCCCGCCTTTACTGCAAGCCCCTAGGGCCGCTCCCTCTCCGCGCGTGGCGTCAGCGCGCACGGATGACGATGAGGCGCGCCCTACGCTGCAGCCTGACCTGTGATCAGAACGAGAGAGTCATCTATGTTTACTCCGGAATTACTGTCCCCGGCCGGTTCGCTGAAAAACATGCGTTACGCCTTTGCCTATGGCGCCGACGCGGTTTACGCTGGCCAGCCGCGCTATAGCCTGCGCGTGCGCAACAACGAGTTCAACCATGAAAACCTGGCGCTGGGTATTCAGGAAGCCCATGCGCTGGGCAAGAAGTTCTACGTGGTGGTCAATATTGCGCCGCACAACGCGAAGCTGAAAACCTTTCTGCGCGATCTCAAGCCGGTCATCGATATGGGGCCGGACGCCCTGATCATGTCCGATCCTGGCCTGATCTCGATGGTGCGTGAAGCCTTTCCGTCGATGGCGATTCATCTGTCGGTACAGGCTAACGCGGTCAACTGGGCAACGGTAAAATTCTGGCAGCAGATGGGGCTGACTCGCGTGATCCTGTCGCGAGAGCTGTCGCTGGAGGAGATTGCCGAAATCCGCGCACAGGTGCCGCAGATGGAGCTGGAGGTGTTTGTCCACGGCGCGCTGTGCATGGCCTATTCCGGGCGCTGCCTGCTGTCAGGCTATATCAATAAGCGCGATCCCAACCAGGGAACCTGTACCAACGCCTGCCGCTGGGAATACAAGGTGCAGGAAGGCAAAGAGGACGAGGTCGGCAATATTGTGCATCAGCACCAGCCAATCCCGGTGCAGCAGGTCGACCCCACCCTGGGCATCGGCGCGCCGACCGACCGGGTCTTCATGCTGGAAGAGAGCATGCGCCCGGGCGAGTATATGAGCGCCTTCGAAGACGAGCACGGCACCTACATTATGAATTCAAAGGATCTGCGCGCCATCCAGCACGTGGGGCGTCTGACGGAGCTGGGAGTGCACTCGCTGAAAATTGAGGGGCGCACCAAGTCGTTTTACTACTGCGCCCGCACGGCGCAGGTGTACCGCAAAGCGATTGATGACGCGGTAGCCGGCAAGCCTTTCGATCCCAGCCTGCTGACCACCCTGGAGTCACTGGCGCACCGCGGCTATACCGAAGGTTTCCTGCGTCGCCACGTCCACGAAGATCAGCAGAACTATGACTACGGCTACTCCGTCTCCGATCGCCAGCAGTTCGTCGGCGAGCTCAGCGGCGAGCGCCGCGATGGCTATGCTGAAGTGCTGGTGAAAAACAAATTTTCCCGCGGCGATAGCCTGGAGCTGATGACGCCGCAGGGCAATATTCAGTTCACCCTGGACGATCTGCGCGACAAGCAGGGCCAGCCGACCGACGTCGCGCCGGGCAACGGACATACGGTCTATATTCCGCTACCGGCGGAGATCGATCTGGCCTATGCCCTGCTCATGCGTAACCTACAGGGCGCGGGCGTCAGCACCCGCAATCCTCACGCTCAATAATGTTCTGCCCCAGCCGGATTAATTCCGGCTTTTTTTATTTTTTTGATAATACCCGATGACGATCACACTAAAGTGACGTCGTCATGGTTATTATTGCCACACAAAAAGCAATAACGAAATAGCAATACTAGGAACCACCTCCTTGCCGGCCCAATCTCCCTTGGGCTGGTTTTCTTTTTTGCAAAGAATAATCCCACCCTAACAATGAAATTATAACTAGATGATTTTAAACAAAAATATTAGCATGAATCGCCGATACGCCGAGCTCACTATTATCGTCATACCGTAACGAAATATATTCATCGATATTTCACATCTATCAAACTCAAAAGACAATCGTTACTAATTACTTATTTATCCCGCAGCATAGAAATAATCAGGAATAACTGAATCCGTTCAGCTAAAAATAAGCCGGCGGAGCAGGCACCTCATCGCGGCGCGAAGCGGCGCAGCGATAGGCGATCATATCGGTTCACGCCGTCAGCGGCACCATGCTCCTCAGGGAGGCGGTGTCCGTCAGCACGTCAAGCAGATTACGGAACTCGGGGTTGCGCAGGGAACGCTTGTTATAGGTGAGATAGAGGGGGATCGGCGGGATCGCAAAGGCCGTCTCCACCACCCGCAGATTAAAGGCGGAGCCGTAGCGCAGCGCGACCTCCCGCGGCAAAACCGTCAGCAGATCGCTGTGGCTGACCGCCCCCAGAATCGAGATAAAGGAGTCCGAACGCAGCACCACCCGACCGCCGTGCAGAAATGCAAAGCGATCCCCGTCGCTATGAGCACGCTGCAGGATCACAAACCGTTCTCCGCTCAGCTGCACCTCGCTGCACGCCTCCCCGAGGCGCGGATGCCCATCGCGGCATACGAGCGCCAGCGGTTCGTTCGCAAACGGCAGGCAGTGCACCGCATGCGCCGTCACCGGCGTCGTGCTGAACACCACGTCGGCCTTACGAAAATTCAGCAGCTGCTCTGCAATGGTATGCGGATGATAATCCGCATACCCACTGTAGTGCAGCAGCTCATACCCGGCGCCGAGACGCTCAAGGGCGCTGACGGCGGCGGGCAGCACCTGCAGCGCCACGCAGCAGGGGGCGAAAACGACAAACTTACGGCGCTGCTTGGCGGAGAGCGTCGCGTTGAGGGTATTTTCAATCAGCGACAGCCCCTGAGCGATCTGATCATGCAAGCAGACCCCCAGCGCCGTTGGCGAAATTCCCTTGCCTGCGCGGATAAATAGCGGATCGTCAAAGTGTTGACGCAGCTTTTGCAGCGACTGACTCACCGCCGAGGGCGTGGTGCCCATCGCCGCCGCCGCACGGCTAACGCTATTGTGTAAAAACACCATCTCAAATACGGTCAGCAGATTGAGATCGAATCCCTTTAAATGCAATAAATTACTGTGATTAGAACGCTCCATACAAATACACTATCCTTATGTTTTAAATGGCATTCTTCATATTGACCATTTCAGGACAGCTTATACATTCACACTAATAACTCAATAGGTTCAGCCATAACAGTGAGATAAATCGTACTGTTCCGATAAAATAGCACCGACAAGCATATATATTAAATATGTGTCACCAATTATTTATTTAATAATTGCATACTATAGCGCATGGATTGAGCCTCCCCATGCGATGCGCAATAGCGCGTACGGACATCAGCGCAGCGCGTGATCAATACGTAAGATAACGCCCGCGCGCCGGCGGTTGATAATGACCGAGAGAAATAATCCTCTCGGCATCAGTGCGCCCGGACAGAGATACGCAGTGAGTATATTGATCTCCGCACACGTCGACTAACAGAATTATTGCGTTGTCTATACGGATATATCCTAATAATAATAGGCAGCATGGTAAAAATACAGAGCAGCAGCGTCTACGTGAAGATCGGCTATTTTGATAAAAATAACGCGGCGGCATACCATTAATCCGTTACCGCGGCACGCTCTCTTTGCCCGCGATAGAAAAGGCATATCCGAATCATCCCATCCAGTGAGCGTAATATCAGCTCGACGCGGGGCGAAATAAGCCGCCATGATCATGGCATCCGCAAATGAATATAGCCCGATTAGCGCCGCCGCGGTTGATCCTGAGGCGCTCCCTAACCACCGGCGCAATGCCGCCATCCCCTGTCGCCAGTGACGCGGCGGCGCGCAGATCACCGCCAATGCGGCTTACGAGAGGGACGCTGAAGGCGAAGGCTATGCGACCGGGCATCGACCTGTCGCGCCTCTCCGCTCCGTGGTCCCAGCGCCATTGGCGCACGGGCGTTGCAAGTGCCAAAAAAAACGCCCGGGCGCTAGCCCAGGCGTTTATCGGCAGAGGGGCGCGTTATTTACCCTGAGCCAGCAGGAACTTCACCACGTCCGCATATTCACTGCGATAGCCATCGATACTGGTCGCCTGCATTCCATCATTTTTAATCTGGTACTTACCTGCGACATAGAACGACGGGGTGCCGCGCACGCCGAAGGCCTGCACCGCATTCTCCTGCCGCGCGGTCAGCGATTTCACGACAAAACTGTTCAGCGCCGCATCATACTCTGCCGCCGCAACGCCGGAGTCGATAAATACCTGGCGGATATCCGCCGGAGAGTTAATGCTGCGCTTCACCTGCACCGCATCAAACAGCGGCTTTTCCACTTTATCCGACACGCCGAGGGCCTGCGCGACAGACCACGCCTCCGTCAGCGCCGGTCCCTGCGGCCCCAGGAAGCTCACGTGGTATTTCACCACCTTCTCCCCCAGCGGCAGGACCCCATTTACCGCCTCACCGATGCGGTAAACGTTGGCAAATTGGTTACAGGGCGGGCAATAGAAAGAGAAAAATTCGACGACCGCAGGCGCGCCGGGGACGGCTTTCGGCATGTCGGTATACTGTTTTCCTTCCTGATACCCAGCGGCCTGAGCGGCAACGGAGCACAGTACCAGCAGGCCAGCGGCGGCCTGGAAGAGTCTCGTTTTCATCATCACTTTACCGTATCAAGTCAACTTGTGCGCAGAGTAGCATTCCGCACGGTGAACGCCGTACGGATTTACGATTAATTACACCGGATTACACGCTGATACAGCGGCAGCGTACGCGTGACGCGCGCTATTTCCAATCCGGCTGCGACGTTACCTGCTGCATCAGCAGCGCTTTCAGGGAGGCGTCCGGATTGCCCAGCCACTGAAAGCGAGCATACTTGGCAGGCTGCAGCATCGCCGCATCGCTGTCCGGCAGCGTTACGCGCAGCGCCCACGCCTGACGTCGATCGGCGCTGAAGGCGATAAACAGCTGCCGGTTGCCGCAGTTGTGCGGCTGGCAGACCATGCCGACCTGATACGCCTTGCCCTGCCAGGTCAGCGTCTGCGGCGGCGCAGAGGTACCCTGTCCGCTGCGCACCCACGACGGCAGATCCTTCTCTCCCTGCAGCGCCTGTTTCCAGCTCTGCTGATATGACGGCTGAGCCATCAGCTCGGATAACGAGGGCGGAATAGTCTCGTCGGCCATGCCCGGTGCGCCGTAGGCCAACAGAAGGGCGGCCAGCGCCCCGACGATCGTTTTCATGGTAACTCCTTCATTGAGGTCGCGACGCCGATGCGGAACGGCGCCGTCATTTATTTACGCCACTGCGGGCTCATAAATAAAATATTTACTATTTTTATCAGTTATCCTCAATCGGAAAAAGTTGATCTATAGCAGAAAAGTGCCTTGGCGTCGGTCTCGCCGCCGGGCTTTAGGGTAAGCTTGGCCCGCCCACGTTTTTCTGGATACCACCACTATGAGCGATATGATTACCCTTCCCCCGCTGCCCGCCCTCGCGCGCGAGCGCTACGATGCCGCCACCGCCGGCGCGCTTGATGCGCTGGACTGCTCGGCCATCCGCCAGCGGGTCGACGCCTTTGGCCACGCCGATCGCCCGCAGGAGAGCTACCTGACCGGATGGATGGCGTTCAATCCGCTGGTTATCATCCGTAACTATCAGGACAAACGCGGCACCTCCAGCGGCGTAGTCCTCTCCGTCGGCGACGCGTATCGTTTCAGCGTGCAGACCATTACGCCGCGCATTCCCAAGCTGCTGCTGTGGGCCACCCTACGCAGTAAACCGAAAACCCTGCCGCTGGTCGCCCTACAGGATCTGGCCGCCGGCGATCGGCGACTGGTTCCCTACCGCGCCGTACGCGATACCACGCTGCGTGAGCAGATGACGGGCTGGTGGGCGGAGATCAATGACTATCTGGGTATCGCCTGCTGGCAGCATAGCCATGGCTATCCGCAGTGGCAGGCGCTGGAGAACAGCCTGAGCTGCGACGCGGTCAGCCGCCTGCACCAGTGGCTACAGCGCGATCCGCAGACCTTGGAGCACGACGGTGACTACGCCGGGCGCTGGTACGATGGCCTGTTCATCGCCACTCGGGCCGCCAGCGAATCCAACCCGTGGCCCTCGCTGCTGCTGAGCTGGAAAAGCCCGCAGCGTCAGGCCAGCTATCTGATCGGCTGGCTGGCCGGCGAGGCGGATAAACCGACGCTGGCCCTGGCGCTGCGCCCGGACGCTGAAATGCCGTTTTTCACCCTCAACCGCTTCGACGCCGAGCACCTGCAGCGGCTCGCCGCGCTGAATGCGCTAGCGACGCAGCACGCCGCCGCCTAACTCCAGCCTCTTACCACCAGCGGTAAAAGTGGTGCACCGGGCCAATGCCCTGTCCCACCTGCAGGGAGTCCGCGGCCATCAGCGCCCCCTGCAGATACGCCTTCGCGGCGGCAACGGTAGCGCGCCAGTCCTCATGGCGCGGGCGCAGCGCCGCCAGCGCCGCGGACAGGGTGCAGCCCGTCCCGTGAGTATGGCGCGTCGCCACGCGCACCGCGCTAAAGCGCTCGGCGGCGCCGTCGCGGGTCAGCAGCCAGTCGGGGCTCTCCCCGCCCCGCAGGTGTCCCCCCTTCATCAATACCGCCTGACACCCCAGCGCCAGCAGCGCTTCACCCTGGGCAACCATCGCCGTCTCATCTTCCGCCATCGAACACCCCAGCAGCGCGGCGGCCTCCGGCAGATTGGGGGTGATCAGCGAGACCTGCGGCAGCAGCTGCTCGCGAATCGCGCTGACGGCCTGCGGCGCCAGCAGCGCATCGCCGCTTTTGGCCACCATAACCGTATCCAGAACGACGTACGGCAGCGGGTAGCGCGTCAGCGTCTGAGCGACGCAGGCGACGATATCGGCGCTGGCCAGCATGCCAATTTTCGCGCTGTCGATACGCACATCGCTCAGCACGGAGTCCAGCTGCGCCCGAACAAACCCGGTGTCGATAGGGTAAACCGACTGTACGCCGCGGGTATTCTGGGCCACCAGCGCGGTGATGACGCTGGTGCCATAGGCGCCCAGCGCGGAAAAGGCTTTGAGATCGGCCTGGATCCCGGCACCGCCGCTGGGATCGGTACCGGCGATGGTCAGGGCATTAATCCGTTCTGCGCGCATACTCATGCCCCCTCCCCCGCGATGACGGCGGGCTGAAGGCCATACAGGGCATCCAGGAAATGGGGCGTGAAGCTGCCGGGACCGCTGGCCTGCGCCGCCGCCCGCTGACCCGCCAGCGCCATCACCCGACAGGCGCTGGCTACCGCCGTCAGACGATCGTCCAATACGCTGAAGGCCGCCGCCACCGCCGACAGCGCGCAGCCGGTACCGACGACCCGGGTCATCAGCGGATCACCGCCGTCGATCCGGTAGCTGTTATCTCCATCGGTCACGTAATCGCTGGCGCCGGTGATCGCCACCACCGCGCCGCTATCGCGCGCCAGCGCCGCTGCCGCCGGCAGCGCCGCCAGCGCATCATCCTGACTGTCGACGCCGCGTCCGCGCGAGGGGGCGCCGGCCAGCGCCAGGATCTCAGAGGCGTTGCCGCGAATCACCGCCGGGCGCAGGTGCAGCAGACGATGGGCGAAATCACTGCGGTAGCGCAGCGCACCGACGGCCACCGGATCCAGAACCCAGGGGGTTCCTGCTAGGTTGGCCGCCTCAATCGCCGCCAGCATACTGTCGGCGCGCGCGTCATACAGCGTACCGATATTGATCAGCAGCGCGTCGGCCAGCGCCGCAAACTGGCGGGCCTCCTCGGCCTGCACCACCATCGCCGGGGCTGCGCCCAGCGCCAGCAGCACGTTGGCCGTTAGACTTTGCACCACTTCATTGGTCAGGCAGTGAACCAGCGGCGCGCGCTGGCGTAAGGTCATCAGCGCCTGAGCGCACAGCGCATCAGGCAGGGGGGCGGGTTGTGTCAACATGGCGTCTCTCCCACCGGCGTGAAGAAGGCGGCGCGGTCAGACACCGTGACTTCCCTACGCTGGCATTATCCAGATCAGGTAATACGGGTATTTCTCAGCCTTCACGTAGAAGGGCACCCCGAGTCAGTTGTTCATCAAAATACTGTCATTAACACACGGTTAATCCAGCGGCAGGATAATACTCACGCCGGCGATTGTAAATGCGCGGCGGCACACCGCGCGGGCGACGTTAGCTGCCGCGGTACGTAGCGTAGCCATACTGGCTTAGCAGCAGCGGCACATGCAGCTTTTCATTCTGCTGCGTTACCTGGAATAAGACCGGCACCTCCGGGAAAAAGGTCTCCTGCCCCTGACCATGAAAATAGGCGCCCGTTTTAAAGGTCACCCGATAGACGCCGGGGTCCATATCGGCGGCCGCCGGGTACAGCGAGCGGACGCGGCCGTCGTTATCCGTCGCGGCGTGGGCGATCTCACGCCACGCGCTGCCATCCTGCCTTTCCAGCATCACCGCCACCCCGGGGGCCGGTTTTCCCGTCTGCTGATTCAGGATATGCACGCTCAGCGTGCCCACCGGCGCGGCCTGCGCCGCCGCGCCGATTACAGATAACATCGCGGTAAGTAAAAGCATTTTTTTCATCACTGGGCTCCCATGTTATGTCATCCCTTCGGCAGCCTAGCAAAATGCGTCCCCCGCTTTATTAAACTTTTCGTTATCTTTTCAGCGCAATCACCCCATACCCTGCGCGCTACAGCGGCAGCAGGGTAAAGGTCAGCAGCAGATTCATCAGCGCCGCGACCGCCATCGGAATCGCGGTACGCTTAATCACCAGGAAAGGCGATACGCCGGCGATGCCGGCAATCGCCACGATCGCCGGGGTAATCGGCGACACCGTACGGCCGAAGCTGGTCATTATCTGCATCGGCAGCAGCAGCGTCACCACGTCCACCTTGAGGAAGGCGGCGATCTTGGGGATCAGGGCCGCAAAGGAGAAAAAGGCCGCATTACCGGAGCCCATCAAAAACGCCGATAGTGCCAGCACGGCGCTCATCGCCACGATCATCGCCCCGCTGCCAAACCCTGCGTCTTGAGCCGCAGAGACCAGCGTATCGACGGCGCCGATCTTCAGCAGGCCGCTGGCGAAGTACTCCCCGCAGACGATCAGCGAGACCACCAGCACAAACTGGCGCCCCATTCCCTCAAAAAACAGCATAAAGCTGTCCAGAACCGCCCGCGCGCTGCGCAGCCGCACAAACTCGAAGAGCAGCGCGACGACGGTGCTGATCAGCATGGCGGTGGTCACATCCAGCTTAATCAGCGGATGAAACAGCGGACTAAAGCCGATAATCAATACCAAAGGGATCACCGGCAGGATAGCGTAGATACGCGGCGGCGCATCGCGCGTATCCGCCTCATGGCCTATCGTCTGCTGGGGGGCAAAGACAAAGCCATCGCGGCGATCCCACCAACGCTGGACAACGTAGTGGGTGACCGCCACGGCGCAGATGATCGGCAGGGTAAAGGGGAGCTGATGTGAAACGAAATAGACCGCGGGCTCCAGCTGCGCCGTCTGCGCCGCCAAGACCACGTTACCGGAGCCGGGACCGTGATCGATAAACTGGCAGCAGCCGATCACGCCCAGCGCCGAGGCCGGGCTGATCCCCGACCGGATCAGAATCGGGTACATCGTGACCATCAGCAGCATCCCTAACCCGGCGTGGCTAGGGATAAAGATAACCAGGATCTGCGTTACCAGAAACGACAGCGTCAGCAGGAGATAGGGGGAGCGCACCCGCTTCAGCGGCTGTTCGAAAACCCGAAACAGCGCCATGCTGGCGCCGACGTGCTCCATGTAGCGAGAAAATCCGGCGATAGCCATCAGCATCAGCCCCAGACCGGCCAGGCGCGAGCTGAGAATATCGCTGAATACCTTGAAGATATCGAAGTATTTGGCGCCGGTGCCGCTCTTTGCAGGCAGCAGCGGCCCCAGATCGAACAGCGCCGTCAGCAGCAGCAGTAAAAAACCCGCCAGGAACAGCACCGGCTGCGTTTTATATCCTTTGGCGAACAGCGCGATCAGGAGTGCCGTCACCAAAGCGGCACAGAGTAGACCCGTCATCATCGTATCCCGTAGTGCAAGACGCAGAAAATAAGGACCCAGCGCACAGGCGGCGCTGAGCTCAGCCGCTACAGCGCCGAAAACGCCTGCTGCAGATCGGCGATCAGGTCGTCGACAGACTCCAGCCCGATATGCAGGCGGACATAGGGCCCGCGCCCGCTGTGCCAGTCCACGACCGAGCGGGCACTCTGAACGTTGGCCGGCAGGACCAGACTCTCAAAGCCGCCCCAGGAGGCGCCGATGCCGAACAGCGTCAGCGCATCGATAAAGGCATCGGCCTGACGCTGGCTATAGCGCGCGGCGAACTCCAGGGTCAGCAGCCCGTTACTGCCGCTGCAGTCGCGCTGCCACAGCGCATGGCCGGGGTGATCCGGCAGCGCCGGGCTGTGCACCCGCGCCACCTCGGGACGTCCCTGCAGCCAGCGGGCCACCCGCAGCGCGGCGGCGCCGTGCGCCGTCATACGCAGCGCCAGCGTGCGCATTCCGCGCAGCACCAGCGCAGCGTCATCGGGACTGGCGCTCTGCCCCAGCGCCTCCGGCAGCGCACCGATGCGCGACCAGGCCCGTTCGCTGGCCACCATCATGCCCATCATGACGTCCGAGTGACCGCCGAGGTATTTGGTAGCGGCGATCACCGAGACGTCCGCCCCCAGGCGCAGCGGGTGGTAGAGAAAGGCCGATCCCCAGGTGTTATCGACCGCCACCGGAATATCACGCGCGTGGGCCAGGCGACACAGCGCCGGTAAATCCACCATTTCATACAGCAGGGAGCCGGGAGACTCGGCGAAGATCAGCTGGGTATTAGCCCGGATCTTCTGCTCGACATCGGCGCCGTCGGCGCGGAAGAAGTCATAGTCGATCCCGTTGGGGCGCAGCAGACAGGCGGCAATCTTGCGCACCGGCTCATATACCGCGTCAGAAAACAGCACATGGCCGCCGGCGCGCGCATAGCCCATGATGGTGAACCCAATCGCCGCCAAGCCGGTGGGAAACAGCTGGCAGCGGTGTCCGCCCTCCAGCGTCGTCACCATTCTCTCCAGCGCAAAGCCGGTTTCGGTACCGCGGGCGCCATAGCTCAGCACGCGCTCCCGCTGGCGGCGGCTGCGCGTCTCGCGCCAGGTCTGTAAAGAGTCAAAGAGAATGGTGCTGGCGCGCATCAGCGGCGGATTGACCGGCGTCACTGGCCCCGCTGGGCGCTCGCCGTGGATCAGGTAGGTTATGGGGTCCATCATGCTTCTCCCGCAGAAAAAAGACGAACGTAGACAGCACGCTGGCTACGCCGCATGACAGGCGTTCCCTGCAATACGGCACAGCGCGGCGTGAATGACCAGAAGAGATCGTTTTATGACCATCACAGGAAAGGCGAAATAAAGCTACCAATAACGGGTTAATTATATTTATCGTGCGTTGCATGCCGCTAATTGTTTTCTGTCGACGGCGTTATTCGCGCGCCACGCTCAACGCCGTAGAATTCAATAAATACATTAGCGAAAAGCAATAACGTATTAGAACAACTCAATGAAAAAAGGACGCCGCCATATTGCAGCGCTACGCGGTTTTTTTCACACTATATTGATGCAGCGCGCGGCAACATGGTCCGGTGGCGATATTTCCCTGTTTCCATCGCGGATTAAAATAAAAGTCATCTAACGCATATAAGGTATTTATATGGGCTCAAGTGTGTTTGATTCCGTGTTATTAAATAATGCCTGGTCGACCGAGGAGATGCGCCTGATTTTCTCCGATGAGACCCGGATCCAGAAATGGCTGGACTATGAAGCCGCGCTGGCCCTGGAGCAGGGCGAGCTGGGCATCATTCCCGCCGACGCTGCCCGCGCCATCGCCGACAGCGCCCGGCTGGAAAAACTGGACTTCGCTTATCTGCTGGAGCAGCTGCGCCTGACCCGTCATCCGCTGGTGCCGGCGATCCGGGCGCTGGAGCGGGCTTGCCCGGCCGGGGCGGGCGAGTATGTCCACTTTGGCCCCACCACCCAGGATGTCATCGACACCGGGCTGATCCTGCAGCTACAGCAGGCACACGGCGTATTTCTGCGCGACGTAAAGGCCATTGGCCGCAGCCTGTATCAGCTGAGCGCGCGCCATCGCGATACCCCGATGAGCGGACGCACCCTGGCCCTGCAGGCGCTGCCGATCACCTTTGGCCACAAAAGCGCGATCTGGCTGGCGGAAATGGGGCGCCACTATCAGCGCCTGCGCGCGCTGGAGCCACGCCTGTTTGTCGGCAGTATGGTCGGCGCCGTCGGAACCCAGGCCTCCTTTGGCGAACGGGCCTCGCAGCTGGAGCAGCGGGTGCTGGCCCGGCTTGGGCTGGAAACGCCGGAGATCTCCTGGCAGCCGGCGCGCGATCGCCTGAGCGAATATGGTATGACGATCGGGCTTATCGCGGCGACGCTCGGCAAGATAGCCAACGAGATCCTGCTGCTGGCCCATAACGAAGTCGACGAGCTGACCGAGTTCTTTGCCCCGGGGCAGGTCGGATCGTCCACCATGCCGCATAAGCGCAACCCCGCCGTGGCGGAGAATGCCGCCTGCGTCAGTAACGCCCTCAAGGCCAACCTGAGCGTGCTGAGCGACATGATGAAACACCAGCACGAGCGCGATGGCGCAGTATGGAAGACCGAGTGGAAGATTATGCCGGAGCTGTGTCTGATGCTCTCGGTGATCCTGGACAACATGCGCTCCGTGCTCAGCGGGTTGACGGTCAACGGTACGCGGATGCGCGCCAATATGGATCTGCTCGGCGGCTTCATGCTGGCGGAGCGCGTCATGTTTGCGCTGGCGGAGAAGGCGGGAAAGCAGAGCGCCCATGAGCTGGTGTACGCGGCGGCGATGCGCGGGCAGGAGCAGGGGCTCCCCTTCAGCCAGGTTCTGTATGACGACAGCCGCATCAGCGCCCATCTCACCCGCCCAGAGCTGGAGGCGTTGCTCGATCCGACCACCTATGTCGGTCACGCCCCGCGGCAGGTCGATCGCCTGCTGGCCGCGGTCGACAGCGCAGGCTGGCTGCAGTAACCGGCGTCCGCCGCCTCGCCGGCGGTCCCCCTCTTCCCCAGTTTAGGAGCCTCCCATGACGCTCAGCCACACCCTCAGCCGCTTTATCGTCGCACAGGGGCAGTTGGCGCTGCCGGCGGCGGTCAGCGACCGCGCTCGCCTACACCTGCTCGATACCTTTGGCGTGGCGCTGGCGGGCGCCGAACAAAACGCCGCGCGCCGCGCCCAAACGACGCTAGCGGACGTACCCGACGGCGAGGCCACCCTGCCGGTATGGGGAACCCCTCGGCGGGCGCCCCTCTCTCAGGCGGTGCTGCTCAACGGTATCGCCGCACACGCGCTGGACTTTGACGATACCCATACCGGCGCCATCCTGCACGGCAGCGCGCTGCTGACCCCGGTCGCGCTGGCGCTGGGCCAGCTCTGTAACAGCAGCGCCGAGCAGACGCTGAGCGCCTGGGCTATCGGCTGGGAGATCGCCGCCCGCGTCGGTCTGGCGGCCAACGGCGGCTTTCACCGGCGCGGCTTTCACGCCACCGCCGTCGCCGGGATCTTTGGCGCCTGCGCCTGCGCCGCGGTGCTGCTGCGCCTAACGCCGCAGCAAACCTGTCACGCCCTGGGACTGGCCGGCAGCCAGGCCGCCGGCGTGACCGAATTTTTAACCCACAGCGATGACGCCAAGTGTTTTCATGCGGGCTGGGCTGCCCTGAGCGGTATCTGGGCCGCGCGGCTGGGTCAAGCGGGGGTCAGCGGCCCGCAGACCATATTTGAAGGGCGCTTCGGCCTGTATAAAACCCATGGGCAGCCGGAGGAGGCGACCCTGGAGAGCCTGACCCAGGGGCTGGGCGAGTCGTGGCAGCTGATGCAGGTCTCCATTAAGCCTTATCCCTGCTGCCACTTTGCCCACGCGACGCTCGACTGCGCCCGTCAGCTGCGCCGCCGCGGCATTCCCCCCGCGCAGATAGCCCGGATCGAGTGCGTCATCGATCCGGTCGCCGCCGCGCTGATCTGCGAGCCGCCCGCGGCCAAGTACCGTCCAGAGAGCAGCTATGCCGCAAAATTCAGCCTGCCCTGGCTGGTCGCCGCCGTCATCATGGACGACGATCTGACCCTGGCCTCGCTGGCGCCGGCGAGTCTGGCGCGCCCGGCGCTTCTGCAGCTGGCGCAGAGGATCGGCTACCGCTATCCCCACCCCGGTGAGATCGACTTTCCGCGCTATTTCCCCGGCCTGATCTCGGTATGGCTCCACGACGGGCGCCAGCTGCAGCAGGCCCTGCCGATCAACTACGGCAACCCGGACAATCCGCTGCCGCCGTCGGCCGTCCGCGCCAAGTTTCTGGCCAACGCCGGGCGATGCCTGCCCGATAAGCAGGCGCTGGCGCTGGCCGACGCGCTGCTGCACGGCACCCCCTGCGCCCCGGCAACGCTGGCGGCGCTGCTGACGCCCCCCCGCCGCTGACTCGCTATGCGCTCCCCGCCGCGCCGTCCGCACGCGCCAGCTCCGCCTGTAGGGTATTGAACAGAATGTGGGCGGCCCGGGCGGGGCTGACGGTGTTCAGATACAGGTTATAGCGGATGGCGGGCAGCGGCGGCAGGCCGTGCCGCTCATCCAGCACCCCGAGATCTTCGCCGAGCAGCTCCAGAGAGCGCGCCATAATGCCGAGCCCGGCGCGCACCGCCGCCCGGGCCCCGGACAGGGTGGTGGCCATGTAGGCAATGCGCCAACGGATCCCGTGTCGCTCAAGATGGCTTATCATCATGCTGCGATAGGTGCTGGGTTCGTCCAGCACCACCAGCGGCAGAGGGCGGGAAAAATCCGGCTGATAGCGACGCCCGGCAAACCACAGGGAGGGGGAGGCTCGCAGGGTAATCCGCGGATAACCGACGCACTCCTCGGTGGAGATCGCCAGATCCAGCGCATTGTCGGCGAGCATCCGCATCAAAAAGGGGCTGCGCTGCACCACGATATCCATGGTCAGGCGCGGGTAGGCCGTGGAAAAGCGCGCCAGCAGATCGGGCAAAATGGTATTGGCCGTATCGTCCGGCGACCCTATTTTCAGCACGCCGTCAATATCCTCCCGCCGCAGGAAAAGGCAGGCCTCATCATTCAGCCGTAAAATACGTCGGGCATAATTCAATAGCCATCCGCCCTCCTCCGTCAGCGTCTTATTGCGCCCCTGCAGAATAAACAGCGGCCGCGCCGCGATCTGCTCCAGACGCTGCATCTGTTGGCTGACCGCTGGCTGGGTACGACATACCGTCTCTGCCGCGGCGGCAAAGCTGTGGCTATCCGCCACCGCGACATAGGTGCGTAATAAATCCAGATCCAGATTAATAATGGGCTGTCTGCGTGTAGGCATGGCTTATCTCGCTCCGGCGGCGCAAGGGAATAACGCAGAATAATAAGTCATGAAGATCGGCGCCAGCCTAAAAGGAGAATACAGTGATTGCGGCTAGATTAAATCCATGGATAGATCGATAAATAAAACTTAACCTGAACGCGCAGGGTTTATTTTTGAGAGTAAATACATTAATTAGAAAAATACTCTTTTTACTTCGCCCTGCGCGGATGCGAAGTCGGGATGGTCCACCGGACGGACCATCCCGATGCGCCGCGCTATGCCTGCGCCGCCAACGTCCGTGCAAAGGTGATATAGCCCCCGCTCAGATTACGCGCGCGCAAGCCGTGCTGAACCAGCATGCGATAGGCCACGTGGCCACGCAGGCCCGACTGGCAGCCGATCAGGATCTCCTTATCCCGCGGTAGCTCATTCAGACGTTCACGCAGCTCATCCAGCGGGATGTGCAGCGCCTGCGGATAGGTCCCATGCGCCTTCAGCTCCTGCGGCGTGCGGATATCCAGCAGACACTGGCGCGCCGGATCGCGCTGCAGTACGTCGGCAACATGGCAAATCGCGGTATCGCCGCAGCGTACGTTGGCCGCCAGCATCCCCGCCTGATTGACCAGATCCCGGGCGCTGTTATAGGGCGGCGCATAGCACAGCTCCAGGTGCTCCAGATCCTCCACCTTCAGCCCGGCGCGCTGGGCGACGGAGATCACATCAATCCGCTTGTCGACCCCCTCTTGGCCTATCGCCTGCGCCCCCAGAATGGCGCCGTCGGCCGGATCGAAAAGCAGCTTCAGGCTGATGGGCGTCGCGTGGGGATAGTAGCCAGCGTGGTTAGGCCCATGCACATACACCTTCTCATAGCCCCTCTGCTGGCGCTGCAGCAGCTTCTCACTCAGCCCGACGCTGGCGACGGTCATATCAAAGACCTTACACACCGCCGCCGCCTGGCTACCGCGGTAGCGACGGTCACGCCCCAGCATAGTATCGGCCGCAATCCGCCCCTGGCGGTTGGCCGGTCCGGCCAGCGGAACCAGCGGCGGCATGGCGTCGTCAAAGGGCGGCGCCTCAACGGCGTCGCCTACTGCATAGATATCCGCCGCGGAGGTGCGCATCCCGCTGTCCACCCGAATACCGCCGCTGGCGCCCAGCGCCAGGCCGGCGTCCTGCGCCAGGCGACTTTCCGGCCTCACCCCGATAGCCATGATCACCAGCCCGCTCTGCAGCACGCTGCCGTCGCTCAAGGTCAGGGCCATGCCCTCCCCGTCGGCGGCAATCGCCTGCAGCGCCGTCCGCAGGCGCAGATCCACCCCATGGCGGCGCAGCGTCTGGTGCAGCGGCACCGCCATCTCGCCATCGACCGGCATCATCACCTGCGGCCCCATCTCCAGCAGGGTTACCGCCAGCCCGCGCTGACGCAGCGCCTCGGCCACCTCCAGACCAATAAAGCCCCCGCCGACCACGGTGGCATGCTGCGGCGACCGCGCCGCAAGGTACGCCAGAATGGCATCCATATCGTTGATGCTGCGCAGGGTAAATACCCCCGGGCTCGCTATCCCCGGCAGCGGCGGCACCAGCGGCGCGGCGCCGCAGCTCAGCAGCAGGCGATCGTAGGATTCACGGTAGGTTTTCCCGCTGGCGCTATCGCGCACCTCCACGGTTTTCCCCTGGGGATCAATAGACAGTACGTCGTGGCGCACCCGCACCTCAACGTTGAAACGCTGGCGAAAATCCTGCGGCGTCTTCAACAGCAGGCTATCGCGCTGCGGGATTTCCCCGCCGATATGATAGGGCAGGCCACAGTTGGCGAACGACGCGTACTCCCCGCGATCCAGCACGATGATCTGCGCCGTCTCAGACAGCCTCCTGGCCCTGACCGCGGCGGAGGCGCCACCGGCAACCCCGCCGACAATTACGATTTTCATCTGCTCACCTCATCGAATCCGATTATCAGACCGGCAGCGACCCGGCTCGGCGTTGCCAGCTTCCCCTCAACATTATATAATAATATATAATATAAAATAAGAAAGCGTTAGTGAGGAGGCGCACGATGACGACATCTCAAATACACCGGCAGATGCAGCGGGCGGCGGCGGACACATCGCGGATCCTGCGCGCGCTGGCCAATCCGGATCGCCTGCTGCTGCTGTGCCGCCTCAGTCAGGGCGAGGCGGCCGTCGGTGAGCTGGAGGCGGCGACGGGGATCGGGCAGCCGACCCTCTCCCAGCAGCTTGGGGTGCTGCGCCGCCTGGCGCTGGTCACCACCCGACGCGAAGGCAAACAGATCGTCTATCGCATTGACGATCTGCGCACGCTGGCCCTGCTGGAAACCCTGCACCGCCTGTACTGCCCGCCGGCGGAACCGGCGGATGAAACGCCGGCCTAGTGCCCGCCGTCGCAGCCCCAGTCGCGGCACTTGCTGGTCTTACCAATGCCGGGATTAAGGGTATTGGTGGGATCCTGATGGCGATAAAAGGCCTCCAGCTGCGGCTTGGCGCGGTAGAGATGGCCCACGTTGTGCTCCGCCGGGTACTCCGCGCCGCGCGCATCCAGCAGCGCCAGCATCTTCGCCTTAATCGCCGCCGCATCGGCCCCCTTGCGCACGATATAGTCCTGATGGAATACGTGACACATAAAGTGGCCATAGTACAGACAGTGCGACAGATCCTGCGTCAGCTCCGGCGGCAGCTGTTCAAACCACTGCGCGTCGTTGCGCCGCAGCGCGATATCCAGCGCCAGAATGTCTTCGACCTGCTGGTCATGCACCGCCTGATAGCGTATCGCCGCCCCGGCGGCGGCGAAGCGGTGTAAAAACGCCTTGCTCCCCTCCTCCGGCGTGCAGGTAAAAAAGTCGCCGTCGGCCTGGGAGAAATAGTCGCTCAGCCACCGCTGCGCCTCCTCAATCCCGTCGCCGGCCATCTTCAGCAGCAGGTGGTGGGAATAGCGATCGCGGTACTGCTTGATGCGCGGCGGCAGATGCCCCGGCCACAGACGGCTCAGCGCCTGCATCGCGCGATCGACCGGATGGGACGGCAGCAGCGGCACACGCTCCGCCCATGCGTCGATCCGCCCCTTCAGGTTGAAGAAGAACGGCATCCGATCCGTCCCCAGCTTTTCGATCATCAAAAAGGTATCTTTGCCGTAGCGCTCGGCGATATCAAACGTATCGCGATGCATATACTCCGCGGCCACCGGCAGGTGGGTAAAGTGGCCCAATATATGCCGCCGCAGCTCGGTCAGCACCTGGGGCCGATCGGTGCCGATATAAAACACCTGCTGGCGCGGCTCGGCGGGAAAGGTGTCCAGACGTACGGCGAACACCGCCAACTTTCCGGCACAGCCGGAGGCTTCAAACAGACGCCGCTCATCGGCGTTAAAGCGGGCCGGCGTGGCGGCATCCACCGCCCTGACGCGCTGCGCATACTGGTGGTCGGAGGCCCGGCGCGCATCATGCTGGACATCCGCATCGCCGTAGTGCCGCTGGGCCAGATTCGTCAATATGGCCTCCGGTGTCTCGCCCAGCGCAATGCCCAGATGGTTGACCAGCTCTGCCTCTCCCCGTTCATTGACCCGTCCATACAGCGCCATTTCGGTATAGGCCGGACCGCGCTGCACCAGCGCGCCGCCGGAGTTGTTACAGATGCCACCGATCACCGAGGCGCCGATACAGGAGGAGCCGATCACCGAATGGGGCTCCCGCCCCAGCGGTTTCAGCAGCCGCTCAAGCTGCCACAGGGTGGTGCCGGGCAGCGCCACCACCTGGCGTCCCTCATCCAGCAGCTGGGCGCCACCCAGGCGCAGGGTATTGATGATCACCAGCTCGCGATCGTAGTCGTCGCCGCTGGGGGTCGACCCTTCGGTGAGGCCGGTATTGGCCGCCTGCATCAGAATAATGCGATCGGCCTCGACGCAGGCCTTGAAGATCTGCCACATCGCCAGCAGCGTATCGGGAAACACCACGGCCAGCGCGCGGCCCTGGCCGGAGCGAAAGCCTTTACAGTAACGCGCCATTTTGCGCGTATCGCTTAATACTCGGGCGGGACCTGCGATGGCGCGCAGCTGGGACAGCAGCGTCTCGGCCGGCGGGACGGGGCGGGAAAAGGGCATGGCATCACTCCTGTGACGGCGGAATAGGGTGCCGTCCAGCATAGTGTCGATCGCCTCAAGTTAACAAATAAAAAACATAACAATGCAGACTAAATAACACAATCGGGGGCGATCTGCGGCGCAAACTACCCCCCCGCGCCGCTTTGCGCTACCATGCGCTTCTTTTGGTTATGAGGCGTCACCATGACAACCACCCTGTTTAAAGAGTTTCAGTTTGAAGCGGCCCACCGTTTGCCGCACGTACCGCAGGGACACAAGTGTGGCCGTTTGCACGGCCACTCGTTTCTGGTGCGCATAGAGATCACCGGTGAGGTCGACCCCTACACCGGTTGGGTAATGGACTTTGCCGATCTGAAAGCGCGCTTCCAGCCGATCTATGATCAGCTGGATCACCACTATCTCAATGAGATCGCCGGGCTGGAAAACCCGACCAGTGAGGTGCTGGCCCGCTGGATTTGGGATCAGCTCAAGCCGTGCCTGCCGCTGCTGAGCGCGGTGCGAGTCAAAGAGACCTGCACCGCCGGCTGCACCTATCGCGGCCAGTGATCAGCGGACGCCGGGGCGCAGGAACAGCACCGGCGTCACCAGCAGCGCCATCAGATAAAACATGCCGCTGGGGCTGTACTGATAGACCACGCCAGCCAGTACGGTCATCACTGCGACGCTGCCCCCCATCCCCAGCGCGGAATAGACCGCCTGCAGGCGGATCACATCACCGCCCTGACGCGCCGAGATAAAGCGCATCGCCGCCAGATGGCATACGGTGAAGGTGCCGGCGTGCAGGATCTGTATCACCACCAGCCACGGCAGCGCCGTCGTCGCCCCCATCATCACCCAGCGCAGCAGCGCGCAGAGGCAGGATAGCAGCAGCAGGCCAGACACCGTCCAGCGGCGAAACAGACGATTGCTCAGGGCAAAGATAATCACCTCGGCCACCACCCCCAGCGACCACAGGTATCCCACCAGCGACGCAGAGTAACCGGCCTGGCTCCAAAAAAGGGTGCTGAAGGCGTAATAGCCGGCGTGGGCCCCCTGCAACAGCGCGCAGCACAGCAAAAAACGCCACACCGAACGCTCCCGCAGCAACACGGACCAGGGTGTAACCTGCGCCGTCTGATGGGCGGGGCCATCCTGAGGCGGCTGCGCGGGGCGCGGCAGCATACCCAGCAGCATCGCCAGCAGTCCCCCCAGCAGGCTATACAGAATAGCCTGATGGCCAAAGGCGTTGACCAGCTCACCGGTCGCCGCCGACCCCACGATAAAGGCCAGGGATCCCCACAGGCGCACCTTGCCGTAGTCCAGCCCAATCTGGCGCTGCCAGGTCGCCGCCAGCGCGTCGGTCAACGGCACCAGCGGGCCATAGAACAGGCTGAACCCCACCATCACCGCCATCAGCCAGGCCCAGGCGCTGCCCAGCATAAAGGCGACGCCGCAGAACAGAGCGATCAGCGTCACCAGACGCAGCGCCACCAGCAGCTGAGAGGTTCTTTTGACCGCCGGGGTGATGAACAGGCTGCCGACGAAGCGGGCGCCCATCCCGGCGCCCAGCAGAATGCCGATGGACTCCGGCGAGATCCCCTGCCCCTGCAGCCACAGGCTCCAGAACGGAAGAAAGACGCCGAATGAGAAAAAATAGGTAAAGTAACTGAGCCCTAACCAGCCCGCTGATGGCAGCATATCCTCTCCTTGCCAGCGCGTATTACCTCGCTGACTTCCCGCCCACAGTGAAAATAGCCGCCTACTTTAGCTATCCACCGTGCCCCAGGCAAACGATTATTCGACGTTATCGCCGCGCCCGGCGACGCAGAAAAGGACAAGAAATGAGAACGCATACGGTTTTCAGACATTACCTGCTTTCTCTCTGGCGCCGACGCGCTATGATGCGCCGGCAAATAATCCATCAGGAGCGTATACCGTGACGCAAAGCCCTCACTCAGACTATCGTCAGATCGATGCCCGCAAGGAGGAGATCAATGAGCAGCTATGGATGATTGAGATGGATCTCAGGCCGGAGCGCCAACCGACGTCGCCGACCCAGCCGGTCGGTCTCCACATGCCGCGGCGCTCGGCGCCCGCGGCCCGGCGCTAGTGCCAACGCGCCCCGCCGTGACTCGGCGGGGCACGCTACTCAGACGATATTCAGGTATTTGTGGGTCTGCATGGAAAGGCGCCAGTTGCGCGCCAGGCACGTTTCAATACACAGGCGAGTCGCCTCTTCCTTACAGGAGATCGGCTGTAGCGCCACCACCGGCGGCAGCTCACCGTCCAAACGCGCCAGCAGCGCATCCAGCGCCTCGATATCGCGCGCCCGCGCAACCGGATGTTTTATCTCGTTGGCGCGGCGCAGCGCATCGGTAAGCACCGTCATTCCCCCGCGCATCCCCACCTTGGGGGAGACGGTCACCCAGGTTTGGGCACTGCAGCGTACCGGATGGGTTCCACTGGTCTCTATCTGGCAGCGATAGCCGCCCTGCTCCAGCGCCGTGGTCAGCGGCAGCAGATCGTGCATACAGGGCTCGCCGCCGGTGATCACCACGTGGCGCGCCTGATAGCCACGCTGCCGTAACAGCGCAACCAGCGCCGCCGCATCGGCGCTGGCCCAGGCCTCGCTCTCCGCCGTCTTTTCAACGATCTGCGCCAGATCGGCTTGGCACTCCGGGCGCTGATGCCAGGTGTGCTGACTATCGCACCAGCTGCAGCCGACCGGGCACCCCTGCAGACGGATAAAAACCGCCGGAACGCCGGTATAAAAACCTTCGCCCTGTAAACTCTGAAATATTTCATTGATCGGATACTGCATCGTGTTCTGCCTTGTTTGAGGACGCCTCGGACGGTCGGCCATTGTGGCAGATTTCCCCGCGCACGCCAAACCGTCGCCCCCTCATCGGCCGCGATAAACGCAGCTATCGGACACAACTATTTGACCTGTCGCGTGCCATTACCCACAAAATAGCTATACATTATAGATAGGAATGGAAGGGCGCCGAAGGTGCCCCACAGACTACAGATTATGCCGCCGTGCGGCCCGTTTACAGGACAGACAGCGATGACCCCGTGGCAGATTCACCGGTTAAGCGACTACCAAAGCATGCCCTGGCACAACGGTCAGGGCACCACGCGTGAAATCATGCGGGAGGACAACGCCAGCGGCTCCCGCTTTCGCTGGCGGCTCTCGATGGCCGACGTCACCCGCGACGCCCCCTTCTCAGCCTATGGCGGCTATCAGCGGATCCTTTCGCTGCTCGAGGGGGCAGGGCTGACGCTGACCATTGACGGTTCAGCCCAGCCGCCGCTGCGCGGCAATGACATCGTGCGCTTCTCCGGCGATAGCCGGGTCAGCGGCCATCTGAGCGATGGCCCGGTGCGCGATCTCAACCTGATTTACGACCCGCGCCACTACGGCGCGCGGCTGCAGTGGCTAGATATTCGCCCCACCATGCCCCCGCTGCGCTGCCACGCCAGCACGATCCTACTGTTTTGCCGCCAGGGCGAGCTGTCGCTGACGCCGCTCGGTGCCGCGACATCGCTGCAGCTGACGCGCTATGACAGCGCCATCCTGCAAACGCCCTGTCCGCAGACCCACAGCGTGGATATCCGCGGTCACGGCCAACTGGGCGTGTTTGAACTGACGGCGTTCCCGGACTAAGCCGCGCGGCCCCCGCGCCGCGCCTTCAGCCCGCCAACTCAAGGAGAAACCCATGCTCACTGTCTTTCCGGTACTGGTGATCGTCGCCCTGGTGATCGTCTGGTCGGCGATAAAGATCGTCCCTCAGGGCTATCAGTGGACCGTCGAACGCTTTGGCCGCTACACCCGCACCCTGATGCCGGGGCTGAATCTGGTGATCCCGTTCATGGATCGCATTGGCCGTAAAATCAACATGATGGAGCAGGTCCTGGATATCCCGTCCCAAGAGGTGATCTCCAAAGACAACGCCAACGTCACCATCGACGCCGTCTGCTTCATTCAGGTGATCGATCCGGCGCGCGCCGCCTATGAGGTGAGCAACCTCAATCTGGCGATCATCAACCTGACGATGACCAACATCCGTACCGTGCTCGGCTCCATGGAACTGGATGAGATGCTCTCCCAGCGCGATCTGATCAACAGCCGCCTGCTGCAGATCGTCGATGAGGCCACCAACCCCTGGGGGATCAAAGTGACCCGTATTGAAATCCGCGACGTGCGCCCACCGGCGGAGCTGATCGCCTCCATGAACGCCCAGATGAAGGCCGAGCGTACCAAGCGCGCCGATATTCTGGAGGCCGAAGGGGTGCGTCAAGCCGCGATTCTGCGTGCGGAGGGGGAGAAACAGTCGCAGATCCTCAAGGCGGAGGGGGAGCGCCAGTCCGCCTTCCTGCAGGCCGAGGCGCGCGAGCGCGCCGCCCAGGCGGAAGCCCAGGCCACCGCCATGGTGTCGGAGGCCATTGCCGCCGGTAATATGCAGGCCATCAACTATTTTGTCGCGCAGAGGTATACCGAAGCGCTGCAGCGTATCGGGGAGTCGAATAACAGCAAGGTGATCATGATGCCGCTGGAGGCCAGCAGCCTGCTGAGCGCCGTCGGCGGGATCAGCGAGCTGCTGCGTGCAGACAGCCGCAAGGATCGCCAGCCATGATGGCCTATCTGCTGCAGAACCCTCACGGTCTGTGGCTCACGCTGGGGGGACTGCTGCTGGCCGCCGAGCTGCTCGGCGCCGGGGGCTATGCCCTGTGGAGCGGCTGCGCCGCCCTGCTGGTCGGGCTGCTGCACTGGCTGTGGCCGTTTGGCTGGGAGGCGCAGCTCACCCTGTTCGCCCTGCTGACGGTGATCAGCGCCCTGCTGTGGTGGCGCTGGCAGCGCCGCGGCGCCGCGGAAGAGGCCGCAGATAGCGCCCTCAACCAGCGCGGCCGCCAGCTGATCGGCCAACGGGCGATCCTGGAGCAGCCCCTGGTCAACGGCCATGGACGTCTGCGCCTCGGCGACAGCAGCTGGCGCGTCACCAGTACACAGGATCTGCCCGCCGGACAGTGCGTGCAGGTGCGCGCCGTCAGCGGCATCACGCTGGAGGTTATCCCCTGTGCCCCGCCCCGCGACAGCAGCCGGCCAGATCGTTAATGATCGGGCAATCGGCGCTGTCGTCGCCGGGACAGGCCTGCGCCAGCGCCGCCAGCCGGTCACGCATCGCCTGCAGATCGCGGATGTGCGCCTCGATCTCCGCCACCTTTTGCAGGGTGCGCTGTTTTACCTCGGCGCTGTGGCGATGCTCGTCGTGGAACAGCGCCACCAGCTCTCGGCACTCCTCCAGCGTAAAGCCGACCTGGCGCGCCTGACGCAGCAGCGTCAGCTCCTCCAGCTGGGTCGCCGCATAGTGGCGGTAGCCGTTATCCCCGCGCAGCGGCGGCGTCACCAGCCCTTTTTCCTCATAAAAACGAATGGCCTTGCTGCTCAGGCCGGTTTTTTTCGCCACTTCACTAATATTCACCCGTCCCCCTTGACCTTAACCTTGCGGGAAGGTTTAAGTTTAAGCTTAAACGTAATTGAATACGACGCCAATCGGCAGGCTATCGCGCCGCACCCTGGGCGTAACCATTTGCGAGAGAGGTTTCACCATGTCACAGACCCAGCTGTTCGCCCTGCAGGGGCTTTCCTGCATGAACTGCGCTAAAAAAGTAAAAAATGCGCTGGAGGCCCGTCCCGACGTCGAGCAGGCCATCGTCAATACGCCGCGCTATGCCCGGGTGATCGGCAGCGCCAGCGCCGCTGATATTATTCAGAGCGTCGAGCAGGCGGGTTACCAGGCCGCGCCGGCCAGCAATGCCGATGTCCGCCTGAGCCTCAGCGACCTGAGCTGTGGCCACTGCATCGCCAGCGTCACCCAGGCGCTGGAGGCCGTGCCCGGCGTGGACGCCGCCATGGTGACCCTCACCCAGGCCGATATCTATGGCCAGGCTGACAGCGCAGCGCTGATCGCCGCCGTACAGCAGGCCGGCTACCAGGCGCAGGCCGTGGAGGGCGCACACCCAAAATCTGAGCCGCTGCCCAGCACTGATGTTGCAATGCCGGAAACCCAGGCAGCGGCTCTCGACTCTACTCCGGCAGCCACCGCGTCCGTCGCCCCCGCACCGCGCGCCGACGATGACGACGACAGTGTACAGCTGCTGCTCGAAGGCATGAGCTGCGCCAGCTGCGTGCTGAAAGTGCAAAACGCCCTGCAGGCGGTGCCCGGCGTAGCGCATGCCCGGGTCAACCTGGCCGAACGCAGCGCGCTGGTCAGCGGCCACGGCGATCCGCAGGCACTGGTCAGCGCCGTGCAGAACGCCGGCTACGGCGCGGAGATAATCCAAGATGAGGCGCTGCGCCGCGCCCGTCAGCATGAGAGCGCGCAGAAAGCCGTGCGCGCCTTCCGCTGGCAGGCCGCCGTGGCGCTGGGGCTCGGTCTGCCGCTGATGGCCTGGGGGCTTTTTGGCGGCTCGATGACCTTGACCGAGCACAGCCAGATACCCTGGCTTATCGTCGGGATCGCCACCCTGGCGGTGATGATCGGCGCCGGCGGCCACTTCTATCGCAACGCCTGGCGTAGCCTGCTCAACGGCAGCGCCACCATGGATACGCTGGTGGCGCTGGGCACCGGCGCCGCCTGGCTGTACTCCATCAGCGTCAACCTGTGGCCACAGATTTTCCCGCCGGAGGCGCGCCACCTCTACTATGAGGCCAGCGCGATGATCATCGGCCTGATCAACCTGGGACACGCGATGGAGGCGCGGGCGCGTCAACGCTCCTCCAGCGCCCTGGAACGCCTGCTGGATCTAACGCCGCCGACCGCTCGCCTGGTGACGGAAGAGGGCGAGAAGAGCGTGCCGTTAGCCGAAGTGCAGCTGGGAATGACCCTGCGTCTGGTCACCGGCGATCGGGTGCCCGTCGACGGCGAGATCCTCTCCGGCGAGGCCTGGCTGGATGAGGCCATGCTGACCGGCGAGCCCATCGCACAGCAAAAGGGCGCCGGCGATCGGGTGCACGCCGGCACCGTCGTCACCGATGGCAGCGTGCTGTTCCGCGCCGCCGCCATCGGCAGCCAGACCACGCTGGCGCGCATCATTAAGCTGGTCCGCCAGGCCCAAAGCAGTAAGCCGGCCATCGGCCAGCTGGCGGATCGCATCTCCGCCGTCTTTGTGCCGACGGTGGTCGCCATCGCCGTTATCAGCGGGCTGATCTGGTTCTTCTTCGGCCCGCAGCCGCACCTGGTCTATACCCTGGTGGTCGCCACGACGGTGCTGATCATCGCCTGTCCCTGCGCGCTGGGGCTGGCGACGCCGATGTCCATCATCTCCGGGGTCGGCCGCGCCGCCGAGCTGGGGGTGCTGGTACGCGACGCCGATGCGCTGCAGCACGCCAGCGAGTTGGATACGCTGGTCTTTGATAAAACCGGCACCCTGACCGAAGGGATGCCCAAGGTGATCGCCGTCCATACGCAGGAGGGGATCGATGAAGCGCAGGCCCTACGCTGGGCCGCCGCGCTGGAAAGTGGCTCCAACCACCCGCTGGCGCGCGCCATCAGCGCCCGAGCCGAGGGGCAAGCGCTGCCGCCGGTCACTCAGTTCCGCACCCTGCGCGGGCTGGGGGTCAGCGGTGAAGCCGAGGGCCATACCCTGCTGCTGGGCAACGCGGCGCTGATGGCGGCGCAGGGGGTTGATACGCACGCCCTGGACGCGCTGCTGGCGCAGCAGGCCAGCCAGGGCGCCACGCCGGTGCTGCTGGCGGTCGACGGTCGCGCCGCGGCGCTGCTGTCGATTCGCGATCCGCTGCGCGGCGACAGCGTCGCCGCCCTGCAGCGCCTGCACGGTATGGGCTATCGGCTGGTGATGCTGACGGGAGACAACCCGCTCACCGCCCAGGCGATCGCGCAGGAAGCAGGGATAGATCAGGTGATCGCCGGCGTGCTGCCGGAAGGCAAGGCGGAGGCCATCAGATCGCTACAGCAGGCGGGGCATAAGGTCGCCATGGTCGGAGACGGTATTAACGATGCCCCGGCCCTGGCGCAGGCCGATGTCGGCATCGCCATGGGCGGCGGCAGCGATATCGCCATTGAGACGGCGGCCATCACCCTGATGCGCCATAGCCTGAGCGGCGTAGCCGATGCGGTGGCGCTGTCGCGGGCCACGCTGCGCAACATGAAGCAGAACCTGCTGGGCGCGTTTGTCTATAACTCGCTGGGTATCCCGATCGCCGCCGGGGTACTCTACCCGCTGACCGGCACCCTGCTCAGCCCGGTGGTCGCCGGCGCGGCCATGGCGCTCTCCTCCATCACGGTGGTCAGCAACGCCAACCGCCTGCTGCGTTTTACCCCGAAGGACTAAGCGGCCTCTGAAGACAAAAAGCACCGGAAACCGGTGCTTTTTTTTCGTCCTCAGGTAGCATGAAGAGATTACCGCACACTGTAATGGCGGCTGCCTGAATGCGGCGGCGCGCCCTGCCGGAGGCATCATGTTCAACCGACTACGGCACCTGGCCGCCCGTCTCGGGCTGCTCCCGCCGCCACGCTACCCCTATCCGGCCCTTGACGTACACCTGCGCAGCGGCGTCCGCCTGCATCTGGTCGCCAGCATTCACATGGGCAATGCCGCGATGTCGCCGCTGCCGGAGCCCCTGCTTCAGCGCGTGCGCCGGGCGCAGGCGCTGATCGTCGAGGCCGATATCACCCGCCCCGATAGCGATATCAGCAGCCCGCCCCAGGCGCAGCCGCTCTCGGCGCGCCTGGACGCCGCGCGCTACGACGCGCTCTGTCAACGCTGTCGCGAAACCGGTCTGGCCGTTGCGCGCCTGGATGACTTTCCCCTGTGGCGCTGCGCACTGCTGCTGCAGGCGCAGCAGGCGCAGCAGCTGGGGCTGTGCAGCGAGTTCGGCATCGACTGTCAGCTGCTGAACTGCGCCCATGAGGCGCAGCGGCCAATCGTGGAGCTGGAGGGCACCCAGACTCAGCTGGACATGCTGTACCGGCTCCCCGATCAGGGGCGTGATCTGCTGGATGATACCCTAGAGCACTGGCACAACAATGCCCGCCTGCTGCAGACGCTGATCGGCTGGTGGCTGGCCCCCCCGGCGGTTCTGCAGACGCCGCTGCCGATGACCTTTTGCCCGGCGCTGGCCGACGTGCTGATGGCGCAGCGCAACCGCGCCTGGTGCCAGCGTCTTAACGCCCTGCCGCCGGGATCGTATGTGGTGGCCGTGGGCGCGCTGCACCTGTTTGGCGAACAGGGGCTGCCGGATCTGCTGGCGCCCCATGCGCTGACAGCCTGAGCCCGCCCCTCAGGGAGTCAGTCTGTCCAGCGGCCAAGAGTCGAACAGGTAGCCGTCAAAGTCGATATCATCGACGTTAGAAAAGGCCAGCAGGCGCCGCTTCACGTTTTCCAGGTGCTGCCACATGGCCAGCTTGGCGGCCCGGGCATCCTTCTTGATCAGCGCGGCCAGGATCTGGCGGTGGTCGGCCAGCCAGGCCGTACGGTAGTGCGTATCTGCCAGATGACGATGCAGCTGGATCCACATCGGATTGTGCTCCCGCCACTGCCACGACTGGCGGAACAGATCCACCAACATGCTGTTATGGGTCGCTTCGGCGATGGCCAGGTGAAACTGCATGTCGCCGCACTCCGGTCCATCGGGCGCGGTCGAGGCCAGCTCTTGCTCCTCAAGCTGCAGCGCATGGCGCATCTTGATAATATCCTCACGCGTCGCCTGCAGCGCGGCAAACTCGGCGATATTGCTCTCCAGCAGCTGACGAGCCTGCAGCAGCTCAAAGGGGCCGGCGTCATTACACAGGACGCTCTCCGCCTGCGCCGGCGCTTCCAGCACAAAGATCCCGGCGCCGCGCCGCACCTCAACCAGTCCATTGATCTCTAACATGATCAGCGCCTCGCGCACCACGGTACGCGTGACGCCCAGCCTCTCGGCAATATCTCGCTCCGGCGGCAGGCGCTCGCCGGGGCGATAGGGCGTCTGGGCGATCAGATCGCGGATCATCGCCCCGATCTCCTGATAGGGCCGCCGTTGCACCCTGTGATCTTTCATCATATAACACCCGCCAGCTCCAATGATTTAACGCCGAACTATACCACCGCCCGCCGACGTCGTGGCCACCGGCGCACGGAAAAACGAAGCGGATCAAATAACATCGGTTCAGCCACCCGCATCCCGCCTCCGCGCATCGTCGCCCCGCAAAAATCTCACGGCGATCGCGGGGCTCTCGCGTCAAATGAGACCCCCGCCGTAAAAATCAATCGATTGAATAAAAAAGAAAAAATCACCGTCTCACGGCATCGCCAAAAGATATAGCAAGCTATTAGTCACTTAAATAATAAATAAAGTGGTGTGATAACCGTCGCATTATTGGTCAACCAAAAACATATAACATGTCGGCCGAATTTAAATTGGTTGACCAAATGACAGGGATTTTATGCATATTCTCAATATACTCTGGGTCGTATTCGGCATCGGACTGATGCTGGTGCTGAACCTCAAGTTTCGTATCAACTCGATGGTGGCGCTGCTGCTGGCGGCGCTCTCCGTCGGCATGCTCGCCGGAATGGATCTCATGGCGCTGCTGCATACCATGAAGTCCGGCTTCGGCAGTACCCTGGGTGAGCTGGCTATCATCGTGGTGTTTGGCGCCGTGATCGGCAAACTGATGGTCGACTCCGGCGCGGCGCATCAGATAGCCCATACGCTGCTGGCGCGTCTGGGGCTGCGCTATGTTCAGCTCTCCGTGATCATCATTGGCCTGATCTTCGGCCTGGCGATGTTCTATGAGGTGGCCTTCATCATGCTGGCGCCGCTGGTGATCGTCATCGCCGCCGAGGCCAAAATCCCCTTCCTGAAGCTGGCAATCCCAGCCGTCGCCGCCGCCACAACGGCGCACTCACTGTTTCCACCGCAGCCGGGGCCGGTCGCTCTGGTTAACGCCTACGGCGCAGATATGGGCATGGTCTATATCTACGGTATTCTGGTCACCATTCCGAGCGTCATCTGCGCCGGTCTGATCCTGCCCAGGTTTCTCGGTAACCTTGAACGCCCGACGCCGGCGTTTCTGACGCCGGATGTCCCGGTCGATCGCGATAACCTGCCTTCGTTCGGCATCTCGATTCTGGTGCCCCTGATCCCGGCGATCATTATGATCTCAACGACCATTGCCAACGTCTGGCTGGTCAAAGGGACGCCGCTCTGGGAGGTCGTCAACTTTATCGGTTCGTCGCCCATCGCCATGTTTATCGCTATGCTGGTCGCCTTTGTGCTGTTCGGCACCGCGCGCGGCCACGACATGCAGTGGGTTATGAACGCCTTTGAGAACGCCGTAAAAAGCATCGCCATGGTAATCCTGATCATCGGCGCTGGCGGGGTGCTGAAGCAGACGATTATCGATACCGGCATCGGCGATACCATCGGCATGCTGATGTCCCATGGCAATGTCTCCCCCTATATCATGGCTTGGCTTATCACCGTGCTGATCCGTCTGGCGACCGGCCAGGGCGTCGTCTCGGCCATGACCGCCGCCGGGATCATCAGCGCCGCCATACTCGATCCGGCGACCGGTCAGTTGGTCGGCGTGAATCCGGCGCTGCTGGTGCTGGCCACCGCCGCGGGCTCCAACACCCTGACGCACATCAACGATGCCTCATTCTGGCTGTTTAAAGGGTATTTTGATCTGTCGGTCAAAGACACGCTGAAGACCTGGGGGCTGCTGGAGCTGGTTAACTCGGTGGTCGGCCTGATCATCGTGCTGATCATCAGTCTGTTTGCCTAACCCCTTCGGCAGGCGCCCGCACGGCGCATAAAAAAAGGCCAATATCGCTATTGGCCAGTCAAAGAGGAACTTCAGATATTATTATTATGCCGGGCCCCCATAGGGACCCGGTATCCCGTATAGGGTAGCAATCGCCAAGCCGCGCTGGCAACCGTTATCCACCGGAAGTTATCCACCGAGTGATCCCGACGCGCTCCCGCGGCACGCGATCCATGCAACGCCGTCGTCCGGCGCTAGCCAACGTTTTTGTATGATATATACTGGCGCAAAACGCATGATGAGGTATTCCTAATGACGCCAGCCGTTCTGCTACTGGAAAAAAATAACATCGCTTTTTCCCTGCATGCCTATGAGCACGATCCCCATGAAACCAACTTCGGCGACGAAGTGGTGCGCAAGCTGGGGCTGAGCGCCGATCGGGTCTATAAAACGCTGCTGGTCGCCCTGAACGGCGACAGCAAGAAGCTCGCCGTCGCCGTCACGCCGGTCGCCACCCAGCTCGATCTCAAGAAGGTTGCCAAGGCACTCGGCGCCAAAAAGGCCGACATGGCCGACCCCATGCTGGCTCAGCGCGTCACCGGCTACCTGGTCGGCGGTATCAGCCCGCTGGGGCAAAAAAAGCGGCTGCCGACGGTGATTGACGCGCCCGCCCGCCAGTTCGACACCATCTTTGTCTCCGGCGGCAAGCGCGGATTAGACATTGAGCTAGCCGCCGCCGATCTCGCCGCCCTGCTGCAGGGAAGCTTTGCCGATATCGCCAAGCGCGACGCGGCCTGAGCCCGGCGCTTAATCGCGATACACGATCTCACCGTTCGGCTGATAGTCCGTCGCCTTGATCGGCGAATGGCGCTGGATATAGTCCTTCAGCACCTCGGCGTCAACGAAGCCGGTGTTCACGTAGCCCGGATGCTGGGTCACATTGGGGTAGTCATCGCCGCCGCTGGCGTTAAAGCTCAGCAGCGCCACGCGATAGGTCCGATCGGCCACCAGCGGTTTCCCGCCGATCTTCACGTCGCTGACCCCCTGCTTGCCGTCCGCCGTCAGGCTCAGATTGGCAAACTGCGCATAGGCGCCGGAGTTGGGCTTTTTATTGGCGACGACGCCCAGGTATTTCTCCAGCTCCGCGCCGCTCATGTCGACATAGGCGACGGTATTGCCGAACGGCTGCACCTTAAGCACATCCTTATAGCTGATATCGCCGCTGTCCATCGAGTCACGCACGCCGCCGCCGCTCATCACGCCCAGGTCGGCATGGGTTCGCTCCATCTGCGCCGCCAGCAGCAGGCGCCCCATGTTGGTCTGCTCAAAGCGAACCTTGCTGCGATCCCCCTCCAGACGCCCCTCTACGCTGCCGATCTTCACCCCCAGCGCGGCCTGCCCCTGATCCTGGAACGGCGTCAGCAGCTTCAGCATCGCCGTATCCTGCGGGATCGCCTCGGTATAGTAGATCCGCGTCTTCGAACCGTCGGCCTGCTTCTCCTGCCGATTGAGGTTCACCGGGATCAGCTGGTAGCGCTGCAGGGTCAGCTCCCCGTTACGGAAGGTGAAGTCGGCCCGCCCGACATATTTCCCCCACTCATGGGCCTGTACAATCCAGGTCCCATTCTGGCGATCCGGCGCGCAGGGCGTACCGGGGACATAGTTCGCCTGCTTACGGTTTTCCTGTGCCATGCACACCGGATCCTGCGAGTGACCGCCAACGATCATATCGAGGTAGCCCGCCGGCAGCGCGCGCGCCATCTCAACATCGCCCGGGGCGTTGGAGCCGTGCTCGCCGTTGTCGTAGTGACCCATGTGCGTCGCGGCGATCACCACATCAGGCTTCTCGTTGGCCCGCAGCTGTTCGACCACGCCCTTGGCCTCCGCCGCCGGGGGGCGGAACTCGATGTTCTTCAGGTATTCAGGGTTGCCTATCTTGGCCGTATCGTCGGTGGTCAGGCCGATCACCGCAATGCGGATCCCCTGGCGATCGAACATCTGATAAGGTTGGAACAGGCGCTTGCCGCTATCCTGCGCATAGATATTGGCCGACAGCAGCGGGAAATCGGCCCACTTCTGCTGCTGGCGCAGCACGCTCAGCGGATTGTCGAACTCGTGGTTGCCGATGGCCATCGCATCGTAGCCCACCAGGTTCATGCCGCGAAAATCGGGCTCGGCATCCTGCAGATCGGACTCCGGCACCCCGGTATTGATATCGCCGCCCGACAGCAGCAGCACGCTGCCGCCCTCGGCGGCAATCTCGGCGCGCAGGCGATCCACCAGCGTTTTCTGGGCAGCCAGGCCATATTCGCCCTGCTCGCTCTGCCAGAAGTGGCCGTGGTGATCGTTGGTATGCAGAATGGTCAGGTTATAGGTTTTATCTTTTTCCCAGGCCAGCGACCAGCCTGGCGTCAGCGCCAGCGTTAGCGCGATCGCGCAGGCGGCACCCCGATAGGTAAATTTCATTGCCCTCTCTCCTTGTCACAATAACGCGCCGCTCATGTCAGCCACGGGGGAGGCACGGCGGCGAACGCCCTTATCTTACCCTGAATCAGGCGGTGATTATGTTGTAAATCAGCCATTTATTGTGACGTGACTCACCTAACAATGCATTAAAGACTCTAGAGTTACATGCAGCGCATGCTAAAACGGGGAGAGGATCGGGCGGGCGACGGCCAAAAAGCCGCCGCGGAGGTGACCCGGATTCGCGCCCCACCCACGGGGCGGCGCACCCGGCTATTTAAAGGTGACGTCGATGTTGGCCGTCGCATGGAAGCGCCCCGCCGTCGGCCGATTAGTCAGCCATTTCAGATTGGCGGTAAAGTTCTCGCTCACCTCATTCTGCTTATCCTGCAGCCGACCGCCGAAGTCGACATTGGTCTGCAGCGGGATCGGCGTAGCGCTGGTATCGCCCGCCTTCGTCAGGAAAATCCCCACGCCGGGGTTGGTATCCGGCAGGATCAGCGATCGATCGCTGACGTCCGGCCTCAGGGTGCTGAAGCTGGCCTGTAGCTGCTGCCCGCCGCACTCGCCGCCGCGCAGCGTCGCCTTGATGCTGAACGGTATCTGGCGAGCGATAACCCCCGGACGCGCGCCGGCGGCGCTCAGCGTACCAAAGTCGATACTGTTGCCGTTATTCGCCAGCACGCTGATCTGCGGGTTGCAGTGGATCACCTGGATCTTATCCAGCCCGGAGATATAGGCGTTAAAGTTGCCGTTGGGGCGCGCGTCCAAGCCGCCCACGCCGTCAATTTGAAACAGCGACGGCAGCCCCAGCGCCGGGAAGTTACCCGCCGGCGGCGTGATGCCGGTGGCCTTGATGTACACCGAATAGCTGACGGTGACCGTACGCGGTCTGGCGACGCCGCCGCCGCTGTTTGAGGTCCCCTCACCCAGATCGGGGCCACTGGGCCGGCTGCCGCTCTGTCTGAGGTTAATCGCATCATAGTCGATCCCGTTGATCGAAACCCCAACCGACAGCGAACGGTGCAGGCTCCCGAACGCATCCTTCGGGTTCCAGTAAATGTAGGCGTGCTCTCCCCTTCCAGTATTCCAGTTATCCCAACAGGTAAAGGTGGTGGTAAAGTTCTGCGAACGCCAAATCAGGTTACCGGCGGTAAAGTCGGCGGCGGACAGGATAATCGGCCGCCCGATATCGATGCGCTGATAAATACTCCCGATGGGCGACCAGCTCCCTGCATTACTGCCCTCTCGGCAGGAGAGCGCGGACGCCTGGCGGCTGACGCAAAGGCCCAGCAGCAGTAGCAGCGTGAATGCCAGCGCCTGTTTTATACTTAGGCTTTTCATTAATCCGTCACCTTATTGAGTCTGACAGGGTAGAGTGAGTTCCTGGTAGCCGGCCGTGGTGTTCCGCATCGACAGATCGGACGGCAGCGTCAGCGTGCACTGCTGGCCCGGCTGGTTGCCCCAGCGCAGGGTCAGCGTCTCGCCCGGCTGTGCCCCGGATACATACAGATCGCCGTTAAGCCCCACGGTTCCGCTGTTACGCCCCTGCGGGTTAAAGACGCTGGCGCCGACCGCCGGATAGCCGCCGTCGTTGAGGTGGCTATGGATCAGCAGACTCACGCCGTAAAACGTATCGAAGCGCACCTTCACGATCGCCTTCTCCGTCGGCACGACCTGCTTGCTGGCCACCGGCACGTCCAGGCCCGGCTCAAAGTCCTGCGTATGCAGCGCCACCGCGTTGAATCGGTATGGCGTCGCTGAGGGGACGACCGCATAGCCAAAGGGATCGATGGCCACGCCGGTCTGGTTATCCAGGCGAACGCCGCTGGCGTGCTTCGCTTCGACCAGAATCACCGTATTCTGCAGCGGCTGCGACAGCGTCACGCCGCCAGAGTGAAGCAAGACGCCGCCGGAGAGCCCCAGCCCCAGCTGGTTATAGCTGTTGCTGTAGCTATAGCTGCTGTCCAGGTTGCCATAGGCGCCGCGGTAGCCCAGGTTCAGCGCGCTGCTCTGTCCCGCCGACTCGGTATGGCCGGTGCTCAGGGCGTAGCTCAGCCGCTGATCGCTCAGCGCCGTTCCGCTGATACCGGTGTTATAGCTATCTCCGCTCTGGCGGCTGTGGGTTCCGCTGACGTTCAGCGAGGCCGAGTGGTTTTCGCGTCCCCAGTTCAACGGAATCGACACCGACAGGTTGATGCTGCGATCGGCGTAGCCATACTGGCTGCGCGTATCCTGCAGGTATACGCCATAGCTAATGCGCTTAAAGGCGTCGTTGTAGCCCAGCTGGACGGTACGATCCCGACCACCGCCGCCCCAGTAGCTCTGGCTACTGACGTTGGCATACAGCGTCGCCCCCTGCCACAGCTGCTGGTTAATGGAGACATCCACGCGCTCGCGCTTGTTGGCATAGCGCGAGGTATACACGCGGTGCTGGTTGCGATCGTCCAGATCGGGGATCCCGGTCTGCTCATCGCCCGGATTATAGTAGTTGTTCTCATATATCCCCTGCCGCCAGCGGCTGCGCTCCTCGACCGCATCGGCAAAGTCATAATAGCCCGACGTCGCATAGCGATAGCCTGCCAGCTGCACGTTGGTGCCCATCTGGTTCAGGGACTTGGAATAGAGAAAGCGGTAGCTCTGCCCGCGGGCGCGCTCGCCGTTGGCCAGCGTAGTATCGGAATAGGAACCATCGATGGAGATGGCGCCCCATTCCCCCATATTTTTAGCGACGCCCAGCGCGGCGGCGCGGTAGTTATCCGCCACGATCAGCCCGCCATAGGGCGTCAGACCATAGGCGATGCCGCGCGCCAGCGTCCCCTGCATAAAGTTAGGGGTATAGCGGGTATCGCCGTTCTGGTAGCGACCCGCCGTCAGCTGATAGTTCCAGATCCCTTCGCGCAGCATGTTGGCGATAGAGGAGTAAGAAACGGTAAAGTGCTTACGCGTACCATCGGCCTCATTGACCGTTACCTGCAGGTCACCGCTGTTGGAGTGCGGATAGATATCGCGGATCTCAAAGGGCCCCGGCGCCACGTTGGTGCTGTACACCACGTAGCCGTTCTGACGAATGTCGACGCGGGCGTTGGTGGCGGCGACGCCGCGCACCACCGGCGCATAGCCGCGCAGGCTTTCGGGCAGCATGTCATCCACGCTGGAAAGCTGGGCACCGCGAAACTGAATGCTATTAAAAACGGTATTATTGGTGCTGGCCTGCCCCAGCTGCAGTCGACTGCGCCAGGACGCAATATCCGTCTCCGCCCAGGTCGCGATATTGTCCCACTGTGCCGCCTGACCGCTGACTTTATTCATGGTCATGTTATTGCGCAGACGCCAGTTCCACAGGTTAAGACCGTTATTCAGGGAGAGAAAGGTATATTCGCTGTTTTGGCCGCTCTGGCGCTGGCTGCTGTTACGGTTATAGTTCAGGCTGTAGTTGCTAAAGGCGGCGTTGATCCCCTGATCGTACAGGGTCGTCGGAATGGCGCCGCGCGCGTGCTGCGCCAGCATGACCTGCGGCACAGAAAGGTCTATCTGCTGCACCGCCGGATCGAAGGAGAGCGTCGCGCCATTGACGGCGGCGGCCACGTCGACGCAGCTGCCCGGCGTGAGCGTATCGGGCAGTTTCACCCCATAGTTAAGCAGATCTTCCACCGTCAGACAGGGCTGGGCGGCGGCGCCCTCTTTCGCCGTGAAGCGGATGACTTTGTTGTCGACCTGCTGCTTGTTCAGGTAAATCGCGAACGGATACTCTCCGGGCGGCAGCGCGTTGCCCTCGGCCACCGCATGAGCGGCGTTGACGTTTTCGCTGCCGTGAACGAATGACATGTTGAACTCGGCCCAGGCCGATGCGCTGCACCCCAGGGACAGGCTACCGGCGGCAAACGCCAGGCACATCCAGCGTGTCGGCTCTGTCTTCAGTGATACTGTCCGTTGTTGTTGCGCCATCCCGCTTCTCTCCGTCAGTGTACTATCGCGTCCTTAACCTCAGTCCGACCTCCAAAGTCATTGATGTAGCTGAAGGAGACTGTATTGCCGACGCGAGCCCCCGCCGGAATGGCGATCGCCAGGCGGCTGTGGGGGTCAACCATGTTGGCATCGACCGCGATGGGTTTGCCGTTGCTGCCCTGCATCTGTACAGAGCCAAAGGTGATGTGTAGCGGCCCGTCGTTGATGGCCAGCAATTGATTACCCGCTTTCTGCCAGCGCAGCTTATGCACCTGCTCATCCAGGGTGGTATGCAGCGAACTCGGGCGATAAAACAGCTTAATCCGCGTGCGCACGGCAACCTGTAATACGTTTTCTTGCTTGGGCGTCGGCGGAATTTCCTGCACGTTGACCCACAGCAGCGTTTCCTGATCCTGCGGAAAACCCTGCCCAGAATAGATGAAGCGTAAAATTGCCGATTTTTGCGCATCCAGCTTAACAATCGGCGGCACCACAACCATCGGTAACTTATTCTCTACCTTGGTGCTATCCCCTTTATCCAGCCAGGTCTGCACCATATAGGCATCCGCGCTGTCATTGTGGATAGGCAGTGACGCTGACTTTTCATCGCCGTTATAAATAACGCGCGTAGCATCAACCTGAATTCCTGCGTGGGCAGCAAATGCGCTCACCAGTAATAATGCGGCAACGATTCTTTTCATCTTATTCCTCTATACGGACCGTCCCTGGCCGAATATTCCGACGAATAATTATTTATATTCGATGGTGAACGGGCTGGTCGCGTTGGCCAGACCGGCTGTAACCGTGTTGGCGTAAGAGCGATAGCGCGCCTGCAGGTTAAATATCGCCTTCTTATCGCTAACAACCGTCACCGTGGGCACATCGCCCTGGCTCTGATCGGCGATCGGGAACGGCTTGCCGTTAACGTCCGTAATTTCGATACCCACGCCTTTCGCCGCCGCGGTGGCACCGCTGCTGGAGACGGCCAGCAGGTCAGGATGACCGGCAACGGTATTGCCATCGAAACGTACGGTGTAGCTCCCCGGCTCACACTGCTCCAGGTTGATCTGGAAAGCCTTGGATGCGGACTTATCGCCAACCGCTTTAAATGCAGAGGTCGGATATTTACCCAAATACACGTTGATATTTTGAGAGTCGCTGCTTACCTGGCAGGTGGAGTTAACGATTTCACCCGTAAACTCAACTTTACCGTTAGCTGCGCTTGCCTGACCACTCACAGCGGCGGCGGCCAGAGCCATAACAGGCAGTAAAATTTTCTTCATTATCATAACTCCGTTTATCAATTAAAAATATCCGACCGCTAGGTTGGCGCGGAACGAGGCTGCGAATATATTTCGCGTAGAGAGCCGACGAGAAAAATCTTTATTCCCGACAGCGCATAAAATGATGGATTTATGCCGAAATACATAAATCCAATCGAGGTAAAGGATTTATTTAAAATAGCAAAAATTGGCACTGCGCTATTAATATGGCGCAATGCGAATCGCAATATTGAATATATTGTCAGGGCATATATCCACTCACTGATATTACAGCAAGGATATTTATTTTATTAATGTAAAAACTTGCGCAAAGATTAATTGTCCGACGAGAAACAGTAAAATCAATAAAACTGATAAAAAACAAATAATTGATTAATTTTAAAGATAGTTAAATTTAATAGATTTTGATCAAATGCAAAAAAGAAATCAATTCATTGTTTTACATCATATTTTTTATTTGTATGACATTACCAATAATCAAGAAAATTGCTCTTTGATCATGGTTGCGGAAAGTGAAAAGGGGTATTCCGCTTAGGGGAAATGAGATCGTTTCTAGCCTTTTCGCCCTCTTTAGCCACCGACTCCGCGCAGATAACGCCGAGCGCGAGAAAAGAAAACGCCGGCGCTGCGCCGGCGTATCTCCGTAAGATCATCTCACCTGCCCACGGGCAGAGACACTATTCAGCGCTCCCAGTAGGACTCTTCCAGGCTGTCTTCCCGCTCGGGCAGACCGCGGGTCAGACGCGGCGAGTGCTGGTTGAGCACCTGATAGCTGACGCGGTTAGCATATTTGCACACCTGCGCCAGGGAGGAGTAAGTCAGATAGCTACGCTGATGCTTACTGGAGTTAGGCACATTGGTACGGTGAAACTCATTGGCCGCGATATCATGCAGCAGCGCAGAGAGCGCGCCATCTCCGGCGCCGTTGGTGTTCATGATCTTCTCCGGGCCCCCCATATAGGGCGCAATATGCGAGTAGATCCGGCACGGCGCGTCGCACATGGCGCGACGCATCGCCCGGCTAAACTCGTACAGGTTGAACTCAGGGATCACCCCCGGCAGCAGCGGATGCTGGGTTTTGCGCTTGCCGTCATCTTCGGTATAGCCCGCCATATACAGGCCGACCGGCCCGGCGGTGCACAGCACCAGATCCACCCACTCCAGCGCCCTGTCCGAGGCCGCCAGCGGATCGGACAGCCCGGTCAGCTCCTGAGCCTCTTCTTCGTTCATCGCCACAATGGTGACGTGATCGCGCAGGAAATCGCGCCAGAACTGCGGATCGTCGGCGATCACATACTTGGTGCCCAGGGTCAGCACCACCGGAACGTGGTGCTTTTTGGCATAGGCGATCGCCTGCATGGTCGCATCGCGCATCGGCTCGCCCGGCTTACAGCGCACCAGATAGGCCGTCAGCACCAGCGCCGAGGCACCGGCGATCACCGCCTCGGGAATGCTTTCCGGGCGCAGCTGGTTCATCATGCCCGGGCTAATGGCAAAGGTGCGTTCGCCGTTATCGGTGATCAGGGTAAAACAGCGCCCGATAGGGCCATCGACGCCCTGCAAATGGTCCAGATCGGTGCGGCTTGAGGTGTTACACAGATAGCGGTAGGCATAGCTGCCGATTTTGACGTTTTCGCACATCACCCCCAGCAGAACCGAGCGATCGTCGGCCAGCACGGAGTAGTTGTGCAGGGTATTGCCGATCGTGCCCCCGGCAAACTCATGGGTAATCAGCTTACTGTCACACAGCTCCTGGTACAGCGCTTCGGCGACATCATCCTCGATCACCAGCGAGTGCCCTTGGCTCAGGCCGTAGCGGGCGATAAACGCCTCATCCACCTTGGCCTCAATATCCACCAGCGTCTGATCGATACCCACGACGTAGGCTTTATCAATTTCATTATGCTGCGTCTTTTGCAGCAGCGGATCGCGGGCATTAACCGGGAAATAGTGTTTGGACTTGCGTTGACCGGGGAATTTCATCTGTGTTATCGGCAAAAAGAAAAGGGAGCGGGCTAGAATAGCACACTCCCCCCGGCCGCGTCAGCGGGCATCCTACGCGGCGGGTACCGCGACCAGCTGCTGCAGCAGCGTTATCTGCATGTCGTCATCGTTTAGCGCCGGGATATAGACAAAATGGCGGCCGCCGGCGGCCAAAAAGGCCTCGCGATTCTGTACCGCGATCTCCTCCAGCGTCTCCAGGCAGTCGGCGGCGAAGCCGGGACAAATCACCTGCAGATGACGCGTACCACCGGCGGCCAGAGCGACCACGGTCTCATCGGTATAGGGCGTCAGCCAAGGCTCCCGGCCAAAGCGCGACTGGAAGCTGACGGCATACTGGGACGGCGTCAGCCCCAGCGCCTGAACCACCGCCTGCGTGGTCGCCAGACAGCGCTGCGGATAGTCATCGCCCTCATCGGCATAGCGCTGCGGAATGCCGTGGTAGGAGAACAACAGCGTATCGGGCTGCCCGTGTTCGGCGATACTGCGGCGGATGCGCTGGCACAGCGCGGCAATGTAGGCCGGGTGCTGCGCATAGTCGCGCACAAAGCGCAGCGCCGGTATCCGTCGCTGGCGCGCCAGCCAGGCCGCCACGCCGTCAAACACCGCGGCGCTGGTCGAACAGGAGTACTGCGGATACAGCGGAACCACCGTCAGCTGGGTCACCCCCGCCGCAGACAGCGTGGACAGCGCGCGGTCCAGCGACGGCTCCCCGTAGCTCATGCCCAGCGCGACCGGGATCGCCTCGCCCAGACGCGCCTGCAGCCCGTCGCACAGGCGCTGGCTATAGTACAGCAGCGGCGACCCCTGCGCCGTCCAGATAGACTGATACAGACGGGCAACCCGCGGCGCCCGGCGCGGCAGGATAAGCCCACGCAGCAGCGGCTGCCACTGCCAGGACGGCAGATCCACCACCCGCCGATCGCTAAGAAACTCCGCCAGATAGGCCTTGACCGCCGCAGGCGTTGCCGCCGACGGTGTGCCCAGATTCACCAGCAGTACCCCATGTTTTTCTGCCATCATCTCTTCGCTCCCTCACTCGCTTACCCCTATTGTAAAGGATAAACGACGGCGTCCCACCAATCGCTGGCATCGGCCAAGCGCCCCGATAACGGCGACAAAAAAGCGGCCCATAGGCCGCTTCATCGCGTCGCTTCGGCGATATTAGCCCAGTACGCTTTCCAGCTCGGCGCGCACGCGATCGACGCTCTGGGTGCCATCGATCTTCACATAGCGAGTATTGCCCGCCTGCGCTTCCTGGCCATAGTAGCCAATCAGCGGTGCGGTCTGCTGATGGTATTCCACCAGACGCTTACGCACGGTCTCTTCCTGATCGTCCTTACGGGTCATCAGATCTTCACCGGTCACGTCATCCTTGCCCTCAACCTGCGGCGGGTTGAACTTAACGTGATAAACACGCCCGGAGCCCGGGTGCACGCGACGGCCAATGATGCGGTCGACGATCAGTTCGTCCGGTACGGCAAACTCCAGCACGTAATCTACGTTGATGCCGGCCTCTTTCATGGCGTCCGCCTGCGGAATGGTGCGCGGGAAACCATCGAGCAGAAAACCGTTGCGGCAATCTTCCTGAGCGATACGCTCTTTGACCAGCGCGATAACCAGCTCATCGGTCACCAGCTTACCGGCGTCCATAATCGCCTTCGCCTGTTTGCCCAGCTCACTGCCTGCCTTCACCGCAGCGCGCAGCATGTCACCGGTGGAGATCTGCGGAATGCCGTATTTCTCCATGATAAACTGTGCCTGTGTGCCCTTACCGGCGCCCGGAGCGCCCAGCAGAATGATACGCATCGCGTAATTCCCCTCAAATTATTGCCTAAGATTTAAAAAACGCTAAACCTTACCATTATAACGGGCACCGGCTCAAGGCAACGGCATACGGCTGAAACGTGAAACTGGTCGTTCGGGCGCAATTGCCGGTAAAAAAATCGCAGTCGCCTCCGGGCGGGCCCCCAAAAAGAAAGGGCGGCCCGTGGGCCGCCCTTATGCGCGATGGCTGACGATCAGGCCAGCAGCAGCGCGTTGATACGCTTGATGAACTGGTTAGGATCTTCCAGGCTGCCGCGCTCGGCGAGCAGAGCCTGATCCAGCAGCAGTTCGATCCACTGGGCAAAGCGCCCATCATCCTGCTGCTCCGCGGCGCGCTGCACCAGCGCATGCTCCGGATTGAGTTCGAAGATATACTTCACTTCCGGCGCCTGCTGTCCCGCGGCGGCAAACAGCTTGGCCATCTGGGTCGTCATCTCGTCGCCGTCGGTGCTGACCACCGCCGGCGTATCGGTCAGACGATGCGTCAGACGCACCTCCTTGACGCGCTCGCCCAGCAGGGTTTTCACCCGCTCAACGAAAGGCTCCAGCGCTTTATCCGCCTCTTTCTGCGCATCGCTGTCCCCCTCGTCGGCCAGTTTCTCCAGCGTCTCATCCTTCTTGCTGACGGACTGGAAGAACTTGGCATCGTACTCGGTCAGGTAGCTCATCATCCACTCATCGATGCGCTCGGAGAGCAGCAGAACCTCGATGCCCTTCTTACGCAGCAGCTCCAGATGCGGGCTGCTGGCGGCGGCGGCATAGCTGTCGGCGGTGATGTAGTAAATCTTCTCCTGCCCTTCCTTCATCCGCCCAATGTAGTCGTCCAGCGACACGTTTTGCAGCGCGCTGTCGTTATGGGTAGAGGCGAAGCGCAGCAGCTTGGCGATCGCTTCACGGTTGGCGAAGTCCTCCGCCGGCCCCTCTTTCAGCACCAGGCCAAACTGCTGCCAGAAGGTCTGATAGGCTTCGGCATCATCCTTGGCCAGTTTTTCCAGCATCTGCAGCACGCGCTTGGTCAGCGCGGAGCGCAGATTCTGGGTGACGCGGCTATCCTGCAGCAGCTCACGCGATACGTTGAGCGGCAGATCGTTAGAGTCCACCAGACCGCGCACAAAGCGCAGGTAGTTCGGCATAAACTGCTCGGCGTCGTCCATGATGAACACGCGCTGGACATACAGCTTCAGGCCGTGCTGATGGTCGCGGTTAAACAGGTCCCATGGCGCCTTGGACGGGATATAGAGCAGGCTGGTGTACTCCTGCTTGCCCTCTACCCGGTTATGGCTCCAGGCCAGCGGATCGCTGAAGTCATGGGCGATGTGTTTATAGAACTCGTTATACTCTTCGTCGCTGATATCCGCTTTATTGCGGGTCCACAGCGCCTGAGCCTTGTTGATCTTCTCCCACTTCTTCTCGCCCTCTTTACCCTCTTCGCCCTCCTCGCTGGTGAGGATCTCGACAGGCAGAGCGATGTGATCGGAGTACTTACCGATAATGTTACGCAGGCGCCAGTCATCCAGGAAGTCATCCTCGCCCTCGCGCAGATGCAGGGTGATCTCGGTGCCGCGATCGGCTTTCTCGATATCGGCGATGGTGTAGTCACCTTCACCGGTTGACTCCCAGAATACCCCCTGATCGGCGCTGGCGCCGGCGGCGCGGGTACGGACGGTGACCTTATCCGCCACGATAAAGGCGGAGTAGAAGCCCACGCCAAACTGCCCGATAAGCTGGCTGTCTTTCGCCTGATCGGAGCCCATGGACTCCAGGAAGGCTTTGGTACCGGACTTCGCGATGGTGCCGAGGTTCTCGATCACCTCATCGCGCGTCATACCGATACCATTATCGCTCAGCGTCAGGGTGCGGTTGTCGCGATCCACGCTGATGCGCACGCGCAGCTCACCGTCGCCCTGATACAGATCCGGGTTGGACAGCGCGCGGAAGCGCAGTTTGTCAGCGGCATCGGACGCGTTGGAGATAAGCTCACGCAGGAAGATCTCTTTATTGGAATAGAGTGAGTGGATCATCAGGTGCAGAAGCTGTTTCACCTCTGACTGGAAGCCACGGGTTTCTTGGCCTTTCATTATTCGCTTTTACCTCTCATCGATAACACGCAGATAAAATGGGTTATAGCGTTACAGATGGGGACCGCGAATTCGCTTTTCAAGGGCAAAAAAAACAGATAACAGGTGATAGAGGCGGTAAAGGCGGCGTCGAGGGAATCGCTCGGGTGGATAAAATGGTAGGGATACGCCGGGCGGCGTATCCCCTGGCGACGTCAGCGGATCAGCGCGTCACCGGGTGACGCCCGGCCAACGAGTGAGACAGGGTGGTGCCATCGACCATCTCCAGCTCGCCCCCCACCGGCACGCCGTGGGCGATACGGCTGGCCAGCACGCCGTGCGCCGCACACATCTCCGCGATGTAGTTGGCGGTCGCCTCGCCCTCGACCGTCGGGTTGGTGGCGAGGATCACTTCGCTGAGCGTCTCTTGGCCCAGCCGCGCCTCCAGCCTGTCCAGACCAATATCCTGTGGACCTATGCCGTCCAGCGGAGAGAGGTGCCCCATCAGCACGAAATAGCGCCCGGAGTACTGTCCAGTCTGCTCAATGGCATGAATATCCGCCGGGCTCTCCACCACGCAGATCTGCCCATTCTCACGCCGACGCGCGTTGGTGCAGATAGTACAGACCTCCTGCTCGGTGAAGGTGCGACAGTCTCGACAGTGGCCGATCTCCGACATCGCGCGCGTCAGCGCCTGCGCCAGGCGCATTCCCCCGCTGCGATCGCGCTGCAGCAGGTGAAACGCCATGCGCTGGGCCGACTTGGGGCCGACGCCGGGCAAACAGCGCAGCGCCTCCATCAGGGATTCAAGAAGCGGGCTGGTCTGCATCAGAACGGCATCTTGAAGCCCGGCGGCAGCTGCATACCGGAAGAAACAGAGGCCATACGCTCTTTCTGCTCGCTGTCGATGCGACGGGCGGCATCGTTAAATGCGGCGGCGATCAGATCTTCCAGCATCTCTTTATCGTCTTCCATCAGGCTGGGATCGATCTCCACGCGACGGCAGTTATGCGCGCCGTTAATGGTGACTTTCACCATCCCCGCGCCGGATTCACCGGTCACTTCGACCAGGGCGATCTCTTCCTGCATCTTCTGCATTTTTTCCTGCATCTGCTGGGCCTGCTTCATCAGGTTGCCCAGTCCGCCTTTACCAAACATAGCGTTCTCTCTTTTCGTAGGGCCGTGCCGCAGCGGCACAGCGGTTAAACGGGGCGGATGCTCTCTTCATCCAGCTCGGCATCGAACAGACGCCGCAGGGTCTGGATATTGCCATCCGCTGCAATCGATGCGCGGGCCTGCGCCAGCCTCTCTTCATAGATAGCCTGGCGCCACTCCAGCGGCGTGCGCCGTTGGGGATCGTCATCCTCGACAATGCTCAGCGCCACCGGATGCCCATAGTGGTCGCTCAGGGCCTGCTCCAGCGTTTGCCGCGCAGAGGCGGAGTTTAAATGACGCTGGGCCGAACGTAAATGCAGAAGCACGCTTCCCTCCGGCGCAGGCTCACGAAACGCATTCAGCGCCAGCTGCTGCACCAGCTTTGGCAGCCGCAGCTGACTCAGCTCTTGGGCCCACGCATCCCGCGTCAGCGACTCCTGCGCCAGGTGCGCCGCCAGCTCCGGCGTTTTCTCATGCTCCAGCGCGCTGCGCAGCGCCTTGGGGGTCGTCTTGGGTGCCTTTTCCTCTACCGGACGGTTCTGCGCCTTCCAGCGATAGGCCTCTTTGCGCGTCGACGCCTGCTCCTGCTCCGCCGAGGCGATCTTCTGCTGGCCCCGCTCGCTTATGCTGGCCAGACGCTCCAGCGCTGAAGATGCCGGCTGCGCACGCTGCGGCGCCGCCGGCTCACTCTTTTTTGGCTCACTCCCTCCGGCGGCCTTTTGCCGCAGGCGCGAGCGGGCCTGTAATAGCTGCGCGGTACTCTCCGGCACGGCGCTCGCCGCCTGCGGCGGGGCGCTCACCGTCGGCGGCACCGTGGCCGGCGACGGCGGGGCGACGCGCTGAGCTACCGTGGCCGGGACGGCCGGGATATCGCCGCCCTGCGCCGCTGACGGCGCGGGGCTCGGCTCGGCAATCACCGCCTTAGGGTGAAAGGCCAGCGCGCGCAGCAGGGTCATTTCAACCCCCATGCGCCGGTCCGGCGCAAAGGCCAGCTCTTTACGGCCGTTGAGAAGAATTTGATAAAACAGCTGCAGATCCGCCGGCGGCAGCATCCGCGCCAGCTCACGCAGACGCGGCTCTACCGCCGCGAACTGGCTGTCCAGCGCGCTGGGCAGCAGCTGTAGCATCGCCACCCGGTGCAGCAGCGCCAGCATCTCGACCAGCAGGTTTTCCCAGTCCACACCGCGCCCGGCGGCCTGCTCTACCCGCGCCATCACCAGCGTGCCATCCGCCGCGGTCAGCGCCTCGATCAGCGCCAGGGGCTGCTCATCGTCCAGCGTTCCCAGCATCTGGCTAACGGCGTCGGCGGTAATCTGCCCCTGCCCCATGGCGATCGCCTGATCCGTCAGGCTCAGAGCGTCACGCATGCTGCCTTCGGCGGCGCGCGCCAGCAGCTGTAGCGCCCGCGGCTCCGCCGTCAGGGCCTCGGCATGGGCGATTTTCTCCAGCTGCGCCCGGATCTGCTCATGATCCAGCGCACGCAGGTGAAACTGCAGACAGCGCGACAGGATGGTGACCGGCAGCTTCTGCGGATCGGTGGTGGCCAGCAGAAACTTGACGTGCGGCGGCGGCTCCTCCAGCGTTTTCAACAGCGCGTTGAAGCTGTGGCGCGACAGCATGTGGACTTCGTCGATCAGGTAGACCTTGAACCGACCGCGCGCCGGGGCATACTGCACGTTATCCAGCAGGTCACGCGTGTCTTCGACCTTGGTTCGCGAGGCGGCATCGATCTCCAGCAGGTCGACAAAGCGCCCCTGCTCGATCTCTCGACAGTTGTCGCAGACGCCGCACGGCGTGGCGGTGATCCCGGTTTCACAGTTCAGCCCCTTGGCCAACAGACGGGCGATACTGGTCTTGCCGACCCCGCGGGTACCGGAAAACAGATAGGCATGGTGAATACGGCCCAGAGAGAGCCCGTTTGCCAGTGCCGTCAGGACATGCTCCTGACCCACGACGTCAGCAAAGGTTTGTGGACGCCACTTGCGGGCGAGAACCTGGTAGCTCATTGATGATTCGTCGCTGATAGAATAAGAAGATTCGCCGACCGTCCCACAGACGGCCAGCGGCGTCAGACTGATGGCGCGGGGCGAGCACTGGCGCCCGCCGGCCCCGATCATCTGATCATTGTAACAGTAGTTGTCGCAATGCCCATCACTTTATTCCGCCGCCGGACGGCGGCAAAAACAGCCGGGCCACCGCACTGGCGGTGGCCCGGAGAGAGAGCGTACGACGCGCGTGACAAATTAATGTCCGTCGAAGGAGACCAGGCTGTAGCAGTTAATGTTCATCGCTTCCAGGCGCGCCTCACCGCCCAGCGCAGGCAGGTCGATGATAAACGCGGCGTCGTGCACCACGCCGCCCAGTCGACGGATCAGGCGGGTCGTCGCCTCGATGGTGCCGCCGGTCGCCAGCAGATCGTCCACCATCAGCACGCGATCGGTCGCGTCGATAGCGTCCTGATGGATCTCCAGCGTATCGGTGCCGTACTCCAGCGCATAGCTTTCCGCCAGCGTCGCCCGCGGCAGTTTGCCCGGCTTACGCACCGGCACAAAGCCCACGCCCAGCGCCAGCGCCACCGGAGCGCCGAACAGGAAGCCACGCGCTTCCGTTCCCACCACCTTGGTGATCCCAGCAGCACGGTAGCGCGCCGCCAGCAGCTCGATACTCAGAGCATAGGCGTCGGGCTTTTCCAGCAGACTGGTCACGTCACGGAAAAGGATACCTGGCTTAGGGTAGTCAGGGATGGTCTTGATGCTTTGTTTAAGAAATTCGAGTTGTTGTGCTGTAGCGGTCATAACTTGTTGCCTGATAAACACCGGGTCCGGGCTAACGCAAGCCACCTACAATCCCCCCAAACATGGCTCGGCATAAATCGCCGTCGCCCTCGGAACAGGGAGGTAACCCGCGCACGAAAACGCTCAAATCTATGCAAACCGCCGGGAAATTGCAACCGACATCGCCGGATTAAGGGATTTTTTCTTGCGGTACGTCAATAACCGGCAGGCGCCACAGCAGCAGCAGCAGCGCGGCCAACAGCGCCAACAGCAGCAGGCGCAGCCAGCTGCTCTCCACCAGCCACAGAGAGAGAGAAAAGCTCGCCAGCAGCAGGATCGCCGCGCGGCCGCGCGCGCCCGGCGGTAGGCCACGGTGCTGTTGCCAGTGACGTAGGTAGGCGCCGCACCAGGCGCGGTACAGCAGCCAGTGATGAAAACGCGGCGACGAACGGGCAAAACAGGCCGCCGCCAGCAGCAGAAAGGGGGTCGTCGGCAGCAGCGGCAGCACGACGCCCAGACATCCCAGGGCAAAAGCTATCCAGCCCAGCGCCATTACTATCATGCGTTTCATTCTCTGGCTTGCTCCGCTCCCTGCCGCTCCAGTACCATGCGCTATGGTTACTATCATTTAAAGGTAGGTTATGTCGAGTCAACAGATGCTCAACCAGCTCGAACAGCGCCTGCAGCGGCTGGCGCAGGCGCTGGCGCCGCTGGCCGAACAGCCCGCCGCCCGCTCACGCTTCGATCGGGCGCTGTTCATGACCCACGGCACCCGGCTGAAGGACTATCTGCAGGAGACCCGGGATAACTTCACCGCCCTGCAGCGCGCCGTCGGCGCCGGGCAGCGCCAGCAGGTCGCCTTTCTCGCCGAGCGTCTGCTGGCGCAGATGGCCGCCCTGCAGCGCGAGCAGGCCACCCAGACGCTGCGACGACAAGAGCCGCAGCGGGCGGAGAGCGCAGGCGATCTGTACCAAGAGCTGGCGCGCCACCAGGACTATGAGCGGCGTCTGCACACCATGGTGCGTGAGCGTGAGCTGCGCCTGGCGGCCTGCCAGACCCTGGCCCAGCAGCAGCAGATCCAGCGCGAGCTGGCCGCCATGGAGGGACGACTGCAGCGCTGCCGCCAGGCGCTGCGGCGGATAGAAAAACAGATCGAACGCCGTGAAAACGGATTTCGCTGAGCGCCGATGCCTTATCTATACTGGAGTAAGGTGGCCGCACAGGGGTTCGGCCCATCACCTATGCTGGAGCGTTCGCCATGGGCATCATCGCGTGGATTGTACTGGGGCTTATCGTCGGGATACTGGCGAAGTGGCTGATGCCGGGCCAGGATGGCGGGGGCGTTATCATGACCGTGGCGCTGGGCATCGTCGGCGCCCTACTCGGCGGCTATCTCGGCAACCTGCTATTTCATATGAATATCACCGCGGGCTTCAATCTAAAAAGCCTGATAGTTTCGGTCATCGGTGCGATGCTGGTGCTGTTTATTTACCGTAAGATCCGATCATAGGGAGCCCCATGTCACTGGAGCAAGCGAGCGACGAGGTCAAGCTGGCCGTCGATTTGATTTACCTGCTGGAGAGTAACGCCGTCCCCGCGCATACCGCGCTGGCGGCGCTGGAGATCGTCCTGCGCGACTACCGGCAAAAGCTGGCTCAGGCCAGCCCTGCCCACAGCGAATAGCGGCGGCGGCGCAGAGCGCCCGCCGCCCAACCGTCCATCAGACCCTCGGCGAGTCAGGCGGCAGATCCGTTAGCGTACGCTTCACCTCTTGTACCTCATTGCCCTGCGGGTTATGCAGGTACACCTCCAGCTGGTTAAAGGCGATGTTGATATCGTTCTCTCGGCACAGCTGATCGATGCGCCGGTTCAGCTCATCCACCACATAGCTGCGATCGCGCAGCTCACGCACGTACAGCCGCATCTCATGGTCCAGCGTGCTGGCGCCAAAGGCCAGGAAGAAGACCTGCGGCTCCGGCTCCACCATCACCCGCGGGTTCTCACTCGCCGCCTGCAGCAGGATCTCCCGCACTTTATCCAGATCCGAACCGTAGGCTACGCCGACCTTGATCAGCACCCGGGTCACCGTATCCGTCAGCGACCAGTTAATCAGCCGCTCGGTCACAAAGGCCTTGTTGGGAATGATCACCTCTTTGCGATCGAAGTCGGTAATGGTCGTCGCGCGGATACGGATCTTATTCACCGAGCCGGAATAGGAGCCGATGGTGATGGTGTCACCGATGCGCACCGGTCGCTCAAACAGGATGATCAGGCCGGCGATGAAGTTACCGAAGATCTCGTTCAGGCCAAAGCCGAGGCCCACCGACAGCGCGGCGGCCATCCACTGCAGCTTATCCCAGGAGATGCCCAGCGAGCCGAAGAAGATAATCACCCCGACGCTGATAATCGCATAGGTCAGGATGGTGGTGATCGCATAGGACGCCCCCTGACGCAGCTGCAGACGCGACAGTACCAGCACCTCCAGCAGGCCGGGCAGGTTGCGCATCATGATATAGGCCACCACCACCGTCATCATGGCAAACAGCAGGTTGCCCAGCGTCACCGCCTGGGTTATCTGGCTGGCGCCGCTGCCGCTGTTGTAGTGCCACAGGGTAATGCTGTCGAGATAGGAGATCACCGTGAACAGATCGGCCCAAATCCAGTACAGCACGCAGCCAAAGATCAAAAACAGCACCATCGTGGTCAGACGCAGGGACTGGGTATTGATCTGATCGATAGCCAGGGGCGGCTCCTCGATCGCCTCCAGCCCCTCCGCCCCTTCGCGCGAGGCGCCGGCGGCGTTCTGCTGACGGCGCGCCAGCGCGCGGCGATAGGCCAGACGGCGGGCCGCCACGCTCAGGCCGCGCAGTACCGTGGAGTAGACCACGGCCCACAGCAGCATCAGGTACAGGCTCTCGATCCAGCGGGTCCCCAGGCGCAGAGCGGTATAGAAATAGCCGCAGGCCGTCAGGATCATCAGGATCAGCGGCGCGATCGCCAGCAGGGTCACCAGCACCAGCCGTACGCTGTGGGAGTTTTTCTCCCGCCAGGCATCGCGGCACAGCGGAAAGACAAACACCGTCAGCAGCGCCAGGGTGATCAGAATCACCACCTGCCCGATCACGTCTTCGTTCAGCTGCAGCGGTGACTTCTCCCCGATCACGCACCACACCATCAGCGGGATCAGGGTAAAGCCCAGGCGCCGCACCATGCGACGGTAGTGGGCGCAGACCAGCGGCGGTACATTAAAGTGACGCTCGGAGACCCCCCCCGGCGAAATGAGGCGATAGGTGGTGCTGATGATCAGCCAAAACAGCGCGAAGCGCAGAGACATCACCCACAGCAGACCGCCTATCTGGGTTTCGGTATGGTAGAACATCACCCCGACGGCCAGCAGCAGCAGCGTCCCCGGCAGCCCGCGCAGGATATTCAGCAGGATGGCCTCCGGCGTATGCAGCTGTCCGTCTCGCTTCAGCTGCCCCACCTCATCGCCCAGCTTATCCAGCCGGGCGTTGATGGCGCGACGGCGCCACAGCAGCAGCCCGGTGCCGATCAGCAGGGGGATGAACAGGTACAGCGAGCTGATAAAGCCCTCCAGCAGCTGCGCCGGCTTGAAGTCAATGTGCAGGTTCGTCGCTTGGGTGTGCAGCGCCCCGGGCAGTCCGATAAACCAGGACAGATTCATCGGCTTGTTGCTGCTGACCCAGAAGATTTGCTGGGTCAGGGTGTGCTGCAGGTAATCATTCACATTGCGCAGCTGCTGCTGATTGATCTGCAGGCTGATGGCCAGCGTCAGCTCACTGCCCAGCTGTTTGTTCAGCTTATCCAGCAGGTCACGGCGCGTATCAACCAGATCCTCCAGCGCCGCGACCGCCTCATCGCTCAGCTTCTCTTTGCTGTCGGCCTGCAGCGCCGCCACATAGTCGCTGCTTTGGCTCAGGGCATCGCGCTGGGCGTTGATATCAAACTGGGCCACGCGCAGATCGGCCACCTGCGCCGCCACATCGTTGCTCAGCTTTTCCGTCGGCAGCTTCTGCTGCTGCTGGTAGAGAATACGCGACAGCAGCAGGCTGCCCTTCAGTACCGAGATCTGCTCTTTCAGATTGCGCTCGGCCTGCAGTGAACGGTCAAGCCAGTTTTTAACCCGGATATTCTCCTGCACCAGCGCATTGGTCTTTTCCGTGGCGTCGATCAGCCGCTGGCTCAGCGCGCGGTTTATCTCCAGCTCTTTGGCTATCAGCGGATTATGGTTAAAGTCCTGGGCCGCATCGTCGGGATTGATCGCCTCTCTGGCCGTTTTTTCGGACTGAATCAGCTGCTTGCTATAGCCGGCCTGGCGAATCAGCTGTACGCTGCGCTCCAGCTTGGTGATCCGGGCGCTGGCATAGTCGCGCTGCTTTTGCAGTACATCCTGCAGGGTGGTGTTGTCCGCGAGGCTCTGCTGCTGATAATCCAGGGACTGGTTCAACATCGCCAGCTCCGTATTCAGCATGTTACGCTGGCTGGCGCGCAGCTGGGTGCCTTCGGCCAGGGTATTCCGGATCTGCTGAATTTGTTGAGAACTGGCCATCATGGAGGCCTGGGCGCGCTCCGGCTGGGTCTGCAGGGCGATCAGCTGGCTGCTGTAGGAGGCCAGATCGTCCTGCGCCTGCTTCAGCTCGGCCAGGGTATCATCCCACTGGTTCTGCAGCTGGCGGGTGCCCATGGCTGAAAAGTTAGCCTCGTCTGCCGCATCGCTGCTGCGCTGCAGCGCCTCTAGCCCGGCCAGCGCCTGGTTCAGTTTCCCCGGCGCCTGCTGCACCTGCTGCTTCAGCTGCAGGCTCTCTTTACGGTAGCGCTCGATGCCATCCAGATATTCAAGGGTTTGGTTGAGATCCTGCAGCACCAGCTTATCGCTGGCCGACAGGCTCTTCTGCCGGTTCAGGGCATCGATCTGATTCTGCACCTCGTTGCGCGAATCGATATCGCCGCTCTGCGCCCGTGCAAAGGCGCTGCAAAAGAGCAGGGAAAACAGCAGAGTGACAATAATAACGCGCCAAAGGGCGACACCCTTGCCTGGCCGTAATAACACGCCGTGAGTCATAGTTAAATTAAGCAGACTTTATCAATAAAGGAAGAATAGGTTTCTTGGGCTCGATTCCGCGCGACGCTTGTCAGCGTCCCATCGCAAAAAGCGGCCTAGAGTAACATGAAGCTGTAATAGCAAGAATAGGCGCAATCGGAGAAAATTGCCCGGCGTCGTAGCCCCACGCCGGGCGGTCACGCGTCCACCGTCGCCAGATGAACGGCGGCGTACGCCTTAGAACGTCAAGACCTTATCGGCGGCCAGCGTCCAGGTGGCCAGCTCGGTCAGCGTACCGATAGCCACCCCCTCAATCAGCGGAAGCGACGCAATGCCGCGGGCGTCGGCGCAGGTCTTACACAGCAGAATGGGCGTGCGCTGCGCGCACAGGATCTCCAGCATCTGCTGCAGGCTGTAGCCTTCGTGGGGCTTCTGCCCCGGCAGCGCCGCCGTCACGGCGTCCGACATCAGAAAAAGCTTCAGATCGATATCCGCCGCCTGCTCCTTCATCGCCAGCGCCAGGCGCAGCGCGTTGAACAGGGATTCATGGCCATAACCGGCCCCATTGGCAATCACGACAATTTTTTGCATTGTTATCTACTCGTCTTTATCAACACAATTTACGGTGGGTGGGAAACCGCTTCCCCATACAGAGGTATCATTGGGGGCGCATACCGCGTCACGGCGCAAAAACGGACTGTGCCGCAGCATGGCAATCACGTTATCCACCAGCGGTATCGCCTGCTGCTGCAGATCGAAGCGGTCCGGGGTAAACAGCCAGCTCTCCATGATACCGGTAATATAGCTGCGCAGGGCGATGGCGCTGCGCAGCGTATCCAGATTCGCCGGCAGCTGCTCCCGGAAGACACAGTGCTGCAGCACCCGCTCGATGCGCGCGTAGCTCTCCAGGTACATCAGTTTACGCCGTTCCCCCAGCGCCCGCATCTCGCCGACGAACTCGCACTTATGGTACAGAATTTCCATCATCGCCCGCCGCTGCGGATCCACCACCGTCGCGACCAAAATAAAAATTAGGAGCTCACGTAATATACGCAGTGGATCATCCGGAAACTTTGTCTGATACTCTAGCTCAAGCTCACTGATCCTGGACTCCATAAACGCCCAGACGGCGTGGAAAATGTCAGTTTTGTTCTTAAAATGCCAGTAAATGGCCCCGCGGGTAACCCCGGCGGCTTTGGCGATATCGTTTAGTGAGGTGGCAGCAACGCCGCGTACGGAAAACTCACGTATGGCAGCGTCAAGGATCTGCTGCCGGGTCTCCTGGGCCTGCTGTTTGGTTTTTCGTGCCATGGCGTTGGTTTTTTAAAGTATCAAGACTTACATGCATTGATGAATGTATGTACCATAACATGCGTTTTTTTATAGCGCAGCAATGGGTTTTTTACCAGTGTGCTCCATACCCATTTCGCACTCGGACTCTTGAGGTATAATATGAAGAAAAACAGAGGGTTAACGCCTCTGGCGGCGATACTGCTGTTTTCCGGCAGTTTACTTCTTACAGGATGTAATGATGACAATGGCGCAACCGGGCAACGTCCTGCCCCCGAAGTCGGTGTAGTCACACTGAAAACGGCGCCGTTAAATGTCTCAACCGAGCTTCCGGGCCGAACCTCTGCGTACCGTATCGCAGAAGTCCGTCCGCAGGTCAGCGGTATTATCCTTAAGCGTAACTTTGTCGAAGGCAGCACGGTAAAAGCCGGCGAATCACTGTATCAGATCGACCCAGCGACCTATCAGGCCGCCTATGACAGCGCCCGCGGCGATCTGGCCAAGGCAGAGGCTGCCGCTAACATCGCCCATCTGACGGTCAAACGCTACACCCCGCTGCTGGGGACCAAATACATCAGTCAGCAGGACTACGATACCGCCGTCGCCAACGCGCGCCAGGCCGACGCGACCGTCGTCGCCGCGAAAGCCGCCGTTGAAAGCGCACGCATCAATCTGGCTTACACCAAAGTCACCTCGCCTATTACCGGCCTGAGCGGCAAGTCCTCCGTCACCGAAGGCGCCTTGGTGACCGCCAACCAGAGCAACGCCCTGGTAACCGTACAGCAGCTCGACCCCATCTATGTCGACGTGACCCAGTCCAGCAATGATTTCCTGCGTCTGAAGCAGGAGCTGGCCAACGGGCAGATCAAGCAGGAAAACGGTAAGGCCAGCGTCGAGCTGGTGATGGAAAACGGCCAGCCCTATCCGCTGAAAGGGACGCTAGAGTTCTCCGATCTGACCGTAGATGAGAGCACCGGATCTATCACGATTCGCGCCGTGTTCCCTAACCCGCACAATGACCTGCTGCCGGGCATGTTCGTCCGCGCCCGTCTGGAAGAGGGCGTCCGTCCCGATGCGCTGCTGGTTCCGCAGCAGGGCGTAACGCGTAACCCCCGCGGCCAGGCGACGGTCATGCTGGTCGGCGCAGACAACAAGGTCGAAATGCGCACCATCGATGCCGCACAGGCGATCGGCGATCAGTGGCTGGTCACCGGCGGTCTGAAGAGCGGCGATCGGGTGATCGTATCCGGTCTGCAGCGTATTCGCCCGGGTGTGCAGGTGAAAGTAGAGGAAGCTAAACTGAATGCAGCGGTCAGCGACGGTGCGGCCAGTGGCGCACAGCAGTAAACGCATCGCGATGCATAATATTGGGAAAAGGAGCCAGTAATACATGGCTAAGTTTTTTATCGATCGTCCGATCTTTGCCTGGGTTCTCGCCATCATCATGATGTTGGCCGGTGCATTGGCGATCATGAGTCTGCCGGTCGCACAGTACCCTACCGTTGCGCCGCCGGCAGTCACCATCTCCGCCAGCTATCCGGGGGCGGATGCGGCCACGGTGCAAAACTCCGTGACGCAGGTTATCGAACAGAACATGAACGGTATCGATAACCTGATGTACATGTCGTCAACCAGTGACTCGGCCGGTAACGCCAGCATCACCCTGACCTTCGAGGCCGGTACCGATCCGGATATCGCTCAGGTCCAGGTGCAGAACAAGCTACAGCTGGCCATGCCCTCCCTGCCGCAGGAAGTACAGCAGCAGGGCGTCAGCGTGGATAAGGCCTCCAGCAGTATTCTGCTGGTCGCAGGCTTTATCTCCGAAGACGGCAGCCTGAGTCAGGATGACATCGCCGACTATGTGGCGTCCAACATTAAGGATCCCCTGAGCCGTACCCAGGGCGTCGGCAGCGTACAGCTGTTCGGCTCCCAGTACGCCATGCGTATCTGGCTGGACCCCAACAAGCTGAATAAGTACAACCTGACGCCGGTCGACGTGGTCTCCCAGATTAAGGTGCAGAACAACCAGATCGCCGGTGGCCAGCTGGGGGGAACCCCGCCGGTGCCGGGACAGCAGCTGAACGCCTCGATCATCGTGCAGACCCGTCTGAAGGATCCGACCGAGTTCGGCAAGATTCTGCTTAAGGTCCAACAGGATGGTTCCCGCGTTCTGCTGCGCGACGTTGCGCGCGTAGAGCTGGGGGCGGAAAACTATGGCACCATCGCCCGCTATAACGGTAAACCGGCCGCCGGTATCGCCGTGAAGCTCGCGACCGGCGCCAACGCGCTGGACACCGCCAAGGCCGTGAAGACGGAGCTGGCCAAGCTGGCCCCTTACTTCCCGGCAAGCCTGAAGACGGTCTACCCGTATGACACCACGCCGTTCGTTCAGCTCTCGATCGACGAAGTGGTGAAGACCCTGCTGGAAGCGATCGTGCTGGTGTTCGTGGTGATGTATCTGTTCCTGCAGAATATCCGCGCTACCCTGATCCCCACCATCGCCGTACCGGTGGTACTGCTGGGGACCTTCGCTATCCTGGAGATCGTGGGCTTCTCCATCAACACCCTGACCATGTTCGGGATGGTGTTGGCGATAGGCCTCTTGGTGGATGACGCCATCGTGGTGGTGGAGAACGTCGAGCGCGTCATGTCCGAAGAGGGGCTGCCACCGAAAGAGGCGACCAAGAAGTCCATGGAGCAGATCCAGGGGGCGCTGGTCGGTATCGCCATGGTGCTCTCCGCGGTCTTCGTACCGATGGCCTTCTTCGGCGGCTCAACCGGGGCCATCTATCGCCAGTTCTCCATCACCATCGTCTCCTCCATGGTGCTGTCAGTGCTGGTGGCGATGATCCTGACGCCGGCGCTGTGTGCGACTATGCTCAAACCGATCGCCAAAGGCGATCACGGCGTACAGACCGGCTTCTTTGGCTGGTTTAACCGCCTGTTTGAAAAGAGCACTCACCACTATACCGACAGCGTTGGCCGCATCCTGCGCGGCACCGGGCGCTATCTGGTGATTTACCTGCTGATCGTAGTCGGCATGGGGCTGCTGTTTATCCGCCTGCCCACCTCCTTCCTGCCGGAAGAGGACCAGGGGGTACTGCTGACCATGGCCCAGCTGCCGCCGGGCGCGACCCAGGAGCGCACCAACAATGTGCTCAAGCAGGTCTCCCAGTACTACCTGACCAAAGAAAAAGATAACGTTGAATCGGTCTTTACCGTCAGCGGCTTCGGCTTCAGCGGTCAGGGGCAGAACAACGGTCTGGCCTTCGTCAGTCTGAAGCCATGGGACGAGCGTAAGGGCGATCAGAACAAGGTTACCGCGATCATTCAACGTGCGGCGGGCGCCTTCAGTAAGATCAACGACGCCATGGTGTATCCGTTTAACCTGCCGGCTATCGTTGAGCTGGGTACGGCATCCGGCTTCGACTTTGAGCTTATCGATCAGGCCAACCTGGGCCACGAAAAGCTGACCGAAGCGCGTAACCAGCTGCTGGGCATGGCGGCGCAGCACCCTGACCTGCTGGTCGGCGTGCGCCCCAACGGCCTGGAAGATACGCCGCAGTTCAAGCTGGATATCGACCAAGAAAAAGCGCAGTCGCTGGGGGTTTCTCTCGCCGACGTTAACCAGACTATCTCTGCCGCGCTGGGCGGGGCCTACGTCAACGACTTTATCGACCGCGGACGCGTCAAACGCGTTTATGTCCAGGCCGATGCGCCGTTCCGTATGCTGCCAAGCGATATCGATAACTGGTACGTGCGCAGCAGCAATGGTCAGATGGTACCGCTGTCCGCCTTTTCCAGCTCACGCTGGGAGTACGGCTCACCGCGTCTGGAGCGCTACAACGGTCTGCCCTCCATGGAGATCCTGGGCGAAGCCGCACCCGGTAAGAGTACCGGTGAGGCCATGGCGCTGATGGAGTCCCTGGTCGCCAAGCTGCCGGCGGGCGTCGGTTATGACTGGACCGGTATGTCCTATCAGGAACGCCTGTCCGGCAACCAGGCTCCGGCCCTGTATGCCATCTCGCTGATCGTGGTCTTCCTGTGTCTGGCCGCCCTGTATGAGAGCTGGTCTATTCCGTTCTCCGTCATGCTGGTGGTCCCGCTCGGCGTCGTCGGCGCCCTGTTGGCGACCTCGCTGCGCGGCCTGACCAACGACGTGTACTTCCAGGTCGGCCTGTTGACGACGATCGGGCTATCGGCGAAGAACGCCATCCTGATCGTCGAATTCGCCGTCGACCTGATGCACAAAGAGGGTAAGGGGCTGGTAGAAGCGACGCTGGAGGCGGTGCGTATGCGTCTGCGCCCGATCCTGATGACCTCGCTGGCCTTTATTCTCGGGGTTATGCCGCTGGTCATCAGCAACGGCGCGGGCTCCGGAGCCCAGAACGCCGTCGGTACCGGGGTCATGGGCGGGATGGTCTCCGCTACCATTCTGGCCATCTTCTTCGTACCGGTGTTCTTTGTGGTGGTGCGCCGCCGCTTTGGCCGCCGCGGCGAGGATATTGAGCACAACCATCCGGTTGAACCGCACAATAAATAGTTATAAAAAATGAAAAGACCGCCCGCGGGCGGTCTTTTTTTATCCATCGATTGCCTACGGCCCTCCCCGACGCGCTCACCAGACAAACATTAATACGCTTAATTCAGTATGATGATATGCCCCAGCGGGATAACTCATTAAAAATATTTATTCTTCATTCCTCGTATTCATAAAATGAGGGCTATACTTAATCAGTCTGGGTATAGTTTAAATACTTACTAACACAAAACTTTTCCCATTGCCCTGCGCCTTTGCTATGATACTGAGGTTACTTGTCATAGCCATTGCGTAACCGCTTGATTATTGCATCGATTTGCTATATTCCTTGCTACAGGAAAGCAGGTTTGGTTCCCGCAGGGGGTAGACTATGGATGAGTACACTTCTTATCAGCATGACATCGCAGAGTTAAAATACCTGTGTGATTCTCTGTATCATCAGGGAATAGATGTCCTGGGAGAGAGCCATCACGGCTGGGTCAGCGACCCGACGGCAAAGGTAAATCTACAGCTTAATGAGCTGATTGAGCATATTGCCAGCGTCGCGCAATCATTTAAGATCAAATATCCGCATCATTCGGATTTAGCCGAAATATTGGATGATTATCTGGATGAAACCTATGCCCTGTTTGGCGCCTATAGCGTCAGTGAAACGGCGCTCCGGCACTGGCTGCGCACCAAGCGGCGGGTGGCATACTGCCTGGCGCATGAAAAGCGCAACGCTACCTTACATGTTTAGTCCAATAATAGGATGTTGTGATGACCAAGATCGATTATCTGATGAAGCTGCGTAAATGCACGACGCTGGATACTCTAGAACGCGTGATCGAAAAGAATAAATACGAACTTTCAGATGATGAATTAGAAATTTTTTATTCTGCCGCAGATCATCGTCTGGCCGAATTAACTATGAATAAGCTATACGACAAAATTCCAGCAGAAGTCTGGCAATACGTCCGCTAAGTGCCCCGGGCGTTTCAGCGACGCCCTGGCAACGTTAGTTATATTACTATTAATATATTTATTCTTTATTGATACCCCAGCGTTACGCGGGTAGGCCTGTTTTCGCCCGTCCCCCACCGCCCGTAGATCGGCGTCAATCTCAGCGATAAATTCCGTGTAGCCACCGATTGCAAACCGCAAGCGAGAAGCGAGAAGCGAGAAGCGAGAAGCGAGAAGCGAGAAGCGAGAAGCGAGAAGCGAGAAGCGAGAAGCGAGAAGCGAGAAGCGGCGAGGAATAAATAGCACGGCTCAAATGGGTGGGAGCCCTGCCAGCTACATCCCGGCACACGCGTCACTCGCTGCGGCTGCTTCCTTCCGGACCTGACCGAATTCACGGGTTAGCATTGCGGGAGAACCAACAGGGCCCCCATAACGAGCGCTATAACCTCAGCGCCCGAGCATTATCAGCGATGCCACGCCCAATTGCAAGGCGCCCCCCGCCAACCGTTGTTTTCTTAAACAGGCCTCTTGAGCTAATGTCATCGGACAGCGATAATCGCGCTATGACAATGACGACCTCGCCCCCCGCACAGGATGACTTCCGCCAGCGCGTACTGCTGTGTATCGCCGCCATTCCCGTAGGCCGAGTCGCAACCTATGGTCAGATAGCCGCGATGGCCGGCCACTCGCGCGCCGCGCGCCGGGTGGGGGCTATCCTGCGCGCGCTACCGGCGGGCAGCGCCCTCCCCTGGCACCGGGTGGTCAATCGCCTTGGCACCCTCTCTCTGGTCGGCGAAGGCTTTACCCGCCAGCGCAGCGCGCTGCAGGCCGAAGGGATCGACGTCAATGCCGATGGACGGCTCGACCTGGCGCGCCTGCGCTGGCAGCCATAGCCCCGTCTCCGGTGCTACCCTTGCGTGCGGGGCGTCGTATCGGCGCCCCTGGCCCCATCGCCAGCGCGTTACCGAGGTCTCCCACCGTTACAAAATAAGGTATTACCAATGAGTCAGGCGTTACAGCAGCTGTTAAACCTATTAAATCTCGAAAAAATTGAGCAGGGTATCTACCGAGGGCAAAGCGAGGATTTGGGACTGCGCCAGGTCTTCGGCGGCCAGGTTGTCGGTCAGGCGCTGTATGCCGCCAAACAGACCGTTGACGCCCAGCGCCAGCTGCACTCATTCCACAGCTATTTTCTGCGCCCCGGCGATAGCCGTATGCCGATCGTCTATGATGTCGAAGTCCTACGCGACGGCAACAGCTTTAGCGCCCGCCGGGTCAACGCCATCCAGCATGGTAAGCCTATCTTTTATATGACGGCCTCTTTCCAGTCTCTGGAGGCGGGGTTTGAACACCAGAGCAGCATGCCGCAGGTCGCCGGTCCCGAAGGCCTGCCCAGCGAGACCGATATCGCCCGCTCGCTGCGGCACCTGATCCCCGAGGCCGTCCGCGATACGTTCACCCGTGAACAGGCCATTGAAATGCGCCCAGTCACCTTCCATAACCCACTCAAAGGCGACGTATGCCCGCCGCAGCGCTACGTCTGGCTGCGCGCCAACGGCGTCCTTCCTGACGATCCGCGGGTGCATCAATACCTGCTGGGCTATGCCTCAGACTTTAACTTCCTGCCGACGGCGCTTCAGCCCCACGGCAAGGGCTTTCTTGAGCCCGGCATGCAGGTGGCGACCCTCGATCACAGCATGTGGTTCCACCGCGCCTTTCGCCTCGACGACTGGCTGCTGTACGCGGTGGACAGCCCCTCCGCCTCCGGCGCCCGCGGCTTGGTCCGCGGTCAGTTCTTCGACCGGCAGGGGCGTCTGGTCGCCTCTTCCGCACAGGAAGGGGTCATTCGACAGCACCCGGCGCGCTGAGTGCCCTGCGGCGCCGCAGCGCGGCGCCGTGCATCTAGCGGTTATAGGCGCTCTCACCGTGGCTCGTCACATCCAGCCCCTCGCGCTCCTGATCCTCACTGACCCGCAGCCCCACGCAGAGATCCGCCGCCTTATAGGCAATCAGCGCCGCCGCCGCGGACCAGATCACACAGACCAGCACGCTCAGCGTCTGAACCCACAGCTGATGACCCATGGTGACACCGCTGGCATAGCCCGTACCGCCCAGCGAGGCGGCGCTCAGCACCCCAGTCGCCAGGCAGCCGACGATACCGCAGACGCCGTGCACGCCGAAGACATCGCAGGCGTCATCTATCTGCAGCCAGCGTTTCAGCGCCACCACGCCCCATAGGCCTGCCGCCCCCGCGATCAGGCCGAGCAGCAGCGCACCGCCGACACCCACGCTGCCCGCCGCCGGCGTCACCGCCACCAGCCCGGCAATACAACCGGAGCAGGCGCCTAGCAGGGAGGGGTTCCCACGTAACCCCCATTCCGCCAAGACCCAAGAGAGAATGGCGGCGGCGGTGGCGATCATCGTGTTGATAAACGCCAGCGCAGCAATATCGTTGGCGGCGCCGGCGGAGCCCGCGTTAAAGCCAAACCAACCGATATACAGAATGGCGGTGCCCAGAAAGACCATGGGTAAACTGTGCGGCTTAAACGACTCCCGTCCATAGCCGCTGCGCCGTCCCAGCAGGCGAGCGCCCAGCAGTCCTGCCACGGCGGCGTTAATATGCACCACCGTCCCGCCGGCAAAGTCCAGCGCACCGTCGGCGGCCAGCCAGCCCCCGCCCCAGACCATATGGGCCAGCGGCACATAGGAGAGCGAAAACCACAGCGCGGCAAAGATCAGCACCGCCGAAAACCGAACCCGCTCAGCCAGAGCACCGGTCACCAGCGCCACCGTAATACAGGCAAACGATCCCTGAAAGGCCACGTGCACCAGCGTCGATATCGAGCCGGTCACCTCGTGCAGTCCGATCCCCTTGAGCAACAGCGCGTGCAGGTTGCCAACGATAGCGTTCCCGCTGCCAAACGCCAGCGTATAGCCATAGATCACCCACAGCACGCTCACGACGGCGAAGGTCACCATCACCTGCGTCATCAGCGACAGCACGTTCTTGGCGCGCAGCAGGCCGCCGTAAAACAGTGCAATCCCCGGCAGAGTCATCAACAGCACCAGCGCCGTCGCTAGCATCATAAAGCCATTATCCGCCCGATCCATCTGCGGCGCGCCGGCCAGCGCAACCCCCGGCAGCAGCGCCATGCCCACCATTCCCCTGCGTACTCGCCTCATCTCACACCTCCATGCCAGCCATCACAGCGCCGCGTCATCGCACTCGCCGGTGCGAATGCGCACCACGCGCGTCAGTTCGGCAACAAAAATCTTACCGTCACCAATGTTTCCGCTGCAGGCCGCCTGGCGAATGGCGTCGATCACCGCCTCCAGCCGTTCATCCTCCAGCGCCACCTCAATTTTGACCTTGGGTAAAAAATTGACGCTGTACTCGGCGCCGCGGTAAAGCTCAGCGTGCCCTTTCTGTCGACCGAATCCCTTCACCTCCGTCAGGGTCAGCCCCTGAATACCGATGGCCGACAGCGCTTCGCGCACCTCCTCCACCTTGAACGGCCTGATCACCGCGCTCACCAGCTTCATGACGCCCCCTCCTCTGTCAGTGGATTCATTCACAAAAATTATGAGCAAAGGTCATGCCAACCCAGAAGGCGGGCGACAGATCCCGCCGCCCACGCGGGATGGCGCATGATTCACGGCGGAACGGCAGGGGCAATAGCACCAAAACGGTGCAATGCGCCGGCCGTGGTGCAGGTTAGACGTCGGAGACGCGCGATCGCCCCGACGGCGACGCCGTCGGGAGCGCAATATTGGCAGGATTCGGGAAACGCGGGCATAGCGGCACGGTCAGCGGGGTGAGGAGATGACCGTTAGCGGGAAAGACGGCTTACTCGCGCAGCGGCAGCGCCGTCGTGAACTTAATCTGCTCCATGGCAAAGCTCGACGTGACGTCGCTCAGCCCCTTTACCGCGTTGACCAGACGCTTATAAAAATCATCGAAGCTTTTCATATCGGCAACCTGCACCTGCATCAGGTAATCATACTCACCGGCCATGCGGTAGAACGCCAGGATCTCCGGCATATGCTCCACCTGCTGCACAAAGTTGCGATACCACTCCGCGCTGTGGTGCTGGGTCTTGATCGCCACAAACGCCGTCAGCCCGAGGCCCAGCTTCTCTTTATCCAACAGCGCGACCCGCTGGGTAATATAACCCTCCTCCTCCAGACGCTTTAGCCGCTTCCAGCAGGGAGTCGACGTCAGGTTCACCGCCTCTGACAGCACCTGCAGCGAGAGGGTGCAGTCCCGCTGCAGCATGTTCAGCAGGCTACGGTCAATTTTATCCAGCATAGGGGGCTCCGGGAGAAATATTTCCTCCAATTAGGCCAATCCACGCAACAATAATCAATCTTTTTCCCGCGGCGTCGAATGTCCGGCGCAGGTAAAGATAAAAAGAAAACCGGGTGCGCGCAGTCAAACACGCAGCCCGGCTGGCTGAATAGCCTCAGTGATTCGGGGGAATTGTGAGGTGAGATTGCGTTAGCCAAAGAGAAAGCTGTTGCGCCACCGCCTGCTGGCGGCAGTCACCGATCACCCGCAGGTGCGGTAAGGCCTGCCGAAGCTGCGTCAGCGCGTTGCCCATGATGAATCCCTGACCGACCATGCCAAGCATCTCCCGGTCGTTCATCGCGTCGCCGAACGCCATACATTCATCCAGACCAATATTCAGGCGATCGCACAGAGCCGCCAGCGCGCTGCCCTTGTTACTGCCCGGCGGGATCACCTCCAGCGAGTCATGGCCCGAGAAGCAGAGATCGACGGCGCGGCCGAAGTGGGTACGCAGACGCTGCTGCAGCGCCAGCAGACGTTCATGACCATCGATAAAGCACACCTTGCTGACGCCGTAAGCCGGCAGACGGCGCAGATCCGTCAGGCGATAGGTAAAGCCATCGGCCCGGTGGGGCGCCAGCAGCGCGGGGCAATCGCAGGCCGTCAGCCAGCCATCGTCGCGAAACAGGTGCAGCGAGGCGGTATCGCTCCAGTCGGCGTGCATCAGCTCATAGGCCACCTCCGGCGCCAGATCCTGGCTGAACAGCAGCTGGCCATCGTGATCATGCACCCGAGTGCCATTAGCGGTGATCAGGTGTCCCCGCAGCCCCAAGCGGCGCGTCATGCGGCTAACCTCTAAAAAGTGACGCCCGGTAGCAAAGGTGAGAACGACCTGCTGCTGCGCCAGGCGCTGCAGGGCATCCAGCGTCTCCGCACCGATGCGGTGATCCGGCATCAACAGAGTGCCGTCCATATCAAACGCTGCCAAACGCATACCGCCTCCGTTTGTGACCGCTACTGCATGGCCTACAGTATCGCGTGGCATTTGCGGAACTAATAGTGAACAATTAGAAAAAAGAGTTCAGGATTTTTTAATGCGCCTGCTGCAACGCCTTAATCAATATCAACGTCTGTACCAGTTTGCCGGCGATGTCCCGGTGTCGGTTACCGTCGCCGAGCTGGCCGCCATTATCTGCTGCAGCGATCGCCACGTGCGAACCCTGCTCGGCCAGCTGCAGGAGGCCGGATGGATCCGCTGGCAGGCCAGCGCCGGGCGCGGGCGGCGCGGCAGCCTGCGCTGCCTACTTCCGGTATCGCAGCTGCGGCGCCAGCTAATGGAGCACCTGCTGCGCGAGGGCAACCATCAGGGGGCCCTGCGGCTGGCGGCCCGCGATCCGGCTCAGCTAACCCCCTATCTGCAGCCCCACCTCGGCGGCCAGTGGCAGGCCGAGCTGCCTACCCTGCGTATTCCTTACTATCGCCCGCTGGAGCCCATCCAGCCCCTGCGGCTGAGCGGACGCGCCGAGCAGCACCTGGCGCACACCCTGCACGCCGGCCTGACGCGGTTCGTTCCCGGCAACGCCGCGCCGCAGCCAGATCTGGCCCACCACTGGCAGATCAGCGACGACGGCCTATGCTGGCAATTTTTACTGCACAGCGATCTGCGCTGGCACCACGGCCAACCGATCGGCGCCGAGCAGCTTCTGGCGACGCTGCGCGCCCTCTGCGCCCATCCCCAGGCCGGCGCCCTGCTGGCCAGCGTCGCCGCTATCGACCACCCCCATCCGCTGTGCCTGCGCTTTACCCTGCATCAGCCCGACTACTGGCTGGCGCACCGGCTGGCCAACCTGCTGTGCCTGCTGCCCCACCCGCAGCAGCCCGATATCGGTGCGGGGCCATTCCGCCTGGTCAGCGCCAGTCCAACCCTGCTGCGCCTAGAGCAGTATGAGGGCTACCATCTGCGGCGGCCCTATCTGCACGCCATCGAATACTGGATCACCGCCGGGGCCGGTACGGCGCCGCCCTCCTGCCAGAGGGCGGTCAGAATACAGATAGGACAAGATGAGGGAACCCAGGACACCCGCCGTCTCAAAAGCAGCACCAGCCTGGGCTTTGGCTACATGGCCGTTAACCTGCGTCAGGGACGCCTCTCTCCGCGCCAGGCGCGCGCGCTGCTCGGCCTGATGCGCGAGGAGCAGACCTTCAGCGCCCTGTCGCAGGAGGAGGGGATCACGCTACGCTGTGAGGAGCTGCTGCCCGGCTGGGCAATCCCGGCGTTCACCGAGCCGCCCGGTCCGCTGCCGCCCCGCCTGACCCTTCTTAGCTACCCGGCGTCCGCCCTGCACCAGCTGGCGCGCCGACTGCAGATCCGCCTGGCCGCCTACGGCTGCGCCCTCACGCTGCAGCTCGTCAGCGGAAAACGCTGGAGCGATGATGCCCAGCTGGCTCAGGCAGACATTATCCTGGGGGATAAACGCATCGGCGAATCGCCCGGCACCACCCTGGACAACTGGCCGCGCACCGACCGACTGTGGCCGGCGATCCTCCCCGCCAACGCCTATGCGGATACGCTGGCGCGCCTCAATCTCCAGCGACAGGCCCGCGCGGAGGCACAGCGCTTAGCCGCGCTGCGTCAGTTGTACGGCGCGCTGATGGCGCAGGGATATATGGCGCCGCTGTTCAACTATCGCTACCAGGTCAGCGTTCCGCCCCGGGTCAACGGCATCGTGTTGACCGCCCACGGCTGGTTCGACTTTTGTCAGGCCTGGGTGCCGGCGCCGGAGGCGGGCTGTTCATCGCCGGGCTAAGCGGCTACCATACGACAGATATTTTCTTTTGCGCACAATTGAGGTTATTGCATGAAACGCGCCGTAGTAGTTTTCAGTGGCGGTCAGGACTCGACCACCTGCCTGATCCAGGCGTTGCACCGCTATGATGATGTCCACTGCATCACCTTTGACTACGGGCAGCGCCACCGCGCCGAGATAGACGTGGCCCGTCGGCTGGCCAAGCAGCTGGGCGCCAGCGCCCACAAGGTGTTGGACGTCGGCCTGCTCAATGAGCTGGCCATCAGTAGCCTGACCCGGGATAACATCCCCGTGCCAACCCAAAGCGAGGATGGCATTCCCAATACCTTCGTCCCCGGCCGCAACGTACTGTTTCTGACCCTGGCGGCGATCTATGCCTACCAGGTTGAGGCTGAGGCCGTGATCACCGGCGTCTGTGAAACCGACTTCTCCGGCTATCCAGACTGTCGGGATCAGTTCGTGCAGGCGCTGAATCACGCCGTCTGCCTGGGCATGGCGCGCGACATTCGCTTTGAAACGCCGCTGATGTGGCTCAACAAAGCCGAGACCTGGGCGCTGGCGGACTACTATGGTCAGCTAGAGAGGGTGCGCCACGACACCCTGACCTGCTACAACGGCATTCAGGGCGATGGCTGCGGTCACTGCGCCGCCTGCCACCTGCGCGCCCATGGCCTGCAGCAGTATCTGGCCGATCCGGCGGCGGTGATGGCCGCGCTGAAGCAAAAGAGCGGGCTGCAGTAACCCCCCCTTTCGCCGTCCTGCGCCAAACGCGGAGACTACGCGACACCGCCCGTACGCCGGCGCGGTGCCGCGCTATCGCTAGAGCGCCAGACGCGCCCGGTTCTTCTCCAGCAGCGCAGCGCCGATCCCCTTCACCTGCAGCAGCTGCTCCAAACGGGAAAACGCGCCGTGCTGTTCACGAAAGGCGACGATCGCCCGGGCCTTCTCCAGGCCGATGCCGCTAAGCCCTTCGGACAGCGCCTGCGCCGACGCCTGATTGATATTCACCCGCCCACGCTCCGCGCCCCCACCGCTGGGCGTGGCGGGGCTCGCCGACGGTGTCGCGGCTGGCGCCGTGGCGGCCTGCGGCGCTGCGGGAAAAAAGAGTAAAGCGATCCAGAGTGGGGAAGATAACAGCAGAGTTAATGGATTCATGGCCGGGCTCCTTAGGGATGAGAGTTATCGTCCCTTACGATGCCCTGCGGCGAGGGGGCCGGCAAAGCCGGAGCGCGCAATATGCAAAAGGCCGCGAATGCGGCCTTTTGTTGTTACATCATATCACCCACAACGCTGGGGATTACTGCACATCTGCCGCCGCGCCCAGCTTGATCTTGGCATTAGCGCGCAGGTTATCCATCAGGGCATCGAAGGTGATCCCGGTCTCCCCGGTGAGCATCTGAGAGGCGAACGCCTTCATTTGCTCCGCCGACAGATGACCCGCCGTGACGGCGTTCAGACGAATCAGCTCAATGTTGTCATGGCGGTCCGCCGACAGCCCGTACACCGGCTTATCGGTCTGCGGGTGCGGCATGGCGAATACCGTATCCGTCAGCTGACGATCCTCTGAAGCGCGAGTCAGCGTCTGCTCGGCACCAAAGCTCAGGCCGGCAGCCTTCAGCGCCGCGTCGCCCTTGCCTGCCTGCAGCGCGGCCAGCAGCTTCTCGCCCTCGCTACGCGCCTGGGCAATCGCCTTCTGACGCTTCAGCAGCTCCGTCACCTGATCGCGCACCTCAGCAAAGGGTTTAACCGCTTCCGGCTTGTGCTCACTGACGCGCAGTACAAAGGCGCGATCGCCCTCGACGCTGATCACGTCAGAGTTACTGCCCGGCGTGCCGTTTTCCCCGAACAGGGAACCGTCGAAAATAGCCTGAACCACCGGTTTAAAATTAAGCACCTGCGGTACGTTATCGCGGGCAAACCAGCCGGTCTCCGTCGCCTTCACCCCGGCGGCGTCTTCTGCCCCGGCCAGCGAATCATTGTCGTTGGTCGCCGCATCGCTCACTTTCTGCTGCAGCGCATAGAAGGCATCCAGCGCCTTCTGCTGCTTCACCTTATCGGCGATCTCGGCACGCACCTCAGAGAGCGGCTTAACCACCGCGGGCTGCATATCGTTCAGACGCACGATCAGGTATCCCACGCTGGACGCGATCGGCGCGGAAACATCCCCTTTATGGCTCAGCTTAGCCGCGCGGATCTCATCCGGCGTGGTTTCCGGCTCCAGCCAACCCAGCTCGCCGCCGTTTTTACGGGAGATAATATCGGTGGACTTCTCCTTGGCCAGGGTCGCGAAATCGGCGCCATTGGCCAGCTGCGCGGCGATGGCCTTAGCCTCCGCCTCTGTCTTCACCTGAATAACGCTGTAGTCACTGCGCGCCGGCTGGGTAAAGCTGCCTTTATGCTGATCGTAGTAGGCGCTAATCTCCGCATCGCTGACCGTCATCTTATCGTTGATGGCCGCGGCATCCATTTCGATATAGCGTACCTTGACCGCCTCTGGGGCGATAAAGCTGCTCTGGTGCTGCTGATAATAGCCCTGCAGCTCCGCGTCGCTAACCTGCTGCTGCGGCATCAGCTTGCTGATATCGATGGTTGCCAGGCTGACCTGACGCTGCTGCATGGTCAGCGCCGCCAGGGCGTCGACCTCTGCCGGCAGGGTAAAGCCGGTGGCTGTGAACCCCTGGATCAGCTGCTGGGTCACCAGCTGCTGACGCATCAGCTGAGCGTAGGCGTCCGGGCTCAGGCCCAGACGCGCCACCATATCGAGATACTTCGCGTTATCGAAATGATTGTCGGTCTGGAAATAGGGCATCGCGCGGATCGCTTCTTTTACCTGCGCATCGCTGATCGCCAGATTAAGCTTTTGGGCATACTGATCGAGCAGCACGTCATCGATCATGCGAGAAAGTACCTGCTTGCGCAGCTCTTTCATATAGCCTTCGTTTCCTGCCAGCACGGAGAACTGATCGCCCAGCTGCTGCTGCAGACGGCTGCGCTCGTTCTGCACCGCCTGTTCGAGCTGGGCCCGACCGATCTCTTGGCCATCCACCTTGGCCGCGTAGTCGCCGGAGCCGCCGATCAGATAATTACCTACCCCGGTCAGCACAAACGAGATGATGATCAGAGCCAGGATAACCTTGAGCACGACGTGATTGGCGGCCGCGCGTAAATTGTCCATCATAGTGTGGCAACACTCCGCTGTGATTGTTGGTAATACGTTGTGACTCCGCTTTGTTCCAGGCCATGGCCCGTATACGCACAGCACACGATATAGATTAACTGCTTCAGGCTGCCCTGACGGACGATCGCGCCGCCGCGTCTAGGGAAGGCAGTTGCCCGCCATAAAAAAAGCGCATCAGCATGATGCGCCTTGTATTTTACCTTAGCTATGCCATGGCGTCAGTCGATTGTTTGCGATTTATGGAAATCATCGCCCGCCGACGCCCGGCGCAGCGCGCCATAGGCTTAGTTAACGGCGTCTTTCAGCGCTTTGCCCGCGCGGAAACCCGGAACTTTCGCGGCAGGAATATCAATTTCCTGGCCCGTCTGCGGATTACGGCCAGTGCGGGCAGCACGTTCGCGGACGTCAAAAGTACCAAAACCGACCAGTGCGACGGCGTCACCTTCCTGCAGGCTTTCGGTCACGGATGCAATGAATGCATCCAGCGCGCGACCGGCTGCCGCTTTGGAAATATCTGCACCCTCAGCAATCTTGTCGATCAGTTGTGATTTATTCACTCTATCATCCCCTTTAGAAATCTCGCCGTACAGGAAACCGTTCTCCCTACCGTACGGCTGCGCAGCTGTTATATCTAGCCTGTCTCTGTCCGGCAAGGCGCTTCACGGGCGCTTGCTACGGCCGACAGGGCTCTACGTTAGCCGTACAAAAAAAGGCTGGCAAGCCCGAAATGCGCTGCCAGCCGATGTTTTATCAACGTATTTTGCGATATATCACTATTTCGCCGTCACCACGTCCATCCCAAACGGGGAATTCTGCAGCGCCAGGGCCAAAACCTCGTCGATCCGCTTCACCGGATGGATGTCGAGATCGCGCAGAACGTTCTCCGGCATCTCCTCCAGATCGCGTTTGTTGTCGTCCGGGATCAGCACGGTCTTGATCCCACCGCGGTGGGCCGCCAGCAGCTTCTCCTTCAGCCCGCCGATCGGCAGCACCTGGCCACGCAGCGTAATCTCCCCGGTCATCGCCACGTCGGCGCGCACCGGATTACCGGTCAGGCAGGAGACCAGCGCCGTACACATGGCAATACCGGCGCTCGGACCATCTTTCGGGGTCGCCCCCTCCGGTACGTGCACGTGGATATCGCGCTTCTCGTAGAAATCCGGGTTGATCCCCAGCTTGTCGGCGCGCGCGCGCACCACGGTCAGCGCCGCCTGAATCGACTCCTGCATCACTTCGCCCAGCGAGCCGGTATAGGTCAGCTTACCCTTACCCGGGACACAGGCGGTTTCAATGGTCAGCAGATCGCCGCCGACCTCGGTCCAGGCCAGGCCGGTGACCTGCCCCACGCGGTTTTCGCTGTCGGCGCGGCCATAGTCAAAGCGCTGAACGCCCAGGTAATCCTTCAGGTTATCGCCGTTGATCTCAATATGGCGCAGCGACTTATCCAGCAGCAGCTGTTTCACCGCCTTGCGACATAGCTTGGAGATTTCACGCTCCAGCGCACGCACCCCGGCTTCGCGGGTGTAGTAGCGAATAATCCCAACGATGGCGCTATCATCCACCGTTAGCTCGCCTTTCTTCAGCGCATTACGCTCAATCTGCTTCGGCAGCAGGTGCTGGCGGGCAATGTTAAGCTTCTCATCCTCGGTATAGCCGGACAGGCGAATCACCTCCATGCGGTCCAGCAGCGGCGCCGGAATATTCATGGAGTTAGAGGTGGCGACGAACATCACGTCGGACAGATCGTAGTCCACCTCCAGATAGTGATCGTTAAAGGCGACGTTCTGCTCCGGGTCCAGGACCTCCAGCAGCGCCGAGGCCGGATCGCCGCGCATGTCAGAGGACATCTTATCGATTTCATCTAACAGGAACAGCGGGTTGCGCACCCCTACCTTGGCCATCTTCTGGATCAGTTTACCCGGCATGGAGCCGATGTAGGTCCGACGGTGACCGCGGATCTCCGCCTCGTCGCGCACCCCGCCCAGCGCCATGCGCACATACTGGCGTCCGGTCGCCCGGGCGATAGACTGCCCCAGCGAGGTCTTACCTACCCCCGGCGGCCCCACCAGGCACAGGATCGGTCCTTTAATTTTGCTGACCCGGCTCTGTACCGCCAGGTATTCCAGGATGCGATCCTTGACCCGCTCCAGACCGTAGTGGTCGGCGTCGAGCGTCTCCTGCGCTTTGCGCAGATCTTTTTTCACCTTGCTGCGCGCATGCCACGGCACCTGCACAATCCAGTCGATATAGCTGCGCACCACGGTCGCTTCCGCCGACATCGGCGACATCATCTTCAGCTTCTGTAGCTCGGACTCCGCCTTCTCGCGCGCCTCTTTCGGCATTTTGGCCGCTTCTATCTTGCGCTTCAGGGCCTCAAACTCATCCGGCGCGTCGTCCATTTCGCCGAGCTCTTTCTGAATCGCTTTCATCTGCTCATTCAGATAATACTCGCGCTGGCTCTTCTCCATCTGCTTCTTCACCCGGTTACGGATGCGTTTTTCTACCTGCAGCAGATCGATCTCGGACTCCATCATCGCCATCAGGTATTCCAGACGCTCCGCCACGTCGGACATCTCCAGTACCGTCTGCTTATCGTTCAGCTTCAGCGGCATATGGGCGGCGATAGTGTCGGCCAGACGGGCGGCGTCGTCGATGCTGTTCAGCGACGTCAGCACCTCCGGCGGAATTTTTTTGTTCAGCTTGATATAGCTTTCAAACTGATTGATGGCGGTGCGAACCAGAACCTCTTGCTCGCGCTCCTCCATCTCCGGCGTATCCAGGTACTCCGCCTGGGCAGCAAAGTGTTCGCCGCCGTCAGACAGTGTGGTAATGCGCGCGCGCTGGATCCCTTCAACCAGCACTTTTACCGTGCCATCGGGCAGCTTCAGCATCTGCAGAATGGAGGCTACCGTGCCGACCGTAAACAGATCGTTGATCCCCGGCTCATCGGTCGAGGCCTCTTTTTGCGCCACCAGCAGGATCTTCTTGTCGTGATCCATTGCGGCTTCCAGGCACCGGATCGATTTTTCCCGGCCTACAAACAACGGAATCACCATGTGCGGATAAACCACCACATCGCGCAGCGGCAATACGGGGATTTCTATGCGTTCGGAACGCTCAGGATTCATAGAGCTCTCTCTTTGTTTAGCTTCCGCCAGGTTATGGAGAAACAGCGCCGCACAACGGACAATGGCTGCTTCGCCAGAGGATTATCTGAGTATATGGGGATACATTTGCGGGATTCAACGCTATGGCCCGCGGAAAAAAAATGGGGGATGCTATCCCCCATTTTTTACCCCGTCTCCCGTATCGCTGCCGGCGGCCTGCGCGCGACGGCGGCAACGGTGAGTTACTCGCCGGAGGCCTGCGCCTCTGGCTGACCATAGATCAGCATCGGCTTGCTCTGACCATCGATAACGTTCTCATCGACTACCACTTTCTCCACGTTCTCCATGGAGGGCAGATCGTACATCGTGTCGAGCAGCGTCCCTTCAACGATAGAGCGCAGCCCGCGCGCACCAGTCTTACGCGCCATGGCCTTCTTGGCGATAGCGGTCAGGGCCTCGTCACGGAACTCCAGCTCGACCCCTTCCAGACCGAACAGCGCCTGATACTGCTTCGTCAGGGCGTTCTTCGGCTCTTTCAGGATCTGGATCAGCGCCGCTTCATCCAGCTCTTTCAGGGTCGCAACGACCGGCAGACGGCCGATAAATTCCGGGATCAGGCCAAACTTGATCAGGTCCTCGGGCTCGACCTGGCCCAGCAGCTCGCTTTCGCTGGCCTTGTCCGCCTTCCCTTTCACCTTGGCACCAAAGCCGATGCCGGTGCCGGTATTCACGCGCTGACCGATCACCTTATCCAGGCCGGCGAAGGCGCCGCCGCAGATAAACAGGATCTTGGAGGTGTCCACCTGCAGAAACTCCTGCTGCGGATGCTTGCGCCCGCCCTGGGGCGGTACCGCGGCAACCGTACCTTCGATCAGCTTCAGCAGCGCCTGCTGCACCCCTTCGCCGGACACGTCGCGGGTGATCGACGGGTTGTCTGACTTACGGGAGATCTTATCGATCTCATCGATATACACGATGCCGCGCTGGGCCTTCTGTACATCGTAATCACACTTCTGCAGCAGCTTCTGAATGATGTTCTCAACGTCTTCACCGACATAGCCGGCTTCCGTCAGCGTCGTGGCATCCGCCATGGTAAAAGGCACATCCAGCAGGCGTGCCAGCGTCTCCGCCAGCAGGGTCTTGCCGCTGCCCGTCGGGCCAATCAGCAGGATGTTGCTCTTGCCCAGCTCGACGCCGTTGCTGGAATCGCCGTTACGCAGGCGCTTGTAGTGGTTATATACCGCCACCGCCAGCACCTTCTTCGCCTGCTCCTGACCGATGACATAGTCATCCAGATGATGACGGATTTCATGGGGCGTCGGCAGCGCGCTGCGCTCACGGTGCGGCGTTACGTCTTTAATCTCTTCGCGAATGATGTCATTGCACAAATCGACACATTCGTCGCAGATATACACTGACGGCCCGGCGATCAGCTTACGAACTTCATGCTGGCTTTTGCCGCAAAAAGAGCAGTACAGCAGCTTGCCTGAACCGTCTTTGCGCTTATCTGTCATCAGTAAACCTCTTTCATTTAATAGCTGTCCCGCCAACGGCGGGCGTACGTCCCATCAATGCGTGTAGGGTCCGCGCGGTTCACAGCGATATCCGAACGAAAGCGCCCGCGGGCGCTTTGCATCACTCTAGTATATCGGCGAATGGCCAGACAGGCAGCATGAGGGTAGGTTCGCCGCACAAATCAGGCGCGCTGGGTCAGTACGGCGTCAACCAGACCGTACTCCACCGCGTCCTGTGCAGACATGAAACGATCGCGCTCGGTGTCGCGCTCGATAACCTCAATCGGCTGTCCGGAGTGCTTGGCCATCAGGGTATTCATGCGCGCCTTGATGCTGAGGATCTCTTTAGCATGGATCTCAATATCGGTCGCCTGCCCCTGGAAGCCGCCCAGCGGCTGATGGATCATCACCCGAGAGTTCGGCAGACAGAAACGTTTGCCCTGCGCGCCGGCCGCCAGCAGGAACGACCCCATTGAACAGGCCTGCCCCATACAGATCGTGCTGACATCCGGTTTAATAAACTGCATGGTGTCATAGATGGACATCCCGGCGGTGATCACCCCACCCGGTGAGTTGATATATAAGTGGATGTCTTTTTCCGGGTTTTCTGCTTCCAGGAACAGCATCTGGGCCACGATCAGGTTGGCCATATGGTCCTCGACCTGCCCTGTCAGAAAGATAATGCGTTCTTTGAGCAGACGGGAAAAAATATCGTATGAACGCTCGCCGCGCGAAGTCTGCTCAACAACCATGGGCACCAACGCCATGTGCGGTGCTAACTCACGCTGGTCACTGTATGACATTAACCGTCTCCTATAGAAATCTCTTCAGCAGTGGTACGTTTTGATTCTACTTGAGATAGGCCGGATTGACTATGCGCAATCGGGCTCTCCCCTGCCGTCCCTGCACATCAGGCAGACAGTATTTAAACGATCTGGGGGCGGATGAGATAAAATAAAGCCGCCGCATAAAAAAAACCTTCGCCCGAGGACGAAGGTTTTCATACTCACGAACCTAATGGCCTGGGGCTTACGCCTGCGGCTGGTTCATCAGTTCGTTGAAGGTGGTCGCTTTTTCGCTGACTTTAGCCTGGGACAGCAGGGCTTCAACCGCCTGCTCTTCCAGCGCCATGTTGCGCATGTTGTTCATCAGCTCTTTGTTCTTGCTGTAGAACTCGACCACTTCCTGCGGATCTTCGTAGGCGGATGCCATCTCTTCGATCAGCGCATTCACGCGGGCATCGTCGGCTTTCAGCTCGTTCTTGCTGATCACTTCGCCCAGCAGCAGACCCACGATAACGCGACGCTTCGCCTGCTCTTCGAACAGTTCGCGCGGCAGCTCCATCGCCTGCTGCTCGTTACCACCGAAGCGCTGTGCAGCCTGACGGCGCAGCACGTCGATTTCGCCGTCGACCAGCGCAGCCGGAACGTCGATTTCGTTCGCCTGAACCAGACCGTCCAGAACCTGTGCCTTGATGCGGTTACGCACGGCGTTTTTCAGCTCACGGGTCATGTTCTTGCGCACTTCGGCCTTCAGGCCATCCAGAGAACCATCGGCAACGCCAAAGCGCTTGATGAACTCGGCGGTCATCTCCGGCAGCTCGCGCTCTTCAACTTTCTTCAGCACGATGTCGAACTTGGCCGCTTTACCCTTCAGGTTTTCAGCGTGATAGTCTTCCGGGAAGGTCACATCGATAACGAACTCTTCGCCGGCTTTGTGACCCAGGATACCGTCTTCGAAGCCCGGGATCATCCGGCCCTGGCCCATGGCCAGTACAAAGTCAGTCGCCTTGCCGCCTTCGAAGGCTTCGCCGTCGATAGAACCGGCGAAGTCGATGGTCGCACGATCTTCAGCGCCCACTTCGCCCTCTTTGGCCACCCAGGAAGCCTGCTGCTTACGCAGGGTTTCGATCATCGCGTCTACGTCAGCGTCGTTAACATCAACCTGCGGCTTCTCAACCACGATGGTGTCCAGACCCTTCAGTTCGATCTCCGGGTATACCTCGAACTCTACCGCATAGGCAAAGTCGTCACCCAGTTTGTATTCGCCCGGCACATACTTCGGTGCGCCGACCGGGTTCAGTTTTTCTTTGATGATCGCGTCGACGAAATTACGCTGCATCAGATCGCCCAGCACGTCCTGACGTACAGATGCGCCATAACGCTGAGCGACGATGTTCATCGGCACTTTACCCTTACGGAAACCGTCAATGCGTGCCTTCTTGGCAACATTACGCAGTTCGCTTTCTACTGCTTTTTCGATGCTATCAGCAGTAACAGTAATATTTACGCGACGACCCAGGCCTTCGGTGGTTTCAACAGAAACTTGCATCTTATACCTCAAAAAATCACAGTGCTCGGTCAACGCCAGAAGCCGTTCTCTGCATCATGCCTGAGAGCCGCAACTTACTCTGAAGCGGGATGACGCAAGACGTAACCCCGTCGCTTTTCAAGCCGCATCGCCGCTGGCTTCTCCGCGCCCTCCCGGTCACCTACCTCAGTAAGTTTCAGAGAGTCCACTGCGTCGCCGCGCCGATGCAACCCGAAGCGCATCGGGTGTATACCGCTTTCCCTGTTTTCAGAAGCGTCCCGAATACCATTCCGGAAAAATAGACGCGACATTATAGCGATGCGCGCACTGGGAGTCGAGAACCGCCGGGATTAAGTCACGTGGCGCCTCACATTTTCGCGCCGAGCTATCCCGTCCGACTCTGCACAGGGTATAAAAAAGATGGCCCGCAGGCCATCTTCTTCTTTTCGTGCGCTCGCCGATGCCATCCCCCGCCCGGCAGAGAGGGCGCCCTCAGGCCAGACGTGCGCTACCGCTGCCCACGCCGCGGCATACCGGGGAGGCCAGCACCGTATCCTGTAGCCCCGCCCACTCTTTACGGGTATAGGTATGCAGCGCCAGGGCGTGCACCCCATCGGCCATCTCGTCCGCCAGCGCGCCATAGATCGCGCGGTGGCGCGACAGGAAACGCTCGCCCTGGAAGCGATCGCTGACCATCACCACCTTAAAGTGCGTCTCCGAGCCGGCTGGAACATTGTGCCGGTAGCTCTCGTCCACAACATCCAGATAGACCGGCTCAAAGGCCGCCCGCAGTTTGGCTTCTATCTGCTCTCTCATCATACGACATCCCCTTATCCGGCAACGGCAGTGGTACATGACACGCTAACGCGTCGGGAGCACATCGCGGCGGCAGGCGCAGTACCTGCATCCGATATACCCGCCCTTCGCGGGGCTAAACGGTATACCTTTCCCGCCTCCTACCCTAAAGCGTAGCCGCTTTTTACTATTCTACGCACTCCCGCCTGTAATTTAACGTTACGTATAATCTGCTTTCAACCCTAAATAAATCCTTATAATCAATGCGGTAAAAACGATATCTTCGCCACGATCAGCGCTCGCCGCGCCGCGCCGCGAAAATCCCCCGCCGCAGGCCTCCCGCCTCTGCGGGGGCAATGATATGATATGAAAATCTGTGCCCGGCACAGTGGACACAATGCCTGTTATCACTCAACACCAGACAATGGCTATCATAATGACGATGCTAAAAAAATTCTTTATTCCTCTGCTGGCGCTCATCGCCCTGGCCGGCTGTGCCAGCCACAGCACCACCCTGAATATCAACCCGCAGATGGCGCTGCCGCAGCAGGATCCGACGCTGCAGGGGATCACCATCAGCATCAACGGCGCCGACATGCGCCAGGACAAAGCGCTGGCCAAGGTAAACCGCGACGGCCAGCTGGTCACCCTAACGGCACAGCGCGATCTGCGCTTCCTGCTGCAGGAGATCCTAGAGAAGCAGATGACCGCCCGCGGCTACATGATCGGGGCGAACGGCGCCGTGGATCTGCAGATCGTGGTTAACCGTCTGTATGCCGACGTCAGCGAAGGCAACCTACGCTACAGCATCACCACCCACGCCGATGTCTCCATCATCGCCACCGCGCGCAACGGCAGTAAATTGGTGAAAACCTACCGCGCCAGCTATAACGAGCAGGGCGCCTTTACCGCCAGCAATAGCAAAATCGCCAACGCCGTCAACAATGCGCTGAGCGATATTGTCAGCAGCATGGCCCAGGACAGCAGCATCAGCGACTTTATCAAAACCAACGCCCGTTAACCCCTGACGCCGGTGCGCCGCGGCGCGCCGGCCAATACCCTATATGCCAACAGCCTATTTAGCCATTTTCACCCAACGCCGCAGCGCCGTTTTATTGCTGCTCGGCTTCGCCTCGGGACTGCCGCTGGCCCTGACCTCCGGCACCCTGCAGGCGTGGATGACCGTCGCCGGCGTCGACCTGAAAACCATCGGCTTCTTCTCCTTGGTCGGCCAGGCCTACGTCTTTAAATTTCTCTGGTCGCCGCTGATGGATCGCTACACGCCGCCGCTGCTTGGGCGACGTCGGGGCTGGCTGTTGCTGAGCCAGGTGCTGCTGCTGATCGCCATCTTTAGCATGGGCCTGCTCAATCCGGAGCGGCACCTGTGGTGGCTGGCCGCGCTGGCGGTCATGGTCGCGTTCTGCTCCGCATCACAGGATATCGTCTTCGACGCCTATAAAACCGACCTGCTCAGCGCAGAGGAGCGCGGCGCAGGGGCGGCCATCTCCGTGTTCGGCTACCGCCTGGCGATGCTGGTTTCCGGGGGGCTGGCGCTGTGGCTGGCCGATCGCTATCTGGGCTGGCAGGCCACCTATTGGCTGATGGCGGCCCTGATGCTGATCGGTATCGCCGCCACCCTGATGGCGCCGGAGCCTCAGGCCGATGTCCCGCCGCCGCGCACGCTGGAGCAGGCGGTGCTAGCGCCGCTGCGCGACTTTTTTCTGCGCGACAACGCCTGGCTGATCCTGCTGCTGATCGTGATGTACAAAATGGGCGATGCCTTCGCCGGCAGCCTGAGCACCACCTTTCTGATCCGCGGCGTCGGCTTCGATGCCGGCGAGGTCGGCTTGGTTAACAAGACCCTGGGACTCTTGGCCACCATCGTCGGCGCCCTGTGGGGCGGGGTATTGATGCAGCGCCTGTCGCTGTTCCGCGCCCTGATGCTGTTCGGTATTCTGCAGGGGGTCTCCAACTTCGGCTACTGGCTGCTGGCCGTGACGGATAAGAACCTGCTGACCATGGGCGGTGCCATCTTCCTGGAGAATCTGTGCGGCGGCATGGGCACCGCGGCGTTTGTCGCCCTGCTGATGACCCTGTGTAACCGGGCCTTCTCCGCAACCCAGTTCGCCCTGCTCTCCGCGCTCTCCGCCGTCGGGCGGGTCTACGTCGGTCCCATCGCTGGCTGGTTCGTTGAGCTGCACGGCTGGCCGCTGTTCTACCTGTTCTCCGTCATCGCCGCCCTGCCGGGGCTGGCGCTGCTGCTGCTGTGCCGCCGCACCCTGGAGTATGCCCAAGAGACCGGGCGCTTTCGCCCGCGTCACGCCTCGCCACAGGCCTACCGCCGCGCGCTGCGCCTGCTGCTCTCCGGCGTCCTGCTGATCGGCATCTGGCTGCTGATCCTGCTGGCGCAATACCTGTACGATCCCGCGCTGCGCATCCCGTCTGAACCGCTGTTTACGCTGGGGCTCACCCTGTGCGTGTCAGGCATCCTCTGGGGAGCCTGGCTCGACTACCGCGCCCAATCCCTGCCCGCGCCGCAGCGCTAAACCACGGGAAAATCCCCATACCGACGTGAGGTTGTAATGAATGATTTTCGCATGACGCCAGACGAGCGTAAGGCCACCTGGGGACTGGGCACCGTCTTCTCCCTGCGGATGCTGGGCATGTTTATGGTGCTGCCGGTGCTCACAACCTATGGTATGTCCCTCAGCGGCGCCAGCGAGACCCTGATAGGGCTGGCCATCGGTATCTACGGCATCACCCAGGCGCTATTTCAGATCCCCTTTGGCATCATCTCCGATCGGGTAGGCCGTAAGCCGCTGATCGTCGCCGGGCTGCTGATCTTCGCCTTCGGCAGCGCCGTCGCCGCCATGACCGACTCTATCTGGGGCGTCATCCTCGGGCGCGCGCTGCAGGGCGCCGGCGCCATCGCCGCGGCGCTGATGGCGCTGCTCTCCGATCTGACCCGCGAGCAAAACAGAACCAAAGCCATGGCCTTCATCGGCGTCAGCTTTGGCGTCACCTTTGCCATCGCGATGGTCGCAGGGCCGCTGGTTACCCACGCGCTGGGCCTTTCTGGGCTGTTCGGCCTGATCACCCTGCTCGCGCTGCTCGGCATCGCCATTACCCTGTACCTGATCCCCGCGCCGACCAGTCATCTGCTCAACCGCGACGCCAGCATGGTACGCGGCGCCTTCGGCAGCGTGCTGCTACGTCCGGCCCTGCTGCGCCTCAACGCCGGCATCATGTGCGTACATATTTTGCTGATGTCCAGCTTTATCGCGCTGCCGCCGCTGATGGAGCAGGCGGGGCTGGCGCGCGGTGAGCAGTGGAAAGTCTATCTGTGCACCATGCTGATCGCCTTTATCACCATGGTGCCTTTTATTATCTACGCGGAAAAACAGCGGCGGATGAAGCAGGTTTTTCAGCTGTGCGTCGTGCTGATGATCGCCGCCGAGGTGGTACTGTGGTACGCCGAACTGCATCTGTGGGGCATTATTCTCGGGATTCAGCTCTTTTTCTTCGCTTTTAACATGATGGAGGCGCTGCTGCCGTCGCTGATCAGCAAGGAGTCACCGCCGGGCTATAAGGGAACGGCGATGGGGGTCTACTCCACCTGCCAGTTTATCGGCGTCGCCATCGGCGGCATTCTCGGCGGGATCGTCTACGCCCGCGGCGGGGCCGAAGCCATCTTTACCGGCTGTGCGGTGCTAGCGGTGATGTGGTTTGTGATCAGCCTGACCATGAAGGAGCCGCCCTACGTCAGCAGCCTGCGTATCGTGCTGCCGCCGGCGCTGGCGGCCGATACCGCGCTGGCCTGCCAGCTGCGCCAGCAGCCGGGGGTGAACGATGTCATGCTGATCGCCGATGAGCATACCGCCTACATCAAGATCGACAGCCAGGTGACCAGCCGCGAGGCGCTGGAAACGTTCCTGCAGCGCGCCGCAGAACGGGGAGAGTAACCCCTTGGGGCAGGACTGAGCCTGCCCCAAGGGGATCAGTCGCGGAAGTTATTAAACTGGAACGGCTGGCCCAGATCGGCGCCGCGCACCAGCGCCATCGCCCCCTGCAGATCGTCGCGTGACTTGCCAGTGACGCGCAGCTGTTCGCCCTGAATCTGCGTCTGCACCTTCAGCTTACTGTCTTTAATCAGCTTCACCAGCTTCTTCGCCATGGCGCTGTCGATGCCCTTCTGCAGCTTCGCCTCTACGCTGTAAAGCTTACCGCTGTGCTCGCACGCCTCCGGGATCTCCAGCGCTCCGGCCTCGATGCCGCGCTTGACCAGCTTCTCGCGCAGAATATCGATCAGCTGCTTAACCTGAAAGTCAGAGATGGTGGTGAGCTTGATGGTTTCATTCTTTTCATTCAGCTCAATGCTGGCCTCCACATTACGAAAATCCCAGCGCGACGCCAGCTCACGCGTGGCGTTTTCGACGGCGTTACGCACTTCCTGCAGATCCACTTCGGATACGATATCGAATGACGGCATGCTACTTCTCCTCTCGCTATAATGCCGTGCATGATAACGGCTCAGCGCCATGATGCAAGATCGCCGGGCCGCCGCCGCTAACGGCGACGGGACACCGAGCGGCATAAAAGTTTATACTGTATGGGGTAACATGCGTTTTCGGCGCGCACGGAAATGCCGTGGAGGTGTAATGAAGATAACCGTTCTGGGCTGTGGCGCTCTGGGCAAACTGTGGCTGTCTGCACTGGCGCGGCGCGGACACCAGGTTCAAGGCTGGCTGCGGCTTCCCCAGCCAGACTGTAGCGTCCACCTGATCACGCCGCAGGGGCTAACCTACCAGCGCCAGCTTCCTGCCAATGACCCCGAGCTGCTGGCGCAAAGCGATCTGCTGCTGGTGACCCTGAAAGCCTGGCAAATCGCCAACGCCCTGCCGCCGCTGCTGCCCCGGCTCTCCCCGCACTGTACCCTGCTGCTGCTGCACAACGGAATGGGGGCGATCGATGAGCTGCGGACGCTCCCCCGTCAGCCCCTGCTGCAGGGGAGCACGACGCACGCCGCGCGCCGAGAAGGGCATACCGTCTGGCACGTCGCCGGGGGGATCACCCATATCGGCCCGCTCAATGAGGCGGGGCAATCCTGCAGCGCGCTGGCCGACGCCCTGCACCGGGCCCTGCCCGACGTGGCCTGGCACGACAATATTCAGCCCGCGCTGTGGAATAAGCTGGCGATAAACTGCGTGATTAATCCGCTCAGCGTGCTCTATAGCTGCCATAACGGCGCGCTGGCCCGTCATCAGGATCACATTCACGCCCTGATCGCCGAGATCGCCGAGGTGATGGAGGCCGAGGGCTATCGCACCACCCCGGAGACCCTGCACAGCTACGTGATGCAGGTGATTAACCTCACCGCCGATAACCACTCCTCGATGCTGCAGGACGTTCAGGCCCAGCGCCATACCGAAATCGACTACATCACTGGCCATCTGATCCGCTGTGGCCGTAGCCACGGCCTGGCGCTGCCGGAAAACCGTCAACTTTTTGATCTGATAAAACGAAAGGAACAAACCTATGAGCGTATCGGCCTTGGTGTGTCTGGCACCTGGCAGTGAAGAGACCGAAGTGGTCACCACCCACGATCTGCTGGTGCGCGCCGGTATTCGCGTCGTCAGCGCCAGCGCCGCGCCGGACGGCAGCCGGGAGATCGTCTGCTCGCGCGGCGTGCGCCTGCTGGCGGACACGACGCTGGTTCAGGTGGCCGATGAGCCCTTCGATGCGCTGATCCTGCCCGGTGGCGTGGCCGGCGCCGAGTGCCTGCGCGATAGCGATCTGGTGATCGAAAAGATCCGCCAGATGCATCTGGAGGGGCGCCTGATCGCCGCCATCTGCGCCGCCCCAGCGCTGATCCTACAGCACCACAACCTGTTTCCCATCGCCAACATGACCGGCTATCCCGGTATGAAATCGGCCATTCCGGCGGAGAAGTGGATGGATAAGCGGGCCTACTATGACGAGCGGGTACGCCTGCTGACCAGCCAAGGGCCGGGCACCAGTATCGATTTTGCGCTGAAGATCATTGATATTCTGCTGGGCAGAGAGAACGCGGCCGCCGTCGCGGCGCAGCTGGTCACCGCCGCCGGCATTCATCAGTATCAGGATGCCTGACGCGATGCGCAGGGGCCGCCGCGGCGGCCCCTGTGGGAACGGCGTTTACGGGCGGTAAACGCGTACGTTATCGTAGCCCTGCTCTTTCAGATACAGCGCCTGCAGGCGACTCATCACCCCGCGATCGCAGTACAGCACATAACTGCGGCGCTGATCCAGATCGCCGAAGGCGTTGGCCAGCTTATAGAACGGCAGACAGATCACCTCGCTGTCCGCCAGCTGCAGCGGTTTCGCCTCCTGCTCATCCGGCGCGCGGATATCCAGCACCACATCGCCCTGCTCCAGCGACGCGATGGTCTCGACCTCCACCACCTCGGCCTCGGTCTGACGCGCGATATCGCGGATATCCAGCGTCTGCGCCTCATCGACCACCCGCTCCAGGATCGCGAAATCGAAGTGGGTCTCCTCCGCCTCGATCTTCGCCTTCACCGCTTTCACGGTCGGGCTCTTCGAGATCACCCCGCAGAACTCCGGCATGGTCTTGGCGAAGTCCTCGGTACCGATCTGGCGCGCCAGGCGGATGATATGCTCTTTGTCGTGGGCGATCAGCGGGCGCAGCACCAGCGTATCGCTCACGCCGTCGATCAGGCGCAGGTTGGTCAAGGTCTGACTGGAGACCTGTCCCAGCGCCTCCCCGGTCACCAGCGCCTGAATGCCGTAGCGCTCGGCGACCCGCGACGCGGCGCGCACCATCATGCGCTTCAGCACCACGCCCATCTGGCCGTCGTCCACCTTCTCCAGGATCTCGCCGACCACCGGTGCAAAGTCGATGGCGACAAAGCGCACCCGGTGGGAGCTGCCGAACCGGTTCCACAGGTAGTGCGCCACCTGCTTCACGCCGATCTCATGCGCCGAACCGCCCAGATTAAAGAAGCAGTAGTGCACCCGGCAACCGCGGCGCATCAGCATGTAGCTGGAAACCCCGGAATCAAAGCCGCCGGAGATCAGCGACAGCACATCTTCCTGGGTGCCGATGGGGTAGCCCCCCTGGCCTTCAAAGCGACCGCGCACCAGCAGCAGGCGATCGTCTTCAATCTCCAGATTCACCGTCACCTCCGGGTGGTTCAGACGAACCCGGGCGCTGGGAATATTCTGATTCAGGCCGCCGCCGACATAGCGCTCCACCTCAATCGAGGTGAACGCATGCTTGCCGCGGCGCTTAACGCGCACGCAGAAGGTTTTATCTTCCAGCTGCGCGCGGTACATCGCCAGCGTCTGCTCAAAGATGTCGTGCATGTCGGTGTAGGGATGATCCTCCACCTCTAAAATGTGATGAATACCCGGGATCCGGGTTAAGGCATCGCGAACCAGGTCGCGGCGGCTTTCCTCTTTGGCCCGAACTTCGATATGATCCCAATGGCGCGTTACCGCCACATCTTCAACCAACGGTTTCAACACGTTGCGGATATTCCCGGTCAGGATTTTAATAAAGCGCAGACGTACGGACTGGCTTTTAATGGTGATTTCCGGGAATAATTTAATGATAAACTTCATGGCGGTCGTGGCTAATAGTCGTCGAGATATGCGTTAAAAGGGCTTACACTGCACGGGCGCGCTTTCTGTCGAATGCGGCGCCGTGCCGAGCACAGGGCGCGCAGTATACCACTAAGTTAGCCAAAACGGTGCGAACATGTACATCGGCAGATGCAGAATCTTGTCGCGCCACGGACCCGTCCACCGTTTTGCCAGCAACCAAGTAAAGAGAATATGGCCAAGAAAGCACCCGCCGCACCGGCATTTGAACAGGCACTTAGCGAACTGGAACAGATAGTGGTACGCCTCGAGTCCGGCGATCTGCCGCTGGAGGAGGCGCTCAGCGAGTTCGAGCGCGGCGTCGGCCTGGCCCGCCAGGGACAGCAGACCCTGCAGCAGGCAGAACAGCGCGTTAAGATCCTGCTCAGCGACGATCAGGATGCCCCGCTCTCGCCTTTCAATGCGGAACAAGAGTAAGCCATGGCATCTTTTGAACAACAGATGAAAACCTGCCGCCAGCGGGCGGATGCGGCGCTGATCCAGGCGCTGGACACCCTGCCCTTTGCCGACGGACCGCTGGTGGGCGCCATGCGCTACGGCGCCCTGCTGGGCGGCAAGCGCCTGCGCCCCTATCTGGTGTACGCCACCGGTGGCCTGTTTGGCTGCTCGCCGACGGCGCTGGACGCGCCGGCCGCCGCCGTGGAATGCATTCACGCCTACTCGCTGCTGCACGACGATCTGCCCGCGATGGACGATGACGATCTGCGCCGCGGCCAGCCGACCTGCCATATCAAGTTTGGCGAGGCCCATGCCATACTGGCCGGCGACGCGCTGCAGACCCTGGCCTTTTCCATTCTGGCCGACGGCCCGATGCCCGGCGTTGCCGATCGCGACCGCCTACAGATGCTGAGCGAGCTGGCCCACGCCAGCGGCGTCGCCGGCATGTGCGGCGGCCAGGCGCTCGATCTGGAGGCCGAGGGGCGACACGTCGCGCTGGCGGCGCTGGAGCAGATCCATCGCCATAAAACCGGGGCGCTGATCCGCTGCGCGGTGCGCATGGGGGCCCTGGCCGGCGGCGATGCGGGACGGCGCGCCCTCCCGGCCCTCGACCGCTACGCCGCCGCCATCGGCCTGGCGTTCCAGGTACAGGATGACATTTTGGACGTGGTGGGCGACAGCAGTAAAACCGGCAAGCGCCAGGGGGCGGATCAGCAGCTGGACAAGAGCACCTATCCAGCCCTGCTCGGCCTGGATCAGGCCCGGCAGAAGGCCGCGACGCTGCTGGATGAAGCGCTGCAGGCGTTGGCAGAGCTTGAACAACGCCACAACCTGGATACGCAGGCGCTAAAATCCTTAGCCAGTTTTATCGTTGAGCGCGATAATTAACGCCATAATAACAATCTCCGTCGGCCCGTGCGCTCGGCGGGCGTTGTCACACGAATACGCAGACATGAGCCGCTAATGAGTTTTGATATTGCCAAATACCCAACGCTGGCGCTGGTGCAGGATCCCGACGATCTGCGCCTGTTGCCCAAAGAGAGTTTGCCGACGCTGTGCGATGAGCTGCGCCAGTATCTGCTGAACAGCGTCAGCCGCTCCAGCGGGCACTTCGCCTCCGGCCTGGGGGCCGTCGAGCTGACCGTGGCACTGCACTATGTCTATAACACGCCGTTCGACTCGCTGATCTGGGACGTGGGGCATCAGGCCTACCCGCACAAGATCCTGACCGGACGGCGCGACCGCATTGCCACCATCCGCCAAAAGGGCGGGCTGCACCCGTTCCCCTGGCGAGACGAGAGCGAATATGACGTGCTGAGCGTCGGCCACTCGTCGACCTCCATCAGCGCCGGACTGGGCATGGCCGTCGCCGCCGAGCGCGAAGGGCTGAGCCGCCGTACCGTCTGCGTCATCGGCGATGGCGCCATGACCGCGGGGATGGCCTTTGAGGCCATGAACCACGCCGGCGATATCAAGGCCGACATGCTGGTGGTGCTGAACGACAATGAAATGTCGATCTCCGAAAACGTCGGCGCCCTGAACAACCACCTGGCCCAGCTGCTGTCCGGCAAGCTGTACGCCAGCCTGCGCGAAGGCGGCAAGAAAGTCCTGTCCGGGCTGCCGCCGATCAAAGAGCTGGTCAAGCGTACCGAAGAGCACCTCAAAGGCATGGTGGTGCCGGGCACCCTGTTTGAAGAGCTGGGCTTTAACTACATCGGCCCGGTGGATGGCCATGATGTGCAGGCGCTGGTCGCCACCCTGAAAAACATGCGTGGCCTGAAAGGCCCGCAGCTACTGCACATCATGACCAAGAAGGGTAAGGGCTACGCGCCGGCGGAAAAGGATCCCATCAGCTGGCACGCGGTCCCCAAGTTCGACCCCGCCTCCGGAACCCTGCCCAAAAGCAGCGGAACCCTGCCGACCTACTCCAAGATTTTCGGCGATTGGCTGTGTGAAACGGCGCTCAATGATGAAAAGCTGATGGGGATCACCCCGGCGATGCGCGAGGGCTCCGGGATGGTGCGCTTCTCCCGCGAATACCCGCAGCAGTTCTTCGACGTCGCGATCGCCGAACAGCACGCCGTCACCTTTGGCGCCGGGCTGGCCATTGGCGGCTATCACCCGGTGGTCGCAATTTACTCCAGTTTCCTGCAGCGGGCCTACGATCAGGTGATCCACGACGTCGCCATCCAGCGGCTACCGGTGCTGTTCGCCATCGACCGCGGCGGGATCGTCGGCGCCGACGGGCAGACCCACCAGGGGGCCTTTGATCTCTCGTTCCTGCGCTGTATCCCCCATCTGGTGATCATGACGCCGAGCGATGAGAACGAATGCCGCCAGATGCTGCAGACCGGCTATGAATACCGCGAAGGGCCCTCGGCGGTGCGCTATCCGCGCGGCACCGGTACCGGCGCGCCGCTGACGCCGCCGCAGGCTCTGCCGATCGGCAAAGGCGTGCTGCGCCGCCGCGGCGAGCGCATCGCTATCCTCAACTTCGGCACCCTGCTGCCGCAGGCGCTGGAGGCCGCCGAGCGCCTGAACGCCAGCGTCGCCGATATGCGCTTTGTTAAACCGCTGGATGACGCGCTGGTGCGCAGCCTGGCTGAGCAGCACGACTACCTGGTCACCCTGGAGGAGAACGCCGTCATGGGCGGCGCCGGCAGCGGCGTCAATGAGCTGCTGATGCAGCTGCGCCTGCCGCGACCGGTGCTCAATATCGGTCTGCCGGACAGCTTTGTTCCCCAGGGCAGCCAGGAGGAGATCCGCCGCGATCTGCGGCTGGACGCCGACGGCATCCTCGCGCAGCTGGAGACCTGGCTGGCGCGTTAACGCCCGCCGCTACCCGACAAAAAAGGGGCCGCGCTGCGGCCCCTTTTTTATGTCATCCAACGCCCCGCGTCAGCGCGGACTCAGCGTATTCCATAGTACCCGGCCAGCCACAGCAGCAGCGCCGACAGCACCCCGGCGACGATATCATCGACCATAATGCCCCAGCCGCCGTGCACGTTGCGGTCAAACCAGCGGATGGGCCAGGGTTTCCACATGTCCAGCACCCGAAAGATCACCAGCCCAGCCAGCACCCAGCGCCACTCCAGCGCCGGCACCGCCATCAGGGTGATCCACATACCGACAAACTCATCCCACACGATGCTACCGTGATCATGCACTCCCATATCACGCGCGGTGCGGTGACACAGGTAGGTGCCGAGCGCAATGCTTAGCAGCAGAACCACGATATACAGCGACAGCGGCAGCTGTACTAACAGCAGCCAGAACGGGATGGCGGCGATCGATCCCATGGTGCCGGGCACCAGCGGGCTCAGCCCGCTGCCAAACCCGGTCGCCAGCAGGTGCCAGGGATTCCCCATGCGCAGGCGCGCCTTGGCCGCCCGCTGCTGTTGCTTCGTCATCTTAGCCAAAGTGATCGAACCCCTGTATATCCAGCGTCACCTGACGATCCCCGCGCCACAGGCATACGCCCTCTGACGCCGGCGCCATCTGCCCGATGCAGGTATAGCGGCATCCCAGCTGGGCGAGCGCCATATCCAGCGCGCCGCGGTACATCTCCGGCACGGTGAAGCACAGTTCATAGTCTTCGCCGCCGCCCAGCGCCCAGTTCTGACAGGTTTCCGCATCGACGTGGCGCATCAGCTCCGCCGACAGCGGCAGCTTATCCAGGTACAGGTGAGCCCCGCAGTCGCTGGCCTTAAGGATGTGGCCCAGATCGGCGATCAGCCCGTCGGAAATATCGATGGCGGCGCTGGCCAGATCGCGCAGCGCCTGCCCCTGCAGCACCCGCGGCTGCGGGCGCAGGTGGCGCCCGAGCAGATACCGCCGATCGGCCTCATCGGCCACCGTCAGACGCGCTTGCAGCAGCGCCAGCCCCGCGGCGCTGTCGCCCAGCGTCCCGGTGACATAGATCCAGTCGCCCACCCGCGCGCCGCTGCGCTGCAGCGCCCGACCGGCCGGCACCAATCCCTGCACGGTATAGGTCAGACACAGCGGGCCGCGGGTCGTATCTCCCCCGATCAGCTGCATACCGTAGTAGTCTAACTGCTCAAACAGGGCATCGCTGAAGGCCTGCAGCCAGGGTTCATCCACCGCGGGCAGGGTCAGCGCCAGCGACACCCAGGCCGGATCGGCGCCCATCGCCGCCAAATCGCTAATGTTTACCGCCAGGGATTTATAGCCGAGATCGGCCGGATCAATCTCCGGCAAAAAGTGAATGCCGCTGACCAGCGTATCGCTGCTGACGGCCACCCACTGTTTTTCCGACACCGACAGCAGCGCACAGTCATCGCCGATACCGCGCTGAACATCGTGTCGCGGGGTGCACCGACGGTTAAAGTAACGGGCTATCAGATCAAATTCACCGTGTGCCATAGCTTGTTTCCTGCGCTTGGGCCGGTCGCACAGCCGAAAAAAAGGCCGGAGAACCGGCCTGTTGCGTAGCTGTCAGGCCCCATAAGGCCGGGCGGACGACCCGCGATGATTATTTACGGTTCGGACGCACCTGCGGTGCAACCTTATCCAATACGCCGTTGACAAACTTGTGGCTGTCTTCGGCGCCAAAGGTTTTTGCCAGCTCAATGCCTTCATTGATGGCCACTTTATAAGGGACATCCTGACGCTTGCTCAGCTCATAGATGGACACGCGCAGGATAGCTCTCTCAACCTGTCCCAGCTCCTCCAGCTGACGTGACAGCACGGGTGCCATCAGGCCATCCAGATAGTCCGCATTGCTTGCCACACCGGACAGCAGCTCACGGAAATAGTTAACGTCAACATCTTTCACGTCCTGCTCTGACAGAAACTGGTATTCGACATCGGCGATGTCGTTTTTAGAGATCTGCCAAGAGTAGAGTGCCTGGACAGCACACTCACGGGCGCGGCGACGGGCAGCAGGTTTCACGGAATTCCCCTTACTAATAAATCAGGCTTTAATGGCTTTAAGTACATTGATCATTTCGAGCGCGGTCAGCGCGGCTTCCGCACCTTTGTTACCCGCTTTGGTCCCAGCACGATCAATGGCTTGTTCGATAGTTTCGGTGGTCAGCACGCCAAAGGCGACCGGTACGTCGGTATTCAGCGCAACGCTGGCCAGACCGGAGCTGCACTCACCGGCAACGAATTCAAAATGGGCGGTGCCGCCGCGGATCACGGTGCCCAGCGCCACGACGGCGTCGTAACGGCCAGAGGACGCCAGCGCGCGGACGGTCAACGGCAGCTCATAGGCGCCCGGCACCCACACTACGGTAATATTTTCGTCAGAAACCTGACCAATACGCTTCAGCGCGTCGATCGCCCCTTCCAGCAAACTGTCATTGATGAAATGGTTAAAGCGCGCGATCGCGATGGCAACACGCGCTTGGGGAGCAGCAACAACGCCTTGAATCGTTTTCATACGGTTTCCTTAACATACGTCAGTTATATACCCCGCAGGGGGGCGGATTCTATCATACTCTTTGCGCTTCTGCTCAGATCCATTGTCATTTCGGCGGCCGCGCCCCGCCGGACGCGACGTCAGCGCTCACGCGCTGCCGGGCGGGATGACGCCGCCTAGACCATGCGCAGCGTCAGACGCAAATCGTTGCCGACCCGAGTGACGTCGCTAAACGTCAGGGCCGGGGCATCGCCCAGGCGATCCAGCCCAGGCAGGTGACACAGTCCGCGCGCCGCATCGCCCAACAGCGTCGGCGCCAGATAAACAATCAGCTCATCGACCAGTCCAGCCTGCAGCAGGGCACCGGCCAGGCGTGGCCCGGCTTCGACCCACACGCTGTTCAGCTGCATTTTACCCAGCTGCATCATCAGCAGCACCAGATCCAGCCCCTCGCCGTGGCGCGGTACCGCCAGCTGGCTCACCGACGACGGCCAGGCCTGCGTATCGGGATCAACCCGCGCCAGCAGGGTCTCTCCGGGCTGTGTAATCAGCCGATGCTGCGGCGTTACCCGGTTATGGCTGTCCACGATCACCCGCAGCGGCTGGCGCAGGTGCTCCTGCGGATACAGGCGCTGAGTCGCTTCATCCAGCGACGCCCAGCGCACCGTCAGCGCCGGATCGTCCGCCAGCACCGTCGCGCTGCTGCTTAAAATCGCCGAGCTCTGCGCCCGGTAGCGCTGGACGTCGGCGCGGGCGGCGGCAGAGGTGATCCACTGGCTTTCGCCGGATGCCATCGCGGTACGCCCGTCAAGCGATGCGCCCAGCTTCAGCTGTACATAGGGAAAACCGGTGCGCATTCGCTTCAGAAAGCCTTTATTGATGGCTTCAGCCTCGGCCAGCATCACGCCGTGGCGCACGCTAATCCCCGCCTGCTGCAGGCGGTATAGCCCCCGGCCGGCCACATGGGGGTTTGGGTCTTGCATCGCCGCGACCACCCGGCTAACGCCGGCGGCCACCAGCGCGTCGGCACAGGGGGGCGTACGGCCATGGTGGCTGCACGGCTCCAGAGTGACATAGGCCGTCGCACCGCGGGCCAGCTCGCCGGCCATCCGCAGCGCGTGAACCTCCGCATGGGGCTCACCGGCGCGCAGATGAAACCCTTCGCCCACGATGCGATCGTCGCGCACCAGTACGCAGCCGACGTTAGGGTTAGGGGTGGTAGTAAAACGGCCACGGCGCGCCAGCTCAAAGGCGCGCGCCATGTAAAATTCATCGGAATGGGCTGCAGACATCATCATCACGGTTCCTACGCTGAACGCGCTACTCCTGCAAACGGGCGATCTCTTCGCCAAACTCTCGCACATCCTCAAAGCTGCGATAGACGGAGGCAAAGCGGATGTAGGCCACCTTATCGAGCTTCTTCAGCGCATCCATCACCAGATTGCCGACCATCTTGGTCGCGACCTCACGCTCGCCGGTGGCGCGCAGCTGGGATTTAATATGGCTGATGGCCATCTCGACATCGTCGGATTTCACCGGGCGCTTCTCCAGCGCTTTCAGCATGCCGCTGCGCAGCTTCTCCTCGTTGAAGGGCTCCCGCACACCGTTGCTCTTGACCACCCGGGGCATCACCAGTTCGGCCACTTCAAAGGTGGTAAATCGTTCATTGCAAACCAGACACTGGCGACGGCGGCGCACCTGTGAGCCATCGCCCACCAGACGCGAATCAATGACCTTGGTATCGACAGCGGAACAAAACGGACAGTGCATAACTCTTCCTGGACGGCTTCGGGGTCGCCATAGTGTACCCTCAACCTCGCCGACAACAAAGGGAGACGGCCCTTCGATTGCCGGGAAAATCACACAACCGCACGATAAAACGCATATTTCGCCGGACATATCCCCGGGATCGCGCTCAGCGAGCCCAGGATATACCACCGGCGCACGCCGCGGGGAAAATAGCCTGGTATCCGCCGGCGCCGCTAATAAGATTCACTTTAATGAATATTCTTTTTATTCGCATATAAATAAAAAATTCATTCCGCCCGACACTGGTTAATTATTGAGCAGGAATTCACATCTCTGCGCCCTTGGCGAACTTTATAATAATAAAAAAGGAGATCATTTATTTATGGAACAGAATACATTTATAGAAAAATACTTTACGCCGCGTCGGCACACCGACAGCGTGAAATGGGACGGTTTACAGGAGAAATTCGGCGATGACGATCTGCTCGCCATGTGGGTTGCCGATATGGACTATCGCTCTCCTGACGCCGTCACCGATGCCCTGCTTCAGCGGGTGCAGCACGGCGTATTCGGCTACAGCCAGATACCCGAGGCGTATTTTCAGGCGTTTATACAGTGGCAGCAGCAGCGGCACCGCTACCCTGTCCAGCGCGCGTGGCTGCGCTATACGCCCGGCGTCGTCACCGGCCTGTACTGGCTGATCAACGCCTTCTCCCGCCCCGGCGACGCCGTGATGGTCAATACCCCGGTGTACTATCCGTTTTTACAGGCGATCCGCGACTGCGGGCGTACGCTGATCACCTCCGATCTGATCAACCATCAGGGGTATTACAGCATGGACTTCGCCGATATGGCGGAGAAGATCGCCGCTAACCGGGTACGGCTGTTTATTCTCTGCTCACCCCACAACCCGGTGGGGCGGGTCTGGCAAGAGCAGGAGCTGGCGCAGCTGCTGGCGCTGTGCGAACAGCATAACGTGCTGGTCATCTCCGATGAAATCCATCAGGATCTGGTGCTCGACGGTCAGCACCAGCCGAGCGCCACCGTTGACGACGGCGCATTTCGAGCGCGCATTCTCACCTTCGCCGCCGCCTCCAAAACCTTCAATCTCGCCGGGCTCAAGAACGCCTTCCTGATCGTTGAGCACCCCGCGCTGCGGGAGACCTTTGATGACTATGCCAGGCGCGTGGCCCACACCACCAACGGCAGTCTGCTGGGGTACTACGCCATCGCCGCCGCCTACCGTCACGGCGCCGACTGGCTGCAGCTGGTGCTCTCGATCATTCGCAGCAACTATGACTATATCGACACCGCTCTGCGCCGGGCGCTGCCCCTGATCCAGATTTCGCCGCTGCAGGGAACCTACCTGATGTGGATCGATCTGCGCGCCTACTGCAGCGACGAGGCGCTGCCGCAGCTGATCCAGCAGCGGGGGCGGCTGGCCGTCGACTATGGCGCCTGGTTTGGCGACGCAGGGCGCGGTTTTATCCGCCTGAATATCGCCACCTCGCCAGAGTATATTCGTCAGGCGGTCGACAATATCATCATGGCGCTGAAATCGTCCTAATATCGTCCCTCTCCGCCGCCGCGCGCTGCGCGCCGGGGCGGAGTCACCACCCATACATAGCGAGCGCGCGGTGAAAAACGACATCACTCGCCGCCGCTTTCCCCTGACCCGGCGTCAGCTGTCCCGGGTGCAGAGCCACGGATCGCCTGCGCAAAGGACTGACATCATGAGCACCAAAGAGCTAAAACGGGTATTGGGTCGCTCCGACTTAATGGGGATCGCCGTCGGCCAGATTATCGGCGCGGGGATCATGTCGCTAACCGGCGTGGCCATCGCCATGACCGGCCGATCGGCCAATTTCGCCTTTCTCATCTCCACGCTATTCGTCATTGCGGCGGCCATTCCGCTGGTCTTCGTCAACAGCTGCCTGCGTCTACGCGGCGGGGCCTACACCCAGACCAGCCTCTTTATCGGCGCAAAATGGTCCGGTCTGTACATCATCCAGTACGCCATCGGCTGTATCTCCATCTCGCTGTTTACCATCTCGCTGGCGCAGTATCTCCACCCTTTCCTGCCCATCTTCAGTGAAAAGGGCATCGCCATCGTCGTGCTGACGCTGTTCTTCATCATCAACTACTTTGGGGTGGCCAACGCCGCCCGGGTGCAAAAGCTGATGGTGCTGTGTCTGCTCAGCGCCCTGCTTCTGTTTACCGTCTTCGGCCTGTTTAAAATCCAGCCGGGCTTCTTCAGTCCGCCGGACTTTCTCACCCACGGCATGCTTGGCCTGCTGCAGACCGCGGCGCTGCTGGTATTCGCCACCGGCGGGGCCGAGGTCATCGTCGACGTCAGCGGCGAAGCCAAAAACCCCAAGCGCGACATCCCGCTGGTGGTGATTGTCTCCACGCTCACGGTCGCCCTGTTGTATTGCCTGATGTGCACCGTAGCCTCCGGCGTCCTGCCCGTGGCCGACGTCGCCGACAAGTCATTAATTTTGGTGGCTGAAGCGATCCTTCCCCGCCCGCTGTTCATCTACTTTGTCATCTGCGGCGCTATTTTCGCCCTGGCCACGACCCTCAACGCCAAAATCAGCACCTGCACCAAACCTATCCTGCAGGCCTGCGACGACGGGTGGTTCCCCCGGCGACTGGCCTACCTGCATCCCCGCTACAAAACGCCGGTCTATCTGCTGATGATTTTCTACCTGATTGGGCTGATACCGATCCTGTTTGACTTCAGCATGGGCACCATCGCCAGCGTGGTGCTGCTGCTGGCCTACAGCTTTAAGATCGTGCTCGCCTATAAAGTGCTGGATCTGCCCAAGCTGTTTCCCCAGCAGTATGCCGAGTCGCCATACCGGGTCTCTCCCCTGGCGCTCCGCTGGCTGATCGCCCTCTCGGTGTCCGGCATTACCTTTCAATGCTACCTGCTGCTCTCCCGCGCCAGCGCTTTTCAGCTGTGGGGACTCGCGAGCGTCGTCGTTTTCGGCATTCTCTACTGCCACTGGCGCTATCCCCATATCGCCCACGCAATCGAAGCCAGCCATGAGAACGAGTAACCGCTACCGCCGGACAGGCTCCGACTCAGGCGCCATATCCCCACGATGCCACCTCACCGGAGGGCCGTCATGCCATACCCGCTGATCTTCTCCCCGCTGGCGCTGACGCCGCACTGTACGCTGAAAAATCGTCTGATTAAGAGCGGCCAGTCCACCTGGCTGTGGAATCAGGACGGTAGCGCTCAGAATAGCCGCGCCGCCGATCTGTATGAAAACATCGCCCGCGGTGGCGCCGCCGCCATCGTTTTGGGCGGCTGCGCCATCGAGGAAACGCCGGGGATCTACCTGGGTCTCTGGGATGACCGGTTTATTCCCGGCCTGCGCCACCTGGCGCAGCGGGTACAGCGCCACGGCTGCAAGCTGTTTGCTCAGTTCCACCACTCCGGGCCGGCGGCCTGGCCACGCCTGGGCGCGCCGCCCATCTCGTCATCAACCCTGAGCATCGACGAGATCCCGATGAAACCGCCGCTGGCCAACCCCTGTCAGGGCATGACGTTGGCGCAGATCCGCTTCCGCCAGCGACAGATCGTCGACGCCTGCGTCCGCGCCGATCGCGGCGGGCTGGACGGCATGGAGATCCACGCGGCCCACGGCTACCTGCTAAACAGCTTCCTCAGCCGGGTATGGAACCGACGCCAGGACGAATATGGCTGTCAAAACGTGGAAAACCGCACCCGTATCGTGCGCGAGATCCTGTACGCCGCCCGCCTGCGCTGCCGCCCCGAGTTCGTGCTGGGCGTGCGAATCAACGGGCGTGAATACGGCGCCGATGGGGCCATTACTATTGAAGAAGCGATGGAGAATGCCGCCGCGCTGGAGCAGGCCGGCGCCCAGTTCATCAACGTCGCCGGCTACGGCTACGGCAGCGCCCCTTTTCGCTACTGTCCCGACTACTTCCCTTATCCCGAGCCCGATGACTTTATGCAGCCCTACATGGCTAGCTGGCACGACAAAGGGCTGTGGACCGACTCTGCGCGCCAGATCCGCAACGTGGTTAGCGTACCGGTGATCACCGCAGGAAGAATGGACGAAGATCGGGCGGAGCGCATCCTGCGCGACGGCGATGCCGATCTCATCGGCCTGGGGCGAACGCTGTGGGCCGATCCCGACTTCCCGCAAAAGGTGCGCCAGGGGCGTCCTGAGGACGTCATGCGCTGCACCCGCTGCGCCAGCTGCGAAGATCCGGTCACTCAGCCGCGGATCTGCCGGGTCAACCCTTCGCTGGGCCGTGAGCGCGAGCTGGCTATCCAGCCTGCGGCCCAGCCTAAGCGCGTCATGATCATCGGCGCGGGTCCCGCCGGGATGGAGGCGGCACGGGTGGCGGCGCTGCGCGGTCATCGGGTCACGCTGTACGATCGCGCCCCCGTGCTCGGTGGACGGATCCGCCTGGCGGCGATGATCAAAGGGTGCGACGTGGAAAACGTCCTCCCCCTCTATGATTGGCTCAGCACACAGTTGGCCAAATCCACGGTTACTCTACGCTTAGATGTCGAGGTAACCGAGGCGCTGGTGCAGCGCGAGCGGCCCGACGCCATCGTCATCGCCAGCAGCGGAGAGTATCCGCTGCCCGCCCTTCCCGGTATCGATCTACCCCACGTCCTGAGCATCAAACGGCTTGCCCAGCGCGCCGCGCTCCCCCTGCGCCTGCTCGGCCCCCGGCTGCTGGAACGTCTGACCCGCCTCTATCTGCCGGTAGGACAACGGGTGGTGGTGCTTGGCGGACAGATCGAGGGGCTGCAGGGCGCCGTATTTCTACGCAAGCGTGGACGTACGGTCACCGTGGTAGAGTCCGGCGCGGAGGTGGGGAGCGGGATCCCGGAGCGCTATCTGCAGCGTTTACTGCCGTGGCTACAGCGTAAAGAGGTCACCCTGCTGACAGAAACGCGCGTCTTGTCAATTCAGCGTCATGAGGTCATCGTGTGCGACAAGCTAGGGCAGCGCCACACGCTTCCCTGCGATACGGTAATGGTGCTGATACCCCAAGCGCCTGCGCGAAAACTGGCGGACGCCCTCACCCCCCTTGTCGCGGAGCTGCACCAGATTGGCTCGGCGCTGGGGGCAGAAAACGGGCTGCTGAAGCACGCCCTGCTCGACGGGCGGCGCATCGGCTGCACTCTGTAAGTCAATAAATATCCCCCGGCATCGCCGGGGGTCAACAGACAGAAAAAGGCGCCCACAGCGGACGCCGCTCTGCCATATTTACAGGAGCACGCCGACCTCCCGCCCCTGTGCCAGGGCATCGACGATCAGGCTGTGTCGAGCGCCGTTGATCGAGCCGATCGTATGTACCTCTATTCCACGCGCGCGCAGGGCATCGGCCAGTTCGGTCGCCGGGCTCTGCCGGGTCAGCACCAGCACCGAATGACAGGGCTCGCAGCGGGCGACGCCCGCCTCCGTGACGATATGAACACCCTCCCGATCAATGCGCTGCCAGCGTACGCCGGTATGCAGCGTGACCCGCGGATGCTGCCGCAGCCAGGCCAGCGCACGCTCCCGATAGCGGGGCGGTATCCCCTCGCCCAGCTGCGCCGAAGGCTCCAGTACGGTGACCCGTTTGTCGCGCTTGGCAAGAAAGACAGCCCCCTGGATACCCTCGATCTGCCCGCCGAGAATCACAACACGCGATCCCAGCGGCAGCGCGATCCGACTCAGCCGATTAAGCAGATCCGGACCAAACACGCGCAGCGGCCAGGCCGCCAGACGCGCCAGTGACTTGACCCCCCGGACATTCCAGCGCTGAATACCGGGAATATCCGGCAGCGCATAGTTACCCCCGGTCGCCACCACCACGGCATCCGGCTTTAGGGCGGCGACCGCTTCGACGCTCATGGACTGATTCAAGCGGATCTCAATGCCGGCGCCGCGCTGCACCTGACGCGTCAGATAGTGCAGCAGCGGCTGCACATCCTCGACCTCCGCCCCTTTGATCATCGCGGCCAGCCACAGCCGCCCCCCCAGGCGCGGCGCCGCGTCGCACAGCGTTACCTGATGACCGCGTAGCGCTGCCACCCGCGCGGCCTCCATTCCGGCGGGGCCAGCGCCGATCACCAGAATGTGCCTGGCCTGTACGGCCGGGTGAATGGCCAGCGCGTGCTCGCGACCCAGCGCCGGATTCACCCGACAGCGGCGCGCGGCGCGCGGGGGATCCTCACAGGTGGCGCAGCGGTTACAGCGCACGATATCGAGAGACCGCCCCTCCCGCAGCTTATTGGGAAAGGCCGGATCGGCCCACAGCATACGGCCATAGGCGATGATATCCGCCTTCCCCTCCTGCAGCAGCCGCTCCCCGCGCTGCTCATCCATCCGCCCGACCGCCACCACCGGAATCCCGACGTGAGGCTTGATCGCCGCCGCACCAACGGCATAGAGCCCGTCATGCCGGTAGCGCGCCATATAGGGGCGCATCGCGGGCTCCGGCTCCGGATAGGGAAAATAGTCCGGCACATAGGTCATCGGTAGCGGACCAAACCCATAGCCGCTCACGCTGATATAGCAGGCGCCCGCCCGCTCCAGCGCCTGGGCTATCTGGATAGACTCCTCCAGCGTCATCGCCCCCTGCGCCATAAACTCCTCACCGTTGATGCGCACGCCGACCGGAAAATCCTCCCCCAGCCTGGCCTTGATACCCCGAATGATCTCCACCATCAGCCGGGTGCGGTTTTCAATGCTCTGGCAACCATACTCGTCCTCGCGCCGATTCCACACCCGGCTGAGAAAGCTTTGCAGAAAATAACCGTGGGCGCCGTGCACCTCGACCCCGTCGAACCCCGCCTGATAGGCGCGTACCGCCGCTGCAATATAGCGCTCGCGGTGCATGGCTATCTCATCCCGGGTGACGCCGCGGCTGGCATGCAGATAGGGGGCGGGCGAAGGCAGCGCCGCCTGCTCCAGCGCGGCGGCGCCAAAGGGAGGGCCGCCGTGCTCATCGCTGGGCGCCGAGGGACCGGTGTGGTGAAACTGACAAAACACCACGCAGTCGTGGCGGTGCAGGGCCTCCACCAGCCGTCTCATCCCGGCGATATACCGATCGTCAAACAGCGCGCCGTAGACCCCGCCGGGGTGGGCCGGATACCACAGGATCCCGGCGATCACGATCATCCCCGCGCCGCCCTGGGCAATGCTGTCGTAAAAATCCACCACCCGATCGCTCATCGCATACTCCTCTCCCCAGTACATCGTGGACTGCGGTGACTTCATGATGCGGTTTTTCAGCGACAGCGTGGGCGTCAGCGCCAGCGGTGAGAGCAGGTGTGTGTAGTCGGCCATGGAATTCCCCTTACGGTAAACAGCGGGCGATATGGGTGCCGCCCAGCGCGGACAGCGGTAAGACGAATGCAATATGTACGCCACGCCAGCGGGGCTGCCCCCTCTCGTACGCCGGCCCCGCGGACCACCGCCGCACCCGGCGCCGGCGCAAACGCCCAAGCGTTGCGTTTTGACCAGTAGCCGCTCGACAAATATGGACGTTTTTATACATACAGAGCAAAAATCCGCTCCTCTTCTTACCCGCCATCGCCGCCGTCGGCGGCGCCTCACGCCATAGCCCGGCTGGTACAGACCTTGCTTACCGTGTACGGCGGGCTCCGCAGCGGCGCAGACGCGCCGCCGGAATCCCGCGCTTACCGCACAGGAGGTGTGCTATGTCGCGTTTTGCAGGGAAGGTCGCCATTGTCTCCGGCGGCGCACAGGGCATTGGCAAAGCGATCGTCTGCGGCCTGCTGCAGGAGGGCGCCGAGGCGGTGGTGATCGCCGACGCACAGGCAACGCTGGGAGAACGGGTGCTCGCCGTTCCGACGGACGTCAGTCGTCAGCGGGACGTCGCGCAGCTGATCGCGCTGACGCTGGAGCGCTACGGCCATATCGATCTGCTGTTCAACAACGCCGGGATCTGCCGTTACAACCTGTTTTTAGAAGAGAGCGAGCAAAGCTGGGAAACCACCTTCAACGTCAACGTCAAGGGCATGTTTCTGCTGGGCCAGGCCGTCGCCCGCGCCATGGTGGAGCGCGGCACCCGTGGCGCCATCGTCAATACGGCCTCGATCGCCTGTGAGTTAGTCTCCCCCACCACCGCCGCCTACGCCGCGTCCAAGGGCGCGGTGATGCAGTTAACCCGGGTCATGGCGCTGGAGCTGGCCCAGCATGGCATTCGCGTGAATGCCTTTGGCCCGGGCGCTACGCGAACCGACATGACCGCGCAAAGCCGCGCGAATCCGCAGCGCAGGGCCATGTTCATGTCCAAGCTGGTGGATCAGCGCTACGGCGAGCCGGACGAGATCGCCGCCGTGGCGCTGTTCCTGGCCAGCGACGAAGCCAGCTTTATCAACGGCGCGTGCTATTACGTCGACGGCGGCTACCGCGTTCAGTAGCCCCCTACGCTGAGGAGAGTCATCTCATGACACGCTTTAACGACAAGATTGTGCTGGTCACCGGCGGCGCCAGCGGGCTGGGGGAAAACCTGGTTCGGCGCCTGGCAGACGAAGGCGCCCGAATCGCCATCGCCGATAGCGATGCGCTGGCGACGCAGGCGCTGTGCGATAGCCTGCCCGAGCGCGCCTTTCCCTTCCCCTGTGACGTCAGCGATCGGGCCGCGGTCATCCGCATGGTCAGCGACGTGGTCGCGCATTTTGGCCGCATCGATATTCTGTTTAACCACGCCGGCATCGGCATTTTTACCCCATTGATGGAGATCACCGAGGCGGCGTGGCGCAGGGTTATCGACATCAATCTGAACGGCTGCTTTTGGGTCGGGCAGGCGGTGGCCCGCGAAATGATACGCCTGGGGATCCGCGGCATCATCGTCAACACGGCGTCGATAGGCGCTCTGCGCGCCACGCCATACTCCGCCGCCTATGGCCCCAGCAAAGCCGGCGTTGTACAGCTGACCCGCCTGATGTCGCTGGAGCTGGCCCCCCACGGCATTCGGGTCAACGCCGTATGTCCCGGATCCGCCATTACGCCGCTGACCGAAGCCACGCGCAGCAACCCCGAGAAGTACCAGCGCATGCTGCAAAAGTACAGCGTTGGCCGCTTCGCCCATCCAGAGGAGATCACCGCCGTGATGCTGTTCCTCGCCTCGGATCGCGCCGCCTATGTCCACGGTGATAGCTACATCGTTGACAGCGGCTATACCACCCACTGACCCTCAACGATGGAGATCGCATTATGATTACACGCATGGGGATCGTTTCGCGGCGGCAGGATCTCAGCCGTGAACAGTTTCTTCACCACTGGCGTGAGGTACACGCCCCGATCGTCTGTGCCATGACGGGGATCCGCCGCTACCAGCAAAACCGGGTCGTCGATTGCCGCCAACACGGTATCCAATTCGCCCACGATGAGCATGAAACGCTAAAAGCCGACGGTTTTTCCGAACTGTGGTTTGACGATTTGCACGCCATGCAGCGCGGAATAACCTCGCAAGCGGAGGCTGCCCAGGCCGATCTAGCCCGGTTTACTCAGGTATGTCCCGTGGTGATCTTACTCAAGCATGAAGTCGTCACCTTACCCAGCCCCGCCGCCGCCGGGATTAAACGCATCACCTTCCTGCGTCGTCGACCCGAGATAAGCGCAGAGCAGTTTCAAAACGCGTGGTTTGGCCCTCATGCCGAGATGGTCAAACGCATGCCCGGCGTCATCGGCTATAACCAGAACATTATTCTGGATCGTCTGGTGGATGGCGTATCCGCGCCGTATGACGATTACCCCTATGACGGCGTTGTTGAGCTCTGGTTTGCCGATCTGGCCAGTCTGGAAGCCAGCTTTGCCTCACCGACCTATGCACAGATCGCCGCCCACGGACAGACCTTTATTGCCAGCATGACCACCTTCCTCGTCGAAACCGCGCCTATCGCAGGCAGCGCGTCACAGGAGAGCTCCACATGATCACCAGTTGGGAATTGCTCATGCGCAGCCCCCCGTCAACACCCGAAACGCGTCCCCTTGCCGGACAAGATCCGGCCAGCGCGGCGCCGTCGTACCCGACGCTACGTCGTCTGGTGCGCCATCGCGTGATAGATACCGCGCAGCGCGGCGTCGACTTTCCACGCTGTCCCGTCGATGCCAATCTTTTTATAGAAATAGCGTGCGATGATCTGTTTCAGCTGATGCAGGCTTACGACGATCCGGTACGGCAATCCCTCATGGGTGAGATCGATCCGGCCCAGCCGCCAATCCGCCTGATCACGCTCAAGAACAACATCATCCCCACGCCAGCCCCTCTTCCCCCACGCCTCAAACGCGTCTCTTTTATTCAGCGGCGCCCGGAGATGTCCCCCGAACGGTTCCGCCATGAGTGGTGGGATATCCACGGTGATTATCTCCGTCGTTTTCAGGGAGTACGGGGCTATCAGCAAAGCCTGATCCTGGGGCGCAGCGTCGCAGGACGTCCCTGCGCCTACGATGAGGTCGCCATTGACGGCATTGTCGAACTCTACTTCGACGATCTGGCGGCCCTGGAGGCCGATTTCGCTTCCGAAGCCGGACAGCGGGCGCAGCGCCATGCCCACAGCTTCCTGCAGGCCGTCTCGACCTATCTCGTAGAGCAGGAGCGGATCATTCCCTAACCGGATTCACCGTATGACACACTGACAGGGAGGTGCTATGCAACGCTGGCTTATTTTACTGGCCTCAGGGGTTATTCTGTGCCAAGTGTCCTATATCAATATCTGGAGTCTGTTCCAGCAGCCGCTGCTGGCCTATATCCCCGGCGCCACCATCTCCCAGATCGTGCTGGTCTATTCGCTGCTGCTGATCTTTATTGGCCTTACGGCGCCCTTCGCCGGGCGCATGATGGACAGATTCGGGCCGCGTATCGTCATCAGCGCGGGCTGTGCGCTGTGGGCGTTGGCCTGGTATCTGGCCTCCTTCGCCACCCAAATGTGGCACCTGTATCTCACCGCGGGGATCCTGGCGGGAATTGCCGATGGCTTTATCTACACCAACTGCGTGGTCAACGTAGTGCGCTGGTTTCCGGATAAAAAGGGGCTGGCCGGCGGTGCGATCGTCGCCTTTGCGTCGCTGGGGCCCTTCCTCTGGAAGCCGATCGCCATGGCCTACTTCGACCCGAGCCACCCCACCGCATTCTATGCGCTGTCGGCCCTGATCTTCCTGCTGACCATGGTGCTGCTGGCGCTATTTCTCTCCGCCCCCCCCGCCGGCTATCAGCCGCCGGGGAGACGACGAGAGAATACCCCAGCCCCCCTCGGCGGCCCCGAGATCCCCCCCCCGGGCATGGTGCGCGACCCGGCGTTCTACGTGGTGTTCCCCACCTTTAGCCTGGCCGTCGGCTCCGGCGCGGTGATGGTAGGCCACTCGGTCGCTATTGCGGTCAATCAGCTAGGGCTGGACGTGGCCGATGCCGCCTCAACGGTCACCGTCTTCGCCTTTTTCAATCTGGCCGGACGCCTGCTCTGGGGAGCGCTCTCTGACCGCTTCGGCCGATTTGCCTGTCAGGCCGCCATCTTTGCCCTCTACTGCCTCGGTGCCCTGGCGCTGATGCGCGCCGACACCCGACTGCTCTTTATGGGCGGCTGTGCCACCTTCGCCCTATGCTGGGGCGGCTCCTACGCCGTCTATCCGGCCATGATCTCCGAGCTGTGGGGCAGTAAGCATCTGGGCGTCAACTACGGCATTCTGTACCTGCTGGGACCGGCAAGCGGCAGCCTGATTTTTCCGCGCATTGCGGCGCAGGCCTACGAACGCTCCGGCTCCTATGCCCAGGCCTACTACGCCATCATCGTTATCGCCCTGATCAGCATTGCCGGTATGCTATGGCTGCAAAAGCGGCAGCGGATCCCCGTGATTGAATAGACCGTTGGTATATATTCAACATATTATATTTTATTATAAAATTTATGATCGTCCGCTGTGCGGCGGCGATCATAAAGCGACCCAAAAGCGCTACTGCTCCACCCGACGCCTTTGCTACTCTGCTGTCCAGGATACTTTCCTGGAGCAGACCCCATGCCTGATACCGCCGCCGACCGCGCCCTCAGCGCCTGTAAAAACGCGGCGGAGCTATCGCCGCTGCTGACCGATAGCCTGCTGTGCGAATGGCTGGCGCAGATGAACGCCCTGGGCGCCGGCATCGCGATTATGCGCCCCGATTTACGCCTGCTTCATACGGTGGGCGCCGACTTTCCGCCCGCTGTATGGCGAGCGGAGGCGCTCGCCGCGAGCGCCGCCGCCCAAATTACGCCCGCGCACCCGGTGGCCTGGCTCAGCCCGGCGGAGCATCCCCCTCACGATCTGCAGGATCAGGCCAGCTATGCCTGGCTTCACACGCCGTCGACGGGGGAGAGCGCCTATATTCTGTTAATTCTGCTGCCCGCATCCCTGTACTCGCCGGTGTTTTTACTGATGATGCACCACTTTCGCCGCCGTCTCTCCCCATCGGGCGCCGTCGCCCTTCCCGCCCCTCCGCTCGACCAAGGCGAGCCGGCGCGGCAGGATGGGCTGATCGGCCAAGCGCCGGCCTTTCTACGCGCCTGGCGCACCATGCTGCGCGTTGCGGGCGGCAGCAGCTCCATCATGCTAAGCGGTGAAAGCGGCACCGGCAAAGAGCTGTTCGCCCGCGCCATCCATCGCCACAGCCCACGCGCCGCCCGTCCATTTATCGCCATCAACTGCAGCGCCATCCCCAGCGGCCTGATCAGCAGCGAGCTCTTTGGCTACCGCGAAGGCGCCTTTACCGGTGCCCGACGCGGCGGCGCCAGCGGCCAATTTGAGGCCGCCCACGGCGGGACGCTGCTGCTGGATGAGATCGGTGAGCTGCCGCTCGATGCCCAGGCGATCCTGCTGCGCGTGCTGGAGGAGCGCACGGTGGTACGTCTGGGCGATACCCGGGGGATCCCCATCGATGTGCGCATTATCACCGCCACCAACCGCGATCTGCGGCAAATGGTGCGCGAGCGTACCTTTCGCCAGGATCTCTACTATCGACTCAACGTCATTCCCATTGTGCTGCCGCCGCTGCGCCAGCGACCGCAGGATATCCCGCTGCTGGCCCACTTTTTTCTCGCCTCGCTGGGGGGCAGCCGCGTGACCGCCATCGAGGCGGAGGCCATGGCCCGCCTGTGCGCCTACCGCTGGCCGGGGAATATTCGTCAGCTACGCAACGTCATCGAGCGGGGGATTAACTTTACCGACGGCGCCACCCTGCGCTGCGGCGATCTGCCGCCCGAGCTCGACCAACCGGAGGAGGAGTCGACGTCGCCGGACAGCTATGCCGCCTGGGAGCGGCGCCAAATATGGACCCTGATGCAGCGCTACCGCGCGAATAAGACCCGCATCGCCCAGGCGCTGGGGATCTCTCGCAGTACGCTGTATAAAAAAATCCGCCATTACGGACTGTAATGGCGGATTGTTCCGTCTGCGTTGGCCGCCCTTAGCGGCCATTCGCATCGCTTATGGCAGCAGCGAAGGCTGATCGGCGCCCTCTTTCTCCACTTTCTGCTGCAGCATGTGCTCACGCTTCATGCCCAGCTTCAGCGCCAGTGCCGAGGCGACATAGATAGACGACACGGTACCGATGGAGACCCCGATCAGCATGGTCAGCGAGAAGCCTTTCAGCATCGCGCCGCCAAAGACGTACAGACACAGCACCACCACCAGCGTGGTAGCAGAGGTCATGATGGTACGGCTCAGGGTCTGCGTTAGCGAAACGTTCACGATCTCATAAGGCGTACCGCGACGGATCTTGCGGAAGTTTTCGCGGATACGGTCAGAGACCACGATACTGTCGTTGAGCGAGTAGCCGATAACCGACATCAGCGATGCCACGATGGTCAGATCGATCTCGATGTGGAACAACGACAGCACCCCGAGCGTGATCACCACGTCGTGCGCCAGCGCCAGCACCGCACCGAGGGCCAGACGCCACTCGAAGCGGAAGCCGACGTAGATCAGGATACTGATCAGCGCCACCAGCAGCGCCATGCCGCCGGCCTGCGCCAGATCGCTGCCCACGCTCGGACCGACGAACTCGATACGCTTAACGGAAGCATTGCCATCGATGACCTGCTCGACCACCGCCACGACCCGGTTACCCAGCTCCTGACCCGCGTTGCCGCTAATCGGCGCCATGCGGATCATGATGTCGCGGCTGCTGCCGAAGTTCTGCACCACCGGCTCGTCAAAGCCTGACTTCACCAGAGCGGCACGCATCGCATTGAGATCCGGTGCTTTCTCCACCGTCAGCTCAATCACCGTCCCGCCGGTGAAGTCCAGGCCCCAGTTGAAGCCCTTCACGTACATCACCAGACAGGAAGCCAGCAGCAGCAGCCCGGAAAGCGTGAAGGCAACGTAATCCCAGCGCATAAAGTCAATGACCTTACGCCCATGGTTAAGTTGTTCAACGGTATAATCTTGTGCCATTCCCTAACCCCTTAGATAGACAGCTTGTTGATGCGCTTGCCGCCGTACAGCAGGTTGACAATGGCGCGGGTACCGACAATGGCGGTAAACATCGAGGTCGCCACACCGATAGCGGTGGTGATGGCAAAGCCCTTGATGGAGCCGGTGCCCACGGCGTACAGAATCACTGCGGTAATCAGCGTGGTCACGTTGGCATCGATAATACTGGAAAACGCGCCTTTATAGCCTTCATGGATCGCCTGCTGAACGGTTCGCCCGTTGCGCAGCTCCTCCTTGATACGCTCGTTTATCAGTACGTTGGCGTCAACCGCTACCGCAAGGGTTAGCACGATCCCCGCAATGCCCGGCATGGTCAGCGTGGCCCCCGGCAGCAGCGACATAATCCCGACGATCATCACCAGGTTAGCCAACAGCGCGGTGGTCGCGATCAGACCGAACTTCTTGTAGTACACCACCATGAAGATGATAGAGGCGACCAGGCCCCACAGGCAGGCTTCGAGCCCCTGCTCAATATTCTGCATCCCCAGGGTTGGGCCGATAGTCCGCTCTTCCACGATCTGGATCGGCGCAATCAGCGCACCGGCGCGCAGCAGCAGAGAGAGCTGACGGGCCTCAGCCGGGTTATCGATGCCGGTAATCCGGAAGCTGTTACCCAGGCGCGACTGGATCGTCGCCACGTTGATCACCTCTTCCTGTTTCTCCAGGATCGGCTTGCCGCTGGCGTCTTTCTTGCCGCTGTCCTTATATTCCACAAACAGGGTCGCCATCGGCTTGCCGATATTGTCCTTGGTGAAGTTGGACATGGCGCTGCCGCCGGCGCTGTCGAGGGAGATGTTAACCTGCGGACGGTTAAACTCATCCTGGCTGGAGGTGGAGTCAGTGATGTGGTCACCGGTCAGGATCACCCGCTTGTACAGCACCACCGGGCGGCCGTCACGGGTATATTTGACCTCAGAGTCACCCGGCACGCGACCGCTGGCGGCGGCCTGCGCATCCACGTTGCTGTTGACCAGACGGAACTCCAGCGTCGCGGTCGCACCCAGAATCTCCTTGGCACGCGCCGTGTCCTGGATACCCGGCAGCTCAACCACGATACGATCGGCGCCCTGGCGCTGTACCAGCGGCTCGGCAACGCCCAGCTGGTTCACACGGTTACGCAGAATGTTGATGTTCTGCTGCACCGCATACTCACGGGCCTCACGCAGGCGATCGTCCGTCATCACCGCTTTCAGCGTCGTATCACCGGCGTTGCTGAAGACCAGATCGCGGTGGCGCGGAGAGAGGTAATTGCTGGCCGCATCGCGGGCGGCGGCGTCACGGAAGTTGATCTCCACGCCTCCGCTGGCGGGATCGGGCAGCTTACGAATGGTAGAGTAAGGAATGCCTTTGTCGCGCAGATCGCTGCGCAGGGTATCCATGGTCTGTTCCTGCAGCTTGCTCAGCGCAGTATCCATGTCCACCTGCATCAGGAAATGCACGCCGCCGCGCAGGTCAAGACCCAGCTTCATCGGCTCGGCGCCGACCATCGCCAGCCACTTCGGGGTAGCGGGTGCCAGGTTGAGTGCGACGACATATTTATCACCCAGCGTATCGACCAGCGCTTCGCGCGCCCGCAGCTGAATGTCGGTATCAGTAAAGCGTGCCAGAATGGCACCATTTTCCAGCGCAATGGATTTGCTGGGGATATGCTGTTTTTCAAGCACATCACGGACTTGGACCAGTGTTGACTCACTGGCGGCGACACCGCGCGCGCCAGTGATTTGAACAGCCGGATCCTCGCCATAAAGGTTAGGGAGCGCATACAGCAGACCGATGACCAGCGCCACGATCAGCATGATGTACTTCCACAAAGGATAACGGTTTAACACGGCAGTTCCCTTAGGGAAAATCGAAAATTACAGCGCTTTCATCGTACCTTTCGGCAGGACGGCGGTCACGAAGTCGCGTTTGATGATCACTTCGGTAGTGTCATTGAGCGCAATGGCGATATAGCCGGTGTCGGCCACTTTAACCACGCGGCCAATCAGACCACCGTTGGTCAGCACCTCATCACCCTTGCTGATGGAGTCCATCAGTTTTTTATGTTCCTTGGCACGTTTTTGCTGCGGGCGCAGGATCATAAAATAGAAAATCAGGCCGAATACGACCAGCATGATCACCAGAGAGTACGGACTGCCCTGCGCCGGAGCCCCTGCAGATGCAACAGCGTCAGAAATGAATAAACTCATCGAAATATCCCTCATTAATTACTATAGATAGCAACAACACACTGCCAAAGCACAGTAAGTGCATTAAACCGGTCGGGATCCATTTCCCAACCGGCCTAACCTTTCTACGCTGCCGCCCTTAACGCCGCACGACGGCGGGATCAGGACGCGGCGTCGGCTGCGCCCAGCGGCGGAACCGTACGACCTCGGCGACCATAAAAATCAGCCGCAAAGCGCTCTAATTTACCTTCCTCGATAGCCTGGCGTAAAGCCGCCATCAAACGCTGATAGTAACGCAGGTTGTGGATGGTGTTTAAACGGGCACCCAGAATTTCGTTACAACGGTCGAGATGATGCAAGTAGGCGCGGCTATAATTGCGACAGGTGTAACAATCGCACTCGGGATCCAGCGCAGTGGTATCCTCTTTGTATTTCGCATTGCGAATTTTTACCACCCCGCCGGTGACGAAAAGATGGCCGTTGCGCGCGTTGCGCGTCGGCATAACGCAGTCGAACATGTCGATACCGCGCCGCACCCCTTCCACCAGATCCTCCGGCTTGCCGACGCCCATCAGGTAACGCGGCTTATCCTGCGGGATCATCGGGCAGACATGCTCCAGAATACGGTGCATATCCTCTTTGGGCTCACCTACCGCCAGGCCGCCCACAGCGTAACCATCAAAGCCGATCTCTACCAGCCCTTTTAATGATACATCTCGTAAATCTTCGTAAACGCTGCCCTGAATGATGCCGAATAGCGCATTCTTGTTACCCAGCTCATCAAAACGCTGACGGCTGCGTTTAGCCCAGCGCAGCGACATCTCCATGGAGCGCTTGGCGTAGTCCCAGTCCGCCGGATAGGGGGTGCACTCATCGAAGATCATCACGATATCCGAGCCCAGGTCATACTGGATCTCCATCGATTTTTCCGGGCTCAGGAACACCGGAGAACCGTTGATCGGATTACGGAAGTAAACCCCCTCCTCCTTGATCTTACGCATCGCACCCAGGCTGAACACCTGGAAACCACCGGAGTCCGTCAGGATCGGCCCCGGCCACTGCATAAAGTCATGCAGATCGCCGTGCAGCTTCATGATCTCCTGGCCCGGGCGCAGCCACAGGTGGAAGGTATTACCCAGCAGGATCTGGGCGCCGGTCTGGGCCACCTCTTCCGGCGTCATGCCTTTTACCGTGCCGTAGGTCCCTACCGGCATAAACGCCGGCGTCTCAACGACGCCGCGTTCAAAAATCAGGCGGCCACGCCGTGCGCGTCCATCGGTGCTGACTAATTCGTACTTCACTCAAACCTCCGTCATCAGAAAAACAGTCTGATGGTGTCATGCCCTACCGGCGCACCCGACGCGGCGGGAAACCGGCCCCCGACGGCGTTAGCCGCCGTAATCGGGCGAAAAATAGCCCGCCGCTTGCGCCGGCGGGCCGCGTAAAAATCAGGCTGAAACCACCTGCTCCTGTTCAGCCTGCGGGTTACGGGTAATATACATGGCATCCCCGTAGCTAAAGAAACGGTATTGCCGCGCCACCGCGTCGCGATAGGCATCCAGCGTATGGCGATACCCGGCAAACGCGGAGACCAGCATGATCAGCGTGGACTCCGGCAGGTGGAAGTTGGTAATCAGAGCATCAATCACCTGATAGTGATAGCCCGGATAGATAAAGATTTGCGTATCGTCAAAGAAGGGCGCGATAAGCGCCTGCTTACTGGCCGCCGCCGCGCTCTCCAGCGAACGAACGGAGGTGGTGCCGACCGCGATCACCCGATTGCCGCGCGCCTTACAGGCCAGGACCGCATCGACCACCTCCTGCGGGACCTCCGCGTATTCGGAGTGCATGATGTGATCTTCAATGCTCTCAACCCGCACCGGCTGAAAGGTGCCTGCGCCGACGTGCAGGGTCACAAAGGCCATCTCGATCCCTTTGTCGCGCAGCCTGTCCAGCAACGGCTGATCGAAGTGCAGACCCGCGGTCGGCGCCGCCACGGCGCCGGGGCGTGAGCTGTACACGGTCTGATACAGTTCGCGATCCGCCTCGTCATCCGGGCGATCGATATAGGGCGGCAGCGGCATATGGCCGGCCGCATTGAGGATGGCCAACACATCGCGCGGATCGTCAAACCCCAGCTCAAACAGGGCATCGTGGCGGGCCAGCATGGTGGCACGAATATCCTCGTTATCCCCCAGCAGCAGCTCGGCGCCCGGCTTGGGTGCCTTGGACGCCCGCACGTGCGCCAGTACCCGGGCGCGATCCAGAACGCGCTCGACCAGCACCTCGACCTTACCACCGCTGGTCTTACGGCCAAACAGACGCGCCGGGATCACCCGGGTGTTGTTGAACACCAGCAGATCGCCCGGATTGAGCTTATCGACGATATCCGTGAACACCCCGTGCTCCCGCGCGCCCGTCGGACCATCCAGCGACAGCAGGCGACAGCCGCTGCGTTGTTCCTGGGGATAGCGGGCAATCAGTTCATCGGGCAGTTCAAAGGTAAAGTCGGACACACGCATGGTTTGGTTTCACTATATGATTGACGGTAATACGCAGAAGAAAAACGGCCTAGTCTAGAGCCGCCGACGAGAGGCTGCAACCGCAGATGCCGCCCGGCGGCAAATTAGGCGCTTTCCCGCGCGCGGCGGCGGCGGCGAGAACCACCGCAAGGCGGGGCTCCCAGGGCGACCGGGAGCACGACCGGCGGCGCGGCGCATCGGTGTAGGCTCTGGCTCTGCGCCGCGCGCTCCCGTATACTCTGCGGATGAATTTTCTCGCCCACCTTCATCTGGCCGCGCTGGCGGACAGTTCGCTGCTCGGTAACCTGCTGGCCGACTTTGTCCGCGGCGATCCCAAGCCTTACTATGATGCCGACGTCTGCGCCGGGATCCGTATGCACCGCCGCGTCGACAGCGTGACCGATAGCCTGCCGCAGGTCCGCGCCGCTCGTGCCTGGTTCGGCGACGACTATCGTCGCGTCGCCCCGATCACGCTGGATATCGTCTGGGACCATTTTCTGGCCCGCCACTGGTCAACGCTGGAGCCGCAGCGGCCGCTGCCTGACTTTATCGCCCAGGCCCGCGCCGCGATCCTGCCCCATCTCGCGGGGACCCCGCCGCGCTTTCGCACGCTGAATCAACACCTGTGGCAAGAGCGCTGGCTGCAGCGCTATGCCGAGCTGCCGTTTATCGCCAGGGTGCTCAGCGGCATGGCTCAGCGCCGTCCCCGGCTGGCGGCGCTGAGCGGATCGTTCGGCGATATCGAACGTCACTACCATCGTTTAGAGGCTCAGTTCTGGCAATTCTACCCCCAGATGATGCGCCAGGCGGGCGCCAAGGCGCTGTAGCGCCTGTGCAATATGTTCCCAAACGCGCATTTTCATAACAATATAGGCACATAAAAGGTGGCTAAAATCGTATTTTGCGCTATGGTTTTGACATCTCATCGTCGGTGATGGCCACTTTTTAGTCATTATCCGTAACAATTGATTGGCACTGACTATCATATTGATTGGCGCTTCACGCTTTATTTACAAACGACAACTTCGTATAGTTAACGCCAGATAAAGATTCGATAACCTACTGAATACTATTAACGGGAGTTATTATGGTCCTGGTTTCTCGTCAAGCCCCCGACTTTACCGCTGCCGCAGTGATGGGTAACGGTGAAATCGTTGATAAATTCAACTTCAAAGCGTTCACTCAGGGTAAACCGACCGTGGTTTTCTTCTGGCCGATGGACTTTACCTTCGTTTGCCCGTCTGAACTGATCGCCTTCGATCACCGCTATAGCGAGTTCCAAGCGCGCGGCGTTGAAGTGGTCGGCGTCTCCATGGACTCCGAGTTTGTCCACAACGCCTGGCGTAAAACCCCGGTGGATAAGGGCGGTATCGGCGAAGTACAGTACCCGCTGGTTGCCGACGTTAAGCATGAAATCATGCGCGCTTACGGCATCGAACACCCGGAAGAGGGCGTAGCGCTGCGCGGATCTTTCCTGATCGACAAAGATGGCATCGTACGTCACCAGGTGGTCAACGATCTGCCGCTGGGTCGTAACGTTGATGAAATGCTGCGTATGGTCGACGCCATGCAGTTCCACGAAGAGCACGGCGACGTCTGCCCGGCGCAGTGGGAAAAGGGTAAAGCTGGCATGGGCGCCTCTCCGGACGGCGTTGCCAAGTACCTGACTGAAAACGCCGATAAACTGTAATCGTTTATTCTGCGCCAAAAAAAGCGACCCGCGGGTCGCTTTTTTTATGCCCGCTCACCCATTCAGCACCCACACGCTGGCGCTCTCTGCGGGGAGCCTCAGCGCCAAGGTCTCCGCCCCCGCCTCCAGCTGCCCGGCGCCGCACAGCGCGCGCCATGCCCCCGCCGGCAGCAGCGGCGTACAGGGCAGCGTCAGCGCCCCCGCGCCAGCGCGCTGGATAGCCACCAGAATCGACTGCCGCGCCAGCCGGCGGATAAACAGCAGCGTCTCGCCATCGGCATGGATTATCTGACAGCCGCCGCGGCGCAGCGCGGCGTGTCGGCGACGCATCTGCGCCAGCTGACGGCACAGGCTGAGCAGCGCGCCATCCCACTGCGCAGGGTCCCAGGGAAACGGCGCTCGGCAGTAGGGATCGTTCTCCCCCGCCAGGCCAATTTCGTCGCCATAGTACAGGCAGGGAGCCCCTATCCAGGTAAACAGCCAGGTCAACGCCAGCATCATCCGCTGACGGTTTCCCCGTAGCAGGGTAATAAAACGGGCGGTATCGTGGCTATCCAGTTGGTTAAACTGACACAGCTGCTGCGTCTGGCTCAGCCCGGCGCGGTATGACGCCATCCATTCAGCGCACTGGGCCGCGCTGAGCCGAATGGGCTGGTAGGCGACGTCCACGCCGGCGAGAAACGCGCGCAGCGGCAGGGCAAAGCCCATGTAATTCATCGCGCCGTCCTCTACCCCGGCCTGCAGCCAGCGGCGCGCGTCGCCAAAGTGCTCGCCCAGCACGTAGGCCTGGGGATTTTCGGCCTTAACCGCCCGGTACATCTCCGCCAGATGATGCAGATTACCCCGGGCACCGCCCCCTTCGCCCAGCATGTGGATGACGTCCAGCCGCCAGCCATCAATGGCATAGGGCGGGCGCAGCCAATAGCGCATCACGCTGTCATCCGCCCGATAGATGCTGTCGACCACCCGTGGGCTGGCGTAGTCCAGCTTGGGCAGGGAGGCCTCGCCTTTCCAGCCCAGCGCCCGCCCGTCGGCGTCAAAGCTGTAGCGTTCACGCTGCGGCGACGCGGGGTGGTGACAGGCGCCATCCTCGCCGCGCCGCGGGCGATCGAACCAGCGGTGGGTATCTCCGGTATGATTGAATACGCCGTCCAGCAGCAGGCGGATACCCGCCTGGGCGGTGGCCTGCCGCAGCCGGATCAGCGCCGGATCGCCGCCCAGCCCCGCATCCACTCGATAATAGTCGGCGGTATCATATTTATGGTTGCTCGGCGCGCTGAAGATGGGGTTCAGATAGAGCGCGGTAACCCCCAGCGACCGTAGATAGGGCAGCCGTGCGGTGACGCCATCCAGATCGCCGCCGTAGAACGTGTGGGCATCCGCCGTCGCGTCCAGCGGCGTCGTCCAGTCGCGCCAGCCCGGGTGCGGCGCGTTCTCCGCCGCGGCGCCGCGGGCGAAGCGATCGGGAAAAATTTGGTAAAACACCTGATCGGCAACCCACTCGGGATAGGGCGACGGTACGCTGACGGCAAACTGCGCCTCCTGACCCGGCGGCGTCGCCTGCAGCCCCAAGGGCGTAAACCAGCGCTGGCGATCGGCCCACAGCAGCTTAAAACAGTAGCGCCGCAGCGGTTCACCCTCCCGCAGCGAGAGGCGGGCCCGATAGCACACGCCCGCGCGGCGCCGGTGGCGGCGCATCGGCAGCAGCCACTCCTCATTGTCCGGTTCACAGCGCAGCAGTACCCGCTGCGGCAGATCCTCACCCGTCAGCAGCAGCGTCACCACCATATCGTCTCCGCGGCGACGCACATAGGGCGCGACCGGCAGGTGCCAGGCATTGAACATGATTCCCTTCCCTCATTCAGCAAGATACCGCGATCATGACACCGCCCAGCGTGGCCGCGCCTCCCCTGTCGCGCTATTTTAGGGGGATGAGCGCGGGGGATGAGGCGATACCCACATCCGTTTTTTTGTAAGTCAGTGTCAAATAAAGAGAAAACCGGTTGACTGCTCGCCTACAGCCGCTAGCCTATCACAGGGTTGCCCGCCCTCACCGCGCATCGACGCCGGGAGGGGCGCCGTGGCGCCCGTGACCACACGCAATGCATCACAAGAAAAATGAAGGAGCCTGCATGCAAAAAGTATTAATGCGCTGGCTGGAGCAGTTCGGTTTTGAGTTCACCCATGTGACCTCGCTGGTGATTGTTCTGGGACTGATTATTCTGACGGCGGCGATCATTCACCTGCTGCTGCACCGTCTGCTGCTCACCCGTCTACAGGCGCGCGGCCTGCAGAGTGAGAATATGTGGATTAAGGCGCTAACACAGCACAAGCTTTTCCACCGCCTGGCCTCGATGTTCCAGGGGATCATCGTCAATATTCAGGCCGTATTCTGGCTGCACCCCGGCACCGACGCCGGCTATGCGCTGATCGTCGCCGCCCAGCTGTGGATCCTGCTGTTCGCCCTGCTCTCCCTGTTCTCCCTGCTGGATATCCTGCTGGATCTCTCCCATCAGCTCTCCGTCGCCACGCAGCTGCCGCTGCGCGGCATCTTTCAGGGCACCAAGCTGCTGGCGGCGATCCTTATCGGCATCCTGATGATTTCGCTGCTGATGGGGCAGTCGCCGATCCTGCTGATCAGCGGCCTCGGCGCCATGGCGGCGGTATTGATGTTGGTGTTTAAAGATCCGATCCTGGGGCTGGTCGCCGGGATCCAGCTGTCGGCCAACGACATGCTGCACCTCGGCGACTGGCTGGAAATGCCCAAGTACGGCGCCGACGGGGCGGTCAACGACATCGGTCTGACCACCGTTAAGGTGCGTAACTGGGACAATACCATCACCACCATCCCCACCTATGCCCTGGTGTCCGACTCGTTTAAAAACTGGCGCGGCATGTCGGAGTCGGGCGGGCGCCGCATCAAGCGCAGCCTGAACATCGATACCACCAGCATTCGCTTTCTCAACGATGACGATCTGGCTCGACTGCGTCGCAGCGCGCTGCTGCAGCCCTATCTGCGCGACAAGAGCCTGGAGATTGCCAACGATAACCAGCGGCAGCATATCGATTTGGACTCGCCGCTCAACGGCCGTCGTATGACCAATCTGGGCACCCTCCGCGCCTATCTGCAGGCTTATCTGCAGCATCACCCCCGTATCCGCAAGGACATGACCCTGATGGTTCGTCAGCTTGCGCCGACGTCCGATGGCCTGCCCATCGAGATCTACGCTTTCACCAATACCGTTGTCTGGGCTGAGTATGAGGGGATTCAGGCCGATATCTTCGATCACACCTTTGCCGTCATCGAGCAGTTTGGCCTACGGCTCCACCAGACGCCGACCGGTACGGACGTGCGCGCCATCGCGCAGCATCTGTCCCAAGACAGCGGGAGTAACCTTACCCTTAGCTGACAGTTGCCGACGCAGATGTTTCGTGCCGTAACAAAGCTCTCCCATCTCTCTCACGATATGAATACGGGGTTCACGCCCCACCGTGGCTGGGATACAAAGACAACGCACGTTTTTAACCGGGAGAGTTTGCTTTGTTTACACGGCTACGCGCACATCTGCTGCCGCTGCTGTCGGCCCTGATCCTGGTGGGCTGCCTGCACGGCGCCAGCGGCAACGGCGTCTCGCCCGACAGCCTGCATGCCGCACAGCACTATGAAGAGATGATCAGTACCCTGCACGACGTCCGCGATGCGCTGCGCCAGCGCAGCAACGGCGCCTGGCGCGATGAACAGGAGGAGGCACCGGCCGATCCCCTTACCGGCGTAAGCGAAGTCCGCGCCCGCCGCCGCCCTCGCTGATACGACAGACGGAGCCCTTCTATAACGACAAACGGAGCCCTTAGGCTCCGTTTCTTTCTCTCGCGTTCAGCGGCGCGCGGCGCGTATCACTCCGCGTGCTCCGGCGGCAGCGACTGCGCCAGGTCCGGTGACGCTGGCTGACGGACAAAGCGATAGCCGATCAGCAGCGCCAAAATCCAGATGGCGCCGGCGTACAGCGATATCCGCGTATCCGGGAAATAGCCGATCAGCGCGATGATAAAGGCCAGAAACAGGATCCCCAGCAGAGAGGTATACACGCCGCCGCGCAGCGGGAAATCCAGCCCCTTGACCTGCTCCGGCGTCAGGCGACGACGAAAGGCGATCTGCGACAGCAGGATCATTATCCATACCCAAACCGTGGCAAAGGTCGCCAGGGAGGCGATCACCAAAAAGACATTCTGCGGCATGATGTAGTTCAGGTATACCGCCACCAGCAGCGCCAGCACCATCACCACGACCGTGACCCACGGAATGCCGTGGCGAGAGAGGCGGGCAAAGATACGCGGCGCATGTCCCTGCTGCGCCATACCGTGCAGCATGCGGCCCACGCCGAACACATCGCTGTTAATCGCCGACAGCGAGGCCGTGATCACCACAAAGTTCAGGATCCCGGCGGCGGTGGTAATCCCCAGGTGCTGGAAGGTCAGAACGAAGGGGCTGCCCTGGGTGCCGACCTCATTCCATGGATAGATGGACATGATCACAAACAGGGTGCCGACGTAAAACACCAGAATCCGCAGCGGCACCGAATTGATCGCCTTGGGGATCGCCGTCTTGGGATCGGCCGCCTCGCCGGCGGTGATGCCGATGATCTCAATCCCGCCATAGGCGAACATCACCAGCTGCAGCGACAGGATCATCCCCATCACACCGTGGCTGAAAAAGCCGCCGTTGCTCCACAGGTTATGAATGCCGGTCGGCTGACCGCCGTTGCCGATGCCCCAGATGATGATGCCAAAGCCCGCCAGAATCATCACCACGATGGTGGCGACCTTAAAGAAGGAGAACCAAAACTCCAGCTCGCCAAACACCCGCACGCTCATCAGGTTCACCGCGCCGATGATCAGCACCACGCTCAGCACCCAGATCCAGTGCGGCACCGCCGGGAACCACACCCCCATATAGATGCCGAACGCCGTCACGTCGGCGATCGCCACAATCAGGATCTCAAAGCAGTAGGTCCAACCGGTGATATAGCCGGCCATCGGTCCCAGATAGTCCTGCGCATAGCGCGAAAAAGAGCTGGCCTGTGGGTTATTAACCGACATCTCACCCAGGGCACGCATGATGATAAACGCGACCACGCCGCCGATCAGATAGGCCAGCAGCACGCTGGGCCCCGCCATCTTAATGGCGTCGGCCGAACCGTAGAAAAGGCCGGTGCCAATCGCCGACCCCAACGCCATAAAGCGGATATGACGCGCATTGAGCCCCCGCTTTAGCTTATTGGCTTGTTGTTGCATGTGATGAGTTACCCATTCGCCTGTCAAAAAAAACACGGGCGCAGACGCCCGTGCTAAAAAACGCCGATGATTATAGAGTGGCCGCCGACGCAGTTCACGCCATCAACTGTAACAATTTCATGACGACCACGCTTTACATCATGACCGGGCGCGCCCCAGCAGGCGATCGTACAGGCCGGCCAGCGCCATCATGGCCAGCGACGGCGGCAGCCATGCCAGCCCCTGCTCCGCCAGCGGCAGATGCTGAACCCACGTCGGCAGGGACGTCACCATCCCCGCGCCGGTCAGCGCATCCAGAATGCCAAACAGCAGACTGACCGCCATCACCGGCACAAAGACCCGCGGCGCGCGGTGCCACCAGCGCAGGGTAAAGCTCAGCACCACCAGCGCAATACAGGGCGGATAAATGGCCGTCAGCACCGGGATCGAAATTTTGATAAGCAGGCTCAGCCCCAGGTTGGAGACCACCATGGAGAACAGACCCAGCATAAACACCAGCGTGCGGTAGCTCAGGGGCAGATGCTCGGCAAAGAATTCGGCACAGGCGCAGGTCAGACCGACCGCCGTCACCATACAGGCGATGAAGATCAGCGCCGCCAGGAAGATAGCCCCCATGTTGCCGAAGGTGTGCTGTACATAGGCGTGCAGGATCACCGCGCCGTTCTGGGCATCCGGCACCAGTACGCCGCTGTCGGACCCCAGCTTAAACAGGCTCAGGTACACCAGCGTCAGCCCCAGACCGGCGATCAGACCGGCCCAAATGGTATAGCGCGTCAGCAGGCGGGCATCGCTGACCCCGCGCGAGCGGGCGGCGTTGACGATGACGATGCCAAACACCATGGCACCCAGCGTATCCATGGTCAGATAGCCGTTAACAAAGCCCGTGGAGAATGGAATCTGGCGATACACCTCGGTCGCCGGAACCAAGCTGCCCGCGGGCCAGATCAGCGCGGCGATCCCCAGGATCGCCAGCGCGGCAATCTTCAGCGGCGCCAGGAAGTGGCCCACCGTATCCAGCAGTTTTCCCGGGTACAGCGAAATCACGACCACCAGCGCAAAATAGATCACGCTATAGCCCAGCAACGGCCACGTTCCATCGCCGGTCAGCGGAGCGATCCCGACCTCAAAGGAGACGGTGGTGGTACGCGGAATGGCGAACAGCGGTCCCACCGCCAGATAGGCGACCGTCGCCAGCAGCAGACCGGCGCGGCGGCCCAGCGGCGAGCTGAGGGCGTCGATGCCGCCCCCGACCTTAGCCAGCGCCACCACGGTCGCCACCGGCAAACCGACGGCGGTGATCAGGAAGCCCAGCGCGGCAATCCAGACATGTTCGCCAGACTGCAGTCCCACCATCGGTGGGAAAATAATATTGCCCGCGCCGACAAACAGCGCAAAGGTCATAAAACCCAGCGCCAGGATATCTCTAGAGGTTAAACGATGCGTCATAATATGATGTCGTGATGCCTTAATTCTTAGGATATATCCGCTGTCCACAGCGCGCGGCGGCCCGGCGGCGCGCAGCGGTTGGGAAGCGTCACTATTTGGTATCGCGGGGGAAAAATCCTTGCGGATGGCAACAGAGATCACTCTCACTACTCTGGGGGAGCTTACCTCAGAATCGCGTCAGGGCGGCATTTGCCCAGGTCCTTATACCGCATTTACATCCACACATACCACGCCGCGGGGAAACCGTGCACGCACTCCAGTGCGGAGCCGCACAGCCCTGCCGCGCCTTGACGGCGACGGCATTCACGATCCCCATGCACGACAGGCGTAATATGGCGACAGCGGTGATAAGTAAACACGTTACCGCCGGTAAAAGACAAGTATTAAATTCAACTGCGGAATCATTCTCCATATAAATACACCAGTTTAGATAATGATTTGGAGTTATTGGAGTATGACCAGAGATAAATTGCCCCCATCGCTGGTGTACCCTGCGGGCGTTAGCGCAAAAAAACGCCGACGAAAAGCATTTTCCTCTGCATAGCCCGGCGGGACACATCGCGTGGTCAGCGCCCAGAAAATCGTTAAAGAGTCGACCCGTTAAAGACGAAGAATCAAGCTGATAACTGTCGATAGTCATCACTTTTCCCCGTTGCAAATAAAATAGCGTAATAAACCGCTATTCTTTTGCTATCTCCGCCGCGGGCAAGAGCGCGCTCAGCGGGATCGGTACCCCGGCCAGGCGCCCCTGAATGGCGTCGACCCCCAGCTGCTTCAGGCGCGCGCGCTGGGCCTCGCTATCCACCCCCCGGGCCACGACCGTCTGGCGTCGAAGATGGGCAACCTGACACAGCGCCGTGACGATATACTGCTCCGCGCTGTCGGCGCCCAGGCGGCGGCTCAGCGCGGGCGTCATTTGCAGGATGTCGGCATCCAGGCTCTCCGGCTGGCCGCCGGCGTGAACAAAGTCTATGCCGCTCAGGGCGACGTGACACCCCAGCGCACGCAGCGCGCTCAGCGCCGACGGCGCAGGCGCCAGCGCCGCCAGCTGGTCCGCCCGAAAGGTCAGGATCAGCTGCCAGGGCTCAATGCGGTACTGCCCCAGCACGCTCTCCAGCAGCGCCGGCAGCGTCGGCGGACTCAGACCGGCGCAGGAGAGCGGAATGGCCACCCGGATCCCGGGCAGCTGCGCCCGGTGCCGCTCGATAAAGGCGAGCGTATGGGTCAAGACCCAGCGGTCGAGCGCGGCCGTCAGGCCAAACTCCTCGGCGATCGGCAAAAAGCTCTCCGGGCTCAGGAGGCCCCCCTGCTCATCGACCATCTTCAGCAGGATCTCCTGATAGCTTTCGCCGCGAAAGCCGTCGATGGGCTGCACCGACAGGATAAAGCGATCGTTTTCCAACGCGCGTTGCAGGGTTCTCAGCAGGCTGGCCTTACGGCCAATCCCCTGCTGCAGACGGCGCTGATTCAGCGCTAGGCTCTCCAGCCGCCCGCTGTCCAGCGACTGCTCCGCCATCGCGCTCAGCTCGCCGATCAGGCTATACAGCGCCTCGACCGTTCCCGGAACGCCGCAGTAGCTCAGCCCCAGCTGCCGCTGCAGCGGCAGCCCATTCCACTGCAGGCGAAAGGCGTGCGCCACCTGCTCCAGATGGCGCAGCGTCTGCTGCGCGCGCTCGGGCTCCAGGCGGATCAGCAGATCATAGCCGGGCAGATGGTACACCCGCTCATCGGCGTGCAGCGCCGCCCGAAACGCGGCCGCCAGACGCTGCTTATAGCTCAGGCGGACCTGCATGCCATAGGTTCGGCACAGGGTATCCAGGCTGGCGATGCGGACGAAGCACAGCACCGAGCGGCCATAGCGCTGCAGATCCTGCTCCAGACAGCCGACATTGGGCAGCTGCACCACCGGATCGATCATCGCCGCCCGGCGCATATGGCGATACAGACGGCGCTGCCGGCCATTGATCGCCGCCATCAGGATCACCGTCAGGGTAAACACGATCAGCATGGCCGTAATAAAGCAGATATTGCGGCTCAGATCGTCCAGTTCGACATAGCCTTCGTAGTTGAGCAGCAGGATGATCACCGCCACCGACCAGACCAGCGTACTCAGCAGATAGCCATAGCGCATGGCGCCAAAAATCATCACCGGCAGCAGCAGGATCAACGTATAGTCGGTAAACAGAATGCTGCCCTGCGCCTGCGCGCGGATGCACAGCAGGGCGATCATCACGGCAACGACGCCGCCCCAGAGATAGGGCTCCCACCCCGCGGCGTCGCTCGTTTGCTCCCGCCGGCAGCGGCGGCGCATCACCTGCCAGTAGCGCGGGCGGCGCAGCAGACGCAGCAGGTGATAATAGAGCGGGGCGCCCACCAGCGCGCCCAGCACCATCCCCTGATAGTTGGTCAGCGTACTCATCGAAAAGGGGAGCCGTTCGGCAAAGAAGGGATGCCCAGAAAACATCCCCATGGTGACCGCTATCTGGGTCAACAGAATGAACAGCAGAGGAAACATCCCCGCAAGCCAGAACAGGCGCGGCAGCATCAGACGGGGTTTGGCCAGCCCGGCGCGCCAGCGGCGCCCGGCCTGCTGGGTATATCCCCACCAGCAGAGCAGCAGCGTCAGGCTGAAGGGCAGCCCAACCGCCAGCAGCGGCGTCATGCCATAGGCGAGATAGAGCGTCGCCAGCGTCACGATCACGATCGGCGCCAGCATACGGCTACCGTACAGGAAACTCAGCGCCAGCGCGGCGGCGGGCAGCAGGGCGATAAGGTACGCCTGCCCGTTTGGCAGGATCACCCGCGGTGAGTACAAAATACTGAGTGGAATAACCAGCAGGGCGAACAGCAACGGTTCTCCCCAGCGGGACCAGCCCGATATGGTGCGACGCTTATCTGCTTTCATGGAAACGACTTAATCACTGCCCTTATCGCTCATAGCTACTCGCCGACAGACGCGAATAGCGCACCCTGTCACGCCCCGATCGCCCTATTTAGTCACCCTGCGATGGTATCACGAAAAGCGCGGCAGAAAAATGTGCCCGCAGCCCCCGGAGACAGCGGCGAAACCCCGCGCGCACCCGGCGTCTGCGCAAGAATCATCAATATTTTTTATGTAATAGTGCTCATCATCATATCCAGATCGCGCTCGCCGGGAGAAAATACCGACATCCTCGGCCATTGACGCCCGCCCGTTACTGTGCCTAAATCACCCTATAATTCCGAATAAGAGACCCTACGTTTTAATGATGATGATGACCCACAAGATGAAACGACGAACCAACATACGCATGACCCGGATCGTATTGCTGATAAGCTTCATCATTCTGTTTGGCCGCCTGCTGTATGCCTCTATCGGCGCGCTGAACCATCACCGCAGTCAACAGAACACCTCCGTAGAACAATCGCAGCCCCTGACCCCGAGCGACGCCGACCGCCGCCGCTGAGCGTTCCCGCACGCCCCCGCGATCTCCCCGTTGCGTCCCCCGGCGGCGGAACCGATAATGGCGGATCGCCGCCGTCCGTCGAACGCCCATTAACCCCATTGACAAACCATCACAAGGATTGAGCCACGATGTCCGCCACCGTTACCCTCAGCGCAGAGCAGCGTGCGCAGACGCGTACGCGTATTCTGCAGATCCTGCTGACGGAGCAGGCCGTTAGCGATGGTCTGCTCGGTCGTCTGGACGATCCCCAGCTGCTCAACGATCCGCAGCTGCTGGATGACAGCGCCGAGATCCGGCAGGCGGCACGCACGCTGCCTGCCGACGATCTCAGCGATATTCTCTGCGCCCTGCCCTGCGATCGGCGCCTGGCGCTCTGGTCGCAGCTGAGCCAAGGCCAACAGGCGCAGGTGCTGGCCAACGGCGATCCCTGCCTATGGCCAGAGCTGACGGCCACCCTGAGCGACAAGGCCCTACTGCAAACCCTGCAGTCCCTGCCGCTGGAGCGCCGCATCACGCTCGGTCGCCAGCTGCCGCAGCCCCTGACCGGACGCATGCTCACCCTGATGGAGGGCGAGCAGCGTAGCCGCGCGCGCACCCTGCTGAGCTACGCGCTGCACAGCGTCGGCGCCCAGATGACGCTGGATACGGACACCCGCAGCGTACGTCAGGATATGGCTCTGCTGCTGCTGCTGCAGTGGCTACGCCAGCGGCCGCCGCTGCCCGGCGGCAGCGATCGGCTGTTCGTCACCGACGGCAACGGCCGCCTGTGCGGCGAATTGCCCCTGACCACCCTGCTGGCCGCCGCGCCGGACGGCCGCGTCGCCGATATCATGCTGCCGCCGCCCCAGAGCCTGCATCCCGACGACGATGCGCTCGACGCCGCCGCCGTGCTGATACGCGAGCGGCGCGCCTGCGTCCCGGTCACCGACGATAAGGGCATGCTGCTGGGACAGTTTAACCTGATCCAGGCGGCGCAGTGCCTGCAGCGCCACCACGAGCAGCGCCTGTTCCGCCTGGCCGGCCTGCATCAAGATGAAGACCTGTTCGCCCCGATCACCCGCAGCCTGCGCGCCCGAGCGCTCCCGCTGGCGGGGATCTGCGCGCTGGCGCTGCCCGCCGCCCTGCTCAGCGCCGGCCTCAGCCCGCTGCTGGGCCACTGGCCGATGCTGGCCCTGCTGCTGCCCCTGCTGATGCTCCTGTGCGCCAACGGCGCATGGCAGAGCGCCGCCGTTGCCCAACGGGCCCTCAACCGGCGACACCTGCTGCGCGCCAACGCGGCGCCGATCGTGGTGCGTGAGCTGGGCGTCGCGCTGCTGGAGGGGCTGTTCATCGGCAGCCTGCTCGGCGTTGTCGGCGGGCTCTATTACCAGGATGCGCAGATAGGCAGCCTGGTGGTGCTGATCGCCGTCGTGACCATGATGCTGTCCGCTCTGCTTGGCGTTCAGCTGCCGCGCCTGCTGGCCTGGCTAGGGGGGCGACAGCGGCAGGCCAGCATGGCGCTGATCGGCACCCTGAGCGGCAGCCTCGCCTGCCTGCTGCTGCTGCTGCTGGCCCGGCTGTTTTTAGGGGGCATCGCGTAGCGCGACGCTGGCCGGGAGAGGCAGAGCGTCGCCTCCGGTTTTAATCGACTAAGGTCTAGGTTTTACCGCGGCGCCAGCGCCCGACACTATACTGAGAAAAATCGTTTCACGGCCTCCGCTGCGACACTTCCACCGGCCGTGCGTTGGATACACTTTTGGGCAATCAGGGGCAGTTATATGGCAAGCAATTCTCCGTGTATCCGCGATGAGGTACACCCTGCCCCGTGGCAGCTGATGCTGTTTGCCGTCGTAAACGCGCTGCTGGCGCTGGTAAGCCTATTGCTGATCCGCAGCGATGCGGTGCTGCCCTCGCTGTGGCTGCCGACGGCGGCAACCGCCGCGATCCTGTTTCACTGCCGGCGACGAGACTGGCCCCGTCTGGTGGGCATTTCCCTGCTCACCAGCCTGCTGCCGCTGATCCTGTTCCCCACCGCTTTTCCTCCGCTGCACTATGGAATCTGCCACGCCCTGATCGATCAGCTGCAGGCGCTGCTCTGCGCGCTGGCGCTGCGCCGCTGCCTACACGGAAGCCACCCCCTGGGCAGCCTGCTTCAGTGGGCTTACTTTATCCTGATCGCCGTGCTGGCCATTCCACTGCTGTGCGCAGTCCTGGCGGCGGGCGTCGCCACGCTATGGTACCGAGACGCCTTCCTCAGCGGCGCCGGGTTCGCCTTTATGTCTGACGCGCTGGGAATGCTGGCGCTCACGCCGCTCGGGCTGCTGGCCAGGCCGCCCGGTGGACTGAGGCGCATCATCCCCCTGCAGACGTTCCCTATTCTGTTGATAACATTGGTAAGCGGTTACTATGCGCTGCCGCTGCTGCCGTACCCTTTTACCTTTATTCTTATTCCACTGCTGTGGGCCGCCGTCGCGCTGCCGCTGTGGCCGGCGTTCCTGATTTTTTGCTGCACGGCGCTGCTGCTGTGCGCCCAAATGAACGGTCACGCCGTCGCCATCGCCGGCGAAAGCCCCCTGCTGCTGTATATGCCGATCCTGCTGGTGCTGCTGCCGGCCCATGCTATCGCCATTCAGACCCATGCCTACCGCCGCGAGAGCCAACGTCTGGCGGAGAACGAAACCCGGCTGCGCAACGTCATGGAGTATTCCGCTATCGGTACGGCCCTGATCGACCTGCGCGGGCGCTGGATACAGTTCAACCCGGCGCTGTGCCGCATGCTGGGCTACGAGGCGGCGATCCTGCAGCATCTGCGCTACCGCAGCCTGATCTACCCGCCGGACAGGCTGAGCGATAAACGCCAGCTGGCCGACCTGTTGGCCGGCCATCTCGACAGCTATACCCTGGAAAAGCGCTACGTGCACCGCAGCGGGCGCATTATCTGGACGCTGCTGACCGTCTCGCTGGTGCGTTCGCCGCAGGCGGAGGCGCTCTACTTCGTGGCGCAGATGAAAGAGATTAACGACATCAAAAACAATGAGCGCCAAAAGCAGCGACTGCTGGATACCCTGCATCAAGAGCGTGAGCGCTTACACATCACGCTGAGCGCCATTGGCGAGGCGGTGATCAGCACCGATCCCCAGCAGATAATCCGCTTCATGAACCCCAGCGCAGAGAAGATGACCGGCTGGGCGCCAACCCGGGCGATCGGACGCCCTCTTGAACAGATCGTGACCCTGCAGGACAGCGTCAGCGGCGCCGCCCTCTCGGTGCTGCGCCCCCCGAACAACGAGGGCGACGGCGGGGAGAACGACTGCCTGCGCCTGGTCAGCCGCAGTGGGCAACGCTACGAGGTACAGAGCCGGGTCGCCGAACTCCGCCACAGCGACGGCGTACTGATGGGCTATGTCGTGGTTTTTCAAGACGTCAGCGAGACGCGAACCCTGCTGCGCCAGCTCTCCTACAGCGCGCTGCACGACCCGTTGACCGGTCTGCCAAACCGAGTCAGCTTCGAACAGGCCCTGCGCCGCGCGCTGCGCTCCGCCATCGAATCGCAGCGGTATCACGTCTTGGTCTTCCTCGACCTCGATTACTTTAAGGCCATCAACGACAGCGCGGGCCACGCCGCCGGCGATGTCCTGCTGCAAAACATCGCCCAGATGATGCGCTCCCTGCTGCGCCCCCAGGATATTCTGGCCCGCCTGGGGGGCGATGAGTTTGCCATGATCCTCAGCGACTGCGATATCGCCCAGGGAAAGCGCATGGTCGATCAGCTGATCCACGAGATCGCCGCCTATCGCTTTTACTGGCAGGGGGGGCTGTATCGTATTGGCGCCAGCGCGGGCCTGACCCTTCTGTGGCACCGCAACGCCCTCGCCGATGAGGCGATCAACCAGGCCGATGCCGCCTGCTACATGGCCAAGCGCAGCGGACGCGGGCAGGCGTTCTGCCACCAGGGCGACCGGCTCCCCAGCGGTTCTCTCGGCGTACATGAACCGGATGCCGCCCAGCTCAGCGAGCTGTTGGCGGCGCAGCGCATTACCCTGCTGCTGCGCGCCGTCTGTCCACGTAGCGCTCCCCAGCAGATCCTGTTTTATCTGCTGGACCCCGAAGCGCGCCGCCCGGACGGCTCACCGTTCAGCGCCTCCGCGCTGGCGACCGCCTGCCTGCGCTATCAACGTCAGCAGGATGTCGAGCGCTGGCTGTTCAGCCAGCTACTGATCCGCCACGCCCGCGCCTTGAGCCAACAGCCGCTGGCGCTGGCCGTTTCGCTCTCCACCGCCAGCCTGTGTCAGCCAACGTTTGTCAGCTGGCTGTGCGACACGCTGCGCAGCTCCCCGCTGCCCGCCCGCCAGCTGCTGCTGCGCCTGGAGGAGAGCGCGCTGATCGAACACCAGGCACAAACCGCCCCGGCGCTGAGCGCCCTGCATCACTGCGGCTGTCGGCTGATTGCCGAAGGCTTCGAACGCCGTCTGGAGAATATCGCCCGCCTGGAGCACAGCCCGGTGGAGTACCTGCTCGCCAGCAACGAACTGGTTGCGCAGGCCCACGCCAACCGTATGGACGAGGTCATGCTGTCGCTGCTGCACACCCAGGCCCGCAGCTGCGGCCTGCAAACCATCGCCGGCCCCGCCGAGCTGCCGGCGACGCTGGCCACCCTGAACCTGCTGGGTATCGATCTGCTGTTTGGCAGCAGTGTACATCCCACGCTCACGCTGCCCCAGCTGCTGAAACAGCTGAGCGGCGGGTCGACGCCCACGACGGCGGCCGACGACAGCGCCCCCATTGCCGAGGACGCCGCAATGCAGTAAAGTCGCCGCCCTTCACCGGCATGGGAAACAACGATGTATATTGGTTTTGACTATGGTACCGCCAACTGTTCTGTGGCGGTCATGGACGGCGAGCAGATCCGTATGCTGCCGCTGGAGCAAGATTCACCCTACCTTCCGTCAATGCTGTGCGCACCGACGCGCGATGCGGTCAGCGAATGCTTACACCGGCACTGGCACATCCCCACCGGCAGCGACGAGAATCAGCGCCTACTGCAGCGCGCCGTCGCCGCCAATCGCGAAGAGGATATTCACGTCGATGCGGACAGCCTGCAGTTTGGCCTACAGGCGCTGCACAGCTACAACCGCGACCCGCAGGATGTGTACTTTGTAAAGTCGCCGAAGTCATTTCTGGGCGCCAACGGCCTTAAAGAGCAGCAGATAGCCCTGTTTGAAGATTTGGTCTGCGCCATGATGGCGCACATTCGACGCCGGGGCGAAGCCGCGCTGCAGCGCCCCATCGACCAGGCCGTCATCGGCCGCCCGGTCAACTTTCAGGGCAGCGGTGGCGATGACGCCAACGCGCAGGCCCAGGGAATACTGGAGCGCGCCGCGCGCCGCGCCGGACTGCGCGAGGTGACGTTTGAGTTCGAGCCGGTCGCCGCCGGACTGGACTTTGAGGCGACCCTATGCGACGAGCGGCGGGTGCTGGTGGTCGATATCGGCGGCGGGACCACCGACTGCTCCGTCCTGCTGATGGGGCCGCGCTGGCGCGCCATGCAGGATCGCAGCCAGAGCCTGCTGGGCCACAGCGGCTGCCGCATCGGCGGTAACGATCTCGACATCATGCTGGCCTTTCGTCAGCTGATGCCGCTGCTGGGCGCCGGCAGCAGTACCCTCAAGGGGATCGCCCTGCCGTCGCTGCCCTACTGGAATGCCGTCGCCATCAACGATGTTCCGGCGCAGAGTGACTTTTACAGCGCGGCCAATGGACGACTGCTGCGCGAACTGGTGCGCGACGCCAGCCAGCCGCAGCAGGTAGAGCGCCTGCTGCAGGTCTATCGCGATCGCCTGAGCTACCGGCTGGTACGCTGCGCCGAAGAGGGGAAAATCGCCCTGTCGCAGCAGCCCCACTGCCGCGTCGCGCTGGATTTCATTGCGTCGGGGCTGGAGACGACCCTGCACGACGACGCGCTGGCGGCCGCCATTACCCAGCCGCTGGCGCGGATTCAGGAGCAGGTCAGCGCGGCGCTGGCGGTCAGCGCCATCACGCCGGACGTGATCTATCTGACCGGCGGCAGCGCCCGATCCCCGCTGATCCGTCGCGCCCTGGCGCAGCAGCTGCCCGGCATCCCGCTGGCCGGCGGCGACGACTTCGGCTCGGTGACCGCCGGGCTGGCGCGCGCGGCGCAGCGGCGCTACGGCTAACCCTTTCCCGCCGCCGATCTCGGCGGCGGAAATCCGCCACGCTAATGGTGTTTTATGTCAATTTGTTTCAGATGAACCGATTAAACGCGACCATCCGTACCTTTAGCGCGATCGAATAAAATAAATTAAATATAAAACAACAAGTTAATAAGAACCCCGCCGGACAAAAAATAAATTTAATAAATCGCATTCATCGCTTGTCATCCCCGATTGAGTGCGGCAAAATACGCGCCCTGCGAATAGCCGATGTTTTACGTTGTGTCATTAAGTAAAGACCAATGGACGTCGGTTATTTTTTTGTATCGCAGAAAATCAAAGTAGATGACTGAGGCCGGCCTTCGACCGGACATGATAATAGCTATTTATGCGGCTCCCCCGCATGTTGACTGAGGAAATCTAGATGGGGCAATCATTCGCTTTCGCACCGGGCTTCACCGGTATGCGCTGCAGCAGCAGCGACTATGGGGCAGGCGCGCCGTTTTCCGCACGCGCTTCTTTATCCCATCCCCTCTTTGAATATCCTGCATACCGCTTCACACGAAGTTTTCCTGTGACCTCTCCGCTTTGCGCTTCATCAAATCAAAACGTCGAGAGCATGGGAGGACTGCGTCATGGCTGCTAATTCCGCCGCTTCACAAAACCGCGTTCAGCTGCGCAAGACCCTGACCCTGGTACAGGTGGTCATGATGGGCCTGGCGTACCTGCAGCCGATGACGATCTTTGATACCTTCGGTATCGTCAGTGGACTGACCAACGGTCACGTTGCCACCTCTTATGCTATTGCGCTGATTGCCATCCTGTTTACGGCGATCAGCTACGGAAAGCTGGTTAAACGCTTCCCGTCCGCCGGCTCGGCCTATACCTACGCGCAGAAGGCGATCAGCCCGCACGTCGGTTTTATGGTGGGCTGGTCTTCCCTGCTTGATTATCTGTTTATGCCGATGATCAATATCCTGCTGGCCAAAATTTACCTGGAAGCGATTTTCCCCGGCGTCCCGTCGTGGATTTTCGTCATGGCGCTGGTCACCATGATGACGCTGTTCAACCTGCGCGGCATTAACCTGGTCGCCAACCTGAACACCGGCATCGTGATCGTGCAGGTCGCTATCATGATCATCTTCCTCGGCCTGGTGGTGCACGGCATCACGCAGGGCGAAGGCGCAGGCACCCTGCTCAGCAGCCGTCCGTTTGTCTCAGAGGATGCCCACCTGATCCCGATGATCACCGGGGCCACCATACTCTGCTTCTCGTTCCTCGGCTTCGACGGCATCAGCTCCCTGTCGGAAGAGACCCCGGACGCCGGGCGCGTTATCCCGAAGGCCATCTTCCTGACGGCGCTGATCGGCGGCATCATCTTTATCGTGGTCTCCTACTTCCTGCAGCTGTACTTCCCGGATATCTCCCGCTTTAAGGATCCGGATGCCTCGCAGCCGGAGATCATGCTGTACGTGGCCGGTAAATTCTTCCAGTCCATCATCCTGGTCTTCTCCTGCGTGACGGTGCTGGCCTCCGGGATGGCGGCGCACGCCGGGGTGTCCCGTCTGATGTACGTGATGGGCCGCGACGGGGTGTTCCCGGAGCGTTTCTTCGGCTACATTCATCCCAAGTGGCGTACGCCGGCCTTTAACGTCCTGCTGGTCGGGGCCATCGCGCTGTCTGCGGTCTCCTTTGACCTGGTCACGGCAACCGCGCTGATTAACTTCGGTGCGCTGGTGGCCTTTACCTTCGTCAACCTGTCGGTTATCTCGCAGTTCTATATTCGCGAGCGCCGCAACCGCACGCTGAAGGAGACCTTCTCCTACCTGATTCTGCCGCTGATCGGCGCGGCAACCGTCGGGGTGCTGTGGATGAACCTGGAGGCCAGCTCCATGACGCTGGGCCTGGTATGGGCGGCCATCGGCCTCGGCTATCTGGCCGTGCTGACCCGTCGCTTCCGTCAGCCGCCGCCACAGTATCAGGATGCAGAGGCCGCACAGTAAAGCCGCTTACGCTCATCATCATTGCGTAAACCGTAAAAAAAACGCCCCTCGGGGCGTAATGCCAGTCAGTTGCTTAACTGACTGGCTTTTTTTATCTGCGGCGAACGCCGCGCTACTGGCGCACCGCCAGCAGCACGCTGGAGGCTTTCACCAGCGCAATCACCCGGCTACCGGCGCGCAGATCCATGCTGTCCGCGCTCTCGTTGGTCACGATCGAGACCAGCGTCAGACCGCTGTCGCTCTTCAGCTCGACGGTGGTATTCACCGCCCCATGCTGCAGCGCCATGACCTCGCAGGGGAACTGATTGCGCGCCGAAAACGTCAGACCGCAGGTTTCCGAAGCCAACATCACCCACGGCGCCTTGATCAGCGCGATGGCCTCTTTACCCTGCGCCAGCCCCATGGCGTCGCGACTGGCGCTGGTGACGACCGCCACCAGCTTTTCCCCGCCGCTCAGCGTCAGCTCAACCTCATCATTCACCGCCCCTTCCGCCAAGGCTGAAACGGTTCCCTGCAACTGATTGCGGGCTGATACGGTCATTTTTTTCTCCTATCCGATCGTGAATACCGATAATGAATGTCGATATAGCCTAACAGAGTCACCGGTATCGATGCGCCGTCATTGCAGCAGAGTACGATCTGGATCAGATTCGTTCATAACCGGTGTAGTAATAGCGCTGCAGCTGGCTATCCTCGCCGCTGAGAAAAAACTCGGCGATGGCGTCGCGATCCAGGCCATACAGCCGGGCCAGCTCGCCGGCGCGGCAGGCGGCCATATAGCGATTATCGATACGCTTGGCAAAGCTGTAGGCGAACCCGCACACATAGCCACGCCGGTAGTCAAAGCAGCGCCGCTGCATCTCGCCGGCGCCGCAGGGCTCGTAGCACTTTACGCCGTCCATTACCCCATCGCCAAAGTGGTTCTTTCCCATACTCTCCCCCGATCCGCGCGACCATACGCTATATACCTAAATATATAACGAATGAGGGATCGGATGCCATCCCCGAAAAGGAGCCGAGAATACTACTATCGCTACTCCACGCTGCGCCCAGAAATCGGTATAATCGGCGCCGGTCTATCACCTATCCATCAACACGAGGTATTTCTATGGCAGACGAATTTGACAACGCCAGCGCGCTGGAAGAACTGGAACGCGATCTGGCGCTGGCCAACCGTCACAAACCCAGCATGGCGCCTACCGGGTATTGCTACAACTGTCACGCACCGATCCCGACGGGGAACTTCTGCGACAGCGACTGCTGCGAAGACTGGCAAAAAGTGCAGTGGGCCAAATCCCAGCGCCAGCGCTAACTCCCGCACTATCTTCCCGCGCACAACGCCGTCGATACCCATCGCGGCGCCCGCTTCGCTGACCTGCGGCATCATTCGGCAGGCTGCTCGTACACCTCCCCGTTTGGGACTCCCCGCGCCATACGCACGGCGATCGGCTATTGCCTATTGCCGCGCCGGCGTCCGCGCATCCCCATGGCTCGCCGCCTCCCGCCGGAGACGGCGCCGCGGGCGCCATCAGGCCAGCAAAATCTGCTGCAGCTCGCGCAGCGATCCGACCTGGTAGCTGGGCGTGATCCCCTGCGGAGCCGGCTCATCGCGGGTATTCAGCCAGCAGGTATCGATACCGGCATTAATCCCGCCCAGAATATCGGAGTGCGGATTATCCCCCACCATCAGGATCTGCTCACGCGGGGGATTATCCATCAGGGCAAAGGCATGTTCGAAGATCGCCACGTCCGGCTTGGCGACCCCGACCTCCTCCGAGACCACCAGGGTCGCGAAGGCATCGCTCAGGCCAGTGCGCTGCAGACGCTCATTCTGCATGGCGGTAAAGCCGTTGGTGATGATGCCCATCCGCACCCGCCCCCGCAGGGAGAGCACCAGTTCACGGGCGCCCGGCAGCGGCTCGCAGATCTCGGTCATCGCCTGAACAAAGGCATCGTTAATCGCGCAGGCCGTCATATTGAGGCGCTGGGCCCATCCCTCAAACCGAACCTCCTGCAGCCGACGCGAGGTGATCCGCCCCTCCTGATAATCCACCCACAGCGGCTGATTTACCGCCTCATAGGCCTGGTAATCCTCCACGCTGAAATCGACGTTAAAGCGGGAAAACATCAGGCGTAGCCCTTGATAGGCATCAAAGCGGAACAGCGTTTCATCCGCATCAAACAAAATCCAACTGTATTTCATCTCGCTCACTTTCCACTCAACTTCACCTGCGCGCCCCACGCCGCGGCATGCGACGGCGAAGAGGGCATGAAAATAACGCGCTGGCCCGGCGTCGTGTAACGCGATACGCAGGCAGCATCCCCCCGCGACCCGCGTACCCGGGCGCAAAAAACGCGGGCTATTGTGCCACAGAATGGGCAGAGCGCCTTACGCAACGCGAAAAAACGCCGCCGATGCCGGCGCGATGGGCACATCCCTCGCGCCGCGCGGCCAATAGGGCTAATTTCGTTTAAATCGACACGTTCCCCCAAAAAAACGCCGCCATCCCCGCACGGCATGCTGGCAATCGCGGTCCTGATAGCGGGTCGTGCGAAAAATCCTAACGTTTTTCTACAGCCATTTGTTTTTATTGAGAGTTTTCTTTAGAAAAGCGCCTTGACGCTGCCGCCGCAATCTTGCTATACAGGCGCCGGCACCCTTTTGGGCTATGCTCTTTTTATCGCGATGTTATGTGGAACACGACCGCTGCATGCCCCCTGGCCACGCGTCTGTCGCCGCTGGCAGGCCAACCACAACGGGCATACCGCGGCCCTTTAAGGACAAAAACAGTCAATACCAGGATAGATCTATGGCCACCCGAAGATGGCACACGCCCGGAAACCCGGGCTCGGACAGCGGGCCACGTCTGCGTTCGCTAATCGATCAAATTGCAGAAAAACAGCGGTATGTACCGCCACCGCCGCGCTACCGCCTGCTGGTTTCGCTGCTCAGCGTCAGTGAAGAGATGCGCGACTTTTGCGCCCTGCACCGCATCAGCATCAGCGATGCCCCCTGTCTACAGGTGATGTTTGTCGGTGAAAAAGCCGATCTGCAGCTGCTTATTCGCTGTTTCCTGCCGCAGGAGCGGCAGGAGGCGTGCCTCAACGCGCTATATCTGGCTTAGTCCATCGCCATCTGCAGCTGACTCAGCGCACAGTATAAGCGCCAGATCACCCCGGCCAGATCGCGGGCGCTGGGGTTAGGATGGGCGGCGAGCAGCTCACTCATGCGCGCCAGCTGCGCCAGCGTGTGCGTCAGGTGCGCCTGCTGGACCCCCTCTTCGCTGATAATGCCATGCAGACCCTGCAGACAGAGATCCCGCACGCGCTCCAGCGGGTCGCCGCGCGCCTCCCAGTTACGCAGCTGCCAGACGACGTGCGTACAGTTCAGCAGCACCATGCCCCAGCGCAGCAGCCAGCGGCGCGCCAAGGCATCCCGGCTTTGGTTCAGCTGGCTGATACGGTGATAGATCAGCGATTCATACTGCGCCTCGCTGCTGCGGGGGTGGGCCACCAGCTGCTCAACAAAGTCCCGACGCATCGCCCGAATAATACGCTGGCCTTTACGCCGATCGGAGCTGGGGTGAAGGATCTGAAACGCCAGCGCGGCCAGCAGCACGCCGCCGATCTTAGCGATGCTGCCGTTCAGCACGCTGGCATAGTCGTACTGCGGCGGATTGGTCACCATCAGAAACGATCCCATAAATACGATAATCTGCCCCCACAGCGCCGCGTGGCGAACGCTTTGCAGCTTCAGCAGCTGCATGGTCAACAGGATCGGCGCCAGGATCAGACAGAAAACCCAGAAGTCATTTATCTGGATAATCAGGCCAAACTTCAGCAAAAAGCAGAAGATTGACAGCATGATCATCGCCTTAAACAGCGTCATCAGGCTGCTCATCGGCGAGGCCGATGCGGAGTACAGCACGCAGGTTACGGCGGCGATCGCCAGCGCCGAGGCGCCGCTGTCCCATTGGGTCTCAATCCAGAATGCGCAGCCCAGCACCAGGGTACAGAAGGTTCGCAGCGCATTGTAGGCCGCCTCCAGCGTATCGGTATGCAGCGCCAGCGGCGGCGTGGCCGGCGGGGTCAGCGCCGCGCTCTCGCTGTCGCGCTGGGCCAGCCGCTGCAGCCAGCGCTCGCTGCCGAGGTACAGACGGACAAAGCGCTGTACCTGACGGACAAAGGCCTGCAGGCGCACTCGTGACGTCGGGCTCGCATACAGCGACGCCAGCAGGCGCGCCGTACGGTAGGGGTCGCACGCCGGCTGCCGCAGGGCCTCGATGATCTGCGTCAGCACCGCCTCCAGCGCGGGCGGCGCATCAGGCCAGTGCTGCCGCATACGGCGGACAATGGCGATGGCGCTGGTCATGCGCAGCTGCTGGTGCAGCAGATAGTTGAGTACGTGATTATTGCGGCGGAAGTGGTAGTGGCTCCAGAAGGCCTGGATACGCAGCAGATTCAAGGTGAGGATCTCGCGGATCACCGACTCATGGGCCGTGCGTAGATCGCTGCCCGGCGCAGGCGCCCACAGCATCAGCGCATGCTCCAGCAAGCGCTGATGCATGCGCCGCAGCGACGTCAGCAGCGTGGCGCCGTCCGAGTCATTGGGCATGATCATCATCATCAGCGCGCCGCACAGCAGGCCGGTGATCACCTCGCACACCCGCGCCTGAGCGATATCGAATATTTGCATCGTATCGCTGCTGTTCGGCGTAGTAAACGCGATGATCGCCGCCGTATAGCCCGCTAGCGCAAAGGCGTAGGCGAGGTTGTTCTGATAGTGGTTAGAGACGTACGTGCACAGCGCTATCCAGCCCGCGATGCAAAAGGTAAACAGCCAGGGTTCATTCAGGCACAGCCCGGCGATCATCATCGAGGCCAGCGCCCCCAGCAGGCTACCGATAATCCGGCCGATGCTCTTGCCGATCACCCCGCCCACCGTCGGAAAGCTGACCACCGCCGCCGAGGTAAAAGCCCAGTAGGGCTCATCCAGATCCAGGGCGAACGCGATCCACAGCGCCAGACACATCGCCAGAGTATTGCGCAGCGCGTAGCGCCACTGCCCCGCCGTCGCCTTTCCCCAGGGCAGCTGCTGCCACAGACCGCCGTTGCGCGTCATCGTTTCACTCCGCCCTAGGGTGTAATCGTAATGGTGCAGGTCATTCCCGATACCAGCAGCGTATCCGCCGCCACGCCGTCCAGGGCGATACGCACCGGCACACGCTGCGCCAGACGCACCCAGGGCACGTTGGGCTTCACGTTCAGCAACATATCGGCGCCCGGCTCGGCGCTCTGATCGTCGATGGCGCGCCCAATGCTTTCAACCCGCCCCTGCAGCGGCGTATTGCCGTCATACAGCATGATATCGGCCCGCTCGCCGACCCGAATATGGCGCAGCTTGGTCTCTTCAAAGTACCCCATCACATAGAACGAATGGCGATCGATCAGCGCCACCAGCGGCGTACCGGCGTGGGCATAGTTGCCGGCCCGGGTGCGCAGGTTGGTGATAAAGCCATCCGTCGGCGCCTCGATACGCACGTGGGCCAGATCCCACTCGGCCTGCGCCAGGCTCTCGCGGGCGACCTGATAGGCGGCCTGCATCGCCTTAACATTCAGCTGGGCGGTATCCAGCGACTCGGCGGAGATGGCATCCGCCGGCAGACGCCGTCGCCGCGCGGCCTCGTGCTGCGCCTTGTCCAGATCGCTCTGCGCCCGCATCAGCGCCGCGCTGGCCCGATCGCGGGCAATAATGAACGGCTGGCTATCCAGCGTGAACAGCAGCTGCCCCCGGGTCACCGCCTGATTATCGCGTACCGCCACGCGGGTGATGCGCCCCGAGACCTCCGGCGTCACGCTGACCAGCTCGGCGCGGACCTTACCGTCGCGGGTCCAGGGCGACTGCATGTAGTAGTTCCACAGCCATCCGCCGGCGCACAGGGCGACGGCACAGACGATCACGCTCAAAAAATATTTCAAGGAGTGCAGTTTCATCGAAGACTATCCGCAGATTAGCAAGGCAAACGCCAGGGTGATGCATATCACGAGAAGAGAGAGATCCAGCAGCGTGGGATGCCAGATATCGCCGCCGTAGATCTGGGCGCGCAGCAGGCGGTGAACGATAAGCCACAGCGGCAATCCCAGCGCCACCGCCTTAAACAGCGGAGGAAAGTACAGTGAAGCCCCAACGACCAGATCGGTCAGGGGGGAAAACGGGAAGATCGGCATGATCGTTAGCATCACCAGGGGTCTATTGCGATGCGCGGCATCGACAGACTAATAACATTAACCCAATATTAGCACGCGAAGTATAATTGGTGATGATTTTTCTGTGCCGATAAATCCGTTGGATGCGCTGCCCGATGGCGCTGCGCAATAAAGCAACGAATTCGTTTTTGAACTCTCTCACACTTCGCACAAAACCAGATTGAAGTGTAACTCCAAAGATCATTTTATAATGGAGCAATACTACAACAACGTCCTGTCATGTCCGTCGTCCACCTCGCGGGCAGAACGGCCACCGCGCCATGATACTTTAATCGCAAGGAGCTTATATGTCTGGGTTAACGCAGCCAGTCGTCCGTCTTCTGGCCGCCGTGATTTTATCTGCCTCGATTATTCCTGCCGGAAATGCGGAGATATTACCCGTACTGCCAACGCCGTTTAAAGGCGGCACCGGCGCCATTCTCAACAACACGATTTATATCGGGCTGGGCAGCGCCGATAAATCCTGGTATCGATTGGACTTAAGTGCCCAAGAAAAGCGCTGGGAGCCTATTGCCACATTTCCTGGCACAGCCCGGGATCAGGCGGTGACGCTAGCATTAAATAACAGCCTGTACGTGTTTGGCGGCAGCGGCAAAGCCACTGAGCACGATGGAACGCCCTCAGCATTAACCGATACCTATCGCTATATACCGCAGAATAATCAATGGCAAAAAATAGATGCGCATCCGCCGCGTGGCTTTGTCGGGCACGCCGCCGTCGCCCTCAACCGCACTCAGGGGCTATTTTTAGGCGGCGTCAACAAACAGATATTTGATGGTTACTTCCGAGACCTTCATCAAAATAAAGATGATAAGCAAGCCTCTGACCATATTATTCAGCGCTACTTTGATAAGCCGAGCGATGATTATTTCTTTAGTCGGGAGGCGCTGCTGTTTGACGCCGACGGCCAACGCTGGCAATCCCTCGGCGTTACCCCCTTTGCCGGAACGGCGGGATCGGCGCTGGTGCGCAGCGGCGAACGCATCACGCTGATCAACGGCGAGATCAAGCCGGGCCTGCGTACGGATCGGATCCACTATGCCACCTGGTCCCACGATCGGCTGCGCTGGACCGGCGAAGGCGCTCTGCCGCCGCCGCCGGGAGAGCCGATCCAGGAGGGGCTGGCCGGCGCCTACGCAGGCTACAGCCACGGAACCCTGCTGGTGGCGGGCGGCGCCAACTTCCCCGGGGCCCGGGCCAACTACCGCCAGCGGCACTATTACGCCCACCAAGGGCTTAACAAGCACTGGCAGCAGGCCATCTATGCCCAGCGGGGCGAACGCTGGCAGGCCATCGGCGAACTGCCTGTCCCGCTGGGCTATGGCGTCTCCGTCAGCGATGGCCAGCACCTCTACCTGATCGGCGGAGAGACGCTGCAGGGCAAGGCGGTCGATTCGGTCATCACGCTCAGCATGCGCGACGGTAAGCTGATCATCGAGCGCTGATGCGCCGCCGACGTCGATAACGATTACCCGTGCCGCGATCTTCTCTATCGCGGCTACGGCGAGCTGTACCTATAAATAATCAAAAACCACTCAATATCTCTGGGAATGACAAATGAAAAAGACCAACTCTATTATACCACTGGCGCTATCTCTCATTTTCTCTGCAATAAACGTGCAGGCCACGACCATCGACTTTCGCCATGAATACGCCGACTCCTCACGCATTAATAAGGATCGTATCGCCGTCATTCATAACTTTGCCAGCGGCGTAGGGTTTTACGTTGATGCCAGCGTAAAATCCGGTGGCGTGAATAGCGAGCAGGATAAATTTTTAAGCGATCTGGTAAGCAACGCCATTGAAATGGGGCTGAGCTATAGCCATAAGCTATCCGATAATATCACGCTGCAGCCCGGCATTATTTTTGAGAGCGGTACAGACATCGCTATCTATAAGCCTTACCTGAGGGCGCAATACAGCTTTGACAGCGGTATTTACATCGCCGGACGTTACCGTTTTGACTATGCGCGGAAAACGCAGGACGGCGCGCATGACGAACAGACGAATCGTCTGGATGGTTATCTTGGCTATCGCTTTAATGATTGGCGCGTTGAATATGATTATACTCAAATGTATAGCGACGCGCTTAAATATAATAATAAAAAGACCAATTATGAACACAACGTCGCCCTCTCTTACCGAATAAACCCGTCCTTTACCCCCTATGTCGAAGTCGGCAACGTCGCCGTCAACAGCAACAGCGATGCGCGCCAAACCCGCTATCGCGTCGGGCTTCAGTACAACTTTTAACGCCTCTGCGGGGCGCCGCCGCGCGCCCCGTTCACGGCGTGGACCGGGCTGCAATATCTAAATTCATCAATGGGAAAGTGTGCGCTGCACGACATAAGAGAGCGATTTTTGTACCACATTATGCGACGCCTCACACTTCCCTATTTTTTCGCTTGATGAAGCAACGCTCCGAAAAAATAATCATAACGGAGCAAAACACCAACAAGCGCGACTCTGCCCCAGGACGCAGAGCCGATGCAACGACCCTAACGGAGGACGGCGTGATGCACTATCCAGTATCCCCCCGCGGCGCGCGCACCCGCCGGGCTATCGCCGTCAGCGCCCTCCCTCTTACCTTACCCATGGCAGGAATTAAACATGCAGATTCATGACTTCGGATTCCTTAACTATGCCGTCCTGTTCGGCTACCTGCTGGCGATGATGCTGGTGGGGGTGTACTTTGCCAAGCGCCAGAAAACGGCGGATGACTACTTCCGCGGAGGCGGCCGCGTTCCCGGCTGGGCCGCCGGCGTCTCCGTCTTTGCCACCACCCTGAGCTCCATCACCTTTATGTCCATTCCGGCCAAGGCCTATACCTCGGACTGGACATTCATCATCGGCCAGTATCTGGCTATCGCCATTCTGCCGCTGGTGTTTTACTTCTACATTCCGTTTTTCCGTAAGCTGAAAATCACCTCGGCCTACGAGTATCTGGAGGCGCGCTTCGACGTCCGCAGCCGGCTGTTCGCCAGCCTCTCGTTCATGCTGTTCCACATCGGCCGCATCGCCATCATCACCTACCTGACCGTGCTGGCCCTGCGTCCCTTCCTGGCCATCGATCCGGTGGTTCTGGTGCTGCTGATCAGCATTCTGTGCATCATCTACACCTGGATGGGGGGGATTGAAGGCGTTATCTGGACCGACGTGATCCAGGGGCTGCTGCTCTCCGGCGGCGCCGTGCTGATCTTCATCATGATCTGTTGGAAGGTGAACGGCGGGATTAGCGAGATCTACAGCGTCACCGCCGCCGCCGATAAATTCTTCCCGGACAGCCAGTTTCAATGGAGCTGGACCAACAGTACCATCCCGGTGCTGATGATAGGCTTTCTGTTTGCCAACATTCAGCAATTTACCGCCAGCCAGGACGTCGTCCAGCGCTACATCGTGACCGACTCCATCGAGGAGACCAAGCGGACGCTGATCACCAACGCCAAGCTGGTGGCGATTATCCCCATTTTCTTCTTCGCCATCGGCTCCGCGCTGTTTGTCTACTATCAGCAGAACCCGCAGCTGCTGCCGAAGGGCTTTAACACCGGCGGGATCCTGCCGCTGTTCGTGGTCACCGAAATGCCCAGCGGCATCGCCGGACTGATCATCGCGGCCATTTTCGCGGCGGCCCAGTCCAGCATCTCCAGCAGCCTGAACAGCATCTCCAGCTGCTTTAACTCCGATATCTATGTGCGGCTCAGCCGTCAGGAGCGCAGCGCGCCGCAGAAGATGAAGATCGCCCGTCTGGTGATTATCCTCGCCGGCCTGTTGAGCAGCCTGGCCACCATTTGGCTGGTGCTCTCTAATGAATCAGAGATTTGGGATGCCTTCAACAGCCTGATCGGCCTGATGGGTGGCCCCATGACCGGCCTGTTTATGCTGGGGATCTTCTTTAAGCGCGCCAACGCCGGCAGCGCCTTCTGCGGGATCCTGGTCAGCATCGTCGCCGTGCTGCTGACGCGCTACGCCTCCGATCTCAACTTCTTCTTCTACGGCGTCGTCGGCGCCATGTCGGTCGTCGTGGTCGGCGTGATCGCCGCTCCGCTGTTTGCGCCGGCCAAGCAGGTGACGCTGGACCGCGAACGCGTCTGACGCGCCCCCTTCTCTCCCAGCCCGGTCCATGCCGGGCTGACTTTTTTTAAACGTGGTTATTTGCTACGCTTAACGTTCCATAGCCCAATTCCCATGCCGCCGCGCCGCTGGACGGTGCAGTTCATCAATCAAGGCGCCCTCTCATGAAGGACTCTCAGCAGATTCGCTTACAGCCCGGAAAAATCCTCGACACGCTCTCTGCCATGCAGAACAGTCTGACCCGCGTATCTCAACGGATTGCCGACTATATCCTGCGCACCCCGGCGCAGGTCACCCAGTTCTCCATCGCCCAGCTCGCTCAGGCCACGCAGTCCGGCGAAGCGACAGTGATCCGCTTTTGCCGCACCCTCGGCTATAAAGGATTTCAGGATTTCAAGCTGGACCTGGCGATTGAACTCGCCCGCAGCGACGCGGAGGAGACCCCGCTGCTCGATGCCGAAATCATCGACAGCGACGACGTGCCGACCATTGGCCGCAAGCTGCAGTCCGCCATCAACAGCGTCCTGTCAGAGACCCTGAACCTGCTGGACATGGCCCAGGTACAGGCGGCGGTCGATGCGATTCGTCAGGCCAACTACCTGTTTATCTGCGGCGTCGGCTCCTCCGGCATCACTGCCGAAGACATGAAAAACAAGCTGATGCGCATCGGCTATCGGGTTAACGGCACCAGCAATAACCACTTTATGTATATGCAAGCCTCGCTGCTGCAGCCGGGGGACGTCGCGATCGCCATCAGCCACTCCGGCGCCTCGCCGGAGACGGTACACGCGCTCAAGCTGGCGCAGGAGGCCGGCGCGCGCACCATTGCCCTGACCCACAATCTGGGTTCGGCGCTGATGCGTTATGCCGATATCAGCCTGATCAACGGCAATAAGCAGGGGAAGCTGCAGGGGGACTCCATCGGCACCAAGACCGCCCAGCTGTTCGTCCTGGATCTGCTGTACACCCTGCTGGTTCAGGCGGAGCCACAGCGCGTTACCGCGCAAAAGCTGCGGACGCTGAACGCGCTGCAGAGCGCTAAATCGCTGTCGTGAGCGGCCGCCCGCGCCTCGGCGGGCAAAAAAATGCAGAAGCTCACAGTTTGACGAAAATCTACCGTCGTCGCGCGCGACGACGGTTGCGGCACGCCGTATCACGCCCTAGAATGGAGCCAAACTCCATACAAGCAAAGTAAAAAACAAGATAACTCCAAAAGGATGCTAGCATGAAAAAGCTAACCGGTTTGATCGCTGCACCGCATACCCCGTTTAAGGCCGACGGCAGCGTTAACTACCCGGTCATCGACCGCATTGCCGAACACCTGATCGGCGATGGCGTCACCGGCGCCTATGTCTTGGGCACCACCGGTGAAGGTATTCAATGTTCGGTGGAAGAGCGCATGCGCATCGCCGAACGCTGGGTCGACGCCAGTCAGGGAAAGCTGGATCTGATCGTTCATACCGGCGCGCTGAGCATTGCCGACGCCGTGACGCTGGCGCGCCATGCCAACACCCTGGATATCATGGCGACCTCCGTGATCGGCCCCTGCTTCTTTAAGCCGGGCAGCGTAGATGACCTGGTCGAGTACTGCCGCCTGGTGGCCGAGGCCGCGCCGGATAAAGGTTTTTATTACTATCACTCCAGCATGTCCGGCCTGAGCATCGACATGGAGCGCTTCCTGCAAAGTGCCTCCGGGCGCATTCCCAACCTGAGCGGCATGAAGTTCAACGCCAGCGATATGTATGAGTACCAGCGCTGCCTGCGGGTAGAGAACGGCCGCTTCGATATTCCGTTCGGCGTCGATGAGTTTATGCCCGCCGGGCTTGCCTGTGGCGCCACCAGCGCGGTCGGCAGCACCTATAACTACGCCGCGCCGCTCTATCTGCGCCTGATGGAGAGCTTCCGCCGCGGCGATATGCAGGATGTCGCCCGCTGCATGGATAAGGTGATCGCCATCATCCGAGTTCTGGTCGAATACGGCGGCGTCGCCGCGGGCAAGGTCGCCATGCAGCTGCACGGTATCGACGTCGGCGATCCGCGTCGCCCGCTGCGCCCGATGACGGCCCAGCAAAAGGCCGATGCGCTGGCCAAATTCCGCGCCGCCGAGTTCCTGTAAAGCACCGCGTCGTCAGCCCTCCGGCGCCCCGCCGAGGCGTCGGCTCAGTAGGGTGGCCGCCAGCAGCGGTATACACACCGCGATAAAACCGACCGCGCCAAAGCGGTCGGTCAGCGTTCCCCCCAGCAATGCGCCGCCGACAAACCCCAGAATTCCGCAGAGCAGCGTCGCCCGGGCCGGGCGATCCGGCGCCGTCCGCCCCGCCGCCAGGCTATTGATCAGCGACGTCGACATCCCGGTGATGTAGGTCGAGTGTACCTTGGTGGTATGCAGGCTCTGGATCACGCCGTTCTGCAGCCCCAACGCCAGCGCCTGCAGCAGAATAAAGCCGCTGGGACAGCCCCAGCGCCAGAGTCCCACCCCCGACAGCATCAGCAGTAGCTGCAGCGACAGCAGCGGCGCAATGCGCCGCGTATCGCTGTCCGTCATCCGGCGCAGGCGCCAGCGACTCCCCCAATAGGTGCCCAGCAGGAAGCAGACCAGCGCCACGGCGCAGTAGCCCAGCGTCAGCCAGCGCCCCTGCGCCAGGTAGATCATCGCCAGCACCGCATTCCCGGTGATATGGCCGGTAAAGGTGCCCAGCAGGACAAACGCGCCCGCATCGGCAAACCCGCCGACCAGCGTCAGCAGCAGCAATACCCGAATCCGATTATCCATCCCGCTCTCCCGCAGACCGTCCACACCGTCCACACCGTCCACAGCATAGCCGATCGGCGTCCGGACGCCATCGCGAACGCGCTAGGTCAGCTGCCGCAGCTGCCCCGCCTGTAGCTGATAGCAGGCATCGGCCAGGGCGTCGACCTCGCGCGGCTCGTGGCTGACCAGCAGCAGCGTCATGGCACGCTGTCGCTGCACCCGACGCAGGCAGCCCCACAGCCGCCGACGCAGGGGCCAGTCCAGGCTGGAGAAGGGTTCATCCAATAGCAGCAGCGGCGGAGCGCTCACCAGGGCACGCGCCAGCGCGACCCGCTGCTGCTCGCCGCCGGACAGCTGCTGGGGATAGCGCTGCGCCAGATGATCCACCTCCAGCTCCCGGAGCAGCGACAGGCGATCCGCTGCGCAGCGCGGCCGTCCGGCCGCAAACTGCGCCAGCGCCAAATTTTGCTCTACGCTGAGAAACGGAAACAGATACAGCCGCTGATTCAGGTGGCGGCAGGGGCGACGCCAGGGCGGCAGCCCATCGATAGGACGCCCCGCCACACGCACGCTGCCCCGGTACGGCAGATGGCCGGCGACCGCCCGCAGCAGGGTGGTCTTGCCGCTGCCAGAGGCTCCGCAGACGGCGGTACAGCCCGCGGCGGCGGCGGACAGGCTGACGCCGCGCAGGATCGCGCAGTGCAGCGCATCAATATGCAGCATATTTTCCCTTTTCCTTCGGCGGGCGCACGCCGTGCAGCAGCAGCAGCAGGGCAAACGCCAGCAGGATCAACAGCAGGGCACAGCCGACCGCGGCAGAGAAGTCGCCGCCGGCGATATTCAGATACACGGCGATCGGCAGGGTCTCCGTTTTCATCCGCGTCGCGCCCGCCAGCATCAGCGTGGCGCCAAACTCCCCCAGCGCCCGCGACAGGGCCAGCACCGCCCCGCTGACCAGGGCGCGCCACACCAGCGGGATCTCCACCAGCAGAAAGGTCGCCAGCGGCGCCAGCCCCAGATTATGGGCGGTCTCCAGCCAGGCGCGATCGATGCTGGCCAAGGCGGCGCCGGCGCTGCGCAGCAAAATGGCCGTGGCAACATAGGTCTGGGCGATGACGATCCCCAGCGGGGAAAAGAGCCGCTGCGCCAGTCCAGGCAACCAGCCCCCCAGCGGCCCCTGATGTCCCAGCAGCAGCAGCAGGCCGATGCCGGTCACCAGCGGCGGCGTCACCATCGGCAAATCGAGCAGCAGATTAAGCCAGCGTTTTCCCGGCAGCGGGACCCGCACCATCGCCCAGGCCGCCGGCAGCGCAATCAGGCAGGCCAGCGCCAGCGACAGCAGCGCCGTCGACAGGGAGAGCCCCAGCGCGAAACGGATCTCCGGATCGCGCAGCAGCGCCGCCAGCATGGCAATATCGATCTGCCCCAGCAGAGCGGCCAGCGAACCGACGATCAGCGCCAGCAACAGCAGCAGGGGCAGCAGCGCCAGCGCGCGCACCGGACGCTACTTCGCCAGCGGCAAATAGCCGCGATCGGTAAACGCGCGGATCCCCTGGGGCGAGGCGAAATACTCCGCCAGCGCCCGTGCCGCCGCAGCCTGATCGCTACCCTGCAGCACCGCTATCGTCGCCACCTCCTGCGGCACCCCGGGCGGCGTCGGCAGTAGGCGCAGCCGATCGCGGTGGCGCATGGCATCCGCCCGGCCGATCACCGCGGCATCCACGTCGCCGTTGAGCACATACAGCAGCAGCTGTTTAATCGTCGTCGCCTGAACCACCACCCTGCTGCGCAGCGCCTGACCGTATCCGCTGGCCTCCAGCAGCGCATCGCCGCTGCGTCCCAGCGCGATGGCGTGCGGATCGCCCATCCCGATCCTCAGCGGGCTTTGCGCCAGCTGCGCCAGCGTCTCCACCTGGGCGCCGGTATCCCGTCGCACCACCATCACCGGCGTATGCAGCACCAGCGGCGCAGAGAAACTCACCCGCCCCTGAGCGCGCAGGCGCTCGACATAGTCGGCCGAACCGGGCAGAAACAGATCGCCGGCGTGCGTCAGGTTAATTCGCGTCAGCAGCTGTCCCGAGCCGCCGTACTCCACCATCACCCGGTGGCCACTCTGCTTTTCAAAGGCGCTGACCACCGCCTCTACCGGCTCCCGCAGGCCGGCGCCGGCGTACAGATGCAGCTCTGCCGCGGCGGCCAGTGCCCCCCAGCCCCACAGCAACGCTATCCCTAACCCCGCACTCCACTTCATGTTCACTCCATCATCCTCGGTCGCACCAATCGTTATATATATAAATATATTACGATAGCCCGACAACGGCCAAAGGCGGGCAACGTGATCGCACTCGGTCTTTTTATTTTGGGAGAGGTGCTAGGGGGCGGATGGGAGCGACCTGGCGACGGTCAGTGGAGGGGGATGGGGGGCGCTGCGCGGCAGCGCTGGGAGCGATAGCGCCGCTCCCTACGAGATCACGCGGGCGATCAGCTGCGCCAGTGGCCGTGCTGCAGCACATCCTGCTGCAGCTCATGGAGCACGATACGCACTTCCTCATTATCGTGAAAGCCCTCTGCCGTGAACGTCGTTTCATCGCCGTCATGCACGATCAGCAGACTGCTCTCCGGGTAAACCTCTTTCACCCGCGCTCCCAGCTCTGCAACGTAGGCGTCATACTCCGTGGCGGAAAGGTGTGCAATGCTGGTATCAGCGATACTGATTTTAATATCCATGACAGACTCCTCACATTAAGGGCGGATGGTAAACGGACCGTCATGAGTGTAAGAGCTCGCCTAAGACAATGCAACGCATTCATCCTGCTGAGCCATAAGCATTATTTTATGCCGTTCTCCGCTATCGCGTCCGCCGCGGCGCAGCGATCGCGCCCCGGCGACGGCCCCCGCATAGGGCACGTAAATTATGCACTATTTGCATATATCAACCCTTTTTCGCATGGCACCCCCGCGCCCCATTAAGCAATAAAATCCTATTAAAACCGCATATTGATAGGAACAAGCCCCCTATTACACCATCATTGGCATACCACAATATGCGTAATTTGCATTAATCCGCGCTTTATTGCATTTCCACCGAGGGCGCTTTGCCGCCTAGCATGCAGTCAAGACGCCATGACGTGCCCCGGCACGCCCTGGTCGTGGAGAGCGTACTCAGTCAATCGGGGGAAACAGCGTGAAAGGGTTAATTGGCGTATTGGGCGGCATGGGGCCAGCCGCCACCGTAGATATGTTCAATAAGTTCGTCACTTTTACCAGCGCGAGCAGCGATCAGCAGCATATTCCGCTGCTGATCTCCTCCATTCCGGATATCCCAGACAGAACCGCCGCGCTGATGCAGGAGGGCCACTCACCGCTGCCGGCGATGCGCGACTATTTACAGCGCCTGGAGCAGGCCGGCGCCGAGTGCATCGTGATCCCCTGTAATACCGCCCACTTTTGGTTTGATGAGCTGCGCCAGTCCTGTCACGTCGAACTGCTCAACATCGTCGAGGCGACCCTGAACGAGGTGTGCGCCAGCGGGCAGCACCACATCGGCCTGCTGGCCACCAACGCCACGCTGTATATGGGTCTGTATCAGCAGGCCATCGAGGCGCACGGCCTGCGCTGCATCGCCCCCGATCGCGAGGGGCAGGAGCAGGTAATGGAAAGCATCTACGCCCTCAAGGCCGGCGATGCCGAGCATGCCCGCAGGCTCATGGAGCGGCAGGCCGACGCGCTGTTCGCCCGCGGGGCGCAGATCATCGTACTGGGCTGTACCGAGGTACCGGTGATCCTGGCCGAAGCGCAAAGGGCGCAGCCGGAACGCTATATCGAATCGACGGGTGCGCTGGTGCGGGCCGGCATCCGCTGGTATGAAAAACGCGTCGGAAAAACCGACCTCCTGACGCAATAACCCGCATCGGCGGCGGCCGCCGCCCTCTTCTTCACTCTTACCGCTAAACGGCATTGCACTGCCTCTGGAGGCCTTTATGGTATGGCTAGAAATCATCGTTGTTCTGGGCGCAATCTTCTTTGGGATCCGCATGGGGGGGATCGGCATCGGCCTGTGCGGCGGGCTGGGGCTGGCCATCCTGACCCTTGGCCTTGGCCTGCCCATCGGCTCTGCGCCGGTAGACGTGATCCTGATTATTATGACCGTTGTCGTTGCCGCCTCGGCGCTGCAGGCCGCGGGGGGAATGGACTATCTGGTGCGCCTGGCTGGCACCTTCATGCGCCGTAATCCGCGCTATATCAATATCATCGCGCCTATCATCACCTGGTCCATGACCATTATGGCCGGCACCGGCTTCATCGTGTTCTCCACGCTGCCGGTCATTGCCGAGGTCGCCAAAGACTCCGGTATCCGCCCCTCGCGCACCCTGGCCGGCTCCGTCGTCGCCTCGCAGATCGCCATCTCCGGCTCCCCGATCAGCGCCGCCATGGCCGCCATGCTGACCATCATGGAGGGGAATGGCATCACCTTTATTCAGGTGATGGCGATCTGTCTGCCCGCCTCGTTCGTCGCCGCGATGGTCGCCGCGCTGATCGCCTCGCGCCAGGGGTGTGAACTGCAGGATGACGAGGTGTACCTGGCGCGTCTGCAGAAAGGGCTGGTCAGCAAATACCAGGAGAAGCAGAACGTCGATACGCCGCAGGCCAAGCGCGCCGTCGCCCTGTTTCTGCTGGCGACCGTCGCCATCGTGATCCTGGCGGCCTTCCCGCAGCTGCGTCCCGGCTTTGATATCGGCAAACCGATGGGCACCCGCGATATCATCATCATCTGCATGCTCTCCTGCACCTGCCTTATGGTGCCGCTGTGTAAAACCAACGGCGATGCGATAGTGATGACGCCCACGTTTCGCTCCGGCATGAGCTCGCTGGCGGTGATCCTGGGGATCGTGACGCTGGGCACCACCTTTGTCGACGCCCATATGGATCAGATCAAGTTCATCGCCGGCGACGTCCTGCGCGCCTACCCGATGCTGCTGGCGCTGGTGCTGTTTCTGACCTGTGCGCTGCTCTATTCGCAGGGCGCCACCACGCCGCTGATCATTCCGCTGGCCATCGCGCTCGACGTTCCCATTTGGGCCATACTGGCATCCTATGTCGCCGTCACCGGCGTCTTCGTGCTGCCGACCTATCCGACCTCGCTGGCGGCGATGGAGTTTGACACCACCGGCTCCACGCGGGTGGGTAAGTACATCGTCAACCATCCCTTTATGCTGCCGGGGCTGGGGGGGATCGCCGCGGGCGTCGCCTTCGGCTTCCTCATCGCGCCGCTGGTGGTCTGAGTACGCCCCGCTACGCTGCACCTGCTCCGCCCCAGGGCGGAGCTATTCCATCTCCCCCGCCCTGGCGCTGAACAGCTCGCCCAGAAGCTGCCAGAAACGCTCCATGCTCTGACTCATCCGGGTATCCAGGCGGTAGGCATAGGCATCGATCGGGATCAGCAGGGCCTGACTGTCGAGGGCTACCAGACGCCCCTGCGCCAGCTCCTGACGAATGCCGTAGCCCGGCAGCCAGGCGATCCCCGAGCCATCCAGCGCCACCTGCTTTAGCAGCTCACTCATCGACGAGACGAAGACGGTACGAAAATTCAGCGACGTATCGCGCGCCAGCACCCGGTTAACCTGCCGCCCCATGTAGGAGTTGGCGGTGTAATTCAGCAGCGGTGCCTCGGCCTGATCCAGCCGGTACAGCGGCTGACCATCCCGATCGGCGGCGCACACCGGAAACAGCTGAGAGGAGAAGAGATGAATGTGAGCAAACGGCGTCTGAAGCAGATTATCGTCATGATAGGAAAAGATAAAGTCGCTCTTTCCCTCGCGCAGCGTATCGACGGCCCGGTCCACGTCGATGGCCTCGACCGTATAGCTGAACGGCGCCGGCAGCTGCTTCACCAGCGAGGGCAGCAGCCCCAGCGACAGGGAGTGGGCCGCCGCAATCGCGATCCGCTGCTGGGCCGGATCCCCCCCCGATCGCAGTTCGGCCAGATTGCTCTCCAGCTGCTGCAGCAGGCTGCGCACCTGCGAATGAAAAATTTTCCCCTGCTCGGTCAGCTGCAGCGGCGATATGCTGCGGTCAAACAGCACGACGCCGCAGGCCTGCTCCAGCGACTGAATACGGCGGCTAAACGCAGACTGGGAGACATTGCGCCGCATGGCGGCCTGGGAAAAATTGCGACACCCCTCCAGCGTTAAAAAATCGTACAGCCATTTGGTTTCAATATTATGCCCCTGCCCATTGCCGACCCGCTCCATGCCCTTTCCCCGCCGCCATCGCGATTGCTCCGCCGCCGCGCCGCGCGCGCCGGCCCCGAAACCTGCGCCGATTATAACCCGACGCGGCGCGTTATCATGTGCGATAACGCTGACCTCTCCCAACGGTGCTATGCTGTGTCACCGCGGCGCCGGCCGTCTGCGCCGCGCTACCTACAGCCAGAAAGAGGATGCCATGAGCCTGAACCTTGACGCCATGATGACCGAACGCCGTAACCCGGCCAGCGCCGCCATCGATACCCTGTCCACCCTGGACATTCTGACCCTGATCAACGCCGAGGACAGTAAGGTCGCCCCGGCCATTGCGCGTATCCTGCCGCAGATAGCCCAGGCGGTGGATGCCGTCAGCGCCGCCTTTGCGCGTCAGGGACGGCTGATCTACTGCGGCGCCGGCACCTCGGGGCGCCTGGGGATCCTGGACGCCAGCGAGTGTCCCCCCACCTTTGGCACCCCGGCGGAGCAGGTGATCGGCGTGATCGCCGGCGGACAGCGGGCTATTTTGCAGGCGGTAGAGAATGCGGAGGACAACCCGCAGGCGGCGCAGGACGATCTGCAGCGCCTGGCGCTGTCGTCCCGCGACGTGGTGGTCGGTATCGCCGCCAGCGGGCGCACCCCCTATGTCCTGGGCGCCCTGCGCTACGCCCGCGACGTCGGGGCGACCACCGTTGCGCTGAGCTGTAACCCGGACAGCCCGATGTCGCCGCTGGCCGATATCCTCCTGACGCCGATCGTCGGCCCCGAGGTGATTACCGGATCCTCGCGGATGAAGGCGGGAACGGCGCAGAAAATGATCCTGAATATGCTGAGCAGCGCGGCGATGATCCGCAGTGGAAAGGTCTATGGCAACCTGATGGTGGACGTAGAGGCGACCAACGCCAAGCTGGTCGAGCGCCAAATCCGTATTGTGATGGAGGCCGGAGAGTGCGATCGCGCCACCGCCGTTGCGGCGCTGGAGCACAGCCAGCGGCAGTGTAAAACCGCCATCGTAATGGTGCTGACCGGCCTGTCGGCCGCCGAGGCGCAGGCGCTGCTCGACCGACACCGGGGCTTTATCCGCCCGGCGCTGAATGAGCGCTCGGCCTGAATCCACGCGCAGCCCGCGCCGCAGACGCCGGCGCGGACCGAGAGACTACTGCAGCCAGGCGCGGATAATCCGCCCCAACGCCTCGATATCGCTATACAGATGATCGTTTCCGGCAACGCAGCGGCACTGCGCCGTCTCACCCACCAGCTGGGCCAACGCCGCATAGGATCCGAAGGGATCGGCCTCCTGCTGGATAATCAGCACCCGCTGGCGGGCGGTCAGCGCCTGCAGCGCCCGGCGCTGCTCCTCGTTATACAGGGAGAGCGCCACGCCGATGAAGACGGTCTGGCGCCCCTGCAGCGCCGGCGTCAGAACACAGGCCAGCGTACCGATAGACTTGGCCAGCAGCAGGTCGCACTGGCCGTGCGGCATATGCGCCAGCTCGGCCTGCAGATCAAACGCCGCCTGTGGCTGCTGCCAGGCGGCGAAACGGTGCACCTGCAGATCCAGCGCAGGCACGTGCAGCGCGTGTGCCACCTCGGCTATCCACTCTTGGGTTGCGGGCACCTTGCCCGGAATTGCGATCGCTTTCATTGGTCTTCCCCTTATCCCATCAGACGCCTCGACGAGGCGCTATTCTCTCCGTTATAGCGCGATTGTCTGTCGCTGTCCTCTCGGTGGGGGAAATGTCTGACAAAAAGGCGCAGCGACGAAAATGTCACCCGGGGCGCCCGCTCCCCACGGCGGCAGGGGCGGGGAAAGGCGTCTCAGCACTCGGTCAGGATCGCTGACAGCGGCAGACGGGACTTGGGCAGCGCGGCGTTAAAGTCCTCTGCGCTGCGGTAGCCCAGCGCCACCAGCGCCACGCTGGTCAGCCCCTGCTGCGGCAGGTCGAATTCGGCATCCAGCGCGGCGCTGTCAAACCCTTCGATCGGCACGGCGTCGATATTCAGCGCCGCCAGCCCCAGCAAAAAGTTCCCCAGGTTAAGGTAGACCTGCTTGGCCATCCACTGCCCGGCATCCTGCAGCGTATCGCGGTGCAGGGAGGCAAAGTAGGCGCGTCCTTTATGCTGCGCCTCCATCGCCTGCGGCGTCGCAAAGCGGCCATCGGCCTGCTCCTGCAGCAGCAGACGCTGCAGATAGGCTTCATCTATCTCCGTTTTCGCGCAGAAGACCACGACGTGCGATGCCTCCAGCACCTTACGTCGGTTGAACTCATAGGTGCCCACCGTCGCGTTGGCAACGCGCGCCTTACCGGCATCGCTGCCCGCCAGAATAAAGTGCCACGGCTGGGAGTTGGTGCTGGAGGGGCTCAAGCGCAGCAGCGCCTTGACGCTGTCGAGATCGCCGCGGCTGATTTTCCGCTCGGCGTCAAAAACCTTGGTTGAGTAGCGCGATAGCGCCGCTGAAATGATATCCATCGAGAGACTCCTGCTGGTTGAACGAATGATGACCCCCCTGGCGCCCTGATCCGCCGCGGGATGGCGTTCAGACTATCCTGTTTATTCCGCCGCCAGCAAGGACAATCCTGGCGGTCATCCTCCTGCCGCGGCGGGCTTGCCTCCCGCCGTGGCGCAACGGATAATCAGCGAGGATCCGGTCGGTCCCCCGTCCACCGGCGTGTGCCCATGGAGAAAGCCGATGTCTCTGGAGATAGCCCCGACGCTTGCCCGCCTGCGGGAGGCAAGCCTGGCGCTGGGAGAGGTTCTGTTCGCCAGCGCCCTCGCGGCGCCCGCGCAGGCGCCGCGCCTGGAGATCGTCATCGCCGGGAGCCTGCTGCGCCGCGATGAGCACGGGCGCGCCTATCGCCAGCGGTGCGGCGATGTGCTCTACCTGCCCAGCGGGGAACAGCGTCAGATCACGGGCGACGAGGAGGCTACGCTGCTGAGTCTGCTGTTTGCCAAGCAGCGGATCGTCCTGACCCTGTGGCAGTGGGATGGTGCGCAGCTCCAGCGTCGGCAGCAGACCCAGATCGCCCGACGCGGGCCGCGCACCGGCACCTTTCTGCTGCAGGCGCTGAATGAACAGGCCATGCAGCCCGCCGCCCAGGCGACCGCGCGCCTGACCGTCAGCGCGCTGCTCAGCCACTGTAGCGACCTGCTGGCGGGCCACCTGCGCACCGCGCCGCACCGCCAGGCGCTGTTAAACGCCATTCGCGACTATATCGACGACCACTACATGGACGCCCTGAGCCGCGACGCCGTCGCCCGGCGCTTTCACATTACGCCCAACTACCTCTCACAGCTGTTTCAGCGCGCCGACGGCGGCGGCTTTAACCACTATCTGAATCACGTTCGCCTTGAACAGGCCAAGACGCTGCTCAAAGAGTATGAGATGACCATCAAGGCGATCGCCCACGCCTGCGGCTACGACGACAGTAACTACTTTTGCCGCCTGTTCCGCCAGCGTACCGAACGCACGCCGAGCGAATATCGCCGCCAGTACCACAGCCAGAGCCCTTCACCATAGCGGTGGCGCCGCGCCGATTAGCCGCCGATCTTCACCCGATAGCCCGCCGCCTCGGCCATGGCCTGCAGCGGGGCTATCTGCGCCGACGTCGGCGCCGGCGTCGCCTGCATCGCCCAGCGCTGGCCGAGCAGCCGGTACTTGCCTTCGCCGTAGCGGTGAAACGGCAGCAGGTGCAGCTCGTCGATCCCCAGCGGCGCCAGCGCCTCAAGCGCCCGCCGCAGATTCTCCTGCGATAGGGTATAGCCGGGGATCAGCGGCAGCCGCGGGATCCCCCGGATCCCGCGCTGACGCAGCAGGCGCAGGTTATCCAGCGCCCGCGGCAGATTCAGGCGCAGCAGCCGCGCCGAGCGCTCGGCATCCATGATCTTGAGATCGAACAGCACCTCATCGCACAGGCTGGCCAACGGCAGCAGCCGCGAGGCGGGCCCATCCCCCGCCGTCTCCAGCGCGCAGTGCACGCCCAGCCGACGCAGGCGCGTCAGAAAGCGGGTGGCAAAGGCCGCCTGCAGCAGCACCTCGCCGCCGGAGAGCGTCACCCCGCCGCCGGAGCTGCGGAAAAAGACGACGTCCTTCATCACCTCCGCCTCCAGCTGCGCCAGGGTAACGGTCCGGCCAATACGCTCCATGGCGCCAGAGGGACACTCATCGGCGTCGTTCAGACAGGGGGTACAGTGCAGACACCGCTGCTCGCGGCGCACCGTCTGCGGCGCGGGGGAGATCGACTCCGGGTTGGCGCACCACGGACAGCGGTGCGGACAGCCCTTAAAAAAGACCACGCTGCGGATCCCGTGCCCGTCGTTCAGCGAATAGCGCTGTACGTTGAAGATGCACGCCGTCTCCCCGGCGGCGCGGGCCGCCTCACAGCTGGTGGGCGGTACGGCGGATGATGTCATCCTGGATCTCCTGCGACAGCTCAACGAAAAAGGCGCTGTAGCCCGCGACGCGCACCACCAGCCCGGCGTACTCCTGCGGGCGTCGCTGCGCCGCGCGCAGGGTCTCGGCGCTGACCACGTTAAACTGGATATGCTGCAGCTTCAGTTTGCTGAAGGCGTGCAGAAAATCGGCCAGCTTATTCAGCCCCGCCTCGCCCGCCAGCGTCGCCGGGGTAAACTTCACGTTCAGCAGCGTACCGTTGGAGAGCAGGTAGTTATCCAGTTTACTGACCGACTTGAGCACCGCCGTCGGCCCCTGACTGTCCTGACCGAGCATCGGTGACAGGCCGCCGTCGGCCAGCTGCTCGCCGGCCAGCCGCCCGTCCGGCGTCGCCCCGACCACCGCCCCCAGGGGAATGTGCGCAGAGACAGTGTAGGAGCCGGGCGTAAACTGTCCACCGCGCGGATTCCGGTATTTTTCCACCTCTTTACAGTAAAAACGCAGCAGATCGGCGCTGATATCGTCCACACTATCGATATCGTTACCGTATTTCTCGAAGCGGTTGATCAGCCGGGCGCGGATCTGCGCGCCGTCGGGCGTCGCGAAGTTGGCCTTCAGCTGCGCCAGCAGCTGATCAAAGCTGAGGCGCCGCTGCTCAAACACCATGCCGCGCAGGGCGTGCAGCGAATCGCTCAGGTTGGCGATACCGATCCCCTGCACCCCGGAAAAATTGTAGCGGGCGCCGCCGTCGGTGATATCGCGACCCTTGTCGAGACAGTCGCTGATAAAGGCGGAGAGCAGCGGCACCGGCGCCCAGTCGCGGTGGCCGATATCGCAGATATTACTGCCCTCGACCATCAGCCGAATATAGTGACGGATGCGTTCGCGGATCTGCGCCAGCAAATCCGCGTAGCTCAGGGCGGCATTACCCTCGTTATCCAGCAGCACCAGCTCCATCACCTTGAGCAGGTTAAACATGGCGATATCGTGCAGCCCGTAGGTCTTGCCGGGAATCGAGAGCTCGACGCAGCCGACCACCGCATAGTCCCGGGCATCCTCTAGCGACACGCCGCGGTTGAGGAAGGCCGGCACCACCACCTCGTCGTTGAAGATTTGCGGAATACCGGTGCCGAGGCGAATGGTTTCGGCACTCTTGAGTAGAAACGCCCGATCGATCAGCTCGTTGATGCGCACTCCCAGGTTGGGCTGCGGCAGGCAAACATCCTGGTACGCCGCCAGACAGGCGAAGGAGAGCGGGTTGACCGCGCTGCGCCCGGTGGCGCTCAGGCCGCCCAGCAGGGCAGTATAGCCGGTCGGGAAACCGGCAAAATAGCGCGCGCTGCCGCTGGAGCGCAGCAGCACCACATCGTTACACTTCACCCACAGCGCCGCCAGCAGCGTCTGCAGCTGCGACGCGCTCTCGCCCTGCGCCAGAGAGGCCTGATAAAACGGCAGCATATACTGGTCAAAGCGCCCCAGGGACAACGAGCTGGCGTTGGACTCATACTGCAGGATCACGTTGAAGAACCAGAACAGCTGGCAGGCCTGACGGAAATCCTGCGGTGCCTCGCTGGCATTATGGCGCGATATCGCCGCAATCTGCAGCAGCTCCGCGCGCCGCATCGCGTCGCCGCACGCGGCGGCCATCGCCTCCGCCAGCGTCGCATAGCGCAGAATATGGCGCTGCGCCGCCCGCATCACCAGCAGCGCGGCCCGGTAAAAGTCGCTGTGCGGCGCCCGGCGGCAATGCGCATCCAGGCGGGCGATCAGAGCCGACAGGCCGTGCTGCAGCAGGTGCGGGTAGTCAATAATGATATGCCCCTGCCCTTTATCGGTCTGGTTGATGCTAAAGATCTGGCTAGCGGCGGCGCGCCGCACCGCCTCCGTCATCTGCGCGTTGATAAAGTCCTTCATCGAGCGCCCCGCCCAGTAAGGATAGAGCGTCTCGCGGTACAGGCGTTTATCCTGCTCGTCGATCTCAAAGCGATCCTGCGGCCGCTGGGAAAAGGTCTCCAGCTCCGCCAGCAGCCAGTAGGGGTCCATCTCCGGGGAGATGATGCCAGCGCGCGGCTGCACGGTGCGGTTGCCGACCAGGATCTCATCCTCGCGGATGGCGATCGCCACGTTATCCAGAATATGGGCGGTCGCCAGGGCGCGGCGCACGATCACCGGCTCCCCCTCCGTCTGCCGGTGGCTGGCGGTATACAGCAGCGCCCGCTCCAGAGAGATAGCCCGAGGCTGGGCGAACAGCGCGGCCTTTAAACGCGGGATACGGTTTGGCATAGCGATCTCCTTGCAGACGGATGCAGATACGGCACGCCCGCGGGTGCGGGCAATCTGCGCTCACAATAGGCAATCGGCGCGCGCGCCGACAGGAGAGAAAAGCCTCATTTACTGGATTTTTGTATGCTGCTGGTAAAAATGGGATCTGCCTCAACTATTGGCATATTGGCACATTGGCAGCGGCGGCGGTGACCGCCGCGCAGACCACGGTGGTCTCGTCTATGCCCCTTCAGCCGATCTTAATCGCGATATAGTCCTCCAGACGGGAGAACCAGCCGGCCTCGGCGACCGGGGAGAGCGTGCGCAGCGCATAGCTGCCGATCTTCCTACCGCCGTACAGGTAGTCCACCTGCCCGACGACCTCGCCCTTGGCCAGCGGCGCCTTCAGATAGTCATGGCTCAGGGTGTACTCCACCTTCACGTCGCGCAGTTCGCCCTTCGGCAGGGTGTAGTAAATATTCTGCGGGTTGCCCAGCGCCACGGTCTGCTGCTGGCCATAGCGCACCTGCTGACGGGTCACCGCGCTATCGCTGGCCGCCAGCTGCACGGTCTCAAAGTTACGCTCGCCCCACAGCAGCAGTTTCTTTGCCTGCTGCTCTCGTCCTCGGCTGCTGTCGGCCCCCATCACCACGGCGATCAGACGCTGGCCGCGGGCGTCAACGCTGGTGGCCACCAGATTGAAGCCGGCGCTGGCGGTGTGGCCGGTCTTCATCCCGTCCACGTGCAGATCCTGATCCCACAGCAGCCCGTTACGGTTGTTCTGGGTCACCCCGTTCCAGCTCAGGCTCTTTTCCGCATAAAAATGGTAGTAGGGCTGCTCATGGGTAATGATGGCGCGGGCCAGCAGCGCCAGATCGCGCGCGCTGCTGTACTGCCCGGGCGCATCCAGGCCGTGCACCGTTTCAAAGTGGGTATTCTGCAGGTGCAGCGCGCTGACGTCGGCGTTCATCTGGCGGACAAAATCGGCCTGATCCCCGCTGACATAGTCAGACAGGGCAACGCAGGCGTCGTTGCCGGAGTCAATGATGATCCCGCGGATCAGATCGCTGACCGTCGCGCGATCCCCCGGCTTGAGGAACATCAGCGACGATCCCTTAAACAGCGGATTGCGGGTCGCCCAGGCGTCGTCGCCGATCGACACGCGATCGTTTAGCCCGATCCGTCCCTGATCCAGCGCCTGTTCCACCACGTAGTTGGTCATCAGCTTGGTCAGGCTGGCCGGGTTACGCCGGGCATCCGGGTTGCCGGCGGCCAGGATCTGGCCGGTCTGGGCATCCATCAGTACCCAGGATGCGGCATCGATATGGGGCGGCACCAGAGGAAAGGCCATCTGTGCCTGGGCGGCGCCGGCAAGCAGTAAGAGGGCCAGCGGGATTTTGGCAACTGTATTCAAAGCGTTTCCTCATTCAGATATCGACGTTGCGCGCGGGCATCTGTCATGCCGCGCCGCCCGCCCGCGCAGAGGGGGGAGGGCGCGGCTATTCTTAACAAAAGCCGCTCGCCATAGCGTCAATAAATGTAAAAAAAACAATTCAGTCGGTGATATTTGTAATAAAAACCGCGGAGAGGCGTACGCAATGCTAATAATGCAAAAAAATAATAATGTCCGGAGCGCACGCGGTGTGCGCGCCGGACGAACGCCGCGCGAATAAGAAAAACGGCGGCCCGTAGGCCGCCGCTGATGGCGGATAGCGTCGCCGCTATCCGGTGTACCCTGTGCCGCTGACGGCTTACTGTTTGCTGTGAACCCCGCTCTGGCTGCTCTCCGGATGGCTCTCCGTCGAGACGCTCAGGGGCAGTTCGCTCTGAGTGACCAGCTTGTTGGCCACCTCCGTCAATCCACCGACGCTCAGCGGAAGCGCGCCTTTACCGCTGCCCTGATAACGGTGTCCCGCCAGATCGCGCTGCACTACGCGGCTGCCGCTCAGATCGACCTTCCCCGCCGCGCTCTCGATCGTCGCGCCGGTCAGGTCGGTCTCCCCGTTCACCCGCAGCGTAACCCCCTGCTGGCCGGCGATTCCGGACTGCTGCGTCACCGCTAGGTTATCGACTCGCTTGCCCTCGGCCTGCAGCGATCCCTGCGCACCGGGTGCACCGGTCAGCGATGATTTCACCCCGTTACCGGCGCTGCGCGCCGCGCGATCCCACAGCGCCCCCTGCGGCTTCTCACCGGTCAGCGTCTCCGGCAGCGTCACCGTCTCGTTCGCCTTGTTAAAGCCGACGCTGCCGGTGGTGTCCTGGCGTTTATCCAAACGGCGTACCGCACCGTTATATTCGTCGCTCACCTTATCGCTGACCTTGTCGATGGCGCCCTCCAGCTTACTCTGTACCTTGCCGGCGAGGTGCGGCGTCGCGATTTTGGACAGCTTTGCCGTCTTGCTGGCCCCCTCATCATTGCTGTGGCTGAAGGTCAGCCCGGCGTTAACCTGCGTACTGCGCTCGCTGTCCTGACGGCTCTCCAGACGCAGATCGCCGCCCACCTCGCCGCCGATGCGCTGCGCATCGACCCGCGCGCCGGCCAGCGACGTATCCCCTTGGCTGGATAGCGTGACCTGGTTATCGGCATGGATTTGGCTGTTTTGCTGCGTCGTCTGCGTCTGCCGATCGACCGCCACCTTCAGCCCCGTATTCAGGGTATGGCGATTCTGCCGGCTGGCCGGATCGGCCTGCCCCTGCGCGTCCTTGCTCACGCTCTGACGACCGGACAGACCGCCCGAGGCATCGACGCCCCAATTGTTTTTCTCTTGGCCGCTGCTGGCCGACTCCAGCACGATCCCACCCTGCTGCGCGTTCAGCGCTACATCGTGCCCCGTGACCTGCGCCCCCTGCAGATGCAGCGCATCGCTATCCTGCGCGCCGGCGCTCAGGGTGACGTTGGCACCGCTGACGCGCGCGCCTTGCGCCGTGCTCTGCTGCTCATGCTGCATCGCCACCTTGGCTTTGGCCCCCACCGAGCCTCCCCGGCTATTGGCGCTGTCGCTGCTGCCGCTGCTTGCGCCGCCGCTCAGCTCGCCAGACCACACGCTGCCCTGCTGGCTGCGCGCTGAGTTCGCCTGACGCAGATCCAGCTTTTCTCCGGCCTTGAGGGTAACGTCCCCTTGGCTGCTGACCTCTGTGCCCTGCAGCGTCAGGGAGCCTGCGCTGTTCAGGGTCACACCGCCGTCGGCGCGGACCTGCGCCGTATGCGCCTGCGTTTCACTCTGCTGGCCGTTATCCTGCCCGCCGCCCAGCGCCGCGCTGCCGCTGTTGCTGCCGCTCATATCGCCGCTGAGACGGGCGTGGGCATCATAGCCGGCGTGGCTGACGCTGTGGCTGTCCGTCGCCTGCTCCAGCTGCAGATCGCCGCCGCTGTTGAGCTGTACCTTGCCATGACCGCCGTCCAGCGCCGTTCCCTGATAGCGCCCCTCCTGTCCCAGCTGAATATCAATGCCGTTCGCCGCCTGCACCTTACCAGCCTGTGCCGTCACGGACTGCTCCTGGCCGCTGCGATTCTCGCCCTGTCCACGGGCAGCACCGCCGATATCCTTGCCGGTCGTGGTGTAGACGCGCAGGCTCGCACCGCCGTTAACGTCGTCCGTCTGACCACGATGGCTGTCGCTGGCGGCGTCAAAGCGGTGGCTATCTGCCCGCAGGCTGACCCCGCCGTCGGTCGCCCGGTACTGCGTCCCCCGGTCATGCACCTCGTCGCGCGCCGTAACCTGAATGGCACCCGCCTGGATCTGGGTGGTCTGCGCCTGGGTATCGCTGCTGCTCTGCGTATGGGTGCCCCCGTCGGCGGCGACATCGATCCCCAGATTCGGCTTGCCGATGGTACCAATCTCATTAACTACGCCGTTGGCATCCAGGCTGGCGCCTTTCTTCACCGCCCCTTCCAGCGGGCGGGTCACCGCGCTGTAGTCGACGCTAACGCCCGCTTCGCCGTGGACCTGGGTACGTTGGCTGCGGCTGCTATCGCGGTTATTGGCCTCCAAATGCTCTACGCTGGCGGCCTGCTCCCGGTAGACGCCACCGGCCTGGTGGTGCGCCCCCTGCTGCGTCAGCTTATCCGTCGCCGTAATGGTCAGATTACCGCTGACGCTGCTGCTGCTGCCCTGCGCCCGCACCTGCTCGTTTTGCGTATCGCTGTGGCTGTAGTGTCCCTCATAGCCGCTGCCGGCCTTATCGATGCCGGCGGTGTAGTACGCTCCGCCCCCCGCCTGCGTCTGGCGGGTATGGCTGGTTTTGCTCTCCTCGGCGCTCACGAAGGCGACGTTCTTACCGCTGATCTGTGCATCGCCCGCATCGGCCTGCAGGTGCGCGCCGCTAAACACCACGTCATCTCCCGCCGTCACCTCTACGCTGCCGCCGCGGAGCTGGCTGCCCCGGTGCGTCACGCTGCGGCTCTCCTCCTGCTGAGCGGTGTGCTCAATGCCTACCCCGGCGCGATACTGTTTATCCCCCTGCGCCTTGGCGTACGCCGTCACCTGCAGCGAGGTACTCTCTTTCTCCAGCGTATCCACGCCGGCCGCCGCCGCGACATCGACCCGGCCCCCGGCCTGCAGCGCCAGCTTGCCGTCGCTCTCCACCCGGCTGCCGTTGACCTGAATATCGCGGGCGCTCTCCACCCGCAGGTTCACGTCCGACGCCAGCTGACTGCCGCGCACCTGGTCATGGCTCTCGGTGCGCTTCTCCGAGGCGGTGGTGATGTTAAAGGCGCCGCCGCGGCGGCTGTTATCCTGCTCATGGGTCGTGTTCACCACCCGATCGATGATCACATCGCCGCGCTGGGACTGCACCACGCCGCCGCGCCCACCGTGCGCTCGGCTGCCGCTGATCGTCACATCCTGCCCGGCGGAGATCGTCAGCTGGCCGCCGCTCTCGACCTCGCTGGCCTGGCTGCGCTCCTGGCTATGATTGTTGTCTCGCTCACCGCCGCCGCCGATCCCGCCCCAGTAGGTGTGGTTGTCGATCTCCGTCTTACGGTTGGCGACGTTCTGCACCGTCAGGTTAACCTTCCCGGCCGCCGCGATCCCGGCGTCGTTATCCGCCCGGATCTGCGCCGCCTGGGCGCTGAGATCGCCGCCGGCCTCCAGGCTCAGATCGTGCCCGGCGCGCAGGCGCGTCTGATGCAGGCGCTCCTCGCTGCTGCGCTGACTCCAGCGCCCGCTGTTCAGCGCGGCGCCCTCGTTGCGCTTATACCCCGTCAGCTGATGCTCATCGCGCTCTTGTATACCGCTCAGCGCCACGTCCCCCTTCGCCTTCAGGCGCAGATCGTGGCCGGCGCTGACCTCGCTGCCCTGCAGCCGCAGATCGCCGTGCGTCGCACTGAGGCTGGCGTTATGACGGGCATCGATACGCCCCGCCACCGCACGCTGCTGGCTGTCGCTGCGCGTTTCATCGTGCTGCCAAGAGTAGAACCAGCGGTTATCGGTCTGCTTCTGCTCCTGCGTCAGCGAGGCGCCATCCAGCAGCACCTCCCCGCCGGCGATCGTCACATCATCGCCGCTGATATCCGTGGCGGTCAGGTGGGTGCTCTGCGCCGCCACCAGGGTCAGGTTCTTGCCGCTGAGCACCGTGCGCCGATAGCTCTGCTCCCGGCGGCTATCGCTGACGTTGATCCCACCGCGGTAGTTCTGGTAATTATCCTTCCCCTCCCGCTGCTCATCGCGCTGGGACAGGGTGCCCTCGGCGCGCAGCGCGCCCGCCTGCAGCGAGATATCTCCGCCGCGCAGCTCCGCGGACTGCAGGGTCAGACGATCCTTCGCCGCGACCGAAATGTCCTGATCCGCGTGCAGCGTGCCCGCCAGCTTCACCCCGCTGCCGGCGGCGGTGTTGATGATGCGGATGCGCCCGGCCTGCATACTGCCCAGGTAGTAGCTGTCTAGCGCCGTGCCATTGACCCCCGCATCGATCTGGCGGAGATCGCGCGTCAGGCGATTATTGCCGCTGACGGCGTTGATCTCGCGGGCGCTGACCGCACCGACGCTCTCAATGCGCGGCGCCACCAGATCCAGCACGCTGTTCGTCGACAGCCCACCCGTGCCGATCTGCAGACGGTTATCATTGTTCAGGGTCGAATAGGCGCTGAGCGCCCCGCCTTCCACCAGCGGATTCCCCACCACCAGCGCTGAGCGGGTCGTATTGATAAAGCCGCAGCCGTCGCAGGTGATGCCGTTGGGGTTAGCCAGCACATAGTCCGCCGCCATGCCGAACACCTCTTGCTGCCCCAGCAGCAGCGAGGGATTACGACTGATCACCTCGTTTAGGATCACGCTGGCGCTCTGTCCGTGCAGATTCGGGTTGGCCGCCAGCGCGCCGGCCAGCTGAGATTCGCCCCCCGTCAGGGCGTTGTTGAACACCGCGCCGGGGCGGTTAACGTTAAAATCCTGATACTGGTTATGGGACAGCCCCCGGTCCGTCGGCGTGACGATATTGACTACTTGGGCACCGCTGGGCGCCGTCGCCACGCCGGGGCCCAGCGCGCCGCCGTCCGGCACAATATTGCCGGCAAAGCTGCTGCAGGCGACAAAGGAGATGGCGATGATGGTCGCCAAGCGCCCCGCCGAAGAGAGTTTAAAATGTTGATATGCCATAGAGGTTACCTCATATCAGCGCCCGCGGGCGCCGAAGCCGAGTTAAAAGGAATAAGAAAATCGTGTTAATAGCTGGGTCGATTGACTCGGAAAGTTATTATTTGAAATCGCCCTGGCGCGCCCGACCTCAATATCAAGCTGCGCGGAGGCGCTACTCAGCGTTACGCCGGCAACGGCGCCTACGCCACTCTGCCATCCCTGATCTCCCGCGTTCGACAGCACGCGGCCCACGTCCAGACCGATGCGCGGCGTCACGGTGAACGCCCGCCAGCGTAGGGGACGCGACAGCGTGTTCTGCCAATACCACCCGTTATCCGCCGACAGCGTGCCCCGCTTGAATCCACGCACGGCGCTGCGCTCCGTGAGGCTGACCCACTCAACGCCCGGCAGCGGATCCCGACTGTATTGCCCATACCACTGGGCGTTGAACAGATAGACATCGTCGGCCAGCGTAACCCGCTGACTCACACCGGCGGAGAGCTTCAGCTTGGTGTACTGCGCCTCGGCGCCGGTGCGCTGGCGCCCGCGATCGGCGCCCAAAATGGACAGCCCCCGCTCCACGCTGAGGTTGCCCGTGGCGACGCCGCCGGACAATATATGCAGGTGGCTGAGGCCCAGCTCCGCCACGCTCAGGGTCGGGCTGCTGACCCGCAGCAGATCATCCTGCAGATAGCTGCGGATGCGCTTATAGGTCAGCTGAACGCCCAGCGTGTTGATTTGACGCTGACTGCGCTGCAGCACCGCATCGCCGCGCAGGCCATACTGACTGGCCTGTCCGTCCAGCAGGATGCGGATATGCGGCAGCGACTGATGCATCTGATAGTCCGAGAAGCTGGCGAAGCCGCTGAAGGTCAGATCGCCGTAGGGCAGTGAGTAAAACAGCATGTAGGCACGGCTGTAGCGCGCCGAGGGCTGGGCCAGCGTGGTCGATGCGCTCAGGCTGACAAAGTCGGAGAGCCCCAGCGGGCTGTCCAGCGTTGCGCTGCCGCGCGCCACCCACTCCCCGGTGCTTTGCTGGCCGTAGTTGTCCAGCGAGCCGCTGACCTGCCAGGGGCGCTCCCGCCGGTTGTACAGGCGGATCACCGACCCGCCGACGCGCTCCCCGGGCAGAATATCCATGCTGACGTGGTTAGAGCGCAGCCGGTTGGCCTGATCCAGCCCCTGATCCAGAGAGGCCAGACGCAGCGGTTTACCGACCGCACCGGGAAACAGCCAGCGCCGATTCACCCCCCGATCGCCCCCCTCGATACGCTCGATAAACCCTTCGGTCACCCGCACGCCCAGCTCGCCGCGCGCATTGGGGCGTAAAAACTGGACCCGGGCGGTGATATAGCCCTTCTCCAGATACAGGGCGGTCAGCTGTTTCGCGAGATGATTGACGTCGCGGCTGCGGATACAGTGCGTCGGCAAAGGGTCCAGCGCCCGGAGATCGCGCAGGGATAACAGCGTGATCCCGGTTAAATAGACGCCGTCGATCGGCAGACAGGAGGTGTCCTCACGCAGTTGGGCCGGCGCGGCGGCGGAGGGGCGCGCCTGGCGCTGCTTCTCCAGACGCTGAAGGCTCTGCTGCTCCAGCAGTGAATTGACTTCGCGTGCGCTGTTCTGCAGCGCGCGCCGCGACTCATCGGTCGGCGTATTGTCCCAGAACGGCGCGGCGCTCGCGCCGCACGACATCCCCCAGAGCGTTACCCATAGCAGGCAGAAAGGCGTTTTTTTATTCATATTATTCCCCCGGGCGACGGCAAACTGTCGGTGGAGTTATCGTTATCTTCCCTGCATGGAACGGCGAAAAAACATCGTAAAGTTAATCCTTTCTAATCTGTTTTTAAGATTAATCTCAATTTGTAATATAAATCAATACAAATCTAATCAAATTGATAATTACATCGCTATCCATCCGTCTATTTTGCGAAACATTGTGCTGCGCCGCTCGCCGTGGATATAGGCAATGGATTGCGTTCAAAGAATGAATCATAAGTAATTTGATTTAGGAAAGACGAAATAGGCTGAATATCATCAAAAGAAGGCTGGTGCGCTATTTGTCGTGCTCGCTTGCGCCCTGAAATACGGGGATATTTTGGGGCACTAGCCCGGCGGCGCAGCGCCGAATACGACGCCAGAGAAATAAGCGTCCGCGGTGCGGGAGACGCTCTCCGCTTATTCCCTTATGTCAGTGTGATATGACGACGGGTAACCCTACAAAGGATGCGCTAATCTTGATAACAGATCCGTGACGGATACCGTCATCAACCAGTATATTCATATTCTCAAGGAGAGTTATCATGGTTCAGTCAGCTACGCTGTCAGCACCCGGAGCCTATTCCGCTGCGGGAGAAGCGCTGCCCGACGCCGCATCGGCTATCGTGCTGCGGGTGGTCGATCGCGACGACGCGCTCAATCTGATGCGCACCCTCGTCTTTCCGGTCAGCGAAAGTCAGGAGCAGGTCAGCCGGGCCCTGCAGCGTAATCCGCAGGCCATCGAACAGTGGCTGGCGCATTTTAACAGCGGCTTTGCCGAAAATCTGCAGTGCTGGCTGGAGCAGTATATTCTGGTGGTTCCCCACGTCCGCGAAAACCTGCCGGCGGTGCAAAGCCATCTGGTGCGCCTGCTGAGCGCCCTGCAGCTTACCTACCGCCCCGGCGCCATCGTGCCGCTGACCCAGTGGGTCGATATGCTGGAGGCTCGCGCCTAATCCCCTCTCCACCCGGCGCCAGGGGAGCGCCTCCCCGCGTCGACAGAGCGCCCCCGTGCGGGCGCTCTACCGTCATCACCGCGTTATATTCCCTTCATGAAACTGACATGCTCCGCTGGCAGGCTTAAGCCACGCCTTTCCTGACGAGCTAACGCCATGAGCTACCTGACGCTGCACCATATTCATAAAGCCTGGGGAGATAAAACCGCCCTACGCGACATCAGCTTCTCCGTCCGCGAAGGGGAGTTTGTCGCCCTTCTCGGCCCGTCGGGCTGTGGAAAAACCACCCTGCTGCGCACCCTGGCCGGCCTGGATCAGGCCGATAGCGGCACCATCCGCCTGCGCGGCGAGCCGGTGGAACACCTGCCGCCGGCGCAGCGTCAGCTGTCGATGGTGTTCCAATCCTACGCCCTGTTTCCCCACCTCAGCGTCCGTGAAAACCTGCTGTTCGGACTGCGGGCGCGCCATGAGGAGAAACGTCACTTCGCCAGCCGCCTGGCCGAGGTCAGCGCCCTGCTGGAGCTGGATACCCTGCTCGATCGCCTGCCCGCGCAGCTCTCCGGCGGGCAGCAGCAGCGGGTCGCCCTGGGGCGGGCCGTCATCGCCCGCCGCCGACTGTGTCTGATGGATGAGCCGCTCTCCAATCTGGACGCCCGGCTGCGCCAGACCATGCGCCGCGAGATCCGTACCCTGCAGCAGCGCCTGGGGCTGACGGTGCTGTACGTCACCCACGATCAGCTGGAGGCCATGAGCATGGCCGATCGCGTCATCCTGCTGCACGAGGGGGCCATCGTCCAGCACGACAGTCCGGAAAACCTCTATCACGATCCCGCCAGCAGCTTTGCCGCCCGATTTATCGGCGCACCGCCGATGAATCTGCTGCCCCTGCGCCGCCGCAGCGGCTGGCATTGCCTGGGCCACCAGCCCATCTGCGCCGATGATGGCCAGACGGCGCTGACGCTGGGGCTGCGCGCCGAAAACCTGACCCTGACCGCCCTGGGCGCCGGTAAAGCCGACGCCCGGATCAGCGCCGTCGAATATATGGGCGCCGATACCTGGCTGCAGTGTGCGCTGGAGTGCGGCGGCGAGCTCACCGTCAGCATGAGCGGGCTGCGCCGCGTCAGCCCCGGCAGCGCCGTCGGCCTAAGCTGGCCGCGCCAGGCCCAGTATCTATTTCACCGTGACAGCGGTGCGCGCTGCCGCGACGCTGAACAGCCGTTTTTACCCCGGGTTGCCCTTCACGCCGCCCGTTAATCCGTTCTCTGCTCTCATAAGGAAAATGTCATGCGACGATCTCTGCCCCGGTACGCCGCGGCCAGCCTACTGGCCCTGACCGCCTGCGTAGCCAGCGCGGCCCCGGTGACCCTCCAGATGTACTACCCCATCGCCGTCGGCGGCAAGGTTAGCCAGACCGTCGACGCCCTGGTCGCCGACTTTGAACAGCAGCATCCCGACATCCGCATTCAGCCGGTCTACACCGGCGACTATGCCACCACGGTCACCAAGGCACTGACCGCCTTTCGCGGCGGCAACCCGCCCCAGCTGGCGGTGATCGGCGATATCGAGGTCTACTCGCTGAAGGAGGCCGGCGCCATCGCCCCCATCAGCGATCTGGTCGATGACGCGGCGGGACAGGCCTGGCTGGACAGCTTCTATCCGGCCTTTATTCGCCGCATCGACGGCAAGGTCTACGGCATCCCGTTTCAACGCTCTACCGTCGTGCTGTATTGGAATAAACAGGCGTTCGCCCAGGCGGGGCTGGATCCCGAGCACCCGCCCCAGAGCTGGCGAGAGGTGGAGTCGTTTGGCCGCCGCCTGACCCTGCGCGAAGGTAATCAGGTGCGCCAGTGGGGAATAGAGATCCCGTCAACGCCGATAGGCTACTGGACCTTCCAGGCTATCGCCGCCACCAACGGGGGGACGCTGGACAACCGCCGCGGCACCGCCGTCACCTTTGATACCGCCGCCAACCGAGAGGCGCTCAGCTGGCTGCACGATCTGGCGCGACAGCACGCCATCTCACCGCCGGGCGCCATTCACTGGGGCTCGACGCCGCAGGACTTTATCGATGGCAAGACGGCGATGATGGTGACCACCACCGGCAACCTGGCGACGGTGCGCGATAGCGCCAAATTCCCCTTCGGCGTCGCCATGCTGCCGGCCAATACCGGGCGCGGCAGCCCCACCGGCGGCGGCAACCTGTACCTGTTCAGCCAGGCAAGCACGGCGCAGCGCCAGGCGGCCCTGCGCTTTATCCGCTGGCTCTCCGCCCCGGCGCAGGCGGCGCGCTGGAGCATCGCCACCGGCTATGTCGCCACCTCGCCGGCCGCCTGGCAGACCGAGGCCATGCAGCGCTATGTACAGCAGTTCCCCCAGGCCACGGTCGCCCGCGATCAGCTCCAATACTCCCAGCCGGAGCTCTCCACCTACCGCAGCGTACAGGTGCAGGAGTTGCTCAACCGAGCCGTCGAAGCCGCCGTCACCGGCGGGAAAAGCCCCCAGCAGGCCCTTGCTGACGCCCAGCGCCAGGCCGATCGCCTGCTGCAGCGCTACCCGTAAACGGAGCGGCGGATGATGAATACCCACGTTTCGCCGGCCCGCCGCGCTGGACTGCAGCGCCAGGTATACGGCTATCTTCTGCTGTTGCCGGCGCTGGTGCCGCTGGTGCTGTTTACCCACTACCCCGCGCTGGCTGCGCTGCGCGATAGCCTGCTCAGCGCCGCCCCCGGCGGCGGCGCCACGCTAGAGCACTATCGCGCCCTGTGGCAGGACGATACCTTTATACAGTCGCTGTACAACAACCTGCGCTACGCCCTGCTGACCATTCCGCTGGCGGTGGGACTGGCGCTGGCCATGGCGCTGGCGGTCAATCGCCGCGCCCGCGGCAGCGCGCTCATCCGCACGGCCTTTTTTCTGCCGTCGCTGCTGCCGATGGTCGCTATCGCCAACCTGTGGCTGTTTTTCTATACGCCGCAGCTGGGGCTGCTCAACCGCGCGCTGGCGCTGCTGGGCTGCGCCCCGCTGAACTGGCTGGGCGATCCCGATAGCGCCCTGTACTGCCTGATGGCGGTTTCGGTATGGCGCGAAGCGGGCTTCTTTATGATCTTCTATCTGGCGGCGCTGCAGCAGATCGATCCGCGCCTGAGCGAAGCGGCCGCCATCGAAGGCGCCTCGCGGCTGACCTTCTTTCGGCGGGTGCAGTGGCCCCTGCTGATGCCCACCACCCTGTTTGTGCTGATCAACGCCTCCATGAATGCCTTTCGCCTGGCGGATCAGGTGATCGCCATGACCAACGGCGGGCCGGACAATAGCACCAGCCTACTGCTGTTCTATATCTACCGCACCGCGTTCAGCTATTGGGATCTGCCCTATGCGGCCGCGATGACCGTCGTCCTGCTGGCGATCCTCGCCACGCTGACGCTGATGAAATTCACCCTGCTGGACAGGAGAGCCTGGTACCAATGAGCACCCTCACGCTGCCGTTATCCTACCGCCCGCGGGCATATGCGCTGGGCCGCCGCGCCGTCACGCTGCTGATCTGGATCGGCGCCCTGCTCTGGCTGCTGCCGGTGCTGGTCGCCGCCTGGGTCGCCCTGCACCCGGCGGCCGAACAGAGCAGTTTCTCGCCGAGCGCCCCCCTGACGCTGGAGAACTTTCGCGCCGCCTGGCACGCGGCCCCCTTTGGCCGTTATTTCATCAATACGGCCCTGCAGGTCTCCCTGATCGTCAGCGTCCAGCTGCTGCTGGCCACGCTGGCGGCCTGGGCCCTGGTGCGGATGGCGCCGCGCGGCGCCGGGCTGCTGTTTGCCCTGATCCTGCTACAGCTGATGATCAGTCCGGATGTCCTGATCCTGAACAACTACCAGACCATCAGCGCCCTTGGGCTGCGTGATACCCTGTGGGGCATCGCGCTACCCTACTTTGCCTCGGCGTTCGCGATCTTCCTGCTGCGCCAGACCTTTAAGGGGATCCCGCTGGCGCTGGAGGAGGCGGCCATCATCGAGGGTGCCAGCCGAGCCTGCATTCTGTGGCGCATTTACGTCCCGCTGGCGACGCCGGTCTACGTCGCCTTTACCCTGGTGTCCGTCAGCTTTCACTGGAATGACTTTCTCTGGCCTCTGGTGATCACCGACTCCCTGCACGCCCGCCCGCTCACCGTCGGCCTGCAGCTCTTTTCCGCTCCCGAGCAGGGCATACAGTGGGCGCTGATCGGCGCCGCAACCCTGATGACGACCCTGCCGCTGCTGCTATTATTCCTGCTGTGCCAGCGCCGTTTTGTGCAATCCTTTATGCGCGCGGGGATCCGCTGATGCGCCGCGATGCGATGCCTCCCCTGCTCAGTCAGCCCCAGCGACGGCGCCTAGGGCTGGCCGCCGCGCTATACCGACCGCCATCGATCCAGCTCCGCGCGGGGGAGCCCCTGCGCTTCGGCCTGTTGGCCGATCCCCAATACGCCGACGCGCCCCCCGACGGGGAGCGCTATTATCGCCACAGTCTGCATAAGCTTGATCGCGCCATCGCCAGCGTTAACCGACAGCCGCTGGCCTTTGTCGCCACGCTGGGCGATCTGGTCGATCGCCACTGGCGTGACTATCCCGCGCTGCTGGCCCGCTACCGCGCCCTGCGCCATCCCCATCTGATCGTCAGCGGTAACCATGACGCCGTCGCGCTTGCCGCTCACCTGAGCGCGGCGCAGCCGCCCCTCGCCCTGCCCAAGCACTATTACGCCGTGACGCTGCCGGGCATACGGCTGTTAATCCTGGATGGCAATGACCTCAGCCTGTGCGCCGCGGGCGACGATCTGTGCCGGGCGCAGCGCCTGCTGGCGCAGCTGGTCCAGCGCGGGGCGACGCAGGCGCAGCCCTGGAATGGCGCCCTCGGCGCGTCCCAGCTGACCTGGCTGCACCGGCAGCTGAACGCGGCGCGGCGGCGGGCGGAAACGGTTCTGGTCTTCTGCCACTTCCCCCTGGCGCAGGAAACCCGCCACAGCCTGTGGAACCACGCCGTCGTCAGTCAGCTGCTGTGCCATTATCGGGTGCGCGCCTGCTTCAGCGGGCACGATCACCGCGGAGGCTATCTGCGCCGGGAGCACACCGACTTCATCACCCTGTGCGGCATGGTCGACGGCGCCGACGCCGCGCCTTTCGCCATCGCAGAGCTGAACGGGACTCGCCTGACGCTGCGCGGATTCGGCCCGGAGCCCAGCCGACGGCTAACGCTGTGAGCACAGACTACCGAGGGCTTGCGGTAAGCCGAGAGCGGGGGCAGCGGCGCGATTGGGCAACCAAGGCGCCGCCTGGGAAAGGGGGAGACGAACGAGAGAAAAGCCCGGGGGGAGATGCCGCCCGCGGCGGCCCGCCGATCCGCACGGGCAGGATCGACGGGCCCCACGGCGCGCTTACAGAATGCTGGCGATGGATTTGGCCAGCTGCGCTTCCAGCGCCGGGCGTGCCTGATCAAACTTCAGATTGACCTGATTGGCGCTGGAGACAATACGCGTCTGATAGCGATGCTGGTTACCCTGCATGTTGCTGGTCTGTACCTTGGCGCCGGACGTTCCCTGACGCAGGGCCGCCACATTGTCGGTCTGCACCTTGGCCGTCGTACGCTCGGCAATCTGCACGTCGGTGACCATGGTATAATTGACATCCTCGACCATCGCATCCGCCGCCAGCCCGATCAGGCCCGCCGCTAACCCAACCCCCAGGGTTGCCCCGGCAGAGGCGGTATTATAGGCGGTGATACCGGCTCCCAGCGCGGCCCCCGTGGCCGCCCCCTGATACCCCTGGCTCAGCAGCCCCTGCGCCTCGCGCAGATCCATCCGATCGGCCCGCAGCACGTTGGCCTGTACCCAGTAGTAGGCCTGGTCGGGGTTGGAGACCAGCTGATAGCCTTTAGCCCGAATATCTTCGGCAATTTGCGCCTGCAGATTATCCAGCGTTTTATCCGAGGTATTTTTCACCTGCAAATATACGGTTTTCTGAGACGACGGCTCCAGCCAAATGGTTTCGCTCATCTGGGTTTTTACCTCCAGATTACGCTTCTTAATCGCCGTACTTACTGCGCCGCAGCCGGACAGCAGCAGACAAAAGGAGATCAAGCCGGCAATAGCGGCATTTTTATAATGGCGGTTCATATAAATATACTCATTCAGAGGTAGAAAAAGAGAAATAACCGGCGCCGCGTTGCTGGCGTTTCACAGTGCGGCGATTATAGCGATGCAGATTATTTTAATGCAAATGGCGACATTATTTATAAACGCGATTCAGGAGTATTCCTACGCAAGGTTAAATCGCAGCTAAACGGGGTGTTCGCGAAATAACCACGCCTTGCTCAGGCCACGTGGGGCAAGGCCTCACGGTATGACGCCCGGATTATCCCCGGCGGCGCGGGGTAATTAACACGAATGGAGTAGATCTCATGCAAATATAATGGAAACAAATCATCCTGTCTTTTGTATAACAAGAGGATACATATCGCGAATACCCATTCACCGCCCTGATAAATAATAACGCGCGTCATCAACTGAGCCCCGGCGCCCTCATCAGAAAGAGGCAATAGACAATGTCGGGCAGGCCCCCAATGGAAGATGCACGCGGAGTACAGGGAAAACAGGGCCCCGCGATGCCCAGAGTGCCCCCCCGACATCGACGGGCAACGCCGCGTAGGCGCATCGATAATCGTCGCGTAATGAACGCCATTGCCTCCGTGTTCAGGACGGGTTGCTGATGCAATACGCGAAAGGCGGCAGGTATATACGCGTCAATCACGGCCAGCGTCGCGTCCCAACGTGGCGTGATGCTGAGGTTGTCGCCCGTTTCTGGCAACACGGGTTACCTACCGGCGAGGCGCCGGAGGCTTAGGCTATCCTCGAACGTTATTCGACTGACGCCGTGCAATAGCCCGCTGGCGAGTTATATAAAATATAATCCCATATACATTCTATTTATCCATCTAACAAACCATTTATATACTTATTTTTTATGAGTTATTAAATGTTAAAAGCTTAACGTTTTCGTGATAACGCATCAGAATACGGCTAAAACACCTATCATCTCTCCTCGCCAAAAATGAGAGGAATACTTATGAAAAAAGTTCTAGCCACGATGATTTTTGCATTTTCTTCAGCCGCATTTGCCGACATTCATTTATATGGACCCGGTGGCCCCCACGTCGCCTTACAGGCGGCAGCGGCACAGTATACCCAAAAAACTGGGGTGCCGATTACCGTACACTACGGCCCTCAGGCAACGTGGAATGATGCAGCAAAGAAGAATGCGGATATCCTATTTGGTGCCTCAGAGCAATCGGCCTTGGCCATCGTGCGCGATCATCAGAATAACTTCAGTGAGAAAGATATTCAGCCGCTGTATTTACGGCAGAGCATCCTGCTGGTAAAAAAAGGAAATCCTAAAAATATCAAGGGAGTTGAAGACCTCTCTCGCCCCGGGATTGGGATTATCGTAAACGATGGCGGTGGTACGAGTAATACCTCTGGCACGGGTGTATGGGAAGATATCGCGGGGCGTAAAGGGGATATTAAGACCGTTATCGGCATACGGCAAAATATTATCCTCTTTGCGCCCAATAGCGGGAGCGCCCGTAAAGCTCTGGAAGAGCAGCCTCAAGCCGATGTTTGGATAACCTGGGCGGATTGGGCTATCAGTAATCCAGGAATCGGTGATGTCGTTAAGATTGAACCAGACTATATAATATGGCGCGATATGAATATTACAGTCCGTAAAGACTCAGATGAAGAAACTCGCCAATTTGCCGCCTGGCTGCGCTCCGATGAAGCCCTTCCGATATTTATAAAATACGGTTGGTTGAGATCCGCCGCGTCTTAAGCGGAACAACCTCCTGTCTGCATGTCGCGCCGATCCCCAAAGACGCTGTCATAGCATGCGTTACGGTCATTGCTGCGGGTGACGTATGGCAAACTACACAGAGCAGATCCGCGCTAAGATTGGGGAAACGATGGCATCGCGACGCCCAGGGCACAGAATCCGGTATTCACTGGAGACGCAGCGTAAGCGCACGGCAATGAACGCTATTGTCGTCGTGCTCAGGACGGGTTGCTGATGCCATGCGCGAAAGGCGACGGGTATCGCCCCGTCAATCACGGCCCACGCCGCTTACCGGAAGTGGCGTGATGCTGAGATTGTCGAACGCTTCGGGCAAAATGGGGGCTTGCCGGCGAAAGGTCGGACGCGATTGATTGGCCACGGTGGTCGATAGATAGTTGCATGACAACATCGTCGCTTGCTGGCGCAAAAAAGGGGCCGTAACCTGACTATCTGATCCATACTCAACGACAGCGTGGCCTTCGCCCGGCGGAGCGCCTTTAGCAGACTTTATCTTCTCGACAGGAGCGTAACGATGTTAAAAGTCATCCAATCACCGTCCAAGTATATTCAGGGGCCCGGCGCGCTGCACGCCATCGGGCAGTATGCCCGACTGCTGGCCGACAGCCAGTTTGTTATCGCCGACGACGTTGTCATGGGGCTGACCCGCGAGACGGTGGCAAGCAGCCTGAAACAGGCCGACGTCGAAGGGCACTTTGTCCGCTTTGGCGGCGAGTGCAGCCGTAGCGAGATCGATCGTCTGGGCCGTGAGCTGAAGCGTCTGGGCTGCCGGGGGGTGATCGGCATCGGCGGCGGCAAGACGCTGGATACCGCGAAGGCGCTGGCCCACACTCAGGCGCTGCCTGTGCTGATCGTCCCGACCATTGCCTCTACGGACGCGCCGACCAGCGCGCTGTCGGTGATCTACAGCGACCAGGGCGAGTTTGAAGAGTATCTGATTTACCCGACCAACCCGGATATGGTGCTGATGGATACGGCGATCATCGCCAAGGCGCCGGTACGCCTGCTGGTCGCCGGTATGGGCGATGCCCTCTCCACCTATTTTGAAGCGCAGGCCTGCGTGGATGCCCACGCGATCAGCATGGCCGGCGGAGAGTCGACCCGAGCGGCGCTGGCGCTGGCGCACCTGTGCTATCAGACGCTGCTGGAGGAGGGATACAAGGCCAAGCTGGCGGTCGAGGCCGGCGTCGCGACGCCGGCGGTGGACAACATTGTCGAAGCCAATACCTATTTGAGCGGGCTGGGCTTTGAAAGCGCCGGGCTGGCGGCGGCGCATGCCATCCACAACGGGCTAACGGTGCTGGAGGAGTGCCACGCGATGTACCACGGGGAGAAGGTGGCCTTTGGCACTCTGTGCCAGCTGGTGCTGCAAAACAGCAGCAGTGAGCAGATTGAAACCGTGCTCGACTTCTGCGTCCAGGTGGGGCTGCCGGTCACGCTGGCGCAGCTGGGTATCAAGGATGGCCCGCAGCTAAACGATAAGATCATGGCCGTAGCCGAGGCCAGCTGCGCCAAGGGGGAGACCATTCACAATATGCCGTTCAGCGTGACGGCGCCGCAGGTGTATGCCGCGATCCTGGCCGCCGATCGGCTGGGGCGGGCCTGGCTAGCCTAACCGCGCGGTACGGGGCGTCCTGCGCCCCGTGCCCTTTTCCAAAACACCGCCCTCCCCCCGCCCCGGCCGCGAATACCGTTGGCGATAGCGCCGCCGAGGCGCCATACGCCATACGCCATACGCCATACGCCATACGCCATACGCCATACGCCATACGCCATACGCGACGATTATCGATAAAATAATAACGCCGTCACGCGCGATTAAGCGCCAAAGACAAATATTTAAAATAAATAAAAATACAGAAGCCATAAGATATATACATGGCTTTTTTTGCGCCATCCGGCCGCTCGATACACTGCATTATCTTTTTCTCTCCAGCGTCGAATTAAATAAAAAAGAGAACGAGATGAAATTAAAGGCATCAATTGTCGATATATTTCTTTTTATTATAATATTAACGATTGGCACTCTCTCCCGGCTTAATCTTCTGCCCGACGATGCAACCGCGGTTGCCGCCCTCATACAGCGCATTGAGTTTACCCAGGGTATTTGGCTGGTATTTGGCGCCCTGTTTACCCTGCAGTGGTGCAAAAAAAACGCACTGAGCGCGACCGACAGACACTTCTGGCTGTGGGTTGCCCTGTGGTGGCTGCTCCTGCTTGGCCGCCACATGAGCTGGGGACGGATCGCGTTTCCCGCGGGCCCGGCGCTGCTCTATCGGGCCATCCCGCTCCTCCTGATCATGGCGCTGGCGATCCCCCTCTGCTTTCGCTCACTGCGCGGCGCCATCGCCGAACGGGCCCGACGCCATCCCGTCCCGCTCTGGACGCTGGGCGCGGTGATCGGCGCATTCATCCTCGCCGACGCCGTCGAGCACCAGCGCGCGTATGTCGCCTTTTTACAGCCGGAAAACCGCTATAAGGAGCTGATCGAAGAGATGTTTGAGTGCCCGTTTATGCTCGGCCTCTTCCAGATAACCCGCACCCTGATCGCTGCCGAACGCCGTGTGCTGCGCCAAACGGTTAAAAACGGGCCGCCCTAATGCGCGGCCCGTGGGAAGGTAACGCCCGCTCCCGTTAAAACGTGCGGGTAAAGGTGCGGGAAATCACATCCTGCTGCTGCTCGCGGGTGAGCGCATTGAAGCGCACCGCATAGCCGGAGACCCGGATGGTCAGGTTCGGGTAGTTTTCCGGGTGCGCTATCGCATCCAGCAGCATATCGCGGTTCATCACGTTCACATTGAGGTGCTGACCGCCCTCTACCGCCTCTCGGTGGTGGAAGTAGCCGTCCAGTAGGCCGACCAGGTTATCCTTACGCACCGTCTCCTCCTTGCCCAGCGCCTGCGGCACGATGGAGAAGGTATAGGAGATACCGTCTTTGGCATAGGTAAAGGGCAGCTTGGCCACGGAGGTCAGCGAGGCCACGGCCCCCTTACGGTCGCGCCCGTGCATCGGGTTAGCCCCCGGGGCAAACGGCGTCCCGGCGCGGCGACCGTCCGGCGTATTGCCGGTCTTTTTCCCGTAGACCACGTTAGAGGTGATGGTCAGGATCGACTGGGTCGGCACCGCATGCCGGTAGGTTGGCAGCGCCCGGATCTTCTTCATAAAGCGCTCGACCAGATCGCAGGCGATACGGTCTACCCGATCGTCGTTGTTGCCGTACTGCGGGTAGTCCCCCTCAATGGCGAAGTCCACGGCCAGCCCCTGCTCGTCACGGATCGGCGTCACCCGCGCGTACTTTATCGCGGACAGGGAGTCCACCGCCACCGACAGCCCCGCGATGCCGCAGGCCATAGTGCGGTAGACATCGCGATCATGCAGCGCCATCAGCGCCGCCTCATAGCTGTATTTGTCGTGCATGTAGTGAATCAGATTCAGCGCGCTGATGTACTGCACCGCCAGCCAGTCCATAAAGCGATCGAGGCTTTCGATCACCGTCTCATACTCCAGCACCGTGTCCATCAGAGGCGCGGTTTTCGGCCCCACCTGGATCTTCAGCTTCTCGTCCACGCCGCCGTTGATCGCGTACAGCAGAGTCTTGGCCAGGTTCGCGCGGGCGCCAAAGAACTGCATCTGTTTGCCGATCACCATCGGGCTGACGCAGCAGGCGATGCCATAGTCATCGCTGTTAAAGTCCGGGCGCATCAGATCATCGTTTTCATACTGCAGCGACGAGGTCAGAATAGAGAGATGCGCGGCATACTTTTTAAAGCTGATCGGCAGCGCCTCTGACCACAGGATGGTCAGGTTCGGCTCCGGCGCCGGTCCCATAGTATGCAGCGTATGCAGATAGCGATATGAACTGCGGGTCACCAGCGTGCGACCATCCAGCCCCATTCCGCCGATCACCTCCGTCGCCCAGATAGGATCGCCGGAGAACAGCGAGTCGAACTCCGGCGTGCGCAAAAAGCGCACCATGCGGATCTTCATGATGAAGTGGTCGATCAGCTCCTGCGCCTGGGTCTCCGTCAGCGCCCCGGCCTGCAGATCGCGTTCGATATAGATATCCAGGAAGGTGGCGGTGCGCCCCAGCGACATGGCGCCGCCGTTCTGTGACTTCACGGCGGCCAGATAGGCGAAGTACAGCCACTGTATCGCCTCCTGCGCACTGCGCGCCGGGCGGGAGATATCGTAGCCGTAGTCGGCGGCCATCTCTTGGATCTGCAGCAGCGCCCGCCGCTGTTCTGCCAGCTCCTCACGCAGGCGGATCACCCCCTCCAGATCGTCGCCGCGCTCCAGCGCCGGCTGCAGATCGGCGAACTGCAGCTCGCGCTCGCGCACCAGATAAGCGATACCGTACAGCGGCACCCGGCGATAGTCGCCGATGATACGCCCGCGGCCATAGCCGTCCGGCAGACCGGTCAAAATCCCCGACTTGCGGCAGCGCAGCATCTCCGGCGAGTAGACGTCGAAGACCCCCTGGTTATGGGTTTTGCGCAGGTCGCTGAACAGATACTCGAACGCCGGGTCCATCTCCCGCCCATAGGCGTTAAACGAGCTGCGGATCATGTTGATGCCGCCAAACGGATGCAGCGCGCGCTTCAGGGGAGCGTCCGTCTGCAACCCGACGATGGTCTCCAGCTCCCGCGCGATATAGCCCGGCCCGTGAGACGTAATGGTCGTCGCGACGTTAGTATCAAAATCGACCGGCGCATGGGTCGCATTCTCGATGCGGATCCCCTCCATCACCTTTTGCCATAGCGCCGTTGTCGCAGGCGTCGCCGGCGCCAGAAAAGATTCATCGCCGGTATAAGGCGTATAGTTATTCTGAATAAAGTCACGAACGTTTATTTCGTTTTTCCATTCAGTACCTATAAAGCCATACCAGGCCTCGGCATATGCGCGATCGCCGGTATTAATATCAACCTTCATGGAAATACTCTCTTTAGATAACAATGAATAAATTATGCGTATTCAATCGATGGCATTATTTTTCCTAGACGCAGTGCGTCCAGAGCAATCATTCTCTCCTCATCGGTAGGGATCACTGCGCAAATAACGGCGGAGTCCTCACCGGATATAATTCTTTCGCCTGCGCTGCCGGGCATATTATTTTTATCCGGCGCCAGCGTAATACCGAATACGGATAAATGTTCCAGCACCATCCGCCGGATCAGCGCCGAATTCTCGCCGATCCCGCCGGTAAAGATAATGCCGTCCAAACGCCGCAGCGAGGCGGCGTGTCCGCCGATATGGCGCGCAATGCGGTGAACAAAGGTGCGTATCGCCAAATCGGCCCGCTGATGTCCCTCTCGCTGCGCCCGCTCCAAGACCCGCAGATCCGACGACAGCCCGGAGATCCCCAGCAGCCCCGACTCGGTATTCACCATCTGCTCCAGATCGGCGATCGACTGGCCGGTCTGGCTGGCGATCCAGGCCAGTGCCCCAAAGTCGACGTCGCCGCTGCGGGTGCCCATCATCAGCCCCTCCAGCGGCGTCATCCCCATGGAGGTATCGACGCTGCGTCCGTTGCGCACCGCGCAGATAGAGGCGCCATTGCCCAGGTGCGCAATCACCAGGCCGGAGTCCGCCTCAGAGAGCCCCAGCAGATGATGGGCGCGCTGCGACACATAGCGGTGCGAGGTGCCGTGAAACCCGTAGCGCCGCACGCCATACTCCTGCGCATAGCGGTATGGCAGGGCGTACAGCCAGGCCTCCGGCGCCAGCGTCTGATGAAAGCTGGTATCAAACACCGCAACCTGGGTCACCCCGGGGAACAGATGTCTGGCGGAGACCATGCCGCTCAGGTTGGCGTAGTTGTGCAGCGGCGCCAGCGGAGAGATCCGGCGAATCTTCTCCATCACCTCATCATCCACGATCGCCGACTGCTGGAACAGATTGCCGCCGTGCGCGACGCGGTGGCCGATTAAGGCCACGCTGTCGATCAGGCTGCGCTTCTCCAGCTCGGCGCAGATGGCGGCCAGCGCAGGTTCATAGCCCCGCTGCGCCAGCGCGACCGGCGCCGCGCCGTTCACCGACAGCGTCGCGCTGCCGCTATTGATGCCTTCGGCGATGCCGGCCAGCAGCACCTCACAGCGCTGTGCGTCCAGCACGGAAAACTTAATCGAAGACGATCCACTGTTTATCACCAGCACGACTGGATACTCATGCATTTTATGACTCCCATCGTCCGCTCGCCGAATTACATCAGCTGATAAACAATATTCAGGATGGTCAGCAGGCCGATAATCGTGACGAAATAGTTAGACGCCTTGCCTTTGTATTTCGCCAGCGCAGGAACTCGCCATACCGCATACATCGGCAGCAGACACAGCAGCGCAGCAATAATAGGCGCACCCATGGCACCGATCAGGTCCAGAATATTCGGGTTGATATACGCGATCACCCAGGTAGAGCCCATAATGATGACCATGCTGATCATATTGAGCTTCTTCATCGGCGCCTGCGACTTCTCTCCATGGTAGCCAAATTTAATGATCAAACCGTTCAACCCCTCCAGGGTTCCCAGGTAATGACCAAAGAACGATTTAAAAATAGCCACCAGGGCGATAATCGAGGCGCCATACTCCAGAACGGTGGCATAGGTAGATTTACCGCTGCCCAGTGAGCTGAAGTGGTTGGCCAGATAGGAGAGAATGGGAATGTTCTGCTGTTTAGCCTGCGCCATATCCTGCGGCGACAGGGTAAAGAGGCAGCTAAAGGCAAAGAACATCACCACCACCACCATCAGCACGCTGGCGCGCGAAATGATCTTCGCACACTTTTGCTCGGTATATTCCCGGCCAAAGTCCGCCTCATACTCTTCGCGTTTGGAGACTACAAACGACGAAACAATGGGGGAGAAGTTGAAGGAGAACACCATAATCGCGATCCCCAGCCAGACGGTTACCAGAATGCCATGGCTGCCGAACAGGCTCAGGCTGTGCATATCGAAGCTGGTAAAGATGTCACCCGTCCAGTAGGGGATCAGCGACAGGGAGATCAGCACCAGGCAGGTAATGAAGGGAAAGACCAGATATCCCATTACCTTAACCATTAAATCCTTGCCGAAGTAGATAAAAAACGCCATGACCAGCAGGATAGCCAACGCCACCACGCCACGGTTAATGGCCGGCAGCAGCAGCTGATGCTGCCAGAAGGCAATAAACGTATTGGTGATGGTCACGCCGTAGATCCACAGCAGCGGACAGATGGCAAAAAAATACAGGAAGGTGATCACCACGCCGCCGACATGGCCGAAGTGCTGATCGACGGTATCGGTAATATTATCCGATATGCTGCGCCCGGACAGGCACAGACGAGCCAACGCGCGATGGCAAAAGAACGCGATGGGAAAGGCAAGAATAAGCATGAAAATGATCGGCAACAGCCCGCCGATACCGGCGCTGATCGGGAAGAACAAAACGCCGGCCCCGATCGCTGTACCGAACAACCCTAAAACCCAGCGTGTATCCGTTTTGCGCCAAGTGGTCACCTTGGCCTGACCCGCAACGACACTGTCAGTGCTACTCATATCTTATCCTCACATAAAAAATCAGGCGTCTACCAGCCCGGTAATTTGCGAAACACGGGAGAGGTCAATATTCCCACCGGAGATGATGCTGACGCTTTTACGCCCTTTAATATACTGATCGAGCTTTCCACTCAGCAGTGCGGCAGAGGCTAAGGCACCGGCCCCTTCGGTAATCACCTTATTACGCTGGATCAGCGCCACCATGCTGGCCCGGATCTCCTCTTCGCTGACCAGAACCATGTCGTCAACCAGCTCGCGGGCAATCTCAAAGGTCAGGTTTCCTGGACGCGAAACATCGCAGCCGTCGGCCAGCGTACCGCTCGTACGATGGGTCGCGATCTCCCCGGCGTAATAGGATGCCGCCATACCGTGTACGTTTTCCGACTGCACGCCAATGATACGGATGGTCGGGTTAATCGATTTAATCGCAATCGCAATACCGGCAATCAGCCCACCGCCGCCGACCGGTACAATAACATTATCGACATCATAGAGATCTTCTAAAATCTCCAGACCGATGGTTCCCTGACCAGCAATCACCATCGGATCATCGTAAGGTGGAATAAATATCCGCCCTTCCATCTCGACGATCTCACTCACCTTGCTAATGGTGTCGTTGAAGTTATTGCCATACAGCACGACCTCCGCCGAATAGTCGCAGGTGGCCGCGACCTTGGATTTGGGCGCACAGGTCGGCATGACGACTTTACCGTCGATCCCCAGCATGGCGCAGGAGAGTGAAACTCCCTGGGCATGGTTACCGGCGGAGCAGGCCACCACCCCCTTGCGGCGTTCGCTCTCCGTCAGGGAGCTCAGCTTATTGAACGCACCGCGAATTTTAAACGAACCGGTACGCTGCATATTTTCAAACTTCAAAAATATTTCGCCCTTACAGCGTTCGCTAAGATAATTAGAGCGCGGCATCCCTGTTTTATATATTTTTCCGGAGAGTCTTTTTTTTGCTGCTTGAATATCATCAATACTAACGGGAAGATCATATGTAATATGCATGCTATCCTCTCTACAGGAGTAATTTATATTCAAAGCCAACGACAATACTGATCCTGCGGGTATTTTTTAATTACCCACACTCACTCATCTCATGTGCTACTGCTCGGCGGCGACCGGCTGTTTATATTTGGCACACTGGCTTGGACAATACTGCTTAGCCAACTCTACCAACAGCAGCGCGGATTTTTTAATCTTATAGTTTTTTGACCAAATCGCGGCATAGTGTGCGATCGGCAGCGCATCCTCAATCGCCAGGGTCATAAATTGATTTGAGCCGAAGGGGGTCGTCATATCGCAGGGGATCACGGTAAGGAAATTCGCATTGAGCACCAGATTATAGATCGTAACGACTGAGTCGGTTTTTATGATATTCGCAGTGTCAATCTGATGCTTATTCAAAATGCTGAGCAGCTGTTTATAATACCCCATATCGGTTTGCGGCAGCACCCACTGCTCATGCCGTAGGGCGTCCAGCGTCAGCGGGCCACTGCCGCTTCGCGATTTATTGGCGACGACCACAAACTCTGAATCAAACAGCGGTTCAACGTGCAGATCCTGCAGCTGCATATCATCACTCAGCGTACCGATGGCAAAGTCCAAACGCCCATCGCGGATCGCCGGGAAAAAGGACGAAAGCTGAGCTTCAAACATCGACACCTGCGCGCTAGGGAATACGCTTTTAAATGTCTTAATCATCTGGGACAGAAAGGTAAAGCCGATCAGGGATGGAAAGCCAAAGGCGACATCGGCGACGCTACTACAGCTCAGACTATTGATCTCACTGACCATATTCTTCATTTCACGGGTGATTGACTCGGAATAGTTCAGCAGCACCTGCCCCGCGCTGGTCAGCGTGACGCCGGTATTTTTACGAATGATAACCTCGATACCAAAATAGTCTTCCATCTCGCTGATGGTCTTGCTTACCGCCGGTTGAGAAATCCCCAAACGCTTGGCCGCAGCCCCAATTGAGCCGCTTCTGATGACCTCCTGAAAGACCACAAGGTGTTGCGTTTTGGGTAGAATAAACGTGTTCATATTCATTAGCACTTATTCTCTCAGCGGGTGGTAGTGAACTCTACTAAATAGGGTTATGGGGGGATGTGTTATTGCTCACAGTTTATAAAGAGCAATATTTCCATTTGATATTTACCCTATGTGTTTCATACAGATAAATAAAAATAACCTATTTTTTCATGACCGCAGTCAAGAAAAAAAGAGAGAATAACTTTATGTTATGGCGATAATTTAAGCACCACGAAAAAAGCGATTTTTTAAACCGTAAAGAAGCTAAAAACGCATTTATGCAGGTAAATAAAAACATTCCATCCGAATGCTATCGACACCATGGCAGCAACCCCGCGGGAATGCTCTGTCCGCGCCCCTCGCCGAACGCCAGGCGCCGCCCAGCCCGCACGGATAAAAAAATCATTACCACTAATAAAATCAATAAAACAAACACAAAACACCTTCTTTTACCATTTATTCCATAAATGAAACCATAAAACACGCCAAATAACAGAATCTATCCCTATCATCACCAACAGAGGCAGCATGACGTCATAGATCGTCCTAAAAATCGCCAACGTCCTGGCCGCTTTTATGGCTATCATCGGATAAACGGTCCTATCGGCCCAACGTCGCACGACGCGCCGCCGGCGATGCACCGATCCCGTCCCTGCGCCTCCCCGCTGGGGCTAACAATCAAAAATCATTGCGCAGGGGAGCTCATCGACGCGCTTAAATAACAGGAAATAACAATCAACTTATGAAGATTAATCGATTGTCCCTATTTCAGAAATTGAGCGCGCAGACCGGACAAAAAACCATTAGCACGTATAATCGTTAAGGACTAAAACGAATGCAGCGATCCATCACGCAATGCATTATCCGCAGTAATGACCTGAACAGTACTCCACAAATTTACTGAAGGTGCGATAAATGGGAAATAACAACGAATTTTCTAGCGGTAAATGCCCCGTCATGCACGGCGGTATGACCTCCGCGGGCATGGCCAGTAAGGATTGGTGGCCGAATGCCCTGAATCTGGACATTCTGCATCAGCACGATACCAAAACAAACCCAATGGGGCAGCAGTTTAACTACCGAGAAGCGCTGAAGCAGCTGGATGTCCAGGCGCTGAAAGACGATCTGCGTGCGCTGATGACCGACAGCCAGCCCTGGTGGCCGGCCGACTGGGGTCACTACGGTGGTCTGATGGTTCGTATGGCCTGGCACTCCGCCGGCTCCTACCGCATCGCGGATGGCCGCGGCGGCGCAGGCACCGGCAACCAACGCTTCGCGCCTCTCAACTCCTGGCCTGATAACGTCAACCTGGATAAAGCGCGTCGCCTGCTGTGGCCGATTAAAAAGAAATATGGCAACAAAATCAGCTGGGCGGATCTGATCGTGCTGGCCGGCACCATGGCCTATGAGTCCATGGGGCTGAAAACCTTTGGCTTCGCCTTTGGCCGTGAAGATATCTGGCATCCGGAAATCGATACCTACTGGGGTTCAGAAAAAGAGTGGCTGGCGCCGAGCGGCAGCGAAGGCAGCCGCTACTCCGGCGAGCGCGATCTGGAAAACCCGCTGGCCGCGGTCATGATGGGCCTGATCTACGTTAACCCGGAAGGGGTTGACGGTCATCCGGATCCGCAGAAAACCGCCAACGACGTGCGCGTCACGTTCGCCCGTATGGCGATGAACGATGAAGAAACCGTCGCCCTGACCGCCGGCGGCCACACCGTGGGTAAATGCCACGGCAACGGCAGCGCCGCCAACCTGGGCGCGGCACCGGAAGGCGCCGATCTGCAGGAGCAAGGGCTCGGCTGGAACAACCACACCACCCGCGGTATTGGCCGTGATACGGTCAGCAGCGGGATCGAAGGGGCATGGACCAGCAAGCCGACCCAGTGGGATAACGGCTACTTCGACATGCTGCTGGGCCATGAGTGGACCCTGACCAAGAGCCCGGCGGGCGCCTGGCAGTGGGTGCCGATCCAGATTGCTGAAGAAGACAAGCCGGTCGACGTGGAAGACCCGTCCATCCGCCTACTGCCGATCATGACCGATGCCGATATGGCGATGAAGGTCGATCCGGCCTACCGTCAGATCGCCGAGCGTTTCCGTCAGGATCCCGCCTACTTCTCCGACGTCTTTGCCCGCGCCTGGTTCAAGCTGACCCACCGCGATCTGGGGCCGAAGTCACGCTATTTCGGGCCGGACGTGCCGCAGGAAGCGCTGATTTGGCAGGATCCGGTTCCCGCCGGCCGCAGCGAGTATGACGTTGCCGCCGTCAAGGCGAAGATCGCCGCCAGCGGCCTGAGCATCGCCGACATGGTGAGCACCGCCTGGGACAGCGCCCGCACCTTCCGCGGCTCGGACAAACGCGGCGGGGCCAACGGCGCCCGTATCCGTCTGGCACCGCAGAACACCTGGGAAGGCAACGAGCCGGCCCGCCTGGCTAAGGTACTGGCCGTGCTGGAGCCGATTGCTGCCGAGTTTAACGTCAGCGTCGCGGATGTGATCGTCCTCGCCGGTAACCTGGGGATCGAGCAGGCTGCCAAGGCCGCCGGCGTCGCTATCGAGGTGCCGTTTGCGCCGGGACGCGGCGATGCGACCCAGGCGATGACCGACGAAGCCTCCTTCGAGGTTCTGGAGCCGCTGGCCGATGGCTTCCGCAACTGGCTGAAGAAAGACTACGTCGTCACGGCCGAAGAGCTGCTGCTGGATCGCGCTCAGCTGATGCGCCTGACCGCCTGTGAAATGACGGTGCTGATCGGTGGGATGCGCGTGCTGGGCGCCAACTATGGCGGCAGCAAGGTCGGGGTCTTCACCGACCGCATCGGTGTCCTGAGCAATGACTTCTTCGTCAACCTGACGGATATGTCTTACACCTGGAAACCGACCGCCAGCAACCTGTATGAAATCCGCGAACGCGCTAACGGTGCGCTGAAGTGGACCGCCAGCCGGGTCGACTTGGTCTTTGGCTCTAACTCTATACTGCGTGCCTATGCCGAAGTCTACGCACAGGACGACAATAAAGAGAAGTTTGTCCGCGACTTCGTCGCCGCCTGGACCAAGGTCATGAACGCCGATCGCTACGATCTGTGCTAAGTCACGGTGCTACGCCGCCTGACGCGGCGGCGTAAATCCAGAAACACCCCTCGGCGATGCCGGGGGGTGTTTTTTTATACCGCCAACGCCGCTCAGCCGACGCGACCGCCCTGGTCGATCCCCAGCGCGCTATATCGCCGCCGCCTCATGCCCGTTCAGCGGGCTGTGCTGCCACAGCGCCTGTTCTATCTCATCGCGGATCTGCTCCGCCTGCTGTACGCTAAGCCCCGCCTGTATGATGGCCTCCGCCTTCATGTTCAAGGGCAGGTGCGGCGCTGACTCCGACGCCGCCTGCTGCAGCGCAAGGTCAAACTGCTCACCGACCTCCTGAGGCGACAGCGAAGCGAACGCCGTCTGCTGTCGCAGCGCGCTCGCCAAGGTATCCAGCCGCTGCGTCAGCTGCTGCTGCCCCTGGCGCTGCATCTCGTCGCGCGCGCTCGGGTCGCGTGCGTCGATCTGCGCCAGCGTTTTCGCCATCTGTATCCTCGCCTCCTCGCGCGCCTTTGCCAGGGCCTTCTCCAAGATGTCGCCGTTCATCTCCCGCTGAGTCCGCTGAGCCAGCTCAGGCATCAGCCAGGATACCATCGAGTTCCACAGGCTGCCGGTCGTCAGCGCCCCGCTGAGCAGCGCGGCCCCAATGGCGATAATCCCGGCGGGCAGGAGTCCCAGCGGCCCCAGCGCCAGAAGGCCCAGCGTTACGCCGCCGATCAGCAGCGGGCCAGCCACGCTGGCCGCGACCAGCAGCGCTCTCTGGGCGCCGCTGGCGTGTTTCCAGGTCAGGGACATATCCTGGAACATGCGCCCTATCACTCCCCGCTTCCCCGCCTCCGCGAGATCGCGGCCAATCGTTCCCGTACTGCGTAGCGCCTCCCGCTGCATGGCATACGCCGTCACGCGCTGAATACGCTCATTGATGCTGGCCGACGAGTCCAGCTGCATCCCACGGAGTACCGCATTGACGACCACGTTGGTCTGCCGCTGCTCGGCCACCTTATCCGCGATCCCCTTCTCTGCCTGCGCCTGAGCCGCCCCCACCGCAAACTGCAAAATGGAGGTCAGCACCACCGTTGCCACGCCGCCGCCAAACAGCGCCCCGCCGAGGCCGCCGGCCACCACGCCCCCGAGATTCTGACTCAGCACGCCCTTGACGCCGCCGACGGCGTAGGGGGCCCAGTCCGCCACGCTCAGCAGCATGATCAGGGCCGGCGGCATCGGCTTCGCGTCCGTCGCGCCCACCACCGGCTCACGCTTGCCAAACAGCGTATCCTGTATCACGCTGGTCGTCGTCCCCCGCTGCCAGGCCGTATGAAACATATCGCCGAGGAGCGTAGACGATCCCGTCGCGACCAGCGCGTGATAGGTATGATCCAAATTGCTGGAGAGATACGCCATCTCCTGCGGATACGCGCTGGCCCAGGCCAGCAGCTGGCTCGGGGTAAATCCCAGCTCCGTCAACGCCTGGGCGGGATCGGTCGGCAGCTTGCGCAGCGCCTGCATCAACGCCAGAGAGGCCGCGACAATACCTTTTCCGCTCAATGCCAGCTGGTACTGCAGCAGTAAATCCCGCGGCTTATCCATGCGCGCCCCCAGCAGCGAGGAGACCTTGTCCCCCATCTGGGCGAGCAGCCAGCTGCTCCAGTAAATGTCCTTGGGGTAGCCACCGCCAGCGGGCCCATCGGCCCGCTGCCGCTCCTGCTGCAGCGCCAGGAGATCCGCGCGAAAGGCGGCGCTGTTGCTGGCGATACGCTGCTCAAGCTGCGCCAATCGCGACGCGACGTCGCTCCCGCGCGCCGTTCCCTGTCGCAGCGCATCGCGCTGGCGCACCATCTCGTCGGTCTCCGCCGTCAGCGCTCTCAGGGCCGCGCTGCGCAGCTGATACACCTGCTGATTGATACTGGCCAGCGCGCCGTCAAACGGCCGGGCCGCCGCCGAGACATCCACCGCCAGCCGGGCAGACGCGGCCGTTTGCGCGGCCAGGGTATGCCCCAACGTATCCACGGCCGCCAGCGTCTTCCCGCTGTGCAGCAGCGCCGCGATCACCCGCCGCTCGGCGTTAATCTCCGTCAGCGCACGGCTCAGCACCCCATGAAGAGGCTCGGCGTCGGACAGTGGCGACGCCAGCGCGACGACGCTGTCCTGGTAGCGCTGCAACAGTCTATCTCGCTGCTGGAAGAAGGCCTGATAGCCCTCAGGATCCGCCATAAACTGCGCCCGTAGCGTTCCCTGCGCGAGCGCCTGCGGGACGTTAACCCCCGCGTTCTGATGAAACTCACTATGATAATCAATTTGATGCTCCCACTGCAGGCACTCCGCGGCGATCGTCTGGGCCCGGGCCTGCGCGGCGGGGGTCAGTCGCTGATACGCCTGCAGCACGGCCTCGCTCACCGCGATATCCTCTTCGACGAACGTATCGTTATCCAACAGCAAGCGATCGCGGTTCACGGTGGCCGGGCCGCTGCGGGCACAGAGATACAGCAGGCCTTCCAACGCCGGGTCATCGGTCACGGGCACCGCCGCGCCAGCGCGATCCTCCGCGTCGGCGGCCTCGCCGAGCGACCCGCGCGGGGAAAAATAGTCCTCGATGGCGTCCAACGCCTGGCTGCGCTGCTTCAAGGCGCTGAAGTAGTCCGGATTGCGCTTAATCTCATCCAGATCGCGTCGTAGGGTTTCCTGCGCCTGCTGATTGGCATCGCTGAGCAGCTGCAGGCACTGCAGGGTGCGATCGCGCTCCTGCAGCGTGGTGTGGCGCAGGGTACTCAGCTGAGAATAGCGCCCCCGATCGATAAGCAGGCTATCCGGCGCCGGCAGCGCCGCGTCATCGTCTCGCAGCGACGCGACGTGGGGATAAAAGGTCGCCAGCAGATGCTGGGCGACCGCCGTATCCGGCAGACTCACTCCGCTTTGCATCACCCGAGCGATCGCCTGGCGTAAACGGGCCGCGTCGGGAGCGCCCGCCTCGCCCAGCGCCTGCTGAACCAGCGCTAGCCACAGGCGATCGTCGTCGCTGATAGCGCCGTCGGACGCGCTATCGCCCAGCTGGGCGCTCACCTGCGCCAGACGATCCCGCCATACGCCCCGCTCGCCCGTGGGAGATTCACGCTGCGCGACCCCCTCCATCCGCAGCGCCAACGCGGCCAGGCGATCGGCCACATGCTGCGCCTGCGCGCGGATACGCTGTATCACCGGCGGCGCCTCCGGGCCACCCTCGATCCCCGCGCATTCGGTCAACACCGCCTGCAGCGCTTGGTGGGCCGCCTCCTGCGCCCTTTGCGCCTCGGCAATCGCGCTGCCAAGATCCTCCGCAGAGGCGAGCAGCGTCTCGCTCTGCTGCTGCACCTGGGTCAGCGTCGTACGCAGCGTCGCCAGCGCGTGATTCAGGGTCTCGATGCGGCGGGACAGCGCCTGGTAGGCCGGCTCGGTCGGCCCCCCGACCAGCATGTCCTTCACCCGGAACAGGAGATTGAACGCATAGCGCGGCATCTGCAGCAGCGAGCCGATCGCGATCGGCGCGGGCAGCAGGTCATCCAGTGCGTCGTCCCGCAGCGGCGCCGGCGGCGGTAGCGTCACCGTCGCATGCGGCGGCAGCAAATCGGGAATGCGACGCTCCGCCGACGGGCGCGTATCCGCCAGCGTCGGGAACAGGCGATGCGCGTCGGCCCAGGCGCGATCATCAATCTGCTCGAGCGGAAGGCGCAGCGCCTCATGGCCGTTGGCACTCAGGATCAGCGCCGATCCGTCATGGGGGGCCAAATGCGCACCCAGCGCCGTCGTCTGATGGGGTGATCCCTGCTCTTTTAACCAACAGAAAAACCGCAGCGGATCGCTAAACAGCGCCAGACGCTGCGGCGCCAGCAGAGAGGTATCGCTCAGATTGAGCTGTTCGAGCAGGCGGGTATCCCGATGGCGGCTAACCCGCTGCCCATCGATACTGAGCGTGAAATCCTGTGTCGTATCATCATAATCCACCGCCACCGCGCATTGGCTATCCGCGCGGCACAGCTGACGCAGCGCGGCGGCGCTCTCCAGCGCCGCAAGGCTATCATCCCCCTGATGCAGCAGCTGATGATACTGCGTTTCCGCCGCCGCGCGCCTATCGGCGGAACACAGCGCGGCCACGCGGCTAGCGCCGCGGGAAAGGCTCTCCGTTGACTCAGATCCCGCGGCGTTGCCGCTGAGCGCGGGGGATAACGTAAAAGCATTCACCATGGAGAGACCTCCCAATCGCATGACACAAGGCACCGGTCGTTCGCCGGAACATGGTGCGATTTTATCCGAACCGCTATTGGGAGGCTTTCGGGTATTGGCCTGAGGTTATCGGCATATAAAAATATTCCATTCTGAAATAATAACGTGAATAGAAAAATCCTAGACTCATGAATTTATTATTGTAATTCACTTTCTTTTTTACTTACCCTCGCGAATAAAACAACCATTCACGATTAAAAATAGCAGACTTACCCTCAGCAAAATGCTATCAATTAGCTCATTTTCGACATGATGATCCATACTCCAAAGGGCATTTACGGCGCGAAAAACATTGGCGCATCTCCCTGGAAACCTGCGAATATCCCAGCAAACACAGCAGTTTTGCTTGACCGTAACGCAGTTTATCCAAAATAATGCTGAAAAACCGTGGAATGAATAGATTAAAAATCTCACTCCGAAATTTGAATACCGACGAATTCAATACGCCAAAAGTGGTAGAAAAATCCTAGATACCAAAAAAAGGCGTTCAGCGAAGGTCTGGTTATTCAAATGCCCCGAGCGAGCTATATGAAGTTTTCAGTGTGCCACTGATTCGGAGTACCCTTTAAATATGACTATTTCTATTTTGCCTCTGAACATTCTGATCGTTGAAGATCATGCCTTGCTAGCCGATGGCATCCGTAATCTCTTGGACAGCCAGCCCCGCTACCGGGTCGTGGGCGCCGTCTCGAATGGGCTGGCCGTTTATGAGGCCTGCCAGCGTCTCTCGCCCGATCTGGTCTTACTCGATCTGGGTCTGCCGGGCATGGACGGCGTTGACGTGATCCGTCAGCTGCGGCGTCGCTGGAGCGATATGCGTATCGTCGTCGTCACCGCCTCCTCTGAGGCACGGCGCGGCAGCGAAGCCCTCGCCGCCGGCGCGCTCGCCTACGTCCTGAAGCAAAGCCCGCAGCAAACCCTGCTGGCGGCCATGCAGCATGCCTCGCTGGGGAAAACCTTTGTCGATCCCGCCCTCCGGCTGGACTCCCTGGTAGCCTCGTCCGATATGGCTCAGGAGCCGCCGCTGACCCTGCGCGAACGGCAAATTCTCAAGCTGGTCGCCGAGGGCAAGCGCAACCGGGATATCGCGGAGCTGCTGTCCATCAGCCTGAAAACCGTGGAGACCCACCGGCTCAACCTGATGCGCAAGCTGGATGCCCACAACGCGGCGGAGCTGAGCAACTGGGCCCGCCGCCTGGGGGTTCTGGAGTTTTAATCCGCCTCGAATTCACTGTGCACCAGGCGGGATAGGCTTTCCAGCGCCTTGTCTGGCATCGGCATCCCGCCCTCCAGCGCCTGCTCCCAACGCGCCGCCGCCTCATGCACCAGCGTCAGACCGCCCTGCCCGGCCAGCCCTTTTAGCGTATGCAGCGCCTGCCGCACCGCGGGGGCATCCTGCTGCGCGACCGCCTGCGTCAGCTGCGCCAGATAGTGCAAGACATCCTCCTGCAGACGCCGCCGCAGCGCGGGATCCTGTCCGAGCAGCGGTATCTCGCCCGCGCGGTTAGGCGACAGCTCGATCCCCCGGGTTAACTGGATATCGGCCGTGTACTCCAGGGCTCTGGAGAGCATCGCGGGGGTCACCGGCTTGGTGAGATACTCATTAAAACCAGCGTCCTGCAGCCGCTTGCGTTCGCCGGGCTGCGCATTGGCCGTCAGCGCGATGATCGGGCAGTCGGGGTCGAGCATTCCATTCACGCTATCCCGCCACAGATGCAGCGTTTCGTCGCCGGAGAGCCCCGGCATACGCATATCCATCAGGACTAAGTCAAACACGTGCCCGCGCCCCAGCACCAGCGCTTCAGAGCCGCTGGAGGCGGTATACACTTTGTGCCCCTGCTGGCGCAGCATGCGCCCGACGATATCCTGATTGGTATCGACATCGTCCACCACCAGTACCTGCAGCGACCAGGGCGATACCGGCATCTGCTCTCGCGCGCCGGTCGTCTGCGTTTCGCCATCCAAATGCTGCCGCAGGCGGCCGGGCAGGTAGCTCAGCTCCGGCGCGTCCAGATCGGGATTGTCGCCCGCCAGGGGGTGGTATCCCCAGGCCGACAGCTGTGGGTGCAGGCTGAGCGGCGCGACAATGCTGCCCTTATCCTCCGGCGGCGCGATGGGGACACTCCCGTTCGCCTCCAGCGGCAGCGCCAGGCGGAAACGGGCGCCGATCGCGCTTTTCTCGCAGGAGAGCTCGCCCCCCAGCAGGCGCGACAGGCTGCGGGCGATCGGCAGCCCCAGGCCGCTGCCGGCGATGTGGCAATCGACCTGATGAAATGCGGTAAAAATATCGTTGATCCGCGCGTCATCGATGCCCGGGCCGGTATCCTGCACCCGGAAACAGAGTCGATCCTGCTCGCTCCAGCCGTGTAGCACCACCTCGCCATGGGGGGTAAACTTGACCGCGTTGCCCAGCAGGTTGATCAAGATCTGGCGCAGGCGCAGCCCGTCGGTATACAGCGTCTGCGGAAACGACGGCGCCAGTAGGCAGTGCAGGGTCAATCCCTTCTCCAGCGCCGGCACCTGCACCGTCAGCATCGCCTGATCGATCAGCGGTAGCGGATCGAGGTACTCCGGGTTCACCACCATCTGTCCCGACTCAATGCGCGAGAAGTCCAGCAGGTTATTGATGATCTCCAGCAGATGGCGCGAACACTTAAGCCCGGTATCCAGCAAATCACGCTGCTCCGGCGTATTCTCACCGTTCTCCAGCAGCGTCAGCGCACCGATAATCCCATTCAACGGGGTGCGAATTTCATGGCTGATGCTGTTCAGGTGCTCGCTCTTGTTGGCGCTGGCGCGCTCGGCCTGGCGCCGCGCCCGCTCCAGCTCTACCGTTCGTTCGGCGACCCGCGCCTCCAGCTGCGCATACTGCGCCTTGACCGCCGACAGCAGGCGATTATAGACCTGCGCAATGCGCCCCAGCTCATCCTCTCCCGCCACCACCAGGGGCGGCAGATCGGCCACCGCCACGTTGGGCGTCAGGCGCTGCATAATGCCGGCCAGCGTACGCCCCAGCGTGCGCTGCAGCACCAGGTACAAGAGCCCCACCAGCGCGACCAGCAGCAGCAGCGCCACCGGCAGATAGCGGTGCAATGCGGCGAACGCCGCGTCCGTAATCTGGCGGCTCGGTGTGAACAGCAGCAGCTTCCAGCCGACCGGGGCGACCTCGCGGCAGATGGAGAATACCTCGTCAAAATTACTCTCCATTTCGCGCTGGCACGTCGGCAGGCTCTGACTCAGCGCGGCGGACAGCGGAATGATCGGCTGCCCCTCCCGATCGAGCCAAACGATCGTTTCACCATCCGGGGTTTTCTCTACGGCGCTAAAGGAGGGATGCAGGTTGACCGTCATGCCGACCAGCGCACCGGTGAGCAAATCCCGCTTCGCCGCAATCACTCGCCAGTTTCCCCCGACGCTGCGATAAGGCTTACTCCAGATGATGTGATTGCCGACGGCCTGATCGCGCAGCGCCCGGATCTGTTCAATGTGCAGCGGGGTGTCGGTCGGCTGACCGCCGGCGCTGGACAGCACCACGCCGCCGTCCAGCAGGACGAAGGTATCCACCAGATTGCCCAAGCCGCCGCTGCCGTAGGCTTCGACAAAGGCCTTCGCGCGGCTGATGCGCGCCGCCGGATCCGGCGGCGCGGTCATATCGTGAATGTAGCGCGCCGTCAGGTAGTAGGCGCCAGAGGCGACGCCGTCGTCCAGGCGGTGCCAACAGCGCATCAGCGTATCCACGTCACGGCTGACATCCAGCAGCTCAGAGCTCAGCTCATAGACCGTTTCGGCCACGGTCGCCGTCAAACGGCGCTGCAGCGATGACTTGGTCTGCTCAAAGTTCAGCAGCAGCGTCACGCCGGTACTCAGCAGCCAGAACAGGGAAATAAATCCACTGAGGATCAGCGCCAGGCGGAACGAGAGGGAGGTGCGCCAGATATGACGGGACATAGGGGATTCCTTTATGTGCGGGAGGACGCCGAAGAGCCCGGAGATCCAGAGGTTAACAGGCGCCATAGCTGACCAAGGTTACCGACTCCTCCGGACGTATGCACCACCATTTCCGTCTGCGGCACCGCCGCCGCCGGTACCGTCGATCGTAGCTGACGATAGTATTCCAACACCCGCTGCACATAGCGCTGCGTTTCAGGATAGGGAGGAATCGTCCCCCCATAGCGCAGCACGGCGCCCTCACCGGCATTGTAGCCGGCCAGCGCCAAATCCAGCCGCCCATTGAAGCGACGCAGCAGCGTACTCAGATAGCGCGTACCGACCTCCAGATTATCGCGCGGATCCAGCAGCGCGAAGTGGCCGAAGCGGGCCGCCGTTTCCGGCATCACCTGCATCAGTCCTATCGCCCCTTTTTCCGATACCGTATCATAACGATAGGAGGATTCAACGGCCACCACCGCCTGGATCAGCCGCGGATCCAGCGCATGCTTCCCCGCCACCTGCCCAATCAGCGACGCATAGCCCGCGCCTCGGGATATCACCGGCGGCGGCGCCAGCGTAGACGCGACGCGCTCCTCTCCGCTCACCCGATACCATTTAAGCGGAGCACCAACGCAGCGCCAGGCCAGCAGCGCTAGCCCCAGCAGAACCCATTTACGCATCCTCCTCCTCCTCTTCTTCTGTCTCGTCGCGCAGCAGGCGCAGCAGCTGGGCGACCGCGACAAACAGCGCCTCCGGTACGTAATCACCCGGGCGGGTGGTCGCGATCAGCGCACGCGCCAGCGGAATATTCTCCACCACGGGAATGCGCCGCGCCTCCGCCAGCGCCACGATATGCCGCGCCCGCGCCCCGCGCCCATACTCCACCACCTGCGGCAGCGGCGTCTCCCCCTCGCAGTAGCGCAGGCAAACGGCAATGTGGGTCGGGTTGCGCACCACCACCGAAGCGCTGGAGACGCTATCGGCCAGGCTGCCGCTCTGGATCTCCCGGTGCAGCTCTCGGCGCCGCTGCTTGATCTCCGGGCTCCCCTCCGCGTTTTTAAACTCCTGCTTAATATCCTCATGCGACATCATCAGCTGCTTACGCAGATGGCGATACTGCATGCTGTAGTCGACGACGGCGAACAGCGCCGTGAGCAGCAGCAAGATCCCCCACATCCACAGGGTCATTTTGCTGGTGACCCACAGACCGGCCTCGGCGTCGGCGCGCACCAGCTGAGCGAATGATGCGGCATAGCCGCGGATAAAATAGGTAAAGGTCAGGCCGAGGATCACGATTTTCAGCACCATCTTGCCCAGCTCGAACAGCTTGAGCAGGGAGACCATCTGCTTAGCGTTATTCAGTGGGTTGATCCGCTCGGCGGAGGGCATGATGGCCTTTGGCGCAAACAAAAAGCCGGTCTCCACCAGCCCGGTTAAGATCAGCGTCACGGCCAACAGCGCGGCCAGACTGAAGACAAAGCGAACCACCAGCGCGGCGGCCTTGCCGGTCAGCAGCGCGATGGCGTCGGGCAACGGGAGGTTCAGCGTGGCCAGCGTCGCATCAATGAAGCCCCCGATGGCCGCATACAGCGTCGGCCCCTCCGTCACCATCCAGAGCAGAATGACCGCCAGCTGTACGGTCGCGCTGATATCCTGGCTCTTGGCGACCTGCCCCTCCTCGCGCGCATCGCGCAGACGCTTCGCCGTGGGCTGTTCCGTTTTCTCGCTCATAGCGCCTCCGCTAGCTGGCGCAGCAGCCCGCCGTCAAAGCGGGTGAACAGCGCCTGCACCCCGTCCAAGGCAAAAGGCAGACTGATAATCAGCATCAGCAGCACCATCGCGCTCTTAATCGGCATCGATAGGGTAAAGACGTTTAGCTGCTGCACCGAGCGGTTAATAAAGCCGAGCGCCAGGTCGACGAGCACCATCATCACCATCGCCGGCATGGAAAAACTCAGCGCCAGGGTGTACAGCAGGTGCCATAGGTGCATCAGCAGGGGAATAAAGCCGCGGCCCCACAGCCAATACTGCCCCGGCGGCAAATCACCGTAGGATGAAAACAGGGCGGCCAACAGCGCGTGAAAACCGCCGCCCACGATAAACAGCACGCCGACCAGCTGGGAAAACAGCACCCCCATCGGCGAGGACTGCTCGCCCAGCAGCGGGTTAAACAGCACGGCGATAGAGGCGCCGCGCATGGTATCGATAATAAAGCCCGCCATGTTCAAGGCCCACAGCGGCAGCGCCGCCGAAAACCCCAGCAGCAGGCCCAGGACTAACTCCCCCAGCAGCAGCCCCCCATAGTGCAGCGGCGCCTGCAGAGGGCTGGGCAGGACCAAGGCCGCCAGCTGCGGCAGCGCCGGCAGCGCCGCCATCAGCGCCAGCGCATTACGGATCAGGGCCCCGCCGAGCATCGCGCTGTTGAATAGCGGCATGATCAGCATGATGCCCAGCGGGCGCATCATGGCGATGCCCAACAGCGGCCACCAGTGATTCAGCTCAGCCATCATCAGCCCCCCATCTGCGCGATCAGATCCATCGCTCTTCCGGCATAGCTAAACAGCGCGCTGCCCATCCAGTGGTAGGTCAACGCCAGCGTAACGCTGGCGGCCACCAGCTTAATGGCGAAAGAGACCGTCTGATCCTGGATCTGCGTCAGCGCCTGCACCAGCCCCACCAGCACGCCGACCAACGACGCGACCAGCACCACCGGTAACGAGAGGATCAGGACCAGCCAGAGCAGCTCACTGGCCAACTGCACGAGCTGTGCTTTTCCCATAGCGCGCCTCCCGGAGCCTTAGCGATACGAAAGCAACAGCTGGCCCAGCAGCTTGTCCCAGCCCCCGACCAGAATAAAGACCAGCAGCTTGAACGGCATGGAGATGGTCATCGGCGACACCATCATCATCCCCATGGCCAGCAGGATATTGGAGACGATGAGATCGATGGCGATAAAGGGCAAAAACAGCAGCAGGCCTATCTGAAACGCCTCCACCAGCTGGCTGACGGCAAACGCCGGCATCAGTAATAGCAGCGAGTCATCGCTGATCTGCTCCCGAACGGAGGCGGGCCAGCTCTTTGTCGCCACCTGGCGAAAGAAGTGCAGCTGCGTCGCGGAGGTGTGCTGGCGCAGAAACTGACGGTATGGGTCGAGCGTATTGTCGGACAGCCGCGCCAGCAGCGTGGTCTGCGCCTCCGCGGGCGCATCGGCCAGCCGCGCCTGCACGGCGGTGCCGACCGGCGTCATGATGAACAGCGTCAGGATCAGCGCCAGCCCATACAGCGCAATGTTCGGGGGGATCTGCTGTATTCCCAGCGCATTACGCAGCAGGGCAAACACAACGGACAGCTTTAAAAACGATGTACCCATTACGATCAGCAGCGGTAACAGCGAGAGGGTAACCAGAAGCGCGATCAGTTCCGCCGGTTGTTCTGTCAGAGACATGATGGGTTCTCCTCTAGGATCTGCCGACAGTGTTCCCCACTTCCACGCCGACGCCCATCGGGTAAAGACCTGACCTGCATGGAAAACCCAGGGCTAACGCGACATCAGGTATTCACCCTATGCCCTCCTGAACACGGCTCCGCCATGATGAGTACGCATCACGATCGCGGAGGATATTCATGGACCTACAGTGGCAACGGCAAACCGAACTTTGGCTACGACTGATGGGCGCCGGCCCACAGCCGCCGACGAGCAGCCTGACCCTGGACAGGGATCGCGACCGTATCTTTCTGGAGCAGGATCAGGGGCGGGCGCGCCTGACGCTAGCGCGCCGCCTACCGGTGCCGCAGCGGCAGTCGACGCTGCTACGCCTGCTGCAGCTCTTGCAGCCCGAGGCCGGCGGCGGGATCCCGCTGCGAGCCTGGCTGGCGGGCGATGCGCTGTGGATTTCAGCGGCGGCACCGCCGGACAGCGGCGCCGAACAGTGGCGTGAGCTGGCGCGCCGTCAACGGCGCCTGCTCGATCGCGTGATGGAGAATCCCCATGAAAACGGTCAATAGCTGGCTACACAAACTCACCGCGCGCCAGGATATCATTCTGGCGGCCATGCTGTTGCTGGCCGTTTTCATGATGATCATTCCCCTGCCGACGCCCCTGATAGACATCCTGATCGCCATCAACCTCACGCTGTCGATCACCCTGCTGATGATGGCGGTCTACATTCGGGAACCCATGGAGTTCTCCGCCTTTCCCTCCGTCCTGCTCATCACCACGCTGTATCGTCTGGCGCTGACCATCAGCACCAGCCGCCTGATTCTGCTGCAGCACGATGCCGGCGAGATCGTCTATACGTTTGGCAACTTTGCCGTCGGGGGCAATCTGGCCGTCGGCCTCATCGTGTTCGCCATCATTACCGTCGTGCAGTTTATCGTGATTACCAAAGGCTCTGAGCGCGTGGCCGAGGTCAGCGCCCGCTTCTCCCTCGACGCGATGCCGGGCAAACAGATGAGCATCGACGGCGATATGCGCGCCGGGATCATCGACGCGACAGAGGCTCGGCGCCAGCGGGCCCTGGTGCAAAAAGAGAGCCAGCTCTATGGCGCGATGGATGGCGCGATGAAGTTTGTCAAAGGGGACGCCATCGCCTCGATCATCGTCATACTGGTCAATATTGTCGGGGGGATCTGCGTCGGCGTGTTTATGCATGAGATGAGCGCGGGCGATGCGGCGGCAACCTACGCCATCCTGTCCGTCGGCGATGGCCTGATTGCCCAGATCCCGGCGCTGCTCATTTCGATCGCCGCCGGGATCATCGTCACCCGGGTGCCGGGCGAAAACCGACGTAACCTCGCCAGCGAACTCACCGAGCAGATCCTGCGCCAGCGCCAGGCGCTGTGGATCGTTGCCGCGGTGCTGGCCCTGTTTGCCGCCCTGCCCGGCTTTCCTACCCTGATCTTCATCGGCCTGGGCGCGGGGCTGGCCGCTATCGCATACTCGCTGAGGCGCAAAGAGCGGCAGCGCTCCCCGCTCGCCGCCGGCCACTCCGCGAGCGACCACGACGAGAGCGGACAGGAGGGCGCGCCGCTGCTCATCGGCGCGACGCCGCTCGCGCTACGCCTGCCCGACGCGCTGGCCCGCGATCCCACCCTCGCCCAGGCGCTGGCCACGCTGCGGGCGGAAAAGCTGGAGCTGGCGGGGCTGCCGCTGCCGGAGATTCAGATCCAGCCAGATAGCAGCCTGGGCCCGGATCAGTTTACCCTGCTGCTGTATCAAGAGCCGGTGCTCTCGATGACCCTTCCCCACCTCGCCCTGCTCGATCTTGCCGCGCCGACGCTGCGCCAGGTCGACCACCGGGAGACGCTCCCCTTCGGCGGGATCACCCTGCAGTGGATAGCTCAGGAGCAGGCCGAAGGCAGCGCCGCCATCGGCGTCAACCGCTATCAGGGCAATGCCCGGATTGCCTATCTCGTCTCGCTGGCGCTGGATCGCTACGGCGCCGAGTTCATCGGCGTCCAGGAGGCCCGCTACCTCATGGACCAGATGGAGCAGCGCTACGGCGAACTGGTCAAAGAGCTGCAGCGTCAGCTGCCGGTCGCCCGGGTCGCCGATGTGCTGCAGCGCCTGGTCGCGGAGAGCGTCTCCATCCGCGATCTGCGCGCCATCTTCGAGGCGCTGGTCGAGTGGGCGCCGCGGGAAAAAGATCCCGTGATGTTGGCCGAATATGCTCGGCTGGCCCTACGCCGCCACATTATCGGGCGCCAGCGCCACGGCCAGCCCTGGGTCAAGGCCTGGCTTATCGGCAGCCATATTGAGCAGAAGGTGCGCGAGTCTGTCCGCCAGACCTCTGCGGGCTCCTACTCCGCGCTCTCGCAGCAGGAGAATCAGGCGATCCTGACCGAGATCCACGCGGCGCTGGAGCGCAGCGGCGCCGTCAACACGGCCATCGTGACCGCGATCGATATCCGTCGCTTTATCCGTAAGCTGATCGAACGCGAGCTGTTCACCACCGCCGTGCTCTCGTTTCAGGAGCTGGACGATGAGGCGGAGCTCAAGGTGTTAGGACACATTGAGCTAATAGGAGACACCCATGCGGCTGCCTGATGCTCAGAAAATTCTCGATCGGCTCGACTGTCCCACCCTGCCGTCGGTGACGGACGTGCGCCTGGAGGGGCGCCTGCTCACCGTCGGCGCGACATTACTGCGCGCCCATCTGCCGGGGGTCGGGCTTGGCGAACAGTGCACCCTGCCCGACGGGAGCCCGGCGGAGGTGGTCGCGATTGAGGGCGATCAGGCGTTGCTCTCGCCCTACCACGCACCGCTGGGTCTCGCCAACGGTATGCTGGTGACGCCCAGCGGCGCGCAGGCCCGCATCGGCGTCGGCGAGGCGCTGCTGGGGCGGGTCATCGATGCGCTGGGGCAACCGATGGACGGGTGCGCACCGCCGCAGGCCGCACAGTGGCGATCGCTGGAAAGCCCCGCGCCGGACCCCATGCAGCGGGCGCCGATCGATACCCTGCTGCCGATGGGCGTTCGCGCCATCGATGCCGCGCTCAGCGTCGGCGTCGGCCAGCGCCTGGGCATCTTCTCTCCGGCCGGCTGCGGTAAGAGCACCCTGCTCGGCATGCTGGCCGCCCATAGCCAGGTCGACGTCGTCGTGTTGGCGCTGATCGGGGAGCGGGGACGCGAGGTGCGGGAGTTTATCGAACAGATCATGTCCCCCGAACTGCGCGCCCGGAGCGTGGTCATCCTGGCGACCTCGGATCGGCCGGCGTTGGAGCGGATCAAGGCCGCCGATACCGCGACCGTCATCGCTGAATATTTTCGCGATCGCGGGCACCACGTGCTGCTGCTGGTCGATTCGCTGACCCGCTACGCGCGCGCGATCCGCGAAATCGCGCTGGCCGCCGGCGAGCCGATGGTCAGCGGCGGCTATCCCCCCAGCCTCTACGCCCGCCTGCCCCGGCTGCTGGAGCGGGCGGGGCCCGCCGCCTGCGGCAGCATTACGGCGTTCTATACCGTACTGGTAGAGCAAAAGAGCGACCCGCTGGCCGAAGAGGTCCGCTCGCTGCTTGACGGGCATATCGTACTCTCCCGCCGCCTGGCCGAAGCCAGCCACTACCCCGCCATTGATATTCTGGCCAGCATCAGCCGGGTGATGTCGCAGGTCGTCACGCCGCAGCACCGTCAGGCGGCAAACCGCCTGCGTCACCTTCTGGCGACCTGGCAAGAGATCGCGCTGCTGGTGCGGGTGGGCGAATACCGAGCGGGACAGGATGCCGACGCGGATGACGCGATGGCCCGCCGGGAGGCCATCGCCAGTCTGCTGTGCCAGCAGACCGATGAACGCTGCCCGCTGAGCGCCACCCTCAGCGCACTGTACAGCGCCGTAGGCCAGCCATGCTGACGCAGCTACGCGATATCAAGCGGCTGCGCGAACGCGGCCTGCGCAGCACGCTGGCCCAGCTGGCCGATGAGGCTGACGGCGTACGGCGACGACAGCAGCAGCTCCAAACGCGGCTATCCGCGCTGCAGATCCGCTGGCACACCCTGAACCAGCAGAGCGGCTGCCTGGATCATGTGGCGCTGGGACGCCTGCGCAGCGCCCAGTCGGCCATGGAGAGCGAATCACAGCGGCTGCGCCATGAGCTGGACGCGCTGGCCGCGGAGCAGGGACGCATCAGCCAGCTGCGCGGTGAACACGAGACGCAGCTGCGCCTCAACCTACGCGAACAGGAAAAACTGAAACTGCTGGAGGAGAGCGAATGATTACGCCATCGTATGGCCCCACGTCCGGCCACGCCCCGACCCCGGATCGCGACGGGCGCCGCCCCCGGCGCGACGTCGACGCCGATCGTGACGCCGAGCGTTTCCGTCAGCTGCTGGCGCAGCCAACGCCCCAGCCCCTCCCCGATTGCGCCGCCGACGATGCGACGCCCCCGGAAGGGGCAGAGCATCGCGCGCCGCGCGGCGACATGCCGCAGGCGCTCCCGCGCCCCGTCCCCCTGCCGCTCTCCGCGGAGGGGCTACAGCTGCGGGCGGCGAGCGGCCCGCTCGCCGGGCTGATGGTGACCGCGGGGTGGCACGGCGGACGGCTGATCCTGCGCCTGTCGGCCCCCTCCGGCGCCCTGCGCGATCGGCTGGCGCAGACCGACAATACGCTCGGCGCCACGCTCTCCGACCTGCTGGGGATCCCCGTAACCGTGGAGACAGCCTATGAACCTTGCCCCCCCCTTTAGCAGTGAGTCGCTGTTTTTTCTCAGCCGCCTCGACGCCAGCGCGGAGATAAACGGCCTCCGGATCCAGGCCGATCGGCACCAGCCCTCGGGATCGGGCCTATGCCTGGAGAGCCGCTGTGACGATCTCGCCATCGCGCTGTGGGTCGGCGCGGAGTGGAGTGGCTGGCTGGCGCCGCAGCTGGCGGCCCCCTCCCTGGCGCACATTGAGCCCGATCTCCACCCGGCGGTGGCGGGCTGGCTGCTTTCACCGCTGAATGCGTGGCTGCAAGCGGCGTCGCTCCCCGAATTGGCGTCGCCAACCCTGCATCAGGCCGAGGCGCCAAAGTGCTGCTGGCGACTTACCTTTACCCGCGCCGACGCCCGCCTGTCGCTCTATATGACGCAGATCGCGCCCGCGCTGTTGACGCGCTGGCTGGCCGCGCTGACGCCGCCGGCAGAGCGGGAGCATACGCTGCCGTTAGTCCTCGGCTGGTGCTGGCTGGCGGCGGAAGAGGCGGCCAAGATCGCCCCCGGAGATGCGCTGCCGCTGCAGGGGATGGCGCCCCAGCCCGACTGCTTCTGGCTCTCCTCTCCCGATAGCCCCGAGCAGCTGCGCCTCAACGACGCGGAGAGCGGCGTCGTCGTGCGGGCAGCCCTGCCCACGGTCGCGCTCGCGGCCGCCGACGAGATCTGTCTCCTGGCCGAGGCCGGCCGCGTCAGCCTCAGCGCGCAGAGCCTCGGAGAATGGGCGCCCGGACTGGAGACGCCGCTCAACGCCTATGCCTACCCGCGCCTGCAGCTCTCCCTGCGCGGAGCCCCATGGGCAGAGGGGACGCTACTGCGGCTGGACGATGGCTGGGCCGTGCGGATCACCCGCCGGATTCCGGCCTCCCCCGTGGCGCGCGAGGAGTAACCCCGGCGCGGGCGACGCCTCGCCGCGCGGGGAAACGGCGCCTCGGCGCCCGAGCAAGCACCCGATAGCCGCCGGTCCAGGCCGGCGGCGCGGCCCCGCCATGGCCCGAACACCCGAGAAAAACCAACGTAACTTCAGGTAATTACCCGATATCTTTCGCGCGGGTTCAGCACCCAGAATGGGCCGGGGAAAAAGAGTTCGTCTCCCGATAACCAAACAGCAAACGTTATGCAGCTTCTCGAAAGTTCGCCCGCTAACGGCGTTCTAGCATCACCTCATCGGTAGTCAATAGGAGGTTTCACTATGAGCCAACACGCCATCCATCCCCTTTTGCAACTGATGCAAGACCTGCAGCGGCGCCAGCGCAAGCTGGGCGAGCAGATCGACGCCTTTCACACGTTACAGCAAGAGATCGCCACGCTCCACGAGCGCGCCCCCCACGACCCGCAGGCCCGTCAGCGGCTTGAGCGATTCAGTCACGCGATGCGGGAAGAGATAGCCCCGCTGCGTCAGCGGCTCGACGACAATATCAGCCGCCTGCAAACGCACTTTTCCGCCCTTGGCGCCACCCTGAGACAGGGCGGCGGCCAGGCGTCGCCGCCCCCCGACGGCGCCGGTCATTCCCCGACGATCGGGCATGACTTCATCTAACTCCATCCCTCAGAGGAGAGCACTATGACTGTCAATACAGACTACCACGGCGGTGTAAACCACGTCGGCGCCAACGGCTACGACAACAACCTGGATCGCATGGCGGGTCAGGGCGATAGCATCATGTCCGACGGGATCAGCGTGCTGTACCAGTTCATGACGCTATTCACCGATCTGGCGCAGGGAAAATATGACCAGATGAAGGCCAAGGCCGACCGAGCCAGAAACTCCCAGCAGGTGGCTAATCAGATCGACGCCATCATCGCCAAGTTCAAGAAAGCGGGCGATAAGGGCGATCTTCCGCCTGAAGTACTCAAATACCTGCGCGATCACAACATCAACATCACGGTACAAGACGACGGTAAAAACGCCACCAGCGACATCGACCAATACCTGAAAAGCATCGGCCACCCTGATGGCAAGGGGCTGGATAAAGGGGAGCTCGACGTGATTAAGGGCGCGCTGGAGACCGACTCGGGGCGCAGCTCCGACTTTGTCACCCAGGCGCAGCTGCAGATCCAGAAGACCATGCAGTCCTATAACGTCTGCGTCAGCCTCATCAACAGCATGCAGACGCTGCTGGCCGAGATGAACAAATCCATCGCCCAGAATATCCGCTAAGGAGGCCACGATGACCGAGCAGGACGATCTCGCTACGCTGCATGGTTTTTTCAACCAGGGCGGCACACTACAGGCGCTGATGGATATCGCCCCCGACGATCTCGACCATGTCTACAGCTATGCCTGCCAGCTCTTCGACGCAGAGGACTACGCCGGCGCCAAACGCTTTTACCTGCTGCTGGCCCGCCTCTCCCACTGGCAATACGAGTACTGGCTCTCCCTGGGGCTGTGCTGTCAGCGTCTGGAGGAGCACGATCAGGCCGTCTTCTGCTTCGGTCAGGCCGGCCTGCTGCGGTTGGACGACCCCCAGCCGGCCTATCTGGCCGGCCTTAGCTACCGACAGATGGGTCAGACGGCGCTGGCAGGTAAGGCCTTCAGCGCGGCGTTGAAATGGTGCGCCGCCAAGCCGCAGTACCAGGCGATCAAGGGGGAAATACTGCGTCAGTTCACACCGGTGACCGAGGAGACACAGCCATGAACAATATCACTGAGACCCGCTATACCACGCCGCCGCTGGGCGGCAGCGGTCAGAACGACAGCGTGCAGTCGCAGCACGATCACCCACAGATTGGCGCGGGCGCGCTGGATCCGCTGCGTCCGCCCCCTCAGCGTCAGCAGGATCACGATCCTAAGCGCGAGTTTCATCGCCCGCCTGCGCCCCGTCAGCCCGTGACGCTGCGCCTCGCAGAGGGCGCACTGAACCGCATTCTGGACATCTTTGGCCCCCGCGTCGACGGCAAGCCGCTGACGGTCAGCGATATCGAGCGCACGCCGATGGAGGCGATGACGCTGGCCGCCTCTCTGCTGGGGGTCAAGGCGCTCGGCGACAACGCCAATCTCAAAGCGCTGGCCATGGAGATCCGCACCCACGGCGCCGAAAATCTGCGTCTGCGCCAGAATGAAGATCTGCGTAAACAGGTGGAGAAATCCATCGAGGATCAGGCTAAGGCGCAGAAAGCAGGGATTTTCTCCGCCATCGTCGACTGGATCGTCTCTATTGCCGAGGTGGTCAGCGGCATTGGCAAAATCTTAATCGGCGACTTTGCCGGCGGCGCCATGGACGTGGCGGCGGGATGCGCCGGGCTGGTGAAAGCCGCCTGCGAGACCCTGGCGCTGATCGATAAGGACAATGCGGAAAAGTACCAGTCTATCGCCGACGTCGCCGGAAAGGTGCAGCTGGCCTTCGAGATCGCCGGCATGGCCGTCGATCTGGTCAGCGTCGGGCGCGGAGTCATGGCGAGCAAGTCCATCGCCAAAGCGACGGAAACCGTCATGGAGGGGGCGGCGGGCGAAGCGCTACATACCGCCGTGACCCAGGGCAGCGAGACCGCGATAAAGACCGCGGCCTCGGAAATTGGCAAGCAGGTTGCCGAACAGGTCGCCGATCAGGTCACCCGTACGCTGGCCGAGCAGAGCGGTCGCTTCCTGGGCCAGGGACATCTCCTGGAGGCGTTCAGCAAGCAGGCTATTGAGCAAATGGTCACGCGGGCGGTCGAGGCCGCCGCGAAAAAGGCGCTCCAATCCGGCGTCGAAATGTCGGCCAAGGAGCTGAGCAAGCAGGTCGTTAAAGAGGTGCAGCGCGAGGTCATCAAGGCCATCGTCGGCGCCTGTATCGACAGCGTGGCCAACAATGCGAAGTCGACCACCCGTAGCACCCTGCAGGGCGTTAACGGCGTCTACCAGGGCGTTATCACCAAGGAGCGGGCCGATCTCCAGAAGGTCATCCAGCAGCTGATCAATGAGACCGATTTTATGCAGTTCATGCTGGAGGAGTTTGAAAAAATCAAAAAACGCGCCAAAGAGGATATCGGCAGCCTAATGGACGGCGCGGGCAAAGCCCTCTCCGCGGCGGCGGATGCCCAGCAAAAGAGCGGCGCCATGCTCAGCAACATCGCCGCCAATATCGCCTAAACCAAGGAGCAGACTATGACGACTATCGACAGCGGCAGCCACGGTGTTAACGGCATTACCCCACCGGACGGCCATCGTTACGTTTCACAGGATCGCGGCGGCGACGCCATCGGCCAGCTGAATGAGCTGATGGTTCAGCTTGGAGAGCTGTTTGGGAAGCTGCGCGATGTGCTGCGCCAGTATCAACAGACACAGCAAAGCAACGCGTTCAAGATGCAAAAAACAGCGTATGACACCCGCGTGGACGCCATCGATAAAGACTTTCAGGCCAAGCAGGCCCAGGCTATCGCGCAAATCCTCGGCGGCATCGCCCAGACCGTTGGCGGGGCGTTCGGAGAAGAGGCGCATACCATTAGCAACGGCGTTAACAGCATGACGCAGGGGATTGTCGGCGTCGGCTATGTCAATGACATGTCGCGTCAGTCGCAGGAGGAGCAGGCGCTGTCCGAATATCAGCACGGCCTGGCCGAGCAGCAGCTTAAGCGGGCGGATGAAACGCTGGAAAAGGCGCTCAAGATCTCCGGCGATCTGCGCGAGATACTGACCACCCTGAATCAGGCCCACGAACGTATCGCCAGCAGCGTACGCATGTCCTGAAGGAGGCACGATGGATGACGTCAGCCGTTTCATGATAGCAGAGGGGCTACGCCCGGCGCCGGCGCACTTCCTGGAGAGCGAGTTTCTCATGGGACAGCGCATCGAAACCCCGCGTTTTTACCTCACCTATCGGCAGGAGGGAGAGCGTCTGATCCTCTGTGACTTTACCGCCCGCAATGACGATGGACAGGCCGTTATCGCCCTGATGGGACTCCTGCGCCGCCTCATCGGCGCGCTGCCCCTGCTGCGCTATATCGATGCCATGATCCTGCCCGCGCCCCACGATCGGGCGCTGGATAGGATGCGACGACGCCTGACGGATGTGATGCTGGCGGAAGGCGCACAGCCCCTACGTCTGGATGATGCGCTGTGGCTGCGCTATTGCTGCCGCTAACCGCCACCTCAACGCCGACCGGCGCGCTGTTGCAGAGGCGCTCGGCCGGCGCCCCGACGGCGCGATGCCAAAAGCCAAAGCCGCCCCGCTTTTCCAAAGCCCCGGGGCGCACGCCCTGATAATGTAATAATATATCATATCATTTGGAGACCCCCATGACGTCCGCACCGCTCTCCACCCAGGCTGAAAACGTGGCGCGTCGCTGTCTGGCGCTGCTGGAGGGGAGGGAAACACAGCGCCCCCTCAGCGGCGCCAGTCAGGATGAAATGGAGGCCGGCTACGCGCGCGGCTGCCAGGCCCTGAACGACGGCGATCTTCGCGAGGCGACGGCCACATTCGCGTTTCTCGCCCTACAGCAGCCGCTGGAGCGACGCTTCACCTTCGCGTTTGCCTGCGCGCTGCAGCAGCAGCAGGAGTATCGCCAGGCGCTGACCCTCTTTAGCTACGCCCTCGCGCTGCGGGCGAACGATCCCTTTACCCCGTTTCACATGGCGGAGTGCCTGTTCGCGCTGAGGGAGCCGGACGCCGCCATGGATGCCTTGGATGCCACGATTGCGCTGTGCTATGGCCAGGCCGACGGCAACCCAGGCTATACACTGCTGCGCCAGCGGGCACAGGATCTGCTGGATACGCTTAATCAACCCTAAGGAGCCTATGATGATCAACGGCGTTTTCACCGATGCACCGCTGCCACCCACCGCGGCGCCGGGGCCTTGCCCCGCGCCAAGCCGCAGGGAGATCGGCACCCAGTGCGACCTGCTGGGCATAGAGGCGCCGCGCAGCCGAGCGCCGGGGGCCTCAGCGCCCCTGGACCAGCTCAGGGCACAGGCGCAGGAGGCCGAGCAAAAGGCCAAGGCCTGCGGCGTCGATATGGCGAAACGCAGCTTTGTCGCCAAAGTGCTCACCCTGGTCGCGGCCAGCGCCGTGCTGATCACCGCCGCACTGATCACCGGGCTCACCGCCGGCGCCGGCGTCCCCCTGCTGGCGCTGGCCAGCATCGGGTTCACCATCGCCGTCGGCGACGTCGCCTGCGCGGCCTATGACTGGAACCACAAAAAAAATGGCGGCGAGGGGCTCGCCATGGGCAGCGACGCTATCGGCAACGCGATCCACTGGCTGGGAAAAGTCAGCGGCGCCAGCGACGAAAGGGCCCGCCAGGTCGCCGCCTATGGCTCGCTGCTGGCGCGCAGCGCCATTACCGTCAGCACCGTCGCCGTCAGCGGATTCCTTCCCGTCGCCGCCCCCCTCGCCCTGCAGACCACGATCCCGGCGCTGACCTTGGGCAGAACGATGATAGAGATCAGCGCGAGCGCGATTAAAACCAATGAGACGCACCATGGCATCGTTCAGCGCGGCCATGAGATCAACGCCGGCAGGGCCTGGGGCCGCGTAGAGATAGCCCAGAGCGAACCGACGGTCGATCGCGATGCCGATGAACGGCGGATCGCGGCGCAGCTGGCGACGCTGGAGAAAACCCGCGCGTTTCTCATTCAAACCCTCCGCCAAAACGGCGTCGAGTCTGCGCCACCGGCGCGACGCTACAGCTTTGCCTGACCCCCTCCTCCCATACCGGCGGCGCCCCTGCGGCCGGTATGCCCGCGCGCCGCTCGCACATCAATTCAGGTATGCACCCGATACGCAGCGGGGCGCCGCCGCTTTACCCTAATGACATGAACAGAAAACTGAATCCCCGCCAGGCGCTGCAGCAGCTGGCAATGTACCTCAACCAGGCCGACTGGTCCCAGGGGCAGCAGAGCCTCACCGGCACCCTGCAGGATCGGCGTCTGAAAGGACGCTATTTTGCCAGCGGTATGTGCGTGGCGATAACGATCGCGTGGCCGCTGGCGCAGGCCAGTCAGGCGTGCCTGCTGCTGGCGGCGAGCCCGGAAACGCTGGACGATGCGCTCTACGTTGAACAGGAGCAGTTCTGGCTCCTGCGCCGCTATCCGCCGGCGCTGACGGAGGCCGAGCTCGATCTTTTGCTGCAGCAGCAGCTGGCGATGGCGGGGCTACTGGCGCCCGCGGTTCGGGATACGCATCCCGAAAGCCCGTTCATTGGGAGGTATGCATGAGAATTCTCGTTCTGCTGCTCTTACTCTGCGGTGGGTTTTCCGCCCCCAGCCTGGCTCAGCCCATCCCCTGGCGCGGCGCCCCCTTTTTCGTCTCCAGCCAGAGCGCCACGCTGGCCTCGGTGCTGCGCGATCTCGGCGCCAACTCCGGCGTGCCGGTGGTGGTGAGCCCCCGCATCACGGAGTCCTACGCCGGCGAGCTTCGCGATACGCCGCGCGGCACGATACTGGCCGAGCTAAGCCGGCTGTACCAACTGTTGCCCTACTACGATGGCAATACGCTGTATATCTATAAGGCGCAGGAGATGGAGCAGGCCACGCTGGCGCCCAGCTATCTGGCGGGATCCGTGCTCAAGCGCCTATTACAGCGCAGCGGGCTGCTGGACGGCTATGCCTGCCAGGTCCGCCAGGTCGCCAGCGCCAACGCCCTACAGGTCAACGGTGTTCCCGCCTGTCTCAGCCAGGTAACGACCCTGGCCAAACAGCTGGACGAGCAGGATCTTAACCTGGAGCAAAACCGTGAAACCGTCGCCGTGTTCCCGCTCAAGTATGCCAACGCCAGCGACACCAGCTACGCCTACCGCAACCAGAGCGTCGTCGTCCCAGGGCTGGTATCGGTACTGCGTGAGATGGCGCAGGGGCACGCCATGCCGCTGCCCGACAGCAAGAGCGGCACGCCCCCCAGCAATAGCAGCGGCCTGCCCACCTTCTCGGCTGATCTGCGCCAAAACGCGGTATTAATCCGCGATCGCAAGCAGAATATGGCGCTCTACCGCCAGCTTATCCAACAGCTCGACAAACGCCCGACCCTGATTGAGATCTCCGTGACCATCATCGACGTGGATGCCGGGGATATCAACGAACTGGGCATTGACTGGTCCGCCTCCGCGCGCATCGGCGGCGGTCAGGTCAGCTTCAACAACAGCGGCGGGCTCAACGCCGACAGCTTCTCCTCGCTGATCGCCAACTCCGGCAGCTTTATGGTGCGCCTCTCCGCCCTGGAGCAGCAGTCCAAGGCCAAGATCGTTTCACGCCCCTCCGTCGTCACGCTGGACAATGTGCAGGCGGTGCTGGATCGCAGCATCACGTTCTATACCAAGCTCAGAAGCGAGAAGAACCCCAAGCTGGAGGCGATTACCGCGGGGGCCCTGATGCGCGTTACGCCGCGCCTGATCCGGGAGCGCGGCGGGAATAAGATATTGCTGATCCTCAATATCGAGGATGGACGTCAGGGGGCGCCGCTCAGCCAGGCGGAGTCCCTGCCCCAGGTGCAAAACGCGGAGATCGCCACCCAGGCGACGCTAAATCTAGGGCAGGCCCTGCTGCTGGGGGGCTTTGTACAGAATGAAAACACGCAGGGCGTCCGCAAAATTCCGCTGCTGGGCGACATTCCCCTGATCGGCGGGCTGTTCCGCAGCACCGATAGCAAGGTACACAGCGTTGTACGTCTGTTCCTGATTAAAGCCGAGCCCCGCCAGATGTGAGGTAACTATGGAGACCTGCTTCAAGCTTACGTTGCTCAATGGCCCCCTGCGGGGACAGGCGCTGCGGCTGCCCGCAGGCGAGTTTACCCTTGGCGAACGCGAAGAGAGCGATCTGCACCTGGCGCTGGAAAGCGGCGGCAGCGCCTCACTATCGGTCAGCGCCCAGGGCGTCAGCCTCGCTACCCCTACCGCCTGCTGGGTTGGCGGCCGCCCCTGGCACGGCGATCGCCTGCCGTTAAATCAGGGGATCGATCTCGCCGGGATCCACTTTGCGCTGACCGACGGCGCTAGCGATACGCCGCTGCCGCAGATAGCCAAACGCCGCACCGGGCGCCGCACCACGCTGCTGTATCTCCTTCTCGGCGCGCTGCTGCCGACGCTTGGGATCATCGGTCTCCTTTGGCCCAGCGCGGCGCCGACGCCCCCCTCCCCGCGCGCATGGCTGCCGCAGGCGCTGCAAAATGAGCCGGGGCTACAGGCCATCTGGCAAAGCAGCGGAGATCTGCTGCTGCGCGGCCACTGTCAGGAGAGCGGGCGGCTGGCGGCGCTGCGTCAGCGACTGCAGGCCAGCGGCATCCATCTGCAGCAGGAGGCCGTCTGCAACGATACGCTGCGCCAGGCGCTGCGGGCGCTGCTGAACAGCTATGGCTACCAAAATATGATCATCACGCTGCAGGATAACGGCGACGCCGCCATCGACGGCGATTTTCAGGGCAATAGCGCGCCCCTGGCCCAGGCGCTGGATCGGCTGCCGGGGCTGGGACGCTGGCAGTTTACGGACAGCGGCGCCCAGACCCTGTCCAGGCTGATCAATGCCCTGCGCGCGGAGGGGCTGCTGGAGGGCATCAGCGCGCGGCGCACCGAGCACGCCTGGCTGCTGTCGGGACACCTTGCGCCGCCGCAGCAGGCGCGCCTGAACCATTTACTCCAGCGCCTCGGCCAGCAGGGCGAGGGCGATACGCTGCCCCTGCGCTTTATCGGTATGGCGGGAGCGTTCGACGCCGAGGATCTCCTGCCCGCGCCGATCGCGGGCGTCGGCGGCGCCGACAACGCCCTGTACCTGCAGCTGAGCAACGGCATGCGGCTGCTCCCCGGCGCACCGCTCAGCCAAGGCATGCGCATCGTCCAGATTACGGCCAGCGGCGTCTCGCTGGCGGGTCGACTGCGCCTTATTTTTATCCCCCTACACTCCCGTTGAGAGGCTCCCTATGCCCACCCTAACGCATCTTGAAGATTCGCTGCGCCACGATCCGCGCGGACACCAGCGCCAACGCCTGATCGACTGCCTGAATGAGGCCGCGCGGCGTTTGGCCCTTGAGCTGCGCCAGCCGCACAGCGCCGACGAGTACGCCCGCCTGGAGCGTCAGCGTCAGTCGTGTCTGGCCGCGGTACGCGTCATCGACACCCTGTGGACGCTGCACCAAGGCACCTGATTGCCGCGAACTCAGGTGATGACCCGATAGGGGAAATTTACCCGGTCGCTATGATGGCCTTAGTACCTCAGTCAGGAGCACCTCATGCCCAATTTGCATCTACTGCTCGTCACCGGTCCAGACAACATCGCGCTCCTGCCGGAGCCCGGCGCGCTGCTGATCGCTGACTCGCGTCCTCCCGGCATCGCGTCGACCCGGCATACTCGGCTATTTAGCTATCCGTGTAATCTGCTGCACGGCATATGCCGCGATTTGCAGCACCTGATGTACAGCGGCCCGGCCCCCGTCGCGCCCCCTCAGCCGCTCCCCATCGCCATGGCGCCGGGCCTGCTGAAAACGCTGCTGCGGCTCGCGGATGCCGACGATGAAACCATGCTCAGGCTGGTCTTGGCCTACAGCCTGACCCTGGAGTGTCAACGGACCTCCACCCTGCTGCGATCGCTGTTAACCGCCGATGCCGACCTGTTCGACACGCTCTACCGCCATCGGCTCGAACCCTGGCCGGTCGCGCGCTACGCCGATCTCTTCGGCCTGTCGCAGCGTAAGTTCAACCAGCTGTTCAACGACAAGTTCGGCATGGCGCCGAAACGCTGGCTACTGCGCCAGCGTCTGGGCCATGCCCGCCAGCTACTCGAAACCACCTCTAAAAAGGTGATCGACGTCGCGCTGGAGTCCGGATTCTGTAACGCCGCCCACTTCTCTGACTGCTTTCGGCGTCACTTTAGTCAGTCACCGAGCGAAGTGCGTCGGGCCAGCCTTCACCACCGCGCCGGCTAAACACGGTAAGGAGCCTATATGAACATTGAGGATATCGTCTCTCAGCTGGGCAATCAGGTTTCCCGCATGTCTAACGATGCGCACTCGGTCATCACCTCTGGCAATGTCAACAACGATCCGCAGGCCATGCTGAAAGCCCAGTTTGCCATGCAGCAGTACTCCGTCATGATCGGCTACCAAAGCTCGGTCATGAAAACCGTCAAAGACATGATGATGAGCATCATCAGCAAAATAGGGTAATGCCATGGATACGCTGTCAGTTCCTCGCCTCGTCGTAGAGGCGGGCTTTGCCGCCGTTAACTGCGGGATGCGGGCCGAAATGCACGACATTCTCAATGCGCTGCCCGACTGGCTCGATGATCCCGACCAGGTTACCCGCTGCGAAGCCATTCTGCTCTTCGGACTGGGGCGCCAGCGGGCGGCCGCGGCCCGTCTGGCGATGTTACCGCCGGACGACTGCCTGCCGCTGCGCGCGCTGTTAACCCCCACCACTCAGGAGAAAACGCGATGAATGTTGATGCCCTTAACGCGATTGGACAGGCGCTCACCGGCGGAACACCCGAGGTGAACGATCCGGTCCCCCTGCCCGCTCAGCAGCGCTTTGCCGCCCTGATGAACGCGCCGCAGGCCGGCGATTCGCCGGATGCCCTGCTGGCGATCCAGGGCACCCTGAATGAGCTGGCCGTCGGGGTCGACCTGACCGCCAAGGTCGCGGGTTCCGTGGCCCAATCCATCAATAAGCTGGTGAATCTGTCATGAAAATTATTCCCTGGATACTGATCTTCGGCCTGCTGCCCCTGCTGAGCGGATGCAAAAGCGAGCTGTACAGCAAGCTGGATGAAAAAGAGGCGAATCAGATGATGGCCCTGCTGATCTACAACAACATTCCAGCCGATAAGCGGGTGGAGAAAGAGGGGGTGACCCTGCTGGTCGAGCGGGAGCGCTTTGTCGATGCCGTCGAGGTGCTCCGCCAAAACGGCCTGCCGCGCCGTAAAACCGTCACCATGCAGGAGCTATTTCCCAGCGGACAGCTGGTTACCTCCCCCGAGCAGGAGGAAGCCAAACTCAACTACCTTAAAAGCCAGCAAATTGAAAAGATGCTTGGTAGCATGGATGGCGTCATTAATGCCGAAGTCTCGGTAGCCGAGCCGCGCGTCATCGTCGGCGAGGCGCCGCCCCAGGCCTCCGCGGCGGTCTTCATTAAATACAGCCCCGAAATCAATCTCCCCGCCCGAGAGGCGGAGATCCGAGCCCTCATCCACAACGGTATTCCTGGGCTCGCGCCGGATCGCATCAGCGTGACCCTGCAGCGGGCCGAATACCGCTATCAGCCCCCGACCATCGCCGCGGCAGAGGATCATAAAATCACGCTGTATGGCCACCCGCTGCCCCGAGAGGCGCTGGTCGCCGCGGCCTGCACCCTCCTGTTTGGCCTGCTCATTAGCCTGTTCCTGTGGCTGAGACGTCCAGGGAGGAGTACGTCATGACCCCCGCCCGGCAGCATCTGTATCAGATCTGGCACCAGCCTGGGCACATCATCGATCCGGCATGGTGGGGGGCGCTAGGGCTGCACTGCTGGCAGTCGATCTACCGTGACAGCCCGCTGGCGCGGCCGGCGCTCGATACGCTGCTACGCCAGCGGCTGGGGCAAAACGGCCTGCCGCCCGCGCTGACCCCGCTATCCAGCGATCTGCTGTCCAGCGCCGAGCGCCGCGCGACGCTGCTGCTGGCCATGGGGCTCTGGGCCCTGGAGGCCGGGGGACTGCTGCTGCTCAAGCCGTACCGAGAAACGCTCTCCGACGCGTTGGATCCGCTCAGCATCGGGCAGCTACAGGTGCTGCTGCCCTATGGCGCCGCGCCAGAGAGCCTACCGCCCGCGTCACTGTGTCAGCGGGCGAGGGAGCTCGGTATCGCCTGGCTGAGTCAGGCGCCGGATCCTGCGCTGCGCGCCTGCCGACTCTACGCCCCCCCGTCGCAGGGCGCGGCCCCCGCGGGATCGCCCATCCCTATACTGCAAAAGCTGGCGAGGTGGCTATGAACAATCCGCTGCACCTTCCGTTTACCACCCTACCCGGTGCCCTGCCGAGCCACGGATACCTCACGGCCCAGCGCCTGCGTGAGCGGGAGGAGGCGCAGTGCGCCATCGCCGCATCGCTGCGCCAGGCCGAAGCGCACGCCAGTGCGATACGGGCCGCGGCCGACGATCTTCTGACCCAGGCCAAAGCGCAGGCGCAGCAGATCCGGGAGCAGGCGCAGCGGGAGGGGGAGCGCTCGGCCCAGCAAAAGCAGGAGGAGGCCATCGCCGCCGCCGTACAGTGGCTGTGTCACGAGCAGGAGCTGGAGCAGCATCTGGCCGACCAGCTAGCGCAGCGCTGGCGTCAGCTGACGGCGCAGGCCATCGAGGAGCTCTTGGGTAAACAGGACCAAAATGCGCTGCTCATCCGGAGAATCAATCAGCTCGTCATTCATCGCTTCGCCCAGGGACGCCTCACCCTGAGCGTACCGCCCTCGGCCATGACGCACGCCCAGGCCGCCTGGGCCGACAGCCCACGGATCGCCGTCACCGCCGATCCCACCCTGCAGGAGGGGCAGGCGCGGCTGGATGACGGGCTGCTGCGCATTCACTTGGATAGCCAGGCCCAGCAGTCGCGCCTGCTGCAGCTGCTCAGGGATAGCGCCTGCGGGAGGCAATATGCTTAACATTCACTCCGCCTCGCTGGCCCCCACCGATCGGCAGACGATCGTACCGCACGCCGCGCCAGGCCCGGAGAACGGCGCATCCGTCATCGCACAGGCGATGGTGGAGCTGAGCGAAAGTCAGAGCGATGCCTTAGAAGAGACCCAGGAGGATCTGAGCTTTGCGCTGGGGGGACGCCTGCGCGAGCTGCGCAACGGCAAAGAGCATGACTCAAGCAGCCGTGATCGGGTGCTCATGCACAAGCTGGTGGCGGAGGTGGCCATGATTGCGGAGGAGGATCTCAGCGATCTGAACGACGACAGCGCCTGGCAGCACGCGCCTCAGCTACTGAGCGCCCTACAGGCGCAGTATCCGGCGCCCGGCGCGGCCGCCCTGCATCTGGCCGCCTGGCTGGCCCACCGCCAGCCGGGTGCCAGACTGCGCAGCAGAATGGAGGCGGCGCTGGCCAGCCTGATGGCAGACGATCAAACGGCCATCGCGCTGTTTGCCACGCTGGAGTTCGGCGCCGTAACGCCGGGCCTGCGCCAAGAGCTGCTCCAGCTCTATCACCGTGCGCTGGCCCCGCGCCGCCAGATCTCCCAGTGGCTGAACCTGTTAGGAGAGCGCCAGCAGCGCCACAAAAAAATACGCGCCATGCTACACCTCTTAGCCTATGCGCTTTCCGCTAGCGGCCAGCCGATCGTCGGCAGCCATCTGGCCGCCGTCATTGACGATCTGCGCCAGCTGCTGCGTCTGCTCGGCCTGGAGGATTATTGCGATCGCGCCGCCGCGGCGCTGGGCATGCCGGCCATTAGCGGCGAAGGCCTCATGCTGCTCGTGGTGCAGCTGATCGAGCAGATCTGGCTTAACGCCGATACCCTGGCCGAAATGTTACCGCCGCAGGCCGAGCTGGATCGCTATCGCCTCCTGCAATCGCTGGGTAAACTGATACAGCTGCTGCCGGACGCATGCTTTAACGACGCGGACCATCGTCTGCAGCTCGATGACGCCATTCATAACCTTAGCGATAGTATCGTCTCCTGATCTATTTTTATCTCCCTGGACGACACTCTGCCACACGGCAATATCGCCGACATCGTTGATATCCGCATCGAAAATCATCGCGCCGCACGCTAAAAATAGATCCTGCGCCATCCATACCGATAAAAGATAAACCAGACGCCAACACAATATAGATTCAGATAAACGCACCTGCCACCAATGCTATTATTTTACGTTTCTACCAACAATAACGAGACTATCCTTGTGAACCAAGCAACATCAGCCATTCGTTCTAGTTTTCTCCATTTCTTTAGTAATCCGGCAAAAACAGACAATCTCAGCGATTCATTCGAATTTATCGAGGATGGATTGCTTATTATTAAAGAGGGTAAAGTCGTGGAGTGCCGTCCCTATCATCATAGCGATGAGCATAATTATAAAAACATTGATGATAAAACGGGCTGTCTGATTACCCCGGGGTTTATCGATACCCATATTCACTATCCACAGAGCGAAATGATCGGCGCCTATGGCGAACAATTATTAGAGTGGCTAGAGAAATACACGTTTCCAACCGAAAAAAAGTTTGCCGATCCGGACTATGCCCAACGCATTGCGCATATTTTTGTCAATGAGCTGCTGGGAAATGGCACCACGACCGCCCTGGTCTTTGGCACCGTACACCCGCAGTCGGTAGATGCGCTGTTTGAGGAGGCGCTGAGCAAAAATATGCTGCTGATCTCCGGCAAGGTCATGATGGATAGAAACGCCCCCGACTATCTGCTCGACACCGCTGAATCAGCCTACCAGGACAGCGAACGGTTGATAAAAAAATGGCATAACACAGGCCGACTGAAGTATGCGATTACGCCGCGCTTTGCCCCGACCTCTACGCCCGAACAGCTGCACCTGGCCGGAAAGCTAAAAGAAAAATATCCCGATACCTATGTACACACCCACCTCTGTGAAAACCACAGTGAAATTGCCTGGGTTGGCGAACTGTATCCCGAGCAGGAAAATTATTTCCAGGTTTACCGCCACTATGGACTCGCCGGGAAAAAGTCGGTATTCGCTCATGCCATCCACCTCAGCGACGCCGAGTGGGACGGCATCGCAGCAACGGACTCGGCCATCGCATTCTGCCCGACCTCCAATCTATTTTTGGGCAGCGGCCTGTTCAATCTAGCCCGGGCGCAGCATCATCATATTCGGGTGGGGTTGGGAACCGATATCGGCGCAGGAACCAGCTTCTGTCAATTAGACTCGTTGAGCGAGGCCTATAAAATCACCCAGCTATCGGGGGGCACCCTGTCCGCGTTTATGGGATTTTATCTGGCGACCCTCGGTGGCGCCGTTGCCCTCAGCCTTGAGGGACAGGTGGGGAATTTTACCCGCGGGAAAACCGCCGACTTTACGGTGATCGACTGGCACACCGATGAGATACAAAAGCTGCGCATGGAGAATACCACCACATTAGAAGACAGGCTGTTTGCGCTGATGATAATGGGGGGCAAACAGAATATTAAAGAGACCTATATTGCCGGTCAACAGCAGTACCAACGCGCGTAATATTCTCCGCCAAACTGCGCTGGGTATCCCCCAGCGCCGCGGCGCAGTGAGATAGTCCAATAAAAAACGCCCTATTGCCGGGGGGAGCGGCGATAGGGCGTAGTAGACACAGGACAAAATAAAGCCGCAGACGCGGAATTACATGCCTTTATTCATCTCATCCTTGGCCATGCTATCTTTTTTCATCCCCTCTTTCTTCATGCCATCTTTCTTCATACCATCCTTACCCATCGCGTCGTGGGACATTCCCTCTTTCGCCATCCCGTCATGGGTCATCATTTTTTTCTTCTTCATGCCATCTTTCCCCATAGAATCATGGGACATCGCGCTCTCTTTCTTCATGCCATCATGGCCCATATTATCTTTGGCCATGCTGTCTGCGGCGTAGGCTGCGGAGAATGCCATCATCAGAGAACCGGCCAGTACCGTTGCGATTACCTTTTTCATTTTTCCATCCTTATCTTATTGAGAAAGTACTGCATTAAAAAGATCAGCTGCCGCCAAACCAGTTGTAGCCCTGATCTTCCCAATAACCACCGGGGAATCGGTTAGTTATTTCTATGGAAACGATATGCTTTGGATTTTTATAGCCCAGCTTGGTCGGAATACGCAGCTTCATCGGATAGCCATACTCCGGCGGCAGCCGCTGCCCATCCCAAGAGAGCGCCATAATGGTCTGTGGGTGCAGCGCGCTCGCCATGTCAATGCTGGTGTAATAGTCATCAGCGCAGCGAAAGCTAACGTATTTCGCCTGGGTCTGGGCGCCGATCAGCCGCAGAAAGTCAGCGAAGCGCACGCCGCCCCAGCGCCCGATGGCGCTCCACCCCTCAACGCAGATATGGCGGGTAATCTGCTCATGCTGCGTCAGCTGATACAGCTCCGCCAGGCGCCAGCTGCGGGTGTCCCGCACCAGCCCGCGAACCTCGAGCCGATAGTCATCTCCCACGATGTCGGGAATATCCTCCTCCCCGTAAAACGCATTAAAGGGAAAGGGGCGCGTGATCTCGCGCTGCGTATACTCCGGCGCCAGGCGCTGCCCGCTGAACAGCCAACCCTGCACCCGATCGTTAAACCGAGACATACGGTTAAGTACGCTCTCCACGTCGGGATTGTCGCTGAGATCGCACCCGGTCAGCATGGCGATACCGCCCAGCGTCAGGCCTTGCTGTAAAAAACGGCGGCGCGACGAGCCGCTCAGGCGACGGGCAACCAGACGCTGCGCCTCCTGCACCAGCGCCTGACCATCGCCGGTGGATAAGTCGATGTTGCTCTTCTTCATCGTCGCTCCTTAGCGTCCGCGTAACATCGCCAGCAACGTTTTAGGCACCAGCGCCACCATCACCACGTGCACCACGAGAAAGGCGCACACGAATGCCATGGCATAAAAGTGGATATAGCGCGCCGCTTCATAGCCGCCCAGCAGCTCTCGCAGCAGCGGAAACTGCACCGACTTCCACAGCACCAGACCGGAAAGCAGCAGCACGATGGCGGCGCAGATGGCCGACAGATAGGCGCACTTCTGCACCGCGTTATAGTGGTGCGGATCGTCATGGGCCAAGCGACCGCGCAGCGCATCTGCGATATCGTGCCCCAGCTGCCGCAGCGATATCGGCCAAAAGCGCCGACGAAAACGGCCGCCAATAATGTTGATAGCCAGATACACCGCGCCATTGACAGCAAACAGCCACATGGCGGCAAAGTGCCACTGTAGGGCGCCGCCCAGCCATCCCCCCAGGGTGTATTGCTTGGGAAAAGAGAAATCAAACAGCGGCGAGGCGTCATAAATCCGCCAGCCGCTCAGGATCATTAAAAAGATGGCGACGGCATTGATCCAGTGGCACAGCCGTAGCCATAGCGGATGGACATTCACTACCTTTGCGCCGTTCATCCAGTCACTCCTGCATGTAGGGGAATGATGGCAGTCTACCCCACGGCGAAAAGTTAAATCCTTAAACAAAACGTTATAAGTTATCGCCCTAAAAAGGGGGTCGGTTGTATTGTCGTTGAGTAATCGGTATCGCTATTCCCTAGCGTATTAGCTATAGGAATTAAAACACCGATGATTATTCTTTATGGATAGGATGATCAGTAGATAAATAAAGAGGCGAGACGAGAAGGAACCGATTAGTGCGGGGAGCACGGAGTTAATCGTCATACTCATTCCCGGTCGAGGTAACGCCCATGACGAGGCCGTCACAGAAAAAGGCGGGGCGTCAGCGCCCCACGTGAAAACAGCGCGCCTACGCAAGCGGAATAATCACCGTCTATACTGAACGGAGTCAATCCAAACGCCTAAAGGGAGCAAAGAGCAATATGCGATCTCTTCTTCTATCCACGCTATTTTTACTCCTCAACGGCTGCGCCACTGCGCCCACGGACAGTATGCAGGGGGAGAGTAACCCACAGAGCTGTGAAACCAGCGTTTCAGATAAAGATGCGTCCAGCGCCAACGATGGCTGCTCGCTCACCGTTGAGCCGCAGCTGCACTGATCGTGAGCGAATAGCGGCGCAGGCTCCATGCCCTGCGCCTGAGCATAATGCGATCCCCGCGCGGGGGAACGCGCCCGCCAACGACCGCCCGGTGATGCTACGTCCCGGGCGGCCGCTGCGCCGTTAGCGCCCCTTGGCCAGGTACTGCGCCATCTCGTTTTCAGGCACCATGCCGCCGCCGGTCGCCCATACCAGATGGGTCGCCTGCGCCAGCTGCTGCTCGCTGAAGCGGTGCATCTGCGAGTACTCTGCAGAGGCACAGACATGGCCAGGGCCCGCCATACCGGCCAGCGCCGAGGGCTCCAGGCGAATGCCCTCCTCCTGTGCCAGCCAGCCCAGCATGTTGTACAGGCTCTGATCGTCAAGCGTATAGCAGCCGTCCAGCAGGCGCTCCATGGCCCGCCCCACAAAGCCGGAGGCGCGGCCAACCGCCAGTCCATCCGCCGCCGTCAGGTTATCGATCCCCAGATCCTGTACGGCGATGGCGTCGTGCAGACCGGTATACACCCCCAGCAGCATGCAGGGAGAGTGGGTCGGCTCGGCAAAGAAGCAGTGTACGTTGTCGCCGAAGGCCAGCTTCAGGCCAAATGCAACCCCACCGGGGCCGCCGCCGACGCCGCACGGCAGGTAGACGAACAGCGGGTGATCGGCATCGATCGTACGCCCCTGCGCGGCGAACTGCGCCTTCAGCCGCTCGCCGGCCACCGCGTAGCCCAAAAACAGGGTGCGGGAGTTCTCATCGTCAATAAAGAAGCAGTTGGCATCGGACTCCGCCGCCTTACGCCCCTGCTCTACCGCCACGCCGTAGTCCTCTTCATACTCCACCACCGTCACGCCGTGGCTGCGCAGCTTGGCCTTCTTCCACTCACGGGCATCGGCCGACATATGAACGGTAACCTTAAAGCCCAGGCTGGCGCTCATAATACCGATAGACATCCCCAGATTACCGGTGGAACCAACGGCGATGCTGTACTGGCTAAAGAAGCGTTTAAACTCCGGGGTGAGCAGGACGCTGTAGTCCTGATCCGTCGTCAGGAGACCGGCCTCCAGCGCCAGTTTCTCTGCGTGCGCCAGCACCTCATAGATCCCGCCGCGGGCTTTAATGGAGCCGGAGATCGGCAGATGGCTGTCTTTTTTCAGCAGCAGCTGACCGCCGATCGGCTGGCCGTACTCCTGCGCCAAACGCCGCTGCATGGCCGGGATCGCCGCCAGCTCGGACTCAATGATACCGTTGGTCGCCGCCGTCTCCGGAAACGCCTTGGCCAGATAAGGGGCAAAGCGGGCCAGGCGATCGTGGGCATCCTGCACATCCTGCGCCGTCAGACCAACATAGGGGAGCCCTTCCGCCAGCGTCGTCGTCGCCGGGTTAAACCAGACGGTTTCCTGTAAATTCACCAGATCGGCCACCAGCGGATACTGGGCAATAAATGAGGTCATATTAATGTTCGTCATCATACGTCTCTTGATACTTAGATAATGAAAGAGAGCAAGAAAGTGCTTGCCAGGGCAATAATCGACGCAATAAAGGTTGCGGTCGTATAGTATTTGAAGGTCTCGTTCAGCGTTGCTCCGCAGTACTGCTTCACCAGCCAGAACAGCGAGTCCGTGACGATAGTGCAGCCAATTGCGCCGGAGCCGATGGCGATCGCGATGATTTCAGGGCTGACATTGGGATACAGCGGCAGCATCGGCGCGACAATCGCCGTGGCCCCCATCATCGCCACCGTCGCCGACCCCACCGCCGCATGCAGGATCAGCGCGACCAGCCAGGCCAGCAAAATCGGGTGCATATGCAGGTTAGAGAGGATCAGCGCCAGGCTATCTGCCAAGCCGCTGCTTTTTAAAATAGCGTTAAACGCACCGCCTGCGCCAATAATCAGCAGGATATTGGCAATAGAGCCGAAGCCATTTTCGGTTTGGGTCAACAGCGTCCCCATCCCCATATGCTGACGCAGCCCCAGAATGTAATAGGCGACAAAGACAGCGATAAACATGGCGGTTATCGGATTACCGATAAACTCCAGCAGCGTATACAGCGAGCCCTCCTTCGCCATATTCAGCTCGGCCAGGGTTTTTACCAGCATCAGCGCAATCGGCAGTAATACGGTAAACAGCGTGGCGCCCAGCGAAGGCAGCGTCTTTTCATCGCGTACCTGCAGATCGGCAAACTCTGCCGGGATCGCCTTAAACGGCAGGCGATGGCCGACCAGCTTCAGGAACAGCGGCCCGCCGACTAACGAGGCGATTAAGCCGACCAGCAGACCATAAACGATCACCGTGCCGATATCCGCGCCCAGCTTATTCACCACAAACAGCGCCGCCGGATGCGGCGGTACCACGCAGTGCACGGCCATCAGCGCGGTACACAGCGGGATCGCCAGCTTCAGCAGTGAGGTGTTGGTCTTCTTAGCAATGGAGAACGCCAGCGGGATCAGCAGCACCACGCCCACTTCCACAAACAGCGTAATGCCGCAGATCAGCCCCACCAGCACCATAATGACATCGGTAGAGAGCCAGCGGCAGCGCTGCAGGGTGATGCCGATACGCTCTGCCGCCCCGGAGATCTCCATCATCTTGCCCAGGATGGTGCCCAGACCGATCACCGCCGCCAGGAACCCCAGCGTGCTGCCAATGCCGCTCTCAATGGCGTTAACCATATCCAGCGGCCCCATTCCCATCATGGTGCCGACAAAGAAACTGGCCAGCAGCAAGGCCAGAAACGGGTGCAGTTTACATTTTATGATAGTCAGTACGATTAACACGATGCTGATCAGCAGCGTGCCCACAACCCAAATTTGCGAGTGCATATCTCACCTTACCCTGTAATTAACCCAGTGCTATTGAACAAAGAAACCGCATGGGCTGACAAACGATATAATTGGCGACTCACATGAGAAAAATAGATGCAATGGCGTGACCGGCATCAAATAAAACGCCGAGAATAGAAAATAAGTCAGAAATTCTCATCAATATGATGAAATATGCAGCGGATTTCTTTACACTCTCCCCCCTTACTCCCACTCCGATGACGCCATGGAATCGCTACGAGAAGTCAGAAACCGCCCCCTTAACGGCTGGCAGCTTGCCAAGCTCCATACCTTTGAGGTCGCCGCCCGCCACCAGTCCTTCGCCCTGGCCGCCGCCGAGCTCTCCTTGAGCCCCAGCGCTATCAGCCATCAGATCACCCAGCTGGAGGCCGATCTGGCCATTCTGCTGTTCGTGCGCTCGCACCGAAAGGTCGAGCTGACGCCGGAGGGCAAGCGGGTATACTGGGCGCTAAAGTCATCGCTGGATGTCCTGAATCAGGAGCTTCTGGACATCAAAAACCAGCGTCTTTCCGGCACCCTGACGGTCTACTCCCGCCCCTCCATTGCGCAGTGTTGGCTGGTGCCCGCCCTGGGTGACTTTGCCCAGCGCTACCCGTCGATTTCGCTGACGATCCTGACCGGCAATGACAACGTCAACCTGCAGTGGTCGGGGGTGGATGTCGCCATCTATTTTGACGATGCCCCCTCGGCACAGCTCAGCCACCATATCCTGATGGATGAGGCCATCCTCCCCGTCTGCAGCGCCGACTACGCCCACCGTTTTAACCTGCTGAACGCGCCGCACCATCTGCAGCACTGTACGCTGCTGCACGACAGGCAGGCCTGGAGCAACGACTCCGGTACCGATGAGTGGTTCGGCTGGGCGCAGCATTTTGCCGTCCCCCTGCCGCCCGCCGCCGGCATTGGATTCGACCGTTCAGATCTGGCGGTCATCGCCGCGATGAACCATATTGGGGTGGCCATGGGGCGTAAGCGGCTGGTGCAAAAGCGGCTCGACAGCGGCGAGCTGATCGCCCCCTTCGGCCAAATGGCGCTGCAGTGCCATCAGCACTACTATGCCACCACCCTACCGGGCCGCCAGTGGCCCAAAATCGACGCCTTTATCGGCTGGCTACAGCAGCAGGCGCAGCGGGGAGCGGAGCGCTAAGACCCGCCGCCGCGGCCAAGCAGAGCGCCGCCGCGCTCACCACGATGCGCGTCGACGTCCACGCCAGCAGACGAGCGCAACGCCGACGAGTGGGCTCGCGTGGTCGAGATCTCCCCCGGAGCAATACCGGCGGCGGCGCCAGCAGGATCCACGCCGTGCCCGACCGTTAAAAAACTGGCGTGACATGATACGCGCGGTGGGCGACGCGGCGTCATATCCGCCGCCGCTTTCTACCGATGATTATCATCCCTGGCATTACCCCGTCATGCCAACGATAGCCACAGCAGCGGCTTTGTCTGGAAAATGATTGAGTTAAATTATGACGCGTGAATTCCATCACAATTAAATACTATAGCAATAGACAAAAAAACCGGCTGTGTGCATTTTATAGTCACAACGTTCACTAAGGATGTTTGCATATCATGAAAAAACTATGTGACACAAATATTCCTAGCAAGTGGTTTAATCTCGACATCATCCTCGTCGAATTCTTTTCTTAACCCCCCATACTTACACCTTTGGCAAACTCGCATAGGATAACGCCCTTGCGGGATTGACCGTTCGCGAACGCACGCCACGGCATAATTATTTGATTATGCCCGCTCAGCGCCGCCATATATTTTATTTATCTACAGTGTTCTTTGCCATCGGTAAAGAATACTCCCTACCTGTATATTTAAAAGGGTGAGCACAATGGATAACTTTAAACATTTACCAGAACCGTTCCGTATTCGCGTTATTGAGCCGGTAAAAAGAACGACCCGCGAACATCGCGAGCAGGCGATCGCCGCATCGGGGATGAACCCTTTCCTGCTGGATAGCGAAGACGTATTTATCGATCTGCTGACCGACAGCGGCACCGGCGCCGTCACGCAGAATATGCAGGCCGCGATGATGCGCGGCGACGAGGCATACAGCGGCAGCCGTAGCTACTACGCGCTGGTCGACGCCGTTAAGCAGATCTTTGGCTATCAATACACCATTCCCACCCATCAGGGGCGCGGTGCCGAGCAAATTTATATTCCGGTGCTGATCAAGAAGCGTGAGCAAGAGAAGGGATTGGATAGAAACAAGATGGTGGCCTTCTCCAACTATTTCTTCGATACCACCCAGGGTCATAGCCAGATCAACGGCTGCACCATCCGCAACGTCTATATCGAAGAGGCCTTCGATACCGCCGCACGCCATGACTTTAAAGGTAACTTCGACATCGATAAGCTGGAGCAAAGCATCCGCGAGGTCGGGGCCAACAACGTGCCGTATATCGTGGCGACGATCACCTGTAACTCGGCGGGCGGCCAGCCGGTCTCCATCGCTAACCTAAAGGCGATGTACGCCATCGCGCAGAAATACGATATTCCGGTGGTAATGGACTCCGCCCGCTTCGCCGAAAACGCCTACTTCATTCAGCAACGCGAGGCGGAATACCGCGACTGGAGCATTGAAGCGATCACCCGCGAAACCTACAAGTTTGCCGATATGCTCGCCATGTCGGCGAAGAAAGACGCCATGGTGCCGATGGGCGGCCTGCTGTGCTTTAAAGATGAGCGCTTCTTCGACGTCTACACCGAATGCCGCACGCTGTGTGTGGTGCAAGAGGGCTTTCCGACCTATGGCGGCCTGGAGGGCGGCGCCATGGAGCGCCTGGCCGTCGGACTACACGATGGCATGAACCAGGACTGGCTGGCCTACCGCATCACCCAGGTGCAATACCTGGTCGATGGGCTGGAGGCGATCGGCATCACCTGCCAGCAGGCTGGGGGCCACGCCGCCTTCGTCGATGCCGGTAAGCTGTTACCGCATATCCCCGCCGAGCAGTTCCCGGCCCAGGCACTGGCCTGTGAACTGTATAAGGTTGCGGGCATCCGAGCCGTCGAAATCGGCTCCTTCTTACTCGGTCGCGACCCGAAAACCGGTAAACAGCTGCCCTGCCCCGCCGAGCTGCTGCGCCTGACCATTCCGCGCGCCACCTATACCCAGACGCACATGGACTTTATTATCGAGGCATTCCAACAGATCAAGCTGAGCGCCAAAAATATTAAAGGACTGGAATTTATTTACGAGCCGAAGGTACTCCGCCACTTCACCGCCAAATTAAAAGAAGTCTAAACCAAAAATAGGCGCCTGCGCACCATGCGCAGGCTCTTCTCCGCCAACAAGAAATCATCACGCTCTGAATAAGAGGAGAATCTTATGGAGCCGGAGTTTAAAAACAAGCATTCTGCATTTTGGGGCATTATGGTTATCGCCGGCACCGTCATCGGCGGCGGAATGTTTGCCTTACCCGTCGATTTGGCCGGCAGTTGGTTTTTTTGGGGCGCCTTTATTTTAATCATCACCTGGTTTTCCATGCTACACTCTGGACTCTTATTACTCGAGGCGAATTTAAATTACCCTATCGGCTCCAGTTTCAATACCATCACCAAAGATCTCCTCGGCAACACCTGGAATATCATTAACGGCATCACCGTTGCCTTCGTCCTGTATATTCTGACCTATGCCTATATCTCCGCCAACGGCGCGATCCTCAGCGAAACCATCGCCATGCAGCTGGGCCATCAGGTTAATCCTCGCCTGGTCGGCATCGCCACGGCGTTGTTCGTTGGTGCGGTACTCTGGTTCAGCTCATTGGCGGCCAGCCGGATCACCTCACTCTTTCTCGGCATCAAGATCCTCGCCTTCGTCATCGTCTTCGGCTCGTTTTTCTTCCGCGTCGACTACGCCACCCTCACCGACGCGACCGCCGGAGTGGGACAGCACAACGATTACTTCCCCTATATCTTTATGGCGCTGCCGGTCTGCCTCGCCTCGTTTGGTTTCCACGGCAATATTCCCAGCCTGATCATCTGCTATGGCAAGCGCAAGGATAAGCTGATCAAAAGCCTGGTCTTCGGCTCGCTCCTGGCGTTGGTGATCTACCTGTTCTGGCTGTATTGCACCATGGGCAACATCCCGCGCGAGGCGTTTAAAGATATCATCGCCGCGGGCGGCAACGTCGACTCGCTGGTGAAATCCTTCATCGGCACCACGCCGGGCCGGGTGATCGAGTTCTTTCTGCTGGTGTTCTCTAACCTTGCCGTCGCCAGCTCCTTCTTCGGCGTCACCCTGGGGCTGTTCGACTACCTGGCCGATCTGTTTAACATCGACAACTCGTCTGTCGGCCGCCTCAAGACGGTGTTGTTGACCTTCATACCCCCGGCGCTGCTCTATCTGCTGTTCCCCAACGGCTTCCTCTATGGGATCGGCGGCGCCGGGCTATGCGCCACCATCTGGGCGGTCATCGTGCCAGCCATCCTCGGGCTGAAATCACGCCAGAAATTCCCTCAACAGCAGTTTACCGTCTGGGGTGGCAAAGTAATCCCCGTGCTAGTGATCCTGTTTGGCCTGCTGGTCATCGCCTGCTGGTTCGGCAAGGCGCTCAACCTATTGCCGATATTCAGCTAACGCAAGGCGAATAAATAAAGGAGAACAGAATACCGAGCCAACGAGGCCCACTCGCGAACCGGGCGCATGGAGGCGCTCTAACGCCAGCGACGTCACGTCCTGCTGCGGTGCTTTAGACCGTTACGGCCACGACTCTTCGCCTGAGATAGCATCTCATCGACACGATGCACCAAGGCATCGACATCGTACCGAATCCCCCGCTGTCGGGATCGCAGCACACCGCCGGTGTTGACGCTAGGATGCCCCAGTAACGCCCGATCGCTGCCGTAGTCCAGCGTTTCACGAACCTCTCCAGGCGCGCCACTACGCCACCGTTCCCAGCAGGGATTATAGGCGTGCAGCCCGATGCATCGAATCCCCTCCCCATCGCGTGCTGAGGTCCCTCACCGCCGCACCTATCGCCAACGATCCCTTCTGCAATGCGGGAATATTTGAAGCCTTATATTTCAGCCAGAAAGCAATATGCGATGAGATTACACTTTCCGATATCAAAAAAATAAAAAACCTTGGGGGAGAGCATCGACGATCCACGCGGCATTAACCCTCTGGAAATCAAATTATATCATCTGGTTAATATCTCCCACCGCGGAGGCGTCATTAGGCCCGACAGCAATCTCATCAATACATTTATAGAAACGCATTATTAATGACTATATAACCTTGGGAGTAATCCCAATTCTGAAAAATAAGATATTTATTGGTATTAATATTTGTTTTCATTTACATTAAAATGATACAATATATGTTATTAGAATTTATATTACAAAACCGGAGTATATATGAAAAAAATAGTTAAGTGGTTAGCCGCATTCGCGGTCGTGGGAGCGTTGGCCGGCTGCGCGCGCACCGTACCGATTGATAACGTACGGTCAACCGTCAGCGCCGGTCATACCGAAGCTCAGGTTAAAAATGCCATTCTTAAAGCGGGCGTACAGCGTCAGTGGGTCATGACTGCGGCGGGTCCGGGCGTAATTAATGCACGCCAACAAAACCGCGGTCACGTTGCCGAAGTGCGCATCACCTATTCGGCCACCGGCTATAGCATCCAATATGACAGCAGCCTCAACCTAAAGGCCTCTGGCGGTAAAATTCACAAAACCTATAACCGCTGGGTGCATAACCTCAATAAAGATATTCAGCTCAATCTCGCCTCCGGCGCGGTTCAATAATGCGCACTAACGTTGGGCCAGCAATGGCCTAATGATTTTTTTGCCCAGGATAAGCTACCTATATTATGTACGATAAGGACTCTCTCAGCGCCCTTGATGCCATCACGGAAGCGCAGCGCATTGCATTTGCCCCGATGCTATTTCAAACCGCACTCAATCTGCGAAATGCCGGGGTATTAGCCTATCTTGATCGGCAAGGAAAGCAGGGGGCAACGCTCGACGACATCGTGACTAACGGCGCGCTGAGCGAATATGCGGTGAGTGTCCTGCTTGATATGGGGCTCAGTGGCCGCATCGTCACCAGCAAAGATGAACGCTACTATCTGTCGAAAGTAGGGCATTTCCTGCTGCACGACGCCATGACGCGCGTGAATATGGATTTCACTCAGGACGTCTGCTATCAGGGGCTGTTTTTCCTTGAAGAGGCCTTAAAGACGGAGAAGCCCTCCGGGCTCAAAGTCTTCAGCGACGCGGAGACCATCTACCCGGTGCTGTCGGAGCTACCGTCCCCGGCGCGAGAAAGCTGGTTTGCCTTCGATCACTACTATTCTGACGTCGCATTTAACGCTGCCCTACCGCATATTTTCGCAAGTCAGCCCGCAGTCCTGTACGATGTCGGCGGAAATACCGGTAAGTGGGCACTGCGCTGCTGCCAATACGACGAAAACGTCGCGATAACGATCCTCGACCTACCTCCGCAAATTGCGCTTGCCCGCCAGCATGTTAAAGAGGCAGGATTATCACATCGCATTCGCTTTCACGCCGTGGATATGCTTAGCGATGCGCCGCTCCCCGGCGAGGCCGATATCTGGTGGATGAGCCAGTTCCTCGACTGCTTCTCTCCGCAACAGATTATCGCCATGCTGACGCGTATGGCCGCCGTGATGAAACCCGGAGCCCGGCTGTGCATCATGGAGCTCTTCTGGGATGCACAGCGATTTGAAGCGGCCGCGTTTAGCCTAAACGCCTCATCGCTCTATTTTACCTGCCTGGCCAATGGCAATAGCCGCTTTTACAGCGTTGAAAAGTTTTATCACTACCTGGAGATAGCCGGTTTCCGGGTAGAACAGCGCCTCGATAATCTCGGCGTTGGGCATACTTTATTAATATGCGAGAAACGTTAATATTCGGCGGCTTTCAGCGTCAGCGTTAACGCTGCGTTGGTCGCGACCTACCGCGGACATGCGTTGATGAAATTTGCATTAAACCTTATCGACTGGCAGGCGAGAGCGCCTGGACTGAGCGAAACGTCACAGTGGCAGCAGTGGTCACGGCAGCCCTTTGCCATCGATCCCCGCGCGACTCAGGCAAAACTGACTGAATTACCGATGATGACCGCCCGACGACTGAACTCCGGCAGCAAACTCGCCGTCGAGTGCGGTCTGGCCATGCTGCGCCGGCATGCCATCGACGCGGTGCTCTACACCAGCCGCCATGGGGAGCTGGAGCGCAACTACCGAATCCTGCAGGCGCTGGCGACCGACCAGGCGGTCTCGCCCACCGATTTCACCATGTCGGTACACAACGCCGCGGTCGGCAACCTGACCATCGCGGCGAAGCAGCCGGTGGTCTCCTCATCGCTGTCGGCGGGGCGTGATACTTTTCAGCAGGGGCTGTGCGAGGTCATCTGCCTGCTGCAGGCGGGCTATCAGCGCGTGCTGATGGTCGATTTTGACGGTAATTTACCGGCGTTTTACCACCCGCATCTGCCGGAAGCGATGCCGACCTGGGCCTACGCCGTCGCGCTGGTGTTTGAAGCCGGTGATACGCTGCGCTGCAGTTCGCAGCGCGCAGACGAAAGCCCAGAGACGGCGCTGCCGCAAAGCCTGCTGTTTTTACAGCATGTGCTAAATGATGCCCCACACTTTACGCTGGCCGGCGACCACCGGCAGTGGCGCTGGAGCCGCGCGCAATGAGTTTCATCGCTCGCCTCAGTCAATGCTGGCGTCTGCTGATGACCGGAATGTGCTTCGCGCTGTTTGGCGTGGGCGGTTTGCTGCTGTCGCTGGTCTGGTTTAACCTCCTGTTACTCGCGGTGCGCCACAATAATACCCGTCGACGCATTGCCCGGCGCAGCATCTCCCTCAGTTTCCGCTTCTTTCTGCGGGTAGCGAAGCTCACCGGGGCGCTGGATTACCACATCGAGGGAGCCGCGCTGCTGCGTCAGGATCAAGGCTGTCTGGTGGTGGCGAACCACCCCACGCTGATCGATTACGTGCTGATCGCCTCCGTGATGCCGGAAACCGACTGTTTGGTTAAGAGCGCCCTGTTGAAGAACCCCTTCATCAGCGGTGTGATCCGCGCCGCGGACTACCTGGTCAACAGCCAGGCTGACGCCCTGCTGCCGCAAAGCCAACGGCGTCTGGCGCAGGGCGACACCCTCCTCATTTTCCCGGAGGGCACCCGTACCCGTCCTGGGGAAAGCATGTCGCTGCAGCGCGGCGCGGCCAATATCGCCGTGCGCTGTCAATGCGATCTGCGCATTGTGACGATTCGCTGTAGTGAGCGCCTACTCGATAAACAGAGCAAATGGTATAACGTGCCCCCCGCCAAACCGCGGTTTACCGTCACGGTGGGTGAACGGCTCTCCATTACCGATTATTATGACGCGAAAACACAAGAACCGGCGCTGGCGGCAAGGCAGCTTAACCGGCATCTTTTAAATAAATTACAAAACGTTGAAACACCTCTTTCAGGAATTAATGATGCAAGAGCTTTACCTTGAAATTAAAAATCTCATTATTAACACGTTAAATCTGGACGAGCTGAGCACCGATGACATCGACACCGATGCCGCGCTGTTCGGGGATGGATTAGGTCTGGACTCTATCGACGCATTAGAGCTGGGTCTGGCGGTGAAAAATCAGTACGGCATCATCTTGTCCGCCGAGAGTGAAGAGATGCGTCAGCACTTCTACTCCGTGGCGACGCTGGCCGCTTTTATTCACTCACAACGCGCCTGATAACGAGCCCGCTATGACAGAACAACACGCTATCTACCAAGAAGTCTCCACGCTTCTCACGAAACTGTTTGAAATCGCCCCGGAGGACATCACGCCCGAGGCGCGCCTGTATGAGGATCTGGAGCTGGACAGCATCGATGCCGTCGACATGATAGTGCATCTGCAGAAGAAAACCGGCAAGAAAATCAAGCCGGAAGAGTTCAAAGCCGTACGTACGGTGCAGGATGTCGTCGACGCCGTAGAGCGCCTGATGCAAGACGCCTAACCCCATGCGAGGCTTCAGAGGGCTACCTGTCGTTCAGGTAGCGACCGGCGCGCTGCTGCTGGCCTGGCCCTTTATTATCTGGTTTGGGCTGGCGCATAACGCTCTGCGCTGGCTGCTGCCGATATTGGCACTGCTGCTGGTTTTACGCCTACGCCAGGCGCGACAAAGCGCCGGGCCGATGCGCTTTGTCATGCAGAGCGTGGCGCTGGCGGGGATTGTGCTGTGCGTAACCAGCGCGCTGCTGAAAACCCACCAGCTGCTGCTGTTTTATCCGGTGGTCGTCAACACGGTAATGCTCAGCGTCTTCGCCGGCTCCCTGTGGAGCGCCATGCCGCTCGTCGAGCGGCTGGCGCGTCTGCGCCCCCCCGATCTTCCGCCGCAGGGTGTCCGCTACACTCGCCGCGTGACGCAGGTCTGGTGCCTCTTCTTCCTCGTTAACGGCACTATCGCGCTCTTTACTGCCCTGCATGGCGATATGCGGATGTGGACCACCTGGAACGGTATGGTCTCCTATCTGTTGATGGGCACACTGATGGTCGGCGAATGGCTGGTTCGCCGCCGGGTCATGAAACGAGATACACCATGAATCAGACGCTTCCCCTGTCGCAGTGGCTCAGTGCCCCGCGCAGTGACGAAACCGTCATCGCCTGGCTTGGCGATCGCAGCTGGACGCTGGGCCAGCTGCGCTACGATGTTGCCGCGCTACTCGCGCCCCTGCGAGAGCAAGAGGGCCAGCGCTGGGCGCTGTGCTTTGAGAACAGCTATCTGTTTATCGTGGCGCTGCTGGCGACGCTACACGCGGGGAAAACCCCGGTGATCCCCGGCCACTGCCGCCCCTCGCTGCTGGACGAACAGCGCGCGCTGTTCGACGGCGTACTGAGCGAAAGCCCGCTGGACTGGCGCGGCCCGCACCTGCAGGTTCACTCGGCTGACGACGGTCGCACCTGCGCCGCCGCGCTACCGCCCATACCCGCCGATGCCCTGGTGACGCTGTTCACCTCCGGCTCTACCGGGCAGCCTAAGCGGGTGGTGAAGCGCATCGCCGCCCTTGATGCTGAGGCCGCGCTGCTCGGCGCCCGCTTTGCCGAACGCCTCGCCGGCTGCCGGGTGGTCGCCTCCGTGGTGCCCCAGCACCTCTACGGCCTGACCTTCCGCATTTTTTTACCGATGGCGCTGGGGCTGCCGCTGCACGCCGCGATGACGCACTACGCTGAACAGCTGGCGGCGCTCAACCCACGCCACCGCTATCTCTTCGTCAGCAGCCCAGCGTTCCTTAAGCGTCTCGATCACCAGCTGGCGCCGCCGCCGCTCGCGATGCTGCTCTCCGCCGGCGGTATGCTGCCCTGGTGCGACGTGACCCGCTCACAGCGCTGGCTCGGCATCTGGCCGGATGAAATATACGGCAGCACCGAAACCGGGATCCTCGCCTGGCGTCACCGCCAGCGGGACAGCGTCCCATGGCTCCCCTTCCCCGGCGTGCACATCACGCCGGAGGGCGACGCCTTCCGCGTGAGATCCCCCCTGATCGCCGATCCTGACGGCCTGCTGCTTGACGATGTGCTGCGCTTTGGCGACGACGGACGCTTCTGCCTTGCCGGACGCCGTGGGCGCGTGGTGAAAATTGAAGAAAAACGCATTTCGCTGAGCGAGATAGAGCGGCGCTTGACCGACATCGACGGTATTCGCGAGGCGGCGGCCATCCCGATCACCCGCGGTGGCCGCCAGGGTATTGGCGTACTGCTGGTCCTTGACGATGCGCTCCGTCAGCGCTGGCAGGAGACCCACGGCAAAGCGCTGGCGCTGTCATGGCGCCGGGCGCTGCTGCCGTGGCTTGAGCCGGTGGCGATCCCCCGCTACTGGCGGGTACTGGACGAGATCCCGGTCAACAGTATGAACAAGCGCGTTTATGCCCAGCTACAGGAGTTATTTGATGAAACCTCATGAAATTAAGCGCCTGCAGACGCCGAACGGAGAGATGGCGATCGAACTCTATCTCGATCCGACCCTTTTCTGGTTTCAGGGCCATTTTGCGATCCAACCGCTGCTGCCCGGCGTCGCCCAGCTGGAGTGGGTGATGCACTATGCCACGACCCTGCTGGCGCCAGGCTTTCATTTTCACAGCATTCAGAACGTGAAGTTTCAGGCACCGCTGCTGCCCGGCACCACCGTCACCCTGGTGCTGAACTGGCTGCAGGCAAAGCAGATGCTGAGCTTCAGCTTCCAGCGCCATCAGGGCGAGATGCGCCACACCGCCAGCAGTGGGAAGATCCGACTATGCCAGTAGCGTTCTCCCCCTGTGTGCTGATCCCCTGCTATAACCACGGCGCGATGATGCCGAGGGTGCTGGCGCGTCTCGCGCCGTTCTCTCTGCCCTGCATCATTGTCGATGACGGCAGCGACGACGCCACGCGCGCGGCGCTGGAAACCCTGGCCGCAGAGCAGCCCCACGTGACGCTGCTGCGCCTCGCGCAAAACGCAGGTAAAGGCGTCGCCGTGATGCGCGGCCTACTGGCGGCACAGCAGCAGGGCTTCAGCCACGCGGTGCAGGTCGATGCCGATGGTCAGCACGCCATTGAAGATATTCCCCACATGCTGGCCCTGGCACAGCAGCACCCACAGTCGCTGATCTCCGGCCAGCCGATCTATGACGGGTCGATACCCCGCTCGCGGCGGTATGGCCGCTGGATTACTCACGTCTGGGTCTGGATTGAAACCCTCTCGCTGCAGCTTAAGGACAGCATGTGCGGCTTTCGCGTCTACCCGGTCGCCCCGACGCTGCAGTTGGCAAACCGGGTGAATATCGGCAAGCGCATGGATTTCGATATCGAGGTGATGGTTCGCCTCTACTGGCAAGGTAACACCAGCCATTTTATGCCCACCCGGGTGACTTATCCCGCAGATGGGCTGTCGCATTTTGACGCCCTGAAAGACAACCTGCGCATCTCCCTGATGCACACCCGGCTGTTCTTCGGCATGCTGCCGCGCATTCCCGCCCTGCTGCGCCGCCGCCGGACGGCGCACTGGGCGCAGCAGAAAGAGGTTAAGGGCCTGTGGGGCATGCGCTTTATGCTCGCCGTCTGGCGACTGCTCGGCCGCAACGCCTTTACCGTTCTGCTCTGGCCGGTGGTGGGCGTCTACTGGCTAAGCGCCGCGCGCGCCCGTCACGCTTCGCAGAACTGGCTGGCGCGCGTACGCCAGCAGCTCGCCCTGCGCCAGATGCCGATCCCCAAACCCTTTAACAGCTACCGCCACTTTCTGCGCTTCGCCAACGCGATGCTGGATAAAGTCGCCGGCTGGCGCGGCGAGCTGCGCTTTGGGCGCGACGTGGTGTTTGCCCCCGGCGCCGAAGCCGCGCTGGCGCTCGATAAGCCACAGGGCACGCTGCTGCTGGCCTCACATCTCGGCGATGTCGAAGCCTGTCGGGCGCTGGCGAGCCTGAAGGGGAACATCACCATCAACGCGCTGGTGTTCAGTGAAAACGCCCTGCGCTTCAAGCAGATAATGGAGGAGATGGCGCCAGAGGCCGGGGTCAATCTGCTGCCGGTGAACGATATTGGCCCGGAAACCGCCATTATGCTGAAAGAGAAGCTCGATCGCGGCGAATGGGTAGCCATCGTCGGCGATCGCGTGGCGATCAACCCGCAGCGCGGCGGCGACTTCCGCGTGACCTGGAGCCCGTTTATGGGCCAGCCTGCGCCCTTCGCCCAGGGGCCGTTTATTCTCGCCTCGATTCTGCGCTGCCCGGTGCTGCTGATGTTCGCCCTGTACCAGCAGGGCAAGCTGCATATCCACTGCGAAGCGTTTGCCGACCCGCTCCTGCTGCCGCGCGCCGAGCGCCAGGCCGCGCTGGAGCAGGCCATCCACCGCTACGCGGCGCGCCTCGAACACTACGCGCTGCTGTCGCCGCTGGACTGGTTTAACTTTTTTGACTTCTGGCAGCTGCCAGAGGCCGCCGATAAGGAGTAAAGGGTGCTGAGCGATCCCCGCTTTACCGCCGAAGTTGAGCTGACCGTCCCGTTTCACGACGTCGATATGATGGGCGTGGTATGGCACGGTAACTATTTTCGCTACTTTGAAATCGCCCGCGAGGCGCTGCTGAACCAGTTTGACTACGGCTATCGGCAGATGAAAGCCTCCGGCTACGTCTGGCCGGTGGTCGACACTCGGGTAAAGTACCGCGACGTACTGACCTTCGAGCAGCGTTTTCGCGTGCGCGCAACGCTGGAGGAGTTTGAGAACCGCCTGCGCATCGGCTATCAGATTTTCGACGCCGCCAGCGGCAAGCGCACCACGACCGGCTACACCATTCAAGTGGCGGTGGAAGAGCAAAGCCGGGAGATGTGCTTCGTCAGCCCGGCGATCCTGTTTGAACGTATGGGAGTCACACCATGAGATTCTGGCCCGTTATCCTGCTGCTGGTGAGCCCGCTCGTCAGCGCCGTCACCCTGGACGAACTGCAGCAGCGTTTTACCGAACAACCGGTGGTGCGCGCCCATTTCGAGCAGATCCGGACGATTAAAAGCCTGCCTCAGCCCCTGCGATCGCAGGGCGAGATGCTGATCGCCCGCGACACCGGCCTGCTGTGGGATCAGAAAACGCCGTTCCCGATGCGACTGATGCTCGATGACACGCGAATGGTACAGGTGATCAACCACCAGCCGCCGCAGGTGATCACCGCAGAGGATAACCCACAGATGTTCCAGTTTAACCATCTGCTGCGCGCCCTGTTCCAGGCCGACCGGACGGTGCTGGAGCAGAACTTCCGCATTGATTTTCAGGATCGGGGCCAGGGCCGCTGGACGCTGCGTCTGACGCCTATCACCACGCCGCTGGATAAGATCTTCGCCACCATCGATCTGGCGGGACATACCTATCTAGACACCATTCAGCTGAACGATAAACAGGGCGATCGCACCGATATCGCGCTTTCTCAACACCAACTGACGCCCGCAACGCTGACCCATGACGAACGCCAACGCTTTGCCGCCCAATAAGGATCGCCGCCCGGCGCTGCTGTGGGGCATGCTGTGCCTGGCGCTGCTGGGTACCCTGCTCATGCTGCTGCCGCAGTCGCGCATCAACAGCAGCGTGCTGGCAATGCTGCCCAAACACGCGCTGGGGGCGCTTCCCCCGGCGCTCAACGACGGCTTTATGCAGCGCCTCGATCGCCAGCTGGTATGGTTGGTCAGCCCTGGAAAAACCGCCGATCCCCGCGTGGCGCAGGCGTGGCTGAACGCGCTGCAAAGATCGCCGGCGCTCAGCGAGGTGAAAGGCCCGCTGGATGCGGCCGGTCAGCAGGCCTGGGGCGCGTTCTTCTGGCGTCACCGCAACGCGCTGATCGACAGCGCCACCCGCGCGCGCCTGCAAAACGGCGGCGAAGCGCAGGCGCAGTGGATCCTGGCCCAGATCTATTCGGCGTTTTCCGGCGTGAGCGGCAAAGAGCTCAGCCAGGATCCGCTGATGCTGATGCGCGGATCGCAGCTGGCGATGGCGCAGAACAGCCAGCGCCTGCAGCTGAAGGACGGCTGGCTGGTGACCCAGGACGAGGACGGTCGCTACTGGTATCTGCTGCACGGCGAACTGGCGGGCAACTCCTTCGATATGCAGCAAACTCACCGCCTGGTGACGACGCTGAGCACGCTTGAGCGCGAGCTTCAGGCCCGTTATCCCCAGGCGCGGCTGCTCGCCCGCGGGACGGTGTTCTACAGCGACTATGCCAGCCAGCAGGCCAAACGCGATATTTCGACCCTCGGCGTCGCGACCATTCTGGGGGTGATCCTGCTGATCGTGATCACCTTCCGCTCCCTGCGTCCGCTGCTGCTGTGCCTGATCTCCATTGGCATCGGCGCGCTGGCGGGCAGCGTCGTGACGCTGCTGCTGTTTGGTGAGCTGCATCTGATGACGCTGGTGATGAGCATGAGCATCATCGGCATTTCGGCTGACTATACGCTCTATTACCTTACCGAACGGATGGTCCACGGCGCGGAGAATACGCCGTGGCAAAGCCTGCTAAAGGTACGCAGCGCCCTGCTGCTGGCGCTGCTCACCACCGTTGCCGCCTACCTGATCATGATGCTGGCGCCCTTCCCCGGGATTCGCCAGATGGCGGTATTCGCGGCCGTCGGCCTGAGCGCCGCCTGCCTGACGGTGCTGTTCTGGCACCCGTGGCTCTGCCGCGATTTGCCGGTGCGCCCGGTCCCCGCCATGGTGCCGATGCTGCGCTGGCTGGCGGCCTGGCGGCGCGACAACCGACTGCGCATTGGAGTGCCGGCGGCGCTGGCGCTGCTGTCCCTCGCCGGTCTGGCGCAGCTGAAAGTCAATGACGATATCTCGCAGCTGCAGGCGCTACCGTCGTCAATTCAGGCGCAGGAGAAAGCGATCACCCGCCTGACCGGACAAAGCGTCGATCAGAAGTGGTTTGTGGTTTACGGCGATACGCCGGAGCAAACCCTGACCCGCATGGAGGCCTTTATCCCGGCGCTGGAGGCGGCGCGACGAGACGGGGCGCTGAAGCGCTACCGTACCGTTCCATTGAACTCGCTGGCGCGTCAGCAGCAGGATCTGCGGCTGCTGCGTGAGGCGGCGCCGACGGTCGAACATACGCTGCAAAGCGCCGGGCTCAGCGCCGCCACGCCGGACCTCAGTCCGATGCCCGTCAGCGTTGACGCCTGGCTGCAAAGCCCGGCCAGCGAAGGCTGGCGCCTGATGTGGCTGACGCTGCCGAGCGGCGCCAGCGGGGTGCTCATTCCGGTGGACGGCGTCACCGACAGCCCTGCGCTGGCGGCGCTGGCGGCGAAGCAGCCCGGCGTTGCCTGGGTCGATCGTAAGCTGACCTTCGATGCGCTGTTTGCCGAGTACCGAACCCTGCTGACCGGCCTGCTCGGCGTGGCGCTGGCGGTGATCGCCTGCGGCGCGGTGGTGCGCCTGGGCCTACGCAAGGGGCTGATAAGCCTGGTGCCATCGGTACTGTCGCTCGGCTGTGGGCTGGCCGCGCTGTCGTTCAGCGGCCATTCGCTAAACCTGTTTTCACTGCTGGCGCTGGTGCTGGTGCTCGGCATCGGCATCAACTACACCCTGTTCTTCAGTAACCCACGCGGGACGCCGCTGACCTCGCTGCTGGCGATTACCCTCGCGATGCTGACCACCTTACTCACCCTTGGCATGCTGATCTTCAGCGCCACCCAGGCTATCAGCAGCTTCGGCATCGTGCTGGTGAGCGGTATTTTCACCGCTTACCTGCTCTCGCCGTTAGCGATGCCGGACAAAAAACGGGAAAAACGATGATAACCTCCCCCTTCTGGCGCACCGTCGCCCTGCTGGCTGCCTTCACCCTCGCGGGCTGTAGCCACTCCACTCCGGAAAACCCGGGGCGCCCCCAGGCCTGGCTTGAGCCGGGCGTACGCGTAACGCTGCCAAAGCCGGGGATCGCCCCGGCGGTCAACGCGCAGCAGCTGCTGACCGGCCGCGTTAACGGCAAGACCCAGTCGCTGCTGGTGATGCTCAACGCCGACGACAACAGGCTGACCCTGGCGGGGCTCTCCTCCGTGGGCATCCGCCTGTTTCTCTTGACCTACGATGAGACAGGGCTGCACACCGAACAGTCGATCGTCGTGCCGCAGCTGCCGCCGGCGAGCCAGGTGCTGGCAGACGTGATGCTAAGCCACTGGCCGATTAGCGACTGGCAGCCGCTGCTGCCAACGGGCTGGACCCTCATCGATAAGGGGGATAAACGTGAGCTGCGCAATGCCCACGGCGCGCTGGTGACGGAGATCACCTATCTGCAGCGCAAGGGGAAACGTGAGCCGATCAGCATTGAACAGCACGCCTTTAAATACCACATTACCATTCAATATCTGGGTGAGTGAGATGATCTACATTTCTGCCATCGGCATGATTAATGCGCTGGGCAGCAACGCCGCAGAGGCGGCGGCGAACCTGACCCGCGGCGTCGCCCCGGGCATGCGCCCGCGCGCAGGCTGGCTGCTGGGCTTCCCTGACGCGGTGCTGGGCGGCGTCGATGCCGCGCTGCCGCCGATCCCCGATCGCTTTGCCGCGCACCGTTCGCGCAATAACCAGCTACTCCTGGCCGCGCTGGCGCAGATCCAGCCGCAGGTGGATGACGCCATCGCGCGCTATGGCCGCGATCGCATCGCCGTGGTGATGGGCACCAGCACCTCGGGGCTTGACGAGGGCGACACGCACGTCAATTTATCGCTGAACCAGCAGCCGAGCCCGCACTGGCAGTATCCGCAGCAGGAGCTGGGCGATCCGTCGCGCTTCCTCAGCCGCTGGCTGGCGCTGGAAGGACCGGCGTTCACCCTGTCCACCGCCTGCTCGTCCAGCGCCAGGGCCATCATCAGCGGACGCCGCCTGATTGAGGCCGGGCTTGCCGACGTGGCGATCGTCGGCGGCGCGGACACCCTGAGCCGGATGCCGATCAACGGCTTTAACAGCCTGGAATCCCTCTCTCCCACGCTGTGCCAGCCGTTTAGCCGCGATCGCGGCGGCATTACTATCGGTGAAGGCGCCGCGCTGATGGTGCTAACGCGCCAGCCCCAGCCGATTGCGCTGCTGGGCGTGGGAGAATCCAGCGATGCCTGGCACATCTCGGCGCCGCATCCGCAGGGCGAAGGGGCGATCCGGGCGATTACGCAGGCGCTGAACGACGCCGGACTGCCGCCGCAGGCGGTGGGCTATATCAACCTGCACGGCACCGCCACGCCGCTCAACGATCAGATCGAAGCCCAGGTGGTGCACGACCTGTTTGGCGAACATACGCCATGCAGTTCGACCAAACACTTAACCGGGCATACGCTGGGGGCGGCGGGGATCACCGAGGCGGCGATCGCCGCGCTGATTCTGCAAATGCGACTGCCGCTGCCGCCGCAGGACTTCAGCCGCGGCGAGATTGACCCGTCGCTGCCCGCCTGCGGGATCCTGCGCGAAGCACAGCCACTGGCCCGGCCGGTGATCCTGTCCAACTCGTTTGCCTTTGGCGGTAACAACGCCAGCATTCTGCTGGGGAGCGTATCATGAGCCACTATCTGCCCCCCGCGCACTATCTGCCGCACGACGCGCCGATGCTGCTGCTAGAAGAGGTGCTGAGCGTCACAGACAGCACGGCGCACTGCCGGGTCACCGTCAGTCGCCGCGGCGTGCTGGCGCCGTTTGTCGATACCCACGGTCAGCTCCCCGGCTGGTATGCGCTGGAGCTGATGGCGCAGACCGTCGGCGTATGGTCGGGCTGGCACCGTCAGCAGGCCGGTAAGGCGTGCATTGCGCTCGGCATGGTGCTCGGCGCGCGCGAGCTGGTGTGCGCCGCAGGGTGTTTCCCGGCCGAGACCGCGCTGGAGATAGAGGTAACGCTGCTGATGCAGGATCAGCGCTTTGGCAGCTTTGAGTGCGCCATTAGCGCAGAGGGCGTCCCGCTCGCCAGCGGACGCATCAACACCTTCCAGCCGACGACTGAAGAATTAATAACGCTTTTTAATAAAGGGGATAGCGCATGAGTCGCTCAGTACTGGTCACCGGGGCCAGTAAAGGAATTGGACGTGCGATTGCCCGTCAGCTCGCCGCCGACGGCTTTACCGTGGGCGTTCACTACCACCGCGACGAAGCGGGCGCACAAGAAACCCTGGCCGCCATTCAGCAGGCGGGCGGCCGCGGGCGCGTGCTCAGCTTTGACGTCGGCCAGCGCGAGCAGTGTCGCGAGGTGCTGGAGCAGGAGATAGCCCAGCACGGCGCATGGTACGGCGTGGTCAGCAACGCGGGCATAACCCGCGACGGCGCGTTTCCGGCCCTGAGTGAAGACGACTGGGACAGCGTGATCCATACCAACCTCGACAGCTTTTACAACGTCATTCACCCGTGCATTATGCCGATGATCGGCCTGCGTCAGGGCGGGCGTATCATTACCCTGTCGTCGGTTTCCGGCGTGATGGGCAACCGCGGCCAGGTGAACTACAGCGCGGCGAAAGCGGGGATCATCGGCGCCACCAAAGCGCTGGCGATTGAGCTCGCCAAGCGCAAAATCACCGTCAACTGTATTGCGCCCGGGCTGATTGAGACCGGGATGATCGCGATGGAAGAGACCGCGCTGAAAGAGGCGATGGCGATGATCCCGATGAAACGCATGGGCCAGGCCGACGAAGTGGCCGGGCTTGCCCGCTATTTAATGTCTGACATTGCGGGCTACGTGACCCGACAGGTCATTTCCATCAACGGAGGGATGCTATGACACGTCGCGTAGTGATTACCGGAATGGGCGGCGTAACCGCCTTTGGCGAGAGCTGGGACGCCGTCTCCCGCCGCCTGCTCGGCTACGAAAACGCGGTGCGTAAAATGCCGGAGTGGCAGGTCTATGACGGCCTCCACACCCTGCTCGGCGCCCCGATCGACGACTTCACGCCGCCGGAGCACTATACCCGCAAGCGCATCCGCTCGATGGGCCGCGTTTCGCTGCTCTCGACCCGCGCCAGCGAACTGGCGCTGACGCAGGCCGGGCTGATCGACGATCCGGTGCTAACCAACGGTGAAACCGGGATTGCCTATGGCTCCTCCACCGGCAGCACCGGCCCGGTGAGCGAGTTCGCCACCATGCTGACCGAAAAGCACACCAACAACATCACCGGCACCACCTACGTGCAGATGATGCCGCACACCACGGCGGTGAACACCGGGCTGTTCTTCGGCCTGCGCGGACGAGTGATCCCCACCTCCAGCGCCTGCACCTCCGGCAGCCAGGCCATCGGCTACGCCTGGGAAGCCATCCGCCATGGCTACCAGACCGTGATGGTAGCGGGCGGCGCAGAGGAGCTCTGCCCTTCAGAAGCGGCGGTGTTCGATACGCTGTTCGCCACCAGCCAGCGTAACGACGAACCCAAGACCACCCCCTCCCCATTCGACCAACGGCGCGACGGGCTGGTGATTGGCGAAGGCGCGGGAACGCTGGTGCTGGAAGCGTTAGAGCACGCTAAAGCGCGAGGCGCGACCATCTACGGAGAAATCGTCGGCTTTGCCACCAACTGCGACGCCGCACACATCACTCAGCCGCAGCGCGACACCATGCAAATGTGTATGCAGCAGGCGCTGAACATGGCCGGCCTTAGCGCGCGCGATATTGGCTATCTTTCCGCCCACGGCACCGCCACCGACCGCGGCGATATTGCGGAAAGCCAGGCCACCGCGGCGATTTACGGCGATAGCGTGCCGATCTCCTCGCTGAAAAGCTATTTTGGCCACACGCTGGGCGCCTGCGGCGCGCTGGAGGCCTGGATGAGCCTGCAGATGATGCGCGAGGGCTGGTTTGCACCGACCATCAACCTGACGCAGCCGGACGCACAGTGCGGCGCCTTGGACTACATCATGGGAGAGGCCCGCCGCATTGACTGCGAGTACCTGCAGAGCAACAACTTTGCCTTCGGCGGGATCAACACCTCCATCATCATTAAGCGCTGGGCGTAGCATACCGTATGCCGCGGATCCGCCTGGGAGCGTCTCAGCGCTGCCGGCGCGGATCCACGCTGCGCGTCGTCGAAGCCCGCGCCGTCGGGCTGACCAGGCGCGCGCCTCTCGCCGATGCGCCTTACCCTGCCCCGCCGTCGTATCTCCCCCATCATCAAAACGACCAACCGGCGTTTGCGAGCGCAAGAACACAGTGACGTAGCCTTAGCCCCGGCGACAATGAATAAGCGAGAGCGGCAATCGCCCGCGCTTTTCCGACGTCGTTTATCGCGCAAGAGGTCGTTTATCGCGAATAGATGGCCGGTGGCAATCGTGCCTGAACACCGCAGATATGACAGAACGCGACAGCGGCGATATTTATCGCTCATCATCCGACGAAAAACAGATATATTCATAGCATATGGCCTTCGCAATATCCATTTTACACTAAATTCACCCGGCGCATTACCGCGGCGATCGCCATTATTCCCGGACAACGCCCCTCAAATAATAATTAAAGATTATGTCAGCAATGCAATGGATATATATTTATATATGGGATAAGTCTGAAAATTCGCCGCGCCATTGCTTTTTGAATCCGATTATTTATTAATGATTCGACTTATAACCGAGCGGCGTTTATTTCATTATCCACCCAGATCCATCCAGCGCAGATAATAAGGTAAAACGTTCTTTCTTATCACCACAATAAATATAACTAACGATAAATGCAAAACTCGCATCCCTATTATCCTGACCCAACGCCGCGCATCAGCGCGAGTATCGCCGTCAGAAAAAATAGTTTATTTATCTCTGCGATTGCGCTGGCATGCGCCTTTTCATCTCAGGCCGCATCAATCGCACCGCCGCTGATGGGACACCCCTTTATCCACCAACAGCAGCGTCAACAGGCGCTCGAACAGCAAATGACGCCGGTGGCGCCCGATATCCGCCTGGCGCCCCCGGCGTTGCCCCCCCTTGACGGTGCGTTTCCGCGTGAGGTGCCCTGCTTCCCTATTTCTCAGGTGCAGGTCAGCGGCACCGAGGCATTACCCCACTGGCTTCCCTTAGCCCGCCTCGCCAACCAGGCGATCGGCCATTGCCTTGGCGTACAGGGCATTAACCTGCTGATGTCCACCCTACAAAACCGCCTTATCGACCACGGCTGGGTGACGACCCGCGTGCTGGCGCCGCAGCAGGATCTGACGCAGGGTACGCTTGCGCTGGCCGTGGTGCCTGGTCGCATACGTCAGGTGCGTTTTACCGAAGATTCCGATACCTATGCCTTACGCTATAGCGCCATGCCTGCCCGCGAAGGGAATGTGCTGGATCTGCGGGATATCGAACAGGGGCTGGAGAATTTACAGCGTTTGCCGAGCGTTGACGCTACGGTGGAGCTGCATCCCGGCAATCATCCGGGGGAAAGCGATATTGTCATTACCCGCAAACAGGAAAAAATGTGGCGGGTTAATCTGTGGGTAGATAATACCGGTACAGAGAGCGCTGGAAAAAACCAGGGGGGGATGATGTTAGCCCTGGATAATCCACTCGCCCTCAGCGATCTGTTTTATGTCACCGCCACCCGAGACCTGCTGTTTACGGACGCGAAAGCATCGACCAACTACAGCGCGCACTATTCTGTGCCGTTCGGTTACTGGCAGCTGGTATTCACCGGGAGTAAATATAACTACGTCCAAACCGTAGCGCTGCTTAATGGCGATGCGCGTTATAAAGGGCGCAGTGAAAATATCACGATGCAGCTCAGCAATGTGCTGTATCGCAATACCTCGGGCAAAACGACCCTGAACTATGGCGTGGATCTGCGCCAGACCCGCAACTTTATTCAAGAGACTGAGATAGAGAACCAGAAACGCCGCACCAGCAGCTGGCGGGTTGGGCTGACGCACCGACAGTATTTCGCCTCTGCCATTCTGGATGTGGGCGGGAGCTATCAGCGCGGCACCCGCTGGTTCGGCGCCATTCCCGCGTTTGAGGAGTACCGCGATCGTGACGGCGGAGGCTATGCCACCGCACTCTCCCGTATTTTACAGCTCTCCGCGTCGTTGACGCTCCCCTTCTCGATGGGTGAACAGCAGTTTCAATTACACAGTGAATACCTGCGCCAGCTGAGCGCGACGCCGCTGACACCGCAGGATCAGTTTTCCATCGGTAATCGCTGGAGCGTTCGCGGTTTTGATGGCGAACGCACGCTGAACAGTGACGACGGTTGGTATCTGCGTAACACGCTATCTTGGCAGACGCCGCTGCCGCAGCAGCAGCTGTATATCGGCGCAGATTACGGCCGGGTAGACGGCCATAACCGCAGCGAACTGATCGGACGAACCCTTGCGGGCGGCGTGATTGGCCTGAAAGGCGGCTATTACCCCGCGGGGCTTTCATATGATTTCGCCGTCGGTACACCGCTGTCCAAACCGGACGGCTTCAAGACTGACAATGCGGTCGTTAATTTTTCGGTGAACTGGCAGTACTGACGGGGACGCGTGATGGCGGTGCTAATGACCAGACTGATGATGCAGGTAATAACCCATGAATAAACGCTGTTATCGTGTCGTTTTTAATCACTCCCGTCAGATGATGATGGTGGTATCCGAGTTAGCCAAAAATCATAGCGCGGATAACGCCCGGGCCCCGCGCCGCGTGGATACCCGAAAGCTGACCGCCGTCATCTCCCCACTGCGTCTGACCATGATGCTGCTGCTGGGCTGGATTGCCCTGCCCGCCAGCGCTGGCGGTATTGTGGCGGACGGCGCGGCGCCCGGCAATCGACAGCCGTCGGTGCTCTCCAGCGCCAACGGTACGCCGCAGGTGAATATTCAGACCCCCAACCGCGATGGGGTATCCCGTAATCAGTACCGTCAGTTCGATATCGATCGTAAAGGCGCCATCCTCAATAACAGCGCAATCCATACGCAGACGCAGCTGGGCGGCATGATCACCGCCAACCCGTGGCTGGCAAAAGGCGAGGCGAAGATCATTCTCAATGAGGTCAACAGCGCCAACGCGAGCCAGCTCAACGGTTTTATTGAGGTGGCGGGTAAGCGGGCGGACGTGATTATTGCCAATCCGGCCGGGATCACCTGTAACGGCTGTGGCTTTATCAATGCCGGACAGACTACGATGGCCGCCGCGCAGACGCTGCTGGAGCAAGGGCGAGTCGCGGGGTTTGAGGTAGACAGAGGCCAGATTGCCATCGGCGGCGGCGGCATGAACGATGTGCAAAGTGACCACACCCGGCTGATCGGCCGCGCGGTGGAGGTCAACGCCAAGCTGCATGCCCAGGAGTTGACCATCACCACCGGGCATAATATCACCGATGCGCAAGGCAACGTGGTAAGGCAAAAACAGCGCGCGGGCGATGCGCCCGCCTTTGCGCTGGATGTCGCCGCGGTCGGCGGCATGTATAGCGACAAAATTAAGCTGGTCGGCACGGAGCATGGGGTTGGCGTGCGCAATGCGGGCATCATCGGGGCACAGGTTGGCGAACTGAGCCTGAGCGCCGACGGTCAATTGCAGAACAGCGGCATTCTTACCGCCGCCGCGGACGTGAAGGTGACGCTGACGGATAGCTTCACCAACGCGGGCACCGTCAGCGCTGGGCGAGATATTCAGCTGAAAACGGCCGGGGATATGGATAACCGGAAACAGCTCGTCGCAGGACGCCATATCACCTCTGACAGTCGGGCGCTGAGTAACGCCAGCGGGGCCGTTATGGCGGCCGGCGTCGATCACGACGGCAGACTCACGCAGCGCGGCGACCTTGTCCTGAACGCCGCGAACGCAGCCGCCCTGAACGGGCTGCAGCTGGCGCAGGACCGTATAGCGGTATCGGCACAGGATCTCTCGCTGCAGGGCAGCCGCAGCGCCGCCGACGCCGTCACGCTGCGCGCGGCCACTCGGCTGGAACTGCACAACGCGACGGTGACCGCCGCCGACACGCTCACGGCGGTGGCGCCGGACGGCATTAATAACCACAGCGGCAGGCTGAGCGCCGGCGCACTGACGCTGAGCAGCCGCAGGCTGGACAACACCCAGGGGCAGATTATCCAGTTCGGCGCAGAGGATCTGGCGCTGACGCATGAGAACGGGATAATCAATAACGGCGGCACGATCGCCGCCAACGGCCGCGATCTCACGCTGAATGCAGACAGGATCGATAACCGCGGCGGGCGCATTCAGCACGCCGGTGACGGCGCTGTCCGCATCGCCACCGCGGATTTTAGCGGCCAAGAGGGCGCGATACGCTCCAATGGCAGCCTGATAATGAAAGGCGGGAGCTATCAGCTGGATAACAGTGAAACCTCCGCCCGCAGTATCAGCGCGCAGATCCAGTCGCTGTCACACCGCGCCGCTACGCTGATACAGCGCGACAGCGGTGCGCTGACATTGGCCGTACAGCACACCCTGGACAACGCGCAGGGGGTCATCGCCGGACAACACGTCACGCTCCGCGCCGACGCACTGAACAATCAGCGCGGAAAAATTCAGGGCAGCGCGACTACGCAGCTAACGGTGACCGAGAAAACGGATAATCACGGCGGGGAGATCCGCGCGGGCAGGCAGCTGAGCGTCTCGACCCGTGCGCTGGACAACGCGCAGGGCATCGTAGCCGGCGATGAAGAGGCGCGGCTTACCACGGAGCACCTCACCAATACGCAGGGCACGCTGAGGGCCGGTCAGGCGCTGGCCATTACCAGCGGAACGCTCAGCGGTGACGGGAGTCTCCTCTCGTCTGGCGATATGGCCCTGACGCTGAATGATCGGTTCATCAACCAGCACAATGTACAGGCTGACGGCAGCCTGCTGATCGCGGCACACCAGGGCATTCAAAATGATGCACGGATCCAAGGGGGAAACGCGCTAACCCTTGAAACCCCATGGCTGATCAATACTCGCAACGCCGAAATCAGCGCCGATCAGGCCACGCTGAACGTACGCAATACCCTCACCAATACCGGATTGATTGACGGCATCAAGACGCAGATTAACGCCGGCACCCTGAACAATACCGCCTCTGGGCGGCTCTACGGTGATGATATTGCGCTGCAGGCCGCGCTGATTAATAACACGGCCGCCGCAGATAACGCCCGCTCGGCGGTGATCGCCGCCCGCAGCAGCCTGAACATCGGCAGCGCGACCCTGAATAACGCCGGAGAGAGCCTGATCTATAGCCAGGGACCGCTGAATATCGGGCGTAGCCTGGATGCCAATGGCCGCGCGACCGGCAGCGCCGAGCGCTTTAACAATATGGGCGCCACCCTCGAATCGCAGGGAAATATGACCCTGAGCATCGGGGAGATCAACAATATCAATACGAACCTGGTCACCCAGGTGGCCGAAATCAGCCGTCAGCAGCGCCACGAGGGGGTACTGAAAGGCCACACACAGCGTTTTGACTGGAAGGATATTGATATCAGCCATAAAAATAAATATGGCGTCCATAGCGCAGTGATGCCGGACGGCAGCCGTGATGAGGCGTTTTACGAATATCGCTATACCCGGGTTATTCAGGAAACACAGGTGATCACGACGGAGCCCGGGATTATTCAATCCGCGATGACGCTGACCATCAACGGTGACAAGCTGGTGAATCAGGACAGCCGCGTTATGGCAGGGGATCTGCTGATAGCAACGATTAATGACCTGCAGAATAGCGCGACGCCGGGCGTTCATATTGTCACCGACGCAGGAACCCAAACCCGTTGGTGGGCCAAAAAGAAAAAGCGCCCCATCGGCGGAACAAAAACATCCCAGGGAAAGGAGAGCAGCGACTACTCCCCTCCCCCGCAGACCACATCTATCGACCTTGCGGTACAGAAATGGGAGGCCAATGCGCAGACCGACGTTCAGACGCGGGACAGCGCCGGACGCACGCCGCTGGCCATCACTACGGTTCCGCTGGTTTCTGCCACGGACAGCGCGCCGGTGGAGGCGGTGATCCGTACCGCGAATCCCCCGTTAACCCTGCCAAAGAATAACCTGTTTAGGGTGCAACCGGGCAGTGACAGCCAATACCTGGTGGAGACGGATCCGCGCTTCACCAACCACAAAAAATGGCTGGCGACCGATTACATGCAGCAGGCCATGCTGGGCGATCACCAGCAGGCGCACAAACGGCTGGGGGACGGCTACTACGAGCAGAGGCTGGTCTCTGAGCAGATTGTGAAATTGGCCGGGCAGCGTTATCTGGGCGACTACCGCAGTGACGAAGCGCAGTTCCAGGCGCTGATGGACAACGGTATCACCTTTGGCCAAACGTTTAATTTGCCCCTGGGCACGGCGCTGACCGCAGAGCAGATGACGCTGCTGACGAGCGATATCGTCTGGCTGGTGGAACAAACCGTGACACTGGCGGACGGCAGCAGCGAAACGGTGCTGGTGCCGCAGGTTTATGCCCGGCTAAAGCCGGGAGATTTAGGCGCCGACGGCGCGCTGCTGTCCGGTAAAAACACGCAGTTTACCGTTAACGATCAGCTCATGAACAGCGGCAGCATGCTCAGCCAAGAGGCGCTGCGGGTGAATGCCGGGGATATCCTCAATCTGGGAACCATCCGCAGCAATGACCTCCTGCTCAGCGCGCAGCGTAGCCTCAGCAACATCGGCGGTACGCTTATCGGCGGCCGCGCCCTGACCATGAATGCGGAAAATATCCACAGTGAAACGACCCTGACGGAAGCGGCGGACAGCCGACATCTCAACCGTATTGCCGGCGTGTATATACAGCACGATGCGGGCCGACTGACGATGAACGCAACAGATTCTGTCACGCTGGCGGCGTCAGACATTCAGAACCGGGGCCAGGACGCTAAAACCGCCATTACCGCCGGCGGCGACATCACCCTGGCGACGGTGACCACCACCCGTACCGAAAACGGCGACTGGGGCGCGGATAACTACCGCCGCCTCAGCGAACAGGCCGACGTCGGTACACAGCTTATCGGCGGGAGCATCGCCCTCAACGCCGGACGGGATATCACGGCCACGGCGGCGACGGTGGCGGCGGATAGCGCCCTGACGGCCTCGGCGGGACGCGATATAACCCTAAACGCCGGGACGGTGGCGACCGATCTGGTTGAACACAGCCGACAGCACAGCAAAGGTCTCCTTTCGGCGTCGTCGCTGGAAACCCATGACGAGGTACAGCACCAACGGGCGGCCAGCAGCCAGCTCAGTGGCCACACCGTTACCCTGCGTGCCGGAGATAACCTCACGACCGAGGGCAGCCAGGTGATTGCGGACGGCGACCTGAGCGCCCACGCGGGAAAAAATATCACCGTCACCACCGCGGATGAGATGCGTAACGAAGCCCACCTGCGCGCAGAGAAAAATAGCGGACTGATGGGCTCCGGGGGCATCGGGTTTACCATCGGAACACGTTCCCTGACACAGACGACGGACAGCCACAGCCAGCAGCACCAGGGCAGTACCCTGGGCAGCACCGGGGGCGATGTCACGCTGAGCGCCGGTGAAAACCTTACGCTGCACGGCAGCGATGTGATCGCGCAGAAAGATATAAACCTGACCGGTCAGTCCGTTACGATAAGCGCAGCGGAAAACACCCACACGGAGCTGACCAAAACCGAGCAGAAGCAGAGCGGGCTGACGCTCGCCCTGAGCGGAACGGTAGGCAGCGCGCTGAATGCCGCCGTGCAGACGGCGAATCAGGCAAAAGAGACGGATGACAGCCGGATCAAAGCGCTGCAGTCGATCAAAGCGGGGCTATCCGCGGTTCAGGCGGCTGGAGGCGCGCGTCTGGCTGACGCCTCTCAGGGTGAGAGCGGCGCATCCATCGGGATTAACCTCTCCTTTGGCAGCAGCACCGCCAAGTCCGAAACCGAAACGCGCCAGACCACGGCGCAGAGCAGCGGCGTCAGCGCCGGTAACAACCTGACCGTCAGCGCGACAGGCAAAGCCCCCGACAGCGGCAATATTGCCGTCACCGGCAGCGCGCTACAGGCCGGTGGCGATATTGCACTCGATGCCCAGCATGATATCACCCTGCTATCGGCCCAAAACACCCAGACGGTGGACGGCAAAAACAGCAGCCAGGGTAGCAGCGTGGGGGTCGGGATAACCTTCGGCTCCAACGGCGTGGGATTCAATGTCAACGCCAGCGTCAATAAAGGCAAAGGGTTTGAAAAAGGCAACAGCCGCTATGCCACGGATACCACGGTGAACGCGGGCAACACCCTGACGCTGAGCAGCGGTAATGACACCACCCTGAAAGGGGCGCAGATACAGGGGGAGAACGTGGTGGCGAATGTCGGCAATAATCTGATCCTACGCAGTGAACAGGCGATGGATAACTATGAAGCCAAGCAGTCCAGCTTCAGCGCCGGGGGGAGCATCGGCTTCGGCAATGGCTCTCTGAACATCGCCGCCAGCCGCGATAAGATGCACAGCGACTATGCCTCGGTGGAGAACCAGACCGGCATCTTTGCCGGTAAAGGCGGCTTTGATATCACCGTGGGTAATCATACCCAACTGGACGGCGCGGCCATTGCCAGCGCGGCCAATCAGGAGAGCAATCGCCTCGATACCGGAACCCTGGGCTTTACCGAAATCGACAACCGGGCTGAGTTCAAGGCACAGCACCAGGGGTTTGGCCTTAGCTCGGGCGGCAGCATTGGCGGCCAGTTCGCGGGCAATATGGCCAATAGCCTGTTGGCCGGCGCCAACCATCAGGCGCATGCCCGCGGCACCACCCAATCGGCAATCGCCGACGGCGCGATCGTCGTGCGCGATCGGGCCAACCAACAGCAGGATGTCGCCGGATTAGCGCGCGACACGGAGCGGGCGCACCAGCCTCTCTCCCCTATCTTCGACAAGGAGAAAGCGCAGCGGCGCCTGCAGCAGGCCCAGCTGATCGGTGAGATTGGCAATCAGGTGGCCGATATTGCGCGGACAGAGGCCGAGATCGTCGGGGAGAAAGCCAAGCGTGACCCGACGGCCCTGAGTCAGGCCCGTACCGCGCTGGCGGCCAGCGGTAAGCCGTTTACCGAGCAGGATGTGGCGCAGCGGGCGTATAACACTGGCATGCGCGACTCCGGGTTGGGTACCGGCGGCGCATACCAGCAGGCGATCCAGGCGGCCACGGCGGCGGTACAGGGGCTGGCGGGCGGCAACCTGCAGGCGGCGCTGGCGGGCGGCGCGGCGCCGTATATTAGTGAGATAATCAAACAGAGCACCCCGGACGGCGCGGGCCGGGTGGCGGCCCATGCGGTGGTAAATGCGGCGCTGGCCGCAGCACAGGGGAATCATCCCCTTGCCGGAGCCGCGGGTGCGGCCACCGGCGAAATCGTCGGCATGCTGGCCACTGAGATGTACCAGAAACCGGTCGCTGAGCTCAGCGAAACCGAGAAACAGACCGTTTCAGCACTGGCCACCGTTGCCGCCGGACTGGCCGGCGGCCTGGTGGGTGACTCGGGTGCCTCTGCACTCGCCGGCGCACAGTCGGGTAAGACGACGGTGGAGAATAATCTTCTAGGCGACGGATTTAAACTGCCAAAAGGGCTGACGGATTATGGATTATCAGCGACCACTCTAGCTATATCAATGTCACAGGATGGCAAATCACCACAAGAGATTACCGCCGCATTATCTAAACATGCAAAGGGTAACCTTTTAGAAAAACAAGATCCTGCCAGTGGTTTACTGATCGCGTGGGCACCCGTTCCTATTATTGTGGGAAGTATGGCTATTGCACCAGCGACTGTCGCATATGGATTAGTGTTTGGCGGAGCATTAGGCGGAACTGCTGATGCGACACAGCAATTTATAACGATGAGTTCTGGAGAATCATATAGCTATACAGATACTTTGATCGCAATAGGCACAGGGGCTTTGACTCAGGGGAAAAGTGTCATATTTACCACAGTGGTGAATGGCGGTGGTGCATATTTAGGAAGCTCAGTTAAGCATGAAGATCCAACGGCTTCAGTTGTTGGTTCTATTTTTGGCTCACTTTTGGGGGGAGCAACATCAAATAAAGTTACTAATAAACTAATAGATAAAGGGTATGGTCCCGTCACATCAGGGGTTGCTGGAGATGTTATTGGTTCATTTGCAGAAAGAAATGTTGACTTCCAATCCCAAAAAATCACCATGGATAATAAAGATGAAAAAAAATAAATTATTTAACATGAAGATATTTATCTGGATACTTTTCTTTCCTGTAATAACCAGTGTGCTAGGTGTCGCTGGAATATATCTTGGTAGTATTGTTGCTTTTTTTAAAACTGGTTTCCTCTCTTTAGATATACCATCATCAACAATACTTAATACAATTAAATCCGGGGTAATTATTGGTTTGTTATTAGGTCTTAGCCTATGGATTTGGGGAATAGTTATCCCTGAGTTGACAAAAAAATTTAAATCAGATAACAAAGATGATAGTGGAGAATAATTTACTCGGCGACGGGTTTAAACTGCCAAAAGGGCTGACGGATTATGGTGCAGCAGCACAATCCTGGAATCAGTATGCTGAAAAAAATGGGCTGACGCCCGAACAGAAGCAGGCAGGGCTGGATAGGCTGGCAAAAGGCGATCTGCCGGAGGATACCAATATCACCAAAGCTATTGTTGAAGGTTATCAGGATGGTGTGATGATTGCCGAAACGTGGTATCTGGGACCAGCAGCATCAGTCAGGAAAGTGATTGGTGGCGGGATAATTGCGGAGATAGCCAACGGAAGTTACCAGTGGTTTGACCTGAGCCAGCCGGGTAATGAAAACAAAAGTTGGGACTGGAAAAGCAGTACCAGTGCAGGCATTACAGGGATACTTGCACCGGGAAGGAGTATTGGACAAAACGTCGGAATTGCGATGGGCAGTGCATTTTTCACTGATGGACCGGATACTGGATCTATTGGCGGAGCTGCTGCTGGAGCATGGGCCGGTGGACTGTTCGGGGAATATGCATCAGGAATTGTGAATTCATTAACTAGTAAAAAAGTACCTGGCTTTATATTTAACACGACAGGTTCCTTTAGTAGTGAAATTTTAGGTGGATATATAAAAGATGCAGTAAATGGCACACAACTATCCTCCGAAAGAAATAAGGAAGTGGGGGAATGATTGCATATATTAAGTTGCTTATATATTCATGTGTCTTTTGTATTGTACTGGGTTTCCTCCTTATTGGAGGGGGGGCATTATTTATCTATCTAACAAAAGGATACTTTTTTCCCTGACTACCAGGTGGAAAGGATTTTTGTTCTTGGGTGTATAACTGGCTCTGCGATTACACTGGCTGCAATAGTATTTAATCTGATAGATAAGTTTGACGCCCGTAAAAAGCCACCTTCGGCCCCAGACTGAAATTAACAACAACCCCAGTCTTTTTCAACTGGGGGTGTTGTGGAGAATAATTTTCTCGGCGACCGGTTTAACCTGCCAAAAGGGCTGACGGATTATGGTGTTTGAAAAAGGCAACAGCCGCTATGCCACGGATACCACGGTGAACGCGGGCAACACCCTGACGCTGAGCAGCGGTAATGACACCACCCTGAAAGGGGCGCAGATACAGGGGGAGAACGTGGTGGCGAATGTCGGCAATAATCTGATCCTACGCAGTGAACAGGCGATGGATAACTATGAAGCCAAGCAGTCCAGCTTCAGCGCCGGGGGGAGCATCGGCTTCGGCAATGGCTCTCTGAACATCGCCGCCAGCCGCGATAAGATGCACAGCGACTATGCCTCGGTGGAGAACCAGACCGGCATCTTTGCCGGTAAAGGCGGCTTTGATATCACCGTGGGTAATCATACCCAGCTGGACGGCGCGGCCATTGCCAGCGCGGCCAATCAGGAGAGCAATCGCCTCGATACCGGAACCCTGGGCTTTGCCGATATCGACAACCGGGCTGAGTTCAAGGCACAGCACCAGGGTTTTGGCCTTAGCTCGGGCGGCAGCATTGGCGGCCAGTTCGCGGGCAATATGGCCAATAGCCTGTTGGCCGGCGCCAACCATCAGGCGCGCGCCCGCGGCACCACCCAATCGGCAATCGCCGACGGCGCGATCGTCGTGCGCGATCGGGCCAACCAGCAGCAGGATGTCGCCGGGTTAGCGCGCGACACGGAGCGGGCGCACCAGCCTCTCTCCCCTATCTTCGACAAGGAGAAAGCGCAGCGGCGCCTGCAGCAGGCCCAGCTGATCGGTGAGATTGGCAATCAGGTGGCCGATATTGCGCGGACAGAGGCCGAGATCGCCGGGGAGAAAGCCAAGCGTGACCCGACGGCCCTGAGTCAGGCCCGTACCGCGCTGGCGGCCAGCGGTAAGCCGTTTACCGAACAGGATGTGGCGCAGCGGGCGTATAACACTGGCATGCGCGACTCCGGGTTGGGCACCGGCGGCGCATACCAGCAGGCGATCCAGGCGGCCACGGCGGCGGTACAGGGGCTGGCGGGCGGCAACCTGCAGGCGGCGCTGGCGGGCGGCGCAGCGCCGTATATTAGTGAGATAATCAAACAGAGCACCCCGGACGGCGCGGGCCGGGTGGCGGCCCATGCGGTGGTAAATGCGGCGCTGACCGCAGCACAGGGGAATCATCCCCTTGCCGGAGCCGCAGGTGCAGCCACCGGCGAAATCGTCGGCATGCTGGCCACTGAGATGTACCAGAAACCGGTCGCTGAGCTCAGCGAAACCGAGAAACAGACCGTTTCAGCACTGGCCACCGTTGCCGCCGGACTGGCCGGCGGCCTGGTGGGTGACGCGGGTGCTTCCGCACTCGCCGGCGCACAGTCGGGTAAGACGACGGTGGAGAATAACTCGCTGGCAAGTGTTCTGGCGGCTGCCAATGCTAATAAGCCAGGTACTGCGGACAAATGGAAAGAAGAACAGCAGGCGGCAATTAAAGAAGCTTGTAGCGGAAATACACCTATGTCTTGCCAGATGGCAGTGGCGGCGATGGGTACCGTGATGTCAGGTGGTGTGCTTCCTGAGGCGATGGTTATTTCTGGTGCAATCAGTGCAGGAGCAGTTGGTGGCATTGATTATGTGATGAACGGTTCAGTTGATCCTAAGAATGTCATCGCAGCATATTGGGTTGGAGCACTGACCAGAAGTACTGGCTTGGAAACGACAATAGCCATAAATGCCGCGGGAGGAGCTACAACAAGTTATCTTGATGGCAAGAATCCATGGGTAGGTGGACTGGTTAGCGGTCTCACAGGCGGAGTAGCCTATGGAATAGGAAATAAATTTGTTGAACCTGCTATGGATGAAATTTTCAATCCTGTTTGGAAAAATTTAGGATGGGACGACATAGGAATGGGAATATCTAAGCCCATTCAACCAAGCCTATGGCCTTCAGTTGCTGGCACTACGAGCGGAACTTCAGGTGGTGAATACATTTCCAATAAGGTAAATGACAAGATAGATGAAGTGAAAAATAATAACAGGGGCAATAATAAATGAAATTCATTGTTACCTTTCTATATTATTTTCTTGCTATATTTATGACAGTGGCCTTGACATTAATGCTAGTAGGCACAGCTATTGACGTGTTCTTTTGGTTGTTTTACAAAACACCTTTCAACTTTTCTATGAAAGAAGTTATTAATTATTTAAAAATAGCCTGCATTACAGGTGGTGTGTGCGGAATTGGCGGTATGTATTATTACGCCAGAACAATGAAACGACATTGAATACATAGGGGCAGATAACAAAACCCAGTTCAGTAACTGGGTTTTTCTGTGGAGAATAATTTACTCGGCGACGGATTTAAGCTGCCGTACTGACGAATTATGGTGTTTGAAAAAGGCAACAGCCGCTATGCCACGGATACCACAGTGAACGCGGGCAACACCCTGACGCTGAGCAGCGGTAATGACACCACCCTGAAAGGGGCGCAGATACAGGGGGAGAACGTGGTGGCGAATGTCGGTAATAATCTGATCCTACGCAGTGAACAGGCGATGGATAACTATGAAGAATTGGAGGTGCGGCGAATGTCAGCACACAACTCACCGTAAATGGTGATAAACCCTTTAGCTATGCCGATGCACTCATCGCAATAGGAACTGGCGCATTAACTCAGGGTAAAGGCCCTGTGCTTACAGAAGGCGTCAGCATCGGTGGCGCTTATATTGGCAACATGATCAAAGGTGAAGATCCGACCAATGCGATGATCGGGGCTGGAATTGGTTCAGCGGTGGGTAGTGTAGCCGGTAAGGTTGTTACCGAGCAGCTGAAACCAGTCGTCTCAAATGGTGTAGCAGAAACGATAGGTAACATTGGTGGTTCGCTTTCTAGTGAAATAGTTGGTGGTAAAGTTCAGAATAAGCTTAATGAGTCTGGAGATGAAAAATGAAAATACGGACAGTTGGCGTAAAACTAAATTTTGTTTTAATTTGTTATTGTGTTCTTATCCTGATCGGAGTTGCGCTATTAGCTTGTTTATGTGCAGCGATCTTGGTTTTTCTTAAAAATGGTAAATTCATTTTTAGTTGGGAAGATGACGTTCTTTACTCAGTTAAAGCAGGAATAGCTACTGGCATACCCACAGGAATAGGTATCTGGTTTATGTCTTGGATAAAAGCACGCAAAGAAAAGCGCTCCCCATCCAAAGAGTAACGAGTTATTGTGGAGAGTAATGCTTTGGGGGATATTATTTCCGCTGTAAATAAGCAGGAGCCAGGACAGTCGAAAACTACGAGTCGGGAACTCAGACCACAATTAAAGAGCCCTGTAGTGGAAACACTCCCGTATCCTGCCAATTGGCAGTAGCTGCGATGGGTAGTGCAATGGTATAGCCATTATTACCGGGAGCAGCAGCAGCAACAACCAACCTGATAGGTGCAGGAGCTAATGCTGGTGCAGGCCTGCTAATTAACGGTGAAGTAAATCCAAATGACGTTATTCTGGGATACTGGACTGGTGCATTCACAGCAGGAGCCGAACTCTGAGGTACTATGGTCGTGAGCGCAGGCAGTGGAGCCACATCAAATTATCTTAAAGGTGGCGATCCGCTGAAAGGTGGCTTGATCAGTAGTGCACTATCAGGGCTGGGGTATAGTGCAGGTAAACTTGTTGAATTACCATTTGATAAAACCCTTAATCCAATGAAACCATGGAAAGACTGGATCTGGACAGGTGTTGGGATCGGGATATCCAAACCGCTACCGATTAATCCAGTGCCCGGCGTTGCTGGCAACATAACAGGTTCAGTCACAACAGAGTATGGCAATGCTCAAGCCGGCAAAGCCCCCGACAGCGGCAATATTGCCGTCACCGGCAGCGCGCTACAGGCCGGTGGCGATATTGCACTCGATGCCCAGCATGATATCACCCTGCTATCGGCCCAAAACACCCAGACGGTGGACGGCAAAAACAGCAGCCAGGGTAGCAGCGTGGGGGTCGGGATAACCTTCGGCTCCAGTGGCGTGGGGTTCAATGTCAACGCCAGCGTCAATGCTACGATAAAAATCAGCCCAAATCTGGCTCCAATACCCGCAACGGCTACTCAACAAAGACCGTAGCGACCGTTAATAGCCCGCTTGAACTACGTACTCCCCGCTATCGCGAAGCCACCTTTGAACTCCAATTGCTGAAGAAAAACCAGCCCCGCATTACCGGCATGGATAACCAAATCCTGTCGCTGTATGCCAAATGGATGACCACTCGCGAGATCACCGCTACGTTCAAAGAGCTGTATGACGCCGGTGTCTCACCGGCGCTGGTCTCAAAGGTCACCGATGCCGTAATGGAGCAGGTTACCGAATGGCAAAATCAGCTACTGAATAACGTTTATCTTATTGTTTATCTTACTATTTATCTTAACCATTTAGTTCTGAACATCCGACAGGATAGTCGCGTCATCAATAAGTCTGTGTTTCTGGTATTAGGCATTAATGTAGATTATATAAATAACTAAAGTTTTTAAAAATCATGCCGATATTATTTACCTGATTAATTTTCTATAACAATATTTATGCGTAACTCAAATCTAGAAACTAAAATTTATGATGTATATTGGGAAGGCCCATACTCGTTAGATATAATAACTCAGGATAAAGACAGAGATATTGCAAAGGAATGGCATTGCCTTTATCAAATTTATGGCGATCATCCAACTTATGGCCGTGATGTATTGTTATACATTGGAAAAACGGAGAGAGACATAATGAAAAGACTGTCAGAACACTACAATCGCTTTTCTAATCAGTGCGATGAGGTCAAGGTTTTCCTTGCATCATTTGGAGAATTTACTAGCTGGAAGGAAATGCGTGATAGAAACTATGATCCTATCAGTAAGGATAATACCGAACTAAACGCGATTGAATCCCTGTTAATCTATGCACATCAACCAGCATACAATATAATGTCGTTATCCAGCAATAAGTTCGATAATTTAAATTTCAGAATATTTAACACCGGAAGACGAAAATCACTTATGCCCGAGATAAGCACTCAATTTTATCGTGATGATAGAGGCTTTGCTGAATAAATCGAACTGAATCGCCACGGATAATCTAGACACTTCTGAGCCGTTGATAATATTGGTTTTCATATTCTGTCGGTGACATCTGAACACTCGAACCATGCCGACGCCTACTGTTATAAAACATTTCGATGTAATCAAAAATATCGCTACGAGCTTCAGGGTGCTGACGGTAATTTTGGTGCCGGTAGTACGTCGATGGGGCGATATTCAGCTCATGACATACCGGTCCGACCCCATGACTACCGCAGAGGGTATCTAGCAGCGGCATTATTTTTTCCACAGACGGTCAATGGAATGGACGTCGCCTTCCTCCTGCATTCAGGCGTATAACGATATGTGATAGTTCGTCGTCACCATAATCAAAGGAGAAACCTCCATGTGTAAAGCAGCAACCTTGATTGGTATCGATCTGGCTAAAAATGTATTTCATATTCATTCTGTTGATAATAAAGGTAACCAGATAAAAGCACTGAAGCTTTCTCGTCATAAACTCGAGGAATATCTACACCGTAGTCAACCTGTTATTGTCGCAATGGAAGCCTGCGCCAGTTCGCATTTCTGGGGGCGACTTTGCATGTCACTGGGGCATGAGGTACGGTTGGTTTCACCCCAGTTTGTTAAACCCTTCGTCAAATCAAACAAAAATGATCGTAACGATGCTCGTGCAATCTGCGAGGCGGCGCTTCGGCCAGATATGCATTTTGTTCCTGCCAAAACGGTTGAGCAGCAGGCGGTATTGAGCCTGCATCGCATTCGCGAAGTTCTGATAGGGCAGAGAACAGCCACGATTAACCAGCTCAGGGGGCTATTAAGTGAATTCGGGCTCCCAACCCCCGTCGGGCGCAGCGGTTTATACAAAATCCTTCCCACATTACTTGAAGAACTGAGTGAACTCTCGCCCGGATTTCTCGTGACCTGCATCAGCCAGCAATGGGTGCATTTGCAACAGTTGGAGCAGCATATTAACAATGTGACACATCAGATCGAAGCACATGCCAGACAATCTGATGTCGCCTACCGTCTGCAGACCATTCCGGGAATTGGTCCGATTACAGCTTCCGCACTGGATGCCAGCATAGGTAATGCCAGGCAGTTTCGGGCAGGTCGGCACTTGGCAGCGTGGCTCGGTCTCGTACCCAGACAGCATTCTACAGGAGGAAAACCTGTGTTACTGGGGACCAGTAAGCGAGGAGACTGTTATCTTAGACAGCTATTTGTGCATGGTGCCAGAGCCGTTATCTCCGTTGCACAACGCAACGAGGGAAAACGGGATAAGACCATCACCGGGTGGCTAAGCAGAAAACATATCAATGTGGCTGTAGTAGCCATGGCAAACAGGAACGCCCGGATTGCGTGGGCTATTATCGTTCACGAACGCACCTATGACGCACAGTTTCGTGAGGAACTTGCTGGCAGATTGTTGGCCAGAAAAGATGAATGAACCCCTTCCCAGATTGCTACAGGTAATTAACTGACATAATGGCACAGACAGGTCAGACCGGTGTTGGAACATCCCGTGGAGTTCGATAGTCAGGAACTTTCCGTTCAAGACTTAGCGGTCGTTTGGGAGCCAGCAAGCAGATTCCATTATGGGCAGCGTACGATAAACTGACGCACAAAGAGCCCGGATATACGACTGCGATCTTCACTGTCGGCATCAGAATGGCAACAATTACCTGGCAAAACAGGAGACGTCCATATACGAACTCCGCCTTCGCAAAATAAGCAGAGGCCTGCCGCAGGATATCGTTGCTGCGTTGTAGTGGATCACAAAATCAGGACACAGTAATAACCTGTTTCCACTTTTCTTCATGCAAGCAAGGCGATAAACCACCATTGTTTGTATGTGGTCGATAAACGTTGTAATAACCATTTATCCACTGGTTTATATCGCGTACTGCATGGCTAAAATCACCATAGCCACCTTTCGGAAGCCATTCACTTTTAAAGCTGCGAAAGACTCTTTCCATCGGCGAATTATCTAGGCAATTCCCTCTGCGACTCATACTTTGCATTACCCCATAGCCTGTTCCTGAATTTAAGGATAAACCAGCGTCGCTGGCGACGAAGGCGACGCACCTCGCTTTTATCTGGGCACTGTTACGATGCGCGGCAAACGAATGGCGATGGATAGCCAAAGCGCCGAACATCAAATGCCCGGTGCCGAAAAACAAGCGTATTCGCTGGCTAACCAAAGAGGAAGCAGCGAACCTGATCCGGGAGCTTCCAGAGCCTATGAAGTCTGTCGTTATTTTTGCATTAGCGACGGGGCTGCGCAGGTCGAACATCACTGATCTGGAGTGGTCACAAATTGATATGCAGCGGAGGGTCGCGTGGATTCACCCCGAGGACGCAAAAGCAGGAAGGGCGATAGGGGTCGCCCTGAACGAATCGGCCTGTAAAGTGCTGCGGGATCAGCTGGGAAAACATAACCGGTGGGTCTTTGTTCACACTGAATCATCCGTTCGCCCGGATGGAACGAGAACAAAAGCGGTGCGCAAAATGCGGTCTGATGCTAACACGGCATGGCGCGCAGCGTTAAGGTGTTACCAACGGTGCGAAAGTGATCCATATCCGACGCCTGAAATTAGATCCAGGGGTTAATCTGCTCTCCTGATTCGGGAGAGCTTATGGTCACTTTTGAGACAGTTATGGAAATTAAAATCCTGCATAAGCAGGGTATGAGCAGTCGGGCGATCGCCAGGGAACTGGGTATCTCCCGTAACACCGTAAAGCGTTATCTGCGTGCGCAGTCTGAGCCGCCAAAATATACGCCGCGTCCCGCAACCGCTTCACTCCTGGATGAATACCGGGACTATATTCGGCAACGCATCGCCGATGCTCATCCTTATAAAATCCCTGCAACGGTCATCGCCCGCGAGATCACGGAGCAGGGTTATCGTGGTGGCATGACCATCCTGAGAGAGTTCATACGTTCACTTGCCATTCCTCAGGAACAGGAGCCTGTCGTGCGCTTCGAAACAGAGCCAGGACGACAGATGCAGGTTGACTGGGGCACCATGCGTAATGGCAAATCACCACTTCATGTGTTCGTTGCCGTTCTGGGGTTCAGCAGAATGCTGTATATCGAGTTCACTGACAATATGCGCTACGACACCCTGGAAGAATGCCACCGTAATGCGTTCAGCTTCTTCGGTGGCGTACCGCGTGAAGTGCTCTACGACAACATGAAAACGGTAGTGCTACAGCGCGATGCTTATCGGGCCGGGCAACACCGGTTCAACCCTTCACTGTGGCAGTTCGGCAAAGAGATGGGCTTCTCTCCACGGCTGTGCCGCCCCTTCAGAGCACAGACTAAAGGCAAGGTGGAGCGGATGGTGCAGTACACCCGCAACAGCTTCTACATCCCGCTAATGACTCGCCTGCGTCCGTTGGGGATCACCGTCGATGTTGAAACAGCCAACCGCTACGGCCTGCGCTGGTTGCACGATGTCGCTAACCAGCGCAGGCACGAAACAATACAGACCCGTCCCTGCGATCGCTGGATCGAAGAGCAGCAGTCCATGCTGGCTCTACCGACGGAGAAAAAACAGTATGACGTGCAGGTAGACGAAAGCCTGGTGACCTTCGACAGGCAGCCACTGCACCACCCGCTATCCATCTATGACACGTTCTGCAGAGGAGCCGCATGATGGTGGAACTGCAACATCAACGGCTGATGGTGCTTGCCGAACAGCTGCAACTGGACAGTCTGATCAGCGCAGCGCCAGCCCTGTCACAGCAGGCAGTGGAGCAGGAATGGAGTTACATGGACTTCCTGGAGCATCTGCTTCACGAAGAGAAACTGGCCCGACATCAGCGTAAACAGGCAATGTATACCCGGATGGCGGCCTTCCCGGCAGTGAAAACGTTCGAAGAATACGACTTTACCTTCGCCACCGGTGCGCCGCAGAAGCAGATCCAGTCGCTGCGTTCACTGAGCTTCATAGAGCGCAACGAAAACATCGTGTTGCTGGGGCCATCCGGCGTGGGGAAAACGCATCTGGCAATAGCAATGGGCTACGAAGCGGTACGGGCGGGTATCAAGGTTCGCTTCACTACGGCGGCGGATCTCTTGCTTCAGCTGTCCACGGCACAACGCCAGGGGCGCTATAAAACAACGCTTCACCGTGGCGTGATGGCACCAAAGCTGCTCATCATCGATGAAATAGGCTACCTGCCGTTCAGCCAGGAAGAAGCCAAGCTGTTCTTCCAGGTCATCGCCAAACGTTATGAAAAGAGCGCGATGATCCTGACCTCCAACCTGCCGTTCGGGCAGTGGGATCAGACGTTCGCCGGTGATGCGGCGCTAACATCCGCGATGCTGGACCGGATCTTACACCACTCACACGTTGTTCAAATAAAAGGAGAGAGTTATCGACTGAAACAGAAACGAAAGGCCGGGGTTATCGCTGAAGCTAATCCTGAGTAAAATGGTGGATCAATATTAGACCGTCGGTGGAGATGTAAGTGGATCACTTTTTACCCGTCGTTGACACTACCTACAACGAGGTGAGGATGAGGGGCGTTATGGTTCAGCTAAAACCACAATTTTACAGAGCGTTACTACCAACAAAGGCCCACTTAAAGATGAAATGGGCCTTACTAATCTAAGAAATACTTTGTATTAATAAATTATTGATACAATTCTAACCAGTTATGGTTGAATCATCTTCGTCATTAAAGATTAATAAATCACCAGGTTGGCAATTTAAGTATCTGCATATCGCTTCTAATGTTGAGAAACGAATCCCCTTAACTTTTCCTTGTCTTAGTATTGATATGTTCTGCTCTGTGATACCTATTGCAGAGGCAAGGTCTTTTGATTTAATTTTGCGCTCGGCTAACAAGACATCTAATCTAACAATAATAGACATGATGTGATAGCCTCATATTATTTGTTGGTTTTCAGCATTAATAACGCTGGCTTTTTTTAATATCTCAGATATTAATATGACGCAGAATGCGAAAAAAACAGCGGCAATATATTGAAAATCAATGCTGACAAAAATAACTCTATTCCCAATAGGTTCTTGAAATGTCAACCAATAACTAAGCAAAGGTTCGCACAATATATTTAATAGAATCCAAATAATTATTGATTTACCAACAGAGCCTAATAACCTTGCCGCGTTAGTGGAAAAATAATCCCCTTTAGAATAAGTATGGAATAGAACTCGTAACTGATATAGCCCATAAGATAATGAGACTAATGGAATGCCTGATAGGATAATTCCGCCAGTGATTTTCCACCACGGTAGCATTTCAAAATTAGTTAAGCCCATCATCTGTGCTGTAAGGCCATATCCACCACTATCTGACAACAGTGAAGGAAATATCCAAAATAGGCTATTGAATCCTAACATAAAAATGATAATGAAAAGAGATGCTGTAGACATGTGTTGACTAATCCTAGAAAGCTTCTGTGGTGACATACTGACCTCATACAAGTTCTGCTAACGGAGAAATTAATGTAAAACATTAATAAAATAATATCAATCATTGATTTTACAAGGCGCAAAGGTTTACATTTGTATGTTTTTTATGCATTTAGATGACTGCTCCAAACAGATAACAAAAACGACTCCCTCCCCCCAAGCCGGAGATCTGTACCTGCCACCGCAGCACACACAGAGAAAGGTTCTCGCTAACCTTGAAACTTAAGTATGAAGTGAGTTATTCGGTCTATCCGGCTAGAGCCCTTCTCTGTGTGAATCCCCAATATGCCAATCGTATTGATTATCCGTAATCAACGCCGGGGACACTCGTACCTAAAAAATGTGTGGAGATAAATGCGTGAAAACCTTTAACGTGAAAAACGTACTGATATACCGCCTCACCAGAGACATTGACTTAGATGCAAAGGCCATCGAGGCCGCTATCACACCGATGACTTTCACCCCATGCGCAAGCCAGGATATGTCTCGCTCTGGCTGGACAGCGCCGCTCGCTACGGCTGGCAGCCTAATTCATGCCGCTAATGGCTACCTCCTGATGCGCTACCGCCGTGAACAAAAAATACTCCCGGCTGCGGTGATCCAAAAACACTTACGCGAACGCATCGCAAAGCTGGAGCAAGAACAATGCCGCAAGCTGAAGAAAACCGAGAAAGACGCGCTGCGCGATGAGGTTCTGCATTCCCTGTTGCCGCGAGCATTTACCCGGACGCATCAAAGCTGGCTGTGGATCGATACCGCCAAAAAGCTGGTTATGGTCGATGCAGCCAACGCTAAAAAGGCCGAAGACATTCTCTCTCTGCTGCGTAAGAGCCTCGGCTCACTGCCCGTTGTGCCGCTCACCATGAAAACCCCTATCGAGATAACGCTAACCCAATGGGTGCGCACTGGTAAGGCACCCGCAGGATTTACCCTGGGTGATGAGGCAGAGCTAAAAGCCACCCTGGAAGACGGCGGTATCATCCGCACGAAACAACAGGATGGCCGCCGCACTGGCACCGGAATTAATGCATCTCAGCGAACAACCTGACATCGTCAGAGAACGGGCTCTCGACCGGGCGGCCGCCAGTGTTCGCGAAGCGCTGTCCGTTTATGTAACCCGCGGAGGAAATATTGATTATGCAGAGGAAGATCGCGACATTCTGACAACCATCGGTTTCCGGCCTGACAGAGCATCGAGAGACGACAACAGGGCAAAATATACGCCTGAACAGAGTCAGATTTTCATGCGCCGACAGGCCGCGCAGACCCGCAAAAAATCCGCATAAAACGCCCCGAAAATACCCGTCTTTTTAATAAAAATAGCCATGCATGCCTACGCTGCATGGCTTTGCATGCAAAAACCTGCATTTTCCACACCCCGCCGCACCAGCACTGGCGCGGCCTGAGTCCCTTCATGCACCTGCATTAAAAGCGCCCCGGGAAGCGGGCAGGCGTGGCGGGGAGAGCATTGCGCGCCTTAAATGTAGAATACATTTAGTTATCCAAATCAAGTTTTGGTGAATTACTCCTATAAATCCATGAGTTAACTTGTATCTTCACTAAAGAATATCTAATTATAAATTCCCAATCATATGATAGGTTATCATTTCTCTTAATATGCATGTTCAGAAGAGAGTCGTAAATCTGCTCGGAAATACTCCGGCTATTCAATAGCTTTCGATAATTTATTAAATCTTGCGCCACTCTCCAGAATGAATTAGATATTGATTCATAATGTCCCCTTGCTATATTTGCCGCGTTAATATGATAGTTAATATGCTTTCTTGTCAAATAGGGGAGGTTATGGTTAGCTGTTATTATATAATTCATATCTACATTAGGATGAGGGTTCTCTTTAAAAATGATAATCAATAAAGGCTCATCACTTTCAAAAACAGAATAATCATCATAGAAAGGGTTGTAAAATCGTCTCCATTTACTAAAAGCTTTTTTCGATCCCTTATCTCTATTACAATCACCACAACACGGTATTAAATTTTCTGGCAAAAAAGAAAACTGTGGCAATAATGCTTTACTATAGTAGTGATCCAACGTTCTACAAGGTGATACCCCGCAATATGGGCATAAAATACCCTCATCGGCATAAGCCTGACGAATGGCATCAATGAAAGCAGTCTTTCTCTTTTTGCTTGGCCTAGAATAAATCCATTCCAAAGCGGTCTTATGCTTAATAAAGTTCCTTACAGAGTCATGGTTTAAATAACCATTTTGCTTCATCTCGTAATCATACTTAATTAGTTCAGCCATGAGGCTAGCTTCATCTTTACGTAAAGATGAAATACCTTCTGGCTCATCAAATGAAAGCAATGTGCGAACTGCTGAAGATATATCAATACCATTCTTAATAGAATCAATATTTTTAGGCTTAGATAAAGTTCTCATTTGCCTTTTTTCTCCATTAGAATCTTATTCAGAGTATCAGAAGAAAATTTAGAGAATTTATCTATTATTTGTTGAATAGAATAACTATCCGCCATCCGTTTAACTTCTTCCCTAAAAATTGCATTCGAGTATAAATCGCCAAATACATCTATCATAATCTGATGTGTATCAGCACCGAAAGTTTCAATATTTGTTTGTTTGTAGTATGTTTTACCATTACTTCTATGTAGAATAGTTATTTGGTCTGAAGGTGTTTCCCTAAGCACGAGAGGAGAGTGTGTTGAAATTAAAGCAATAGAATTAGTATCCCTAAGGATATGAGTAACAGAATTAATAAAATGAGTTAAAAGGCTTGGATGCAAATAGTTTTCTGGCTCTTCTATAATAACAAAGCTATTATTCTCAATTGTTGATATAATCGAGAACATACCAATTAAAAATGATAACTGGCCTGAGCTAAAGCTAAAAGGAGAACCATCCTTATAAAAAACGATCTCAGCGTCAGGCAAATAATATTCAACCTCAACTCCCGTTAGAAGATCAACATTTGCAGAAAAACCAGTTGTCCTCTCACGTCTTATTAATTCGGAGAAACTATCATAGTGATATGTGTTAAGGTTGCTTTTTATAGAAAAAGTATAATCTGGTATTATTTTTTTAATTACAGAATCCAATAACTCACTTTGTCTAAAAAAACCCTCTTTAGTAATATCTCTTTTGACCACCCGCTCAACTAAAGATAGCAATGTCAATTTACTTCCACGAGGGAAGAATTTATTGAAATATTTTTCAGATGTTAATGAGATAAAATGATAATTATTAAGCCTACTCTTATCGCGAGAAATCGCTGATGGTCTATAACACTTATCATTAATAGTATTCGAAACCACAATCAATCTACTATAAACAGTTTCATCAGAGCCGCGAACATACCGACCAAAGACCTTATCTTTTATTAAATTACATAAAACATGTGTTTTCCCACTTCCATTTTTACCAATGAGAACATGAAATGGGATGTTAATATCAACGCTATTAGTAAATTGAAAACTAACCTTACCATTAGTTTCATCAGAATATATAAGATTTTGCGGTCGCATTATTTCATATATAACTCCTTCATTATTCATAATATGTTTATACCCATGTTGGAATGCATATGTACTGAATGTATTATCAAGAAGTAAATTGATAATACTGTCATGTAGATATTTGTTCGCAAATGAGCGCGACTTATATATATTAAGATAAACTCCCATGTCGTTTAAAGATTTTAGAAGTAATAACGCATCCTCACCACTCAGATTTTTATTTATATATCTGTATGCGTCTTCAGAAACTTGGGTCACATAGTCAAACTTAAATTCTTTTTTGATTCTATACAGCGACATTCCGCCACTGTCTTCAAGCAGTTCTAAAAGATCAATTTCTTTATCTGTTTTTCCGATAAAAAGAATCCTCAGAGGAACTTTTTCGTCGTCATCTAGATGATAACCAAAATTATCCTCTTGAGTTAAAGCTGAAATAACTGCATCAGCAATAAATATTTTTTTGCCGTTAAAGCTTTTATTTATACGTTTTACCCCACGAATACTCAACGAGCATTTAAAATCTCTTCCAGCACTAAAGCCAACATCTTTTACAGTTATCATGAAAAGCCGCTCTCATTTATATTGATAATTTAAATTTCATTTAAGAGGAATGAAGTAATTAGCGTAGAATTGCATCATATTCCTACGATCCTCTAGATACTGAGCATGATTATACGTGCCACGAATCTTGTTCTTATCTGTATGTGCTAACTGCATCTCAACCCACGCAGTGGAAAAACCTTTTTCATGCAATATCGTAGATAAAGTATGTCTAAACCCATGCCCTGTAACTCTCCCACTATAACCGATACGTTTGATTACTTGGTTAATGCTTGCTTCACTCATAGGTTTGTTCGGATCGTTCCGTCCTGGAAAAACATAACGATAGTTCCCTGACATGATCTTGAGTTCATTGAGTAAATCTAACGCTTGAGTCGACAATGGTACAAGGTGCGCCCTACGCATTTTCATCCTTTCAGCAGGAATTTCCCAAATAGCGTTATCTAGATCAAATTCCGACCATAATGCAGCACGTAATTCAATGGTTCTTACGCCTGTAATCATCAGTAATTTCGTAGCTATCTGGACAAGCTTACTTCCGGTGTAACCATCCAAAGCACGCAGGAAATCGGGTATCTCATCAGCTTTAAGGAACGGGAAGTGATTTGATTGGTGTACATCGAGGGCGCTTGAAAGATCCGCAGCAGGGTTGAACTCTGCCCTTCCAGTAGCAATGGCATAGCGGAAAACTTCTGAGCATCGCTGCCGAACTTTGCGCATTTTTTCTAATGCACCGCGCTTTTCAATTTTACGTAGCACGTTAAGCAGTTCTAGCGGTTTGATTTCGCCTATTGGTCTCGTACCCACGTAAGGAAAAATATCGTTCTGAAAAGCTTCCATGATGTCTGAGGCATAACCCTCTGACCATTTGGTAGACTTCATCTGATGCCATTCTGTGGCTATCTTTTCAAACGCACTCTCGGATTCCGTTTGCAAAGCAATCTTTTGCTCTTTTCGAACCTCGCTCGGATTCTTTCCTTCGGCTACCAGTTTTCGGGCATCGTCGCGACGAGAACGCGCATCGGCAAGTGTGATCGTCGGGTACACACCCAGCGAGATCATTTTTGGTTTACCGGCAAAACGATAGCGGAACCGCCAGCTCTTGCTTCCATTAGGTTCTATAAGCAAAGACAGCCCCTGCCCATCTCCAAGTGTATAGGCTTTAGCTTCAGGCTTAGCGCGGCGAATCTGCATATCGTTTAAAGGCATGTGTATAGGAATCCAGACCGAACAGGAACATATACACAATCCTATACACATTCAGTACCGGATTCTACTGGATGGTTACGGACTACTATGGACTTAAAATAAGAAAAAACGTTATAAATCAGACTATTTACGGACTAATACGGACGTTTGAGGAAGTTGAGATGGTGCCGATAATAGGAGTCGAACCTACGACCTTCGCATTACGAATGCGCTGCTCTACCAACTGAGCTATATCGGCACTGAGGGAGTTGGGCGTGTTGCCCGAAGTGCGGGAGATACCATAGTGAAAAACCAAAGGAGCGTCAAGAGCTGGCAAAACGAATGGTTATTTACTCGACAATACACCGTTCATGCTATGGGCCGTGATAGCGTCAACACCATCACGTTGCCCTACTCGATTTTGCTCTAGGCTGTCTCTGTTAGGCACTACAACTCGGCGACAAAGGAGCAAATGATGACACAGACAGGAGCGACGAATCGGCGTTTCGTGCTACGCCAGCGGCCCTGTGGCATGCCGACGGAGCAGGACATCTCGCTGCAGCAGGTTGCCATCCCGCGGCCCGCCCAGGGGCAGCTCTTGCTGCGTACCCTCTACCTCTCGATCGATCCGTATATCCGAGGACGGATGAATGATGGCCCCTCCTATACTCCCGCCATGCGGTTGGGTGATGTGATGGTCGGCAGCACCCTATGTCGGGTCGAGTGCTCACGCCACCCCGACTATGAAGCTGGGGAATGGGTGCTGGCGCAAAGCGGCTGGCAAGATTATGCCCTCTCCGATGGCGATGGCTTGCAGAAAGTACCCGCGGGGATGGCGCACCCAACCTGGCTACTCGGCGTGCTGGGAATGCCGGGATTCACCGGCTATATGGGGCTGACCGCCATCGGCGATCCGCAGCCCGGTGAGACGGTGGTGGTTTCCGCCGCGAGCGGCGCAGTCGGTTCGGTCGTTGGCCAAGTGGCCCATCTACGCGGGGCCCGAGCCGTCGGGATCGCCGGGGGCGCTGAGAAGTGCCGCTACGTGTGCGATACCCTCGGTCTGGCGGCCTGTATCGATCACCGCGCGCCCGACTTCCCCGCCCAGCTGCGTGCGGCCTGCCCGAACGGGATCGACGTTTACTATGAGAATGTCGGCGGTGCCGTCTTCGATGCGGTGCTCCCGTTACTCAACACCCTGGCTCGGGTGCCGCTCTGTGGCCTGATCAGCCAATACAATAGTGTGCCGAGCGATAACCTCGACGATCGCTTACCGATGCTGATGGGCACCATCTTAAAAAAACGGCTGTTAGTCCGCGGATTTATCATCGGCCAAGACTTCGGCCAGCATTATGCGGCCTTCTATCAACAGATGAGCCAATGGCTGGCTCAAGGGCAGATCCAGTATCGGGAGGATGTTATCGAGGGGCTAGAACATGCCGTAACCGCGTTACAGGGGCTACTCTCGGGCAAAAACTTTGGCAAACTGTTAGTGAAAGTCGCCGATTGAATCGAGCCCCCCGCTGACAGACCGCGGTGAATGCAACGGCTCACCGATATAGCGAGCCGTTGCAACGCGATCAGGCGCGCACCAGATCGTCGCCGTAGCCGATCCACTTATAGGTGGTCAGCGCCTCCAGCCCCATCGGGCCGCGCGCATGCAGCTTCTGGGTGCTCACCGCGACTTCTGCCCCCAGGCCAAACTGGCCGCCGTCGGTGAAGCGGGTGCTGGCGTTGACGTACACCGCCGCCGAATCCACGCTATTCACAAAGCGTTCGGCCGCGCGCATATCGCGGGTCAGGATGGCGTCCGAGTGCTGGGTGCCGTGGAGACGAATATGATCGATGGCGCCATCAAGGTCGTCCACCAGCACCACGCTGAGATCCAGCGATAGCCACTCATCGTCCAGCGCGGCCAGATCCAGCGCAACCGTCGTCGCCGGGCCGTCCTGCAGCAGCGGCAGCGCGCGCGGACAGGCGTGCAGGGTCACGCCGGCGCGCTTCATCTGCGCGCTGAGCGCCGGCATAAAGGCGGGGGCGATGGCGGCGTTGACCAACAGCGTCTCTACCGTATTGCAGGTGCTGGGGCGCTGGGTCTTGGCGTTGGTGATAATCGTCAGCGCCGCGTCGATCTCCATGCCGCGATCGACATAGATATGGCAAACGCCGATACCGCCGGTGATCACCGGGATCGTCGCCTGCTCGCGGCACAGGCGGTGCAGCCCGGCGCCGCCGCGCGGAATCAGCATGTCGACATAGCGATCCAGGCGCAGCAGCTCGCTGACCAGCGCCCGATCCGGGCTCTCGATCACCTGCACCGCGTCCTGCGGCAGGCAGGCCTGCTCCAGCGCCCGGCGGATCGCCGCCACCGTCGCCCGGTTGGTGCGCCAGGTCTCTTTACCACCGCGCAGGATCACCGCGTTACCGGTCTTCAGGCACAGCGAGGCGACATCCACCGTGACGTTGGGGCGCGCTTCATAGATAACCCCGATCACCCCCAGGGGAACGCGGCGGCGCTGCAGCGTCAGGCCGCTGTCCAGCTGGCGGCCATCGATGATCTCGCCGACCGGATCGTGCAGGCTGCATACCTGACGGACGTCGTCGGCGATCGCCGCCAGGCGGGATTCGGTCAGCAGCAGGCGATCCAGCATCGCGTCGCTCAGGCCATCTGCGCGCGCCTGGGCGACGTCTTCTGCGTTGGCCTGTAAAATGGCCGCGCTGTCCTGCTGCAGGCAGTCGGCGATCAGCGCCAGCGCCCGGTTTTTCTGCGCGCTGCTCAGCAGCGCCAGCTGATATGAGGCCCGTTTGGCGGCCTTTCCCATCTCTTCTAGCATGATGGCTCCTTAGCTGACGATCATATCGTCACGATGTACGGCTACCGGGCCATATTCATAGCCGAGGATCGCACTGATTTGCAGCGAATGGTGGCCGGCAATCATGCGCAGCGCATCGCTGTTGTAGCGGGAGACGCCGTGCGCCAGATCGCGCCCGTCCAGCGTGCGGATGCGCACCACCTCACCGCGAGAAAAGTCACCGCTCACTTCGCGGATCCCCTTGGGCAGCAGCGAGCTGCCGCGGGTGACGATCGCCTCCAGCGCGCCGTCGTCCACCACGATTTCACCGGCCGGCGGGGCGCCAAAGATCCAGCGTTTGCGGTTTTCCAGCGGCGTCTGCAGGGGATGAAAGCGGGTGCCGACGGAGACGCCGTCGATAACCTCGCCGATCACGCCGGGGCGACTGCCCGCGGCGATAACCACCTCGATACCGGCGCGGCAGGCCACGTCGGCGGCCTGCAGCTTGGTGGTCATGCCGCCGGTGCCCAGCCCAGAGACGCTGTCGCCGGCGATGCCGCGCAGCGCATCATCGATCCCGGTCACTTCGCGGATCAGCTCTGCCGCCGGGTTATGGCGCGGATCGGCGGTAAATAGCCCGGCCTGATCGGTCAGCAGCAGCAGTTTGTTGGCCCCGGCCAGGATCGCCGCCAGCGCCGACAGATTGTCGTTGTCGCCCACCTTGATCTCCGCCGTGGCGACCGCGTCGTTTTCGTTGATCACCGGAATGATACGGTTGTCCATCAGGGCGTGCAGGGTATCGCGGGCGTTAAGAAAGCGTTCACGATCCTCCATATCGGCACGGGTCAGCAGCACCTGGCCAATATGGATGCCGTAGATGGCGAACAGCTGCTGCCACAGCTGGATCAGGCTACTCTGCCCCACCGCCGCCAGCAGCTGCTTAGAAGCGATGGTCGCCGGCAGATCCGGGTAGCCCAAGTGCTCGCGCCCGGCGGCGATCGCCCCGGAGGTCACTATCACAATACGGTGTCCCGCGGCGTGCTGCTGGGCACACTGACGGACCAATTCTACGATATGGGCGCGGTTGAGGCGGCGGGAGCCGCCGGTCAACACGCTGGTGCCCAGTTTTACCACCAGGGTCTGACTGCCACTCGTCATGTTCTATAACCGTTGTGTTTTCACAGAATAAAGAGAGGAACCGTGGTTCCCGGCACGCTAATGTGGAGGCGGCGGACGCCCGCGGGCGCCGCCTTGCCCCGCCTGCATTTTTATCAGGCGTAGCCCATTATGCCAACAGGTGGGGTGTAAAAGCATACGCAAAGCCGGTGAAAAGGCGCTGCGTATGATCCAAATCAGCGTTCGGCGCGGCTCAGCCGCAGGGAGTCGTCGTCGGCGGGGTGCAGCGACATCGAAAGGGTATCCAGCAGGCGCTGCAGATTGCCGTGGAAGGTGGTCAGGGTCTGCAGCAGGCGCTCACTCACCTGTTGGTCGGCGATCTCCAGCGTCTGCCAGCGTCCGGCTTTATCGTATAGCCCCAGCGCATAGCGGTAGTGAAAACGCTCGCCCTCGGCCTGTAGATCCAGCCACCAGCCCCAGAATTCGCGCTTCTCCGGGTCCGGCTTAACGTTGACGCATACGGCCAGGCAGTCAAAGAAAAAACGGTTGTCAGCACACTGATCGGCGCGCAGGTAAGGTCCCAGCGCCATGAATTTTTTGATCAATCGTCCTTTGGGGTAGCCTTGGGGTAATGTCATTAAGCAATCTCCTTATTACGGTTACCCTCTTTTAACAAAACCGCCAAATTAAGCAATTAAATTAATATGAGTGCTTCTTGAACCATTCACAAATCTGACGTAGCGCACGATCGAACCCTTGGTACAGCGGCGACGAGGAGACCGCCAGCAGCTCCCCCTGCGCGGAGGAGTTGGCGATCAGCTGCGCCTCTTGGCGCGGGCAGAACGGATCGCGATCCCAATAGGCCGCCAGCATCGGCGTTGGGCAGCGGCGCCCCAGCAGCCCCTGGGTCTTCAGCGAGTAGCAGCGCAGCTCCGTCAGCAGCGCGGCATCGGACACCGACGCCATGCCCAGGCGGCTGGCCAGCACGTCGATATACATCGGCGGCACCCGCTGATGAAGGTTGCCGTCGCACAGCAGATGGTGCACCACCGGTCCCAGGCAGGCGACGGCGCGCAGGCGGCGTGGCTCCAGGTAGGCCAGGCGCACCGCCACGTTGGCGCCAAAGCGGAAGCCCAGCGCCGAAATCCGCGTGCTGTCGACCCAGGGCAGATCGGCCATCTGCTGCAGCACCGCCTGGTGCAGGCGGCTGGAGTCCTGTGACAGGGTATAGTGGGATGAGAGGCCTACCGACGGCATATCGATGGTCAGCATGGCCATTCCGGCCGGCGCCAGGTAGTCACGAAACAGGCGGTGGCAGTCGCTCTGCAGCATATCGAGGCCGCCGCACAGCAGCACGGTGGGATAGGGCCCCACCTCGCCGCCGTCCGGCAGGTGCAGAAACCCGGTAATCGCCTTGCCTCCGGGCACGCTGAAGGTCAGCTCTCTCAGCTCATATTTCAACAGGCGGGCGGCCTCGCCGTAGGCCCGGTTGGCCAGCGCCTCGGCCTGCTCGGCCAGATCGTCCCCTTTCAGGTGCGGGTAGGCGGCAATGCTGTACAGATTGGCCGCCTGCAGCCACATCTCTCCGGCGCGCTGCTCCTGCGGCTCCTGCTGCGCGCGCTGCTGCCACGTCATCGCCTGATGAGACCACTCATAGATCCAGTTGCCGCTGCGGTAGCCCACCACGGTGTCCAGCAGCCGATCATCGCTGCGCTCGGCGTCGCTGGCGGCAATGCGCGCCAGCACCATTTCGACCTCCAGCGGATCGGCGCCGCGCCAAGCCCACATCACCCGGTTAATAATGCGATACCAGTTTGCCTGCGAACGGCCATCCAGCGCGCTGTTGATGCCGGGGAGAGTCGCGCCGGCGACGCGATTGACCAGCGTGGACGTTTCGCGGTGTTTAAAACGCGGTTTAAACAGCGTTTCCGACAGGTTGGCGCGGGGTTGGTTGATTTCGCTCATAGCGGAACGACGGCCTCCATAGACAGGTTGCTAACGAAAACTGCCGGGCAGCCCTGTCATTATAGGCGGTACGGCAGCACCATTTATCATGCCGAGCCGAAGGGAAATTGGCAACGCAGGACGTACGCCAAAAACAACAGCGCCCGGCATCATGCCGGGCGCTGGAGGGAAAACCGCAGACGAATTAACGGCTGCTCAGGGGCTCAACAAAGCTGACGCCCATATCCCACGGCTGCTCGATCCAGGTGTTCTGCGGGATATCGACCACGTAGTCGTCCACCAGCGGACGGCCGGCCGGTTTAGCGAAAAGGGTCACGAAGTGCGCCTTGGGATACATGTCGCGAATGGCCTTGGCGGTGCCGCCGGTATCGACCAGATCGTCTACCACGATAAACCCTTCACCGTCGCCCTCGGCGCACTTCAGCACCTTGAGCTCACGCTGGTTGTCATGGTCATAGCTGGAGATGCAGACGGTATCCACGTGGCGGATACCCAGCTCACGCGCCAGCAGGGCCGCAGGCACCAGACCGCCGCGGCTTACCGCGATGATCCCGGTCCAGCGTTCGGCGGGCAGCAGGCGGGCAGCCAGTTTACGCGCATGCATCTGCAGCACGTCCCAGGTCACAACGTATTTTTCGCTCATAAAACGTATCCCAGCCAATGATAACAATCTGTTAAATGGCTTATAAATTAGTCGGGGGGAAAAAAGGTTGCGCGAGATTATAGTGACCTGTCACGATAAAAACCAGTCCCGTGATGTCAAAGCGCCGCCGCGCTCGCGCTAATTGTGCTTGAGTGCGCCTGTGCGCCCCCCGTAGCCTGCCCAATAGATGCCAAAGCCGGCCTCTCGGGGGCAAATTGATGTCAAAGCCTGCCCCACCGGGTCAATATGGTGGTATTCTCTGAAAATCTGGCTGTGCCGCGCATATTGTCTGCGGCCAGCGGCGGTGCGCAACCTATTACGCCCGCGTTTGATCGCATGACACCGACTCGGGCATGCACCCTCACAGCACAACCGTATATCAGGAGACTTAACGTGTCTGAAGTGTCTCAACTGTCGCCACAGCCGCTGTGGCAGATCTTTGCCGATATCTGCGCCATTCCGCACCCCTCCTACCACGAAGAAGCGCTGGCCGCCCACATCATGACCTGGGCCAGCCAAAAGGGGATCCACGCCGAGCGCGACGCGGTAGGCAACATCCTGTTGCGTAAACCGGCCAGCCGCGGCATGGAAAAACGCATTCCGGTGGTGCTGCAGGCACACCTGGACATGGTTCCGCAGAAGAATAACGACACCGACCACGATTTTACCCGCGATCCCATTCAGGCCTATATCGACGGCGACTGGGTTAAAGCGCGCGGCACCACCCTGGGCGCCGATAACGGCATCGGCATGGCCTCTGCGCTGGCGGTGCTGGCCGATGACAGCGTGGTTCACGGCCCGCTGGAAGTGCTGCTGACCATGACCGAGGAAGTCGGCATGGACGGCGCCTTCGGCCTGCAGCCCAACTGGCTACAGGGTGAAGTCCTGATCAACACCGACTCCGAAGAGGAAGGCGAAGTCTACATGGGCTGCGCCGGCGGTATCGACGTGATCACCAGCCTGACGCTGCAGCGTGAAGCGATGCCGGCCGGTCTGAGCGTGGTTCGTCTCGGCATCAAAGGGCTGAAGGGCGGCCACTCCGGCGGCGACATCCACCTAGGGCTGGGCAACGCCAACAAGCTGCTGGGCCGCTTCCTGGCCGGTCACGCCGACGAGCTGGGCGCCCGGGTGCTGGACATCAACGGCGGCACCCTGCGTAACGCCATCCCGCGTGAAGCCTTCGCCACCCTGGCGCTGCCGGCGGCAAACCTCGATCGTCTGCAGGCGCTGGCGCAGCACTTCCAGTCGATCGTCGCAAACGACCTGAGCGCCGTTGAGAAGAGCCCGCGCGTCACGGTCGACGCGGCGCAGAGCGCGCTGCTGCCGCTGGACGCCGCCAGCCAGTCCCGCTTTATCGCGCTGCTGAACAGCACGCCGAACGGGGTGATCCGCATGAGCGACGAGGTCAAGGGCGTGGTGGAAACCTCGCTTAACCTGGGCGTGGTCACCACGGCGGAGAGCGAGGCGCAGATTATCTGCCTGATCCGCTCCCTGAACGAAAGCGGTAAAGACGCCGTGGTAAGCCAGCTGACCTCGCTGGGCGCGCTGGCCGGCGCCCGCGTAGAGGCCAAGGGCAGCTACCCGGGCTGGGAGCCGGACGCCAGCTCCCCGGTGATGCACCTGGTGCGCGACACCTACCACAAGCTGTTCGGCACCCTGCCGAACATCATGGTGATCCACGCCGGTCTGGAGTGTGGTCTGTTCAAGAAACCCTATCCGCTGATGGATATGGTCTCCATTGGGCCGACCATCACCGGGCCGCACTCGCCGGACGAGCAGGTCAACATCCCGAGCGTTGGCCGCTACTGGCAGCTGCTGACCGCCCTGCTGAAGGCGATCCCGGAAAAAGCCTGATCCCGCGCTGACGAACGCCGCGCGACGAACGACGCGGCGAATCACGCCTCATCCGCACGCCCTCGGGCGCGCGGATTTTTTTATCGATTCATCGGCCTACCGCATCGGCCCACCGCAGCTGCTCAACCGCAAACCCGAGCGCGGTCGCCCAGCGGATATACGCCTGCCTGACCGCGGGCGGCAGCGTCGGCGTTCGCGACAGGATCCACAGGTAGCGGTGGTTTGGCCCACAGACCAGCGCATAGCGGTAGTCATCGTCCAGCGCGATCACGTTGTAGCCGCCGTAAAATGGCCCAAAGAAGGAGACCTTCAGCGCCGCCGTCGTCGGCGCGTCGATAAAGTAGGCTTTGCCCTGACTCTGACGCCAGCGCCGACGCTGCGCGTCGTAACCGCGGTTGAGTACGCTGATGCCGCCATCCTCGCGTAAGGCATAGTGGGCGCTCACCTGCTCCAGCCCGCGCTCAAAGCGGTTGTCCAGACGGGCGACCTCATACCAGGTCCCCAGATAACGCGCGACATCAAACCCCCGCAGCGGCTCGACGCCGCGCGGCGGGGTCGGCGAGCGGCAGGCCGCCAACAACAGCGCCAGGGGGACGGCGCACAGCACGGGCCACGCTTTCATCGGCTCTCTCCTCCTCACTCACGGATAATCTCAGTGTAGTCCGCTTTACGGCGGGCAAAAAAAGAGGCCGCAGTCTTCACTCTGCGGCCTCATCGCACCGAGCGTGTTCACGCCTAGCGCATCACGCCAATACTCAGTAGAACAGGCCGATCAGCGCCGTATGGAAGATAAAGCCCGCAATCAGCGGCACCGAGGTACGCCGCACCACCTCAAAGGGCGAGAGCTTGGCGCCGCTGGAGACGGCGATCACCACCCCGGAGACCGGCGACAGCGCGCGCCCCATATGGGAGGCCTGCTGCATCGGCAGGATCATCGCCACCGCGTTGGCGCCCATACTGCTGGCGATCTGCGGGATCAGCTCCACAAAAGCCAGGAAAGGCGCATTGCCCGATCCCATGATAATCGCGGCGGCGAAGGTCACCAGCGCAAAGACAATGGCCATGGCGAAGGGGGGCAGCCCGACGTGTTCGGCCAGCAGGATCACCTGATCGATGGCGCCGATCACCTTGATGCCGTGCGCAAAGACCCCGGCGGCCACCAGCAGCCCGACCACGCCGGCAAACGCCTGCCCCATCCCTTTCAGAAAGTGGCTAAACCCATCGCACACCGACTTGAAGTCGCGCAGGCGCAGCAGTTCGATCAGCATGCAGATCGCCATGGCGATCATCACGATGGTGACGATATTCAGGTTGATACCGCTGACAAACAGCTTGGAGGAGCCGACCGCCATCAGAATCGGCAGCATCGGCAGCAGCGCGTAAAAGGCGGGCGAGCGGGCGGGCGTGTCCTCCTGCTGCCGTACCGCCGCCTGCGGCAGCGTACCGGCGCGCCGATCGCAGTGACGCTGCCAGAAGACATGGCAAATGCCCACCACCAGCACCGTCGCCAGCGCCGCGGGCCCTTGGTGGTACAGCACATACTCCACCACATCCATCTCAACGGCCTTGGCGCCGCGGATGGCGTCGATCGCCGTCGGGGTATAGGCTACCCCGAGCGACGTCGCGATCACCCCCGCCGCCGACGCGGCGGACAGCCCGAGCCCCAGCATGATGGGAAACATGGTGCCCATCAGCAATACCGCCAGGCCGGTGGCCGACGGAATCGCCAGCTGCAGCAGACTGGCCAGCAGGTAAGAGAAGAACAGCAGGGTATAGGGCGACTGCAGGCGACGCAGCGGGCGGGTCACCACCCGTACCACCGCCTCGTTGGCGCCGATGTGATCCATATAGTGGGCAAAGCCCATCAGCGCCATGATCATCAGCCCCAGATCCGCCGCCCGGGTGCTGAACAGATCGCGCATCACCTCAAAGGGGTCGAGCGCCGCGATCCCGGTCGTGGCCACCCCTTTGGGCAACACGCTGCCCCAGCCCGCCAGCTGGGTACAGAACATCAGCAGCAGGCCGGCCACCAGCAGCACCGGCTCCGCCTTATAGCCGCGCAGGATCAGGCGGGCTACCGCCACGATCACCAGCAGCGCGATAATCACCTGGATCATGCTGTCTCCTCTGCGCTGAAGTGGGCGTGGGTCTCAACGATCGCCGCCACCACCACCTCGCTGGCCGCCCGCAGGGATTTCACCGGCAGATACTCATAGATGGAGTGAAAGTTATGCGCGCCGGTAAACAGGTTGGGACAGGGCAACCCCTTCTGCGACAGCACCGCGCCGTCATAGCCGCCGCGCATCGGCACCGGGCGCGGGGTAATACCGCAGCGCCGGTAGGCGCGCAGGGCGATCTCCACCGGGAAGCTCGCGGCGCCCTGCAGGCTGTTAGCCACGTTGGCATAGCGGTCAGCGAGGTGGGCCACTACGCTCCCCTCGCCCCACAGCGCCTCGCAGCTCTGCGCCAGCTGGCGGATAAATGCCATGCGCTGGCGATAGCCTGCTTCGGTAAAATCGCGGATATCCAGCTTGAGCACGGTACGCGCGCTGTTGCCCGACAGCTGCTTCACCCAGTAGTAACCCTCGCGCCCTTCGGTGTACTCCGGCGCCTCGCCCGGCGGCAGCATGGCGATGAACTTGTGGGCCATCAGCAGCGAGTTCTTCAGCTTGCCCTTGGCCGACATCGGGTGCGCCGAGGCGCCGGTAAAGATCACTTCGACATCGCCGGCGTTCCAGTTTTCACACACCAGCTCACCGATGCCGCAGCAGTCCAGGGTATAGGCGAAGTCGGCGCCGAAGGACTCGGTATCAAATGCCTTGGCGCCGCGCAGCCCCTGCTCTTCGTCCGGGACAAAGCCCACCTTGACCGGGCCGTGGGCAATCTGCGGGTTGGCCTGCAGGTGCTGCAGGGCGTTCATGATGGCGGCGATGGCTGCTTTGTCGTCCGCCCCCAGCAGGCTGGTGCCGTCGGTCACGATCAGATCATCGCCAACGTAGTCGGCCAGCTCGGGAAACGCGCTCTGGCGCAGAAAGATCTGCCGCTCGGCGTTCAGGCACAGATCGCCGCCGTGGTAAGGCAGCACCTGGGCGTGGGTATCGGCGCTCTGCTCGGCGCTGGTGTCCAGATGGGCAAAAAAGGCAACCGTCGGCAGCGGGCGATCGCAGTTAGCCGGTAGCGTCGCGGTGACGATGGCATTCTCCCTGACCTGCACCTCCTGCAGGCCGAGCGCGCGCAGCTCCTCTCCCAGCCGCTGCGCCAGCACCCGCTGGCCCGGCGACGACGGCATGATGCCCTGGGCCCCTTTTTCACGATCGGTGGTGGTATTAATTTGGGTGTAACTAATAAAACGGTCAATAATATCCATTACTTAGATTCCTTTAGGGTCAACCGCCGGAATTATAAAAGCAAAGGTGTCATAAAAGTTTGAAGCGCCCGCAAGAACGGTGATAAAGCCACGTCCGGCTCAAAGAATATCCAGCGACAGCTGCTTCTGCTGCCCGGGGTCGGGCAGCATCACATGCAGCCCCACCAAGCGCACGCCGCGTCCGGCGCGACGCAAATCCCACGCCTGCCGCGCCACCGCCAGCAGGTCGTCCCGATCCAGATAGGGGTAAACGTGCTCCTGCGTAGTCAGCTGAAAGTCGGCAAACTTGAGCTTTACCCCCTGGCGGGCAATGCGCAGATCCGGCTGAACCCGGGCCAGACGCCGCTCCAGCTCGGGATACAGCTGTTCGATCAGCTGACGACATGCCGCCCAATCGTCGATGTCCTGCGCCAGCGTCTTCTCCACGCCAACCGATTTGCGCTGCCGAGTGGGATTGATCTCACGCTCATCGCGCCCCAGGCTGCGCTCCCACAGCACGCGGCCAAACTTGCCGAAGCGGCGCAGCAGCGTGGCCAGATCGTAGGCGCGCACGTCGGCGCAGGTATGCAGCCCCAGCTCGGCCAAGCGCGCGGCGGTCACCTTTCCCACGCCGGGGATCTTCGCCAGCGGCAGAGCCAGAACAAAGGCATCGACCTGCTCCGGCGGGATCACATATTGGCCGTTGGGTTTGTTGATGTCAGAGGCGATTTTCGCCAGAAACTTCAGCGGAGCGACGCCGGCCGAGGCCGTTAGCCGCAGCTCGGCGGCGATATCGGCGCGGATCTGCCGGGCTATCAGCGTGGCCGAACCGTGGTGCAGCGGGCAGTCGCTGACGTCCAGATAGGCCTCATCCAGCGACAGCGGCTCGACCAGCGGGGTGTAACGGTGAAAGATGCGTTGGATCTCGGCAGAAACGCCCTTATACACCGCCATCCGCCCCGGACGCAGCGTCAGATGGGGACACAGCTTCAGGGCCTGCGCCGTCGGCATGGCGCTGCGGACACCGTAGCGCCGCGCCGCATAGTTGGCAGTGCTGATCACCCCGCGCCGCTCGCCGCTGCCGCCGATGGCCAGCGGCACCTCGCGCAGCCCCGGAAAATCCCGCATCTCGACCGCCGCAAAAAAACAGTCCATATCGATGTGAATGATCTTACGCATCAGCCTGCCCACGCCTCCATTATACTGTATGAGTATACAGCACAATTAGGGCGATTCAACCGCCGCGCTATCGCGACGGCGACGTCGGACAGAGTCCGCCGGGAAAACCGTTCCCGTCCGTTCGTAAATAATGACGCCGTTAAACTCTACGCACGTTTTAATTACAGCGGGGTGATATTCAGCGCGCGTAAAATACCCTCTGCGCAATTATCATTCATAATAATCAAAAACAACCATTGCATAATGTTTCATATGTCACCCACTCTGTTTCATTCGAAATTAGCAATCAAAAGCATTTAAATATTCAGGCACAGGATTTGCATGGTCATGATATTGCGCCACAATTGGGATGACCATCACGCAATAGTACACTTACGGCATAGCTCCATTTGTATTATGAAAGGATTAGCTCGCTTTACGTCGCAATCGGCTTTTTGTCGTGTTTACACTCTTTATTTCATGATGACTGCATATGCGGTGCTAGAATTAAAAACGTTAGCTGAGCAAGCACGACTTATTTTAACCGGCGCGTTCAGCACATTACTACATGCTGTTTTAATACAGCCGATATTTTTGTTTCCAGAAAACAGAGTTAATACATGCAATATAGAGTTTACTGACATTTCCATAGTCGTTTTCCTTTTCGCTGTGATGCCATGCCACAGGAAAATGGGTCTGCGGCTTATCACTGACGTGATAGAGACCATATCAAGGACATTAAAAATGAAAACGTGTAACTGTAATAATGACAAACAGTGGACAAAATACCGCGAAGAGATGCGTTCTGCATTTCCGTCTGCATTCAGTGACGATCATGATCCTTTAACCAAATCGATAGCCAAAGCCATTGAACAGCTGAATAAGCTACGTCCTGCCGACGGCGGCCCCGCCTATTTGGGACAGAATCCGGCTTTGACTATCGATTTCGATAAAGTCAAAGACATTGAAATGGCCGATAAAATGAGCAGCAGCGACCAGGTCATTGCTGAGACCAGTGCTCTGTTTGAAGGGCTGCCTAACTGGGGCCACCCGCTGACCATGTGTAACGTGATCCCGCAGGCGAATACCGCCTCGATTATCGCGGCCGTGATGTCAGAAATTTTCTCTCCGAACATTTTGGAAGGTGAATACTCCTGGAACGTTCACCGCGCCGAGTTGGAAAGCGCCGGGATGCTGGCCAACATGGTCGGCTGGGACGCCAAACACGCCGGCTGCCTGTACACCTACGGCGGCTCAGGCTGCTGGACTTACCATGTTAAGTATGCGCTGACCCGCGTATTGCCGAACTCCCGCCACAGCGGCGTTCGTACCGATGCCAAGGTGCTGTGCTCTCAGCAGGCGCACTACACGATGCTGAACAGCACCGACTGGATGGGCCTAGGGATGGACAACATCATCCGCATCAAGACCGATCCTGACACCAACGCGATGGATCTGAACGACCTGGAGGCGGTGCTGAAATCGCTGCAGGCCAAGAAAATCCCGGTAGCCTCCGTGGTATGTACCATGGGGACCACCGACGCCAACGCCTTTGACCCGGTGGGCGGAGTACGTAAGCTGCTGGATCAATATCCTAACGCCGCCCCCTACGGCAAGGCCCTGCTGTACTGCGACGCCGTTACCAGCTGGTCATGGCTGGCCTTTAAGAAATATGATTTTGCCAAGAACCCGCTGCAGTTCACCGAAGAGCTGCTGCCGTTCATCGAGGCCAACTGCCGCGCGCTGCAGGAGATGAAATACGCTGACGCCATCGGCTTTGACTTCCATAAAGCCGGCTTTACCCCCTACGCCAGCAGCTGCTTCACCTACCGCAACGCGGAAGAGTTTGAAAGCATCCTGAAACGTCCGGGCTCCGCCTATCTGCAGCCGCGCTCCCCGTACAACCCGCTGGACTACACGCTGGAGGTCTCCCGTGCGGCGACCGGCGCGCTGGCGGGCTGGGCTACGATGAAATACTTTGGCTATGAGGGCTTCCAAGCCATCATGGGCGGGATTCTGGAGAACCAGTATTACCTGCGTAACCTGCTGCATGAAAATGCCGCGACCGTCTGCGTCAACCCCGATGACTACAGCTTGGTAACGCTGTTCCGTATTTATCCGGAAGGTGTTATGGCGCATCAACAATATCAGCATGAGCTGAGTGACCCGGCCTATAAATCTCAGCTGATCGCCAATAACAAATTGACCATGGACGTCGGTAATAAACTTTACGAGTGGTTCCGCAGCGGTAAGAAAATCAACGGACAATATACTCCGTATATGAGCTTCAGCACCGGCTTCCGCGTAACTGAATATAACCGCGACGCGCACGACCCGGATGCAACCGTATTTGCTCTGAAAGTGTATCCGATGAATGTTCATTTAACTCATGAAATTATGCAGCACGTTGTAGACTGCGTCACTGCCGCACGTAATGAGGTGCTTGGCATTAAATAATGCCACGCGGCTGTCCCGTGACGGGGCATCACATCGATGCGCATACCCCGCTGCGGGACACCGCCATCAATATATGCACAGGCCGGGTTATCCCGGCCTATATGCCTCTTTATTTTCGCCTAGCTGACCCATGAAACACGCATAAATCAGGTTTTATCAAGGAGCATTTATGGCCTCCACATCGGACTCCACGACGCAAGGGAAACCTTCCGCCAAGCTCAGCATTGTGACGCTGGCAATAATGAATATCACCACGGTGGTCAGTTTACGTGGTCTGCCATCCGAAGCTGAGTATGGTATTACATCGGCCTTCTATTATCTTTTTGCCGCCGTTTTCTTTTTAATTCCCGTTTCACTGGTTGCCGCCGAGCTGGCGACCGGCTGGCCGCAGAAAGGCGGCGTCTTCCGCTGGATCGGTGAAGCCTTTGGCCACCGCTGGGGGTTTGTCGCTATCTATCTACAGTGGGTAGCGACCACCATTTGGTTTCCTACGGTACTGATCTTCGCCGCCGTGTCGCTGGCCTTTATCGGGCCGCACCCCGACGCCGACTCCCACCTGGCCGCCAACCGGCTGTATACCGTGGTGATCCTGCTGCTGGTCTACTGGCTGGCCACCCTGGTCGCCCTGCGCGGGATTAAATCCTCCGCCAAGCTGGCGACGCTGGGCGGACTTATCGGGACCATCATCCCGGCCATCATCCTGATGGTGCTGACGCTGGTGTACGTCCTCAGCGGTAATCCGGTGCACTTTGTGGCGCGCGCCGCCGACTTCTTCCCCGATCTGACCAACCTGAACAATCTGGTGCTGGCCTCCAGTATCTTCCTGTTCTTCGGCGGGATGGAGATCAACGCCGTCCACGTGGTCGAAGTGGACAACCCGTCGCACAACTATCCGCTGGCCATCATCAGCGCCGCGGTCGCCACCGTCGTTATCTTTGTCTTCGGCACCCTGTGTATCGCCACCCTGATCCCCAAGCAGCAAATCAACCTGGTGCAGAGCCTGCTCATCGCCTATAACGCGCTGTTCGACCACTTTGGTCTGCACTGGCTGGGCGAGGTTCTGGCCGCCATGCTGGCGTTCGGGGTGCTGGGGCAAATTACCGCCATCGTCGCGGGCCCGTCCACCGGTCTGCTGCAGGTCGGCCGCTCCGGCTATCTGCCGCCCTTTTTACAGAAGACCAACCGCCACGGCGTGCAGCAGCACATTCTGATCTTCCAGGGCATCGTGGTCAGCATCATCTCCGTTCTGCTGGTGGTGCTGCCCTCCGTGCAGTCCGCCTATCAGATCCTGGGACAGCTGGCGACCATTCTCTATCTGCTGATGTACATCATGATGTTCGCCGCCGCGATTTACCTGCGCTATAAAGAGCCCAATACGCCGCGTCCGTATCGGGTTCCCGGCGGCGCGGTGGGGATGTGGATCATCGCGGGCGCCGGCTTTATCGGCTCTCTGGTGGCTTTCGTCCTCAGCTTCATTCCCCCCTCCCAGATCCCGGTCGGTAATCCGGGCAGCTATATCCTGATCCTGATGATCGGATCGGTCTGCTTCTTCGTTATTCCGCTGATTGTCTACGCCTGCCGCAAGCCCTCTTGGCAACCGGCCAACGCCGATCGGCAGTAACCGCCACACCCGGGCCGCCTCGTGCGGCCCTTTACGCGTGAGTGCCTTATCATGAATTCGCAATCGAGCAGCAAGCCTGCGCTGGCGGCGGTGAGCCTAGGGGCTGGCACCTTCGCCATGATGAACATTACCACCGTGGTCAGCCTGCGCGGACTGGCGGCAGAGGCCGAGTACGGGCTGGCCGCCGTCTTTCTCTATCTGTTTGCCGCCCTGTGCTTCCTGGTGCCGGTCTCCCTGTGCGCCGCCGAGCTGGCCACCGGCTGGCCACAGAAAGGCGGGGTTTTTCGCTGGATAGGCCAGGCCTTTGGCGATCGCTATGGCCTGCTGGCCATCTTTCTACAGTGGCTGGCAACCACCATCTGCTTTCCCACCATGCTGATCTTTACCGCCGTCGCGCTGGCCTACGCGCTGCCCTTCCCCGGCGCCGACGCCCATCTGGCCTCCAACGCATTCTATACGCTGGCCATCGTGCTGGTCGTCTATTGGCTGGCGACCTGGATTAACCTGCACGGCGTCCGCTCGGCGTCACGCATCAGCGCCATCGCCGGGATGATCGGGACCCTGATCCCGGCGGCGATCCTGATCGGCTGCGGCATACTCTACATCGCCCGCGGTAATCCGGTGCACTTTACCCTGGGATGGGACGCGCTGTTCCCCAACATTACCCATCTGCATAACCTGGTGCTGGCCGCCAGCGTCTTTCTGTTTTACTCCGGGATGGAGATCAACGCCGTCCACGTCCGCGAGCTGAACAACGCATCGCGTAACTATCCGCTGGCTATCGGGATCAGTGCGCTGCTGACCGTGGTGGTACTGGTACTGGGTACGCTGACCATCAGCGCACTGATCCCCGCCGATCGGATCAATCTGGTGCAGAGCCTGCTGGTAGCCTATGACCTGCTGTTTAGCGCGCTCGGTGTCCCCTGGCTCGGCCACGTGGTCGCGCTGATGGTCGCCGTCGGGGTGCTGGGGCAGGTCACGGTGATCGTCGCCGGGCCATCGCGTGGCCTGTTCGAGGTGGGGCGAGAGGGGTATCTGCCGTCGCTGCTGCAGCAGAGCAACCGCCGCGGCGTACAGCGCAATATCCTGCTGCTGCAGGGCGCTATCGTTACCCTGATGGCGATCATGCTGGTCTGCCTGCCGTCTGTGCAGGCGGCGTTTCAAATCCTGGGCCAGCTGGCCGCTATTCTCTATCTGCTGATGTATATCCTGATGTTTGCGGCGGTGATCTCCCTGCGCTATACCCAGCCCAATACGCCGCGCCCCTACCGGATCCCCGGCGGTAACGCAGGGGTTTGGCTGGTGGCCGGCGTCGGGCTGGTCGCCGCCCTGCTGGCCTTTGTGCTGAGCTTTATCCCGCCGGATCAGATCCCGGTCGGCTCACCGGCGCGCTACGTCCTGCTGCTGCTGGTCGGCACCGCCGCCTTTGTGGCGCTGCCCCTGCTGCTGCACGCCTACGCTCAGCGCGGCGCGGCGCACCACGGCCAGCCCCATGCCGGCGTCTAGGCGGACAGCGCGCGCGACGGGGGGAGCCGCGCCGCGGCGTCGGCTCCCGTGGATATGACGCCGTGGCTAGGGTTTACTCGGCGCCCGATAGGCGTCAAAGGCCGCCGAGGCGCGCTCCTCAAAGCCGTGTTCACCCTTGACGATCATATAGATGGGAATATTCATCTGATTGGCCAGCGCCATGGCACGCTCCGGTCCCATGACAAACAGCCCGGTGGACAGGCCATCGGCGGTCATACAGGTCGGCGCCAGCACGGTGATCGAGGCCAGACGGTGCGTGACCGGACGTCCGGTATTGGGGTCAATCTCGTGGGAAAAGCGCTGGCCATCCTGCTCAAAATAGTTGCGGTAGTCACCGGAGGTCGCGATCGCCATCTGCCCCGGTTGGATGATCGTCTGCACCCGCTGCTGGGCATCGATCGAGGGTTTTTCGATGGCGATACGCCACGGCACGCCCTCTCCGTTATGCCCTTGGGTACGCACCTCACCGCCGATATCGACCATATAGTTCTCAATATGCAACGACTGCAGATATTCGGCGACGACGTCTACCCCATACCCCTTGGCGATCGCCGACAGATCAACGTACAGCTGGGGAATGTCCTTCACCAGAGCGTTGCCCTGCAGCGACAGGTGCTGAATGCCGACCCAGGCGCGACGCTGCGCTATCTGCGCCGCCGCAGGCTCACGATCCGGGCGCCCCTCCGGGCCGAATCCCCACAGATTGACCAGCGGCCCCACGGTGACATCCAGCGCGCCGTCCGTCAGCTTGTTGATACGCAGCGCCTCTTTCACCACCCGCGCCGTGTCCGCCGACACCGGGAACGGCACGTCCACCGTCCGGCTCTGGTTAAAGCGGCTCAGCTCCGAGCCGGGGCGATAGGTGGACATCTGATCGTTGACCCGCTCCAGGCGACGGTCGATCTCCGCCTGAACCACCGTCGGCGCCGGAGCGCCGTCCACGCCGACATATTTAACCGCATAGTAGGTGCCCATGGTTTTCCCGGCGAGATCCACCTGGGTCGGGCCGCAGCCGCTCAGCAGCAGCGCCGCCGTCAGCAGCGCGAGAAAGCGGGCCATCAGCCCGCGTCCGGTTGATTGATGTTTCATCATGCCTATTGCCTGTCTTACGGGGTGCGCTACGCGGCGCACCGTTTATCAATTTATCAATGGCGCACATTATGGGGACAAGGCCCCGTCGGCGTCCAATCCTGTAAAATAGATATAATCAGCGGGCGGAATTCACACCTCTGGTTATAAAAAAAGGGCGTGAGACGCCGCCGCATCGCTTTCCTCATCGTGAACAAAAAAAACGCTCACGATGCCCTTCGGCTCTGGATTACACTGTGCCCACTTTGGGGAGCGTCAATCGACCTTATCCTAAAAATTCTTGGTATTACTCTCTTTGACAGGGTCTTAAATGGGTAAGATAGTTGCCATGCTGGCGATATGCCTAGCATTGCCGCTGGCGGCGTGCAAATCGTCCGCCAGTGAGTCCGGTACTGCGCCGCGCAGCGGCGTCAATAGTCTGCTGGGATCGCAGGTCTATATTCAAATCTTCAAGGAAGAGCGTCAGCTGGAGCTGTATGCCAAAGTACAGGACAAATACCAGCTGGTAAAAAGCTTCCCGATCTGTAAGTTTTCCGGCGGTCTGGGCCCCAAGCGCACCGAAGGGGACTTTAAGAGCCCGGAGGGCTTCTACCAAATCGACGCCCGTCATCTGAAGCCCGATAGCCGCTATTATCAGGCCATCAACATCGGCTATCCGAACAGCTTCGATCAGTCCCACGGCTATTCCGGTAAATACCTGATGATCCACGGTGACTGCGTGTCGGTCGGCTGCTATGCCATGACCAACGACGGCATCTCGGAAATTTACCGCTATGTGCAGAGCGCATTCCGCCGCGGCCAGACGCTGGTCAATATCAATATCTATCCGTTCCGGATGACCGACAAGAACATGCAGCGCCACCGTAACTCCAGCTACATCGGCTTCTGGCGCCAGCTGCAGCCGGGCTATCAGTACTTTGCCCAGCACGCGCTGCCGCCGCAGGTCAACGTGCAGGATGGCCGCTACGTGGTCAACGGCCCGCTGCCGGGCAGCGATGCGCCGTCACGCCTGGCGTTCACCCAGGCAGAATAGGACATACTCCCCCGGCGCGATGCGCTGCCAGGACTCATCGCAGGTCAGCGGCTGGGTCGCAATCACCGAAACGACGTCGTTCGGCGTCGTTTCGGCCTGAAAATCGATCGCCACATCCTCATCCACCAGCGTCGCCTTGCCAAACGGCGCGCGCCGGGTGATCCAGTGCAGATGGGTGCTGCAGTAGGCCATCACATAGCGGCCGTCCGACAGCAGCATGTTGAACACCCCACGCTCGCGCAGCGCATCAGCGCAGTCGGCGATAAAGCGGAACAATTCCGCGGCACTCTCGGGCTCCGTCGGATAGCGCTCCTGCAATCGATGCAGCAGCCAGCAAAAGGCGTATTCGCTATCGGTCTGCCCTACCGGGCAATACCTCCCCGTCGGCAGCGACAGATAGCCCTCAAGCTGTCCGTTATGGGCGAAGGTCCAGTTACGCCCCCACAGCTCGCGGGTAAACGGGTGGGTATTCTCTAACGAGACGGCCCCCCGGTTAGCCTGACGCACATGGGAGACGACGGCGCAGGATTTGATCGGGTACTCGCGCACCAGGCGGGCTATCGGTGAGCTGTGGCTGGGCTGCGGATCTTTAAAGGTCCGACAGCCTTTCCCCTCGTAAAAGGTGATCCCCCAGCCATCCTTGTGTGGACCGGTACGGCCACCGCGCAGCGCCAGCGCGGTAAAGCTAAAGCAGATATCCGTCGGCACGTTGGCGCTCATGCCCAGCAGTTCACACATTCCCGCTCCTTATCGCGGGACAGGCGCCGCCTGCCCCATCGCCGTCAGGCTGACGCCATCTCTTTTTCGATCAATTGGATCATAATATGGATCGCCTTGATGTGGATCTCCTGGATACGATCGGCGTAGCCGAAGTGCGGCACCCGGATCTCCACGTCGGCGCTGCCGGCCATCTTGCCGCCGTCTTTCCCGGTCAGGGTGATCACCTGCATCCCCTTGGCGCGCGCGGCCTCGATGGCCTTGATGATGTTGCCGGAGTTGCCCGACGTCGAGATCCCCAGCAGCACGTCCCCTTCACGCCCAACGGCCTCGACGTAGCGCGAAAAGACATAGTCATAGCCGAAGTCGTTGCTGACACAGGAGAGATGGCTGGGATCGGAGATGGCGATCGCCGGATACCCGGGGCGATTCTCCCGATAGCGCCCGGTCAGCTCCTCGGCAAAGTGCATCGCATCGCAGTGGGAGCCGCCGTTGCCGCAGGAGAGTACCTTACCGCCAGCCTTAAAAGAGGCAGCCAGCAGCTGCGCTGCCCGCTGGATGGCCAGGATGTTGGCCTCGTCGGCCAGGAAATTATTCAGTGTCTGCGCCGCTTCGTTCAGCTCGCTACGAATCAGATCTTGATACATGGGCACGCCTCGTCAATGAGTTCAATACGGATACCCCTGCAGTGTAACGGATTGACCAGGCGACGAGAAGCAAGGCGGGCGCGCTTTCCCGCCGCGGCGCTATTTTCTTTTTCGAACGAAAAATGATTATATTCGAACAAAATACCGCCCCGCGGGGAGCGGGGCGGCGAGAAAGGAGACGGTCGACGGCGCCGCAGAAGGCGACGCCGCTAGCGGAGGGCGCCGCAGCGCCCCGGGGGTCAGATAGCCTCTTCGTCCTGCTCGCCGGTGCGGATACGAACGACCCGCGCCACGTCGTAGACAAAAATCTTGCCGTCGCCGATCTTGCCGGTCTGCGCCGTTTGCATGATGGTCTCAACGCAGGTATCGACGATATCGTCGGCCACCACGATCTCCAGCTTCACCTTGGGCAGGAAATCCACCATATACTCTGCGCCGCGGTACAGCTCGGTGTGTCCCTTCTGGCGGCCAAACCCTTTGACTTCGGTTACCGTCATCCCGGTAATGCCGACTTCGGCCAGCGCTTCACGCACGTCATCCAGCTTGAACGGCTTAATAATCGCATCAATTTTTTTCATCACTGCTCCTCAGTCACCAGTTTTTGCGGCCAAAGCCGGAGGTAATCGGATAACGGCGATCTTTGCCAAAGTTACGCGCCGTAATGCGCGGCCCCACGGCGGCCTGGCGGCGCTTGTATTCGTTGATATCCACCAGACGAATCACCTTACGCACCACCGCCTCATCGAAGCCGTCGGCCACCAGCTGCGCCACCGACTTGTCCTGTTCGACGTAGCCCTGCAGGATAGCATCCAGAATATCATAGGGCGGCAGGCTATCCTGATCGACCTGATCCGGCGCCAGCTCGGCGGAGGGCGGCCTGTCGATGACCCGCTGCGGGATGGCCGGCGAGAGGGTATTGCGGTAGCGCGCCAGCTGGAACACCAGCGTCTTCGGCACATCTTTCAGCACGTCAAAGCCGCCGGCCATATCGCCGTACAGCGTGGCATAGCCGACCGCCATCTCACTCTTGTTGCCGGTGGTCAGCACCAGACGACGGCGCTTGTTCGACAGCGCCATCAGCACCACGCCGCGGCAGCGCGCCTGGAGGTTCTCCTCCGTCGTATCGCGCTCGGTACCGGCGAACATCGGCGCCAGCTGCCCCATAAAGGCATCGAACATCGGCTCGATGGAGAGGATATCAAACTCGACCCCCATCGCCAGCGCCTGCGCTTGGGCATCGGCAACGCTGATGTCGGCCGTGTAGCGAAACGGCATCATCACCGCCTGCACCTGCGCCTTGCCCAGCGCATCCACCGCGATAGCCAGCGTCAGCGCGGAGTCGATCCCGCCTGACAGCCCCAGCACCGCGCCCTGGAAACCGTTCTTACCAACGTAGTCACGCACCGCCAGCACCAGCGCCTGGTAGATCTGCGCCAGCGGCGGCAGCTCCGCCGCCGGCGAGGCCATCGGCAGCAGGCGTCCATCGTCCAGGCGAACCTGGGTCACCTGCTCGTCGAAGGCGGCCAGACGGTGCGTCAGCGCGCCGCGGGCGTCAAAGGCCTTGGAGCAGCCGTCGAACACCAGCTCATCCTGCCCGCCTACCTGATTGAGGTACAGCAGCGGCAGGCCGGTACGACGGCAGTGATCCGCCAGCAGGGTATTGCGTATATAAGGCTTTTCGCGGTTATAAGGCGAGGCGTTAATGGTCAGCAGCACTTCGGCCCCGGCGGCGGCCAGCGCATCGACCGGCGCATCGAACCACACGTCCTCACAGATCAGCAGCCCCAGGCGGTAGCCCTTCAGGGTGACGGTGCACGGGGTATCCCCGGCGCTAAAGTAGCGTTTCTCATCGAACACGCCGTAGTTGGGCAGACACTGCTTGTAGTAGCGGGCCAGCAGGCGTCCTTCGGCAAACACCGACAGGGCGTTATACAGGCACTCGCCGTCGCGCCACGGGTGGCCCACGATCACGGCGATCTCGGCGGAGGCCTGCTGCAGGCGCGCGAGCTGACGCTGACAGCGCTGATGAAAATCATCGCGATACAGCAGATCCTCCGGCGGGTAGCCGCAGAGCGCCAGCTCAGAGAACATCACGACGTCGGCGCCCGCCTGCTGCTGCTGCGCCAGGGGGGCCAGCATACGCTCGGCGTTGCCTTCGATGTCACCGACCAGCAGATTCAGCTGGGCCAGTGCGATGGAGAGGGTTCGACTCATAAATACTCACTGTCCGATATGCCGCAGGGCGCCGCACGCGGCATACCGCAGCCTGACTGATAAAAATCCGCAGGGAGTGTAAATCATTCCGGCGACTTTGTTTAGCGGCAGCGGCGGGCGATCCCCGCCGCGTGAGAGATAATTAGGCGATTACTCTTTGAAATCATTAGGATCTAGCTCATGACGCGACAGCAGCTTATAAAACTCGGTGCGGTTGCGCCCGGCCATGCGCGCCGCATGGGTCACGTTTCCTTTGGTGATCTGCAGCAGCTTACGCAGGTAGTGCAGCTCAAAGTGGTGGCGCGCCTCGACAAAGGTCGGCAGCGCCGTATTTTCGCCCTGTAGCGCCTGCTCCACCAGCGCCTCGCCGATCACCGGCGCCGTCGTCAGCGCCACACACTGCTCGATGACATTGACCAACTGACGCACGTTGCCCGGCCAGCTGGCGCTCATCAGCGCCTTCATCGCGCCGCTGGAGAAGCTGCGCACCAGCGGCTTATGGCGCTCGGCGGCCTGACGCAGCAGGTGGGCCGCCAGCAGCGGAATATCCTCCGGGCGCTGGTTCAGCGCCGGCAGGCGCAGGGAGACCACGTTGAGGCGATAGAACAGATCCTCGCGAAACTCCCCTAGCTCCATCGCCTTGGGCAGGTTGCGGTGGGTGGCGGAGATGATGCGCACGTCGATATCGAGGTCGCGGTTGCTGCCCAGCGGACGTACCTTACGCTCCTGCAGCACCCGCAGCAGCTTCACCTGCAGCGTCAGGGGCATATCGCCGATCTCATCCAGAAACAGCGTGCCGCCGGCGGCGGCCTGAAACAGCCCTTCACGGCTGCTGACGGCGCCGGTAAAGGCGCCCTTGGCATGGCCAAACAGCTCTGACTCCAGCAGCTGCTCCGGCAGCGCGCCGCAGTTGATGGCGATAAAGGCCTTTCCGGCGCGCGGACTGGCGCGGTGGATCGCCCGCGCCAGCAGCTCTTTGCCGGTCCCGCTCTGGCCGTTGATCAGGACGCTGACGTCCGATTGGGCCACCATGCGCGCCTGCTCCAGCAGACGCAGCATCAGCGGGCTGCGGGTCACAAATGCCTGACGCCATGCGTCATCGCCCCCCTGCGGCATCGACTGCGCCAGCGCATCGTCGATGGCGCGGTACAGGGCGTCGCGATCGACCGGCTTGGTCAAGAAGCTGAAGACCCCCTGCTGGGTGGCCGCCACGGCGTCCGGTATCGAGCCGTGGGCGGTCAGAATGATCACCGGTAGCCCCGGCTGACGTCGCTGAATTTCGCTGAACAGCGCCAGGCCATCCATCTCGTCCATGCGCAGATCGCTGATCACCAAATCGATGGGATCGCGGGCCAACAGACGCAGCGCCTCTTGGCCGCTGGCGGCGGTCGTTACCCGAAACCCCTCGCTGCTCAGGCGCATGCCCAGCAGCTTCAGCAGGCTGGGATCATCATCGACCAGCAGCAGGCTGGCAGAATGGGCGGATGTCATCCGTTAGGGCTCCTTGCTCGTGTCGCCACCGGCCGACGCCGGGAGGCTTCCCTTCGCCTCCGGGACCATCTGCTTGCGCGATGACAGCTGGCGTTCAATATCGGTTAGGTTTTCCAGCTTACGCTGCGTCTCATCCAGACGCGCCTGCAGCAGCTGGCGCTCATCGCGCAGGCTCTCCAGCTGCGTCTCGCTGGCGGAGAGCAGCCGCTGATAGCGGGCCCGCTCCTCCTGCAGGGCGATCGCCTGTGCCTGCTGGGCGCGCCACAGCTGCACCAGCGGCTGCAGCGCCGGTGGGATCTGGCCGTCTAGACTCGCCAGACGATCGAGGATCTGGCGCCGCTCGGCCACGCTGGGGTCGGCGCGTCCCACCAGTAGGCTCTGCTTCAGGGCCGCCTGCCAGCTTTCCCCGCCCAGTCGATGCGCCTGCGCCCGCGCCTGAGTTCGGTTCAGGCGCTCTGCGCAGGTCATGGCGCGCAGCCAGTACAGGCCGTTCCCCATCGCCTGAGCGGACTGCTCCTGCCACAGCGTGTCGCAGGCGGCGTGCTGGTAGTCGCGCATCACCGGCGTACCGGCGCAGGTTCGCACCTCGGCGGGCTCCACGGCGCGATCGCCGCCGCGGCTACAGCCGCCGAGCAGCAGCAGCGCCATCAGCCACAGGAGCACAGGCTGTCGCCGCCGCAGACGGCCGCAGTTCGAGGGAGACGGAAGGGGTAAGAACCACATACTCATGCTTGGTGTTATCTCGCTATCGGGAGTTCAATGCGGAAGCAGACGTCGGCATCGGCGTCGGCGACCAGGCGCAGATCGCCGTGCATCCGGCGCAGCGAATCGCGGGCGATGCTCAGGCCGAGGCCGCTGCCCTTGACGGCGCCTTTGCGCTGATGACTCCCCTGAAAAAAAGGCTCAAAAATCATCGCGTGCTCGTTGGCCGGGATCGGAGCACCGCTGTTGGCGACCTCGATCACCAAACGCTCCCCTTCCCTGCGAGTGCGCAGCCAAATGGTACCGGATTCCGCGCCATAGTGCACCGCATTGGAATAGAGATTCTCCAGCACCCGCTCCAGCAGCACCGGCTGCGCGCGGCAGTGGGTCTCATCCAGCGCGTAGCGCGTCTGGATATTCTTGGCCCGCGCCGGCAGGCGATGGGCGGCGACCACCCGCTCCAGCAGCGCGGCCAGATCCAGCTGGGCGGACTCCGGCGGCGCATCGGCCAGGCGGCGGTTATAGTCCAGCAGCTGTTCGATCAGCACCTGCAGGCGGCGGCTGCTGTCATCCAGAATCGCCACCACCTCGCGCTGATCCGCGCTCAGCGGTCCGGCGACCCCGTCCGCCAGCAGTTCGGTGCCCTCTCGCAGGCTGGCCAGCGGGGTCTTTAGCTCATGGGAGAGGTGGCGCAAAAACTCATGGCGCTGGGACTCCAGCCAGGCCAGCCGATCGCTGAGCCACAGAATGCGCTGCGCCAGCGTACGAATTTCACGCGGCCCGCGAAAGGGGGGACACGCCTGCAGGCTCAGCCCCTCCCCCAGGCGCCGGATCATGCGCTCTACCCCCTTCACCGGGCCGATGATCATGCGAGTAAACAGCGCCACCAGCAGCACGCTGACCAGAAACAGCACCAGCGCCTGCCAGCCAAAGTAGCGGCCGCGCTCGGCGATCGCCTGCTGCAGCTGCTGGCCTCGGCCAAACAGCACGTTACGGGTCGCCTGCACCATCGCGCCGTTGGCGCGGGAAAACTGGGCCAGCTGGCCGTCGGCGATCGCCAGCGGCATGCTGTTCTCACAGCGCGGCGCGGCCAGCTGCCGCAGCAGGCTATCCAGCTGCGCGTAGTCGCTGCCGCCGGGCAGCAGCGCGGCGTGGCGCTCCAGCAGCTGACGGTACTGGGCGTGCTGACGCTGATACAGCGCCGCCAGCGTCTCATCCCCCAGCACGCAGTACTGACGATAGCTACGCTCCATCTCCAGCGCCAGCGCGGCCATCGCCTCGCTGCGGCGGGCGTCGCTCAGGGTGGTATGGTTGATATCCGCCGCCTGGGCGCTCAGGTGATTCAGACTCTGGTAGGCCTGGTAGGCCAGCACCAGCAGGGGCAGCAGCACCAGCAGAAAGGCCAACAGCACCAGCTGGCGCAGCGAACGGGGAAACAGGGGCCACGGCATGACGGCATCACTCCCAAAGGTCAAAGGGGGTCGCCACAGGCTAACCGAACGGCCATAACGGGAAAAGCCCGGCGGCGGGAACCGGCGGGCCTGATGGCGTGCCGACGGGACAGCGGCCCCGTCGCGCGGCCTGCGCCTTATCGGCACAGGGCAGAATAGGTGGCGCCTCACTCAACGTGTCGTCCTGTGCCTGATAAAGCGCCGAAGCGACTGTTATCGATATTTCCGGACGGTAGGCACCGTGCTAATGGCGTCATTCAATGTTTTATGGAGCCGGCCATAACTGGCGCTGACATAAAGGGCCGAATGAGCAACCACTAATATGGTTACATAACTCACTCAAAATAAAAAGTGGTCACGATTAATATTTTGTAATATTAGGAGCAATCCCAGCGCCGCGCCAACCGCAGCGCCGCGTTTTTTCCGCGCGCGGCAAACGGCAGAAAAAAAGCGGCCCGAAGGCCGCTCGCTATCCCCCGGGCGACTCAGCCCAGCGCGCGCCGCGCATTGCGGAACATGCGCAGCCACGGGCCATCCTCGCCCCACTCGGCGGGGTGCCAGGAGTTGCTCACCGTGCGGAATACCCGCTCCGGGTGCGGCATCATCACCGTCGCCCGCCCGCTCTGCGTGGTCAGGGCGGTGATCCCGTTGGGGGAGCCGTTCGGGTTGGCCGGGTAGCGTTCGGTAACCTGCGCAAAATTGTCGACATAGCGCAGCGCGACCAGATTCTGCTGCTCCAGCGCCGTCAGGTGAGCCTCATCGCGCACCTCGACCCGTCCCTCGCCGTGGGAGACGGCGATCGGTAGGCGCGACCCGGCCATCCCCTGCAGGAACAGCGACGGGCTGTCGCTGACCTCGACCAGGCTGAAGCGGGCCTCAAAGCGCTCGGACTCGTTGCGGACAAAGCGCGGCCACAGCTCGGCCCCCGGGATCAGCGAACGCAGGTTAGACATCATCTGGCAGCCGTTACACACCCCCAGCGCCAGCGTATCCGGACGCAGGAAGAAGGCGCTGAACTGGTCGCGAGCGCGGGCGTTGAACAGAATCGACTTGGCCCAGCCCTCTCCGGCGCCCAGCACATCCCCGTAGGAGAACCCGCCGCAGGCCACCAGCCCCTGGAATGTCGCTAGCGTCGTCCGCCCGGACAGGATGTCGCTCATGTGCACATCCTGCGCCTCAAACCCGGCGCGATGGAACGCGGCGGCCATCTCGACGTGTGAGTTCACCCCCTGCTCTCGCAGCACCGCCAGGCGCGGACGTGCGCCGCGGGCGATGAAGGGCGCCGCGATATCCTCCTGCGGATCGAAGCTCAGGGTCACGTTAAGGCCGGGATCCTCCTCCACCAGCTTGGCCTGATGCTCCTGATCGGCGCAGAGGGGGTTATCGCGCAGGCGCTGCATCTGCCAGGTGGTTTCTGCCCACCAGGCGCGCAGCGTAGAGCGCGGCTCGTCATACACCGTCTGTCCACCACGCTGGATCCGCAGGCGGTCACCCGGCAGCGCCCGACCGATCTCGTGGCTGACCGCCGCCAGGCCGTGCTCCGCCAGCAGCGCCTGCGCCGCCGCCAGATCGCGGCGCGCCACCTGGATCACCGCCCCCAGTTCCTCGCTGAACAGCGCCGCCATCGCATCGTCGCCCAGCGCGGCGATATCGATATCCAGCGCACAGTGGCCGGCAAAGGCCATCTCGGCCAGGGTGACCAGCAGTCCGCCGTCGCCGCGATCGTGGTAGGCCAGCAGCAGCCCCTGCGCCACCAGCGCCTGCATCGCGCTAAAAAAGCCCGCCAGCTGCGCTGCATCGCGTACGTCGGCGGGCGTATCCCCCAGCTGGCGATACACCTGCGCCAGCGCGCTGCCCCCCAGCGCGTTGCGACCGGCGCCCAGATCGATCAGCAGCAGCGCGTTATCCTGCGCGGGCTGCAGCTGCGGCGTTACCGTACGCCGCACATCCTCTACCCGGGCGAACGCGGTGATCACCAGCGACAGCGGCGCAGTCATCTCCCGCGTCTCGCCCTCCTGCTGCCAACGTGTCTTCATGGACATGGAGTCCTTGCCGACCGGAATAGTCAGCCCCAGCGCCGGACACAGATCCTCACCTATCGCCTTCACCGCCTGATACAGGCCGGCGTCCTCGCCGGGATGCCCCGCCGCCGCCATCCAGTTGGCGGAGAGCTTGATCCGCTTAATATCGCCGATGTAGCAGGCCGCCAGGTTGGTCAGCGCCTCTCCCACCGCCAGGCGGGCCGAGGCGGCGAAGTCCAGCAGCGCCACCGGGGCGCGTTCCCCCAGCGACATCGCCTCGCCGTAGTAGCTGTCCAGACTGGCGCTGGTCACGGCGCAGTCGGCCACCGGAACCTGCCACGGGCCCACCATCTGGTCGCGGGCGACCATGCCGGTCACGCTGCGATCGCCGATGGTGATCAGGAAGGTTTTCTCCGCCACCGCCGGCAGGTGCATCACCCGGCGCACCGCCTCGGCCAGCACGATGCCGTCGCGATCCAGGGCGTGCCCCGTGGCCCGCAGGGTTTCCACCGTGCGCGTCATCTTCGGCGTTTTCCCCAGCAGCACGTCGAGAGGCATGTCGATGGGGCGATTGTCAAAGTGGCGATCGCTCAGGGTCAACTCTCGCGCCTCCGTCGCCTCGCCGATCACCGCATAGGGGGCACGCTCACGCTCGCAGATGGCGGCAAAGCGCGCCAGATCCTGCGGCGCCACCGCCAGGACATAGCGCTCCTGCGATTCGTTGCACCACAGCGCCAGCGGGCTCATGCCCGCCTCGTCATTGGGAATGTCGCGCAGCTCAAAGCGGCCGCCGCGGCCGCCGTCGCTCACCAGCTCCGGCATGGCGTTGGAGAGGCCGCCGGCGCCCACATCGTGGATAAAGCGGATCGGGTTGGCATCGCCCAGCTGCCAGCAGCGGTCGATGACCTCTTGGCAGCGGCGCTCCATCTCCGGGTTATCGCGCTGTACCGAGGCGAAGTCGAGATCGGCATCGGACTGACCGGAGGTCATCGACGAGGCGGCGCCGCCCCCCAGGCCGATATTCATCGCCGGACCGCCCAGCACGATCAGGCAGTCGCCGGCGGCGATATCCCCCTTCTGCACGTGCTCGGCGCGAATGTTGCCGAGGCCGCCCGCCAGCATGATCGGCTTGTGGTAGCCGCGCAGCTCCGCGCCGTTATGGCTGTCGACCCGCTCCTCATAGGTGCGGAAGTAACCCAGCAGCGCCGGGCGCCCAAACTCGTTGTTAAACGCCGCGCCGCCCAGCGGTCCGTCGGTCATGATATTCAGCGCGCTAACGATGCGCGCCGGACGGCCAAAATCCTGCTCCCAGGGCTGTTCGAATCCCGGGATGCGCAGGTTGGAGACGGAGAAGCCGACCAGCGCCGCCTTTGGCTTGGCGCCGCGCCCCGTCGCCCCCTCGTCGCGGATCTCCCCGCCGGATCCGGTCGCGGCCCCCGGCCAGGGCGAGATCGCCGTCGGGTGGTTGTGAGTCTCCACCTTCATCAGAATGTGCGCCGGCTCCTGATGGAAGTCATAGCAGCCGTTATCGGCGTCGGCAAAGAAGCGCCCCACCGCGGAGCCTTCCATGACCGCCGCGTTGTCCTTATAGGCGGACAGCACATGCTCCGGCGTCTGCTGATAGGTGTTTTTAATCATCTGGAACAGCGATTTATCCTGCGGCTGCCCGTCGATAACCCAGTCGGCGTTAAAAATCTTGTGGCGGCAGTGCTCCGAGTTGGCCTGGGCGAACATATACAGCTCGACGTCGCTCGGGTTGCGCTCCAGGCGGGTAAAGGCGTTTAGCAGGTAGTCCATCTCATCCTGCGCCAGCGCCAGCCCCAGCCGCTGGTTGGCCTCCTCCAGCGCGGCCCGTCCCCCGCCAAGGATATCCACATACTGCACCGGCTGCGGCGTATGCTGCTCAAACAGCTGCTCGGCCTGCTCCAGCGCAGTGAAGACCCGCTCCATCATGCGGTCGTGCAGCCGATCGCACAGCGTCTGCCACTGCGCCTGATCCAGCGCCTCGGCCTCAATGTAGTAAGCCAGACCGCGCTCCAACCGACGGATCTGCGCCAGCCCGCAGTGACGGGCGATATCCGTCGCCTTGGATGACCAGGGGGAGATCGTGCCCGGGCGCGGCGTGACCAGCAGCAGCCGTCCTGACTGCGGGCGGACAGCCTGCGACGGCCCGTAGGTCAGCAGCTGGCGCAGCGTATCGTGCGCCGCCGGATCCAGCGGCGCGCTGACGTCGGCAAAGTGAATGTACTCGGCGTAAATCGCGTCGACGGGCAGGGACGCGTCGCGGCAGGCAGACAGCAGCTGGTTAACACGAAAGGCCGATAAAGCGGGGGAGCCGCGCAGAATTTCCATGATGATTTGATTCTCTCGTCTGCGAGGAAGCTGTTTACAGCCGCCTCAATGGGCGAAACAGGGGGAAACCGGGCGCCATTATAGTGAATCTCCCACGCCGACGAAACCGTTTGCGTAGCCTTTCTTGTAAAGATCGCGATCGGCTCATTTATTGCCCAATAATGCGGTTAAAGTTGCACGCTGGCGTTTTGTTAAGCAAAATGCGCCTGCCTGATTGGCTTTACCTTTATTCCACTTTTAACACCAGCAACCGCATCCCGCTAGACCGTCATGGGATAACTATTTGAAACGTATAAAATATAATTATTACCTTATCGGTATTGTCTCCGCGCTTTTGGCGCTGGCGCTGTGGCCCAATATTCCGTGGCGCAGCGGTAATGAAAGCCAGCTACAGCAGATCCTCGACCGGGGAGAGCTGCGCGTCAGCACCATCGTCTCGCCGCTCACCTATCAGCGTGAGGGCAATGCGATCTCCGGCCTGGACTATGAGCTGGCCAAACGCTTCGCCGACTATCTGGGCGTGAAGCTGCGCGTCACCGTGCGCCCTACGCTGCCGGGTCTGTTTGACGATCTGGATGGACAGGATGCTGATATGGTCGCCGCCGGACTGCTGTACAACAGCGCGCGGCTGCACCGCTATCGCACCGGGCCGACCTATTACTCCGTCTCCCAACAGCTGGTCTACCGCCAGGGCAAAGTGCGCCCGCGTAACCTGGGCGATCTCAGCGGCGCCCTGATGGTGCAGTCCGGCTCGGCCCATATCACCACCCTGGACCACTACCGCCAGCAAAAGTACCCTGGTCTGCAGTGGCAGAGCAGCGACAGCCTGTCGGCAACCGAGCTGCTTAAGCAGGTCGCCGAGGGCAAGCTGGACTATACGGTAGCGGACTCGATGGCCATCTCCCTGTTTCAGCGGATCCACCCGCAGGTGGCGGTCGCCTTCGATATCAGCGATGAAGAGCCGGTCATGTGGTATCTCAACCGCAGCGAGGATGACAGCCTGTACGCGGCGATGCTGGACTTCTTCAGCCAGAGCGCTGAAGACGGCACCCTGGCGCGCCTAGAGGAGAAATATATCGGCCACGTCGGCAGCTTTGACTACGTCGATACGCGTACGTTCCTCTCCGCGATCGATAGCGTACTGCCGTCGCTGCAGGACTTTTTTACCCAGCATGCGCGCAAAATGGACTGGCGGCTGCTGGCCGCGATCGCTTACCAAGAGTCGCACTGGAACCCCCAGGCCACGTCGCCGACCGGCGTACGTGGGCTGATGATGCTGACACGCGCCACCGCCGAGGGGCTGGGGGTGAAAGATCGTCTCGATCCGGAGGAGAGCATCGCCGGCGGCTCGCTGTACCTCGAACGGCTGATGGAGAGGCTGCCGGAGAGCATTCCGCAGGATGAGCGGATTTGGTTCGCCCTGGCCGCCTACAATATGGGCTATGGGCACATGCTGGATGTCCGCCAGCTGACCCAAAAACAGGGAGCCAATCCCGACAGCTGGGCCGATGTCAAACAGCGCCTGCCGCTGCTGAGCCAAAAGAAATACTACCAGCGGCTGACCTACGGCTACGCGCGGGGACACGAAGCCTACCAGTACGTCGAAAACATTCGCCGCTATACCGTCAGCCTGCGCGGCTACCTGCAGGAGAAAGAGAAGCGAGAGGCGGCAGAGGCGACCCAGCTGGCGCTGCTCGGTCCGCGCTGAGCCGCGCCGGCCTCCGCTATTCTGCGTCGTCGCGCTCGGCGCGGCGCCGGGCATCGCGCTCGGCCCTCTTCTGCGCCCGCCGCTGGCGAAAGAAATCGCTCAGCTGCGCCGCGCACGCGTCGGCCAACACGCCGCCGCACACCTCGATCCGGTGATTCATCCCCGGGTGCCCCAGGACATCCAGCAGCGACCCCGCCGCGCCGGTCTTGAGATCCGGCGCACCGTACACCAGCCGCCGAATGCGGCTGTGCACCATCGCCCCGGCGCACATCACACAGGGCTCCAGCGTCACGTACAGCGTCGCCTCCAGCAGACGATAATTCTGCATGATGGCCCCGCCCTGCTGCAGCGCCATGATCTCGGCATGCGCGGTCGGATCGTGGCGGGTTATCGGCCGGTTCCACCCCTCGCCAATCACCCGATCGTTCAATACCAAAACGGCGCCGACCGGCACCTCGCCCTGCGCTCGGGCCTTTTCCGCCAGCTGCAGGGCATGGCGCATCCAGTCACTGTCATCGCGTTGCGTCACACGTTTCCCCTCTCTATTTCCGGCGCGCATTATACACAGCCCCTGCTCACCCGCCGCGCCTAATTGGCGCTATTGCCCAATTTCTCTGCGCGGGGGCGGACAGCCGCCGCGGCGCAGGCGTATGATACGCCGGCACCTGCCCGCCGTACCGATGGGGCAAAAGGGCACAGCCTAATTATTCTCAGGAGATATCTGGATGTTTGCACAAATTCGGCGCATGAAACAGGGCCTGCTGATGGCAGGCCTGCTGGCGACATCCGCCCCGCTGTGGGCGGCAGAGTACTGGATCGATGTCCGTGTACCGGAGCAATACCAGCAGGAGCACGTCAAGGGCGCTCACAATATTCCGCTCAAAAACCTGGCCCAGCGCATCGGCGCACTGACCCAGGACAAGAATGACACCCTGCACCTGTATTGCAACAGCGGACGCCAGTCAGGCCAGGCGGAAACGCTACTGCAGCAGATGGGCTATCGTCACGCCGTCAATGCGGGCGGGCTGGAGCAGGTCGCCGCGCACCAGCAAATGGTAAAATAGTAACACCCTGCGCGCGGCGGTCCGCCGCAATGCCGCCGCCGCGCCGCCGCATCGTTCGATGTCGACTTTTTATCCGCTCAGTAAAAAAATCGCGTTAAGTCGGCGTAAAATAGCAACGATATCGGCTAATTATGGCAATTTAATACAAAAAAACCTTAATTGTTAGTTTTCTAAACATTTAATTTTCATCATTACGTGCGCGGGATCGCTGTAATAATTCATCGACAGGCTATCTTGGTTGTTAATTTAATAACATCAAAGGAGTTGTCGATGACGACCTCAACGTTTTTCATTCCCAGTGTAAATATGATTGGTCACGGTTGCCTGAACGAGGCGGCGGCGACGATGAAAGAGTACGGCTACCATCAGGCGCTGATCGTCACCGACAGCGTGCTCAGCCGTTTGGGCGTCGTCGGCGACGTGCAGGCGCTGCTGGCCAAGGTGGGCATTCAAAGCGCGGTGTATGACGGCACCCATCCCAATCCGACCACCGATAACGTCGCCGCAGGGCTGACGCTGCTGCGCGAACATGGCTGTGACTGCGTGATTTCGCTGGGCGGCGGCTCGCCCCACGACTGCGCCAAAGGCATCGCGCTGGTGGCGACCAACGGCGGGGATATTCGCGACTATGAGGGGGTCGATCGCTCACAGCACCCGCAGCTGCCGCTGATCGCCATTAACACCACCGCAGGTACCGCCTCGGAAATGACCCGCTTTTGCATCATCACCGACGTGCAGCGTCACATTAAGATGGCCATTGTCGACAAGCATGTCACCCCGATCCTTTCCGTCAACGATCCGCAGCTCATGCGCGGCATGCCTAAGGGGCTGACCGCCGCCACCGGGATGGACGCCCTGACCCACGCCGTCGAGGCCTATGTCTCTACCGCCGCGACCCCGATCACCGACGCCTGCGCGCTGAAGGCCATCACGATGATCAGCACCCATCTGCGCGACGCCGTCCGCAACGGCGACGATATGGCGGCGCGCGAAGCCATGGCCTATGCCCAGTTTCTGGCGGGGATGGCCTTTAACAATGCCTCTCTGGGGTATGTCCATGCGATGGCGCACCAGCTGGGCGGCTTCTACGATCTGCCGCACGGCGTCTGCAATGCGATACTGCTGCCCCACGTTCAGAGCTTCAACGCCCGCGCCTGCGCGGGGCGTCTGAAGGATATCGCGGCGGCGATGGGCGTTGCGGTTCAGGAGATGGACGACGAACAGGGCGCCGAAGCCTGCATCGCCGCAATCCGCGGCCTGGCCCACGATGTGGAGATCCCAGCTGGGCTGCGCGAGCTGAAGGTGCGTGAAGAGGATCTGGACACCCTGGCCAACAACGCCCTGAAGGATGCCTGCGGTCTCACCAACCCGATCCAGGCTAGCCATGCGGAGATCGTGGCGATCTTCCGCGCCGCGCTGTGATCCCCGGCCCCGCCGCCGGCGGGGCCCTCGATTAAGGCAGGCGCCGCAGCGCGCCCTCCTTATCGACCCGATAGCGAAAGCGGCAGTGGCTCAGCACCACGTCATCCTGGCGGCTATCGCTATAGCCGCTGTACAGCTGCAGCGGACGCCCGAGACAGCGCTCTAGCTGCCGCACCTTTTCCCGCCCCAGACAGCGGCGCGTCAGCGTCCAACCGCCGAAACGACGGCGCATCTGGGTGCCGATCAGCGTCACGCCCATCAGAATACCGCTGTCGCGATACACCTGCTCCACCAGCTGCTCAGGCGAGCCGGTCAGCAGCCAGACCCGCGTCATCGGACACGCCAAATAGTCATCCAGACGCGCCCGAACCTGGGGAAAGGGCTGAACCCGGCGGCGAAACTGCGCCACGAACCGCGTCTCCAGCCCCCGCAGGCGCCCTTCCGAGCGACCGGCGGTCATACTCCACAGCAGCAGACTGATCGGACGCCGCGCCGCCCGCCCGCCGAAGAGCAGCCCCAGCCCCACCGGCGGCAGGCACAGCAGCACCAGCGGCCAGTTCAGCGGTAGACGCCGCAGCATAAAGCGCAGAAAGCAGCCAAACAGATCCTGGCGGTGCAGCGTACCGTCCAGGTCAAAAAAGACCTGTCTGCGCACCGAATTTTCCCGCTGATGTATCACGACCGCCTCCCGTTACCCACGTCGAGTCTGCGTCGCTCGCGCTGACAAATTATGACGATGGCGTCATGATATGGCGTTTATGCCGCAAGCGAGGTTTCACCTCATAGGGCTGACTATGGCAAACTATCCCCTCGCATGCAAAGGGGACATTTATGAGCAGCTTGGTGAGAATAAAACAGCTTTATCATTCGCTGGCACAAAACGAGCGTAAGCTGGCCGATTTTATCCTCTCCTCGCCGGAGCAGCTGGGCAAGCTGAGCTCTCAAGAGCTGGCCAATACGCTCGGAATCAGCCAGTCCAGCGTAGTTAAGTTCGCCCAAAAGCTGGGTTTCCGCGGCTTTCCCGCGCTAAAGCAGGATATCTCGGCCCATCTGCTGCGTCATCAGGCGCCGGCTAACGAGGCCGCGCTCCAACACGGTATTCTACGCCACGATCCGCTCAAGGTGGTCGGCGAAAAGCTGATGGCAGAAAAGATCGCGGCGCTGCAGTCCACCCTGACCATCAACCATGAGGAGCAGCTGCAGCAGGCGCTGCGCATGCTGCTCAGCGCGCGGCGCATCGTCATTACCGGCCTCGGCGCCTCTGGTCTGGTGGCCAAGGACTTCGCCAATAAGCTGATGCAGATTGGCCTAGCGGCCTACGCCGAATCGGATGCCCATGTACAGATAGTCTGTGCCCAGGCCATGCAGCCGCAGGATCTCCTGATGGCCATCTCTTACAGCGGCGAACGAAAAGAGGTCAACATGGCCGCCGCAACGGCCCGGCGCCGCAGCGCTCAGGTGCTGGCCCTGACCGGCTTCTCCCCCAATCCCCTGCAGGAGCTGGCGTCGCTGACGCTGTACACCGTTATCGATGCCCACGCCGATCAGACGACCGCCATCTCCTCGCGCATTGCGCAAAGCGCCCTGACGGATCTGCTGTATATGGGGATCGTCCAGCAGAACGCGGAGCACGCCTGCCAGCATATCCGCAACAGCTGCGCGCTGGTCAAAACGCTGGAGTAAGCGGCGCAGAAAGGTTTTTCAATGTGCGGGGGAGTGTGCAAAAATACGCGGCATACGCGATCGCGCAGAGGAAGTTAATCACGCTATCTGCATGATATTTAAATTATATTTTTTAAGTGACTAGAATGGCGTTACTGATTACCAAGAAGTGCATCAACTGCGACATGTGCGAACCGGAGTGCCCCAATCAGGCGATCTCGATGGGGGAGCAAATTTACCAGATCGATCCGGCGCGCTGCACCGAATGCGTCGGTCACTACGACGAGCCGACCTGTATGAAGGTCTGCCCGATCGATAACACCATCATCCGCGATCCGGCGCACGCCGAAAGCGAAGAGCAGCTGTGGGACAAGTTTGTGCGACTGTACCACAGCGACGTCCTGTAAGCGGGCCGCCGCCCGCGTTGCTCAGCGGCAGCGGCCGCGGGCGTCGAAGCGGGCTTCGCCGTCCGGCACCAGCGTTTTCTCCACCTGCCCCTCTTCCATGGAGGGCAGCACCGCAAAGTGCCCCTTCATCTCCACGTAAACCGCCTGCCCCGGCGCCGGGCGGGCGTTAATATAGGCCTGCTCGAGCTCGATCGTGTTGCTCACCGGATATACGTTGTCCGTCGCGCAGTCGTGGAACGTGGCGGCATCCGCCATATAGCGGTACATCCCTTTCACGTTCATCGCCGTCACCGGCAGCGGCGAGGTGGCTGCCCTCAGCGTGTAGTTGAACGGCGAGTCTATCTCATTACCGCTGGCGTCCAGCAGGCGCATGTCATTCCCGACCGGGCGGAAGTAGCGCTTCTCGCCGTCGCTGCCGATCAGCACCAGGCGATCGGCGGTGCGCTGCCAGCGCCCGTATTCGGCGAAGCTCTGATCGCCATCGCGGCTGGCGCGGTAGATCGACTTCAGTACAAAGCTGCCGTCCTTGTCCAAGAACAGCGACATCTCCATGCCGCCGCAGTCGGCACACGGCAGCGTGCCTTGAAAACTCTGCGCCATCGGCACCAGAGGCTGTTCAGCGTACTGCGTACGCGCATGACACCCAAACAGGGTGATCACCCCCGCCGCCAACAACAGCGAAATAGCCAGTTTTTTCACAGTTTCTCTCCTACTGTGCAAACGAATGCAATATCAAACGGGCGACCTGCATGTCCCCCGGCGCCGACGACGCGGCGGCAGCGCGAAAAAAGCGTCACGATCTAGCCCGGCGTGACCTTGCCGCGCAGCGACTTCAGCGATCCGCGCCGCGTTTTATCGTCGGTGCGCCGACGACGCGCGCTGCGGCTGGGCGCCGTGGCCCGGCGCGGCTTCGCCACCTCTGTGGCTTGGCGGATCAGCGCCGCCAGGCGGGCCAGCGCATCGTCTCGGTTCTGCGCCTGGGTACGGAACGACTGGGACTTGATCACCACCACGCCGTCGTCCGTAATCAAATGGTGCTGCATGGCCAGCAGCCGCTGCTGGTAAACCGGCGGCAGGCTGGAGGCGCGAATATCAAAGCGCAGGTGAATGGCGCTGGACACTTTATTGACATTCTGCCCGCCGTTTCCCTGCGCGCGAATGGCGCTCAGCGAAATCTCCCGTTCGGGGATCGTTAGGCGGGCGTTGATATACAGCATCTCAGACGCTACCCTGCTGCCAGACATCCAGCGCGATCTCGACGCTGTGCGCGGGATCGGAAACCCACAGCTGCCCCTCTTGGCGCGTCACCTGCAAATCCATAGTTCTGGTCGCCAGCGCCGCCAGTTGGCTCAGGGCCTCGTCATCGATAAAATAGATGCTCAGCGGGCGCAGCGTCGCCAGGCGCGCCTGATTCTGCTGCCACCAGACCCGCGCGGCCCGCTCACTATAGGCGTACAGCACCACCTGGCGCGAGAGCGAGCAGGCTTTTTTAAGACGTTTCTCATCCGGCAGGCCCAGTTCAATCCACAGATCCACGCCGTTGTAGTCGTTGCGCAGCCACAGCTCTGGCTCGTCGTCTGCGCAGAGTCCCTTGGTAAACGTCAGCCGCTCATCCGCATGACAGCACCAGGCCAGCAGGCGCAGCATCATGCGCTGCTCCGTCTCGGAGGGGTGCTGCGCCAGCGTCAGCGCGGCATCCTGATAGTGGTGCCGATCCATGTCGGCAATATTGACGTTGGCCTTATAAATGGTTGCCTTCAGTGCCATGCGTTTCCCCATTTCGAATCTTTACGCCATTTTACCCGTTTTTACCGCCCGGCACGAATCCATGCCGGGGGAAAAGCGCACTTTTTATCGTCGGGCGCCGTTGTGCCCCGCTGCCGCCGGCGCAACCCTGTGATATAGTCAAAATGGAGATTTATCCGCAGGTAAGCGCACCTCACCCGCAGGATAACGCCAGCGGGTTACGCTCTATAGGAGAAGACGTTGCAACAATACTCTGCGTTGGTTCGGCGTAGATATGCCGAGATCGCCAGCGGCGACCTTGGCTATATCCCCGATGCAATAGGGTGTGCCTTAAAGGCACTGGATGCGGTTGCGGCCGATGAACAGCTGCCACCGGCCGTTAGGGAACAGGCGGCCTATGCCGCCGCGAACTTATTGGTGAGTGATTATGTCGACGACTGAAGAGTATCAACCCATCAACTGCGATGATTACGACAGCCTGGAGCTCGCCTGCCAGCACCATTTGGTTCTACAGATCGTTCTGCGCGACGGTGAAACGCTCGAGGGACAGGCCAGCGATCTGATCTCCCGTAAGCACGTGGAGTATCTGCTGGTCACCAGCCAGGGCCAGCACCGCGAACTGCGTCTGGATCACATTGCCCGCTTTAGCCACCCGACGCTGGGCACCATCACCATCAGCATGCCGTAGCGGCGTGCGCTCTCCCATTCGGTCGGGGCCCCACGGCGCCCCGACTCTCCATTACGATTACGGCGCCGCCGGCGGCGTCAGGCTGGCATAGTACGCTGCCAGATCCTTCATATCCTGTTCGCTGAGACGCGCGACGTAGGCCGACATGATCCCCGCCTGCCCACCGTGGCGCGTCCCCGCCTTATATCCCTGCATCGCCTCGACCAGGCGCTGCGCACTCAGCCCAGCCAGCGGCGGATAGATCGGCGCCAGCCCCTGCCCCTGAACCCCGTGGCAGGAGGCGCAGGATGCCGACTTCTGCCGTCCAGCGGCAGCATCGCCGCCCGCCTGCGCCGCCAAGGGCAACGCCAGCGCGAGCGCCAGTATCCCCATCACACCCCGTTTCATCGCCATCCTCCTGAGAAATCCGTTGTCGACCGCTACATCCAGTCCTTAGACCAGTGAATATTCCACGCCGTCGCGCCGGCCGTCGCCTGTCCCTCTTGGGTAACAAACACGCCCAGCGCGGCGATCAGGCGCTCACCATAATACAGCATCGGGGTGCGTTCACGCTCCCAGGGAGGAATATGCAGCTCCTGCCAGATTTTTTTTATCGCCCGAGAGTGGCGTCGACCCACGATGCGCAGCACACCCTGCGCACAAAAACGGATGGTGACGGCTTCGTCGGGCGCCGGTGCCCGTACGCTGACGCCCCGGCTGCCTAGCTGCAGCTCCCCCAGCCCATCGGGCAGCGTCAGCGGCTGGCGCGGATCCCAGCGCAGCACCTCGTCACGCAGCGAGCGCAGCGGCGGCAACAGGTAGAGCCGACGTCGGAAGCGGCGCACCTGACACTTGGCCAGGTGCAGCTGCGGCTCGGCGTCCTCGCGGGCCAGCGCGACCTCATGCCATAGGCGCTGCAGCTGCTCGCGCGTCGGCATCATCACGCCAAAGCAGGCGATCCAGCGCCGCAGCAGCGCATAGCGTTTGGCCTCGGACAGCGGCAGCAAGCCGTCGATGCTCAGGGCATCATCTTCGCTCATCAGCGCCTGCAGCGACTCCATCAGCAGTTCGTCCAGCAGCTGCTCCTGTTCGGCGCACAGGCTGGCGCTGCGCGCCACAGCCTCTGAAAAATGGGGCCAGCGCTCACGCAGCAGCGGCACAATGCGCATACGCAGGAAGTTGCGATCGAAGCGGGCATCGGTATTGCTGTCATCCTCGACCCAGGAGAGATGGTGCGCCTGCGCATAGGCCGTGAGCTGTTCACGGGAGATATCCAGCAGCGGACGCAGCTGTTCGCAGGCGAAAAACGGCATGCTTTGCGCCATCGCCGACAGCCCGGTCGGGCCGCTGCCGCGTTTAAGCGCCAGCAGGAAGGTTTCACACTGATCGTCCAGATGCTGCGCGGTCAGCAGAGTTTCGTGGCTGTCGATCAGTTCGGCAATCCCCCGGTAGCGGGCATCGCGCGCCGCGGCCTCCACGCTGTTGCGCTGGGTATCGACCTGAACGTGCAGTACGTGCAGCGGCACCTGCCACAGATAGCACACCGACTCACAGTGGTCGACCCACTGATCGGCGAAATGGCTCAGCCCATGGTGCACATGCACCACCCGCAGGCGTAAGTGGGGAAGACGGCTGGCGCGCAGCTGTACCAGCGCATGCAGCAGCACCGTGGAGTCCAAACCGCCGCTAAAGGCAACCAACAGATGCTGACGCCCGGCCAGCCTGTCGGCGATGTGCCTCTGGATATCTAGGGTATTCATGGAAGTATTTGCGGCTTTCACCGCCCTGCATCGATAAGTATCAGCACGTTAACCAGCAATTCCGCGAGAAGCAAGCCTCTTGCTCTCCACGCCGCGCCGGGGAGCGTTCCCCGGCGCAAACGCCGTCGGTCTCCGTGCCGTTTGATGCCGCCACGCGGACGGCATCCCCGGCATCCGATTTTACTCTGACACCGCCTGCGGCGCAGCGCTCCGTACCAGCAGCAGGTTAACCAGCCAAATCACGGCCACCAGCGCGACGCATCCCAGCGCCCCCCAGGCGATATCGCTAAAGACGTTGGCGTAGGCCATCACCGAGTGGGTGAGCGCGTCGCCGCCGTGGGCAAAGCTGGATTCGGCGGTCTGATTGGCGATGATCCCGGCCAGATAGTTGGCTACCGATCCGGTCGCCAGCATATAGATCCCGGTGAGGACGCCCGTCACTCCGGGGATCGTCAGGCGCGTGATCTGCGCCATGGCGACCGGATCGATAAACAGTTCTGCGCAGCCCATCACCGCCAGCCCCAGCACGGTCAGCCCCATGGACGCCTGCCCATGCAGCGCCGCCCAGCGGGCGTTGAAGGTCAAAATGCCGAAGCCGACGCTGATCAGCGCCAGCCCTAGGGCGAACTTGCCCCAGATGCGCAAAATACGGTTACCGCCGCTGCGCTCGCTGACCAACCAGGCCAAAACCACCCCGCAGGCCATCACGGCAAAGCCGTTCACGGACTGGAACAGCGCCGTCGGCACGGTGAAGGAGAGCAGATGACGATTCACAAAGCGGTCGATAAACAGGCTGATCGAGCTGCCGCCCTGCTGGGCAAAGGCCCAGAACAGCGTACCCAGCGCCATCAGGATCACTATCTGAATTAGCCCACGACGCTGTTCGGGCGTGGCCCGACGAAAAATTTTGCCCAGGATGATCATCGCCGCCGCGCAGACCAGCGCCAGCGCATAGCTGGACCAGTCGCGCCAAAACAGGACGGCGACCAGCAGCGGGGAGAGCAGCAGTCCCAGCAGCAGCCAGCTCCAGTTGGGCAACACGGCCCTGCGCGCCTGCAGCGCCTGACGATTCACCCCGCTCGTATGGCGGAAGTGACGATGTCCGCACATAAAAATCACCAGACCGGCAAACATGCCGATCCCCGCCAGCGCAAAGCCGACGTGCCAACCGTACTGTTCGGCGGCCAGACCACAGGCAATCGGCGCTATGATCGAGCCAATATTTCCCGCCGCATACAGTAAGGAGAAGCCCCCGTCACGGCGCGGATCCTCTGCAGAGTAGAGTTCGCCGAGCAGGCAGCTGATATTCGATTTGAACAGGCCATAGCCGCACACAATGATGGCTAGGGCAAGATAGAGAGAGAACGGAGAGACGGCGCTGAGTCCCAGAACGACGTGTCCCAGCGTCATCAGCGCGGCGCCGGTGACCACCGCCACACGGTTGCCCAGCAGCTTATCGGCCAGGATACCGCCCAGAATAGGCGTGACATAAACCAGCGATGCATAGGCGCTATACAGGCTAAATGCGTGGGTATCGTTATACCCGAGCTGGTGGGTGAGATAGAGGATCAGTAACGCACGCATGCCGTAAAAGCTGAAATATTCCCAGATTTGTAGCGCTACGACATAGTAGATTGCGCGCGGTTGTGAGGGTGTTTTCATAGATTCTCCCTGACGCGGGGGATAGAACGGAGGGTAAAAATAAAGGGCGCCCCCTGACGGGACGCCCTCGGTCATCAATTACTTCTGTTCAGTTTTGAGCACTTTCACAGTGTAACGACCGTCAGCCTGGCGATAGGCACCGTGGATGTCGGTTTCGAAGCCCGGGTAGTGAGCACCGATTTCGCACAGCATCTGCAGGAACTCCAGAACCGGACGGCTTTCTTCGGTCAGCATTTCACCCGGCATTACCAGCGGAACTCCCGGCGGGTACGGCAGGATCATGTTGGCGTTAACTTTGCCGATCATATCCTCGAGGTAAACCTCTTCGGTCTGACCACGCAGTTCCATCTGGAATGCGTTGTGCGGGTTCATCACCATGGTCGGCAGAACTTCGAAGGCACGGTACATCAGATCCGGCAGGTTGTGATGCTGGATCAGCGCGTGGATGCCCTGGGCCAGTTCCTGAATACGCATGTTTTCATAGAACTCCGGATCTTCACGGTACAGTGAAGGCAGCATGTTCTTAACGCGCAGGTTCAGGTCATAGGCACGTTTGAAGTCGGTCAGACCGCGCAGCAGGCTCATTGCCTTGGTCTTGTCGATACCGATGCTGAACAGGAACAGCAGGTTGTACGGGCCGGTCTTCTCAACGATGATGCCGTGCTCGTCCAGGTATTTAGCCACGATAGAAGCCGGGATACCGGTTTCTGCCATGGTGCCATCTTCCTTCATCCCCGGGGTCAGCAGAGTAACCTTGATCGGGTCCAGGAACATGTGGTCTTCATCGATGTCTTTGAAGCCGTGCCAGGATTCTTTCGGATCCAGGTTCCAGCATTTCGCTTCGTCGATGTGCTCCGGCTGCCATACGTCGAAGAACCAGCCATCAGATTCGCTACGCAGACGTTTGATCTCTTTACGGAAGCGAACGGCGCGTTCGATAGAACCGTTGATCAGACGCTTACCAGCGTTACCCTTCATCATCGCCGCGGCGGTTTCGATGGAAGCCACGATACCGTAGTGCGGAGAGGTAGAGGTGTGCATCATGAACGCTTCGTTGAAGGTTTCTTCGTTGATGTCACCTTTAACGTGGATCATGGACGCCTGAGAGAAGGCCGCCAGCAGTTTGTGAGTAGACTGGGTTTCATAGATAACCTTGCCTTCTACACGACCACCGCTCATACCGCACAGACCTTTGTAGATCGGGCTGAAGTTGGTATAAGGAACCCAAGCTGAGTCGAAGTGGATGGATTTAACATCCAGGGTCTTCTTGATGTACTCAGCGTTGTAGAACAGACCGTCGTAGGTGGAGTTGGTCACCACGGCGTGTACCGGCCAGGTCGCGTTCGGGGTGTTCTTCACGCGCTCTTCGATGGTTTCACGAGTGAATTCACTCTTCGGAATGCCACCCAGGATACCGTAGGCGTTACGGGTCGGACGGAAGTAGATCGGCGTAACGTCGCTCATCATCATCAGGTGAGTCAGAGACTTATGGCAGTTACGGTCGATCATGATGGTGCTGCCGGCCGGCGCAGAGTACATACCGACGATCTTGTTGGCAGTAGACGTACCGTTGGTCACCATGTAGCTGCGTTCAGCGTTGAAAGTACGTGCGATGTACTCTTCAGCTTCTTTATGCGGGCCGGAGTGGTCCAGCAGAGAACCCAGCTCGGAGACAGAGATAGAGATGTCAGATTTCATGGCGTTGGCGCCGTAGAAATCATAGAACAGGCTACCTACCGGGCTCTTCTGGAACGCGGTGCCGCCCATGTGGCCCGGAGTACAGAAGGTGTACTTGCCTTCTTTAACGTAGTTGAACAGCGCCTTGGTCAGCGGCGGCAGGATTTCGTCTACGTAAGCGTCGGTGCTCTGACGGATTTTCAGCGCGATGTCTTCGGCTGCACCCAGTGCATATTCGAAGAATTCAACGTTCAGGCGCAGATCGCTCAGGCTAACGTCCAGGGTAGAGTGGGTGTTAGCGAAAGCGTAAACCGGCAGGTGCTCGTTCATCTCGCTGATGTCGCGGCACAGATCCAGGTTATAGGTATCCCAGTCGAAGATAACGCCGCACAGACGTGCGTTGTTGTCGATCAGCTTCAGCAGGTCTTCGCGATCGTTCGGATACACGATCTGGAAATTCTGCGCTTCCAGTGCCTTATGCAGTTCACGAATGGGTTCTTCTTTGAAGTAAACACCCATGTGATTCAGGATGGCAATAATATTCATACTTTAATTCTCCAGGCAAAATGCGGGCCTCTCTCTGCCGTTCGGCAGAACTGTGTCGCAGTAGAGAGAGGCTGGATAAAGTCGTTAAATTACTTGCTGTGTGTAATCGTTATGATTACTAAATCGTCTTACTTCTGTACTTATTTACTTATGCCGCGGCGTTACTGTTGTTCTCAGTATTTTGTGCCTTGCGGGTATTCATCTTACGTGCATAGAACATCAGGATGATCAGGCTGACGATGAAGGTACCGGACAGCTCCATGTTGCCTGCGCCCATCAGTGCGATGAAGCAGAAGCAGCAGCCCAGCACAGCGGCAACCAGACTGACGACGTTCTTAACGTTGGCGCCTTCGAAGCGAATCAGGTCAACGCAAGAGTAGAAGTACGGCAGCATGGTCAGCAGTACGGCGATACCGGTCAGCATACCGAACAAGTCAGAGGCTTTACCGCCGCTGGCGTTCAGGATGGTGATCAGCACCATCAGTACGGTCATTTTCACGGAAGCCAGCAGCAGGCCTTTCTTCGGAATGCCGTTCTTATCCATCTCACCGTAAACTTTCGGGAAGTTACCGTCGTTGGCGGCACGAACACCGGCCTGGCCAACCAGCATCATCCAAGAACCCAGAGAGGTCAGGCAGGCGAATGCGGTGAAGGCGGAAACAACCGGACCAGCCCAGTGACCGACCATGGCAGAGGCGGAGACAGCGAACGGCGCGCCAGAGGCAGCCATTTCACTGGCCGGGAACATACCAGCGATAACCTGAGTTGCGGCGATATAAACGATACCAGCCAGGCAGGTACCCATCATGGTTGCCAGCGGAACGGTACGCTGCGGGTTTTTCACCATACCGGTGCTCACGGCAGCGGATTCAACACCGACGAACGCCCACAGGCACAGCAGGATACTTTTAACTACCGCGTGAGTATCAGTACCGCCAGAGGTGTTCCAGTTAGCGTGATAAACAGCCGGATCGAACCAGGCCCAGCCGGCGATGGCGGTGCCCACAACCGGGATCAGCACCAGAACCAGACCGATAGTGGTCAGACGGCTCACCCAGGTACCACCCAGCATGTTAACGAAGGTGAAGATCCAGACGATGGCGATACAGGCGATGCCGGCGGCAATCGGGCTGTTCAGCACCGGGAAGAAGGTGGACAGGTAAGAGACGGCGGTAATGCCGATAGCCAGGTTACCGATCCAGTTAGCGTGGTAATAAAGAACACCGGTCTGGAAACCAAAAGCAGGACCAACCTCACCGGCATAGGCGATAGGGCCACCCTGCTGCGGGTTTTTGGTAGCCAGTCGCGCATAGACATAGGCCAGTGACATGGCGCCAACCAAAGAAATGATCCAGCCGAAAATGGCGATAGAACCTAAACTCGCCAGGTTCGCAGGCAGAAGTGCAATGCCGCTCCCCATCATATTACCGGCGACTACACCGGTACAGGCGATAAGCCCGATTTTTTTGCTCGATGACATGGTCAAGTTGCTCCTGATTAATTTTCAGATAAGTCGAATTTACTCACTGATGTCTGGCGAGTACCCGACTTGATGGCAGGCATAGTAATGACCCCGGAAAGCAAAGTCCTAAAGGTAAAGTTAAATTCTCAGCGTGTCGCAATAAATGACATCTTGATGTTTTTTAGAGGAAGGTAAAAAAACATCAAGACAATTCATATAAAACCTTACAATACAACGTATTGACACAATATTGACATGAAGAAATAGCGCAAAAAACACGCTAAAATACCAACAAAATGCTCAGAGCTTTCATCACACAAATGGAGTCAAAAAAGCAAATCGGCGGGGGATGTTGAGGTTTTATCTGGAAGATCCTGGGGCAAAAAAAAGCCCGCCTTCATCGCGGAAGGCGGGCGTGGTCAATCATTATACAAATCTATTCAGATTTCTCTGCATCATAATTGAGCAGGTAAGGTGCGACGCGCTCAATATTAGTTTGGAACACACCATTTTTAATCCAGTCCAGCGTATTATGACCCGGGCGAAGATTAAAGGCGGTGATATAGGCATCGGCGGCCTGGTTATTCTGCCCCTTTAATTCATATACCTTGCCCAGCAACACATAGTTTATCCAGGACATCTCCAGCTCAATCCCCTTATTGATCGCGGCGAAGGCCTGATCCACCTTCCCCTGCCCCAGATAGTCGACGGTATAAATCTGCTGAATGATCGGTGTCCCCTGCAGCAACGGGTTGTGCTCTACGTCATTAATCTCTTGGCGCAGCGCCGCCAGCTGCGAAGCGTTGAGGGGCTGATAGGAGTTAAGCAGAATATCGACCAGCGCCTTCTCCGCCTTGGCATACACAAAGTCGGGGTCCTGCTTAATAATTTGCGTCAACAGCCGGTTGGCCTGATTGAGTGATTCGCTGTCGCCCTGCAGCAGCAGCTGATGGGCCTGGTAATACTGCTGCAGCATCTGACTGTGCGTCGGCATCAGCGCCTCATAACGCTTCTCCAGCGAGGGGGGCATACTGACCTTGAGCACGGTAAAGATACTATTGATAAAGTCCTTCTGAACGCTGAGCAGGTTATCCGGGGTAATAAAGTAGCGCTTTTCCAGCATCACCGAGTTATCCGCGTTGTCCACCAGGCGAACCGACAGGAAACACTGCTGCGCCCGATAGTGGCGCTGATTGACAAACTCGATGTACAGCGACTTGCCTGAGCTGCTCTGGCCGCCATAGTTATAGTTGGTCTGATCGTGGACCAGGAAGGTGGAGTAGGTATTCAGCCCCTGGGTGAGATCCTCACTCAGCCCGATCACGTAGGAGAGCTGATTGGTCCAGTTACTGCAGCTGTTACCGCCCTGGATACGGATATCGATATCGCGTGGATTAAGCAGCATCGGCTGGGGCGCCACCGGCACCCGGTTACTGAATACCGCCAGCCCGACAAAAGTCACGCACAGCGCCAGCGCTACCAAAAAGGCCACCCAGACCCAGAAGGAGGAGCGCTTGCCGCGCCGCGGCGTCTGCGCGGCGTCCACGGCCGGCGCTGAGGCAGAAGGCATCACCGGCGCACCGCGCGACGGCGCAGGTTGCGCAACGGGGGTCGGCGCAGACGCGGGGGGCGGCGGTGCGGCGCCAGGCTCCGCGACGGCCCCGAGGCTGACACTCACCGACGGCACACTCGCCTCTACCGCCGCGGAGCTAGCCGGCGTCTCTGCCGGTAAAACCGCCGCAACCGGCTGTTCGAGACTCTCCTCTCCACACCAGATAACCGACTCAACCAGCTTATAGCCACGCTTCGGCACGGTCACGATATACTCTGGCGCTTCGGGACGCCCATCCTTCAAGTACTTGCGCAACTCGGAGATGCACTGAGTAACAACATGATTGGTAACGATATTTCGTTTCCATACATTATCAATCAGCTCATCTCTGCTCAACACCGTATCAGGATGATGAGCAAAATAGCTCAACATGTCGATGAGTCTGGGCTCAAGTACCAACACGCGTCCTTCGCGGGTGATTTTATTGTCTGCTGCCAGTACTAACCACTCGCCTACGCGGAAAGTTTGCTCTTGCATAGTGTACTAATTGCCCGGAGAGAAAAGTCTGAAGCGTGCCATACTAGCATAGTGCTTAAAGTAACACCTACACGCCATCTATTAATTTACCACCGAAACTGTTTTCTTCGCTAACTACACCTGATACAACTCCAGCGGTAATCCATCCGGATCGCGAAAAAAGGTAAAGCTGCGTCCGGTATATTCGTCACGACGTATCGGCTCACACGTCACGCCGAAACGGGCGAGATGCGCAACGGCCTCCCCCAGATGCGTGACGCTGAACGCCAGGTGGCGCAAACCGCAGGCCTCCGGTGAAGATACCCGCGGCGGCGGCGTCGGAAAGGAAAACAGTTCCAGTGTATAAACGCCGTTCAGCGCCAGATCGCCCTTCCATGAGTCGCGCTCAGCGCGATAATGCTCGTGCACCAAGGAAAAGCCGAGGATATCACAATAAAACGCCTTGCTGCGTGCATAGTCTGACGCAATCAAGGCGATATGATGAAGACGATTGAGCTGCACTATATCTCCCGAGGTCCCATAAGGTGTTGCGGATTATGCCGTGTAGGCTACAAAAGCGTTAGCGCCTGACGAGGGAAAACATACAGAAAATAAAGGCATCAAGCCCGTTTCCGGGCTTGATGTAAAGGGATACCACGGTATGGGGATCAGCAGTAACCGTAGTTCATCAGACGCTGATAGCGACGATCGAGCAGCTCTTCTTTTTCCAGGGTATCCAGATCCGCCAGATCGGTCAGCAGCTGCGCCTTCAGGCTCGCCGCCATCGTCTGCGGATCGCGATGAGCGCCGCCCAGCGGCTCCGGAATCACCGAGTCGATCAGCTTCAGCTCCTGCAAGCGCGGCGCGGTGATACCCATCGCTTCCGCGGCCAGCGGTGCCTTGTCGGCGCTCTTCCACAGGATGGATGCGCATCCCTCCGGTGAGATCACGGAGTAGGTGCTGTACTGCAGCATGTTGACTTTATCACCAACGCCGATAGCCAGCGCGCCGCCGGAGCCGCCTTCGCCGATAACCGTACAGATGACCGGCACCTTCAGCCCAGACATCTCGCGCAGGTTACGTGCGATAGCCTCAGACTGGCCACGCTCTTCCGCGCCCACGCCCGGATAGGCGCCCGGCGTATCGATAAAGGTGACGATCGGCAGGTTAAAGCGCTCCGCCAGCTCCATCAGGCGCAGCGCCTTGCGGTAGCCCTCCGGCGCCGGCATGCCGAAGTTACGGCGGATCTTCTCTTTGGTCTCGCGTCCTTTCTGATGGCCAATCACCATCACAGGACGGCCGTCCAGACGAGCCGTACCACCGACAATGGCCTTGTCGTCGGCGTAGGCGCGATCGCCGGCCAGCTCATCGAAGTCGGTGAAAATATGCTGAATATAATCCAGGGTATAGGGGCGACGCGGATGACGCGCCAGCTGGGCAATCTGCCAGGCTCCCAGATCGGCAAAAATCTTACGGGTCAGCTCAACGCTCTTCTCACGCAGGCGCTGGACCTCCTCGTCGATATTAATATCCAATTTTTCGTCTTGACGGCTGAGAGCGTTCAGCGAATCGATCTTCGCTTCAAGTTCGGCAATCGGCTGTTCAAAATCCAGAAAATTCAGACTCATAGTATTCCTATATTAGTCAAATTCCAGTTCCACCTGTTCACATCCCACCAGCGTGCGCAGATCGAGCAGCAGGCGATCCGTCGGCGTCACGCGCCAGGCTGCACCGAAGCGAACCCGGGCCCGCGCATCCGCACGCTGATAATACAGGTGTACTGGGATCGTCCCCGAACGATGTGGTTCCAGCGCTTCACGGAGACGGTTTAAAAGCTGATCATCAATTTGCCTGTCAGTCAGCGAGATGGCAAGTCCGCGTGCATATTTTTCACGGGCTTCGCTGATATCCATTAACTCGCGGGCGATCATTTTAAGGCCGCCGCTGAAGTCATCAAAGCTGACCTGTCCGCTGGCGATCAGGATACGGTCTTTCTCCAGCAAATGCTGGTATTTTTCCAGCGCATCGGTGAACAGCATCACCTCCAGACGGCCGGAGCGATCGTCCAGAGTGCACATTCCGATGCGGTTACCACGCTTGGTGGTCATCACCCGAGCGCCCAGCACCAGCCCCACGGCGGTGGTCATCTTACCACGATCCGTCGGGTGCATATCCTTCAGACGACCGCCGCCGGCATAGCGTTCGATCTCTTTCAGATACTGGGTGATCGGATGGCCGGTCAGGTACAGCCCCAGGGTCTCGCGCTCACCGTCCAGCACCATCTGGACTGGCCAAGGCGGCACGCTGCCATAGGATTGCTCCACCTGCTCCGGTTCTTCCGCCAGCACGCCAAACATGTCCGCCTGCCCGATGGCCTCGGCGCGGGCGTGCTGCTCGGCGGCCTTCAGCGCATCGTTAAGCGAGCTCATCAGCGCCGCGCGGTGCGGCCCCAGGCGATCGAAGGCACCGGACATGATCAGCTTCTCCATCACTCGACGGTTCAGCTTCTTGGTATCGGTGCGGGCGCACAGGTCAAACAGATCCTTAAAATAGCCCTGTTCGCCGCTGTTGCGCGCCTCGATGATCGCCTCGATAGGCCCCTCCCCCACCCCTTTGATGGCGCCGATACCGTAGACGATCTCGCCCTCATCGTTGACGTGGAAGTGGTACTGCCCGCTGTTGATGTCCGGCGGCAGGATCTTCAGCCCCATGCGCCAGCACTCATCCACCAGCCCGACCACCTTATCGGTGTTATCCATATCGGCGGTCATCACCGCCGCCATAAACTCGGCCGGATAGTGGGTTTTCAGCCACAGCGTCTGGTAAGAGACCAGCGCATAGGCAGCGGAGTGCGACTTGTTAAAGCCATACCCGGCGAACTTCTCCACCAGGTCGAAGATGTGCATCGCCAGCTCGCCGTTGACGCCGTTGTTCCTGGCGCCCTCTTCAAACACCGAACGCTGCTTGGCCATCTCCTCGGGCTTTTTCTTACCCATCGCACGGCGCAGCAGGTCGGCGCCGCCCAGCGAGTAGCCGGCCAGCACCTGGGCTATCTGCATCACCTGTTCCTGATACAGGATCACGCCGTAGGTCGGCTCCAGCACCGGCTTCAGACTCTCATGCTGCCACTCGCGGTCTGGGTAAGAGAGCTCTTCACGACCGTGCTTACGGTCGATAAAGTTATCGACCATCCCCGACTGCAGCGGGCCGGGGCGGAACAGCGCCACCAGCGCGATCATATCTTCGAAGCAGTCCGGCTTCAGGCGCTTGATCAGATCCTTCATCCCGCGCGATTCCAGCTGGAATACCGCCGTGGTCTCCGCGCGCTGCAGGATATCGAAGCTCTTCTGATCGTCGAGCGGAATGGCGGCGATATCCACCGGATCCAGCCCCTGACGCGCGCGGCGGGCGTTGATCATCTCCAGCGCCCAGTTGATGATGGTCAGGGTACGCAGGCCCAGGAAGTCAAACTTCACCAGGCCGGCATACTCCACGTCGCTCTTGTCGAATTGCGTGACCGGGTGGTTACCCTCGGCATCGCAGTACAGCGGCGCAAAGTCGGTGATCTTGGTCGGCGAGATAACCACCCCGCCGGCGTGCTTACCGGCGTTGCGGGTGACCCCCTCCAGCTTGCGCGCCATATCGATCAGCGCCCGCACCTCTTCATCCGCCTCGTAGATCTCCGGCAGCTGCGGCTCCGCCTCAAAGGCCTTGGCCAAGGTCATGCCGGGATCCGGCGGCACCAGCTTGGAGATGCGATCGACAAAGCCGTAGGGATGACCCAGCACGCGTCCCACGTCGCGGATCACCGCCTTGGCCGCCATGGTACCGAAGGTGATGATCTGCGATACCGCTTCGCGGCCATACATATCGGCGACGTGATCGATAACCCGATCGCGCTTCTCCATGCAGAAGTCGACGTCAAAGTCGGGCATGGAGACGCGTTCCGGGTTGAGGAAACGTTCGAACAGCAGATCGAAGGCCAGCGGATCGAGGTCGGTAATCTTCAGCGAATAGGCCACCAGCGAACCGGCGCCGGAGCCGCGCCCCGGCCCCACCGGAACCCCGTTATCCTTAGACCACTGGATAAACTCCATCACGATCAGGAAGTAGCCGGGGAACCCCATCTGGTTGATCACCTTCAGCTCGATCTCCAGACGCTCATCGTAAGGCGGGCGCAGTCGTGCGCGGTCCGCCTCATCGGGGAACAGGAACGAAAGACGCTCCTCCAGCCCCTCGTGCGCCTTCTTCACCAGGAAATCCTCCGTCGACATCTCCCCGGTGGGGAACTGCGGCAGAAAATACTGGCCGAGCCGGATGGTCACATTACAACGCTTAGCAATCTCTACGCTGTTCTGCAGCGCTTCGGGCAGATCGGCGAACAGCTCGCACATCTCCTCCTCGCTGCGCATGTATTGCTGAGCGCTATAGTTACGCGGACGCTTGGGATCGTCTAAGGTGTAGCCGTCGTGGATCGCCACGCGGATCTCATGGGCGTCAAAGTCCGAGGCCTCCAAGAAGCGGACGTCGTTGGTCGCTACCAGCGGTAAATCACGCTGCTGCGCCAGCTCCACCGCCAGGTGCAGGTAGCTCTCCTCATCGGGGCGCCCGGTGCGCACCAGCTCTAAAAAGTAGCTATCCGGAAAGTGCTGTTGGTAAAAATCCACGCACTCACCGACCAGCGTCTGATTACCGCGCAGCAGCAGCTTACCCACGTCGCCGTGACGGGCGCCGGAGAGCAAAATCAGCCCTGCGCGGTACGCGATCAGCCAATCGCGATCGATCGTAGGCCCCTCGGCGCCATAGCCGCGCTGGTAAGCGTGTGAGATAAGCTGGGTCAGATTCTGGTAGCCCTCATTATCGCAGGCCAGAATCGTCAGCGCCGACAGCTCATCGCCCATCGTCTCGCTGCGAACCAGGACATCGGCGCCGACCAGCGGCTTGATCCCGGCGCCGTGCGCGCTGCCATAAAACTTAACCAGCCCGCACAGGTTGGTATGGTCCGTGATCGCGAAGGCGGGCATCCCCAGCGCGGCGACCTTCTTGACCAACGGCGCGGTTTTAGCCAGCCCGTCAATCATCGAATAGTCACTGTGCACATGCAGATGTATAAAACGTGGTTCCGCCATCGAACGATTACCTTTTAATACCAGAAAACGATGTCATCCCAGAGAGGGATGACAGACTACAGGCCCAGTACCCGCTTCACCGGCCCAAAGCTGCGGCGGTGATGTTCGGTGGCCCCCAGCGCCGCCAAGCGCTCCAGGTGCAGTGCGGTAGGATAGCCCTTATGCTGGGCAAAGCCATATTCGGGATACTGCCGATCCAGCTCGGCCATTTCGCGATCGCGCGTCACCTTGGCCAGGATCGAGGCCGCGCTGATCTCCGCCACCCGGCTATCGCCTTTGACTACCGCCTGCGCCGCCATCGGCAGCGCCGGACAGCGGTTGCCGTCGATCAGGACAAAGTCCGGCGGCAGCGCCAGCCCGGCCACCGCCCGCTGCATCGCCACCATCGTGGCCTGCAGAATATTGAGGCGATCGATCTCTTCCGCCTCTGCCCGGCCCAGGCTCCAGCACAGCGCCTTCTCGACGATCTCGTCATACAGCGCGCAGCGCCGCTTTTCGCTCAGCTTTTTGGAGTCGGCCAGCCCGGCAATCGGACGCGCGGGATCCAAGATCACCGCCGCCGTCACCACCGCGCCCACCAACGGTCCACGGCCGACCTCATCGACGCCGGCGATACGCTCGGCGCAGGGGTAGACAAAAATATCACTCATTGGAAGACTCCCGAGGATCCGCAGCCAACGCCAGCACCGCCTCGGCGGCTTGCTCATCGGCGCCGCAGCGGATCTGGCGGTGCAGCTGTAAAAAGGTCTGCTTCAGCGCCTGAGTCTGCGCGCCGTCGGCCAGCAGCGGCGCCAGCGCCTGCGCCAGACGCGGCGGCTGACACTCGTGCTGCAGCAGCTCGTCGACCAGTCGACGACCGGCCAACAGATTGGGCAGAGAGACAAACTCGGTTTTTACCAGACGCTGCGCCAGCCAAAACGTAAAGGGTTTCATGCGGTAGGCCACCACCATCGGGCACTTGGCCAGCATACACTCCAGCGCCGCCGTTCCCGACGCCAGCAGCGCCGCATCGCTGGCGTACATGGCGTTACGCGCCTGACCGTCCAGCAGATGCGCCGGCAGATCCGGCGCCACCTCCGCCTTGATGCGCTCAAACTGCGCGCGACGCCGGGCGTTGACCAGCGGCACCACGATCTGCAGATCGGGGTAGGTCTGCCGCAGCAGCAGCGCAGTACGCAGAAAATCGGCGCTCAGCATCTCGACTTCGGCGCTGCGACTGCCGGGCAGCAGCGCCAAACAGCGCGCATCGGCGGCGATCCCCAGCGCGCGGCGCGCCGCGGCGCGATCCGGCGCCAACGGCATCGCATCGGCCATGGTATGGCCGATAAAGCGGCACGGTACATTGAAACGGTCGTAGAAGGCTTTCTCAAACGGCAGGAAGGCCAGCACCAGATCGGTAGCGCGGCCAATCTTAAACACCCGCTTCTGACGCCAGGCCCAGACGGAGGGACTGACATAGTGGATGGTGCGAATGCCGCGCTGGTGCAGGCGGCCTTCCAGGGTCAGGTTGAAGTCCGGCGCATCGATACCGACAAACACGTCCGGGCGCAGCGCCGTAAAGCGCTGAGTCAGCTCGCGGCGAATGCGCAGCAGGCGCGGCAAACGCTCCAGCACCTCAACGATGCCCATCACCGCCAGCTCTTCCATCTCGAACCAGGCTTCACAGCCCTCGGCCTGCATCAGCGGACCCGCCACGCCGACGAAGCGGGCGTCGGGGTGACGCGCCCTCAGCGCCCGGATCAGCCCCGCACCGAGAATATCGCCGGAGGTCTCCCCGGCGACCAGACCAATGGTAAGCGGGCGCGAACCCCGCGCTGACGCCACCATGGATTAACGGATGATACCGCGGGTGGAGCGGGCAAAGAAATCGACGAACAGCTGCACCGCCGGCTGTCGCTGAGCCAGGGCCTCGATCTCCGGCTTTGCCTCTTCCAGGGTTTTACCGCTGCGGTAGAGGATCTTGTAGGCGTTACGAATCGCCTGCAGAGCATCCTTCTCAAAACCGCGGCGCTTCAGCCCTTCCAGATTCAGGCCGTACGGCGTGGCGTGGTTACCCTGGGCAATCACATACGGCGGTACGTCCTGCGCGACGCCGGAGCAGCCGCCCACCATCACGTGCGCGCCGATCACACAAAACTGGTGTACGGCCGTCATCCCGCCGATGATGGCGAAGTCGTCCACGCTGACGTGGCCGCCCAGCGTGGCATTGTTGGCCAGAATACAGCGGTTGCCAATGACGCAGTCATGGGCAACGTGGGTATTGACCATCAGCAGGTTATCGCTGCCGATACGGGTCAGACCGCCGCCCTGTGCCGTACCGCGATGAACGGTGACGCTCTCGCGAATGCGGTTGCGATCGCCGATCTCAACCCGGGTCGGCTCGCCGGCATACTTCAGATCCTGATTCACTTCGCCGATAGAGGCGAACTGATAGATCTGGTTGTCGCAGCCGATTTTGGTGATCCCGTTGACCACCACATGGGACTTCAGCACGCTGCCCGCACCGATTTCAACCTGCGAACCGATGTAGCAGAACGGGCCAATGTGAACACCGGCGCCAATCACCGCACCGTCTTCGACAATGGCGCTGGGATGGATAAAGGCGGTTTGATCAATCACGTATCAGGCCTCACGGTTACGGGCGCACATCATGGACGCCTCGCACACGATCTTGCCGTCAACCTTGGCAACACCGTTAAAGCGAGCCACGCCGCGGCGCTCTTTCAGAAACTCCACTTCCAGGATCATCTGGTCACCCGGATGAACCGGACGCTTAAAGCGGGCGTCATCGATACCGGCAAAGTAGTACAGTTCGCCCGGCTCCAGTTTACCCACGCTCTTAAAGGCCAGAATACCGGTGGCCTGCGCCATGGCTTCGAGGATCAGCACCCCGGGGAAAATCGGTTTGCCCGGGAAGTGTCCCTGGAAAAACGGCTCGTTAAAGGAGACGTTCTTCACTGCACGCAGGAATTTGCCCTCTTGGTAATCCAGCACACGATCCACCAGCAGGAACGGAAAACGGTGCGGCAGAAGCTCTAAAATCTCTGAAATATTGAGAGTATGAGTGTCAGTAGTCAAAATACTCTTCCTGTAAAAACGGATGTCAAACAACACGGCCTGCCTCACTCCTTCAGGGGACATGATGCAGGCCGCAAATCGAAGTGGGCCACGGGCCCGGCGGGCATTAATCGCTGTGGACTTTCTTTTCTACGGCCTTCAAACGCTTATTGATCTCGTCAATATTCATCACCAGCGCAGCCGTTTTACGCCACGTTTTGTTTGGCTGAAGCGGAATGCCAGAAGAGTAGATACCGGGTTCGGTGATCGGTCGCATCACCATGCCCATCCCCGTCACCACGGCCTGATCGCAAATCTCCATGTGACCATTAATCACGCTGGCACCGCCGATCTGGCAATAGCGTCCAATCTTGAGACTGCCGGCCATGATAACACCGCCGGCAACCGCTGTATTGTCACCAATCATGACGTTGTGCGCAATCTGACATTGGTTGTCGATAATCACGCCGTTGCCGATAACGGTATCATCCAGGGCGCCGCGGTCGATCGTGGTGCAGGCGCCGATCTCGACGCGATCGCCGATTCGTACGCTGCCCAGCTGCGGAATTTTCACCCAGTTGCCGCGATCGTTGGCATAGCCAAAGCCATCGCTGCCGATCACCGTGCCGGACTGCACCAGGCACTGCGCCCCGATCTCCACCTGATGGTAAACGCTAACGTTGGCCCACAGGCGGGTCCCGGCGCCGATCCGGGTAAATTTACCGATGAAACAGCCCGCGCCGATAATCACGTTATCGCCCAGCGCTACGCCCGCCTCAATCACCGCATTGGCGCCGATGGAGACATTATTGCCCAGCGTCGCCGTCGGATCTATTGACGCGCTCGGCGCGATGCCGCTCGCCGGCGCTGGCGTCGTGTCCATGATCTGCGCCATCATGGCGTAGGTCAGGTAGGGGTTCTTCACTACCAGCGCCGCCTGCGGACAGAATTCCAGATCCGCTTGCGTCAACACTACGGCGCCGGCCTGGCAGGCAGCCAATTGTTCACGGTAGCGACTGTTGGACAGAAAAGTAATCTGGTTCGCTTGTGCTGAATGCATCGACGCCACGCCGGTGATGACGAGATCGCCATCACCGTGCAGCTCGGCATTCAACTGCTGAGCAAGGTCAGCCAGTCGAATTGAAGCCATGCCTTATTTAACCTGTTTCAATACTTGAGCAGTGATGTCGTCAGAAGACTGAGAATAGGCCACCGCGTTGGCATCGATAACCATATCGTAGCCCTTGTCTTTCGCTACGCTGCGCACGGCATCCTGAATACGGCTCAGCAGCTTATTGCGCTCTTCCATCTGACGACGACGGTTATCCTGTTCAAAAGCCTGCGCCTTACGGGCAAAAGTTTCACGCTGTGCGGCGATCTCTTTTTCCATCTTGGTGCGCTCACTGGCCTTCATGGTGGAGGCATCGCGCTGCAGACGCTGCATTTTACCCTGCAGATCGCGCTCCATGCCCTGAAGCTCGGTGGCACGGCCCTTGAACTCGCTCTCCAGCTGCTTCGCCACCGCATCACGCTGCGGAAGCTGTTGGAAAACGCTGGCAACGTTCACTACGGCAATTTTTTCAGCAGCCTGCACATTGGCGGAAACAGCCATCGCTACGCCCAGACCCGCCGCATATAACCACTTTTTCACTTTGAACTCCTTACCATCACCTAGTTGTGTCAATGACACGTCACTGCACAGGCGCCGACCCATCGTGTCTCACCACGTCCAGAGAAAAGAACGCGCTGAGCGGAGCATATGCAAAAAGGGTGCGGGGACATCCCGCGCCTTTATACCCGGAGGCCTGCGCCAGCGTCGCCGCCGAACCACAGCGCCTCCTGCGGATAATCGCGTTTCCGGTTACCAGGTTTTACCGATATTAAACTGGAACTGCTCCGCCTTATCGCCCTCATACTTCTTGACCGGCTGGGCATAGGAGAACACCAGCGGCCCCAGCGGCGACATCCACTGCAGCGCGATACCGGCCGACAGACGCACGTTGGTCGCCTTGCTGTAGTCCGGCAGCGTCGGGTAGGCGGCCTGATCCCAGTTGGTATCCCATACGGTACCGGCATCCATAAAGACGGAGGTGCGCAGAGAGTTGGCATACTGCTCGCTGACGAACGGCGTCGGGGTGATCAGCTCCAGGCTGGCGACCGCCATGGCGTTACCGCCCACCGCGTCGTTGTCGCCGGTCTTGCTCTGATCCACGCTGCCATCGCCGTTCAGGTACACCGCCTTCGGACCGATGTTATTGGACTGGAAGCCGCGTACGGTACCAGAGCCACCGGCGTAGAAGTTCTCATAGAACGGCATCTCTTTGCCGCCGAAGCCGTTACCGTAGCCCAGGCGGGTACGTCCCAGCACCACCCAGGTACGATCCTGGTTGATCGGGAAATAGCTCTGGCTGTCGAAGGTCAGCTTGTAGTATTCGTTGTCGGAGCCCGGCAGCGTGATCTTACCGTTCAGCGAGGCCTTGCTACCGGCCGTCGGGAAGAAGCCGCGGTCCAGGTTGTTGTAGGCCCAGCCGGCGGTCCAGGTATAGTCATCGGCCTTGTAGCTGGCGCGCTGGCTATCGCTCGGATTCTGACCCACGGAGCGCAGATAGCGCCACATCGCCACCTGCGGCTGCATGTCGGACAGGTCGTTGTGTACATAGCCCAGGCCGGTGCGCAGCGAGTTGTTCTCGTTGATCGGGAAGCCCAGGGTGCCGTCAAAGCCATAGCTGCTGTTGGTATAGTCAGACAGATCGGCGTCGTTGGCCTTAAAGTCGTTATAGAACAGTCGGCCGCCCAGGCTGACGCCGTTCACCGTAAAGTACGGATCGGTCAGCGACAGCTCGGCGTAGGTCTGGTAGTCGTTCTTGGTGCCGTTGATCGCCACCACGTTGCCGGTGCCCAGCCAGTTATCCTGCTGCACCCCGACCTGGAAGCTGACGCCGCTTTCGGTGCCGTAGCCGATACCGAAGTTAAAGCTGCCGGTATTACGCTCTTTCACCTTATAGATAACATCAACCTGATCCGGCGTACCGGGTACGCGCTGGGTCTCCACGTCGACGTTCTCAAAGTAACCGGTACGGTTCAGACGCTCTTTCCCCTGCTCGACCTGGTCGCTGCCCAGCCAAGAGCCTTCCATCTGGCGCATCTCACGGCGCAGTACGGCGTCTTTGCTGGTGTCGTTGCCGACAAAGCGGATCTGACGCACATAGTAGCGGTTACCGGCATCGATATTCATGTGCAGGACAACGGTCTTGTCCTTGTCATTGATCTCCGGCTGCGTCTGCACGCGCGGGTAGGCATAGCCATAGCGCCCCAGCAGCTGCTTGATCTCATCTTCCATCTTGGTGACCTTGGCGCCGTTATACAGCTCACCCGGCTCTACCTTGGTCAAGCGGGTGATCTCGGCGCTGTAGCCGGCCATATTGCCGGTGACGTCCACCCCCTCCAGCTTATACTGCTCGCCTTCGGTGATGTTGATGGTGATGTAGATCCCTTTCTTATCCGGCGTCAGGCTCACCTGCGTCGAATTAATGGCGAAACGCGCGTAGCCGCGATCCAGATAGTAGCTGCGCAGCGCCTCAAGGTCGCCGGCCAGCTTCTGCTTCTGGTATTTGCGATCGGCCATCAGGTTCCACCACGGTACATCGTCGCGCAGCTGGAAGTGCCCCAGCAGCTCGGCGCTGCTGAACGCATGGTTGCCGACGATATTAATCTGCTGGATCTGCGCCGATTTACCCTCGGTAAACACCAGCTTCAGATCGACGCGATTGCGCGGCAGCGGTGTAACAACGGCCTTCACGGTGGCGTTGTATTTACCGACGCTGTAGTAGAAATCCTCCAGCCCTTTTTCAATGCTGGATAACGTGGTGCGATCGAGCGCCTCGCCGACGCGAACCCCGGAGGCCTCCAGGTTCTGCTTTAGCATCTCGTCCTTCACTGACTTGTTGCCAGAGAAGGTAATGCTGGCGATCGTCGGGCGTTCCTTAACCTGCACAATCAGATTGTTACCATCACGCAGTACCCGCACATCCTCAAAGTTACCGGTGGCGTACAGCGCGCGGATGGTATTACTCAGATCCTCATCAGAGACGGTATCGCCTACGCGTACCGGCATGTTAAGTAACGCCGCACCGACGGCGACCCGCTGCAGTCCTTCGAAATGAATATTTTTCACTACGAAACCATCTGCACCGTATACGGTTGCGCTGCCAAACAGCAGCGACGCTAAGAGCAACTTTTTCATCGCCATCGTTGTTATGCGTTCTTCCTAACAATCCCGCCCATTACAGCCGCGAGAAATCATTGAAAAGTGCAAGCCCCATAAACAGCATCAGCAAAATCACGCCAATGCGATAGCCGAAAGCCTGAACCCGTTCGGACACCGGCCCGCCCTTGAGCTTTTCCAGCGCAAGAAACAGCAGATGTCCCCCATCAAGAACCGGTAAAGGAAACAGGTTGATGATCCCCAGATTGACGCTGATCAGCGCCAAAAACATCAGGTAATACACCAAGCCATACTCAGCTGACGCCCCCGCTCCCTGTGCTATGGAGATAGGGCCGCCCAGATTGTTCAACTTTACATCACCGGTAATCAGTTTACCCAGCATGGAGACCGTCAGCTTCATCAGCTGCCAGGTCTTGTCCGTCGCCTGATACAGTGCCACGAACGGCCCATACTGGCGAATGGTTTGATACTCCTCCGGCAGCGGGATCACCTGCGGAACCACGCCGGCAAAGCCTTCGGTCTGTCCGCGCGCTACCCGCCGACTCTCCGGCGTCAGCGTCAGCGACATCGACTGTCCCGCCCGCTCGACATCCAGCGCCAGCGCGTGGTCGGGATTATCGCGGATCTGCAGCGCGAAATCACGCCAGCCGCGTATCGGGACGCCATTGACTTTAACTATCCTGTCCCCTACTTGTAAACCTGCTTTCTGCGCCGCCGATCCCTTTTGTATCTCCGCCAGCACCGGCTCAATGGTCGGGCCGCGCGGGATAATCCCCAGCGATACGACCGGGTCCTGACGCTCGGGATCAAACTGCCAGCGCCGCAGGTCCAGGGTCTTTTCACTCACCAGCTGACTGCCAAACGGCCCCACGCCGAGCGTGGTGCTGTTGTCGCCGATCTGACCAACCAGCGCCAGTCGAACGGACTCCCAGTCCGGAGTATCGACACCGTCAACGGACTTCAGTTCCATTCCCGGCGTAATATGGGCGGCGGCGGCGATAGAATCTGGGGTCACGTCGGCGATCACCGGACGCACGCTGGGCACCCCGATGACGAAGACCAGCCAGTAAGCGATGATGGCGAATACGAAGTTGGCGATGGGGCCGGCGCTGACAATCGCGGCACGCTGCAGCACGCTCTTGTTATTGAACGCCTGGTGGCGCCACTCCGGCGCCACGCTCTCGACCCGCTCATCCAGCATTTTGACGTAGCCGCCCAGCGGGATCGCCGCGACCACGTATTCGGTCCCCTGGCGATCGACCCGACGCCACAGCGCCTTGCCAAAGCCGATGGAGAAACGCTCGACCCGCACGCCGCAGCGGCGCGCGACCCAGAAGTGGCCAAACTCATGTACCGTGATCAGTACGCCCAGCGCGACCAAGAACGCCAGTACACTCCACAGGATGCCACCCATCGTTCCTCCCTTACCCGTTTAGGCCTGGCCAAAAACCAACAGCATCAGGCAGGCAAATACCGGCACCGCCGCCGTCAGGCTATCGATGCGATCCAGTACGCCGCCGTGGCCGGGGATCAGGTGACTACTGTCCTTAATGCCCGCCTCGCGCTTGAACATGCTCTCCGTCAGATCGCCCAGCACAGAGGCCAGCGCGGCGATAACCGAGCAGACTAACAGCACGCGAACATCGACATCCAGCGGCGCATAGCGCCCAAACAGCCACGAGATCAGCGCAGAGGTCATCAGTCCGCCGATAAGCCCCTCCCAGGTTTTCCCCGGTGACACCTTCGGCGCCAGCTTGTTCTTACCGAACAGCTTGCCAAAGATATAGGCGCCCGAGTCGGCCCCCCATACCAGGAACATGACATACAGCAGCCACCAGGCACCGCGATAATGATTGGCCTCATAGCCATACTGACGCAGCGCCACCATCCCCCAGAAGAAGGGCAGAATGGTGACGATGCCAAACAGCACCTTCAGCGCGCGCGAGTGACGCCACCAGCCAGCTGAGCGCGGGTAAAAGAACACCAGCGCCAGCGCCACAATCCACCAGCCGGCGGCGGTCCACAGCGAACCGGCGATCAGCGGTAGATGAACGCTGCGGGTGAACTCGGGCATCCCCAGCAGCATGGCGGCCAGCACCAGGCCACAGATCACGGCGCCCCAGATACGCTGATTGCGACTGGCGAAACCGGCCAGCTGCCCCCACTCCCAGGCGGCCAGCATACAGACGGCGAGCGGCACCAGCGAGAATCCCAGCGGCGGCAGCAAGAACAGGGCGGCAATCACCACCGGGACCAAAATTAATGCAGTAATAATGCGCGACTTCAGCAAAAGTTCCCCCTATGACGCATCGGTTGCGTTGATAGGTGTCGTTCCCCCGAAGCGACGCTCGCGTTGTGCAAATGCATTCAGTGCACCTTCAAAGGTTGTTTCATCAAAATCAGGCCACAGCACGTCAGTAAAATAAAATTCTGAATAGGCAATTTGCCACAGCAGAAAGTTACTGACCCTATGCTCGCCTCCGGTACGGATAACTAAATCCACGGCATCCTGGTCATGCAGGCAGATCTGCTCACCCAGCATCGACTCCGTGATCGCTTCCGGCAGCAGCGTCCCCTGACGCACCTGCTCTGCCAGCGTTTTCACCCCCTGAACGATATCCCAACGCCCACCGTAGTTGGCGGCGATGTTCAGCGTCAGGCCGGTATTCTCGGCGGTCATCTGCTCTGAGCGACGAATACGCTCCTGCAAGCGCGGACTAAAGCGGCTGATATCACCGATCACCTTCAGCCGCACCTGATGCTTATGCAGTCGTTTGACTTCACTATCCAGTGCACGGACAAATAACTCCATCAGCGCCGATACTTCCTGCTGCGGCCGATTCCAGTTTTCGCTGCTAAAGGCATACAGCGTCAGCGCCCTAATCCCCCGGGTGACCGCGAAACGCACCGCACAGCGCACCGACTTAACGCCGGCCTTATGTCCGAATACACGCATTTTACCCTGACGTTTGGCCCAGCGGCCGTTGCCGTCCATGATAATCGCAACATGCCGGGGAACAGAGGCAGCGTTGCTCATCACAGTTGGTTGTGTGGATGACATACGTGTAAATTTTTCCTCAACAAGCCAGCAGGGCGGCCTCAACCTGTCCATCCCGCCGCGCGCAGTCCTGCGGCGACGGTCACTCCTGCGTAAATAAGGCCGTGAATCAGCACGGCCCCCCAATCATCTCAACTCAGACCGCCGCGCACACCCGACGCCGGCGAGCAGGGGAGCATTCCCCCCGCCCTTACGCCGTTCTTTTCGCGGCGTGCGCGCAAAAAAACTGGCGCAGACTATATCATCATGCCGTTAGCGCCACAAATCAGCGCACCCGGCCGGACGAATTTAGCGGGAAAAACGCGCGCTCAGCGTCTGGGCCGCCTGGCGAGCGGCGCAATCAATCGCCAGCACCGCCTCAACGCAGTCCGGCTCAGCGCAGCGCAGCTGCTCCACCACGCCGCGGTTCAGCCGGGCGATGTCAGTAAAGCGTAGACGCCCATCGAGAAAGGCGGCAACCGCAATTTCATTCGCCGCATTCAGCGCCGTCGTCGCCGCCTGCCCCTCGGCAAACGCCTCGATAGCCAGCTGCAGACAGGGGTAGCGCGCCATATCCGGCGCCTCAAAGCTCAGCGAGCCCATTCGGCAGAAATCCAGCGGCGCAACGCCGCTCGGCGCGCGGTCGGGATAGGCCATGGCGTGGGCGATCGGCGTACACATGTCAGGATTACCCAGCTGGGCAATCACGCTGCCGTCCCGGTAGCGCACCATGGAGTGGATCACCGACTGCGGGTGAACGATCACCTCCATCTCCTCCGCCGAGGCATTGAACAGCCAGCGCGCCTCAATATACTCCAGCCCTTTATTCATCATGGTGGCGGAGTCGACGGAGATCTTACGCCCCATAGACCAGTTGGGATGCGCGCAGGCCTGCGCCGGCGTGACAGCATCAAAATCCGCCAACGGCAGCTGACGCAGCGGCCCGCCGGAGCCGGTCAGTACGATACGGGTCACCCCGTGCTCACGCAGGCTGGCAAAGCCCAGCTGCTGCTGTACCGCCGTCGGCAGGCTCTGAAAAATGGCGTTGTGTTCACTGTCGATAGGCAGCAGCTGCGCCTGGCTGTGGGAGAGCGCCTCCATAAACAGACGTCCACAGGTCACTAGGGCCTCTTTGTTGGCCAGCAGCACCCGCTTGTTAGCCCGAATCGCCGCCAGCGTCGGCAGCAGGCCCGCGGCGCCGACGATCGCCGCCATCACCTGGTCGACCTCATCCAGGGCGGCGAGCTCGCAGGCGGCGTGCTCGCCGCTCATCACGGCAATCGCGCCAAGGCCGCACTCGAACAGGCGCTGGCGCAGCGCGGCGGCGGCACCTTCATCGGCCATACAGACATAGCGGGGGGAAAATTCACGGCACTGCTGCAGCATGACATCAACGTTCTTGCCTGCCACCAGTGCTACCACGCGGAACGCGCCGGGATTGGCCCGCACCACCGCCAGCGTACTGGTGCCGATGGAGCCGGTTGAACCTAAAATGGTCAGCGTCTTCATGAGGATACTCTGAATTACTGGGTCAAATCATTACAGGATACGCTAAGCCAGCGCACCTCCCCAGCGAATTTTGCGCCGTCGGCCAAGGCAGGCCGGCGGCACACAAACAAAAGCGCCGCCGAAGCGACGCTTATTACCGAAACGACGGGCGAGGAGAGGGCCCGCCGCAGAGGCGCTGTGCAGCGGCCGACGCGTACCGCGCCGCCCCAGGGGGGATGCCGCTGCCGGAGCTGGATTAGAAATCCATCAGCTCTTTTTCTTTATCAGCCAGCGCCGCATCGATCTTTTTGATCATCAGATCGGTGATCTTCTGGATCTCGTCCTGAGACTTGCGATCTTCGTCTTCGCTGATCTCTTTGTCTTTCAGCAGCGCCTTCACCTTATCGTTGGCGTCGCGGCGTACGTTACGCACGGAAACGCGGCCAGATTCGGCTTCAGAGCGTACCAGCTTGATCAGATCCTTACGGCGCTCTTCCGTCAACGGCGGCAGCGGAACGCGGATCACGGTGCCGGCAGAGGCGGGATTCAGGCCCAGATCGGAGGTCAGGATAGCTTTTTCGATCGCCCCAGACATGCTGCGATCGAATACGGTCAAGGCCAGCGTACGGGAGTCTTCCGCAACGATGTTGGCCAGCTGACGCAGCGGGGTAGCGGTGCCGTAGTACTCAACCTGAATGCCATCGAGCAGGTTAGGATGCGCACGGCCGGTGCGGATTTTGCTGATATTGCCCTTGAATGACTCGACGCATTTGTCCATGCGCGTTTCGGCATCTTTTCTGATTTCGTTGATCACGTTGCGAACCCTTGAAAACGGTGGTTGTGGTTAGTAGAGTGAATTGTGCACCAAAGGCCAAGCGTTTTTCAATGCGGCCTGCGCAATACGACAGCCGGACGTGCCGACTGTCCCGCACGCACGCAGCGCATTATTTGGTGATCAGCGTACCTTCTTGTTCGCCCATCACTACGCGACGCAGCGCACCCGGCTTGTTCATGTTAAACACGCGGATCGGTAGGTTATGATCGCGCGCCAGAGTGAAGGCGGCCAGATCCATCACCTTCAGCTCTTTCTCCAAAACATCCTGATAATTCAGCTGTTCGTACAGCGTGGCGTCCGGATTTTTCATCGGATCGGCAGAGTAAACGCCGTCCACCTTCGTCGCCTTCAGCACGACGTCGGCTTCGATCTCGATCCCGCGCAGACAGGCAGCGGAGTCGGTGGTAAAGAACGGATTGCCGGTGCCGGCGGAGAAAATCACGACGCGGTTGTTGCGCAGCAGGCTGATCGCCTCCGCCCAGCTGTAGTTGTCGCATACGCCGTTCAGCGGAATGGCCGACATCAGGCGAGCGTTGACATAGGCGCGGTGCAGCGCATCGCGCATCGCCAGGCCGTTCATCACCGTCGCCAGCATCCCCATGTGGTCGCCGACCACGCGGTTCATCCCCGCCTGCGCCAGACCGGCGCCGCGGAACAGGTTGCCGCCGCCAATCACCACGCCCACCTGCACGCCTAATTCAACCAGCTCTTTGACCTCCTGCGCCATGCGGTCCAGCACGCTCGCATCGATGCCAAAACCTTCTGAGCCTTGCAGAGCTTCGCCGCTCAGCTTAAGCAGGATACGCTGGTAAACGGGTTTGGAATTGGTAGCCATGGTGTTTGAGTCCTAAGAAACAGTCAATTAATTAGTCGGAGGTATTTCAATGTACGGTCTGCGCCCCTGACCGCTCATTGAAGTAAGTCTGGCCGGATAAAACAGAACCGCCTCGCGGCGGCTCTGTAGTCAAAGGGGATTAGGCCCCTTTAGACATCGCGGCAACTTCTGCTGCGAAGTCAGTTTCTACTTTCTCGATGCCTTCGCCTACTTCGAAGCGGATAAAGCCGGTCACGTTAGCGTTGTGCTCTTTCAGCAGCTGGCCAACGGTCTTGCTCGGATCCATAACGAAGCTCTGACCGGTCAGAGAGACTTCACCGGTGAACTTACGCATACGGCCTTCAACCATCTTCTCAGCGATTTCGCGCGGCTTGCCAGACTGCATGGCGATGTCCAGCTGGATCTGGTGCTCGTGAGCAACCACGTCTGCCGGTACGTCTTCCGGCTTAACGTATTCCGGCTTGCTGGCGGCGATGTGCATGGCGATGTGCTTGATCAGCTCTTCGTCAGCGCCGGTAGCAGCAACCATAACGCCGATGCGCGCGCCGTGGCTGTAGGTGCCCAGCAGGTCGCCGGTCAGTTCAGACACGCGACGGATGTTGATGTTTTCACCGATTTTGGCAACCAGCTGAGTACGCTGTTCTTCGAACTTCGCTTTCAGGGTGTCGATATCGATGATTTTGTCAGCCAGGGCTGCGGCGGCAACTTCATCAGCGAACGCTTTGAAGCCAGCGTCTTTGGCAACGAAGTCGGTTTCGCAGTTCATCTCAACGATGACGCCATATTTACCGTCAGCGGCAACCTTGGTCAGGATCACGCCTTCAGCGGCAACACGGCCGGCTTTCTTGGCCGCTTTGGCCTGGCCGGATTTACGCATGTTGTCGATGGCCAGCTCGATGTCGCCGTTAGCTTCAACCAGTGCCTTTTTACATTCCATCATGCCTGCGCCGGTACGCTCACGCAGTTCTTTTACCAGGGAAGCGGTAATTTCAGCCATTGTATTTTCCTCGGTTATCTCGCCCAGAGGGAGCCTCTGCGCAAGACGATTGTTCTAGAGATGACATCTTTGCGGGATAGACCACAAAGAAAGGGGGCCATGATAGGCCCCCTAACCAACATATGAATACCGGTTAATAAGGGCTCCTGCGAGCTGTCCTTATTACTCGGCTTCAGCCATGGTTTCTTCAGCCTGGGCAACCAGATCCTGAGAACGGCCTTCACGCACGGCTTCAGCCACGGCGCTCAGGTACAGGGTCACAGCGCGGATAGCGTCATCGTTACCCGGGATAACGAAGTCAACGCCGTCCGGATCGGAGTTGGTATCAACGATAGAGAATACCGGGATACCCAGGTTGTTGGCTTCTTTGATGGCGATGTGTTCGTGATCGGCATCGATAACGAACAGCGCGTCCGGCAGACCGCCCATATCTTTGATACCACCCAGGCTGTTTTCCAGCTTGCCCAGCTCGCGGGTGCGCATCAGAGCTTCTTTCTTGGTCAGTTTGTCGAAGGTGCCATCCTGAGACTGAGTTTCCAGATCTTTCAGACGCTTGATGGACTGACGAACGGTTTTCCAGTTGGTCAGCATACCGCCCAGCCAGCGATGGTTCACATAGAACTGATCGCAGTTCAGGGCAGCGTCTTTTACCGCTTCGCTTGCTGCGCGCTTGGTACCAACGAACAGGATCTTGCCCTTACGGGACGCGATCTTGCTCAGCTCAGCCAGAGCGTCGTTGAACATCGGTACGGTTTTTTCAAGGTTGATGATGTGAACCTTGTTACGAGCACCGAAGATGAACGGCTTCATTTTCGGGTTCCAGTAACGGGTCTGGTGACCGAAGTGAACACCAGCCTTGAGCATATCGCGCATGGAAACAGTTGCCATGATTAGACCTCTATAAAAATTGGGGTTATGCCTCCACGTATCCCATGACGCCGACCACCGCACGCATTCGCGTCCGACGGCACCCCGGCACATGTGCCGATACGTGTGTGTTGTTTATGCAAATAACACAAAGTGAGATTTACAGCCTCCGCGTACGCCTTGCAGACATACGGGAACTGCGGCGCGCTTTATACCATAAACACGCGATAGACTCCACCTTTTGTTGCATTTTGAGCCAGCCCCCCTGCTGCCATTTGGCAGGGCGTAGCGGGACTGTTACCATAGAAGACATTGCTTCTCATTGTCGCTGCGGCGACGTCCGTGGACAGAATACCTATGGCTATTGCACTGAAAACACCACAAGACATCGAAAAAATGCGCATCGCTGGCCGCCTGGCCGCCGAGGTGCTGGAAATGATCGCCCCGCACGTGGTGCCCGGCGTCACCACCGGCGAGCTGGATCGCCTGTGCGATGCGTACATCACACAGCAACAGCACGCCATCTCCGCCTGCCTGGGCTATCACGGCTACCCGAAGTCCGTCTGCATTTCGGTCAATGAGGTGGTCTGCCACGGTATTCCAAGCGACGATAAGGCGCTTAAAGACGGCGATATCGTCAATATCGACGTCACCGTGATCAAAGACGGCTGGCACGGCGATACCTCCAAAATGTTTATCGTCGGTAAGCCGACAATCCTCGGCGAGCGCCTGTGCCGCATCACCCAGGAGAGCCTGTATCTGGCGCTGAAGATGGTCAAACCGGGCATCCGCCTGCGCAGCATCGGCAAGGCCATTCAGAAGTTCGTTGAAGAGAACGGCTTCTCCGTGGTGCGCGAGTACTGCGGCCACGGCATTGGCGAGGTCTTCCACGAAGAGCCGCAGGTGCTGCACTACGATGCCGACGACGGCGGCGTGGTGCTGCAGGCGGGCATGACGTTCACCATTGAACCGATGGTCAACGCCGGTGACTACCGCATCCGCCTGATGAAGGACGGCTGGACGGTAAAAACCAAGGATCGCAGCTTGTCCGCGCAGTACGAGCATACTATCGTTGTCACAGACAATGGCTGCGAGATCCTGACGCTGCGCGAAGAAGAGCATGATTTACCGCGGGTGATCGCCCACGACATGAGCGCCCAGTGAGTGCGCGCCCGCCCCTGCGGGGGCGTCTCACTGCAGCACGCAGATAACCTAGGCCGGCTTATGCCGGCTTTTTTATCAATGGACTGCCTATGGCCGAGTTATCGCACGGCGAACCGGACGCCCTGCCGCCCGTATCGCCGGACACCCTCCCCGCCGACGCGCTGACCTGCGCCGGGCTAAAGCCCCACATGGAGCAGCTGCGTCGCTGGCTGGATCACGCCTTTCGCCGCGGCGAAAGCGCCGAGTCGCTGGTTGCCGCCCGTACCCACTATATCGACCGTCTGCTGGTGCGCCTGTGGCGCAGCTACGGCTTCGACACCCAGCCCGGCCTGGCGCTGATCGCCGTCGGCGGCTATGGCCGCGCGGAGCTGCACCCGCTATCGGACATCGACCTGCTGCTGCTCAGCGCCGAACCGCTGGCGCCAGCGCAGGAGGCGCAGCTTGGCGCGCTCATAACCCTGCTATGGGACCTGCGTCTGGAGGTCGGCCACAGCGTCCGTACCCTGGCGCAGTGCCTGAGCGAGGGGCTGGCCGATCTGACCGTCGCCACCAACCTGATCGAATCCCGCCTGCTGAGCGGCGACGTCGCCCTGTTTCTCCAGTTACAAAAACAGCTATTCAGCGACGACTTCTGGCCCTCGCCGCGCTTTTACCACGCCAAGGTGAACGAACAGCGCGAGCGCCACCAGCGCTATCACGGCACCAGCTATAATCTGGAGCCAGACATCAAGGCCAGCCCCGGTGGCCTGCGTGATATTCACACCCTGCTGTGGGTAGCCCATCGCCACTTTGGCGCCACCTCCCTCGATGAGATGGTCGGCTTCGGCTACCTGACGAGCGCCGAGCGCGACGAGCTGAACGAATGCCGCAGCTTCCTGTGGCGCATCCGCTTCGCCCTGCATCTGGTGGTCAACCGCTACGACAACCGCCTACTGTTCGATCGCCAGCTCAGCGTCGCCCACCTGCTGGGCTATCAGGGCGAAGGCAACGCGCCTATCGAAAAGATGATGAAAGAGTTTTACCGCATGACCCGGCGGGTGCGTGAGCTGAACCAGATGCTGCTACAGCTGTTCGATGAGGCGATCCTCGCGCTGGACACCCGGGAAAAACCACGCATTCTCGACGACTACTTCCAGCTGCGCGGCCCCCTGATCGATCTGCGCGATCCGGACACCTTCAGCCACGATCCGGTAATTATTCTGCGATTGTTCTACGCCATGGCGCGCAATCCGGAGATCGAGGGCATCTACTCCACCACGCTGCGTCAGCTGCGCTACGCGCGCCGCCATCTGAAGCAGCCGCTGTGCGCCCTGCCCGAGGCGCGCAGCCTGTTCATGGCGATCCTACGCCACCCCGGCGCGGTGCGACGCGCGCTGCTGCCCATGCACCATCACAGCGTACTGTGGGCCTATATGCCGCAGTGGGGGAAGATCGTCGGCCAGATGCAGTTTGATCTGTTCCACGCCTACACCGTGGACGAGCACACCATGCGGGTTCTGCTCAAGCTGGAGAGCTTTGCCGATCGGGATAACCACGGGCGCCACCCGCTGTGCGTCGAGCTCTACCCGCGCCTGCCGCAGCCGGAGCTGCTGCTGCTCGCCGCCCTGTTCCACGATATCGCCAAAGGGCGCGGCGGTGACCACTCCCTGCTCGGCGCCGACGACGTGCTGGAGTTTGCCCGTCTGCACGGCCTTAACACGCGCGAAACCCAGCTGGTGGCCTGGCTGGTACGCTGCCATCTGCTGATGTCGGTCACCGCTCAGCGCCGCGACATTCAGGATCCCGAGGTCATTCGCCACTTCTGTGCGGAGGTGCACAGCGAAACCCGGCTGCGCTATCTGATCTGCCTGACGGTCGCCGACATCTGCGCGACCAACGAAAACCTGTGGAACAGCTGGAAGCAGAGCCTGCTACGCGAGCTGTTCTTCGCCAGCGAAAAACAGCTGCGCCGCGGTATGCACAGCAGCCCGGACATGCGCGAGCGGGTACGCCATCACCGGCTGCAGGCGCTGGCGCTGCTGCGGATGGACAACATCGACGAACCGGGGCTGATGCGGCTGTGGGGCCGCTGCCGCGCGGACTACTTCCTGCGCCATACGCCCAGCCAACTGGCGTGGCACGCCCGCCACCTGCTGCGCCACCGCGGCGACGGCCCCCTGGTGCTGGTCAGTCAGCATGCCACCCGCGGCGGTACCGAAATCTTCATCTACAGCCCCGATCGGCCTTACCTGTTTGCCGCCGTCGCCGGTGAGCTGGATCGACGCAATCTCAGCGTACACGACGCCCAGATCTTCACCAATCGCGATAACTATGCCATGGACACCTTCGTGGTGCTGGAGCCAGACGGCAGCCCGCTGGCGCCAGATCGCCACGACACCATCCGCCAGGCGCTGGAGCATGCGCTGACGCAGCCGCACTATCACCCGCCGCGTGCGCGCCGCGCGCCGGCGCGTCTACGCCACTTCAGCGTTCCGACGGAGGTCAGCTTTCTGCCAGCCCATAACGCCCGGCGCAGCTACATGGAGCTCGTCGCGCTCGATCGTCCGGGGCTGCTGGCCCATATCGGCGAGATCTTTGCCGAAATGGGCCTCTCGCTGCACGGCGCCCGCATTACCACCATTGGCGAGCGGGTCGAGGATCTGTTTATTCTGGCCGACGGCGAACGGCGCGCATTAACGCCTGAAATGCAGCGGGAGCTGGCGCAACGGTTGACAGAAACCCTGCTTAGCGCCGATAAAGGGTAGATTTTTTTACGCACCCGCCGCGCCAGATCCGGCGCCGGCGGAACGGTTGATATTACGAGGGGAATATAGACAGGATGCAGCAGTTACAGACAGTTATCGAAAACGCCTTTGAGCGCCGCGCCGAGATCACCCCGGCCAACGCCGACAGCATCACCCGTGAAGCCGTCAGCCAGGTCATCGCCCTGCTCGACAGCGGCGCCCTGCGCGTTGCAGAAAAAATTAACGGCGAGTGGGTCACCCACCAGTGGCTGAAGAAGGCGGTGCTGCTCTCTTTCCGCATTAACGACAACCGCCTGATGGAAGGCGCAGAAACCCGTTTCTACGACAAAGTGCCGATGAAGTTCGCCGACTATGACGAAGCCCGCTTCCAGCGCGAGGGCTTCCGCGTCGTACCGCCGGCCTCCGTTCGCCAGGGGGCCTTCATCGCCCGCAATACCGTACTGATGCCCTCCTACGTCAACATTGGCGCCTACGTTGACGAAGGCACCATGGTCGATACCTGGGCCACCGTCGGCTCCTGCGCCCAGATCGGTAAAAACGTTCACCTCTCCGGCGGCGTCGGCATCGGCGGCGTACTGGAGCCGCTGCAGGCCAACCCGACCATCATCGAAGATAACTGCTTCATCGGCGCCCGCTCTGAAGTGGTCGAAGGGGTTATCGTGGAAGAGGGCTCGGTTATCTCGATGGGGGTCTTTATCGGACAGAGCACCAAGATCTATGACCGTGAAACCGGCGAGGTTCACTACGGTCGTGTACCGGCCGGCTCCGTGGTCGTCTCCGGCAACCTCCCCTCTAAACGCGGCGACTACAGCCTGTACTGCGCGGTTATCGTCAAGAAAGTGGATGCCAAGACGCTCGGCAAGGTCGGCATCAACGAGCTGCTGCGCACCATCGACTAAGCCCCATTCTCCCAGCCGCTCGGCCTAGCGCCGGGCGGCCGCTCGCCACCGCACCGCGACGCCTTTACCGCATTACCGCATTACCGCATTACCGCATTACCGCATTACCGCAGAGCCGGTGATAACGCTCGCCTCGCACGGGGTCAATAACGTCGCCGCCGCACGTCCGGCCGCTACGCCATCGCCATCGCCATCGCCCATCGCCCATCGCCCATCGCCCATCGCCCCTCCAGCATAAAGTCAATATCGTCTCTCCGCGCGTCCGGCCGAAATAGAGCGCATCCGCATAATATAAACTTTCTGTGATAATCACTGCGCCCAAAAACACCATGTTACATTTACATAACACAGCGTTAATTCCCCTTATTCACGCTGTTTAAGTTCCACGCATTAATACATCACAGATAATTTATAAATCACAGGAGTGAAGCCATGAAACATAATAAAAAAATATTATTAACGGCACTGATGCCATTCTGCTTTTTTCTGCAAAACGCCGCGGCCCACGAAGGACATTCCCATACGGACGGCGCACCGTCAGTGGCAGAGCAGCCGAAGGCAGGCCAGGATGATAACCATTGCCCCTGTCATCCTCACGAGAAGCAAGATGACGCCATGCCACTCATGGAAGAGATAGCGAAATAATCGTTACTCTCGCATCCACTGCGCCAAGCAGATCGACACAGCACCGGTGAATCCGTATGAAACATATATATAACCTCTTTCTTGCGAGCCTATTTACGCCATTATTTTATCTGCCGGCCGCCTGGGCGCAGTCGGGAGGCCATCCCCATACCGCCACCCCGCATGCGCATTATCAGGATGACCCCGCGTTTATTACCAAGATGGATAAAATCATGGTCGAGATGCACCAGGGAATGAGCGAGGTTGCACTGACGGGCAATAAAGATATTGACTTCATGATAATGATGATACCCCATCACCAGGGAGCCATTGATATGTCCAGGCTTATTCTGGAAACCTCGCAGGATAAAGAAGTGCAGAATATGGCGCTCTCCATTATCACGGAGCAAGAGAATGAAATCGCCATTATGAATCAATTAATCAAGGAAAAGAAAAATGCGCACTAGCACTCTGCTCTGGATATTATCCTGCACGGCGTTCAACGCCCAGGCTGCCGATGTAGTCTACTCCGCCAACCAAAATGACAATACGGTATCCGTGATCGATGCAGATACCGCACAGAAAATTGGCGATATTCGGCTAGGATACCCCGCCGGCGATAAACGCCTGTACAGCCCGCTGTATAATGGTGAAATTAACGTACACGGTTTATCCTACGCGCCGCAGAGAAAAGAGCTGTCCATCGTCTCCACCGTCACGAATTCGGTCGTTCGTATCGACACGGACAGCGGCCGACGGATCGATACCCTCTATGTCGGTCGCAATCCCCATGAGCCTCGCTATACCTATGATGAAAAAGAGATCTGGGTGACGGTGCGCGGTGAAAACCACATTTCGGTCATCGACAGCGACAGCGGCAAAGAGAAGCAGCGTATCGAGCTGGCGTCGGGACCGGGGATGGTCGCCTTCAGCCACGACGATCGCTATGCCTATATCAGCTCCAGCTTCGATAACCACTTCTGGATCGTGGACAGAGCCAGCAAAGCGGTGGTCAAAACGCTCACGCTGGCGTCCCACTTCTCCCCCTTCATCAACACGATCCCCGACGGGAGCGAAGTGTGGGTCGACCATAAAGATATTGGTAAAATCACGCGTATCAGCACCCGAACACATGAGATCATCGAAACCTTTGCCACGGGGAAAATCAGCAATCACATCGGTTTTGCCAACGGTAAGGCGTATGTGACGGTTGGGGGAGAGAACGCCGTATACGTTTACGATTACAGTAACAATAAGGCGAAGCTGCTCAAGAAGATCGCGGCAGAAACCCTGCCGCATGGTATCTGGGCCAGCGCCCAAGGAGACAAGGTCTTCTTCGTCAACGAGGTCAGCGATACCCTGCAGGTGATCGATCCCGTCAGCGATACCATTACCGCTAAAACGGCCGTTGGAGCCCTACCGCAGGCGCTCGTGTACGCCGCCAACGCCACGGGTAATATCGCAACCCTCCGTCAAAATATCGCCACGGAGCCTGCCTTTCGCGGCCCTCGCCGCTAAATACGGTGGTGCCCGCGCCTGGGCACCCCTCTCTTCCGCCGTCCCACGGCGTAAAAGAGCGCAATAATCCCTCTTGTATCACAGGCAAAATGGTTCACCGCATGTATACTTTCACCGCCCTTACCTGCTTTGCTATTTATTAAAAAACGACCACTCACCGCCGCGGCCGTATTCATTCCGCCAGGAACCTTCGCTGGCGAAGTCGACGCGTTAACGCATGAAAGGTGCCACTATGTATGACAACCTGAAAAGCCTGGGGATTACCCAACCGGAAGAGATCGATCGCTATAGCCTGCGTCAGGAGGCTAACAACGACATTCTGAAAATTTACTTCCGCAAGGATAAGGGCGAATTCTTTGCCAAGAGCGTGAAGTTTAAATACCCACGCCAGCGTAAAACGATTCTGAGTGACAATGACAGCCAGGGGGTGCGGGAGATCAGCGAGATCAGCCCCAATCTGCGCTATGTCATCGAGGAGCTGGATCGCCTGTGCCTGCGCGATCGTCAGGAGGAGGATCTGAAGCGCAAAATCTTGGACGATCTGCGCCATCTGGAGAGCGTGGTCGCCAATAAGATCGCCGAGATCGAGGCCGATCTGGAGAAACTCACCGGTAAATAGCGCCGCCGCCGCGCGGCGACAGCGTACAGCGTTTACTCGCCTAAGCGCTGTGCCCAGGCGCTGACCCACGGAGAGGTGACCGTTTCCGGCTCCGGCGCCTGCTGGGCATCCACCTCGAGCAGTTCGCCCAGGCGGGTCGCCCCCTGCGCCTGCAGCAGCGCATCAAACTGATGTCCGGCGCCGCAGAAATGGGCAAAGCCGCTGTCGCCCAGCGCGATCAGCCCATAGCGTAGCGCCGTCTGCTGCCCTACCCCATCGCGCAGCGCCGTAAACAGCGGCGCCAGCGTATCCGGCAGGTCGCCTTGCCCGGTGGTCGACGTCACGACCAGGATATGCTGCTGGGCATAGCGCTGCCAGTCGGCCAGCGTCCCCTCCTCAAACAGCGTCACCTGGTGCCCCTGCTGCTGCAGAATGGCCTGCGCCTCTTCCGCCACCATCAGCGCGTTACCGTATACGGTTCCCACAAAAATGCCCACTTGCGCCATTGCCCACTCCTTCTGTCAGGCCTCTTGGCCGGTCTCTGTCTCATCCGCTCTATCCTGAGGGCAATCGGGCATAAACTCAACCCGATCAAGTTCAGGGAGATAGGCTTGCCAACCCAGTCCGTCCATCAGCTCCTGCCAGCGCAGATCCAGGCCGGCCCGCAGGCACAGCGCCTCACCGCTCACCGGGTGCGTCAGGCGCAGTTCGCTGGCGTGCAGCATTAAACCGGGCGTGCCAAAGTGGGCAGCGACGCCGCGATTCTGGCGCAGGTCGCCGTGTGCGGTATCGCCGATGATCGGGTGGCGCAGGTGCGCCATGTGGCGACGCAGCTGGTGCTTGCGCCCGGTCTGCGGCATCAGCTCGACCAGGCTAAAGCGTGACGTCGGGTAACGGCCAATGGCCAGCGGCACCTCCGCCGTCGCCAGCCCACGGTAGTGGGTCTGCGCCGGCTGCGGAGCGCGATCGGGAGAGCGGAAACGATCGGCGATCTTATCCAGCTCCGGCGTCAACGGGTAGTCGAGCAGCGCCTCCCCCTGCAGATAGCCGCGGACCACCGCATGGTAGACTTTATGGATCTGATGCTGTTCGAACTGCTGGGCCAGCGCGCGCGCCACCTCGCTCGACAGCCCCAGCAGCAGCACCCCGGAGGTCGGCCGATCCAGGCGATGAACGGTATAGACATGGCGCCCGAGCATATCGCGCACCGTCTGCATCACTACCACCTTCTCTTTGCGATCCAGCCAGCTGCGGTGAACCAACCACCCGGCAGGCTTATTGATTGCCACCAGATGCTCATCCTGATAAATAATTTCCATCCCGATACCCGACAAAAAGAAAAAACGCAGCACCTTACAGCATAACCCGCCGGTGGCGCAATCTGGCGCGCAGCGCGGCGGTTTCCCCGACTACTGCGGATCGCCGCCGAGATGCCGATCCAGACGCTGCAGCGCCGCCAGCAGCGGAGCCACCCGCGCCAGATCCTGCGGGTAAGCCATCTCGATATAGGGGGCGATCGCCATCCGCTGCGGCAGGGGTGCTCTGCAGAGCAGCAGAGCGTGCATGCGCGGTAAAAAGACCCACTGCAGCCATTCGGCCGCCTCCAGGGTATCGACGCAGAACGGCTCCTGGCTTGCCAGGGCGTCGGCGGCGGGCGCCTGCACCTGCCACAGAGACAGCGCACGCATCTGGGCTTCGATCTGCTGTAAATGGCCGTGTACGATGGCGTAATCACTCATGACGGACTCTCTTACGGTCTAATGGGAAAATCGCGCCAGCATACCACCGAGGGCACCGCGCCCAAACCGGGCGGGAGAACGCGGACGCAAAAAAGAGGGGGTGCTGCCATGCAGCACCCCCTGATTCGTTTTATAGCAGTCCCGCTACACAACGTGCTCCCTGCTCATCCGTGAAAACTTTTCCCTGCGGATTTCCTTTTCCGGACACTCCATTGCCTGCGTCCTGTTCGCCATCCGGGCGATATCCCTCAGTCATCCTGACACACCGGCCATCCAAACCGGCTCTCAGTCTCCTTCCTGGAGGTGTCCCTTATTTCATCCTGAAATATCCTGACCGACGTCCTGCGGTACATCCTTTCGCCCATCCTGGGCGGGTCCTCGCCTCATCCTGAGACTACATCATCCTGATGTGTCCTTAATCCGGCGACATCCCTTTCGATGTGTTTACTTTCGCCGATTTTCGCAGGTTTAGCAATGGGGATATTGTCTTACATATGTGATACTTACGTAATCTTTGAATTTTAATATCATGATAACTATCGAATTTACTACGGCGCTTCGCAAAATAATCAGATAATAAAACGAGATCTCTCACAGTGCGTGTAAGAGATCTCTCACACGCCGAGCCGCCGTTACCCTACTTCCTGCGCCAGTGGCTGCAACTCCGCCAGGAACTCGGTCAGCGTCTGCGCCAGCACCCGCCGCTGCGGGCTGCCAAACTGCTCAAGCAAGACGCTACCGCTCAGGTTGCACAGCGTCACCATGCTCAGCTCATCCGCCGTGCTGGCCAGAAACAGGGTCGGCGACAGCTTCAGACGACGCTGAGTGACCAAATGGCCTATCTGGTTCTCCTGCAGGCGCTGCAGGTCATCCTCGCTCCAAACCTGCACCAGATCCATCTCGATCTCGTTCCAGCGCGCGCGCATATCGCCGGCGTACTGGGTGGTAAAAAACGGCGCCAACGACGGGTGCAGCTGGATATCCAGTGCCCGGCCAATGCCCTCCAGATCCTCCCCGCGCCCCGGCTCGGGACGCCAGAACACGCAGTCGTCGCGACTGTAAACCACGCAGGGGGACGGAATACCGTACAGCGCATGGCTGGCCGGCCAGTCGCCGTGCTGCTGCTGCCACTGCGCCACATAGCGCTGAGTAAATTCACGCAGGGCGGCGGAAACCTGATGCTCCATAATATTCTCTCTGTCTCTTGAGGCTGCATCCCATCACGCGCCGTCGCATCGGCGCAGCGCAGAAGACCCACGCCCACAGTTACGGGATACCGCCTGGCGGTGGTAAACTGCGGCAAGCGATGACCGGCCTCTGCGCCGGTTTCCCATTGTACCCTGCTGTCGCACCGCGCACAGCCGCTTTCACCACAGGTTAACCGTATGTCATACCAAGAGAACCCGGCGCTCACCTCCCTGACCCTGGGCAAGGCCACCGAATACCGCGACCAGTATGATGCCTCGCTGCTGCAGGCCGTACCGCGCAGCATGAACCGCGAACCGCTGGGGCTCTACCCCGACGCGCTGCCGTTCCACGGCGCCGATATCTGGACCCTGTATGAACTCTCCTGGCTCAACGCCAACGGCCTGCCGCAGGTCGCCCTGGCCGAGGTCGCGCTGGATGCCTACGGCGCCAATCTGATCGAATCAAAGAGCTTCAAGCTCTATCTCAACAGCTTTAACCAAACCCGTTTCGCCGACTGGGAAACGGTGCAGCGCACGCTACAGCGTGACCTGGCCCACTGTGCCCAGGGGGGGGTCAGCGTCACCCTGCTACGCCTGTCGCAGGTCGAAGGCCAGCCTATCGCCGCGCTCCCCGGCGAGTGCATTGACGACCAGCCCATCCGCATCGACAGCTACTGCTTCGACGCCACCCTGCTGGAAAACGCCGCCGATCCGGCGCGCCAGGTCGAAGAGACGTTGGTCAGCCATCTGCTGAAGTCCAACTGCCTGATAACCCATCAGCCCGACTGGGGCTCCGTGATGATCCGCTACCGCGGCGCAGCCATCAGCCGCGAGGCGCTGCTGCGCTATCTGGTCTCGTTCCGCCACCACAATGAGTTCCACGAGCAGTGCGTAGAGCGGATTTTCAACGATATTCAGCGTTTCTGCCGGCCAGAGGCGCTCAGCGTGTACGCCCGCTACACGCGGCGCGGCGGGCTGGATATCAACCCCTGGCGCAGCAACATCCCGTTTCAGCCGCCCCGCGGGCGCCTGGCGCGCCAATAGCCAATAGTTGCGGAGAGGCGTTGATTTTTGGCATTTTTCCCCGATAGTCTTGGCAAGACGCCAGCGCGCACGGTAAGGTGAAAACGACACGGCGCCGATGCGCGCCGCCCAGAGTAAGACGCCGGCCGCAGCAACGCCCACGGCGACGCGGTAACCGCATCGTTTAGATGCCTAGGAGAGATTTTGATTACACACATCAGCCCGTTGGGATCGATGGATCTGTTGTCACAGATGGAAGTGGACATGCTGAAGCGCACCGCCAGCAGCGACCTGTACCGCCTGTTCCGTAACTGCTCCCTTGCCGTGCTCAACTCCGGCGCAAAAACGGACAACAGCACTGAGCTGCTGTCTCGCTTTGAAACCTTTGATATCAACGTGCTACGCCGTGAACGCGGCGTCAAGCTGGAGCTGGTCAACCCGCCGGAGGAGGCCTTCGTCGACGGGCGTATCATCCGGGCCCTGCAGGCTAACCTGTTTGCGGTCCTGCGCGATATTCTGTTTGTTAACGGCCAACTGATGAGCGCCCAGCGCGCCCAGGCGCTGGATCTGGAAAACCCGACCATCATCACCAACCTGGTGTTTTCGATACTGCGCAACGCCCGCTCGCTGCACGTTGGCGATGAACCTAACATGATCGTCTGCTGGGGCGGCCACTCGATCAGTGAAATCGAATACCAGTATGGGCGCCAGGTCGGCAATCAGCTGGGGCTGCGCGAGCTGAACATCTGCACCGGCTGCGGACCCGGCGCCATGGAGGCGCCGATGAAGGGGGCCGCCGTCGGCCACGCCCAGCAGCGCTACCACGAGGGACGCTTCATCGGCATGACCGAACCCTCGATCATCGCCGCCGAACCGCCCAATCCGCTGGTCAATGAGCTCATCATCATGCCGGATATTGAAAAACGGCTGGAGGCCTTTGTCCGATTCGGTCACGGCATCATCATCTTCCCCGGCGGCGTAGGCACGGCGGAGGAGCTGCTGTACCTGCTGGGGATCCTGATGGATCCAGAAAACCGTAGCCAGGTGCTGCCGCTGATTCTGACCGGCCCGCAGGAGAGCGCCGACTATTTCCGCGTGCTGGATGACTTTATCGTCAATACGCTGGGCGAGCAGGCGCGCCGCCACTACCAGATTATCATTGACGATCCGGCCGAAGTGGCGCGGCGCATGAAGCTCGCCATGCCGCGGGTGAAAGAGAACCGGCGCCAGAGCGGCGACTTCTACAGCTTTAACTGGTCGCTGAAGATCAGCGCCGATCTGCAGATGCCGTTTGCGCCGACCCACGACAATATGGCCAACCTTAACCTGCACCCCAATCAGTCGCCGGAGCAGCTTGCCGCCGCCCTGCGCCGCGCCTTCTCCGGCATCGTTGCCGGCAACGTGAAAGAGGCGGGGATCCGCGCCATCGCCGAGCACGGGCCGTTTAAGCTGCACGGCGATCCGCAGATGATGCAGCACATGGACCGTCTGCTGCAGGGCTTTGTCGCCCAGCAGCGCATGAAGCTGCCCGGCTCGGCCTATGTGCCCTGCTACCAGATCGTCCGCTGAGTTTTTACTCCGGGGCGCGCCGCCGCCCCGCTAATCCGGTTAAATCGCTATGTCCATCCATCTGTTAATCGTCGATGCCCTCAATCTAATCCGCCGCATTCACGCCGTGCAGGGCTCTCCCTGCGGCGACGCCTGCGGCGCGGCGCTGCGCCAGCTGTTGGGTCATACCACGCCCAGCCACGCCGTCGCCGTGTTTGACCACGACGATCGCGCAGAGAGCTGGCGTCATCAGCTGCTCCCCGGCTATAAGGCCGGTCGTCAGGCGATGCCGGACGACCTAGCGCAGGAGATGGAGAGCCTGCGCGCCGCGTTTACCGCCCTGGGCGTCGCCTGCTGGCACAGCCCCGGCAACGAGGCGGACGATCTGGCCGCCACGCTGGCGCACAAAGTGGCGCAGAGCGGACATCGGGTGACGATCGTCTCGACCGACAAAGGCTACTGCCAGCTGCTCTCGCCGCAGATCCAAATCCGCGACTATTTTCAAAAGCGCTGGCTGGATCTGCCGTTTGTACAGCGCGAGTTTGGCGTAGCGCCGCAGCAGCTGACGGACTTCTGGGGGCTGGCGGGGATCGGCAGCAGCAAGATCCCCGGCGTCAGCGGCATCGGTGCCAAGACCGCCGCCGCGCTACTGAAGGAGTTCGGATCGCTGGAGACGCTCTACCAGCGCCTGGCGCAGGCGCCCGAACGCTGGCGTCAGCGCCTGACCGAGCAGCGGGAGATGGCGGAGATCTGCCGCCGCGTCGCAACGCTGCAGACCGACCTGGCGCTGCACGGCAATCTGCAGCAGCTGCGCCTGACCGGCCGAGCGTAGCCGCCGCCGAACGGCGGCGGCGCGGGGATTAATCGCGCTGTTCGCGGCGGCGGAACTCCCGCTCGTCGCGGCGACCGGGAATGGCGCCCCAGATGCGTCGAATGTGCACCGTCACCTCTTCGCGATCGTGATACAGCTGCTTGGCCGCAATCTGCGCATTGATGCCGTTCTCTTTCAGCACCTGCGCCAGCGTGGCCAAATTCTGGCTCACCTCTTCGTAGCGCTTCTTCATCGGTAGCTTCAGGTTGAAGATAGCCTCCCGACACCAGCCGTTGACCAGCCAGCGCGCCATCAATGCCGAAACCTTGGCCGGCTTCTCGACCATATCGCACACCAGCCAGTCGTTATCCCCCTCCGGCGTAAAGCGGAAGCCATCGGCGCGGTGATGGGTCACCTGCCCGGTATCCATCAGGCTCGGCGCCATCGGGCCATTGTCGATGGCCTGCACCATCATGCTGCGCTGCACCAGCTGATAGGTCCAGCCGCCGGGGCAAGCCCCCAGATCGACGGCGCGCATGCCGCTGCCCAGACGCTCATCCCACTCATCGGCGGGAATAAAGACGTGGAATGCCTCCTCCAGCTTGAGGGTAGAGCGACTGGGGGCGTCGGCAGGAAATTTCAGGCGCGGGATCCCCATGTAAAACGGCGAGTTATTATCGCTATACGAGTAGCCGACATAGCAGCAGCCCGGCGCAATAAACAGCACGTGCACCACCGGACGATAGGGGTTCTCCTGGCGCAGCAGAGTACGCTGCTCGCGCAGCGCCGCGCGCAGCGGCACGGTGAACTTGCGGCAGAACTTCAGCAGCTCTTTGCTTTCGTTGGTGTCCGGCACCTCGACGCGCAGCTCACCGCCGCCATCGACAACCCCCAGCAGCATGCCGCAGATCGGCGCGATGCGATCCTCCGGCGGCAAATCCTTCAGCAGCTCGCCGACCACCAGCATCTGACGGGCAAAGATCAGCTCTCGGAACGGCAGCTTGCGCGCCAGTTTGTCTGCATCCTCCGGCTGATAGCACTCGAACAGCACGTAGCCGCTGTTCTCTTTCACCCGGGCAAAACCGTACACCTCAAGGGCCGCCGCCTTATCGGTGATCTCCGCCGCACACTCTTTCTCAAAGCCAGGACGGCAATACAAAGCAAGTCTATTCATGGCGTTCCGCCCTCTTTCCCATGCGCATCGCGCCAATCAACATCAATACCCAGCCAATCAGGAAGCAGGTGCCGCCGATCGGTGTGATATACACCCAAATTTTAAGCTGCGATAGCGCCAGACAGTAAAGACTGCCGCTGAACAGCACGGTTCCCAGCGCCAGCAGGGCGCTGCTCCAGTAAAACCACAGATTGCTGCGACGCAGCATCAGCGCCGCCAGGCCCAGGATCGCCAGCGTATGCACCGCCTGGTACTGCAGACCGGTATGCAGCCAGGCCATCTCTTTGGCCCCCAGCGTATTACTCAAAACGTGGGCGCCAAATGCGCCCAGCGCCACAAAGATAAAACCGCTAATCGCGGCGAACAAAATCATGGAACGGCTACTCATTACGCGACCTTTTCACTCTTTTTCCTGACGCACGCCGGCGCCATCCGATTCATAGCGGAAGCGGAATTTCTCCTGCTCACCAGCGGCTCTGGCCAGTATCCACTGGCGAAAAGCGGCTATTTTACCCAAATCTGCCTGCGCGTCTTGGCAAACCAGATAAAAGGCGTTTTTACTGATCAGGACGTCATTGAACGGGCAGACCAGGCGCCCGGCCTCGATCTCCGTCTGCGCCATCACATTATTGACCAGCGCAATCCCCTGGCCGTGTACGGCGGCCTGCACCACCATCGCACTGTGGCTGAAGATCGGCCCCTGCTGCACGTTGATGTGCTGCAGGCCGAGCTGTCGAGTATAGGCCAGCCAATCGCGGCGCGACGTGTCGTGCAGCAGCGTATGATAAGCCAGATCGGCCGGATCTTTTAGCGGATGTTCCCCCAGCAGCAGCTGCGGCGAACAGACCGGCATCAGATATTCGGCATACAGTCGCTCGACCCGCAGCCCCGGCCAGTGGCCGCGGCCATAGAAGATGGCGACGTCGACGTCGTCCGCCAGCTTACCCTCCTCACGATCCACCGCCTGAATACGCACGTCGATGCCGGGATAGGCGCTATTGAAGCCGGAGAGCCGCGGCACCAGCCACTGAATAGCGAAGCTCGGCGGCAGGCTAACGGTCAGCGCCCCCTTGGCGCTCCGCGCCTGCAGCTTGCGCGTCGCGTCGTTCAGCGCAGAAAAGATCTCTTTAATATCCAGATAATAGCTCTGCCCTTCCTCCGTCAGCAGCAGCGAGCGGTTGCGGCGGCGGAACAGCTTCAGCCCCAGAAAATCCTCCAACGATTTGATCTGATGGCTGACCGCCGCCTGCGTCACAAACAGCTCCTCGGCGGCCTTGGTAAAACTCAGATGTCTGGCGGCGGCATCAAAGACGCGCAGCGCATTCAGAGGCGGTAATCGTTTCGACATATCGGGTCACTTATTATCAAATGGTTACCCACGGTTAACCGGATGTTTACACATTAGTTTTTTTTATCCGAGCCATTATAATTTGTCCGTTGAGGATAGGCCAGCAAATACCTATAGTGGCGACACTTCCCAGGCCGGAACGAAAAAGCAGGAATGACTCTTTTCAGGAATGCTTTTGGCTTTGTGGTTGTGATGTTGTGTTTGCAAGTTGTCTGACACCTTTCAGACGTGGTAGCGGCGTGAGCCCCTGCCGTTTTTCACTTCCTGTACATTTACCCTGTCTGTCCATAGTGATTTAGTAGCACCGCCCGTTGCGGTGCTTTTTTTTCGACGCCGCCGCGCGGAAAAGCCCATACAATCGCTTCATCATCGCCCGTTACCAGTTTAAAATGCCCGCCATTAAGGCCCGCGCGCCGGTCCGCTCAACGCGGGCCGCGGTAAATTGTGAGCCCGCTCTCGGATTAATCTTATTAATCCTGAAGCCGGTTTACCTCCCGTTTCCGCGCCGTATTACAGAGATCCCGCCTATGACGTTTGACTTTATGGCGCTGCGCCGCGACTTCCCCGCGCTGGGAGCGGACAGCGTTTACCTGGACAGCGCCGCCACCGCCCTGAAACCGCGGGCGGTGCTGGAGGCCATCCAAGCCTATTACACCGGCCACGGCGCCACGGTGCACCGCAGCCAGCATGCGGCGGCTCGACGCCTTACCGAGCGCTTTGAGAGCGCCCGGCGTCAGACGGCGGCGCTGATCGGGGCCGATGAGCATGAAATTATCTGGAGCAAAGGCGCGACCGAATCGATCAACCTGGTCGCCCAGAGCTACCTGCGGCCGCGCCTGCGCCCCGGCGATCGGATCCTGGTCAGCGAGGCCGAACACCATGCGAATCTGATCCCATGGCTGATGGTTGCCGAGCAGTGCCAGGCTCAGGTCGTCCGCCTACCGGTCGATGCGCGCGGCCTGCCGGATCTCGCCCAGCTTCCGGCCCTGCTCGAATCGCGCCCACGCCTGCTGGCCCTGGGGCAAATGTCTAACGTCACCGGCGGCTGCCCGGATCTGGCGCAGGCGATCGCCCAGGCGCACGCCTGCGGCTGCGTCGTTATGGTCGACGGTGCGCAGGGGGTGGTACACCACCCCCTTGACGTGCACGCCGCCGACGCCGATTTCTACGCCTTCTCAGCCCATAAGCTGTATGGTCCCTGCGGGCTGGGCGTGCTGTACGGCAAACGCGCGCTGCTGGAGGAGATGCACGCCTGGCAGGGCGGCGGGAAGATGTTGACCCACGCCGACTTTAACGGCTTTGCCGAACAGGCCGTGCCGCACCGCTTCGAGGCGGGTACCCCCAACATTGCCGGGGTGCTCGGCTTTGCCGCCGCCCTTGACTGGCTGGCAGAGATCGACCGCCCCGCCGCCGAGCGTCACTGCGTCGCGCTGGCGCAGCAGGCGGAGGCGGCGCTGAGCCTGCTGCCCGGCTTTATCAGCTATCGGGCACCCGACAGCGCGCTGCTGGCGTTTAACTTTACCGGGATCCACCACAGCGATCTCAATACCCTGATCGCCGAGCAGGGCGTCGCGCTGCGCAGCGGCGCACACTGCGCGGCACCGCTGATGCAGGCCCTTGGCGTCAGCGGCACGCTGCGCGCCGCCTTCGCCCCCTACAATACCCCCGCCGATGTCCAGGCGCTGGTGCAGGCCGTCGGCCGCGCCGTTTCACTGCTTAACGAGGATCCGCTATGAAGGCACCGCACCCCTTTGGCCGTCAAATCACCGCGCAGACCCTGCGTCAGCGCTTTGCCGGACTGACGCAGTGGGAAGATCGCTACCGCCAGATTATCCTGCTAGCGCGCGAGCTGCCGCCGCTGGATGACACGCTGCGCTGCCCGCAGGCGGAGCTCGCAGGCTGTGAAAACCGGGTCTGGCTGGACGGAGAGCAGCGGGAAGATGGCACCCTGCATCTGTACGGCGACAGCGAAGGGCGCATCGTCAAGGGACTGCTGGCGATCCTGTTGACCGCCGTCGAAGGGAAAACGCCCGCTCAGGTGCTGGAGAGCGATCCGCTGGCGCTGTTTGGCGAACTCAACATCATGGCGCAGCTGAGCGCCTCGCGCAGCAGTGGGCTACAGGCCCTGGCGCAGGGCGTTACGGCGATTGCGCGCCGCTACGCCGACGCGGCGCGCTGAGCGCGGCGAGCCAGCAGTTTCTTCAGCGCATGGGAGACCGCCACAAAGCCAAAGCTGGCGGTCACCATCGTCACTGAGCCAAACCCGGCGCTGCAGTCCATGCGCTTCGGCCCCTCGGCGGTGCTACGCTGCGCGCAGACGCTGCCGTCCGGCTGCGGATAGACCAGCGCCTCGCTGGAGAAGACACAGTCGATGCCCAGCTTTCCCCGGCTGTTCTTCACGATGCGATGATCCGCCTTCAGGCGTTCACGCAGCTTGGCCGCCAGCGGATCCTGAATAGTCTTGGCCAGATCGGCCACCTCAATGCGCGTCGGATCGATCTGCCCCCCGGCGCCGCCGGTGGTCACCAGCGGGATCTTATTACGCCGGCAGTGCGCCAGCAGCGCCGCCTTGGGTCGTACGCTATCAATAGCATCGATCACATAGTCGAAGCGGCCATCGATCAGCGCGGCCACGTTATCCGGGGTAATAAAGTCATCCACGCAGGTCACCCGGCACTCGGGGTTAATCTCCCGGATCCGTGCGGCCAGCGCCTCGCCTTTAGGCTGCCCGACGGTGCTGCGCAGGGCCTGAATCTGCCGGTTGGTATTGGTCACGCAGACATCATCCATATCGATCAGCGTAAGGGCGCCGATCCCGCTACGCGCCAGCGCCTCTACGGCCCAGGAGCCAACGCCGCCCAGGCCAATGACACAGAAGTGGGCGCCGGCGAACGCCTCTAGCGCCGGGCGGCCATACAGGCGCGCAATCCCGCTGAAGCGTTGCCAATAGGCGTCAGAAAATGGTGCAGTCATGGGAAGTCCCCTATCAAGCGTGAAAACTGCCGGGCAGTATAGGGGATAGCGAGAAAAACAAAAGGGGCACGCATGCCCCTCGTGTCCCCTATCCCGCGCGCCTCAGTTACGTACCAGCATCTGCCCGCCGTCGTGGCTAGCGCGCTGCGGGTGATAGGCGTTAAACAGCGGCGCGCCGCTCTGCGGCGTTTTCAGCAGCCAGACCCGGCCATAGTGATTGTAGTAGCCAGCCCAGTGCCCGGCCTCCGGGCCGATCCCCTGATAAATGTCAAAATGCTGTCCCTTGATAGCGCCGCCCACGTCCAGCGCCACCATCAGGCGCATCTGGTAGCGCCCGGTGAATTTTCCCTGCGCGTTGAGCTGCGGTACTTCGGCCAGCAGCACCGATCCCGCCGGGATCAGCGAGCGGTCCGACGCCACGGAGGCCTTGGCGATCAGCGGCACGCCGCTGGCGCCTTTTACCGGTGCAAACTGCTCCGGCTTAAAGAAGACAAACGAGGGATTCTGCTCCAGCAGCTCACGCACCTCTGCGCGGCTGTGGCCATCGGCCCACTGACGGATCGCCTGCATCGACATATCCGCCTTGGCCACTTCGCCGCGATCGATCAGCACCTTGCCAATGCTGTGGTAGGCATGGCCATTTTTACCGGCGTAGCCAAAAAAGGTCAGGGGCTGGCCGTCGCCAAAGTCGACGTAGCCGCTGCCCTGCACCTCCATCATAAAGTTGTCCATCAGCGAGTTACTGTAGGCGATCTCCAGGCCGCGGTTATCCAGGGCGCCATCGTAGATAGCCGAGCGCGCCGGCAGGCGGCCTCGCTTATGCGGCATGCGGTACAGCGGATACTGAAACGCCCCCTGGGGCTGGCTACGCGCCTCCACCACCGGCGTGTAATACCCGGTAAACTGCACGTTGCCAAAGTTATCTACGCCCTCCATCTGGTAGGCGTTCAGGCCAAACTGCGCGAGTTTACGGGTATCGGCCCCGGCCATCAGCCATTCGGTCACCGCCTCAAAATTACCGACGTGACGGCCATACAACGACGGCGAGGCCTGACGGATAGCGTCCACCTGCTCCACGAAGTCTTTGCCGTTAACCGGCTTCCCCTTGGCATTCGGATGGTTAACCAGCGCCAACGGCTGGTTCAGGGTGCCATCTTTATACTGCTGACCGCGATCCGTCGGCCGGGAGGAGCACCCGGCCATCAGCGCCACCAATAACCCACATACCGCGTATTTTCCCCAACGCCCTTTCATCTCTCGCCTTCTTCTTTTGCAATCGGTTACCACCGGCGAACCATAACAAACCCCTATCGTGAAAGGAATTAGAGCGAATAAAAAAATCACCCACACCCATATCATGATTAAAATTAAATCAAGATGATGAATATTCCCGCGAACACACTGCGGATCGGTGATGTTTGTCAAAAAAATCTTGCATCCCGCCAGATGGCGTGTATTATTCGCCCTCATCGGACGCGGGGTGGAGCAGCCTGGTAGCTCGTCGGGCTCATAACCCGAAGGTCGTCGGTTCAAATCCGGCCCCCGCAACCAATCCGATGCGCAGTACACAATATGATGGTAGTATGACGGACGCGGGGTGGAGCAGCCTGGTAGCTCGTCGGGCTCATAACCCGAAGGTCGTCGGTTCAAATCCGGCCCCCGCAACCAATTGTGTACAGCAGACAATATGATAGCAGTATGACGGACGCGGGGTGGAGCAGCCTGGTAGCTCGTCGGGCTCATAACCCGAAGGTCGTCGGTTCAAATCCGGCCCCCGCAACCAATTTCGTCATCGACAATAAACACCTTAACGGGTGTTTTTTTGTTTTTATCGTCCGCATCCGGCCCGCGGTCGGTGGCGCTTACGCCCGTTCCAACCGCTTCGCCGTCAACGCTTCGCCAGCTGCGCTCCGCTGGCAAAATAGGCCTTAATCCCCGCCAGAATCGACTCGGCCACCTGCTGCTGAAATGCGCTGGTGCGCAGACGCCGCTCCTCTTCCACGTTGCTGATAAACGCCGTCTCCACCAGAATCGACGGAATATCCGGTGCCTTCAGCACCGCAAAACCGGCCTGATCGACGCGATTCTTATGCAGCTTGTTGACCCGCCCCAAACGGTCGAGCACCTCGCGGCCGAACTTCAGGCTGTCGTTGATGGTCGCCGTCTGCATCAGATCGAATATGGTGTGGTCCAGATACTGATCGCCGCTGCGGCTCACCCCGCCAATCTCATCCGACTCGTTCTGCGTCTGCGCCAGATAGCGCGCGGCGGTGCTGGTCGCCCCCTTGGTGGACAGCGCAAAGACCGACGAACCGCGCACCGTCCGGCTGGTGAACGCATCGGCGTGAATGGAGATAAACAGATCGGCGCGCTGACGGCGCGCCTTGGCCACCCGCACCTTAAGCGGAATAAACACATCCTCATAGCGGGTCATATACACCCGCATATTCGGCTGACGCTTAATCAGCGCGCTGAGGCGATGGGCTATCTTCAGCACGATGTCTTTCTCCCGGGTCCGGTTTTTACCGATGGCTCCGGGATCTTCGCCGCCGTGGCCGGGATCGAGCATAATGACGATGGGCCTGTCGCGCCCGGCCTTGCCCTTCTGCGGCCCGGCCTTCGGCAGGGAGCGCTCCAGATCCCCCTTGTTATAATCTTCCAGCAGCGCCAGCAGCGGGTCATCCTCATCGTCCGCCCGCGCGGTGGGGGAACCGGCGACCGGGTAGAGATCCACCACCAGGCGGTTCTTAAATTCGGCGACCGGCGACAGGGTAAACACCTTCGGGCTGACGTTCTGCTTCAGCTCCAGCACCAGGCGCACCGTATCCTGATCAAACTGGCCGACACGGGCATGCTTCAGATAGGGATCGCCCCCCTGCACCTGATGGCCGATCCCTTTCAGGACGCTGTTGAGATGCACCCCCTGAATATCCACCACGATACGATCGGGGCTGCTGAGCGCAAACTGCTTATATTTGAGCGGATGGCTCGACTCCAGCGTGACCCGGGTATAGGTCGACGACGGCCATACACGCACGGCGATCACCTGTGCGGACGCCGCGAAGCCGACGCGGCTGACGCTAAGGAACCAAGTGGCCGCGGCAGCCTGCAATAGGCGGCGGCGCGTTAGGCTATGGTTGGAATCTGTCATGTAACCCCAGGGAACAACGCTGAAATACCCGCTCCGGCACCCCGGCGCCGGGAAAAGACGGGCAAAACTTTAGCGAAACCGTCTGGGGATGTCATTAGAAAATCTGAATAGAGATTTAACAATCTATGTCCTTACCCGCGCGGCGGCGAACCCGCGCGGACAATTTGTCGCTTGCCTTTTGCGCAATAGCAGAATAAAAATACAGAATGAGCGAATAGATATTCACAAAGGGACGATTATGAAGGAGCGCAGCACAGAACTGGTTCAGGGGTTTCGCCACTCGGTGCCGTACATCAATGCCCACCGCGGCAAGACCTTTGTCATTATGCTAAGCGGCGAGGCCATCGCCGAGGCGAACTTCGTCGGCATCATCAACGATATCGCGCTGCTGCATAGCCTGGGCATTCGTCTGGTCGTGGTCTACGGCGCCCGCCCACAGATCGATACGCTTCTCCGAGAGCAGCGCTGCGATCCTCGCTACCACAAGCAGACCCGGGTCACGGATGCCCGTACGCTGGCGCTGGTCAAACAGGCCGCGGGGCAGGTTCAGCTGGATATCACCGCGCGCCTGTCGATGAGCCTGAGCAATACGCCGCTGGCCGGCGCGCACATCAACGTGGTCAGCGGTAACTTTGTCATCGCCCAGCCGCTGGGGGTCGATGACGGCGTGGACTATTGCCACAGCGGGCGCATTCGCCGCATTGATGAGGCCGCGCTGCGCTGTCAGCTGGACGCCGGCGCTATCGTCCTGCTCGGTCCGGTGGCGGTGTCAGTCACCGGAGAGAGCTTTAACCTCACCACTGAAGAGATCGCCACCCACCTGGCCATCAAGCTGCAGGCGGAGAAGCTGATCGGTTTCTGCGCCGCGCAGGGGGTCAGCAACGACGACGGCAGCATCGCCGCCGAGCTGCTGCCCAACGAGGCCGAGCGGCGCGTCGCGGCGCTGGAGACCACCGGTGAGGGGGCCCTGAGCAGCACGCGCTTTCTGCGCGGTGCGATCGCCGCCTGTCGCAGCGGCGTAGGCCGCAGCCACCTGATAAGCTACCTGGAAGACGGCGCTCTGCTGCAGGAGTTGTTCTCGCGCGACGGCATCGGCACCCAGATCGTGATGGAGAGCGCAGAGCAGATCCGCCGCGCTAACATCAATGATATCGGCGGCATTCTGGCCCTGATCCGCCCGCTGGAGCAGCAGGGGATCCTGGTGCGTCGCTCGCGCGAACAGCTGGAGCGAGAGATAGAGCGCTTTACCCTGATCGAGCGCGATAGCCTGACTATCGCCTGCGCCGCGCTCTACCCTTTCCCCCAGGAGCGCATGGGCGAGATGGCCTGCGTGGCGGTGCATCCAGACTACCGCAACTCTGCGCGCGGAGAGCAGCTGCTGCAGCGAATTACCGCGCAGGCGCGTCAGATGGGGCTGGAGAAGCTGTTTGTCCTGACGACCCGCAGCCTGCACTGGTTTCAAGAGCGCGGCTTCCAGCCGGTAGAGGTCGATATGCTGCCGCAGCAGAAGCAGGCGCTGTATAACTACCAGCGCCGCTCCAAAATCCTGCTGACCGAGCTGTAGCCCCGCCGCGCGGCACGTCGCTTAATCGGCGGCGGCCAGCAGACGGGCCATCAGCCCGCTGCGCCGTTCGGTCGGCGTACGGATGGCCCGCTCCAGCACCGGCTGGGTCGCAAAGAGCGTCAGCTGCTGGCGCGCCCGCGTGATGGCGGTATACACCAGCTCACGCGTCACCACCGGCGACGGTTGGGTCGGCAGCGCCAGCAGCGTATGGTCGAACTCCGATCCCTGCGACTTGTGCACCGTCATCGCCCAGGCCGTCTCATGGGGCGGTAGACGGTTGGGCTGTACCGCGCGCGGCGCGCCGTCGCTGCCCATAAACCACACCTGCCAGCCGCTCTGTTCATCGCCCAGCGTAATACCGATATCGCCGTTAAACAGCGCCTGACTGGCGTCGTTGCGGGTGATCATCACCGGACGCCCGGCATACCAGTGCTTTTGCCCCTCATGCGCGCGCCGGATCAGCCCCGCCCGCTGCAGCGTCAGAGCGATACGCTCGTTGAGACCATGTAGGCCAAAGGGCCCCTCGCGCAGGGCGCACAGCGGACGGAAGCGGGCAAATTTGGCCAGGATCTGCGCCGGGGCCTCCCCGCGCAGGATCCCCTCCAGCATCGGGCGATACCCCGCCAGACAGCACGTTAAGAGCGTCTGGTAGTCTTCATCCTGAGCGATTTCGTGCCAATGCAGATCGGCAAAGCGGTCCGCCAGACACGCCATAGCCATCCGGCGATCGCCCCGATTGACGGCCAGCGCCAGCTGCCCGATCCCTGAACGGGCGTCGAAGCGGTAGCTGTGACGCAGCAGGCTGATGGCGTCACGCAGGGCGACCGCTGGCTGCGTCTCTCCGGCGGGGATCGGCGCATCGCACAGCTGGCTCAGCTCGGCCGCGCGCGCGGCGCTGAAGCCATATTCGGCAAAGCGGCACAGCTCACCCAGCACCGCGCCGGCCTCCACCGACGCCAGCTGATCGCGATCCCCCAGCAGGATCAGCTGCGCCTGCGGCGGCAACGCCTCGATCAGCCGCGCCATCATCGGCAGATCCACCATTGAAGCCTCATCCACCACCAGCACATCCAGATGCAGCGGATTATCCCGGTGATAGCGCAAGCGGGCGCTGTCTGCCCGGGCACCCAGCAGCCGATGCAGCGTCAGCGCTTCGCGCGGCATCGCCTGCAGCTGATCCGGCGCCAGCGCCAATGCCGCCAAGGCCTGCCCCAGCGACTCACCCAGACGCGCCGCCGCCTTGCCCGTCGGCGCCGCCAACTGAATACGCGGCATCCGACCGGGCGCCAGCGCGACCAACGCCGCCAGCAGGCGCGCTACGGTCGTGGTTTTACCGGTGCCGGGCCCGCCGGAGATCACCGACGCCCGGCGCGTCACCGCCACGGCCGCGGCCACCTGCTGCCAGTCCGGCCGCTGGGCCGTGGCTGGGAACAGACGGTGCAGCACCGGCGCCAGCGCGCCATCGACGCGCCGCGGCTGCGCACAGGCCGCGGCGAAAAAGGCCGCCACCGTGCCCTCATCACGCCATAGTCGCTGTAGATACAGGCAATCGTGGCTGACCACCAGCGGCGTCGCCCTATCGCCACCGCTGACGCAGGGCTGCGCCAGCAGGTAGTCCCGCCAGCGAGCAACGTCCCACCCGGCGAGCAGCGCTGGCCACGCATCGGCCTGCTGCGGAAAGCGCTGGCTCAGCGTCGCCGTATCCAGCGCCGTCAGCGGCAGGCAGACATGCCCGGCGGCCAGCTCTTGGCTGACCAGCGCCGCGGCCAGCGCCAGGTGCGGCTGCTGCGGCCCGGCTAACAGCGTGGCAAACTGCAGATCCAGCGGGCGCAGCGTACGCTGCTGCGCCATCTGGGAGAGTAGAGACTCACGCATCGCCATCCTCCTGTTCCCCGGCAAACAACGCATCCAGCGCCGTGACCAGCGCCTCCTCGGGGCGACAGGCAAAGACCCCCTGCCCCGGCTCAGCGCCCGCCATGCCGCGCAGGAAACAGTAAAAGACGCCGCCGAAATGGCGCTGATAGTCATAATCCACCAGCCGATGGCGCAGATAGCGGTGCAGCGCCAGGGTATACAGCTGATACTGCAGATCATAGCGGTGCGCGATCATCGCCGCCGCCATCGCCGGGGGGCTATAGGCCGCCCGATCGTCACCCAGCCAGTTGGACTTATAGTCCAGCAGGTAGTAGCGACCCTGGTGGCAGAAAACCAGGTCGATAAAGCCCTTCAGCATGCCCTCAACCTGGCTGAACGTCAGCGCGTCGCACTGCGCCGATAGCGCATCATGGCGGCGGATCAGCGCATCCAGCGCCTCTGCCCGCAGCGGGCGGGCAATCGGCAGATAAAACTGCAGCTCGGGCTGGCGCTGCGAAGGGGCCAGATGGCTCAGGGTCAGCCCGCTCTCATCCAGCGGCGTCTGCAGGATCTGCGTCAGCCACTGCGCCAGCGTCGGCACCCACGCCAGATCGATCCCCTGCGCCTGGCACTGCTCGGCCAGCCACGCCGGATCCGGCGCCGCGGCGAAGTCCAGCGTCTCCAGCAGGCTGTGTAAAAAGGTCCCCGGCGCCGCGCCGCGCGGAAAGGTGTGGGCGCTGAAGACCGCCGCCGCCGGCGTGCGATTCTCGCCGGCGGCGTCGATATCCAGGCGCGGCAGCAGCTCCAGATAGGTGCTACCACCGTGCTGCTGCAGCGCGGAGTAGCTGGTCACCCGCCAGTCATCCTGCAGACGGCGGGTAAAGCGACGGGCGCAGAGCGCGCGCGGCGGTATCGGCTCAGCCTGCCACGGCGTTCCCTCGCCGGGAGAGAGGATCTCCAGACGAATCTGGTCATTCGACAGCGTTTGCAACGCCTGCTTCAGCCCCGCGGCATCGCAGGGCTCGGCGCGCTGCAGTAGGTAGCCGATGGCTCCGTGATGCAGATCGCTCTCATCCTGTTTACGGCGGTTTCCGGACACCAACGGGGCGATACCCAGCGCACAGTGATACACGGCTCGCGTCACGGCGACATACAGCAGGCGCAGGTCCTCCGCCAGACGCTCCTGATCCGCCAGCGCCAGCGCATCATCGTCCGCACTCAGATCCAACACCGCCTGGTGGGTGACCCTGTCATGGTACAGCCCCTGCCGCTGGCGGCGGAACGTCGCCACAAAGGGCAGAAAAACCAGCGGAAACTCCAGCCCTTTGGATTTGTGAATGGTGATCACCTGCACCAGATGGCGATCGCTCTCCAGACGCATCTGCTGGCTTTCCGCCTGCGGCTGCGGGCTGTCGATCTGCTGGGCCAGCCAGCGCACCAGCGCCGGTTCACTGTCCAGCTGCGCCGCGGCCTCCTGCAGCAGCTCGCCCAGATGCAGGACGTCGGTCAGCCGGCGCTCGCCCCCCGCGGTCGCCAGCAGGTTCTCCGCCAGGCGGCGGCGCCCTATCAGCTCTCGCAGCATCGGCAGCACCCCGCGGCGCTGCCACTGGCGACGATAGCTGTCAAACTCATCCACCACTGCATCCCAGCGCCGCTCATCCTGACTCAGCGCGTCCAGCGCCGCCGCATCCAGCCCCAGCAGGCCTACGGCCAGCGCGCTGCGCAGGGTTCGGCTCTGGGCCGGCGTGAGGATCGCCTGCAGCAGCCACAGCAGGTCGCGCGCCTCCGGCGTCGAGAAGACGCTGTCGCGGTTGGAAAGATAGACCGAGGGGATATTGAGCGCGCTCAGCGCATCGCGCATCACCGTCGCCTCATGGCGGCTGCGCACCAGGATGGTCATGTCGGCGGCGCACAGCGCGCGTCCCGCCTCGCCGTCATCGCCGCCGATCAGCCGCGCGCTGCCCCGCTGGCCGGCGCTCAGCCAGTCGCGGATCTGCGCCGCACAGCGGCGCGCCATCGTCTGCAGATACTCCTGCGCTGTACAGCCGGGAACGTCATACAGCCACAGCGCCATCGCCGACTGGGGCTCACCGTCGATCGTCAGCCGGCGCCCCGCGTTGGCCGCGGCGGAGGCCACCGGTAAAAAGGGGATCTCTGCGAACAGAAACGGCGCCTCCAGGCGTAAGAACAGCGCGTTGACGGCCTGCACTACGCCGGGCGTCGAGCGCCAGTTGGTCTCCAGGGTATAGCAGGCATCCACCGCCGCACGCGCGCGTAGATAGGTGAAGATGTCCGCGCCGCGAAAGGCGTAAATCGCCTGTTTGGGATCGCCGATCAAAAGCAGCGCGGTCTCGGATGGCCGAGCGTCGTCTGCGGCATAAATCCGCTGAAAGATACGGTACTGCAGGGGGTCGGTATCCTGGAACTCATCGATCATCGCTACCGGATAACGCTGGCGAATCGCCGCGGCCAGCGCCTCGCCGCCCGCGCCGCCCAGCGCCTGATCCAGTCGGGTTAGCAGGTCGTCAAAGCCCAGCTCTGCCCGACGCCGCTTCTCCAGCTGCACGCCGTCACGGATTTCACCGAGCGCCCGCGCCAGCAAGAGATCGCGCAGCGACAGCGGCTCGGCCAGCAGCGCCTCAATCTCCGTGAACACGCTATGGCACGGCGGCGCCCCCTTGCTGGTTTTCTCCAGCAGCGTCGCCTGCGCAAAGCGCGCGATCGACGACGGCAGCTGGTAGTCACGGGTCTCCGCCTGCGCCCAGGCCGACATCTCATCCAGCCACTTGGGTAGATAGCGGCTGCTGTAGCTGCGCTTGTCGACGCCCGAGGCGGCGATAAGGCCTGCCACCTGATCGGCATGTTCCCGCCACGCGGCCTTGACTCGCTCAATACGGGCCAGCAGGGCCTGATGACGCTGCGCCAGCGTCTCCTGTGCATCGGGCACCGGGCGCAGCCGCGGCATCTCACCGGACAGGTAGGGCTGCAGCTCGGCCAACAGCGCCTCTGGACCGCTCCACAGCTGACTGACCACCGCGGCCAGATCGGCGGAGAGCGGATAGCAGTGGCGACGCCAGAAGTCAGCGCAGGCCTGGCGGCGCAGCGGCAGTTCGTCCTGCAGCAGGGTCTGCTGAAACAGCACCCCAGACTCGAAGGCATTGTGGCTGAGCATGCGCTGACAGAAGCCATGAATGGTGTAGATGGCGGCCTCATCCATCTGCCGCTCCGCCGCCAGCAGCAGGGAGGCCGCCAGCGCCCGATCGGCTATCTGCGCCAGCAGGTTGGCAAACAGCGGGTGGCCGCTCTCGCCGCGCAGGCAGGCCAGCCGCAGCGCGTGAATATTGCTGCGGATGCGACCGCGCAGCTCCTCGGTGGCGGCCTCGGTAAAGGTCACCACCAGGATCTCCTCTACCGCCAGCGGGCGCGGATAGGCGTTTTCCTCCCCCAGCCCCAGCAGCAGCCGCAGGTATAGCGCGGCCAGAGTAAACGTCTTCCCGGTACCAGCGGAGGCCTCGATCAGACGGGCGCCGCGCAGCGGTAGGGTCAGCGGATCCAGCGTCTGGGTCGGCATCGGCGCGCGCGGCGCCGACGGAGTCGACGGCGTCATCAGCGGGTCACCTCAATCTTCAGCGTCTTTTGCAGCGCGCTGGCGTCCGGGTAGCGCACCCACCCGGCCGGCTGGGCATACTGTCCCTGGATACTCTGCCCCAGAACCTGCGACAGCAGCGCCAGCCCCTGCGGCGCCAGCACCGCCTGGCGGAAGAAGCGCTGCAGATCGGCCCGCGTCAGCCCCTCCAGCGCGGCGATCAGCTTATCGCGGGTATCAAACGTCAGATTGCCGCGGGCAAAGTCGCCCTGGAAACGGTCGGCCTCTTCGGACAAGGTTTGCGGCCGCTGACGCAGCTGGGTCACCAGCGCCCCGCGATATTGGCTAAAGTCCGCCTCGCTTAGCGCGGCCAGCCGCTGCTCCGCCTGGGCATAGAAGGCCTGATAGCGGCCATAGAGATAGTCGGGCGCCCGGCTGCTGCTCTGCAGCAGGAAGGCCAGCCCCCACTGACGGCCAACCGGCGTCGGGAAGACAAATAGCGCATAGGCCAGCTGCTCCTGGGTACGCAGCCGATCGTAAAACCATGGCTGCAGGATCTGGCTCAGCAGCTGGCTGCGCGCCATGCCCTGAATCTCATCATAGCCGGTAGGCACGTAGACGGCCGCCAGCGCAGAGTCGCTGCTGCTGCCCGACCTATCCAGCGTCGCCAGCGATGCGCCGCCGACCACCACGTCGCGGCCATACCACCAATGGGTGCCGCTGCAGCGCAGCTGGGTGCTAATGCGATCCGCCAGCAGGCGCACCTGGTCGGCAGAGAGGTTACCGACCACCATCAGATCCGGGGTCGCTGCGCTGATAAGCCGCTGGCGGTAGGCCAGGATATCGTCCAACGTTATCGACGGCAGCATGGCGCGGCGCGCGGCGCGCTCGGCATAGGGCACGCTGGAGAGCGCGCGCACCGGCTGCATCGCCATATCAAAGGCCTTGGCCTTGTCGGCGGCGTCCAGCTGCTGGCTGTACCAGGATTTAGCCTGCGCCAGCTGATCCGCCGTCGGCATAAACCCGGCATAGCCCTCCAACAGCGCGCTGAGCAGCTGCGGCAAACGCTGGGTAAAGCCGCTGGCGCTGATCAGCAGGCCGTCGCTATAGCCGGTAGAGAAGCCAATGCCGCCCACCGACGCCTGATAAGAGAGCTGATCCAGCGCCAGCCCGGCCAGGTAGTCCGTCAGGGCAAACAGCACCTGACCGCGCGGATCGTCGCTGTCGAGCGGGTTACGCAGCGCCAGGGTGATATCGGCCTTGGGCTCATCGGCAAAATAGCGGCTCGGCATATACAGCGCGCGCAGCCCCGGACGAGAGACGATCGGCTGCGGATACGTTGGCGCCGGCGATACCGGCTTAATCAGGGTAAAGTTATCCGGAATATAGGGATTCAGCGCCGGCAGCGACAGAGAGATATCGCGTCCGTCGCGCTGCCAGCGCGCCAGCAGGGTCGGCGTGATGCGCTCAACCTGATAGGGGGCATCGACAAAGTAGGCCATCTTATTGTGCGGCTCATCGGGACCGATAAACCAGATGCGCGCACGCTGCGGCGTCATGCTGTCCAGACGGGCAGCGATCGCCTTGGGATCGAAGCGATCGGCCAGATAGGGCGCATCCAAGACGTGTTCGACCGGCACCCGCAGCATCATATCGACCATCCACTCGACGTATCCCATATCGCGCGTCACCGACGGATAGCGGAAGTCGAGCGCCAGCACATGCGCTATCTCGTCGAAATAGCTCTGCTTGATGCCCTGGGTGCGCAGCAGGCGCAGATAGTCATAGACGGCCGCGATCACCCGTCCCCGTTCGGCCACCCCTTTCTCGGTCAGGGCTACGTTGATATTGAACACCCCGCCGTTGCGATCCGCCATCGGATCGGCGCCGGCGCTAATGGACTCCGCCAGCCCCTGGCGCTGCAGCCAGTCGGACAGCGTATTCTTGCTGCGGTTGCCAATCAGATAGCTGATATACGTATCCGTTTTACTGCGGAACGCCGCGCTGTCGTTGGGAATCCGGTACTCAATGCGCAGCATCCGCCGCGGCTGGGCCGGGACATAGTGAATGATGATCCCCTGCTGCGCCGGCGTCACCACCGGCACCGCGATCGGCGCGACCGTCGCATGTCGATTGGGAATGCGGCCAAAGCTCGACGCTGCCAGCGACGCCAGCGCGGGAAGCGGCTGGTTACCGTAAATGACCCCCACCATCAGGTTGGCGGAGTAGTAGCGCTGATAAAACGCCACCAGCTGCTGATGCAGACTGCTGCCCGGCTTATCGCGCAGGGTTTCCAGATTTCCTCCGGAGAAACGGGCGCTGGGGTGGGCCGGGTTCAGGGTCTCGGCGGAGACCTGCTCCATGCGCAGGCCGTCGCGCGAGCGCGCGAGCGTCAGCTCGGCATTCACCGCGTGGCGCTCGCGATCGGCGTTCCCTTTGTCCAGCAGCGGCTCGGCAATGGCGTCCGCCAAGCGGTCCAGCGCCGGGGCCAGGGCATCGTTCTCTACCTGCAGATAGTAGGCGGTGCGGTATGCGGCGGTGCTGGCGTTATAGCTGCCGCCGTGCTTTTTCAGAAACTCCGACAGATTATCCGGCTGCGGGAAGCGTTTTGACCCCATCAACACCATGTGCTCCAGATAGTGGGCCAGCCCCAGTTGACTGTCCGGATCGTCCAGCGATCCCACCGGCAGCGCCAGCGCCGCCAGCGCATTCGGCGCCTGCGGATCGGAGACCAGCACCACCTTCATGCCATTATCCAGACGGATGGCCTGATAGGCGCGCGGATCACCGGCGCTCTTGTTGATGCTCTGCGCCAGCGGTTGCCAGCCCTGCGCGGCAGCGCCGAGCGGCGCCCAAAACAGCAGTAATATCCACAGTACGATGGTCGCACCTTGTCTACGTATCACGTCCAATCCCCTCTTGCCCCTGTTCTGGGTGCCCCAGAAAACGCACCCACCTACCCGCTCCCCGTCGTCGCGGAGGATCACGCCAAATTATGACGCAGCAGCGGTAAATAAAAGCGCTGCGCCAGTGCTTCGAGCTCTCGCTGCGCCGCGTCATCCAGCGTACGCACCACCCGCTGCAAATAGGCATCCTGCCCCTCGCCGGGGCTGAAGGCATCCCCATTCCACGCCTGCAGCAGACTGCCGTGCGCCTTGACGAGCCGGGCCTCGTCCGTCGTCTGTAGCTGTCCCGTTTCCTTATCATAACAGCACTTCAGCCATTGCCATCCGCTGCGCGTCAGCAGCAGCGGCGCCTGCATCCCCTCGCGGTAGCCCTCGATCAGGCGCACCAGCTCGCGCTCGGCCTGCGCCGCATCGAGTCCGGCAAAGTGCCATGTCGTATTCTTGCGCCCAAACATCCAGCTATCGCCGCCCCCCTGAGCCAGGCAAAACAGCAAGTGCTCTATCCACAGCACGATCCCGTCCGTCGCGCCCAGCTCTGCGGGACGCCAGCGCACCAACCCTGACGCCTGCGCCTGCGGCAGCCAGCCGGTCAGACGACACCCGTCCAGCGTATGGTCAATCTCCAGGCTCTCCCCCGGCTGGAACAGATCGCCGACCCGCTGCGCCAGCTGCGTCATCTCATCGCGCTGCGCCTGCCACCACAGCTCGCCAAAGGCGCCAAAGGGCAGGGTTCCGGCGGCGCGGATCTGGCGATACAGCGTCTCGACCTCATCGCCGCCGACCAGGCGGTTAAGCAGCAGCTGGTTGATCTGATAGCGGCTGAGCGCATCCAGCGTAAAGGGCTCCTCCTGCGGCAGCTCACTCTCCTCACGGATAAAGCTGACCCCCAGACGCTGCTGAAAAAAGGCCCGAACCGGGTGACGGTAAAAGCGGATCAGCATATCCAGCGTCAGGTGCTCCAGCGGCAGCGGCGCCAGCCGGGTGGCAAACGGTGGATGCTCTACCCCCTGCCCGCTGGCGGCCGGCAGCCATTCACTGGCATAGCTCTGGAACTCGCCCTGCGGATCGAAGTTATCGGCATCAAACGGCACCCGCGGGTGCGTATGGCACAGGTGCGCCATCACCCGTTCGGCGCTGCTGTCCACGTCCCGATCCACATCCTGCGCCAGACAGTGGCTTTGGGCGATATACTCCAGCAGCTCGCTGACCAGCACGCTGGGATAGCGCTCGCTGTTATCCTGCACCGAACGACCAATGTAGCTGATATAGAGGCGCTGCTGCGCCGACAGCAGCGCCTCCAGAAACAGGTAGCGGTCATCGTCACGCCGGCTGCGATCGCCGCGCTGCGCTTTCCCCGCCATCAGATCAAACCCCAGCGGCGCCAGGGTGCGCGGATAAACGCCGTCGTTCATCCCCAGCAGGCAGACCACCTTAAACGGGATGGAGCGCATCGGCATCAGGGTGCAGAAGTTGATCGGCCCGGCGAGGAAACGCTGACTGATGCGCTGATTATCCAGACGGGCGGTCAGCTCGTCACGCAGCACCGTGATCGGCAGCGTCTCGGGATAGGCCGACGCCAGCCCCTCTTCAATCAGCTTAAGCCACTGCTGCTCGATCAGCGCGCACACCGCTTCGCTATCGGCGTCGGTGACAAAAAAGTCCTCCAGCAGAGCCCGGCACAGCGGCTGCCACTGCGCCAGCGTCTGCATCTGCCCCAGGCGCTGGCGCCACTCGCGCAGCGCCGCCAGAAACTGCGCCAGTTGCCCGGCCAGCTCGGCGATCGTCCCGCTGGACTCATCGTAGGGCAGCACCCCCTGCCACTCACCGCTGCGGCTGTCCATGGCATAGCCCAGCAGCATGCGCGTCAGGCCAAACTGCCAGGTATGCTGGCCGGTCGCCGGCAGCGCCAAGTCGCGCACCGCGTCATCGTCCAGCCCCCAGCGGATCCCGGACTCCTCCACCCAGTGGCGCAGCAGCCGGATACCGTCATCATCGATATCAAAACGCGCCGCCAGCGCAGGCACCTCCAGCAGCGCCAACACCTGCTCGGCGTTAAAGCGGCTATGGGGCAGATCGAGCAGCGCCAGCAGCGCCTGCACCACCGGATGCAGCTGGCGGGCGCTGCGGTCCGAGATAGCGAAGGGCAGATAGCGCCCGGCCGGCGCATTGCCGAAGACGGCCTGAATAAAAGGCGCATAGCTGTCGATATCGGCCACCATCACGATCACGTCGCGGGCGCTCAGCGTTGCATCGGCGGCGAACATATCCAGCAGGCTGTCGTGCAGCACCTCAACCTCGCGCTGCGGGCTGTGGCAGACGTGCACGCTGATGCTGCGATCGTCCGACGCCAGCCGCCGCTTCTGCCGACTATCCTGCAGCGTCTGCCCCGCGGCGGCGATACAGGCATGGTCCTCCAGCTCCAGCATATCTCGCTGGATGCGCTGCAGCAGGGTCTCCTGCGCCAGGTCGACAAAGGCGCTGACCTCCTGTGGGCCGTGCTGGGCCAGCAGATACATATGATCGCGTCCCAGCTTGCCCCAGGAGGCCAGCAGCGGATTGCTCAGCGCCTGCTCGCCCTCCTCGCTAAACAGCGCGGCGGCCTGCTCCGGCGTGCGAAACAGCGCGCTCTGGCTTTCGCCCAGGCTGCGCTGCGCCAGCAGATAGTCACGGCGGCGCCGGCTTTGCAGCCGCGCCAGAAAGGCATAATCCTGAATATCGCCCCAGTAGTAGCGACAGGGGTTAGTGAACATCAAATGCACATCGATGTGCTCACCCAGCGCGCGTAGCGCCTCAAGATAGACCGGCGGCAGCGCCGAGATCCCGCAGATAAATACCCGGCGCGGTAGCCCCGGCGGGGCGCGATCGCTCACCTTCAGCGCCTGAATGAAGCGCTGATACAGGTTAGCGCGGTGCCACTGGGGCTGGCCCAGCTGCTCGGTATAGTCACGCAGCGCCACCCACAGCGGCGCCTGCCACTGCTGCGCGCTGTCCAGCCCCTCTATCAGTCCCCCCTGCTCCCAGCGCTGCAGCCACTCGGGGCGGTAGACCAGATACTGGTCATACAGGTCGGCAATCCGCGCCGCCAGCTGAAAATGCTTGCGCCGATCCGTATCGTCGCTCAGATAGTGCGCCAGCGGGGCAAACGCCGGGCGATCGAGGAACTGCGGTAGCAGCCACATCAGCTTCCAGGTCATGGCATCTTTGCTAAAGGCGCTGCGCTGCGGAATATCCGGCAGCACCCGGGTAAACAGATCCCAGATAAAGGTGGCCGGCAGCGGAAAGTCGATATTGGCGGCGATGCCGAAGCTGCGCGCCAGCTCCATCTGCAGCCACTGGGACATCCCCGGGCTTTGCACCAGGATCACCTCGCGTTCAAAGGGCGTCTCCAGCGGCTGCCCCTGCATCAGCGCCGCCATCAGCTGCGTCAGAACATCCAGTTGATTGGAGTGATAAACGGTAAACATAGCCTCTCCGGTGGGGCCCGCCCTGCTGCGCGGCCAGTTGGGTGTGCGCCAAAGCTACCGCGATCGCCCGCTAAGGGCAAATCAACTTTGCCAGGCTGACAGGGCGCCCCCGCGGCGGGGAGAGATCGCACACCAGCAGACGACAGGATCCGGCGTCGCGCAGCCCCAGCGTCCGGCGCCACCCCGGCGGTACCCCCTCTTCCGACGGCGTCTGCAGCGGCAGCGTCGCCTGTGCCAGCGCGCCGCGCGCATAGCGCCAGGCCTCCAAACGCTGCTCCTGCGCCCGCTGCGCATGCAGCAGCGTGCGCTGGGTCTGCACCAGCCCCATCAGTCCGACGCTGGTCAGCAGCAGCGCCAGCATCACCTCAACCAGCGCGCTCCCCCGCTGCAGGACAGGCGATCCCCGCGGGCAAAAAGTCGATCCAGCCGTCGGGCAGCGCCCGATATCGTTGCGCCCGCTCATGCGTCTCTCCCTCTAGATAGCGTACCCGAATCAGCGAATAGGTCAGCGGAGACGGCTGACCAGACACACACAGCAGCGCCCGCTGCGCATCCAGCGCGCGAATGCAGGCGTGCCACGACGGCGCCAGCGTCCGGCATTGCCAGTGCGGGCTGGCCTGCCAGAGCAGGCGCTGCGCCCGCGCCAGCCAGAGATCGGCCTGTGCCTCGGCGTACCAGTATCGCTGCTGCGCCGCGCTACGCTGCAGCAGCGCCGTGGTCTGCGCCTGCTGCGCCAGCACCCAGCCCAATGCCAGCGCCAGCGCGGCCAGCAGGGTGCCCAACAGCGCCGCGCCGCGCTGACGCCTCACGGGGCAGCGATCCGCGCCAGATTCGGAGCGGGCAGCCACTGCCGCAGCACCAGCGGCGCATCGGGGTATCGCCGCTCCGCCAGGCTCAGAGTCAGGTGGAAGGTCGCCGCGCGACGGACAATATGCAGCGCGTCGATCCGCCAGCGCCGCTCATCGCTCACCCGCTCCCAGCCGCCGTCGTCACAGTGCGTGACGCCGCGCCGCGCCTCCAGCGCCCCCTGTCGCAGACGCCAGCCAAAGCGCTCGGCCGCCTCGACGGCGCCATCGCCGTCCAGATCGTAGGCCAGCAGCACGCAGGAGCCGCCCGGCTCCCCACGCACGGCGGCGATCTGCACCGGCGGCGCCGGACGGCGACAGGGCGATGCGCAAAATCCGCTGCGGCGCAGATCCTTCTCCAGCCGATCCAGCAGCCCCTCGGCCTCCGCCATGCGCTGCAGCTGACGCTGAGCGACCAGCCCCTGACGCCGCAGTTCACTGACCAGGCGCAGGGCGGCCGACATCACCAGCGCGCCGAGAAACAGCCCCACCATGATCGACAGCAGGCTCATTCCCCGCTGGCATCGCACGCCGTCAGCGCCGACAGTCCATACTCTGCGCACAGTCTCACCCTCCCCTGCGCCGACCAGATCACCCGAACGGCGCGCCGATCATCGCTCAGGCTGAGGTGCCCCGGGCGCGCCGTATTGCGTAGGCCGTAAAACCCGGCGTCTGAAGACATCTGCGCCTCCAGGCGCAGCGGCGCGATCGGCATAAAGGCCGCGGCGGCGCGACAGTCGTCCTGCGGCTGCACAACCAGACAGGCCTCGCCCCCTCGGCCGCGACGGAACAGGATAGGACGCACCCCATTGCTGCGAAAGGCCTGCTCGCGCAGCGTCAGCAGATACGTCTGCAGGCGTTGCCCCTCTGCCAGCATCCGCTGCTGATCGCGGCGCGGTAGCCAGAAGGGCAGCGCCGCGGCGGCCAGCATCGCCAGCAGTCCGCAGACCAGCATCGTCTCCAGCAGGGTGTATCCCCGCTGCGTTTCTCCCATGACCGCCCCCGTTCACACGATGGCACGGCGGCCCTCGCCGTGACGGCATCCAGCCTAAGCCGACGACGACGGCGGACCAAGCGCTACTGCGGCGGGATACGGCAGGCGCCAATAAAAAACGCCGGCGCAGGGCCGGCGTTTACAGAGGCGTGAGCGTCGCTGCGCATCACACGGCGACGGGGGCTTTAATCGCCGGGTGTGGATCATAGCCTTCGATGATGAAGTCCTCGAAGCGATAGTCGAAAATCGACGCGGGACGGCGCGCCAGCACCAGGCGCGGCAGCGCACGCGGCTCACGGGTCAACTGCAGCGCCGTCTGCTCCATATGGTTGCTGTACAGATGGGTATCCCCGCCGGTCCAGACAAAGTCGCCCACCTGCAGATCCAGCTGCTGCGCCATCATATGAACCAGCAGCGCATAGCTGGCGATATTGAACGGCAGCCCCAGGAAGACGTCGCAGGAGCGCTGATACAGCTGGCACGAGAGGCGGCCGTCGGCGACATAGAACTGGAAAAAGGCGTGGCAAGGCGCCAGCGCCATCTGATCCAGCTCGCCCACGTTCCAGGCCGACACGATGATCCGCCGCGAATCGGGATCCTGGCGCAGCTGCTCCATCACCTGACGAATCTGATCCACCTGGCGGCCGTCGGCGCAGCCCCAGGCGCGCCACTGTTTGCCATATACCGGGCCGAGATCGCCGTTCTCATCAGCCCACTCGTCCCAAATGGTGACGTTATTCTCATGCAGGTACTTGACGTTGGTTTCCCCGTTAAGGAACCACAGCAGCTCATGAATGATCGAGCGCAGGTGGCACTTCTTGGTGGTCACCAAGGGAAAACCCTGCTGCAGATTGAAACGCATCTGATGGCCAAAAATCGACAGGGTGCCGGTGCCGGTACGATCGGCCTTGGGTGTCCCCTCTGCCAGCACTTTTCTCATCAAATCCAGATACTGTTTCATGTCACCTCTAACTCTCTACGTAAAAAAATCAGGACGCCTGCGCGCGCGGCGAATGACGATAGGCCCACACCATCATGATAACGCCGACCACGATCATCGGTATGGAGAGAATCTGCCCCATGCTGATCACCCCGTCAAACAGGCCGAGCTGCGCATCCGGCTGGCGGAAAAACTCACAGATAATACGGAAGGCGCCGTAGCCCACCAGGAACAGCCCGGAGACGCTGCCCATCGGGCGCGGCTTGCGAATAAACAGGTTCAGGATAATAAACAGCACGACCCCTTCCAGTAACAGCTCATACAGCTGCGACGGGTGGCGCGGCAGCAGGCCAAAGTGGTTATACACCGCCTGCCACTGCGGGTGGGTCGCCGCCAGCTGCATATCCTCGCTGCTGGAGCCAGGGAACAGCATCGCCCAAGGCGTATCCAGGGTAACGCGGCCCCACAGCTCGCCGTTAATAAAGTTGCCCAGACGCCCCGCGCCCAGACCAAACGGCACCAGCGGCGCAATAAAGTCAGAAACCTGGAAGAAGGTGCGCTTGGTACGACGGGCAAACCACAGCATAGCCAGGATCACCCCGATCAGACCGCCGTGGAAAGACATTCCGCCATCCCAGACCTTAAACAGATACAGGGGGTTATCAATAAACAGCGGCAGGTTATAGAACAGGACATAGCCGATACGCCCACCGAGGAATACCCCGAGGAAACAGGCGTACAGCAGGTTTTCGACTTCGTCTTTGGTCCAGCCGCTGCCCGGCCGGTTGGCCCGACGCACCGCCAGCCACATGGCAAAGACAAAGCCCACCAGATACATCAAGCCATACCAGTGCAGCGCTACCGGACCGATGGAGAAAATCACCGGGTCAAAACTGGGAAAATGCAGATAGTTCGTCATCTGTCACCACAATACTGTCTGAGAAACCGTATAAAATGCTCAAGTGGCGCATCATAACATAGGAAAGTGGGGTGACCGGTGTATGCGTAACGATAAAGTTATGTAAAAAAGCGTATCGCCCCACGACGGATCGCGGCCGAAAGGATCGACTTACCACGCATCATCCGACGCCGTGGCGCAAAAGTCTGCGCGGCCGGGTCGCGATCCGCCGTCGCGCTCGGCGTAGGCTAGATATATACGTCGACCGCACGCCCCGCTCGGGGGCGATTTACGCCATCGCCGCGCCGCGCAGGATCGGCGCCGTTCTCGGCGGAAAGGCTGCCCGTCATCTGCTGCGCCTCGCTCGCCTGCTGACGCAGACGGGCGATCTCCGCCTGCAGCATCTTGATCTGATCTTGGATCATCTCCTGCTGGCGCCGCTTATCTTCCAGCGGCAGCGGTGAGTCCGCCAGCTTGCCCAGCTGTTTCTGTAGCCCCGCTATCGCTTTCTGCAGCTGAGCGATACGTCCCGCAATACCGCCGCCTGCCGCCGCGCTGGCGCCGCTGCCCTGCGTATCCGCCGCAGGCGAAGGGGCCGCCATAGTAATGGCCGTCATGCTCTCTTCCTTATCGTGTTTTGATCGTCACGGGATATATCCATCCCAACGCATTATCGGAAAACGGCGAGAGAACTTGATAGCCGGCGAGCGGCGCGAACGTAGGACAACCTCCCCCGCTTACCAGCCGCTCAGCAGAGAAAAGGTTTGCCAGAACAGGGTGACCACCAGCAGGGCGCACAGCGGCACGCTGAACAGCAGACGGCCGGAGAGCAGACGGTGGATCAGAATCCCCACCAGCACCGACACCGGCAGCAGCGCCAGGAAGAAGGGCCAGGTGTACAGCATAAACAGCAGCGTATTGGTGCCGTAAACGACAAAGGGCAGCGCGAACGCCAGCCAGTAGAAAACAAACCCCAACACGCCGCCGCTGAAGGCGTAAGAGGGCTCTTCGCGTTCGGCGGTGGTCAGTTCATCGGCCGACCTGTTGGCGGCATTAATCAGCATACCCGTATCCTGCGGCAGCAAAGCGTTCACATACGCGGAAAGGCGATCGGCCTTACCGCTGCGCGCCGGGCAAAACAGGGCCGACAGGCGCAACACCGAATGCCAGCGCCGTACGGCCTCAGACTCACGCTGGCATATGCGCTGATGATACCGCCGAAGACCAAAACGTCTAACATTTGCACGGCCAAATTTGTTACCAATTGTTCCCCTTCGCGCGGCGCCCGGCGGCGGTCTCCGCCGCCTCAACGGTGCCGTACGGAGGCATCGCGCCCGGGGGCAACGCCCTCTCCCCTTTACGCCCGCCCGACGCCCGCGATTTTTCCCTCTTTGTCTGCGCAAGAAATTGTTTAATCCCCTGCCACAGGCGATAATATTTGGCAGATGAATGCCCCTGCCGACGTGTGACGCGCCATCGACAGACAGATACAAAGGACGCCCGACTCATGCTTTCCCGCTGCAGAAACTCTCTCTCCCTGGCCGCGCTCTGCCTGGGCTGCGCGCTCGTCGCGCCGGTCAGCGCCCAGACCCACCAGCCCATTGGAAAAATCGCCGATCAGGAAGTGCGCCATATCGCCACCTATTTTCCCGGCCGCATGGCGGGCAGCCCCGCCGAGCTGATGATGGCCGACTATGTCAACCAGCGCTTCCGTCAGATGGGCTACGACAGCAACCTGCGTGACTTTAAGACCCGCTATCTGTACCGCGACAGCAACGGTAAAAACAGCTGGCACAACGTTACCGCCACCTCGGTGATCGCCGCAAAAGCGGGCCACGGCGATAAGCAGATCCTGATCGTCGCCCATCTGGATACCTTTACCCCGCAGAGCGATGACGACGTTAACCATAATTTGGGTGGGCTGACGCTCCAGGGGGTCGATGATAACGCCTCCGGCGTCGGCGTCATGCTGGAGCTGGCCGAGCGCCTACGCCCGGTAAAAACCCAGGTCGGCATCCGCTTTCTGGCGCTGAGCGCGCAGGAGCTCGGCGGCAAGGGGATCGAAAACTACCTTAGCCGTATGACGCCGGAGGAGAAGAAAAATACCCTGCTGGTGATCGGCATAGATTCGCTGATCAGCGGCGATAGGCTGCTCGCCACCAGCAACAGCCAGGCGCTGGCCGAGCGCAGCCGCGATCGTCTGCTGCAGCTAGCCAAACGCGACGGCATCCGCATCGCACGCGGCGACAGCGCGGCGCTGGGTCAGTCTACGCCCCAGAACGAGGGGATGGCGCTGTTTTCTCAGGCCGGGCTGCCGCTGCTGCTGCTCTCTGCCGCGGATAGCCAAGATCCGACGCGTCAGACCCGCCACGGCGGCAGCCTGTTTGCGCAGGGCACCAGCTGGCATCAGCCCCAGTACGACAATATGAAATATTTGGATCGGCACCTGCCGGGGCGGATCCGAGCCCGTACCCGCGAGGGGGTCCGGATCCTGCTGCCGCTGCTGGAGCAGCTGGCCCGCTGATCTCACCGCCGCGGTACCCGATGCAGGCATCCTAATGTAGAGAAATATCAGGCAGTGTGGCTTTAGGTAAAGAGGGATTGCGTTGCTGTATCTGGGCATTACATTACTCAGAGAGCCGGCGGCCGTTCGCCCCTGAGCACGGTGCGCTGCAATACCGCCCGGATCCGCCGGGAGGTTTTTGTTCGCCCCCTGTCCGCTTTACCGGTCACCAACGTTATCGACCCCGCTACGGCGGGCGCTGTGTTGAGGCAGAGTATGCAAACTGAAGAACAACGTATCATTGAAGGTCTTTTTTCCCGTCTGCAGCAGGCTGAGGCCGGCAGCGGTCCCCGCGACGCCGACGCACAGCGGCTGATCCAGGCCTGTCTGGCCAAGCAGCCGGCCGCCCCGTATTACATGGCGCAGGCGATGCTGATCCAGGAGGCCGCGCTCAAGCGCCTCAATCAACAGGTTGAACAGCTGCAGCAGCAGGTCAGCCAGCTTCAGAGCCAGCCGCGCAGCAGCGGCGGCTTCCTCGCCGGCCTGTTCGGCGGCGGCAGCCAGAGCGGCGGCGATGCGGCGGCATCCGCTGCGCCGGCCCCTGCCCGTACGCCGCTGGGCAGCCAGCCGATCCCTGGCGCAGCCAACTATGCTCAGCCCGGCTATAGCCAGCAGCCGCCGGCCGCCCCCTCTCGCGCAGGCAGTTTCCTGGGTGGAGCGCTGCAGACGGCAGCCGGCGTCGCCGGGGGGATGGTGATGGCCAATATGCTGACCGGCCTGTTCCACCAGAGCCGTCCGGAAGAGATCGTCAATATCATTGAGGACAACCCCGCGCCGGAGGCCGCCAACAGCGACGCCGATCGGGGCAATGATCCCCAGAACAATGACGCTCAGAACACCGATGCACAGGACAGCGGCCAGGACAACGGTCAGAACGATGCCGATTGGCAGAACGCCGACTGGCGTCAGGATAATAACGGCGGCTTTGGCCAAGATAACGGCTTTTCCGATCCGCAGGACGGCGGCTTCTTTGGCGGCGGTGACGACGACGACTCCTCCTTTTTCTAAGGCATAGCGCCCGCCGGGAAGATCACCCGCTTCCCGGCGAACGCTCGCGCACCATTGTAACAAAATGTAAACTTAAATATATTCACCAGAATTTTAATCATCGACAGAGATAAAATATAAACGCCACATTTGAGCATTACTCAAAATTTATCACCAAAAAATGCGGAAAAATAAAGTATAACATCATCAAGCAATCCATTATTTTCATTAATAGCAAAAACCATGGCAATATATACACAATGACTAAAACCTAATTTTTATATTTAAATATTTATATAATCAATTCATTCAAAAATAGCATTCACCAAAAAATAACCATCCCTATTTTAGCCGCGCCATCAGCGAAACATCCCTATCGACTGGGCGGCCACCCCCCACGCCGCCGCGACAAAACAATCAATAAAATAAATCCATTCGAATTTAAATCAATACAATAAATAGATACCCCCAGAGCCACAGGCATATAAATTACATTATGCAATAAGATTGAAGTGAGTCATCGTGCCATTTTTGGTGTCCGGCGATTATCCTGCCCTTGGTTATAACACCCTCATTAACCATCCATTTAAAATAATTATTATTCATCAAGGATAAGATATGAAATATAAATACCTTGCAGTGGTTATTCCGGCATTACTGGCGGCGGGCGTGGCCCATGGGGCTGAGGTTTATAATAAAAATGGCAATAAGGTCGATATCTATGGCCGCCTCGCCGGAGAGTTCTACTCCGGTGACGGCGCGGGAGATGACAGCTATGCGCGTATCGGCTTTAAGGGGGAGACCCAGATTAACACGATGCTGACGGGCTATGCCCGTTGGGAATTCCAGGCGAAAGCCAGCCGCCACGAAGGCGAACCCGAAAGCTATACCCGTCTGGGCTTCGTGGGACTGAATATCGCCCAGTTTGGCTCGCTGGACTATGGCCGCAATAACGGCGTACTCAAAGATGTAGAGAACTTGACCGACGTATTCCCGGTCTACGGCGGCGACTCCTATGCCATGACCGATAACTACATGACCGGGCGCGCCAATAACCTGCTCACCTACCGCAACCGCGACTTCTTCGGTCAGATCGAGGGGCTGAATATCACCCTGCAGTACCAGGGCAAGAACGAGGGGACGATTAAAGACAACGATATTCAGAGCGGCACCGGCAACCGCGGCGACGCCTCTGCGCGGCGCGACAACGGCGATGGCGCCGGGATCGCCGCCACCTATGAACTGCCCTTCGGCATCGGTCTGGCGGCGGGCTATAGCAGCTCCGATCGCACCACGGCCCAGGCATCGGGAACCCAGGGCGGCGCTAGGGGCGAGCACGCCGAGGCTTGGACCATCGCGGCCAAATACGATGCGAATAATATCTACCTGGCGGCCATGTACGCGGAAACCCGCAATATGACCCCCTTCAACAAAAATAGCCTGATCGCGAAGAAGACCCAGAACATTGAGGCGGTGGCCCAGTACCAGTTCGACTTCGGCCTGCGCCCCTCTCTGGGCTATGTGCTGTCGCGCGGCCTCAATCTGGATAGCGACAACGCGGCGCAGAAAAATGCGTCTGGCGATCTGGTCAACTACATCAGCATCGGCACCGAGTTTGCACTGAACAAAAACATGGTGACCTATATAGAATATAAGGTGAATCTGCTGAAAGATAACGAGTTCAGCGGCTATAACAACATTGATACCGATAACCAGCTGGGCGTCGGCATTCAGTATAATTTCTAATCTCGCCCATGATAAACAAGGCCTCCCGCGGGAGGCCTTGTGCTCTTATGCTCTTGTGCTATCCGGCTCAGTTACGACCAAACATATCCTTGATCCAGCTGGCGACACCGTCGCTGCCCTGCCCCTGGCCAGCGGCAGCCGGCGGCGGCGCACTGCACAGCGACTGCGGATCGTCGGTCCAGACCGGCAGGGTACGCCCGCTGCCGCACTGGAAATTACCGGCGTCATCGATCCCTACCATGCTGATCCCCTGCGGCGGCACCAGATCCAGCGCCAGCGGCGTCTGATTCTCCAGATAACGGCGGTACAGAGTCAGGGCACCGCTGGCCCCGGTCAACTTGGAGGGGCCGTTATTATCGCGCCCAACCCAGGTGATCGCGACCTCCTTCCCGTCAATGCCGGCAAACCAGCTGTCGCGCAGATCGTTCGTGGTACCGGTCTTGGCCGCCAGATGGTAGCGCCCAAACTTACCCGACAGCGACCGCGAGGTTCCACTCACCACCCCCTGCTGCATGGCATACAGCGTCAGGTATGCTGCCTGCGGAGCCACCACGCTCTGCGCCTGGGGCAGGCTCTGATACAGTACGGTGCCGTCCTCGGCGATCACCGAACGCAGCGCCGACAGCGTCGCCCGATTACCGCCGGCGGCGATGGTCTGATAGGCCTGAGCCACCTCCATCGGCGTCAGGTTAATCGCGCCCAGCAGCATGGCGGGAACCGGATCAATGACGCTTTTCGGGACGCCCAGCTGTTGCCAGGTCGCACTGATCTTATCCAGCCCCAGCGCCATGCCCAAATTCACCGTCGGTACGTTGAGCGACTGCGCCAGCGCGGTCATCAGCATCACCTGCCCACGGTACTGACGATCGTAGTTCTTCGGCTCCCAGTAGGTGCCGTTGGAGAGCTTGATCGACACCGGCTGATCCGTCAGCGGGGTATTCAGACGGTAGCTCACCGGCTCACTCAGCGCCGTCAGATAGGTCGGCGGCTTGGCCAGCGAGCCGATCAGACGACGGGCGTCCATCGCGCGGTTAAAGCCGGCAAACTGGGTCTGCGCGCCGCCCACCATCGCACGCACCTCGCCGCTAAAGCGATCGACCACCACCATGGCGGCCTCCAGATCGTCGAGGTGGCGCGCAGCGCGCAGCGCCGGAATACCGGCCTCGACGGCTTTTTCCGCCGCATCCTGCGAGACAGGATCGAGGGTGGTAAAGATCTTCACCCCGGAGAGGTCCTGTACCTTATCGCCCAGCTTAGCCTGCAGCTCCTGACGCACCAGCTGCATAAACGCAGGCTGAGGCGAGATGACGCCCCCCTTGGGCTGAACCCCGAGCGGACGGGCGCTGAGCATGTTGTACAGATCCTGATCGATGATCTTCTGCTCCAGCAGCAGGTGCAGCACCACATTGCGCCGCTCCAGCGCCAGCTTGGGATTGCGCCACGGGTTATACAGCGATGCCCCCTTGACCATGCCCACCAGCAGCGCCTGCTGATCCAGGCTCAGCTCCTCTACCGGGCGGCCAAAGTAATACAGGCTGGCCAGCGGGAAACCGCGGATCTGATCGTTACCGCTCTGCCCCAGGTACACCTCGTTGAGGTACAGTTCCAGAATGCGATCCTTGCTGTAGCGATAGTCGAGGATCAGCGCCATATAGGCTTCGTTAAGCTTGCGCCACAGGGAGCGCTCATTGCTCAGGAACAGGTTTTTCACCAGCTGCTGGGTCAGGGTACTGCCCCCCTGCACCGTACGGCCGGCCGTCAGGTTGGCCAGCAGCGCACGACCAATGGAGTAGAAGCTGATGCCGTCATGCTGATAGAAGTGGCGATCCTCCGTCGCCAGCAGGGTATCCACCAGCAGCGTCGGGAAGCCGTTGCGCGGCACAAACAGACGCTGCTCGCCGTTGGGCGACTGCAGCATCGTGATCAGCCGGGGATCGAGGCGGAAAAAGCCAAACTGGCGCTTATTCTCCAGATTGACAATTTCGCTCAGGCCATCCGCGTCAAACACCAGGCGAGCGTGGATCTGCCCCTCTTTTCCATCGGGAAAATCAAAGGGACGACGCAGCATATCGATACTGCTGCCCGAAACGGTAAACTCGCCGGGACGGGTGATGCGGCTCACCTCGCGGTACTGCATGCCCTCCAGCAGATTGACCATCTCTTTTTTGCTGTAGTTCATCCCCGGCTCAAGGCTGACCATCCGGCCATACACGGCGGCCGGCAGCTGCCAGACTTTACCGTCGATACGGCTGCGGATCTGCTGATCGAGATAGACCCCATAGGCGCCGATGACGATCAGCGCGACCAGCGCCAGACGGAACAGCAGCCACAGCACGCGGCGCCGACGGGAACGTTTTACCTGTTTGCGCGCCACATCACCCTCATCATCGTCATCATATCCGTCATCATCACTCTCCTCACGCGCCTGGTCATCCTCGTCGTAGTCATCCTCGTCATAACGACGGCGGCGGCGCGCAGGCTCTCCGCGTGGCGGCTGCGCCGCCCGTTTTTTACCTTTACGCCCGATTGGCTGGCGATCGTCCCCAGACATATCCTGTTTCTCCGGCTGTAATACGGCCTAAGCCGCCTAATATGCGCCTGTGTCCCCCGCTAACAACAGGGGAACGCTCTGAAAATTAATGTCGCTTGGTGCGCCGGGTCGGCTGCGCGTTGGCCGGATCGTCCGGCCAGACGTGCTTGGGATAGCGCCCCTTCATCTCTTTCTGTACTTCACGATAGGCGCCCTGCCAGAATCCCGCCAGATCGCGGGTGATCTGCAGCGGCCGCTGCGCCGGAGACAACAGCTCCAGCACCAGCGCAACGCGCCCCTGTGCGATACGCGGGCTCTCCCGCTCACCGAACATCTCCTGCAGACGCACCGCCAGCGCCGGCGGTTTATCGCTAAAGTACCGAATCGCCAGACGCGATCCGGTCGGCACAGTGTAATGAGTCGGCAGCTCACTATCCAGCCGCTGACGCGTGTTCCAGTCGAGCAGTCGCAGCAGCGCCCCCGCCAGATCGATCTGACGCAGCCCCCGCAGATCGCGGACGCCGTGCAGCGCGGGCAGCAGCCACTGCGCCAGCGACGCCAGCAGACTCTCATCATCCACCGCTGGCCAGGCATATTCGGGCAGCCAGCGCTGGGCACAGATCAAACGCAGACGCAGCTGCGTCGCCGCCTCGTCCCACCCCAGCGCGGCCACCCCCTGCGTACGCACCCACTCCAACAGCGCCTGCGCCAGCGTCGCCTCATCGGGACGGGCCAGCGGCTGCGCACGCAGCACCAAACGCCCCAGCTGGACGCGACGCCAGGCGCGCAGAGTTCCTTTGGCCTCATCCCACTCAACGCCGGTGCCTTCGCTGACCAGGTGCGGCAGCTGAGCCGCCAGCGACGCCAGATCGCAGGGCAGCGCCAGCAGAATCCGCGGCTCGCCGCCGGAGGCTCCCTGCAGCAGCGAGGCGGCGATCAGCCCCGGCATCCGCCCCAGCGCATCGTCCGCCTCCAGCGCCGCGCCCAGTCCGTTGGCCAGGAGATAGCGCCCATCCTGCCCGCGCGCGGCGGCGATCCGGTCGGGATAGGCATGCGCCAGCCACAGCGGCGCCTGCGCCAGATCGGCCTCCGCCGTCCGCCCCCCCATACGCTTAACCAGCTGCGCCGCACGCTGACGCCAGTGCGACTGCGGATGGTAGAGCGCCTGGCGCATATCGGCGCTCCCCTGACGCGGCGGCTCCTCGACAATCGCCGCTAGCAGGGCGGCACAGGCCAACGCCGCATCGCCGGCGTCACGGGCGGCGCACAGCATCGCCGCCAGGCGCGGATCGCTGCCCGTGCGAGCCATCTCTCGCCCCAGCGGACTCAGCGTCCCCTGCGGATCCAGCGCATCCAGCTGTTGCAGCAGGCGCTGGGCCGCCCCCAGCGCCGCGGACGGCGGCACATCCAGCCACGTCAGCTGCTGGGCATCCCGGCAGCCCCAACTGAGCAACTCCAGCCATAGCGCGCTCAGATCGCTGCGCAGGATCTCGGCCTGGGCATAGTCGCTGGCCCGCTCGGCCTGCTCAGCCGATACCAGATGCCAGCAGATCCCCTCGCTCAGACGTCCGGCGCGCCCAGCGCGCTGGGTCATCGACGCCTGACTCGCCCGCTGGGTCACCAGCCGCGTCAGCCCGCTGCGCACGTCAAACTGGCTGACGCGCTCCAGCGCGCTATCGACCACCAGACGAATGCCATCGATGGTGAGGCTGGTTTCCGCAATATTGGTCGCCAGCACCACTTTGCGCCGCCCCGTCGGCGCCGGCGCAATGGCCAGCTGCTGCTCGGCCAGCGACAGCGCCCCGTATAAGGGACAGATGTCGGTATCCGCGGCGACGCTCTCCTGCAGCAGCGCCGCGCAGCGGCGGATTTCGCCCACTCCGGGTAAAAACAGCAGCAGCGAGCCGCTCTCCCGGTTCATCAGGCTCAGCACCGCGGCGGCGGCGGCCTGCTCAATGCGTTCATGGGGGGAGATGGGATGATAGTGACGCACCACCGGATAGCTGCGCCCCGCGGAGACAATGGTCGGCGCATCGGGCAACAGCGTCTTCAGACGGGCATCATCGAGGGTCGCCGACATAATCAGCAGCCGCAGATCGTCCCGCAGCCCGGCCTGCACATCCAGCAGCAGCGCCAGCGCCAGATCCGCCTGCAGGCTGCGCTCATGGAACTCATCGAGGATCACCAATGCCACCCCTTCCAGCATCGGATCGCGCTGCAGCATGCGGGTCAAAACCCCCTCCGTCACGACCTCCAGACGGGTATGTTTACCGACCCGATGCTCTCCGCGCATCCGGTAGCCAACCGTCGCGCCCAGCGGCTCGCCCAGCTGCTGCGCCAGCCGGTGCGCCACCGTCCGCGCGGCCAAACGCCGCGGCTCCAGCATCACGATACGCCCATTCAGGCAGGAAGACTGCAGCAGCTGCAGCGGCAGCCAGGTGGATTTTCCCGCCCCGGTCGGGGCGTTAAGCAGCACCCGGGAGGCAGACTGCAGGGCGGCAAGCAGATCGGGCAGCACCGCGGCAACGGGTAATAAGGACACTGTGGACTCCACTCTCTTTCGCGACGGGGTAAACGGCGCCGACGCCATTCGCCCCAGCGTATTAACAATTTCTGCCGCGCATTGTAGCATCGGGCGATGCGCTTAACGGGAAACCACCATGCAGCAACGCCTTTTTTTTGCCATTCCGCTACCGCCGCCACTGCAGCAAACGCTGATCCAGTGGCGAGCCGAGCACTTTTCTTCCCAGGCAGGACGACCGATCGCCGCCGCCAACCTGCATCTGACGCTGGCTTTTCTTGGCGACGTCGGCAGCGCACAGCAGCAGCGTCTGCAGACGCTGGCCGGGCGTATCCGTCAGGCGCCCTTTAGCCTGACGCTGGATGACGCCGGTCAGTGGCCGCGCCCCGGCGTGGTCTGGCTGGGTATGCGCCGGGCGCCGCGCGGACTGATCCAGCTGGCGGAGCTGCTCCGCTCGCAGGCGGCGCGCAGCGGCTGCTACCAGAGCCCGCTCCCCTTTCATCCGCATATCACGCTGCTGCGTCACGCCTATCAGGCGGTCGCGATCCCCGCGGCGACCTTTCGCTGGTCGTTTGACGTAACGCACTTTTCCCTGTTCAGCTCGCAGCAGTCCCAGGGACGCACCCGCTATCAACCGCTGGCCAGCTGGCCCCTGCGGCGCGATGACTAACCCACAGGAGCCCCACCATGCAGTTCACCCCTCCCCTGCAGAGCGCCATCCTGATCAAGCGCTATAAACGTTTTCTGGCCGACGTACGCCGTCCCGACGGCCAAATCATCACCCTGCACTGCGCCAATACCGGCGCGATGACCGGCTGCGCCACGCCGGGCGATACGGTGTGGTACTCCACCTCGGACAACCCTAAGCGCAAGTATCCGTCAAGCTGGGAGCTCACCCATACCCAGGCTGGAGACTGGATCTGCGTGAATACCCTGCGCGCCAACGCGCTGGTGCACGAGGCGATTGCACAGCGGCAGATCGGCGAAGTATCCGGTTACACTAAAATACGCAGCGAAGTGCGCTATGGGGCAGAAAATAGCCGCATCGACTTGTTATTACAGGCAGAAGATCGCCCCGACTGCTATATTGAGGTGAAGTCAGTCACGCTGCTGCAGGCGGCGTGCGGATACTTCCCCGATGCGGTCACCGAGCGGGGGCAAAAGCATCTGCGTGAACTGCAGCATCAGGTGCAAAGCGGTGTGCGGGCGGTGCTGTTTTTCGCCGTGCTGCACAGCGGGATTACGCATGTGCGGGCGGCCCGCCACATCGATCCCCGCTATGCGCAACTATTGGCCCAGGCGAGCGATCTCGGGGTAGAAATTCTCTGCTACGGCGCGCAGATAAGCCCCGCCGGCATCCGGCTCACGCAGCCGCTGCCGGTAACGGTTTAGGCGCGCCACGCGGCGGTAAATCGTCGGCATTACGCGGTGGGAAAGGATGAAACGCGGCTAAATACGCCGCCCTTCACACCCTTGTCAAGCCGTAGACAGGAATAATTGCCAACCTCTACCGCATCTGTTATTTATAGCGGCCTGATTTTTTCCCCCGTTTGGGGATCGCTAATGCGTGTTATTAGGAGAAGCAGCATGCAAGAAGGGCAAAACCGTAAACCGTCGTCCTTGAGCATTCTCGCCATTGCTGGGGTGGAGCCATATCAAGAAAAGCCGGGCGAGGAGTACATGAACGACGCCCAGCTGGCGCACTTTAAGCGAATTCTTGAGGCATGGCGTAACCAGCTCAGGGATGAAGTGGATCGTACCGTATCCCATATGCAGGAAGAGGCTGCCAACTTCCCGGATCCCGCCGACCGCGCGACCCAGGAAGAAGAGTTCAGCCTGGAGCTGCGTAACCGCGATCGCGAGCGCAAGCTGATCAAAAAAATCGAGAAAACGCTGCAGAAAATCGAAGATGATGACTTCGGTTTCTGCGAATCCTGCGGCGTTGAGATCGGCATCCGCCGTCTGGAAGCCCGTCCGACCGCCGATCTGTGCATCGATTGTAAAACCCTGGCCGAAATCCGCGAAAAGCAGATGGCAGGCTAAAGCCCTAACGGGGGGGCCCGCATCTCCGGGCCCCGTTTCCTTTGTACGCTGCCGGCCAGCGGACACCGGCGGGCGGCGTGCGCACCCACGATCCGGAGCGTTTCCGGCGTAAACGTCGCAGTTAACCATGTCATATTCCCTGCCCACTCCCCCGGAGTACGTCGGCCGCTTTGCGCCCTCCCCCTCCGGCGATCTGCACTTTGGTTCCCTGATTGCCGCCCTCGGCAGCTATCTGCGCGCGCGCGCCTGCGGTGGCCGCTGGTTGGTACGGATTGAAGATATCGATCCGCCGCGCGAAGTCCCCGGCGCCGCCGACCGTATCCTGCGCGCCCTGGATCACTATGGCCTACGCTGGGATGGCCCGGTGCTATACCAGTCGCAGCGCCACGAGGCCTATCGCGCCATCCTGGATCAGCTGCACCGCCAGGGGCTGGCCTACTACTGCACCTGTACCCGCCAACGCATTCACGCGCTGGGGGGATTGTATGACGGACACTGCCGCGATCTGGGGCGAGGCGCGCCCGGTGCGGCGCTGCGCCTGCGCCAGACGCAGCCGGTATACGGCTTTCACGATCGCCTGCGCGGCTGGCTCGACGCCGATGCAGCGCTGGCGCGCGAGGATTTTATCATCCACCGCAGAGATGGCCTGTTTGCCTATAATTTAGCGGTGGTGGCGGACGATCACTTCCAGGGCGTCAATGAAATCGTCCGCGGCGCCGATCTGATCGCGCCGACGGTGCGTCAGATAGCGCTGTATCACCAGCTGGGGTGGCAAGCGCCGGCCTATCTGCACCTGCCGCTGGCGCTCAACGATGACGGCAACAAGCTCTCCAAGCAGAATCATGCTCAGCCGATACCGCTGGGCGATCCGCGCCCGCTGCTGCTGCAGGCGCTGACGTTTCTAGGGCAGACGCCCGACGCGGCGCTGCGCGATCTGAGCACAGAGGCACTGTTAACCCAGGCAGTCGCCCAGTGGCGACTGGAAAAAGTGCCGCTTCAGGTCACTCAGCCGACAACGATTCCGTCTGCACCATTCTCAAATTCCCCTGCGTGAGCTATGATTAGCCGCTTATTTTTCTGCACACCATGCCCCATCGGCCTCAGCGCGCCCACGTTGGCGCGATCGCCTGAGCGATGACGGAGCTATTTACTAGACACTATCGAGGTGTACCATTTTTACCCGAGTCGCCAACTTTTGCCGTAGAGTGCTAAATCGCGAGACGGACAGCGTACCGGAGCAGGAGTCCGCCCATCTGAGCGTGATCCCGCGTGATCAGCATACAATCTCGCGCCAGCAAATCAGCGAAAATGCGCTGAAGGTTCTGTACCGTCTGAATAAATCAGGCTATGAAGCCTATCTGGTCGGCGGCGGCGTCCGCGATCTGCTGCTGGGCAAACGCCCGAAAGATTTCGACGTGACCACCAACGCCACGCCGGAACAAGTGCGTAAGCTGTTCCGCAACTGCCGCCTGGTCGGACGCCGTTTTCGTCTGGCGCACGTCATGTTCGGGCCGGAGATCATTGAGGTCGCCACCTTCCGCGGCCATCACGAACATGCCGATGAAAGCAAAAACATTGCCCAGCAGGGCAAAAATGGCATGCTGCTGCGCGATAACGTCTACGGCAATATTGAAGAAGACGCCCAGCGGCGTGACTTTACCATTAACAGCCTCTACTACAGCGTGGCCGACTTCAGCGTCCGTGACTATACCGGTGGCCTGAACGATCTGCGCGCCGGGCAAATCCGGCTGATCGGCGATCCCGAGACGCGCTACCGAGAGGATCCGGTGCGCATGCTGCGAGCGGTACGCTTCGCCGCCAAGCTGCAGATGTCCATCAGCCCGGAAACGGCGGCGCCCATCGCCCATCTGGCATCGCTGCTGCGCGATATCCCCGCCGCGCGCCTGTTTGAAGAGGCGCTGAAGCTGCTGCAGGCGGGCTATGGCTATGAAACCTATCTGAAGCTGCGCGAATACCAGCTGTTCCAGCCGCTGTTCCCGGTGATCTGCCGCCACTTTACCCCTAACGGCGATAGCCCGATGGAGAAGATCCTGGCCCAGGTGCTGAAGAACACCGATCACCGTATTCAGAACGATATGCGGGTCAACCCGGCGTTTCTGTTTGCCGCGATGCTGTGGTATCCGCTGATCGAGCTGGCGCAAAAGCTCACTCAAGAGGGGGGGCTGACCTATCACGATGCGTTCGCCCTGGCGATGAACGATATCCTGGATGAGCAGTGCCGCTCTCTGGCGATCCCCAAGCGCATCACCGCCCTGATCCGCGATATCTGGACGCTGCAGCTGCGCCTGTCGCGCCGTCAGGGTAAGCGCGCCCATAAGCTGCTGGAGCAGCCCAAGTTCCGCGCCGCTTACGATCTGCTGGCGCTGCGCGCCGAGGCCGAACACAGCGCCGAGCTGCAGCGCCTGGCGGACTGGTGGGGCTCCTTCCAGGCCGCCAGCGTCTCCCAGCAAAAGGCCATGGTTAATACCCTGGACGACGATAGCGACGGTAACGCCGCCCGCCGTCGCCGCAGACCGCGCCGGAGAACGCCGCGCCGCGAAGGCAACGGTGCATGACCCCGGTCTACCTCGCGCTGGGCAGCAACTTAGCCGAACCGCACCGTCAGGTGCGGCAGGCCATTCATGCGCTGGCGGCGCTGCCGCAGTGCCGTCTCCTGGCCGCCTCGTCCCTGTACCGCACCCGTCCCCTCGGGCCGCAGGATCAGCCTGACTACGTCAACGCCGCCGTCGCGCTGGAGACCGCGCTATCGCCCGAGGCCCTGCTGGACTGCACCCAGCGCATTGAGCGTCTACAGGGGCGGGAACGCAAGGCCGAGCGCTGGGGACCGCGTACGCTGGATGTGGATATCATGCTGTTTGGTGAGCAGGTTATCCACAGCGAGCGTCTGACGGTGCCCCACTACGACATGAAAAACCGCAGCTTTATGCTGGTGCCGCTGGCGGAGATCGCCCCCGATCTGCGCTTTCCCGACGGCGAGGCGCTGCGCGATGTCATCGCCCGCCTGCACGATGCGGATACCCTGATCGTCCTACCCGCGCAGGACACGCCGGCCTGAACCGCGCGGTCCGCACCGCGGGCCGCCTTTCTCACCGCCTCTCCCACTGCGCGCGCCGCGCGTAACGCATTTGCTTGATCTTCCTCCACCGCAAACGATTTTCTTGCAGTAGAATACGCCACAGTGGTGCCCGCAGTGCACCGCCCAACCTTACCAGTCCGGCCCGCGGCCGGTCGACAATGGGAGACAGTGATGACGCCAACCACGCTATCACACCTGCGCAAACGTAAGCAGGAGAAGCACAAGTTCGCCACGATCACCGCATATGATGCCAGCTTCGCCCGGCTGTTTGCCGAGCAGGGTATCGACGTTATGCTGGTCGGAGACTCGCTGGGGATGACCCTGCAGGGCCACGAGACCACGCTGCCGGTGACCGTAGCGGATATCGCCTACCATACCCGCGCGGTGCGCGCCGGCGCGCCGGCCTGCCTGCTGATGGCCGATATGCCGTTTATGTCCTATGCCACGCCGGAGCTGGCCTGTACCCATGCCGCGGAGCTGATGCGCGCCGGGGCGAACCTGGTCAAAATGGAGGGCGGCGCCTGGCTGTGCGACAGCGTGCGTACGCTGACCGAGCGCGCGGTGCCGGTGTGTGGACATCTGGGGCTGATGCCGCAGTCCGTCAATATCCTCGGCGGCTATCGGGTGCAGGGGCGCGATCAGGATGCGGCGGATCAGCTGCTCTCCGATGCCCTGGCGCTAGAAGGCGCCGGTGCCCAGATGCTGGTGCTGGAGTGTGTGCCTGCCCAGGTCGCCAAGACGATCACCGAGGCGCTGCGTATTCCGGTAATCGGCATCGGCGCCGGCAGAGATACCGACGGCCAGATCCTGGTCATGCACGATGCGCTGGGGATCAGCAGCGGACGCATGCCGAGCTTTGTAAAAAATTTCCTCGCGGTCGAGGGCGATATCCGCGCGGCGGTGCGCCGCTATATCAATGACGTCGAACAGGGGCTGTTCCCCGCCGACGAACATACCTTTAACTGACCCGAATTCTGGACGGCGGCCCGGGCGGGCCGCCCGACTTTTCTGCTGGAGAACGAGCTGTGCTGATTATTGAGACTGTCCCTCTGCTGCGCCGCGAAGTACGCCGCTGGCGCCAGGAAGGGAAACGTATTGCGCTGGTGCCGACCATGGGCAACCTGCATGAGGGGCATATGACCCTGGTCAACGAGGCCCGCGCCCGGGCCGACGTGGTGATCGTATCGGTGTTCGTCAACCCGATGCAGTTCGATCGTCCGGACGATCTGGCGCGCTACCCGCGCACCCTGCAGGAGGACTGTGAAAAGCTGAACCGTCACGGGGTCGACCTGGTCTTTGCCCCGGCCGCCGAGGAGATCTATCCCCAGGGCGTATCGCAGCAGACCTACGTCGACGTTCCCGCGCTCTCGACCATTCTTGAAGGGGCCAGCCGTCCGGGTCACTTCCGCGGGGTCGCCACCATCGTCAGCAAGCTGTTTAACCTGGTACAGCCGGATCTGGCCTGCTTTGGTGAAAAGGATTATCAGCAGCTGCAGCTGATCCGCAAGCTGGTCGCGGACATGGGCTATGGCATCGAGATCGTTGGCGTCCCCATCGTCCGCGGCGAGGATGGGCTGGCGCTCAGCTCGCGCAATGGCTATCTCGATAGCGATGAGCGCCGTCTGGCGCCGCGCCTGTACAACATCATGATGCAGCTGGCCAGTCAGCTGGAGAACGGCGAGCGCGATCTGGAGGCCCTGCTGGAGCAGACCGCCAGTCGTCTGCGTCAGGCCGGCTTCCGTCCCGATGAGCTGTTTATCCGCGACGCCGACACGCTGGGCGACGTCAACGTCGATACCCGTACGGCGATCGTGCTGATCGCGGCCTGGCTTGGGCAGGCACGGCTCATCGACAACGTGCGCGTTGCCTTTAACGCCGACGCCTAGCGTCCGGCGGCTAGACAGCGACGACGAAATGCGCAACCATAATGTCAACCGCCGCAGACCCGTGGTGGTTGACGTTATGCTATTTTACCGGGCCGCACGTCGGCTCCATTACGATGATTACAGGTATTACACTATGGTACGTACAATGCTGCAGGGTAAGCTGCACCGCGTGAAAGTCACCCAGTCCGACCTGAATTACGAAGGCTCCTGCGCAATCGATCAGGATTTCCTGGATGCGGCCGGTATCCTGCAATATGAGGCTATCGATATTTATAACGTCGACAACGGCCAGCGCTTCTCCACCTACGCTATCGCCGCCGAACCCGGCTCCAAGATTATCTCGGTCAACGGCGCCGCCGCCCGCTGCGCCTGCGTCGGCGACACGCTGATCATCTGCAGCTATGTTCAGATGCCCGATGAGCAGGCCCGCACGCACCACCCCAAGGTGGCCTACTTCGAAGGCGCTAATCAGATGAAGCGCCTAGCCAAATCCGTTCCGGTACAGGTCGCCTGATCCCCCTCCGCTGCGGCATGAGTCCGCAGCGGTTCGTTTTTCGCTTTTCCCGCCCCCCTCACCCATAATTAACAGACTGCTTCCCCCGCGAATGCACCGTCCCGCGACGCCACGGCGCCGCAAAGAGCAACATCGGATATTCAGGGATCGCCCGTCATGACAACCTCTCGCTGGCCGCATACCGCCCCTCCGCTACCGCTGATCCTGTGGCTATTCCTCTATGCCGCGCTCTGGACCTGCGCCGCGCGATGGTTGAATCCCGCGCTCCCCTATGATGCCGTCGAAGCGGTGAATTGGGCACAAAGCGGCGAGTGGGGATCGCCGAAAAACCCGTGGCTCGTCGGGGTGATGATGAAGCCGCTGCTCTCTTTCTCCACGCTAGCGCCGGACGGCTACTGGTACGCCACCCACTTTATCGCCGTCACCTTCGGCATGCTGGGCGTCTGGATGCTGGCGCGCCGCCTCAGCGGGCGGGACGATCTGGCCTGGCTGGCCCTCATGGCGCTCAATCTCTCCGGCATCATTAACTTCGACATACTGCCCTATAACGATAACTACCTCTTAGTCGCCCTGTGGCCGTGGCTGTTTTTCATCCTTGCCCGGGCGCTTGATAGCGATCCGCCCCGCTGGGCGTGGCCGCTCTTTGCTCTGGTTGCTGGCTTGGCGACCATGGCAAAATACTCTACGCTGGCGTCGCTGGGCGCGCTGTTCTGGCTAACCCTGCTCTGCGCCGAGCACCGGCGGCTCTACCGTCAGCCCACGTTCTGGCTGGCCATTGCGCTCTATCTGCTGCTGGTTATTCCCAACGTCCTGTGGCTGGTGACCCATGAATACTCCGCGTTCCACTGGGTACGCGTGCAGATACGGCCAGAACTCAATCTGCGCGCCACCGTCGCGCTGCTGTCGGTCTTTTACCCCTGTCTCCTGCTAGCCCTTCTGGTCTACCTGTGCGGCGGGCGGCTGCGCTGGCCCTCATCGGGCCCTCTTCGTAGCCTGCTCCTGCTCTTTCTACTCCCGCTGGCACTGATCTACCTGTGGCTCAGTCTGTATCGCGGCGAGCCGGTCACCGAGTGGCTACAGCCTTTCGTGATCCTGGCTATCCCTCTGCTCTGCGCGACCATCCACGAGCTGCCGACGACGCCTCTGCGCCGGCTGACCCGCGGTTTACTGGCGCTGGCGCCGCTGGTTCTCCTGGGATACGTTCTGGTCTATCACCTCAATCTACGGGACTGCCGCGAGCGGTGGAGCGGCGTCAAGACGTTCAGCGCCCAGGCCCAGCAGTTCTGGCATCAGCACAGCGCGGCGCCGCTGCGCCTGGTGGGCGGAGGCTATCTGCACCAGTGGCTGATCCTCTACGGCACCGATCGCCCTCGGACGATTCAGCCTTGGGCGGTGGACACGCCTCGGCCGCCCAACGTCTATACCCCCGGGCTGACCCTGGCGGAGATCCGGCGCAGCGGCGTGCTGCTCGTAGGCGAGATCGGCATGCGCTGCACCCGGGAGGCCTTTATGCCCGTATGGCAATACTGGCCGACGCTGCAGCCGCAGATCTATCATCAGACGGTGTTTATCGCCCAGCCCGGCGCGGCGGCGCAGCCCGTATGTCTGGCCATCATCGCCCCCGATGCCGCGGACTCAATCCAGCGGGATCAGCGCCTGCATTAGCGGCGGCAGGCGAATCGGCACCGGCGTATCGACCGGCGGCACATCCTGTGGCTGATTGGCGATCAGGCGCGCCATGGTCTGAACAGAGTCGGTGCGCAGGACATACAGCCGCTTCAGGGTGTAGGGATTATCGCCGCGCCGCACCTTGCCGCGCACCGTGGTCACCGCCATGTGATAACCAGCCCGGTGAGCGGCCTCGATCGCCTGACGGTTAAAGCCGCCAAAGGGGTAGGAAAGATAGCGCACCCGCGGAGTAAACTGCGTCAACGCTCGGCGCGAACGCTCGAAATCAAACAGGATATTATGCTGGCTACGGCGAAACAGGATCGGCCGTTTATCCGCGGAGAGACGGTGCAGAAAATGGGTATGGGACTGAATATCGAATACCGACTGAATCGTGCGCAGCTCCGCCAGACTCATAAACTGCAGGCCGTTGGGATTCCAGGGCTGCGGGTGGCGCTTAATCCGCGACGAGATAATAAATGCGGTCGCCCGCTGGCCGTTTTTCTTCAGGATCGGATAGGCATAGCGGTAGACCGACTTCAGCCCGTCGTCGAAGGTCAGCGCGACCGCACGCGCCGGCAAATTTTCATTGCCGCGCAGATACCCCTCCAGCTGGTACAGCGAAATGGTCAGGTAGCCCGCCTGGCGCAGATAGGCCATCTGCGCATCAAACGCCTGGACCGAGGTGGTGGTTGAAGTGTGGCGAAAACGGTGATTTTCCTCGTTTTTCAATATGTGGTGATAGGTAAGGATCGGAATGCCGTTGTCCAGTTCAACCCGATCGGCGCGCACATAGGCCAGCCGTCCGCCCAGGTTGATCACCAGCCAGCGCCAGCCCGCCGCGTCTGTCTCTCTGGCCAAGATAGGATAGCGTAGATTCTCCGCCAGACTCGCGACCGGCGCCGCCGTTCTCTCCGGGCGGTCATATACCATGACCGGGTGCAGGGTCAGCAAATAGTCCGGGCTCTTTTTATGCAGCAGGGCGACGTCACGGGCCGCCGGCAGCGGCGGCGTTGCCGCAGCCAGGCTATCGCTGGCGATAAATCCGCTGGCGTTGCCGAAGCGAAAGATGAAATAACCGTTGTCAGCGGGCTGTACATTGAGCAGCAGCCCTCGGTTCAGGCGCCCTACCGGAATGATCCGATCGCCAACCGGAGAGTAAATCTCACTGTCACGTAGCGTCACCATATAGCGCGCCGCGTCAGCGTCTGCCGCGGACTGTCCCCGAGCGACAGAGAGCGTGGTCAGCAGCAGCAGACCCGTCAATAATAAGTGCTTATACATGAAAAAATCAGCGCGGGGCATCCGTTGCCCGGTGGGTGATATCTTCAGCATAGCACGCGCAACGACGGGCGGCCAAAGCGACAACGCCTTTTCAAATCAAGATGCTGCGAGCCCCCCTGCGCGAGCACAGCGGAGAACATCAGGGGCCACGACCTCACGCACGGCCGGTTTCCCCCGCGCATCGATTGCCGCGGATCGTTAGCGTCTGGGTTGTCGGCGGCATAACGCCGCGACGCCGCGACCGATGGCGAAACCCCGCGCCAGCACAATCTCCCACGCCAGCACAATCTCCCGCGCCAGCACCCGCTCTGCCGCCCGCCGCATATCCGCATAGGGACTCCGGCCAGAGGCGAATCGCCGCAGCGCGGCATCTGCACCAACGTCGGTGCACGCCCCTCCGGACGCATGCCGTCGGGAGCATCGACCGCCGCCCCCTGCGCCAGGGCGCCGACCCCCGACGCAACGCCCTGTCGCAGGCCGCGGGCGACACCGCCGCGGCCGCTCCCTGGCATACGCGCCTCTTACAGAAAGCCCACCAGTTTGCCCACGATACCCACGGCCACCGTCACACCGATCAGCTTGATCGGCGAATAGCCGCGCTTCATCAGCCAGTACACCAGCAGGGTGAAGCACAGGGGCAGCAGGTTGGGCATCAGCTTGTCCAAGACATCCTTCTGCAGCGCCACCGTCGCCTTACCGGCGTGCATCACTAGCGGCGTCGAGAGGTGAACATAAGAGGCCACCAGCGCGCCAATCACCGTCATGCCCACGATCGAGGCGGCGTGAGAGATGTTTTTGGTATGGGTCTTCAATAGCGCCAGCGCGCTGGTTCCCGCGCTGTAGCCATAGTGTGCCAGCCCAAAGCGCAGGGCGAAGTGCACCGCGTTGAACAGCAGCAGGAACACCACCGGCCCAAACAGACTCCCCTCCAGCGCCAGCGAGGCGCCGATGCCGGCGCAGATAGGCAGCAGCGTCAGCCAGAACAGCGCGTCGCCGATGCCGCCCAGGGGCCCCATCAGCGCCACCTTCACCGCGCGGATGGTCGAGACACGCTCTTTGCCGCGCTCCATCGCCAGCACCAGTCCGGACAAAAAGGTGACGTCAAAGGGGTGCACATTGATAAACTCCATGTGCATTTTCATTGAGTTGGCAAGATCCTGCGGATTGCGGTGGATCTTGCGCAGGCTAGGGATCAGGGTATACAGCCAGCCGCCCGCCTGCATACGTTCATAGTTAAAGGAGGCCTGCAGCAGCAGGGAGCGCAGCGCCATAATGTTGATATCGCGGCGGCTCAGCGCCTGCCCCGGCGTTTTATCCACATACTCGTCGCTCTCGACCTGGCTGGTGGCCAGCGCCTGCGCCATCCGCTTTTCTGCCTTGGCTACCAGTGCGTCATCGCTATCGTTAAATGCCATCTTCTTCCATCTCCTTGTTCTGGCGCACGGCAGGACGCTGCGCCGGTGCGGCTTCATTGCGGGTACGGTTAAAGAAATCGATCAGGGCGATAGCCAGCGCGCCTAGCGCTACCGCGATAATCGGCATATTCAGGAATGTCACGGAGATAAAGCCCAGAATAAAATAGGCCACATAGGTCTTCTTCATCATAATCTTCATCAGCAGAGAGAAGCCGATGGCCGGCATCATTCCCCCCGCCACGGCCAGCCCGTCCAGCAGCCAGGTCGGCGCCTTTTCCACCATGGCGCTGGCGGCATCGGCCCCGAAATAGACCGGCAAAAAGGCGACGATAAAGTAGAAGCAGAACAGGATCAGCAGCCCGGCGTAGTTCACCCACTCCACCCCACGCCAGTTCAGCCGCTTCACCATCTCATCGCAGCGGTGCATCATCGGCGAATAGGCGGTAAACAGCAGGGTAATGCAGCCCTGCACCGCGATGGAGAAGGGTACCGCGACCCCGATGGCAACCTTGGGATCGGCGTGGGTCAAAATGGCGAACGCGGTGCCGATGACGCCGCCGATCACCACGTTGGGGGGCTGAGCACCGGCCAGAGGCACCATTCCCATCCACACCAGCTCCAGCGTCCCGCCGACCAGCAGGCCGGTCTGTATATCGCCCAGGATCAGCCCGACCAGTGGCCCGATCACCACCGGACGGTGCAGGTGGGTCAGTCCGTCGAACAGGTCGATACCGGCGATACCGGCCAACAGCCCTATCAACAATGCATCGGTTAACATGGTTTACCTCCTGCGTTCAGTCCAACAGCGGGTGAATCGACTCCCCCGCCTCATCCGGCACCCGGCGGATCTCGCAGGGAATGCCAAGCTGCGCCAGCGCGTGGAACGCCGCGATATCCTCGCCGTCCACCGACACCGTCTTGTGGATCTGGCGCTTTCCCTGCGCAAAGTGCATATTGCCGACGTTGACGAAGTGAATGGGCACCCCGCCGCGCACCAGCGTCAGCACATCCTGCGGCGTTTTGCAGACGATGAAGATCTTCTGGCGATCCGCGGCCCGGTGGATCACCTCGATGGTTTTCTGCAGGGTGAAATAGCGGGTCTGCACGCCCTCTGCCACCACCATATCCATCAGGTTCTGTTGGACGGGGTCAGCGGCGGCGTCGTCGTTGGCGACCAGCACCAGATTGGCGCCCAGCGTATTGGTCCAGGTCACCCCGACCTGTCCATGCACCAGCCGGTTATCGATACGGGTCATCAGGATGTTCGGGTTTGACATATATCACACCTCCATCGTGGCTATGGTTGAATGCGCTACGGGATACTCATAAATGACGACGCCCTGCACCACCCGATTAACCTCTCCGCTCGGGCAGGGGTTATCCGGCGTGATCCCCAGCGCCAGAGCGGTCTCTAGCGCCAGCGTCTGCAGGTAAAGCAGGAACGGAAACATCAGCCACAGATCGTCCAGATCGCACGTCAGCGCCAGCGCGCCCGTGCCATCGCCGCTCAGCGCAACGCAGCGCAGGGCCAGCGCGTCACGCTGCAGCTCCTTGAGCAGATCCTGGTCATAGCAGCGGCAGTAAGGCTCTGCGCTCAGCATCGCGACCACCAGCGTCTGGGGCCCGACCATAAACTTGGGCCCGTGACGCAGCCCCATGGTGGAGTCATGGCGGGTCGCGATGCGTCCGGCCGTCAGCTCCAGCATCTTCAGCGCCGCCTCCTCCGCCACGCCGTTAAAGCTGCGGCTACCCAGCACCACCAGCCGCTGAAAACCACCGTTGGCCAACGTCTTGATCGTCGGCAGCCACTGCGGCAGCGCGCGCTGACACAGCGCCGCCGTCCGCTGCAGCGGCGCCGCGCTTTGGGCCAGCGTGAGCGGACCGAGCAACAGCGCGCCGGCCAGCATCATGCAGCTGAAGCTGGAGGTCATCGCAAAGCTCCGATCGCAGGATCCCGGCGGCATGATCAGCGAGCATGCGTTAGCGCGCCCTTCGGCATAGCGCGCCAGGGCGCCGTCCGGATTACAGGTCAGCAACAGATGATGGCAGCGCGGCAGTAAACGATCGGCCAGCGCCAGCGCCGCAACGCTCTCCGGGCTATTGCCGGAGCGACCAAAGGAGACCAGCAGCGTGGGACGCCCGGGGTCCAGATACTGCCGCGGCGATGGCACAATGTCGGTCGTGGCGTAGGCCACGACGTCGCGGCCGCACTGCTCTCGCAGCCAAGGGGCCAACGCCCGCCCGACAAAGGCAGAGGAACCGGCTCCGCACAGTACGATTTGCAGCGCAGGCTGCGCCAGCACGGCCTGAAGAAAGGGATGCCAACGCGACTGAGCCTCGCTCAGTTCGCGGTGTAACGCCTGCCACAGCGCCGGCTGCTGCGCGATTTCACGGGCCGTATGCCAGGCGCCGTGCGCCTGCAGCCACGCGGGGGAATAGCCGAGTACCTCATCACTCATGCGTTTACTCCTCAGATTGAGTCAGGGCGCAGCGGCGGGCTTCGCCAGGGTAAAGTCTCCCCGGCACAGCCGGCGTCCGGCTACGCTGCATAACGAAAACAGAGACGGTGGGGCTGGCGTCGTCACCCGTCGGCGATGATCACCTCCACCCCTAAATCGCACAGCGCGCGGTGATAGCCCTCCGGGATCCGACTGTCGGTGATCACTCGGTGGATCTGTGCGGCGCCGCGAATGGTGCAAAAGCTTTTCCGGCCAAACTTACTGGCATCCACGACGGCGATGATCTCGCTGGCCACGTCGCACATGACCCGGTTAAGCTGAGCCTCTCCCGCATGGGGCGTGGTAATACCGCAGCGCAGATCAAAGCCGTCGACCCCCAGAAACAGCCGGTCGAAATGGTACTGGCGCAGCTGCTGCTCCGCGGCCTGCCCATACAGGGAGTAGGAGTTTGGCCGTACGCTGCCGCCCAGCACCAGCACGTCAATCTGCTCATACCCCGTCAGCTCACAGGCGATATTCAGGGCGTTGGTCACCACCACCAGATGGCGGTGTGCCTTAAGAAAGGGGGCGATTTGGGCCGTGGTGGAGCCGGAGTCGAGGATCAGCGTATCGCCGTCCTGCACCAGCTCCGCCGCCCGTGCGGCAATACGCGACTTTACGTCGCGGTTCAGACGCCCTTTATCCTGCAGCGGCCGATCGAAGACAAACTGCTGATTCAGCATGGCGCCGCCGTAGGAGCGCAGCGCACACCCCCGCTGCTCCAGGTAGCGCAGATCGTTACGGATAGTCACGCTGGAGACGCCAAAGTGGTGACGCAGCTGCTCCACCCGTACGCTGCCCTCAAGGCATAGCCTGTCGATGATCTGTTCACGGCGCCTTACGGTGTCGATGCCCATACTGCCTCCCAGTGCGGTCAAGGTCGGAGATAAACCTTCTCGTACCGCGACCATCGAATTACAGCAAAGGAATCACCGATCCGGTGTGATCGCAGTTACACCTTATTTTTCCAACAGATAGCGACAGAAATACTTTCGGTTAATTGCCAACCGAAAGCCTTGGCCGATGGCCGCGCCGCGGCGTTGAGCGGTGAGTTATCCCGCATGACGCCTTTGTTAAGCGAACGATTGCGCAGAAACCGAAAGGAAAGCGGGGAGAAATGAGGGAATGAAAGTTGTGTTGTTTGACCGATCAATGTCACATTTTTGCATATTAAGGTGAGTTGTCTATCGCAACGCAAGCAAAGGCAATCTCTGCGGTAACGACGCAGAGATTGCCGACGGCCGACCGCGCGGCGCCTACGCGTCGGAGGACGGGGGCGTAAACAGCGCGGCCTGACGACGCTGCTCATGCCACAGGCTGGTGGCGTGACGCTGGGTCTGCGCCAGCAGGGCCTCGCGAAACACGGCGGCGTCGCTCTGCGTACGCTGCGGCCACAGCGCCGCGAGCGCCGACAGGCTCACCCCGACCACCACCTCACAGTGCGGATGTTTATGACACATTAGCGCCGCGGCGCGAAACGGCGGGGCGCCGAGAATATCCGTCACGATCACCACGCCATCGCCGCTGTCCACCTGATGCAGCGCATCGCACATCATACGGCTGAGCATGTTGGCGCTCACGCCGTCGCTGTACTCCACGCCCACGCACTGGGGCGGACGGGCCCCCTGCAGATGGGTTAAGGCCTTCAGCATTCCGCTGCTAAAGCCGCTGTGTCCGGCGAATACGATCCCCAGCATGCAGTCTATCCTCTCATCACCGCCCACCGGCGCACCGGTCGAGCATAAGCACCCTTGATGATGATGGTGTAACAGGAAACGGCAGCGCAGGCAGCAATCGGTGATAACGGCGGTTCAGGAGTGTGAGGTTAGACAGAAATGATGAATTTTACGGCACCGTCTCCAGGATATACGGTAGGTGCCGTATGATACCGCGCGATCAGCTGCGCAGGCCGCGCCCCCGCTCAATCAGGTACCAGGCCATAAGATACAGCACCGCAATGAATCCCAACAGAACGGCAAACGTCTGCGCCAGCGGCACATCGTGAATGCCCAGAAAGCCGTAGCGGAACCCGCTGATCATATACACGATGGGGTTAAGCTTGGAGACCACCTGCCAGAACGGCGGCAGCAGACTCAGGGCGTAAAAGACCCCGCCGAGATAGGTCAGCGGCGTCAGCACGAAGGTCGGCACCAGGCTGATATCGTCAAAGGTGCGCGCATACACTGCGTTGATCAGCCCGCCAAGGGCGAACAGCACCGCCGTGCACAGCAGGGTCATCACCACCGCCAGCCAGCTGTTTACCACCAGCGGCACGAAGAACAGCGAGACCAGCGTAACCAGAAAGCCGACGCAGACCCCGCGCGCCACGCCACCGCCCACGTAACCGGCGATGATCACATGGGTCGGCACCGGCGCCACCAGCAGTTCCTCAATGCTGCGCTGAAACTTGGCGCTGAAGAACGATGCGGCCACGTTGGCATAGGCGTTGGTGATCACCGACATCATGATAAGCCCGGGCACGATGAACTGCATGTAGCTGAATCCGTGCATCTCACCGATGCGCGAACCGATCAGGTTTCCAAAAATAATGAAATACAGCGTCATGGTGATCACCGGCGGCACCAGCGTCTGCACCCAGATGCGGCCGAAACGGTGAACCTCCTTGCTCCAGATGCTGCACAGCGCCACCCAGTACAAACGCCTCATGACTGCTTCTCCTGTTCACCGTTGAGCAACGACACAAACAGCTCCTCCAGCCGATTGGCCTTATTGCGCATGCTGAGCACCTGGACTCCCTGGGCGCTCAGCTGGCTGAATACCCCATTAAGTCCCTGCTCGCGCAGGACTTCCACCTCCAGCGTCGTGGTATCACACAGCCGGTGCTGATATCCCTCCAGATGGGGCAGCGGACTTTTGGCCGCCAGGTCGAGGATGAAGGTCTCCGACTTCAGCTGCGCCAGCAGCGCCTTCATCGAGGTGTTCTCTATCAGCAGGCCGTGCTGGATGATGCCGATGTTACGGCACAGCATCTCCGCCTCTTCCAGGTAGTGGGTGGTCAAAATAATCGTGGTTCCCTGGGCGTTGAGCTCTTTTAGAAATCCCCACATCGCCCGGCGCAGCTCAATATCGACCCCGGCCGTCGGCTCATCCAGGATCAAAAGCTTTGGCTGATGCATCAGGGCGCGGGCGATCATCAGGCGGCGCTTCATCCCCCCCGACAGCATCCGCGCGCGTTCATTGCGCTTTTGCCACAGATCCAGCTGACTCAGGTAGCGCTCGGCGCGCTGCATCGCCTCGCGGCGCGTCACGCCGTAGTAACCGGCCTGATTCACCACGATCTGTAATACGGTCTCAAACGGGTTAAAGTTAAACTCCTGCGGCACCAGCCCCAGCTGGCGTTTAGCATTGACCAGATCGCGGTCAATATCATAGCCAAATACGCTGACCTGCCCGCCGCTCTTATTCACCAGCGAGCTGATAATGCCAATGGTGGTGGATTTTCCTGCCCCGTTTGGCCCCAGCAGCGCATAAAAATCACCGGCCTCTACGGTTAAATCGATGCCGCGCAGCGCCTGCACGCCGCCGGCATAGGTTTTGGTAAGCTGAGATAGCTCAAGAGCATTCGTCATGGCGATGGGTTAACCTTACATCAAGCGTTTTGCCTTGGACGCAGCGCGGTGCACGCAGATACCCCTAGGGCGCGGCAAAACGGCTCCCCCCACGGGTTCTCTCTGCATGATTATATGTTACATGGCGTGTTGTCTGAAATCACCTGCTGCCACTGGCGGGTCGACTTTGCTATGATGCAACGATTCATCCTGTCGTGGAAGACATCCTGTGCCACCGTTAATTTGGCTTATCGAAGATCGGGCCACCGCCGCTGACCCGCTGATCTATACGCTGGAAACGGAAGGGTTTAACGTATGCTGGTTTAACCATATCCAGCCCGCCCTTGACGCCCTTAAACAGCAAACCCCGCATTTGGCTATCATTCAGCTAACGCTGCCCGACGGCAGCGGTCTGGCGTTGGGACGCCACCTGCAGGAGCGCCATCCCGCGCTGCCGCTGCTCTTTCTGGCCAGCGCCCCCGAGGAAGCATCGCAGGTCAGCGCTGCCGCGCTGCCGCACAGCGCCGTCATTCTCCCCCCCTTTTCCGCCCGTGAAATCTGCGTGCGTATGCGTACGCTGCTGCCGCATCCGGAAAAGATCGGTGCCAAGGCGACCCGCCTGGAGTGCTATGGCAACTTTACCCTCAACGATAGCCGCGGCTGCGCCCACTATTTTGGCCATGCCCTGCAGCTGAACCACTGCGAATACCTGCTGCTGAAAACGCTGCTCCAGGGACGGGGAAAGGTGTTCTCCCGCAGCCAGCTGAACGATCTGCTGCGTCCGCTGAATGAGAAGGGCGGCGAACGCAGCGTCGAGCGCCATATCAAGACGCTACGGGCCAAACTGCAGCGGATCACGCCCCACGATATCCCGCTCAATGCGCACCACGGCGTCGGGTTCAGCATCGAGTAAACGCCCGCGTGGCCCACTGTTCCGATTTCCAAAGCCCGTGGATTGGCCTATATTAGGCCTCTTTCCCGTTACAGCTGATTAACCTTCATGAAAGAAATCGAGAAACTGATCGCCAACAACCAGGCATGGTCACAGCAGGTAAAGGAGGATAATCCGACCTTCTTCGCCAAGCTGGCAGAGTCCCAGCGTCCGCGCTTTCTGTGGATTGGCTGTTCGGATAGCCGGGTGCCGGCGGAGCAGTTGACCGGTCTACAGCCGGGGGAGCTATTTGTACACCGCAACGTCGCCAATCTGGTGATCCATACCGACCTGAACTGCCTCTCGGTGGTGCAGTATGCGGTCGACGTGCTGCAGGTTGAGCACATCATCATCTGTGGTCACCTGGGCTGCGGCGGCGTCGAAGCCGCCGTCACCAATCCAGAGCTGGGGCTTATCGACAACTGGCTGCTGCATATTCGCGATATCTGGTACAAGCACAGCACCCTGCTGGGCGAACTGCCGCCGGAAAAACGCATGGATACGCTGTGCGAGCTGAACGTGATTGAGCAGGTCTACAATTTAGGCCACTCCACCATTCTGCAGTCGGCGTGGAAACGCGGGCAGAAGGTGATGATCCATGGCTGGGTCTATGGTCTGCAGGACGGGCGTTTGCACGATCTGGACATTACCACCATCAGCCGTGAGAGTCTGGAAGTGCGCTACCGCAACGCCATGGCTAAGCTGCTACAGCAGCAGAACCAGGAAGGCTAATCCGCGCGGGTTAATAAAAAAACGCTGTCCGGTCAACGAATTAATTATTCACCGGCCGGCGCAATTTCCGTACAGATGACCGTGCGCACAGCAAAAAGGCGACCCGAGGTCGCCTTTTTCACCGCCGTCGGCGTTACTCTTCCAGCATGGTAACTTTGCCGATATAGGGCAGATAGCGATAGCGCTGAGCGTAGTCGATACCAAAGCCCACCACGAATTCGTCGGGGATCGAGAAGCCGATATACTCCACCGGAACCGCGACCTCGCGACGGCTCGGTTTGTCCAGCAGCGTGCAGATAGCCAATGAGTTCGGGCCACGCAGGCTAAACAGCTCGCGCACCTTGCTCAGGGTATTGCCGGAGTCGATGATATCTTCAACGATCAGGACATCCTTATCGCGGATATCCTCATCCAGATCCTTGAGGATCTTGACATCACGGGAGCTGTTCATGGCGTTGCCATAGCTGGAGGCCGTCAGAAAGTCGACTTCATGCGGTACGCTGATCTGGCGGCACAAATCGGCCATAAAGATGAAGGAGCCGCGCAGCAGCCCCACCAGCACCAGCTCTTTGCCACTGTTACGGTAATGATCGGAGATCTGGCGTCCCAGTTCAGCTACGCGTGCCTTGATCTCTTGTTCAGAGATCATGACTTCTACGGTATGTTTCATCGCTTTTACCCTGCGTGCGTGCCGTCGCGTGGGCGGACGGCAAAATCAATCTGTCCTGCGCCCGGCGGATGACTCCACTCCACGGCACAACACAGCGCGGTTTGTTAAGGGCGCAGAGTATAGCAGGCCGAGGGGGCTACTTAAACGGGTCTGCCGCCCTAAGGTACGAAAAGCCCTCCGACATACCCGCGGCTCGCATGGCATAGAATCCGTCCCAATTACATATTAAAAGTGAATATCAGACTGTAGTCATACCGATGAAATATGATACCGTCATAGCACAATAACAAATCGTGTTTTCCGGTATGAAAAAAACCTCTCTGCTAGTGCTATTGTTGGGCTTACTGAGTATCACGACCTCCAGTCGGGCGCTGGATGAGATGCAGGCGGAAGATCTGGCTGATTTAACCGCCATTTTCGTCTATTTAAAAAATGACTGTGGCTACCACGACCTCCCCAACAATCAGATTAAGCGGGCGATTGTCTTCTTTGCCAGCCGTAACGGCTGGGATATGAGTAATTACAACACCAAGAAGATGAAAAAGCTGGGTGAAGAGAGCTACCACGATTTAAGCCGCATCGCCATGCCGGTGGAAACCAAGTGCAAATACCTGGCCCGCGATTCGCTGGGCCTGCTAGCCTACGCTAACTGATCACGCGCCGGCGCGCGATACGCCGCCAGGCGTTCACCGCACGCCCGCCTATGTGAAATCATTTCACCTCGCCTCCTCCTGCGCCAGATAACATAAACATGTTACAGTCAGCGCCTGGGCACAACAGGGAGGATGGCCATGAAACACCGAGCGACGTTACTGGGCGTGTGCGCCATTCTGCTGTGGAGCATGAGCGTCGCCCTGACGCGCAGCCTGGCGGAGACCCTGGGCCCGACCGCCGCGGGTGCCGCTATCTACTCCCTGAGCGGCCTGCTGGTATGGTGCGCAGCGGGAAAGCCCGCCGTACGCGGCCAGCGAGCGGGATACCTGTTCGGCTGCGGCACCCTGTTTGTGTTCTATATGGTGGCCTTCGCTCTGGCCATCGGCCTGGCGGATAACCGAGCCCAGACGCTGGAGCTGGGGCTGATCAACTACCTGTGGCCTAGCCTGACGCTGCTGTTCGCCGTCCCGCTGCTGGGGCTGCGCGTACGCTGGTGGCTCTGGCCCGGCGCGCTGCTGGCCTTCAGCGGCGTCGTCTGGGTCGTCGGCGGAGACGCCGGCGTCGATCCCGTCGCCCTGTACCGCAATCTGAGCGGCAATCCGCTGGCCTACGCCCTGGCCTTCGGCGCCGCCTTTGCCTGGGCCATCTACTCCAACCTGCTGCGCTACTATCAGCCCAGCCGCGGCGCCCTGCCGCTGTTTCTCTTGATGACGGCCCTGTGCCTGTGGCTGCTATGGCTGCTGACGCCGCAGCCTCCGCTGCGCATCACCCGCGCGGCGCTGGGCGAACTGCTGCTGATGAGCAGCAGCACCGCCATCGCCTATCTGTGCTGGGATCAGGCCATGAAAAAGGGCAACGCCACCCTGGTCGCCGCCCTCTCTTACTTTACGCCGCTGCTGTCCATTGCCATTGCCGCGCTGTGGCTGGCGGCGCCGACCCCGAGCAGCCTGTGGTCCGGCGTGCTGCTGGTGGTGTTGGGATCATTGCTGTGCTGGAGCGCCAGCCGCCGGACGAGCGCGACGGCCCGCCGCGATTAGCGCTGCTGAATAAAACTGCGGTAGCGCGCCAGCACCTGTAGAAAATCCTCCAGCCCGCACAGCGAGAGGCTCTCCTCATCGTAATAGCGCATGCCGTCATCCAGCTCATCGCCCTCCAGCGCCAACTGGTTAGCGCGCACCATCACCTCTTCACTGTCCAGCCACAGGGTGTACTCATGCCCCTCTAGCTGCCACTGCCGTTCGCTGCCCTTCAGCGCCGCGGCCTCCTGCTCGATGCGCGACAGCAGCGCCAAATCCCCTTTGACCTCTTCGTTAAGCCAGTGCCCGACGGCCTCATGTCCCATCGAAAACAGCGCGATCACCTGGCCTCCAATATCATGGCGAAATTCATAATCCACAGCCAGCCCTCCCTCTCTGCCCCATCAGGGGACTCTTTTTCAGTGTAACCCAGCGCCACGATGCGACCTGAAATCCGGCTCGCAATCTGCAAAAAATAACGCGGAGACTGGGTCTCCGCGCTGTGTGGCGAGCGATTTCAGCAAAAAAGCCCCAGAGGGTCAATAGGCGCGGGATGCCCTGCGCTATGCGCTCCCGGCGCCAATATTACGCTCCAGGCCCTGCGCCACGTCCGATGGAATGCCCAGCGCCTGCGCCAGCGCATCCAGGTAACTGCGCTCCATAAAATGGTCGATGTCGATGACCGTACAGCTCACAGCATAAATCTCCAGCGCCTCCTCTTCGTCCTGCACCTCACGGGACAGCAGATGCGGATCGAGAGGACGATCCAACGCCTGGCGCACCCACTCGCGCGCCTCATCGCCCAGCGCCAGGCGCGTCAGGGCATCGTCGATGGCCTGCTGCTCCCGAGCATCAATGTGGCCGTCGCTTTTCGCGGCAAACACCAACGCCTGCACCAGACGCCGCGCGCGCGCATCGGGCTGCGCGCTCCGCTGGCCGTACTGCGGCTCATCGCGGTGAGTCTCCCGCACCCGCTCGCGGTATTTATTCCACAGCAGGGCGCCGATCGCCGCGCCGCCGCCGAGCAGCAGGGCGTTCTTACCCAGCTTGCCCGCCTGCTTACGCACGGATTTATTCCCCAGCAGCACGCCGGCCAAGCCACCGAGCGCCGCCGGTGCCAGCAGTTTACCCAGCCCGTCGCCGCCGCTGCCGCGCTTAGTGTCGCCCAGCAGCGACTGCAGTTGATCCATCCAGCCTTTTTTCATCTCCACTCCCCCAGGATCGGCACAATAGCGTTAGGTTACGAGGTTAAACGTCAAGTTATGTCGACCCCATGCAAGGCTATGTAACACCCATAAAAAGGGGGAGTCCGCACAGACGGACTCCCCCGCGAAAGCCCTGGGGGCGCGATTACACCGCGGTCTGGAAGATCACCTGCCCGGCCTTCTCGGTGTATGGCGTCAGGCGATTAAAGTTGAGATAGCGGTAGGTGTCTGCCGCCGACGCCCCCACCTTCGCCATAAACTGCTGATACTGCGCGACGTCCGGCAGCTGACCCAGCAGGGCCGCCACCGCCGCCAGCTCGGCCGATGCCAAATAGACGTTAGCGCCGGTGCCGAGGCGGTTCGGGAAGTTACGCGTCGACGTCGATACCACCGTCGCCCCGTCGGCCACCCGCGCCTGGTTGCCCATGCACAGGGAACAGCCTGGGATCTCAACGCGCGCGCCGCTCTTGCCGAACACGCTGTAGTACCCCTCCTCCGTCAGCTGCGCGGCGTCCATACGGGTCGGCGGCGCCACCCACAGCCGCGTCGGCAGCTGACCCTGATGGCTATCAAGCAGCTTACCGGCGGCGCGGAAGTGGCCAATATTGGTCATACAGGAGCCAATAAAGACCTCATCGATCTTCGCCCCGGCCACCTGTGACAGCAGACGCGCATCGTCCGGATCGTTGGGGGCGCACAGAATAGGCTCTTTAATCGCGTCGAGATCGATCTCGATCACCGCGGCATACTCGGCGTCACCGTCCGCCTCCAGCAGCTGCGGATCGTCCAGCCACTTCTCCATGGCGCGGATGCGGCGCTCCAGGGTACGGCGATCGCCGTAGCCCTCGGCGATCATCCAGCGGAGCAGCACGATATTGGACTGCAGATACTCCACGATCGGCTCACGATCCAGCTTAATGGTGCAGCCGGCCGCCGAACGCTCCGCCGAGGCATCGGCCAGCTCAAAGGCCTGCTCGACCTTCAGCTGCGGCAGCCCTTCGATCTCCAGGATCCGTCCAGAGAAGATGTTCTTCTTCCCCTGCTTCTCGACGGTCAGCAGCCCCTGCTGGATCGCGTGATAGGGGATGGCATGGACCAGATCGCGCAGGGTGATCCCCGGCTGCATCTGCCCTTTAAAACGCACCAAAACGGACTCCGGCATATCCAGCGGCATCACCCCGGTCGCGGCGGCAAATGCCACCAGGCCGGATCCTGCCGGGAACGAGATCCCGATAGGGAAGCGGGTATGGGAGTCGCCGCCGGTACCCACGGTGTCCGGCAGCAGCATTCGGTTCAGCCAGGAGTGGATGATGCCATCGCCTGGACGCAGCGCCACCCCGCCCCGGTTCATAATGAAGTCAGGCAGCGTGTGGTGCGTCTGCACATCGATAGGCTTGGGATAGGCAGCCGTGTGACAGAAGGACTGCATCACCAGATCGGCGGAAAAACCCAGGCAGGCCAGATCCTTCAACTCATCACGCGTCATCGGGCCAGTGGTATCCTGCGAGCCGACGGAGGCCATCCGCGGTTCGCAGTATTGGCCTGGACGTACGCCGGCTACGCCGCAGGCGCGCCCCACCATTTTTTGCGCCAGGGTATATCCCTTGCCGCTGTCGCTGACCGCTTTGGGCTGGCGGAAGACATCGCTGGGCGGAAGATCCAGCGCCTCGCGCGCGCGCGCCGTCAGCGCCCGGCCGATGATCAGCGGAATACGCCCGCCGGCGCGCACTTCATCCAGCAATACCTCGGTCTTCAGGGCAAAGGTCGCCAGCAGGGCACCGTCGGCATGACGGCGGATCTCCCCCCGATAGGGGTAGATATCGATAACCTCACCGGTCTGCAGCTGGCTGACGTCCACCTCGATCGGCAGCGCACCGGCATCCTCCATGGTGTTAAAGAAGATCGGCGCGATTTTACCGCCCAGCACGACGCCACCGGCCCGCTTATTGGGCACGAAGGGGATGTCCTCCCCCATCAGCCACAGCACCGAGTTGGTCGCCGATTTACGCGAGGAGCCGGTGCCCACCACATCGCCGACGTAGGCCAGCGGGTATCCCTGCTCGGCCAGCGTCTGCAGCTGACGGATCGGCCCCACGGCGCCGGGCTGATCCGGGATGATGCCGTCGCGCGGGTTCTTCAGCAGCGCCAGCGCGTGCAGCGGAATATCGGGGCGGGACCAGGCATCCTGCGCCGGGGACAGGTCGTCGGTATTGGTTTCACCGCTGACCTTGAAGACCGTCACCGTCAGCGTGTCCGCCAGCGCCGGACGGGACAGGAACCATTCGGCATCGGCCCAGGACTGCAGCACCTGGCGGGCAAACGCATTCCCGGCGCGCGCGCGCTGCTCAACGTCGTGGAAGCTATCGAAGACCAGCAGAGTATGGGACAGTGCGCCGACGGCGATCGGCGCCAGCGCCGCGTTATCCAGCGCCTCAATCAGCGGATGAATGTTATAGCCACCCTGCATTGTTCCCAGCAGCTCCAGCGCCTTGGCGGCGCTGACCAACGGCGAGTGGGCCTCGCCCTTCACCAGCGCGGCCAAGAAGGCCGCCTTCACATAGGCCGCCTCATCAACGCCCGGCGGTACCCGGTTGGTCAAGAGATCCAGCAGCAGGGCCTCCTCGCCCGCCGGCGGTGACTTAAGCAGCTCAACCAGCGCTGCCATCTGCGCCGCGTCCAGCGGCTTAGGAACCACACCCAGGGCCGCCCGCTCGGCGACGTGCTCACGGTATTCTTTTAGCACGACTCGACTCCTCGCTCTCATTGTCATTGTAGATACCGGGATGCCGGTAGCGTGCCGTGCCCTAACCCATCGCCTGACCGCCTGTCGGATACCCGGATAGCCTTTTCAGCATATCAGCATTTAGCCACCGTGTTAAACGGTTTACAAAAAAGCAACATAAGCGCATAAAACCACTTTTGGCCGGGCAAAAACGTACGATTAACGCACAGATCTGACCTGTTTTACGTTTACCCTCGGTGATTTTTCTGTATCATGCCACGCTTTCAGCGGCCTGGGAGGCGACGATGTCATTGACGACCACGCACTCGCGCTGCCTGACCCTGCTGCAAATCCTCTCCCTAATACTGGCCGTCGGCGCGCTGTGTTATCTTATCGACCTCAGCCACAGCGAAAACGCGCTGGCGCTGGACAGCGGCCTTAACGGGCAGGAAATGCTGGATCACGACGGCTTTCTGTGGGGAATGAACTACTTTCTCTGCTCACTGGGACTGGGGATCTGCATACCGGCCCTCGCCTTTTTTATCGGCTTTCGGTATGACTGACGGCAGCGACTGGCAAAAAAAAACGGCTCCCGCAGTAGGGAGCCGTTTTTACTGGCGCTCACTCAACGCGACGCTTTCTTCGCCTTCGGATTCGGCAGGTCGGTGATGCTACCTTCGTAGACTTCCGCCGCCAGGCCAACCGACTCATGCAGGGTCGGGTGGGCATGAATCGTCAGGGCAATATCCTCCGCATCGCAGCCCATCTCGATCGCCAGACCGATTTCACCGAGCAGCTCGCCGCCGTTGGTGCCGACAATCGCCCCGCCGATGATGCGGTGGGACTCTTTGTCGAAGATAAGCTTGGTCATGCCGTCGGCACAGTCAGAGGCGATGGCGCGCCCCGAGGCCGCCCACGGGAAGGTGGCGGTTTCGTAGCTGATCCCTTTCTCGCGCGCCTCTTTTTCCGTCAGACCGACCCATGCAACCTCTGGCTCGGTATAGGCGATAGAAGGGATCACCTTCGGATCGAAGTAGTGCTTCATCCCGGCGATCACCTCGGCGGCAACGTGCCCCTCGTGAACCCCTTTGTGCGCCAGCATCGGCTGACCGACGATATCGCCGATGGCGAAGATGTGCGGCACATTGGTACGCAGCTGCTTATCCACGTGAATAAAGCCGCGCTCATCCACCTCAACCCCGGCCAGACCGGCGTCGATCAGCTTACCGTTCGGCACGCGGCCGATGGCCACCAGCACAGCGTCATAACGCTGTGCCTCTGCCGGAGCCTTCTTGCCTTCCATGGAAACATAGATCCCGTCTTCTCGGGCCTCCACGGCGGTGACCTTGGTCTCCAGCATCAGGTTAAAGCGTTTGCCGATACGCTTGGTAAAGACTTTTACCACGTCCTTATCGGCGGCCGGGATCACCTGATCGAACATTTCAACCACGTCGATCTCGGAACCCAGCGCATGATATACCGTCCCCATCTCCAGGCCGATAATCCCGCCGCCCATCACCAGCAGGCGCTGCGGCACGCTGTTCAGGGCCAGCGCGTCGGTCGAATCCCATACGCGCGGATCGTCATGGGGGATAAACGGCAGTTGGATGGGGCGAGAACCGGCGGCGATGATCGCATTATCAAAGTGGATCACCGTCTGCCCGGCTTCCCCGTCAACAGTCAGGGTGTTGGCCGAGGTAAACTTACCCAGCCCGTTGACCACCCGCACCTTACGGCCTTTAGCCATACCGGCCAGGCCGCCGGTCAGCTGACCGATCACCTTCTCTTTCCAGGTGCGGATCTTGTCAATGTCGGTCTTCGGCTCGCCGAACACGATACCGTGCTCCGCCAGCGCCTTGGCCTCTTCAATCACTTTAGCCACGTGCAGCAGGGCCTTGGAGGGGATACAGCCGACGTTCAGGCACACCCCGCCCAGGGTGGAGTAACGCTCGACAATCACGGTTTCCAGCCCTAAATCCGCGCAGCGGAACGCCGCAGAATACCCTGCCGGGCCCGCCCCAAGTACCACGACCTGAGTTTTGATTTCAGTACTCATCATGACCTCTTTATTGTTTTTCCGGCGGCGTGGATGCACCGCTATGGCATCCAGACCGACCGTCCGCCGCCCCACGGGCTGATATCACCGCGGCGCCGCGGCCTCCGCCGGGACACCCGTCGCGTCCCACAGTTTACAGAAATGTTAATAATTCTGTAAAGGGATGATCCGCCGACGTCTGTCTCTGGCGGTATGGCTGACGCGAGCCAGCGCCCGCCATACCGCGAATTCAAGAAAAAGGCCGGCGCATGCGCCGGCCCTCGGCTTACATCACCAGGCGGCGGATGTCGGACATCACGCTGTTGATGAAGCTGATAAAGCGGGCGCCGTCGGCACCGTCGATCACCCGATGGTCATAGGAGAGCGCCAGCGGCAGCATCAGGCGCGGCGCAAACTCTTTCCCATTCCATACCGGCTTCATCGACGACTTGGATACCCCCAGGATCGCCACCTCCGGTGCGTTGACGATCGGCGTAAACGCCGTGCCGCCGATACCGCCCAGGCTGGAGATAGTGAAGCAGCCGCCCTGCATGTCCGCGGCGGTCAGCTTGCCGGCGCGCGCCTTGGCTGAGATCTCCGCCAGATCGCGCGACAGCTCGATGATGCCCTTCTTGTTGACGTCGCGCAGCACCGGAACCACCAGGCCGTTCGGCGTATCGACCGCGACGCCGATGTTGATGTACTTCTTCAGCGTCAGACGCTGGGCATCCTCAGACAGGGAGCTGTTAAAGCGCGGCATCGCCTCTAACGCCTTGGCCGCCGCCTTGATGATAAACACCAGCGGGGTAATTTTAACCCCCAGCTTGCGCTTCTCGGACTCCACGTTCTGCTGTTTGCGGAACGCTTCCACCTCGGTGATATCGGTCTCATCAAACTGGGTGACATGCGGGATCATCACCCAGTTGCGGTGCAGGTTGGCGCCGGAGATCTTCTGAATACGCCCCAGCTCAACCTCTTCCACCTCGCCGAACTTGCTGAAGTCCACCTTCGGCCACGGCAGCAGACCCGGCAAAGAGCCCCCGGTTGCCGCCGCTGGCGCGGTTTCAGCGCGCTTAATCAGCTCTTTGACATAGGTCTGTACGTCTTCGCGCAGAATGCGGCCCTTACGCCCGCTGCCTTTTACCTTGGCCAGGTTAACGCCAAACTCACGCGCCAGACGGCGGATCACCGGCGTCGCATGCACATAGGCGGCGTTTTCGGTGAACTCGCTCGTCGTCTGTACCGCCGCAAGCGCTGCAGCCGCGGAGGTGGCTGGCGCACTTACCGGCGCCGCGGTCGCTGGCGCAGATGCCGACGGCGCAGGCGCGCTGCCCGCCACGCTGAAGGTCATGATCGGCGAGCCGGTTTTCACCTTATCGCCCACGCTGACTGCGATGGCGCTGACAACCCCGGCAAACGGCGCCGGCACCTCCATCGAAGCCTTATCGCCTTCGACGGTGATCAGCGACTGTTCAGCGCTGACGCTGTCGCCCACCTTGACCAGAATTTCGGTGACTTCAACCTCATCACCGCCGATATCCGGCACGCTGACCGGCTGGCTGGCGGCAGCCTGGGCCACCGGCGCGGCAGGCGCGACGGCCGCCGCTGTCGGGGCCGGAGAGGCGGCGCCCGCGATGCTAAAGGTCATGATCGGCGAACCGGTCTTCACCTTGTCTCCGGTGGCGATAGCGATGGATTGAACCACCCCGGCGAACGGCGCCGGCACCTCCATCGAGGCTTTATCGCCTTCGACGGTGATCAGCGACTGTTCAGCGCTAACGCTGTCGCCGACCTTCACCAGGATCTCGGTGACTTCCACTTCATCGCCACCGATATCCGGCACCTGAACGTCACGCACCTGTGCAGCGGCGGCCTGAGCCGGAGCCGCTGCCGGTTGCACTTGGGCCGCCGGCTGGGCCGCAGCGGCATCGGCCGCCTCGAACTCCATGATCAGAGAGCCGGTCGTGACCTTATCGCCCACCGCAACCTTGATAGCGCTGATAACGCCGGCCTGCGGCGAGGGGACCTCCATTGAAGCCTTGTCGCCTTCAACGGTAATCAGAGACTGCTCCGCATCAACCCGGTCACCGACTTTCACCAGAATTTCAGTGACTTCTACTTCATCCGCACCGATGTCCGGTACATTGATTGCAATTGCCATTATTCCGTACCTCTTATGCCAGACGCGGGTTTACTTTTTCCGGATCGATATTGAACTTGCCGATGGCGTCCGCCACCACGGAAGCGGCGATCTCCCCGCGTTTTGCCAGTTCACCCAGTGCCGCCACCACCACGTAGGAGGCATCGACCTCAAAGTGGTGACGCAGGTTTTCACGGCTGTCGGAGCGGCCGAAGCCATCGGTGCCCAGCACGCGGTAATCGCTGGCCGGAACATAGGTACGTACCTGCTCGGCAAACAGTTTCATATAGTCGGTAGACGCCACGGCCGGCGCATCGTTCATCACCTGAGCGATGTACGGTACGCGCGGGGTCTCCAGCGGATGCAGCATGTTCCAACGCTCGCAGTCCTGGCCATCGCGCGCCAGCTCGGTGAAGGAGGTCACGCTGTACACATCGCTGCCAACGCCATACTCTTCAGACAGAATACGCGCGGCCTCGCGGACGTGGCGCAGCATGGAGCCGGAGCCCAGCAGCTGGACCTTGCCCTTATCGCCGGACTGCGTATCCAGCTTGTAGATCCCGCGGCGGATGCCCTCTTCAACGCCCTGCGGCATCGCCGGCATGTGGTAGTTTTCGTTCAGCGTGGTGATGTAGTAGTACACGTTCTCCTGCTTCTCACCGTACATGCGCTCCAGACCGTCGTGCATGATCACGGCCACTTCATAGGCATAGGCCGGATCGTAGGAGATGCAGTTCGGGATAGTCAGGGACTGAATATGGCTGTGGCCATCTTCGTGCTGCAGACCTTCCCCGTTCAGGGTGGTGCGTCCAGAGGTGCCGCCGATCAGGAAACCGCGCGCCTGCTGGTCGCCCGCCGCCCAGCACAGGTCGCCGATGCGCTGGAAGCCGAACATGGAGTAGTAGATGTAGAACGGGATCATCGGCAGATCGTTAGTGCTGTAAGAGGTCGCTGCCGCCAGCCAAGAGGCCCCGGCGCCCAGCTCGTTGATCCCCTCCTGCAGAATCTGTCCTTTCTCGTCTTCTTTGTAGTAGGCCACCTGCTCGCGATCCTGCGGGGTGTAGCGCTGGCCGTTCGGGCTATAGATCCCAATCTGACGGAACAGCCCTTCCATACCGAAGGTACGCGCTTCGTCAGCGATGATCGGCACCAGACGATCCTTGATGGACTTGTTCTTCAGCATTACGTTCAACGCACGTACGAAGGCGATGGTGGTCGAAATCTCTTTGTTCTGCTCTTCCAGCAGGGCGGAGAAGTCCTCCAGCGCCGGCAGTTCTAGACGCTCGCTAAAGGTCGGGCTACGGGTCGGGACATAGCCCTGCAGCGCGGCGCGACGCTCATGCAGATAGCGCGCCTCTTCGGAGTCGGCGTCAAAGGTGACGTACGGCAGCTTCTCCAGATCGGCATCGGCCACCGGCACGTTGAAGCGATCGCGGAAATGGCGCACGCCATCCATGTTCATCTTCTTAACCTGGTGAGCGATGTTTTTGCCTTCGGCGGTGTCGCCCATGCCATAGCCCTTGATGGTATGCACCAGGATCACCGTCGGCTGACCTTTGGTCTCTTCGGCTTTCTTAAAGGCGGCGTAGACTTTCTTCGGATCGTGGCCGCCGCGGTTCAGCGCCCAGATCTCATCGTCAGACATATCCTTGACCAGCGCCGCGGTTTCCGGATAACGGCCAAAGAAGTGTTCACGCACATAGGCGCCATTCTTTGACTTGAAGGTTTGGTAGTCGCCGTCCAGGGTTTCATTCATCAGTTGGATCAGCTTACCGCTGGTATCTTTACGCAGCAGCGCATCCCAGCGGGAGCCCCAAATCACCTTGATCACGTTCCAGCCCGCACCGGCGAAGATGCCTTCCAGTTCGTTGATGATCTTGCCGTTCCCCGTCACCGGGCCATCCAGACGCTGCAGGTTGCAGTTAATGACGAAGCACAGGTTGTCCAGCTTATCGCGGGTAGCGATGGTGATGGCGCCCTTGGATTCCGGCTCATCCATCTCACCGTCGCCGAGGAAGGCGTAAACGCGCTGCGCCGTGGTGTCTTTCAGACCGCGGTGATTCAGGTATTTCAGGAACTTAGCCTGATAAATCGCCCCCAACGGCCCCAGACCCATGGAAACGGTCGGGAACTGCCAGAACTCCGGCATCAGCTTCGGATGCGGGTAAGAAGAGAGCCCCGTGCCGTGAACCTCCTGACGGAAGTTATTCAGCTGCTCCTCGGTCAGGCGTCCTTCCAGGAAGGCGCGCGCGTAGATCCCCGGAGAGATATGGCCCTGGAAGTAGACCAGATCGCCGCCGTCCTTCTGGTTACGGGCGCGGAAGAAATGGTTAAAGCACACTTCATACACCGTCGCAGAAGACTGATAGGAGGCCATGTGACCGCCCAGCTCCAGATCTTTCTTCGACGCATGCAGGACGATCATCACCGCATTCCAACGCATGGCGATGCGGATACGACGCTCCAGCTCCAGATTCCCCGGATAGGCCGGCTCATCTTCCGGAGCAATGGTGTTCACGTAATTGTGGGCCAGCGCAGCGGAAGGCAGATTAACGCCGCCCTGACGGGCGGAATTCAGTACCTGATCGATCAGATACTGCGCGCGCTCTACGCCTTCTTCACGGATGACCGATTCTATCGCCTGCAGCCAATCGCGGGTTTCGATCGGATCCACGTCATTAAGTAAACGATCTGACATGGTGGTATTCCTTATCTGTCTAAATGGGTTGTCTGGAGCCTGTCTTCCTGCGCTCTGCGGTCAAAACGCACGAAGACAGGCCCAATCGGTGAGTTGCCTAGTGTTAACATCGGCGCGCGCGCCCCGGAGGGCTACGCGCGAACCAATTTTCAATCCTTACGCTGCTGGAGCAGCCGCAGCGAGCGCTCGCGGCGGCTGTGCTCGCGGCTCATCTCCAGCAAAATATCTTCAATAAAGGCCAGATGGCGGTGTGATGCCTCACGCGCCCGCTCTGGCTCCCGGGCGATGATGGCCGCAAAGATACTGGCTCGATGATCGCTGACCAGGGCCAGCATTTCGCGACGCGCATAGAGCAGCTCGAAATTCTGTTTTACGTTCTTTTCCAGCATCGGCGCCATGCAGCGCAGCAGGTGGAGCAGCACCGCGTTATGAGCCGCTTCGGTCACCGCCACCTGATACTGCATCACCGCATCGGCCTCGCCGTCCAGATCGCCCGCGGCCTGCGCGCTTTCAATCGCCAGATGACACTCGCGCAGACGAACAAAATCCTCATCGGTGCCGCGCAGCGCAGCATAATAGGCCGCGATCCCCTCCAGGGCATGGCGGGTTTCCAACAGATCGTATTGGGATTCCGGGTGGGCCGCGAGCAGCTCGGCCAGTGGGTCGCTAAAGCTTTGCCAGAGATTGGCCTGTACGAAGGTGCCACCGCCCTGACGGCGCAGCAGCAGCCCTTTGGCTTCGAGACGCTGAATGGCCTCGCGCAGAGAGGGGCGGGATACATCGAACTGCTTCGCCAATTCGCGCTCCGGCGGCAGCTTTTCCCCGGGACGCAGCGTTCCTTCCAGGATCAGATATTCCAACTGCTGTTCGATCACATCTGATAGTTTGGGCTGGCGGATTTTGCTGTAGGCCATGTGGCAATGTCTTCTCTGAGCGTAGATGACGTTCTCATCGGAGAACCGCAAAGTAAATTGGTATTACCAATTTCAAAAACATGACCTCAAAGTAACAAAATCTTCACCACTTGTCCATACAACTATTGATGTAAATCATGAAATGCCGTCTTTGTTAACAATCAATAACCAATAAAACACCAGCGTGATAACCAAGTAAGGGTATTACTTTTTACCTTTCCGCGGCCGAAGTTAACGTTTTATACACGACGACTCACGCGAGCTGAAGCGTGAAAGCCAATCATAATAAGCATTTATATGCAAAATAAATGAATATAAAAATGAAATACGTCAACGCGCATATCGCCCATCATCGTGATACGAGCGTGGACGCTCTGCGCACCCAATGTGCAGAGTGTCCACAGCGTAGGCCCCGCACGTCTTCTCCGCCCCAAAACGCAGCGGCACAAGAAATCGGATGCATTTTTTTGCGCATACCATTATTCTCAGTGCGTTGGTAGATTAATAACAGATTTGAATTAGAACCTGATGTAAAAATAAAATTACGATTTTTGTATCATTATAATGACAGAATGGCGCTGGCAGTGCCCCTGAACAGAGCCGGATGAGGGTAAGAGATATGAGTGAGCAACACGGCGAGCAGTTACACCGTGGCCTGAAGAATCGCCACATACAGCTGATCGCCCTAGGCGGCGCCATCGGTACTGGGCTGTTTCTGGGGATCGCACAAACCATTAAAATGGCCGGGCCATCGGTGCTGCTGGGCTACGCCATCGGCGGATTTATCGCCTTTTTGATCATGCGCCAGCTGGGTGAGATGGTGGTCGAGGAGCCGGTGGCCGGCTCATTCAGCCACTTTGCCTACAAATACTGGGGGGACTTTGCCGGTTTTGCCTCCGGCTGGAACTACTGGGTGCTGTATGTGCTGGTCGCCATGGCCGAGCTAACGGCCGTGGGTATCTATGTACAGTACTGGTTTCCGGACATCCCGACCTGGGTATCCGCCGCGGTCTTCTTCCTGCTGATCAACGCCATCAACCTGGCCAACGTCAAAATCTACGGCGAGCTGGAGTTCTGGTTCGCGATCATCAAGGTGGTCGCCATCATCGGGATGATCCTGTTTGGCGGCTGGCTGCTGTTCAGCGGGCACGGTGGCCCCGAGGCCTCGGTGAGTAACCTGTGGGATCAGGGCGGATTCTTCCCCAATGGGGTCATGGGGCTGGTCATGGCAATGGCGGTGATCATGTTCTCCTTCGGCGGTCTGGAGCTGGTTGGGATCACCGCCGCAGAGGCCGACGACCCGCAGCGCAGCATTCCCAAGGCGACCAATCAGGTTATCTACCGTATTCTGATTTTCTACATCGGCGCTTTGGCTATCCTGCTCTCCCTCTACCCCTGGGGTAAGGTGGTCGAGGGCGGCAGCCCGTTCGTCATGATCTTCCATGCGCTGGACAGTAACCTGGTCGCCACCGTCCTCAATATCGTGGTGCTGACCGCTGCGCTGTCGGTCTATAACAGCTGCGTCTACTGCAACAGCCGCATGCTGTTCGGTCTGGCCCAGCAGGGGAATGGCCCGCGGGCGCTGCTCAAGGTAGACGGGCGCGGTGTCCCGGTGGTCGCGATCGGCCTCTCGGCGGCGGCCACCCTGCTGTGCGTACTGATTAACTACCTGATGCCGGGCAAAGCCTTCGAGCTGTTAATGGCGCTGGTCGTCTCCGCGCTGGTGATTAACTGGGCGATGATCAGCGTCGCGCATCTGCGCTTTCGAGCGCAGAAAAACCGCGAAGGCGTGGTTCCCCGTTTCCGCGCCTTCTGGTACCCGGCGGGTAACTATCTGTGCCTGCTGTTTATGGCCGCCATCCTGGTCATTATGTTCCTGACCCCGGGGATCCAGATTTCGGTACTGTTGATCCCGCTCTGGCTGATCGTACTGGCCGTCGGCTATGCCATTAAGCAGCGTTCGCAGAAGCACAGCGCACGCCTCCCCGGCTAACGCGCGACGCCTCCAAATAAAAAACCGGCGCTATCGCTCGCGCCGGTTTTTTTTCGCCTATCGCACGCGGCCACTAATCCCGCTAGAGCAGCGCGCCATAAATGGTCAACAGCGCCACCGCCACGATCAGCACCAGCGTAATGCGCCGCGCCAGCGTCACCGCCGCCAGCGGCGTCTTTAACGCATCCAGCTGCGGATCGCGCGCCAGCGAAAGCTGCGCCAGCCCCGTCAATACCTGGTACTGACCGCTGCGCAGATCGCCCAGCGACGCCAGCCAGGCCGGCAGCGCACGCTCACCGTGCCCCAGCAGAGCGTAGGCAATCCCGGCCAGCCGCACCGGGATCCAGTCGACCCAGTGCAGCAGACGATCGATCCCCGCCTGCGCGCGCGCCAGCGGATCGGCCTGACGGCTCAGCCAAGTCTGATAGGCCCGCAGCAGCGCATAGCCCCCCAGCGCCACCGGCCCGTAGGGCCCGGCTATCACAAAATAGAACAGCGGCGCCAGATAGAAGCGATAGTTGATCCACACCAGTACGCTCTGCAGCTCACGCAGACGGATCTCCGGGCGCATATCGGCCGACAGCCCCGGGATCAGCGCCAGCTCCGCCGTCATCTGCGTCATCGCATCCTGTTCTCCCCGCCGCGCCGCTTTCATATAAGCGCGATAGTCGCGGCGAATCGCCCCCGCGCCAAAGCACAGCAGCCCGATGAAAACCCACATCAACAGCGTCGGCAGGCCGAAAAACAGCCCCTTAATCCCCTGGAGCAGCGCGCCGATCAGCAGCATCCACAGCAATAGCAGCAGCAGCGTTTTGGCCAGCGATACCCGCTTTACGCGAGCAAACAGCGGAACCAGACAGCGATCCAGCTGCCAGCGATCCCCCAGCTTAAACAGCCGCTCCCAGCCCAAAACCAGCAGTAGCGAGAATAACGTCATCTCCGGTATCTCTCTCTTCAGTGACGATCGGGGGTGGCGACGGATCCGGCCAACGCCGTCCGCAGTAAACGATGGTACTCATCCCAGCGGAACGCCGGGCCGGGATCGGTTTTACGCCCGGGGGCGATATCGCTATGGCCGGTCACCCGCGTCGGTGATATCGGGTAGTGACGCATCAACAGCGCGCTGATCTCTACCAGCGCCCGATACTGCGGCGGGGTATACGCCAGCGTATCCATCCCCTCCAGCTCAATGCCCACAGAAAAATCATTACAGCGCTCGCGCCCTTGATAGCGTGATACGCCGGCATGCCACGCCCGACGATCAAAAGGCACATACTGGACAATCTCGCCATCGCGCCGGATCAAGCAGTGCGCGGAGACCCGCAGCCCCTGCAATCCGACAAAGAAGGGATCATCGTCACACGCCAGCGTACCGCTGAACAGGCGGTCGATATAGGGACCGCCGAACTTTCCCGGAGGCAGACTGATATTGTGGATCACCAGCAGGGAGGGCAGCTCCCCCTGCGGACGCGCATCACAATGTGGCGACGGCACGCGCCGCGCGCCCGTCAGCCACCCCTGCTCTAATTGCATCACTAACGCGACCTCCCGCGATTCAAACTGCCTACAGGGTAGCATGATTCGTCGTTCGCGCCGCCCCCTCTCCGCGAGAAGCCGCTGAAAAGCAACGCCCCATTCTATAGCATACGCCGCACCCCTGACGGACACCGGCGCAACCGATGCCGCTAAGCCTCGGCGCGGCGCGCAGCCTGCGTCGGCGCGACTCGTCGGCCGCGGCTCGCTCAAGCACACTCACCTGACGCAACCCGTGGAGGTGTCTATGTCATCACAGCACGGCTTCACCCTGCTGGAGCTCATGATCGTAATCGCCATCATCGCCATTCTCGGCGCCATCGCCGTGCCGGCCTATCAACGCTACCTGCAAAAAGCGGCCATGACGGATGTTCTACAGGCGGTCACCCCCTACCGCACCGAGGTCGAACTCTGTGCGCTGGAGCAGGGCAGCCTCTCCGCCTGCAGCGAAGCGCAGCTGGGGCTGGCGGCATTTCCGCCCTCGACCTACCTCAGCACCCTGAGCGTCGATGCGGGCATTATCTCACTGAGCGGCCAGCAAACGCTGGCCGGTCTGCGGGTGACGCTAACGCCAACGCTGGATCGCCGCGCGGGGACCCTGCGGTGGCAGCAGCGCTGCCAGAGCGAAGAGAATAACGCCGCGCTGCTGGAGGCCTGTCGCAGCGTCCTGCGCGAGACCGACGACGGAGAGAGACCATGAGCGATCTCCAGCGGCTCTGCCGCCGCTATCGCTGCCGTCTGCTGCATCAGGATCGGCACAGCATTATCGTCGGCGGGCTGAACGAGGCGCCCGCCGCGCTGCTGGAGGCCATCCGCTTCGCGACCGGTCTGGATGCCCAGTGGCGCCCGCTGAGCCGCCGGCAGTCAGAGGAGGAGGAGGCGCTGTATCCCGCCACGGAAGATACCCAAACTGCCCCACAGCTGGAGCAGCTGCTGCTACATGCGCTGCGGCGACGCGCCTCTGACATCCACCTGGAACCCCTGGAGACACGGGGGCAAGTACGGCTGCGTATCGACGGGGTACTGCACCCGCTGGCAGACTACCCCACGCTGCAATTCACCCGTTTAGTGACTCGCCTGAAGGTATTAGCAGGTCTGGATATCGCCGAGCGACGCCTGCCTCAGGACGGTCAGCTGCGCATCCCCCTGAGCGAGCAAACGCACAGCTTTCGCCTCTCTACGCTTCCGACGCTGCACGGTGAAAAAGCGGTGCTGCGCCAGGTCAGCACGCGGGAAACGCCCCGAAGCCTAGCCCGACTGGGGCTGAGCCCCGCACAGCGTCAGACGCTGGCTCAGGCGTTAGCGCAGCCCCAGGGGCTGATTTTAGTGACCGGGCCAACCGGCAGCGGAAAAACCGCGACCCTCTACGCGGGACTACGCCGGCTTAACGCGCAGACGCTCAATATTTGCAGCGTTGAAGATCCCATTGAAACACCGCTGGAAAACATCAATCAGACCGCGATAGCCCCGCGCGCCGGGCTGCAGTTTGCCACCGTACTGCGCGCCCTGCTGCGCCAAGATCCCGACGTCATCATGATCGGGGAGATCCGCGATGAAACCACCGCGCATATCGCCGTTAACGCCGCCCAAACCGGGCATCTGGTACTCTCGACCCTACACACCAATAGCGCCGCCCAAACCCTGACCCGCCTGCTACAGCTGGGCATCGCCCCCTATCTACTGGCCGATAGCCTGCTGTTGGTCATCGCCCAGCGACTGGTGCGTCGCCTGTGCCGCCACTGTCGCCAGCGAGAGCCTGACGCCGGCCGTCCCAGCTGGCTGCCGGGCGAGTGTGCCCACTGCAGCGGCGGCTACCGCGGTCGGCGCGCCCTGTTTGAGCTTCTGACGCCGACGCCCACCCTACGCCAGGCCATGCGCAGCGGCGCTGACAGCGCCCGACTGCAGCAGTTGGCCGAAGCGCAGGGGATGCTCCCGCTACACACCACGGCCCAACGTCTGGCCGAACAGGGAAAGACCTCCTGGGGGGAAGTTCTACGGGTGCTGGGACCGCAGGCGTGAAGCCCCGGCTGTATCACTGCCGGCTCATCGATCGGGATGGACGGGGATGGATGGAAACGCGGCTCGGGCTCAGCCGTCGTCATCTGCGCCGCGAGCTTGCGGCGCGTGGCGTCCTGCCGCTCGCTATCGTCACCGCCCGCCGCCCGCTGCGCTATCGCTGGCATGGTGGCGCCTGCAGCGACTTTATTGCCCAGTTGGCCGATCTGCTGGAGGCGGGGGTACCGCTGCTCTCGGCGCTGGATCTGATGGCTAACGGCCACCCCCACGCCGAGTGGCGGGCGCTGATCCACCAACTGAGCCACGAGGTTGCCGATGGGCTGACGCTCTCCCAGGCGCTGCGCGGGCAGTCCGCCATTTTTCCGCCGCTGTACGGTCGAGCCCTGGCGGCGGCGGAGCAAAGCGGCGCGTTGGCCGAGGTCTGCCGCCAGCTGGCCCGCCAGCAGCAGCAGGCGCACGCGCTGCGCCAACGCCTGCTGCGCGCGCTGCGCTATCCACTGTTCCTGCTGTCGGTCGCGCTACTGATCGCGCTGGGCATGCTGTTAACCCTGCTGCCGCAGTTTGCCCAGCTGTACGCCTCGCTCGATGCGCCGCTGCCCTGGCTGACCCAGCGGCTCCTAACGTTGGCCGACGCGCTGCGTCAGGGCTGGCGCCGGATGGCCGTGGGTATCCTGCTGGCCGGACTCGCTCTGCTCGCGCTGCGCCGTCGCGGCCCGCGGCTGCAGCGCACGCTGCAGCACCTCGCCCTGCGCCTTCCGGGCTACGGCGCTCTGCTGCGCGATGTCACCCTCGCGCAGCTGTTTCAAATGCTGGCACTGATGCTACAGGCCGGGATCACGCTGCCGGCGGCGTTAAACTGCTGCCGCCGCTCTCTACCGCTGGCGGCCTATCGCCGCGCCCTGCATAGCGGCGTGCTGCGCCTACGTCAGGGAGAGCTGTTATCAGCGGCCCTGCGCGATCCGCACCTTTTCCCGCCCCAGTGTCGACAGCTGATCCGCCAGGGAGAGGCCGCGGGGCGCCTCGCCGCCGTCAGCCGCCATCTGGGAGAGTTCTATCGCCACAGCGCACAGCGGCGCGGTGAGACACTGGCCACGCTGGCGGAGCCGGCCATGCTCATGATAAGCGCAGCCCTGATAGCCCTGCTGGTGCTGGCCATGTACCTGCCCATTCTGCGTCTGGGCAACGTTATGCAATAACGCCGGCAATCGCCGGCGTTATTGATACGGAGCAGAATTCTCTACGCAAGCGCTCAATCGGCTTGGCCAAAGACTCGGTTCTCCTGCTCGGCCACTCGGATAAAGGTCGTACGCTTGGTCAGCTCTTTGAGGCGAGATGCCCCGACGTAGGTGCAGGCAGAGCGCAGACCGCCCAAAATATCACGCACGGTATTTTCCACCGGACCACGCAGCGGCAGGCTAACGGTCTTCCCCTCCGCGGCGCGATAGTCTGCGACGCCGCCGACGTGGCGGTTCATCGCCGAGGCCGAGCTCATACCGTAGAACAGCATCATCTTACGCCCCTGCTCTTCAACAATGCGCCCTTCGCACTCCTCATGGGCCGCCAGCATACCGCCCAGCATCACGAAGTCCGCGCCGCCGCCAAACGCTTTAGCCACGTCACCCGGCACGGTACAGCCGCCATCGGACACGATCTGCCCGCCCAGCCCGTGTGCGGCATCGGCGCACTCAATGACGGCGGAGAGCTGCGGATAACCGACGCCGGTCTTGACCCGGGTGGTGCACACGGAGCCGGGGCCAATTCCCACCTTAACAATATCGGCGCCGGAGAGGATCAGCTCCTCCACCATCTCACCGGTGACCACGTTGCCGGCGCAGATCACTTTATCCGGGCAAGCGTCGCGCGCCTTGCGCAGAAAATCTACGAAGTGTTCGGAGTAACCGTTGGCGACATCGATACAGATGAACTTCAGGGACGGCGAAAGCGCGAGGATCTGACGCAGCTTGATAAAGTCCGCCTCGGAGGTCCCGGTCGAGACCATCACATGGCGCAGCGTTTCTTCGCCAACGCTGGAGACAAAGGCCTGCCACTGCTCCACGCTGTAGTGCTTGTGCACGGCGGTCAGCACATCAAAACCGGCCAGCACGCGCGCCATGCTGAACGTGCCGACGGTGTCCATGTTGGCGGCAATCAGCGGAACGCCCGACCACTGCCAGCCGCTGTGCTTAAAGTGATACTCGCGGGCGAGCTCAACATCAGAGCGGCTTTTCAGCGTAGAACGCTTCGGACGGATCAGGACATCTTTAAAACCCAGCTTCAGATCTTCTTCAATGCGCATGAGATACTTTCCTGGTTAATGGCGGCAATATTAGAGAAAATGTGATCATACAAACGATTGGCTGCCGTATGACGCCAGTTCCAGTGACGTTATCATACGCAGGAATAACGCGGCGACAAGTCTGCTTTTTCAACAAAATTTCAGGTAAACTGATCTGAATTTACCCACGATAATCGGCCTTAGCATACCCTCGGTATCGCCTTCTGCCGCACGCGTGACTTGCACTTACCGTCAGGTCCATTATGATCCGCAGGTTCGCCGATTTTTCCGCGCAGCTCACGCCCGCGCACAGTCTCGCAGGATCTCCTCATGGCATACACAGTTGCTCTCACCGGCGGTATCGGCAGCGGTAAATCCACCGTGGCTGAGGCCTTTGCCCGCCTCGGCGTGCCGCTGGTCGATGCCGACGTCATCGCTCGCCAGATGGTCGCGCGGGGACAGCCGGCGCTGGCGCAGATTGCGGCCCACTTCGGCGCGCGGGTTTTACGGGCAGACGGCAGCCTGGATCGCGCCGCCCTACGCCATATCGTTTTTGCCCAGCCGCAGGAAAAGGCCTGGCTTAACGCCCTGCTGCACCCGCTTATCCAGGCGGAGACCCAGCGCCAGCTGGCGCAGATAGCCGCCCCCTACGCCCTGTGGGTGGTGCCATTGCTGATCGAAAATCACCTCACGGCGCAGGCGGATCGCATCGCGGTCGTCGATCTGCCCGTCGACCTGCAGCTGACGCGCACTCAGGCGCGCGATGGCATCAGCCCTGAACAGGCGCAGCGTATCCTGGCCGCCCAGACCACGCGGGAGCAGCGCCTGGCCTGCGCCGATGATATTATTGATAACAGCGGGTCCGCCGATGCGCTGGCCCCACAGGTCGCCGTCCTGCATCGCCGCTATCTGGCGCTCGCGCAGGCGGCGGCCGCCTCGACAGGATCACAAGCATGAGTGACGCCGCTCCGACCATACTGTTTGAATACCCGCTCAATGAAAAAATGCGCACCTGGCTGCGCCTGGAGTTTCTGCTGCAGCAGCTGTTGCAGCATCGGCCACAGCGCGATACCAGCGGTGCCCTCACCTTCTTTCGTACCCTGTCTGACCTGCTCGACGTGCTGGAGCGGGGCGAGGTGCGCACCGATCTGCTCAAAGAGCTGGAGCGCCAGCAGCGCAAGCTGATGCAGTGGCTCAACGCGCCGGGCGTCGATCAGGAGATGATCCATGCGCTGAGCCAGCGTCTCAAGCAGCAGGCCGCCGTCCTGATGGCGGCACCGCGTATCGGCCAGACGCTGCGCGAAGACCGCCTGGTCGCCTTAGTACGCCAGCGCCTGGGGATCCCCGGCGGCTGCTGCAGCTTTGATCTGCCGACGCTCTATCTGTGGCTGAGCCAAGATCAGGCCACGCGCGATCGTCAGATCGACGTCTGGATAGCCTCGTTGGCACCGCTGACGGACAGCCTGACGCTGGTGCTGGATCTGCTGCGAAAGGCCGCCGCCTTTAAGCCGATGACCAGCCTACACGGCTTCTATCAAGATAATGCCGACGGCGCCGACATGCTGCGTATTCAGCTGGCGCTGGAGCTGCAAATCTATCCGCAGGTTTCCGGCCATAAAAGCCGCTTTGCCATTCGCTTTCTGCCGTTGGACAGCGAGCAGGGCGTGGTGCCGGATCGCCTGTCGTTCAATCTGGCCTGCTGCTAAGCGGCGGCCTTAGGGAGTTAGCAATGGAAAACGAGATCATCACCGTCGCCTGCCCAACCTGCGGCAGCACGGTTATCTGGGGAGAACGGAGTCCTTACCGTCCGTTCTGCAGCAAACGCTGCCAGCTTATCGATCTGGGCGAATGGGCCAACGAAGAGAAGCGCATCGCCAGCGACGCGGCCCACTCCGACAGCGAAGAGTGGAGTGAGGGCGACGAGCGCTGAGGCTTCGGCCCCTCGCCCATCGCAAAAAAGGCGCCTGAGAGGCGCCTTTTTTGTACGCTATCCCTGCGCGCGCAGGGCGTCGATAATCGCCCGGTTCGGCGCCGGAAAATCGTCGGCGCACAGCGAGGCTACCGCGGCCCAGCGGGTCTCCTGCCCTTCTCGGCCACAGGGATCCCCCTGCCAGGCGCTGACTAAAAAGAAGTGCAGCACCACCCGCCGATCGCTGAAGGTATGCTCGATACGCCGCAGCAGCTGCGCTGACGCCGGTGCTACCGCGATCCCCACCTCCTCTTGCAGCTCACGCGCCAGCGCCTGCTGGGCGTGCTCTCCCGGCTCAATTTTACCGCCGGGAAACTCCCACAGACCGGCCAGGTGGCTGCCGGACTGACGCCGGGCAATAAAGATCTCCCGCCGCGCGTTGCGAATAATCCCGACGGCAATCTGCAGCGTCGGCACCGACTGGGTCATATCTACCTCTCCTTGGGCGCGGGATACCCATAAGATAAAAAACAGGGAGGCGCACTGCGCTTCCCTGTCGATGATTACCTGATGCTCAAGCTATCAGGCGTTGAGGCGGCCATGGCACTGCTTATACTTCTTGCCGGAGCCGCACGGGCAGGGATCGTTGCGCCCGATCTTGCGTTCGCCGGTCTGAGACGCCATCTCCTGCGCCGCCGCACTCTGATCGTCCAAATGGCTCAGCTGCTGCTGACGGGCCAGACGCTCGGCGTCCTCGCGGCGCTGGCGCTCCAGCGCCTCGACCTCTTCCGGCATCCGCACCTGCACCTTGCTCAGCACGCTGATCACCTCATACTTAAGGGACTCCAGCATCGCCGCAAACATGGCAAAGGACTCACGCTTGTACTCCTGCTTGGGATCCTTCTGCGCATAGCCACGCAGGTGGATACCCTGACGCAGGTAGTCCATCGCCGCCAGATGCTCTTTCCACAGGGAGTCCAGGGTCTGCAGCATGATGCCTTTTTCAAAGCTGCGCATCATTTCGCTGCCGACCACCTCTTCCTTGCTCTGATAGCGCTCTATCGCCATCGTCAGGATACGCTCGCGCAGCGTCTCCTCATGCAGCTCCGGCTCTTTATCCAGCCACTCCGTAATCGGCAGCTCCAGATCGAAATCGTTACGCAGACGCTCTTCCAACCCAGCGACGTCCCACATTTCCTCCAGGGACTGCGGCGGGATATAGCTGTCGATCACCACCTTAAAGACATCCTCACGGATGCTGTTGATGGTATCCAGCACATCGCCGCCGTCCAGCAGTTCGTTACGCTGAGCATAGATGGCGCGACGCTGATCGTTGGCAACGTCATCGTACTCCAGCAGCTGTTTACGGATATCGAAGTTACGGCTCTCCACTTTACGCTGCGCATTGGCGATCGCCTTGGTCACCCACGGGTGCTCAATGGCCTCGCCCGGCTTCATCCCCAGCTTACGCATCATGTTGGCCACGCGGTCAGAGGCGAAGATACGCATCAGGGAGTCTTCCAGCGACAGATAGAAACGGGAAGAGCCCGCATCGCCCTGACGACCGGAGCGGCCGCGCAGCTGGTTATCGATACGGCGCGACTCATGGCGCTCGGTGCCGATAATGTGCAGGCCGCCGGCGGCCAGCACCGCGTCGTGACGCGTTTGCCACTCCGCTTTAATCGCCTCGATCTGCGCTGGGGTCGGTGACTCCAGCTGCGCGATCTCCGCCTGCCAGCTGCCGCCCAGCACGATATCGGTACCGCGGCCGGCCATGTTGGTGGCGATGGTGACCGCGCCCGGCTGACCGGCCTGAGCAACAATATCGGCCTCTTTGGCGTGGAACTTGGCATTCAGCACGCTGTGGGCGATACCGGCCTTCGTCAGCTCATGAGAGACCGTTTCAGATTTTTCGATGGAGACCGTACCCACCAGCACCGGCTGCCCTTTGGCCGTACGCTCACGGATATCTTCGATGATCGCCGCGATCTTGTCCTGCTCGGTCATGTACACCAGATCCGGCAAATCCTTACGGATCATCGGACGGTTGGTCGGCACCACGATGGTATCCAGCTTATAGATCGAGCTGAATTCGAAGGCTTCGGTATCGGCGGTACCGGTCATCCCGGCCAGCTTCTCATACAGTCGGAAGTAGTTCTGGAAGGTAATAGAGGCCAGCGTCTGGTTTTCGTTCTGGATCTGAACCCCTTCCTTAGCCTCCACCGCCTGATGCAGACCGTCTGACCAGCGGCGCCCCTGCATGGTACGACCGGTGTGCTCATCGACGATGATGACCTCGCCCTCTTTCACGATGTAGTCCACATCGCGGGTAAACAGCGCGTGGGCGCGCAGCGCCGCGGTCACGTGGTGCATCAGCATGATGTTGGCCGGGGAGTACAGGGATTCACCCTCATCCATAATGCCGGCGCCGGCCAGCAGCTCTTCAATCAGCACCAGGCCGCGCTCCGTCAGGTTAACCTGGCGGGTCTTTTCATCGAGGGAGTAGTGTCCATCGCCCTGGAACGTATCGGAATCCTCTTTCTCCTGACGCTTCAGGTGCGGGATCAGCTTGTCGACCTTGATGTACAGCTCAGAGCTATCCTCTGCCGGACCGGAGATGATCAGCGGCGTACGCGCCTCATCGATCAGGATGGAGTCCACCTCATCCACCAGCGCATAGTGCAGCTTACGCTGAACGCGCTCTTCCGGGCTGAACGCCATATTGTCGCGCAGGTAGTCAAAACCGTATTCGTTGTTGGTACCGTAGGTGATGTCGGCCGCATAGGCAGCGCGCTTCGCCGGCGCCGCCATGCCCGGCAGGTTGATGCCGACGCTCAGGCCGAGGAACTCAAACAGCGGGCGGTTGTTTTCGGCGTCACGCTGGGCCAAATAGTCGTTGACGGTCACCACGTGTACCCCTTTACCGGTCAGGGCATTCAGGTAGGCCGGCAGGGTCGCCGTCAGGGTTTTACCCTCACCGGTGCGCATCTCTGCGATGCAGCGCTCGTTCAGCACCATGCCGCCCAGCAGCTGCACGTCAAAGTGACGCATGCCAAACACGCGCTTGCTGGCCTCACGGACGGTGGCAAACGCCTCCGGCAGCAGGCTGTCCAACGCGGCGCCCTGCGCCAGGCGCTCACGAAACTCGACGGTCTTCGCCTTCAGCTGCTCATCGCTGAGCTGCTCCATCTCCGGCTCCATGCGGTTAATCTGCTCAACCACTTTACGCATGCGGCGCAGGGTACGATCGTTACGGCTGCCAAAAACCTTGGTCAATAATTTAATTAACATAGTTATACAATCTCTCATGGGTGGCCCAAACCACCCGGATCAAAACGCGGACAAAAAGGGAAACGGTAAACTCAGGCGGCGACAGCGGGACCGGCGCGGATCCCCTGAACCCGGGCCAGCCATAGCGCAGGGAGGTGGCCATGGGACGACGGCACGCAGCGCGACGGCCGCGAGTACGGCGGCGTAACATAGAGCGTAGGCTGACGCGTCAGCAGTGAACTGAGCGAGCTGAGCAGCACCAGATGCTGGCGCTGCTGCTCTGCAGATAGGCGATATTGGGCGTGCGACGGCGCCAGGTGGCTGCTCAGCTGACGGATAGCGATCCGCAGCGCGTACTGATGCCAGTAGTCCACCCCCTGTCCCCGGCGCTTGCCGGACAGCAGCTGCAGGGAGACATGGCTGTGATGTGCGGCGATCAGCCGCTGCAGGGTAATGGTCTGCGCAGAGGGGCGCGGCTGCTCAGCGTTGGCCAGCGACGGAGCGCCAAGCGTCGCCGCCACCATCCCCCACAGGAGATGCGGCCAAAAATAACGTCTGCCAAACTGTCGCCAACGCTTTAGAATACCAATCACATGCCGTACCGAATCAATAGCCCTAATAGCCGCGGAGCCGTATTTATGCGTGATAGTCGCCCACAATCCCTGGATACCCTGCTGGATGACAACGCCGCCGTTGACGGCATTCTCAAAAACGTTCAGCAACGCGCAGTGGCATTACTCCGACTCGATCGGGCAGTACAGGCCCTGCTGCCAGCGCCGCTGAAACCGTTTTGCCGCGTCGCCAACTTTCGTCAGGGCATTCTGGTGCTGGAAGTCGCCAACGCCAGTTGGCTGATGCGCCTGCGCTATGAGCAGAGCAGTCTACTTTCCGCACTCAGGGGAGAGATTTTACCATCATTGTCATCGATCGACACCAGGATTAATCCCGCCCTGATGTCTCAGTGTGGGAAAAATGCGCAGTCGTTCGCACAGGCAAGGCAGGAAGAGGCGCAGGCGGAGACGGTAATGCGCACGCTGAGCGTAGAAAGCGCACAGCAGCTACGCTGGCTAGCCAGTCAAAGTCCGGAGGGATTACGCAAAAAACTAGAACGACTGGCTGCGCTGGCCGGAGAGAGTACCGACACAGCCAGTCGTGATAAGAAGCGACGCTCCTGAGCCCGTGGATTAGGCCAGAACGGTCGACGGTGCGCGGAATGCCAGCGGCATCTCCTCACCGTCTTCAAAGGTCACCAGCTCCCACGCTTCCTGCTTCGCCAACACGGTCTGCAGCAGACGGTTGTTCAACGCATGGCCGGATTTGAACGCGGTAAAGGCGCCGATGATATTGTGCCCGCACATGAACAGGTCACCGATAGCATCCAGCATCTTGTGGCGCACAAACTCATCCTCAAAACGCAGGCCGTCTTCGTTCAGCACGCGGTAGTCATCCACGACAATGGCGCAGTCAAAGCTGCCGCCCAGGCACAGGCCACGGGACTGCAGGTACTCAATGTCGCGCATGAAGCCAAAGGTACGCGCACGGCTAATCTGACGCACGAACGCATCGGCAGAGAAGTCCAGGCTGTAGCGCTGCGTACTGGCGTCGATGGCCGGATGGTTGAAGTCGATGGTGAAGTCCAGGCTAAAGCCGTTATACGGCGCCAGCTCGGCCCACTTATCACCGTCCTCGACCCGTACGGCCTCTTTGAGGCGCAGGAATTTCTTGGCGCAGTTCAGCTCGTCAATTCCGGCATCCAGCAGCAGGAAGACAAACGGCGCGGCGCTGCCGTCCATGATCGGAATTTCAGCCGCGTCGACCTCGATAACCAGGTTATCGATCCCTAACCCCGCCAGGGCGGCGTTCAGGTGCTCTACGGTAGAAATACGCACATCATGCTCATTAACCAGGCAAGTACAGAGCATGGTGTCACGCACCGATTTGGCATCAGCCGGGAAATCGACCGGAGGATTCAAGTCAGTGCGACGATAGATGATCCCGGTGTTTGCCGCAGCCGGGCGCATGGTCAGCGTGACTTTCTTGCCGGTATGCAACCCGACACCCGTCGCCTGAACGATACGTTTTATGGTCCGTTGTTTGATCATCGTGTTATCTCGCAGTGTTTATCCGTCCAACCACCTCTAAATGATAATTACTATACATTAAAGGCGGCAAGACAGTTTAGCACAAAGAGCGGAGATCCCCAATACTCAGTCGGCCTGCTTACGCAGGAAGGCCGGAATATCCAGGTAGTCGTCAGACTCTTTTCCGCTCGGCACGCTCTGATCGTTAACCACTTTGGCCACGGCCGGCTTGCTCTCCTGCGGCAGCGGCGACAGGCCGTGCTGCTGGTAGCGCTGGTCGATCACCGGCTGCTGCCCCTGCTTATTGGACACCAGGGTGATCTCCGGACGCTTGTCCATGCCAATGCCGGTGGCCACGACGGTTACGCGCAGCTCATCGTTCATATCCGGGTCGAGAGAGGTACCGATAACCACCGTCGCGTTGTCAGAGGCGAAGGCGCGAATGGTGTTACCGACGGTCTCAAACTCGTCCAGACGCAGGTCAAAGCCCGCGGTGATGTTAACCAGTACGCCGCGGGCGCCGGACAGATCGATGTCCTCCAGCAGCGGAGAAGAGATCGCCATTTCGGCCGCTTCTTCCGCGCGGTCTTCCCCGCTGGCCATGCCGGAGCCCATCATGGCGTAGCCCATTTCAGACATCACGGTACGTACGTCGGCAAAGTCGACGTTCATCAGGCCCGGACGGGTGATCAGTTCGGCAATACCCTGTACCGCCCCCTTCAACACGTCGTTGGCCGCGCCGAAGGCATCCAGCAGGGAGATACCGCGACCCAGCACCTTAAGCAGCTTATCGTTGGGGATGGTGATCAGCGAATCGACGTGCTTGGACAGCTCGGCGATCCCCTGCTCGGCAAACGCCATACGACGCTTACCTTCAAAGTTAAACGGCTTGGTGACCACGGCAACGGTTAGGATGCCCAGCTCTTTTGCCACTTCCGCCACGACCGGCGCCGCGCCGGTGCCGGTGCCACCGCCCATGCCGGCAGCGATAAAGACCATATCGGCGCCATCCAGCGCAGAGCGCAGCGCTTCGCGATCTTCTTCCGCCGCATTGCGTCCGACCTCCGGATTAGCGCCCGCGCCCAGCCCTTTAGTAATGCCGCTGCCGATCTGTATCGTCTGGCCAACGGCCGTCTTACGCAGGGCCTGTGCGTCGGTGTTCACCGCAAAAAACTCAACGCCTTCAATGCGTTCACGCACCATGTGCTCAACGGCGTTGCCGCCGCCGCCGCCGACGCCGATGACTTTAATCACCGCGTCATTGGTTAATTCCATTGGTTCAAACATAGTTTCTCTCCGTCTTGTGCCTGTCGCTACGGAATCATTAACGCGTAGAATGATCCCTTTTTTCAAACATTAAAACTCTTTTCTCAGCCAGCCATTGATTTTCTTAAACCAATTGCCAACTGAGGCACGTTTTTCGACTTCGGCCTCACCGCTCAGGTGTGACTCTTTGCCGTAATGCAACAGCCCAACCGCCGTGGAATAGTACGGCGCCTGGGCATAATCCGTCAGGCCGGTGATGTTCAGCGGCTGCCCGATGCGCACCTGGGTATGGAACACGCGCTGGGCGCAGGCGGCAAGCCCCTCGATCTGCGCCGCACCGCCGGTCAGGACAATGCCTGCCGCCAGGTGATGCTTCACGCCCTGCTGACGCAGCTGCTCCTGCAGCTGCAGCAGCTCATCGTTGACCAGGTTCAGCAGCTCGGCGTAGCGCGGCTCGATCACCTCGGCCAGGGTTTGACGCTGCAGGCTGCGCGGCGGGCGTCCCCCCACGCTCGGCACCTCAACGCTTTCATCCTTGCTGACCAGCGAACCCAGCGCGCAGCCGTAGCGCACTTTAATCGCTTCGGCGTCCGTCGGCGGGGTGCCGAAGGCGTAGGCGATATCGCTGGTCACCACGTTGCCCGCGTAGGGGATCACCTTGGTATGACGCAGCGCACCGCCGGTATAGACAGCCATGTCCATGGTGCCGCCGCCGATATCCACCACGCAAACGCCCAGCTCACGCTCATCTTCCGTCAGCACCGCATAGCTGGAGGCCAGACCGGCAAAAATCAGCTGATCCACCTTCAGACCACAGCGCTCCACCGCCTTCACAATATTCTTCGCCATATCATTATGACAGGTGATCAGGTGAACCTTGGCCTGCATCCGCACGCCGGACAGTCCCACCGGATTTTTAATCCCTTCCTGATAATCAATGGCATATTCTTGAGGAATCACATGTAAAACCCGGTGCTCATCGCGAACGCGCACCGATTTTGCGGTATGCACCACATTTTCCACGTCTTCCTGGGTCACTTCTTCCTCCGAGATCGGCACCATCCCGATCTCGTTCTGGCAGCTGATATGCTTGCCAGACAGCGCCAGATACACGGACGATATCTGACAGTCCGCCATCAGCTCCGCCTGATCGATGGCGCGCTGCACGCATTTCACCACCGACTCCAAATCGTTAACGCCGCCCTTGTCCATGCCGCGCGACGGGCAGCTGCCCACGCCGATAATATTGACCATGCCATCGGGCAGAACCTCCCCTACCAGCGCAGCGACTTTTGCCGTACCGATCTCCAGCCCAACTACCAGTTTTCTGTCCGTCGACTTGATCATTGTTGTTTAGCCTGTGCCTGATTCTGTTGCTGATTCTGTTGCTGATTCGCGCCAGCCGGCGGCGTATCGATATACGCCGGCGCCCAGCCTACCGCAGCGCCACTGTCATAACGCAGATCCACATAACTAACACGCTGATGCGTGGCCTGGGCCTGCTGCTGTAGCGCAGGATAGAGTTCGTCAAAGCGGGCCAGCCGCCCGGCGACATCCTCGCGCCCCAGCTCCAGGCGGATATCGTTATCCAGCCCCAGCTGCCATGAGTGACGGGCACTCATTGAGACCATCTTCAGCGTAAAGTTATCCTTCGCCAGCGTCTTGCTCATCGCGCGATAACCTTCCAGGACATCCATTTCACTGCCCTCCGGCCCATACAGCAGCGGCAACGGCTGTTTGCCGGTTCTGTCGGCCGGAACGCTAAACGACTTGCCGTCGCTGTCTACCAAACGCAAATCGTTCCAGCGCGCCACGGGGACATACTCCACCACGTGGATCTTCAGCTCATTCGGCCACTGCTTACGCACGCTGGCCTGCTTAATCCACGGCAAACGCTCTATCTGCTGCTGGATCACATCCACATTCTGGGTCATAAAGGTCCCCGGCGGACCCAGCGCCAGGATCGCCTGGCGAATATCGTCGTTGCGCGTAAAGTGGCGCTCTCCGGTCACAACCAGCTTGGACATCGGCATCCGGCTGGCGTCCTTCATCCAGTTGACGACCACCCAGCCACCCCAGCCGATACCGGCCAACACCAACAGCAGAAACAACATCCCTGCCAGACGCATCCCGTTGCTGCGCCGCAGACGGATGCGGCTACGGGGTGAACCGCTCGGTTCCCGCGAGTTCAGGGCTGCCTGAGACATATCAATCCGCTAACTCCAAAATCCGCACCACCAGCTGTGAAAAACGCATTCCGGCCTGACGGGCGGCCATCGGAACCAGGCTGTGGCTGGTCATCCCCGGCGCCGTGTTCACCTCCAGCAGGCAGAACTCACCGGCGGCATCCTGCATCACATCCACCCGCCCCCAGCCGCTGCATCCCAACGCCTTATAGGCTCGGCGTACCAGCGCCGCCAGCGCCTGCTCCTGCTCATCGCTCAGGCCGCTGGGGCAGAAGTACTCGGTCTTATCCGATAAGTACTTGGCCTCATAATCATAGAACGCGCCGGCCGCCTGGATACGGATCGACGGCAAAATTTCATCGCCGATAAAGGCCACGGTGTATTCTGGACCGGCGAGCCATTTCTCGATCAGGATCTCGTCATCATGGCGCAGCGCCTCAACCAGCGCCGGATCGAACTCGCACGGCTCGCTGACCTTACTCATGCCGACGCTGGAGCCCTCGCGGCTGGGCTTCACGATCAGCGGCAGGCCGAGATCGTTAATCTCGCGCAGCGTATCCATGGTCAACCCTTCGTCAAACTGCTCGCGACTGATGGCAACGTAGGGCGCCACCGGCAGCCCGGCGGCCTGCCACACCTGCTTGGAGCGCAGCTTATCCATGGTCAGCGCCGATGCCATCACCCCGCTGCCGGTATAGGGCAGCTGCAGAAACTCCAGCACCCCCTGCAGGGTGCCATCCTCGCCGCCGCGACCGTGCAGGGCGATAAATACCCGCTCAAAGCCGGCTTCCCGTAATTGTGTTGCAGGAAACCGCATTGTATCAACCGGATAAGCATCGATACCGGCCTCTTTCAGACCATTCAGTACCGCCTGCCCCGACAGCAGGGAGACGTCGCGCTCGGCAGAGGTGCCGCCCAGCAATACCGCTACTTTTTCTGCCATCGTCGTTTACTCCATTACCGCGGACGGCTGCAGGCGGCATTCCGCCAGCACCCGCGCCACTCGGCCAATATTACCGGCGCCCTGAGTCAGAATCAGGTCGCCCTCTTGCAGGAACTGCGCCAGCGTCTGCGCCAGCGTCGCCGGCTCCGACACCAGCACCGGATCCAGCTTGCCGCGCCCGCGAATGGTTCGGCACAGCGAGCGGCTGTCTGCGCCGGGGATCGGATGCTCGCCGGCAGGATACACATCCAACATCAGCAGTACATCCACCTGCGACAGCACATTGGCAAAGTCATCATACAGATCGCGGGTGCGGGTAAAGCGGTGCGGCTGGAAAACCATCACCAGGCGGCGATCCGGCCAGCCCGCGCGGGCGGCCTTAATGGTGGCATCCACCTCCGTCGGATGATGACCGTAGTCATCCACCAGCATCACCTTGCCCGGCTTATTGTTGACGTGCTGCAGGCTAAACTCGCCCAGGAAGTCAAAGCGACGCCCGGTGCCCTGAAACCCGCCCAGCGCGCGCAGAATAGCCTCATCGTCGATCCCCTCTTCGCTGGCTACCGCCGCAGCGGCGGCCGCATTCAGGGCATTGTGGCGCCCCGGCGCATTCAGGGTCACCGCCAGACGCGGACGATCCTGGCGGCACAGGAAGAAGGTCCCCTGGGCGCCGCACTGGCGGTACTCCTCAATGCGGACATCGGCATCCTGGCTAAAGCCATAGGTGGTCACCTGGCGCCCGACGCGCGGCAGCAGCTCGCGGATCACCGGATCGTCGATGCACAGCACCGCCCGACCATAGAACGGCAGGTTGTGCAGAAAGTTAATAAAGGTCTGCTTCAGGTTTTCGAAGTCGCCGTGATAGGTATCCATATGGTCGGCTTCGATATTGGTAACGATCGCCACCATCGGCTGCAGGTGCAGGAACGAGGCATCGCTCTCATCGGCCTCGGCGATCAGATAGCGACTGGAGCCTAGGCGAGCGTGCGTGCCGGCCGCCTTCACCAGACCGCCGTTGACAAAGGTCGGGTCCAGCCCGGCCTCTGCATAAATACTGGAGACCATCGCCGTGGTGGTGGTCTTACCGTGGGTTCCAGCAATAGCGATACCGTGGCGGAAACGCATCAGCTCCGCCAGCATCTCCGCGCGGCGGATCACCGGAATCCGCGCCTCGCGGGCGGCGATAATCTCCGGATTATCGGCGGCGATCGCGGTGGAGACGACCACGACGCTGGCATCGCGCACGTTTTCCGGGCGATGGTTAAAATAGATCTGCGCGCCCAGCTCACTCAGCTGCTGGGTCACCGCGTTGGGTGCCAGATCGGAGCCGCTGATCTGATACCCCTCGTTGGCCAGCACCTCTGCAATACCGCCCATGCCAGCGCCGCCGATGCCGACAAAGTGAATGTGCCGGACACGGCGCATCTCCGGCACCATGGTACGCAGTTTAGCGAGCTGTTGAGTATTCACTGTCTTGTTCACTTTAATCCGTTTTCACTGTCCGGGTCGGTCGCCCCACCCGGGTTGATATTAACGCGCTACGTCGCAGATCGCCTCGGCGACCCGCTGGGTCGCATCGGTGATCGCCGCCGCCCGGGCCTTTTCCGCCATCAGTAGCAGCGTAGGGCGATCCCACCCCGCCAGCGTCTCTACCACCGCATCGACGCTAAAATCGGGCTGTTCAATAATTCTGGCGGCGCCGGTACGTGCCAGCGCCGCCGCGTTCCAGTACTGCTGACGATCCTTGTGCATAAAGGGCACAAACAGCGCCGGGAGACCGGCGGCGGCGATCTCGCTGACCGTCAATGCGCCGGATCGGCATACGACGACGTCGGCCCAGGCATAGGCCGCCGCCATATCGTCAATAAACTCGGTCACCCGATGTTCCGACAGCCCCAGGCGCTGATACTCCGCCTCGACCGACGACTGGGCCCCTTTCCCGGTCTGATGCCACAGGGTCACCCGCTCCCCAAGACGCGCCGCCACCGCGGGCAGCGTCTGGTTCAGGATCCGGGCGCCCTGGCTGCCGCCGACCACCAGCACCCGAACGGGGCCGGTGCGTCCGGCCATACGCTGCGCCGGCGCCGGCAGCGCCAGCACATCTTCACGCACCGGATTTCCCACTACCGGAGCATGGGGAAAGGCGCCGGGAAACGCCTGCAGTACCCGCTTAGCGATCTTGGACAGCCAGCGGTTGGTCAAACCGGCGATCCCGTTCTGCTCGTGCAGTACCACCGGAACGCCGCACAGCCAGGCGGCCAGGCCGCCCGGACCGGAGACATAGCCCCCCATCCCCAGCACCGCATCGGGACGATAGGCCTTGATAATTCGCCGCGCCTGCAGCACCGCGCGCGCGATGCGGAACGGGGCGCCGAGCAGCGCCTTAAGCCCTTTGCCGCGCAGGCCCGAAATCTGAATAAAGTCGATCTCGATGCCGTGCTGTGGAACCAGCTGCGCCTCCATGCGATCCGCGGTACCCAACCAGCGGATCTGCCATCCCTGCGCCTGCAGATAGTGCGCCACCGCCAGCCCTGGGAACACGTGTCCCCCGGTGCCGCCGGCCATGACCATCAGCCGTTTGTTTCCTTGATGATTCGCCGCGCCGCTCATCGTGACCCCTTAACCACCGCCTGGGCGTTCGCCTGACGGGTTTCATAATCAATGCGCAGCAAAAATACCAGCGCCGTAGACATAATAATCAGGCTGGAGCCGCCGTAGCTTATCAGCGGCAGCGTCAGCCCTTTGGTCGGCAGCATGCCGGCCGCCGCGCCGACGTTAACCAACGCCTGAAAGCTGAACCAGACGCCGATGGCACAGGCCAGAAAACCGGAAAAACGCTGATCGGCCTCCAGCGCGCGCCGCCCGATAGACATCGCGCGAAAAGCGACGAAGAATACCATTAACAGCGTAAGAACCACACCGAAATAGCCCAGCTCTTCGCCGAGGATGGAGAAAATAAAGTCAGTGTGCGCCTCCGGCAAATACTCCAGCTTCTGAACCGAGTTTCCCAGCCCCTGCCCCCAAAACTCGCCGCGGCCAAACGCCATCAGCGACTGGGTCAGCTGGTAGCCGCTGCCGAACGGATCGGCCCACGGATTCCAGAACGACGTTACGCGTCGCATACGGTAGGGCTCGGCGATAATCAGCAGGATCACCGCGAAGATCCCCGACCCGATGATCGCCAGGAACTGCCACAGCTTCGCCCCCGCCAGGAACAGCAGCCCCAGCGTCGTCACAAACAGCACCACCACGGTTCCCAGATCCGGCTGCGCCAGCAGCAGCACCGCCAGCACCACCATCACCCCCATCGGCTTGCAGAAGCCCCAGAAGTTATTACGCACCTCATCGACCTTGCGCACCAGATAGCTGGCGAGATAGCAAAACAGAGACAGCTTAGAGAACTCCGCCGGCTGAATGCGCAGCGGTCCCAACGCGATCCAGCGCGAGGCGCCGTTAACCGAGCTGCCGACCACCAGCACCACGAGCAGCATCGCGACCGACAGCAGCAGCATCGCATTGCTCCAGCGCTGCCAAAACTCCATCGGAATGCGCAGGGTCACCATGGCGAGGCCGAAGGCCAGCGTCAGGTAAAGCGCGTCGCGCTTGGCAAACAGAAAGGGATCGTCCGCCAGACGCTGTCCAATAGGCATCGACGCCGAGGTCACCATGATAAAGCCCATCGCCGCGAGCCCAAAGGTCAGCCACAGCAGCGTCCGGTCATACAGAACCACCCCGGCGCTGTCGGCTTCGCCGGCGCCCATCACCCAGTCGCGCAGGCGCAGCGCGCCCCCCATCAGCGGCAGGGAAAAACGCGGCAGACGCAGGTGCGGCAGACGGGGGCGAGGCAGCGCGAGACGCAAACGCATCAGCCGAACTCCCGCGCCAGACGGGCAAACTCATCACCGCGCTGTTCGAAGTTTTTAAACTGATCCAGGCTGGCGCAGGCCGGTGAAAGCAGTACCATATCTCCCCCACGCGTCAGCGGCGCCAGAGCGCGTATCGCCTGCTCCAGGGTATCAAAGCGTCGGGACACCTCCGGTCGCAGCCGCATCAGCGGCTCGGCGTCGCGGCCAAAGCAGTACAGGCGGATACGATCGCCCTGCAGATAAGGCAGCAGCGGCGTAAAGTCCGCATCCTTACCATCGCCGCCCAGCAGCAGGTGCAGCGTGCCATCCAGATGAAGCCCCTTCAGCGCCGCCTCGGTGCTGCCGACGTTGGTCGCCTTAGAATCGTTAATCCAGCGTACGCCGCTGTGCTCCAGCACCAGCTGGAAACGGTGCGCCAAGCCGCGGAACGTCGTCAGCGCCCGCAGGCTGGACGCACGCGGCAGGCCGACGGCGTCCGCCAGCGCCAGCGCCGCTAGGGCATTGGTGTAATTATGCATGCCGGTAAGCTGCATCTCTTTGGTATTCAAAATCTTTTCACCGCGAACGCGCAGCCAGATCTCGCCCTGCTGGCGGTTGAGATGGTAATCGCCCACGTCGACGCCAAAGCTGACGCAGCGCGTATCGGCGCCGTGGATCGGCATGGTCAGCGCATCGTCCGCGTTGACCACGCAGGTCCGCGCGTTTTCATAGATGCGCAGCTTGGCCGCCCGATACTGCTGCAGCCCCAGCGGGTAGCGGTTCATGTGATCTTCGCTGACGTTCAGGATGGTCGCTGCCGCCGCCCTTAGGCTCGACGTGGTCTCCAGCTGAAAGCTGGAGAGCTCCAGGACATACAGGCGGCACTCATGCTTCAGCAGCGACAGGGCGGGCACCCCGATATTACCGCCGACCCCGACCTGCCAGCCTGCGGCACGGGCCATCTCGCCGACCAGCGTCGTCACGGTGCTTTTACCGTTAGAGCCGGTGATCGCCACGATCGGCGCCTGCGCCTCGCGGCAAAACAGCTCGATATCGCCGACGATCTCCACACCCGCCTGCGCCGCCCGATCCAGCGCCGGCGACGAGAGGGGGATCCCTGGGCTGGCGACGATCAGATCGGCGTCCATCAGCCATGACTGCTCAATGCTGCCCAGATGACGCTCGACGCTCGCCGGCAGCTTATCCAGCCCCGGCGGCGTTGCGCGGGTATCAATCACCCGCGGTACCACGCCGCGATCCATAAAGAAATCGACGCAGGAGAGGCCCGTCAGCCCCAGCCCGATGATTACGACCCTCTTCCCCTGATAGTCAGCCATATTAACGTACCTTCAAGGTTGCCAGTCCGATAAGCACCAGCATCAACGAAATGATCCAGAAGCGCACGATCACCCGCGGCTCCGGCCAGCCCTTCAGCTCGTAGTGGTGATGGATGGGCGCCATGCGGAAAATGCGCTGACCGCGCAGCTTAAAGCTCCCCACCTGCAGGATCACCGACAGGGTCTCCATCACGAACACACCGCCCATGATCACCAGCAGGAACTCCTGGCGCAGCAGCACGGCGATAGTGCCCAGCGCGCCGCCCAGCGCCAGGGAACCGACGTCGCCCATAAAGACCTGCGCCGGATAGGTGTTAAACCACAGAAATCCCAACCCGGCGCCGACGATCGCGGTACAGACGATCACCAGCTCACCGGCGTGACGAATGTAGGGGATATGCAGGTAGGCGGCGAAGTTGACGTTACCGGTCGCCCAGGCCACCAGGCCCATTCCCGCGGCCACAAACACCGTGGGCATAATCGCCAGGCCATCCAGGCCGTCCGTCAGGTTGACGGCGTTGCTGGTGCCGACGATCACGAAATAGCTCAGCAGGATGTACAGCAGCCCCAGCTGCGGCATGATGTCCTTAAAGAACGGAACCACCAGCTGGGTAGCTGGCGTATCCTTACCGATGCTGTACATGGTGAACGCCACCACCAGCGCGATCACGGACTGCCAGAAGTATTTCCAGCGGGCGATCAGCCCATCGGTATTCTTGCGTACCACCTTACGGTAGTCATCGACAAAGCCCACGACGCCGTAGCCCAGCAGCACGAACAGCACGCACCAGACATAGGGGTTGGAGGGATAGGCCCACATCAGAACCGAAATGGTAATCGATGTCAGGATCATCAGACCGCCCATGGTCGGCGTGCCGCGCTTGCTAAAGTGCGACTCCGGCCCATCATTACGCACTACCTGGCCAATCTGCAGCTTCTGCAGCCAGGCGATCAGGTGCGGCCCCATCCACAGGGAGATAAACAGGGCGGTCAGCAAGCTGACGATGGCGCGAAACGTCAGATAGGAGAAGACGTTAAAGCCAGAAAAGTATTTGACCAAATGTTCGGCCAGCCAGACTAACATGATTGATTCTCCTGCATTTCCTGCACAGATACGCCTCGTACTACCTGCTCCATTGCGGCACTACGTGAGCCTTTTACTAGAATGGTGATCGCCGCATGTTCGCATAACAGGTGTTTCAGGCGCTCAATCAGCGCTGTTTTATCCATGAAATGTTCGCCACAACCACTGGCCTCGCCGATCAGTCGGCTTAGTCCGCCGACGCTCAGCACCTTATCGATCCCCGCCGCGCGGGCCGCCTGGCCGACGCGGCGATGGCACGCCTCTGCCTCCGCGCCCAGCTCGGCCATGTCCCCGACCACCATCACCCGATAACCGGGCATATGGCCCAGCACCTCGGCGGCGGCGCTCATTGAGCCGACGTTGGCATTGTAGCTGTCATCCAGCAGCAGCTGGTGTTCACCCAGACGGATGGGAAACAGCCGTCCCGGTACCGCCTGTAGCCCGGCCAGCCCTTGCTGTACCTGCGTCAACGTGGCGCCAACCGACATGGTCAGCGCCGCGGCCGCCAGGGCATTGGCGATGTTATGGCGGCCTGGCAGCGGCAGCAGCACATCACACTGCCCCGCGGGGGTATGCAGGGTAAAGTGGGTTCCCGCCGCATCGCTGCGCACGGCGCTGGCGTAGAAGTCTACCCCCGCGCCCGCCTGCGGGGAAAAACGCCACACGCGCTGCTCTGTCAGCGCATGTTGCCAGTTTTCCCAATCGTTACTATCGGCGTTCACGATCGCCGTTCCCTGCGGCGGCAGACCGGCAAAAATCTCGCCTTTGGCCTGGGCGACCCCGGACAATGAGCCGAACCCTTCGAGGTGCGCCGCCGCCAGATTATTGACCAGCGCGCTGTGCGGACGCGTCAGCGCTACGCTGTAGGCGATTTCGCCGACGTGATTGGCACCCAGCTCGATCACCGCAAAGTCATGCTGCGGCTCAAGGCGCAGCAGGGTCAGCGGCACGCCGATGTCGTTATTCAAGTTACCGGCGGTGTACAGCACGTTGCCACACAGGCCGAGGATCGCCGCGCTCATCTCTTTTACCGAGGTTTTGCCCGACGATCCGGTCAGCGCCACCACCCGGGCTGGAACCTGACGACGCACCCATGCGCCCAGCTGTCCCAGCGCCAAACGGGTGTCCGCCACCAACAGCTGCGGGACATCCAGCGCCAGACGGCGGTTAACCAGCAGCGCGCCGGCGCCCCCTTCCCGCGCCTGGGCAGCAAAGTCATGTCCGTCAAAGTTGTCGCCCTGCAGCGCGACAAACAGGCACCCCGGCGTTAGCTTACGGGTATCGGTTGTCACCGCCGTCACGGGGCTGTCTGCGCCGATCAGCGTCGCGCCGATGGCGTCGGCGAGGGTCTGCAGCGTCGTGGCGATCATGCTACCACCCCCAGCAGACGGGCTACCGTCACCCGATCGGAGTAGTCCAGACGGCGGTTGCCGACCAGCTGATAATCCTCATGCCCCTTGCCGGCCACCAGGATCACATCCTGCGGCGCCGCCTGCATCACGGCGGCGGTCACCGCCTCGGCACGCCCGGGGATAGCCATCGCCAGTCCCGGATCCAGCATACCGCTGAGAATTTCGTTGATGATCGCCCGCGGCTCTTCACTGCGCGGGTTATCGTCTGTCACCACCACCCGATCGGCATACTGTTCGGCAATCGCCCCCATCAGCGGACGTTTGCCCGTGTCGCGATCCCCGCCGCAGCCGAACAGGCACCACAGCAGCCCCTGGCAGTGCAGACGCGCAGCCAGCAGCGCTTTCTCCAGCGCGTCTGGGGTATGGGCATAGTCGACCACCACCGTAGGCTTACCGGGCGCCTGGAAGACCTCCATTCGCCCACAGACCGGCTGCAGCTGGCCAGACGCGGCGCACAGCGCCGCCAACGGATAGCCGAGCGCCAGCAGCGTCGCCAGCGCCACTAACAGGTTACTGACGTTAAATTCGCCCATTAGGCGACTGTTCAGCGTGCCCGCCCCCCAGCAGGAGTCGAACGCGATCGTCGCGCCGCCGTCGTGATACGCCACAGAGCGCGCGGCCAACCAGCGCCCCGCCCAACCTGCGGGCAGCGCGCCGCTGACGGTCACCGCCACCGCATCCGGTAGCTTATCCAGCCAGCGTCGCCCCGTTTCATCGTCAGCGTTGATGATCTTCTCACCGCTGTGATGGGTCGAGAACAGGCGCCATTTCGCCTGGGCGTAGTGCTCCATATCACCATGATAATCCAGGTGATCGCGGCTCAGGTTGGTAAAGGCCGACGCGGCAAACGGCAGCGCCAGCACGCGATTTTGCACCAGACCGTGCGAAGAGACCTCCATCGCGACCAGGGTTGCGCCGTCATCGGCCAGCGTGCGCAGCATGTGCTGTACGTCGACGGCCGAGCCGGTGGTGTTTTCGCTGGGATAGACATGCCCCAGCAGGCCGTTGCCGACGGTGCCCATCACGGCGCCGGTTTCGCCCAGCAGCTGAGCCCACTGCGCCAGCAGCTGGGTGGTCGTCGTTTTACCGTTGGTCCCGGTCACGCCCACCAGACGCAGATCGGCGCCCGGCTGACCGTAGAAACGCCCCGCCAGCGCGGAAAGACGCTCGTTGAGATGGCTGAGATACACGACCGGCACGCCGTGCAGCTCGCGTACGCTGCCGTCCTCGGCCTCGCCCTCGGCCTCAGCGATAACGGCGGCGACGCCCTGCGCAATGGCCTGCGGAATAAAACGGCGTCCGTCCGCCGCGTGGCCAACGACGGCCACGAACAGATCGCCTGCAGCCGCCACGCGGCTGTCCAATGTCATGTCCCGCAAAGCGCGCTCCGGGGCCTGTGCAACCCAAGGAGCCAAAAGCGCGCGCAAATTACGATCTGCCACCTGAACCCTCTTTTTTATTGTTCACCAATTCGCTCTTATCACCCGTGGGCAACGCATCCGGCTCAACGTTCATGGTGCGCAGTACGCCGCCCATGATGGCGCCAAAGACCGGTGCAGATACCGCACCACCGTAATATTTCCCCGCCTGTGGATCGTTAATCACCACAACCAGGGCAAATCGGGGATTGCTGGCCGGTGCAATACCGGCCGTGTAGGCGATGTATTTATTCACATAGCGCCCGTCGGGCCCAACTTTCTTGGCCGTACCGGTCTTAACGGCGACCCGGTAACCTTTTACTGCCGCTTTGACACCGCCGCCTCCGGGCAGCGCCACGCTTTCCATCATGTGTACCACGCTACGCACCAGCGCGACGGGGAATACCCGCTCGCCGGGCACCGGCGGATCCACCTTGGTAATCGACAGCGGGCGATAAATCCCCATGCTGCCGATGGTTGCATAGACACGCGCTAACTGTAACGGCGTTACCATTAGCCCATATCCGAAAGAGAAGGTGGCCCTCTCAATGTCGGACCACCGTTGTTTTTTTGGGTATATGCCACTGCTTTCCCCGACCAGCCCCAAATTGGTCGGTTTTCCGAACCCGAAGCCGGAGTAAGTCTCCACCAGCGCCGAGGACGGCATCGCCAACGCCAGCTTGGAAACGCCGACGTTACTCGACTTCTGTAAAATACCGGTAATGGACAGCTCGGCGTAGCGCGCCACGTCCTTAATCTCATGCCCGTTGACATAGTAAGGCAGCGTATTCAGCACGCTGTTTTCCCGCACGATACCGCGCTGCAGGGCGGTCATCACCACCATGGGCTTCACGGTCGATCCCGGCTCAAAGATATCGGTGATAGCGCGGTTACGCATCGCTTCCTGAGGCGTATCGGTCAGGTTGTTCGGGTTATAGGAGGGGCTATTGGCCATCGCCAGCACTTCACCGGTGTTAACGTCCACTAACACCGCGGTGCCTGATTCGGCCTTGTTGAACGCCACCGCATTGGTAAGCTCGCGATATACCAACGCCTGCAGGCGCTCATCGATGCTCAGCGACAGGTTGTGGGCCGCCAGGCTATCGATCGAGGAGATATCCTCGATGACCCGCCCAAAGCGATCCTTGCGCACGGTACGCTCGCCGGGTTGCCCGGTCAGCCAGCGATCGAAACTCTTTTCAACCCCTTCGATCCCCTGACCGTCGATATTGGTCACGCCGATGATGTGAGCGGTCACTTGCCCCGCAGGGTAGTAGCGCCGCGATTCCTGCTTCAGGTAGATCCCCGGCAGACGAAGCTTGTGAATGTACTCGCCCATCGCCGGATTCACCTGACGGGCCAGATAGACAAAGCGCCCGCGCGGGTTGGCGTTAATCCGCGCGGCCATTTTATCCAGCGGGGTTTCCAGCGCATCGGCCAGCGCCTGCCAGCGCGTGTCCAGCGTGATGCCACCGTGCTCGTTCACCTCTTTCGGGTCGGCCCAGATGGCATTCACCGGCACGCTGACCGCCAGCGGACGCCCGGCGCGATCCTTGATCATGCCGCGCGCGGTCGGGATCGCTTGCGTACGCAGGGAGCGGGCATCCCCCTCGCGCACCAGGTGTTCAGGACTGATCACCTGCAGGTAAGCGGCGCGCGCCAGCAGCCCAAGCAGCGCCAATAGGATACAGCCGCACAGCAACGCAAAACGCCAGCTGACAAAGCTGGCCTGTTCTTCTTGACGCCGTATCTTCCCCGATCGCACTGCTTTCATTGATTCCTTGATTACCTGCTCGTCATCGGTCAGTTATCTTACTGTTGGACCACAATATTTTCCTGAGAGGGATCCACGTGCTGCATCTGTAGCTTTTCCGTCGCGATGCGCTCAACGCGGCTGTGATCGCCCAGCGCATTCTCCTCTAGGATCAGGTTGCGCCACTCGATATCCAGCGCATCCCGCTCCAGAACCAGCTGTTCGCGCTCTGCGGTCAGCAGGCGCGTTTTATGGGTCGTCGTCACCACCGACAGCGCGGAGAGCAGCACGGCGATAAACAGCAGCACCGGCAATTTACCATGACGCAGCAGATCGCCACCGATGATGGAAATCAGCGAGTGGCGCTCATTGCCAATCATCTCGAGATCCTTTCCGCCACCCGCAGCACCGAGCTACGCGCCCGCGGGTTATCGGCCACTTCGCGCTCACCCGGCATCCGTTTCCCCAGCGCCTTCAGCTGCGGACCGCCCTGCGCCTGCAGCTGCGCCTCTGTCAGCGGCAGCCCTTTGGGTACCTGCGGTCCACGGCTGTACTGGCGCATAAAGCGTTTAACCAGGCGATCCTCCAGTGAGTGGAAGCTGATCACCGACAGGCGCCCCTGGGGCGCCAGCGCAACCAGCGCGCCCTCCAGCGCCCGCTCAATCTCGTCCAGTTCGCTGTTGATGTAAATGCGAATGGCCTGAAAACTGCGCGTTGCCGGATGCTTATGTTTCTCTTTAAACGGGCTGGCTTCGCTAATCAGCGCCGCCAGCTCACGGGTACGGGTCAGCGGCTCCGTGCGGTTTCGCTCCACGATGGCGCGGGCGATACGCTTGGCGAAGCGCTCCTCACCGAAGGTCTTCAGCACCCAGGCGATATCCTCTTCTTCCGCCTGCATCAGCCACTGTGCCGCGGAGAGGCCGCGCGACGGATCCATCCGCATATCCAGCGGCCCATCGCGCATAAAGGAGAATCCCCGCTCGGGATCGTCGAGCTGGGGCGAGGAGACCCCCAGATCGAGCAGTATGCCGTCAATTCTGCCGCTCAGCCCCATCTCCTGCACGTAGTCTGCCAGCGCTGAAAACGGGCCGTGAACGATGGAGAAGCGCGGATCGTCAATCTGCGCAGCGGCGGCGATGGCCTGCGGATCGCGATCGATGGCAATAAGGCGTCCCTCCGCCCCCAGCTGGGAGAGAATGAGACGGGAATGACCACCGCGACCAAAGGTGCCATCAATGTAAATACCGTCACTGCGCAGATTAAGGCCTGCTACCGCCTCATCAAGCAACACGGTTTTGTGTTGAAAATTTTCCGACATGACTATAACGACAAATCCTGTAAGCGCTCGGAGAGGATCTCCGTTGCGGACTGTTCAGCCTCAATATCTTCCCTGACCTGTTGATACCAGGTCTCTTCATCCCACAGCTCAAACTTATTGAACTGGCCCACCAGCATCACTTGTTTGTGGAGTCCCGCATGCTGCCGCAGCGTTGCGGCAATCAGCAGGCGTCCGGCGCCGTCCATCTGACATTCGCTGGCGTGACCCAGCAGCAGACGCTGCACCCGACGCTCGGCAGGATTCATACTCGACAGACGGGATAATTTCTGTTCGATCACTTCCCACTGTGACAGAGGATAAAGCAGCAGACAGGGGTGATGGAGATCGATGGTGCATACCATGTGACCTTGCGCTTCCTCAATCAATAAGTCCCGGTAGCGGATAGGTACCGCCAGACGTCCCTTACTGTCGAGATTGATGGTTGTTGCGCCTCGAAACATGCTGGAGTGACTCCCTGATGCCCCATATCACCACTTTATCCCACAAATTCCCACGCTAAGAAGTTTACGGAGGGGAGGAAAACCTTGTCAAGCCAGAGCGGGCGCGGTTTGGCAATATTTTTATCAACGCGGGGTTTTAACAAAATAGGCAAGAAAATTCCGAGCACTAAAAACGGAAATTAACACCATGATAAATTAGAGGAAATTTAAATCCGTCATACCAAATAACAGAAAAAACTCCGACATAACCAAACGTTAAACTTTGCTCATTTTTTGCAATACAGCTCTCATTTTAACCAACGCGAACACAAATAAATCACCTGTAAACGGCTATAACAGCAGAACAATCTGACTAAAAACTCAGCGCAAGATAATTAAAAATTTTCACAAATTTCAATATGTTAATTTCTTATTATGGCTTGGCGATCTTATTGATGTACATTTTATCTTACTTTATACGGAATAATAATCGCTTTCTCGGTCAAATATTTTGCTGAATTTTTCAGGCCTCTTTTTCTCCGTTGATTAATAACATAACGTCGTGATATCGCCTTCGCTAGCGATACATTCCTCGTCTTGGCTTACACCGTTTTACTAAAAGCAGAATTTACCTAAAAAACGCATTAGCTCTACTTTTGAGCAAGAGTGCTACTTTTTAAGACTATTCCTGAAATATCCTGAAAAATAAGATAATCCTCGTTATCCGCACGGCGGCGCTTGGCGCTAAGAGGCGCGGATACCGGGCAAATCGCCTTAAGTTACCGCCAAATTCAACACCATAGAATAGCAGAAGCCAAGTGATATAGCCTATGATCGGCGAAAAATGCAGCAATAAAAACCACAACCAACATATAAAGCAGGTACTTTCACTACCAATGCAATGTTAAAACAATGCCTGATCCTTTACGCCAAGCCAGGCTACGCCACGTATCTAAAGATAAAAAAACCGGGTTTCCCCGGTTTTTTTATCTTGTTTACTGACGGTTTAGACGCCCGCGCTGCAGCAAAATTCGCCGCATCCGACTTAACCCCGGCTTCGGCTTTCTCGGCTCATCCAGGCTGGCCAATACCAGCTCTAGCACCCGTTCGGCAATATCGCGATGTCGCTGACCGACGGACAATACCGGACAGTCCAAGAAATCCAGCAGCTCGTTATCGCCAAAGGTCGCAATGGCCAGATCGCTCGGCAGGTGGCCGTGCTTTTTCAGCGTGACATCCAGCACCCCCTGCAGCAGGGGGAACGAGGTGGTAAACAGCGCCTGCGGCATCTCATTATGCTGCAACCACTGACTAAACGCCGCCCCTGCCGCCTCTCGCTCATAGCTGTTCGTATACAGATAGTTCACCGGGCGCTCGTCACCCTGCCACGCCTTGCGGAATCCCTGCTCGCGCAGGAAGCTGACGGAGAGCTCCGGCAGCGCCCCCAGATACAGGACCGACTGGGCTGGAAAACGCCGCAGTTCGGCGGCCAGCATCTCGGCATCATCCATATCGGCGCCGACCACGCTGATAAAGTGCTCCGGATCGAGCGCGCGATCCAGCGCGATAATCGGCAGCGGATCGTTGGCCCAGCGCTGATAAAAAGGGTGCTCCGGCGGCAGTGCCGTCGACACGATAATCGCATCGACCTGACGCTGCAGCAGATGCTCGATACAGCGCATCTCGTTGTCCGGCTGATCCTCAGAACAAGCGATCAGCAGCTGATAGCCGCGCTGGCGCGCCTGGCGCTCCAGATAGTTAGCGATGCGGGTATAGCTGGTATTCTCCAGATCCGGGATCACCAGGCCAATGGAGCGGGTTCGCCCCGCGCGCAGCCCGGCGGCTACCGCGTTGGGATGGTAGTTGTGCTCGCGCACGACGGCCATCACTTTCTCAACCGTCTTATCGCTGACGCGGTACTGCTTGGCTTTACCGTTGATCACATAGCTGGCGGTAGTCCGCGAGACACCTGCAAGACGCGCGATTTCATCCAGTTTCACATTCTCCCCCTTACAGGCAATCGCCTTACGGTGACAACCAATGCGTCGACCTGGCTGTCCAGGCTGTATTGTGCGATCTAAGCGCATAAACGGCGATGGAGCAACCGATTTAGCTGAAAGGCGTCAGCAAAAACGGAAAAATAAGAGGCCCGACACATAGCCAGGCCCCAGCGCGGTCACGCCGCCTATGCTCAACGTCGGTCAGCGCATGATTTTATCGCCGCGGGCCACGCCGACCACCCCCGAGCGGGCGACTTCAACAATTTCAGCAACCTCGCGAACCGCCGCCAAAAAGGCGTCCAGCTTATCGCTGGTACCGGCCAGCTGCACCGTATACAGCGACGCCGTCACATCGACGATCTGGCCACGGAAAATGTCGGTGCTGCGCTTGACCTCCTCCCGCCCGTAGCCGCTGGCGCGCAGCTTGACCAGCATGATCTCACGCTCCACATGCGCCCCCGGCACCAGCTCGCTGACGCGTAGGACATCCACCAGCTTGTGCAGCTGCTTCTCTATCTGCTCCAGCACCTTGGCATCGCCCTTGGTCTGGATCGTCATCCGCGATAGCGTGGCGTCCTCCGTCGGCGCCACCGTCAAACTTTCAATATTGTAACCACGCTGGGAAAACAGCCCGACGACCCGCGACAGCGCGCCGGATTCATTTTCCAGTAACACCGATAAAATCCGCCGCATGATCAGCTCCTCTGGGTTTTACTCAGCCACATTTCATTCATTGCCCCGCCGCGGATCTGCATCGGGTACACGTGCTCCGTCTCATCTACCGTCACGTCGACAAACACCAGCCGGTCACGGATGCTCAACGCCTCGCGCAGCTTCGTCTCCAGTTCATCGACGCTGCGAATCGCGATACCGACGTGACCGTACGCCTCGGCCAGCCGCACAAAATCCGGCAGGGACTGCATATAGGACTGAGAGTGACGCCCGGCATAGATAATGTCCTGCCACTGCTTCACCATGCCCAAAAACCGGTTGTTCAGATTGACCACTACGATGGGCAGATCGTACTGCAGCGCCGTCGACAGCTCCTGGATATTCATCTGAATGCTGCCGTCGCCGGTGATGCACAGCACCGTGGCCTGCGGCAGCGCCAGGCGTACGCCGAGCGCCGCCGGCAAGCCAAAGCCCATGGTGCCGAGCCCGCCGGAGTTGATCCAGCGGCGCGGTTGGTCGAAGCCGTAATACAGCGCGGCGAACATCTGATGCTGACCGACGTCGGAGGCCACATAGGCCTCGCCCGCCGTCAGGCGGTGCAGGGTTTCAATCACCTGCTGTGGCTTGATCCGCTGACCGTCGCTGACGTAGCGCAGACACTGGCGATCGCGCCAGACCTCAATACGCTGCCACCAGTCGCGCAGGCTATCGAAATCCTGCCGACAGTCGCCCTGCGCCAGCAGGGTGAGCAGCGCCCCCAAGACGTCGCCGGCGTCGCCGACGATGGGGACATCCGCCGTGACGGTCTTGGAGATCGAGCTGGGATCGATATCGATATGCACCACCGTCGCATCGGGGCAGTACTTGGCCAGATTGTTGGTGGTGCGATCGTCAAAGCGGACGCCGACGGCAAAAATGACATCGGCATGGTGCATCGCCAGATTGGCTTCGTAGGTGCCGTGCATCCCCAGCATCCCCAGGCTCTGCGGGTGTGACGCCGGAAAGGCGCCCAGCCCCATCAGCGAGGTGGTCACCGGCAGATTAAGCTGCTGCGCCAGCGCGCGCAGCGCCTCGTGGCAGCCGGCGCCGATCACCCCGCCCCCGGCATAGATCACCGGGCGCCGGGCGGCCAGCAGCACCTGCAGGCCACGTTTAATCTGCCCCCGGTGCCCCTGACAGGTCGGATTATAAGAGCGCATGCTCACCTGCTGCGGATAGGCGTAGGGGTATTTCTGCGCGGGGTTAAGGATATCCTTGGGCAGATCGACCACCACGGGGCCGGGACGCCCGCTGCTGGCCAGATAAAATGCCTTCTTCAGCACCGCGGGGATCTCTTCGCTCTGCTTCACCAGGAAGCTGTGCTTGACCACCGGACGGGAGATCCCCACCATGTCGCACTCCTGAAAGGCATCATTGCCAATCAGCGAGGTGGGGACCTGGCCCGACAGCACCACCAGCGGGACGGAGTCCATATAGGCCGTTGCGATACCGGTAATGGCGTTGGTCGCCCCCGGCCCGGAGGTCACCAGAACGACGCCCACCTGCCCGGTGGCCCGCGCATAGCCGTCGGCCATGTGCACCGCCCCCTGCTCATGACGAACCAGAATGTGCTCAATCCCCCCTACCGTATGCAGGGCGTCATAAATATCCAGCACGGTACCGCCCGGATAGCCAAAAAGGTGTTTGACGCCCTGATCGATCAGCGATCGCACCACCATCTCTGCGCCTGATAACATCTCCATAGCCTTTGTCTCCCTCATACGTGGCTCAACCAAGGCGGCGCCAGGGCCGCGCGGAACGGCAGGAGATCGTCCCGCCGTCTGGTTACATTAACGTCACTTTTCCTATGGAGCAAACCGCCGGCGAGGAGAGAAAAGCGCTGCGGTGGAGAGAAAACTGCGGCTGACAATATCCGGCGGATAAAAAACTGAAAGCTGGCCTAAGTATCGCCAGCTTATGATTGGAAGCAGGAAAAATTCAGAGGTTAATCATGAGCGCGGCGCCCGCGGGATCAGGCGCGCGCAGCGCGGTGCGTGAAACCACGGCGCTGCGCGACGACGTCGGCCCTAGCGATCCAGATACATGGACTCGATCTCCTGATGATAGCGGCTCAGGATAATCTTACGGCGCAGCTTCAGCGTCGGCGTCAGCTCGCCCAGCTCCATCGAAAACGCCTGCGGCAGCAGAGTAAACCGCTTGACCTGCTCAAACTTGGCCAGCTCCTTTTGCATCTCCATCAAACGCTGCTCAAACAGCGCAACGATATGGCTATGGCGCAGCAGATCCAGTCGATCGTGATACTTGAGGTTGATAGAGCGCGCATACTCCTCCAGCGAGTCGAAGCAGGGAACGATCAGCGCAGAAACAAACTTACGCGCATCGGCAATCACCGCCACCTGCTCGATAAAGCGATCGCGCGCCAGCGTCCCCTCCACCAGCTGAGGGGCAATGTACTTGCCGTTGGAGGTCTTCATCAGATCCTTCAGCCGCTCGGTAATAAACAGGTGGCCCTGCGCATCCAGCGCACCGGCGTCACCGGTCTTCAGCCAGCCGTCGGCGGTAAAGGTCTGCGCCGTCTCCTGCGGCTTATTGAAATAGCCGCGCATCACGATAGGCCCGCGCACCTGGATCTCATTCTCTTCACCGATGCGCACCTCGACCCCGGGCAACGGACGGCCAATAGACCCAAAGCGGAAGTCCTGCTCTTCCCAGCAGGAGACCGTCGCGCAGGTTTCCGTCATGCCATAGCCATACTTGATATTCAGTCCCAGCGCCTGGAAAAACAGGATCACATGGTCATCCAGCTTGGCACCAGCCGCCGGTAAAAAGCGCACCCGACCGCCTAAAATCGCGCGCAGCTTCGCCAGCACCAGCCGATCGGCCAAACGGTGCATCGCCGTCATCAAGCGCCCCTGGGGACGCGCCGCGCGTTCGCGTAAAAAGCGCTGCTCGCCGCACCACACCGCCCAGCGAAACAGCTGACGACGCAGCCACGGTGCCTGGGCGACCTTGGCCTGCACCGCGCTGAAAATCTTTTCATAAAAGCGAGGAACCGCACACATCATGGTGGGACGCACCGCCTGCATCGCCTCTCGCACCAGGTTTGTGTCGTGCAGATAGACGTTTTGCGCACCGCTGTGCATCACATAAAAGCTCCAGGCGCGCTCAAAAACATGAGAGAGCGGCAGGAAGCACAGAGAGACATCCTGCTCACCGACGTTCAGACGGGCATCGTGCAGATACAGCTGAGCGGCCAGACTCCGGTAGTCCAGCATCACCCCTTTCGGCTCACCGGTGGTGCCAGAGGTGTAGATGAGCGTAAACAGATCGTCGAGAGAGGCCGCGTCGATACGCTGCGCCAGCCGTGCGAGGCTGGCGCTATCGCCGCCAGGCGCGAACGCGTGCAGATGACAGGCGATCGCGCAGCCGCGCAGATCGATGCCATCCGACAGCGCAATGATACGGGTCAGCTGCGGACAGCACTCGCGCAGAGCCAACGCGGCGTCATACTGGGCCTGACCGTCGACAAACAGGATACGAACGCTGGCATCATTGAGAATATAGGCCGCCTGCGCCGCCGTATTGGTCGCATAGACCGGCACCGTAACCGCCCGCAGATGCAGGATCGCCAGATCGGCCAGCGACCAGGCCACCGAGTTATGGGCAAAGATGGCCACCCGCTCCTGTACCTCTACGCCCAGCGCCAGCAGCGCGCAGGCCAGCCGGGAGACCTGCTCCCCGACTTCGCGCCAGCGGTAAGCGACGTCCGCCGTCGGCGACCAGTCGCGCAGCGCTACGCGGTTGGGTGAATTGGCAATCTGTCCCTGAATACGAGCTACCAGATGATAATTATCTAACGCTTTGATCATTCGTCCATTCATCGCAAGAACGCGGTATCTGCCGCGACATTTGCCCACCCGTACACCCATTTTCAGCGTACAGCTGTGCACTGATTTTCGCGCGCAGTCTACCGTTTCCTGTGCATGAATCAACCGTTATTGAGGGTAAAAGTGTGCGCTACCGTAGATTTTCGCGATATTCTCGTTCGCCACCCCGATGAGCAGGCCGCCAAGCGGATGAAATAATCCACTGCATAATCAGAAAACGGCAGCGATAGCTGCCGCCTCGCCTTAACGCCCCTGCTGGGCAAACTCGCTCAGCAGCTTACGTAGCCATACGTGGGCGCTATCGCGCTCAGAAGCCCGATGCCAGTTGAAAAAACAGGTACGCTGACTCTCCAGATCCAGCAGCGTCACGGCTCGCAGCTGCAGGTAGTCGGCATATTGCTCCACCATCCAGCGCGGCGCGATGGCGACCATCTCGGTTTTCGACACCATGCTTAATACGCTGCTTAAGTCCGTTCCCTGATAGGCTATTTGGCGGATCAGATCCGAGTGGGAATAAAAAAAGCGGCTGACGCTGGAGAACTGATTAATACTGACCACCGCATGGGACTCCAGCAATAGTCCGCGCAGTGAACACGTCTCGCCGATACGCGGATGCTGTCCCGCGACCGCCAGAACAAACTCATCGTCAAACAGCGCTTCGCAACAAAACTCATCGCCGCTGAGATCTTGATAGTCGATGAGAAAATCGCTCTCCTGATAGCGCAATTTCCGCGTTATCTGTTCATTGACCAGCGAGTCGAAGCTCACCTGAACATGCAGCGCATACGACTTTATCCGCTGCAGCAGCTTCGCCGTCAGCAATATATCCAGCGGGCTGGTAATCGCAATATTAAACACGCGCTCGCTGCTTTCCGGTTTAAAGCGGGCGCCGGGCAGCTCATTGCGCACAATCTGCAGCGCCTGGCGTACCGGCCCAAACAGCTGATAGGCGCGATTGGTCGGGCGAATACCGCGCCCATAGCGCATAAACAGCTCGTCGTTAAACATCAGCTTTAAACGCGCCACCGCATTGCTCACCGCCGGCTGCGTCATATTCAGCGAACGCGCCGCGCGGGTAATACTCTGCACCTGCATGACGGCATCAAAGACCGTCAGCAGGTTAAGATCGACGTTACGCAGGCTATTTTCCGCGCTGCTTTGGGGCTCCGCCGGTATCATCGGATGTTCATGCCGCTCTGTCATTATAACCTCCCTGCGTGTTTAGCCTGATCCTGTCAGCGTTGACAGTCGGTAAATACATTCTCTGAAATCATCAAAAGTAAAACTTCATTATATGAATTTATAAATATAAACTTGTAACATAAAAGAAATAGCCATAATGCCTCATAATAAAAATATTTTACAGGTTAATAATGTAGCTGTACTTAATTTTTAAAGAAGTTTAATTAAATAATTAAGGGCAATAAGATGATATGCTTCCATTATTTTTAAATATTCTCATCAATGCATACCCCTTTATGAGTACACAATTGCATATGGCGATGGATAATTCCAACTTTGACACATTATTCAATATATACTTCCAAATTGCGGCGACGGGTATTACCACACCGCGCGTCATTACCTGTTGACAAGCTAAAGGCTATCCAGTATCACTTTATAACCAACGGTGATTATATGACGGATACTTCCATGATGTTCATGCGCCAGAACCTACTACTTATTATTCTCGCAGAGGCACTGCGCGGATGGCGTGTGGGCGGAGGTTACCGCTAGAATTCACCCACAGACTCCACAAGCCCGCGCAATAGCGCGGGCTTTTTTTTAGCAAAATACCGCGCAGCGCATCACACAGGGAACGACGCCGAGGAACGGAACGATGAGCCAACAGGTAATTATTTTCGATACGACGCTGCGCGACGGGGAGCAGGCCCTGCAGGCCAGCCTGAGCGTGAAGGAAAAACTGCAGATCGCCCTGGCGCTGGAGCGCATGGGCGTCGATGTAATGGAGGTGGGATTCCCTATCTCCTCCCCCGGCGACTTCGCCTCGGTGCGCGCCATCGCCCAACGGGTGAAACAGAGCCGAGTGTGTGCACTGGCCCGCTGTGTCGATGCCGATATCGACGCCGCGGCCGAGGCGCTGCGCGCGGCCGACGCCTTCCGCATTCACACCTTTCTGGCCACCTCTACGCTGCATCTGGAGTCCAAGCTGCGCCGCTCATTCGATGACGCTATCGCGATGGCCCGGCACGCGATTCTGCGCGCCCGTCGCTATACCGACGACGTCGAGTTCTCCTGCGAGGACGCCGGGCGCACCCCCATCGATAATCTGTGTCGCATCGTCGAAGCCGCCATCGACGCCGGCGCCAAGACCGTCAACATCCCGGATACGGTGGGCTATACCACCCCTTATCAGTTCGGCGGCATTATCCACACCCTGTTTGAGCGGGTACCCAATATCGACCAGGCCGTTATCTCCGTACACTGCCACGATGACCTGGGCATGGCCTGCGCCAACTCAATCAGCGCCGTCCAGGCTGGCGCCCGTCAGGTGGAGGGAACCCTGAACGGCATCGGCGAACGCGCCGGTAACTGTGCGCTGGAGGAGGTGATCATGGCAATCCGTACCCGGCAGGATCTGCTGCAGGTGCACACCGGCATTCGCCACCAGGAGATCTACCGCACCAGCCAGTTGGTCAGCCAGCTGTGCAATATGCCGATACCGGCCAATAAGGCGGTGGTCGGCGCCAATGCCTTTGCCCACTCGTCGGGGATTCACCAGGATGGCGTGCTGAAAAACCGCGAAAACTACGAAATCATGACGCCGGAGTCCATCGGCCTGCCGCAGACCCAGCTGAACCTGACCTCCCGCTCCGGGCGCGCCGCGGTGAAACACCGCATGGAGGAGATGGGCTACCGCGAGGGCAACGACTTTGATCTGGAGCGTCTGTACCAGGCCTTTTTACGCCTGGCAGATAAAAAAGGTCAGGTGTTTGACTACGACCTGGAGGCGCTGGCCTTTATCGATCGCCAGCAGGAAGAGGCGGACCATTTCCGTCTGGAGTACTTCAGCGTGCAGTCCGGCAGCAGCGTCATGGCCACCGCCTCCGTGCGGCTGATCTGCGGGGCTGAAACCCGCGCCGAGGCTGCGACCGGCAACGGCCCGGTCGACGCGGTCTATCAGGCCATCAACCGCATCACCGACATTTCGGTCGATATCGTGAAGTATCAGCTGTCGGCCAAAGGCCAGGGGCGCGATGCCCTGGGTCAGGTGGATATCGTCGCCGAGCACCAGGGCCGGCGTTTTCACGGCGTCGGGCTGACGACCGATATCGTCGAATCCTCCGCCCAGGCGCTGATCCATGTGCTGAACCATATCTGGCGCGCCCGTCAGGTCGAGCAGGAGCGCCAGCGGCTGCACTCGCCCGCCCCGTCAATCTCAACTTCGTCTACCCATTAAGGAAGCCCTGTTACGATGAGCCATTCCCATCACATTGCCGTACTGCCCGGCGACGGCATCGGCCCGGAAATCATGGCGCAGGCCAATAAGGTCATGGACGCCGTTCGCAGCCGCTTTGGGCTGCGTATCACCACCAGCGAATACGACATCGGCGGCATCGCCATCGATCGCCACGGCACCCCGCTGCCGGAGGCGACCCTGCGCGGCTGCGAGCAGGCCGACGCGATTCTGTTCGGCTCCGTCGGCGGGCCGCGCTGGGAGCACCTGCCGCCGGCCAGCCAACCGGAGCGGGGTGCCCTGCTGCCGCTGCGTAAACACTTTAAGCTGTTCAGCAACCTGCGGCCGGCGCGCCTCTACCCGGGGCTGGAGTCCCTGTGCCCACTGCGCGCCGATATCGCCGCCCGCGGCTTCGACATTCTGTGCGTTCGCGAACTGACCGGCGGCATCTACTTCGGCCAGCCCAAAGGACGCGAGGGACAGGGCATGCATCAGCGCGCCTTCGACACCGAAGTCTACTACCGCTTTGAGATCGAGCGCATTGCCCGCCTGGCCTTCGAGGCGGCAGCCTCTCGCCGCGCGCGGGTGACCTCCATCGACAAGGCCAACGTATTGCAAAGTTCGCTGCTGTGGCGCGAGGTGGTCAACGAAATAGCGCAAGACTACCCCCAGGTGGCGCTGAACCATATGTATATCGACAACGCCACCATGCAGCTGATCAAGGATCCGGCGCAGTTTGATGTGCTGCTGTGCAGCAACCTCTTCGGCGATATTCTCTCCGACGAGTGCGCCATGCTGACCGGCTCCATGGGGATGCTGCCCTCCGCCAGCCTGAATGAACACGGCTTTGGCCTGTATGAACCGGCGGGCGGCTCCGCGCCGGACATCGCTGGGCAGAATCTGGCCAACCCGATAGCCCAGATCCTGTCGCTGGCGCTGCTGCTGCGCCACAGCCTGTCCGCCGAGGCGGCCGCCGCGGCGATTGAGCGCGCCGTCAACCAGGCGCTGACCCAAGGCGTTAAGACCGCGGATTTGGCCGCCGACGCGCAGGCGGTCTCCACCGACGAAATGGGTGATGCCATCGCCCGACTGATTACACAGGAGGCCTAAGCATGGGCAAGACACTGTACCAAAAGCTGTATGACGCCCATATCGTCCATCAGACGCCCGGCGAGACCCCGCTGCTGTATATCGATCGCCACCTGGTGCATGAGGTCACCTCACCGCAGGCCTTCGACGGGCTGCGCGCCCAGGGGCGTCGGGTGCGCCGGCCGGAGCATACCTTTGCCACCATGGATCATAATGTCTCCACCCAGAGCCGCGACATCCGCGCCTGCGGCGAGATGGCCCAAATTCAGATGGAAACCCTGATGGCTAACTGCCGTGAGTTCGGCGTCCAGCTGTACGATCTGCACCATCCTCACCAAGGGATAGTCCACGTCATCGGCCCAGAGCAAGGCATGACCCTGCCGGGAACCACCATCGTCTGCGGCGACTCCCATACCTCCACCCACGGCGCCTTCGGCGCGCTGGCCTTCGGCATCGGCACCTCCGAGGTGGAGCATGTGCTGGCAACCCAGACCCTGAAGCAGGATCGCGCCCGTACGATGCAGATAGCCATCCAGGGGAGATGCGCCGCGGGGATCAGCGCCAAGGACATCGTGCTGGCGGTCATCGGGCACCTCGGCCACGCCGGCGGCACCGGATATGTGGTGGAGTTTTGCGGCCCGGCGGTGCAGGCCCTGTCGATGGAGGGACGCATGACGCTGTGCAATATGGCTATCGAACTGGGCGCCAAGGCCGGCCTTGTCGCACCGGACGACACGACCTTTGCCTACCTTCAGGGGAGGCCGTTTGCCCCGCAGGGCGCACTGTGGCAGCAGGCCGTCGACCATTGGCGCACCCTGCGCTCTGATGCGGATGCGCAGTACGATCGCGTCGTGACCCTGCAGGCCGATGACATTGCCCCCCAGGTCACCTGGGGAACCAATCCCGGCCAGGTCATCGCCATCGATACGCCCATTCCCTCGCCGGCGTCGCTGGCCGACCCCATCGCCCGCGCCTCGGCCCACAAAGCGCTGGCCTATATGGATCTGCAGCCGGGGACGCGCATGAGCGACGTCGCCATCGATCGGGTCTTTATCGGCTCCTGTACCAACTCCCGCATTGAAGATCTGCGGGCCGCCGCCGCCATCGCCCGCGGACGCCGGGTCGCGCCGGGCGTGCAGGCCATGGTGGTCCCCGGCTCTGGGCCCGTCAAGGCGCAGGCCGAGGCCGAAGGGCTGGACAAAATCTTTACCGAGGCCGGTTTTGAATGGCGCCTGCCGGGCTGTTCCATGTGCCTGGCGATGAACAATGACCGCCTGGGCAGCGGTGAACGCTGCGCCTCAACCAGCAACCGCAATTTTGAAGGGCGCCAGGGGCGCGGCGGGCGGACTCATCTGGTCAGCCCGGCCATGGCCGCCGCCGCCGCCGTCTGCGGCCACTTTGCCGATATTCGCCAGCTTCAGGAGCATGACCATGACTGAGTTCACCCGCCATACCGGCATCGTCGTCCCGCTGGACGCCGCCAACGTGGATACCGATGCCATTATTCCCAAGCAGTTTCTGCAGAAGGTGACCCGCAGTGGCTTTGGACGCCACCTGTTTCACGACTGGCGCTTTCTGGACGCGGCGGGGGAGCAGCCCAACCCGGCGTTCGTGCTGAATCAGCCCCCGTTTCAGCAGGGCAGTATTCTGCTGGCGCGGGAAAACTTTGGCTGCGGATCATCGCGCGAGCACGCGCCCTGGGCGCTGACCGACTACGGGTTTCGCGTGGTTATCGCCCCCAGCTTTGCCGATATCTTTTACGGTAATGCGTTTAACAGCCAGCTGCTGCCCATCATCCTCGACGAGGCGCAGATAGCGACGCTGTTTGCCCTGGTCGGCGCATCGCCCGGCATCGCGTTTAACGTGGACGTGGAGCAGCAAACGCTGCAGGCGGGCGACGCGTGCTATACCTTTACGCTGGACCCGTTCCGCCGCCATTGCCTGATCCACGGTCTGGACGGCATCGGCCTGACGCTGCGGCAGGCATCGGCCATCGCCGACTACGAAGCGCGTCGGCCCGCGTTTCTGCGTTAACGACCGCGGCGGCGCGGGTATCACCCGGCCGCCGTTAGGTTAGAAGTCGTAGCTGGCAGAAAGGATGAAGGTGCGCGGGTTGCCCTGCACCAGATAGTTACTGCCCGGATAACCGCCGACGGATGACCAGTAGCGCTTATCGCTCAGGTTCTCTACCCGCGCGCGCAGCGTCACGTCATGACCGTCGAGCTTCAGCGCATAGCGCGCCCCCAGATCGACCCGTACCCACGCCGGAATAGACAGGGTATTGGCGGCATCCGCATACTGAGAGGCGGTATAGACCGCGCGCCCCTCCAGCGCCAGTCCGTCGATAAACGGCGTCTCCCAGCCCAGATTCAGGTTTGCCTGAACGGCCGGCACGCCAATCGCCCGCTTCCCATCCTGACCGCCGAGCGAGCTCTTTTGCTGCCGGGCATCCAGCAGCGTTACCCCCCCTAGCATCGTGACGCGCTCATGGGGTTTACCAAACAGCGTCAGCTCAATCCCGCGGTTACGCTGCTCGCCGTTATCGGTATAGGTGGTACCGTCCAGGCGAAACTCTGGGCGGGTAATCTGGAACAGGCTGACCGATGCCCCCAACGTGCCATTGTCATATTTGGCCCCCGCCTCGATCTGCCGGGCGCGGAACGGCGCAAAGACCTGGCCGGCATTGCTTACCGTTACGCCATTGCTGGTTGCCGGCGCCACCCCGCTGGGCAGCAGCGCCTCGGCGTAGTTGGCGAACAGCGCCACGTCCAGCGATGGCTGATACAGCGCACCGACGAACGGTGTCAGCGCGTTTTTCCCATAGCGACCGCTGAGGGCGCCGCTATCATAGTCATAAGAGCGGGTTTCCAGACGCTGCCAGCGGCCGCCGAGCGTCAGCTTGATCTTATCCTCCAGCAGGCCCAGGGTATCGGCCAGCGCCACGCTGTGGCTGCTGTTACGCTCCGTCTCCCGCGCATCGCTGAGCGACCCACCGAAGAAACTGGCCTCCGGGCGAGCCACCGAACTCATGTCATTCAGCGTCCCGAAGCCGCTGAACGTAGGCGACATGGCCCACCCATTCTTGGAGCGCAGCTGATACGCCGCCGCGGAGAGCACCAGCGTATGGTTGACGCGGCCGGTGGTCAGATCGTGACGTACGCCGACATCGGCAGACAATACGTTATCCTGCCTGACGTTTTCGAACAGGTAGGCCGAGAGCACCCCATCGCCATCGGCCGTGGGATTAGCCAACAGGTTATGCTCTTTACCCTGTCGCGCCCCCGCCCCCAGCCAGACACGGGTGCTGTCATTCAGTAAATACTCACCGCGCACGACGCCAAACAGCTGCTTCTCATCGGTATATGTCCAGTCCTGGGCATAGTTTTTATTGGCCGACGGCGCCGCGGGCAGCGTCGGCCCCCCCGGCGTGACGCTGGGGCGCGGCGCATCGATATGGTGATCCTGATAACCGATATCCGCCGACAGCTGCAGCCGGTCACGGCGGTGGTCGAAACCGACGGAGAGCGCACCGAGGCGCTGTTTCTCGCGAGCAACCGCGCTCTTGCCGTCCCGGCCGACCAGATTAACCCGAATACCGTTGGCCTCATCGTCACCAAAGCGTCGGGCCACATCCAACGCCGCGTAGCCCTGACCATCGCCCTGCACACCGCCGGTGACCCGCGTCAGCGGCGCATGCCCTGCCCGCTTCGGCACCAGATTCACCATCCCCCCGACGGCGCTGCCGCCGGGCGCCGCGCCGTTCAGGAAGGTGTTGGCACCGCGCAGCACTTCAACCCGCTCCAGCATTTCGGCGGCGACAAACTGACGCGGTAAAATTCCGTAGACCCCGTTTAGGGTCATATCATCGGAGTACACCGGAAAACCGCGGATCATATACAGCTCTTGGAAGTTGCCGAATCCCTTGGCCACCCGCACGGTGGAATCGTTTTGCAACACATCGGCCACGCTGGCCGCCTGCTGCTGCTCAATCAGCGCCGAGGTGTAGCTGGTCAGGGTAAAGGGGGCATCCATAAAGTCACTGTTGCCCAGCATGCCCAGCCGCCCGGTGCGCGCGACCTGACCGCCCTCATAGCTGTCGCCCAGCGCGACCTGCGAGCCGCTGACCGTGATCTCATCCGCCGGGCGAGCGCTCTCCTCCGCCATCGCAACAGACGTGCAGCCTACCGAGATTGCGCCAAACAGCCCCACGCCCATGCGGGATAAACGCAGTGATGACATAATTTCCCTTATATAAATAAAACAAAAATAAAAATGATTTTTATAATAATTACGCAAAAACAACCCAAAACGCCGTACGCGCTGCGTGGCTCCGCGCCGCGGATCGTACCGCTACGCGACGCGCTGAAGACGGCGTCGCGTCAGGCGCCCAACGATCAGCAGCAGCAGGAAATAGGCGGCCCCGATGATGGCAACCAGCGTCCCGGCCGCCATCGCACGGGGGTACAGTAAGGCCTGCCCCAGCCAGTCTGCCCACAGCAGCGTCGCAGCCCCCAGCAACGCGGCCAGCCCCATCTGCGCCTTGGCCGTCCGCGCGCCCAGCATCTGTGCCAGGTGCGGCGCCATCAGGCCGACAAAGGCCACCGGGCCAATCGCCGCCGTCGCAATGGCGCACAGCAGCGCCACCAGCACCAACAGCAGCGCCGCGGCCCTCGCGCTGTTCAATCCACGGGCCTGGGAAAAGGCGCGACCGATGGAAAGCAGCGTCAGGGCGCGCGCGACAGACAGCGCCAACAGCAGCAGCAGCGCCGTCAGCGCAGAGAGCAGCAGCGCCTGCGCGGCCGTCACCCGGTAGGTAGAGCCCGCCAGCCACTGCAAAATACGGTAGCTGTCCTGGCTCCCCTGCGCCAGGCAAAACTGCACCAGCGCCTGCAGCAGCGCCGTCATCGCGATACCGGTCAGGATCACGCTGGCCGGGGCGTAACGCTGGCGACGCCCCAGCGCCATCAATGCCGCCAGTACCGCCAGACTGCCCGCCAGGCCGACGCCCCACTGCAACAAGGCCGTTAGCGTCTGGCCACACCACAGCATCGCCAAAACCAGCGTCAGCGTGGCGCCGGAAGAGACGCCCAGCAGATCGGGGCTGGCCAACGGGTTATAAATCAGACGCTGTAACAGAACGCCCGCCAGCGCCAGCGCCACGCCACAGCTCAACGCCGCCAGCGCCCGCGGCCAGCGCAGCGCCCACTGATACGCCTGTGGCCAGGCAAAGGGCCAGCCCGCCGCCTCCGGCTGGTAGGTCAGATAGCCGAGCAACGCCAACGCAAAAAGCGCCGCCAACGCCGCGCTGACCCACCTTGAAACCCGTCCGCGGGCCGATATCAGCGGTGCCCCCAGGCCATCCGGCGCGCTCAGGCGACGCCGGCTGAACAGGATCAGCGCCGGAGCACCGATAGCGGCGGCCACCACGCCGGTCGGCAAGAGCTGCCCCAGCCACAGCGACGCCCCCTGCGCCAGCGCATCGGTCAGCAGTAACAGCAGCGCTCCGCCCAGCAGACTGGCATACAGCTCGCCCCGCGGCGTCCGCACCCCCAGCGCCCGCACGATGTTGGGCGTCAGCAGGCCGATAAAACCGATCAGCCCGACGGCCGTCACCGCCGCAGAGACCAGCCAGATGGTCAACAGCATCAACGCAAAAAAGAGCGGAACCACCGCCACGCCGCGCGCCTGCGCCCCCTGGTGCCCCAGGCGCAGCAGCTGTAGCACCCGCGGGGCGAACAGTAGCAACAGGAGAGCCGGCGCCAAACGGGGTAATAACCAGCGCACCCACCCCCAGTCGCTTTGCGCCAATTCGCCGCTGCCCCAGAGGAAAATGTTCTGCGCATAGGGGTGCTGTAGCAGCAGCACCGCCGACGCCAGCGCACCGAGCAAAATGTTAATCACCATGCCGGCGATGACCATCGGCAGGCCGGTCATGTTGTCCAGTCCAACGATCAGCACAATCAGGGCAAAGGCCAGCAAAGCCCCCCCCATCGCAGCAAGGGCCCCCCACTGCGCCTGCTGCGCAGGCCAGAATGCCGCCAACAGGACCAATGCCAGCCATGCTCCCGACGAGGTGCCCATCGTCAGCGGCGACATCAGCTCATTCTGGGTCAGCTGCTGCATCACGCTGCCGGCCAGACCCAGCGTAGCCCCCACCAACAGCGTGATCGCCAGACGCGGTAGCTGCGAATACAGCCACAGAATGTCGTCAAGGCTCTGCGCCTGCTGCGGGGCCAGCAGAAGCTGCCATTGCTGTAGCAGCGTCAGCGGCTGCGCCCACTGCAGCGATGCCACGGCCAGCGCCAGCAGCAGCAGCGGCGCCGCCAGCCTTACTCCGCCGCTCATTTCTGCGCCGCCAGCGCCATCAGGCTTTCCGCCATCGCCTCTGCGGCATACTGTAATGACATCGCGCCGCCATAGCTCCAGACCGGACGGACGGCGCTCACCCGCTGCCCGCGAACAAACGGCATCGCCTGCCATAGTCGCGTCGCGTCCAGGCGCGCAGCGTCATGAAAAGGCAGAAAGTAAAGCACGTAGCCTTGACCGACCCGCTGTAGCCCAGCGATCGGCTGCTGGACAATCCCCCAGCGCGCCGGCGGCGGCGCCAGAGCGGGCGTGATCCCCAGCTGGCGCAGGACATAGACCGGCATAGCGTTGGAGGTGTACAGGTAGGTTGAGGTCGTGCTGGCAAAGCGCATCACCGTGACGGCGGGGAGCTGGCCATGAAACGCCTCGCGCAGCGCCCGTGATAAATGCTGAAAGCGAGCCTGCATCGCGGCCAGCTTCTGTTCCGCAATCGCCTCACGACCAAACACCTGCGCCAGCTGGCGGAACTGCATTATCGCCACCGCGGCGTGATCGTCCGCGGCGGAAAAATTGGTGTAGTACAGCACCGGTGCAATCTGCGTCAGGCGCGGCAGCAGCGCCTGCTGCATTTCGCTCGCGAGGATCACATCGGGTTTCAGCGCCGCGATGCGCTCCAGATTCGGCTCTTCTCGGCTGCCGACGCTCTGCGTCTGCGCCGGGATCAGCGGCTGTGCCACCCATTCGCGGTAGCTGTCCAGATCGGTGGCGGCCAGCGGCGTCACCCCCAGCTCGATGGTCTGCTCCAGCAGATCCCAGTCCAGCACCACGGCCCGCGTCGGCACGGCCGGTAGCTGATGAGTACCGCGGCTGTCGCTGACCGTCAGCGCTTGCGCGCTGAACGAGAACAGGGAGATCAGCAGCGCCAATGGCGCAAAAAATCTAAAAATAAAATTAAACATCAAGCACATATGATAGCAACTTTATGAGGCGGCGCCCCGGGGGTAGGATGCGGGTGATCCGTCAGGCGGATCGGGGTTTGGTACAGATCGGACAGTCGCTGCTCGTCGGCCAACGCCGCCGCCGAGCCAGCAAAGGCCACGCGCCCCTGCTTCAGGGCGATCACGTGATCGGCATAGCGCAGCGCCAGATTCAGGTCGTGCAGAATGACCAAGACGCCGCGCGGCAGCGCCGATAGCAGCGCCATGAGTTGGTACTGGTGCTGGATATCCAGCGCCGAGGTCGGCTCATCGAGGATCAGCAACGGGGAGGCCTGCGCCAACAGCATGGCGACCCACGCCCGCTGGCGTTCCCCGCCGGACAGCGTATCCACCAGCGTATCGGCAAAGGGGGCCACCCCAGTCTCAGCCATCGCCGCGTCAATGAGCTGCCGATCTTCCCGGCGCCAGCGTCCCAGCATGCCACGCCAGGGAAAGCGGCCCAGGCGCACCAGCTCTCTCACGGTCAGCCCGGCGCTGGCGGGCAGCTTCTGCGGTAAAAATGCCACCCGCCGCGCCAGTGCGCCGGCGGAGAGGGATGACAGCGCCTGCCCATCCAGAGCGATCTGGCCGCCGTCGGGGCGCAGCTGACCGGCCAGCAGGCTGACCAGCGTCGATTTACCGGACCCGTTATGTCCCAGAATCACCGTCAGACGATCCGTTGGGATCGTCAAATGTTCGATAGCCAGGACCTCGCGTCCCCCGCGCACAACCTCTAGGTTGGTTAGCGAAAACATGGCATTCCCTTGTGATGAATTGATACCAATTGATAACCATTTTTATTATCATTTGCATTCTATATTCACCTTTTCCACTTGGCAACTCTGCGTGCCATCCAGGGTTTATCCATGTTTCATTGGTTCGAACGACTGACGGAGCCGTTTCCGTCACCGGATCCCCAAAAGCCGCCGGCGACGCTGTTCGGCTTCTGTCGCCACTACACCCGCGGTTTTGAACGTCCGCTCGGCGCCATGGCGCTGCTCAGCGCGGCCGTCGCCGTCTGCGAAGTCATGCTGTTACGCTACCTGGGCGAGCTGGTCGACCTGCTTAGTCACGCCGAACGCGCCACGTTCTGGACCGATCAACGCCCCAGCCTGATCGGCATGGCGATTCTGGTGCTGGCGGTCATGCCCTTACTGGCCTGGCTGCATTCGAACCTGCTGCACCAAAGTATTCTGGGAAACTACCCCATGGCCGTCCGTTGGCAGGTACACCGCTATCTCCTCGGCCAGAGCATCGCATTTTTTCAGCGTGATTTCGCCGGGCGAGTGGCGACAAAAGTGATGCAAAGCGCCCAATCGGTGCGCGAAGTGGTCATGAAAATGGTCGACCTGCTGATCTATATTCTGGTGTATCTGATCTCGGTGCTGGTCATGATCGCCAGCGTCGATACGCTGCTGCTGATCCCCTTACTGCTGTGGCTGGCGACCTATATCCTGATTCAGATCCGTCTCCTGCCGCGTCTGCGGCGTATCGCCAGCGAGCAGGCCAACGCGCAGTCCGTGATGAGCGGCACTATCGTGGACACCTATACCCACATCACCACCGTCAAACTGTTTTCCCATGACCAGCGCGAAAGCGACTATGCCCGACACGCCATGCAGCGCTATCTGGCCACGGTATACCGTCAGATGCGTACCCTGACCGGGCTGCTGTTCAGCGTGGATATCATCAACTATCTGCTGCTGTTCTCCCTGGCGGCGCTGTCTATCGCCCTGTGGCAGCAGCAGGCGGTCAGCGTCGGCGTCATCGCCGTCGGCATCAGTCTTGCCCTGCGTCTACAGGGCATGTCCAAGTGGATTATGTGGGAGGTGCGCGCGCTGTTTGAAAGCATCGGGCAGGTCATCGACAGCATCCATACCGTCGCCAACGACATCGACGTCGCCGATAAACCGGGGGCTGTACCGCTGCGCCTGACGCGCGGCGAGATTCGTTTTAACGCCGTCGGCTTTGGTTACCCCGGCGGACGGACGCTGTTCGATAGGCTGGATCTGCACATCCGCCCCGGTGAAAAGGTCGCCATTGTCGGCCGCTCCGGAGCCGGAAAGTCCAGTTTGATGCATCTGCTGTTGCGCTTTTATGACCTGCAATCGGGCAGCATTACCCTTGATGCCCAGAACATCGCAGAGGTTACGCAGACCTCTTTGCGCCGACAGATAGGCATGATCACCCAGGATACCGCCCTGCTGCACCGCTCAATCCGCGAAAACCTGCTGTATGGCAATCCGCAGGCCAGCGAGGCGGAGATGATCGCGGCCTGCCGGCGGGCGGAGGCGCATGACTTTATTTGCCAACTGGCTGACGATACGGGCCAGCGCGGTTATGACACCCAGGTCGGCGAGCGCGGGGTCAAGCTGTCCGGTGGACAGCGCCAGCGTATCGCCATCGCCCGGGTCTTGCTCAAGGATGCGCCCATTCTCATCATGGACGAGGCGACCTCCGCGCTCGACTCCGAAGCCGAGGCCGCCATTCAGGACAATCTGGCGCAGATGATGGCCGGAAAAACGGTGATCGCCATCGCGCACCGCCTCTCGACTATCGCCGCCATGGATCGCCTTATCGTCATGGACCACGGGCGGATAGTCGCTCAGGGCAGCCATCGGGAGCTGCTGCGGCAAAACGGCATCTATGCCCGGCTGTGGGCTCACCAGACCGGCGGTTTTATCGGCAGCGACTAGTATGGCAACGCCGCCCGTCGCAGACCGGCGACGGCCACCGCATCACCAATAGCCCAGCCAGTGCCACCACAGGCTGCCGACGCTGAGCCACAGCGCCAGGTTCACGGCGCTGAGGATAAACCCGGTCTTCCACCACTCCCCGAGCGTGACATAGCCGGAGCCAAAGATAATCGGCGCGGTGCCGGTGCCGTAGTGGGTCAGCGACATCATCAGCGAGGAGGAGAAGGCCAGCACCAGCGCAAACAGCGCCGGCGGCACGCCCAGCGCGAGGCCGGCGGCAAAGAAGGCGGCAAACATGGCGGTGATGTGTGCCGTGGTGCTGGCAAAGAAGTAGTGCGCGTAGACATACACCAGCGTCAGCAGCAGCATACCGCCGACCCAGTGCATCCCCATGCCATCGATCAGCGCGCTAACGCTCTGGGAAAGCCAGGCTATCAGCCCCAGCTTGCCGAGGAAGGTCGCCATCATCACCAGCGCGGCGAACCACATCACCGTATCCCACGCCCCTTTGCACTTCAGCAGGTCATCCCAGCTGAGCACCCCGCTGCACAGCAGAATAGCCAGGCCGATAAAGGCCGCCGTGGTGGCATTGACCGACCAGCCATCGCCCAATAGCCAGGCCGGAATATCCGCCCACAGCACTAACAACAGCAGGAATACCGCCAGCGTGATCTTCTCTGCCAGAGAAATCGGCCCCAGCGCCCGTAGGCGTTCGCGGGCAAAGCGCGGGGCATCCGGGGTATGGCGGATCTGCGGCGGATAAAGCCAGTAGACCACCAGCGGCATCAACAGCAGTGAGAGTAGCGCTGGCAACAGCGCTGCCAGCGCCCAGGCACCCCAGGTCAGCTCAAACTCATGGCCGGTGCCTTTCGCGATAAGGTTGACAATCAATGGGTTGGGTGCCGTTGCCGTGATGAACATCGCCGAGGTGATCGGGTTGATGTTGTAGTTGACCAGCGACAAATAGCGGCCGATTTTCTCCGTTGATCCCGGCTGCGGATGCGAGCCAAAACTATCGGCGATCGAGCGCATGATCGGGTGAATGATCCCGCCGCCGCGGGCGGTGTTGCTCGGCGTCACCGGCGCCAGCGAGGTCTCTGCCAGCGCCAGGCCATAGGCGATCCCCAGCGTGCGTTTGCCGCACAGCGCGATAAACCAGTAGCCGATCCGCTCCCCCAGCCCGGTTTTGTTCAGGCTTTGCGAGACCATGATTGAAATGCCGATAAGCCAGATCAGGGCGTTGGAAAAGCCGCTCAGGGCGTCGTTCAGCGCCGCCGCCGGTTTTCCGGGTGCGGTCACCCCGGTCAGGGCCACCAGCGCAATCGCCACCACCGAAACCGCGCCGATGGGTAGCGCTTTACCGATAATGGCGGCAATGGTGCCCACGAACAGCGCCAGAAGCTGCCAGGCATTGGCGCTCACGCCGGCCGGCGCCGGGATAATAAACCAGAGGGTCAGGGTAATCGCCAGCGCAATCAGGGCGGGCAGGGGCTTTAACGGCGTCAGTTTATCCATAGGGTGCCATCCTTTTCTTCTCTTACTCTGTGGGAATCCGCCCACGCCGCGTCGGCCCGGCGCAGGTCGCGCGCGCTGCGCGAACGCCGACGCCGTAGCCGAAGCACCGCGCTGGCGCTATCACATCAACGCCGCCACAGAGTACCCTGTTTTCCCACCGCAACCGACTGAAAACAGAAAAAAGCCAGCGATCGACGATCGCTGGCCGGTGAAAAGCACCTTTACTCAGAAACACTCTTCGATGTCGGAGAGATACCCTCTTTCATCTGCCGACAGTATCTGCGTAATATAGGGAAAGAAAAATAGATGCCTTTCAGACAAGAGATCCCCATTTATGGCTACCCCGCGCCTGCAGCATCAATTTATTCGCCTGTGGCAGCACTGTCAGGGCAACGGCTGTGATACCACGCTGGCCGAGTTGGCCGCGGCGCTAAACTGCTCACGTCGCCACGTTCGTACCCTGCTCAACGCCATGCAGCAGCAAGGCTGGCTGAGCTGGCAGGCCGTCAGCGGACGTGGAAAACGTTCGCGCCTCGCCTTTCTCTGTAGCGCCCTTGAGGTGCAGCAGCTGCGCGCCGAAGAGCTGATGGAGCAGGATCACTTTGAGCAGCTGGTGCAGCTGGTCGGCGATCGCGACAGCGCGCGCCAGATGCTGCTGGCGCAGCTGGGGCGTAGCTTCCGCCAGGGGCGCCATATCCTGCGAATCCTCTATTACCGCCCGCTGCTCGGGCTACAGCCCGCCTCGCCGCTACGCCGCTCGGAGACCCATCTGGCCCGACAGATCTTCAGCGGCCTCACCCGCATAAATGAGGAAAACGGGGAACTGGAATCGGATCTGGCCCACCACTGGCAGCCGCTGACCCCGCTGCACTGGCGTTTCTATCTGCGCCCGGCGATCCACTTTCACCACGGGCGCGAGCTGACGATGACCGACGTGATCGCCTCGCTGGAGCGCCTGCGCACGCTGCCGCTGTTCCGCCATATCGCGCAGGTCGCCTCCCCCACCCCGCACGTCATCGATATCCATCTGCTGGCGGAGGATGCCTGGCTCCCCTGGCTGCTCGGCAGCGTCCCGGCCATGATCCTGCCGCAGGAGTGGCAGGAGATGCGCGACTTTGCCCGTCTCCCCGTCGGCACCGGCCCCTATCAGGTCGTTCGCAATACGCAAAGCCAGCTGAAGATCCGCGCCTTTGACGGCTACTTTGGCTACCGGGCGCTGATCGATGAGGTCAATATCTGGGTACTGCCGGAAATCTCCGAGGCGCTGGTTCACGCCGGCGTGCAGCTGCAGGCCGACGGCAGCGGCGGTGACGAGCTGGAGAGTCGCCTGGAGGAGGGCTGCTATTTTATGCTGTTCGACCAGCGCAGCGCACAGATGCACGATCCGGCGGTGCGCGCCTGGCTGTGTCAGACGATCAATCCCATCGCCCTATTGAACAACGCCAGCCACCTGCACCAGCGCTACTGGTCTCCCGCCTACGGCCTGCTGCCGCGCTGGCACCACAATAAGATGCTCAGCGATCGCCCTAAGCCCCCGCAGCTGACTCACCTGCGAATCACCTTCTACAGCGAGCATTCGGAGTTCCACGCCCTCTATCAGGCGCTACAGCCGCTGCTGGCGACGCACGGCGTCACGCTGGAAATGCAGGAGATCGACTATACCCGCTGGCACGACGGCGCCGCCGAGAGCGATCTGTGGCTGGGCAGCGCCAACTTTTATCTACCGCTGGAGTTCTCCATTTTTGCCATGCTGTACGAACTGCCGCTGCTGAGCCATTGCACCGGGCTGGATCTGGCCAGCGAGGCCTGCCGCTGGCGTGAGCAGCGTCTGCCGGTGGCGGAGTGGAGTCAGCAGCTAGTGCAGCGACATCAGCTGCATCCGCTGTTTCACCACTGGCTCAAGCTGCACGGCCAGCACAGCATGCGCGGGGTGCGCATGAATACGCTGGGCTGGTTTGACTTCAAGTCGGCCTGGTTTGCCCCGCCGGAGCATCCTCCGGCCGCCTCCCGTTAACAAACGTCTTTCTAATCACGCACGCGCTCTTTACAATAAGCGCCGTCTCAACGGGGTGCCCGGCGGATCGTCGGGCTGAGAGCATACCCGTCGAACCTGATCCGGTTAATACCGGCGGAGGGATTTGAGAGAGCCCGCTGCTGCTCAAAGACCTTTGCCACCGCCACCAAGGGAGTGCAAAGTGTTAAAAAAACTGTTTTCGACTCTGGCCCTACTGACGGCCTCGCTGCTGGCGCAGGCGGCCGACAAGCCCGTTCTGACCGTCTACACCTATGACTCTTTCGCCGCCGACTGGGGACCCGGGCCCAAGATCAAGCAGGCCTTCGAACAATCCTGCCACTGTGAGCTCAAGCTGGTCCCGCTGGAGGACGGCGTCGCCATCCTTAACCGCCTGCGGATGGAGGGGAAAAACAGCCCGGCCGACGTCGTGCTGGGGCTGGATAACAACCTGCTGACCGCCGCCCGGCACAGCGGGCTATTCAGCCCCAGCCAGACGGACACCCGCGGACTGCAGATCCCCGGCGGCTGGCACGACGCCAACTTTGTCCCCTATGACTACGGTTATTTCGCCTTTGTCTATGACCGCCAGCGAGTTAACAATCCGCCGACCAGCCTGAAACAGCTGGTTGAGGGCCCGGAAAAGTGGCGCGTCATCTATCAGGACCCGCGCACCAGCACCCCGGGGCTTGGCCTGCTGCTATGGATGCAGAAGGTCTACGGGGATCAGGCGCCAGCCGCCTGGCAGAAGCTGGCGCAAAAGACCGTCACCGTCACCAAAGGGTGGAGCGAAGCCTATGGCCTGTTCCTCAAAGGCGAAGCGGACATGGTCCTCAGCTATACCACCTCGCCGGCCTACCACCAGATCGAAGAGCACAGCGATCGCTATGCCGCGGCGATGTTTGACGAAGGCCACTACTTGCAGGTCGAGGTCGCCGGCGTACTGAAGCACAGCCCCCAGCCGGCGCTGGCGCACCAGTTTATGCAGTTCATTACCACCCCGGCGTTCCAAAATGCCATCCCGACCGGCAACTGGATGTATCCGACGACAGCGGTGGCGCTACCGCCGGCCTTCGCCGCCCTGCCCAAGCCGCAGAAGACGCTCAGCTTTACCGCCGACGACGTCGCACAGCACCGAGCTGAGTGGATCCGCGCATGGCAAAGCGCCCTGAGCCGCTGATCCCCCGCTGGCTATGGCCGGGCGCGCTGGCCGCCTCGCTGCTGCTGGGGATCGCCCTGCTGGCGTTCGGCGCGCTGTGGTATAGCGCCCCCGCCGCCGCGCCAGCAGCGCTGTGGCGGGATGGCTATCTGTGGCATGTCGTTCGCTTCAGCTTCTGGCAGGCGCTGCTCTCGACGCTGCTGTCGCTGCTGCCGGCCATCGCGCTGGCCATCGCGCTGTTCCGCCGCCGCTTTCCCGGGCGGACGCTACTGCTGCGCCTGTGCGCCATGACCCTGGTGCTGCCGGTGCTGGTGGCCGTCTTCGGGCTGCTGAGCGTGTATGGTCGCCAGGGATGGCTGGCGCTACTGTGCCAGACGCTGGGCATTGACTACCGCTTCAGCCCCTACGGGCTGCAGGGGATCCTGCTGGCCCATGTGTTCTTCAACCTGCCGCTGGCCACCCGCCTGCTGCTGCAGGCGCTGGAGTCTATCCCGGTTGAACAGCGTCAGCTCGCCGCCCAGCTGGGCATGTCGCCCCGCCAGATCCTGCGCTTCGTCGAATGGCCTTACCTGCGCCGCCAGCTGCCGCCCGCCGGGGCGCTGATCTTCATGCTGTGCTTCTCCAGCTTTGCCACGGTGCTCTCGCTGGGCAGCGGGCCCCAGGCCACCACCATCGAGCTGGCCATCTATCAGGCGCTCAGCTACGACTATGACCCGGCGCGCGCCGCTCAGCTAGCCCTGCTACAGCTGGGATGCTGCCTCGGCCTGGTGCTGCTCAGCCAGCGGCTTTCCGGCATCCTGCCGGTCGGACACACCCGGCGTATGCGGTGGCGCGATACGCGCGACTCGCTGCGGCTAAAGCTCAGCGATACGCTGACAATAGGCCTCGCCCTACTGCTGCTGCTGCCGCCGCTGCTGGCGGTGATCGTCGATGGACTCAACCAGGCGCTCGGCAGCGTCCTGCGGCAGCCGGCCCTGTGGCAGGCTCTGGGAACCTCGCTGTATATCGCGCTGGGCGCCGGCGCGCTGGCGGTCACGCTGACCATGATGCTGCTGTGGAGCAGCCGCGAGCTGAGCCTGCGCGGCCAGCGCTGGCGTGCGCAGGGAATGGAGCTGTGCGGCATGCTGATCCTGGCCATGCCGGGAATCGTGCTGGCGACCGGTTTTTTCCTGCTGCTCAACGCCACGATCGGCCTGCCCACATCGCCAGGGCTATTAGTGATGGTGACCAACGCGCTGATGGCGATCCCCTACGCGATGAAGGTACTCGAATACCCCATGCGCGATCTGGCCGAACGCTATGATCCGCTGTGTCTGTCGCTGCGCATCGGCGGTCTCAATCGCCTGCGCTGGATTGAGCTGCGCGCGCTGCGTCGCCCGCTGGCGCAGGCGCTGGCCTTTGCCTGCGTCCTCTCGCTGGGTGATTTTGGCGTCGTCGCCCTGTTTGGTAGCGAACAGTTCCGCACCCTACCCTTTTACCTTTATCAACAGCTCGGCGCCTATCGCAGCGCCGACGGCGCAGTCACCGCCCTGCTGCTGCTGCTGTTTTGTCTGACCCTCTTCAGCCTGCTGGAGCGTCTGCCCGCCGGGAGAAAATCGCCATGATCCGCCTGGATAATCTGCTCTACCGCTATCAGCAACAGACCCTGAGCTTTAGCCTGCACGCCGCCGCCGGCGAGCGCATCGCCATCCTGGGGCCAAGCGGCGCAGGGAAAAGTACCCTATTGAGCCTCATCGCTGGATTTTTGGCGCCGAGCAGCGGCGATCTGTACCTCAACAGCATCGATTGCCGCTGCGCACCCCCGTCTCAGCGCCCGGTATCGATGCTGTTCCAGGAGCATAACCTGTTCGCCCACTTGACCATCGCCCAAAATCTGGGGCTGGGGCTGGATCCCGGACTGCGGCTTGACGACGACCAGCGCCGTCGGCTCGCGGATATCGCCGAACTGGTCGGTATTCACGACTACCTGCCGCGGCTCCCCGGCCAGCTCTCCGGCGGCCAACGTCAGCGGGCCGCGCTGGCGCGCTGCCTGCTGCGCCGTCAGCCGATTTTGCTGCTGGATGAGCCCTTCTCTGCCCTGGATCCCGCCCTGCGGGCCGAAATGCTCACGCTGCTGGATGATGTCTGCCGTCAGCGACAGCTGACCCTGCTGATGGTATCGCACAACCTGGACGATGCGGCGCGCATCGCACCGCGTACCCTGGTGATTGACGATGGCCATATCGCATACGACGGCCCCACCGCCGCCCTACTGACCGGGTCGGTCGCGGCGGCGCGTCTGCTGGGACGCAAGGTGCCAGAGCAGGCCGAATAGCTCGCCCGGCGTTGGACAGCGAACGCCATCCCCTGCACAATAACCCGACGGTGTGCGGCGCGTCGCGGAACGCCGCACGAATCGCGGCCTTACCACCGCCAGCCCTTTGCTCCGGGAGCCTGCCGAGTGAATACGCCCCACGCTGGTTTTATCCTTACCCGTCACTGGCGCGATACGCCGCAGGGCGTCTGCGTTACGCTGTGGCTGGCCACGGAGCACGGTCCCCGCTGCCTGACCCTACCGCCGGAGCCGGCGGTAGCCTTTATGGACGCCGCACAGCGTAATGCCGCGCTGCGCCTCCTGCGCGGTTTTCCCGACGTCGAGCTACGTCCGGTGGCGCTGCGCGATTTCCACCACCGGCCGGTACTGGCGCTGTACTGCCGCGGCTACCGCCAGCTTCAGCAGATCGAAAGGCGCCTCGGGGAGCAGGGGATCCCCCTGCTGGAGACCGATATCAGGCCCGCGGATCGCTACCTGATGGAGCGCTTTATCAATGCGCCGCTGTGGTTCTGCGGCGACGCAGCGGGCACCGAAGCCCGGATTAAACCCCACCCCCACTACCGCCCAACGCTGCGTACGGTGTCGCTGGATATTGAAACCAGCCCCCAGGGAGAGATCTACTCGATCGGCCTGCACGGCTGCGATCAACGCATCGTCTATATGCTAGGCCCCGCCAACGGCGATGCGCAGGCGCTGGACTTCACGCTGGAGTACGTCGCCAGCCGCGCCGCGCTGCTCGACGCCCTCAATCGCTGGATAGCGCGCCACGATCCCGACGCCATCATCGGCTGGAATCTGGTGCAGTTCGATCTGCGGATCCTGCAGCGCCACGCCGAGCGCGAAGGCGTTCCCCTGCTGCTGGGGCGCGCGGCGACGCCGCTGGAGTGGCGAGAGCACGGCTTTCGCGCCGGCCATTTTTTTGCCAGCGCCCCCGGCCGGCTGATCATCGACGGTATCGAGGCGCTGAAAAGCGCCTTCTGGCACTTTCCCTCCTACAGCCTGGACAGCGTGGCGCAGACCCTGCTAGGCGAAGGCAAGGTGCTGGACGATCCCTACCGGCGGATGGCAGAGATCGCGCGGCGCTTTCGTCAGGATAAACCGGCGCTAGCGCACTATAACCTCAAGGACTGCGAGCTGGTGACGCGCATCTTCGCGCACACCGCCCTGATGCCGTTCCTGCTGGAGCGGGCCAGCGTTACCGGGCTGGCCCCCGATCGCAGCGGCGGCTCCGTCGCCGCATTCTGCCACCTGTACCTACCGCGCATGCACCGGCTGGGGTATGTCGCCCCCTCCCTCGGCGAGGTGGCGCCGCAGGCCAGCCCCGGCGGCTTTGTCATGGCCTCGCGCCCAGGGCTGTATGACTCCGTGTTGGTGTTGGACTACAAGAGTCTGTATCCGGCGATCATCCGCTCCTTTCTGATCGACCCCGTCGGACTGGCCGTCGGCGGAGAGCAGCCGGATGACACCCACAGCGTCCCCGGATTTCTCGGCGCCCGCTTCTCGCGCACCCGCCACGCCCTGCCGGAGATCGTGCGCCAGCTGTGGCAGGGACGCGAGGCGGCCAAACGTCAGGACAATGCGCCGCTGTCGCAGGCGCTGAAGATCCTGATGAACGCCTTCTACGGCGTACTGGGCACCAGCGCCTGTCGCTTCTTCGATCCCCGCCTGGCCTCCTCTATTACCCTGCGCGGCCATGAGATCATGCGCCAGACCCGTAGCCTGATCGAAGCGCAGGGCTATGCGGTGATCTACGGCGATACGGACTCTACCTTTGTCTGGCTGGGTAAGCCGCACGATGAGGCCCAGGCCGAAGCCATTGGCCAGGCGCTGGCCGAGCGGGTCAACGCCTGGTGCCGCGAGCATCTGTCACAGCAATATGGGCTCGAGAGCGCGCTGGAGCTGGAGTATGAGTGCCACTATCGCCGCTTTCTGATGCCCACCCTGCGCGGCGCCGATCTCGGCAGCAAAAAGCGCTATGCCGGGCTGTGCGGCGATCGGCTGGTGTTTAAAGGGCTGGAGACGGTGCGCAGCGACTGGACGCCGCTGGCGCAGCGGTTTCAACAGGAGCTCTATCGCCGGGTGTTTCTCGGCCAGAGCTACCGCGACGTGATTCGTCGCTACGCCGACGGCCTGCTCGCGGGGGAATTTGACGACCAACTGATCTACCGCAAGCGCCTGCGACGCCCGCTGGCCGAGTACCAGCGCAACGTCCCGCCGCACGTCCGCGCCGCGCGTCTGGCCGACGACTACAATCACCGTCTTGGACGCCCGCTGCAGTATCAAAACGGCGGCTGGATAAGCTATATCATTACCCGCAGCGGCCCACAGCCGCTGGAGTGTGTCGATGCGCCGGCGGACTATCAGCACTATCTGGAACGCCAGCTGCAGCCGGTCGCCGACGCCATTCTGCCCTTTCTCGGCGATGACTTTGAGACTCTGCTAACCGGTCAACTGGGGCTGTTTTAACGCCGGGGGAATATAAGAATCTTCCCACTCAGGGGGTGACGAATGCATCGCCATCTATTACCATATCGCCCTTTCCCCCATACAACGCCGACTTCACTGCCGACAGGCCGTGATGCGGTTGATTTATGCCCAAATTATGCAGGCGTCCGCTGCGCGGCGGTCGTCACGGAACCTATCCCAATCGGCCAGGGCGACAACACCGCCCATTGAGATAGCCTCCAGATCACTATGTAAACAAGAACAAAGAGTTGAGTCGATAATCTATGCCTTTTACCTTAGGTCAACGCTGGATCAGCGATACGGAAAGCGAACTTGGATTGGGTACCGTGGTGGCGCTGGATGCGCGCATGGTGACGCTGCTGTTTCCCGCGACCGGCGAAAACCGTCTGTATGCCCGCAATGACTCCCCCATCACCCGCGTGATGTTTAACCCGGGAGACACCATCACCACCCACGAGGGGTGGCAGCTGTGCGTTGAAGAGGTACAGGAGCAGGAGGGGCTGCTGACCTATATCGGCAGCCGCAGCGACAGCGGCGAAAGCCCGGTGGCGGTGCGCGAGGTGCTGCTCGACAGCCGCCTGACCTTCAGTAAACCGCAGGATCGCCTGTTTGCCGGCCAGATCGATCGTATGGATCGCTTCGCCCTGCGCTATCGCGCGCGTAAATACCAGAGCGAGCAGTTCCGCCTGCCCTGCAGCGGGCTGCGCGGCATGCGCGCCAGCCTGATCCCGCACCAGCTGCATATCGCCCGCGACGTCGGCCAGCGCCATGCGCCGCGCGTCCTGTTGGCGGATGAGGTCGGCCTGGGTAAGACCATCGAAGCCGGCATGATCATTCATCAGCAGCTGCTCTCCGGCCGCGCCGAGCGCGTGCTGATCGTGGTACCGGAAACCCTGCAGCACCAGTGGCTGGTCGAAATGCTGCGCCGCTTTAACCTGCGCGTGGCGCTGTTCGACGATGAACGCTATGCAGAGGCCGCGCAGGACAGCAGCAACCCGTTTGAAACCGAACAGCTGGTTATCTGCTCCCTCGACTTCGTCCGCCGCAGCAGGCAGCGTCTGGAGCAGCTGGCCGACGCCAGCTGGGATCTGCTGGTGGTCGACGAGGCTCACCACCTGGCCTGGAGCGAACAGGCGCCCAGCCGTGAATACCAGGTCATCGAACAGCTGGCCGAACAGATCCCCGGGGTGCTGCTGCTGACCGCCACCCCCGAACAGCTGGGTCAGGAGAGCCACTTTGCCCGCCTGCGCCTGCTGGATCCCAACCGTTTTCACGACTACGCACAGTTCATCGCCGAGCAGCAGCGCTACCGCCCGGTGGCGGACGCCGTTACCCTGCTGCTGAACGACGGTCATCTGCAGCAGGATGAGCTCAACATGCTCAGCGAGATGGTCGCCGAACAGGATATCGAGCCGCTGCTGAAAGCCGCCAACGCCGGCGGTGAGGACAGCCAGCAGGCCCGCGCCGAGCTGGTGCGCATGCTGATGGATCGCCACGGCACCAGCCGCGTGCTGTTCCGCAATACCCGTCAGGGGGTTAAAGGCTTTCCGCAGCGCACCCTGCACCAGATCACTCTGCCGCTGCCGGCGCAGTACCAGACGGCAATCAAAGTCTCCGGTATCATGGGCAGCAAGAAGAGCGTCGAGGCGCAGGCCAACGATATGCTCTATCCGGAGCGGATCTACCAGGAGTTCGAAGGGGAAAATGCCACCTGGTGGAACTTTGACCCGCGCGCCGAGTGGTTGCTCGACTTCCTGCTGACCCAGCGGGACGAGAAGGTGCTGGTCATCTGCGCCCAGGCGGCCACCGCTATCCATCTGGAACAGCTGCTGCGCGAGCGTGAGGGGATCCGCGCCGCCGTCTTCCATGAGGGGATGTCGCTGATTGAGCGCGACCGCGCCGCGGCCTACTTTGCCTCGCAGGAAGAGGGCGCACAGGTGCTGCTGTGCTCGGAGATCGGCTCCGAAGGCCGTAACTTCCAGTTTGCCAACCGCCTGGTGATGTTCGATCTGCCGTTTAACCCGGATCTGCTGGAGCAGCGCATTGGCCGTCTGGACCGCATCGGCCAGGCGCGCGACATTCAGATCTACGTTCCCTGCCTCGAGGGCACCGCGCAATCCGTGCTGATCCGCTGGTACCATCAGGGGCTGGACGCCTTTGAACACACCTGCCCCACCGGCCGGACCATCTACGACCGCTACTATGACACCCTGCTGGAGTTCCTGGCCAAACCGACCCAGCTGGATGGCTTTGACGACTTCATCAAAACCTGCCGCGCCGATCACGATACGCTGAAAAGTCAGCTCGAGAAGGGGCGCGATCGTCTGCTGGAGATGCACTCCAACGGCGGCGAGGCGGCTCTGGCGCTGGCCGAAAGCATCGCGGCGCAGGATAACGACGTCAATCTGGTCAACTTTGCGCTGAACCTGTTCGATATCGTCGGCATTAATCAGGAGGATCGCAGCGACAGCCTGATCGTGCTAACCCCGTCGGATCACATGCTGGTGCCTGACTTCCCGGGTCTGCCGCAGGATGGCTGCACCGTCACCTTCGATCGCGAACAGGCGCTGTCGCGCGAAGATGCCCAGTTCATCAGTTGGGAACACCCGCTGATGCGCAACGGCCTGGACCTGATCCTCTCCGGCGATACCGGCTCCAGCGCGGTATCTCTGCTGAAGAACAAAGCGCTGCCGGTCGGTACGCTGCTGCTGGAGGCGGTGTACGTGGTCGAGGCCCAGGCGCCGAAGCAGCTGCAGCTGACCCGCTTCCTGCCGCCGACGCCGGTGCGTATGCTGCTGGATGCCAAGGGGAACAACCTGGCGGCCCAGGTGGAGTTCGAAAGCTTCAACCGTCAGCTCAACGCCGTCAATCGCCATACCGCCAGCAAGCTGGTCAATGCGGTACAGCCCAACGTGCACGCCATGCTGCAGTCTGGAGAGGCGCTGATAGCAGATCAGGCGCAGGCGCTGATCGACGCCGCCAAGCGCGAGGCCGATGAAGCGCTGAGCGCCGAGCTGGCGCGTCTGGAGTCGCTCAAGGCGGTGAACCCCAATATCCGTGACGATGAGCTGGAGACCCTGGAGTTCACCCGTCGGAAGGTATTGGAGACGCTGGACCAGGCCGGCTGGCGTCTGGATGCCCTGCGTCTCATCGTGGTGTCGCACCAGTAATGGGACGGCGTACTCCCGCGGGCGGCGCGCTGCCGCCCAGCGCTACCCCGGCGCTGGAGCACTATGATCCGCCGCGTGAACCCTGGCTGCACGTGCTGTACCAGGATGCACACATCATAGTGGTAAATAAGCCCAGCGGGCTGCTGTCCGTTCCGGGCCGTTTGCCTGAGCACCAGGACAGCATCCTGACCCGAATTCAGGCGCAGTTTCCCGGCGCCGAATCGGTACACCGTCTGGATATGGCCACCAGCGGGGTGCTGGTGGTCGCGCTGACCAAGGACGCCGAGCGGGAGCTGAAACGCCAGTTTCGCGAGCGTGAGCCGAAAAAGAACTACGTCGCCCGGGTCTGGGGACACCCGCAGCAGGACGAGGGAGTGATCGACCTGCCGCTGATCTGCGACTGGCCCAACCGCCCCAAGCAGAAGGTCTGCTTTGAACAGGGCAAACCGGCGCAAACGGAGTATCAGGTGCTGGCGCGCGACGCCGACGGTACCGCGCGAGTTCTGCTAACGCCGATCACCGGCCGTTCGCATCAGCTGCGCGTCCACCTGCTGGCTCTCGGCCATCCGATCCTCGGCGACGGCTTCTATGCGCCGCCGCAGGCGCTGGCGTTAGCCTCCCGCCTGCTGCTGCACGCCCAAGAGCTGCGCATCGTGCATCCGGCCTTCGCCACCCCGATGCACTTCCGCTGCGAGGCGGATTTTTAGCCGCGCACAAAACAATACGGCCCGCGTTCGCGGGCCGTATCATCGTGGGTAGACAGCAAGCGCGACGTCCTCTGCGCTACTTGAATCCCTTCTCTTTCTTAATCAGATCGTACGCGGCCTGGATCTCCTGCGCCTTCTGCTTGGCCAGCTCCATCATCTCCGGCGGCAGCCCTTTAGCCACCAGCTTATCGGGGTGGTGCTCGCTCATCAGCTTACGATACGCACGCTTGATCGTGGTCGCATCGGCGCTCGGCGCAACCCCCAGTACCTTACAGGCATCCTCCAGCGTCGGCCCCTGGGGCGGCGTATAGAATCCCCCCTGCTGGTAACCCCCTTGCTGTCCCCCCGCCTGATGATAGCCGCCGCCAAACTGGCGCCCGCCCTCCATCATGCCCAGAAACTGATCGAACTGCGCACGAGAAAAACCCAGCTCTTCGGCGATCACATACAGCACCGCCCGCTCATTCGGGTGCAGCTGCCCATCGGCGAACGCCGCCTGCAGCTGGATCTCCAAAAAGATACGGATCAGATCGATACGGCCAAAGCAGACGCTGCGCAGTTCGCGCAGACGCTCTCGCAGCGGGTAGCCGGGCTCCTTGCCTTCGCGGAAGGCCTGCTGCGCCATCAGCCGAGCATCGCCGTGCAGATTCAGGCGATCCATAAACATGGAGGCGACCTGAATATCGGCCTCCGTCACCCGCCCTTTCGACTTTGTCAGATGTCCCATGACCTGAAAGGTGGTGCGGAAAAACAGCCCCTGACGCTGCTGCTGATTGGCAAAATAGCCCTGACGCTTAATCGCGCGCGACTTATCAAACATATGACCAATCAAAAAGCCCAGCACTACGCCCCAGAAACCGATCCCGGCCATCAGGCCCAGCAGCACCCCTACTAATTTACCCCAATAGCGCATATCGTCCTCAATTCATCATGTCGTGGGACATAATTTGCTTTATCATACCTGTCATTTATTCTGACACCTAATGGCAGCGACGCTGAGCCACAATTTAACACTAGCGCCACGCTGACGGGTAAGATAGTCTCTGACCGATTGCGGCAAGACGCCTCTGATGACGGAATCCCTGACACCGCGTATGAAAAAAAGTATACCCACGCTGATAGCCACCCTCGTCTGGTCAGCGCTTTACAGTCAGCATGCGCTGGCCTCCCTCGCCGAACAGTGCCTGATCGGCGTTCCCGTGTATGACAAACCGTTGGTTTCCGGCGATATCAATAGCCTTCCGGTACACATTACCGCCGATAAGAGCGAAGCCAACTACCCGAACAACGCCCTGTTCCACGGCAACGTCGATATTCAGCAGGGCAATAGCACCCTGACCGCCGACAAGGTTCAGCTGGATCAGAAAGCGATCCAGGGGCATCCCGATCCGCTGCGCACCGTGACCGCGATCGGCAATGTACACTACGCGGACAGTCAGATCCGCCTGCAGGGCCCCAGCGCCTGGTCCAACCTGAATAACAAAGATACCAACGTCTGGCGCGGCGACTACCAGTTCGTCGGTCGCCAGGGGCGCGGCGATGCCGATCTGATGAAGACCCGCGACGCCAACCGCTACACCATCCTGGATAACGGGACCTTTACCTCCTGTCTGCCGGGCGACAACAGCTGGAGCATCGCCGGCTCCGAGATCATTCAGGATCGCCAGGAGCAGGTGGCCGAGATCTGGAACGCCCGCTTCAAGATCGGGCCGGTTCCGGTCTTCTATAGCCCGTATCTGCAGTTTCCGACCGGCAGCACGCGCCGCTCCGGCTTTTTGATCCCCACCATAAACTACTCCAACGGCGATGGGATCGAGTTTACCCTGCCCTGGTACTGGAACATCGCCCCGCAGGCCGACGCCACCTTTACTCCGCACTACATGGAAAAACGCGGTCTGCAGCTGCAAAACGAATTCCGCTATCTGAGCGAATTCGGCATGGGTCTGGTCGAGTTTGACTGGCTGGGCAACGATCGGCAGTTCCAGCAGGATCGTCAAAATCAGGGCATTACTGGGCAGGCGCTGGACGACCTGAAGAACCGCGATCGCTGGCTGTTCTACTGGCGCCACTTTGGCGTGCTCGACCACTGGCGCTTCGGCGTCGATTACACCAAGGTCAGCGATCCCTACTACTTCACCGACCTGAACTCCGCCTACGGCTCCAGCACCAGCGGCTACGCTACGCAGAAATTTACCCTGGGCTATGCCGAGACCAACTGGAATGCGACGCTCTCGACCACCCAGTTCCAGGTGTTCGCCAACGCGGGGGACGTCAACGCCTACCGCACCGCACCGCAGCTGGATTTGAACTACTACAAAAACGATCTGGGGCCGTTCGACTTCACCCTGTACGGTCAGGCGGTCAAGTTCACCAACGACAACGTCTACCTGCCCGAGGCCGACCGCTACCACGTCGAGCCGGTCCTGTCGCTGCCGCTGTCCAACCGCTGGGGGAGTATCAATACCGAAGCGAAGCTGATGGCGACCCACTATCAGCAGGATGTCCCCACCCAAGGCAACCTGACGCAGCTGAAGGACAACGTCAACCGCGTGATGCCGGAGTTTAAGATCGACGGCAAGATGGTCTTTGAGCGCGACGCCACGCTGCTAAACGGCTATACCCAGACGCTGGAGCCGCGCGCCCAGTATCTGTACATTCCGTACCGTAACCAGAGCGACATTTACTCTTACGACTCCACCCTGCTGCAGACCGACTATACCGGCCTGTTCCGCGACCGCAGCTACAGCGGTCTGGACCGCATCGCCTCGGCCAATCAGGTCACGACCGGCCTGACGACCCGCCTGTACGATGACGAGCAGAACGAACGCTTCAACGCCTCTATCGGGCAGATCTACTACTTCTCACCGTCGCGTACCGGCGATGAAACCACCAATATCGATCGCCACGATAACACCGGCAGCCTGGTATGGGCCGGGGACAGCTACCTTAAGCTGACCGATAACTGGGGTCTGCGCGGCGGTCTGCAGTATGATACCCGCCTGAACAGCGTGGCGCTGGGCAACGCGGTGATGGAGTATCGTAAGGACGCCGAGAGCGTACTGCAGCTCAGCTATCGCTACGCCAGCCCGGAGTACATCACCTCCATGCTGCCAAGCTACGCCAACAATGCCATCTACAACCAGGGCATCAGCCAGGCCGGGATCATCGGCAGCCTGCCGTTGGCCGATCGCTGGGCGATGGTCGCCGGCTACTACTATGACACCAAGGCGAAGCAGTCCGCCGATGCCATCGCCGGTCTGCAGTACAATACCTGCTGCTGGTCGGTGGGCGTCACCTATGAGCGCAAGATCAACAGCTGGGACAGCGCGACCCAGAACAGCAAGTATGACAACAAGTTCTCGTTCAAGTTTGCCCTGCGCGGGATGAACCAGAACTACAGCCTAGGCACGGCAGAGATGCTGCGCTCCGGCATTCTGCCTTATCAACGCGCTTTCTAACATTTGGCGCAATGCGTGGTCTAACGGTACAAAAATGCAGATAATACCGTTAGCCACAGGCTGTCGGCAGTCAGGTAAAACCTAAACCCGCCGTGGGCGGATTAATACAATGGGATAGTTATGAAGAACTGGAGAACGCTGATCCTCGGCGTGGCGCTGTGCGCCAATACCGCCTTTGCGGCCCCCCAAGTCGTCGATAAAGTCGTGGCTATCGTAGACAACGGCGTCGTGCTGGAAAGCGACGTCGACGGCATGATGAAATCGGTAAAGCTCAACGCCCAACAGGCTGATCAACAGCTGCCGGACAATGCCACTCTGCGCCATCAGATCCTCGAGCGACTGATCATGGACAACGTGCAGCTGCAGATGGCCAAGCGCATGGGGCTGGAGATCTCTGACAGCGAGCTGGATAACGCCATTAACGGCATCGCCCAGCAGAACCACATCAGCATGCAGCAGCTGCGCAGCCGCCTCGCGGCCGACGGTCTCGACTACAAGACCTACCGCGCCCAGATCCGCAAAGAGATGCTGATCAGCGAAGTCCGTAATAACGAGGTGCGCCGCCGCGTTACCATTCTGCCGCAGGAGGTCGATGCGCTGGCCAAGCAAATCGGCAGCCAGAACAGCGGCGAAACCGCCGTTAACCTGAGCCACATCCTGATCCCGCTGCCGGAGAATCCGACCCAGCAGCAGGTCAGCGAGGCCCAGCAGCAGGCAGAGTCGCTGATCCAGCAGCTGCACCAGGGCGCCAGCTTTGCCAAGCTGGCGGCGGCCTACTCCGCCGATCCTCAGGCGCTGAAAGGCGGCGAGATGGGCTGGGGGCGCCTGCAAGAGCTGCCGACCCTGTTCGCTGAGGCCCTGCAGAGCGCCAAGAAAGGGGATATCGTCGGGCCTATCCGCTCCGGCGTCGGTTTCCATATTCTGCGGGTCAACGATCTGCGCGGCGATCAGGCCAACGTCTCCGTCACCGAAGTGCACGCGCGTCATATTCTGCTGCGCACCTCGCCGGTCATGAGCGATGCCCAGGCGCGTGCCAAGCTAGAGGCGCTCTCCGCCCAGATCACGTCCGGCAAGATCACCTTTGAACAGGCGGCGAAAGAGTATTCACAGGATCCGGGCAGCGCGCAGAAAGGCGGTGATCTGGGATGGGCGGTACCGTCCATGTACGATCCGGCCTTCCGCGATGCACTGATGAAGCTGAACAAGGGTGAGATAAGTCAGCCGGTGCACTCCAACTTTGGCTGGCACCTGATCCAGCTGCTGGGGACCCGTCAGGTCGATCGCACCGATGAGGCCCAGAAAGAGCGCGCCTATCGCATGCTGTTTAACCGTAAATTTGCCGAAGAAGCACAGACCTGGCTGCAGGAGCAACGCGCGGCGGCCTATGTGAAGATCCTGGGCAACAACAGCGCAAACGGAGCCCAGTAATCCCATGGCACCGATTCGTCGCATTGTCATCACCCCCGGCGAGCCGGCCGGGGTAGGACCGGAGCTGATCGTCCAGCTGGCGCAGCGGCCCTGGCCTGCCGAGCTGGTGGTGTGCGCCGATCCGAGCCTGCTAGAGGTGCGTGCCCGCGCGCTGGGGCTACCGCTAACGCTGCGCCGCTACGATCCGGCGCTGCCGGCCCAGGCGCAGCAGGCGGCTACCCTGACGGTGTTGCCGATCCCGCTGGAGGCCGACGTTATCCCCGGCGAACTCAACGTCGCCAACGGAAACTATGTGGTCGCTACGCTGGCGCGCGCCTGCGACGGCTGCCTGAGCGGCGAGTTTGCCGCGCTGGTGACCGGCCCGGTGCACAAAGGGATCATTAACGATGCCGGCGTCCCCTTCACCGGGCATACCGAGTTCTTCGCCGATCGCAGCGGCTGCCCGCGCGTCGTGATGATGCTGGCCAGCGAGCACCTGCGCGTCGCACTGGCGACCACTCACTTACCGCTGCAGGAGGTTCCCGCAGCGATTACGCCGCAGACGCTGCGCGAGGTAATCACCATTCTGGACGCCGATCTGCGCCGCCGATTCGGTCTTCACCAGCCGCATATCTACGTCTGCGGACTCAACCCACACGCCGGTGAAGGCGGGCATATGGGGCGAGAGGAGCTGGATATTATCATCCCGACCCTCGATGCCCTGCGCGCCAGCGGTATTCGCCTTACCGGCCCGCTGCCCGCCGACACGCTGTTCCAGCCGAAATACCTGGACGACGCCGACGCGGTGCTGGCGATGTATCACGATCAGGGACTGCCGGTACTCAAATACCAGGGATTTGGCCACGCGGTCAACATTACGCTGGGGCTGCCGTTTATCCGCACCTCGGTAGATCACGGCACCGCGCTGGATCTGGCCGCCAGCGGTCAGGCGCAGCCCGGCAGCTTTATCACCGCATTAAATCTTGCCATAGAGATGACCAACCACAGCAATGAATAGTAGAGTGCACCAGGGGCATTTGGCCCGTAAACGCTTTGGACAGAACTTCCTGACCGATCAATTCGTGATCGACAGCATCGTGTCCGCCATCAATCCCCTGCCGGGTCAGGCCGTGGTCGAAATCGGCCCGGGCCTCGGCGCGCTGACCGAGCCGGTCGCCGACCGCATGGACAAAATGACCGTCATCGAGCTGGACAGGGATCTGGCCGAGCGTCTGTCTACCCATCCGTTTATCAGCCGTAAGCTGACCATTCGTCAGCAGGATGCCATGACCGTCGACTTCAGCGAGATGGCGCGTGAGGCGGGCCAGCCGCTGCGCGTGTTCGGCAACCTGCCGTATAACATCTCCACCCCGCTGATGTTTCATCTGTTCAGCTACGCATCCGCCATCGGCGATATGCATTTTATGCTGCAGAAAGAAGTTGTTAACCGCCTTGTCGCCGGACCGGACAGCAAAACCTATGGCCGTCTGAGCGTTATGGCGCAATACTACTGTCAGGTGATCCCGGTTCTGGAAGTGCCGCCCAGCGCTTTCCGCCCGGCACCTAAGGTGGATTCTGCCGTGGTTCGCCTGATCCCACACCGTGAGCTGCCCTATCCGGTCAGCGACGTGCGCGTGTTGAGCCGCATCACGACAGAAGCCTTTAACCAACGGCGCAAGACCGTCCGCAACAGTCTTGGCCATCTGTTCAGCGCCGACCAGCTCAGCGCGCTGGGAATCGATCCGGCACGCAGAGCAGAAACGCTGTCCGTGGCAGACTACTGCAGACTGGCCAACTGGCTGTGTGAACACCCACAGGCTCAGTAACCGTGCAAACAGGAGCCTTACGTTATGCTCGATGCACCCCGTATCATCGTTCAGGTACAGAGTGTTTATGCCGAGTCGCAGTCGCTGCCTGAAGAGGCGCGCTTCGTCTTTGCCTATACCGTCACTCTGCGTAATCTGGGCCGCTTTAACGTACAGCTCCTGCGTCGCTACTGGCTAATAACCAACGGCAACGGCCGCCAGACTGAAGTCCAGGGCGAAGGGGTCATCGGCGAACAGCCGCTGATCCTGCCCAGCGGCGAGTTTCAGTACACCAGCGGCGCCATCATCGAAACGCCCTGCGGTACCATGGAGGGGCACTACGAAATGGTTGACCATCAGGGACATACCTTTCGTATCGCCATTCCGGTCTTCCGCCTGGCCATTCCCAGCCTGATTAACTGATTCTATGTCGACACTGCTTATTGGCGACGTTCATGGCTGCTACCATGAACTGCGCGACCTGCTTTCTCTGGCGGGCTTCGATCCCGCCCGCGACACGCTGTGGCTGACCGGCGATCTGGTCGCCCGCGGCCCCGATTCTCTGGCGGTACTGCGCTATGTCAAATCCCTTGGCGACAGCGTACGTCTGGTGCTTGGTAACCATGACCTGCACCTGCTGGCCGTTTATGCCGGCATCAGTCGGAATAAGCCCAAGGATAAACTGACGCCGCTGCTGGAGGCGCCGGATGCGGACAGCCTGATCAACTGGCTGCGCCGCCAGCCGGTGCTGCAGGTCGATAGCGATCTGCACCTGGTGATGGCACACGCGGGCATCAGCCCACAGTGGGATCTGGCCACCGCGCAGCGCTGCGCGCGCGAGGTCGAAGCCATGCTGGCCAGCGACAGCTACCCCTTCTTTCTCAATGCCATGTACGGCGATATGCCGAATAACTGGAGCGAGTCGCTCAGCGGTCTGGCGCGCCTGCGCTTTACCACCAATGCCCTGACCCGGATGCGCTACTGCTTTCCCGGCGGCGAGCTGGACATGATCTGTAAGGATGCCCCGGACGATGCGCCGGCGCCGCTGCGCCCCTGGTTCGATCTCGACAGCCCGGTGCGCGGGTCTGGCTACAGCATCGCCTTCGGTCACTGGGCCTCGCTGGAGGGGCGCGGCACGCCGCCGCAGGTCTACGCCCTGGATACCGGCTGCTGCTGGGGCGGCACCCTGACGGCCCTGCGCTGGGAGGATCGCCGCAGCTTCAGCGTGCCCTCTCGCCGCGCATCGCGCCACGCCAAAGCGGAATAGCCCGGTCCCCCTTCCCCGCCGCCGCGCAACGGCGTCATGCCGCTCACGCCAGCGCGGCCCAGCCGCTGGCGACGGCGTAGCGGCGCGCTGACGACGGGGAGTGCGGGCTAGGGGCACGATTCAGGCAGTATTTTCCCGCCGCAGCGGCCTCATCGCCCCCATACCGCGGTAGGATTGCGTAGGGTTAAGACGCGATGACGGCGTGGTGGAAAGCGCGGAGAGCGTACAGAGAAAGGGCGCGGCGCCGGTTAACGGCGATCCAGGATCTCAAAACAGTAGGCGTGTGAATTGTCGCTATCGGCGTCATGAAACTCGCTGAAGCACGTCTGCCACTCATCCGGCGCATAGTCGGGAAAATAGGTGTCCCCGGCGACGTCAGCGTCCACATGGGTCAGATACAGTCGGCTCGCCTGCGGCAAAAACTGGCTGTAAATGCTGCCTCCGCCGATGATCATCACCTCTTGCGCCTCCGCTGCGGCCTCCAGCGCGGCCTGAGGCGTCGTCACCCAGGTGACGCGATCGTCGCAGCCCGCCCGGCGGCTGATCACGATGTTATGACGCCCCGGCAGCGGACGCCCGATGGACTCATAGGTTTTACGCCCCATGATCACTGGTTTTGCCAGAGTATTACGCTTAAACCACGCAAGATCGGCCGGCAAATGCCACGGCATCGCATTGTCTAAACCGATCACACGATCCGCGCTCAGTGCGGCGATCAGGCTGATAATCATGCTTGTCTGTCCTGTCTGGGAGAAAAAGTGCGCACACTATACGGAATGGCCGCGCAGGCGTCGATAGCCTGCGGCGGGTAAATCTATATGCAAAGTAAAATTCCGCAGTAAAGCTTAACAGCAGTCAATTAGACGCCGGGACGCTTACGATATAGCCATATTCCCGGTAATGACAGGCCGATGGAGAGGGCGCCCACGATAAACGAGGCCTTGAGAAAGTTGGTGACCATGCTGGCGAACAGCGGCTCGGAATAGCCGCTGCGGGAGATCTCGACCACGGCGATCATCGCCCGATAGGCGTAGATGCCGGGAAACATCGGGATCACCGCCGCGACGGTAAACACCTTGGGGTGCGCCAGCAGCCAGCGCGACCACTGAATACCGATGATACCGATCAGGATCGCCGCCATCAGCGACGCCCACTCGATATTCAGCCCTAGCGTGATCAGCAGCAGACGGGAACCGTGGCCGATCGCCCCCAGCAGCGCGCAGTAGCGCAAGGCCCGGTTTGGCACGTTGAACACCATGGCAAACCCCAGCGCAGGGATGGCCGCCAGCAGCATATCCTGTAATAATTGTAAGAGTAGCGTCATCATGCCCATCCCTGTAGCCCCCACAGCGACAGCGCCATCACAACGCCGAGACAGGTAGCCAGCGTCAGCAGTGTCGCCATGGCCCAGCGGGCCAGTCCGGTGTTGACATGCCCTTTAAACATATCCGCCACCGCATTGATCAGCGGGAACCCCGGGACCAGCAGCAGAATGCTGGCCGCCATGGCAATCAGCGATGTCTCGGCAAACGCGCTCAGCTGCAGCAGGGCGCCGGAGACCGAGGTGGCAATAAAGGCCGTAATACAAAAGTTAATCAGCGGATTAAGCTGGCGATGCGTCATGAGCTGCCGGGCGTACATGGCCACCGCGCTGGCAAAAAAGGCCACCAGCGCACCGTCCCAGCCGCCGCCGTTCAGTTTGCAGAAACAGGCGCAGGAGAGGCCGACCATCAGCACCACCAGCGCGCGCGGATAGCGCAGCGGGCGGATATGCTCCAACCGTCGGCGCACATCGCTCATGTCCAGCAGGCGGTGCTCCGCCATAATCACAATATGCTGCACCTCGGTCACCACGTGCATATTGATGCCGCGATCGACATTCTTACGCGTCGACGTCAGACAGCGGCCACCTTTAATGGTGGTCAACACCACCGCATTGGCGGAAATAGAGCTCTCTACGCTGTCTACGCCCAGCGCCAGCCCCAGCCGGGTAGAAAGCTGTTCGACCAACATGCTCTCGGCGCCGTGCTGCAGCAGAAAAAGGGCACAGTGAATACACAGGCGGGTTATCTCCCGCTGGCGATCAGACTCCACAATCGACTCCTGTCAGGGTGATCCCGTCATCCCGTCGCCGCGACTCCAGCGCCGATGGCAACGGTCCCGCAGCGCAGACCACCCGCACCGCGGTGATTTATTGTGCCACAACGCCGCACGTCGCGTAACCTGCCGCCCCCATCCCACGGCGGCAAGTTTCCGCACCGCCCAGCCGGCAACAAAAAGGCCCGGCGTCGCCGGGCCTTGCTCCACGCCGCGCCGTTACTTCAGGCGGGCATGCATCTCCTGTACCGAAATCACCTGCTCGGTCGGATCCGCGTTCAGCGCCATCGCCGTAGCAAAGCCGCCGTTCAAGGTGGTGTCATAGTGCACCTTGTAGCGCAGCGCGCTGCGACGGATCAGCTTAGAGTCCTCGATCGCCTGACGCCCGGCGGTGGTGTTCACAATATAGGTGTACTCGCCATTCTTGATGCGATCCTGAATGTGCGGGCGCCCCTCATGCACTTTGTTGACCAGACGCGGGTTGATACCGGCCTCCCCCAGCACCACCGCGGTGCCGTGGGTCGCATCCAGCTCAAAGCCCTGCTTGAGCAGCTTGGCCGCCAGATCCACCACCCGGTGCTTATCGCCCTCGCGGACTGACAGCAGGGCGCGGCCCGGGGTCTTCACCTGTGACTGACTGCCGAGCATCGCCTTGGCAAAGGCCTCGGCAAAGGTCCGGCCCACGCCCATCACCTCACCGGTAGAGCGCATCTCCGGCCCCAGAATCGGGTCGACGCCGGGGAACTTGGCAAACGGCAGCACCACCTCTTTGACGGAGTAATAGGGCGGGATCACCTCTTCCGTCATTCCCTGCTGCGCCAGCGTCTGCCCCACCATCACCCGGGCGGCCACCTTGGCCAAGGGGACGCCGGTCGCCTTGGAGACGAAGGGCACGGTACGGGCGGCGCGTGGGTTGACCTCAATTAGGTACACCTGGTTATCTTTGACGGCAAACTGCACGTTCATCAGACCCCGCACGCACAGCTCCATCGCCAGCTTCTCCGCCTGGCGGCGCAGCTCGTCCTGGATCTCCGCACTCAGGGTGTAGGCCGGCAGCGAACAGGCGGAGTCACCGGAGTGCACCCCCGCCTGCTCAATGTGCTCCATAATGCCGCCGATCAGCACGCGCTCACCGTCACAGATGGCATCGACGTCCACTTCGACCGCATCGTCCAGGAAGTGATCCAGCAGCACCGGCGCATCGTTGGAGACGCTGACCGCCGTCTGGAAGTAGCGCCGCAGATCGCTCTCGTCGTAGACGATCTCCATCGCTCGACCGCCGAGGACATAAGAGGGGCGCACCACCAGCGGATAGCCTATCTGAGCCCCCTTCTCCACCGCCTGCTCAATGGCCGTGACGGTGGCGTTGGCCGGCTGCTTCAGCCCCAGGCGATTCACCGCCTGCTGGAAGCGCTCGCGATCCTCGGCGCGGTCAATCGCGTCCGGGCTGGTGCCGATAACCGGCACGCCGGCGGCCTCTAATGCCCGGGCCAGCTTCAGCGGCGTCTGGCCGCCGTACTGTACGATCACCCCCTGCGGGCGCTCGACGGCGACGATCTCCAGCACATCCTCCAGCGTGACCGGCTCAAAGTAGAGGCGGTCAGAGGTATCATAATCCGTAGAGACCGTTTCGGGGTTACAGTTGACCATGATGGTTTCATAGCCATCCTCACGCAGCGCCAGCGACGCATGCACGCAGCAGTAGTCAAACTCAATCCCCTGGCCGATACGGTTCGGGCCACCGCCCAGCACCATGATCTTCGGGCGATCGTGCGTCGGGTTAGCCTCGCACTCCTCTTCATAGGTGGAGTAAAGGTAGGCCGTGTCGGTCGCGAATTCAGCCGCGCAGGTGTCCACGCGCTTATACACCGGATGCAGCCCCTGCTTATGGCGCAGCTTGCGAATCTCGCTCTCTGCCACGCCGGCCAGACGGGCCAGGCGTGCATCGGCAAACCCTTTACGCTTCAGCTGACGCAGGAAATCCGGCGTCAGGCCATTGATGCCCACGTCGGCAACCCGCTCCTCCAGGCGCACCAGCTCCTCGATCTGCACCAGGAACCAGCGATCGATGTTGGTCAGGTTAAATACCCCATCCACCGACAGGCCGGCGCGGAAGGCATCCGCGACATACCAGATACGCTCGGCGCCGGCATCTTTCAGCTCGCGACGGATCTTGGTCAACGCCTGCGGATCGTCTAAGTTCACCTTAGGATCGAAGCCGCTCGCGCCGACCTCCAGCCCGCGCAGCGCCTTCTGCAGCGACTCCTGCTGGGTACGGCCAATCGCCATCACCTCACCCACCGACTTCATCTGCGTGGTCAGGCGATCGTTAGCACCGGCAAACTTTTCAAAGTTGAAGCGCGGGATCTTGGTCACCACGTAGTCGATAGAGGGCTCAAACGACGCCGGCGTACGCCCCCCGGTGATGTCGTTCATCAGCTCGTCCAGGGTGTAGCCCACCGCCAGCTTGGCCGCGACTTTGGCGATCGGGAAACCGGTCGCCTTAGAGGCCAGCGCAGAAGAACGCGATACGCGCGGGTTCATCTCGATAACGATCAGACGGCCGTTTTTCGGGTTAACCGCAAACTGTACGTTGGAGCCACCGGTCTCCACGCCTATCTCACGCAGTACCGCCATCGAGGCGTTACGCATGATTTGATACTCTTTATCGGTCAGGGTCTGCGCCGGCGCGACGGTAATCGAATCACCGGTGTGGATCCCCATCGGATCAATGTTTTCGATAGCGCAGACGATAATGCAGTTGTCGTTCTTATCGCGCACCACCTCCATCTCATACTCTTTCCAGCCGATCAGCGACTCATCGATCAGCAGCTCATTGGTCGGTGAAAGATCCAGACCGCGCGCGCAGATCTCTTCAAACTCTTCGCGGTTGTACGCGATACCGCCGCCGGTGCCACCCATCGTAAACGACGGGCGGATAATGCAGGGGAAACCGACCTGCTCCGCCACCGCCAGCGACTCTTCCAGACTGTGAGCGATGCCAGAGCGCGCGGTATCCAGGCCGATCTTCTTCATCGCCTGGTCGAAGCGTCGACGATCCTCAGCCTTATCGATGGCGTCGGCCGTCGCGCCGATCATGGTCACGCCAAACTCGGCCAACACCCCCTGGCGCTCCAGCTCCAGGGCACAGTTCAGCGCCGTCTGGCCACCCATCGTCGGCAGCACCGCATCGGGACGCTCTTTTTCGATGATCTTCCGCACGACTTCCCAGTGAATCGGCTCAATATAGGTCGCGTCGGCCATCTCCGGGTCGGTCATAATAGTGGCCGGGTTGGAGTTAACCAGGATGACGCGGTAGCCCTCTTCGCGCAGTGCCTTACAGGCCTGAGCGCCGGAGTAGTCGAACTCGCACGCCTGGCCGATGACGATCGGCCCGGCGCCCAGGATCAGGATGCTTTTAATATCAGTACGTTTTGGCATGGTTGTTCAGGCTCCCTGATTACTTGGCGGTACGGCGGTAGTTTTCAATCAGCGTCATAAAATGGTCGAACAGCGGTGCAGCATCGTGTGGCCCGGGGCTGGCCTCTGGGTGCCCCTGGAAACTGAACGCCGGGCGATCGGTGCGATGAATGCCCTGCAGCGAACCGTCGAACAGCGACTTATGGGTCGCCCGCAGCGTCGCCGGCAGCGTCGCTTCATCCACGGCAAAGCCGTGGTTCTGTGCGGTGATCATCACTCGGTCATGATCCAAATCCTTCACCGGATGGTTGCCGCCGTGATGGCCAAACTTCATTTTTACCGTCTGCGCGCCGCTGGCCAGCGCCAGCAGCTGGTGCCCCAGGCAGATACCAAACAGCGGGATCTCTCCGCGCAGGAAGGTCGCGATAGCCTCGATGGCATAGTCACAGGGGGCCGGATCGCCGGGACCGTTGGACAGGAAAATACCGTCCGGATTCAGCGCCAGCACATCCTGCGCGGACGTCTGGGCCGGCACCACCGTCAGACGGCAGCCGCGGTCCACCAGCATCCGCAGGATATTGCGCTTCACGCCGAAGTCATAGGCCACCACGTGGTAGGGCAGCGCCGCGTCCTCACTGGGCGCCGGCAGCCCATCCTTCAGCGTCCAGCTGCCCTGGCGCCACTCGTAGGGTTCCTGGGTCGTCACCTCTTTCGCCAGATCCATCCCCTTCAGGCCGGGGAACGCGCGCGCCTTCTCCAGCGCCAGCGCGGCATCTGGCTCACACCCGCTCTCTGCGGTGATGATGCAGCCGTTCATCGCCCCTTTCTCGCGCAGCAGGCGGGTCAGTTTACGGGTATCGATATCGGCGATAGCGACCACGCGGTGACGGCGCAGATAGTCCGGCAGCGTCTCTTGGCAGCGAAAGTTGCTGGCGATCGGCGGCAGATCGCGCACGATCAGCCCCTGTGCATGTACGGCGGAAGATTCTTCATCGGCGGCGTTGGTGCCGACATTGCCAATATGGGGATAGGTAAGCGTGACGATCTGACGGGAATAGGAGGGGTCGGTGAGAATTTCTTGGTAGCCGGTCATCGAGGTATTGAAGACCACTTCCCCCACGGCCGATCCATCTGCCCCGATCGACCTGCCGTGAAACTGGGTTCCGTCTTCCAGAACCAAAAGCGCTGACTTAATCAAAACACCCTCCAAAGGAATACTCAGTCACAATATATGCATATTAATTCAGATATTGCATCGTGAATCAATCGCAAAAACTGCCACTGCGGCGAATTTCTGACAAATTGCGCGCATTCTAATGATGCATCCGCTCATTGTCCAGATGAAAGGGGAGTTTTTTATGTTTTTTACAAATCTTAGCGTGCTTTTGATGCCAAACGACTAAAAACACCAATTTTAGGAAAGGAGAAAACGGTTGCCGGGCACAGATATCAAAGGCAATGACGCTATAATGCGTTTTTTCCCTGAAAAAATCAAGACGCGGGCGGAGCGGCGGGGGCAAATAAACTGAAAACCGTAAAAATCACCATGCTGACAAACTTAAATTTAAATCTGCACCATAAATAAAAAATGTGATGAAAAACACATTGTTTTCATCACATTAAATAACAAAACAACCATGCCATCTATCGGATAAATGGCCTTTTATAGGGTGTCGAGAGCCAAAACATCACACATATCGTACATCCCCGGCTGCTGCGCGCCGAGCCACAGCGCCGCTCGCATTGCGCCGCTGGCAAACGTCATGCGGCTCGACGCCTTATGGGTAATCTCCAGACGCTCGCCAACATCGGCGAACAGGGCGGTATGCTCGCCCACGATATCGCCGGCGCGCAGCGTTGCGAAACCGATGCTGCCAGGAACTCGCTCCCCGGTGTGTCCCTGGCGAGTATAGACCGCACAGCTTTCCAGGCGGCGGCCCAACGCACCGGCGATCGCCTCGCCCATCGCCAGCGCCGTCCCCGATGGCGCATCGACTTTATGGCGATGGTGCGCTTCAAGAATTTCAATATCGCAGTAGCTCCCCATCACCTGCGCCGCCTTTTCCAGCAGACGCAACATCACGTTCACCCCCACGCTGAAGTTGGCGGCCAAAACGATAGCGATATGCTGTGAAGCCGCCTCAATCGTCGCCTTTTCCTGCTCGCTGAAGCCGGTCGTCCCAATGACCATCGCTTTACCGTGCGCCTGACAAAAGGCCAGATGCGCCATCGTTCCCTCGGGACGGGTAAAGTCGATCAGGACATCAAACTGCCCCGCAACCCGCTCCAGCGATGACTCGACCGTCACACCGGTTATGCCACAGCCCGCCAGTTCGCCGGCGTCGCAGCCCAGCAGGCTGGAGCCCTCCCGCTCCAGCGCCGCCCCCAGCGTCACGCCGGGGATCGCCGCGGTCGCCGCAATCAGCTGACGCCCCATTCGACCGCCGGCACCGGCGATCGCGACCCGAATCTGTTCTGCCATCTTCCGTCTCCCTTATGATGCTTTCTTCGCTGTCCGTCGGCGTCGCGTAGCTCGCGGCGTACCGCACGGCTCTTCTGTTTGGTTGCTTTTCAGGTTAACGGCTGTCTCAGCCCTGAGCCAGAAAAAATCGGTAATAATGCAAAAATTCACCGGCGATGGCCGTCCGCCGCGGCCGCCGCGCCGCTAACTGCATGAATATGCAATTATCACGGCTATCGCCCCCACGATACGCCCTATCACTTTGAGAGAAAAACTATCAAAAATGCCCGTCATGCTCTCAAAGTGATATACAGCCAGTTTTTTCCTGTCTTATAGCGTCATAATTTCCTTGGGATATCTCGATCCGACTCACACTTATGAGGATATATCTCCTCCACTCTATGAGTGTGGCGCATATCTTGCTGCCTTAAGCTATCCCCCAGGCTTATTTCCCCACAGGAGAATACTATGTCTTTAGGATCGCCGCTGCGGCGGGTTGATGCCGAAGCCAAGGTCACCGGACAGGCACGTTATACCGATGATATGATGATGCCCGGCATGCTCCATGCCTGCTACGTGCGCAGCCGTATCGCCCACGGTAACGTCACCGCCATCGATACCCGGGAAGCGGAGTCCATGCCCGGCGTAGAAGCCGTCTTCACCTTTCACGATGTCCCCTCAGCCCCCTTCCCTACCGCCGGCCATGCCTGGTCACTGGAGCCGGGCAAACGGGATATCGCCGATCGCCATCTGCTGACCGGCCACGTACGCCACTTTGGCGATGGCGTCGCCATCGTCGTCGCCCGCGATCTGCTCAGCGCCGAGCGCGCCGCGGAGCGGGTACAGGTCAGCTATGAGGCGTTGCCGGTGATCACCCGACCACTGGCGGCCCTGGCCGATAATGCGCCGGCCATTCACCCCGGCGGCAATTTACTGCGTCACAGCGAGATCGACGCCGGAGAGCCCGATGCTCGCATGGCCGCCGCCGATCTGCAGCTGGAGGGACACTACGAGACGCCGGTGGTGCAGCACTGCCACATGGAGGGCGTGACCTGCTATGCCTATATGGAGCAGCCCGATCACATCGTCATTGTCTCCAGCACCCAAATTCCCCAGATTGTCCGCCGCACCGTCGCCCAGGCCCTCGGTCTCCCCTGGTCGCACGTCCGAGTGATCAAGCCCTACGTCGGCGGCGGATTCGGCAATAAGCAGGATGTGCTAGAAGAGCCCATGGCCGCCTTTTTAACCCAGCGCCTCGGCGGTAAACCGGTCAAGGTCAGCCTGAGCCGCGAGGAGTGCTTCGTCGCCACCCGCACTCGCCATGCCTTCAGCATCGATGCCCGGCTGGGCATGCGTCGGGATGGACAACTGGAGGGCTACCGGCTTACGGTGCTGTCCAACACCGGCGCCTATGCCTCTCACGGCCACTCGATCGCCGCCGCCGGCGCCAATAAAATCAGCTATCTCTATCCCCGCAGCGCCTTTGGCTACTGCGCCGATACGGTATATACCAACCTGCCCGCCGCCGGTGCGATGCGCGGCTACGGCGCGCCGCAGGTCGACTTTGCCCTGGAATGCCTGATGGACGACGCCGCCGCCCGTCTCGATCTCGACCCCCTCGAGGTTCGTCTGCGCAACGTCGCGCGTCAGGGGGACCGCAACCCGGTTAACGGCAAGACCATCTACAGCGCCGGGCTCACCGAGTGCCTGGAAAAAGGCCGCCGCCTGTTTGAGTGGGATCAGCGCCGCGCCGAATGTCTGGCCCAGCCGGCCGATGCGCCGGTGCGGCGCGGCGTCGGCGTCGCCTGTTTCAGCTATGGCTCCAATACCTATCCGGTTGGGGTGGAGATCGCCGGCGCCCGCCTGCTGCTCAATCAGGACGGGACGGTAAACCTGCAGATTGGCGCCACCGAAATCGGCCAGGGATCCGACACCGTCTTTGCCCAGATGGCATCGGAGACGCTGGGGATCCCCTTTAAACAGATCCGGGTGATCTCAACTCAGGATACCGATATCACCGCCTTCGATCCCGGCGCCTTTGCCTCACGGCAAAGCTACGTCGCCGCCCCGGCGATCCGCCGAGCGGCGGAGATCATGCGCCAGAAGATCCTGGCGCACGCGGCGCTGATAAGCCACCAGCCGGAGTGGGGATTGACCCTGTGCGACGGTAACGTCGTGATGGCGATGCAGCCGGATCAGGTGCTGATGAGCGTCGCCGATGTCGCCATGCAGGCTTACTACCATCAGGAGATCGGCGCGCAGATCCTGGCCGAGGTCTCCCATAAAACCACCACCAATCCCCCGGCCTTCGGCTGCACCTTTGTCGATCTCAGCATCGATATCGCGCTGTGCCAAGTCACCATTAACCGCATCCTGAATCTGCATGACTCCGGGCGGATCCTCAACCCGCAGCTGGCGGAGGGGCAGGTGCACGGCGGCATGGGAATGGGGATCGGCTGGGCGCTGTTCGAAGAGATGATCATCGATGAGAAGAGCGGCGTGGTACGCAACCCGAATCTGCTCGACTACAAATTCCCCACCTGTGTCGATCTGCCGGATCTGGAGTGCGCCTTTGTCGAGACCGTGGAGCCGCAGTCGGCCTATGGCCACAAGGCGCTGGGTGAGCCGCCGATCATTTCGCCTGGACCGGCGATCCGCAACGCCATTCGCATGGCAACGGGGGTCGCGATCAATGCGCTGCCGATCACCCCCAAAACGCTGTATCGCGAATTTGTGCAGGCCGGACTGATCAGGGAGTAATGCGACATGTATGATATTAAACGCTATCTGCGCGCCACCAGCGCGCGTCATGCCAGCGAGCTGATGCTGGCCCACCCGGACAGCCGGCTGCTGGCGGGCGGTACCGACGTGCTGATCCAGCTGCACCACCATAACGCGCAGTACGCCCATATCGTGGATATCCACGGGCTGCCTGAGCTGTGCGGTATTACAACGTTAGACGATGGCACCCTACGCATCGGCTCCGGCACCACCTTTACTCAGATCATCGAGCACCCGCTGATCCAGACGCACCTGCCGATGCTGGCCGAAGCCGCCGCTACCATCGCCGGTCCGCAAATCCGCAACGTCGCCACCTACGGCGGTAACATCTGCAACGGCGCCACCAGCGCAGACTCCGCCGCCCCCAGCGTCGCGCTCAAGGCTCAGCTGGAGATCCTGACGCCCGACGGCGTGACGATCCGCCCGATCGACGGCTTTCATACCGGACCGGGCAAGGTTGCGCTGAGCCCCGGCGAGATCCTGCTGGCCTTCCGCTTTCACCCCGACGATCACCGCCGCGCCGGCAGCGCCTATATCAAGTATGCCATGCGCGGTGCGATGGATATCGCTACCATCGGCTGCGCGGCGCTGTGTCGCATTGAGTCTGGGCGCTTCAGCGAGCTGCGTCTGGCCTACGGTGTCGCGGCGCCGACGCCGATCCGCTGCCCGCAGGCCGAGGCCTGCGCCAACGGCCAGCCGCTGAGCCGCCAGACGCTGGCCGCCGTCGCCGCCGCCGTCGCCGGTGACGTTTCACCGCGCTCATCCTGGCGCGCAGAAAAGGAATTCCGTTTACACCTGATCCGCACCCTGGCGCAGCGAGCCATTACCCTGGCCGTGCAGCGTGCGGGAGGAGAGATACTATGAATGTCAAAGAGTGGGGTGAAATCAGCTGCCAGATCAATGGGAAAAACTATCAGTTTTGCGTATCGCCGGCGATGTCACTGCTGGAAATGCTGCGCGAGCACGGGCTAACCAGCGTGAAGCAGGGCTGCTGCGTCGGCGAATGCGGCGCCTGCAGCGTATTGATCGATGGCGTGGCAACCGACAGCTGCCTGTATCTGGCGCTGTGGGCCGACGGTAAGCAGATCGTCACGGCCGAAGGGCTGGGGCGAACCGACAGCCTTTCACCGATCCAGCAGGCCTATGTCGACGCCGGTGCCGTGCAGTGCGGCTTCTGTACCCCGGGACTGGTGGTCGCGACCCATGCCCTGCTGGCGAAACCGCGCAGCCGCCCGCTGACGCACGAAGAGATCCGCCGCGGCCTCTCCGGTAACCTGTGCCGCTGCACCGGCTATCAGGCCATCGTACGCGCCGTCGATCTCTGCCAGCGCGAAGAAGAGCAGTAAGGGCACCGCAGCAGCGCGCGCCGGCGTAACTCGGTATTGCTGCGGTAATATCGGGTTACACCTATGGAGCCAATATTACATAACAACTTGAAAGTAATGAAAATATTCCAACATGACTGGCAATTTCTCCGCGGGGGACTATGATCAAACGCATTCACTGCGTTTCCACTCGCCTCCCTAGGAGATCATATTATGTTTACCAAGAAAGCACTCGCATGCCTGCTGGTTGCCGGGGGTCTTAGCCTCAGCGCCCAGGCCATGACGCTCAGCAGCCCAACGGTTGACAATGGTAAGTCGCTACAAAACGTGCAGATTTTTAATGGCTGGGGCTGTACCGGACAGAATAAATCACCGGCGCTGGCCTGGAGCGATGTGCCGGCCGGCACGAAGAGTTTTGCCGTCACCATGTATGATCCCGATGCACCGACGGGCAGCGGATGGTGGCACTGGATGATGATCGACATTCCCGCCTCGGTGCATAGCCTGGCGCAAAACGTCGGAGAGAAAGAGAGCCGCGATCTGCCCAAGGGCGCAATCCAGCTGCGCAATGACTTTGGCTATAACGGCTTTGGCGGCGCCTGCCCGCCTCCGGGCGCCAAGCCCCATAACTACCAAATCACCGTATATGCGCTGAATGTCGCGAAGTTAGATATTCCGGCCCACGCCTCCCCCGCCTATGCTGGCTACTTCATCTTGCAGCATAAGATCGGCGAAGCCCGCCTAACGGCGCCGACCAACATGCGCTGAGTCCCACGTCCCCGGCTCGCCCGATGAAGACATAGGACCACGAAAAACGGGGCGCCCATCAGGCACCCCGTTTGTTTTACCTCTAGCCCCGCGACTCAGTCGGCCTGCTGTACCTCAATACGCAGCTCGCGCGGCACCTCGAACACAATATTCTCTTCCCGCCCCTGCATCTCCTGCGCCGCCGAACCGCCCAGCGCCTGCAGACGGTCGATGACCTCACGCACCAGCACGTCCGGCGCCGATGCCCCGGCCGTCACCCCCACGCAGCCCACGCCGCTCAGCCAGGCATCGTTGATGTCCGACGCGCTGTCGATAAGGTAAGCCGGCTTTCCTGCCCGACGCGCCAGCTCAGCGAGACGGTTGGAGTTGGAGGAGTTTTTCGAGCCGACCACCAGCACCACGTCCGCCTGCGCTGCCAGACTACGCACCGCCTCCTGGCGGTTGGTGGTGGCGTAGCAGATATCGTCTTTACGCGGCCCGACGATCGCCGGGAAGCGCGCCCGCAGGGCGTCTATCACCTCAGAGGTGTCATCGACTGACAGCGTCGTCTGGGTCATAAAGCAGAGGTTACGTTCGTCTTTCACCTGCAGCTGCCAGACATCCTGCGGCGACTCAACCAGGTACATGCCCCCCAGCGGATTGCTGTACTGCCCCATGGTGCCCTCCACCTCCGGGTGGCCGGCATGGCCGATCAGGATGGCCTCCGTCCCGCGACGACTGGCGCGCGCCACCTCCATATGGACCTTGGTCACCAGTGGACAGGTGGCATCGAACAGCATGGTAAGGTGACGCGCCTTCGCTTCTGCGCGCACCGCCTGGGACACCCCGTGCGCCGAGAAAATCAGAATCGCCCCGTCGGGGACTTCGCCGATCTCCTCGATAAACACCGCACCGCGCTCACGCAGATCGTTCACCACGAAACGGTTATGCACCACCTCATGACGTACGTAGATCGGCGCGCCATAGATAGCCAAGGCGCGATCGACGATGCTGATCGCCCTATCGACCCCGGCACAGAAACCGCGCGGATTAGCCAGCAGAATGCGCATGTTCATCTCCCTGCGGTGGATCGATCGCCAGCACCTCAAGGTCAAAGGTCACCGGCATCCCCGCCAACGGGTGGTTAAAATCGACCGTGACCGACTCACCGACGATCTCACGAACCAGCCCCGGCATCTGGGCGCCGTCGGCGGCGGTGAACAGAATCACCGCGCCGGCCTGCGGCTCCCCGCTGTCGCGAAACTGTCCCAGTGGGAAAAACTGCACCAGATCATCGCTGCGCTCGCCGAACGCATCGGCAGGCGCTAGGGTGAACGCCCGCCGATCGCCGCGCCTACAGCCCAGCAGCTGAGCCTCCAGCGCCGGAGAGAGGCTGCCGTCGCCTAGCCGAAACAGCGCCGGCTGACCGCGCTCGCGTGACGACTCCGCCAGGGAGCCGTCCTCCAGCGTCAGCGTAAAATGCACCAGCACCGCGCTTGTTGCCTGAGCCTGAGGCATTACATTTTCTCCTTGTCACGCTGCGGCAAAAAGCCCTCAAGCACCACCAGCGCGGCCCCGATACAGATAGCGGTATCCGCCAGGTTAAAGGTGGCGAAGTGCCAGCTACCGACGTAAAAGTCGATCATATCGACGACGAAGCCATGCCACAGACGATCGAACAGATTACCCAGCGCCCCACCGATGATCAGCGCATAGGCAATGTTGTTCAGACGCTGCGAAGCCGCGCTGCGGTACATCATGACCAGCAAGGCTACGCAAATGGCAATGGCAATGCCGGCAAAGAACCAGCGCTGCCAGCCGCCGCTGTCGGCCAGGAAGCTAAAGGCGGCGCCATAGTTCCGTGCGTAGTGCAGATTGAGCGATGGGAACAGCGGCAGGGTCTCCCCCAGCATAAAATGCTGGAGGATCAGCTGCTTGCTACCCAAATCAACAATCAGTACGGCGACGACGATCCACAGCCAGCGCAGTCCGGTTGAAAGAAGAGGCCTGCGCATCATGCAAACTTACGCTCTTCGCCCTGGCCGGCCACGTTCGTGACGCAGCGCGGACACAGCTGAGGATGCGCGGCATCCTGACCGATGGCGGTCGAGTAATGCCAGCAGCGCGGGCACTTGCTGCCGGCGGCCTTGCTCAAGCCCACCTTCAGCCCGGCCAGTTCGCTGGCAACCGCATCAGCAGAGGCCTGGGCCAATGGCTGTACGCGCGCCGCCGAGGTGATCAGCACAAAGCGCAGCTCGTCCTGCAGGCTATCCAGCTGCGTCGCCAGCGCCTCATCCGCATACAGCGTGATGGCGGCCTCCAGCGAGCCCCCCACCTTCTTGTCGTTGCGCGCCTGCTCGATGACCTTGTTCACCTCGCCGCGCACCTTCAGCAGCTCAGCCCAGAAGGCATCGTTCATCGACTCCGCGGTATCCAGACCAAACAGTCCCTGGTACCACTCTTCGGTAAACACGAACTGTGCGCGCTCGCCCGGCAGATAGCCCCAGATCTCATCGGCCGTAAAGGAGAGGATCGGCGCCATCCAGCGCACCAGCGCCTCTGCGATATGGTACAGCGCGGTCTGGCAGCTGCGGCGAGCCACGGAGTCAGCCTTGGCGGTGTACTGGCGATCCTTGATGATATCCAGATAGAAAGAGCCCATCTCGACGGAGCAGAACTGCATCAGACGCTGTACGACTTCGTGGAAGTCATAGTTTTCGTAGGCGGCGATGATCTCATCCTGCGCCTGCTTGGCGCAGCCGACCGCCCAGCGATCCAGCACCACCATATCCTCCGGCTTCACCATATCCTTACGCGGATCGAAACCGTTCAGGTTAGCCAGCAGGAAGCGGGCCGTATTACGGATGCGGCGGTAGGCATCGGCAGAGCGCTTAAGGATCTCGTCCGACACCGCCATTTCGCCGGTATAGTCGGTCGAGGCGACCCACAGGCGCAGAATGTCGCCGCCCAGCTTGTTCATCACCTGCTGCGGGCTGACGACGTTACCGACGGACTTGGACATCTTACGCCCCTGCCCATCCACGGTGAAACCGTGGGTCAGCACCTGGCGATACGGCGCCTTGCCTTTCATGGCGACGGAGATCATCAGCGAGGACATAAACCAGCCGCGATGCTGATCGGAGCCTTCCAGATACATATCCGGGCTGTGGCCGCCGAACTCAGGACGGGCGTCCACCACCGAGTAGCTGGTAGAGCCAGAGTCAAACCACACATCCAGCGTATCCGGCACCTTCTCATACTGATCGGCTTCGTCGCCCAGCAGATCGCGAATGTCCAGATCCCACCAGGCCTGAATGCCCGCCTGCTCTACGCGCTTGGCGACCGTCTCCATCAGCTCCGTGGTACGCGGATGCAGCGCCTGCGTCTCTTTATGGACCAGCATGGCCATCGGCACGCCCCAGGTACGCTGGCGAGAGATACACCAGTCCGGGCGGTTCGCGACCATCGACTCGATGCGCGCTTTGCCCCAGGCCGGGATCCAGCCGCTGAGATTCTGCTCATCCAGCCCCTGCCGTTCAATGCGCTCGATTTCAGCCAGCGACTGACTGCGCAGCCCCTGACGATCCATGCTGATAAACCACTGCGGCGTCGCACGGAAAATAATCGGGGTCTTATGACGCCAGCAGCAGGGGTAGCTGTGGGTCAGCTTCTCTACGTGCAGCAGCGCGCCGCTGCTCTTGAGCAGGTCGATGACGACATCGTTGGCCTTAAAGACAAACAGCCCGTCCAGCGCCGGATGGGTACCCGGCAGATAGCAGCCGTTGCTGCCGACCGGGTTGGCGATCTCCAGGCCGTATTTCTGACCGACGACGTAGTCGTCCGGGCCGTGGCCCGGCGCGGTGTGCACCGCACCGGTACCGGCGTCCAGAGTAACGTGGTCGCCCATGATGATCGGCACGTCAAAGCTCATGAAAGGATGGCGGAAACGCAGCAGCTCCAGGTCTTCCCCTTTGCAGCTGCCCAGCACCTGCCAGTGGTCGATACCCGCGCGCTTCATCACGCTCTCGACCAGCTCGGCGGCCAGGATCAGGCATTCGCCCTCCACCTGCACCAGCTGGTACTCCAGCTCCGGATGCAGCGCCACGGCGCGGTTGGCCGGCAGCGTCCAAGGGGTGGTGGTCCAGATAACCACGTTCACATCGCCCTTCGCCTCGCTGACGCCGAATTTTGCCAGCACCTGCGCTTTATCGACGGCGGCAAAGCGAACGTCGATGGACGGCGAGACCTTGTCGTAATACTCCACTTCCGCTTCGGCGAGCGAAGAGCCGCAGTCCGGACACCAGTGCACCGGCTTGGCCCCTTTCATCAGGTGGCCGTTATCCACAATGCGCGCCAGCGCACGGATGATATTGGCCTCGGTACCATAGTCCATAGTCAGGTAGGGGTGTTCCCAGTCGCCCAGCACGCCAAGACGGATAAAGTCGGCTTTCTGCCCGGCGACCTGCTCAGCGGCATAGGCGCGGCACTGCTCACGGAATTCAGCCGCGCTGTACTTTTCGCCCGGTTTGCCGATCAGCTGCTCTACCTTCAGTTCAATCGGCAGGCCGTGGCAATCCCAGCCGGGGATATAGGGCGAATCGTAGCCGGAGAGCCCCTTGGACTTGATAATAATATCTTTCAGAATTTTGTTGACTGAGTGACCAATATGAATGCTGCCGTTCGCATACGGAGGGCCATCATGCAGAATGAAGCTTTTCTTGCCTTTCTTAGCATTACGGATAATCCCGTACAGATCCTGCTCATACCAGTGTTGCAGCATGCCAGGCTCGCGCTTGGCCAGATCGCCGCGCATCGGGAACCCTGTTTCCGGCAAATTCAGGGTATTCTTGTAGTCACTCATCTTCGATTTCGGTTCCGTTTTCGGCTATTGGGATTGAGCCATCAGGCTCTGGACCGGTGTTGTCAGCCCAAAAAATTCGCGGGCAGCCACCACATCTTGGGCGATTTGCCGCTTCAGTGCATCAAGCGAATCAAAACGCTGTTCATTGCGCAGTTTTGCGCGGAGCACCACATCAATATGGCGCCCATAGAGATCCATCGTCACATCAAGCAGATGGACCTCCAGCTGCTGGCGTATGCCAGCGACGGTCGGACGGGTACCGATATTGGCCACACCCGGCAAAGGCGTGAGACCCAGTCCATAAACATCAACGGCATAAACGCCTTTTACCGGCGCTACCAGCCGTTTTAGCGGTAGATTGGCGGTGGGGAAACCGATGGTACGCCCCAGCGCATCGCCATGCACCACCCGCCCGGCAATGCGATAGGGGTGGCCCAGCAGGCTTTCCGCGAGCGCCAGGTCGTCGTGGCGCAGCGCGTGTCGCACCGCGGTACTGCTGACCCGCCGATCGCCGACGCAGAAGCTGAGGCTGTTGGTGACGGTAAACCCATAGGCTTTACCGGCGGCCTGCAGCATGTGGTAATCCCCCTCACGCTCGGCGCCAAAGCGAAAATCATCGCCAATCATCAAAAACTTCACCCCAAGGCGCTCGACCAGCAGGTGTTTCACAAAATCTTGAGCCGAATGGCTGGCGAACTGGCGGTCAAAACGCACGCACAGCACGGCATCCACCCCGGCGTCGGCCAGATAGCGGCACTTATCCCGCAGGCGCGTCAAGCGCGCGGGCGCATTCTGCGGCGCGAACATCTCCAGCGGCTGGGGTTCAAAGATCATCACCATCACCGGCAACCCAAGACGCTCGCCCTCCTGACGCAGGCGCGCCAGCAGCGCCCGATGTCCCCGGTGCACGCCGTCAAAGTTGCCGATGGTCAGCACGCAGCCACGATGCCGCGCGCGTAGGTTATGAATGCCGCGAATTAGCTCCATATCAGGCTCAAAACAGTGGAAATCGACGGATTATACCTTGTACAGCGACTAAGGTTAACCGGCGATTGTCGGGTGTTTAACGGGATTGATTCACCATACCGGAGTTAAGCCTACGATTAAATACATGAATGCGGATTTCTCGCCCGCCCGGCGCGACATCGCCGCCGCCTGCGCGCCGGCGACGGCCATTTAGCCCCCGCTCACCATCGTCCAACGGACATGATGGGAAAAATCGCGTGAAACGCTGTATTCCACACAACAAAGCTGGTAGAATTCGGCGCCATTGAAACGCACGGGTGTCGCAACTACAAGCGGCGCTTATTTGCACAAATCCATTGACAAAAGAAGGCTGAAAGGGCATATTCCTCGGCCTTTGAATTGTCCTCTATAGAATATTTTGGGAGTTGGACCTTGGCTAATATCAAGTCAGCTAAGAAACGCGCCGTTCAGTCTGAAAAGCGTCGCAAGCACAATGCTAGCCGTCGTTCCATGATGCGTACTTTCATCAAGAAAGTATACGCAGCTATCGCTACTGGCGACAAAGCAGCTGCTCAGGCAGCGTACAACGACATGCAGCCGATCGTTGACCGTCAGGCAAACAAAGGCCTGATCCACAAGAATAAAGCTGCTCGTCATAAAGCAAATCTGACCGCTCAGATCAACGCAATGCAGTAATCTGCCTTACGTTGTAAGCTTTATAAAAAACCGGCCTCGGCCGGTTTTTTTGTCTCTATCGCGGCATGCCTAACGGCTGAACAGCGCTGAAAAATCCTTGTTGCATACCCGCTGCACCGCCGGATGCTGAATCATCCGCTCGGCAAAAATCACGTAATACTCTTCCTGCACATTGTCGATACGCCCCACCTCGCGGATATTGTCCTGCACGTTGGCGTACATATCCTGCGCATAAATCGACGGCGCAACAAAAATGGCATCGTGATACAGGCCAAATGCCTTCATCAGCGCGGCGTCATCAAACTCGCCGAGGATCTGCACCTGTAGCCCCTGGCTGTTAAACCAGTTCAGCAGCTTGCGCCCCAGCATAGAGCGCCGCCCTGGAATTAACAGCTTACGCTGCTCCAGGCAGGTCGGGAACGGCATCTCAGGCAGCGGCTGACGGCAGAAGAAGCTGACGCCGCACTCGCCGAGCTTGACGGAAAACAGCCCCTCCTGCTGACTGGAGTCCACCGGGCAATCCGACAGGATCATATCCAGCTTATGCTGGCTCAGCTGCTCCAACAGCAGCTCGTGAGTCGACTCAAAGCAGCGCAGGTGGATCTGCTCATGATCGGCTACCGCGGTCTCCAGCACCTGGCTCACCAGCCGTTTAGAGAGCGCATCGGCTACGCCGACGTCAAACAGCATGCTGGACTCTTTGCGATAATTCACAATATCCAGCATCTCTTGGCTGAGCATAAACATACGATCGGCATAGCGGAACACCAGCTGCCCCAGCTCCGAAGGCACCAGGCCGCGTCCCTGGCGCTTAAACAGCTTACCGCCTAAGCGCTCTTCCAGCGCCTTAATCTGCCCGGTAATGGTCTGCGGCGTCAGAAACAGCGCCTCTGCGGCCCCGACCACCGACCCCTCTTTACACACTTGCCAGAAGTAATAGAGATGATTGAAATTTATATGTGACAGACGCACTTATGCGCACTCCTAGTGAGTTACCGCCGCAGTCCCCTCAGACGAACCCCGTCTGACGGCAGCAAGGGAGCCTTAACTAAGTAATAAGATAGCAGTTAGACCGATAGATATCATGCCATCAATAGATCTGTAACGGCACGCCATCCCCCCCTATACGAGAGCGGGGTCGCAAAAGCGACCCCGCGGAGGACATGTACCGAATCACGCGACCGTTGTTACGCCGCCGCTTTCTGCGCCGGCAGCACCCGCCGTAGCAGCAGATAGCCCACGATTGCCGCCAGGGAGGAGCCCAGCAGTATCCCCAGCCGCGAGAAGACGGCCAGCGCCGGATCCGCATCGCCAAAGGCCAGCGAGGCGATGAAGATGGACATGGTAAAGCCGATGCCGCACAGCACGCCGATGGCAATAATCTCCTTGAAGGTGGTCCCCTGCGGCAGCGTGGCCAGCTTCAGCTTAACGGCCAGCCAGCAGAACAGGCTGATCCCCAGCGGCTTGCCAATAAACAGACCGGCAATCACCCCCAGCGGCAGCAGAGAGAACAAACCCGACAGCGTCACGCCATCCAGAGAGACCCCGGCGTTGGCAAAGGCAAACAGCGGCAGGATCATATAAGCCACCCACGGATGCAGCGCATGCTCCAGCGAACGCGCCGGCGATTTGCCATCCTGCTCTTTCAACGGAACGAAGAAGCCGATCACCACACCCGCCAGCGTCGCATGGACGCCGGACTTCAGCACCGCGGTCCACAGCACCACGCCGACCAAAATATACAGCCCGACGCGACGCACGTTAAACAGATTCAACAGCGCCAGCGCCACGATCGCCGCACCGGCCACCGCCAGCGACAGGATCGACAGATCGCTGGTGTAAAACAGCGCGATGATGATGATAGCGCCCAGGTCGTCGATGATGGCCAGCGCCAGCAGGAACACCTTCAGCGCCAGCGGCACCCGGTTCCCCAGCAGCGCCAGTACTCCCAGGGCAAAGGCAATATCGGTCGCAGCCGGGATAGCCCAGCCGGTGCTGGCAACGGCATCCTGACCGTTAAACAGCAGATAGATCAGCGCCGGCACCACCATCCCACCCAGGGCGGCGATCACCGGGAAAGCCGCCTGACGGGCGCTGGCCAGCGAACCACACACCAGCTCGCGCTTCACTTCCAGACCAATCATCAGGAAGAATATTGCCATCAGGGCATCGTTAACCCACAGCAACATATTTTTATTGATGTGCAGGCTGCCTACGCGTACCTCAACCGGCGTGTTGAGGAAGGCCTGATAGATATGGCTAGTCCAGTCCGTATTGGCCAGGATCATGGCCAGCGCGGCGGCGATGATCAAAATCACGCCGCCAAAGGCATCACTGCCGACGAAACGCTGCAAACTCTTTATCATTGCACTCATCCAAGCTACTGAAACAAAGAAGATAGGAAACTCTTATTATCAGCATACTCCCTCTTATAGCTCGAAAAAAGTAATTTATTTTTCGCATATAATTCGGAAAAATAGAGCTATTTTTTATAAAACAGGCACCATTAACGAACTGAGCTCGGCACGCACAAAATTGAGCTCAGCGCGCGCAATAAAAAATCCCCGGCGCAGCGCGCTGCCCGGGGATTGAATACGCAGAACGAACGGAGTATCAGCGCGTCAGATCATCAAAGAACTTCTTCACCCCGTCGAAGAAACGCTTGGAACGAGGACTGTTCTTATCGCTGGCGGGGCCGCCAAAGCTCTCCTCCAGCTCACGCAGCAGCTGTTTCTGCTTGTCATTCAGGTTCACCGGCGTCTCGACCACTACGCGGCACAGCAGGTCACCCTGCGCCCCACCGCGCACCGACTTCACGCCCCGGCCGCGCATACGGAACATCTTACCGGTCTGCGTCTCGGCCGGAATCTTCAGCTTAACCCGTCCATCCAGGGTCGGCACCTCAATCTCACCGCCCAGCGCCGCCATCGCAAAGTTGATCGGCACCTCGCAGAACAGGTTATTATCTTCCCGCTCAAAAATCGGGTGAGCCTTCACCTGCACCTGTACATACAGATCGCCGGCCGGCGCCCCGTTCTCCCCGGCCTCGCCCTCGCCCGCCAGACGAATCCGATCGCCGGTATCGACCCCGGCAGGGATTTTCACCGACAGGGTTTTGGATTTTTCAATCCGACCGTGGCCGTGACACTTGTTGCACGGATCTTTAATGATGGTGCCGCGCCCGTGGCAATGCGGACAAGGCTGCTGTACGGTGAAGAAGCCCTGGCGCATCTGCACCTGACCGGCGCCATGGCAGGTCGGACAGGTAATCGGCTCGCTGCCCTTCTTGGCGCCGCTGCCGTGGCAGACATCGCACTCAACCAGGGTCGGAATCCGGATCTCTTTGGTGACGCCGCGTACCGCCTCTTCCAGCGTCAGATCCATGTTGTAACGCAGATCCGCGCCGCGCGCCGCGCGCTGACGACGACCGCCGCCGAAGATATCGCCGAACACGTCACCGAAGATGTCACTGAAATCCGCACCGCCGCCGAAACCACCGGCGCCGCCACCGCCCATACCGCCCTGCTCAAACGCCGCATGACCGTACTGATCGTAGGCCGCGCGCTTCTGCGCATCGGTCAGGATTTCATAGGCTTCTTTGATTTCCTTAAACTTGTCCTCAGCCTCTTTATCGCCCTGATTACGGTCAGGGTGATACTTCATGGCCAGGCGTTTATAGGCTTTTTTGATTTCGCGCTCATCCGCTTCACGGGATACGCCCAAAATCTCATAGTAGTCTTTCTTCGCCATTTCGGTTGCTTTGCCCCTAACATAGAGGCACGGGCGTTGAGTTGCCTCGACGCCCGTGCCGGTGAATAACGGCGGCTGATGTCGCCGTTACCATGCCCGCTTAAGGGCGATTATTTTTTATCTTTCACTTCTTCGAATTCGGCGTCAACCACGTCGTCATCTTTCTTCGCGCTGGTGTCCGCCTGCGCTTCACCGGCCTGGGCCTGCTGCTGCGCCAGCTCCTGCAGCTTGGCAGAAGACTGTACCAGCGCCTGGATTTTAGCTTCGATATCCGCCTTATCCTCACCCTTACTGGCCGCTTCCAGCGCCTTCACAGCGTCTTCGATCGCGCTCTTGTCGGTCGCCGGCAGTTTGTCGCCTGCTTCTTCCACCAGCTTGCGAGTACCGTGCACCAGCTGATCAGCCTGGTTACGCACCTGAACCAGCTCTTCGAACTTGCGATCCGCTTCGGCATTGGCCTCGGCGTCGCGCACCATCTGCTTGATCTCATCTTCGCTCAGACCCGAAGAGGCCTTGATGGTGATGTTCTGCTCGCGACCGCTGTTCTTATCCTTAGCGGAAACGTGCAGGATGCCGTCGGCGTCGATGTCGAAGGTGACTTCGATCTGCGGCATACCGCGCGGCGCCGGCTGAATGCCATCCAGGTTAAACTGACCCAGAGACTTGTTATCCGCCGCACGCTTACGCTCACCCTGCAGGACATGAATGGTCACGGCAGACTGGTTGTCTTCAGCGGTCGAGAACACCTGGCTGTGCTTGGTCGGAATGGTGGTGTTCTTAGAGATCAGCGCCGTCATGACGCCACCCATGGTTTCGATACCCAGAGACAGTGGGGTAACGTCCAGCAGCAGTACGTCTTTCACATCGCCCGCCAGCACGCCGCCCTGAACGGCCGCGCCGATGGCCACCGCTTCATCCGGGTTAACGTCCTTACGCGGCTCTTTACCGAAGAAATCAGCAACCTGCTTCTGCACCATCGGCATACGAGTCTGACCGCCGACCAGGATCACGTCGTCGATGTCAGAGACGGACAGACCGGCATCCTTCAGGGCCACCTTCAGCGGCTCCATGGAGCGAGCAACCAGATCTTCAACCAGAGATTCCAGTTTAGCGCGGGTTACCTTGATGTTCATGTGCTTCGGACCGGTAGCATCTGCGGTGATATACGGCAGATTCACGTCGGTCTGCTGAGCGGAAGAAAGCTCGATCTTCGCCTTTTCTGCGGCCTCTTTCAGGCGCTGCATCGCCAGCGGATCGTTGCGCAGGTCGATACCCTGCTCTTTCTTAAACTCATCAACCAGGTAGTTGATCAGACGGCTATCAAAGTCTTCCCCGCCCAGATGGGTATCACCATTGGTCGCCAGAACTTCGAAGGTCTTCTCGCCGTCGACATCATCGATTTCGATGATGGAGATATCGAAGGTACCGCCGCCCAGGTCGTAGACCGCGATAGTGCGGTTACCCACCCCTTTGTCCATGCCGTAGGCCAGCGCAGCCGCGGTCGGCTCGTTGATGATACGCTTCACATCCAGACCGGCGATACGGCCGGCGTCTTTGGTCGCCTGGCGCTGCGCGTCGTTAAAGTAAGCCGGAACGGTAATGACCGCCTCAGTCACCGGCTCACCCAGGAAATCTTCCGCCGTTTTCTTCATTTTCTTCAGAACTTCAGCCGAGATCTGCGGCGGTGCGATCTTCTGGCCTTTCACTTCTACCCATGCGTCGCCGTTATCGGCGGCCACGATCTGATAGGGCATGATGTCTTTATCGCGCTGTGCTTCGGCATCTTCAAAACGACGGCCGATCAAACGTTTGATCGCAAACAGCGTGTTTTGCGGGTTGGTGACCGCCTGGCGTTTTGCCGGCTGGCCGACCAGAACTTCGCCATCCTGTGTATAGGCGATGATGGAAGGCGTGGTGCGATCGCCCTCAGCATTCTCCAGCACGCGGGCCTTGCCGCCATCCATAACAGCTACACAAGAGTTAGTTGTACCCAGGTCGATACCAATGATTTTACCCATCGAACGTCTCCACTAAAAATTCGGTTTTCAAGCTCGTTGTTACCTTAGGTGGGGGCGAGTTTTCGCATTTCAACCACCGTTCTCACCACATTTGCCGAACAGGGTAACAACTTCGATGTTACTAAGATGGGGTCGTCCGCGCGGGCATCAAGGGGGAAGATGCAAAAAAAAACGGATTTTTTATTACCAGAGATTGTTTCTTGTGCGATGCCTCTTTATTATGCCGCGCGCTCGGGAACAGCGGCCGTTGTGGCGGCCCGGCGCACGTACCTACGGGCCCAAGCCCGTTTCTACATTCTATTATTACAGAGGCTTTATGCACACCAACAAGTTGGCAAATCCCGGCCCCCTGGGTCTGATGGGTTTTGGGATGACTACCGTCTTGCTGAACCTGCACAACGCAGGGCTCTTTCCGCTGACTTCCGTTATTCTGGCGATGGGGATCTTCTTTGGCGGTATCGCCCAGATCCTGGCTGGACTGCTGGAGTATAAGAAGGGCAATACCTTTGGGCTGACCGCGTTTACCGCCTACGGCTCCTTCTGGCTGACCCTAGTGGCGCTGCTGACGCTGCCCAAGATGGGGCTGGCCGAGGCCACCGACGCCCTGTCGCTGGGTGCCTACCTGGCACTGTGGGGCATCTTTACCCTGTTTATGTTCTTTGGCACCCTGCGCAGCAACCGCGTCCTGCAGTTTGTCTTCGCCAGCCTGACCGTACTGTTCTTCCTGTTGGCTTATGGCAACATCACGGCGAATGCCGCCGTGCTGCACATCGCCGGCATTGAGGGGATTATCTGCGGCGCCAGCGCTATCTATCTGGCGATGGCCGAGGTGATTAACGAGCAGTATGGCCGCGACGTATTGCCGATCGGCGCTAAGCACGCCTAACCGCGCGCCATCACGCAAAAGGCTTCCTGCAGGAAGCCTTTTTTGTAGCTGGTTTGGCACCACGCGTAGCAAAACGCGCACCGACTAACGCGACAGCCGCGCTTCCCCCTGCGCCGCCCGCAGCGGAGCGCGCTGAAAATAGAACCCCAGCGCCACGCCCAGCAGCGAGAGCGCCAGCACATACCCCCCCGCCGCCAGCGGCGTCAGGGTCAGCAGCAGGGTCACCGCGATCGGCGTCAGGCCACCGAAAACCGCATAGGCCAGATTGTAAGAAAAGGAGATCCCGCTGAAACGCACTTCGGCAGGAAACGCGCAGACCATCACAAAGGGCACCGCGCCGATGGTGCCGATGCTAAAGCCGGCCAGTCCATAGCGCCAGAACAGCTGGGCCGGTTCGATCTGCGGCGACAGGCTGCTGAAGAACTGCCAGGTACACAGCGCCAGCAGTAGGCCTCCGCCGATAAACAGTCGCCCCGCCCCCACGCGATCCACCAGCCCACCGGCCAATACACAGCCCAGACTCATCGTCACAATCGCCACGCTGTTAGCCTGCAGGGTCAGCGCCGCGGGCAGGCCATACTGCGTCTGCAGCAGGCTCGGCGTCATCAGGATCACCACGACGATGCAGGCCGACAGCAGCCAGGTCAACAGCATCGATACCGCCACCGCACGGCGGTGATCGCGCACCACCTGCTTCAGCGGCAGCTCCGCCGCCAGCGCCCGACGAGCCTGCATCGCCAAAAATACCGGCGTCTCATGCAGCCAGCGCCGCAGGTACATCGCCATCAGCCCAAACAGCCCGCCCAAGAAGAACGGGATACGCCAGCCGCCGGCCAATACCTCCTGCGGCGTAAGCCAGCTATTCAGCCAGGTTGCCACCAGCGAACCGAGCAGAATCCCGGAGGTCAGCCCAGAGGTCAGGATCCCGCAGGCAAAGCCGATGCGCTGCGGCGGGACATGCTCCGCCACAAAAACCCAGGCGCCCGGGACCTCACCGCCGATCGCGGCCCCCTGCAGCACCCGCATCAACAGCAGTAGCAGCGGCGCGGCGATACCGATGCTTTGGTAGGTCGGCAGCATCCCCATCACCAGCGTCGGCAGCGCCATTAACAGAATACTTAGCGAGAACATGCGCTTGCGGCCAACGCGATCGCCGAAGTGCGCCATGATAATTCCGCCGAGCGGACGCGCCAGATACCCCGCGGCGAAAATGCCGAAGGTCTGCACCAGGCGCAGCCACTCCGGCATGTCCGGCGGGAAAAACAGCGCACCGACCACGGCGGCGAAAAACACGAAGATGATGAAGTCATAAAACTCCAGCGCCCCGCCCAGAGCGGCCAGCGCCAGCGTTTTATAGTCCTGATGGTTCAGGCGACGATGATTGTGCAATTCCATATGTCTTGACGGCCCTATTTTTGTGACACTTATTGTTCATGTTGTGTTGCAAAAATAGAAATATAACGTTAGTCACAGACATACCAGTCATTCTGAATCTTATCTTGCAATGGCGCTAACTTCAGTTGATTGTTTCGCGCTGGGCACTTTTTGGCCTAAATGCTGCTATTACCGCCGAATGGGTTTCCACATAGGGTCCCTCCAGCAGCTGAATACAGTACGGGACGCTGGCAAAAATCCCGTGTACCAGCGGCGCGCCGCTGGCATCCTTCAGCCCCTCCAGCGTTTCACGGATCGACTTCGGCTGCCCCGGCAGATTGATGATCAGCGCCTGTTTGCGGATCACCCCCACCTGACGCGACAGGATCGCCGTCGGCACAAAGCGCAGGCTGATCTGACGCATCTGCTCGCCAAACCCCGGCATCTCACGATCGGCGACCGCCAGCGTGGCATCCGGCGTCACGTCGCGCCGCGCCGGGCCAGTGCCGCCGGTGGTCAGCACCAGATGGCAGCCGCGCTCATCCACCAGCTCACACAGGGTCTGTTCGATCAGCGGCTGTTCGTCCGGGATCAATCGGGTCTCCAGGGTATAAGGGGTGGCCAACGCGCTGGCCAGCCAGGCCTCCAGCGCCGGGATCCCCAAGTCCTGATAGACACCGCTGGATGCCCTGTCAGAGATCGAGACTAAACCGATGCGTAGTGTATTCATGCAATAACCTCAACGACGATGCCTTCCGGCTGTGGATGCAGGATGATACTACGCCAGCCGCCGATCACCACGTCCGCACGCTGTAAAGAGTGACGAGGCCGACGGTAGCTCAGGGCGATGACCGTCATTCCCGCGGCCTGAGCCGCACGGATACCGGCCTCATCGCTTTCGATAACCAGGCAGTCGCGGGGATCCAGTCCATAGTGGCTGGCGGCCAGCAGGTACGGTTCGGGATCGGGACGACCGCAGCTGACCTGCTCTGCGCCGATCACCAATGGCGGCGGGCACATGCCGCTGTGGGCAATCTGCTCTGCGGCGCGCGGCTGCCCGGCCTGCGTCACGACGCCCCAGGGCGTTTCACCCAGCATCGCCAGCCACGCGGCGGCGTCCTGGCGCAGACGGCTGCGCCGCTGACGCACCGCGGCCAGCAGCGCCTGCTCCAGACGCTGACACTCCGCATCATCGCTGTAGCGGGGGGCCAGTTGGCGCAGGGTCTCCTGTACCCGCTGGCTATAAATGCGCGGACGCAGCAGGGCGTGGTCTATCTGGCGCTGATGCGCCCACTGCTCCCACACCTGCTCCGCATGGTCGTCGCTGTCGAGCAGCGCGCCGTCCATATCCAGAAAGATGGCGGCGAAATGTTTTCTCCACATAACCCAATCTCCTCTGTCGGCAATCTACGATGTCGTAACGGATGCTCTGGAAAAACGTTAGCGCCATCGTCGCGAAGAGGCAAAACTTATCGAGCAGAAGGGGAGCAGGAAACGGCACAGAAAACTGCCAGCGAACGCTGGCGCGCCGCCGTGAACGGCGCGCCGCGCGTCTACAGACCGAGGCACAAATATTTAATTTCCAGATAGTCCTCAATGCCGTATTTGGCACCTTCTCGGCCCAGTCCAGAGGATTTTACCCCGCCAAACGGCGCCATCTCATTGGAGATAAGCCCACTGTTGATACCGACGATGCCATACTCCAGCGCCTCGGCGACGCGGAATACCCGCCCCACGTCGCGAGTATAGAAGTAGGAGGCCAGACCGAACTCCGTCGCATTGGCCCGGGCGATAACCTCATCTTCGTCACGGAAACGAAACAGCGGCGCCAGCGGACCAAACGTCTCCTCGCGCGCGACCTGCGCATCGGCGGGCACGTCCAGCAAAACGGTCGGACAAAAGAAGTTCTCGCCGCGGGCGTCAGCCTGACCGCCGCAGGCGATACGGGCGCCGCGCGCCACCGCATCGGCAATATGCGCCTCCACTTTGGCCCGCGCCCGGCTATCGATCAGCGGACCGACCGTCACGCCGTCATCCAGCCCATTGCCCACCTTCAGCGCCTGTACCGCGCTGCACAGCTTCTCGGCAAAGCGCTCATAAATGCCCTCCTGTACATACAGGCGATTAGCGCACACGCAGGTTTGGCCAGCATTACGAAACTTACTGGCCATCGCTCCCGCCACCGCCTGATCCAGATCGGCATCATCAAAAACGATAAACGGCGCATTACCGCCCAGCTCCAGAGAGACTTTCTTGATATCGTGCGCGCACTGCGCCATCAGCTGACGCCCGATCTCCGTCGATCCGGTGAAGCTCAGCTTGCGCACCAGCGGATTCGCGGTCAGCTCATTTCCCACCGCCCCGGCCGAACCGGTCACCACGCTAAAGACCCCCTGCGGAACCCCGGCACGCAGCGCTAGCTCCGCCAGCGCCAGCGCAGAGTAGGGCGTCTGGCTGGCGGGCTTCAGCACCATGGTACAGCCGGCGGCCAGCGCCGGCCCGGCCTTGCGGGTGATCATCGCCGCTGGAAAATTCCACGGCGTAATCGCCGCCGTTACGCCGATGGGCTGCTTGATCACCAGCAGACGCTTATCTCCCTGCGGAGCGGGGATCGTATCGCCGTAGACCCGCTTGGCCTCTTCGGCAAACCACTCAATAAACGACGCCGCATAGGCTATCTCACCGCGCGACTCCGCCAGCGGCTTCCCCTGCTCCAGGGTCATCAGCCGAGCCAGATCCTCTTGATGCGCCAGGATCAGATCAAACCAGCGGCGCAGGATCTGCGCCCGCGCCTTCCCCGTGCGGGCGCGCCAGCCCGGCAGCGCGTGGGCGGCAGCCTCGATCGCCCGTCGGGTCTCCGCCGCCCCCATCTTCGGTACGCTGCCCAGCGTATCCCCGCTTGCCGGGTTAATCACCGTCATGACGTCGCCGCTATCGGCATCGCACCACACCCCGTCAATCAGCGCCTGTTGACGAAACAGGCCCATATCATGGAGCTGCATCATGTTTCACCTCGCTTATCGGCGTCAGCGCATCGCTATCCGCCTTGAGCCTACCGCCGCGATGCGGCAGATAAAAAAAATACCCCGGGCGCACGCGCGGCCGGGGTGTTCGGGATATTCGGCAAAACGCGCTTACAGCAGCGCGCCGATCATGCTTTCCAGCTTACCCTGGTCAACGGCGAACTTGCGGATACCGTCCGCCAGTTTCTCTACCGCCATCGGATCCTGGTTATGCTGCCAGTAGAACTCAGCCTCGCTCATCCGCGCCGGGCGAGCCTTGACTTCGCCCTGGTAAGCCAGCTTACGCTCAACGCTACCGGTGCTTTCAGACAGCGTTTTCAGCAGCGATGGCGAGATGGTCAGGCGATCGCAGCCGGCCAGCTCCAGGATCTCGCCGACGTTGCGGAAGCTCGCGCCCATCACCACGGTTTCATAGCCGTGCTGTTTATAGTAGTTATAGATTTCAGTAACGGAAATCACGCCCGGATCTTCTGCCGGGGCGAACTCGCTCTTGTCACCGTTGGCCTTATGCCAGTCCAGAATACGGCCGACAAACGGTGAAATCAGGAACACGCCGGCTTCGGCGCAGGCACGGGCCTGAGCAAAGGAGAACAGCAGGGTCAGGTTACAGTTGATGCCCTCTTTCTCCAGGCGCTCCGCGGCGCGGATGCCCTGCCAGGTTGAGGCCAGCTTGATCAGGATACGATCGTTGCTGATACCGGCATCGTTATACAGCTTGATCAGGCGCTTCGCCTTCGCCACGCTGGCTTCGGTGTCATAGGAAAGACGGGCGTCCACTTCAGTGGAGATGCGGCCCGGGATCAGCTTGAGGATCTCCAGACCGATATTTACCGCCAGCTTGTCTGAGGCATCCACGATCTGCTGCGCGCGATCGCCGCTCTGGGCACGAGCCCAGGTAATGGCATCGTCGATCAGTTTACGGTATTCCGGAATTTGCGCGGCGTTGAGGATCAGAGAGGGGTTAGTCGTGGCATCCTGAGGCTGATACTGCTTCATCGCGGCGATATCGCCAGTATCAGCGACAACGGTGGTCAGTTGACGCAGGGAGGTCAGTTTATCGGTCATTTTAGCGTTCCCATTTTGGTGTATTAACCAGCTTGATACGCCAATTGTTATCTCCCCCGTCGCTTACGGCCGAATACCTCGCCGCTATCAGGGGTATCACCTTGCGCAAAGGCGAAAGCGCTAACAAATTGTGCATGAGCTTGTGACGTGCCTGCTCTGATGATAACACGCTGTTTGCGTTGCGCAATGGAGGAAACAGCGCGGGAAAATACGCCGTTTTTCCACATTCTGGTCGTAAATTGTCGGGCAACCGTTTACCCAGTGACAATGACTGCAGAGCAAGCGTTAACGCGAATATTCTGCCCTGCCTATTAAAAATCATGCTACATTCTTGCCGCCTTTATCGGCACGGTGTCGCGCCGCGTTGCGCAACGGGCGGCGGTGCGTACCGTATCATCAGGGAGATGACATAATAAAAGAGGAGCACGCATTGACGGATCTCATTAGTTTTATCAACAACATCTTATGGGGCTCGGTACTGATCTATCTGCTGATCGGCGCTGGCCTGTATTTCACGTTCCGCACCGGTTTTATTCAGTTTCGCCATTTTGGCCACATGTTTTCTGTTCTGAAGAACAGCAACAAGGCCGACAGCGGCGGTATCTCCTCCTTTCAGGCGCTGTGTACCAGCCTGGCCGCACGCGTCGGCACGGGTAACCTGACCGGCGTCGCTATCGCGCTGACCGCCGGTGGACCGGGCGCCATCTTCTGGATGTGGATCATCGCCCTGATCGGCATGGCCACCTCCTTTATTGAGAGCACCCTGGCACAGCTGTACAAGACCCGTGACGATCAGGGCAACTTCCGCGGCGGTCCAGCCTACTATATGGAAAAGGGGCTCGGCATGCGCTGGATGGGGATCCTGTTCTCCCTGTTTCTGCTGGTTGCCTTTGGGCTGGTCTTCAACGCGGTGCAGGCCAACTCCATCGCGCAGGCGACGGCCGTTGCTTTCCATATTCCGCCGCTGTACGTCGGCATCGCGCTGATGCTGATGTGCGGCGTCGTCATCTTTGGCGGCCTGCGCTCGATTGCCCGAACCGCCGAACTGGTGGTGCCGGTCATGGCGATTGCCTATCTGCTGCTGGCATTCTGGGTGATGGGACACAATCTGGCCCGAATGCCAGAGGTGCTGCTGCTGGTGATTAAAAGCGCCTTTGGCCTGCAGGAGGCCGCCGCCGGCGCCATCGGCTACGGCATCTCTCAGGCGATGACCCAAGGGATCCAGCGCGGGCTGTTCTCCAACGAGGCCGGCATGGGATCGGCGCCCAACGCCGCCGCCTCCGCCACCCCGTATCCGCCGCACCCCGCCTCACAGGGCTACGTGCAGATGCTGGGGGTCTTTATGGATACGCTGGTTATCTGCAGCGCGACCGCCGCCATTATTCTCTCCTCCGGCGTCCTGGACGCCGCGCCGGGCACCATCAGCGGCATTGAGCTGACCCAGCGGGCGCTCTCCTCCGCCGTCGGCGACTGGGGCGGCATCTTTATCGCCGTCGCTATTTTCTTCTTCGCCTTCACCTCGATCATCGCGAACTATGCCTATGCGGAGAGCAATCTGATCTTTCTGGAGCACAACCATCCGCACGGCCTGGTTTTCCTGCGCCTGTGTACGCTGGGCATGGTGATGTTCGGCGCGCTGGCGGAGCTGCCCCTCGTCTGGAAAATGGCCGATCTCTCCATGGCCCTGATGGCGATAACCAACCTGATCGCCATCCTGCTGCTGTCGGGCGTCGCCTTCAAGCTGGCGCGTGACTATAACCACCAGCGCCGTCTGGGGTTACTGCCGACGCTGGACCTCAGTAAGTATCCCGAGATCCAGCAGCAGGTTGAGCCCGGTATCTGGGAAAAGCCACCGCGGCAGTAAGTGATCGCCAAGGGGGAGCGTCGCCTCCCCCTATCACAGCAATTCTCCCCGCCGCCGGCGCAGTTTGCTACAGTAGACGAGGTCACTCATCTTCTTTTGCAGGACGCCGCTATGCTGACGATTATCTCTCCGGCTAAAACGTTGGATTACACCTCTCCGCTGGCCACCCAGCGCTATACCCAGCCGCAGATGCTGGCGCAGGCCGAAACCCTGATGCAGACGGTGCGCACGCTGACGCCGGCGCAGCTGGGCTCGCTGATGAAAATCAGCGACAAGCTGGCCGGACTGAACGCCGCCCGCTTCACCGAGTGGCAGCCCCGCTTCACGCCGGAGAATGCCCGTCAGGCGATCCTGGCCTTCAAGGGAGACGTCTATACCGGACTCCAGGCGGAGACGTTCAGCGAGCAGGACTTTGACTTTGCCCAACGGCACCTGTGCATGCTGTCAGGCCTGTACGGCGTGCTGCGCCCGCTGGATCTGATGATGCCCTACCGCTTGGAGATGGGAACCCGTCTGCACACCCCGTACGGCAACGATCTGTACGCCTTCTGGGGCGACAGCATCACCCGGCAGCTCAACCAGCAGCTGCAGCAGCAGGGCGATCGGGTCGTCGTTAATCTGGCCTCAGACGAATATTTTAAGGCGGTCAGGCCGGCGGCGCTGGAGGGCGAGCTGATTAAGCCGATCTTTATGGATGAGAAGAATGGCAGCATGAAGGTCATCAGCTTCTACGCCAAGAAGGCGCGCGGGCTGATGAGCCGCTTTATTATCCAGGCGCGCCTGCGCGATCCGGAGCAGCTCAAGGCGTTCGATCTGGAGGGCTATGCCTTTGCCGGTGAAACGCAGGGACGCCAAGGGCGCGAGCTGCTGTTTACCCGTCGCCACTCGGCGATATCCCCCGCGCGCTGACCCATCGCCTTACGCCGCTCCGCCCTTCTCCCCCGCGCAGAGGCGGGGGCATGAGCGTTATGGGCGATCCAGCAGTGCCGCCCGCAGGCGGGAAAAGTCGGCGGGCAGCGTCTGTGACAGCAGCGGCAGTGCAGCCCGCGCCGCCAACGCCTGCGGTAGCGGGATGCTCCGCTGCAGGATCGCTTCAACAGACTCTTGGAACTTGGCCGGATGGGCGGTTCCCAGAAACAGGCCATACTCGCCGGGCTGCAGATCGTCACGCAGCGCTCGATAGGCGATAGCAGCATGGGGTTCGCTGACATACCCGAGCGCCGCCAGCTCACGCATCGCCGCCGCGGTCTGCGCATCGCTCAGCGCCCCGGAGCCCAGCGCGCCCAGCGACCACTCTCTACGCCGGAACAGCTCTTCCACCCGCGGCCAGTTGTTGGGACGGCTGACGTCCATGGCATTGGAGAGGGTCGCGACGGTCTCATGGGGCTGCCAGACGCCGCTGGATAAGAAACGCGGCACGGTATCATTGGCATTGGTCGCGGCGATAAAACGCTTCACCGGCAGCCCCAGCGACTGGGCCAGCAGCCCGGCGGTCAGATCGCCGAAGTTGCCGCTCGGTACCGAGATCACCAGCTGATTGCGCGCCGCCTGCGGCAGCTGGGCTACCGCCTCAAAGTAGTAGCAGATCTGCGCCAGCAGCCGGCTGATATTGATAGAGTTAGCCGAGTTTAGCCCCAGCTCACGGCACAGCGTCGGATCGTCAAACGCCTGTTTGACCAGCGCCTGGCAGGCATCGAAATCGCCCTCGATCGCCAGCGTACGAATATTGCCGCCCAGGGTACAGAACAGCTTCTCCTGCAGCGGACTGACCTTGCCGCGCGGGTAGAGGATCACCACCTGGACGTTTTTCAGACCATAAAACGCATGGGCGACCGCGGCGCCGGTATCGCCGGAGGTGGCGGTCAGAATGGTCACCGGCCGCTCCCCTGCGACCTGCTGCAGCATCTGCGCCATAAAGCGCCCGCCAAAGTCCTTGAATGCCAGCGTCGGCCCATGAAACAGCTCCAGCGCAGCGATATCATCGCTGACCGGCACCACCGGCGCAGGGAAGTCGAAGGCGGCCTGCACCCGATCGCGCAGCGTCTCAAAGGGGAACTCATCCCCCAGATACGCCGCCAGAATATGCGCGCTGCGGGTTACAAAATCCTGCTCCAGCAGGGCATCGATCTGCGCCCGCGCCAGGGCGGGCAGCGCATGGGGAAAGAACAGTCCCTGCTGGCGCCCCAGCCCCTGCACCAGCGCCTGCGCAAAGTTAACCTGCTCGTTGTGATCTTTTAAATTGTACAGTTTCATGGTTTATCCCAGTTGTCGTGCGCCCGCCGTGTCCAAACGGCAAATGTGAACAAAGCCCTGTTCATTCTGCAGATAGTGCTGCGTTAGCCACTGCGCCACCGCCTGCGCCGCCGCCGGATCATCGCAGACGGCAAACAGCGTCGGGCCGGAGCCCGAGATCCCGCAGGCCAACGTGCCCAGCTCACCGGCGGCCCGGCGGGCATCGGCAAAGCCCGGCAGCAGGCCACAGCGGTAGGGTTCGGCGATCACATCCTGCATCAGCGCCGCGGCCAGCGACGGCTGGCGGGTATGGCAGGCATGAATGAACCCCGCCAAATGGCGGCCGTGGCGCACGCAGTCGCCGCGTGAGTAGTGCAGCGGTAGGATGGCGCGCGCCTCGGCGGTAGAGACTTTGATCCCGGGATACGCCATCACCCACAGCCAGTCGTCAAAGCAGGGCACGGGCTGGCTGATGATCCCCTGCGCCTCCAGCATCAGCTGCAGACCGCCCAGATAGCAGGGCGCGACGTTGTCATAGTGGACGCTGCCGGAAATACGCCCCTCCAGCTCTCCCATCAGCGTCAACAGCCGCTGGGCATCCAGCGGATCGCCGGCAAAACGGTTCAGCGCCGCCAGCGCCGCCACCACGGAGCAGGCGCTCGAGCCGAGGCCTGAACCTATCGGCATGTTCTTTTCCAACACCATCTCGACGGCGAGCTCGCGCCCCGTCACCTCACAGAAGCGCTGCCAGCACTGATAGACAATGTTCTCCTGAGCGGCTGCCGGCAGACTGTCGACGAAGCGTCCGCGGCAGTGCAGCGCAAAACGGTCGCTGGCCTCCACGCTGACGCAGTCGCCCAGCAGCGTGCCGTCCAGCGGCGTTACCGCGGCGCCCAGGACGTCAAAACCGACGCTGACGTTGCCGATGGAGGCCGGCGCATATATTTTCACCATGTTAAACTCCCAGCTTCCATGACAAGGTCCGCAGCAGATCGGCAAAGACGCCGGCGGCGGTGACATCGTTACCCGCGCCATAGCCGCGTAGCACCATCGGCAGCGGCTGATAGTAGCGGCTGTAAAACGTCAGGGCGTTTTCGCCATTTTTAACCTTATACAGCGCATCATCGCTGTCCACCTCCGCAATGCGCACCGAGCAACGCCCCTGATCGATCTCGCCGACGTAGCGCAGCACGCAGCCACGCGCTTGCGCAGCGGCGACCCTCGCGCTAAACGCGTCATCCGCCTGCGCCAGATTGGCGAGGAACGTATCGACGTCACCGCGGGCATCGAACGCCGCCGGCAGCACCGGCTCGACGCAGATATCGTCCAGCTCCAGGGCATATCCCGCCTCACGCGCCAGGATCAGCAGCTTGCGCGCCACGTCCATGCCGGAGAGATCATCACGCGGATCCGGTTCGGTATAGCCCAGCTGACGCGCTTCACGGGTTGCCTGTGAGAAGGTCGCCCCCTCCTCCAAGCGGCCAAAGATAAACGACAGCGAACCGGAGAGAATGCCGCAGAACCGCTGCAGCTCATCGCCAGCGCTCAGCAGATTTTGCAGGTTTTCGATCACCGGCAGCCCGGCCCCGACGTTGGTATCGTAGAGAAACTTGCGCTGGCTGCCCGCCGCCTTCTGACGCAGCAGGCGGTAATAATCCAGGGAAGCCGTATTGGCCTTTTTATTCGGCGTCACCACGTGAAAACCGTTACCGAGGAAGTCAGCGTACTGATCGGCCAACGCCTGGCTGGAGGTACAGTCGACGATCACCGGATTCAGCAGGTGATACTCGTTCACCAGACGCATCAGGCGCCCCAGGTTAAACGGCTGCGAGGCCTGCTCCAGCGCCCCACGCCAGTTCGCCATATCGATACCGTGTACATGGGTCAGCAGCGCACGGGAGTTCGCGATGCCGCACACCCGCAGATCGATATGCTTACTTTTCAGCCAGGCCTGCTGACGCTCAATCTGCGCCAACAGCGCGCCCCCCACGCCGCCTACGCCGATAACAAACACCTCGATCACCTGATCGGTGTTGAATAGCATCTGGTGCGTCACACGCACGGCGGTCGTCGCCGCATCATTGTTCACCACGACGGAGATCGAGCGCTCAGAGGAGCCCTGCGCAATCGCGACAATGTTGATGTTCGCCCGCGCCAGAGCCGAGAAAAACTTGGCCGAAATGCCGCGCTGGGTCCGCATACCGTCGCCGACCACCGAGATGATCGCCAGATGCTCGATAACATCCAGCGGCTCCAGCAGGCCATCCTTCAGCTCCAGGAAGAACTCATCCTGCAGCGCCTGGCAGGCCCGCGCCAGCTCCCCCTGCGGCACGCAAAAGCTGATGCTGTATTCAGAGGAGGACTGGGTTATCAACACCACGGAAATACCGCTACGCGACATCACGGCGAAGACCCGCGCCGCCATGCCGACCATCCCTTTCATCCCCGGCCCAGAGACATTGAGCATCGCCATATGGTTCAGATGGGTGATCCCCTTCACCGGCAGCGCGTCATCACCGCGGCGCTGCGCGCCGATCAGGGTACCGGGCGCCTGCGGGTTGGCGGTATTTTTGATCAGGCAGGGAATTTGAAACTGCGCAATCGGTGAAATGGTGCGCGGGTGCAGCACCTTGGCGCCAAAGTAGGAGAGCTCCATCGCCTCTTGGTAGGACATCGACTCCAGTAGACGTGCGTCCGGAACCAGACGCGGATCGCAGGTATACACGCCGTCAACGTCCGTCCAGATCTCGCAGCACGCTGCGCGCAGGCAGGCGGCCAGCACCGCCGCCGAATAGTCTGAGCCGTTGCGTCCCAGTACCACCAGCTCGCCGCGCTCGTTACCGGCGGTGAACCCCGCCATCAGGATCAGACTGTCGGCCGGGATCGCCTGGGCGGCGATACGGCGGGCGGACTCCGCGATATCGACGCTGGACTCCAGATAGCCGCCGCGAGCCAGCAGACTGCTGACCGGATCGATAACGGTAACCTGACGTCCGCGCGCGCGCAGCAGCGCCGCCATGATCGCGATGGAGAGCGCCTCTCCGCGGCAAATCAGCGCCGCATTAACGCTATCTGGACACTGTCCCAGCAGGGCGATGCCGTGCAGCACCTGGCGGATCTGGCCAAACTCCTGAGACACGCGCAGACGCAGCGGTGCGGCGTCGAAGCCCGGCTGCGCCTGGGCTAAGCCATCGATCAGATCGGTAAAAATCTTCTCGGCGTCGCCGAGTATCGGTTGGATATCTTGCCCTGCGATGGTGCGTTCAATCAGCGCCACCAGATGGTTGGTGATGCGGGCCGGGGCGGAAAGCACGGCGGCGACCTGTCCCTGTGCGGCGTTACTCTCCAAAATATCGGCAACGCTGAAGACCCGCTCCGCGTTGGCGACCGACGTGCCACCGAATTTTAATACTCTCATCTGACTCTCTCCGAATTTGGCCGAAAAAAAAGCCCGCACTGTGAGGTGCGGGCTTTTTCGTTTTCACTTTTCTGTATGCGTCAGCCCGCCCCGTTACCTGTGGTTCCGGTGGTGGTAATTGTTGTGGTGATATTCAGGCTGAAGTTACGCATCGTCTGTCCAATTAAATTCCTGTGTCTGCCCTATATTGGTTAAAGCAAAGCCAACGTGGAGTCAACCGTTTTCTATTTTGTGACACCAATCTCAGCCAACTTTATACAGCATGAATATCTGGATAATAGAAATTTAAAGAATAAAACAATGGGGAACTGGCAGAGCATCGCGATATAACAATAACAAATGGCCATAACTTCCCATTATTACCCTTTTTACATTTTCTTACCTGACGCGGACGTTTCCAGCGCGGATTCGATGTCATGCAGCAGACGATGCAGCATCGCGGTATCGCGCTGGGCCAACAGACCGATGCGCTGATCCAGCCAGTCGCTCAGCTTGGTATCCCCGTCGACGCCCAGCGTCGTCAGCAAACGATCGGTACGGGCACGCAGCGCGGCCAGCTGCTCCCCCTGCGCCGCAGGAGCCTGGGCCGCCTGTACCTGCATCAGCGAGGAGAGCTGATAGCAAAACACCATCACCGCCTGCCCCAGATTGAGCGACGGATAATCCGCCGCCATCGGCACTCCGGTCAGCAAGTCCACCAGCGCCAGCTCATCGTTGGTCAGGCCGGAGTCCTCGCGGCCAAACACCAGCGCGCAGCTGGCCATCCAGCGCTGCTTTTCCTGCAATACCGCGCAGAGCTCCTGCGGCGTGCAGTAGTAGTGAAAGCGAGCGCGGCTGCGGGCCGTCGACGCGACGCTAAAGTCAACATCCGCCAACGCCTGCGCCAAGGTATCAAAGTGACGGGCACCGTCCAGAATGTCACCGGCGCCGTGCGCAACCCAGCGCGCTGCCGGTTCGCCGTCCGCCTTACTGTCCACGATGCGCAGCGAGGTAAACCCCATGGTTTTCATCGCGCGCGCCGCAGCCCCCACGTTTTCAGCTCTGGCCGGAGCGACCAGGACGATATGAATTTGCATGCTTAGAGCCCATTTTGTTACTTAGGCGCACACTCTACCCCGCGAGACATCATTTTTCCACGCCGCCTTTGGTTACACATTTTTAACAAAAAATAACGTTTCAGTTTGTTAAATAACGTTCTTCTTAAAAATTTCCAGCAATTGATGGCCAAACGTAAATTTCGCAGAAAACGCCGCAGCATTATCATTATATTCATACAGTTAATCTACAATAAAAATTAAAAATGGCCGCGAATATGCTATCGTCGCCGTGCGGGCGGCAAGGGGAGAAGATCTCCGGAAGATAGTCATTAAGCACGCAAACTTGTAAGTGTTTTTCACAAATCTGTTAACGTGCTACAATTGGACTTGATATATGTCAACAAAGGATAGTTTTGTTAGGTGGCATTTGACGCATGCGCTGTTATATTGCTGTTAATAGGGTTAGGATGTGCGCCGCTTTTGGCACCACCGGGGCTGTAGGGAGTGACACCCCCTGACCAACCTAGCGATGTTGTTGACGTTGATGGAAAGTGCATCAAGAACGAGTTTACGTACCGTAGTCACTAGAGCCCCGCGGTTAATCCGCCCATAATTTGGTGTTCTGGGTTCCCGGACTGCTGTACACCCCCTATTTTTCTATTTGTTGGCAATTTTAGGTAGCAAAACATGCAGACCCCGCACATTCTGATCGTCGAGGACGAACTCGTCACTCGTAATACGTTAAAAAGTATTTTCGAAGCGGAAGGTTATATCGTTCATGAAGCCAATGATGGTGCCGAGATGCATCAGATTCTGTCTGAGTTCGACATCAATCTGGTCATCATGGACATCAACCTGCCTGGGAAAAACGGCCTGTTACTGGCGCGCGAACTGCGTGAACAGGCAAATGTCGCGCTGATGTTCCTGACCGGTCGCGATAACGAAGTGGACAAAATCCTCGGTCTGGAAATCGGCGCCGACGACTACATCACCAAACCGTTTAACCCCCGTGAACTGACCATCCGTGCCCGTAACCTGCTCTCCCGCACCATGAACCTGGGCAGCGGAACCGAGGAGCGTAAAAGCGTTGAGCACTATCGCTTTAACGGTTGGGAGCTGGACATCAACAGCCGCTCGCTGGTCAGCCCCGACGGCGAGCAGTACAAGCTGCCGCGCAGCGAGTTCCGCGCCATGCTGCACTTCTGCGAGAACCCGGGCAAGATTCAGTCACGCGCCGAGCTGCTGAAGAAGATGACCGGCCGTGAGCTGAAGCCGCACGATCGTACGGTCGATGTCACGATCCGCCGCATTCGCAAGCACTTTGAATCCACGCCGGACACGCCGGAGATCATCGCCACTATCCACGGCGAAGGCTACCGCTTCTGCGGCGATCTGGAGGAGTAAGCGCCGCGGCGAATTATCGCTACCCAATAAAAAAGGCCGGAATATCCGGCCTTTTTTACGCGGGTCACGTCAATTAACGCGCATTCTGTCGCCACCATTCGGCCAACATAATCCCCGTAGCAACCGACACATTCAGGCTTTCAACGCTGCCGGTACCACCGATAGAGACGCTCAGATCGCCCTGCTGCAGCGTACCGTCAGACAGGCCATCGCCTTCATGCCCGACCACCAGCACGATTTTCGCCGGCAGCGTCGCACGGTGCAGCTGCGTCGTCCCCTTGTGGCTGGAGGTCGTCACAATGGTATAGCCGGCGCGACGGAAGGTATCCAGCGCCGCGGAAAAATCTTCCGCATCGATCGCCTGTACGTGCTCCGCGCCGCCTTCGGCGGTACGAACGGCGGCGCCAGACTCCAGCGCGGCGCTCTCCGGGGCGATGATCCCGCGGATGCCAAAGTGCGCACAGGTGCGCATAATGCCGCCCAGGTTATGGGGGTTGGCCACATTCTCCAACGCCAGCACGCAGTCCACCGCATCCTCTGCCTGATTGGCCAGATACTGCTGCGCATCAAGAGAGCGACGCTTTTTAATCAGGAAACATACGCCGCCGTGATGATCGGTTCCCGACGCCTTGGTCAGCTCGGCATCGTCCACCACATGGTAAGCCTTACGGTTAGCCGCCATCCAGCGCAGGGCCTCCCGGAAGCGCGGCGTTACGGCCTGCAGGAACCAGGCGCGAACGATGGCCTCCGGACGGCTCGCAAATAGCGCCTGGCAGGCATTCTCACCGTATACTCGCGTCTCTTCGGCGCGCTGACGACGCAGTTGTTCCGGATCGATAAAGCTTTTACCGCTGATACCACCGTGATCGCTTTCACCGCCTACGCCACCGTTATCGCCCAGAGAAACCGTGCGCCACGGTGAACGCTCACCGACGCCCTGCTCACTGCGCGCCGGACGGGCTGCGCGATCGCCGCGGTCACTGCGATCGCTACGGCTGCGGTCGCCGCGGTCATTACGATCGCTGCGGCTGCGGTCACCGCGGTCATTACGATCGCTGCGGCTGCGGTCGCCACGGTCATTACGATCGCTGCGGCTGCGGTCGCCGCGGTCATTACGATCGCTGCGGCTGCGGTCGCCGCGCGCACCCGGACGACCCTTCGCGGGCGCACGCGACTGACGCTCATCGGCAGCGTCCGAGTCGCGGACATACATCACTTTTACTTTACCGTTTTTACCATTCAAAGAGTCGCTCATTACTTTCTCCACCTACGCGCAAGGCGCGAAGATTACCTGATGTGAGTACGCGTTGCCATATGCCAAGCATAAAAGCTGCTATCTATTATAGTCATTGGGTAAATCTGATTGTGGTCCCCATCATACAGCACAATAATGTTTAACCTAGCTGAAACGCCAGAGGATGTCCCGACTGTAGTTTCGCCGTTTTATGTCTGAGGATAATCATGAACACTGTCTGTCCCGCCTGTCATACCACCAACCGTATTCCCGACGATCGCCGCAGCGAGCAGGCAACGTGTGGCCGCTGCAGCCATGCCCTGTTTGACGGCGCCATCGTCAACGCCAGCGAAGAGACGCTGGATAAACTGCTACAGGATGACCTGCCGGTACTGATCGACTTCTGGGCGCCGTGGTGCGGTCCCTGTCAAGGATTCGCCCCCGTCTTCGCCGCCGTCGCCGCGGCACGGGCTGGCGAAGTACGCTGCATCAAGGTGAATACCGAGGATCAGCCGGCGCTGAGCAGCCGCTTCCGCATTCGCAGCATTCCGACCATCATGCTATACCGCAACGGCCAACGCGTAGATATGCTCAACGGCGCGATGCCCCAGGCACCGTTTGAAGCCTGGCTGGATGAGCAGTTGGCCAAGCAGGCCTGATCCCAATATCAACGGCCCATGCGCGCGGGGCCGTTTGACGCTGTACCCGGTGACGAGGCTTGTTTAAAATAGCGGTTTTGCTCACCCCTGAGAACACCATGTCCGCCAATGCCGTACTGCGCCTGCGCGCCGCGCGCCTGAGCCAGTCTACCCGTCCCTTTCACGCCCGCGGCTGCCGCGTACAGCGCTGCCAACGCTGCCTGCTGCCGCAGATCCACTGCCTGTGCGATACGCTGGCCAGCTACCCGGCCCATAGCCGCTTTTGCCTGATGATGTATGATACCGAGCCGCTGAAGCCCAGCAATACCGGGCGCCTGATCGCCGATGTGCTGCCGGATACCCTGGCCTACGGCTGGTCTCGAACGCAGCCGGATCCGCAGCTTCTGCAGCTGCTCGACGATCCCGCCTACCAGCCGTACGTGGTCTTTCCTGGGAGCTACGCGGAGCCTGAGCGCGTCGTCACCGAGGTGCGATGCGATGACCGTCGCCCACTGTTTATCATGCTCGACGGCACCTGGCCGGAGGCGCGCAAAATGTTCCGCAAAAGCCCCTACCTGGACAGATTCCCGGTCTTCTCCATCAATATGGCACAGGCGCCCGGCTATCTGCTGCGGGAGGCCCATCGCCCAGAGCAGTACTGCACCGCCGAAGTCGCCGCTGCGCTGCTGGCGCTGGCGGACGATCGGCAGGCATCGCAGGGACTGCTTCAGCACTTTCACCATTTCCGTCAGCAATATTTGCTAGGCAAATCGCACCCTCAGGTGCCCGTCGCTGCAGCCGTGGAATAAAGCCTCTAGAATCATGCCATCTCGCGCGTTTCGCCGCGATCAGCCGCAGGGCAAACCCGCACAGGAGGGTGGCATGAGCCAACGCAGTCTCGAATCCCTGTTACGCCCCAAATCCATCGCCGTCATCGGCGCCTCCAATCAGCCGAGCCGCAGCGGCCATCTGGTTATGTTAAATCTGCTAAACGGAGGATTCCCCGGCCCGATCATGCCGGTGACGCCGCGCTATCAGGCCGTCTGCGGCGTGCTGGCCTATCCGACGATCGCCGACTTACCCTGTGTCCCGGATTTGGCTATCCTGTGTACCAACGCCCAGCGAACCCCGGCCCTGATCGCCGAACTGGGCGCGAAAGGCTGTCGGGCCGCCATTGTCATCGCCGCGCCGGCCTCACAGGCCGACGCGCTGCGCAGCCTCGCCTTACGCCACGGCGTACGCCTGCTGGGGCCCAACAGTCTAGGCCTGCTAGCCCCCTGGCAAAAGCTTAACGCCAGCTTTTCCCCGGTACCGATCCTGCCGGGGCGCCTGGCCTTTATCTCTCAGTCAGCGGCGGTCTCCAACACCATTCTCGACTGGGCACGCCAGCGTGAGATCGGCTTCTCTCTATTTGTGGCGCTAGGGGATAGCCTGGACACCGACGTCGACGATCTGCTGGATTATCTGGCGCGGGATGCTAAAACCAGCGCGATCCTGCTCTATCTCGAACACCTGCACGATGCGCGGCGCTTCCTGTCGGCCGCGCGCAGCGCGGCGCGCAACAAGCCGATCCTGGTGATTAAAAGCGGGCGTAGCCCACAGGCGCGACGCGTGTTAGGCGAGGCAGCGGGACTCGATATCGCCTACGATGCCGCCATTCAGCGCGCCGGGCTGCTGCGGGTTCAAAATACTCACGAACTGTTTTCCGCGGTAGAAACCCTCAGCCATATGCATCCCCTGCGCGGAGAGCGGCTGCTGATCGTCGGCAACGGCGCCGCGCCGCTCGCCATGGCGCTGGATGAGCTGCAGCGCCGCGGCGGCCATCCCGCCCCGTGCGATGATGCGCTGCACAGCGCGCTGTGCACGGCGCTGCCCGCAGAGACCTACCTACAGGGACCTATCGATCTGCGCGATGATGCCACTCCGGCCCGCTACCAGGCTACGCTGCAGCACCTGCTCGACAGCCGCTGCTACGATGCGTTGCTGATCCAGCACGCGCCCAGCGCGACAGCGCCGGCAACGGAAACCGCCCGCGCCCTGATCGAAACGCTGAGCGCACACCCGCGAGCCCGCCATGTGACGCTGATGACCAACTGGAGCGGAGAGAACACCTCCCAAGAGGCCCGCCGCCTCTTCAGCGAAGCGGGAATTCCGACCTATCGCACCCCCGAAGGGGCGGTCACCGCCTTTATGCACATGGTTGAATACCGACGCAACCAGCGGCAGCTGATGGAGACCCCGGCCCTGCCGGCCAGTCTACCGGCCAACGCCGCGCTGGCCCATCGTCTGCTGGCACAGGCGCAGGCCGACGGCGTCACCCGCCTCGATACCCATGAGGTTCGCGATATTCTGGCCTGCTATGGCCTGGATACCCTGCCGAGCTGGATAGCCAACGACAGTACCGAAGCGGTGCATATCGCCGAGCGCATCGGTTATCCCGTCGCCCTGAAGCTGCGCTCCCCCGATATCGCCCATAACTCGGATGTTCAGGGCGTCATGCTCTATCTGCGCAACGCGCGTGAGGTCGAACAGGCCGCCAATGCGATCTTTGACCGGGCCCGTCAGGCCTACCCCCAGGCGCGGATCTTAGGGCTGCTGGTACAGAGCACGGCCAACCGTATCGGGGCACAGGAGCTGCGTATCTGCGTGGAGAACGACGCCGTCTTCGGCCCGCTGATTTTGCTGGGTGAGGGCGGCGCCGAATGGGATGCCCAGCGGGATGCCGCGGCGGCGCTTCCCCCGCTGAATATGAATCTGGCCCGTTACCTGATAGTCCAGGCGCAAAAACGCGGCCATATCCGCCGGCGTGCGCCGCTGGCCGATCTGGATATCGCCGGGCTCAGTCAGGTGCTGGTGCAGGTATCCCACCTGATCGTCGACTGTCCGACGATCCAGCGTCTGGAGATCCATCCGCTGCTGGCCTGCGGGAGCACCTTCACCCTACTGGATGTCTCACTGCAGCTGCTCGATCGGCACGCGGCGCCAACCCGGCTGGCCATCTGTCCCTATCCGCACCAGCTTAAGGAGTCCATCCGGCTAAAAAACGGCGGCGACGCGCTGCTGCGCCCGATCCTCCCGGAGGATGAGCCCCTGCTTCAGCAGTTTATCCAGCGCGTGAGTAAAGAGGATCTCTACTATCGTTACTTCAGTGAGATCAATGAGTTTACCCATGAAGATCTCGCCAAGATGACCCAGATAGACTACGAGCGAGAGATGGCATTCGTCGCGGTACAGTCCACCCCGCAGGGCGAGGAGATCCTCGGCGTCACCCGCGCGCTGATCGACCCCGATAATACCGACGCAGAGTTCGCCGTGCTGGTGCGCAGCGATCGTCACGGCCTGGGCTTAGGCTCGATCCTGCTGGATAAACTGATCCGCTATGCGCGTCAGCGCCAGCTACGGCGTCTGCTGGGCATCACCATGCCCACCAACCGCGGCATGATCGCGCTGGCGCGTAAAATCGGCTTTCAGGTGGAAATTCTGCTGGAGGACGGGATAGTCAATCTTTCACTATCGCTGTCGGACAGCACGCTGCCAGACAGCGAAAAATGCTGAGACAATTTCGACAAATCGTGGCAAAACATACGCAACGGGATAAAACTAGTGTTATTATCGTCCGATTCCGTTGGTTAAACTGAGCGTGTGCAACCGCCCGCGCTGCACTACGACAAGAGAAGAAGCGCACTGTGATGTTGTCCAAATTTAAGCGAGCCAAACATCAACAACACCTTGCTCAACTGCCCAAACTCCCGCAACAGGTCGGTGAGGTAGAGACGCTGTTTTCGCCGGCGGCATTCCGTCAGGCGCTGCTGGAGGCCATCGGCCAGGCAACACAGCGGATCTACCTGGTAGCGCTGTACCTGGAAAATGACGATGGCGGCCGGGACGTGTTAAATGCGCTCTATCAGGCTAAACGGCAGCGTCCGCAGCTGGAAATTTTCGTTCTGGTCGATTGGCACCGGGCACAGCGCGGTCGCATCGGCGCAGAGGCCAGCAACACCAATGCCGACTGGTACTGCCGGATGGCCAGCGAATACCCAGATGTTATCGTGCCGATCTATGGCGTGCCGGTCAACACGCGCGAGGCGCTGGGAGTACTGCATCTAAAAGGTTTTATCATCGACGATCGGGTGATCTACAGCGGTGCCAGCCTGAACGATGTCTACCTGCACCGTCATGACAAGTACCGCTACGATCGCTACCACTTTATCCAGAATCCGCGCCTGGCCGGGGTTATGTGCCAATTTGTTCAGTCCACCTTGCTGAGCAACCCCGCGGTGCAGCGTCTGGACCGCTGCGATCGGCCCAAAAACCCGGAAATTCGTAATGAAACCCGCCAGTTCCGCCATGCGCTGCGCGATAGCGGCTATCAGGTGCCGGCAGAGGCGGGGAACGAAGAGCTGGCGGTGACGCCGCTGGCCGGTCTGGGTAAGCAAAATATCCTGAATAAGACTATTCACCACCTTATCTGCAGCACCGAGAGGACGCTCACGCTGTGTACTCCCTATTTCAACCTGCCAGCTCCGCTGGTACGCGATATCATCTTCCTGCTGCGCCAGGGAAAACAGGTTGAAATCATCGTCGGGGACAAGAAGGCCAATGACTTCTTTATTCCGGAAGAGGAGCCATTCAAGATCATCGGCGCACTGCCCTATCTGTATGAGATCAACCTGCGTCGCTTTATCAGTCGGCTCCAGCCCTACCTCGATAACGGGCAATTGACCGTGCGCCTGTGGCGCGACGATGACAATACCTATCATCTGAAAGGTATGTGGGTAGACGATCGCTGGCAGCTGATCACCGGCAACAATCTCAATCCGCGCGCCTGGCGCCTGGATTTGGAGAATGCGATTTTAATCCACGATCCGCGCGGCGAAATCCAGCATCAGCGTCAGCACGAGCTGGAGTGTATCCGCCGTCATACCCAGGTCGTGCGGAGCTATGAGGATCTGGAAACTCTTCAGCAATATCCGCTGAAAGTGCGCAAGCTGATCCGCCGCCTGCGGCGCATTCGGGTCGATCGCCTGATCAGCCGCATTCTGTAACGCCCCCGCGCATGGCCTCCGCTCCGGAGGCCTTTTTATCTCTCGCCACACGCTTTGCACAGGCTACGCTTATACTCAATAGCATCTGAACCTCACCGAGATAGATGCGATGGTTCGTCTTCTGCGCGTTATCCTACCGCTGTTGTCGCTACTGTGGAGCGCCGCCCTGAGCGCCGCCGAGCCGCGTCTGGCGCCGGACGAAGCTGAGCAGGCACGCACCGTCACCATCCTGCAGCAGCCGATCGTGATGCTGCAGGCCCACTTCGGTCTAGCGACGCCGGAGGAGCGGGTCAAACAGGCGGCGCAGGATCTGCAAAATATCGCGCCGGGCGATCTTCAGTCGCCGGTACAGATCACGCCGACTCAACGCTATGGTCAGCCGGTGCGCCTGTTCTCTATCAATGGAAAACCGCTGCTGCTGCTGGCCCAGCAGGATCTGGACGTTGGCGACGACCTGTCGTTGGATCAGGCGGCAGAGCGTATACAGCAGCGACTGGAAAACCTGCGCGGGGCATTGATAGAGCAGCATTCGACGCACTATCTGGCGCTCGCGGCGCTGCGATTCGCCGGCGGCACCGCGCTGCTATTCGCCCTGCTGTGGCTAGCGCGGCGAGTGCAAAAACGGATCCGTAGCCATTTCGATATCCTCATCATGCAGCATCGCGGCTGGGTCCCCTATCGCCTACGCAGCTACGTTGGCGGCCTTGAGCGCCGCATATCGGCGGTACTCCTGCTGCTGGGGTGCGCTATCGCTGGCTATATTTGGCTGGTATGGGCCTTAAAGCTGTTTCCCGCCACGCGCTACTGGGGCTACTCGCTGCATCGCTATAGCCTAGCCGCGGCGACGCAGCTGCTGCAGGATCTGATCGCCGCGCTGCCGGATCTGCTGAGTCTCGCCGCGATCGCCGCGGTCGCGCTGCTGATCCAGCGCCTCCTGCGCCTGCTGTTCCGCCAGGTGGAGAGTGGCCGCCTAAAGCTACCGGGACTCTACCCGGATACTATCAAGGCTACCCGCCGCCTACTCAGCGTCATCATCTGGATGTTCGCCCTGTCGATGGCCTATCCGTTCTTCCCCGGCGCCGATACCCTGGCGTTTAAGGGCGTCAGCGTCTTTTTTGGACTGATGATCACGCTGGGCTCGGCGGGTCTGGTCAGCCATGCCATGAGCGGCCTGGTCCTGATCTATTCACGCGCCCTGCACCAGGGGGACTATGTGCGCATAGGGGAGTATGACGGCTTTGTTGATGATATTGGGATACTGGCTACCAAGCTGAAAACCCGCGAAGGCTTTGACGTCACGATCCCCAACGCCGTCGTCGCCAGCGGTAAGATTGTCAATCTCAGTACCCACGCCGCTCACGGTGGGATCATTATCAGCACCGGAGTCACCATCGGCTATGATGTTCCCTGGCGTCAGGTTCACGCCATGCTACTGCTGGCGCTGCAGCAAACCGAGGGGATACAGCACGACCTCGAACCCACGATCCGTCAGAACGAATTGCAGGACTGGTATGTCAGCTATGAGCTACGGGCAGAGATTGTCGCGGGAGCCGCGCCGGCGCAGGTAAAAAGCGCGCTGCACGGCCACATTTTGGACGTATTTAACCGCTTTGGCGTCCAAATTATGTCGCCGCATTTTGTCATGCAGCCGAAGGAGGCGATATGGGTCAGCCAGGAGAAATGGTTTAGTCCTCCGGCACAGCCTCCCGCCCCTTCTGCAGCTGAAGAAAACCGCGGCGATAAGGCGGGCCCTTAGGGCGCGCGGCCTTCTCGCGACGTGCAGATGCGCCGCCGGCGCCGCGGTTTTCCTCGAGAGTCATCCGCTTCCCGGCAACACGCCGATAAACAAAAAGACCCCATGCTTTCGCATGAGGTCTTTTCGTTTGTTTGATGCCTGGCAGTTCCCTACTCTCGCATGGGGAGACCCCACACTACCATCGGCGCTACGGCGTTTCACTTCTGAGTTCGGCATGGGGTCAGGTGGGACCACCGCGCTATCGCCGCCAGGCAAATTCTGTTTTACCAACCGCCATCACTGGCCATCGGTATCAATCTTGAACAAGCTTCATTCGTCTCTCTAAAACACCTTCGGTGTTGTAAGGTTAAGTCTCACGGATCATTAGTACTGGTTAGCTCAACGTATCGCTACGCTTACACACCCAGCCTATCAACGTCTTAGTCTTAAACGTTCCTTCAGTGGACTCAAGGTCCAAGGGAAGACTCATCTCGAGGCAAGTTTCGCGCTTAGATGCTTTCAGCGCTTATCTTTTCCGCACGTAGCTACCGGGCAATGCAATTGGCATCACAACCCGAACACCAGCGGTGCGTCCACTCCGGTCCTCTCGTACTAGGAGCAGCCCCTCTCAATCTTCCAACGCCCACGGCAGATAGGGACCGAACTGTCTCACGACGTTCTAAACCCAGCTCGCGTACCACTTTAAATGGCGAACAGCCATACCCTTGGGACCTACTTCAGCCCCAGGATGTGATGAGCCGACATCGAGGTGCCAAACACCGCCGTCGATATGAACTCTTGGGCGGTATCAGCCTGTTATCCCCGGAGTACCTTTTATCCGTTGAGCGATGGCCCTTCCATTCAGAACCACCGGATCACTAAGACCTGCTTTCGCACCTGCTCGAGCCGTCACTCTCGCAGTCAAGCTAGCTTATGCCTTTGCACTAACCTCCTGATGTCCGACCAGGATTAGCTAACCTTCGTGCTCCTCCGTTACTCTTTGGGAGGAGACCGCCCCAGTCAAACTACCCACCAGACACTGTCCCTATCCCGGATCACGGGACCAGGTTAGAACATCAAACATTAAAGGGTGGTATTTCAAGGTCGGCTCCATGCAGACTGGCGTCCACACTTCAAAGCCTCCCACCTATCCTACACATCAAGGTTCAATGTTCAGTGTCAAGCTATAGTAAAGGTTCACGGGGTCTTTCCGTCTTGCCGCGGGTACACTGCATCTTCACAGCGAGTTCAATTTCACTGAGTCTCGGGTGGAGACAGCCTGGCCATCATTACGCCATTCGTGCAGGTCGGAACTTACCCGACAAGGAATTTCGCTACCTTAGGACCGTTATAGTTACGGCCGCCGTTTACTGGGGCTTCGATCAAGAGCTTCGCCTTGCGGCTGACCCCATCAATTAACCTTCCAGCACCGGGCAGGCGTCACACCCTATACGTCCACTTTCGTGTTTGCAGAGTGCTGTGTTTTTATTAAACAGTTGCAGCCAGCTGGTATCTTCGACTGGCTTCGGCTCCATCCGCGAGGGACTTCACCTACGTGCCAGCGTGCCTTCTCCCGAAGTTACGGCACCATTTTGCCTAGTTCCTTCACCCGAGTTCTCTCAAGCGCCTTGGTATTCTCTACCTGACCACCTGTGTCGGTTTGGGGTACGATTCAGTGTTATCTGGAGCTTAGAGGCTTTTCCTGGAAGCAGGGCATTAACCACTTCAGCACCGTAGTGCCTCGTCATCACGCCTCAGTGTTAAAGGTAACCGGATTTGCCAAGTTACCCCACCTACACGCTTAAACCGGGACAACCGTCGCCCGGCCGGTCTAGCCTTCTCCGTCCCCCCTTCGCAATAACACCAAGTACAGGAATATTAACCTGTTTCCCATCGACTACGCTTTTCAGCCTCGCCTTAGGGGTCGACTTACCCTGCCCCGATTAACGTTGGACAGGAACCCTTGGTCTTCCGGCGAGCGGGCTTTTCACCCGCTTTATCGTTACTTATGTCAGCATTCGCACTTCTGATACCTCCAGCAGCCCTCACAGGCCACCTTCGCAGGCTTACAGAACGCTCCCCTACCCAACAACGCCTAAGCGTCGCTGCCGCAGCTTCGGTGCATGGTTTAGCCCCGTTACATCTTCCGCGCAGGCCGACTCGACCAGTGAGCTATTACGCTTTCTTTAAATGATGGCTGCTTCTAAGCCAACATCCTGGCTGTCTATGCCTTCCCACATCGTTTCCCACTTAACCATGACTTTGGGACCTTAGCTGGCGGTCTGGGTTGTTTCCCTCTTCACGACGGACGTTAGCACCCGCCGTGTGTCTCCCGTGATAACATTCTTCGGTATTCGTAGTTTGCATCGGGTTGGTAAGTCGGGATGACCCCCTAGCCGAAACAGTGCTCTACCCCCGAAGATGAGTTCACGAGGCGCTACCTAAATAGCTTTCGGGGAGAACCAGCTATCTCCCGGTTTGATTGGCCTTTCACCCCCAGCCACAAGTCATCCGCTAATTTTTCAACATTAGTCGGTTCGGTCCTCCAGTTAGTGTTACCCAACCTTCAACCTGCCCATGGCTAGATCACCGGGTTTCGGGTCTATACCTTGCAACTAGACGCCCAGTTAAGACTCGGTTTCCCTACGGCTCCCCTATTCGGTTAACCTTGCTACAAAATATAAGTCGCTGACCCATTATACAAAAGGTACGCAGTCACACCCCGAAGGATGCTCCCACTGCTTGTACGTACACGGTTTCAGGTTCTATTTCACTCCCCTCGCCGGGGTTCTTTTCGCCTTTCCCTCACGGTACTGGTTCACTATCGGTCAGTCAGGAGTATTTAGCCTTGGAGGATGGTCCCCCCATATTCAGACAGGATAACACGTGTCCCGCCCTACTCATCGAACTCACAGCTGTGCACCTTCGTGTACGGGGCTATCACCCTGTATCGCGCGACTTTCCAGACGCTTCCACTAATGCACAAACTGATTCAGGTTCTGGGCTCTTCCCCGTTCGCTCGCCGCTACTAGGGGAATCTCGGTTGATTTCTTTTCCTCAGGGTACTTAGATGTTTCAGTTCCCCTGGTTCGCCTCGTTAAGCTATGTATTCACTTAACGATAGTGCAACGGATTGCACTGGGTTTCCCCATTCGGACATCGCCGGCTAATAACGCTTCATATCAGCTCACCGACGCTTATCGCAGATTAGCACGTCCTTCATCGCCTCTGACTGCCTAGGCATCCACCGTGTACGCTTAGTCACTTAACCTCACAACCCGAAGGTGTTTCACTTCGTGCTGTAAGCATTTGAGAGACTCTCGAATCACTTATTAAAAGCAATTCGATTGTTTTCGAATTTTCAGCTTGTTCCAGATTGTTAAAGAGCAAATATTGCAAACATGACTCGTAAGTCCGTTTTGCAATACAGTTGGCATCGTCTTTCACCCGATACCGCAAATGGCGTCCCCTAGGGGATTCGAACCCCTGTTACCGCCGTGAAAGGGCGGTGTCCTAGGCCTCTAGACGAAGGGGACACAGGGTCGGCTTCGCAGACGCGTTTGCTCGAACATCTATCAGACAATCTGTGTGAGCACTACACAATTTCGTATCTTCAGGTAAGGAGGTGATCCAACCGCAGGTTCCCCTACGGTTACCTTGTTACGACTTCACCCCAGTCATGAATCACAAAGTGGTAAGCGCCCTCCCGAAGGTTAAGCTACCTACTTCTTTTGCAACCCACTCCCATGGTGTGACGGGCGGTGTGTACAAGGCCCGGGAACGTATTCACCGTGGCATTCTGATCCACGATTACTAGCGATTCCGACTTCATGGAGTCGAGTTGCAGACTCCAATCCGGACTACGACGTACTTTATGAGGTCCGCTTGCTCTCGCGAGTTCGCTTCTCTTTGTATACGCCATTGTAGCACGTGTGTAGCCCTACTCGTAAGGGCCATGATGACTTGACGTCATCCCCACCTTCCTCCAGTTTATCACTGGCAGTCTCCTTTGAGTTCCCGGCCGAACCGCTGGCAACAAAGGATAAGGGTTGCGCTCGTTGCGGGACTTAACCCAACATTTCACAACACGAGCTGACGACAGCCATGCAGCACCTGTCTCAGCGTTCCCGAAGGCACTCCCGTATCTCTACAGGATTCGCTGGATGTCAAGAGTAGGTAAGGTTCTTCGCGTTGCATCGAATTAAACCACATGCTCCACCGCTTGTGCGGGCCCCCGTCAATTCATTTGAGTTTTAACCTTGCGGCCGTACTCCCCAGGCGGTCGATTTAACGCGTTAGCTTCGGAAGCCACGCCTCAAGGGCACAACCTCCAAATCGACATCGTTTACAGCGTGGACTACCAGGGTATCTAATCCTGTTTGCTCCCCACGCTTTCGCACCTGAGCGTCAGTCTTCGTCCAGGAGGCCGCCTTCGCCACCGGTATTCCTCCAGATCTCTACGCATTTCACCGCTACACCTGGAATTCTACCTCCCTCTACGAGACTCTAGCTTGCCAGTCTTGGATGCAGTTCCCAGGTTAAGCCCGGGGATTTCACATCCAACTTAACAAACCGCCTGCGTGCGCTTTACGCCCAGTAATTCCGATTAACGCTTGCACCCTCCGTATTACCGCGGCTGCTGGCACGGAGTTAGCCGGTGCTTCTTCTGTAGGTAACGTCAATTGTGAGCGCTATTAACGTTCACACCTTCCTCCCTACTGAAAGTACTTTACAACCCGAAGGCCTTCTTCATACACGCGGCATGGCTGCATCAGGCTTGCGCCCATTGTGCAATATTCCCCACTGCTGCCTCCCGTAGGAGTCTGGACCGTGTCTCAGTTCCAGTGTGGCTGGTCATCCTCTCAGACCAGCTAGGGATCGTCGCCTAGGTGAGCCATTACCCCACCTACTAGCTAATCCCATCTGGGTTCATCTGATGGCATGAGGCCCGAAGGTCCCCCACTTTGGTCTTGCGACGTTATGCGGTATTAGCTACCGTTTCCAGTAGTTATCCCCCTCCATCAGGCAGATCCCCAGACATTACTCACCCGTCCGCCGCTCGTCAGCGGAGAAAGCAAGCTTTCTCCCTGCTACCGCTCGACTTGCATGTGTTAAGCCTGCCGCCAGCGTTCAATCTGAGCCATGATCAAACTCTTCAATTAAAAGCTTGATGCTCAAAGAAATTAAACTGTTTATTCGTAATGAATTAACTGCTGTCACTCTTCAAGACTTTAAATATTTTCGCATTCCGAGGAATGCGTAATACGAATCTTGCGAGTGCCCACACAGATTGTCTGATAATTTGTTAAAGAGCGTCGCCGTGAAAACCCGTTGAGTTATCACCGGCGTGGGCTGCGTATATTACGCTTTTCGCCCGCAGAGTCAAGCGTTTATTTTCGCTTTCTCTGCCTGACTGGGCGACGTATCGGTCGTTGTTCCCGGTCAGTGGAGGCGCATTATAGGGACTTCTCGCGACGTGACAAGTCTTAATTTCATTTTTTTTGTCACTTGCACTATTTTCACCCAATACGGGGAAAATAGACGCTTAGCCGCGGGCTTTTATCGCCTGCGGTAGCTGCGCCAGGCTATCCAGCACGATATCCGCCAACGCCTCGCCCTCGGCACTCAGGGGCTTACCGCTGCGCACCAGAACCTTAGTTCCAACGCCGGCCGCCTGCGCTGCCTGTAAATCCTCCCGCTTATCGCCGACCATATAAGAGGCCGCCATATCGATATTCAGGAAACGCTGCGCCTCCAGCAGCATGCCTGGCTGGGGCTTACGGCAGTCGCACGCCTGCGTGTATTCGGGGACCGACCCCTGCGGGTGATGCGGACAATAGTAGATACCGTCCAGATCCACGCCGCGATCGGCCAGCGACCAGTCCATCCACTCCGTCAGATGCATAAACTGATCTTCTGTAAACATCCCGCGGGCGATGCCGGACTGGTTGGTCACCATCACCAGAGCAAAACCCATCGCCTTCAGCTCACGCATGGCGTCAATGACGCCATCAATAAACTGAAAGTCGTCGCTGTCGTGTACATAGCCGTGATCGACGTTCATCGTGCCGTCACGATCGAGAAAAATGGCAGGAATCTGCTGGGCCATTTACCTGTTACTCCTTAAAACGAAAAATCGGCGCACAGTATCGCACGTTTCCACGGAAAAAAGAGCGTGCCATACTGACCGTTCACTGGTTGACTTAGACGTCTAGACGCCTTAACATCCACTTCAGCGTATAACGTGACTCAAATCACTGATGATGACGGCCCAGGCCACGGCGAAGAAAAAATATAAAAATGATCAAACTCACTCATATCACCAAGGTATTCCAGCAGGGGCAGCGCCGTATCAGCGCGCTGGACGACGTGTCGCTGCACGTGCCCGCCGGACAGATTTACGGCGTAATCGGTTCGTCCGGCGCGGGTAAAAGCACCCTGATCCGCTGCGTCAATTTACTCGAGCGTCCAACGCAGGGACAGGTATTCGTCGACGGGCAGGATCTGACGGCGATGAGCACCGGACAGCTAACGCGTACGCGCCGCCAAATCGGCATGATTTTCCAACACTTCAATTTACTCTCCTCGCGGACGGTCTATGGCAACATCGCCCTGCCGCTGGAGCTGGATCGCGTGCCGCGCGACGAGATCACGCGCCGGGTTACCGAGCTGCTGGCGTTGGTCGGTCTCGCCGACAAGCGCGATGCTTACCCCGCCAACCTCTCCGGCGGTCAGAAACAGCGCGTGGCGATCGCCCGTGCGTTGGCCAGCAACCCCAAAGTGCTGCTGTGCGACGAAGCCACCAGCGCGCTGGATCCGGCCACCACGCGCGCGATTCTGGAGCTGTTAAAAGATATCAACCGCCGTCTGGGGCTGACCATTCTGCTGATCACCCATGAGATGGACGTGGTCAAACGTATCTGCGATCAGGTCGCCGTTATCAGTCAGGGAAAGCTGATCGAACAGGGCAGCGTCGGCGAGGTGTTCTCTCATCCCAAGACGCCGCTGGCCCAGCAGTTTATCCACGCCACGCTGCATCTGGATATCCCGGATGACTTTGCAGAGCGGATGACGCCCACCCGCAGCGCCGATAGCCAGCCGCTGCTACGCCTGGAGTTCACCGGCCAGTCGGTCGATGCGCCGCTGATTTCACAGGCGGTGCGGCGTTTTAATGTCGACATCAGCATTCTCAGCTCCCAGATGGATTATGCCGGCGGAGTGAAGTTTGGCGTTATGTTGGCCGAAGTCCACGGCGACGATGCCGATGCCCAAGCCGCTATCGCCTTTTTTGAGCAGCATCACGTGAAAGTTGAGGTACTGGGTTATGTCTGAGGCAATGATGTGGTTAATGGTCCGCGGCATCTGGGAAACCGTCGTCATGACCCTGGTCTCCGGTTTCTTTGGCTTTGTCATCGGGCTGCCGGTCGGCGTGCTGCTGTACACCTCGCGCCCAGGACAAATTCTGGAAAATGCGCGGCTGTATAATCTGCTGTCCGCACTGGTTAATATCTTTCGCTCCATCCCATTCATCATCCTGCTGGTCTGGATGATCCCGTTTACTCGCCTGATCGTTGGCACCTCTATCGGTCTGCAGGCGGCGCTGGTTCCCCTGACCATCGGCGCGGCGCCCTTCATTGCCCGAATGGTGGAAAACAGCCTGCTGGAGATCCCAAGCGGCCTGATTGAAGCGGCGCGGGCAATGGGAGCGACCCCGATGCAGATCGTCAATAAGATCCTGCTGCCGGAGGCGCTGCCGGGGTTGATTAACGCGGCGACCATTACGCTGATCACGCTGGTAGGCTACTCAGCGATGGGGGGGGCGGTCGGTGCCGGTGGTCTCGGACAGATCGGCTACCAGTACGGTTATATCGGTTACAACGCGACGGTAATGAATACGGTATTAGTATTGCTGGTCGTTTTAGTGTATTTGATTCAGTTCAGCGGTGACCGCATCGTCAAGGCGATCAGCCGTAAATAAGCAACGGAAACAATAAATAATCAAGCGTGCAGAGCACAACATCACATACAGAAGGATATGCTATGTCAACGAAATTCACGTCCCTGGCACTGGTCGGCACATTACTCGGCACGCTGGCACTGGCTGGCTGTGGACAGGAAGAGAAAGATCCTAACCATATCAAGGTCGGCGTTATCGTCGGCGCGGAGCAGCAGGTTGCCGAAGTCGCTCAGAAGGTGGCCAAAGACAAATACGGTTTGAACGTCGAACTGGTGACCTTTAACGACTACGTCCTGCCCAACGAAGCGCTGAACAAAGGCGACATTGATGCCAACGCCTTCCAGCATAAACCCTACCTCGATCAGCAGATTAAAGATCGAGGCTATAAGCTGGTCGCGGTTGGAAATACCTTCGTTTACCCGATCGCAGGCTACTCTAAAAAGATTAAGTCACTGAACGAGCTGCAGGACGGCGCTCAAATCGCCATTCCGAACGATCCGACCAACCTGGGTCGCTCCCTGCTGCTGCTGCAAAGCGTAGGATTGATTAAGCTGAAAGATGGCATCGGCCTGCTGCCGACGGTGCTGGATATCACGGAAAACCCGAAGCATCTGAAGCTGGTTGAACTGGAAGCCCCCCAGCTGCCGCGCTCCCTGGACGACAATCAGATCGCGCTGGCCGTCATTAACACCACCTATGCCAGCCAGATTGGTCTGACGCCGGCAAAGGACGGGATCTTCGTCGAAGGGAAAGACTCCCCCTACGTTAACCTGATCGTCGCGCGTGAAGACAATAAAGATGCTGAGAACGTGAAAAAATTCGTTCAGGCCTATCAATCTGATGAAGTGTATAACGCAGCAAACAAAATCTTTAACGGCGGGGCAGTAAAAGGCTGGTAATTTCTCGCAGTTTCCCTCCGCTTGACCAGATGGGCGTCCTGCCCATCTTGTCATTTGCGCTATAGATTGTTTCAATACTCCTCAATTCCATCAATACCAGGACATTTTCCATGCGTGCATTACCGTTATGCCTGCTTACGGCCAGTCTTGCGCTAAGCGGCTGCTCTCTGCTGTCACGCCCGGCCGCCCCGATCAAGCCCCTGGCCGCAGACAGAACGCCGGAAACCGTCGCCAAGCCACGCGCCGTTACGCCGCGTCAGACGCCGATTACGCTGTATGAGAGCGCTGAAGATCTGATCGGCAAACCCTTTCGCGATCTCGGCGAAGTCAGCGGCAGCGTTTGTCAGACCCGCCCCCACCATAGCGCCCCGAGCCTGACTACTGCGCGTAAACGCATGCTATATAAGGCTGCTCAGCTAAAGGCAAACGCCGTGCTGCTGCACAGCTGCCAGATCCTTAGCCAGAGCCATGGCTGCTATCGCCAAGCCACCTGTACCGGCTCCGCCCTCAGCATTGCCACCCCAGCCCAATGAGCCAGTTTCAGTTTGCACCGATAGGCGTCATCCGCTCGCCCTATAAGGAAAAATTCGCCATTCCGCGTCAGCCGGGGCTGATCTGCGACGGCGGCGGGGCGCTGGAGCTATTGCCCCCCTATAATCAGCCGGATGCCGTACGCGGGCTCGAGGGCTTTAGCCATCTGTGGGTCATCTTTGTCTTTCACCAAACCATGGACGGCGGCTGGCGCCCCACGGTGCGTCCGCCGCGCCTCGGTGGCAACGCGCGCGTAGGCGTCTTCGCCACCCGCTCGACCTTCCGCCCCAACCCGATCGGAATGTCTCTGGTTGAGCTGCACGGCATTGAGACGCGCAACGGTGTGCGACTCCAGCTCGGCAGCCTGGATCTGGTGGACGGGACTCCGGTACTGGACATTAAGCCCTATCTGCCCTTCGCCGAAAGCCAACCGCAGGCGCGCGCAGGGTTTGCCCAGCAGGCGCCGCCGGCCGATATGCCCGTCGTCTTCAGCCCCGACGCACAGGCGCAAATCGCCCAGCGGCAGCGGGACTATCCGCACCTGGCGCGCTTTATCCGTCAGGTGCTGACGCAGGATCCTCGTCCGGCCTACCGCCATGCGGAAGAGGACGACCGGGTTTATGCGGTACACCTGCTGGATTTCAACCTGCGCTGGCAGGTAAAAAACGGCGTCTGCGACGTGCTGGGACTCGATCCGCGCTAGGCCGCACCAGCGGCCGTAACGGCATCGCGCCTAAAAAATCATGCGGCTCTCTTTTGACGCCCCGCAGGCACTGGTAAACTAGACTACTTTTTTTGCTCGTTCGAACGGAACCATACTCATGCGTACTAGCCAATATCTGCTCTCCACCCTCAAGGAGACACCCGCCGACGCGGAGGTCGTCAGCCACCAGCTGATGCTGCGCGCCGGGATGATCCGCAAACTGGCGTCCGGCCTGTATACCTGGCTGCCGACCGGCCTGCGTGTTCTGAACAAAGTCGAAAACATCGTGCGCGAGGAGATGAACTACGCCGGTGCGATCGAGGTATCCATGCCCGTGGTGCAGCCGGCCGATCTGTGGCAGGAGAGCGGGCGCTGGGAACAGTACGGTCCCGAGCTGCTGCGCTTTGTCGACCGCGGCGATCGCCCGTTTGTGCTCGGCCCGACCCATGAAGAGGTCATTACCGATCTGGTACGCAACGAAATCAGCTCTTATAAGCAGCTGCCGCTGAACTTCTACCAGATCCAGACCAAATTCCGCGATGAAGTACGCCCGCGCTTCGGCGTCATGCGCTCCCGCGAATTCCTGATGAAGGATGCCTACTCCTTCCACACCACTCAGGCGTCCCTGCAGGAGACCTATGACGCCATGTATGCCGCCTACGGTCGCATCTTTAGCCGCATGGGTCTGGACTTCCGCGCCGTACAGGCCGACACCGGCTCCATCGGCGGTAACGCCTCCCATGAGTTCCAGGTGCTGGCCCAGAGCGGGGAAGACGACATCGTCTTCTCTACCGCCTCTGACTATGCCGCCAACATTGAGCTGGCCGAGGCCCTGGCGCCGACCGCCGAGCGTGCAGCGGCAACCCAGCCGATGCAGCTGGTAGACACCCCGAATGCCAAGACCATCGCGGAGCTGGTTGAACAGCATGGTCTGCCGATCGAAAAAACCGTGAAGACGCTGCTGGTTCACGCCAGCGAAGAGAGCGGCCATACGCTGGTTGCCCTGCTGGTGCGCGGCGATCACGAACTGAACGAAGTGAAGGCGGAGAAACTGGCGCTGGTTGCCAGCCCGCTGACCTTCGCCAACGAGGCGGAAATCCGCGCGCTGGTCAACGCCGGGCCGGGCTCTCTGGGACCGGTCAATCTGCCGCTGCCGGTCGTGGCCGACCGCGCCGTTGCGGCGATGAGCGATTTTGGCGCCGGCGCGAATATCGATGGCAAACATTATTTTGGCATCAACTGGGAGCGTGACGTCGCGCTGCCGCAGATTGCCGATATTCGTAACGTGGTCGAAGGCGATCCCAGCCCGGATGGTAAGGGTACGCTGCTCATCAAACGCGGCATCGAAGTGGGGCATATCTTCCAGCTGGGCACCAAGTACACCGAAGCGCTCAATGCGACCGTACAGGGCGAAGATGGCCGCAATCAGCTGATGACCATGGGCTGCTACGGTATCGGGGTAACTCGCGTTGTCGCCGCGGCCATCGAGCAGAACCACGATGAGCGCGGTATCATCTGGCCGGACGCCATCGCGCCGTTCCAGGTCGCCATCCTGCCGATGAACATGCACAAGTCATTCCGGGTGAAAGAGGTGGCCGAGCGTCTGTACGACGAGCTGCGCGCCAAGGGCATTGAGGTCCTGCTGGACGATCGTAAAGAGCGTCCTGGCGTCATGTTTGCCGATATGGAGCTGATCGGTATTCCGCATACCGTCGTCATTGGCGATCGTAACCTCGATAACAACGAGATCGAGTACAAGTATCGCCGCAGCGGTGAGAAGCTGATGATCAGCGTCGATGAGATTGCAGCCTTCCTGCAGGCGCAGATCGCGCGCTGATCGCGCCGCGCGTGATCGTTAAAAACCAGGCCGACGCTGTTGGCCTGGTTTTTTTTGCTTGAATGCAAGGTTATCCCTGCGGCGCCGCGCTCCACGGCATCACCGGCACCGCGCTGATCGCGTTCTTCGGCGATCCCTCCACAACCCGATCAGAATAGGAGAGATAGATCAGCACATTACGCTTGCTGTCATAAAAGCGCACGACCTGTAGCTTCTTAAAGACCAGCGATGTGCGTTTGCGAAATACCACCTCGCCATCCGCTTTTTTGTTACGAATTTTTTCACTCAGCGCGATCGGCCCCACCTGCTGACAGGAGATCGCCGCATCCGAGGTATCCTCAGCCAGCCCCAAACCGCCTTTGATTCCGCCGGTTTTCGCTCGGCTGACGTAGCAGGTCACATTTTCCACGTCAGGATCGTCAAAGGCCTCTACCACAATCTTATGATCTGGGCCAAACAGCTTAAATACCGTGTCGACAGAGCCGATCTCCTCGGCGTGGACCGAGGCTCCCCACAGGGTCGTCAGCGCGACACATAAGCCAACAAAATATTTATTCACTACTTTACCTCTGAAAATTTATAATAACAGTCGTTATTACTTTGCCGACGTTGAATAGAAAAGATAACAAGCCATTTTTTTATTATACTGCTTGCCCTTAAGTTCGTATTGCAATCAGCACGTTTCGTCGGATCATGGTTGCTTCCCTGCACACTATATGCAGCCTATGTATACCACCGCATTAAGGACGCTTTATGGATCAGGCCGATATTATTCATGACCTGCTAAATTGGTTAGAAGGACACCTCGATCACCCTCTTACCCTCGACAACGTCGCGGCCAAGGCAGGCTATTCCAAATGGCATTTACAGCGCATGTTCAAAGATGTCACCGGACAAGCCATCGGCGCCTATATTCGCGCCCGTCGCCTCTCTAACGCGGCGGCGGCGCTGCGCCTGACCAGCCGGCCTATTCTGGATATCGCGCTGCAGTACCGCTTTGACTCTCAGCAGACGTTCACCCGCGCCTTCAAAAAACAGTTTAACAAAACACCGGCGCTGTATCGCAGGGAGGAGGAGTGGCATGCCTACGGTATGCGCCCACCGATCCGTTTGGGGGATTACGCTATCCCTACGCCCGAGTTCATCACGCTGCCCAGCCTATCCCTGGTCGGCGTCACCCAGAGCTATACCTGCACCTTAGAGCAGATCTGCCGCGTACGCACCGAGCTGCGCACGCAGTTCTGGCGCGATTTTTTGCACGCGGTGCAGGATATCCGCGATATTCCGCCGGTGCTGTATGGGCTGCACCACTCGCATCCGAACCCGGACAAGGATGATGAGCAGTCGATCATGTATACCACGGCCCTGGAGCCACACCTGCTACCCAAGCAGGTCACCCGCGAAGTGCAGTCTATCGAGCTGGCCGGCGGCGAATATGCCAAATTCAGCTATCAGGGCCCGACCGAGCACTTCCAGGCATTCATTATGAGCCTGTACAACAGCGCCCTGCCGACCCTGAATCTAACCCGTCGCCGCGGCTATGATGTGGAGCGTTTCTATCCCCTCGTGGACTCCACGCAGCGACCGCCTAAAAATCTGCGCTGTGAGTACCTGATCCCCATCCGACACACGCCGTCGTCCTAACGTAACACTTCATCCATCGACGGCTGGGCCAGATGCTGTACATCCCCCGCCGTTTCGACCACCCATCCGCTCGCCAGCCATGCGCTCTGCTGATAGTCCACCCGCGACAGCGAGCAGTTGCGCAGGCGCAGGCGGCGCTCAGCGTACGGCGGCAGTCCCAGCACCGTGGAGAGCAGGCAGCCCAGGGCAATGCCATGGCTCACCAGCACCGGACGGCTCCCCTGCGGTAGCGCCAGGCAATCGTTCAGCGCCTGCTGCATGCGCTCAGCCAGCTGCGCCATGGTCTCCCCCTGCGGAATACAGCCCTGCGGCGAACCATCCAGCATGCTCAGGCGCCACTGCTCCTCCTGCGGCGACAGCGAGGCCAACAGACGCGACTCCAGCACCCCCATGCTCAGCTCGCGCAGACGGGCATCCAGCGTCAGCGGACAGCGACAGGCCGCGGCGATGATCTCCCCCGTCTGCTGAGTGCGCCCCAGATCGCTGGCGATCACGTGGGTAATGCCCATCTGCCCTAAGCGCGCGCCGACCTGCCGCGCCTGCTGTTCGCCCATCACGGTCAGCGGGCTGTTCGACTGTCCCTGAATACGCCGCTGTACGTTCCACTCCGTTTCGCCGTGACGAATAAGATATACCTGTCTCATCTCTTTTTTACCTATACTGGGCTGTCTTCAGCCACTGCTACGCTTACTGACCGGACTTTCCCGGCCGAATCGCTACACGGAGTCCCGCTGCCGCGCACGCACAGCCGTCGGCTGCGCCCCGGACCATCGCGGCACTCACTCGTTTAAAGGAAACCGGAACCGTATGTACCATGTTGTCGCCGCGACCACCAATCCGGCAAAAATTCAGGCCATTACGCTGGCATTTGACGCCGCCTTTGGCGCCGGACAATACCGCATTGAAGGGATAGACGTCGATAGCGGCGTGCCGGAGCAGCCCTTGGGGAGCACGCAAACGCGCAGCGGAGCGCGTCATCGCGTTATCTGCGCCCGTCAGCTGCGGCCAGAGGCAGACTTTTGGGTCGGCATTGAGGCGGGAATTGAAGATAATATGACCTTTGCCTGGATGTCGGTGGAAAACCACTGCCACCGCGGCGAATCCCGCTCCGCCAGCCTGACGCTGCCGGATAGCGTCATGGACGGCATCCGGCAGGGACAGACGCTGGGGCATGAGATGCGCCGCCTGAGCGGCATCGATGATATAAACCGGCGAGAGGGCGCCATCGGCATCTTTACCCAGGGACGGCTCAGCCGCACCAGCGTTTATTACCAGGCACTGCTGCTAGCCCTGGCGGCGCTGGAGCCTGGCTATCACCGCGAGCCGCCGCCCCATTACGCCTGAGGCGTCGATGGCAACAGCTGGCGCACCAGCCAGCGCTTGAAGTCCGGCGACGCCATTTTTAGGCTGTTGGAGCCCCGGGTAATCGTGGCGATACCGGCGCCCAGCTGACTCTTCAGCTCACGCTGGCTCATCTCCCCCTTCAACAGCTCTTCAATGATGCGCACCCGGGTTGCCAGCGCATCGCGCTCATCCGGCGTTAGAAACAGCTGTAGCATCGGCTCCTGGCACCCCTCTTGGTAGGCCTGCTGTAAGAGCTGAATGAAGCGTTGCCAGTCATCAGGCTCTGCGGGAGCCTGATCCGGCGCGGGCGTTGTCTTTTGCATCGTCTGATCTACCTTGCCTACGGCTGAACTATTCAACGAGTACAAGCATACCATAGACCCCGCGCAGGATGTAGGCCGCCAGCGCGCCGGGCTAGTAGCGACGCGCCCACTCGGCGTCCGTCAGTATCTGATCCGGTCGATGCATGAAATAGCGATAGTAGGCATCATAGGCTAATACGTTCTTCACGTAGCCACGCGTCTCCGAAAACGGAATGCTCTCGATAAACGCCACCGCATCTACCCGCCCGTCGCTGTTGCCGAGCCAGGTATTCACCCGCGACGGCCCCGCGTTGTAGGCGGCGCTCGCCAGAATACGGTTACGCCCCAGGCTCTGGTAGACGTACTCCAGGTAACGGGTACCAATATCGATATTGATTTTTGGATCGAACAGCTGGCTGCTGTTTTGATAGTGACTCAGGCTGAACATCTTGGCCGTGTGCTCAGCGGTCTTCGGCATCAGCTGCATCAGACCGCTGGCGCCGACCGAGGAACGCGCCTCTGGGTTCCAGGCGCTCTCCTGGCGGGCGATGGCCATGGCATAGCTTTGGGTGATCCCCTTATCCTCGGTTGCGCTGCGAAACTCCTGCGGCCAGGCCAGCGGGAATCGCTCCTGCAGATGATCCCACAGCTTCGCCACAATCGTCGCCTGCACGCTCAGATCGGCCCAGCCCTGATCCAGGGCATAGCGCGCCAGCGCCTCCTGCTGGGGACGAGGCTTGCTGGCGACCAGCGCGCTCCACTCACTGCGCGCGGTATTATCCATATTCCAGTACATCAGCTCACGCACGCGGGCGATCGCTGGCTCCTGCGCCAGGGCGGCATCCGGGCGTACCGCGCGCATCACCTGCAGCGGATAGGGAATACCCAGCCGCTGGGCGGCCACCATCGGATAAAAGCCGCGCTGCTTGATCAGCGCCCGCAGAATCGCCTGCCCCTCGCTGCGCTTACCCTCATCTATCAGCGCCACCGCTTGCCAATAGCGCCATTCATCCTTATCACGCACCGACTGCGGTAAACGCCCCAGCCATTCGCGCACCTGCGCCGGATTGCCCTCGCCCAGCGCCATACGCAGACGTCGCTCCAGCAACGCCGCATTATGGCTGCGGCGGATCACGCCGTCGCGCCAGCGGCGATCGTCGGCGCTGGCGTCGCTGCCCATCAGTCGCCAGGCAATGGTCTCCTCCATCGCCTGCCGCTGACTCGACGGAATATGCTGCAGACGCACCAGCGTGGGCAGCATCGCCCGCGCGGCGTCCGCATCCTGACGCGCCAGCGAGGCAAAGGCGACCCCCACGATATCGCGGGTAAAATCGCTCGGCGCAACGCTGCGGGCAAAGGCCTCTACGCTGCGCGGATTGGCCTGCAGCGCCGTCAGCGCGGTATTCAGGGTCTGGTAATTCGCCGGCAGCTGCTGCTGCAGGTATTTCACCAGCCCCGCGTTGCCTTTTTCCAGCGCCAGACGCAGACGAGCCAGTATCGCCTGATCCCGTAGCCCACCGGCCCCCTTCCAGGCATCGAACAGCTTGTCGCAGCTGGAGGGCAGTGACTGACCGCTCATCCAGACCGTCTGCGCGCCGCGCCACGCCGCCTCCGCATGCCCCGTGGCATACTGGGCGTAATAATAGTTACAGCGCGCCGCCACCGGCTGCGGCGGCTGGGGACTGAAGGCGAGCAGGCCTATCCAATCCTCGCGCCGCGCCAGCTCATTGACATAGCGCGACGTCAGGCTGCGCGCCGGCGGCAGCGTCGGATACTGCTGCAAAAAGGCCTTAATCTGCTGAGCATTAACCTGGGACATATCCTGCGTCAGAGCCCGATAAGCCAGATAGGGGTAGAGCGGATAGTCGCGCAGCGTCGGCATCAGCTGATTGACGCTGTCCATCCGGTTGCCGTCCCACGCCTGCTTAATCTGTTGATAGCGCGCGCGCTGCGCATCGAGCGAATCTGCCGAGGCCGCCGCCGCGCTCAGCGCGAGGCATAGCCCGACGCTCCAATAGCGCCATTTGCCCACCATGACCATGTTTCTCTTTCCTTTGCTGACCCTCGCGCCCTGCGCGTCTACCGAATGATCGCCATCGCTCCGCGTGGAGCGTTGGCTAACCGTCTGAAATTCTATGACAGTGATTTTAGCAAAGCATTCCCCGCCTCCTGCTTTTCTTGCACTCATTTACACGTACACGTTGCCCACGGCCTGTCGCCATCCCTTTTCCCCTTTACGCGCTCAATCGGGGAGAATTCGCCTGGAACCGACAGAGATCGCAAGGAAAAAGAACGACGGCACGCTATACTCGCGCTTTGTCTACACCCTGCCCGCGGGTCGTTGTTATCCGTGGATGAACGGGCTACACTCCGCATCCACTATCGATCCGCAGCATATTCATCCGATAACAAGAGGCTCAGAGCAACGTGGCTCAATACGTCTATACCATGAACCGCGTCGGCAAAATCGTCCCGCCGAAGCGTCACATCCTGAAAGATATTTCCCTCAGTTTCTTCCCGGGTGCCAAAATCGGCGTGCTGGGTTTAAACGGCGCGGGGAAATCCACCCTGCTGCGCATTATGGCCGGCGTTGACACCGATATCGAAGGCGAGGCGCGCCCGCAGCCGGGGATTAAGATCGGCTACCTGCCGCAGGAGCCGAAGCTCAATCTGGAGCAGACCGTCCGCGAGGCGGTGGAAGAGGCCGTGGGCGACGTTAAGCAGGCGCTGACTCGCCTGGATGAGGTGTACGCCCTGTACGCCGATCCGGACGCCGACTTTGACAAGCTGGCCAAAGAGCAGGGTGAGCTGGAGGCGATCATTCAGTCTCACGATGGCCACAATCTGGATAACCAGCTGGAGCGCGCCGCCGACGCGCTGCGCCTGCCGGCCTGGGATGCCAAGATCGCCAATCTTTCCGGCGGTGAGCGTCGCCGTGTGGCTATCTGCCGTCTGCTGCTGGAAAAACCGGATATGCTGCTGCTCGACGAGCCGACCAACCACTTGGACGCCGAATCCGTCGCCTGGCTGGAGCGCTTCCTCCACGACTATGAAGGCACCGTCGTCGCCATCACCCACGACCGCTACTTCCTGGACAACGTCGCCGGCTGGATCCTCGAACTGGACCGCGGCGAGGGGATCCCGTGGGAGGGCAACTATTCCTCCTGGCTTGAGCAAAAGGATCAGCGTCTGGCGCAGGAGGCCTCTGCAGAAGCCGCCCGCCGTAAATCCATTGAGAAAGAGCTGGAGTGGGTGCGTCAGGGCGCCAAGGGCCGTCAGTCAAAGGGCAAAGCCCGTCTGGCCCGCTTTGAAGAGCTCAACAATACCGACTATCAAAAGCGTAACGAAACCAGCGAGCTGTTCATTCCGCCGGGACCGCGCCTGGGCGACAAAGTGCTGGAGGTCAGCAACCTGTCCAAATCCTACGGCGATCGCCTGCTGATCGATGCGCTCTCATTCAGCATCCCGAAAGGGGCTATCGTCGGCATCATCGGCCCGAACGGCGCCGGTAAGTCCACCCTGTTCCGCATGATCTCCGGGCAAGAACAGGCGGATAGCGGCAGCATCACGCTGGGCGACACCGTGACCCTGGCCTCCGTCGATCAGTTCCGCGACGCCATGGACGATAAGAAAAGCGTCTGGGAAGAGATCTCCGGTGGGCAGGACATCATGCGTATCGGTAACTTTGAGATCGCCAGCCGCGCCTATGTCGGTCGCTTCAACTTTAAAGGCACCGATCAGGGCAAACGCGTCGGCGAACTCTCCGGTGGGGAGCGTGGCCGTCTGCATCTGGCCAAGCTGCTGCAGGTCGGCGGCAATATGCTGCTGCTCGACGAACCGACCAACGATCTGGACGTTGAAACCCTGCGCGCGCTGGAAAACGCCCTGCTGGAGTTCCCGGGCTGCGCTATGGTCATCTCCCATGACCGCTGGTTCCTCGACCGTATCGCAACCCATATCCTCGACTATCAGGATGAGGGGCGCGTCGAATTCTTCGAAGGTAACTTCAGCGAGTACGAAGAGTACAAGAAGCGCACCCAGGGCGCCGAAGCCCTGCAGCCGCACCGTATCAAGTACAAGAAGATCGCCAAATAAGCGCGTCATGCTACGAAAAAGGCTCCCGAGGGAGCCTTTTTACTGCGCGATGGGTACCCGCATCATGCCAGATCCTGCAGAATATCCAGCGCGTCCGACAGCTTCTTCACGCCGTACACCGTCATATTGGGGATCGCCTTCTTCGGCACGTTGGCATGGGGGACGATCGCCCGCCGGAAACCGTGCTTGGCCGCCTCAATAATACGCTCCTGACCGCTGGCGACCGGACGCACCTCGCCCGCCAGCCCCACCTCGCCAAAGATCACCAGATCCTGCGGCAGCGGCCGGTCGCGCAGGCTGGACACCAGCGACATCAGCAGCGCCAGATCCGCGCTGGTCTCGCTTACCTTTACCCCGCCAACCACGTTGACGAACACATCCTGATCGGCCATCTGCAGCCCACCGTGGCGATGCAGCACCGCCAGCAGAATCGCCAGACGGTTCTGCTCCAGCCCCACGGCAACCCGCCGCGGATTGGACATCATCGAGGTATCCACCAGCGCCTGGATCTCCACCAGCAGCGGGCGGGTCCCTTCCCACACCACCATCACCGAACTGCCGGCGGTGATCTCCTCGCCGCGGCTGAGGAAGATCGCCGACGGGTTACTGACCTCGCGCAGTCCCTGCTCGGTCATGGCGAAAACCCCCAGCTCATTGACCGCGCCGAAGCGATTTTTATGGCTGCGCAGGGTGCGAAAGCGCGAGTCGGCGTCGCCGTCGAGCAGCACAGAGCAGTCGATACAGTGTTCCAGCACCTTGGGACCGGCCAGAGAGCCATCCTTGGTGACGTGACCGACCATGACGATCGCCACGCCGCGCGTCTTGGCAAAGCGCGTCAGATAGGCCGCCGTTTCACGCACCTGTGCCACGCTGCCGGGCGAAGACTGAATATCGGCCATATGCATCACCTGGATCGAGTCGATAACCATCAGCTTCGGCTGCTCCTGCTCGGCGATCAGACAAATCTGCTCGATGCTGGTCTCCGACAGCATATTCAGCCCCTCCGTCGGCAGGCCGAGGCGATGGGCACGCATCGCCACCTGCTGCAGCGACTCCTCACCGGTCACATACAGGGTCTTCATCTGCTGTGACAGGCGACACAGGGTCTGCAGCAGCAGCGTACTCTTGCCTGCGCCGGGATTCCCGCCGATCAAAATGGCGCTGCCGGGCACCACGCCGCCGCCCAGCACCCGGTCAAACTCGGTAAAACCGGTCGAAAAACGCGGCAGCGCCTCCAGGCTTATCTCCGACAGCTTCTGTACCTTGCTCAGGCTTCCGGCATCCCCGGCATAGCCAGACAGACGCGCGCTGCGCCCCGCCGCCGGCGCCGCCGCCAGGCGTACCTCGCTGATGCTATTCCAGGCCTGGCAGGCCGAGCACTGCCCCTGCCAGCGCGGATAGTCCGCCCCGCACTCATTACAGACAAACGCCCGTTTTACCGCCTTTGCCACTGCCGCTCTCCTTTCTGATAACTGCCCGGCGCCTCCGCGCTGCGCGGATACGCCCTAACGCTCTTCATGCTTTAACGTCGCGCTCAGAACGCACAGGACACCGATGAGATCCGCATGACGAATCGCCAACGGCGCCCGATCGTAGACGCAGGGCTTGGCATGGAATGCGATCCCCAACCCTGCACGCTGGATCATCTTCAGATCGTTCGCACCATCGCCGATGGCGACGGTCTGGGTTAACGGGATATTCAGCCGCTGCGCCAGCTCGCACAGGGTATCCTCTTTGCACTGCGCATCCACGATCCGCCCCGTAACCCGACCGGTCAGGCGCCCGTTGTGCACCTCCAGCGCGTTGGCCACCGCGGCGCTCAAATTCAAACGCGTACGCAGGTGATCGGCAAAATAGGTAAAGCCACCGGAGGCAATCGCCACATGCCAGTCAAACGCCTGCAGCTTACGCACCAGGCTGGTCAGTCCCGGCATCAGCGGCAGGTCATCCCTGACCTGCTGCAGGATGGCGGCGTCGGCCCCCTCCAGCGCCGCAACGCGCTGGCGCAGGCTGGCGGCAAAGTCCAGCTCGCCGCGCATGGCGCGCTCGGTCACGGCGGCCACCTCTCCGCCGACCCCGGCCAGACGCGCGATCTCGTCGATACACTCGATGGTAATGGCCGTTGAGTCCATATCCATCACCAGCAGCCCCGGCGAGCGCAGGTGCGGCAGACGCCCCAAAACCGCGGTGTCGATACCCTGCTCATTGGCAAGCTTGGCGGCCCTGGCAGGCATACCGCCGGCCAGGCGCACCACCTGATAGTCCTCGATGCACCACGCGGCCACCACCACCAGCGGCGCCGCCAGACGGCGCTGGAACGCCTGCAGCGCCGCCTTATCCAGATGACGTCCGTACAGCAGCCAGCCGGTGTGACCGGCGCGATAGTCCAAAGGCATTACCTCATCACCGCTCAGCGACAGCGGCAGGCCGGGCCAGCGATAAATCTCCGCGGGCAGATCGCAAAAGGTAAGACTGTTGGGCATAACCACTCCTTAAAAACACCATCCCGGCGTCAAAACTGTGCCTCAAGCTATCCTATCGCCAAGGCTTCTGGCAACATAAAGTCATTACCGGCGCAAAGGATCTCCCATGGTTAAGGCTACGCTTCGCTTCCGCCTGCACAGAACAGCCATCGTGCTGATATGTTTGGCATTATTGGTCATCCTGATGCAGGGGGCGTCCTATTTTAGCCTCAGCCACCAGCGGGCGCGGCTCGATCAGGTCGGCGAGCTGGCGCAAACCCTGGCTCAGCAGGTTGCCGCCCGCCTCTCTCCGCTCATCAATGACGATACGCCGGACACCAAAAAAATCGCCCCCATCTTGGAAGCGCTGACCCGCCACAGCCGTATCCTGGATGCCAGCGTCTATGCGCTGGATGGGTCGCTGATTGCCCAGGCCGGCGAGCGGGTGGAGGTGCGCGATCGGCTGGCGCTGGATGGCCAGCGCGCCGGCAGCTATTTTAACCACCAGATAGTCCAGCCGATCGACGGCCGCGATGGCCCCCTCGGCTTCCTGCGCCTGACGCTAGACACCCACGTTTTGGCGACCGAATCTCAGCAGGTTGACAACACCACTAACCTGCTGCGCCTGATGATGCTGCTGGCGCTGGCGATTGGCATCATTCTGGCACGCACGCTGCTGCAGGCACGGCGCAGTCGCTGGCAACAATCCTCCTATCTGCTGACCGCCAATGTTCCGCTGGAGGAGGAGAGCGAACGCGATGCGCCGACGCAGGAGAATGCCGCGTCGACTACGCCGCCAACGTCCTAAAAAGCAAAACCCCGCCGAAGCGGGGTTTTTAGATGAAGGGAGTTGACCGGTAAGCCGGGTTCTGTCGTGGACAGTCATTCGTCTAGGCCAGCAATCGCTCACTGGCTCAAGCAGCCTACCCGGGTTCAGTACGGGCCGTACCTTGTGAACCCCTATTTGGCCTTGCTCCGGGTGGAGTTTACCGTGCCACGGTCTGTTGCCAGCCGCGCGGTGCGCTCTTACCGCACCCTTTCACCCTTACCTGATCCCACTTTGCAGCGGGCCATCGGCGGTTTGCTCTCTGTTGCACTTGTCGTGGGCTTACGCCCCCCAGGCGTTACCTGGCACCCTGCCCTATGGAGCCCGGACTTTCCTCCCCTGCGCCCGTCTCCCCGAAAGGACGACGACACAGCGGCGACTGTCTAGTCAACTCCGCTGCGGATAATAGGCTATTCCGCCTCACTTGTCACCTGATTGCTGCGCGAGTGCGTATTTATACAGCGTATTCTTCTTCACACCGTGAATTTCCGCCGCCAGCGCCGCCGCCTTTTTCAGCGGTAGCTCCGCCTGCAGCAGCGCCAGGGTACGCAGCGCCTCGGGCGACAGCGCCTCGTCATCCGCCTGGTATCCCTCGACGATCAGCACCATCTCGCCCTTACGACGATTCTCATCCTGCTGCACCCAGGCCAGCAGCTCAGCCACCGGCGCGCCGTGAATATTCTCCCACGTTTTGGTCAGCTCGCGCGCCAGCACCACATAGCGCTCGGCGCCCAGTTCGCTGACCATATCTGCCAAACTCTCCAGCAGGCGATGGGTCGACTCGTAAAAGATCAGCGTACGGGCCTCCTGCTGCAGATCGCGCAGCCGATCGCGCCGCGCCTTCCCTTTGGCGGGTAAAAAGCCCTCGTAGCAGAAGCGATCCGACGCCACGCCCGCCGCGCACAGCGCAGTGATCGCCGCACAGGCCCCCGGCAGCGGGACCACGCGAATACCGGCCTCGCGACAGCGGCGCACCAGGTGATAGCCGGGATCGTTAATCAGCGGCGTACCGGCGTCGGAGACCAGCGCAATACTCTGTCCCTCGCGCAGTTTCGCCAGTAGCTGATCCGCTTTTTGCTGCTCATTGTGGTCATGCAATGCAAAGAAGCGCGCATTTATGGCAAAATGTTGTAACAGCATTCCCGTATGACGGGTATCTTCCGCCGCTATCAAATCGACCGCTTTCAGCGTCTCCAACGCCCGCTGGGTAATGTCTCCGAGGTTACCGATAGGCGTCGGCACCACGTACAGCGTCGCCGCAGAAATGGCAGCATGATCGTTTTGATTCATTGTTTCATCCGGTTTGTCGATTTAATATTGAGCATTCTGAAAAAATTTACTGGGTACAGTATGCTTTCCTCAATCACTGTCCGCACCAAGTCCGGACGCCTCATCCCGCTGGTTTTGGCCGCCACACTGCTGGCCGCCTGTTCCGGGCGCGTATCTACCACGCCACCGGCCCCCGTTCAGAGCGAAGCCACCGCCTCTGCCGACTACTATCTGCAGCAGATGCAGCAAAGTAGCGATGATAGCAAGGCTGACTGGCAATTACTTGCCATTCGTGCACTGCTGCGGGAGGGAAAGCTACCTCAGGCGGCCGACCTGCTCGGCCAGCTGCCGTCGCAGCTAAGCGAGGCGCAGCAGCTGGAGCAACGCCTGGTCAGCGCCGAGCTGGAGATCGCACGGCACGCGCCCCAGCAGGCGCAGGCCATCCTGACCAAGCTGGATGTCGCCCAGCTCAGTCAGGCACAGCAGCTGCGCTACTATCAGGCGGTGATCGCCGCCGCACAGGGGAAAACCACCCTGGCGCAGATCCGCGCCTATATCGCGCTGCAGCCGCTGCTGACGCAGGAGAAGCAGCGTAAGGCCAATATTGACGCCACCTGGGCCGCGCTGAGCACCCTGACCCCGGCCGATCTCAACGGCATGGTGATCAACGCCAACGAGGATATTCTGCGCGGCTGGCTGGATCTGCTGCGGCTGTATCAGGATAACCGCCAGGATCCGGCGCTGCTCAAAGCGGCGATCAAAGACTGGCAGACCCGCTATCCCAATAACCCGGCGGCGACCCTGCTGCCCAGCGCGCTGGACAATATCCTGCACCTGCAGTCGGCCTCTACCGCCAGCATTGCGCTGCTGCTGCCCCTAAACGGTCAGGCTAAGGTCTTCTCTGACGCCATTGAGGCCGGCTTCAACGCCGCGAAAAACGGCGCATTTAGTCAGAATAGCGCCCCGACAGCGGCGGCGGCGACAGACAACGGCGCGCCGGCGTCCAGCGGTACGCTGGCAGCAGCAACGACCCCGTCTGCGCCGGCGGACGTTAACGCCGCCGGCGCCGTCAGCCCCAGCGCCCAGGGAACGGACGCCGCGGCGCCTGCGGCCCCTAACGATAGCGCTGCCCTGCCGCCGCTGGATGCCGCAGGCGATCCGATCGCCCCCAGCGTCAGCCCGGGCAATCCCGACGCGCATATTCAGGTCTATGACACCAGCAGCCAACCGCTGCCCGCGCTGCTGAGCCAGGCGCAGCAGGCTGGCGCTAGCCTGGTCGTCGGTCCGCTGCTGAAAAACAACGTGGATCAACTCAATACCCTTTCTACGCCGCTGAATATTCTGGCGCTCAACCAGCCCGAGCAGGTGCAGAACCATCCCAACATCTGCTATTTCGCGCTGTCACCGGAAGATGAAGCGCGCGATGCCGCGCGGCATATCTGGGCTCAGGGTAAGCGCACCCCGCTGCTGCTGATCCCGCGCAGCCCGCTGGGCGATCGCGTCGCGAAGGCCTTTGCCACCGAATGGCAGTCGTTGGGCGGCGGCAGCGTGCTGCAGCAAACCTTCGGCTCCAGCGCTGAGCTGCGCAGCACCATCAACGGCGGCACCGGGATCCGTCTGACCGGTCAGCCGGTCAGCATCGCACCGGCCCAGCCGGCCTCGGTGACGATTGCCGGCCTGACCATCCCGGCGCCGGTGCAGCCGCCGGTAGCCAGCGGCGGCGGCGTGGACGCCGTCTATATCATTGCGACGCCGGCCGAGATCACCCTGATCAAGCCGATGATCGATCTGGCCAACGGGACCCATAACGGCATCGGTCTGTATGCTAGCTCACGCAGCTATCAAGCGGGCGCCGGTCCCGATTTCCGCTTGGAAATGGAGGGCGTTCAGTTCAGCGATATTCCGCTGCTGGCCGGTAGCGATCCGGCCATTCTGCAGCAGGCACCGGCCCAGTACCGCAACGACTATTCGCTGATGCGCCTGTATGCCATGGGCGCTGACGCCTGGACGCTGGCCAACCACTTCGCCCAGCTGCGTCAGATCCCCGGCTTCCAGGTTCAGGGCGCGACCGGTACGCTAAGCGCCAACGACAACTGCGTCATCCAGCGGAAACTGCCGTGGCTGCAGTACCAGAAAGGCAGCATCGTCCCGGTGCAATAACCGCTCACCAGATCGGCGCGCACTATGAACAGCGGGCGCGCCGCTATCTGGAGCGGGCTGGGCTGCGTTTTCACGCCGCAAACGTACGCCTACGCGGCGGTGAGATCGATCTGATTATGCGCGACGGTGCCACCTGGGTCTTTGTCGAGGTACGCTACCGGAAAACCGCCTGCTACGGCGGTGCGGCCGCCAGTATTGATAGCCGTAAGCGTCAGCGTCTACAGCGCTGCGCGGCCTATTGGCTGGCGGCGCAAAATCAGAGCATAGAAACGGCCGATTGTCGTTTTGACGTTTTGGCAATCACCGGCAGCCAGTTACAATGGCTGCCCAATGCATTTGTCTGAAGCGCATAACGCTGTTCAGGCTTTTCCAAATAAATGGACACTTACCGTGCTGGAAAGAATTAAAGGCTGTTTTACTGAAAGCATACAAACGCAAATTGCCGCAGCGGAAGCCCTGCCCGATGCCATTTCCCGCGCGGCAATGACGCTGGTGCAGTCACTGCTGAACGGCAATAAAATTCTGAGCTGTGGCAACGGCGCCTCCGGCGCTAATGCCCAGCATTTCGCCGCGACGCTGATCAATCGCTTTGAAACCGAGCGTCCAAGCCTGCCGGCCATCGCACTAAATGCCGATAGCGTGGTCTTAACCGCCATAGGCAACGATCGCCTGCACGATGAGATCTACGCCAAGCAGGTACGTGCCCTGGGCCATGCGGGAGACGTACTGCTGGCTATCTCAACCCGAGGCAATAGCCGTGATATCGTCAAGGCGGTCGAGGCGGCGGTCACCCGCGATATGACGATCGTGGCGCTGACCGGCTATGACGGCGGCGAGCTGGCCGGTCTGCTGGGACAGCAGGATGTGGAGATCCGCATCCCGTCGCACCGCAGCACCCGTATCCAAGAGATGCATATGCTGACCGTCAACTGCCTGTGCGATTTAATTGATAATACCCTGTTTCCTCACCAGGCTGACTGAAGGAGTCGTCATGACGATGCGTTTTCCCTTAACCCGATGTTTTCCCGCGCTGGTTGTCCTCAGCGCCCTGCTGCTGCAAGGCTGCGTCGCCGCCGTGATCGGCAGTGCGACCATGGCAACCCAGGCGGCCAGCGATCCCCGCAGCGTGGGTACCCAGGTCGACGATGGTACGCTGGAGGCCCGCATCTCCAACGCCCTGAGCAAAGACGCACAGCTGAAGAAAGAGGCGCGCGTCGTGGTAACCGCCTATCAGGGGCAGGTGCTGCTGACCGGTCAGGCGCCAAGCCAGGCGCTGATTAGCCGCGCCAAGCAGATCGCGATGGGCGTTGAAGGCACCAAGGCGGTCTATAATGAGATCCGTTTAGGCCAGCCGGTCAGCCTGGGCACTGCCTCGGCCGATGCCTGGATCACCACCAAGGTCCGCTCCCAGCTGCTGGCCAGCGACCAGGTGAAATCCACCAACGTGAAGGTGACCACCGAAAATGGCGAGGTCTTCCTGCTGGGGCTGGTGACGCCCAAAGAGGGACAGGCCGCCGCGCAAACGGCCAGTAAAGTCAGCGGGGTAAAACATGTCACTACCGCGTTCTCGCTGCTGAAGTAAAGCCGCAACGCAATAGCCAAAAATCCCCGCCGCGGCGGGGATTTTTTATGTTTATCCGCGGCTAACGCAGATCGTAGCGCTGTAAAAAGGCCTCGCCACCCAGCTGACGCATCTGGCGCAGGATCCAGCGCTGACGCTGCAGCACATAGCGCGAGGGCGCCCGCACGCTGAAGCGATGTGGGTTAGGTAACACCGCCGCCAGCAGCGCCGCCTCTCCCGCCGTCAGCCGGCTGGCCGGCTTGTGGAAATAGCGCTGGGCGGCCTCTTCAACCCCAAAGACCCCGGGGCCAAACTCCGCGATATTCAGGTACACCGTTAAAATACGTCGCTTGCTCCACACCAGCTCTTCCGCCAGCGTCAGCGGCGCCTCAAGCCCTTTGCGTAGCCAGCTGCGACCGTCCCACAGCAGCAGGTTCTTCATGGTCTGCTGCGACAGCGTCGAGGCGCCGCGCAGCGGGCGTCCCCCCTCATCCGCGCTGTCCAGCGCCTGCCCGATCGCCGTGAGATCAAATCCCCAGTGCTGGGGAAACTTCTGATCCTCCGCGGCGATCACAGCCAGCGCCATCGGTGGCGCTATCTGCGACATTGGCCGCCAAGTCTGGTGGGCAACATAGCTAAAATCACCGTGCAACCAGGCTCCGACTTGCCGCTGTACCATCACCGTGGAATAGGGCACCGGCAGCACGGCGAAAATCAGCAGCGCGGCAATCCACGCGCCCAGCAGCGCGATCACCAGGCGGCTCCCCCAGCGCCTGATGCGCTGAAGCACCCGACGCGACGCTGCCGTTTGGCTCATCGGGTCATATCCAGCACCTGTGCGACCAGCTTATCGATCCCCTCCGCCGCCTCGGCGATAGTGTTGGCCAGCATATAGGCCGGCGTCGTCACGACCCGCTGCGCCTCGTCGACCACAATATCATTCACCGCGCAGGCCACGTGCTCCCCGCCCATCGCCGCAATCGCGTCAGCCGTGGCGGCATCATTACCGATGGTCACTCGCACCGGGACGCCCAGCAGCTTGGGCAGCAGCGCCGGCGCAATGCAAATGAACCCCAGCGGCTTACCGTCGCGATGTAGACGCGTGACCAGATGCTGCAGCGCCGGATCGATGCTGCACGCCGCGCCGTCCGTAGCAAAGCTGCTGAGATTTTTAGCCGCACCGAATCCACCGGGTACGATCAGCGCATCCAGTTGGCTGGCGTCCGCCTGCGCCAGCGACGTCACATCGCCGCGGGCAATGCGCGCCGCCTCCACCAACACGTTACGCCGCTCCGCCGTCGGCTCTCCGCGCAGGTGATCGATCACCTGCGCCTGCTCCCGATCCGGAGCCAAACACACCGCCTGCGCCCCGGCGCGGGACAGCGCCAGCAGCGTTAATACCGCCTCGTGGATTTCACTCCCATCAAATACCCCGCAGCCGCTGAGTACTACGCCGACTCGTTTCATCGCCTCTCCTCATTATCGGTGAATGGGCTCCCCGCCCCGCGTGCGGCAAGGAGAACGCCAAAGAATTAACCACACTTAACTATTCGTTTTTTACGCTGCATCGGTGCTATTTCAGCGCCCTGTGCATTAGTAACTACTTTAGGGGAAGTCAACACCCTACGGCTTTGTATTGGCAAAGAAACGAACACATCACACATTTAAATGAATGAACTAACATCCATAACCAACTTATTGGTATGTTGATGACGCTGTGCGTCGAACCGATTAGCTCCATTTACGCAAACTTTTTCTTGATAATTTCTTTCATCAACTATGCGTAAATGTTCGTTTTCCCTGGTGTTGGCGCAGTCGTTGCGCACCCCGACTCCGTCGGGGTCATTTTTTATTAGCCTGCGCAACCCAGTCGCGTAGAACCTGCACGTCGTGGCGCCACTCCTGCTTCAGTTCGTCGATCCACTCCTGCACATTGTCCCACCAGGCCGGCAGCGTCGGCGTCTGAATCTGCTGCGCCAGCTGCTGTAAATGACGCAGTCCCACGGAGCCTGCGGCGCCTTTAATCTTGTGTCCCTCTTCGGTAATCCCTTTCTGATCGCGCGCGGTCATATTGGACTCCAGCACCGACAGATAGCCCGGCATCATCTTCTCGAATACCGCCAAGCTCTGATCGATCAGCTGCGGCCCGACCAGATCCAGATACTGCTGCAGCATCTCGGTATCCAGCAGCTCACAGAGATCGTGCGCATGGGGCTCACCCGCCTCGAGCGTCGTCGCCGGGGCACTGTCCCAGAAGCGGCGGATCACCGCCGTCAGCGCCGGTACCGCCAGCGGCTTGCTCAGCACATCATCCATCCCGGCGTCCAGGTACTCTTTCTTATCTTTCAAGACATTCGCCGTCAACGCCACCAGCGGCGGCAGCGCCGGTTTTCCATAGCGCTGGCACAGCGTGCGGGCGATATCCAGGCCGGTCATATCCGGCAGTTGAATATCCAGCAGCACCAGGTCATACTCCTGCGGCACAAACATGGCCAGCGCCTCGGCGCCGCTCATCGCCACATCGACGCTGTTCCCCATCTTCTCCAGCACCGAGCGCGCGACGATCACATTCAGCTCAATATCCTCAACCAGCAGGACGTGCAGCGCCGGCAGCGGCATCTCCTCTTCCGCGGGTGGCTCGCTCAGCGCCTCTTCGACGACCGGCGCACGGATGCTCAGGGTAAAGCAGGCCCCCTCGCCCGCCACGCTGCTCACCACGATATCGCCGCCCATGGTCTGCGCCAGACGCTTGGAGACCGCCAGGCCAATGCCGGTGCCGGTGGCCGGTTTGCCGCCGTGCATATCTTTCACCTGATAGTACATGGCAAAGATCTTATCCTGCTCCTCCGGAGGAATACCGATGCCGGTATCGCGCACCTCAAACAGCAGCTTATCCTGCTGCTCACGCCAGACGCGAACGCTGACGCCGCCGCGCTGAGTGAACTTGACCGCGTTGCCGATCAGGTTCCACAGGATCTGGCGCAGGCGCGTTCCGTCTGCCATCACCTTATGCGGCAGCGCGGGATCCGGCGTCAGCGTAAAGCTCAGCCCCTTCGGCTGAACCAAGAGCCCGGACAGATTCTCCAGATCCGTCAGAAAGCCGGTAAAATCGATAGCCTGGTTATCCAGCTGTACCTTGCGCCGCTCAAGTTTATCCATCTCAATGATGTCATTGAAAATATTCCCCAGCGCTATCGCGCTGACGTGGATGGTCTTCAGGTATTTCAGCTGCTCCTCATTCAGCTCGGTATCCAGCAGAATACGGCTGAGGCCGACGATCCCGTTCAGCGGGGTGCGCAGCTCATGGCTAATGGTCGAGATAAAGGTGGTTTTTTCACGGCTTGCGTTCTCCAGGGCATCCTGATAGCGCTTGCGCTCCGTAATATCGCGCCCAAAGCCCATCAGGCCGTGGCGCTTACCCACCCGATCATAGAAGGGCACCTTGCGCAGCTCGAAGCAGGCCTTACGCCCGTCGGGATAGACCAGCCACTGCTCGTAGGTGAGGGAAACATTATGGCGGAAGACCTTCTCATCGGTCTCGATGACCTTCTGGGCGATGTCCGGATCGTACACGTCGCGCGGCGTCAGTCCGATCAGCTGCTTTTCACTCTTACCGGTCAGCAGCTCCATCGCCCGATTGCAGCCGGAAAACTCACCGTCTTCATTGCGGTAGTAGACCAGATCCGGAGAGGAGTCGAGGAATGAGCGCAGCAGCGCCGACTGCTGCTCCAGCTCTACCTGCGCCAGCTCGCGCTGATCGATCTCGTGCTGCAGGGTATCCAGCACCTGCAGACGGGCCTCTTCGGCCTTGACGCGATCGGCAATCTCTTGGTTAAGCTGGCTAATATTGTCCTTGAGCTGCTGGTTCAGCTTCAGATCGCGGTGGCGCATCTCCTCCAGCTTATTCACCAGCTTACTCAGGCGCTGACGCGACTCCTCCAGCTGCTCCACCACCACCGACAGGAAATAGACGGCCCAGGGGGTGATCAGCAGGCCAAAGAAGACCGAGCGCACCACGTCGATGCTGTCCACCTGACCACGCAGGAGCATGGTCACCGCCATCTGCACCACCATGGCCAGCAGCACCAGCGCCGATGCCAATAGGATGGAGAAGCGCACCAGCCCAAGTTTTACCATTAAATCAACGTAATACTGGGCCAATACCCGAATTTGTTTCATCTTGCACTCCCCCGGCAATTGTCTCGGTGTAAACCTATCCCGGCGAACGCCATGACGGGAGCCGATGGCGGCGCGCGCCGAACGATGCCACCGGGGCCGATACGCCTGTATAGGCTCCATATGACGACGCCGGTCGCCTAATAGGATAAGTCATTAATCATACCGTAAAATCCGCGCAGGCGGGCAGGCTACGACAGCGCGGAAGCCTGCCCGCCGCACTCTAGCAGATAGTTATTAATGGCGACCATCCCGGTCCAGCGGTTCTCGCACCACTGGGGAGCCAGCAGCGTGGGGCGACGGGCGCTGGCGGAAATACGGTGATAGATAACCTCTGGCGGCGTGTGGCGGATCATCTCGCCAGCGGTGTGGACATAGCGCTCTAACGTCAGATCCTGCAGGCGCCCGGCCTGCCAGGCCTTGGCCAGTACGCTGCCGGTCACAATATGCAGCGGATGCAGCTTGATCCCCTCGACGCCGGTCTCCACCACCCGCTGCAGCGTGTCGAGACAGTCCGCGTGGCTCTCGCCAGGCAGACCCACGATCAGATGGCTGCATACCTTCAGCCCGCGTGCCCGGGCGGCGCGGGTCGTACGCTGATAGCAGGCGAAATCATGCCCGCGGTTAATCCGGCGCAGCGTCTTATCATTAGCGCTCTGCAGCCCTAGCTCCAGCCACACCTCGTAGCCCTGCTCACGGTACTCCGCCAGCAGATCAAGCACGCTCTCCGGTACGCAGTCAGGACGGGTCCCGACGCACAGACCGACCATATCGGCCTGCTGCAGGGCCTCCCGATACATATCTCGTAGGATACAGACCTCGGCATAGGTGCTGGTATAGGCCTGAAAATAGGCCAGGTAGCGTCGCGCTCGATTGACTTTGCGCGCCTGAGCCTCCAGCTGTTCGGCGATGCTGCGCCGCTGCATCTGTTCATCGGCAAAGGAGGCCACGTTGCAAAACGTACAGCCGCCGCGGCCCAGCGTTCCATCGCGATTAGGGCAGCTAAATCCGCCGTGCAGCGTGAGCTTATGAATTTTTTCCCCATAGCGGCGCTGTAGGTCGGCGCCGAACATATTGACCAATTGCTGCAACTGCATAATAGTAAAAGAGGCCTTATATAACCCGCTGGCAAGTTTCGCCATTATACTCCATGCCGCTTTTTTACGCGCCAACGGAGATCCCCCTGCGCCATATCTGTATCAAAATTCACTTTAAGTGACTTTAAATTCATTTTTACGCACGGAGCAGCGCCGCGATCTGCGCCCATCCGCGCCGGAATAAGTCCGTGATGTAAAAACAAAATTAATCATCAACATCTTCTCTATATGCGATATATTAATCTTAAGTAATTTATTTAAATAGCATATAAAATAACAAACAGGCTCATTTGACAGTGTTACCCGGTAGCCGCGTTCGGACCGCTTCCCGCGATACATTAGGGCACTTTTTTATATATTTTCATTAAAAATCAACTCCATATCACATAATGGCCCCCAATAAACTGTGATGCAGCCCACATTTGACCTGCGAAATCTTTCCCGATAAGTTGAAATGCCGCCGGAAATAAAAATAACACCCTTCCGGATGGACACAACATCACATCATAGTTATCCAGTTAGTTACGATCCCCTCGCAACGCGTGACAGTGTGCTTGTGAATACTGATGCAGGCGGCTGCCCGACGGGCGCCCCCGGTCAAACGACCGAGAACCTGCCAGCCACAGGCCGCTGCGCCCGGCGATGGGGGGCCGCGCAGAGCTTGGGGAGGTTCACTGAATATGTTGTACGATGCATCCCATGAACGGGACAACTGCGGCTTCGGCCTGATTGCCCATATAGAAGGCGAACCGAGTCATAAGGTCGTGCGTACCGCCATCCATGCGCTGGCGCGCATGCAGCACCGCGGTGCCATCCTGGCCGACGGCAAAACCGGCGACGGCTGCGGCCTGCTGTTACAAAAGCCCGATCGCTTCCTGCGCATGGTGGCAGAAGAGCGTGGCTGGCGACTGGCCAAGAACTATGCCGTCGGCATGCTGTTCCTCAGCCGCGACGAAGAGCGGGCCAGCGCCGCCCGGCGCATCGTTGAGGAGGAGCTACAAAACGAGACTCTCTCCATCGTGGGGTGGCGCGACGTCCCCGTCAATCAAGAGGTGCTGGGTGAGATCGCACTCTCTTCCATGCCGCATATCGCGCAAATCTTCATCAATGCTCCGGCCGGATGGCGCCCGCGGGATCTGGAGCGCCGGCTGTTTATCGCCCGCCGACGCATAGAAAAGCGCATCGACGATCCGGATTTCTATGTCTGCAGCCTCTCGAATCTGGTCACCATCTACAAAGGGCTGTGCATGCCGGCCGATCTGCCGCGCTTTTACCACGACTTGGCCGACCTGCGCATGGAGTCGGCTATCTGCCTGTTCCACCAACGTTTCTCGACCAACACCGTGCCACGCTGGCCGCTGGCGCAGCCGTTTCGCTATCTGGCGCACAACGGCGAAATTAACACCATTACCGGTAATCGTCAGTGGGCTCGGGCGCGTACCTACAAATTTAAGACGCCGCTGATCCCCGATCTGCAGGACGCAGCCCCCTTTGTCAACGAAACCGGCTCCGACTCCAGCTCCCTCGATAACATGCTGGAGCTGCTGTTAAGCGGAGGGATGGACATTGTGCGCGCCATGCGTCTGCTGGTGCCGCCGGCCTGGCAGAACAACCCGGACATGGACCCCGATCTACGCGCCTTCTTCGACTTTAACTCGATGCATATGGAGCCCTGGGATGGCCCGGCCGGCATCGTGATGTCAGACGGACGCTTCGCCGCCTGTAACTTAGATCGCAACGGCCTGCGTCCGGCGCGCTATGTAATAACCAAAGACAGGCTGATCACCTGCGCCTCAGAGGTGGGCATCTGGGACTATCAGCCGGATGAAGTGGTGGAGAAAGGGCGCGTCGGCCCCGGCGAGCTGATGGTGATCGACACCCGTGCCGGGCAGATCCTGCACTCGCGGGAAACCGACGACGATCTGAAAAGCCGCCATCCCTATCGCGAATGGATGGAGAAAAACGTCCGACGTCTAATCCCCTTTGAGGATCTGCCCGATGAGCGAGTCGGCAGCCGCACGCTGGACGATGCGGCGCTGCTCACTTACCAAAAACAGTTTGCCTACAGTCAGGAAGAGATCGACCAGATCCTGCGGGTGCTGGGGGAAAACGGCCAGGAGGCGACGGGCTCAATGGGCGATGATACGCCCTTTGCCGTCCTCTCCAGCCGCCCGCGCCTCATCTATGATTACTTCCGTCAGCAGTTCGCCCAGGTCACCAATCCGCCGATCGATCCGCTGCGCGAAGCCCACGTCATGTCGCTCTCTACCAGCATCGGGCGCGAAATGAACGTCTTCTGCGAAGCCGAGGGACAGGCGCATCGCCTTAACTTTAAGTCGCCGGTGCTGCTCTACTCTGACTTCGCCCAGCTGATCGGGCAGGAGAAAGAGCACTATCGCGCCGAAACCCTGGATATCACCTTCGATCCCGAGCAACAGGATCTGCAACAGGCCCTCGCCGCCCTGTGCGACGAGGCCGAGGCCCAGGTCCGCCGCGGCGCGGTGCTGCTGGTTCTGTCCGATCGCGCCATCAGCGCCCGGCGTTTGCCGATCCCTGCGCCGATGGCCGTCGGGGCGGTGCAGCGGCGCTTAGTCGAACAGAGCCTACGCTGCGACGCCAACATCATCGTCGAAACCGCCGGCGCGCGCGATCCGCATCACTTTGCCGTGCTGCTTGGCTTTGGCGCCACCGCAATCTACCCCTACCTGGCCTATGAAACCTTGGCCAAACTGGTGGACAGCGGAGCCATCGCGCGCAGCTATCGCCAGGTCATGCTGAACTACCGCAACGGGATCAATAAAGGGCTGTACAAGATCATGTCCAAAATGGGCATCTCAACGGTGGCCTCTTACCGCTGCTCCAAGCTGTTTGAGGCCGTCGGCCTTCACCCCGCGATCTGCGATCTGTGCTTCCCCGGGGTCATCAGCCGCATCGGTGGAGCGACCTTCAGCGACTTCCAGCAGGATCTGCATAATCTGTCCCGCCGGGCCTGGCTGGCGCGCCAGCCCTTGGAGCAGGGGGGACTGCTGAAGTATGTCCACGACGGTGAGTATCACGCTTACAACCCCGACGTGGTGCAGGCCCTGCAGCAGGCGGTGCAGAGCGGCGACTATCGCGACTACCAGCGTTACGCTAGCCTGGTCAATCAGCGCCCGATCACCACCCTGCGCGATCTGTTAGCGCTGCGCCCCGTCGCGCAGCCCCTGGCGCTGGAGCAGGTTGAGGCGGAAAGCGCCCTGTTCCAACGCTTCGATACGGCGGCTATGTCCATCGGCGCGCTGAGCCCCGAGGCCCACGAGGCGCTAGCCCAGGCGATGAACGGCCTGGGCGGCTTCTCTAACTCCGGCGAGGGCGGCGAGGATCCGGCGCGCTACAACACCGATAAAGCCTCACGTATCAAGCAGGTCGCCTCTGGACGCTTCGGCGTCACGCCCGCCTATCTGGTCAACGCCGATGTGATCCAGATTAAAGTGGCGCAGGGCGCCAAGCCGGGCGAAGGGGGGCAACTGCCCGGCGATAAGGTGACGCCGTACATTGCCCGACTGCGCTATTCGGTGCCCGGCGTCACGCTGATCTCTCCCCCGCCGCACCACGATATCTATTCCATCGAAGATCTGGCACAACTGATCTTCGATCTCAAACAGGTCAATCCGCGGGCGCTGATCTCCGTTAAGCTGGTCTCTGAACCGGGAGTGGGCACCATCGCGACCGGAGTCGCCAAGGCCTATGCCGATCTGATCACCATCGCGGGCTATGACGGCGGCACCGGCGCCAGCCCGCTCTCCTCCGTGAAACACGCGGGGTGCCCCTGGGAGCTCGGCCTGGTGGAGACCCAGCAGGCGCTGGTGGCCAACGGACTGCGCCATAAGATCCGCCTGCAGGTGGACGGCGGCCTGAAGAGCGGCGCCGATATCATCAAGGCCGCGATCCTCGGCGCGGAAAGCTTCGGCTTCGGCACCGGTCCCATGGTGGCGCTGGGCTGCAAATATCTGCGTATCTGCCACCTCAATAACTGCGCTACCGGCGTCGCCACCCAGGATGAAAAGCTGCGCCGCGACCACTTCCACGGCCTGCCGCTGCGCGTGACCCACTACTTCCACTTTATTGCGCGGGAAACCCGCGAGCTGATGGCGCAGCTGGGCGTCAGCCGCCTGGTGGATCTGATCGGCCGCACCGATCTGCTGACGGTGCTGGAGGGAGTGACCGCCAAGCAAAGCCGCCTGGACCTGGCACCTCTGCTCCATACGGCCACGCCGCATCCGGGCAAGGGGCTGTACTGCAGCGAAGGTAACCCCCCCTTCGATCCGGGACAGCTCAACCAGAGCCTGCTGTCTCAGCTACAGGACAATATCGCGACCCGTCAGGGACGCGCGCTATTCTGTGATATCCATAACACGGATCGCTCGGTGGGCGCCGCGCTTTCCGGCGCCATCGCCGAACGCTACGGTGAGCAGGGAATGGCCGCCTCGCCGCTGAAAATCCAGTTTAGCGGTACCGCAGGCCAGAGCTTTGGCGTGTGGAATGCCGCGGGCCTTGAGCTGACCCTGACCGGTGATGCCAACGACTATGTTGGAAAAGGCATGGCGGGCGGCCGTATCGTCATCCGCCCGCCGGTCGGCTCCGCCTTCCGCAGCCATGAGGCCAGCATCATCGGCAACACCTGTCTGTACGGCGCCACCGGCGGTAAGCTGTTCGCCGCCGGGCGCGCCGGCGAGCGCTTTGCCGTGCGTAACTCCGGCGCGCTCACCGTCGTTGAGGGGATCGGAGATAACGGTTGTGAATACATGACCGGCGGTATCGTCTGCGTGTTAGGCCGCACCGGTATCAACTTTGGCGCGGGCATGACCGGTGGCTTTGCCTATGTGCTCGATGAGGACGGCGAATTCCGCCAACGCGTCAACGCCGAGCTGGTTGAGGTGCTGGAAATGGCGGCGCTGCCGATCCACGAGGAGCACCTGCGCGGGCTGATCACCGAACACGTTCGGCTGACGGGATCCGGGCGCGCAGAGGCCATTCTGGCCGACTGGCCGCAGTGGGCCGCGCGCTTTGTCTTAATCAAGCCCAAATCCAGCGACGTGAAAGCGCTGCTGGGACACCGTAGCCGCTCCGCAGCCGAGCTGCGCGTACAGGCACAATAAGGAGGCGGAGAAATCATGAGTCAGAATGTCTATCAGTTTATCGACCTACAGCGTATCGATCCGCCGAAAAAGCCGCTAAAGCAGCGCCAGGGCGAATTTATCGAGATCTATGAACCCTTCTCCGACGGCCAGGCGCAGGCGCAGGCCGATCGCTGCCTCTCCTGCGGTAACCCCTACTGCGAATGGCGCTGCCCGCTGCACAATTACATTCCCAACTGGCTGAAGCTGGCCAACGAAGGGCGTATTTGGGATGCGGCGACGCTCAGCCACCAGACCAACAGCCTGCCGGAGGTGTGCGGCCGAGTCTGCCCGCAGGATCGCCTGTGCGAAGGCGCCTGCACGCTGCATGATGAGTTCGGTGCCGTCACTATCGGCAGCGTAGAGCGCTACATTACCGACAAAGCGCTGGCCGAGGGATGGATGCCGGATCTCAGCGGCGTACAGCCCACCGGGAAACGGGTCGCCATCGTCGGCGCCGGTCCGGCGGGCCTTGCCTGTGCCGACGTGCTGGCCCGCAGCGGCGTACAGGCCGAGCTCTTCGATCGCCACCCGGAGATCGGTGGACTGCTCACCTTTGGCATTCCCGCGTTTAAATTGGAAAAACAGGTTATGGTCCGTCGGCGCGAGATTTTCAGCGCCATGGGGATCCGTTTCCATCTGAATACCGAGATTGGACGCGATATCACGCTGGAGAGTCTGCTGAGCCAGTTTGACGCGGTCTTTCTCGGCGTCGGCACCTACCAGGCCCTCCCCGGCGGACTGGAGCAGGAGGAGGCCAGCGGCGTACACTCCGCCCTGCCCTACCTTATCGCCACCGCCCGCCATCTGATGGGCTATGCCGAGGATCCTCAGACCCCCTACGTCTCCATGCATGGCAAACGGGTGGTGGTGCTCGGCGGGGGAGACACCGCCATGGACTGCGTACGCAGCGCCCTGCGCCAGGGGGCGACCCAGGTCACCTGCGCCTATCGCCGCGATGAGGGCAATATGCCCGGCTCCCGGCGCGAAGTGAAAAACGCCCGCGAAGAGGGTGCCGCGTTTCGTTTCAACCTGCAGCCGCTGGCCATTGAAACCAACGCCGCCGGGCGGGTGTGCGGCGTTCGCATGGCACAGACGACGCTGACGGATCCGGACGCCGCCGGCCGACGCGCCGTGCGCCTCGTACCCGACGCCGAGGTCACGCTGGCGGCCGATGCGGTGATACTGGCGTTCGGCTTCCGCCCGCACGCCATGACATGGCTGGCGGAGCACGGCGTGGATCTCGATGCCCAAGGACGCATCGTCGCCGCAGACCACGGCGACTACCCCCATCAGACCAGTAACCCGCAGATTTTCGCCGGCGGCGATGCGGTACGCGGCTCCGATCTGGTGGTGACCGCCATCGCAGAGGGACGCCGAGCGGCTCAGGGCATCCTGAACTATCTCTGCGTGTAGCGCTCAGCGCCGACGCGGCATCCCGCGGCGTCGGCGTTATCCCGCGCGCTCTCCAGCGCCGCCTCCTCTGAAGCGAAGCGCAAAAATAGCGTCCGCAGCCACTGGATCACCGGATCATGGTGTACCCGATGATGCCAGATCAGCCGAGTATAGAAGGTGGTCTCGCCATCTGGGTAGGGGAGGATTGCCAGGTTGGCCATCTGGGAAAAGTGGCGAGCGGTCTGGGTGGGCAGGGTCAGAACAAAGTCAGTCTGCGATAGAAGCATCGGCGCCGCCAAAAAGTAGGGCACTGACATCGCGACATCATAGTCTTTTCCCTGACGATGGACGGCGTTCCCCACCGTAGCGCCAGGCTGACCGTCGTGCAGGCTCACCTGCAGCCGACGATAGGCGTTGATCTGCGCTAAGGTCGGCGTCTCACCGCGCAGCATCTGACGCGCCAGCGGGTGCCCCTGACGCACCAGGCAGGAAAAGGTGGTCTTAAACAGGTTGGCCTCGTGAAAATCGGGCGGAATATCGATCAGCGGATAAATGGCCAGATCCATACGGCCGAACTTCAGGCTGGAAAACAGATCGTCACCGATGGGCAGGATCTCAATTCGCGCATTAGGCGCTTGCTGGAACAATGACTTAACGACCCGTGAAAAGATCATCCAGACACCGTTGTCCACCGCCCCCAGGTACAGGGTTCGCCGCAGCGCCTGCGGATCGAACTCATAGGGCATCGTCAAATGATCCAGCGCCTGCAGCACCGCGGTGACCCGCGGCATCAGCTCTCGGGCACGCGGCGTCGCCTGCATGCCATAGCCCCCCTTCACAAACAGCTGATCCTGAAAGACGGCGCGCAGCTTACTCAGCGCCCGGCTCGCCGCCGCTTGGCTCAGGCCAACCCGGCCGGCGGCCTGCGTCAAAGAGCCGGTTTCCGCCAGTGCACGGAATAGGGCCAATAGCTCGCTGTCTACGGCAACATTATCCACTTTACGCATGATCGTTATCCGGAAATAAGCATTTATCTCCGAATAGAGATAACCTAATATCGGTATAAAAGAAATAAAGCCTGCGGTTAATTACGTGATATGTATCAAACAATAATACTATGGCGCCGCCAACATATACATATCACCAAGCAGATTAATTAATAACAAATAAAAATAATTCAAGTAAGATTAAATTTAACGAAATATATTCGCCTGCGTAATAGCCCTGTTTATCACGACAATGATAGCCATCCATCATTGCTCATCATCGCCCTATTTATCCTGCGCCCCGCGGCGTAGAAGATACCGAATTCCCCTTTTGGGATAGCGCGGACGGCATGCAACCCAACGTGGGCTGTCCACTGATGATAAAAATGGATTTATTGCAAAGTCAGGAGAATACCATGCTCAGCACAACCAGAAAAACGCTGGTCGCAGGTGCCATTGCATTCGCCATCGGCGCCGTCTCTCCCGCAGTTCACGCCGCCGGTATGCCGGCAGCGCCGGCCGTCGGTAATCTCGGCGCCGTCGTCGTTGACCCCTATGGCAATTCACCGCTCACGGCATTAATCAATCTGAATGGACACGCCATCTCCGACGTCAACGTTACCGTGCAAGGGAAAGGGAAAAATGGCGTTGCCGTCAGTTATCCCGTCGGTAAACAGTCCCTGTTAACCTATGATGGCATTCCCATTTTTGGTCTGTATCAAAAACATGATAACCAGGTCACAGTTGAATATAAAGAGGGCGGCAAACTCAAAAAAGATGCCTATACCATCCGAACCTCTGCCATCGTCAATAAATATATGGATAACCGCTCACTCACCGATTTACAGCCGGTGAAACCGGTTAAAGTCGCCAAGGGGTTTGAGGACCGTCTCTATTTAGTCAATACCCATACCTTTACCCCACAGGGATCTGACCTGCACTGGAGCGGCGAAAAAGATAAAAATGCCGGTCTGCTGGATGCGAGCCCAGCGACCGGATCCCTGCCATTCGATATCGCGCCCTTTACCTTTATTGTCGACACCCAGGGTGAATATCGCTGGTGGCTGAATCAAGATACGCTCTATAACGGCCATGATGTTGACATCAACCAGCGCGGTTACCTGATGGGGATCCGGGAGACGCCACGCGGAACCTTTACCGCCGTTCAGGGGCAGCACTGGTACGAGTTCGACATGATGGGTCAGGTACTGAATAATCACCGCCTACCGCGTGGCTACCTCGACGCCACCCATGAGTCGATCGAGATCCCCAACGGCAACGTAATGCTGCGCGTCGGCAAGCGCAACTACCTGCGCGACGATGGGCAGCGCGTACACACCATCCGCGACCATATTCTAGAAGTGGACAAAGCGGGACGGGTGGTCGACGTCTGGGATCTTAACCTGATCCTCGATCCGCTGCGCGACAGCCTGCTCGGCGCGCTCGATGCCGGCGCCGTCTGCGTTAACGTCGATCTGGATCACGCGGGCAAGCAGGCCAAGCTGGAGCCGGATACACCGTTTGGCGATGCGCTGGGCGTCGGCCCAGGCCGTAACTGGGCCCACGTCAACTCCATCGCCTACGATCCCAAAGATGACAGCATCATCCTCTCCTCCCGTCACCAGGGCGTCATCAAAATTGGCCGCGACAAGCAGGTGAAGTGGATCCTGGCACCGGCTGAGGGCTGGAATGAGAAGCTCTCCGCCAAGCTGCTCAAGCCGGTTGATGCGCAGAATAAACCGCTGAACTGCAGCGCCAAGGGCGTCTGCGAGAACAGCGACTTCGACTTCTCCTATACCCAGCACACCGCCTGGCTGTCGCCCAAGGGCACCCTGACGGTCTTCGACAACGGCGATGGCCGCCACCTGGAGCAGCCGGCGCTGCCCACCATGAAATATTCGCGCATCGTGGAGTACAAGATCGATGAAAAGAATATGACCGTGCAGCAGCTCTGGGAGTATGGCAAGGATCGCGGCTATGAATGGTACAACCCGATCACCTCGATCGTCGAATACCAGCCGGATCGCGACACCATGTTCAGCTTCGGCGGCTCGACCAATCTGTTTGAGCCGGGCCAGCCGACCACCGGTCGCCTGAACGAGATCGACTATAAGACCAAAGAGGTCAAGGTCGAGCTGGACGTCCTGTCCGATAAGGCTAACCAAACCCATTACCGTGCGGCGCTGATCCGACCGCAGGGGCTGTTCCTGTAACGTCCATGGGCGTGCCCCCTGGGTACGCCCATTCCGTATCGCTTTAGGAAAGGAGTCTCCACTATGCATTTAACCCTGGGTAAAACACACCTTAAAGCCCTGCTGGGCGCCACGCTGCTGACCTGCGCCTTCGGCGCCGCCGCCTTCAGCGAAGGCACGGACTACGTGGTGCTGGAAAAGCCGATTCCCAATGCCCAGAAGACCCTGATCAAGGTCTTCAGCTACGACTGCCCCTTCTGCTACAAGTATGACAAAGCGGTCACCGGCCCCGTCAGCGACAAGGTTAAGGATATCGTACGCTTCGAGCCGTACCACCTGGATACCAAGGGGGTCTATGGGCCACAGGGCAGTGAAATTCTCGCCGTACTGCTCAATAAGGATCGCGCCGCCGGCGTCTCCATCTTCGATGACGCTTCTCAGTTCAAAAAGGCCAAGTTTGCCTACTACGCGGCCTACCATGATAAAAAAGAGCGCTGGAAGGATGGCAAGGATCCGGCTGCCTTTACCCAAACCGGGCTGGACGCCGCAGGCCTAAGCCAAGCCGATCTGGAGGGGGGGCTGAAAGATCCCGCGGTGCAAAAGACCCTGGGTGAATGGAAGGCTTCCGCCTACGACGTCGCCAAGATCCAGGGCGTACCGGCCTATGTGGTCAACGGTAAATACCTGATCATGACCAAGAGCATCAAATCCGTTGACTCCATGGCCGATTTAGTCAAAGAACTGGCTGCCAAGTAGCCTAAGGATGATCGCTATGTTTGCAAAAATGTGGAGTGACCTACGCCAAAATCCGGTCGAAACGCTGGTTCGCTGGCAGGAGCAGCGCTTTCTCTGGCTGCTGATGGCCCTGGCCATGGGCGGGCTGATCGTCCTGGCGCACGCCTTTTTTCAGATCTACCTGTACATGGCCCCCTGCGAACAGTGCGTCTATATCCGCTTTGCCATGTTTGTCATGGTCATCGGCGGACTGGTCGCGGCGATCAACCCCCGCAATCTGGCGCTGAAGCTGTTCGGCTGTATCGCCGCCTTTTATGGCGCCATCATCGGCATGGGGTACTCCATCAAATTGAATGGGATCCACCATGCGGTGCACAGTCCAGACGCGCTGTTTGGCGTGCAGGGATGCTCCACCGATCCCAGCTTTCCCTTCGGGCTGCCCCTGGCCGAGTGGGCCCCCTCTTGGTTTAAGCCGACCGGCGACTGCGGCTACGATGCGCCGATGGTGCCACAGGGCGTGGCGCTGGACAGCGTACAGCAGTGGTTTATCGACATGTACGTGCAGGCTGAGGGCTGGTATCTGATCCCCTCCATGCAGTTTATGAATATGGCGCAGGCCTGTTTCCTGGCCTTTGCGCTGTGCTTTGCGATCCTGGTGATCATGAGCGTAGCCTGGGCTATCCACCTGCTGCGCCGCCGCGCGATGCCCGCAGACCCTACCGCCTCTACCCCCCGCTAAACCACTGGCGGAGTTTAACTCCGCCACCGCCCTCCCTCGTCACACGCTCACGGACGATAGTTTGACCCTACTCACGCTTTGCTGCATTTTACCTTGATGGAGTATTGCTCCATAATATAAATTCATATGGAGTTCAATTCTAAAGCGTAATCAAGGTGAGGTGCCATGTCTGTATTCACCACTCTACAACAGCATATTCAACGCAACGGTGCCCTGATCGTCTCCTGCCAACCGGTGCCGGATAGCCCGATGGATAGCCCGGAGATCGTCGCCGCGATGGCCGCGGCCGCTGCCCAGGCGGGAGCCGCCGCGCTGCGTATCGAAGGCGTGGCCAACCTGCAGGCGGTGCGCCCGCGCGTCACCCTGCCGATTATCGGGATCATCAAACGCGATCTGGATGACTCGCCGGTACGCATTACTCCTTTCCTGCGCGATGTTGACGATCTGGTTCAGGCCGGTGCCGATATCATCGCCTTTGACGGCACCCTGCGCCCCCGCCCGGAGCAGCGAGAGGCCCTGCTGGCGCGAATACAGCACCATGGACGTCTGGCGATGGCCGACTGCTCCTCGCTGGAGGATGGGCTGTACTGTCAGCATCTCGGCTGCGATTTTATCGGCACCACGCTCTCCGGCTACACCAACGGAGAGACGCCCTGCGAGCCAGATTTGGCGCTGGTGCACGCGCTGAGCAGCGCCGGATGCCGGGTGATCGCCGAAGGGCGCTACAACACGCCGGCGCAGGCGGCGCAGGCGCTCTCCCAAGGGGCCTGGGCCGTCACCGTCGGCTCGGCTATCACCCGCATTGAGCACATCTGTCAATGGTATTGCCAGGCTCTCCAGGCGGAGGCGCATCATGAATACGCTGGCCATTGATCTGGGCGGAACCAAGCTGGCGGCGGCGCTGGTCGACGTCGATGGCCAGCTGAGCCAACGCGTCGAGGCTGCCACGCCGGCCAGCGGTGACCCGGAGGCTCTAACGCAGGCGCTCGCCCAGCTAATCACGCGCTATCGCGGAATGGCTGATAGGGTTGCCGTCGCCTCTACCGGCATTATTCATCAGGGGATCCTCAGCGCCCTGAACCCCGATAACCTGGGCGGACTAAACCGTTTTCCGCTGCAGGAGTGCATTGAGAGGCTCAGCGCGCTGCCCTGCCATCTTCTCAATGACGCCCAGGCCGCGGCCTGGGCTGAGTACCTTGCCCTGACGCCCAGCGGTCAGGATATGGCGTTCATTACGGTATCGACCGGCGTAGGCGGCGGGCTGGTGCTCAACGGCCGCCTTCAGATCGGGCGCGGTGCCTTCGCTGGCCACATTGGCCATACCCTGGCCGATCCGGCGGGGCCACGCTGCGGCTGCGGTCGCAGCGGCTGCGTCGAGTCCATTGCCTCAGGGCGGGCCATCGCCGCGGCGGCGCAGGACGATCTGGTCGGTCTCGATGCCCGCGCTATTTTTCAACGGGCCGCCGCGGGCGATGCCCAGGCACAGCGGCTCATCGCTCGCTCGGCTCAGGCGATCGCTCAGCTGATCGCCGATCTGCGGGCGACGTTGGATATTCAGTGCGCGGTGATCGGCGGCAGCGTCGGCCTGGCACCAGGCTATCTGGATCAGGTTCAGCATTTTCTGCGGCAGATGCCGCACGCTTACCACGCCACGCTGTATTCAGCCCGCCATCAACGCGATGCCGGCCTGATCGGTGCGGCACTCTGGAGTCGGAGAGAAACGGCATGATACTTGGACATATTGATGATTTAGCCCAGCGCGGCGACCTGCCTACCCCCATTCGCCGAGCGCTGCAGCGCGCGCTGGAGGCCGGCGCAGCGCAGCTGGAAAACGGTACGCACCCCATCGACGGCGAGCGGCTGTATATGAATGTCATGACGCTAACGCCACAGCGTGCGGAGGAGAAACAGGGCGAGATACACCGCGACTATCTGGATATTCAGCTGGTGCTGGAGGGCGAAGAGCGTATCGACTTTACCTTGGCAGGCCAGGCGCGCGAATGCCAACCCTACCAGCAGGAGGGAGACTATCAGCTGTGTGCCGCCATGGCGCAGCCGCAGCGCCTGATCATGACGCCGGGGATGTTTGCGGTCTTTCTCCCCGGAGAACCCCATAAGCCCGGCTGTATCAGCCGGACGTCAGACCCCATTCGGAAAGTCGTCGTAAAACTGCACCGCGACTGTCTTAAGGAAGAGAAATAACAGCAGTCTGGATATGGCTCTCGGCATACCCCTGCCGGCGATGTCCGCCATCCTCTTTGACGTGTGATCGCCCTGCTCCCCCTATGTGGGGCATCACACTTTTTTCTCCTTTTCCCCGCGGGCTACGCGAAAACAAAACAAAACCCCCTGCCTAGCAGGGGATTTTCAACAGACAAAAAAAAACCGGGTTCGGCTCCCGGTTTCTATTAACGTTTACGTTATTTAACCACGCGCAGGGCCGGACGGCCGCGCGGCGGAGGCTCATCGCCGCCGTCATCATCAGCGGGCGCTTCGTTATCCGGCGAACGATCGCCGTCGATCAGCGTCATGGCCGGCTCGTCGCTCTCCGTCTCGGCGCGCGTCTCATCGCCATCCTGCTCATAGGCAGCCTCTGGCTCAAACATCGTACCGGCGCCGTTTTCACGCGCATAGATAGCCATCACCGCCGCCATGGGCACATATACCTGACGCGGTACGCCGCCAAAGCGGGCGTTAAAGCGCACCGCATCATCGGCCAGCTCCAGCCCACCCACGGCGCGCGGCGCGATATTCAGGACAATCTGCCCATCGCGCGCGTACTCCATCGGCACCATCACGTCGGCGCAGTGTACATCCACCACCAGATGCGGCGTCAGCTGATTATCCAGCAGCCAGTCATAGAAAGCGCGCAGCAGGAAAGGGCGGCGCGGTGACATTTGCGACAGCTCCATCATCAGCCTCGGGTATGCAGACGCATTTCACGCTCAGCCTCGGTCAGCGAGGCCAAGAAAGCATCGCGCTCAAAGACGCGCGTCATATAGCCCTTCAGCTCTTTGGCACCAGCGCCGCTCAGCTCGATGCCCAGCACCGGCAAACGCCACAGCAGCGGCGCCAGATAGCAGTCCACCAGGCTGAACTCATCGCTCATAAAGTACGGTTTCTGGGCGAAGACCGGCGCGATCGCCAGCAGCTCTTCACGCAGCTGTTTACGGGCGGCGTCCGCCTCCTGAGCGCTGCCTTTTTCGATCTTGTACAGCAGAGAGTACCAGTCGCGCTCGATCTGGTGCATAAACAGGCGGCTCTCACCGCGAGCAACCGGGTAGACCGGCATCAGCGGCGGATGCGGAAAGCGCTCATCAAGGTATTCCATGATGATGCGAGATTCATACAGCGTCAGCTCGCGGTCAACCAGCGTCGGCACCGTGCGGTAGGGATTGAGGTCGATCAGATCCTGCGGCAGATTGTCCATATCCACCTGCTCGATCTCGACGCTGACACCCTTCTCAGCCAGGACAATGCGTACTTGATGGCTAAAGATGTCGGTCGGCCCGGAAAACAGCGTCATTACCGAACGTTTGTTGGCAGCGACAGCCATGAAAACCTCCAAGTTTATCTAGAAAACGGTATGAACAGGTGCCCGTCAGGCTCTACATAGAGAGACGCGCAGCGCCTGTTGCACAGTTACGGGCGCAAAAAGGCAAGACAACGGAAACATTGACTTATCCCGACCTGCGGCGCTCAAATTTTATACGTTGCAACAGGAGACAAAAGTGAATGCTAGTTTACCAGAAATTGGCGTACTTGTGGGGGGCAGATAATGATTTCATGGATAAAATCCTTTACAGCGAATAAACCAACGCCGTACGGAAATAAAAAAACCCGGCCAGGCCGGGTTTTTTAGCATTAAGGATCTGCCGAAGCAGAAACCCATTAACGCTTGGAGAACTGCGGACGACGACGTGCTTTGCGCAGACCGACTTTCTTACGTTCAACCTGACGAGCGTCACGAGTGACGAAGCCAGCTTTACGCAGTTCAGAGCGCAGAGTTTCATCGTACTCCATCAGAGCGCGGGTGATACCGTGACGGATCGCACCTGCCTGACCAGAGATACCACCACCTTTAACAGTGATGTACAGATCCAGTTTTTCAACCATGTCGACCAGTTCCAGCGGCTGACGAACTACCATGCGGGCAGTTTCGCGACCGAAGTACTGTTCCAGAGAACGCTGGTTGATAACGATTTTACCGCTACCCGGTTTGATAAATACGCGAGCGGCGGAGCTTTTGCGGCGACCAGTGCCGTAGTATTGATTTTCAGCCATTGCCTATATCCCGATTAAATGTCCAGAACCTGCGGTTGCTGCGCCGCGTGATTGTGCTCGTTGCCCGCGTAAACTTTCAGTTTACGGAACATTGCACGACCCAGCGGGCCTTTCGGCAGCATGCCTTTAACCGCGATTTCAATTACACGCTCAGGACGGCGAGCAATCATCTCTTCAAAGGTCGCTTCTTTGATACCGCCGATGTGGCCAGTATGGTGGAAATACTTCTTGTCCAGACGCTTGTTACCCGTTACGGCAACTTTTTCTGCGTTCAGAACGATGATGTAATCACCAGTATCCACATGCGGGGTATACTCCGCCTTGTGCTTGCCGCGCAGGCGACGAGCCAGTTCAGTTGCCAAACGGCCTAAAGTTTTGCCGGTAGCATCAACAACATACCAGTCGCGTTTTACGGTTTCTGGTTTAGCTGTAAAAGTTTTCATTAAAAGCTTACCCAATTTTTAGTTACACGTTGGTGAACACAACGCTTCGATTTTCAGTGTTGAGGTTCACACGACCATCGTCCAGCAAACCTACCCCTTCGAATAGAGCCATGCCGGCACATAAAGTTTTTGGGAAAAAAACTTTGTTGTAACGTGGGGTCGCGAGATTATAGAGAAGTCGGCCTCAAAGATCGATCGCTTTTTCGCACGGCGATGGAATTTATTGCCCGCGCGCGGCGATACCTCCCGTGCGCACTCATGGCCGATGCGGCAGGCTCAGGTAGGCTTCGCTCTGCATCTCCTGCAGGCGGGACAGGCAGCGCTGATATTCAAACGCCAGGCGCTCGCCGCGATAAAGACCAAACATATCGCAGGTCGCGCTGATAATCAGCGTCACCCGGCGCTCATAGAACTCATCCACCAGCGCCAGAAAACGCCGTGCGCACGCTTCACGGTCGGCCCCCATCGCGCTGACCCCGTGCAACAGCACCGTATGATAGTGCTGAGCCAGCGCAATGTAATCCCGTGAGCTGCAGGGCGCCTCGCACAGCGCGGAGAAATGCAGCGCCACCACCGCCTCTGCGCGCCGTAGCACCGGCATCTGGCGGTGGTTGATCGCCAGCGTACCGCCGATCTGCCCCGTCTGACCGGCCAAGCGTAGAAACAACGCCTCCATGGCCTGTTCTGTGCGCGCCCCCAGCGGCGTCAGGTACAGGTGCGCCTGGGTCAGGGTGCGCAGGCGGTAATCGGTGCCCCCGTCGACGTTCAGCACCTGGCAGTGCGTCTGGATTTGGGCGATGGCGGGCAGAAAGCGGCTGCGCTGCAGGCCGTTGGGGTAGAGCTGCGCCGGGGGAATATTGGACGTGGCGACCAGCGTCACCCCGCGCGTGAACAGCGCCGGCAGCAGGGTACCTAACAGCATGGCGTCGCCGATGTCCGTCACAAAAAATTCGTCGAAGCACAGCACATCCGCCTGCGCCTTCAGCGCATCCGCCAGCGCCGACAGCGGATCGGCCTGTCCCTGTTTATCCGCCAGCGACTCATGCACCCACAGCATGAATCGGTGAAAGTGCAGACGCTGCTTGCGCTGTCCTGGCAGGGTGTCAAAAAACAGATCCATCAGCCAGGTTTTTCCCCGGCCAACGCCCCCCCACAGATATAGCCCAACGATGGGCTCCGCGGTACGCCGCCCACCGAGCCAGTGAGGCAGCCGCGTCCGCCACGCGGCCGGCCCGGCGGTATGCCAGCGCACCGCCCACTGACGATGGATCTCATCCAGCGCCTCCACCGCTCTCTGCTGAGCGGCGTCCGGCTGATAGTCACCGGCGGCCAGGGCCGCGCGGTAGCGGGCCAGCGGCGTATCGGGCGTCAGAGCATAGGGCGAGGACATCGGCGCGGGTATCCTTATTCTGCATTATGGACGACGCGCTAAACGCCTGCGTCATCCCCTTCAGTGAGTCATAACCATATGCAAAATAGCGACGGGATTCCACTCTGGCTCGGTTAGCGGTTATAGTGTGGGTATTAGGGAATGTCCCGTAACTGCGTAATCACACGAGCAGGATTGTTCAGACAATAGGAGTCACCATGACTTGGGAGTATGCGCTTATTGGTTTGGTTGTCGGCATCATCATCGGTGCGCTGGCGATGCGCTTTGGTAACCGGAAACTGCGCCAGCAGAAAACGCTGCAGGATGAGCTGGAGAAAAGTAAAACCGATCTGGATCAGTACCGCCAGGAGCTGGTCAACCATTTTGCCCGCAGCGCCGAGTTGCTCGACAATATGGCGAAAGATTACCGTCAGCTGTATCAGCACATGGCGACCAGCTCAAATAATCTGCTGCCGGATATGCCTGCGCATGATAATCCGTTCCGCTACCGTCTGACGGAAGCGGATAACGATCAGGCGCCGGTCGAGATCCCGCCGCGCGACTATTCCGAGGGCGCCTCCGGCCTGCTGCGCGCCGACCGCCACGATTAACCGCATCAGCGCCGCCCGACGGCGCTGATGCGCCCTGCGCGTACCCTGGATAGCCCGTCGTCCGGCGGTACGCGTCATCGCGCGCGGCGCCGCCGCTTCATCTTTTTTCCCTTACTCCGTCGCAGCCCTTGCGCCACAGATTGTAGGATGGTGCCATGACCCGCAGATCGCTTCCCCTTCTTCTTGCCCTGAGCCTGTCGCTCGGCGCGCTGCCCACCGCCCAGGCATCGCTGCCGGCGACCCTGAACGGCCAGGCGCTGCCCAGCCTGGCGCCTATGCTGGCCAAGGTTCTGCCGGCCGTGGTCAGCGTCTATGTCGAGGGCAAGCAGACGCCGCGCCACCGCCGCATGGAGGGGCTCGGCTCCGGCGTTATCATTAACGCGGATAAAGGCTACGTGCTGACCAATAACCACGTCATCCGCGATGCCCAATCGATCCGGGTACAGCTGGAGGATGGGCGGGAGTACTCAGCCCGACTGATTGGCCGCGATGCCGCCTCTGATATCGCGCTGCTCCAGCTGATCGATGCCCGTCATCTGACGGCCATTCCCCTGGCCGACTCCGATAAACTGCGCGTCGGTGACTTTGCCGTGGCCGTCGGCAATCCCTTTGGGCTAGGGCAGACGGCCACCGCCGGCATCGTCTCTGCGCTGGGGCGCAGCGGGCTCAATCTGGAGGGGCCGGAAAACTTTATTCAGACCGACGCCGCCATCAACAGCGGCAACTCCGGCGGGGCGCTGGTCAACCTCAAGGGCGAGCTGATCGGGATCAATACCGCGATCCTGGCCCCCGCCGGCGGCAACATCGGTATCGGCTTTGCGATCCCCAGCAATATGGCGCGCAGCCTGAGCGATCAGCTGATCAAATACGGCGAGGTCAAGCGCGGCGTGCTGGGGATCCGGGGCCGTGATATGACCGCCGATCTGGCCAACGCCTTCAAGCTGGACAGCCCGCGCGGCACCTTCGTCAATGAGGTCTTACCCAAATCTGCCGCGGCGCGCGCCGGGATCCGGGCCGGCGATGTGCTGATCTCCCTCAATGGTACCCCGATCACCAGCTTCGCCGAGCTACGGGCCAAGGTGGGATCCGTCGCGCCCGGCACCGCGCTGCAGATTGGGCTGCTGCGCAACGGCAAGCCGATGAACGTCACCGTGACATTGGAAAACCATGCGCTGGCCAGCGTGCAGGGAGAGACGCTGACGCCGGCGCTTGCCGGGGCGAGCCTCAGCCCCGGAGAGGCCCAGGGAGCGCCGGGGATCCGTATCGATACGGTAGAAAAAGGGTCACCGGCGGCGCAGATCGGTCTGCATAAGGCGGATCTGATCATCGGCGTCAACCGCCTGCGCACCCGCGATATCACCGCCCTGCGCCGCGCGCTGGCCGGCGACCCGCCGGTTATCGCGCTGCATCTGATCCGCGGCGGCGAAGGCATGTACCTCCTGCTGCGTTGATGGCCTGCACAAAATCGGGGGGCGGGCGCTGCCCCACTCCCCGTTTCTCTGTTATTCTTGCGATTACCCTTTCCGCTCTACGTTGATAACCATGCTGGTAAAACTGCTGCGCTCCACTCTGCTCGGTCTGGCCGTGGCAATCGTATTGATGATTGCTCTTCCCTCTCTGCGCCCCCACGGCCTGATGCCGCTGTTCAGCGAGGCGAGCTTCGAAGAGCAGCCGGTAAGCTATAATGCGGCGGTCAGACGCGCCGCGCCGGCGGTGGTCAACGTGTATAACGGCAGCATGAGCGGCAGCAACAGCGGGCTGGCGATCAAAACCCTGGGCTCCGGGGTAATCATGGATGAGAAAGGCTATATCCTGACCAACAAGCATGTGGTCAGCGCCGCCGATCAGATCGTGGTCGCCCTGCAGGATGGCCGCTGGTTCGAGGCGATGCTGGTCGGCTCCGATACCCTGACGGATCTGGCGGTGCTCAAGATCCAGGCCAGTAACCTGCCGGTGATCACCATTAATCCCAAGCGGGTACCGCATATCGGTGACGTGGTGCTGGCCATCGGCAACCCCTATAACATCGGGCAGACCACGACGCAGGGGATCATCAGCGCCACCGGACGTGTCGGCCTGAGCACCTACGGCCATCAGAACTTCCTACAGACCGATGCCTCCATTAACCACGGCAACTCCGGCGGGGCGCTGGTCAACTCCCTCGGCGAGCTGGTCGGTATCAATACCCTCTCCCTGGATAAAAGCAACGACGGCGAGACGCCGGAGGGCATCGGGTTCGCCATTCCCACCGCCCTCGCCACCAAGATCATGAACAAGCTGATCCGCGATGGCCGGGTGATCCGCGGCTTCATCGGCATCGGCGGGCGGGAGATCGTGCCGGTGCGTAATCAGCCGGCCAGCGCCGAGCGTATTCAGGGGATTATCGTCAATAGCGTCGCCGCAAACGGGCCTGCGGCCCTGGCGGGGATCCACCCTGGCGATATCGTCCTCAACGTCAACGGGAAGCCGGCGATCAGCGCCACGGAAACGATGGATCAGGTAGCGGAAATCCGCCCGGGCAGCGAGGTGCCGGTCATCATCATGCGTAACGGCGAGCGCCTGAAGCTGAACGTGACCATCGCCGAGTTTCCCAATGTAGACTAGGGCGCATCCCGTAACGGTGCGCGTCGTCGGCGCGGGGTCAGACGCGCGTAATCAAGGCGGCGAGCGCAGGACATCGTGGGACTATGTTCAAGTCTGACAACGCAGCGTTCGTGCTTCTGACACGCGCCCCGCAGGGCTGGGGCTATTTTAGCCCCGTACGGCGTTACTCACGGTGTATTTAGGCCCGCCAAAGCTCGCCGCTCGCGCCTTGTCCTGGGCAAAATAACCGCCAGCAACGTTACCGGATACGTCCTGATCTCTCCTTGCCGCTGAAGCACCGCGCACCGGCGTCCGCGGCGCCGTTCAGCGCATAAAAAAGCCCCCGGCCTGACGGCGGGGGCTGTTTCATTCAGCGGCGGCGATTATTCGCCCACGCGCTCAATCCGGGCGCCCATGGCGCTCAGCTTGTCTTCGATCCGCTCATAGCCGCGATCGATATGATAAATCCGGTCTACCAGCGTGGTGCCCTGCGCGATACACCCGGCGATCACCAGGCTGGCGGAGGCGCGCAGATCCGTCGCCATCACCTGCGCGCCGGAGAGCGTTTCAACGCCGTGACAGATAGCGGTGTTGCCTTCGATCTCCGCGTGCGCGCCCATGCGAATCAGCTCAGGGATGTGCATAAAGCGGTTTTCAAAGATGGTTTCCGTAATCACGCCGGTGCCTTCCGCCACCAGGTTCAGCAGGCTGAACTGCGCCTGCATATCGGTCGGGAACCCCGGATGGGGCGCGGTGCGCACCGTGACCGCCTTCGGGCGCTGGCCGTGCATATCCAGCGATATCCAGTCTTCGCCCACCTCGATATCCGCCCCGGCCTCACGCAGCTTGGCCAGCACCGCATCCAGGGTGTCCGGGCGGGTGTGACGGCAGACGACGCGCCCGCGTGAGACCGCGGCGGCCACCAGGAACGTCCCGGTTTCGATGCGATCCGGCAGCACTCGGTAAACCCCACCGCCCAGACGCTCGACCCCTTCAATGGTAATGCGATCGGTTCCGGCCCCGCTGATCTTCGCGCCCAGCGTATTCAGGAAGCCAGCGGTATCGACGATCTCCGGCTCGCGAGCGGCATTTTCAATCACAGTGGTGCCCTGCGCCAGCGTGGCGGCGCTCATGATGGTCACGGTTGCGCCAACGCTGACCTTGTCCATCACGATATGTGCCCCCTGCAGACGCCCCTGCACGGAGGCTTTCACGTAGCCCTCCTCCAGGCGGATCTCCGCCCCCAGCTGCTCGAGGCCGGAGATGTGCAGATCCACCGGGCGAGCCCCGATGGCGCAGCCGCCCGGCAGCGAGACCTGGCCGCGGCCAAAGCGCGCCACCAGCGGCCCCAGCGCCCAAATCGAGGCACGCATGGTCTTCACCAGTTCATAGGGCGCACACAGTTCGTTGACGCCGCTGGCGTCGACGTGCACCGAGCCGTTACGCTCAACCTTGGCCCCCAGCTGACTGAGCAGCTTCATGGTGGTGTCAATGTCGCGCAGCTTGGGTACATTTTGGATCTCTACCGGCTCTTCAGCCAGCAGCGCGGCAAACAGGATCGGCAGGGCAGCGTTCTTGGCGCCGGAAATTGTCACCTCACCGTCGAGACGGGTCGGCCCCTGCAAACGAAATTTATCCATTTAATTGCGTTCTCGCTTAATCAGTTATCTACCGCCGCCCGCCCGTTGGCCGACGGCGCAAAATCACAGACCGCTCAACTTGCGGTCGCGCTGCCACTCGTCGGGCGTATAGGCTTTGATGGTCAGCGCATGAATACGGTTGTCCGCAATGTACTCCATCAGCGGGGCGTAAACCGCCTGCTGCTGCTTAACCCGGCTCATCCCGGCAAACAGCTCACCCACTACGATAACCTGAAAATGGCTACCGTCACCGGTGACATGGACCTCTTGCAGGGCCAATGCCTTCATCAGCACGTCTTTGATTTGATCATTATTCATGGCGTTCGATTCTTTTCGGGTTACCAAGCCTATGCAATAGGCGAATAGGCTGTACATATTAGAGGAAAGTGGCGTCGGCTTAAACAGTGAAAAGCCCCCATCGGCGCCGCTGACGGGGGCTTGATGATTATTACGAGGGATTACGCAAGGTTAGCCGAGGGCGCCGCGCACACTACGATATCCTGCAGGTTATACAGGGTTATCAGGGTACGCAGGCGCTCACTGACGCCCCGCAGCGGTATCGGCGTCTCCGGACGCAGGTTTTGCACATGCAGCAGCAGGGCCAGCCCCGCCGAATCCACCCGCGACAGCTCGCTGATATCCACACACGTGATGTCCGTCAGCAGCGTCTGGCGCTGCTGCCAGAGCGCATCCAGCGAATCGCACTCCAGCGCCCCCTGCAGGTACAGGGTCGCGTCGACGCGCCGCCAGCGCAGTTCACCCCGCGCTGTCACTGCTTGGTGTCCAGCGTAATGGGCTGTTTGGCCGCGACGATCAGCTGCTGCGTCAGGCCATCGACCCCTTTCTCGCGCAGAATGGCGGCCCATTCGTTCTGTTTGGTGGTGATCATGCTGACCCCCTCGGCAATCATGTCAAACGCCTGCCAATGGCCGGTCTGGGTATTTTTACGCCATTGGAAATCCAGACGCACCGGCGGGCGCCCCTGATTGTCAAAGATCGTGACCCGGATAGTCACGATAGTGGCATCGCCCAGCGGACGCTCTGCGGCCACCTCATAGCGCTGGCCATGATACAGCGCCAGGGCCTGGCCATACACCTGCTCCAGATAGCTCTGGAAAGCCTTAAAGTAGGCATCGCGCTGCGCCGGCGTCGCGCCGCGGTAATACTGGCCCAGCACCAGTGCCCCGGCGTACTTCACCTGCACATAGGGCATCAGCTCTTCACGCACGATCGTGCGCAGATAGTCGGGGTCCTGCTTGATACGCGGCTGCTCGCTCTTCAGGCGGCTAAAGGTCGCGGCGGCGGCCTGATTCATCAGGGTATAAGGGTTGCTTTGGTCCAGCGTCGGCGCGGCGCTGGCCTGCGCGGAGAACCAGGGCGCCACGCACAGCAGCGCGGCCATCACAATACGTTTCAACATGTTCAACATCCTCGCTGTGATTAATGTGCGACAGGCGCCGGCGTATTGCCGGCGGGAGCGGTACTGGCGGAGGCGTTACCGTTCTCGCCGCCGCTCTTATACAGGAACTGCCCGATCAAATCCTCCAGCACGATGGCTGACTTGGTATCCTGAATAGTGCCACCGTCTTTCAGAATCGCCGTGCCCATCTCCGGATCTTCAAACCCGACGTTGAGGGCCAGATACTGCTCTCCCAGCAGGCCAGAGGTCCGGATCGCCAGGGAACTGGTGTCGGGAATATGGTTGTAGCGCTGGTCGATGTCCATCGCCACCCGCGGCAGATAGGTCTGAGGATCCAGCGAAATCTCCGCCACCCGGCCAATCACGACGCCGCCGATTTTCACCGGAGAGCGCGCCTTCAGGCCGCCGACGTTATCAAACGTAGCGTACAGGCGATACGTCGGCTCGCTCCCCAGCGATTTCACGTTGGCCACCTGTAGACAGAGGAAAACGGCGGCACACAGGGCGATCAGCATAAACAGACCGACCCACACTTCAGCTTTTTTCGTTTGCATTGCATCAATTCCCAAACATCAGTGCCGTCAGCACAAAATCCAACCCTAACACCGCCAGCGACGCATGCACGACGGTACGCGTCGTCGCTCGACTGATCCCAGCCGAGGTGGGGACCGCATCATAGCCGTTGAACAGCGCGATCCACATGACCGTAATGGCGAATACCAGGCTCTTGATCAGACAGTTCAGCAGATCGGTGCGGTAGTCCACCGCCCCCTGCATCGCCGACCAGAAGAAACCCGCGTCGATGCCTTTCCAATCTACGCCGACCACCGAGCCGCCCCAGATCCCCACGGCGACAAAGATCACCGTCAGCAGCGGCATGCTGATCACCCCAGCCCAAAAGCGCGGCGCGACCACGCGCCGCAGCGGATCAACCGCCATCATTTCTAGGCTAGAGAGCTGCTCCGTCGCCTTCATCAGGCCGATTTCCGCGGTCAGCGCCGAACCGGCGCGTCCGGCGAACAGCAGGGCGGTCACCACCGGCCCCAGTTCGCGCAGCAGCGACAGCGCCACCATCATGCCCAGGCTGGCCTCGGCGCTGTAGGTCGTCAGCACCAGATACCCCTGTAGCCCCAGCACCATGCCGATAAACAGCCCTGAGACGATGATGATCAGCAGAGACTGAACCCCGACGCTGTACAGCTGGCGGCGCAGCAGCGGCCACTGCTTGCCTGGCTCTGGCCGACCAACCAGCGCGCTGAAGAGCATCAGTCCCGCGCGACCGAAGGCGGCGCAGACCCGAATGCCACGGCGTCCAAAGGCCGCCAGTCCATTAAGCAACATGTGATGAGCCCTCTCCCGATGCCAGCAGCGCATGGCGATAGTCACCCGCCGGGTAACGGAAAGGCACCGGCCCATCGGCGATGCCGTCAAGGAACTGGCGCACCCGCGGATCCTGATTCGCACGCAGCGCCTGCCGATCGCCGTGCGCGATGACGCGCTGCTCCGCCACGATATAGGCATGGTCGGCGATACTCAGCACCTCGGGGACATCGTGCGATACCACTACGCAGGTGATGCCCAGCGCGTGATTCAGCTCGTCGATCAGCTTCACCAGCACCCCCATGGTGATCGGGTCCTGGCCGACGAAGGGCTCATCGAACAGGATCATCTGCGGATCGAGCGCGATAGCCCTGGCCAGCGCCGCCCGGCGCGCCATGCCGCCGGACAGCTCGGAGGGCATGAGGTCGGCGGCACCGCGCAGCCCCACGGCCTCCAGCTTCATCAGTACGGTGGTGCGCAGCAGGCTCTCCGGCAGCCGCGTATGCTCCCGCAGCGGAAAGGCCACGTTGTCAAACACGCTGAGATCGGTAAACAGCGCGCCGGACTGAAACAGCATGCTCATCTTCTTACGCGCTTCAAACAGTCGGCCGCGGGAGAGCGCCGGAATATTCTCTCCGTCGAACCAAATCTCCCCGCGGTCCGGACGCAGCTGGCCGCCGATCAGACGCAGCAGGGTGGTTTTACCGATCCCCGATGGCCCCATGATCGCCGTCACCTTCCCGCGCGGAACGGTCAGATTAATGTCGGTAAAAATCTGGCGATTTCCGCGGCTAAAGCTCATTCCACGGATATCCACCAGATTATTTTCCTGATGATTCATCCACAATTATTCCTGGTTATTGATCAGCTAACTCAAGCAAAACACAGCCACGTGCTTTTTCTAGGTTATTAATGCTATTTTTTCGTCACTATGACATTCAGACAGTGAATTTCCCGCCTTGATAGCAGCATAAGTTTTACTTTTATCCCGCCTACCGTCAAAATTAAGTGAATTACTTACTGCCAGCGGTATCGGTGGCCGACTGACCGCGTTCAGTTAGACGTTAGAAACTGTGTCGCCGGACACTGAGGTCCGGACTTCATTCACCCAAGGATCCTGCATGCTGCTCGCCACCCTGCTAATGCTCATCGGTTTACTACTTTTAGTGTATGGCGCAGACCGTGTGGTGTACGGCGCAGCGGCCGTTGCGCATGCGCTGGGCGTGGCTCCGCTGGTCATCGGCATGACCATCGTCAGTATGGGAACATCCCTGCCCGAATTGACCGTATCCTTGACTGCAACTCTGCATAATCAAATAGATACGGCCGTTGGTAACGTTCTGGGGTCGAACATCACCAATATCTTGCTAATCCTTGGCTGTGCGGCATTGATCCGCCCACTGTCCGTACGCTCCGATATCCTGCGTCGCGAACTGCCCCTGACCCTGGGGGCCACTATCTTGTGCGGTTTTTTGCTGTATGACAATCAGCTTAATCGTATTGATGGTGCTATTTTAATGACCTTTTTCGGCGCATTCTTATGGCTAATGCTTAAAATGGCCCACAGGGTAATGCCGGGCGGTCAGGATAGCTATGCCCGAGAGCAGATCGCGGAGCTGCCGCGGGATACCGGTCTACCGGTCGCCCTGCTGTGGATGGCGCTCGGGTTCATTATCCTGCCCTTGGCCTCTCGCATGGTGATCGACAATGCCACGGTGCTGGCCCGCTATCTGGGCGTCAGCGAACTGATCATCGGCCTGACGGTGATCGCCGTCGGCACCAGCCTCCCGGAGCTGGCAACGGCCTGCGCCGGCGCCATAAAGGGCGAGCATGATATTGTACTGGGGAATATCATTGGCTCCAACACCTTCAATATTCTGGTGGTACTGGGGATACCGGCATTAATCGGCCCGCGCAATCCCCTCATCGACGGCGCCGCGTTCGCCCGCGACTACTGGGTTATGCTGGCCTTTACGCTGGTGCTGACCCTGCTGTGCCTACGGCGTAGGCACAGCATCGGCCGCCTCGCGGGCGCGCTGCTATTGTGTGCGTTTATCGCCTATATCGGGCTGCTGTATACGCAGCCTTCGCTGATGTTGTATTGGGATTGACTCCCCGGGCAGGATCCGCCGAGTCAGTGGTTTTGCGAGACGTGAGAAAACAAAATGTCACATATGGAATTTCAGCCGGATTTTGATTTTCAGCAGGCAGGGAAAGATGTCCTACGTATCGAGCGAGAAGGACTGGCGCAGCTGGACCATTTCATCAACCAGGACTTCAGCCGCGCCTGTGAGGCCATGCTGCGCTGCAGCGGTAAGGTAGTGGTCATGGGGATGGGCAAATCGGGCCATATCGGGCGTAAGATTGCCGCCACCCTCGCCAGTACCGGCACCTCCGCCTTTTTTGTCCATCCGGGCGAAGCCAGCCATGGCGACCTGGGCATGGTAGAGCCGCGCGACGTCGTGCTGGCTATCTCCAACTCCGGTGAATCCCAAGAGATCCAGGCGCTCATTCCGGTCCTTAAGCGCCAGAGCGTCACGCTGATCTGCATGACCAACAATCCGGACAGCGCCATGGGCCGCGCGGCCGATATCCACCTGTGCATCCGGGTTCCGCAGGAAGCCTGCCCGCTGGGCCTGGCCCCGACCACCAGCACCACCGCCACCCTGGTGATGGGCGATGCCCTGGCCGTGGCGCTGCTGCAGGCGCGCGGCTTCACCGCGGAAGATTTTGCCCTGTCTCACCCCGGCGGCGCGCTGGGCCGCAAGCTGCTGCTGCGCGTCAGCGATATTATGCACAGCGGAGACGAGGTGCCGACGGTCTCGCCAACGGCCTCGCTGCGCGACGCCCTGCTGGAGATCACCCGCAAAAACCTGGGGCTGACGGTCATCTGCGGCCCCGATGCACATATTGACGGGATCTTTACCGACGGTGATCTGCGCCGTATATTCGATATGGGCATTGATTTAAATAATGCCAAAATCGCCGACGTCATGACCCGCGGGGGGATCCGCATTCGTCCCACGGCGCTGGCGGTCGATGCCCTGAACCTCATGCAGGATCGCCACATCACCTCGCTGCTGGTCGCCGAAAACGATCGGCTGATCGGCGTGGTGCATATGCATGATATGCTGCGCGCCGGCGTAGTCTGAAGAAACGGAGCTTGCATGCAACAGAATACCTCCCCGATTGCCACCTGCTATGGACCGGTTTCCGCCGATGTCATGGCGCGCGCCGCGCAGATCCGCCTGCTGATCTGCGACGTGGACGGCGTCTTATCCGACGGGCTGATCTACATGGGCAACCAGGGTGAAGAGCTGAAGGCGTTTAACGTCCGCGATGGCTATGGCATTCGCTGCCTGGTCACCCAGGGGATTGACGTGGCGATCATCACCGGTCGCAGTTCGCAGCTGGTGGCCGATCGGGCCGCCACGCTGGGTATCCGGCACCTGTATCAGGGGCAGTCCGACAAGCTTATCGCCTTTGAGCGCATCTTGGCCGATCTGCAGCTGGCCCCCCATCAGGCGGCCTATATCGGCGATGACCTGATCGACTGGCCGGTGATGGCACGCGTCGGACTGTCCGTCGCCGTCGCCGACGCTCACCCGCTGCTGTTGCCCAACGCGCACTACACCACCCGCATCGCCGGCGGCCGCGGTGCGGTGCGCGAGCTGTGCGACATTATCCTGCAGGCCCAGGGCAACCTGGATCAAGCCAAAGGGCTGTCGATATGAGTACGAGCAAACGCTGGGTGATCATCCTGCTGACCCTGATCGCGCTGGCGCTGATTGGCTGGAATCTGGCGGATAACTCGCCCGACGGCGCGCCGACGACGCTGGATCCCAATACGCCGAACTACCAGAGCCAGCACACCCTGACCGTCGTCTACGATCCCAGCGGCAAGCTGAGCTATAAGCTGGTGGCGCAGGATGTACAGCACTACAGCGAACAGGGCGTGACCTGGTTTACCCGGCCGGTGCTGACGACCTTCGATCCCCAGGCCGCAGCGACCTGGTCCGTTCGCGCTGACAAGGCCAAGCTAACGAACGATAACATGTTGTATCTCTATGGAAATGTAGAGGTCAATAGTTTGACGCCGACCTCGCAACTGGAAAGGATTACCACCGATAATGCGCAGGTGAATCTGGTTACTCAGGACATAAGCTCGGATGATGAGGTCACGCTGTACGGCAGCAATTTCACCTCTCATGGGTTGAAGATGCGCGGAAATATGCGGGATAAAACCGCACGGTTGATTGACAAGGTAAACACCTATTATGAAATTCAAAGCAAGCACCCTTAAACTGCGTGATCTGATCCTTGCCGGCGCCCTGCTGAGCGCCAGTGCCTCTGCGCTGGCCGTTACCGGTGATACCGATCAGCCGATCCACATCAACTCGATGCAGCAGTCGCTGGATATGCAGGGCAACGTCGCCACCTTCACCGGCGACGTGATCGTGACCCAAGGCACCATCAAGATCACCGCCGATAAGGTGGTCGTCACCCGCCCTAACGGACAGCAGGGTAGCGAAATCGTTGAGGCCTACGGTAACCCGGTCACCTTCTATCAGATGCAGGATAACGGCAAGCCGGTCGAGGGTCACAGCCAACAGCTGCGCTATGAACTGGCCAAAGACTATGTCATTCTGACCGGAAAGGCCTTTCTGAAGCAGCTCGACAGCAACATCGAGGGCGATCGGATTACCTATCTGGTGAAGCAGCAGCAGATGGAGGCCTTCAGCGATAAAGGCAAGCGCGTAACGACCGTGCTGCTGCCGTCCCAGCTGCAAGATAAAGGCAACGCCAAACCGGCGCCTCAGAAGAAGAGTAACTGATTCGTTATGGCAAGATTAATTGCGGAAAACCTGGCCAAGTCCTATAAAGGGCGCAGGGTCGTAGAGAACGTCAGTCTGACGGTAAACTCCGGCGAGATCGTCGGCCTGCTCGGCCCGAACGGCGCCGGAAAGACCACCACCTTCTACATGGTGGTCGGTATCGTGCCGCGCGATGCCGGGCGCATCATCATCGATGACGATGACATCAGCCTGCTGCCGCTGCACGCCCGCGCCCGTCGCGGCATCGGCTATCTGCCGCAGGAGGCCTCCATTTTCCGCCGCCTGAGCGTTTACGATAACCTGATGGCCGTGCTGGAGATCCGCGACGATCTCAACGCAGAGCAGCGCGCCGATCGGGCCGATGAGCTGCTGGAAGAGTTTCATATCGCCCATCTGCGCGATAACCTGGGGCAATCCCTCTCCGGCGGCGAACGGCGCCGGGTGGAGATAGCCCGCGCGCTGGCCGCCAACCCCAAGTTTATTCTGCTGGACGAACCCTTTGCCGGGGTGGATCCCATCTCCGTTATCGATATCAAAAAAATTATCGAACACCTCCGCGATCGCGGCCTCGGGGTGCTGATCACCGACCACAACGTGCGTGAAACGCTGGACGTGTGCGAGCGGGCCTACATCGTCAGCCAGGGTAATCTGATAGCCTACGGCTCTCCCGACGAGATCCTGGCCGACGAACAGGTCAAACGCGTCTATCTGGGTGAAGAGTTCCGGCTGTAAATTGGCGAGGCGTCATATCCGCTAGGGGCGCCTTGCCATGCCGACTCTTTGTTTTTTCGCCGGCGAGCGCCGCTGCGCACCACCGGCCACCACTGTCAGCAATCAAGGAACAGAACGCGCGATTATGAAGCAAGGCTTGCAACTCAGACTCAGCCAGCAGCTGGCCATGACGCCACAGCTGCAACAGGCTATCCGCCTGCTGCAGCTCTCTACGCTGGAGCTACAGCAAGAGATCCAGCAGGCGCTGGAAAGTAACCCGCTGCTGGAGCAACTGGAGCCGAATGACGAAGCCGACGGCGATAGCGCCGACGACGAGCGCGTGCAGGATGATGCCGACGCACGCGATGACGACGACCCGCTTGATACCCGCGATGCGCTAGAACAGCGCGAAATGCCGGATGAGCTGCCGCTGGACGCCAGCTGGGATGAAATTTACACCGCCGGCACCCCCTCAGGAACAGGAACCGACTACCACGACGACGAACTGCCGGTGTTTCAGGGGGAAACGACCCAGACCCTGCAGGATTACCTGATGTGGCAGGTCGAGCTTACCCCCTTCAGCGAAACGGATCTGGCCATTGCGACCGCCATCGTGGATGCCGTCGATGACACCGGCTACCTCACGGCCTCGCTGGAGGAGATCCTGGAGAGCCTCGGCGATGAGCACGCGCTGCCGGAGGAGGTCGAAGCCGTCCTAAAGCGCATTCAGCGTTTCGATCCCGTCGGGGTTGCCGCCCGCGACCTGCGAGACTGCCTGCTGGTGCAGCTCTCCCAGTTTGCGCCAGATACCCCCTATTTAAACGAGGCGCGCAGCATTGTCGATCGCCATCTCGATCTGCTGGGCAATCACGATTTCCGAAATCTGATGCGTTCGACTAAGCTAAAGGAAGAGGTGCTCAAGGAGGCGATGCAGCTCATTCAGAGCCTCGACCCGCGGCCAGGGCTCTCGATTAATACCGGCGAGTCCGACTACGTTATCCCCGACGTGCTGGTCCATAAGCACCAGGGACGCTGGGTAGTCGAGCTCAATCAGGACAGCGTCCCGCGCCTGCACATTAACCAGCGCTACGCGGCGCTGGGCGCCCAGGCACGCAGCGACAGCGATAGCCAGTTTATCCGCAGCAATCTGCAGGAGGCCAAGTGGCTGATTAAGAGCCTGGAAAGCCGTAACGATACCCTGCTGAAGGTATCCCGCTGTATCGTCGAACAGCAGCAGGCATTTTTCGAGCACGGCGCAGAGTCGATGAAGCCCATGGTGCTGGCCGACATCGCGCAGCAGGTAGAGATGCATGAGTCGACGATTTCCCGCGTGACGACGCAGAAGTTCCTGCACAGCCCGCGGGGGATCTTTGAACTGAAGTATTTCTTCTCCAGCCACGTCAATACCGAGGATGGTGGCGAAGCCTCCTCCACGGCGATCCGGGCACTGGTGAAGAAACTGATAGCGGCGGAAAATCCGGCGAAGCCTCTGAGCGACAGCAAACTTACCACCCTGCTGGCGGATCAGGGTATCATGGTCGCCCGGCGTACCGTTGCAAAATACCGAGAGTCTTTGTCCATTCCACCGTCTAACCAGCGTAAGCAGCTGGTGTGACACACCGAGAAGGAAGACATGATGCAGCTCAACATTACTGGACACCATCTTGAAATTACTGACGCTATCCGTCAGTTTGTCAGCGAGAAATTTGCCAAACTTGAGCAGTATTTTGACCGGATCAATCAGGTCAACGTCACTCTCAGTATTGAAAAGGTCGATCATATCGCCGAAGCAACGGTGTTTATCAACGGGGGAGAGCTGCACGCCTCGGCCCAGCAGGAAGACATGTACGCCGCTATCGATATCCTGATAGACAAACTGGCCCGCCAGTTAAACAAGCATAAAGACAAACTGAAACAACATTAACACTGCCTTATGGCTGGCACGCCAGCCTACCGACCGGCGGCCTACCCTGCAAGGGTGGGCCGTTTAAGCCTTAGGGGCTCCGCGTCGCCGGCACACAGCAGCCTTTTTGAAAAAACACCATGAGTAATGACTTAACTATGCCCTTAAGCGTCGTGCTGACTCCTGAATGCACGCGCAACGCCGTCCACTGCGCCAGCAAGAAGCGCGTATTGGAAATCATCAGCGAACTGGCTGCCGCCCAGCTCAACCTGCCGACTCAGGTCGTCTTCGACGCCATCCTGACCCGGGAGCGCATGGGCAGTACCGGGATCGGCAACGGGATCGCTATCCCCCACGGCAAGCTGGAAGAGGATACCCTGCGCGCCATCGCCGTCTTTATTCACCTCGATCAGCCTATCAACTTCGACGCCATTGACAATCAGCCGGTCGACCTGCTGTTTGCCCTGCTGGTGCCGGCAGATCAGTGCAAAACACACCTGCAAACCCTATCGCTGATGGCACAAAAGCTCTCGGATAAGGGCGTTTGCCGCCGCCTGCGCGCGGCGCAAAGCGATGAAGATCTGTACCAGATCATCACCGAATGATCCTCGCCCGCGCGATCCGAGGCTATCGCTGACGATCCGGGCTTGATAGTATGATGAGTGGGCAGGCAATACCGACCCGCGTAACAATAACAACAGGGGAGTGGTGATATGGTGCTGATGATTGTCAGCGGCCGTTCCGGTTCAGGGAAATCCGTGGCCTTACGCGCCTTGGAAGATATGGGATTCTACTGCGTCGATAACCTACCGGTCGAGCTACTGCCGGAGCTGGCGCGCACGCTGGCCACCCGGGATACCTCCGCGGCGGTCAGCATTGACGTACGTAACATGCCCGAATCGCCGGAGGTGCTGGAAACGGCGATGGACCATCTGCCGGAGAGCTTTACGCCGCAGCTGCTGTTCCTTGATGCCGATCGCAATACGCTGATCCGCCGCTACAGCGATACCCGGCGCCTACACCCTCTGTCCAGCAAAAACCTGTCGTTGGAAAACGCCATCGATCAGGAGAACGAGCTGCTGGAGCCGCTGCGTTCCCGCGCCGATCTCATCATCGACACGTCGGAAATGTCGGTGCATGAGCTGGCGGAGATGCTGCGCGCCCGTCTGCTGGGCAAGCGCGAGCGCGAGCTGACCATGGTATTCGAATCCTTCGGCTTTAAACACGGTATTCCCATCGACGCCGACTATGTTTTCGATGTCCGTTTCCTGCCTAACCCCCACTGGGATCCCAAGCTGCGGCCGATGACCGGGCTAGATAAACCGGTGGCGGCGTTCCTCGATCGCCACACCGAGGTACACAACTTTATCTACCAGACCCGCAGCTACCTTGAACAGTGGCTGCCAGCGCTGGAGAACAATAACCGTAGCTACCTGACGGTAGCCATCGGCTGCACCGGCGGTAAGCACCGCTCGGTCTACGTCGCCGAGCAGCTGGCGGACTACTTCCGCTCGCGCGGCAAGAACGTGCAGTCCCGTCACCGCACCCTGGAAAAACGCAGGTAGGCCGACCATGAGCGTGACGCAAACCGTAGAGATCAAAAACCGCCTGGGTATGCATGCCCGCCCGGCCATGAAGCTGTTCGAGCTGGTGCAAACCTTCGATGCCGACGTCATTCTGCGCAATGAAAACGGCATCGAGGCCGAAGCCAACAGCGTGATAGCCCTACTGATGCTCGACTCCGCGCAGGGGGGGCAGATAGAGATTCAGGCCACCGGCCCAGACGAGCGCCAGGCGCTGGACGCCGTCGTCTCGCTGTTCAACGCCGGCTTCGACGAAGAGTAGCCCCGGCCGGCCGGGGACTCCCCAATTTGTGAGCCAGCTCTCTTTTAAAAGCCCTATCGGCTTACTATGATCGCATCATGAATAGCCCTCGCCGCCCATGTCGGAACGGTGAGGGTTTTCTTTTGTGACGAGACAGGACGCAGCCATGCGTCATACCATGGAGAGAACAATGTCCCGACCAGCCATTATCATCAATGAATTGGACGCTGAACGCCTCGACAGGCTGCTGGAGCGGCCGGCCTTTGCCGCTCAGCCCGTCGCCCAGGCGCTGAATGAAGAGCTCGATCGCGCCCAGCTGCTGGCACCGGCGGCGATGCCCGCCGACGTCGTGACCATGAACAGCCGCGTACGCTTCCGCGATCTGAATACCAATGAAGAGCATGTCCGCACCCTGGTGTATCCCCATCTGCAGGATAGCGCTGAAGACGGTCTGTCCGTGATGGCGCCGATCGGCGCCGCGCTGCTGGGGCTGCGCGTCGGCGACGCGATTCGCTGGACGCTGCCCAACGGCAATCAGACCCATATTGAAGTGCTGGCGCTGCTGTACCAGCCGGAGGCGGCCGGCGAGCTGCTGCGCTAAGGCTCACGCCCGCCGCGGTGGGCGTTTACGACGACCTACTCCCCGCCGCGGCGCCCCGGCAGCATCGCGCCGATCAGATTCCGCCGCAGCCAAAACGACATCGCAAATACCGCCGCGATGTGCACGCAAACCACCAGCGTCAACGCATCGACCAACCAAACATGCCATACGTCCAGCGGCCAGCGAAAAGCCAGGTCGTTCCCCTGCCCCCAGCCCGTCAGCGCAATCAGTAACAGCAGCAGCCAGGTTGCCCAGATACCGATTGCGCCCAATGGGTTGTGGTGCGGCGCCTGCGGCACCGTACGGGTGCGCAGCTCATGCAGATGGTGGATCAGCGCACTCGGCGTTGGAATGAACGCCGACAGACGCGCCGCCCCACGCGCCCCCGTCACGCCCCACAGCAGGCGCAGCAGCACCAGCCCGGCAACCGTCAGGCCAATGAGCTGGTGCGGCGTACTACCGGGCACCGTCAGATACAGGCGGTTACACAGAAAGCCCAGCGCCACGCTCCAGTGCGTCAGGCGCACGACGGCATCCCAATGCATCGAGGCTTAACGGTACTTTTTATGGTAGACGTTGCGCGTCTGCAGCATCTGCTGCGCCTCGGTCTTCGCCTGATCCAGCTGGCCAGCGTCCGCCAGCTTCTCCGCCTTGTCTATCTGACCGATCAGCAGATCCAGACCGTGACGATAATCCTTCATGTCCGCACTGTCAGACGCCTGTCCCTGCAGCTTGCTGGGTGCCTCTGACTTCGCCGCCGTCGCCGCCGCACGCATCGCCGTCAGCGCCTGCTTAAAGTCCTGCGCCGTCGTTGCCTGCTGCGCCTGTCGATAGCTTTGATTGATGACATCCATATCTTCGCTTACGCTGGCCGCCTGTGCCAGGGCACTGCCCGCCATCATCGCCAAACCCGCCAATGCCAATACGCTCTTACGCATGCTTACACCCTCACGTTTTATTAACATTTAATCACGCTAATAAACATAAAGAGTCTAGGGGAAATAGGCAAGCCTCTGACAGAAGCAACGATGATGGTATTACCTATCGCTGCACAAAAACAAAAAGGGGACCCCTAGGGTCCCCTTACGCTCGCGGCGAACGCGCTGCGCGTTATGCCTGCTCCTGGTCACCCAGCAGCACAGACTCCAGCGCGATTTCGATCATGTCGTTGAACGTCGTCTGACGCTCCGCGGCCGTGGTCTGCTCGTGGGTACGGATATGGTCAGAAACGGTGCAGATGGTCAGCGCTTTCGCGCCAAACTCCGCGGCTACGCCGTAGATCCCGGCGGCTTCCATCTCTACGCCCAGAATGCCATATTTCTCCATCACGTCGAACATGGTCGGATCCGGAGAGTAGAACAGATCGGCGGAGAACAGGTTGCCCACGCGGACATCGATCCCCTTCGCCTTGGCGGCATCGGCCGCATTACGCACCATGTCGAAGTCAGCGATGGCGGCAAAGTCGTTGTCTTTAAAGCGCAGACGGTTCACCTTGGAGTCGGTGCAGGCGCCCATACCGATCACGACGTCGCGCAGCTTCACGTCCATACGGACGGCGCCGCAGGAGCCTACACGGATGATTTTCTTCACGCCGAAGTCGGTGATCAGCTCTTTGGCATAGATGGAGCAGGAGGGGATCCCCATGCCATGGCCCATAACGGAGATCTTACGGCCCTTATAGGTCCCGGTGAACCCCAGCATACCGCGCACGTTGTTGACCTGGCGGACATCCTGCAAAAAGGTTTCTGCAATGTGTTTCGCACGCAGCGGATCGCCCGGCATCAGAACGACATCGGCAAAATCACCCATTTCGGCATTAATATGCGGCGTAGCCATAACTTTAATCCTTCTCTCTTAACGCAATAGACAAGAAAGCGCCATCCTCATGGATGGCGCTGACAATCAGAACATCGGCTTACCGTAAGCCATCGGCGACAGCCCGAAATAGTGGGCGACGGTCTGGCCGATATCGGCGAAAGTATCGCGCTCACCCAGGGAGCCCGGCTTCACCTTCGGCCCGTAGACCAGCACCGGAATGTGTTCGCGGGTATGATCGCTGCCATGCCAGGTCGGATCGCAGCCGTGGTCCGCGGTGAGGATCAGGATATCATCCTCTTTCACCAGCGCCAGCATCTCCGGCAAACGGCGGTCGAACAGCTCCAGCGCGGCGGCATAGCCAGCCACATCGCGACGGTGACCATACGAGGAGTCGAAGTCGACGAAGTTAGTAAAGACAATGGTGTCATTCCCCGCCTGACGCATCTCCTGCAGCGTGGCGTCAAACAGCGCATCGATACCGGTCGCCTTCACTTTCTTGGTGATACCGACGTTGGCATAGATATCGGCAATTTTACCGATGGATACCACTTCGCCCTGCTTTTCATCCACCAACTTCTTCAGCATGGTCGGTGCCGGCGGCTCTACCGCGAGATCATGGCGGTTGCCGGTGCGCTGGAAATGACCGGCTTTGTCGCCGACGAACGGCCGGGCGATAACGCGCCCGATGTTATAGCCGCCCTTGTTCAGTTCATCGCGCGCAATCTCGCACAATTCATACAGTCTTTCCAGCCCGAATGTCTCTTCGTGGCAGGCGATCTGGAACACCGAGTCTGCGGAGGTGTAAAAAATCGGCTTACCGCTCTTCATGTGCTCCTCGCCCAGCTGATCGAGGATCACCGTACCGGACGAGTGGCAGTTGCCCAGGTAACCCGGCAGATTGGCGCGCTCGACCAGCGTATCCAGCAGCGCCTGCGGGAAACTGTTCTGATGCTCGTGGAAATACCCCCAGTCAAACAGCACCGGGACACCGGCGATTTCCCAGTGGCCTGACGGCGTATCTTTACCAGAGGAGAGTTCGTTGGCATAACCATAGGCACCGATAATCTCAGCGTTTTCATCCAACCCTTCCGGGAAACGGCCGGTTGACGCCAACGCAGCTTTACCCAGCCCCAGACGGCACAGGTTCGGTAGATGCAGCGGCCCCTGGCGCCCGATATCAGCCTCACCGCGTGCACAGGCACGGGCAATGTGGCCCAGGGTATCGGCGCCTTCGTCGCCAAAGCTTTTTGCATCCTTGGCCTCACCGATGCCAAAGGAATCCAGTACCATGATAAATGCACGTTTCATCTTACTCTCCCGCGCTTGCGCGCCAAGCGCCCGAACGGCGTCACGGGGACGGCGCGAACGGGCCAAAATCATCAGACTCGGTTTGGTATTGGCGTAACCCTTACTGCGTGATACGGCGATACACCACCGGCGTCGGCTCAGGCGCACGCTCTCCCAGCGTCACCGCGGCGCGCACCGCCTCGGCGGCCTGCTGCCAGCTCGCTTCATCGCGGGCATGAACCACGGCCAGCGGGCGCTGCCCATCGACCGAATCACCCAGACGAACCATCTCGGTTAGCCCTACGCTGTAATCAATGCTATCGCTGGCCTGACGGCGACCGCCGCCCAGCCCGACAACGGACATCCCCAGCGCACGGGTGTCCATTGCTGTGATAATACCAGCTTGTTCGGCAAATACCGGTTTGCACAGCACTGCCTGTGGCAAATAGTGGTCATAGCGCTCAACGAAGTCACACGGACCGCTCTGCGCCGCCACCATTCGGCCAAAGATCTCTGCCGCCTTACCGTTGTCGAGTACCGCCTGCAGCTTATTGCGGGCCTCCGTCTGATCTGCGGCCAGTTTGCCGGAGATCAGCATCTCAACGCACAGCGCCATGGTGACCTCGAACAGACGCGGATTGCGCGCCTCGCCCGTCAGGAACTGCACCGCCTCGCGCACTTCCAACGCGTTACCGGCGCTGGAGGCCAGCACCTGATTCATGTCGGTCAGCAGCGCCGTGGTGCGGCAGCCTGCGCCGTTGGCCACGCCAACGATCGCCTGCGCCAGCGCCTCAGACAGCGCGAACGTCGGCATAAAGGCGCCGGAGCCAACCTTCACATCCATCACCAGCGCATCCAGCCCCTCGGCCAGCTTCTTGGCCAGAATAGAGGCAGTGATCAGCGGGATAGAGTCGACCGTCGCGGTGATATCGCGCGTCGCATAAAAACGCTTATCCGCCGGCGCCAGCGAGCTGGTCTGCCCGATAATGGCGACGCCGACATCGGCGATAATGCTGCGGAAACGGCTGTCGTCCGGGAAAATGTCGAACCCTGGGATCGATTCTAGCTTATCCAGCGTGCCGCCGGTATGCCCGAGGCCGCGACCGGAGATCATCGGCACATAGCCACCGCAGGCGGCGACCATCGGCCCCAGCATCAGTGAGGTCACGTCCCCCACGCCACCGGTCGAATGCTTATCGACAATCGGCCCGTTCAGATTCAGGGACTTCCAGTCCAGCACGGTGCCGGAGTCCCGCATCGCCATGGTCAGCGCCACGCGCTCCGGCATGGCCATATCGTGGAAAAAGATCGTCATCGCCAGCGCGGCGATCTGTCCCTCGGAGATCGTGTTATCCCGGATCCCGTTGATGAAAAAGCGAATTTCTTCTTCGCTCAGCGCATGGCCGTCGCGCTTTTTGCGGATAATTTCTTGAGCCAGAAACAAGGTAACCCCCTGTTAGACTGATTATTAGGCTAGGATCGTCTGCGCGATCCGTGAGAGGTAAATGCCCTTGACGTCAGTCAGGCCGCCCGCAGGCGGCCTGTTCCCGCATCAGTAGCTGCTGCCGGTGCCCTTGGCATCATAGCCTAAGGTCTGCAGCAGGCTAGCCAACAGGCTGGAAGCGCCGAAGCGGAAGTGGCGGCTATCGGCCCACCCTTCACCCAGCAGACGATCGGCCAGCGCCAGATACTGCGCCGCATCCTCCGCCGTACGCACGCCGCCGGCCGGCTTGAAGCCCACGCTCTTCGCCACGCCCATATCGCGGATCACGCTCATCATGATTTCAGCGCTCTCCAGCGTGGCGTTAACCGGCACCTTACCGGTGGAGGTCTTAATAAAGTCCGCCCCGGCCTTAATTGAAATTTCAGACGCTTTACGGATCAGCGCAGCGTCTTTCAGCTCGCCGGTTTCAATAATCACTTTCAGCAAGACATTGGCGGCGGCGCAGGTCTCTTTACAGGCTTTCACCAAATCGAAGCCCACCTGCTCGTTGCCCGCCATCAGGGCACGGTACGGGAAGACCACATCCACTTCATCCGCCCCGTAGGCGATCGCCGCACGGGTTTCCACCAGCGCGATCTCGATATCATCGTTACCGTGCGGGAAGTTGGTCACCGTTGCAATGCGTACGTCCGGCGTACCCTGTTCACGCAGGGTTTTACGGGCGATGGGGATAAAACGGGGATAAATGCACACCGCAGCGGTATTGCCCGCCGGGCTTTTGGCCTGATGACACAGCGCGATCACTTTCTCGTCGGTATCGTTGTCATTCAGGGTTGTCAGATCCATCAGGCGCAGTGCGCGCTGAGCGGCAGTTTGTAACTCGGTCATAATACTCTCCAACTGGCTGAACGCGGCCCATGCCGGTTCAATCAAAAAAAACGGGACGAAGGTTTTAACGGCCTGCGCCGTAAAGCGATCCCACACGTTGGCGAGCGGACTTGGTTCCCTGAAGAGACACCCGGCCACACCGGTATGTCATTGAGATCCATCTCACCGCACACAGCCCTTCTGGTGTGATTATTTGAACACAAAACCTCCGTCATATTTGTGTTCACTGTCACATTAGATGAAAATCAGAATGTAACATAGGATCGCGATATATGATCAATATCACATATAAATCATAACTATCGTCAAAACCGATGCTAACGTGCGAACGCGCGCAGCCCACGGCCTTACACTGACCACGCTCCGCCGTCCGCCGGTGAACCCCGCAGGCGCGACGCCGGGATTTCATACCGTTACAGGACACAGCCCTACGCTCATCCTGATCATCGCTCTCATCGCCATGGACAACGATCATGCCTGAAACCTCTGCCAACGCACTGCACTCGCGCTGTATGGCTATCGCCTGCGATCCCCATCTCTCTGCCCTGCAAAAACGCCACTTCCTTGCGCTGGAGGCCGAAAACGATCTGCCCTACCCCGCCCTACCGGAAGCGGCTCGCCAGGCGCTGGACGAAGGCGTCATCTGCGATATGTTTGAAGGCCATGCGCCCTATAAGCCCCGCTACGTACTGCCGGACTACGCCCGCTTCTTGGCCAACGGCTCTGAGTGGCTGGAGCTGGAGCCGGCGCAGGACTTTGACGACGCGCTCTCCATGTTGACCATCCTGTATCACCATGTCCCATCCGTCACATCTATGCCGGTATTTTTGGGGCATTTAGATCAACTATTGCTTCCATATGTTGGAATTTTAACAGAGAACGAATTATATATCCGCATAAAACGCTTTTGGCGTTATCTGGATCGCACTTTTCCCGATGCCTTTATGCACGCGAACCTGGGACCGTCCGATAACATCCTGACGCGTCTATTTTTACGCGCGGACGCGGAGCTAGCTCAGGTCGTCCCCAACCTGACCTTCCTCTACCACCCTGAGATCACGCCCGCAGAGCGTCTGCAGCAGGCCATTGAAAACATCTGCGCCTGCAGTAAACCGCACATCGCCAACGCGCCGCTGCATGATAATATTTTCACAGCGGGCGGCTACGGCATTGTCAGCTGCTACAACGCGCTGCCGCTGGGCGGCGGCGGCAGCACCCTGGTTCGGATGAACCTGAAAGAGGTGGCCCTGCGCAGCCGGGGAGAGGAGGACTTCTTTACCCGCACCCTGCCTGACTATTGCCAGCGCCAGACCGAGATTCTCCGCGCCCGCAGCGACTTTCTGTTCACCCGCTCCCATTTCTTCAGCCAGAGCTTCCTGGTGCATGAGGGGCTGATCGACGCCCAGCGTTTTGTGCCGATGTTCGGCATCTTTGCCCTGGCGGAGGCGGTCGATATTCTGTGTCAGCAGAGCGGCGTCGCCGCCCGCTACGGTCAGGATGAGGCGGCCAACGCCTTAGGCTATCGGATCAGCGCCTGGCTGGACGCGTTTGTCCGCGCGACCCCGCTCCCCCATGCTTGGCAGCAGCGCGCGCTGCTGCATGCCCAATCCGGGATCAGCAGCGATCGGGGCACGACGCCCGGCGCCCGCCTTCCCTACGGCAGCGAGCCGGATCCGATCGGCCATCTGATGGCCGTCGCGCCGCACCACGCCTATTATCCCGCCGGGATCAGCGACATTCTGACCCTGGATCCCACGGTAAAAAGCAACCCGCAGGCCCTGATGCAGCTGTGCCTCGGCGCGTTCTCCGCCGGGATGCGTGAATTCACGGCCAACGTCAGCGGCAACGATCTGGTGCGGGTGACCGGCTATATGGTGCGCCTGTCCGATCTGGCGCGCTATGAGCAGGAAGGGTCGCGGCTGAACACCACCTGGCTGGCGGAAGAGGCGGCGCGCAATACGGGGATGCTAGAGCGCCAGGCGCGCGTGATAAGCCATGAACAACAGACGCGCTTTAGTCAGTAAGCTGCTGCCCTTCTCCTGCGTGGATGGGCCGGGCAGTCGCCTGGTTCTGTTTCTGCAGGGCTGCAACCTGCGCTGCCGCAGCTGCCATAACCCCTACACCATTGGCCGCTGCGACGAGTGTGCCCAGTGCGTGGCGACGTGCCCGCATCAGGCGCTGTCGCTGCAGGCGGGAAAAGTGCTCTGGGATGCGCTCGCCTGCCAGCAGTGCGATACCTGTCTGCAGGGCTGCCCACGTCAGGCGAGCCCCATGGCGCTCTCCCTCAGCGTCGACGATGTGCTGATGCAGCTGCGCCGCCAGGCGGCGTTTATCAAGGGAATCACCGTCAGCGGTGGAGAGGCGACGCTGCAGCTGCCTTTCCTGCTGGCGCTGTTTCAGGCGATACGCCGCGATCCGGGATTGCAGGCGCTTGACTGTCTGGTCGACAGCAACGGTGAACTGTCAGAGCCCGGCTGGACACGGCTAATACCGTGGTGCGACGGCGTCATGGTCGATCTCAAAGCCTGGGACGACGAGCGCCACCGCTGGCTGACCGGGCGCGGCAATCGGCGCATCCTGCACAGCATTCGCTGGCTGGCGCAGCGGCGACGCCTGGCGGAGCTGCGCCTGCTGGTGATCCCGCAGCACAGCGACTACCTGACCCACATCGATGCACTGGCCGAGTTTATCCTGTCGCTGGGCGATGTGCCCGTACGCCTCAATGCCTTCCATCATCACGGCGTCTATGGTCCGGCGTCAGCGTGGCAGCCCGCCGCAAAGGACGATGTCGAACGACTGGCTCAGGCGCTGGAGACCCGCGGCGTCGGCGCGGTGATCCGCCCGGCGCTCTACCTATAAATAAAAACGCGCCCCGGCCAGTGACGGCGAAGGCGCGTGACCACCTTGCACAGCGCAGGATTACAGCGCCAGGAAGAACCCGGCGATGGTGGCGCTCATCAGGTTGGAGAGGGTACCTGCAGCGACGGCACGCAGGCCGAAGCGGGCAATCTCATGGCGACGCTTCGGCGCCATACTGCCCAGTCCGCCCAGCAGGATCGCCACCGACGAAAGGTTGGCAAAGCCGCACAGCGCGAAAGAGATGATCGCCTTGGTATGGCCGGAAAGCACCTGCAGACCGGCCGCCGCGACCTCGGCATCCGCCTTCAGGTATTCGCCAAAGTTCATATAGGCGACGAACTCGTTAACGATCAGCTTCTGCCCGATGAAAGAGCCGGCGATCTGCGCCTCGTTCCAGGGCACGCCGATCAGGAAGGCGAGCGGAGAGAATACCCAGCCCAGGATCAGCTCCATCGACAGCTGCGGGTAGTTAAACCACCCGCCAATCCCGCCCAACATGCCATTCAGCAGAGCGATCAGGGCGATAAACGCCAGCAGCATCGCGCCGACGTTCAACGCCAGCTGCAGACCCGAGGCCGCACCGGAGGCGGCGGCGTCAATCACGTTGGCCGGACGATCCTCTGCCGCCACCAGCGCGGTAGCATCTTCACGATCGTGGGTCTGCTCGGTTTCCGGTACGATCAGCTTGGCAAACAGCAGGCCGCCCGGCGCCGCCATAAAGGACGCAGCGATCAGATACTCCAGCGGCACGCCCATCTGGGCATAGCCGGCCAGCACCGAGCCGGCAACGGAGGCCAGGCCACCGCACATGACCGCGAACAGTTCGGACTGGGTCATGGTGGCGATATAGGGGCGTACCACCAGCGGCGCTTCGGTCTGACCGACGAAGATATTGGCCGTCGCCGACAGCGACTCGGTACGGGAGGTGCCCAGCAGCTTGTGCAGCGCACCGCCCAGCACGCGGATCACCAGCTGCATGATCCCCAGATAATAGAGCACGGCAATCAGCGACGAGAAGAAGACGATCACCGGCAGTACGCGCAGGGCAAAGACAAACCCGCCGCCGCCGAACAGCTCAAACATCTTGTCGGATACCAGCCCACCGAACATAAACGAAATGCCCTGATTACCATAGGCGATAACGTTTGCTACACCGGTAGACATCGCGCCCAGCATATCGCGCCCAGCGGGCACATACAGCACAAAGGCGCCAAGGCATACCTGAACGGCGAAGGCGCCGGCCACGGTACGCACCCTAATGGCGCGGCGGTTGTTGGAAAGCAGTACGCCGAGCAGGATCAGCGTGACCATTCCCACAACACCCATTAAAAGTTGCATGGTTATTATCCCTGTTGTGTGAGTCTTAATAAGGCTTACACGCCCAATGGCGCAAGCCGTCTCCTGGTGCCAGGCAAAAAACAGGAGGGGTCCATCGCCGGCGGGCGGATTATAACGGGGCATCCGCGATGTTTGCGCGTATTGCTCACAAATTTATACAACTTGAAGCAAGTTAAATTGTTAAAAAGTGATGCATATCACATCATTTAATCGTTTACGCGCGCAAAAAACCGGCGGAACGCGTCAGGAACGCGGGGGGAAGTGAAATAGACGGTGCGTGTTGTCATACAGCGCCTGGGCTATCTGCGCAGGCGTTTCACTGCGCAGCGCACACAGGGCCGCAAAGACCCGCGTCAGCTGCTCCGGACGATTGGGCGCGCCCTGGTAACCGAACAGCGGCATATCCGGCGCATCGGTCTCCAGCAGCAGCGCCTCCAGCGGCAGCGCCGCCACCGCGGCACGGGTCTTGTTCGCCCGTGCGTAGGTAATCGTGCCGCCGACGCCAATCGCATACCCCAAACGCACGAAGGCCTGCGCCTGAGCCAGGCTGCCGGAAAAACCGTGCACCACGCCGGTGCGCATCAGCCGCCGCTGGCGCAGTATCTTCGCCAGCAGATCGTGGCTGCGGCGTGAATGCAGGATCACCGGCAGATCGTAGCGCTGGGCCAGGGCCAGCTGATCCTGCAGCAGGCTCAGCTGACGCGCCGGCTGGCGGACGTCACCGTAGTGATCCAGCCCGATCTCACCCAGCGCGACCACCGCCGGGTCGGCCTGGGCCAGCAGCGTATCCAGCGCCGCAATATCCGTATCCCGATGATGTTCGATGTACAGGGGATGCAGCCCCAGCGCCGCATGCAGCATCGGATAGCGATGGGCCAGCGCCAGCACCGACGCAAAACGGGAGGCCTCGATGCTGGGCACAATGATATCGCCGATCCCCGCCGCCCGGGCGCGATGCAGGCTTGCCGCCTCATCGCCACAGAAGGGGGCAAAGTCAAAATGGCAGTGGGTGTCGATCAGCGCCGCGGCAATCACAGCGTTTCCCCTGCAGGCTGACGCGCGGCTTGGTGGGTCAGCCTCGCCGGGCCATGGGCATGCGCCGGCAGGTCACGCGGTAGCAGCCAGTGCCCAACGGCCGCCAGAAAATAGCGGGCACAGCGCCGTCCCAGATGGTAATCCGTGTTCAGCGATGCCACCGTACTGCCCAAGGCATGGCTCGCCAGCGGCTTGGGGGGGTAAATTTCAAAGATACGCAGACGGCCCGGCGGTTGCTCAATAAAACGTTGGGTGCGACGGTAGCTCTTCTCATGGCGCTGCATCATCCGCACCATCTGCTGCAGGCTGCTCTCGCTGAGCAGAGACTCCATGCGTTTCACCCAGCGGGGCGTATAGAACATCTGAGACGGCACGGTGCGTATCACCACGATGGTATCAGCGCCCAGTCGGTACGCCTCGCGCACCGGCACGGCGTCGGCGATGCCGCCGTCCTGGTAGACCACGCCGTCCAGCTCCACCCCGCTGCGGTAAAAGCCGGGGATGGCGCTGCTGGCCTTGATCACCTGCAGCCAGCTATCGCGCTGCGCCGGAAAATAGGCCGCGCTAAAGTCATCGCTACGGCTGGCGACCATATAGAACTGGCGCTGCTGTCCCAGCATACGCTCGGCGCGATCGAAGGCCAGCGGCATCTCGCGGTGGGTACAATCCACCAGCCAATCCAGATCAATGAGATGGCCGCCGCGGACAAAGCGCAGCGGGTTAAAAAACTCGCTGCGGGTGGTATAGCGCGTAATCACGCGTCGGGCATATCCCGCCTGACCACAGACAAAGGACGACAGGTTCTGGGCGCCGGCGGAGGTACCCAAATAGAGATCGAAGGGGTTGAAGCGCGCACGCAGAAACTCATCCAGCACCCCGGCGGTAAAAATACCCCGCTGTCCGCCGCCCTCGCACACCAGCGCAATGCGGCCCGGATGGTAGGGTTTATAGGCCAGGGGCTCAATGTTGCCCAGCGTAATCGGTATTCTGTATCCCACTCTACAACCTCATGACAACACGCTCAGCCGGTCTGCCGCCCCGACAAACGAGGCGACTCACATAGATTAAGCATACCTTGGATAAGGCCTCGGGATAAGTCCAGCGCAGGGGGGAAATATTATCATTCTGTCCGCTTTAACGGACGACGCGGCGCAAATAAGACGGCGGGCCACAAGGCCCGCCGCGATCGTCCCGCCAACGCCCCAAAAAAGGGCTAGGCCGATCAGTGTTCGCGCGTCTTACGGAAGCGCACCTCAGGATAACGCTCCTGGGTCAGGTTCAGGTTCACCATAGTCGGGGCGATATAGGCCAGGTTATCGCCGCCGTCCAGCGCCAGGTGCAGTTCGTTCTTACGCTGAAACTCGTCGAACTTCTTCGCGTCATCACATTCGACCCAGCGCGCGGTAGAAACGTTAACCGACTCGTAGATCGCCTCAACGTTATATTCGCTCTTCAGGCGAGCCACCACCACGTCAAACTGCAGCACGCCGACCGCACCGACGATCAGATCGTTATTGGCCACCGGACGGAACACCTGTACCGCTCCCTCTTCCGACAGCTGAACCAGCCCCTTCAGCAGCTGCTTCTGCTTCAGCGGGTCGCGCAGACGGATGCGGCGGAACAGTTCCGGGGCAAAGTTGGGGATCCCGGTGAACTTCATCTCTTCGCCCTGGGTAAAGGTATCGCCGATCTGGATGGTGCCATGGTTATGCAGACCGATGATATCGCCCGGGTAGGCCTCCTCTACGTGGGCGCGGTCGCCGGCCATAAAGGTCAGCGCGTCGGCGATCACCACATCCTTACCGGTGCGAACCTGGCGCAGCTTCATCCCCTTGTCATAGCGACCGGAGACCACGCGCATGAAGGCGACGCGATCGCGGTGCTTCGGATCCATGTTCGCCTGGATCTTAAACACAAAGCCGCTGAATTTCTCTTCGTCGGCGCTGACCTTGCGCACATCGGTCATCCGCGGCATCGGCGCCGGCGCCCAGGCCACCAGACCGTCCAGCATATGATCCACGCCAAAGTTACCCAGCGCAGTCCCGAAGAAGACCGGCGTCAGCTGACCGTTGAGGAAGGCCTCCTCTTCAAACTCGGTAGACGCCCCCTGCACCAGCTCCAGCTCCTCGCGCAGCTGGACCGCCAAGTCCTCGCCCACCGCGGCATCCAGCTGCGGGTTATCCAGCCCCTTAATCACCCGAACCTCTTGGATGGTATGCCCCTTGCCGCTTTGGTACAGGTAGGTTTCATCCTTGTACAGGTGGTAGACCCCCTTGAACAGCTTACCGCAGCCGATAGGCCAGGTGATCGGCGCACAGGCGATCCGCAGCTCGCTCTCCACCTCGTCCAGCAGCTCCATCGGATCGCGGATGTCACGGTCGAGTTTGTTCATAAAGGTCAGGATCGGCGTATCGCGCAGACGGGTGACCTCCATCAGCTTACGGGTGCGATCCTCGACCCCTTTAGCCGCATCGATCACCATCAGGCAGCAGTCCACCGCCGTCAGGGTTCGGTAGGTATCCTCGGAGAAATCCTCGTGCCCCGGGGTATCCAGCAGGTTGACCAGGGAGTCATGATACGGAAACTGCATCACCGAGGTGGTAATGGAGATACCGCGCTGTTTCTCCATCTCCATCCAGTCTGACTTGGCATGCTGGCTGGAGCCGCGGCCTTTTACCGTCCCGGCGACCTGGATCGCCTGTCCGAACAGCAGCACCTTTTCGGTGATGGTGGTTTTACCGGCATCCGGGTGAGAAATAATGGCAAAGGTGCGCCGTTTGGCGACTTCGCGGGCGTATTCACTTGGCGACATGATTTTCTATTCTGTATTGAGCTGCCCTGCCCGCGAACGCGCGCAAACGGCGGCCATCGGCGGGCAACACAGGCGTAAATGGGTAATCAGCGCGCTATTTTCCCTGATTTATTCAGGTTAGACAACGCGCAATTTCAGGCGCCCTGCCGCAGGCAGGGGGAATACTATCGCGCCGCGGGCGCGCGAAAACGACGGCTACCCCAGCGGCAGCGCCATGATGCGGGCATCCTCACGTCCGTCCGCGGTCGGATAGTAGTTGCGCCGCAGCGACACCTCATTGAACCCCAGCGCATGATACAGCGCGATGGCGGCCCGATTGGAGTCTCGCACCTCCAGCCACAGCGTCACCACGCCGCGCTCGGTCAGATCGTCAATCAGACGCAGCAGCAGCGTACGCCCCAGCCCCTGACGCTGATAGGCGGGGGCGACGGCAACGTTGAACAGCGTCGCCTCATCCAGCACCACCTGCGTAATGGCAAAGGCGGCCAGCTGCCCCTGTGACTCCAGCTTCAGGTTATAGTAACGCTCGCCCTGATTGCTGAGAAAGGTGCTGTGAGTCCAAGGAAATGCGTGACTGGCGCACTCCACGGCATAGGCGGCATCAGTGTCCGCCGGGGTCAGGGAAGAAATGATGTTGCTCATGACAAATTTGCTGCCACAGGGCGCGCTTGGCGCCGGGGTTATGGTAAAGCGCACCGAGCGCCGGAGAGCGGAGGCAAGCCTCAGAGGAGGCGGACTCCCCCAGCCACCAACACAGGTAACGCTGGCGATCGCTGAGCATCTCATACTGCTCCGGCGTCAGGATCACCGCCTGCTCCGCCGTCAGCGACAGCGCGCGTAGAATATCGCACAGTAACAGATCATCCGGCGACAGGGGAGCCTCAGACACGATAAGCAGCCGTGTCTGCGCCGACAGCGTAATGGCGACCTCGCCGCGCAGAAGCGCCGGGCGACGCAGGACCCATTGGGTTATCCCCAGCTGCTGTAAAAGTTGATCGCGTCGCGAAGTCATACTGCCCCTGTCTGTTATGCGCCGCCGCGGCGCCGAAATCCCGTGATACCTGTCTGCGCTACTATGCTAACAAACCCGTCGCGACGGCACCATCGCACCGTGCAGCGGATCGCCACCGCCGCGATGAATGGCGCGTTTCAGAACGCCGGTGAAAGCTCTATAATCACCGGTCAGCCTATTGAGGAGTTTTGTGCCATGTCCGCTTTTACCCCGGCCAGCGAAGTCGTGCTTCGCCACGGCGAAGAGTTTGAGCCCCGCCGCGTCCTGTTCGCCGGCGATCTGCAGGATACGCTGCCCGCGCAGTTTAACGCCGTTGAAGTCCGCGCCCACACCACCCAGTACCATCACTGGCAGGCGCTGCATCCCGCCATGGGCGAGCGCTGCCTGTTCTCTCTGACCATCACGGCAGAGTTCGCCGCCGGCATCGATACCCTGATCTACTTCTGGCCCAAGAGCAAGCCAGAGGCGCTGTTCCAGCTGACTCAGCTACTCTCGCAGCTGCCGGTCGGCTGCGATGTGTTTATCGTCGGTGAAAACCGCGCCGGCGTCCGCAGCGCCGAAGAGCTGGCGTCCGACATGCTGACGCTGAACAAGATAGACAGCGCCCGCCGCTGCGGCCTGTATCACGGTCAGCTGGCCCAGCCGCCCCGCTTCGATCTGAACGACTGGTGGATGTCCTATGACACCGGCAGTCTGCGCATCGCCACGCTGCCGGGCGTATTCAGCCGCGACGGGCTAGACATCGGCAGTCATCTGCTGCTCTCTTCGCTGCCCCACGGCCTAAAAGGGAACGTCCTGGACGTCGGCTGCGGCGCCGGGGTGTTATCCGCCGCCATCGCCCGCATGTCGCCGGAGACCCGTCTCACCCTGAGCGATGTGAACGCCGCTGCCCTGACCGCCAGCCGGCAAACGCTGGCGCAGAATGCGATCGACGGCGAGGTGCTCGCCAGTAACGTCTTCTCCGATATCAGCGGTCGCTTCGATCTGATCATCTCTAACCCGCCGTTCCATGATGGTGTACAGACCAGCCTGCTGGCCGCACAGACCCTGATCCGCGGCGCCGTCAGCCACCTGCAGCTGGGCGGTGAGCTGCGGATCGTCGCCAACGCCTTCCTGCCCTATCCGCAGGTGCTGGATGCCGTATTCGGTCGCCATGAGGTCGTGGCCCAGACCGGGAAATTCAAGGTGTACTCCGCCATTCTCGATCGGGCGGCGCTGGAGCACAGCCGTCGATAGACCCCGGGGCCGGCGTACGTCGGCCTTTTTTTCAGCGCAAAACGGTCAAATTACGCCTCACGCGCCCAAATTTGCACCGATCGCAGAAAATTCAGGAAATAACTGTTGACGCCGCGACGAAAATCTCTAGAATTCGCCTCCGTGGTTACGTTACTCCAGCAGTAACGCAACGGTATGCGAAGGTGGCGGAATTGGTAGACGCGCTAGCTTCAGGTGTTAGTGTCTTAACGGACGTGAGGGTTCAAGTCCCTCTCTTCGCACCACATAACCACGATTGATTGCGCTTTGACGGCACCTTGCGAAGGTGGCGGAATTGGTAGACGCGCTAGCTTCAGGTGTTAGTGTCTTAACGGACGTGAGGGTTCAAGTCCCTCTCTTCGCACCAAAGCCGACGAGCGACAATCAGCAACACCCGTGTGCGAAGGTGGCGGAATTGGTAGACGCGCTAGCTTCAGGTGTTAGTGTCCTAACGGACGTGAGGGTTCAAGTCCCTCTCTTCGCACCACTCTTGTTTTTCTTCTGCATCTCGTCATCCTCTCCCTGTTTTACGCTTGATTCCCGCAGTTGACCTATCCTGCTATCGCTATCCAGACAGAGACTCAACGCCGTCGATATATCGCGCTCGTCGCTCATCGCCGATAACGTCTCGACCGTACCGCCTCATCCCGACCCAACGCTGCGCTTAGCCTACCTGCAGCGACAGCATGCTCAGCGACCCCATGACGATCCCCTGCTCAAACACCCGCAGCGGCTCCGCGCCATCCCAGCAGCCCAGCACAGGCAGCAGCGGCAGAAAGTGCTCCGGTGTCGGATTGGCCAGCGTAGCATCCGGATTATCGGCAAACCGCAGCAATGCGGCATCCTCACCGCGTTCACGCAGCCCCTGGCGGACAACGTCTTCAAAGCGCCGCGCCCAGGGATAAGGTTCGGCCTCAGCCTCCCAGCGCAGCGTACGCAGGTTATGCACCACGTTACCGCTGCCCAACATCAGGACACCGCGCTGCCGCAGCGGGGCGAGCGCCTGCCCCAATTGATAGTGATACGCCGCCGGCTGACGCGGATCGAGGCTGAGCTGTATCACCGGAATATCGGCCTGGGGATACAGGTGAACCAGCAGGCTCCACGCCCCATGATCCAGCCCCCAGCCGCCCTCATCCAGCGACAGCGTATACTGCGGCGCCAGTAAAGACTGCAGTTCCCGGGCCAACGCCGGACTGCCGGGCGCCGGATAGCGCAGCGCAGAGAGCGCCGGCGGAAAGCCGCCAAAGTCATGCAGGGTACGCGGCTGCGCCATCGCCGTGGCCCAGAGCCCCTGGGTACACCAGTGGGCGGAAATCACCACAATGGCCTTTGGCCGCGGCAACTCACGCCCCAGACGCTGCCATAGGGCGCTGAACGGATTATCCTCGATGGCGTTCATCGGACTCCCGTGCGCCAGAAACAGCGCCGGCATCGTCGCCTCGCTCATAGTGTATTGCCTCACCCTGCTCGCCCGTCGCTTGCAGCGCCGGTCATAAAAAACGGCTCCGCGCACGGAGTACGCGACAGCCCCTCGCTCGATAGCCAGAAGCATAGAATAGGCACAGACAATCGGTGGAATTGTATATAACACGCTCACATTTATTTACTTCTGCTCACACTTAATAAATAATGAAAATCATTATCATCAACTACGAGGCGTGTCCATGTCCATTCCCCTGCTTCTGACGCTGCTTGCCGGCGGCGCCACCGCCGTTGGGGCTCTGCTGGCCATCATCGGGCAAAGGCCCTCCAATCGCGTGCTGGCCTTTTCGCTCGGCTTCGCCGCCGGGATCATGCTGCTTATTTCGCTGATGGAGATGCTGCCCGCGGCGCTGAATACGCCGAAGATGCCGCCGCTGCTCGGCTACGCGATGTTTATCCTCGGTCTGGTCGGATACTTTCTACTGGATCGCCTGCTGCCCCACCAGCACGCCCACGATATGGTCCCGCTGGGGAATCGAACGCCGCGGAGTCTAAAACGCACCGCGCTGCTGCTTACGCTGGGCATCAGTCTGCACAATTTTCCCGAGGGTATCGCCACCTACGTCACCGCCAGCGCCGATCTGGAGCTGGGGATGGGCATCGCCCTGGCGGTAGCCATTCATAATATTCCCGAGGGGCTGGCCGTCGCGGGTCCCGTGTATGCTGCCAGCGGCTCGCGCCTGCGCGCGCTGTGGTGGGCCAGCCTGTCGGGCGTGGCAGAGATCCTCGGTGGGCTGCTGGCCTTTACCCTGCTGGGGCCGACGGTATCGCCGGTCGGGATGGCGGCGATCATGGCGCTGGTGGCCGGGATCATGGTCGCGCTGTCGGTGGATGAGCTTATGCCGCTGGCGCGGGAGATCGATCCGCACAGCAATCCCAGCCGCGGGGTGTTGTGCGGCATGACCGTCATGGGGCTGAGTCTGGCCCTGCTGCAGGCGACGCCGCTATAAAAGCGCAAGGGATAGCCGCTGGCTATCCCTTGATATATCTGCGATCGCGTTAACGATGCGGCCGAATTAGCAGGCTTGCTCCTGCGGCTCATGCGCCTGACGATAGGCCACCAGATCCTCAATGGTCACCACCGGCATCCCATGCTGGCGCGCAAAGGCCATCACCTGCGGAGCGCGCGCCATCGTGCCGTCATCATTGGTCAGTTCACACAGCACGCCGGCAGGGCGGAATCCCGCCAGCGAAACCAGATCGATCGTCGCCTCGGTATGACCCCGACGCGCCAGTACGCCGCCGGGGCGAGCGCGCAGCGGGAAAACATGCCCGGGACGATGGAGATCGCTCGGCTTGGCACCGTCGGCGATGGCCGCGCGTACCGTGGTCAGGCGATCCTGCGCGGAGACCCCGGTGGTCACCCCTTCCGCCGCTTCAATCGTCACGGTGAAGGCGGTGCCGTAGTGGCTGGTGTTATTGCTCACCATCATCGGCAGATCCAGCTGCTGGCGACGCGCTTCGGTGATACACAGGCAGACAATACCGCTGCCGTGGCGGATGGTCAGCGCCATCTGCTCCACGGTCATCTTCTCGGCGGCAAAGATCATGTCGCCTTCATTTTCACGGTTTTCATCATCCAACACCATGACGCCACGGCCATCGCGCAGTGCGGACAAGGCGCGCTCAACGCGCTCCATCGGGGTACCGAAATCGGAAAGCAGAATCTGATTCATGGTAAAAACCTCATCAATAATCGTATGAATTACCAGAACCAGGGCAAATTTGAGGAGCGGCACACGCAGCGGCGCGGCCAAAATAACGCGAGCGGGTGAATCCCGGCAGATATCGTTACTCTCTCCCATCCGGACTGTAACCGTCGGCCCCGGAATTACACCGGATCTGCTGACCCCGCATGGTCGTGCGAGCGCTCGCGGGCTTTCAGTGACGCCGAAGCGTACCAATTTACCGCCGGTAGGGACTTTCACCCCGCCCTGAGAATAAGCAAACCGACTATAGCGCCAAAGCCAGTAGCGGGCAATCACCATTGCCGATTATTGGCGTTCGCTCACAAACAGCGTAATACAGGCTCGTTATCGCGCATTTTTTATCCTTATGCCGCGGCCTGGGGGGATAATTACGACCCGCTCTGGCATCCGCCATGACACTACGGTAACGTATCGGCTACCGCATAACTGCTCTGAAGCCCAAGGAACGCTCCATGATTGATCCCAAGAAAATTGAACAGATTGCCCGTCAGGTGCATCAATCCATGCCAAAAGGACTGCGCGAGTTCGGCGATGATATGGAGAAGCGCGTGCGCCAAATCCTCCAACAGCAGCTCAGCCGACTGGATTTGGTCAACCGGGAAGATTTTGAGATCCAGACGCAGGTTCTACTGCGCACCCGCGAAAAGCTGGCGCTGCTGGAGCAGCGCGTCGCCGCCCTTGAGGCGCGCCTGAACGATGCCGAGGACGGGCAGGCCTAGTCCCGCCATCCCCGTGACGATCACCCGCCGTGCGACGCCGCGCGGCGCGGCAGCAGGAGATACAAGACCAGCAGCATCCCTAGCGCATACAGGCTCTTCACCCCCACCATCGCCAGCAGCAGCAGACACAGCACGCTGCCCGTCAGCGCCATCAGCCGGGCGTGACCGCGCAGCAGACGGCATCCGGCCAGCATGCACAGCAGATAGATCATGATGAATACGCCGTTGGCATACACGATCAGCGCATCCAGCGACAGACCGCTGAGGTAAATCAGCAGCGAGCACAGTAAACAGCACAGCATCACCGACGTCAGCGCATTGACCGGCGCCTGACGGGCAGAGAGCTGCGCCAGACGGCTCTGCGGTCGGCGCTGCGCCTGCGACCACACCAGCCGGGCGAAGCTCTGGATATAAACGTTCAGGCTGGCAAAGCAGGCCAAATAACCGATGACGCAGGCTATCCACAGCGCATGGCGGCCAAACAGCTGCACCACAATCCCCGGCAATGACGCCGCCGCCGCCCGTCCATCGCCGAAGGCGTGAAAGTGGAGCACCGCCACGCTGCAGGCCCAGTAGACCGCCCCGGCTAACAGTAGCCCCAGCAGCAGCGCCCGCGGGAAATCACGCTGCGGATGACGAAACTCCGACGCCAGATGGGCAAAGGCCTCGAGCCCGACAAAGCACCAAAACATCACCGCCAGCGCCCCCGTCAGGGGCGAGAGCGACAGCTGCGACGGCACCGGCCACGGGATCTGCGTCGGCGAGATCCCGCCGCGCCACCAAACGGCGGCAATCAGCAGCACCACCAACAGCGCGATCAGGGTCTGCAGATTGGCGCTGGAGCCCGCCCCCCGCGTCCCCAGCAGCCACACGGCCAGCAGCGTAATCAGCTCAACCGCCAGCAGGGGCGCGCCCTGCCAGCCGAACAGCGCCTGCCAGAAGCCGGCGGCGATCTGCAGCGACGCGGGCAGTCCCACCGGGATCACCGACAGAAAAAGCCAGCCGGTAACCCGCGCCATGTGCGGGCCAAAGGCCTTACCGACGAAATGCGCGGCGCCACCGGCGCTGGGGAAATGACGCCCCAGTGCGGCGAAGCCGATAGCGATGGGAAAAACCAGAACGATCAATAATGGCCAGGCCCACAGGCTATCGTCGCCTGCGACCTGGGCGGCCAGCGCCGGAACCGCAAAAACCCCGGTTCCCAGCAGGGAGGTGGACAGCATCCCCACCCCCTGCACTAGCCCTAACTCCTGTTTTAACGTAGCCACTGCCCTATCCTGCCAAGACGCGATAGGCGGCTCAGTCGTTCTGACCCTGACGGATGGTATTAATGATATTGGTCGTCGAGCAGCCATCCTCGAAGTTCAGGACCCGCACGTCACCGCCGGCGGCGATCACCTCTTTGCCCCCGGCGATCTCCTCTGGCCGATAGTCTCCCCCTTTAACCAGCAGGTCAGGCAGGATCTCCGCGATAATTCGCTGCGGCGTATCCTCCTCAAACGGGATCACCCAGTCGACCGACTCCAGCGCCGCCAGCACCAGCATACGCTGAGTCAACGGGTTAACCGGACGCTCCGGCCCCTTGAGGCGGCGGGTAGAGGCATCGCTGTTCACCGCCACGATCAGGCGATCGCCCAGCCTGCGGGCATTGGCCAGGTAGGAGACGTGACCGGCGTGCAGAATATCGAAGACCCCGTTGGTCATCACCACCTTCTCGCCGCGCTGACGCGCCTGAAGAACCGCCGTTTTCAGCTCCTCTTGGGTCATCACACCAAAGCCGGTATCGGCGCGGCCGCGAATGGCATTCTCCAGCTCGATGGGAGAGACGGTCGAGGTTCCCAGCTTACCCACGACGACGCCGGCGGCGGCGTTGGCCAGGAAACAGGCCTCTTCCAGCGACGTCCCGGCGGCAATCGACGTCGCCAGCATCCCGATCACCGTATCGCCGGCGCCGGTTACGTCATAGACCTCCTGCGCCTGCGTCGGCATATGCAGCGGCGCAATGCCGCGCTGCAGCAGCGTCATTCCCTGCTCAGAGCGCGTCACCAGCAACGCCGTCAGATCGAAGCGATCCATCAGCGCCAGGCCGCGATCCACGATCTCCTGTTCGCTGTGACAACGCCCGACCACGGCTTCAAACTCAGACAGGTTGGGGGTCAGCAGGGTCGCGCCGCGATAGCGCTCAAAGTCGGTGCCTTTCGGATCGATCAGCACCGGCACGCCGGCATCGCGTGCCAGACGGATCATCGCCTGCACCGACGCCAGCGCCCCCTTGGCATAGTCAGAGAGGATCATCGCCCCCAGCTGCGGCAGCGCCTGGCGAATACGCGCCAGGATCGGTTCGGGATCGACACCGCCGAACCCCTCTTCAAAGTCCAGGCGGATCAGCTGCTGATTACGCGACAGAACGCGCAGCTTGGTGATGGTGGGCTGGGTTGGGATCGCAACGAAGTCGCACTCGACATGCACCTCATCCAGACGCGCGCTCAGCGCGCGGGCGGCGTCATCAACGCCGGTCAGACCGACCAGGCGCGCGTTGGCGCCCAGGGAGGCAATGTTCATCGCCACGTTGGCCGCGCCGCCGGGGCGCTCTTCGATGGTTTCCACTTTCACCACCGGCACTGGCGCTTCCGGTGAGATCCGGCTGGTCGGCCCATACCAATAGCGGTCCAGCATCACATCGCCCACCACCAATACCTGGGCGCGGCGAAAATCAGGCAGGGTTACTTTCATCCCCAGACTCCTACATATCAAGATGGGCGCAATGTTATCACAATCGTCCTGATATCAATTACACTAGCAATCTAAATCTATTTACGAGAATACATTAACGATAGCCATGTCTGACAATCACGTTTACCCGCAGTTTCAGCGCAGCATGCTGCACCCCCGCTATTGGTTGACCTGGCTGGGCATCGGGATCTTTTACCTGGTGATGCTGCTGCCCTATCCCTGGCTCTATCGCCTGGGCAAGATGCTGGGGAAAACGGCGATGCGCTTCATGAAAAAGCGTGTAGAGGTGACCCGACGCAATCTGGCGCTCTGCTTCCCACAGATGCCGGCGGCGCAGCGCGAAGCGTGGGTCAGGCAGAACTTTGAGTCTGTCGGCATGGCGCTGGTCGAGACCGGCATGGCCTGGTTCTGGCCCGACTGGCGCATCCGCCGCTGGTGCCGGGTCGAAGGCGAAGAAAACCTGCGCCAGGCCAAGCAGACAGGAAAAGGCATTTTATTGATTGGAATGCATTTTCTTACGCTGGAGCTGGGCGCGCGCATCTTCGGAATGCACAACCCAGGCGTCGGCGTCTACCGCCCTAACGATAACCCGGTTCTCGACTGGCTACAGACCTGGGGCCGGCTGCGATCCAACAAATATATGCTCGATCGCCGCGATGTGAAGGGGATGATCCGAGCGTTGAAAGAGGGCGAAATCGTCTGGTACGCGCCGGATCATGACTACGGCCCGCGCAGCAGCGTATTCGTCCCACTGTTTGCCGTAGCGCAGGCGGCGACCACCACCGGGACCTATATCCTGGCCCGCATGGGCCAACCGACGCTCCTCCCCTTTATACCGCTGCGCAACGCGGACGGCAGCGGCTATACCCTGCGTATTCAACCGATGCTGCAGGACGTTCCGCTGGACGACCAAACGACGACGGCGGCCTATATGAATCGGGTGGTGGAGCGTGAAATCATGCTGGCACCGACCCAGTACATGTGGCTACATCGCCGCTTCAAAACCTGTCCGCCGGGCGTCGCCTCCCGCTACTGAGGCCAGGCGCTCAGCGCGCCGTCCCCAGCCAGCGCTGCCAGCTCTCGCAGACCCGCGCCCGCGCATCGGCAAAGCGGGTGCTCTCCACCACCCCCGGCTGCGCCTGCAGCGCCAAATGGTGCAGCGTATTACGCAGCGTCACATAGGCATGGGTCAGCGCATCGGCCTCAGCCTGTGGCATCACCGCGTACTGCGCCATCAGTTCAAAGATGCGCACATTGTCTGACCAGCGGGTCAGGTCCGGCTGTTCGGCGCCGTAGCGCAGTACCAGATACTGCGCGATGAATTCGATATCCACGATACCGCCGCGATCGGCCTTGATGTCAAACTGTGCCGCGTCACGGCTGCCCTGATGGGTTCGCATCTTCTCACGCATCTCAGCCACCTCGCACCGCAGCGTCGCCGCATCGCGCTCGCGACACAGGATCTCGCGGCGAATGGCGTCAAACTGGCGGTGCATCTGCACGTCGCCGTAAACCGGACGCGCCCGCACCAGCGCCTGATGCTCCCAGGTCCAAGCCTCGCTGCGCTGATAGTCGCCGAAGGCGGTCAGGGTGCTGACCAGCATACCGGCGGCGCCGGAGGGCCGCAGGCGCGCGTCCACCTCGTACAGGATGCCGGAGGCGGTACGGGCGCTAAACAGGTGCATAATGCGCTGCGCCAGACGCAGGTAAAACTGGCGCCCATCGATACAGCGAGGCCCGTCTGTCATCACCTCCGCCGGGCAGTCCAACAGAAACACCAGATCCAGATCCGAGCCATAGCCCAGCTCCCAACCCCCCAGCTTACCGTAGCCGATCACCGCAAACCCACGCTGCCCGTGGTCAACCAGATGCGTCGGCTGGCCGTAGCGCGCCACCATTTGCTCCCAGGCCTGCTGCACCACCGCCTCGATCACCGCCTCGGCCAGGTAGGTCAGGTGATCGCTCACCTTCATCACCGGCAGCGCGCCGGCGATATCGCTGGCGGCGATGCGCAGCTGCTGCGCGTGCTTAAACTGACGCAGCGCCTCCAGGCGCTGCTCCTCATCATCCGGAATGCGCAGCAGATACTGACGCAGCTCGTCGCGGTAGGCGCCCTGATCCACCGGGCGATACAGCGTGACAGGATCGAGCAGCTCATCGAGCAGCAGCGGATAGCGAGCCAGCTGTTCGGCCAGCATCGGCGAGGCCGCGCACAGACGGATCAGCTGATGCAGCGCCGCCGGGAACTCCATCAGCAGCTCCAGATAGGTCGTGCGGGTCACGATGTTGAGCAGCAGCGGCATCAGGCGCTGCTGCAGCACCAGCGCGTCATCGCGCACGCACACCTGCGCCAGCAGCGTCGGCATCAGCGTCGCCAGCACCTCTCGCCCACGCGGGCCGATGGTGCGTTTGTCCACGTCGCGGTGAAACGCCTCCAGCGTCTGCTGCAGCCGGAGGCGCTGCGCCGGGTCGAGCTGCGGCATCAGCGCGGCCAGCTCGCTCTCGTCCAAACGCTCTTGCCACAGGGGCGCAAAGCGCAGCGCCGCGTCGTCGCCGCGCTCCTCTTCATCCTGATCGTCATCGCCGATCAGCGCATTGAAGATCGCGCGCACCGCCGCCATATGCTCCTGAAGCGCCCGACTCAGCGCGGCCCAGTCCGCCAGGCCCATACCATAGGCCAGACGGGCTCGGTTGAGATCGTCCGACGGCAGGGTCTGCGTCTGCTGATCGTCGATCGCCTGCAGCAGATTCTCCAGACGGCGTAAAAAGAGATAGGCGTCGCGCAGCGCCGCCACCTGCGCCGCCGTCAGCAGCCCCAGCTCGCCGATCGCCGCCAGCGCGGGCAGCAGCGCACGCTGCTGTAGGCTGCGCTCGCGCCCGCCGCGGATCAGTTGGAACACCTGCGTGATAAACTCGATCTCGCGGATCCCGCCAGCGCCAAGCTTGATATTCTCCTTCAGCCCGCGGCGGCGCACCTCTCGGGCTATCATGCCCTTCATATTGCGCAGCGACTGGATCACGCTGAAATCGATATAGCGGCGAAACACAAACGGGCGCAGCAGACGGTACAGCTCTTGCCCATAGCGATCCTGTCCTTCGCCCAGCAGACGCGCCTTCACCATGGCGTAACGCTCCCAGTCGCGCCCCTGCTCTTGGTAATAGTCTTCCAGCGCGGAGAAACTCAGCACCAGAGGACCGCTGTCGCCGAAGGGGCGCAGACGCATGTCGACCCGATAGACAAAGCCATCCTCCGTCGGCTGATCCAGGGCCTTAATCAGGCGCTGGCCGAGGCGGGTGAAAAACTGGGCATTATCCAGCTCGCGGCGGCCGCCGCGGGTGGCTCCGGACTGCGGATAGACAAAGATAAGATCGATATCCGAGGAGAAATTCAGCTCGCCGCCGCCCAGCTTGCCCATACCCAGGATCAGCAGCGGCTGGGCTTCACCGGCGGCGTTGCAGGGAACGCCCCACTCCTGACAGGCGCGATGATATAGCCAGTCGCGCGCGCCGATAACCAGCGTCTCCGCCAGCGCGCTCAGCTGGAGCAGGGTCTGCTGACAGTCGGCCTGGGCGCGGGCTTGCATCCAGGCAATCCGCGTCAGCATGTGGCGACGAAACAGGCGCAGCGCTTGCATCAACGTCGACTCATCCTGCACCTGCGCCAGGCGCTCCGCCAGCCATCCGGCATACTGCTGCCACTCCTGCACCTGCGGCGGCAGCTGCTGCAGCTGCTGCCACCATGCGGGATACGCGGCCAGACTGTCGGCGACAAAGTCGCTCAGCGCCAGCGCCGGCAGCGCCGCCGACGTCGCGTCCCGCAGCCGCGCGGCCTGACGCGCTCCCTGACTGTGCAGCAGCGCCGGCAGCGCCCGAGTCTCAGACATATTCACTCCCTGCTGAATGCGGCGGCGCCAACGCCGCCTGGATTAGACCGTCGCCCGCGCGCGGCGGGATATCACCGCATTAATGCGCGCCGTTGCGCCAAAAGGCCGGCTGATGCAGCGCCTGCGCGCAGGCGGCCTCCGCTGTCACCGCGGCGGGATGGACAATGGCCTGCGCCAGCGTCTGCCACGGCGCCAGATAGTCCTCTACCGCCGCCTCGCCATATGCGCCGCCCAGCAGGCGGATCGCCAGAATCTGGTGCTGCAGACGCGGTAGTTTATCCTGATACTCCTGGGGGTGACGAACCTGAGCGAACAGCGCCTTCAGTTCAGCGCCGCAGCGTCCCAACATGATGTCGGCAAAGCGCTTGAACGAGCCGGACAGCTTGGCGCTTCCCGCCGCATCGAGATAGGCTCGCCAGCCGGACTCGGCTAACCAGCGAGTGAGCGCCCACTGGGTGGTCAGGGATTCCCGGCCATAGCACAGCGTCTGCGCTACGCACGTCGGCTGCTGTATCTGCTCCTCCAGCGCGCTCAGACCGGCGCGCAGCGTCGCGCTGGCCTTACGCGGCACGATACCGCCGAAGAGGGTCAAACTCTGCCGCAGCGCCGTCAGCGCCTCCTGGATTCCGCCCCGGGACGCCGCGTCGCCCCGCAGCCAGGCCTCCTCATGGTATTGCCAGTGCGCCAGGATCTGCGCCAGCGCGGCAGACATCCCCTGTTCGACGCTGGCGCGGGCCGCGGGCCGCAGCAGCGGAAACGCCCGCCGCCGCAGCGCGGCATTGCCCGCCGCCAGGCGGTAGCCGCGGGCGGCCTTACTCATGGCCCCCATCCGGATCCCCTCCAGCGTCAGCAACTGTTCGGCAAAAGCGAACAGATCGTCCCGCTCGCCCCGCAGCAGCTCCAGCTCGATCTCATGCAGCCCCTCGCTCTCCCCCGCGGCGCGAATGTCGCCCCGGTCAAGCGCCACTTCAATCTGACTTTCACGGTAGGTCACCTCCCACCGCTCCCGCTGAAAGTCGGTCGAGAACAGCGGCTGCAGCGCCGTCTGCAGCGCATCGACGTCGCAGCCCTCCGGCCACGCCTGCGCCGGAAAGCGGCGGAGATCCAGCTGCGGGGCATCCAGCGCGACGTTGTACTCCGGGCGCTGATGCAGGCCGCCGACGTCGCTGCCGGCGGTCTTCAGCGTCATCTCATAGGCGCCGTCGCAGCCGCGGATCCGCAGCCCCATATCATGGCGACGCAAAGTCTGGCTCGCCGTCTCATAATAGATATTGCTCAGTGTCTGGGCGGGCGTATGCTGAAGAGGCCAACGGGCCAGGCTCGCGGGCAATGCGTGTACAGCGGACGGGAGGGCGATGAATTTCAGTTCAATTTCCACGGTCATTTTTTCTGTCATATTAAGGTTTTACCGAGGTGTTCAGCATTGCTCGGTAAAAAATGTAAAAACGGTGTCCAATGCCGGGCACATCAGTTACCATGCGCACCTTTCTGACGAACTATGCGCAGAAAACCATCAATTTAAGGTGCATGAGTGATGCCAGTAAATACTATTTTAGGCTTGTTTGCCAAGTCTCCGCTCAAACCGCTTCAAGAGCACGCTAGCCGCGTGCACGAATGCTGTAGCCTGCTGGTTCCCTTCTTTGCCGCCACCGCGCAGCAGCAGTGGGATCAGGCACAGGAGATCCGTGAACAGATCTCCAATCTGGAAAAACAGGCCGACACGCTGAAGCGCGAAATCCGACTGAAATTACCACGTGGTCTTTTTCTGCCGGTCGATCGCGGCGATATGCTGGAGCTGGTTACCCAACAGGATCGTCTGGCCAACCGCGCCAAAGACATCGCCGGTCGGGTCATCGGCCGCCGGTTGCAAATCCCCGCCGTCATGCAGGCTGACTTTGTGAGCTACCTGCAGCGCTGCCTGGATGCGACCGCGCTCTCCAGCAAGGTTATTCACGAAATGGACGAGCTGCTGGAGACCGGCTTTCGCGGCCGCGAAGCCGATCTGGTCGAGCAGATGGTGATGGAGCTGGATCATATTGAGGATGATACCGACCATCAGCAGATCCTGTTACGCCAGACCCTGCTCTCCCTTGAACATCAGCTCAACCCCGTCGACATTATGTTTCTCTATCAAATCATTGAGTGGGTCGGCGGCCTTGCCGATAAAGCGCTGCGCGTGGGTTCCCGACTGGAACTGATGCTGGCCCGTAGTTAATCACCACACCCGGACACAATAGATGGAAATCATTGCCAATCACGGCTCATTACTGATCATAGTGGCGGCCTTCTTTGGCCTGCTGATGGCTATCGGCATCGGCGCCAACGACGTCGCCAACGCGATGGGAACCTCCGTAGGCGCCCGCGCCGTTACCATCCGTCAGGCGATCGTCATCGCCATGATCTTCGAGTTCGCCGGCGCCTACCTGGCCGGCGGTGAAGTCACCCAAACTATCCGCAGCGGCATCATCGATACCAGTGCCTTCGCCGGTCATCCCCAGACGCTGGTCTTCGGGATGATGGCCTCGCTGCTGGCCGCCGGCATCTGGCTGATCGTCGCCTCGCTGATGGGCTGGCCGGTCTCCACCACCCACTCTATCATCGGTGCCATCATCGGCTTTGCCTGCGTCTCGGTCGGCCCTGAAGCGGTCGAATGGGGCGGCGTGAAGGGTATCGTCGGCAGCTGGATCATCACACCGCTGATCTCCGGGGTGGTGGCCTATGGCATCTTCCTCAGCGCCCAGCGGCTGATCTTTAACACCGAGAACCCGTTCGCTAACGCCCGCCGCTTTGGCCCGGTGTATATGTTCCTGACCGCGCTGGTTATCTCACTGGTCACCATCAAGAAAGGGTTAAAGCACGTCGGCCTGCACCTGACGGACGGCGAGACCTGGCTGGTTTCACTGCTGGTGTCCCTGCTGGTCATGCTCGGCGGCTATCTGTATCTGTCGCGCAAATCCTTTACCGATGACGCAGACGAGCAGGATCACTTCCGCGGCGTTGAGCGGGTATTCAGCCTGCTGATGGTCATCACCGCCTGTGCCATGGCCTTTGCCCACGGCTCTAACGACGTCGCCAATGCCATTGGTCCGCTATCTGCCATCGTCGCCATCGTACGCGATCCGAGCGTACTGGCCGGCACCTCCCCCATCGTCTGGTGGATCCTGCCGCTGGGCGGTATCGGTATCGTCGTGGGTCTGGCGCTGATGGGCCGTCGCGTCATGGAAACCGTGGGAACCGGTATTACCGATCTGACCCCGAGCCGTGGCTTTGCCGCTCAGTTCGCCACCGCCTCAACGGTGGTGATCGCCTCCGGCACCGGCCTGCCGATCTCCACCACCCAGACGCTAGTCGGCGCCGTGCTAGGCGTCGGCTTTGCCCGCGGCATTGCGGCCCTGAACCTTAACGTGGTACGTAACATTGTCGCGTCATGGATTGTGACCCTGCCCGCGGGAGCCGCGCTCTCCATTGCCCTATTTTATCTGCTGCAGGCGGTCTTCGGCTAATTATCTGCCTATGGCGCCAATAAGTAGCAATAAACCGGTCGCAGAGTCTCCCTCTGCGGCCGTTTTTTTTATAACCGCTACCGCGCCAGACGCCGGAGCTACGCGATAAATAGCTCGGACAGTTCTCATTTTAAGATTTTTCATTGCCTCACTGTATACTTCCCCTTACTATCAGCCCAATTCCCTCAACCAACGAACCGATTATCGCCATGCACCTATTCCGCCGGTTACTCCTGCCCCTGCTCAGCCTCTGTCTGGCCTTTCAGAGCCACGCCGAAGAACAGCGCTTTATTTCCGATGCGCTCAGTACCTATGTACACAGCGGGCCGGGTAACCAATACCGCATCGTCGGCACGATCAACGCAGGCGATCCGGTCACGCTGCTGGGCATTAATCAACAGAGCCAGTTTGCCCAGATCCGCGACGCCAAAGGGCGCAGCGTCTGGCTTCCCCTCGATCAGCTCAGTAACCAGCCCAGCCTGCGCACGCGCGTACCGGCGCTGGAGGCGCAGCTCTCAGCCCTGACGGCCAAGCTCAGCCATATCGACGGCGAATGGCAGCAGAAAACCGCAGAGATGCAGAGCAAAGTCGCCGGCAGCGACGATGCGATCGCCCGCCTGCAGGCGGAGAATCAGCAGCTGCGTCAACAGCTGAGCAGCGCGCAAAAAAGCCTCGGCGCCCTCAACTCGCAGCTGGATGACAAAAAGCGGGCCATTATCCTGCAGTGGTTCCTGTACGGCGGCGGCGTCGCCGGCGCTGGCCTGCTGCTGGGCCTGCTGCTCCCGCGCCTGCTGCCCCGGCGCCAAAAAGCGCGCTGGATGAACTGATCCCCCACAACGCCGCCGCCCGCGGCGTTTTTTCTTTTCTCTGGGGCGGCCGATTGCCGTCCATGAACGCTTGCAGTAACATGAGGTTAACATTTAATCGGCTCTCTACCGAGGTTGGCACGTGAAGACATATCTGGTCGGTGGCGCCGTGCGCGACAAGTATCTACAGCTTCCTACCCAGGATCGTGACTGGGTCGTCGTCGGCGCGACGCCGCAGGCGCTGTTGGCACAGGGCTACCAGCAAGTCGGCAAGGATTTCCCGGTATTTCTGCATCCGCGCAGCAAAGAGGAGTACGCCCTGGCGCGTACCGAACGCAAGGCGGGCCAGGGCTACACCGGCTTTAGCACCTATTTCGCCCCAGACGTTACCCTGGAGCAGGATCTGCTGCGGCGCGATCTGACCATCAATGCGATGGCGGAAGACGATGAAGGTCAGCTGATCGATCCCTACGGCGGCCTGCAGGATCTGCGGCAGCGTCAGCTGCGCCACGTCTCGGAGGCCTTTGTCGAAGACCCGCTGCGCGTGCTGCGCGTCGCCCGCTTTGCCGCCCGCTTCGCTCCGCTGGGTTTTCAGGTCGCCGCGCCGACGCTGGCGCTGATGCAGCGAATGAGCCAGCGCGGCGAGCTGGCCCACCTGACGCCGGAGCGGGTCTGGCTAGAGACGGAGAAAGCGTTGTCCGGCCCCGCGCCGCAGGTTTATTTCCAGGTGCTGCGCGACTGCGGCGCATTGGCGGTGCTGTTCCCCGAGATCGATCGGCTGTTCGGGGTGCCGGCCCCCGCCCAGTGGCACCCGGAGATCGACACCGGCATCCATACCCTGCTTACCCTGGCCATGGCCAGCCATCTGAGCGACGACGTCGCCGTGCGCTTTGCCGCGCTGACCCACGATGTGGGCAAGGGGCTGACTAACCCCAATTTTTGGCCCCACCATCACGGCCATGGGCCGGCAGGTGTACGCCTGGTGCGGGAGATGTGCCAGCGCCTACGCACGCCAAACCCGGTGCGCGATCTGGCGCTGCTGGTCGCCGAATATCACGATCTGATCCACACGGTGGAGCGCCTTCGCCCCGCGACGCTGCTCAAGCTGCTCGACACCATTGACGTCTGGCGCCGTCCCCAGCGCCTGCAGCACATGATCCTGTGCAGCGAGGCCGACGCCCGCGGGCGCACCGGTCTGGAGGAGCAACCCTACCCACAGGCTGACTATCTGCGCGCCGCCTACCACCAGGTCGCACAGGTTGCCGTACGCGAGGTTATCGCCGACGGTTTTCAGGGGGCTGCGATCCGCGAAGAGCTGCAGACGCGGCGTCTACAGGTGCTCAAACGATGGAAAGCCGCCCAAGAGGCGGCCTTAAACGCGGAATAGCGGAGAAAACGGCAGCGGGCATCCGCCCGCCCGATCAGCAGAAGACCAGGTAGACCGCCGCCGCCACAATAAAGCGATAAATGGCGAAAGGCACAAAGGAGATCCGCTTGATCACGTTCAGGAAGGTCTTGATCGCGATCAGCGCCACGACAAACGCGGTAACAAAGCCCACGCTGAACATCGGCAGATCGCCCAGCGACAGATAGGGCAGGCTTTTGTACAGCTCCAGCGCGCTGGCGCCCATCATCATCGGCACCGCTAAAAGAAAGGAGAACTCTGACGCGGCGTAGCGGCTCACGCCCATCAGCATACCGCCGGAGATCGTCGCCCCTGAGCGGGAGAAGCCCGGCCACAGCGCCAGGCACTGAAAGCAACCGATCATAAAAGCCTGACGGTAGGTGATATCATCCAGCCCGACCGCCCGTGCCTGCGTCGGCTTGAGCCACTCAGCGGCCAGCAGCAGCAAACCGCCCACCACCAGGGCGTAGGCCACCGTCAGCGGGGTAAACAGGCTCTTGATAAAATCATGGAACAGCAGCCCCAGCACTACCGCCGGGATCATCGCCAGCACAATATGGCCCAGCTTCAGCTGCCCCTGACCGCACCCTTCGCGCGCCACCGGGCGACCAAAGTGGATGCCGATAAGTCCAAACAGACGGCGCCAGAACATCACCACCACCGCCAGGATCGAGCCCAGCTGGATAATCACCTCAAACGTTTTCGCCTTATCCCCTTCAAAGCCCAGCCAGTGGCCAACAATAATCATATGGCCGGTGGAAGAAACCGGTAAAAACTCCGTCAATCCCTCGACAACGCCCAGAATAAACGCATTAAGCAGCGTATGCAGATCCATATACTCTCATTCTCTTCTTAGTACAGACGGCCTGTGGGCCGTAAAACGTTAAACGTCTGCCGTGCGGCAACCGCGCTCAATCACCACCCCAACGCTGTGTGCCTGGGCGACCGCGCCCGGCTTGCTCACCCGCAGGCGAACCCAGGGGGTGTTAAAGCGCGCCATCAATAGGGCAGCAACCTCTTCGGCCACCCGCTCGACCAGGGCAAAGCGATTCGGCTCTACGTGCTGTAGGATAGCCTCGCTCACCTCAGCATAGCTCAGGCAGTGCGCCACATCGTCGCTCTGCGCGGCGCGGCGGTTGTCCCAGCCCAGCTCGACATCAAACACCAGCCTCTGACGGATCGTCTGCTCCCACTCAAATACCCCGATCGTGGTGACGACGGTCAACCCTTCGATAAATACGATGTCCATCACGCGATTCCCGTTTTTTAGCCTGCTTCGGATACCACTTCTTGTAGAATGTGCGTATTATCCACAGATATCCGACGCTGTCGCGCACTAATCCATGCTGCGGCATGGGTGACCGGTCAGCGGGCGTACGGCGGCTCAACACCCTGATTTCTCTTTTACTCAAGACGGAGATGAATCCATGAGTGCGACTGCGTTAGGCATGATCATTTTCGCCTACCTGTGCGGCTCCATCTCCAGCGCCATTCTGGTTTGCAAAGCGGCCGGACTCCCCGACCCAAGGGAAAATGGTTCTGGTAATCCCGGAGCAACCAACGTGCTGCGCATCGGCGGCCGCTTAGCCGCCGCCGCCGTGCTGATCTTCGATGTGCTTAAGGGAATGATCCCGGTCTGGCTGGCCTATAAGCTCGAGGTGTCCCCCTTTTATCTCGGTCTGACGGCCATCGCGGCCTGCCTGGGCCATATTTACCCGGTATTCTTTCGCTTCCGCGGCGGTAAAGGCGTCGCCACCGCCTTTGGCGCCATCGCCCCCATCGGCTGGGATCTGACCGGGCTGATGGTCGGCACCTGGCTGCTGACCGTGCTGCTGAGCGGGTACTCCTCCCTTGGCGCCATCGTCAGCGCGCTGATCGCCCCCTTCTACGTCTGGTGGTTTAAGCCGCAGTTTACCTTCCCGGTGGCGATGCTCTCCTGCCTGATCCTGGTGCGTCACCACGACAACATCCAGCGTCTGTGGCGTGGAAAAGAGGGGAAAATCTGGAAGAAAAAGGGCGCCAAAGGCGCCCAGGATAGCGAGAGACAGGCCACGCCTCCCCGCGATGACGAACCGCCGACGCCGCGCTAAATAGGCGTACGTCGCGAAGCGTTAACGGTCGGCCGCCACCGGCGGCAGCTCCGCCAGCGGCCAGCGCGGGCGTACGCTGATAGACAGGTCGGCATCGACGCCGCTCTTCAGACGCACCATGCCGGCATAGGCGATCATCGCGCCGTTATCGGTGCAGAACTCCGGACGGGCGTAGAACACCGCGCCGCCGCGCTGCTGCATCATCTGCGCCAAACGCGCGCGCAGCGCACGGTTTGCGCTCACGCCGCCGGCCATCACCAGACGCGTAAACCCGGTCTGATCCAGCGCACGACGGCACTTGATCGCCAGCGTATCCACCACCGCATCTTCAAAGGCGCGCGCAATATCGGCGCGGGTTTGCGCATCATCACCGTTGGCGTGAATCGTATTGGCGGCAAAGGTCTTCAGGCCGGAAAAGCTGAGGTCCAGCCCTGGGCGATCGGTCATCGGACGCGGGAACACGAAGCGTCCCGCCACGCCCTGCTGCGCCATCTTGGAGAGAACCGGCCCACCGGGATAATCCAGCCCCAGCAGCTTGGCCGTCTTGTCAAAGGCCTCCCCCGCGGCGTCGTCAATCGACTCGCCCAGCAGGCGATATTCGCCGATGCCGGTGACGCTGATAAGCTGAGTATGGCCGCCGGAGACCAGCAGCGCGACAAACGGAAACGCCGGAGGATTCTCCTCCAGCATCGGCGCCAGCAGATGCCCTTCCATGTGGTGAACCGGGACCGCCGGCACGCCCCAGGCAAACGCCAGCGACCGCCCGACGGTCGCCCCGACCAGCAGCGCCCCAACCAGCCCCGGACCGGCGGTATAGGCCACGCCGTCCAAATCCGCCGGGGTCAGATCCGCCTCACGCAGCGCCGCCTGAATCAGCGGTACGGTCTTGCGCACATGGTCACGCGACGCCAACTCGGGAACCACACCGCCATAGTCAGCGTGCAGCTTAATCTGGCTATACAGCTGATTGGCCAGGATCCCTTTTTCATCGTCGTAAATGGCGATACCGGTTTCATCACAGGAGGTTTCGATCCCCAGAATACGCATGGCGGCTCCAACAACACGTTCAGTACAACTCAAAGTGGCGCATAATAGCACAATTCTGCTATACTACTTCGCTTTCTTACTGCGGCTCATCGCCGTTGAAGGATGAGACAGCGCTTTACAAGCGGGTGCTGTTCGGATTAAAATTCCGCACCATTTTTGAACAGCTGGCGCATGGCCAGCGAAAATACCGATTTTTATCGAGGTGAGAGGCACATGCCGGTAATTAAAGTACGTGAAAACGAGCCGTTCGACGTAGCTCTGCGTCGCTTCAAACGTTCCTGCGAGAAAGCAGGCATCCTGGCCGAAGTTCGTCGTCGTGAATTCTATGAAAAACCGACCACCGAACGTAAGCGCGCTAAAGCGTCTGCTGTTAAACGTCACGCCAAGAAACTGGCTCGCGAAAACGCACGCCGCACTCGTCTGTACTAATTTGACCGGGGTTTTCCCCGCCGAATCCAGGTCACAGACCATGTCGTTGTTTGTATCGCACGGGCAATGACATACGAAGGCCGTGCCTTCCGAAAGGAATGCGCGGCTTGTTCTCGTTTAGAGGCTGTAAAACTGTTTGCCTGTCGCCCGCTCAGGGTCGACGGCGGACAACCACTGTAAAGGGCTTATGGCTGGACGAATCCCACGCGTATTTATCAACGATCTGTTGGCTCGCACCGATATTGTCGAGCTGGTCGATGCGCGTGTGAAACTTAAGAAGCAGGGGAAGAACTACCACGCCTGCTGTCCATTCCACTCGGAAAAAACGCCCTCGTTTACCGTTAACGCGGACAAACAGTTTTACCACTGCTTCGGCTGCGGTGCCCACGGCAACGCCATTGATTTTTTGATGAACTATGACCGGCTTGAGTTTGTCGAAAGCATAGAAGAGCTGGCGACCATGGCGGGGCTGGAAGTGCCCTATGAGTCCGGCAGCGGGCCGAGCCAGATGGAGCGGCATCAGCGCCAGAATCTGTATCAGCTGATGGATAGTCTGTGCGGCTACTATCAGCAGTCCCTGCGCCAGCCGGGCGCGACGCAGGCGCAGCAATACCTGACCGGGCGCGGCATGAGCCAGGCCATTATGGATCGCTTTGCCATCGGCTACGCGCCGCAGGGCTGGGACAACGCCCTCAAACGCTTTGGCCGCGACGCGGGCGGTCGCACGGCGCTCAACGACGCCGGGATGCTGGTGAATAACGAGAACGGCCGTAGCTACGATCGTTTCCGAGACCGCATCATGATCCCTATCCGTGACAAACGCGGGCGGGTGATCGCCTTTGGCGGGCGGGTTCTGGGCAACGGCACGCCTAAATACCTGAACTCGCCCGAGACAGAAATTTTTCATAAAGGCCGCCAGCTGTTTGGCCTGTATGAGGCGCTGCAGCACGCTGCGCAGCCGGAGCGTCTGCTGGTCGTCGAAGGCTACATGGACGTCATCGCGCTGGCGCAGTATGGCGTCAATTATGCGGTGGCCTCGCTGGGAACCTCCACGACCGCTGAGCATATCCAACTGTTGTTCCGCCATACCGACAGCGTTGTGTGCTGTTACGATGGCGATAACGCCGGGCGCGAGGCCGCCTGGCGCGCGCTGGAGACCGCACTGCCCTACCTGAGCGACGGCCGTCAGCTGAAGTTTATGTTTTTACCCGAGGGGGAAGACCCGGATACGCTGATCCGCCAAGAGGGGGCCGAGGCCTTCGAACGGCGAATGAACGATGCGCATCCCCTGTCCGCCTTTCTGTTCGACAGCCTGCTGCCGCAGGTCGATTTGAGTACCCCGGATGGCCGAGCCAAGCTGAGTGCGCTGGCGCTGCCGCTCATCGGCCAGGTGCCCGGCGAGACGCTGCGTCTGTATCTGCGCCAGTCGCTGGGACAGAAGCTGGGAATACTCGACGATAGCCAGCTGGAAAAACTGCTGCCTCGGCGCAGCGAAGCGGTAAAGAATTATCAGCCGCCGCGGTTAAAACCAACGACTATGCGTATACTTATAGCATTGTTGGTACAAAACCCGGCGTTAGCCGCCGAAGTACCGACGCTGGACGGATTACGCCAGCACCCGTTACCGGGCCTACCGCTGTTTATCGAGCTGGTAGAAACCTGTCTGGCGCAGCCGGGACTGACTACCGGGCAATTGCTGGAGCTGTATCGCGATAATAAATATGCGTCGCAGCTTGAAACGCTGGCAACGTGGAACCACATGATTATTGAGCCCATGGTGCTCGAAACCTTCGTGGATACCCTCGGCAGTCTGTACGACGCCGTGCTGGAGCAGCGCCTGGAGCAGCTCATCGCCCGAGCCAGAACCGACGGGCTGACGCCTGCGGAGCGCGAAGAGGTGCGCTCACTGAATGAGGCGCTGGCCAAAAAGAACTAACGCATAATAAACACCGTCGGTATTAATAGGGCGGTGACTAAACTTAATAATAAATTTAGCGGCTTGATTGCCGATACCACGCAGGATGTAGCCCCTGCATGCCGCAATACCGGGGAGCGGCGACGAATGAAAGTAACCCGCGTACGGCCCTGATAATCCGGGCCTTAAGCATCGTTGGCGGTCATAGATAATCCGACCAACACCAATTCAAACTCTGAAGTGTGGATACCGTCTTATGGAGCAAAACCCGCAGTCACAGCTCAAACTTCTTGTTACCAAGGGCAAGGAGCAAGGCTACCTGACCTATGCTGAGGTCAATGACCATCTGCCGGAAGATATCGTCGACTCCGATCAGATCGAAGACATCATCCAAATGATTAATGACATGGGCATCCAGGTGATGGAAGAAGCACCGGATGCCGATGACCTGATGCTGGCGGAGAACATTGCCGACGAAGACGCCGCAGAGGCGGCGGTACAGGTTCTGTCCAGCGTCGAATCCGAAATTGGCCGTACCACCGACCCGGTACGCATGTACATGCGTGAAATGGGCACCGTTGAGCTGCTGACCCGCGAAGGGGAAATCGATATCGCCAAGCGTATCGAGGACGGTATCAACCAGGTTCAGTGCTCCGTTGCCGAATACCCTGAGGCCATCACCTACCTGCTGGAGCAGTATGACCGCGTCGAAGCCAGCGAAGCGCGTCTGTCCGACCTGATCACCGGTTTTGTCGATCCTAACGCCGAAGAGGATATGGCCCCGACCGCAACCCACGTGGGCTCCGAGCTGCCGGAAGAGGAGCTGGACGACGACGAGGATGAGGACGAAGACGAAGACGACGACAGCGACGATGACAACAGCATCGATCCGGAGCTGGCGCGTCAGAAGTTCGTTGAGCTGCGCGAACAGTACGAAAAAACCCGTCTGGCTATCAAGGCCGAAGGGCGCAGCAGCGGTAAGGCGCAGGAAGAGATCCAGAATCTGTCTGAAATCTTCAAGCAGTTCCGCCTGGTGCCGAAGCAGTTTGACTATCTGGTCAGCAACATGCGCGAAATGATGGATCGCGTACGTGGTCAGGAGCGCCTGATCATGAAGCTGTGCGTTGAGCAGAGCAAGATGCCGAAGAAAAACTTCATCACCCTGTTTACCGGCAACGAAACCAGCATCACCTGGTTTGACGCCGCGCTGGCCATGGGCAAACCCTGGGGCGAAAAGCTCAAGGATATGCGTGAAGACGTGGAGCGCAGCCTGCAGAAGCTGCACCAGATTGAAGAAGAGACCGGTCTGACCATCGAGCAGGTCAAAGACATCAACCGTCGTATGTCCATCGGCGAGGCCAAAGCGCGTCGCGCGAAGAAAGAGATGGTTGAGGCTAACCTGCGTCTGGTTATCTCCATCGCCAAGAAGTACACCAACCGCGGCCTGCAGTTCCTGGATCTGATCCAGGAGGGCAACATCGGTCTGATGAAGGCGGTCGATAAGTTTGAGTACCGTCGCGGCTACAAGTTCTCCACCTACGCGACCTGGTGGATCCGTCAGGCGATCACCCGCTCTATCGCCGATCAGGCACGCACCATCCGTATCCCGGTGCATATGATTGAGACTATCAATAAGCTCAACCGTATTTCACGTCAGATGCTGCAGGAGATGGGGCGTGAGCCGACGCCGGAGGAGCTGGCCGAGCGCATGATGATGCCGGAAGACAAGATCCGCAAGGTGCTGAAGATTGCCAAAGAGCCGATCTCCATGGAAACGCCGATCGGTGACGATGAAGATTCGCATCTGGGTGACTTTATCGAAGATACCACTCTGGAGCTGCCGCTGGACTCCGCGACCTCGGAAAGCCTGCGCTCCGCTACCCGCGACGTGCTGGCCGGGCTGACCGCCCGCGAGGCGAAAGTCCTGCGCATGCGCTTTGGTATCGATATGAATACCGACCACACCCTGGAAGAGGTCGGCAAGCAGTTCGACGTTACCCGCGAGCGTATCCGCCAGATCGAAGCCAAGGCGCTGCGTAAGCTGCGCCACCCGAGCCGCTCTGAAGTCCTGCGCAGCTTCCTGGACGACTAAAGCCGTCTCGACCTCGCTACGCATACCCACCCCGGCCTACTGGCCGGGGTTTTTCTTTTTCAGCGCCGCGGCGCGTCCGTCAAGGTATCGCCAAGCCGCAGGCTATGCCCCGCGCTCCTGCGGCGTCAGCGCCAGATAGAGCGCCCGGTAGCTCTCTACCAGCGCGGCCAGCGTCGCCCGGTTCAGGCCACTGGGGTTTGGCAGCACCCACAGCATCGTATCGCCGATACGCAGCGCCTGGCGTCCCCAGGCGGGGCGGCGAATCCCAAACGCCTGGGTAAAGGCCTGCTTACCCAACACCGCCAGCGCCCGCGGCTGATAGCGCGCGATCTTCGCCTGCAGCGCATCGCCCCCGGCGCGCAGCTCCGCCGCCGTTAGCTCAGCGGCCGTCACCGTCGGGCGCTGTACCAGCGCGGTGATCCCACAGCCGGTATCCAATAGATGACGCTCCTCCTGAGGCGCCAGCTGGCGATCGGTAAAGCCCGCCAGGTGGATCACCGACCAGAAACGATTACGCGGATTGGCAAAATGGTAGCCCGTATGGGCCGAGCTCAATCCTGGGTTGATACCGCAAAACACCACCCGTAGCCCGGGTGCCAAAATGTCCACGCTCATCACGTCGCCTTTGCATTCTCGTCGTACCTGAAATCTTACCGTAATAACAACGGGCTAGCCATGTTCAAAAAAGCGGCGTCCGCTGCGCGAGCACTGGATCTTCCCCCTTGATTTACTCTATAATCCTCGCCATTCGGCCCCTTAGCTCAGTGGTTAGAGCAGGCGACTCATAATCGCTTGGTCGTTGGTTCAAACCCAACAGGGGCCACCAAATTTTAGCTTTAGATTCAATCAATTAAGCCATCATCAACGGGGTGACTTTTTTGTTGGTAAACCGCGCAGTCCCCTTTTCGCCCCCGCCTCCCACCACGCGCGCAAGCGATGCGTATAACGGCATAGCCCCTATTATCTACGCGGCGGGAAAGGAAAATAACGATTCGAAAGAACGAGACGCCGGCGGCGCGGCGCCGCCGAGTGAGAATACGCGCGGAAAGGGATGATTACAGCGTACGACGGCCAAAGGCATCCTGCCAATCCTGCTCAAACTGGGCAACCGCGGCCGTGACGGCAGGGGCGCTGATAAACTGCTCGGCGACCTCTATCGGTAGCGTAATCGCGCCGCAGCCCGCCAATAGGCAGTCCAGCGCCTGACGGGCATTCTTAAAGCTGGCGGCCAGCACCGAGGCCTGCGGCGCATGCAGGGTCAGCAGGCGCTGCAGCGCCTCTACGGTCTTAATCCCATCACCCCCCTGCGCATCCAGGCGGTTAACGTAGGGCGCGATATAGTCGGCGCCGGCCAGCGCCGCCAGCAGTCCTTGTCCGGCGCCGTATACCGCGGTGCCAAGCGTAGGTATCCCTTCCTGTTTCAACAATTTAATTGCCGCTAACCCTTCCGACGTCACCGGCACCTTCACCACCAGATTGTCCACGATGGCGCGCAGCGCACGCGCCTCGCTCACCATGCCCTGCGCATCGTTCGCCATCACCTGGGCAAACAGACGGCCGTGGCCCCCCAGCGCATCGTACAGGCGCGGTAGCGCCTGCGCGGGCGACAAGCCACTGCGGGCAAGAATGCTGGGGTTGGTGGTGACGCCCGCCAGCGGCAGGATACGGGCCAGGCGCTGAACGGCCGCGCAGTCGGCTGTGTCGAGATAGAGTTCCATGCTTATGTCCTTAATCAACGGTGACGCAGGGCTAATTTTTGTTCAGTATAGCGGCGAAAAGCGCTCCAATTATTGATCAAAATCAAATCAACTTTCGTTCGAAAGTTATTTAATCTTCATAAGAAGAAAATGGAGCCTTGACGATGATCTTCAACATCCAGCGTTACTCCACTCACGATGGCCCGGGGATCCGCACGGTGATCTTCCTCAAAGGCTGCTCCCTGGCATGCCGCTGGTGTCAGAACCCGGAGAGTCTGACCCGGACGCCCCAGCTGCTGTATGACGAGCGCAGCTGTCTGACGGGGTGCTCACTGTGTCAGCAGGCCGCACCCGCGGTCGCGATACGCACTGGCCAGGGCCTTACTCTGCTACGCCAACGGGCCGATGCCGATACCCTTGAGCGTCTGCGCGACTGCTGCCCCAGCCAGGCGCTCACGGTCTGCGGTGAGGCGCTCGCCGTCGAGGAGATCCTACGCCAGGCTGAACGCGATCGCCCTTTCTATCAACGCAGCGGCGGCGGCATCACGCTCTCCGGCGGCGAGCCCTTTATGCAGCCGACGCTGGCCGAAACGCTGCTCCGGCGCTGTCATCAGTCGGGGATCCACACCGCCGTTGAGACCTGTCTGCATGTGCCCTGGCGCTATATCGCCCCGGCGCTGCCCTATACCGATCTGTTCCTGGCGGATCTCAAGCACGTAGACGAGGCGCGCTTTCGCGAGTGGACCGGCGGCAGCGCGCGGCGAGTTATGGATAATCTGACGCGCCTGGCCGCCGCAGGGGCGACGCTGATCCTGCGCGTACCGCTGATCCCTGGCTTTAATGCCAACCTCGATGATATCCGCCGGATAGTCGACTTTGCCGCCGTCGCGCTCACCGTCCGCGAGATCCATTTTCTGCCCTACCACACCCTGGGGCGCAATAAATACCGTCTGCTCGGTCAGCCTTATCTGGCGCCGGCGCAGCCACTAAACGATCCCGCTTTGCTCGATGCGGCGCGCGACTATGCGTGCCAGCGCGGTCTGAGCGTGATTCTGGGAGGATAATACGATGACCATACTGCAGCTGAACACCCTGAGTGAACGTATCCGGGCGCATAAAGAGGCGCTGATCCATATCGTCACGCCGCCGATCTGCACCGAGCGGGCGGTTCACTACACCGAGGCCTACCAGCGTCATCTGGACAAGCCGGTGCCGGTACGCCGCGCGCTGGCGCTGGCGGAGCACCTGGCCCGTCGCACCATTTGGATTAACCATGATGAGCTGATCGTAGGTAATCAGGCCAGCCGAGTACGCGCGGCGCCGATCTTCCCCGAGTATACGGTCAGCTGGATCGAGAAGGAGATCGACGATCTGGCCGATCGCCCCGGCGCCGGCTTCAGCGTCACGGAAGAGGATAAAGCGGTTCTGCACCGCGTCTGCCCATGGTGGCGCGGGCAAACCGTACAGGATCGTTGCTACGGTATGTTTACCGATGAACAGAAGGCGCTGCTGGCCAGCGGCATCATCAAGGCGGAGGGCAACATGACCTCCGGCGACGCCCACCTGGCGGTCAACTATCCGCTGCTGCTGGATCTCGGGCTGGATGGGCTACGCGAGCGGGTTGCCGCGCGCCGGCGCCGCATCGATCTGACACAGCTGGACGATCTGCACGGCGAACAGTTCCTCAAGGCTGTCGATATCACGCTTGAGGCGGTTAGCCAGCACTGTCTGCGTTTCGCCGCCCTGGCCCGACGCATGGTCGTCGATGAGCCCCGGGCCGAACGGCGCAGCGAACTGCTCACCATCGCCGACGGCTGTGAACACATCGCCCACCGCCCACCGCAGACTTTCTGGCAGGCGCTGCAGCTGTGCTACTTTATTCAGCTGCTGCTGCAGATCGAATCGAACGGCCACTCCGTCTCCTTTGGCCGCATGGATCAGTATCTCTACCCCTGGTATCGCCGCGATGTCGAGCTGGAGCAGCGCCTCAGCCGCGAGCAGGCCATTGAGCTACTGCAAAGCTGCTGGCTGAAGCTGCTGGAAGTCAACAAGATCCGCTCCGGCACCCACTCCAAGGCCTCAGCGGGCAGCCCGCTCTACCAGAACGTCACCATCGGCGGCCAGAATCTGGTGGACGGCACGCCGCAGGATGCGGTTAATCCGCTCTCCTACGCCATTCTAGAGTCCTGCGGACGCCTGCGCTCCACCCAGCCCAATCTGAGCGTACGCTACCATGCCGGGATCAGCGACGACTTCCTCGAGGCCTGCACTCAGGTGATCCGCTGCGGCTTTGGTATGCCGGCGTTCAATAACGATGAGATCGTCATTCCCGCCTTTATCGACCTTGGCGTCGCGCCACAGGACGCCTATCAGTACGCCGCTATCGGCTGCATTGAGACCGCCGTGGCGGGCAAATGGGGCTACCGCTGCACCGGGATGAGCTTTATCAACGTTGCTCGCGTCATGCTGGCGGCGCTGGAGGGGGGACGCGATGCCACCAGCGGCGACGTTTTCCTACCGCAGCCGCAGGCGCTGTCGCTGGGGAACTTCGCGGACTTCGAACAGGTCATGGCCGCCTGGGAGCGCCAGATCCGCTACTACACGCGCAAATCTATCGAGATCGAATACGTGGTTGATACGGCGCTGGAGGAGAACGCCCACGACATTCTCTGCTCGGCGCTGGTGGATGACTGCATTGAGCGTGCCAAGAGCATCAAACAGGGTGGCGCCAAATATGACTGGGTTTCCGGTCTGCAGGTCGGTATCGCCAACCTGGGCAACAGTCTGGCCGCGGTGAAAAAGCTTGTCTTTGAACAGGGCAGCATCAGCCAGCAGGATCTGGCCGACGCGCTGGCGCAGGACTTTAACGGCCCGCAGTATGAACTGCTGCGCCAGCGCCTGCTCAACGGCGCGCCCAAGTACGGCAACGACGATGACAGCGTGGACGCACTGCTGGTGCGGGCCTATGACAGCTATATTGATGAGCTCTCCCACTACCGCAACCCACGTCACGGTCGCGGGCCGGTCGGCGGCGGCTACTACGCCGGCACCTCATCGATCTCGGCCAACGTCCCCTTCGGCGCCGCCACGCTGGCCACGCCGGACGGCCGCAAGGCCCATACGCCGCTGGCGGAGGGCGCCAGCCCCGCCTCCGGCACCGACCGCATCGGACCGACGGCGGTGATGGGATCGGTCGGCAAGCTGCCGACCCGGGCCATTCTGGGCGGAGTACTGCTGAACCAGAAGCTCAACCCTGCCACGCTGGAGAATGAGCGCGATCGCCAAAAGCTGATGCTGCTGCTGCGCACCTTCTTTGAGGTCCATAAGGGGTGGCATATCCAGTACAACATCGTCTCACGCGATACCCTGCTCGATGCCAAGGCGCACCCTGAACGCTACCGCGATCTGGTGGTGCGCGTCGCCGGCTATTCGGCATTCTTTACCGCGCTGTCGCCGGATACCCAGGACGATATCATCGCCCGCACCGAACACGTGCTGTAATAAAAAACGGCGCCGTCCAACCGGGACGGCGCCGCCATACTCACCTTCGCTGCATTAATCAGTTCATCTTATGCAGGCGCTTAACATCAATCTTGGTGGTGTTCCAATCTTTGTCGACCTCACCCTGGATCTCCACCTTGTCTTTCGGCGTTATGGTCTGCCCGTTCCAGTACTTGTGGTCGATCTCAACTTCAATGGTGCCAGTGGCATCGCGGAACGTGTAGTGGTCGCCGCGCACGCGCTGTTCAATGTTGCCCTGCAGCACAACCCAGCTGTTATCGTTGAGATCTTTCGCCTTCGCCACGGTGGTTACCGCCTGCTGACCGCCGACAAAGCCGCCGCTCTGCTGGGTATTCTGAACCTGTTGCGTCGCACCCGGGCCAGAGAATCCACCTGTCTGAGCCAGAACCGGTGCACTGCACAGGGCCAGAATAGCGAAAATAGCAGCACTTTTTTTCATCATTGTTCTCCCGTTATGGAATTCAGAAAGCAGCCTCACTGACTGCCGATGAGTGCATTACACCAAACAGTCCTTAACAAGATCTTAAGTATGTATCATAGCGCTCAATTTTTTTTATCACCGCCGATAGGAGGCGATTACGCAGCGCTAACGCTGTACAAAAGGCTTGCCACACGGTTAAATCAGGCGCAATAGCCAAGGGAAAATGAGCATATGCGCGTACTGTTAATTGAAGACGATCGCCTGATCGGCGACGGTATTAAAGCCGGATTGAGTAAGATGGGATTTACCTTGGACTGGTTTACCGACGGGCAGCTAGGCATGACGGCGCTGGAGAGCGCGCCCTATGACGCCGTGATCCTCGACCTGAGCCTGCCGGGCATCGACGGGCTGGAAATTCTGCGCCGCTGGCGCGAAGCCGGGCACGCGGAGCCGGTTCTGATCCTGACCGCCCGCGATGCCCTGGAGCAGCGAGTGACCGGGCTACAGCAGGGCGCAGATGACTATCTGTGTAAGCCCTTCGCCCTGATCGAGGTCGCCGCGCGCCTGCAGGCGCTGATCCGGCGCAACCACGGCCAGGCCCAGACCCTGCTCAGCCACGGCGCGGTGAGCCTCGATCCCCTGAGCCTCACCGCGACCCTCGACGGTGCATCGCTGCCGCTAAAGCCCAAGGAGTTCGCCCTGCTGGAGCTGCTGCTGCGCAACGCCGGGCGCGTGCTGCCGCGCTCGCTGATCGAGGAAAAGCTCTACAGCTGGGATGACGATGTCTCCAGCAACGCCGTCGAGGTCCACATCCACCACCTGCGCCGCAAGCTGGGCAGCCACTTTATCCGCACCGTGCACGGCGTCGGCTACACGCTGGGAGACTCCTGATGCGCCATCTGTCCCGCCAGCTGACCCACAGCCTGCGCGCCAGGCTGACCGGCGGCTTTTTGATCCTGGTACTGCTGGTCTGGAGCAGCGCCAGCGCCCTGACCTGGTATCAAACGCGCGATGCGCTCAACGAGCTGTTCGACACCCAGCAGATGCTGTTTGCCAAGCGCCTGTTGGCCTTCGATCTCAGCCAGCTAAAGCACCCGCTGCAGCTACCGCAAAGCCATGATTTACTACGTAAACACCGCGGAGATCAGGACAAGGACGCGCTGGCGTTCGCCATCTTCAACGCCGATGGACGTATGCTGCTCAACGACGGAGACAACGGCGATAATCTGGTGTACCGCTACCAGGGGGACGGCTTTACCGATGGCTATCTGGATAACGACGATGACAGCTGGCGGCTGCTGTGGCTCACCACCCCGGACGGACGCTACCGGATTTTAGTCGGCCAGGAGTGGGACTATCGCAACGACATGGCGCTGAGCATCGTCGGGGCGCAGATGGTGCCCTGGCTGGTGGCGCTGCCGGTCATGGTGATCCTGCTACTGCTGGTGGTCAGCCGCGGACTGGCGCCCTTGCACCGCCTGGCGGCGGCGCTGAGACGACGCCGCCCGGACGATGCCACCCCGTTACCCCGCGAGGCCATTCCCAGCGAGGTCTGGCCGGTAGTCGCCTCGCTCAACACCCTATTTGCCCGTACCAACGCGCAGATGGTGCGCGAGCGGCGCTTTACCTCTGACGCCGCCCATGAGCTGCGAACCCCGCTGGCGGCGCTGCGGGTTCAGGCCGAAGTGGTACAGCTGGCGCAGGATGATCTCGCCCTGCGTCAGCGCGCGCTGGGCCAGCTGGAGCAGGGGATCGATCGCGCGACCCGACTGGTGGATCAGCTGTTGACCCTGTCGCGCCTTGATTCACTCTCCCAGCTGGACGATGTGCAGCCGCGAGCGCTGGCCGAACTCCTACAGACAGCGGTGATCGACATGGACGCAAAGGCCCATGCCGCAGGGGTTGCCCTGGCGCTGTCGGTGGACGATCCCAAGGTATGCCGACGTATCCAGCCGCTGCTGTTCTCCCTGCTGATCCGCAACCTGCTGGATAACGCGATCCGCTACAGCCCGACGGGCAGCCAGGTCACCCTGCGGCTGACCAGCCATCGTCTGCAGATCACCGATAACGGCGCAGGCGTCAGCGATGCCGTGCTACAGCGCTTGGGCGAGCGCTTTTATCGCCCGCCGGGCCAGGAGAAAACCGGCAGTGGACTGGGACTTTCTATCGTCCGTCAAATAGCCTCCCTGCATGGGATGCAGGTGCAGTTTGACCACGCGCCGGGCGGGGGATTTCAGGCCACACTGCGCTGGTAAGCGACGCGCGCTAAGGCTCTCCGTGGCTCAGACCCACCCCTGACGGCGGAACGCGTGCAGCTGCGCGACAAACAGCTGCATCTCCTGCGGCGTCCCCAGCGTCAGGCGGTTCCAGTTATTTAACGGAGGGAATGGGCGGCCGACCAGGATATGGTGCTGCTTCATTCGCGCCTGGTAGCGCGCGGCATCACCGTTAACCTGGTGAAAAATAAAGTTGGCCTGCGACGGCAGATAGGCCAGCTGCAGCTCATCCAGCGCCGCGCACACGATCTGCCGCGAGAGATCCGTCGTCTTACGGCTGTGCTCTACAAAAGCGCGGTCCTGCAGAGAGGCCAGCGCCGCAGCGGCGCCCGCGCTGTTGGTATTATCCAGCGACATCAGCGCCTCGCTCTGCGCGGCCACCGACGGCGCCGCGACCCCATAGCCCACCCGCAGCCCGGCCAGCGCATACAGCTTAGAGAAGGTGCGCGTCACCAATAGGTTCTCATGCCCCGCCTGCACCAGCGCCACGGCGCTGCGAAAGGCCGGATCGTTGACGAACTCGGCATAGGCCTCATCGATGACAAAGAAGGTATCCGGCGGCGCCTGGGTGATCCACGCCGCCAGCGCATCGGTCGGAGTAAGGGTCGCCGTCGGGTTATTCGGATTACACAGATAGACCAGCGACAGGCCGTTAAAGGCGCGAGTGCGGCGCTGCATCTCCGCCAGCGGGAACCCCAGCTGCGCATCCAGCGGCACCTTGACCACCTCAACACCCAGCGGCTGCAGATACAGCTCTGCGTAGTTAAAGGTGGGATCCGGCACCACCAGCTGCACCGCCTTTCCCTGGCGCTGTGCGGCGATCGCCTGCGCCTGCAGAATGGCGCGAATACACTCCGAGGAGCCATTGCCTAACGACAGGTGAGCCGGCGTCAGCGCCATCTCGCTGGCCAGCGCGGCAATCAGCGCCTCCCGCGCCGCATCGGGGTAACGAAAGGCGCCGGGCAGCGCGGCGGCGATAGCCTGGTGCGCCTGCGCCGACATACCGAGAGCATTCTCGTTAAAATTCAGCGCCAGCGGATGGTCAGCATCGGGCGCGGCGGGCCGTTGGGCGACAAACTGCGCCCGGGCCAGCGAGCCCGGGCCTGAGAGCGATAGCGCGCCCAGCAGGGCGACAGAGGATTTAAGCAGGGTGCGACGATCCATGGCAAAGTCCTTTTCTTTTTCCGGCTCGACCGACGCGGGGGAGCCCCGGTTCGGTCGGCGTCGGAAGACAATATTGGGATAACGGTTGAGCGAGGATAACCGCGTTCAGCATAACCAAAAATCATGCCATGACCAATATTTATTCACTTTCCATGCGTATTTATTTCAATATAGCGCGGCGTTCAGGCCGTTTTCACCGCCTTGAGCACCACAAATTTGCGGTTCATTCCCAGGGTAGCGCAGTTGCCAAACAGACGACGCAGCTTCGGATAATAGTCCAGGTGACGGTTGCCGACGATATACAGCGCCCCGTTGCGCTTCAAACAGCGCCGCGCGGCGACGAACATGTCCCACGCCACCTGATCGGTAATCGAATGCTGCTGATGAAACGGCGGGTTACACAGCACCGCGTCCAGCGTGCCGCCTTCGCGCCCCGCCAGCCCGTTACCGACCCAGAACTCGCAGCGCGCCAAATCCTGCGGACGGTTATGCTGCACGTTCAGGCGCGCCGAGGCCACCGCCATATAGGACTCATCGGCAAACAGCACCCGAGCCTGCGGGCTGCTGCTCAGCGCCGCCAGTCCCAGGACGCCGTTGCCGCAGCCCAGATCGGCCACCTCACCCTGTATCCCCTCCGGCAGGTGCTGCAGGAAAAAACGCGCACCGATATCCAGGCTGCCGCGGGAGAATACTCCTGCATGATTATGCATAGTGTAAGGTGTACCCTCCAGCGGCCAAACGGTCGTAGCCGGCGCCGGCGTCACCGCGCGCTCGCCCACCTGACAGTAAATCAAGCGGGCCTTTTTCCACGCCAGAGAGGTATGCGTCTCCCCCAGGATCGACTCAAACAGCTGTAGGGTCGAGGTATGAATATCGCGCGCCTTGGCCGCGGCGATAATGCGGGTATCCGGCGCGACCACCGCCCGCAGCGCGTGCAGCTGTTGCTCCAGCAGCGCCAGCATTTTAGGCAGCTTAATCACCACCAGCGCGGGCGCCTCCGGCAGCGGGCTCAGGCTGTCCAGCAGGGTAACGGCATCCTCGTCCAGATCGTTAAGCTGCAGATTATGGCGCGTCGCCAGCTGGCTGACGTAGGAGTCGCTCACCGAGTAGGGACGCAGCTCGTGCAGAGCACAGGCCAGCGCGCCAAAGGCATCGTTAAAGATGATGGTCGGGCGTCCCTGCGCCTGGGTCAGATCGATCTGCTGCAGCAGATATTCGTCCGCGGCCTCCCAGGCCTGCAGGGAAGGATCGTCAGACTGACGGGGAAAACGCGCCAGCGTCAGGCCGGTGATAGCCGGACAACCGGCGCTGGATTCGAGTTGGCTCATCGCCCCTCCGCAAAAGTGCCCCGCCGTAGGCGGGCATAAAGTACAATAGCCCGCCATTGTACCTGAAGGAGGGCCAAATGACGCACCTGAGTTACCTTGCCGGCTATCCGGAGCCCCTGCTGGCGCAGGTTCGTACCCTGTTGGCGCAAAGGCGCCTGGGCGATACGCTGCGCCGCCGCTACCCCGAGCGCCATACGATCACCACGGACCGGGCCTTGTATGACTATGCGCACAGCCTGAAAAATCTCTATATGCGCAATACCCCGCCCCTTAGCCGGGTACAGTACGATAGCCGCATTCAGGTGATCCAGCAGGCGCTCGGCCTGCACAGCGTCGTATCCCGCGTTCAGGGCAACCGGCTGAAGGCCAAAGCGGAAATCCGTATCGCTAGCCTGTTCCGTCAGGGGCCAGAGGCCCTGCTGCGGATGATCGTGGTGCACGAACTGGCCCACCTGCGCGAAAAAAATCACGACAAGGCTTTCTACAGTCTGTGCTGCCATATGGAGCCCGACTATCACCAGCTGGAGTTTGATGCCCGGCTCTACCTGACCTGCCTGGATGTTGAGGGCAGCGTATATTGATCGTACAGCGAGTGTGTTAGCCTGACGGGTAATTTTTATCCTCAGGGAGACTGCCATGATCCGCCTCGCTATCATCGGAACCAACTGGATTACCCGGCGCTTTGTCGATGCCGCGCTGGCCTGCGGCCAATATCGCCTCAGCGCCGTCTATTCACGCCGCCTGGAACAGGCCGCCGATTTTGCCGCGCCCTACGGGGCAGTACACTGCTTTGACAGCCTTGACGCGCTGGCCTGCAGCCCAGAGGTCGACGCGGTCTATATCGCCAGCCCCAACGCCCTGCACTGCGCCCAGACGCTGCTGATGCTGCGCCATGGTAAGCACGTCATCTGTGAGAAACCGCTGGCCTCGACCCACGCGGAGGCCCAGCGCGCGTTCGACTGCGCCCGCGCCAACGGCGTCGTTCTATTCGAAGCCTTTAAAACCGCCTATCTGCCCAACTTTGACGTCATCCGCAGCGCGCTGCCGCGCCTTGGGCGCCTGCGTAAGGCCTTTCTCAACTATTGCCAATACTCCTCCCGCTATCCTCGCTATCTCAACGGTGAAAACCCCAATACCTTTAATCCGGCCTTTTCCAACGGATCTATCATGGATATCGGTTTTTACTGTCTGGCCAGCGGCGTCGCGCTGTTCGGCGAGCCGCAGCGGGTGAGCGCCGAGGCGGTACTGCTGGACTCCGGCGTTGACGCCCATGGCCACGTCGCCATGCGCTATCCCGGCCTTGAGGTCTTGCTGTTTCACTCCAAGGTCAGCGATTCAGCGCTGCCCAGCGAGATCCAGGGCGAGGAGGGCAGCCTGGTGATCGAGCACCTCTCCCAATGCCAGCGGGTAACCCTGATCCCGCGCGGCGGCGTGGCGCAAGAGATTGGCGTCGTTCAGCGTGAAAATACCATGGAGTATGAAGCGCAGGCCTTCGCCCGCCTGATACGAGAGGGCCGGGTGGCCCACGCCGGGGTGGCGCGCGCGCTCAGCACGGCCCGCCTGCTGGACGAGATACGCCGCCAAACCGGGGTGGTCTTTCCCGCCGATCGCGCCTGATACCGCGCCGGCCGCCGACGCGGCCGGCCCAGCGCTATCGACGGGTGCTCTGCGCCTGGGGTCCCTGCCTCTTGATGCTAATCACCGCCAGCGCCAGCGCGATCAGCACAATACCGCACCCCTCCACCGGGCCGGGGTTCTCGCCCAGCAGCCACCAGGAAAACAGTACCCCGCAGACCGGGACCGCCAGGGTGCTCAGACTGGCGATCCCGGCCGGCAGATTTTTCAACACGAACAGCCACAGACTCCAGGCCAGCGCCGTCGCCAGAATCGCACTGTAGGCCAACGCCCAGAACACGTAGGGCTGCCAGTCCACGCTGCGCTGCGGTACCAGCCAAGCCACCACGCTCATCACCACGGCGGCATACAGCATCTGCCAGGTCGTGAGCCCCAGCAAATCAATGCCCGGATAGCGAGCATACATTCGCTTGGCCACGATGGCGCTCGCCCCCCAGCTGATGCCGGAGAGCACCGCCAGCAGCGCACTTTGCAGCGAGGAGAGATCCAGCTTCCACGGCTGCAGCACCAGCAGCAATCCCAGGGCCGCCGCCGCAATCGCGACATACTGCAGGCGCCGCATCCGCTCGCCGAGAAACAGGGCGGCCATGATCACCACCCAAAACGGCATAGTATAGCTTAAAATAGCCACCTTGCCAGCGCCGCCGCTCATGAGCGCCCACTGGGCCAAGCCGACCATACCGCAGGTCTGCAGCAGCGCGATGGCCAGCGTATAGCCAAACGGTGTCGGCCGCATACCGCGTCCGCGCAGATGCAGCACCACCAGCAGCAGCAGCGCGCCGCAGACGCAGCGCAGCGCGGTAAAGTCGAACGCCCCGATATACTGCGTTACCTGTTTCATCGCAATCCAGCTGTAGCTCCAGATCAGCGTCAAGGCGATCAGACCCGCTATCGCCAGTGGATTGGTTTTTCTTGCAACTGCCATGACATTGCCACCCTTCTCTTATCCCACAGGCACTATAGCGGCTTCCGCCCGACGATGCATGGATAGCCCCCGGATTGCTTATGCCATCTCGATCTGAGAGAACGGCGGTTCATGCCTATCCTGAACAGCGAACAGGGATTGACCAATGACACATTTTGCATTATTTTCTGCGCAGCAAAGGGGAGTAACTTCTTATTTGCCGGTTAATCGTCATTACGGTGCGCAGCACCCGGTTACCGGGCAACCTCGCGGGCTCCCGCCCGTGGATGCGTTGTAAGTGAGACCTTGCCGGAAGGCGAGGTACAGGCAACGCGTGGTTAATAAATGCACGCACGGTGTTCGCCCTCCGACACCCGTTATTGATTAACCTTACTGGAGACTTCCATGCTCAACTCTGTTGGCACCCCCTGGCTATGGGGGAGCTTCGCCCTGATCATCCTGATTATGCTGGCTATCGATCTACTGCTGCAGGGGCGGCGCGGCGCCCAGGCGATGACCATGCGCCAGGCCGCCGTCTGGTCGCTGGTCTGGGTCAGCCTGGCGCTGCTGTTCAACGCCGGTCTTTGGCTCTATCTGAGTGAAACCCTGGGACGCGCGGCGGCCGATCAGCAGGCGCTGGCATTCCTCACCGGCTATTTGATCGAAAAGGCGCTGGCGGTAGATAACGTCTTTGTCTGGCTGATGCTGTTCAGCTATTTCTCCGTGCCGGCCAACATGCAGCGCCGGGTGCTGGTCTACGGCGTGCTGGGGGCGATCATTCTGCGTACGATCATGATCTTCGCCGGTAGCTGGCTGGTGACCCAGTTCCAGTGGATCCTCTACCTGTTTGGCGCTTTCCTGCTGTTTACCGGTATTAAGATGGCCATGGCCCACGACGATGACGGCGATCTCGGCGATCGCCCGCTGGTGCGTTGGCTGCGCCGCCACCTGCGGATGACCGACTGCATTGAAAGCGAGCACTTCTTTACCCGCCGCAGCGGTACGCTGTTCGCCACCCCGCTGCTGCTGGTGCTGATCCTGGTCGAACTGAGCGACGTGATCTTTGCCGTCGACAGCATTCCGGCGATCTTTGCCGTGACCACCGATCCGTTCCTGGTATTGACCTCCAACCTGTTCGCCATTCTGGGGCTGCGCGCCATGTACTTCCTGCTGGCCGGCGTAGCCGAGCGCTTTACGCTGTTAAAGTACGGGCTGGCAGCCATTCTGACCTTCATCGGCATCAAGATGCTGATCGTCGATTTCTACCATATTCCCATCGCCTTCTCCCTGGGCATCGTCGCCGGGATTCTGGCGCTGACCCTGCTGATTAACGCCGGGGTCAACCATCGCCGGGCATCGCGCGCCCCCCGATAACGCCCCTTCCCCGGTATGCTAATACCGGGGAGTTTTACCTGACAAAACGTCAGAAACCCCCGAAATCTATTTGGAATAATTCTTTGATATAGACACTTTTTCAGTAAATTATTCTAGAGGCACGGTTTGCCATGTGAGCACAGTTGGCTTTTTTCCCTACATTTCGACGCTATCGTTAATAAATGCAATAAAAAGTTAAATTAGAGTTAAATTTATAGCGTGGCGACAGAATTTTATAAATTCAGCGTTCCCAATTGAGTCGATTTCCCTATACTGGGGTGGCAAACACATTTAGTTACAGATTGCATGCATGACATGTAATCCAAAAATATAACAAGTGGGTAATCGATTATGGAAAGACAATCTGGATTCGTGCGTTTCATTACGCGCGGTAGCCTAGTCGGCCAGATCCTGGTAGGGCTGGTACTGGGGATCGCGCTGGCTTCGTTCTCCCAATCCGGCGCCATCGCCGCCGGGCTGCTGGGTACACTGTTCGTCAGCGCCCTGAAAGCCGTCGCGCCGGTGCTGGTCTTCATTCTGGTGGCGGCCTCCATCGCCAACCACCGTCAGGGACAAAAAACCAACATGCGGCCTATCGTGCTGCTGTATTTGCTTGGCACCTTCGCCGCCGCACTGGTGGCCGTGGTGGTCAGCTTCGCCTTCCCGTCACAGCTGGCGCTCGTCAGCCACACCAACGATATCACCCCGCCGGGCGGGATCGTCGAGGTGCTGCAGTCCCTGCTGATGAACGTCGTGGATAACCCGTTCCGCGCTCTGGCCAACGGCAACTTCATCGGTATTCTGGCCTGGGCCATCGGTCTGGGCGTCGCCCTTCGCCATGCCTCTGATACCACCAAACGCGTGGTGGGCGACCTCTCCTACGGCGTCACCTTTATCGTTCGCGTGGTCATCCGCTTTGCGCCGCTGGGTATCTTCGGGCTGGTCTCCTCGACGCTGGCTGAAACCGGGTTCGACGCCCTGTGGGGCTATGCCCACCTGCTGATGGTGCTGATCGGCGCCATGCTGCTGGTCGCCCTGGTTCTCAACCCCTTAATCGTGTTTTGGAAAATCCGACGTAATCCCTATCCGCTGGTGTTCACCTGCCTGCGTGAAAGCGGTCTGACGGCGTTCTTTACCCGTAGCTCGGCCGCCAACATCCCGGTAAACATGGAGCTGTGTAAGAAGCTGAAGCTCAATGAGGATACCTATGCGGTCTCCATTCCGTTGGGCGCCACCATCAATATGGCCGGTGCGGCCATCACCATCACCGTGCTGACGCTGGCGGCGGCGCATACCCTGGGGATCAGCGTCGACCTGCCGACGGCGCTGCTGCTCAGCCTGGTGGCGGCGGTCTGCGCCTGCGGCGCCTCCGGGGTCGCCGGCGGCTCCCTGCTGCTGATCCCGCTGGCCTGCAGCCTGTTTGGTATCAGTAGTGATATCGCCATGCAGGTCGTCGCGGTCGGCTTTATCATCGGCGTCCTGCAGGACTCCTGTGAAACCGCCCTCAACTCCTCAACGGACGTTCTGTTCACCGCGGCCGCCTGCGTGGCAGCAGAGGAGAGCACCGGCGATAGCGCCGCAGAGCTGGGCTAACCCCCATGACATGGCATAACGGGCGCCGCGGCGCCCGTTTTTTGTCGGTTGAATGCTCCCGACGATGCGGGGGATAGCGATGTTTCGCCTGACGACGCCTCGCCGGAGGCTACGAGCGGAAGGGATCGATGCCGCGCCGCTGCATGCGGTAAAAGCGGACGATGTTATAGCCATTGATCAGCAGGAAACTGCCCTCGATCAGCGAGCCCCCCAGCGAGCCCAGCCACAGATTGTGGATCACCCAGCAGGCGGTGGAGCACCACATGACGCAGCGGGTGGTCAAGCCGCGGCAGCGGAACAGCGCCCAGGTGCTGGCAATCGTACCCACGATAGGCAGAACCTCAACCGGGTGCTTCAGCTCCCAGCCGCCCAGCCCGAGGGTCAGCGCAATAAACAGCGCCATAATCCAGACATTGCGCGTACGCGTCGCCACCACCGAACGGATCGCGTTCAGCTCGGCGCTCATCCCGGCGGCGCTGGCGCCCATCAGAAAAAAATGGGCGCCGATGATCGCGCTGTACAGCGCCAGCTGCAGACGGAAACGGCGCTCATCGCGGTTGAAAAACGTCGTAATCCCGACCAGAAAGGCGACGATGCCTACCCCCTGGGCAAACAGAAGCTCACCGCTCATAGCGTTAATCCCTTAAGGGGCGGGAGCTCGCCCCGCGGCGGCCCCCGCGATCCGACGGCGGTTACAGCGTTACGCCGCTTTTAAAGATGGCCAGCTCACGAAAGTCATTCTTCTCGTTACAGGTCTGTCTGCCGTCGGCGATCGCCACGATCAGATCGATAAACTCACTCAGCAGCAGCGCCATCGGCTTGCCCTGCAGCAGCTGACCGGCGTCAAAATCTATCCAGTGCGGTTTCTTCGCCGCCAGCGGCGTGTTGGTCGCCAGCTTCACCGTCGGTACAAAGCCGCCGTAGGGCGTACCGCGGCCGGTGCTAAACAGCACCATATGGCACCCGGCGGCGGCCAGCGCGCTGGTGGCGACCGCATCGTTTCCCGGCGCGCTGAGCAGGTTCAGCCCCGGCGTATGCAGACGCTCGCCGTAGCGCAGTACATCCATCACCTGGCTCTGCCCGGCCTTTTGCGTACAGCCGAGGGATTTCTCCTCCAGGGTTGTGATGCCGCCGGCCTTATTGCCCGGCGAGGGGTTCTCATAGATCGGCTGCTGATGATCGATGAAGTAGCGTTTGAAATCGTTGACCATCGCGACCGTCTTTTCAAAGGTTTCCCCATCGCGGCAGCGGCTCATCAGGATCCGCTCAGCGCCGAACATCTCCGGGACCTCGGTCAGTACGCTGGTGCCACCGTGGGCGATCACATAGTCGGAAAAACGCCCCAGCAGCGGGTTGGCGCTGATGCCGGAGAAGCCGTCCGAACCGCCGCACTCCAGGCCAAACTTCAGCTCACTGAGACGGCCTGGCTCCCGACGATCGCCGCGCATGGCGCCATACAGCTCATGCAGCGCCTCAGTTCCGGCCTCCACCTCATCATCCTGCTGCTGGCACACCAGAAAGCGCACCCGCGCCGGATCATAGTCGCCCAGCGTCTCGCGAAACGCTGCGATCTGGTTATTCTCACAGCCGAGCCCGACCACCAGCACGCCGCCGGCGTTCGGGTGGTGCACCATATTCTGCAGCAGGGTACGGGTATTCTGGTGATCATCGCCCAACTGTGAACAGCCGAACGGATGGGTAAACAGATGGACGCCATCGATCGCCGATGCTCCGTCGCTTTCACGCAGAAAGCGCTGCAGCATCTGACGAGCCATGCCGTTGACGCAGCCGACGGTCGGCAGGATCCACAGCTCATTGCGAATGGCCACCTCGCCGCTGGCGCGCCGATACAGGGAGATCGCGCGATCCGCCGGCTGCGCCGTCGGCGCGGCGAAGTCCGGCTGATACTGGTAGCTGTCCAGATCGCTGAGGTTGGTACGCAGGTTCTGGGCATGCACGTGATCGCCGGCGGCGATGGGCGTCAACGCATGGCCAATCGGCAAACCATACTTTATCACCATCGCCTGCGGCGCCAGGTGGCACAGCGCGACCTTGTGCCCGCGCGGCACCGCGTCGCGCAGCGTCAGCGCACCGTCGTCCAGCGCTATCGTCTCTCCGGCCGCAAGATCGCGCAGGGCGACCGCCACGTTATCCTGAGGGTGGATCTTAATGATACTTTGCATATGACTCGACCCGCTCCGTTAATAAGATGATGCCAGCAGCGCGCCCAGCGCGGCGCGCATTCCCTGCTGTTCAATGGCCTGCAGCGCGCGGCTCACCTGCTGCGTCAGCCCGGGGACACCGTTGAGATCCTCGCCCCAGTGCGCCGACTGCGCCAACACCGCGCTGACCAGTTGCTCCAGCGTCTGCTCCCCTGCGCGCACCGCCTCCCAGCCCGCGGCGTAAAACGCCAGCCAATGGGCATCATCCTGCAGCGGATAGCGCAGGCCGTCGCGTTCTCCGCGGTAAAAGGCGATCAGCGCCGCCAGCGCAAAGCTCAGGCGTAGCGGCACCGCGTTCTGGCGGGCGCGGTAAGAGAGTAGCTGAGGCAGGATCCGGGTCCGGAATTTGGTCATCCCGTTAAGCGCTATCGACAGCAGCTGGTGCTGAATATAGGGATTACGGAAGCGGGCAATTACCGCCGCGGAAAAAGCGTTGAGCTCCTCGATGGGCAGATCCAGCTGCGGGATAATCTCCTGGGCGATCGTCTGCTCGACGAATGCAGCCACCTGGGCATCGTCCATGCTCTGACCCACGGTATCCAGACCGGCCAGGTAGGCTACCGGCACCAGCGCCGTATGTGCGCCGTTCAGAATCGCCACCTTACGCTCTTTATAAGGGCGAATATCCTCAACGATACGGATATTCAACGGCCCCTGCGTGGCGGCATAGGCATCCAGGCGCAGCGCCTGCGCCAGCCACTGCGGTCCCTGAATCACAAACAGATAGAAGTATTCTGCGGTATCCAGGAAGCTATCCTGGTAGCCGAGCGCATCGCACAGTGACGTGGCCTCATCGCGCGGATAGCCGGTGACAATGCGGTCAACCAGGGTTGCGCAAAACGTCGTGTGCTCGGTCAGCCAGACGGTGAACGCCGGCGGCAGATCCCACTGTTCGGCGTAGCGCAGCACCAGCTCGCGCAAGGCCTCACCGTTGTAATCGATCAGTTCACAGGGCAGCAGCACCCAGCCTTTATCCGCGGCGCCGTCAAAGTGACAAAAGCGCTCATACAGCAGGCGCGTCAGCTTGGCCGGAAAGCTAGAAGGCGGGGCGTCGCTCAGGCGATCCTGCGGCGCATAGCTGATCCCCGCCTCCGTGGTATTGGAGAAGACAAAACGAATGTTCGGATCGCGCGCCAGCGCCAGAAATGCATCAAACTCGCGATAGACGTTCAACTCACGGTTAACGCTGCGGATCACCCGACTGGTCGATACCGCCTCTCCCCGTTCGTTCAACCCGCGCACGATGGTGGTATACAGACCGTCCTGGCAGTTCAGCGACGGCGGGAAATCGCTGTCGATCGGGCGGACCACCACGATCCCGGCATCCAGATCGGTATGTTCATTCAACAGATCCAGCTGCCAGTCGACGAAGGCGCGCAGGAAGTTACCCTCGCCAAACTGGATCACTTTATCCGGGTGCTGGCGGCCAGGAAAATCACGACGGTTCAGGGTTTGCATCAGGATCCACCTCAATAGCGGGCCCTCCGCCCTGCGGCGGCCCGTCACAGTCAAATTTGGATTTAGCGGCAGCGGGCGGCGAACGCCGGCTGCCGTAGGTCAGCGATTACAGCTCAATGGCGAAGTAGCTTTTCGCGTTGTCGAAGCAGATGTTCTTCACCATGCTCCCCAGCAGGGCAATATCGGCGGGCGCCTCACCCTGCGCGACCCAGCGCCCGATCATCTGGCACAGGATGCGGCGGAAATACTCATGACGGGTATAGGAGAGGAAGCTGCGGCTATCGGTCAGCATTCCCACAAAGCGGCTCAGCAGCCCCAGCTGCGCCAGCTGCGTCATCTGGCGCTGCATACCGTCTTTCTGATCGTTAAACCACCAGCCTGAGCCAAACTGCATCTTGCCCGGCATTCCCTCGCCCTGGAAGTTGCCGATCATGGTTCCCAGCACTTCGTTATCGCGCGGATTCAGGCAGTACAGAATGGTTTTCGCCAGTCCGCCGTTGCGGCTCTGGGCATCCAACAGACGCGACAGCGGCTGCGCGACCGGCGCATCGTTAATCGAATCAAAGCCGATATCCGCTCCCAGACGCGCAAACATCGGCGTATTGTTGTTGCGCAGCGCGCCGATGTGGTACTGCTGTACCCAGCCGCGCTGCTGATATTCGCGGCCCAAGAACAGCAGCACGGCCGTCTTGAACTGAGCGACCTCGGTCTCGCTCGGCGTACCGCCGCTCAGACGGCGGGCCAGGATCCCATCCAGGGTCGCATCATCCGCCTCGCCGTAGACCACCACATCCAGCGCGTGGTCAGAGACCTTACAACCGTGGGCGGCAAAGTAATCCATGCGCACCTTCAGCGCCTGACACAGATCGGCAAAGCGGGTGATATCGACGTCGGCCACGGCGCCCAGCTTCGCGATATAGTCAGAGAACAGCGCGGCATCGATATTAAACGCTTTATCTGGGCGCCAGCTTGGCAGCACTTTGGTCGTAAAGCTGCTGTCGGCGGCGATCGTCCGATGATGGCGCAGATCGTCGATCGGATCGTCGGTGGTGCCCACCATCTTCACATTCATCTGGCCCATGATGCCGCGCGCCGTAAAGCTATCCTCCGCCAGCATTCGGTTGCAGCGGGTCCAAATATCCTCGGCCGTCGCGGCAGACAGCAGCGTATCGGTGATGCCGAAGGGACGACGCAGCTCCAGATGGGTCCAGTGGTACAGCGGATTACCGATGGTGTGCGGCACCGTCTCGGCCCACGCCTGAAACTTCTCGCGATCGCTGGCCTCTCCGGTGCAAAAACGCTCCGCTACCCCGTTGGTGCGCATCGCACGCCACTTATAGTGGTCACCCTTTAGCCAGATGTCATACAGGTTTTTGAAACGATAGTTTTCGGCGATCTGCTCCGGCGGAAGGTGGCAGTGATAATCGAAAATAGGCTGTTCTGCCGCATAATCGTGGTACAAACGGCGGGCAAATTCGGTATCAAGCAAAAAATCTTCGGTCAAAAACGGAGACATAATCGGGGTTCCTCAGATGCGGTTGATGCGCTCGCACGGGGGCGCTAGCGGAAGTTATCACACCAATTTAAAAGTTAGTCCAGAACTTTATCCAGGTTTGCGGACTGCATGACAAAAAACGTCGCGTCACGGTGCTAAAAGCGCCATTCAGCTCACTTTCACGACCGTTGGTCATCCCAATTATTATTCAGCAATCCAATTATGGTTTTTGTGATAGCTCTCAACCTTTGAATCTGTATGACAAGTTATCTTAGCCGTCGCACTAACCCGGCTGTAGGTCAACCAATTTAGCCCATTGTGGTTTGGCCAATCATCCATCGGCGTACCGTCGCGGCGATCTCCGCACGCCCCCCAGCCACTGTCAGGGCCACGGGAGCGCTCGGTATACGCCAACCATGTCTTTCCAGCAGGAAAGTGAACGAGCACCCGCCGACGCGGATATGGGTCTTGGCCGCCCCGTATCCGTCACGCGTGCACTATCGGTAATACCTTAAACGGGGAGAGAGTTTAAATGCGTAAAATTAAAGGATTACGCTGGTACATGATCGGCCTGGTCACCATTGGTACGGTGCTAGGCTATCTGACGCGCAACGCCATTGCCGTGGCCGCACCCGCGCTGGAAGACACCCTGCACATCACAACCCAACAGTACTCCTATATCATCGCGACCTACTCTGCCTGCTATACCATCATGCAACCCGTGGCCGGGTACGTGCTGGATCTATTGGGTACCAAAGTCGGCTATGCGGTCTTTGCTGTACTCTGGGCGCTGTTCTGCATGGGAACGGCGCTGGCCAACAGCTGGGGTGGCCTGGCTATCGCCCGCGGCGCGGTAGGGATGGCCGAGGCCGCCATGATCCCGGCGGGTCTGAAAGCCTCGTCAGAGTGGTTCCCGGCCAAAGAACGCTCGATCGCCGTCGGCTATTTCAACGTAGGCTCCTCTATCGGCGGCATGATTGCACCACCGCTGGTGGTCTGGGCCATCATGGTCCACAGCTGGGAAATGGCCTTTATCATTACCGGTGCCCTGAGCCTGCTGTGGGCGATCGGCTGGCTTATCTTCTACAAGCAGCCCCAGGATCAAAAGCGCCTGAGCGACGAAGAACGCCAGTACATTCTGAGCGGTCAAGAGGCGCAGCATAAGGGCGATAACGCCACCCGCATGTCGGCCTGGCAGATTTTGCGTAACCGCCAGTTTTGGGGTATCGCCCTGCCGCGCTTCCTCGCAGAGCCGGCCTGGGGCACCTTTAACGCCTGGATCCCACTATTTATGTTTAAGGCCTACGGTTTCAATCTGAAAGAGATCGCCATGTTCGCCTGGATGCCGATGCTGTTCGCCGATCTGGGCTGCGTCATCGGCGGCTACCTGCCGCCGCTGTTTCAGAAGTACTTCAACGTCAACCTGATCGTCTCCCGTAAGCTGGTCGTCACACTGGGTGCCGTACTGATGATTGGCCCCGGCATGATCGGTCTGTTCAGCAGCCCGTATATCGCCATCGCCCTTCTGTGCATCGGCGGATTTGCCCATCAGGCGCTCTCCGGCTCGCTGATCACGCTCTCTTCCGATGTCTTTGGCCGCAATGAGGTCGCCACGGCCAACGGCCTAACCGGCATGGCAGCCTGGACCGCCAGTACCCTGTTTGCCTTAGTGGTCGGCGCGTTGGCCGATACCCTGGGCTTCAGCCCGCTGTTCGCCGCCCTGGCCGTCTTTGATCTGTTGGGCGCCCTGATCATCTGGACCGTACTGCAAAACCGTACCGCCAACGATCCGCAGCCGATCCCTCGCCCGGCTAACGCAAACGCCTAACCTATTCATGTCAAAGGGTCCCCCCGCGGGCGGACCCTTTTCCGCACGGATTTTGTCCACGAAGGCTCACACTCTGTATGCTTGCCGCTGGTGACTGCCCGATGAAAGTGGTATAACAACTCGCACCGTGGCCCTGAGCCACCCGCGTTACCAACCCTAGCCGAGCACGAATATGGAATGCACGAGACTCTACCAACAGCTTGCCGCCGAACTGAAACAGCGCGTTGAAGGCGGCGTTTATCCCGTCGGCGATAAGTTGCCCGCCGAGCGTTTTATCGCCGAAGAGATGGACGTCAGCCGTACCGTCGTGCGGGAGGCCATCATCATGCTGGAGGTCGAAGGCTATGTTGAGGTGCGTAAAGGCTCCGGCATTCATGTCATCAATAATCAGCCCAAGTCGCTGATTCAGCCGGACAACGCCATTGAGTTTGCCAGCGCCGGACCGTTCGAACTGCTGCAGGCGCGCCAGCTTATTGAAAGCAATATCGCCGAATTTGCCGCGACCCAGGTTACCAAGCAGGATATCGTCGCGCTGATGGAGATCCAGGAGCGGGCGCGCCAGGAAGATCGCTTCCGCGACTCGGAGTGGGATCTCAAGTTCCACGTCCAGGTGGCTTTGGCGACCCAGAACAGCGCCATGGCCACCATCGTAGAAAAGATGTGGAGCCAGCGTACCCATAATCCCTACTGGCTAAAGCTGCACGAGCATATCGATGACAAATCGATCGAAAGCTGGTGCGAGGATCACGATAAAATTCTTAAGGCGCTGATCCGTAAAGATCCCTATGGCGCCAAAATCGCCATGTGGCAGCACCTGGAGAACACCAAGCAGATGCTGTTCCACGCCACGACCGACGACTTTGAGTTCAACGTCGATCGCTACCTGTTTGCCGAGAACCCCGTCGTGCATCTTGACGCGGTGGCCAACGGCGGTAAGTAATCCCCATTGTATCTGAGATAAATAGGCTCCTATAATATCTACCGGTGATGGTGTTCCACCTTTAATTCAAAAAATGAATTAAAAACCGCCGGGGATAGCCGGCAGCGCGAGCCGATATGGGTCGCACTGCCGTCGTAGCGAGCAACCTCGCCTAATCCTGTGCTGATGACGCCTGGCAAAACGGTGTGTTTCCCATTAATTAATGGGTGGCCTGCGTTTGCCCGGCGAGATCGTTTTCCGTGGCCTGCGCATTCCCCCAGCTTAGGTTTGTAAAGGAGTCTGCCATGAATTATGGCCTCACGCTGCTGGTCGTCGCCTGCGGCGGCGCGCTCGGCGCCATTAGCCGTTTTCAAATCACCAACTGGTTCAGCGCGTGGTTTGGCAGCGGTTTTCCCTACGCCACGCTCACGGTCAACGTCATTGGCTGCTTCATCATGGGGGCGTTGGTCTCAATGCTGAACAGCGGTACCCTGATCGCGCCGCACTGGCGCCCGCTGATTGGCGTTGGCTTTCTCGGTGCGCTGACCACCTTTTCCACCTTCTCATTTGATACATTCGCCCTGTTTAGCGAAGGTTTCTGGATGAAGGCGATGCTAAACGTCGTACTCAATCTGATCCTGTGTATGGCGGCCGTGAGCGCAGGTTACTATCTGTTACTGTCCCGCAGCGCCTGACGCGCTGGTAGCGGATAATCCGCGCCATATCAGTCCATTCCGGCGATTTTGTAGGACAAAACCGCCGGAGAAAAAACATCGGATTTCACCTGATTTGGCCAGGAAACCCCCATTTTGTGCTGTCTCCAGGTGGGCGATTTTGCTAAAGTGAGCGCCTGTTTTTCTGTCTGTATCCGGAAACGACAAAATATTGAAGCGTGTAACCTCTGCCTCTCTGCTGCTGTTACTGTGTTGCTGGGCCGCCACGGCCATCGGCAAAATAGGCGCATGGCATTCTCAGGCCGTCACCACGCTTCCGCTGAGCCAGTTTCCCTGCAATACGGCGGTCTTCAGCGAAAACTACCGCGATCCGGCGGGCAGCCACTGCCTGAGCCGGATACCGCACAATCGTAAGATCACCGCGCTGATCCGACTGCATATCTGCGGCGGCAGCGAGGTGGTGCGCAACGGCCTTATCCCACCGGACGTCCCGCCGCCGGAGACCCGTCAGCCCTATCGCCCCCAGGCGCCGGGCAACGACGGCCACTATGCGCGCCTATCGCGCATTCTGCTGCGAACGCTGCAGCTACCGCCCCACCAAAATCGGCTGGGGGGATGGAAAGAGAGTAATATCCTTTACCGCGGTCAGGTCACCTATCACCCAGCGCTCGCCTAAACTGACGGTGTTGTATCAGGTGATACGTTAGCGGATCGCCCGGCGCTATCACAGCGCCAGACCGGCAAACGATCTCCGAGGTTTCTGCTAGGAATTCGCGATGGATATTATTAGAGAATTAATCACTGCCCTGTGGCATCAGGACTATGAGACGCTGGCGAACCCTTCGCTGGTCTGGACGATTTACGGCATTCTGTTCGTGATCCTTTTTCTGGAAAACGGCCTGCTGCCAGCGGCTTTCCTGCCCGGAGACAGTCTGCTTATTTTGGTCGGGGTGCTGATCGCCCGCGATACCATGGATTTTCCGCTGACGCTGCTGGTGCTGACCTCCGCCGCCAGCCTCGGCTGCTGGGTGGGCTACCTACAGGGACGCTGGCTGGGCAATACCCACTTAGTCCAGAAATGGCTTTCACATCTGCCCGCCCACTACCATCAGCGTGCTCACCAGCTGTTCCATCGCCATGGCCTGGCCGCGCTATTGATTGGGCGCTTTCTCGCCTTCGTTCGCACCCTTCTGCCGCTGATTGCCGGCCTCTCCGGGCTGAACGGTCCGCGCTTTCAGTTCTTCAACTGGATAAGCGGCCTGCTGTGGGTGTTGATCCTAAGCTCCCTGGGCTATGTGCTGGGCAAAACGCCGCTGTTCCTACGCTATGAGGATCAGCTGATGAACCTGCTGATGCTGCTGCCGCTGGTGCTGCTGGTCTTTGGCCTGTGCGGTTCCCTGCTGGTGCTGTGGCGGAAAAAACACGCCCATGCCACCGGTAAAAGCCCGAGGAAATGACGTGAACCAGGCAAACTCACAGCCATTTACCCGTCGGCAGGGTTGGAAACGCATGTTGGGCCTACTACTGTTCATCGTCGCCGCCCTCACGGCGGTGATCTTACCGCAGCTGGGCCATAAAGAGGTCTCCCTGCAGATCCGGGCGACCCACAGCGGCCTGGCCACGCCCGACGGCTTTTTTGTCTATCAAAAGCTGGACGAGAACGGCGTCAGCATCACCAGCATCACCCCGGACAGGGAGGGGCTGGTGGTACGTCTGGCGCACCCCGAACAGCAGGCGCTGGCGCTGCAGGTGCTGCAGCGTGAGCTGCCGCCCGGCTATAGCATCGCTGATAAAATCCTGCATCGCTCGCTGTTTCATAAGAGCGAACGCCCCGCCGCCGCCCTTTCTTACAGCGCTGGCCGCAACAGCTAATCCCCGGCGGGAAGAGACTTTCCCGCACCGCTCCTCCCGCTTGGGCTAAAAGTGAGATTATTTCCGCCCATAGGGTGCCCAAGAACAACTATGATAGAGGATGGAGGGGCGATCTCTGCCTGGCAGAATCCCTGCGGCGCGACGCTGACCGTCTACAATATATGACGACAAAGCTAAGTTATTACAGAATGTTATCTAGATATACCCTTTGCACTCTCTGTAAAAGCCCGCTATGTTGAAAGTCCTAATCAGTAACGTGAAGGAGCGTAAGAATGACTAACGATTCCACCGCTGAACATCTGCGTGCCGAGCTGAAGTCCCTGGCTGACGCGCTGGAAGATGTGCTCAACTCATCCACCGATAAGCCCAAGGCCGAACTGGAAAAACTGCGCGCCCGCGCCCATGACGCGCTGCACAACAGCCGTGAACGCCTGAGCCAGGCCGGTGAAAACGTGGCGACCCAGACCCGGGAAATGGCCGGGCGAGCCGATGACTATGTCCGGGATAATCCCTGGACCGGCGTTGGCATCGGCGCCGCCGTCGGCGTCGTGCTTGGCGTGCTGCTGGCCCGTCGCTAATGGCAGGCGACACCTCCCCCACCCAGGATTCCGCCGCCGGGATCCTGGGTACAGCCCGACGCATCGTCACCCTGCTGGTCGGTATGACGGAAACCCGTTTACGCCTGGCGGTTGTCGAGCTGGAAGAGGAGAAAGCCAACCTCATTCAGCTGCTGCTGATGGCTGGCGTCACGCTCTTGTTTACCGCCTTCGGTTTGATGTGCCTGCTGGTACTGCTGTTTTGGGCCGTCGAACCAGCCTATCGCCTGATGGCCTTAGGGATAGCCACCGCTCTGCTGCTGCTGCTGGCCTGCGTCGGCGCGATCTGGACGCTGACAAAAGCGCGCCGCTCTACCTTTTTGCTGGCCACCCGCAAACAGCTTGAGATCGATCGTCAGCTGCTGGAGCGTCGGGAGAAGCCATGAACCGCCAACGTCAGTCCTTGGCCGCTGAAAAAGCGCGGCTGCTGCAAAAAATCGCGCAGCAGCGCGTGGATCTGCATACCGAATCGCTGCGCGCCGAGCAGCTGTGTATCAACGTGGACCGCACCCTGACCACGCTGTGGCGTCTGCGGCGTACCCTGTCGCTGGCCGCTGGCCTGGCCGCCGTTTACGCCGCCCGTCATCCCTCCCGTCTGCTAAGCGGTATAAAACGGGCCGTAGGCCTGTGGAGCACCCTGCGTTTGGCACGCCGCACCTTCTACCCATGATCGCCGCCGGCATCTTCGCGTACGGACCCGCTGCGCGTCGCTGATGCCCCCTTACCCACCACGCGTTCCCGCGCTGATGCGGGGGTACATACGCGCCCATAGCCTACCCCACGTGACCATTAGCGCATTTTTTATACAAAAAATCATTATTACATTATTAAAAAACGGTGCTGATCACCCTCTGTATAACGATTCTACCGATGCTAAAAATCATTGATTCAGGTCAATAAAATTTACTTTATCAAATCGCCATTCCCATATATAGTGTCTCTGACGTAAACGAACACCTATATATAGTAGTTATCCACAAAGCATCCACACAACGCGCGTAAAGCCTGATTTCACGCGGCTTTGTGCTGTGGATAACCGGTAGATGGATGCACACCACAATCACAGGAGCGAGAAAACGGTGAAACCTATAGTGATTAAACGGGACGGTTGTCAGGTACCCTTCAACGAACAGCGTATCAAGGAAGCGGTGCTGCGTGCAGCGCTGGCCGCTGACGTGGATGATGCCGATTACTGCGCAACCGTTGCCCGCGTAGTCGCTATGCAGATGGCCGATCGCGAGCGTGTGGATATCAACGACATCCAGCACGCCGTAGAAAACCAACTGATGGCGGGCAACTATAAGCAGCTTGCGCGCGCCTATATCGAGTACCGTCACGATCGTGACGTTGCCCGTGAGCAGCGTGGCCGTCTTAATCAGGATATTCGCGGACTGATCGAACAGAGCAACGCGGCCCTGCTCAATGAGAACGCCAACAAAGACAGTAAGGTTATCCCAACCCAGCGCGATCTGCTGGCGGGGATCGTCGCCAAACACTATGCCAAACAGCATTTGCTGCCGCGTGACGTGGTGCAGGCCCATGAGCGCGGAGAGATCCACTACCACGATCTCGACTATTCGCCGTTCTTTCCCATGTTCAACTGTATGCTGATCGATCTGAAAGGCATGCTGACCAACGGCTTTAAGATGGGTAACGCAGAAATCGAGCGGCCGAAATCCATCTCTACCGCCACCGCCGTTACCGCACAGATCATCGCGCAGGTTGCCAGCCATATCTATGGCGGAACGACCATCAACCGCATCGATGAGGTGCTGGCTCCCTTCGTCAGCGCCAGCTTCGCCAAGCATCGCCAAATCGCCGAGCAGTGGAATATCCCCGACGTAGAAGGCTATGCCCACGCGCGTACCGAGAAAGAGTGCTACGATGCGTTCCAGTCGCTGGAGTATGAGGTAAATACCCTGCATACCGCCAACGGGCAGACTCCGTTTGTCACCTTTGGCTTCGGGCTGGGCACCAGCTGGGAGTCGCGGATGATCCAGCAGTCGATCCTGAAGAACCGTATCGCTGGCCTGGGTAAAAACCGCAAGACCGCGGTATTCCCCAAGCTGGTATTCGCTATTCGCGACGGACTCAATCACAAATTCGGCGACCCGAACTACGATATCAAGCAGCTGGCCCTTGAGTGCGCCAGCAAACGCATGTATCCGGACATTCTCAACTACGATCAGGTCGTCAACGTCACCGGCTCCTTCAAGACCCCGATGGGCTGCCGCAGCTTCCTTGGCGTCTACGAAGAGAACGGCGAGATGATCCACGACGGGCGTAATAACCTGGGGGTCATCAGCCTTAACCTGCCGCGCATTGCACTGGAGGCGCAGGGTGATGAGGCGGCCTTCTGGAAACTGCTCGACCGCCGTTTGGCGCTGGCTCGCAAGGCGCTGATGACCCGCATCGCGCGTCTGGAAGGGGTGAAGGCCCGCGTTGCGCCGATCCTGTATATGGAAGGGGCCTGCGGCGTGCGCCTGAAAGCGGATGACGCCATCGCCGACATCTTTAAAAATGGCCGCGCCTCCGTATCGCTGGGCTATATCGGGATCCATGAGACCATCAACGCCCTGTTTGGCACCCAGACGCACGTTTTTGACGACGCGGCGCTGCGCGCCAAGGCGATCGCCATCGTCGAGCGTCTGCGTCAGGCTACCGATACCTGGAAACAGGAGACCGGCTATGCCTTCAGCCTGTACAGCACGCCGAGTGAAAACCTGTGCGACCGTTTCTGCCGACTGGATACCGCCGAGTTTGGCCTCGTTGAGGGGGTCACCGACAAGGGCTATTACACCAACAGCTTCCATCTGGACGTGGAAAAGCAGGTCAACCCCTACGACAAGCTGGACTTTGAGGCGCCGTATCCGCCGCTGGCTAACGGTGGATTCATCTGCTACGGCGAATATCCTAACCTGCAGCACAACCTGAAGGCGCTGGAGGATGTCTGGGACTACAGCTATAGCCGAGTCCCCTACTACGGAACCAACACGCCGATCGATGAGTGCTATGAGTGTGGCTATACCGGTGAGTTTGAGTGTACCAGCAAAGGCTTTACCTGCCCGAAATGCGGTAACCATGACTCCACCAAGGTGTCGGTTATCCGCCGCGTCTGCGGTTATCTGGGCAGCCCGGACGCGCGTCCGTTCAACGCCGGTAAGCAGGAAGAAGTGAAGCGCCGCATCAAGCATCTGAACAACGGTCAGATAGGCTAAACGCGCCTAGGCGATCGTCATCCCATCCCGGGCAGCCCGCTGCCCGGTTGCTTTTGCGGGGGGCGCCCCGCAGGACAAACATAATGAATTACCATCAGTATTATCCGGTCGATGTCGTCAACGGCCCGGGCACCCGCTGCACGCTGTTCGTTGCGGGCTGCGTCCACCAGTGCCCCGGCTGCTATAACAAAGCCACCTGGCGCCTGGACTCCGGCGTACCCTTTACGACGGCGCTGGAGGATCGCATCATTGCCGATCTCAACGATACCCGGATTAACCATCAGGGACTCTCCCTCTCGGGCGGTGACCCGCTGCACCCGCACAACGTGGCAACGATCCTGCACCTGGTACAGCGGGTTCGCACCGAGTGCCGCGGCAAAGACATCTGGCTGTGGACGGGCTATCGCCTAGAGGAGCTCACGGCGGAGCAGCAGGCCGTGGTGGCGCTGATCAATGTCTTGGTGGACGGCAAGTTTGTACAGGATCTCAAAGATCCCATGCTGATCTGGCGCGGCAGCAGCAATCAAATCGTCCACTACCTGCGCTGATCCGCGCCGGTATCAGCCCCTCCCGTCGCCGTCTCGCCCAGACGCTGCACCTGCTCAGACTCCAGGATCTGCAGACGATACTCCGCCGGATACAGCGCACAGTGCAGCATGGCACGCGCCACGCTGTCTGCCTCGATCGCCTTCCATTTCTCCGGCAGCAGACGAAATAGCGGCTCGGAGATCTGCTCCAGCAGGCGCGGCTTAGCCCGCTCTCCCTGCAGCAGTGAGGGACGCAGCAGAGAGAGCCGTCGCCAGGCCTGCAGCTCTAACGCCTGCTCCATCTCCCCCTTGGTGCGGCTGTACAAAAACGGCGACTGGGCGTTGGCTCCCAGCGCGCTGACCACCACATAGTGGCGGCAGCCGTGCTGCAGCGCGACCGCACCGCACTCGACCACCAGCGAGTAGTCCACATAGCGAAAGTCGCTGTCGCTGCCGGCCGCTTTGCGGGTGGTTCCCAGGCAGCAAAAGGCCACGTCACAGGGGGTATCCCACTCCAGCATCGCCCGGCAGATATCTGCGCCGACGGGGTTAATCAGCTTGGCCGACGCCGGCAGCGCCGTACGCGTCGGCGCATAGATCTGGGTAACACGGGGCTCCGACGTCAACCGCGTCAATAGCGCACGCCCGATAAGACCGGTCGCCCCAAGAAGCAATACGTTCATCGGTGACTCCTCCCTATTTTTTTGGCGCCTTCCGCCACGGTATACACCGTCAACGCCGGAAGGGGTCGCCCGTTCCGCGCCGACGTCTCGCACAGCGATAGCTTCTCTTAGTATACCCCCACTGGCTCGCCCTGGCGGGCCCAGTGACGCTTATGGCCAAAGCCGCAGGTATTGTCGGTCATCTTCACCCGCATCAGGCGCAGCCCCCAGACCGGCGATGGCCTGGCCCTCGCCAGCGGGAAACGGCGGTAGTAGAGCGCATACGCCGCCGCCGCCGCCTCTCCTTCAAGGCACGCAACCCGGCCGTGAAACTGTATCCCCTGGATCTTCGCCACGCTGCGCGTCTGGTGAGCCACCGTCCCGGCGACCCGTGGGTTGACCGACATCAGCCGTCCGTGATGGGAGGTCGGCGAGGTCAGCAGGTACAGCGTCATCGTCGGCGCATCCAGCGCATAAAAACAGTCGGCGCACCACAGCGCCTCCCCTTGCCCGACGGCCAGCGTCACAACGTGCTGACGGGCCAGGAAACGCCGGATGGCCGCCAGCGTATCGTCGTTGCTCATTCCCTCTCCTACCGCCGCGCCGGGACTCGTCCCCAGCGCCGTCGTCGCGTACACTGATCCCACCGTTTCCCACCGAGAGATCCCAATGCAGGATACTGTAGCGCATAATGCGTGGTATCTATACATGCTGCGTACCGCCGGTGGTGCGCTGTATACCGGTATCACCACCGACGTCGCACGTCGCCTCCACCAGCATCAGTCTGGTCGGGGAGCCAAGGCGCTGCGCGGTAAAGGACCGCTGACGCTGGCGTACCAGTGCGCGCTCTCGCATGAGCTGGCCGCTCGGCTGGAGTATCGCGTTAAGCAGCTAAGCAAGAAACAAAAAGAGAGGCTGGTCGCCGACCAGCCTCTCTGTCTGTTGCAGTGGTTAGCCGACGGCGGCTACCTTACTTCGTCAGGTAAATCGTATTCGCCTGCGCAAAACGCTCCCGCATCTGCGGCGACGGCCCTTTGCCCACCAGGCTGACCAGCACGATAGCCAACGAGGCCAAAATAAAGCCGGGAATGATCTCATACAGGTGGAACCAGGCGTATTGCTTCCACACGACCACGGTGGCCGCCCCCACCAGCATACCGGCCAGCGCGCCGTTACGCGTCATGCCCGGCCACAGCAGGGAGATAATAATCACCGGGCCAAAGGCGGCGCCAAAGCCAGCCCAGGCATAGCTCACCAGATCGAGCACATAGTTGTGCGGGTTGGCCGCCAGGCCGATGGCGATCAGCGCGATCAGCATCACCATGGTACGGCTGACGATCACCAGCTCCCGCTGGTTGGCATGCTTGCGCAAAAACGCCTTATACAGATCTTCGGTCACCGCGCTGGCGCTCACCAGCAGCTGGCAGCTCAGGGTGCTCATCACCGCCGCCAGAATAGCCGACAGCAGGATCCCGGCAATCCATGGATTAAACAGCAGCTTGGAGAGGGAGATAAAGACTCGCTCTTTGTTTTCGTGCACCTCCAGCGCCAGCTCGGGATGCGTAGAGAAGAACGCGATCCCGAAGAAGCCAACCGCAACCGCGCCCCCCAGACAGAAGATCATCCACACAATGCTGATTCGGCGTGCCTTACGGATCGTATGGTGGGAGTCCGCCGCCATAAATCGCGCCAGGATATGCGGCTGCCCAAAATAGCCCAGGCCCCATCCCATCAGGGAGACGATCGCCACCCAGTCCAGCCCGCGGAACAGGTCCAGATAGGCCGGACTGCGCTGCGCAATGGCGTTCATGGCATCGTCAAAGCCGCCGACGCTGACCACCACCATCACCGGCGTCAGGATCAGGGCAAAAATCATCAGGGTCGCCTGCACGGTATCCGTCCAGCTGATGGCCAGGAAACCACCGATAAAGGTATAGGCAATCGTCGCCGCCGCGCCGGCCCACAGCGCGCTTTCGTAGCTCATACCAAAGGTACTTTCAAACAGACGAGCCCCGGCGACGACGCCGGAGGCGCAGTACACGGTGAAAAAGACCAGAATAATCAACGCTGAAATCAGACGCAGAATGCGCTGCTTATCCTCAAAACGCTGGGTAAAGTAGTCCGGCAGCGTCAGCGCATTATTGTTCAGCTCGGTGTGCACCCGCAGGCGCCCGGCCACGATACGCCAGTTGAGGTAGGCCCCTAGCACCAGCCCGATGGCGATCCAGCTCTCCGACAGACCAGCGACAAAGATCGCGCCCGGCAGCCCCATCAGCAGCCAGCCGCTCATGTCCGACGCACCGGCGGAGAGCGCGGTCACCACGCTGCCCAAACGGCGTCCTCCCAAGATATAGTCAGAGAAGTTATTGGTGGCGCGATAGGCCAGCAGACCAATCAAGATCATGCCGAAGATATAGATTAGAAACGTGATTAGTGTCGGTGTATTAACACTCATCCTGTACCCCTGTCATCACGGTGTCACGCACCGTTTTTTTTGTTGTTAAAGGAGGCACTGTCCACGGCGCGGAGCTGCGGGCGAAACACAGATGATACCGCCGCTGTCTGGGCTATGGCCCGGATGCGTACGGCAGTACGGCAGTGAAACGCCCAATACGCGATCAGGCGCGGCGAGAGGCGCAGACGATGGCGATAAATGCGTGGAGCAGGCAGACTTACTCCCCCGCCCGCCGGCAGGCGAACGGGGGGGAAGCATGATAGACCCAGCGGGGAAGAACGACAAGCGTTCAGAAGATAAGCGGCGGGATCGTCACCCGCCGCACAGGCTTAAAAACGGTTAAACGGTTCGGCGTACTCGATACGCCCACGGGCCTGCTCCAGCGCCTGCGGCGCCAGCGCGTACACCTGAAAGAGCGTATCGCATTCCGGCCAGCGACAGTGCAGATCGTTCTGCGCCGCGTTAACAAAGCCAAAGCGCTGATAGTAGCGCGGGTCACCCAGCACCGCCACGCCGGCATAGCCGAACTCATTCAGGGTATCCAGCCCCTCATAAACCAGCCGCTCCGCGATCCCCTGACGGCGGTAGGCTTCATCCACCGCCAGCGGCGCCAGGCCAACCCACTGGCACTCCTCACCGTCGACCGTCACCGGGCTGAAGGCGGCATAGCCGACCACGCCCCCCTCATCATCCGTGGCAACGATCCCGAGGGTCAGCAGCCCATCCTCGCGCAGGCAAGAAACCAGCTCGGCCTCGTCCGCGCCCGGAAAACAGCGGCGCAGCAGCCGATCAATGCCCGGCGCATCGACGGGGATCTCCGCCCGGATCAGCATGACGTTACCGCACGCGCATCGATCGGCGTGCCCTCCCGCAGACCGGCCTCGACAAAATCAGCCAGCTGCATCAGCGCCAGGCGCAGCGGCGCCGGCATCAGCTCAGGATCGATGGCATCCATCAGATTTTTAACCTGCAGCCCCAGCTCGGTATCGCCCTCAATACGCAGACGACGCTGGAAGAAAAGCGTATCGGGATCCTCTTTGCGGGCGGCGATCAGGATCAGATCGTTAGCGTCCGCGCTGAAGCTGACATCCGCCTGCTGCTGACGCCCCACGCGCAGCGTCCCCTGTTGCACGGTGACAAACCAGCGCAGACCGAGATCGCGCACGTCAACCTGCAGCCAGCGCCCGTCGAGAAACGCCAGCTCGCCCTCAGCCAGCGCCTGGCGAAACTGCCAGGCCAGCAGCTGCTCCAACACATGCCGCTGCAGGACAAACGGCGTAACTTTTAACGGCAGGCTCAAGAATGCCGGCCCCTGACGCACGATGCGTGCTCGCAATTGTTCCAACACCGCAGTGACTCCTTCTGATCAGACAGCGTCTATTCTGCCACAACCGCCCATGCAGACTGCGTCTTATATCAACAAAAAGGCCCGTCATTGTCACGGATTAATACGCCGCCGCCGCCGTTGCGCAGGCCATCTGGTAACAGTGATTCAACACGCCGGAAACTGCCTGAAATCAAAACAATTACATAACGTCTTATCTAGAATGACACCCTAGCGGACAGAACACCGCCCGGGCCGCGGTGTCGATATCCATCCCCTAACACGCCACGCCCGGCGTTATCCGTGGCCAAACTCAGGAATTCACATATGGAGCTGCTGTGCCCCGCCGGTAACCTGCCCGCCCTCAAAGCGGCCGTAGAGAATGGTGCCGACGCTGTCTATATTGGACTGAAAGACGATACCAACGCCCGCCATTTCGCCGGCCTCAATTTTAATGAAAAAAAGCTGCAGGAGGCGCTGGAATATGTGCACCAACGCGGCCGTAAGCTGCATATCGCTATCAACACCTTTGCCCACCCCGACGGCTATAGCCGCTGGCAACGGGCGGTAGATATGGCCGCCCAGCTGGGCGCTGACGCGCTGATCCTCGCCGATTTGGCCATGCTGGAGTACGCCGCCGAACGCTACCCTCACATTGAGCGCCACGTTTCGGTACAGGCATCGGTGACGAACGAAGAGGCGATCCGCTTCTACCAGCGTCACTTTGCGGTCGCGCGCGTGGTGCTGCCGCGCGTTCTTTCGCTGCATCAGGTAAAACAGCTGGCGCGCTGCAGTCCGGTGCCGCTGGAGGTCTTCGCCTTCGGCAGCCTGTGCATCATGTCCGAGGGGCGCTGCTACCTCTCTTCCTACCTGACCGGAGAGTCTCCCAACACCGTCGGCGCCTGTTCGCCCGCCCGCTTCGTACGCTGGCAGCAGACCCCGCAGGGCATGGAGTCCCGCCTCAACGACGTCCTGATCGATCGCTATGCCAATGACGAAAATGCGGGCTATCCCACGCTGTGCAAGGGGCGCTACCTGGTCGACGGCGTGCGCTACCATACGCTGGAGGAGCCGACCAGCCTGAATACGCTCGCGCTGCTGCCGGCGCTGATGGAGGCCAATATCGCCTCAGTCAAAATCGAGGGGCGCCAGCGCAGCCCGGCCTACGTCAGCCAGGTAACGCGGGTGTGGCGACAGGCTATCGATCGCTGCCGTCGTGATCCTGAACACTTCACCCCCGACGCCGCCTGGATGGAGGCGCTCGACGCCGTTTCAGAAGGCGCGCAGACCACCCTCGGCGCCTATCATCGCCGATGGCAGTAAGGAGTCCGACCATGCAATTCGCACTCGGCGCAGTACTGTACTGCTGGCCACAGGCCCGCCTAGAGGCATTCTATCGGGCCGCCGCCGCCAGCGAGGCCGACATCGTCTATCTGGGCGAAACGGTCTGCAGCAAACGGCGGGTCATCAAGTCCAGCGACTGGCTGGCTCTGGCCCGGACGCTGGCTGACAGCGGCAAACAGGTGGTCCTGTCAACCCTGGCGCTGCTGCAGGCCCCCTCGGAACTGAGCGAGCTACGCCGCTATATCGAGAACGGAGAGTTTCTGATCGAGGCCAACGATCTGGCCGCGGTCAACCTGGCCGCCGAGCGGCACCTGCCGTTTGTCGCCGGCCCGGCGCTCAACTGCTATAACGCCGTCACGCTGCGGCTGCTGCTGCGACAAGGGATGGTACGCTGGTGCATGCCGGTGGAGCTGTCGCGCGACTGGCTGCGCAACATTCGCCAACAGTGCGATGAACTGGGGATCCTCGGGCAGTTTGAGACCGAAGTCTTCGCCTACGGCCATCTGCCGCTGGCCTACTCCGCCCGCTGCTTTACCGCCCGCGCTGAAAACCTGCCCAAGGATGAGTGCGACACCTGCTGCATCCGCTATCCCCAAGGGCGACGGGTCCTGTCGCAGGAGCAGCAGCAGGTTTTCGTCCTCAACGGGATCCAGACCCTGAGCGGCTATTGCTACAATCTGGGCAACCAGCTGCGGGAAATGCAGGGATTGGTCGATATCGTACGCCTCTCACCGCAGGGAGAAGAGACGCTGGAGATGCTGAGCCGCTTCCGGGCGAACCAGCAGGGAGAAGCGCCGCTGACGCTGGCGCGTCAGGCTGAATGCAACGGCTACTGGAACCAGCTGGCCGGGCTGACCCTGTCAAGCTGAGGCGGCCTGGAAAAACGGGCGCACAGGGCGCCCGTTTAATTTTTGCGTCACCGCCGTGGCTCACGAGGCCTTGCGCGCCATGATCTCAATAATCTGGGTATCCGTCTGGCGCATCGCGCCGCTGGCCAGCGCGCACAGGTTGGCGATCGACTGATCCACGTCGTGCGCCACGATCCCCTCGTTACCGCTCACCGCGCTGTCGTCCAGCGCCATCAGCACCGCCTTAAACGCGGCGCTGGCGCTGGTGGAGACCTTCATCGCACAGCTGTTGGAAGCCCCATCGCAGATCATTCCGCTCACGTCACCGATCATGCTGCCGATCGCCATGGCGACCGCCTCATAGCGACCGTCGATCAGCCAAGCGATGCCGGCCGCCGCGCCCATCGCCGCCGTCGTGGCGGCGCACAGGGCTGACAGCGTCGGCAGCTTACTGTGGATGTAGATCGCCGTCAGATGCGACAGCATCAGCGCTCGCGCCAGCTGCTCCTGCGAAGCCTGCATATGCTCGGCGACCACCACCACCGGCATCGTCGCGGTGATCCCCTGATTGCCCGAGCCGGAGTTACTCATGGCCGGCAACACCGCCCCCCCCATACGCGCATCGGAGGCGGCGGAGGTGCGGATCATGATCTCGCTGAGCAGATCGTGAGAGAGCAGGCCACGCTCACGCTGCTGGGCCAGCGTAGCGCCGATGTGCAGACCATAGCGACTGCGCAGCCCTTCTCGCGACAGCGCGCCGTTCAGCTCCGCCGCATCCAGAATAAAGGAGATACGCTCCAGCGGGACATCGCAGGCAAAACGGTAGACCTGCGCCAGCGAGGCCTGGGCCAAACAGTATCCCGCCTCCGTCGCGGCGTTCGCCACATCGGCAGCGCGAAAGATCTCGCGATCGTTATGCACGATACGCACCACGCGGGTATGATCGCCGGCGATGGTCACCTCCGCCCACGCCTCACCGGCGTAAACCCGAGCGCAGGAGAGCAGCACCTGCTCGCAGGGCTGCTCCATACCGACGCTGACCCGGCCCTCTGCCAGCAGCGCACGGGCGGCCGCCACCGACGCGGCGGAGGCGTTTTTAATCACCTCCAGTCCGGCGTCCGCGTCACCCCCGAGCGCCCCCAGCGCCGCCGCGATCGGCAGGCCGACCATCCCGGTCCCCGGCACCGTGACGCCCATACCGTTCTTCATCAGGTTCGGCGACACGCGGCAGACAATGCGATCCACCGGCGCTGCCAGCTGACGCGCCGCGATGGCGGCGGCCAGGGCCAGAGAGACCGGTTCGGTACAGCCGACGGCCGGCTTGACCTCCTGACGCACGGCGCGAATAAACTCCGCCCACAGCGCGTCAGTATCACAGGCGTTTTGTATCGTATTCATGCTTCAAACCTTTGGTTATTACCGCTATCGTTGCACGTTATCCCTCAGGAAAAGGCCAGCAGCGGTGAGATACACAGCAGCAGCCCGGTGATAATAATCACCAGCAGGGATACGCCCTTATACTTATGCAGCGCCGGAACCCGGTACACCAGATAGGCGGGGATCAGGCATCCCACCATGCCGAAGATCGGGCTGCAGATGGAGGTAAAGCTCAGCACCGGCGCATTAAGGATAATCGCGCCCCAGGCCAGCAGGACGGCAAACACCATGATGCCGTTTTGAACCCAACGCGCCTTGATTCGCTCCGGCGGCATCATGCGCCGCAGCAGGTTCATCACGATTCCCTGAGTGGCTTCGCGAAAGCCCAGATACACCCCAAAGAATGCCGTCATCACCGCGAAGATATTCAGGATGACGCTCACCACGGTGACCCAGTTGCCGGCTCCGCCGTCGATGAACTGCGCGGCGATGGCCAGCGCGGAAATATTCTGCTGATAGGCCTTCACCGCCTCATCATGCCCCATCGCCAGCGTGAAGGAGACCGCATAAAAGAAGACCGTCACAAACAGAACGCCAAAGGCGATGTTCATCGCGCGCAGCGCCTTATAGCGTGCCACCTCGCGCGATTTGCAGTGCGCCCGGTATGAGATAACCATCGGGCTGAGCGTCTGAATGAACAGGATCGACGTCAGGGTAAACGGCAGCGTGATCACCGCATTTTTCACCAGCAGCCCCAGCGGCGGCAGCGCGCCCACGTTATACAGATGCCACACTCCGACCATGGCAATCCCCAGCGCGGCCACCACCAGCAGTTTGGTCAGCACCATAAAACTGGACAGCTTAAACAACAGCAGCTCACCGCGCGATGAGATGGCCACCAAGACACAGATCAGCGCCAGCCCGTAAAAGGGGTTCTCCGAGAGCAGCCCCTCCGTCACGCCGAAGGTGTGCAGGTAAGAGGCGCTGTCATTGGTAATGGCGGTGGAATAGACGAACATCCAAATCACCAGCATCACGAAGTAGAGCGCCCCCAGCAAGATCCCCCAGTTTTTCCCCAGGTAACCGCTGATCACGCTGGGATAATCGCGACACTCCGGCGACTCAGCCAACGTGTTGATAAACAGGCGCTGAAACAAATACATCGCCGGGTAGCCCACGACGGACGACAGCAGGAAAACCCACAGTCCCATCAGCCCAACCTGAACCGGCAAAAAGACGATACCGGCCCCGATCGCCATCCCGATGCTCATAATCACCCATCCCACATCGGTACTGTCAAAACGGGTGGCCTCCCGCCACTCGCTGTCGCTCATACCGTCCCGGGTGACGGCGGGGTGATCCGTCAGTGCCACACTGCTCATTTGTGTCGTTTCCATCGTCGCTCTCACTTGCCATTCAACGGCGGGATCCGTGGCCAATAGGAGTCTGTCTCTACCGTGCCGGAGCCGCCTGTAGGGAATTATCATCGTTATGATTTACAGAGTCGGATGCCGCGCAGCAGAGCGATGGCGCAATAACATCAGTAGGTGCAGGCGTTATTATTGTGATGTGATCATAGCGCTGTCGCGGGAGAAAATTTTTTCAACTCATCGCTCTGCTATCGGGGGTTACATAAAAAATTTTCTCTAAAAAGGGGAATATTTTGAATATTTACCTACAGAAAGAGGTAAAGGTAAAATTATTTTTTATATGAATAAGAAATATATTAATAATTTATTGATATCTTGCTTCTTTTTCTATCGAAGCGAAGGCGGAGGGGGTGAACGAGAAAAAATGCATCGGGAAAAAAAAGTGTGCCGGCGATCCCAGTTTTTTATAGATATAGCGCACATTTTAGTTGATTGTGCTGTTTTTTTTATTATTTAACTAAATTTCAAAATAAAACACTATCAACATGCCTGCGGCTGGACCATAAAAAAGGCCAGCCCGAGGGCTGGCCTGTTACGCGCTTATCGCTGCCGATTACGCATCGTTAAAACGGCGACGGCTGTGGCCGTTGTCGTCTGAGCGGGTGCTACGACTATCGCGATTGAACCCGCGATCGCCGCGGCGATCGTCAGAGAAACGACGCTGACCGCCAAAGCTGCGGCGATCGCCATCACGACCGCCGTCGCGGCCACCGAAGCTGCGACGCTCACCACCACGTTCGCCGCTGCGCTCGCGACGCTGCTCACGCGCCGGCGCATCACCGATCAGCTGCATGTTCATCGGCTTGTTCAGGATGCGGGTACGGGTAAAGTGCGTCAGCAGATCGCCCGGCATGCCTTTCGGCAGCTCGATGGTGGAGTGCGAACCGAACAGACGAATGTTGCCAATATAGCGGCTGCTGATATCGCCTTCGTTAGCGATAGCACCCACGATATGACGAACTTCAACGCCATCGTCACGACCCACTTCGATGCGATACAGCTCCATATCACCGACTTCGCGACGCTCGCGACGCGGACGATCGCCGCCGCGCTCATCGCGCTCGCGACGGGCGAAGCGATCGCCACCGCGCTCATCACGCTCGCGGAATTCACGACGCGGACGACGCTCAACAACCGGGTCCGGCGGCAGGATCAGCGGACGTTCGCCCTGCGCCATCTTCAGCAGCGCAGCGGCCAGCGTTTCCATATCCTGCTCGTCTTCCGGCTGCAGCTTAGCCAGCAACGCACGGTACTGATCCAGATCGCTGCTCTCCAGCTGCTGCTGAACACGGGCGGCAAACTTGGCCAGACGGCGAGTGCTGAGCAGCTCGGCGTTCGGCAGTTCGACTTCCGGAATGGTCAGCTTCATGGTGCGCTCAATGTTGCGCAGCAGACGACGCTCACGGTTATCAACGAACAGCAGCGCACGACCGGCACGGCCGGCGCGGCCGGTACGACCGATACGGTGCACGTAGGATTCGGCATCCATCGGGATATCGTAGTTAACGACCAGGCTGATGCGATCGACGTCCAGGCCACGGGCAGCCACGTCGGTCGCAATCAGGATATCCAGACGACCGTCTTTCAGACGCTCCAGGGTCTGCTCACGCAGCGCCTGGTTCATGTCGCCGTTCAGCGCCGCGCTGCTGTAGCCGTTACGCTCCAGCGCTTCGGCCACTTCCAGGGTGGCATTCTTGGTGCGCACGAAGATGATCGCCGCATCAAAGTCTTCCGCTTCCAGGAAACGCACCAGCGCTTCGTTTTTACGCATCCCATACACCGTCCAGTAGCTCTGGCTGATGTCTGGGCGGGTCGTCACGCTGGACTGAATGCGCACTTCCTGCGGCTCATTCATAAAGCGACGAGTAATACGACGGATAGCCTCCGGCATGGTGGCAGAAAACAGAGCGGTCTGATGCTCCGCCGGGATCTGCGCCATGATGGTCTCAACGTCTTCAATAAAGCCCATACGCAGCATTTCGTCGGCTTCATCCAGCACCAGGCCACGCAGGCTGGTCAGGCTCAGCGTACCGCGCTTCAGGTGATCCAGCAGACGGCCCGGCGTACCGACCACGATCTGCGGCCCCTGACGCAGGGCGCGCAGCTGAACGTCATAGCGCTGGCCACCGTACAGGGCGACCACGTTGATGCCGTGCATATGCTTAGAAAAATCCGCCATAGCTTCAGCAACCTGTACCGCCAGCTCACGGGTCGGCGCCAGCACCAGTACCTGCGGTGCTTTCAACGACGGATCGATATTGTTCAGCAGCGGCAGAGAGAACGCCGCCGTTTTACCGCTGCCGGTCTGCGCCATGCCCAGCACGTCGCGCCCGTTCAGCAGGTGAGGAATACAGGCCGCCTGAATCGGTGACGGCTTCTCATAGCCCAAATCATTCAGGGCTTCAATAATAGGTGCAGCTAACCCCAGGTCAGCAAAAGTAGTTTCGAACTCAGCCATGTAAACGTGCCTCATATGCAATGGCGGCCAGTCTGCATAACTCGTCTAGAAAACGAACAACATTTTTCATTGAAAAGTGTGAACCGGCTCAAATTAGATGAAATGACGAACAAAAAAACCTCGCCCGTTAGGACGATTAAATCAATGATTTAAGGATATAAATGCCCGTCAGCTTATTGCTGGTCCGATTCTGGTATGTCGTCTTGCTCTTGACCCAAGCGGGCCAATTCCAACAGTGCGTAACGGTTCTCAACAAAGTTATGAACGTTGTTGGCCACCGTCAGTTTGAACAATGCAGAAGCACTGCTCTTTTCCCCCAGACTCAGGTAATGTTTACCTAAATAGAAGTCAGTTTCACTGAGATGCTCAGCGAGCGAAGTGTTATCCGTTGCATCTGCCTGTAAACGTTCCATCAGCGTTTTCTCGCTGATTTTGCCCAGGTAGAATTCGACAATATTCCATCCCCATTGACTCCGGTTCGCTTTATTGTAGCGCTGGCTCAGCGCCGTAAGCGCCTGCTCCTGGTTAAGCTCACGCTCAGCCAGGTAAAGCCATAACGACCGGAACGGATCGTTGGGATCGTCTTGATAAAACGCCTGCAGATCATCTTGCGCTAGCGAATACCGCCCGCCGTAATAGAGGGCAATACCGCGATTTAAACGCGCATAGCTGTAAGTTGGATCAAGCTCTAGTACAGAATCAAACGCTTCATAGGCGGCATCAAAGTTGCCCGCCTGCGTTAAATAAATACCCAGATAGTTAAAAACCTCTGGCATATCAGGACGAATGGCCAGCGCCTGCGAAAAATCATTACGCGCTAATGCCCTCAGTCCGAGACTATCATACAGTACTCCGCGCTCATAGAGAAGCTGTGCGCGTTCATCATCCGTTAATGCTCGGCTGGCAAGGATCTGCTCCATGCGCGCAAGCATTACTTCCTGCTGCAGCGACGGCTGCAAAGGAATGGCCAGTACTTCGTTTTGGCGCCAATCAGCGTTGCTGCATCCTGCCAACAGAATTGCTGTCGCAACATAACACCAGCGCAAGATAGGCTTCATTTCCCAACTCCCGAAGACCAACACGGATAAACATCCTATCATCCATCAACGTGCCACCACATCCGGCGATAGCGTAACAAACGGCTTCCCGAAAACGGGAAGCCGTAATACCAACGAGATTACTCTGCGTCAGCCGGTGCGTCCTGACCCGCAGCTGCGCTGGCGTTGGCTTCCTTGATGCTCAGACGTACGCGACCCTGACGGTCGACTTCCAGCACCTTAACAGCCACTTCCTGACCCATCTGCAGGTAGTCGGTCACTTTCTCTACGCGCTTGTCGGCGATCTGAGAAATATGAACCAGACCTTCTTTACCGCCGCCAATGGCCACAAAGGCGCCAAAGTCAACGATACGGGTCACTTTACCCTGATAGATACGGCCAACTTCGATCTCGGCGGTGATCTCTTCGATACGGCGAATGGCGTGTTTTGCCTTATCACCGTCGGTCGCTGCGATCTTAACGGTACCGTCATCTTCGATTTCGATGGTGGTGCCGGTCTCTTCCGTCAGCGCACGGATCACAGAGCCGCCCTTACCGATCACGTCCTTGATTTTCTCAGGATTGATCTTAATGGTATGGATACGCGGTGCGAACTCGGAGATATCGCCGCGCGGTGCATTGATCGCCTGCTCCATCACACCCAGGATATGCAGACGCGCACCCTTGGCCTGGTTCAGGGCAACCTGCATGATCTCGCGGGTGATGCCTTCGATCTTAATATCCATCTGCAGCGCGGTCACGCCGTCGCGGCTACCGGCCACTTTAAAGTCCATATCACCCAGGTGGTCTTCGTCACCCAGGATGTCAGACAGAACGACAAAGTTATCCTGCTCTTTCACCAGACCCATGGCGATACCAGCCACGGCGGCTTTGATCGGCACACCGGCGTCCATCAGCGCCAGAGAGGCACCGCAGACAGAGGCCATAGAAGAGGAACCGTTGGATTCAGTGATTTCAGAGACCACACGCACCGTGTACGGGAACGCATCCTGAGACGGCATTACCGCCAGCACACCGCGCTTAGCCAGACGGCCATGGCCGATTTCACGGCGCTTCGGTGAGCCCATCATCCCGGTTTCACCGACGGAGTACGGCGGGAAGTTATAGTGTAGCAGGAAACGGTCAGTACGCTCGCCGGTCAGCTCATCGATGTTCTGTGCGTCGCGCTCGGTACCCAGGGTCGCCGTCACCAGCGCCTGCGTTTCACCGCGGGTAAACAGCGCAGAGCCGTGGGTACGCGGCAGCACGCCGGTACGTACGTCCAGCGCACGGATCATGTCCTTCTCACGGCCATCGATACGCGGCTCACCGCGCAGAACGCGGCCACGCACCACGGCTTTCTCCAGCGCACCCAGGATGTCGCTGATCTCACCGGCATCCAGCGCATCGTCTTCTGCCAGCAGATCGACGATGACGGATTCTTTGATCTCGTCAACTTTCGCGTAGCGGGCCTGCTTTTCAGTGATGTGATAGGCTTCACCCAGGCGGGCTTCGGCCATCTCGGCCACGCGGTGCTGCAGCGCAACGTTCACTTCCGGCGCATGCCATTCCCAGCGCGGTTTACCGACTTCAGCCGCCAGCGCCTTAATATTTTCAATCACAACCTGCTGCTGATCGTGGCCGAAGACCACCGCGCCCAGCATCTGATCTTCGCTGAGCAGATCGGCTTCAGATTCCACCATCAGCACGGCGTTATCAGTACCGGCTACCACCAGGTCCAGACGGCTCTGCTTAAGCTCATCCATGGTCGGGTTCAGCACGTACTGATCGTTGATGTAACCTACGCGAGCGGCGCCGATCGGGCCGTTGAACGGGATCCCAGACAGGCTCAGCGCGGCGGATGCGCCGATCATCGCCACGATATCCGGGCTGACCTGCGGGTTCACGGAAACCACGGTCGCAACGACCTGCACCTCATTGAGGAAGCCTTCCGGGAACAGCGGACGGATCGGACGGTCGATCAGACGCGCGGTCAGGGTCTCACCTTCACCCGGACGGCCTTCACGGCGGAAGAAGCCGCCGGGGAAACGACCGGCCGCGTAGGCGCGCTCCTGGTAGTTAACGGTCAGCGGGAAGAAGTCCTGACCTTCACGGGCTTTTTTCGCCCCCACCACGGTAACGAATACCGCGGTGTCATCCATGGTAACCATCACGGCTGCGGTGGCCTGGCGGGCCATCATGCCGGTTTCCAGCGTAACGGTATGCTGGCCGTATTGGAATTTGCGAACGGTTGGCGTTAACAAAGTCATTTTCCTTGTATCAATCGCGCACCGCCCCTGCGGAACGGTGCCTTCATATAACCGGAGGCGTTGCCACATTCTCGCGACTAATGCAAAGCGCCGTCCCAGACGGCGGCTTGCATTAGCCGCGCGAACCTCTGTAACAAGACGCCGGCTACACCCTTTTTATCTGCAACGACAATACATTAACCTGATTTGCCATTGCTTCCTAGAAGAAAGGGGCCAACGTTGGCCCCTTTGCTTCAGAAAATCGTTAGATTAGCGACGCAGACCCAGACGCTCGATCAGGCTGGAGTAACGTGCTACATCTTTACGCTTCAGGTAGTCCAGCAGCTTACGACGCTGGGAAACCATGCGCAGCAGACCACGACGGCTGTGGTGATCTTTTTTGTGCTCAGCAAAGTGGCCCTGCAGATGGTTAATCTGCGCGGTCAGCAGTGCAACCTGCACTTCGGTGGAACCGCTGTCGTTGGCATCACGACCGAACTCAGCAACGATTTTAGCTTTCGCTTCAACGCTTAGAGACATTATAGAACTCCAAATTTGAAAAGTTTAAAAAAACGGGCGCCGATCTCTAATTCAGCAACCCAATGTATAAGCCGCGCCATTCTACTCTGCACCCCGCTCATTGGCAAGAAATCAGCCGATTCTGAGCGCGGTTGGCACGCCGAAAATCTCAGGTCGGATCGTCCTCGGAGAGGCGCGACTCCACCACCATACGACGCGGCGCCAGGCGCCCCTGATCGTCCACTTCGCCGACGCCGATAAAGCGGTGCGCAGCCCCGACGCTGATGCGCACCATTCCGCTTTGCGGCAGGTCCGGCGTCTGTACCGGCTGCCCCAGCTGTACATAGCCAGCGACGATCTCCGACAGATTCACCTCCGGCAGGTGCGCGGCGGCCGTATCCATCGGCAGCAGCAGCGGATCGAGCAGCAGGCGAGGATCGCGCTCTTGCTGCTGCGCCTGCGCCAACAGCGCCTGCAGCTGCTCCAGCGTAACCATCCGCTCGCTCGGATAGCCGGAAACCTGCAGACGCCGCAGATAGATAACGTGCGCGCCGCAGCCGAGCACTTCGCCCAGATCGTCGATGATAGTGCGAATATAGGTGCCCTTGGAGCAGTGGATCTCCAGCTCCAGCTCATCCCCTTCCCAGCGGATAAAGCGCAGCTCAAACACCGTGATCTCACGCGATTCGCGCGGCACGTCGATCCCCTGGCGGGCATATTCGTACAGCGGGCGCCCCTGGTACTTGAGCGCCGAGTACATGGAGGGCACCTGGCGGCCAGGGCCGCGGAACCCTTCCAGCGCCTGCGCCAGCTCGGCCTCGCTAAAGCTCAGCGGTCGCTCACACACCACCTGACCATCGGCGTCAGAGGTATCGGTACGCTGCCCCAGGCGGGCGATGACACGATAGCGCTTGTCGGCATCCAGCAAAAACTGAGAAAACTTGGTCGCTTCGCCCAGGCAAATCGGCAGCATCCCGGTCGCCAGCGGATCCAGCGCACCGGTATGCCCCGCCTTGTTGGCGTTATAGATGCGCTTTACCTTCTGCAGCACATCGTTAGAGGACATCCCCTGCCCTTTATCCAGCAGCAGGACGCCGTTAATATCGCGGCCGCGGCGACGGGGTCGAGACATTACGCCTCCTCATCACGATCGGCGGCGGTGCGGCGCGCCTCATCGTCTTTCACCACGTTGCTCACCAGATTGGACATGCGCATCCCCTCAACCAGCGAGGCGTCATAGGCAAACGTCAGCTCCGGCACCACGCGCAGACGCATCGCTTTGCCCAGCAGCATACGGATAAAACCGGACGCATCCTGCAGCGCCTTCAGACCGGCTTTTACCGTCTCCGGCTCACCGTCGTTCAAAAAGGTGACAAACACCTTGGTATAGGCCAGATCGCGTGAGACTTCGACGCCGGATACCGTCGCCATGCCAACCCGCGGATCTTTGACCTCACGCTGCAGGATAATGGCGATCTCTTTCTGCATTTCCTGCGCCACGCGCTGAGTACGGCTAAATTCTCTTGCCATGATAGTTTCTCCAGACAAACAGGGGGGCCAGAGCCCCCCGATTAGCTTATGCTGTTGTAACGCATATCACCGCCCGACGCGGGCGGTGCGACAGACTTAGTCGATAGAGCGTTTCACTTCGATGGTCTCGAAGACTTCGATCACGTCGCCCGGACGGACGTCGTTGTAGTTCTTCACGCCGATACCACACTCCATGCCGTTACGCACTTCGTTGACGTCATCCTTGAAGCGACGCAGGGATTCCAGCTCGCCTTCGTAGATAACCACGTTCTCGCGCAGAACACGGATCGGGCTGTGACGTTTGACTACGCCCTCGGTCACCATACAGCCGGCGATAGCGCCAAACTTCGGTGACTTGAACACATCGCGAACTTCCGCCAGGCCAATGATCTCCTGCTTGTACTCCGGCGCCAGCATACCGCTCATCGCCTGCTTAACTTCGTCGATCAGATCATAGATCACGGAGTAGTAGCGCAGATCCAGGTTCTCGGCTTCCACCACGCGGCGGGCAGAGGCGTCGGCACGGACGTTGAAGCCCAGCAGAATGGCGTTGGACGCCGCGGCCAAGGTCGCATCGGTTTCGGTGATACCACCTACGCCAGAGCCCACGATCTTCACCTTCACTTCGTCGGTAGACAGCTTGCGCAGAGAGTCGGCAATCGCCTCGACAGAGCCCTGAACGTCGGCTTTCAGCACGATATTCAGCTCGGACACTTCGCCTTCCACCATGTTGGAGAACATGTTCTCCAGCTTGGCTTTCTGCTGACGCGCCAGCTTCACTTCGCGGAACTTGCCCTGACGGTACAGCGCCACTTCACGGGCTTTCTTCTCGTCACGCACCACGGTCGCTTCATCACCGGCCGCCGGCACACCGGACATCCCGAGGATCTCAACCGGAATGGACGGACCGGCTTCCGTGATTTCACGGCCCAGTTCGTCACGCATGGCGCGCACGCGGCCATACTCAAAGCCACACAGAACGATATCGCCCTTGTGCAGGGTACCTTCACGTACCAGCACCGTCGCGACCGGACCACGGCCCTTATCCAGGAAGGACTCGATCACCACGCCGCTGGCCATGCCGTTACGTACCGCTTTCAGCTCCAGTACTTCAGCCTGCAGCAGGATGGCGTCCAGCAGGTCATCGATCCCGGTACCGGCCTTGGCAGATACGTGGACGAACTGAGCTTCACCGCCCCAATCTTCCGGCATAACGCCGTACTGGGACAGCTCATTCTTCACGCGATCCGGATCGGCTTCCGGCTTATCGATCTTGTTCACCGCCACCACCAGCGGAACGCCGGCGGCTTTGGCATGCTGGATCGCTTCGATGGTCTGCGGCATCACGCCGTCATCGGCAGCCACTACCAGCACGACGATGTCGGTCGCCTGGGCGCCACGCGCACGCATTGCGGTAAACGCGGCGTGCCCCGGGGTATCCAGGAAGGTGATCATGCCGTTATCGGTCTGTACGTGATACGCACCGATGTGCTGGGTAATACCGCCGGCTTCGCCTGCCGCCACCTTGGTGGAGCGGATGTAGTCCAGCAGAGAGGTTTTACCGTGGTCAACGTGGCCCATGATGGTCACGACCGGTGCACGCGGCTCAGCCGCTGCGCCGGTATCACGATCGTTCAGCACCGCCTCTTCCAGCTCGTTCTCACGACGCAGGATTACCTTGTGGCCCATCTCTTCAGCGACCATCTGAGCGGTTTCCTGATCGATAACCTGGTTGATGGTCGCCATTGCGCCCATCTTCATCATCGACTTGATAACCTGGGAACCCTTCACCGCCATCTTGTTGGCCAGTTCGGCCACGGTGATGGTTTCACCGATCACCACGTCGCGGTTAACCGCCTGGGCCGGTTTGGTAAAGCCCTGCTGCAGCGAGCTCGGCTTGCGCTTACCGCCTTTACCGCCGCGGTTGACCGCACGGGCCTCTTCGCGATCGGCCTTAGACTCAGACAGCTTGCTGCCTTTCTTCTGCTTAGCCGCTTTGCCACCGCGACCGCGTGCACGACGATCGCCTTCAACCTGGCGATCGTTCTCATCTTCCGCTTCGCGCGCGTGATGAGAGGTGGTCACGTGGTAATCGCTGTTATCTTCTTCGCTGGCGTTTTCGGTCCACTTGCCTTCGTTAGCTTCGGCCATACGGCGGGCTTCTTCAGCCACCTTACGGGCGTCTTCTTCCAGCTTGCGGCGCGCTTCTTCTTCAGCCTTGCGTTTCAGTTCAGCGGCTTCAGCTTCGCGCTTGGCCTTTTCCGCCTGCGCAGCTTTAGTTTTTTCGTCGATATGTTGGTTAGTCACTTTTTCTTTTTCCGCTGCTTCACGCTTAGCTTTTTCAGCGGCCTCACGTTTGGCTTGTTCTTCTTGTTGACGCTTGGCCTGCTCTGCAGCTTCACGCTTGGCCTGTTCGGCCATCTCGCGCTGTGTCTGCTCTTCTGCCTCGCGTTTCGCCTGTTCTTCCGCTTCGCGCTTCGCCAATGCCTCGGCTTCCGCCTGCTGGGCCGCCGCGTCGCTCTTCACATAGGTGCGCTTTTTACGGACTTCAATCTGCACTGACTTGCTTTTGCCGCCGGTGCCCGGGACACTCAGCGTGCTGCGGGTTTTACGCTGCAGCGTCAGTTTACCGGAAGATCCGCCGTGCTCACGGTTTAAATGAGCCAGCAGCGCTTCGCGTTCCTGGGGGCTCACAGAGTCGTCGGGTGATTTATTAATGCCTGCGTCAGCCAGCTGCTGTACCAGGCGCTCAACCGAAGTTTGGATCTCTGCTGCCAGTGATTTTACCGTTACTTCTGCCATGCTGTTCCTTCCTGCTACAGTTCATTATTCACTATCGCCAAACCAACAGATATTACGCGCAGCCATAATCAGCTCGCCCGCCTGTTCATTGTTCAGGCCTTCAATATCGGTCAGGTCGTCGACACCCTGCTCGGCAAGATCTTCCAGCGTGCATACACCGCGTGCGGCCAGCTTAAAGGCCACGCTGCGTTCCATCCCCGGCAGATTGAGCAGATCGTCCGCCGGTTTGTTGTCGCCCAGGCTCTCTTCCTGCGCCAGCGCCAGCGTCGTCAGCGCGTTCTTGGCACGGGTGCGCAGCGCCTCGACGGTCTCTTCATCCAGACCATCGATGGACAGCAGCTCGCGCTCCGGTACGTAGGCCAGCTCTTCCAGCGTGGAGAAGCCTTCCTCGACCAGCAGCGTAGCGAACTCTTCATCGATATCCAGATGCTTGGTGAAGGTATCAATGGCCGCATGGGCTTCCGCCTGGTGCTTAGCCTGCAGATCCTCCGCCGTCATCACGTTCAGCTCCCAGCCGCTCAGCTGAGACGCCAGACGAACGTTCTGACCGTTACGGCCGATGGCCTGAGCCAGGTTGGAGGCCTCTACAGCGATATCCATGGTGTGCTTGTCTTCGTCCACCACGATGGATGCAACGTCGGCAGGCGCCATGGCGTTAATGACGAACTGCGCCGGATTATCATCCCACAGCACGATATCGATACGCTCGCCGCCCAGCTCGCTGGAAACGGCCTGCACGCGCGCACCGCGCATACCAACGCAGGCGCCGACCGGATCGATACGCTTATCATTGGTCTTCACGGCAATCTTGGCTCGGGAGCCCGGATCGCGCGCGGCGCCCTTGATTTCGATCACTTCTTCGCCGATCTCCGGCACTTCGATGCGGAACAGTTCAATCAGCATCTCCGGACGGGAGCGGGTGACGAACAGCTGCGCACCACGGGCCTCCGGACGCACGGCATACAGTACGCCGCGAATGCGGTCGCCCGGACGGAAGTTTTCGCGCGGCAGCATGTCTTCACGGCCAATCACCGCTTCCGCGTTGTTGCCCAGATCCAGGGAGATGCTGTCACGGTTAACTTTCTTGACTACGCCGGTGACGATTTCGCCTTCGTGCTCACGAAACGCATCAACCACCATCGCACGCTCGGCCTCGCGTACTTTCTGTACGATAACCTGCTTGGCGGTCTGGGTGGTGATACGGTCGAAGGTCACTGATTCAATCTGATCTTCTACATAGTCGCCCAGATCCAGCGCCGGATCTTCAAAACGCGCCGCATCCAGCGTGATTTCACGGGTCGGCTGGGTCACTTCGTCAACGATCAGCCAGCGGCGGAAGGTGTCGAAGTCACCGGATTTACGATCGATGGCGACACGCACATCGATTTCTTGCTCATATTTTTTCTTGGTGGCCGTGGCCAGCGCGGTTTCCAGCGCCTCAAAAATCTTCTCGCGCGGCAGCGCCTTTTCGTTGGAAACGGCCTCCACAACAGCCAGAATCTCTTTATTCATCCTAGTTGCCTCATCCGAACGTTAAAAGTGGGGTACCAGGTTCGCTTTCTGGACATTGCTCAGCGCGAACACTTCATCTTTGCCATCAACCGTGACCGTAATCATCTCGCCGTCTACCGCCTTGATGATACCCTGCCACTTCCGGCGGTTCTGCATCGCCATCCGCAGTACCAGCGTCACTTCCTCATTCAGAAAATGGGTGTAATGTTCGGCGGTAAACAGGGGGCGATCCATCCCCGGTGAGGAGACTTCCAGGTAATAGGCGACCGAAATTGGATCCTCTACGTCAAGAACAGCGCTGACCTGGTGGCTAACATCAGCACAATTATCAACAGTGATGCCTTCTTCACTATCGATATAGATTCGCAGCGTTGAATGGCGACCACGGATGAACTCAATGCCAACCAGCTCAAAGCCCAAGGCTTCTACCGGCGCCGTAATCATCTCTGTTAACTTTTGCTCTAATGTGGACAAGCCCACCCCCAAGACATAAAAAAAGGGCCTTATAGCCCAGTGATTCTGTTGTCAGATAACAAAAAACCCCGAATAATCGGGGCTTTATGCAACTGGACCCTATATACCGCCAAGCGGGATTCGAAGCCAGTCTCGCAAGTATATTTTTCAAATGATACTTCGCGGCCCGAGGCTCTGCGCTAACAGTATATTTGAAAACAGATACTGAAGGAAATTGGTTGCGGGGGCCGGATTTGAACCGACGACCTTCGGGTTATGAGCCCGACGAGCTACCAGGCTGCTCCACCCCGCGTCCGAATCGTGGCGAATTCTACTCTAACAGCGTAGAAAAAACAACATATCTAGGATTGGTACCGAGGACGGGACTTGAACCCGTAAGCCCTATTGGGCACTACCACCTCAAGGTAGCGTGTCTACCAATTCCACCACCTCGGCATTTTGGCACCATGACGCCTGACGCATCATGGCAAAACTCTCTGTGGGTACGATCAGTTCGGAATATCGCTGCTCGGCGTAGCCGGCGCTGCCGGAGTCGCAGGCTGTTCAGTCTTCACAGGCTGACCCAGGTTATCCCACTCACTGCCTTGCTTGCTCTGATGACCGCTCAGGTTGCCCAGCACCAGGCTCAGCACGAAAAACAGCGTGGCCAGGATGCCCGTAGTACGGGTCATAAAGTTACCGGTACCGCTGGAGCCAAACAGCGTCGCTGAGGCGCCTGCGCCAAATGAAGCGCCCATGTCAGCACCTTTACCCTGCTGCAGCATAATCAGGGCGATCAGCGCCACAGACACCAGCAGGAAAATTACCAAAAGAGCTTCATACATAGTCGTACCTGATTCCTTGCGGCCCATCCGCAGTCAAAAGCTTCTATCGAACCCATGGATAAAACATCCACTGAAGCGGGTGTGAATACTACCCAATGCCGTCATAGGGCGCAAGGGTAAATTTTCCACGCCGACGTGATTGGAGAAAAAACCGGCAAAAGCGAGCTTTCGCCGGTCGACTCGCCCTTAGCTGGCCGCCTTCACCGCATCGGCAATGACGTTCGCCAGATCGGTAACCTGTTGCAAATCCTCGCCCTCCACCATGACGCGGATCAGCGGTTCGGTACCGGATTTACGCAGCAGCACGCGGCCTCGCCCGGCCAACTGCCGCTCGACCTCGGCGCAGGCCTGCTGCACCGCGGCATCCTGCAGCGGATCGCACTGCCCGGCAAAGCGGACGTTGATCAGCACCTGCGGCAGCAGGGTCATGCCGCTGCACAGATCGGCCAGGCTCATATGGTTACGCGCCATCGCCGCCAGCACCTGCAGGCCAGCGACGATCCCATCGCCGGTCGTGGTCTGATCGAGGATGATGACATGGCCCGAGTTTTCAGCCCCCATGCGCCATCCCTTCTCTTGCATCGTCTCCAGCACATAGCGGTCGCCCACCTTAGCGCGCGCAAAGGGGATCCCCAGCTGCTTCAGCGCTAGCTCCAGCCCCATATTGCTCATCAGGGTGCCGACCACGCCGCCGTGCAGCTTACCCTGGCGCAGCGCCTCGCGCGCCACGATATACAGGATCTGATCGCCGTCGACCTTGTCGCCGCGGTGATCGACCATGATCAGGCGATCGCCGTCGCCATCGAAGGCCATGCCCAGATCGGCGTTTTCCGCCACGACGCGGGCCTGCAGCGCGCGGACATCCGTCGCCCCGCACTCTTTATTGATATTCATCCCGTCCGGCGAGGTGCCGATGGTGATCACCTCCGCCCCCAGCTCGCGCAGCACGTTCGGCGCAATATGATAGGTGGCGCCGTTGGCGCAGTCGGCGACGATCTTCAGGCCGCTCAGGCTCAGCGCGTTAGGGAAGGTGCTCTTGCAGAATTCGATGTAGCGCCCGGCGGCGTCAACGATACGGCTCGCCTTGCCCAGCTCAGCGGATTCCACGCAGGTCAGGGGTTTATCCAGCTCGGCCTCGATCGCGGCCTCGACCTCATCCGGCAGCTTGGTACCGTCGATGGAAAAAAACTTGATCCCGTTATCGTAGTACGGGTTATGGGAGGCCGAAATAACGATACCGGCCTCGGCGCGGAAGGTGCGCGTCAGGTAAGCCACCGCCGGAGTCGGCATCGGCCCGGTAAAGGCGGCAGACAGACCGGCCGCCGCCAATCCAGCCTCCAGCGCGGACTCCAGCATATAGCCGGAGATACGGGTATCCTTACCGATGATGATCTTGCGTGAGCCGTGACGCGCCAGCACCTTACCTGCGGCCCAGCCCAGCTTCAGAACAAAATCCGGGGTGATCGGGCTGCTGCCCACTTTGCCGCGAATACCATCGGTACCAAAATATTTACGTTCGCTCATCTCTTTATTATTCCTTTGCTGAAAGCGTGGCTTCCACCACGCGCATGGCATCAACCGTTTCACGTACGTCGTGTACCCGGATAATCTGCGCCCCCTGCATGGCGGCGATCACGGCACAGGCGACGCTGCCCGCCACCCGCTGCGCGGGAGGCACATTCAGCAGCTGTCCGACCATAGACTTACGCGACATTCCCACCAATAGCGGCAGACCGTGGTGATGAAAGTGCGCCAGGTTAGCCAGAAGGCGGTAATTATGCGTCAAGTTCTTACCGAAGCCAAAGCCGGGATCGAGCAACAGCCGCTCCCGGGCGATCCCGGCGGCCACGCAGCGCGCGATCTGCGCACTGAGGTAAGCGTCCACTTCCGCCACCACATCGCTGTAGTGGGGGCTATGCTGCATGCCCTTCGGCTCGCCCTGCATATGCATCAGACAGACCGGCAGGCCGCTCTCCGCCGCCGCCGCCAGCGCCCCCGGCTCGCTCAGTGAACGGACGTCGTTAATCATATCGGCCCCGGCGGCGCTGCAGGCGCGGATCACCGCCGCCTTGGAGGTATCGACCGACACCCAGACCTCAAAACGCTGCGTCAGCGCCTCCACTACCGGCACCACCCGCGCCAGCTCCTCAGCCTCGCTCACCTCGGCGGCACCCGGCCGAGTCGACTCCCCGCCCACATCGATGATGGTCGCCCCGGCAACGATCATCGACTCCGCGTGTCGCAGCGCGGCATCCAGCGCGTTATGACGCCCTCCGTCAGAAAACGAGTCGGGGGTGACGTTCAGGATCCCCATCACCTGGGGATAGTTGAGATTCAGGGTGAGTTCACGTGACCTAAGCAGCATCGATGACACCTGTGCAAAAGAAAAATCATGCGTTATTGGAACGCAAAAAAAAACCCCGGGCAAGCCGGGGTTTCCATGCGCGACGGCGTAATTACTTTTCGCCGTCGTTATGCCGATCGTCATCGCTACGCGCGGCGTCGCTATCCGCGGCCTGCTCCGCAGCGGCAGGCTGAGCTGCCGGTTGCTGGGCCTGCGCCTGGCGATTAGCCTGCTCGTCCAGCCAACCGGCCGGCGGGCGAACTTCGCGGCGCGCCATCAGATCGTCGACCTGCGGTGCATCGATAGTCTCATACTTCATCAGTGCATCCTTCATAGCATGCATGATATCCATATTGTCGGCCAGCAGCTGGCGGGCACGCTGATAGTTACGCTCGATCAGTGCCTTGACTTCCTGATCGATAATGCGGGCCGTCTCATCGGACATATGCTTCGTCTTGGCGACAGAGCGACCGAGGAACACCTCGCCCTCTTCTTCCGCATACAGCAGCGGCCCCAGCTTCTCGGAGAAGCCCCATTGGGTCACCATGTTACGGGCGATCGTCGTCGCCTGCTTGATGTCCTGCGAGGCGCCGGTAGAAACGTGCTCAGTGCCGTAAATCAGCTCTTCAGCCAGACGACCGCCGTAGGCCACGGAGATCATGCTCTCCAGCTTCTGACGACTGTAGCTGATAGAGTCGCCCTGCGGCAGGAAGAAGGTTACCCCCAGCGCACGACCACGCGGGATGATGGTGACCTTATGCACCGGATCGTGCTCAGGCACCAGGCGGCCGATGATCGCATGCCCGGCCTCGTGGTACGCCGTCGACTCTTTCTGCGCTTCGGTCATCACCATGGAACGGCGCTCGGCCCCCATCATGATCTTGTCTTTGGCCTTCTCGAACTCGACCATCGACACCACGCGCTTGTTGTTACGGGCGGCAAACAGCGCCGCTTCGTTGACCAGGTTAGCCAGATCGGCACCGGAGAAGCCCGGCGTACCACGCGCGATAACCGACGCGTCGATATCGGTCGCCAGCGGAACGCGGCGCATATGCACCTTCAGGATCTGCTCACGGCCACGCACGTCCGGCAGGCCTACCACCACCTGACGGTCAAAACGGCCGGGACGCAGCAGCGCCGGGTCCAGCACATCCGGACGGTTGGTTGCTGCGATAACGATGATACCCTCGTTACCCTCAAAACCATCCATCTCGACCAGCATCTGGTTCAGGGTCTGCTCACGCTCATCGTGGCCGCCGCCCAGGCCTGCGCCACGCTGGCGACCCACGGCGTCGATCTCATCGATAAAGATAATGCACGGTGCCGCCTTCTTGGCCTGTTCGAACATATCGCGTACGCGCGAGGCGCCGACGCCAACGAACATCTCCACAAAGTCAGAGCCGGAAATGGTAAAGAATGGAACCTTGGCCTCACCAGCAATGGCTTTAGCCAGCAGGGTCTTACCGGTCCCCGGCGGCCCCACCATCAGGATACCCTTGGGGATCTTGCCGCCGAGTTTCTGGAAACGGCTCGGATCGCGCAGGTACTCCACCAGCTCACCCACTTCCTCTTTGGCCTCATCGCAGCCGGCCACATCGGCAAAGGTGGTTTTAATCTGGTCTTCCGTCAGCATGCGCGCCTTGCTCTTACCGAACGACATGGCGCCTTTCCCGCCGCCGCCCTGCATCTGGCGCATGAAGAAGATCCACACCCCGATCAGCAACAGCATCGGGAACCAGGAGATAAAGATGGAGGTCAGCAGGCTCGGCTCTTCCGGCGGCTCACCGATCACTTTTACATTCTTGGTTAACAGGGAATCCAACAGTTTAGGATCGTTAATCGGGATATAGGTTGTATAACGGTTACCATCCTTCTTGGTAACGTTAATCGCACGCCCGTCGATACTGACCTCGCGTACCTGATCCTGGTTAACCTCGGTCAGGAACGTCGAATAGTCCACCCTACGGCTATTTGATTCGCTGGGCCCAAAGCTCTGGAAAACCGACATCAGCACGACCGCGATGACCAGCCAGAGAATTAGGTTTTTCGCCATGTCACTCAAGGGATTAACCTCTTTTTACAACTGTGTTAACAAACAGCGTTAGGGTACTACAGTTTCCGCCCTGTCGCTACGATGTATACTTCCCGCGAACGCGCGCGCGAAGCATCCGGCTTACGAATCTTAACCTTCGTAAACAGGGAGCGGATCTGGCCCAGATACTCGTCAAACCCCTCTCCCTGAAAGACTTTCACCACAAAACTACCGCCGGGCGCCAGAACATCCTTGGCCATCTCCAGCGCCAGCTCAACCAGGTACATGGAGCGCGGGATATCCACAGACGGCGTGCCGCTCATGTTCGGCGCCATATCCGACATCACCACCTGAACCTTAGCATCGCCAACTCGCTCCATCAGTGCGCCCAGCACCAATTCATCACGAAAATCCCCCTGGAGGAAATCGACGCCGACGATAGGATCCATAGGCAAAAGATCACATGCAATTATCCTGCCTTTATCGCCGATTTGTGTGACCACATACTGTGACCATCCCCCGGGAGCGGCGCCCAAATCTACCACGGTCATGCCTGGTCGGAAGATCTTATCCGAGCCCTGGATCTCGTCCAGTTTAAACCAGGCGCGCGAACGCAGCCCCTTTTTCTGTGCCTGCTGCACATATTTATCGCTAAAATGTTCCTGTAACCAGCGACTCGAACTGGCCGAACGTTTTTTACCCATCTTGAATACTCACTAAATCACAGGTTCATCTGCTTTGAAAACACCGAGGCGGCGCAAGACCGATTTGGTGATAATGCTGAGATGGCGCTAGAATGTACCGTTTTCAATCCCAACCTAAGCAAAAAAGACGATGAATCTGACTAACAAGCAAAAACAGCACCTGAAAAGCTTGGCCCATTCGCTGAAGCCTGTTGTGCAACTCGGCGCGAACGGCCTTACCGAAGGGGTGCTCGCAGAAATTGAACAGGCGCTGGCGCACCATGAGCTGATCAAGGTGAAGATCGCCGCTGAAGAGCGCGAAACCAAAACCCTGATCGCCAACGCCATCGTCCGTGAAACCGGTGCGTGCAACGTTCAGCTGATCGGTAACATCCTGGTGATTTACCGCCCGAGCGAAGAACGCAAGATCAGTTTACCCCGTTAATCTCTTTTCGTATAAAGAAAAGATATAACACAGAAAGACGTGCTTTCTCAGCATAACGCAAAGGCCGCAACGCGGCCTTTTCCTATCTTTACACTAGCGGACACGCTGCTGCACGGACGAGGGGCGCAGAGCGGGTAAAAGATCAGAGATACTCAACCTTAAGGATTTCGTACTCAACCTCACCGCCCGGCGTTTTGATCGTCACCACGTCACCCTCTTCTTTCCCGATCAGACCACGCGCAATCGGCGAGTTGACCGAAATCAGATTGTGTTTGAAATCCGCCTCATCGTCGCCCACGATGCGGTAGGTCTGCTGGTCTTCCGTATCCAGATTCTCCACGCTGACGGTTGATCCAAAGATAACCCGGCCATTGTTGGGCATCTTGGTCACGTCAATCACCTGGGCATTGGACAGTTTGGCTTCGATCTCCTGAATGCGGCCTTCGCAGAAACCCTGCTGCTCACGCGCGGCGTGATACTCCGCATTCTCTTTCAGGTCGCCGTGCTCACGCGCTTCGGCGATGGCCGCAATAATCTGTGGACGACGGGTTCCCTTCAGAAAATCTAACTCTTCACGCAGTTTCTCTGCACCACGCAACGTCATCGGAATCTGATTCATTGTTTTAGTCACCTCGAAATCTGCTTTGTCGGCGCCCGGAAGCCACGGCACGGGTAGCGCCCATCCGGCCCGGCGCCATACAAAAGAAACCTGACCAGAACGGCGATCCCGGTCAGGCACTATGCTGTCTTTTGTCGGCCATTCTAGCCTAGAGTCAGCGAAGTATCATCGTTTACTTTGACCCACATTGCGCCTTAGTATGACAGGCACATCACTTATTCGATTCACTTATCGGCTTCCGCGGGACTATGCGATTTTCACGATTATTGAGTGGACTGGCCTGTGCACTGGTGTTCAGCGTCCAAGCAACACCGGTGCAAGACTATGCCCAATATCTGCCAGAAGGCACCAATCTGGCGCTGATGGTGCAAAAAGTCGGCTCAACCACGCCGACCATCGACTATCACGGTCAGCAGATGGCGCTGCCCGCCAGCACCCAGAAGGTGATCACGGCGCTGGCGGCGCTGCTACAGCTGGGGCCGGACTTCCGCTTTAATACCACCTTTGAGACCCGTGGACAGATCAGCGCAGGCGCCCTAAACGGCGACCTTATCGTGCGCTTCGACGGCGATCCGACGCTGCGCCGCCAGAATATCCGCAACATGGTCGCCGCCCTGAAGAAACAGGGCGTCACGCGCATCAGCGGCGATATTCTCATCGATACCTCGGTGTTTGCCAGCCATGACAAAGCCCCCGGCTGGCCCTGGAACGATCTGACCCAGTGCTTCAGCGCACCGCCGGCCGCCGCCATCGTCGATCGCAACTGCTTCTCCATCTCGCTGTACAGCGCCCCGAAAGCCGGCGATCGCGCGTTTATCCGCGTCGCCTCCTATTATCCGGTGCACATGTTCAGCGAGGTGAAAACCCTGGCTCGCGGTTCTGCTGAGGCCCCCTATTGCGAGCTGGACGTCGTCCCCGGCGAACTCAACCGCTACACCCTGACCGGCTGCCTGACCCAGCGCGCCGACCCGCTGCCGCTGGCCTTCGCCGTACAGGACGGCGCCGCCTACGCCGGCGCCATCGTCAAAGACGAGCTACAGCAGGCCAACATCGATATTGCCGGCCATCTGCGCCGAGAAACCCAGGTCACCCCGCAGGGCACCATACTTGCACAGACCCAGTCGGCGCCGCTGCACGATCTGCTGCGCGTGATGTTGAAAAAATCGGACAATATGATTGCCGATACCGTCTTCCGCACCATTGGCCACAGCTATTTTAACGTTCCCGGCACCTGGCGCGCCGGCTCCGATGCGGTGCGTCAGATCCTGCGCAAAAAGGCGGGGGTCAACCTGGGCAACTCCGTGGTGGTCGACGGCTCTGGCCTGTCGCGCCATAACCTGATCTCCCCGGCGACCATGATGGAGGTCCTGCAGTACATCGCCCAAAATGACAGCCAGCTGAACTTCATCAGCATGCTGCCGCTGGCCGGCTACGATGGAACGCTACAGTACCGCGGCGGTCTACATGAGGCGGGCGTTGACGGCAAGGTCTCCGCCAAGACCGGCTCCTTGCAGGGGGTGTATAACCTGGCCGGTTTCATCACCACCGCCAGCGGACAGCGTATGGCCTTTGTGCAGTACCTATCCGGCTATGCGGTTCCACCGCAGGATCAGCGCACCCGCCGTCAGCCGCTGGTGCGCTTTGAAAGCCGCCTGTACCGCGATATTTACCGCAATAACTAACGGGCCGCTATGAAAATTCTGATCGTGGAAGACGATACCCTGATCCAGCAGGGACTGGCCCAGGCGATGGCGCGGGAGAACTACGCCTGTGACTGTGCGGGCAACGCGGCGAGCGCCAGCGCGCTGCTGCAGAGCGGTCACTACAGCCTGATCATCCTCGATCTGGGGCTGCCCGGTATGGACGGTGCCAGCGCGCTGCGTCAGTGGCGACGCGAGGGCATCGACGCGCCGGTGCTGATCCTGACCGCCCGGGATACCGTCAGCGATCGGGTCGGCGGGCTGGACGCCGGCGCCGATGACTATCTGGTAAAACCCTTCGCGCTGGCCGAGCTGCTGGCGCGCGTCCGTGCCCTGATCCGTCGCATGCAGGGACTGTGCAACAACGCTCTGCAGGTCGACGATATCCATCTGGATCTCTCCAGCCAGCAGGTCAGCTGCGGCGGCCTGCCGCTGGAGATCACCCCCAAAGAGTTCGCTATCCTGACGCGCCTGATGATGCGCGCCGGGCAGACCATCAGCCGCGAAGTTCTCCAGCAGGATCTCTACTCCTGGCAGGATGAGCTCAGCTCCAACTCGCTGGAGGTACATATCCATAACCTGCGGCGCAAGCTGGGGAAAAACCGGATCAAAACCCTGCGCGGCGTCGGCTATCGGCTGGAGAAAACGCCGTGATCAGCCTGCGCCGTACGCTGCTCATTATGCTGGCGCTGATCCTGCTGGTCACCCAGTTGGTCAGCGCGCTGTGGCTATGGCACGAAAGCCGGGAGCAGATAAGCTTTCTGGTTAACGAAACCCTCAGCGCCAAGGTGCGCACGGAGCAGGTTGATAAAGAGATCCGCGAGGCCATTGCCGCCCTGCTGATCCCCTCCCTGGTGATGATGGCCGTCACGCTGCTGCTCTCCTGGCTGGCCGTCAGCTGGATAGTCCGCCCGCTTAACCAGCTACAGGCGCGGCTAGAGAAACGTTCGCCCAGTAACCTGACGCCCATCGATATCGACAGCAGTATGACGGAGATCACCTCGATCACCCGTACCCTCAACCACCTGTTTAGCCGCCTGCAGCACACCCTGCGCCAGGAGCGTCTGTTCACGGCGGACGCCGCACACGAGCTACGCACCCCCCTCGCCGGCGTACGCCTACACCTTGAGCTGATGGAGCAGAGCGGCGTGCCGGAGGCCACTACGCTGGTGCAGCGCATCGATCAGCTGATGCACACGGTCGAGCAGCTGCTGATGCTGTCGCGCGTCGGACAGAATTTTGCCAGCGGCCATTACCTGCAGCTGGAGCTGATAAGCGAGGTGGTGCTCGCCCAGCGCAGCGAGCTGTGCGAGATGCTGGCGCTGCGTGGACAGCACCTTCGGCTGGAGACGCCGTCACAGCTAGCGATGCACGGCGATGCGATGCTGCTCCGCCTGATGCTGCGTAATTTGGTGGAGAATGCCCACCGCTACAGCCCAGAAGGCAGCGATATTCTCCTGCGGGTCACGCTGAGCGCGGACGAACACGGCTGTATCCTGCAGGTCATCGACAGCGGGCCCGGTATCGATGAATCGCGGGCCAGCGAGCTGACCGAGCCCTTTCACCGCCTTGATCGGCGCTTCGGCGGCAGCGGCCTGGGGCTGAATATCGTGGTGCGCATCCTACAGCTGCACAAGGGGCAGCTCACCCTGCGTAATAACCGCCCGGGGCCGGGGCTCAACGCCTGCTGCCGTCTGCCGCTGACGCCGCAGGATTTCGGTTAAAAAAAGGGCTGCCCTACAGGCAGCCCCAGATTCCGCGCGGATTGATTAACGCTGATAGATGATTTCGACGCCTTCGTCGTCGTCTTCATCCCAGTCGTCATCCTCTTCCTCTTCCCACTCGGCTTCGGCCTGCTCCAGCTGTTCACGATGGTAGTCATCCCACATGAACTCGGCTTTCTTGGCCTTCTCTTTCTCTTCTTCCACTTCCGCTTCGCGCGGATGGGCTTCCAAGAAGTTCATCACATCCCAGCACAGGGCGTTCACCCCTTCGCGGTTGGCCGCAGAGATCAGATAGTGTTCGCCTTCCCAGCCCAGCGCATCGGCGATCGCCTGAGCGCGCGCCTTCGCCTCCTCCGGCGCCAGCAGGTCCGTCTTATTGAACACCAGCCAGCGCGGCTTCTGAGCCAGCTTCTCGCTGTACTTCTCCAGCTCACCGATGATCACCCGGGCATTCTCGACCGGATCGGACTCATCGATCGGCGCGAGATCGATCAGGTGCAGCAACACGCGGCAGCGCTCCAGATGACGCAGGAAACGGATCCCCAGGCCAGCGCCTTCTGATGCGCCTTCGATCAGCCCCGGAATATCTGCCACCACGAAGCTCTTCTCACTGTCCATGCGTACGACGCCCAGGCTTGGCACCAGCGTGGTAAACGGATAGTCGGCCACCTTCGGCTTGGCGGCAGAGACCGCGCGGATAAAGGTGGACTTACCGGCGTTGGGCAGCCCCAGCATGCCGACGTCGGCCAGCAGCAGCAGCTCCAGGCTCAGATCGCGTTTATCCCCCGGCGTTCCGTTGGTTTTCTGGCGCGGCGTACGGTTAACAGAGGATTTAAAGCGGGTGTTGCCCAGGCCATGCCATCCCCCTTTGCCGACCATCAGCTTCTGCTGGTGACGCGTCATATCGCCCAGCACCTCGCCGGTATCGACGTCCGTTATCCGGGTGCCGACCGGGACCTTAATCGTTACATCCTGACCACGTTTACCGGTGCAGTCACGGCTCTGGCCATTCTGGCCGCGTTCGGCGCGGAAAGACTTTTCAAAGCGATAGTCGATCAGCGTGTTCAGGTTTTCATCGGCCAGCAGGTATACGTCACCGCCGTCGCCGCCGTCGCCGCCGTCCGGTCCCCCTTTCGGGATATACTTCTCGCGGCGGAAGCTGACGCAGCCATTGCCACCATCACCTGCTTCGATGTGGATCACGGCTTCATCTACAAATTTCATTTACTGTCTCCGTAAATCAGTGACCGGACCGCCCGCTGGCAATCCGGTTTATGCGCGCTGGCGCGGCCACCAACGGTGACCAATCGCAGAAAACATGGCGCCGGCAACCACCACAAAAGCGCCGATATACCCCACCGTATTCAGGCTGGGCGTCATAAAGGTTTCCGGCCAGGCTAGCGCTAAAACGTCAGAAAACATCAGGGTAAACAGCGGGGTCAGCGTCACTATCGCCCCCACTTTCGCCACCTGCCAGCGCACCATGGCCTCGGCCAGCGCGCCGTAACCGACCAGCGTATTGACCCCACAGAACAGCAGGCACAGCAGCTGCCAGCCGCTCAGCTGATAAATCTGGCCCGGCTGCGCTAACGGCCACAGGCAGATCGCACATAAAGCATACAACAGACACAGGATCTGCTGCGAGGCCAGGCGACGCAATAATACTTTCTGGGCGATGCCATAGCATACCCAGACCCCGGCCGCCGCCATCCCGAGTAACACGCCCAGCGTGTAGTCCGTTAGACGGGTAAAAATCTCCGCCAGGCTGGTATTAAAAAACAGGAGCAGCCCACCGATCAGCAGCGCCGCGCCAATCACCTGCGCTGGCCGCATCCGCTCTTTCAGCACCAGTACGCTGGCGAACATCAGACCGACCGGAGAAAGCTGTCCAATCACCTGCGAGGTGGTTGGGCTCAAATACTGTAGCGAGGTGCTAAACAGGATAAAGTTCCCCAGCAGCCCCGCCGTCGCCACGGACAGCAGCAACAGCCAGCGTCGCTGTCGAAATACGCGCAGCGGCGGCAGCTGACCACGCAGGCACAGCACGCTGCCCAGCCCTAATGCCGCCATGGAGAAACGGTACCAAACGATGGTCTCAGGCGCCATGTCAGGCAGAACCTGCTTCATCGCGATCGGCAGCGCGCCCCAGAAAATCGCCGTCGTCAGCGCCAGCGAGATGCCCAGCGCCGCACTCTGTTTACTCTCCATGGACGCCCCTGTCCCTCTCTGTCTTCATAACGCAAAAAAGCCCCGCAAAGTATTGCGGGGCCTTACATCATTCAGGACGCGAAAAACTTATTCAGCAACGATGCTGATAAATTTACGGTTTTTCGGGCCTTTAACTTCGAACTTAACTTTACCGTCAGCCAAAGCGAACAGAGTGTGGTCACGACCGCAACCTACGTTGCTACCAGCGTGGAACTTGGTGCCGCGCTGACGAACGATGATGCTGCCTGCCAGAACTGATTCACCGCCGAAGCGTTTTACGCCCAGGCGTTTGCTTTCGGAATCGCGACCGTTGCGACTGGAGCCGCCAGCCTTTTTATGTGCCATTAATCCGCTCTCCTAAAATTAAGCGCTGATACCAGTGATCTTCACGTCAGTGAACCACTGACGGTGACCCTGCTGTTTACGATGATGCTTACGACGACGGAACTTGACGATCTTCACTTTCTCGCCACGACCGTGAGCAACAACTTCAGCCTTAACTTTACCGCCAGCTACAAAAGGAACGCCAATCTTGATGTCTTCGCCGTTAGCGACCATCAGAATCTGGTCAAACTCAACAGTTTCACCAGTTGCGATGTCCAGCTTTTCCAAGCGAACGGTCTGGCCTTCGCTTACTCGGTGTTGTTTACCACCACTTTGGAAAACCGCGTACATATAAAACTCCGCATTTCCGCACGCATGGCTCATAGTCCGATACGCGCTATAAATATTCACAATAGGGCGCGAATTCTACGCAAAAATCATTCAGAAGACAAGGGTAGAATCAGGAGAAAAGAAGAAAAAAAGCACAGTTTTCTCCCCGCCGTTTATCTAAATCATTTTTCAAGTACAATCATACTATAGTTGGCTGCCCATGGCAGCCTGGCAAGGGCTGCCGCCTGGCGGGACATCCATACACAGTTGAAATAAAACAATGAATTTAGAACAAATTACTGAGTTAACCGCGCAGGATATGGCGGATGTGAACGCGAGAATTCTTCACCAGTTAAATTCAGACGTCGCGCTTATCAACCAGCTTGGCTACTACATCATCAGCGGCGGCGGCAAACGGATCCGCCCGATGATCGCCGTACTGGCCGCACGCGCGCTCGGTTATCAGGGCGATCGCCACGTCACCATCGCCGCGCTGATCGAATTTATCCACACCGCGACGCTGCTGCATGACGACGTGGTGGATGAGTCGGATATGCGCCGCGGTAAGGCCACCGCCAACGCAGCCTTCGGCAATGCCGCCAGCGTACTGGTCGGCGACTTTATCTATACCCGCGCCTTTCAGATGATGACCAGCCTAGAGTCGCTGCGCATCCTGGCGCTGATGTCGGAGGCCACCAACGTCATCGCAGAGGGCGAGGTACAGCAGCTGATGAACGTCAATGATCCCGACATCAGCGAAGAAAACTACATGCAGGTGATCTACAGCAAAACCGCCCGTCTGTTCGAGGCGGCCGCGCAGTGTTCGGCGATCCTCGCCGGAGCAGATACCGCGCAGGAGCAAGCGCTACAGGATTACGGACGCTATCTGGGCACCGCATTTCAACTGATCGATGATTTGCTGGACTACGATGCCGATGGCAAGACGCTGGGCAAGAATACCGGTGACGATCTCAACGAGGGCAAACCGACCCTGCCGCTGCTGCACGCCATGCACCACGGATCCGCCGAGCGATCCGCGATGATCCGCCAGGCGATCGAGCAGGGCAATGGCCGTCATCTGCTGGAACCGGTGCTGGAAACCATGCAACAGGCCGGCTCGCTGGACTACACCCGCAGCCGAGCAGAAGAAGAGGCCGACAAAGCCATCGCCGCCCTGGCGCCGCTGCCGGACAGCCCCCATAAACAGGCCCTGATTGGACTGGCGAACCTGGCCGTCAACCGCAGTTTCTAAGCGGCTCCCATCGAGTCTAAGCGCCTGCGGGCGCTTTTTTTTTGCATGTGGCGCTGCAGCCATCATCACAGTTTTAACTTTCTATTAATCGCATTAGTTAGAAAGTAATTGAAAAGAAGAAGGGGTTTTCAGATAGTACCGAGGAGTTTTTTAAGCAGGCGCCATGAAGGTACTTTCAGTGATAAGGAAACCACCGATGAAAAAAACGCTCCCGGAAGACTGGCACCCGGCAGAGATCATTGCCGCACTGCATAAGCGCAGGCTGACGCTCACTCAGGTATCGCGTAACGCCGGTCTGTCCAGCTCGACGCTGGCCAACGCCTTGACGCGTCCCTGGCCCAAAGGCGAATGGCTAATCGCCGAGGCCCTCAGTATCCATCCCAGCGAGATCTGGCCCAGCCGTTACTACGATCCCGTCACCCATGAGCTGCTGGATCGCAAGCGCCTGATCCGCGACGCCGCCGCGATCAAAAAGATCTGAGCCACGCCCGGTCGTCCACACCGCAGCCCCGCCGCGCACGGCACTCTTGCCGATACAAAAAAACCGCAGGCAATGCCTGCGGTTTTCAAGGGTTCGTGCTCAGACTTACTTATTGATAAAGTCTTCGCCCAGCGCGATATCTTTACGCAGCACCTCCAGCATGCTCTCCAACGCATGCTGTTCAAAGGCGCTCAGCGTGCCGATATTCAGGCGCTGTACCAGCCCCTCTTTACCCAGCAGCAGCGGTTGAGCAAAGAAGCGGGCATATTCGCCGTCGCTCTCGACGTAGCCGCACTCCACGACGTTTTCATCGCCCTGCATCGCCCGCACCAGCGACAGTGCGAAGCGCGCCGCCGCCTGGCCCATGGCCAAGGTTGCCGATCCGCCGCCGGCCTTAGCCTCTACCACCTCGGTGCCAGCGTTCTGAATACGCTTGGTCAGATCAGCCACCTCTTGTTCGCTGAGGCTGACACCCGGGATCTGCGAGAGCAGCGGCAGAATCGTTACGCCGGAGTGACCGCCAATCACCGGAATATCCAGCGTTGTCGGATCCAGGTGCTTCAGCTCACCGACGAAGGTGTTGGAGCGGATGATATCCAGCGTCGTCACGCCGAACAGTTTGTTCGGGTTATATACCCCCGCCTTCTTCAGCACCTCAGCCGCAATCGGCACCATGGTATTCACCGGGTTGGTGATGATACCGATGCAGGCGTTCGGGCTGGTACGCGCAACCTGTCCGATCAGGTTACGGATGATGCCGGCGTTAATGTTGAACAGATCGGAACGATCCATCCCCGGCTTACGGGCCACACCGGCAGAAATCAGCACGATATCCGCGCCCTCTAGGGCGGGGGAGGCATCCTCACCGCCGAAACCGCGCACCGTGACCGCCGTAGGTATATGGCTGAGATCAACGGCGACGCCCGGCGTTACCGGGGCGATATCGTAAAGGGAGAGTTCTGAACCTGAAGGCAGCTGAGTCTTAAGCAGAAGAGCGAGCGCCTGGCCGATGCCACCCGCTGCGCCGAGAACCGCAACTTTCATTCTATACTCCTTGTTACTATTTAAATGGAGAATGCCGTGAATGCATTACTACGCACATTAGTAGATCACTTTATAAAAAACAATCTGTTAACACTCAGATTGCGAGCTGACACACTAATTCCATGCTCTGCTGCAAGGTTTCTAGAAAAAATGACTTATCGATGAAAGATATAGCAATAATTTGTGCGCAAAATCCGCACATGCTTTACGTCGGATTACGCCTGCGTTACATCCACGCTGTGTTTTACATTACAACAACATCATATTAATAACATTTCATTTACCTTTTCCGTGCGTTTGCTCTCTTTTTCCCGATCCACGCGCGGTGACGGCTTTATGATCCGTCCGCTTTACGCCGTTTGCGCCGCTCATGCGCGAATGACACGGATATTTACAGACTAAATTGCATAAAAATTCACGAATACGCATAATAACCAGGTCTATAGCTACCTTACGGTGAAGAATGCGAAACACGACCAAACAAGAAGACCTGACTAAGGCATTCAAAGCGCTGCTCAAGGAAGAAAAATTCAGCTCTCAGGGAGAGATCGTACAGGCGCTGCAGGAGCTGGGCTTCGACAATATCAACCAGTCCAAAGTATCGCGTATGCTGACCAAATTTGGCGCCGTACGGACGCGTAATGCCAAAATGGAAATGGTCTATTGCCTGCCGGCCGAACTCGGGGTGCCAACCACTAGCAGCCCGCTGAAGAATCTGGTGCTCGACGTCGATCACAACGACGCCATCGTGGTTATCCATACCAGCCCCGGCGCGGCGCAGCTGATCGCTCGCCTGCTCGATTCGCTGGGGAAATCCGAGGGGATTCTGGGCACCATCGCCGGCGATGACACCATTTTCACCACGCCCGCCAAAGGATTTGCCGTCGAACAGCTTTATGCGGCCATTCTGGCGCTGTTTGAGCAAGAGCTGTAATCACCGCCGCAGGCAGCGGCAACCGTTCAGCCCTACGCCATGATAAAGCCCGCCCGCGGGCTTTTTTCTCAGAATCCCTACCGAGCATCGCCGCCCTTCGCGAGGGAATCGCACTTTTCGCCAAAATCATATAATTCTCTGTTATGTATTCGGTTTTTATATTCCTGTATCTTTTTTACACCGTTTTTAGCGCATTAAGATCTATCTACGCCCTACGCGACGTTAAAATAACATAACAAATAATTAGCGTGATATTAATTCATTGAGTTATTGCGTTATACTCGACAATGAGATGCAAATCACATTTTTACGACGACATCCCGTCACAACAGAGGCATAACACAATGAAAATTAAAGCGACTATCGCCACGTTAGCTACCCTTTGCGCCCTTTCATTCGGCGCCGCTGCCGCCCAGCCCCCGGCCCAGGAAATCACGACGGCTCAGGCCTGCGACATGCAGCCGATGGGCGTTATCACGGTCAGCGGACTGGACGGTTCCATCGCCGATATCGATCAGCAGCTGGCGACCAAGGCCCAGTCCCAGGGCGCCAGCGCCTTCCGTATTATCGAGGAGCGTATCGACGGCAACTATCACGCTACGGCGCTGATCTACCGCTGATTCTCTCTCTGAGGCGCGAGCGAGCCCGTCAGGGCTCATTCCCCAAAAAGCAAAACCGCAGCCTGAGCTGCGGTTTTGTTTATCCGATAGCGGCGCTCGACGTTGCGCGAGTCACGCCTGATGCGCAGCGGACTTTTGCGCCAGCGCCTGCAGCAAACGGTCGTGAATATCGCCAAAGCCCCCGTTGCTCATCACCAGAATGTGATCGCCCGGCTGCGCGTTTTTCACGATCATCTCCACTAGCGTACCGAGATCGGCGCTCCAGTGCGCGGGCTGTACACAGGCCTCTGCCACCTCTGCCACCTGCCAGGGAATATGCTGTGGCTGATAAAGAAATACCTCATCGGCCCGACCCAGCGCAGGCGCCAGCTCATTCTTGCACACCCCCATCTTCATGGTATTGGATCGCGGCTCCAGCACGGCCAGAATACGGGCGGTGCCGCCTACCTTACCGCGCAGCGCCGCCAGCGTCGCCAGTATCGCCGTCGGGTGGTGAGCGAAATCGTCGTACACGCTGACGCCATAGGCCTGCCCGCGCAGCTCTAGGCGACGGCGTGCGTTAATAAAGCTCCCTAGCGCCCGGCAGGCCTCTGCGGGAGGAACGCCGACATGACGCGCCGCGGCGATCGCCATCAGCCCGTTGTGCATGTTGTGCTCCCCTACCAGCGCCCACTCGACCTCGCCGACGCACTCACCGTCCAGAGAGACGCTGAAGCGGCTGGCATCCGTCGACAGACGCGTCGCGCTCCAGGCGGCCTCATCGCCGCACAGCTCCTGCTCGCTCCAGCAGCCCATCGCCATCACCTGCTTCAGGTTGGCGTCGCCGGCCGGTAAAATAATCCGCCCTTGGCCCGGAACCAGTCGCACCAGATGGTGGAACTGCCGCTGGATCGCCCGCAGATCGTCGAAGATATCCGCATGATCAAACTCCAGATTGTTCAGGATCAGGGTGCGGGGGCAGTAGTGGACGAACTTAGAGCGCTTATCGAAAAAGGCGCAGTCATACTCATCCGCCTCGATAACGAAGAACGGACTCTTACCCAGGCGCGCCGATACGCTGAAGTTCCCCGGTACGCCGCCAATCACAAAACCAGGCTCATAGCCGCAGGACTCTAGGATCCAGTTCACCATCCCGGCGGTCGTGGTCTTCCCGTGGGTGCCGGCAACGGCGATCACCCAGCGGTGACGCAAAACCTCATCATGTAACCACTGCGGCCCGGAAACGTAGGGGATATTACGCTCCAGAATCGCCTCGACGCACGGGTTACCGCGCGCCATCGCATTGCCAATGATGACCAGATCCGGCTGGGGCTCTAGGTGGGCAGGATCATAGCCCTCCAGCAGCGTAATTCCCTGCTGCTGCAGTAGCGTACTCATCGGCGGATAGACATTGGCATCCGACCCGGTAACGTCATGCCCCAGCTGGCGAGCCAATAACGCCAGCCCCCCCATAAACGTGCCGCAGACTCCAAGAATATGAATGCGCATAATACTTCCAGTAGATTGCATTGATTTAGTTCACATTCTAACGCTGAGTTCAGCGCAGACGAAAGGAAATTGCCTAGGAATGCCCCGATACATTAGCTAAAATGCGCTGCGAAAACGTTGGCGGTTTGTAAAAAAACCGCTGCTCCTCACAATCAGGGAATGTGTCATGAAAACGCTAGGCGAGTTTATCGTCGAAAAACAGCAGGATTTTCCTCACGCTACCGGTGAGCTTACCGCTCTTCTCTCCGCAATCAAGCTGGGTGCCAAAATTATCCACCGCGATATCAACAAGGCGGGGCTGGTCGATATCATCGGCGCCAGCGGTGCGGAAAATATTCAGGGTGAAGTGCAGATGAAGCTGGATCTGTACGCCAACGAGAAGCTCAAGGCAGCGCTGAAAGCGCGCGGTGAAGTGGCCGGCATCGCCTCAGAGGAGGAGGATGACATCGTCATCTTCGAAGGCGATCGCGCCAATAACGCCAAGTACGTGGTGCTGATGGATCCCCTGGACGGTTCGTCCAATATCGACGTTAACGTCTCCGTCGGTACCATCTTCTCCATCTATCGCCGGATTACCCCGCTTGGCACACCGGTCACCCGCAAAGACTTCCTGCAGCCGGGCAATCGCCAGGTCGCCGCCGGCTATGTGGTCTACGGCTCCTCCACCATGCTGGTCTACACGACCGGCAACGGCGTACACGCGTTTACCTACGATCCCTCCCTTGGGGTCTTCTGCCTGTCCCACGAGCGGCTGCGTTTCCCGCACAGCGGCAACATGTACTCCATCAACGAAGGCAACTACATCAAGTTCCCGCTGGGCGTGAAGAAGTACATCAAGTATTGTCAGGAGCAGGACAGCGCCACGCAGCGCCCCTATACCTCCCGCTATATTGGCTCCCTGGTGGCGGACTTCCACCGCAACCTGCTGAAGGGCGGCATCTATATCTATCCGAGCACCGCCAGCCATCCGCAGGGTAAGCTGCGCCTGCTGTATGAGTGCAACCCGATGTCATTCCTGGCAGAGCAGGCCGGAGGCAAGGCCACCGACGGCTTCCGCCGCATCCTGGATATCGTGCCGGATGCACTGCATCAGCGCTGCCCGTTCTTTGTCGGCAGCTGCGCCATGGTAGAAGACGCCGAACGTTTCATGCATCAGTTCCCCGACGCATAATCCCCGCATCGGCGCGCGGCATTGCGCGTCGCGCGCTGTTCATTTTTGGAGTGGCGGCTATAATAGCCGTCACTCCATTTCTGGTTTGATGAAAGGAAACCGACATGAGCTTGATCAACGTCCCGGCCGGTAAAGATATGCCGGAAGATATCTATGTAGTGATCGAAATTCCGGCCAACGCCGATCCGATCAAATATGAAATCGATAAAGACACTGGCGCCCTGTTTGTAGACCGCTTTATGTCTACCGCTATGTTCTATCCATGCAACTACGGCTACATCAACCACACCCTGTCTCTGGACGGCGATCCGGTAGACGTGCTGGTCCCGACGCCGTATCCGCTGCAGCCGGGCTCCGTGATCCGCTGCCGTCCGGTCGGCGTACTGAAGATGACCGACGAAGCCGGTGAAGATGCTAAGCTGGTTGCCGTTCCCCACAGCAAGCTGACCAAAGAGTACGATCACATTCAGGACGTTAACGACCTGCCTGAGCTGCTGCGCGCCCAGATCGCCCATTTCTTTGAGCACTACAAAGATCTGGAGAAGGGCAAGTGGGTCAAAGTCGAGGGTTGGGCTGACGCCGCCGCGGCCAAAGCGGAAATCATCGCCTCTTTCGAACGCGCCAAGAACAAGTAATACCTTGACGCAGATAAAAAAACACCGCCTCATGGCGGTGTTTTTCTTTCAGTCTTCCTCACGCTTTAGCCAGTCCCCGCTGGCAATGCGCGGCAGCCCCTCTACCCCGTTGAGATAGATGTAGATCCAGGCACAGCCATAGGGCGTTTTGATCAGTTCGCGGCGATAATCCTTGCTGTTGCTCTTTAGCTCATCCAGCTCCGCCAGGATCGACGAGGTAATCCGGTACACTTCGCAGTAAACCCTTCCCTCTCCCGGAACCACCGCCGGATAATGGCCAAGATCGTACAGATCATAGCCTTCCAGCACATAATCGCCCAGCCAGGTGGCATTGGTCATCCAATGGCTGTTGCCCTGCTTACGGCGCAGACTTCCGTAGACAATCACTCGCATGGTTAAAACTCAAACTGATAGAGCAGATCAAGTGCCTGATTTACGCCAGACACCGCTTCCAGATACAGATTCGGCATCAGACGGTAACGCAGCGTCAGCGTGGCCAGCGAATCGAAGATCCCCACGCCATACTTCACCTGCAGCCCCGGCAAGACATAGCCGCTGACTACCACCTGAGAACTGTCACCAACCCCCTGCGAATCCAGCGTTAGATTGCTGACGCCGAAGGTTTCGCCGATTTTACCTACCAGTTTACCACTCTGCGCGACGCCCAGGCCGATCAGCATCGACGTCATCGCATTACTGTCTGCGCCGCTGCTGTCCAGCCCCTGACCGCGCAATAGGTAGGAAAGGGCTTCTTGTTGTGACATTGCCGGATCTGAGAATACTTCCAGTTTCGGCTGCTCGGCAAGTCCTGTAACGCGAACACCCACAGTAACATCGTTCGCCGTCGACTCCGGATTGCGTATCGCTTCAATATTCAGCAGTGGATTCCCCGGCGGCCCGGCGAAGACCAGCTCGCCCTGACGAATCAACAGATCCTGTCCATACGCGGCAAAACGCCCCTGCGGGATCATGATCTGCCCGTTCAGTCCCAGGCCGTTCTGATTCTGGCTCACCTTCAGCTCGCCTTTTAGCGCGGCCTTGAGACCAAAGGCGGAGAGGCGAACGTTGTTGCCGATGGCAATGGTCAGATCGGTATGCAGCGGGATCGAGGCGGAGACCGGCCTGATCGGCTGATGCGCATTGTTCAGCATCACCTCGTCGGAGGATACGCCGACCGCGCTCTCCGGCAGATCCTGCACCGTGATACGCGCCCAGGGAATATCCACCCGCCCGCTCAGCGCCAGCTGGCTTGGGGAGGCATCGAACACGATATTCGGCGAGACATCCAGCCGAACCATCGGCGGCACCGTCACCCGCAGGCGCGTACCGCTGGCGGCGATGCGGGCGCGCCAGGCATTCATATTACGCCAGTCCGCATTACCGGACAGATTCAGCTGTCCCTGCGAGGTCTTGATCACCCCCTGCAGCACCGAGCTCATGCCGTCAAAGTTGATCGCGAGGTTCGCATCGGTGACATCGAACGGCATGAACTGCCCGTCGATGTCCACGCCATCCAGCGCCAGACGGCCATACAGCTGCGGGTGCAGCGTCGTGCCGCCCAGGCGCAGCGACGCATTGAGCATACCCTGCGCCTTCTCCCCCTTCATCAGCGCCGGATTGAGCAGCGCCAGCGAAAGGCGCTGAATATCCACATTGCCGGAGAGATTACGCGCCCCCTGCAGGTTTGCGACGCGCACATCGCCGCGCAGCTGGCCGTTGCCCTCGATGCCGATCAGCCAGTTAAGGCGAGCTTGCCCCTGGGCCAGGCTGGCCTCTAGCGTGACCGTGCTCAGGGCCACCGGCAGCGTATTTCCCTGTACCTGCTGCGCTAGCTTAACGCCGTCGCCGCTGAGCGTAATCCGCGCCTGCGGCAGCCCTTCTCCCGCCTGCCAGCGGGCCTGAGCCCGTCCGCTGAAGCGTCCGTGCAGCTGGGTATCCGGCCCCAGAAACGGCTGTAGCATCGCCAGATCAAACCGCTCCAGCACCACGCTGACATTGCCGCTCTCCCCCACCTCGATGGTCTGCGGAACGCACAGACGTGCGTTGGGGTTCTCCCAGCAGTGGGGACCGATGGCCATCTGCTGTTTGTCGACGCCATAGTCCAGCGCGATGGGGCGGGTAAGGCGCCACTCGCCGACCGGCGTCGTAAAGTCGGTATCCGTCAGCGTGCCGCTCCAGCGCGCCCGATCCTGCGCCAAACTGCCGTTGAGGGTCAAACGGCCAGCCAGCGGCGTCCCCTGCATCACCAGCTGCAGCCGGTGCTTACGTTCATTACCGGCGGCACGCAAGGTCAGCTGGCTGATATCAATATCGCCTTGCTTTAGGCTGTCCACACGCAGATCCAGCGACCCCTGAATCTGTTGATCCGAGCGAATATCCCCCAGCAGCGCGACGCGCTGAATGGTCAACGCCTGCCAACGTAGCCCGCGGGCCTGCAGATCGGCCAGCAGCTGGGGCGCCTGACGATCACCGCGCAGCTTCAGCGTCCCGCGCGCGGTCCCCGCCAGCCCCGGCAGCGTTCCATCCAGGCGCGGGGCATCGATACGCGCGTCCAGAGACCATTGCTTCTGCGCCAGATCGCCGTTCACCTCAATCCGGTTACGCCCCAGCGCGATGTGCAGTTGGGGGATCTGCCACTGCCCGGCCTGATTGCCGCGCAGCTGACCGCCAACATCCAACGCATTCTGTTTGATTCGCCCCGTCAGCTTCAGCTGCGGTACCTGCAGCTGCCAGCTGCCGCCATACAGGCTACCGCGGGTCTCGATTTTACCGTTCAGGCTCGACGGCCACGCCGGCCACTGACGCCCGGTATCGATCCCCGTCAGCGTCAGGCTGCTGCGCCAGCTTATCGCTTTGCTCCAGTCGACCAGCGCCTGCATATCGGCCTTGCCGCCCAGCGTCGCCAGCTGCAGTTGGCTCAGGGTAAACTGACGCTCGTTACCCTTTCCCGCGAGATCCAGCGCCGCATCCGGCAGCCCCTGGCCGCTAAACGCGCCGCGCAGCTGCAGTCGGTAATCATGGGCGCTTCCCGTCAGGCGCAGCGCCATATTGTTCACCTGATAGTCGGGCGTTCCCCCCAGCGGCCACCGCAGGCTGGGGCTATCAAGCGACAGCGACAGCGGCAGGCCGGCGTCGGCCAGGCGAGTATCCCCTTTCAGGGTCGCCCTCAGTGGACCGGACAGGTTGGCATCGAGAGCCAGCGTGTCGTACATCGCCCCCTTCAGCGCCAGGCGCAGCTTTTCGCCCTTCAGCGGCGCCTGATTCACGCTGGCGTTCAGCTGCAGATCCAGCGGCCAACGGCCGCTGAACGTCGCACTGCCGCGCGCCGACAGGCTCCCCTGCTGCGCCTGGACCTTCAGGGTATGCAGCGCCAGGCGCTGTTGATCCAACGCCGCGCGCAGTTCAAGAGACGTGATATCCAGATCGGTCGCCGCCCGGATCTGCACCTGGCGCGCGGAAATACGGCTCACCTGCAGATCCAGCGGCAGATCCAGCCTCATCGCCGCTGGCAGCAGCGGCCGAGAAAACAGCGCCGTCAGCGTCTCCCCCAGCGGCGTGGACGGGACCGTCGGCACGGCGCTCTCCGCTGACGAAGAGGCGGCCGGCGAAGGCGGCAGCGACACCCGTAGCCCCTGAATATCGCTGGGCTGTAAACGCAGCTGCGATCCGCGCCACTCCGCCCCGCTACGCAAGGCATCCAGCGTGATCGCCGTGCCGTCTACCGTCACCTGCACGTCGTTAAGGCGCAGCAGGCGCAGCACTAAGGGATAGGGGGTACTCAAGCGCCCCAGCGGGGCTGATGGCGTCGCCTGCGGCTCACTCGGCGGCAGCGCCTGGGTATCGACATTCACCCGCACCCGCTGGGCGCTCAGCACGTTCAGACACAGCTCGCTGCGCTTCAGGCAGCTGATATCCAACGAGAGATGAAACTGCCCCACGGCGACATCAACCCCAGGCATCCGGTAGCCGACATCGCGCAAGGTCAGATCGCGCCAGCCCCCCTCCACCCGACCAATCTCCAGCCCAGGGACCCAGCGGGCGGCGGCATTGAGCGCCAGATGCAGCCCGCTTTGAGTCATCATCCCCCCCAGCAGCAGCGCCAGCAGCAGGAACAGCCCCAGCAGGAGCATCAGCGCATAGCGCCGGATGTTATACCACCTCATAGCTCAGGCCCCAGTCCGATATAAATCTGTACATCGTGCTTATCTTCACGCCCTACCGGCACACCAAGGTTGAGGCGAATGGGGCCGACCGGCGACACCCAGATCACCCCAACACCGGTCCCGGTGTGAAAGTCACTCTTGGTAAAATCGTTCACGGCCTCACCGGAGTCGATAAACACGCCGCCCCACCACTTGCCGCTCAGGTTGTACTGGTACTCCAGCGAGCCGGTCACCAGACGCGAGGCGCCGGTCAGCTTACCGTCGCTGCCCTTAGGCGAGATCGATTTATATTTATAGCCGCGGATACTGCGATCGCCCCCGGCAAAGAAGCGCAGGGATGGCGGCACCTTATTGAAATCGTTGGTTTCTATCCAGCCCAGATTGCCGCGCACCACGAAACGGTGCCGCTCCGCCAGCGTGCGGATCCAGACGTTCTGCGCCTGAAACACCGCAAAGTCGACCGATGACCCCCAATAGCGGTTGGACACGTCCACCGAGTAGCGCTGGGTATCTCCCCAGGTCGGCATCAGCCCGCCGCGCGAGCGCGTGCGGTTTACGCTGACGCCGGGATACAGCAGCATGGCGGTCTCGGTGAGATTCCCCTGCGTAAAGTGGTCGAGGCTCCAGCGCATATTAATGCCGCGCTGCCAGCCGCTGGAGAGCTCCCAGTAACGCGCCAGATTCAGGGTGGTCGAGTCGGACTGGGTGTCGTTCAGATCGGTGCGCTGAAAACCGCCCTGCACCAGATAGTACTGCTCCAGCGGGGCCTTCAGCAGCGGAATTTTATAGCTGAAGTCCGCCGTCTGCTCCGGCATGGAGAGATTCAGCGAGGTATCCAGGCTGTGGCCATAGGAGTTCATCCAGGGGCGCTTCCAGCTGACCTTCATCCGCGGACCGACGTCCGTCGCATAGCCGCCCCCCAGATCGACCATATTCTGGCTGCGCGGCGTCACCACCGCCTGGAGCGGCAGCGTCTGATCCGCCCCCAGCGCCTTAAAATCGGGCGACACCACCACCGAGTTAAACCAGTTGGTCGCCGACAGGTTGCCGCTGAACTTGGCCAAGTCATCGGCGCTGTAATACTCCCCGGACTTAAACGGGCGCAGGTTTTGTAAATAGGCGGTCTGGATCTGCGAGCCGCTGAACCGCACGTCGCCAAAGCGATAGCGAGGCCCGCTGTCGAATTCGATATCCCAGAATGCCTTGTGCTGATCCTCGATAACCCCGAGCTGATGCACCGGCATGGTGGCACCAAAGTAGCCACGCTGCAGCGCCAGCGAGTTCAAGGCATTTTTCAGATTGTCATAGTCGCCCTGATCGAGCACGCTGCCGATCGGCGGCAGCGACTTGGCCAGCAGCGCCTGATAGGCTGGATCGTCCTTCGCCGCCCCGCGAATACGCACATTGAGCCCGGCGATACGCACCGGCTCACCGGGCGTTACGTTAGCGATCAGCTGAGGACGGGAAAAGGTCGATCCGGGCCGGTACTCAAATTCAATGGTCGGCTGAAAATAGCCCAGCGCCCGCAGCCCTTGGCGAATGGCATCCGCCGCACGCACTCGAAAACGTCCATCGTTACTGATTTCATCTTCGTCGATGGTCGACAGCGTGGCCCGCACATTCTGCTGCAGCTGTCCGCTCAACCCCTCTACCACCAATCTGACCTGAGCGGCATGCGCCAGCGGCGCCGCCAATAATAGACACAGCAGGCCTATCCTACGCAATCGTGGCATGCAAACTCCCGCATTAAACTTATCGGTAACACTTTCCGCCGCAGTGCATCATCCCAGCGTGACCCGCCAGGCCGAATGCTTTCTCCTACTGCGGCCGCACAACACGGACATATTGTGCGTAAAGCCTGCGTGGGATACAACGAAACAGGAAAATAACAATTATTCGACGTTAGACTGTGTCTCACACTATAACGATTCACATATAGCGTATGACATCTGCGTCTGCGTTTTCAGATTTTTCACCCATCAACTGCTCATTTATTAACGATTGGAGGGTATTTTGCACCATCACAACGACAGTACCCCTGCACCGCTCACGCCTGCGCAGGCGCTTCCTGGACGCACGCAGGCCATGAGCCTCTCAGGAATACATGCGCTTAACGGCCACGATATGTATGCCCTCCCTGCCGGTATGGAGGAGGCCCTGTTCGCCATGGGCTGCTTCTGGGGCGTAGAGCGCCTGTTCTGGCAGCAGCCGGGGATCTACAGCACCGCGGCAGGCTACAGCGGCGGTCTGACCCCCAATCCAACCTATCGCGAAGTGTGCAGCGGGCAGACCGGACACGCCGAAACGGTGCGGGTGGTGTTTGACCCCGCCCTTATCCGCTATGACGATCTGCTACGCCTGTTCTGGCAGCACCACGATCCGGCGCAGGGGATGCGTCAGGGCAACGACATCGGCACCCAGTATCGCTCTGCGCTGTTCCCCGTGACGCCCCAGCAGATGCAGGCCGCGCAGGCCAGCCAAGCCCGCTTTGCCCAGGCCATGCGTCAGGCCGGCGACCTGCGCCCGATCAGCACGGAGATCTGCGCTGCCGGGCCATTTTACTATGCCGAAGAGGAGCACCAGCAGTATCTGCACAAGCACCCGCACGGGTACTGTGGGCTGGGCGGGATAGGCGTCTGTCTGCCCGATTAAGCGCGCTATCGCCGCTAACTGGCGGCATAGCAAAGGGTTAGCGACGTGGCGTGCACATTTTCACCACTAGCTGGTTGCTTGTTGCTCCTGCTATACTAACCGGGTTGTGCGCTGCCTCGCCACCCTGTCCGGCTCGGCGCAGCGCCTGACCCGGGCCAGCCAAGACGGCCCGGTAGACTCCGGGGGGATCTTCTACCGGCCCCGATATACTCCCGATGGCGTCATACCGCCTCTCCGGCCTCCCGGACTGTTCCCGGTTAATACGGATAGATTATGTTAAACAGTATATTACTGATTATTTTACTGATAGCGATCAGTGCCTTTTTCTCGATCTCGGAAATATCCCTGGCAGCCTCGCGGAAAATAAAGCTGAAAACCATGGCAGATGAGGGCGATATAAATGCAGCGCGCGTCATGGCGCTGCAGGATCAGCCAGGCTATTTCTTTACCGTCGTTCAGATCGGCCTCAACGCCGTCGCCATCCTCGGCGGTATCGTCGGCGACGCGGCATTCTCACCGGCGTTCCGTCTGCTGTTCGACCGCTTTATGCCGCTGGAGGTCTCCCAGCAGGCTAGCTTTATATGCTCCTTCGTACTGGTCACCGGCTGCTTTATTCTGTTTGCCGACCTGACGCCGAAGCGCATCGGTATGATAGCCCCCGAAGCGGTTGCCGTACGGATTGTCAACCCGATGCGTTTCTGCCTGCTGCTGTTCCGTCCGCTGGTCTGGTTCTTTAACGGCTTGGCCAACCTGATCTTTCACCTGTTCAAGATCCCGATGGTGCGTAAGGACGATATAACCCCGGACGATATCTATGCCGTGGTCGAGGCCGGCGCGCTGGCCGGCGTACTGCGTAAGCAGGAGCATGAGATCATTGAGAATGTGTTCGAACTGGAGTCCCGCACCGTTCCCTCCTCAATGACGCCGCGTGAAAGCATCGTCTATTTCGACCTGGGTGAAACGGAAGATAGCATTAAAGAGAAGGTCTCCACCCACCCCCACTCCAAGTTTCTGGTCTGCGACGGCGCCATCGATCATGTCGTTGGCTATGTCGACTCCAAAGATCTGCTCAACCGGGTGCTGGGTAACCAGAGCCTGGTGCTCAGCAGCGGAGTACAGATCCGTAACGTGCTGATCGTCCCGGATACGCTGACGCTGTCCGAAGCGCTGGAGAGCTTCAAAAACGCAGGTGAAGATTTCGCCGTCATCCTCAACGAGTATGCGCTGGTCGTCGGGGTGATCACCCTGAACGACGTAATGACCACGCTGATGGGGGACTTGGTCGGCCAGGGACAGGAGGAGCAAATCATCGCTCGTGATGAAAACTCTTGGCTGGTCGAGGGCGTGACGCCCATCGACGATGTGATGCGGGTGCTGGATATCGAAGAGTTTCCCCAGTCCAGCAACTATGAAACCATCGGCGGCTTTATGATGTATATGCTGCGGAAGATCCCCAAACGTACCGATGCGGTGAAATACGCCGGCTACAAATTTGAGGTGGTGGATATCGATAGCTACAAGATCGATCAGCTGCTGGTGACGCGTCTCGCCGAACGGCTACCGCCGATGTCGCCGGACGCAGACGGCGACGCAGAGGCGTCGCAGCAGGCGGACAAATAATCGGCGGGCGGTGACGCTAACGCCAAGCCGCCATGCCCATTCTGCGCCTCAGGCCATCTCTGCCTGCAGGCGCAGCACCTGACGATTGATCTCCGACATGACGCTGAGATGGCGTTTATCCCTCACCTTGGGCAGTAAAATACGCCCCATATCAAACTCAAACGCCCCGACCCCCTGAATATACAGGCGGCCGCGAAACAGCGTCTTCACGTATTTGGCCACCAGCAGCGGGTTATACCGCTGAAAAATTTTCATTTTACCTCTCCCTCAGTGACATTCGCAGCGGGGCAACTTTCCCCCGGCCAAACCGGCATGCGAACGTAGCGCACGATGAACGATAACTATAGACAGCTTTACCTTCCGTTAGTGCAACCGATACCGAATATTTCTCTAAATTTACCTTAGCTGACAGAATGGTATGCAAAAAGTAATAGCATTCGTAAAATTTATATGCAATTAGTAAGGTTTTATCGTGAAAAATCGGAAGATTTATCTGTGGAGAGGGCGCGCGCCAGTGCACGATAGAATGACGGCGTGCGGCGGCGCCCGCGCGAACGCCGCCGAGGGCTTAATACAGCGATACCCGGAACCCCGGATTCAACAATGATTCCGCGGGGATATAGCTTAGCGTTTTACCCTGCCAGTCTCGCACCTGAGCTCCCGCGGCGAAAGCGATGGCATGACCGGCCGCCGTATCCCAGATATGGGTCGGCCCAAAGCGCGGATAAAGCTGCGCGATCCCCTCCGCCACCAAACAAAACTTCAGCGATGATCCCACCATCATCGTCTGGTGTTCGCCCAGCTGCTGCAGATAGTCCGTCAGCTCCGCGTCGCCGTGTGAACGGCTGATCACCACCAGCGGGGGGATCGCGTTACGTACCCCGATCTCCATGCGCACCCCATCCTGCTCTTTCCAGGCCTTACCGTCGCAGGCACAGTACAGCACACCGCTGGTCGGCACGTAGACGACTCCCAGCGTGGGTACCCCCTGTTCGATCAGCGCAATATTGACGGTAAACTCACCGTTGCGCTGCAAAAACTCCTTGGTGCCATCCAGCGGATCGACCAGCCAATAACGCTGCCAGTCGCGCCGCTGCGGCCAGGCCGGCGGCGCCTCCTCCGACAGCAGCGGGATCGCCGGGGTAATGCGCAGTAATCCTGCCTTGATTATCTCATGCGCCGCCAGATCGGCGGCCGTGACCGGGGACTGATCGCCCTTATAGGCCAGCGCCAGCGGCTGATCGCCCTGATATACCGTCATTATCGCCGCCCCCGCATCGCGCGCCAGCTGACAAATCTGCTCTAACATACGCTCTCCTCCCCCTGGTTCGGATACGGATACACCTGCGTCATTGCACCATGCGACGCTCGCAGAATGCGTAGGCGTACCCCACTGTGCTCATCATGGGTTTTGCCACCGATAAACGCCAGCGCAAGCGATAATTTTCCCCGGGAAATACGGCAATTCCGCTGCACGCCACAAAAGGGATGGCGCACAATATAAATTGCATTTAAAATACACCTTATAGAGCACACGTTAAGGAGCACATCATGACATACCGCGATCGCCCGCTCGGTGAACTGGCCATCAGCATTCCACGCGCCACGCGTCTATTCCGCCACCACGCGTTAGATTTTTGCTGCGGCGGTAAGCAGACGCTCCAGCGCGCGGCGGCCCGCCAATCGCTGGACCTGGCCATGCTGGAAAGTCAGCTGGCCGAGCTGGACAGCGCACCACAGCCGCATCGGGACTGGCAACAGGCGCCCCTGGCTGAGCTAACCGCCTTTATCGTCACCCGCTATCATCAGCGTCACCGCGAGCAGCTGCCCGAACTGGTATTGATGGCACAGAAGGTCGAGCGCGTGCATACCGACAAGGTGGGCTGCCCACGGGGGCTCGCTAAACAGCTCGACTCGCTACGCCAGGAGCTGGACGGCCATATGATGAAGGAAGAGCGTATCCTGTTTCCGCTGATCGAACAGGGGGAGGGTGCCCGCTGCCAGGGACCCATCTCGGTAATGGAACATGAGCATCGCGACGCGGGAGAACGGCTGGAGGTCATCCGCTTCCTGACGGATAACATGACACCGCCGGCGGGGGCCTGTACAACCTGGCGCGCGCTGTATGCCGGCATTAGCGAGCTGATTAACGATCTCATGGAGCACATCAGCCTGGAAAATAATCTGCTGTTTCCACGCGCGCTCAACGACACCTGAAGGCGACCTAAAAAAACGGGGCCGCACGGCGTGCGACTCCGCAATAGAGCCGAATTACAGGATATCCAGCAGTTCGACGTCAAACACCAGCGCGCTGTACGGTGCGATAGCGGCACCGGCACCGCGCTCGCCGTAGGCCAGCTGATGCGGAATATACAGCTGCCAGCGTGAGCCGACCGGCATCATGCTCAGCGCCTCAATCCATCCGGCGATAACGCCGCCCACCGGAAACTCTGCCGGCTCACCGCGCTGCTCAGAGCTGTCAAACACCGTACCGTCGACCAGACGGCCGGTGTAGTGCACCCGAACTTTATCCTGACGAGACGGAATCGCGCCTTCACCCTGCTTCAGCACTTTAAACTGCAGCCCTGACTCCGTAACGGTCACGTCATCCTGCTGCGCATTCTCCGCCAGGAAGCGCTCACCGGCTTCCGCCAGCGCTTTCTGCTGCTCGCGGCGCACCGCGTCAGCACGCTCATGGATCTCACGCAGCGCGCGGTGAACCGTCTCTACCGGTACCGCCGGCGCATTGCCTTCCATCGCATCGCGCAGCCCCGCCAGCAGCGCTTCCGGCTGCAGGCCCTGCAGACCGGACTCATTAAGCTGCTGACCGACCTGGAGGCCAATACCATAACTTGCTTGCGCTTCTATACTGTCAAAAGCAGGGGTCGACATGATGTTTCCTTTAGTCACTGAAAGTAGAACGCGCAGCATAACAGCGCGGCCGCAGTGGGTAAAATCTTGTCGCCGTAAGGGTGACTTTTGTCAGCGAAAAAGAAACAATAGCCGTAAACATACCGCCGGCGCCCGCCGCCCCTAATGCGGTCGGATCTTTCGGATTGTTATCCTGTTTCTGTCGTCCCAAAGCGTATAGGCTGAGCGTGGTCACGGAGATAGCGGCCTGTCATGGTAGAGAGGTTAACATGGGCAGAATTGCGCCCAAAAAGCACAAGGTACCCGCCTATAGCGGCGTAGCGATCCAGGATATATGGCGGCGTCTGCGCCAGGGGATCGCCCTGTCCGCCGTGCGGCTGCGGAAAGCGGATCTACGCCGTATACCACGGCGGTGCCGGACGGCGCTGCGCACGCTCTGGCACTGGCCGGATCACATCGATTGGATGGCGCCGCTGCCCGCCCTTCACCGTCGCTGGCTCACCGTCGCCTGCGCCGTGCTACTGCTGGCGCTACTGTGGCCCAGCGATGACGCGGCCCCGCCCAGACCGTCTCCCGCGCTCCAAACGACGGCATCGCCGATGCAAGCCACGCTGCAGCCGCAGCGCGAAGCGCCAACCCCCTCGGATGCCAACGACTGGCAAGCCTACCCGATCCTGCCGGGACAGACCCTAGCCCAGCTGCTGCGGGAGCATAACCTTGACGTCACCGATGCCTTTGCCATGGCGCGGGTCGAAGGCGATGATCGCCCGCTGAGCAACCTCAAGGCCGGACAGCACGTCATGATCCGCCGCGGCCCCCAGGGGCAAATGCTCGCCCTGAAACTCGAGACCACGGACGATCGGCAGATCGCCTTCCGTCGAGAAAGCGACGGCAGCTTTATTCGCCTGCGCTAAGCTGCGCCAGCAGCCAGTCGCGTAGCGCCACGGCCTGATTGCACTGGCTATCGCGGCTGCCGTACAGCAGGGTCAGCGACTCACCTTGACGCAGCAGCTGCACCAGCGGCTGCCAGGCCTGCGGATTGGCCGCCAGCTCGTCTCGGTAGCGAGCGACGAAGGTGGGCCAGTCTAGATGCGCATGATGAAACGCCTGACGCAGCGCCGTCGACGGAGCGACCTCTTTCAGCCAGTTGACGCCGTCCAGGCGCGCCTTGGCGATGCCGCGCGGCCACAGGCGATCGGTAAGAAAGGTATGGGGAGAAAAGGGTGCCCGCACGTCATACACCCGCTGCAGCGCGATCGATGCCATGATATTGCCTCCGCAGATGAGATACCGGTGTCCCGCCGCCGCGCAGACGCTCGGGGGCGCCGGCGCCGATGGCCAGGGATACGCGCTGACGTACCGTCGCGACGCGCCCTGCCGCTGAGACAGCCGTCAGAAGTTACCATGGTACATGCCGCAGGACGGCCAGAAAAGCAAAACGCCGGCGCAGGGCCGGCGTTTTGGGTTATTGCGCGAGTAAATTACTCAGCAACAACAACGACGTTCAGCTGTGCGAATACGTCGCTGTGAACCTGGAAGTGAACTTCGTGATCACCCAGGGTACGCAGCACGCCATTCGGCAGGCGAACTTCGCTTTTCGCGACTGCAACACCGGCAGCGGTCACTGCATCGGCGATGTCACGGGTACCGATAGAACCGAACAGTTTACCTTCGTCGCCCGCTTTGGACGCGATGGTAACGGTGGCCAGTTCATTGATCTTGACAGCGCGTGCTTCAGCAACAGACAGGGTTTCAGCCAGTTTGGCTTCCAGATCTGCGCGACGTGCTTCAAAGAACTCGACGTTTTTCTTGGTTGCCGGGACAGCTTTGCCCGTCGGAACCAGGAAGTTACGAGCGTAACCTGCTTTAACGTTAACCTGATCACCCAGGCTACCCAGGTTTGCTACCTTATCAAGCAGAATAACTTGCATTACCTTATCCTCTCAAAAGTCGTTAATTGACAACGCGGCCGATTACTGATGGCGATCAGTGTACGGCAGCAGGGACAGGTAGCGTGCGCGCTTGATAGCACGAGCCAGCTGACGCTGGTATTTTGCACGGGTACCGGTGATACGGCTCGGTACGATCTTACCGCTTTCGGTGATGTAGTTTTTCAGCGTAGCGATGTCTTTATAGTCGATCTCTTGAACGCCTTCCGCGGTGAAACGGCAGAACTTGCGACGACGGAAATAACGTGCCATTTGGCTAGTCTCCAGAATCAATCAATTCAATCTGCTCGGCATGCAGCACTAACTTGTTCAGGCCATTTCGACCCATATGGCAACTGACGAAGCCATGCACTCGCAGTGCGCTGCCGACCGTTAATCTGTGGGTCATTGCCTCGAGCCCCGCTCCGCTGACAATCACGGGCATTCTGCACCATGCTTGTCGGCTGAATCCGGCTTCCTGCTGTTGCGATCTGTGCTCAAGCACAAACTGACAGTGAGGAATGCCGGAGGGACTGACCTTTCGTATGGGTGCCTTGCACACCGTGCCAGCCAACACCAAACGATTTACGGTCATTGCGACAATTACTCTTCAGAATCCCCAGCTTCAGTTTCTTCGCTGGTTTCGTTAGCGAAATCTTCGCGACGCTCACGGCGCTCGTCTTTCGCTTTAACCATCGGAGAAGCTTCGGTTACGGCGTGCTTAGTACGCATAACCATGCTGCGGATAACGGCGTCGTTATAGCGGAAGTTAGTTTCCAGCTCATCGATCACTTCCTGCGAAGCTTCAACGTTCATCAGAACGTAGTGGGCTTTGTGCAGTTTATTGATCGGGTAAGCCAGCTGACGGCGGCCCCAATCTTCCAGACGGTGGATCTTGCCTTCTGCGCCAGTGATGGCACCAGTGTAACGCTCGATCATGCCCGGAACTTGTTCGCTCTGGTCAGGATGAACCATAAAAACGATTTCGTAATGACGCATCGAAATTGCTCCTTACGGATTATTCAGCCTCCTGTCGGGGTCAGCCGCAGCCCATGGAGGCAAGGAACGTATTTGTGGGCGGCTGAAAAATGACGCGTCATAATACTGATGCTGGGGAGGAAACTCAAGCCATCGCGCAAATTAATTCTGCGCCGCCGGAGACAATTGGATACAAAAGACGAACGGACACCCGTCGGGAGGCTGCTACAGTTAAGGTAGAGGGTTAAACCGTGATGCAAATCACATATCATCAGGACGATGCTCATCAGACAATGCGGACCCCATCCGTAAGGAGCCTCCGATGAAACCTGCCTTCGCTTTCATCACACTGTGTCTGCTGTGCGGCAGCGCCGCGGCGGCCACTGAAATCAGCGCCAGCCAGGGAAACGCGATGCCGGCCAGCGAGTTTGCCGTCATCAGCGTCAATCACGATGTCATTAACGTGCAGGATGCCATGAGCGATATTCGGGCGCAGGCCGACGCCGACGGCGCCGCCTACTACCAGATCATCGCGATTCATGAACCGCTCTCTCACGGGCAAATCCACGTCAGCGCCGTACTCTACCACTGACGCCCCCTTACCGCCGCGCCGTAGGGCGCGGCGCTATTTTACAGACAGCGGCTGAAAAACGCCGTACCGCAGTCCAGCGCCGACGCCGTGATCTTATGGGCAATCCCCGGCTCGGTCACCACGCTGACGTTATCCATCAGATGCTGCGACGCCAGGGCCTGCGCCAGACGCTGACTCTCCGCCGCGGGCACCAGATCATCCGCCAAACCGTGCCAAATCAGCAGCGGCCGATCCGCCAGCTGCGCCAGACACCCGCTGACGTCATAGTCGGCCAGCGCACTCACCCGCTGGCGAACCCACGCCCGCTCATCCTCCGTTGGCTGATGCTGACGCGGAAACAGGCGCTGCGACAGGGACAGATAAAAGCCCGACCCCATAAAGCTGGCGGTGGCGCGTAGCCAGGGATAGCGAGCCTTGGCGCCCAGCGCCGTCATTCCGCCCAGCGAGGCGCCCGCAACCCCCACCCGCCCGTCCAGAATCAGCCCCGCGCGCAGGAAATGGTCATACAGCGACGGCAGCTCATCGATATTCGATTTTAGGATGTCCCAGAAATGGGCCAGACGGCGACGCTCATCGCCGTCATAGCGGCTGCCATGCATATCCGCCTCCGGCAGCAGTACGCGAAATCCCGCGGCGGCAAAGGCATAGCCAAAATAGGAGTACATCTCCTTAGAGGAGGTAAACCCATGATAAAAAAAGATCGTTGGCAAAGCGCTGTCGCGCTGACCCGCGGGTACGGCGTGCAGCAGCGGGATCCCGCCTACCGTCTGTTCGAACATTTCAACCATCGACAGCCTCTCGATACACATCGGCAAAAGCGCATCATCGCCCGGCGAGCGCACGCAGACAAGCCCCCGACGCTTCTGCGCGCGCAATGCGGCGTTTCTCCAGGAAATCCGCGTCAGACAGCGCTAAGATAATCATCACTATCCTTTTCCCAGCCAACGGACCGCCCGATGAAAACCTGCAAACTGACCCTGACCCTGCTGTTGACCCTGCTGCTGGGAGCCTGCAGCGTAATGGATGGCAAGCCGATGCCGCCGCCGCCGCCGATCGCAGGCCACGCGCAGGAGCTGCGCCGTAACCAGACCGAAGGGCTAAGCAAAATGTGGAATATTAGCGCCAGTGTCTATGGCAGCCCGATGAATGTTCAGGAGGTTATTCAGCAGAGGGCGGATGCCGCCGGCGCCCGCTATTACTATATTGTGATGCTGCAGGAGACCGGGGTGCCGGGGCAGTGGTATAGCGTGGCGACGCTGTACCGCTAACCTGCTGTTTTTAACAAAATTTACATACTGCCAATAAAAGTCTACACCCACTGTTTCATTATAAAACGGCTGTGTAGATTTTTTGGCCGCGCGTTCACCGCGTCACGGTGAAGCAATGAGGAGGGACGGCGCAGCCAAAGTCCACGTCCATAACGGACCCTTACCTGGAGGCTGCCATGAGCCGTTCCCCGCTACTCACATCGCTGCTTTTCTCTATTGGCCTGATCGGCACCTCGGCGCAGTCGGCCGAATATGCCCGCGCCGACCTCGTCACCGATCTCAGCAGGATGGGGATGATCTCCCTAAGGGGGATCGTGGGCAATCCCCAGGATGTCGAACGGCGCATTGCCCACCAGGCAGACCAGCGCGGTGCCCGCTATTACCGCATTCTACACATGTGGGAAAGCGATGGTCAGCAAGGGTGGCAGGCGACGGCCGCGCTCTACCGCTGAGCCGCACGCCGCTCACGACGCGCGTCGTTAGGCCTTGGCGCTACGCTGACGCACCGCTTCAAACAGGCAGATACCGGTCGCCACCGAGACGTTAAGCGACGAGACGCTGCCCGCCATCGGAATGCTGATCAGCTCATCGCAGTGCTCACGGGTTAAGCGGCGCATACCGTCACCCTCCGCCCCCATCACCAGCGCCATCGCGCCGGTCATTCGGCTTTGATACAGGCTGTGATCTGCCTCGCCGGCGGTGCCGACGATCCAGATGCTCTCCTGCTGCAGCAGACGCATCGTGCGCGCCAGATTGGTGACCCGGATCAGCGGCACGTTTTCCGCCGCGCCGCAGGCAACCTTTTTGGCGGTCGCATTCAGCTGAGCGGAGCGGTCGCGCGGCACAATCACCGCATCCACGCCGGCGGCGTCGGCGCTGCGCAGGCAGGCGCCCAGATTATGCGGGTCCGTGACGCCATCCAGGATCAGCAGGAACGGCGGATGATCGAGCCCGGCCAGCAGGTCCGGCAGATCGTTTTCCTGATACTGTCGTCCCGGCTTCACTCGCGCCACGATCCCCTGATGCACGGCCCCTTCGACCTTCTCATCCAGCCACTGGCGCTGGGCGACCTGTACCCGGATACCGCACTCCTCCAGCTGCTGCAGCAGCGGCAGCAGCCGGCGGTCTTCACGCCCCTTCATCACGAATACGTCGAGGAAGCGCTGCGGATCCTGCTCCAGCAGGGCCTTAACGGCATGAATACCGTAAATGATTTCACTCATAATTATTTGGTTTATTGCTCATCGCCGACCCCCACGGGGCCGGCGTTATGATGGGTTAATGGACAATAGGGATATCGTCCGTATCGCGCATTAGTCGGTCGTTTTCTTCCGCGCCCGCTTGGCCTTGGTCGACGCGGCGATTTTACGCGTCTGAGCCGACGGCTTTTTACCTTTGCCTTTTCCCTTGCCTTTCTGGGCAGGGGCGGCCTCATCGCCGCGGCGCTGGACGCTATCCGGCGCAAAATTGGCCGGCATCTTACCACCGCGCCGAGCGCTGCGCGACGGCTTATTCTCCGCCCCACCGTTCGCCTGACGCGCCTTGTTCCGAGCCGTCTTACCCGCGCCGCGCACGCCGCGCGCCGTCGAGATCAGGGCGAAGTCGATCTTGCGCTCATCCAGATGTACCGCATCGACCTTCACCTCCACCTTATCGCCCAGCCGATATACCTGGCCGGAGGACTCCCCGATCAGGCGCTGGCCGATCTGATCAAAGCGGTAATAGTCGTTATCCAGGGTCGATACATGCACCAGCCCATCGATAAACAGATCGTCGAGGCGGACAAAGAAGCCAAAGCCGGTAACGCTGGTGATGATACCGCCGTAGGTCTGACCGACGTGATCCTGCATAAAGTCGCACTTCAGCCAGTCGGAGACATCGCGCGTCGCCTCATCGGCGCGCCGCTCCGTCATGGAGCAGTGTTCCCCCAGCTGCAGCATGTCTTCCGTGTGGTAATGCCAGCCGCCGCTCGGCGTCCAGCGCTCGGCGTGGCCATGCTCGCGCGCCAGCAGGTACTTAATGCCACGGTGCAGCGACAGGTCGGGATAGCGCCGGATAGGCGAAGTAAAGTGGGCATAGGCCTGCAGCGCCAGACCAAAGTGACCGCGGTTTTCCGGATCGTATACGGCCTGCTTCATGGAGCGCAGCAGCATCGTTTGCAGCATCTCATGGTCGGGACGATCCGCCACCTTATCCATCAGCAGAGCGTAGTCCTTCGGCTCCGGCTGAGTTCCGCCCCCCAGGGAGAGCCCCAGCTCCGCCAGGACGCTGCGCAGCGCCATCACATGGTCTTCGCTGGGCTTGTCATGAATACGGAACAGCGCCGGCTCGTGGTTTTTCTCCATAAAGCGCGCCGCCGAGATATTGGCCAGGATCATACACTCTTCGATCAGCTTATGGGCATCGTTACGCACCGTGGGCTCGATACGCTCGATGCGCCGCTCAGCGTTGAAGATAAACTTAGCTTCTTCGGTTTCAAAGGAGATGCCGCCGCGCTCTTCGCGGGCGTGATCCAGCGCCTTATACAGCGCGTGCAGCTCCTCCAGCGGCTTGACCAGCGCATGGTACTGCGCGCGCAGATCCGGATCGCCGGCCAGGATATGCGCCACCTTGGTGTAGGTCAGACGCGCGTGGGAGCTCATGACCGCCTCATAAAACTTATAGGAGGAGAGGCGTCCGCTGGCCGCGATGGTCATTTCACACACCATACACAGACGATCGACCTGCGGGTTCAGCGAGCACAGCCCGTTGGAGAGCACCTCCGGCAGCATCGGTACGACCTGAGAGGGAAAGTACACCGAGTTACCGCGGCTGCGCGCCTCGTGGTCCAGCGCGGTATTGGGTCGCACATAGTAGCTGACGTCGGCAATGGCAACCCACAGGCGCCAGCCGCCGCCGCGTTTCTTCTCGCAGTACACCGCATCGTCGAAGTCACGCGCATCCTCACCGTCAATGGTGACCAGCGGCAGATCGCGCAAATCGATACGTCCCACCTTCGCGGCCTCGGGAACATCTTCGCTCAGATCGGCCACCTGACGCTCGACCTGCTCCGGCCAAGAGTGGGGAATATCATGGCTGCGCAGGGCGATATCGACCGCCATGCCGGTGCCCATATTGTCACCGAGCACCTCAACGATCTTGCCGACGGCCTTGGTGCGCCGCGTCGGACGCTGGGTCAGCTCGACCACCACCACATAGCCCATGCGGGCGCCGGCGATGGCATCCGACGGGATCAGGATATCAAAGCTCAGACGGCCATCGTCCGGCACCACAAAGCCGGTACCGGCGTCGGTAAAGTAGCGCCCGACGATCAGCCCGGTGCGCGGCTCCACCACGCGCACCACGCGCACCTCTTTGCGCCCGCGCCGATCGGTGCCGGTCACCTGCGCCAAGATCACGTCGCCGTGCATGCACATCTTCATCTGCTCCGGCGACAGATAGAGATCGTCTTTCTGCCCCTCGCTGCGCAGGAAGCCGAAGCCATCGCGGTGACCAATCACCGTTCCTTTAATCAGATCAAGACGCTCCGGCAGCGCATAGCACTGGCGGCGGGTAAAAATCAGCTGCCCGTCGCGCTCCATGGCGCGCAGGCGACGACGCAATGCCTCCAGATCCTCCTCGCTGCTCAGCGCCAGCTCCTGGGCCAGCTCTTCTCGGCTGGCGGGCGTCTTGCGCTTGGCCAGGTGCATCAGGATAAATTCACGGCTGGGGATCGGGGAGGCGTACTTTTCAGCTTCACGTTCCAGATAGGGATCTTGTGACATTGGGGTTCCTCCGTTGTCATCAGCATTCTGCCGCCGGCGCTATACCAGCAACAGTTTATAAAGCGGTGGGTTGTGCTCGATCAGATCGGCCAGGGTGCATTGATCCAGCTCCGCCAGAAAGGCGTCCGTAGCCCGATGCAGCACCTGCTTCAGACGGCACGCCGGGGTAATATGGCAAAACGCCTGCGAACAGTTAACCAGCGTCAGCGGCTCCAGCTCCCGCACCACGTCGCCGATGCGGATCTCGCTCGCCGGCCGCCCCAGGCGGATCCCGCCATGTTTACCGCGCACCGCGGTCACGAAGCCGGCCCGACTCAGCTGGTTGATTATCTTGACCATATGATTGCGCGACACCCCATAGACCTCCGTCACCTGAGTGATGCTGGTCATCTGCCCTTCCGGCAGCGCCGCCATGTATACCAAGGCGCGCAATCCAAAATCGGTAAAACTGGTTAACTGCACGAATACCTCTATTCATCACGCCGCGTTACCGGCCGGTAACGAAGAGGGGAGCGGCGCGCAGGCCCGCTCACCTCGTCCGTCAATGCGGGAAACGCACCCCGCCCGGTCTGCCCACGATCACCGCATGCGGCGGGCGCTGCGTGCGGCGGGCGCTGCGGCGAGGCACACCCTATACTGGATAATAAACCAGCCGGATGAAAGCGACTAATTTATTTAATAAGAACGGTGGATATCGCAACGGTGGGGAGTCGCTCAAAACAACAAACCGGCCATAAGGCCGGTTTGTTGGATAACGCATCGGGTCATTACGCGTCGAACGGGTGACGCAGAACGATCGTCTCTTCGCGGTCGGGACCGGTAGAGATAATATCGACCGGTACACCGGTAACCTCTTCAATGCGTTTGATGTAGTTCAGCGCCGCCTGCGGCAGACCGTCACGCTGCTTCACGCCGAAGGTGCTCTCTTTCCAGCCCGGCAGCACTTCGTAGATCGGCTCAATGCCTTCCCAGCCCTCGGCAGCCAGCGGCGTTACGTCGACTTCGCGGCCATCCGGCAGGCGATAGCCTACGCAGATTTTCACTTCATCCAGACCATCCAGCACATCCAGCTTGGTCAGGCAGAAGCCAGACAGCGAGTTCAGCTCGACGGCGCGGCGCACGGCAACGGCGTCCAGCCAGCCGGTGCGACGGCGACGGCCGGTGGTGGCACCAAACTCGTTGCCCTTCTCGCACAGGAATTCGCCGACGCTATCGAACAGCTCCGTCGGGAACGGACCCGCGCCCACGCGGGTAGAGTACGCTTTCACGATACCCAGCACATAGTCCACACAGCGCGGACCGACGCCGGAACCCGTCGCCACGCCACCGGCGGTGGTGTTGGAGGAGGTCACGTACGGATAGGTACCGTGGTCGATATCCAGCAGAGTGCCCTGGGCACCTTCGAACATCACATATTCGCCGTTGCGATAGGCCTTGTTCAGCAGATCGGCAACGTCAACCACCATGCTGGTCAGCAGGTCGGCAACCGCCATCACTTCGTCCAGCACGCGCTGGTAATCAACGGCATCGACGTGGTAGTAGTTCACCAGCTGGAAGTTATGGTATTCCATAATCTCTTTCAGCTTAACGGCGAAGCTTTCTTTATCAAACAGGTCGCCGACGCGCAGGCCGCGGCGAGCGACTTTGTCTTCATAGGCCGGGCCGATGCCGCGACCGGTGGTGCCGATAGCCTTGGCACCGCGCGCTTTCTCTCGCGCATTGTCCAGCGCAACGTGATACGGCAGGATCAGCGGACAGGCTTCAGAGAGCAGCAGGCGCTCGCGCACCGGTACACCGCGCGCTTCCAGCTCGGTCATTTCGCGCAGCAGCGCATCCGGCGCCAGAACAACGCCGTTGGCAATAATACTGACGACATTTTCGCGCAGAATACCTGAGGGAATCAGATGCAGAACGGTTTTTTCACCGTTAATGACTAGCGTATGGCCCGCGTTGTGCCCGCCCTGATAGCGTACAACATACTTGGCCCGTTCAGTTAAGAGGTCTACGACCTTACCTTTACCTTCGTCACCCCATTGGGTGCCCAGTACGACGACGTTCTTGCCCATTTTAGCTATTCACCACGTTGTTAAAAATGGATTCTACCACCTCATTTTTCAGCTTTCAGCATTTTTCGCACACGATTGCGCAAATTTTGTCTGACATATCAGCCGCCGAGGCGACTACGCAACATGTAGTAGATAACCAGCCCTGCAACCACTAGACCTCCGCCGTAGCGGCGCAATAAACCATCAGGCAGCTGCGCCATCGTGGCGATCATCCGCCGCCAGGCCTGTGGAAATAGCATCGGCCCCAGCCCTTCAACGACCAAAACCAGCGCCAATGCCATCCAAATCGTCGAATTCATTTTTCCCCGCGAACGGTCGCACAGACCGAGTGTCTGAATAAAAGCGCGATTCTATAATCGACACGATGGAATGCAAAAATAAAACCTGCGCTATCCGCAGCATGTCGCAATAGGGTGGAATTTTAAGAACACTCCTTAGCCAATCTCGCGCGACATCCGCTATAATCCGCCAACTTTTTTTTGGAGGCGATATGAAACCTGGGCGCAACCACTTCTTTGACATTCTGCGCGTCGTATCGGTGCTCTTTGTGATCACCTCGCACTACAGCTATATGTTCGATAGCAGCACCGTTCTGACGTTCCCACGCGAATACCTGACGGCGGGCATCGGCCGCCTGGGCGTCTCGTTTTTCTTTATGATCTCCGGCGCGCTCGCCTATCTGTCGCTGCGCAAATACGCGGCCCCCGAATACTATCTGCGCCGCGTCTACTCGGTGCTGATCCCCTATAACATCGCCTACTTTGGTATGGCTCTGCTGCTGCTGGCGCTGGGGGTTTTCTTTACCTATCCCGGTAATCCGCTGGTCGAGGTTGGCCCCAACGGCACCCGCTCGGTGCTGGATATGCTGCCCTCAGTACTCGGCTTCGACCACTATCTGCACGGCGTTTATGAAATTAAGACGGTGTACTTTACCGGAGAGTGGTTTATCGGCTGCATCATCCTGCTGTATGTCATTTCACCACTGATCTACCGCGCCATTGTACGCTACCCGATGTGGACCATGCTGGCTACCGTCGCTATCACACTGATGGCCTATGACACCCGCGTCACCAACCCTTACTGGTCTGCCCAGGTGCGGATCAGCGACTTTACCTTCGGGATGCTGTTTATCCACCTGCAGGCGCAGTTCACCCGCTATGTGCGGCCGCTGGCGCTGATCGGCGCCCTGCTGATCGTCGCCGGCGTCAGCTGGGCCCATATCAGCCACCAGCCGGTGCGCGAGGTGCTGTTCCCGCTGGCGCCGGTAAGCCTGCTGTTTGCCGTCGCCTTCTTCTTTATCGTTCAAGGCGCCTATCAGCTGCTGCATCCGTGGCTCAGTCGGCCGCGGGTCAGCCAGATACTGCTCAGCCTGGCCTCCCGCGCCTATATCATCATGCTGTTGCAGCACGTGATCGTCATCTTCCTCAGCGTCAATATGGACATGTCGGTGCTCAACGCCACCCAGGCCATCGCCCTGTACCTGATCGTGCTGGTCACTATTGAACGGCTGTCGGTCCTGTTCAAACCGCTGGCGGTGAAAACTGAACGGCTACTGATGAACAAGACACTGCGGCGCAGCGCCGGGCACATGCCGGCCGCCTGACAGGAAGGCTAGGCCGCCTGCATGCAAGAGGGATACCCTAGGGTATCCCTTTTTTCATTGAGGCAGCGATGCCCCCCGCCAGAGCACGGGTGCAACGCGCATGGGTTAGGGTTAGGGTTAGGGTTAGGGTTAGGGTTAGGGTTAGGGTTAGGGTTAGGGTTAGGGTTAGGGTTAAGCGCCAGCAGCGACCGCCCATCCCTCGCGTCGCCCAGGCTCCGGAACACCAGCCCCGCGCACCGCATTACGCCGCCCAGATTACGCAGGCAGGGGCGATGCCGAGAAGCGCCCCATCTCGCCGTGGGTTTTTAAGAGACAAAATTCCCCCGGCATAGCCGCAGTTTTCAACAGACAAAAAAAGGGATGCCGCACCGGCATCCCTTCTCACCTAACGCTTAACCCGCGCTTACTTTGCGCTTTTGCCGCCGTCCGGCGACCTCATATACTTGAAGAAGTCGCTGTCCGGGCGCAGTACCATCACATCCTGCCCCCCCTTAAAGCTATTCTCATAGGCTTTCAGGCTGCGGATAAAGGCAAAGAAATCCGGATCCTTACTGAAGGCATTGGCAAACAGCTTCGCCGCCTCGGCATCACCCTCACCGCGAATGATGCGTCCTTCACGCTCCGCGCCCGCCAGGGTACGGGTCACCTCATAGTCTGCGGTCGCGCGCAGCTTCTCAGCCTCTTCCTGCCCCTGTGAACGGTGACGACGGGCTACCGCTTCACGCTCGGCGCGCATACGCTGATAGATAGCGTCGGACACCTCGGTCGGCAGGTTGATCTGCTTGATACGCACGTCCACTACCTGGATCCCCAGGGCCGCCATACTGTTGGGGTTCACCGCCGGCTGCTTGCCGTTGGTCTCCCGCGCCACGCGCGCCGCCGCGCTAGCGATGGCGTCATCGGCCTCCGTCGGCGCCGCCGCATCGTCCACCGTACCGGTGTTCAGGGCATTACGCACGTCTTCCATCAGCTTACCGCGCGAGTCCGTCACGATATCCTTGATATCCAGACGGCCGATCTCGGAGCGCAGACGGTCGCTGAACTTACGCTTCAGCAGCACCTCTGCCTGCGACACATCGCCGCCGCCGGTCGCCAGGTAGTAGCGGCTGAAATCGCTGATGCGCCACTTGATGTAGGAGTCAACGATCAGGTCTTTCTTCTCTTTGGTCACGAAGCGGTCGGCCTGGTTGTCCATCGTCTGGATACGGGCATCCAGCGTCTTAACCGATTCGATAAAAGGTATCTTGAGATGCAGGCCCGGCGCATACACCAGCGGCTTGTTTTCATCATCACGCAGTACCTTACCGAAACGCAGCACGATGCCGCGCTGTCCCTCCTGAACCACAAACAGTGAAGCGTACAGCGCCACCAGCACGACGATGAGAATCACTAACAAAGACTTACGCATTAATAATCTCTCCCCAGTCGAGTGGTATCGTTACGCTGTGCGTTGACGCGACGCTGGTCCATCACGCTGCTGTCCGTGCTGCTGCCCGCGCTGGCCGGCTTGCTGCTGGCCTGCGGCGGATTGAGCCGGATTAGGCTGGTATCTTTACTGTCTCCGGCCTGGCTGGCGCCTTTATCGCCCGAGCGCATGATTTGATCCAGCGGCAGCACCATCAGGTTGTTGCTCTTGTCATCCACCAGCACCTTGCGGGTATGCCCCAGCACGCGCTCCATGGTCTCCAGATACAGACGCTCGCGGGTGATCTCCGGCGATGCCTTGTATTCCGGCAGCAGACGGGAGAAGCGACCCACCTCACCCTGAGCCTCTAGCACGGTACGATCTTTATATGCCTTCGCATCTTCCAAGATACGCTGAGCCTGACCGTTGGCGCGCGGCTGGACTTCGTTAGCGTAGGCTTCAGCCTCACGGATGTACTGCTGTTCGTTTTCACGCGCGGCAATGGCATCGTCAAAGGCAGCCTTCACCTCTTCCGGCGGACGGGCCGCCTGGAAGTTCACGTCCAGAATGGTGATCCCCATGTGGTACGGACGGATGATCTCCTCCAGCACCTTCTGGGTATCGTTACGAATAACGGTACGCCCTTCCGTCAGGATGGTGTCCATGGTGTACTTGCCGATCACCGCGCGCAGGGCGCTGTCCGTAGCCTGACGCAGGCTGTCGTCGGCATTGGTCACGTTAAACAGGTACTCTTCCGGATTGGTCACCCGGTACTGCACGTTCATCTCAACGCGCACGACGTTTTCGTCAGAGGTCAACATGACCCCGGAGGCGGCCAGCTCACGCACCGACTCGACGTTAACCGGAATGACGTCATCGATAAAGGTCGGCTTCCAGTTCAGACCCGGCTGAACCAGGTGGCTGAACTTGCCAAAGCGGGTCACGACGCCACGCTCCGCTTCCTTGATGGTGTAGAAGCCGCTGGCGGCCCAGATAACCACCACCGCCGCGACGGCCAGCCCCACCACTTTTTTACCGCCGATAGACGAACGCGGGGTTCCTGCCGAGCCCGAGCCGCCGCTTTTGCCGCCGCCCAGTCCGCCCAGCTTCTTACTCACTTTACGGAACAGATCATCCAGATCCGGAGGCCCCTGATCGCGCCCCCCTTTATTATTGTTGCCGCCGGAGTTGCCGCCATTGTTATTGCTGCTCCCCCACGGGTCGCGGTTCTGTCCGTTATTACCGGGCTGATTCCACGCCATGCTTCGCTCCATTCTTCATTGATTGGTGTTCCCCAGGACTCAATCTATCAGGCAATTGCTAAACGATAAAGTTTATCAATTCCTGCTGCTGCTTGCAGAGACGACGCCAGTCAACGACCGGCATACGGACCTGTAGTCCGATGCTGCCATCCTCTTCAATCCATTCCTTTTCGATTGCCTGAAGCTGGTAAAAACGGCTGCGCAAACGCCCCGCCGCCGGCGGCAGACGCAGCGTATAGCTGGCAATCTCGCCGCCCAGACGTTCGCTTAACGCCTGGAATAACAAATCCATCCCGCTGGCCTGCTGGGCAGAAACCCAGACCCGCAGCGGACGGTTTTCTTCATCGCGATCGATGCGCGGGACAAAGTCCTGCAGCATGTCGATCTTGTTCATCACCAGCAGTACCGGAATCTCATCGGCTCCGATATCCGCCAGTACGGTATTGACCGCGTCAATATTCTCATCGACCCGCGTGTCCGATGCATCCACTACGTGTAATAAAAGTGAAGCCTGACGGGTTTCCAATAGCGTTGCCTTAAATGCCGCGACCAAATCGTGCGGCAAGTGGCGAATAAAGCCGACCGTATCGGCCAGCACCGTCGGCCCCACGTCATTAACCTCGACGCGGCGCAGGGTAGGATCGAGGGTCGCGAACAGCTGATCGGCGGCATAGACGGTCGCCGACGTCAGCGTATTGAACAGCGTCGACTTCCCCGCGTTGGTATAGCCCACCAGCGACACCGTCGGGATCTCGGCGCGTACGCGCGCTCGACGCCCCTGCTCTCGCTGTTTCTCTACCTTCTCCAGACGCCCGATGATCAAATGGATGCGATCGCGCAGCAGGCGACGGTCGGTCTCCAACTGGGTCTCACCCGGACCGCGCAGGCCGATCCCCCCTTTCTGGCGCTCCAGGTGCGTCCAGCCGCGCACCAGGCGAGTCGCCAGATGACGCAGCTGCGCCAGCTCAACCTGCAGCTTACCTTCATGGGTACGCGCCCGCTGGGCGAAGATATCCAGAATCAGTCCGGTGCGATCGATGACGCGGCACTGGCACAAACGTTCCAGGTTGCGCTCCTGCGCTGGCGACAGCGGGTGGTCGAACAGCACGACGGAGGCCTGGGTTTCGGCGACGGCCTGGGCAATTTCCTGCGCCTTGCCTTCGCCGACAAAATATTTGGGATGGGGCGCCTTGCGGCTACCGGTAATTACGCGCAGCGCCTGTACGCCGGCGGAGGAGACCAGCGATTCAAACTCGCTCAGGTCTTCGCTATCTTTTTCCTGAGAAAAATAGATATGAACCAATACGGCCTGTTCACCGGCTTCGTAACGGTCAAACAAAGGAGGAACCTCTCAAACGGCATAGTCCGATGAGAACGGAGAGCACAGATGACGGCACGCCATCACGGCTCCCCGACGGGACTGACCAACAATACGCCTTATTCAGCGTCATCACTGCCCTGAGTGGGCTGAGACGCGGCCTGACCACCGTGATGGTAGCTGCTGCCTGCGCTGCCCGTACCCGCATTGCCACTGTGGTGGGAAACCGGGCGGGACGGAACAACGGTAGAGATCGCGTGTTTGTAGACCATCTGGCTGACCGTGTTCTTCAACAGAATGACAAACTGATCAAAAGACTCAATCTGGCCTTGCAGCTTAATACCATTCACCAAATAGATCGAAACTGGGACACGTTCACGACGCAGCGCGTTCAAGAACGGGTCTTGTAAAGATTGCCCCTTAGCCATTCTATCTTTTCCTTATTTGCTAGTTGCTTGTTGTATATAACAATCGTTCAGTACTAAGAACCCGATGGTTCTAATCAAAAAAACTGCGTAAAAAATGCGCACGGTGTACTAATGGGTTCACAAGGCCGGGCAAACGCACAGCCATAGCCCAATTGTACACAATCAGTCAAGCGATGCACTAACAACCTGTGCCACGCAATCCAGCGCCTCAGCGGGCTTGTCGCTGTCCAGCCATTGCACTGACTCCCATCCGCGCAGCCAGGTCATCTGCCGCTTCGCCAACTGACGAGTGGCGCATACGCCACGATAAACCATCTCATCATAATCAATTTCACCGGCCAGATAGGACCACATCTGGCGGTAGCCGACGCAGCGTACCGAAGGCAGATCCGGATGCAGATCGCCGCGGGCAAACAGCCTGCGGGCCTCCTGCTCAAACCCGGCCTCCAGCATCTGCTGAAAGCGCAGCGCAATACGCTGATGCAACAGTTCACGGCTCGACGGCGCGATGGCAAACTGGCTGACGGCGTAGGGCAACGCCTCCCCACTCACGCGGGTCAGTTCAGTTAAAGTGTTACCCGAAACGAAAAAAACTTCCAGTGCGCGACTCAGTCTCTGCGGATCATTCGGATGAATACGGGCGGCGGCGACCGGATCAATCCGCGCGAGCTCACGGTGCAGCGCCTCCCAGCCCTGCTCGCGAGCCTGCTGTTCAATGCGTGCCCGCACCGCGGCATCCGCCGGCGGCAGCGGCGACAGCCCCTCCAGCAGCGCCTTATAGTAGAGCATGGTGCCGCCCACCAGCAGCGGAATGCGCCCCTGAGCGCTGATCTGCGCCATCTCGCGCAGCGCATCGGCGCGAAAATCGGCGGCGGAGTAGCTCTGCGTCGGAGAGCGAATGTCGATCAGTCGGTGCGGCGCCCGCGCCAGCTCTTCGGCGCTGGGTTTGGCGGTGCCGATATCCATGCCGCGGTAGATCAGCGCCGAGTCCACGCTAATGATCTCCACCGGGAAACGCTCGCGCAGCGCCATGGCCAGCGCGGTCTTGCCCGAGGCGGTCGGCCCCATGATGAAAATAGCCGGGGGGAGTTTTTGCATCTGCTTGTCGTTACTCATTCAGTTGTTCTTCCTGGCGCAATCGCTCGACGCCGGGCTGTAAATTCAGCGGCTGCAGCAGCGCGCGGGGCGGCGACTGTACCAGCTGGGGACAGAGTCGTTCAAGATCGGCCAACAGCTGCACCGCCTGCGCCACCGTCCAAGGTGCCTCGTCAGCGCTGTGCCAATGCACAGCGAGCCAGTCCGCCAGCGATGCGGCGTCGCACGCAGGAGCCGTCGCCAGATAGCGCAGCATCTGCGGGATCAGACGCGGCAGATTTTGCTGCCGCAGCGGCAGCGGCACCGCGTGCAGCTGCGCATGCTGGCGCTCAGGCTGCAGACGGATCCCCATCTGCTGCAGCAGCGGCTGCTGCGCCTGCAGCGCCTGCCGCTCCGCGGCCTCAAGGGTCAGACGCAGCGGTACCAGCAGAGGCTGCGCCTTCAGCCCCTCATCCGAGGGCTGCAGCTGGGCGCGCAGCAGGCAGCGCCGCGCATAGGACAGGCTGACCAGCGCCACGCCGCGGCGACACTCGGTCAAGGCGACCCCATCGGCGCACAGCGTCAGCACCCGCCCCAGGCTGTCGCCCGGCGCCGCGCGCTCCGCGGCGGTAGAGACCGCCACTGCGGGCGGCTCGGCCGCCGGCAGCGGCGCGCTGGGCGCGGCGACAAACGCGCTATCCGTCTCCCCCGCCGGGGTCGGGCTTGCCGCCAGCAGACGCTGGTACAGTTCGCCCTCCCGGCGGCGGAAAATATCGCCGGCGGGCATACGCGGCGCGGCCGCATGCGCCGGGCGCGGCGCTGACGCGATCGGCGAAGAGGCCGGGCGGTTAAACCGGTTTTCCCCCGCAGAGGCCCGGTTTTCGACGCCCCGCGGCCCCTCGTCCAACGCCGCTCCTGGGGTGGCTAGCGTCGGGTCATCCTGAGCGCTGGCAACCTGCGCCTGCTGCAGCACGTCGACGACGGCTTGATAGATAAAATCGTGCACCAGACGCGCCTGATGAAAGCGCACCTCGTGCTTGGCCGGGTGGACGTTGACATCCACCTGGCGGGGGTCGATCTCCAGATACAGCACGTAGGCGGGCGGCAGCTCATCGCTCAGGCGATCTTGGTAAGCCTGACGGATGGCATGGGTGATCAGCCGATCGCGCATCATCCGTCCGTTAACATAGCAATACTGCAGCTCGCCTATCTGGCGGATAGCCTGCGGCGCGGCCACCCAGCCGTGAATGGCCAGATCGTCATGGCGCCACGCCAGCGCCAGCGCATGCTGCACAAACGCCGTCCCGCAGATCGCCCCCAGACGACGCTCCCGCGCATCGCCCTCCCTGACCGCACGGTACTGGCGCACCGTCTTACCGTTATGCTGCAGCGTCAGGGTTATGTCAAAGCGGGCCAGGGCAATCCGCCGCACCACCTCGTCGATATGGGCAAACTCGGTCTTCTCGGTGCGCAGGAACTTGCGCCGGGCCGGGGTGTTATAAAACAGATCCAGCACCTCTAGCGTGGTGCCAACCGGGTGCGCCGCCGGTTTGACCGTCACCGCCATCTCTCGCCCTTCGGCATAGGCCTGCCAGGCCTCCGCCTGCCCTTCAGGGCGCGAGGTCATCGTCAAACGGGATACCGAGCTGATGCTAGCCAGCGCCTCACCGCGAAATCCCAGGCTGACGATCGCCTCAAGATCATCCAACGTACTGATCTTACTGGTAGCATGCCGAGCCAGCGCCAGCGCCAACTCCGCCTTGCCGATGCCGCTGCCGTTATCCCGGATACGGATCAGCTTGGCGCCGCCGCGCTCAATGTCGATATCGATGCGCGTCGCACCGGCATCCAGGCTGTTCTCGACCAGCTCTTTGACCACCGATGCCGGACGCTCCACCACCTCGCCGGCGGCAATTTGGTTCGCCAGCTGCGGCGGCAGGATCTGAATCGGCATAGGGATCTCCTTCGGGGTTAACGCGACGGAATGCGCAGCCGTTGCCCCAGCTGCACCTCGTCACTCTTCATCTTGTTGGCCTGACGCAGGGCATCCATGCTGACCCCATAGTGGGCCGCAATGCGCGTCAGGGTATCGCCGCGCTTCACCAGATGGATACGCGGGGCGCTGGCCGCGGCGGGCTGGGCACTACCGCCGGCGCTCGGCACCTTGAGGCGCTGCCCGACCCAGACCCCCTCTTTTTTCAGGTTATTGAGCCGCATCATCCCGCTCAGGGTCGAGCCATAGCGATTGGCGATCCCCAGCAGCGTCTCCCCGCGCTTCACCACGTGGATCTCGCTGGCGGAAGGGGCTACCGCCGCGGCCGCCGCGACGTTACCGGCCGCGCTGGCTGGCTGCGGCCGGTTTTCCACCTTTGGGCCGCTTTGCAACGGATGCGCCAGGAAGTAGCTGCGCACCCCCAGATAGATCGCCCGGGCAATCCGCTCCTGATGCTGGCCATTTCCCAGCTGGCGCTCCCCTTCGCTGTTGCTGATAAATCCGGTCTCCACCAGCAGGGAGGGAATATCCGGCGAACGGAGCACCCCAAGGCTGGCATGCTCCGGATGGCGCTTATGCAGGCGCACCACGCTTTGCATTTGGCGCAGCACCTGCACCGCCACGTCATAGCCGACCCGCTGCGAGTGGCCGAACTGCAGATCGAGCACCGTCTGGCTCAGGTATTTATCCTGATTACTGTTCGCCAGCACGTCGCCGGCGCCGCCCAGCAGCTCGGACTGTTTCTCATGCTGCTCCAGCCACCCGGCCATCTCGCTATTGGCTCGTCGGTTCGAGAGCACCCAGACGGAGGCGCCGTTCGCGCTGCGATTGGGCGCCGCATCGGCATGGATCGAAATCAGCAGGTTCGCCTTCTGGCGACGGGCGACGTCCGAACGCCCCATCACGGAGATGAAGTAGTCGCCGCTGCGAGTCAGCACCGGCTGAAACATCGGATCGTCATCCATCAGCCCCCGCAGGCGTCGCGCGATCGCCAGCGTCACCTCTTTTTCCCGCAGTCCATCCTGGCCGATGGCGCCGGGATCCTGTCCCCCGTGTCCGGCATCGATCGCCACGACGATCTTCGAGCCGTCATAGCGCCCGGATTTTTTTACCGCGCTCACCGGTACCGATGGCAGCGGCGCCGCGGCGGGCGCAAGCGCGGGTGCCGCCGCCTGACGCGGACGAGAGTGGAATGGGTTTTTGCCCGTCGAGGCGGGAGGAGAGGCGGGAGCCACGGCCGCCCGACTTTCCGCCCGCAGCGTCAGCACGGCGCGATTACCGCTGCGCGCCACCGAAACCCGGGGACGCTGCGTCGTGTCCAGCACCAGTAGCACCTTGCCGGCGCGCTGCTCGCCGCCATCCCGGATGCGGCTGAGCATATTCTCTCCGCTGAACTGCATCGGCAGTCCGCCGGTGATCCGCTTGCTGTCGGCGATCTCGACCAGCACCCGATCCGGGTTACGCTCGATACGATGACTCAGCTCAGGGGGGGCATTAAAGGTCAGCGTCACCACCGCCTGACGATCACCGTTGCTCACCTGAATATTGGTCAGCTGGGCGGCTCCGGCCATCGTAGCCAGACACCATCCCAGCGCCAGGGGTAACGTAATGCGCAAAAACCGCTGCAACACCCTCATCCGTGCCCGTCCCTTATTGCCCGTTCAATGCGGCCAAAACGCTCTGGCCGTGTACGCTGTGCGCTTCAATCACCGCCTGGCGGCCGCCGCCGGTATAGGTCAGATGCAGGGTGATATCAGGCTCCGGTAAAAAGCCCATGCCCTGCTGCGGCCACTCCACCAGCAGCAGCGCATCTTGGGCAAAGTAGTCGCGGATCCCCATAAACTCCAGCTCTTCGGGATCGGCCAAGCGATACAGATCAAAGTGATACACCGGACGCGGCGCGAGCAGATAGGGCTCCACCAGCGTATAGGTCGGGCTTTTCACCGTTCCCTGATGCCCCATGGCCTGCAGGAAACCGCGGCTGAAGGTGGTTTTACCCGCCCCCAGATCGCCGTACAGATAAATTACAGTGGCGCGCTGGCAGGCCCGCGCCAGCGCGCCGCCCAGGGCAATGGTTGCCGCTTCATCCGGCAGTTGCAGTACGATACTTGTCATAGTTGTGTTGTGCGTTCTGGTAGTTCAAATTCAAGGATTAGCCCAACGCCTGATCTCAGGCAGTAGGTCACTGGCCAGCATACCCCGCTCGCCGTCGCGCCGCGCAGCGGCGTCGGCAGCCACGCCGTGTAACACGGCGCCGGCGCAGGCTGCATCATACAGCGTGAGCTTTTGCGCCAGCAAACCGCCAATGATACCAGAGAGTATGTCACCCATACCGCCGCTTGCCATCCCAGGATTACCGATATCAGCAATTGCGCAGCGCGCGTCATCCGCGATCAGCGTACCGGCGCCCTTGAGAAGCGCCACCCCGCCATAGCGTCGCTGCAGCGCCCGTACCGCCGCGGGCCGATCGTTTTCCACATCGGCAATACCGCAGCCGAGCAGACGCGCCGCCTCGCCGGGGTGCGGCGTCATCACTCGCCATTCACAGACGCTGGGCGCACCGGACAACAGGTTCAGGGCGTCGGCATCCCACAGCATCGGCTTACGCACCGACGCCAGCGCAGCCAAGGCCCTCTGCCCCCACTCGCCCTGCCCCAGCCCCGGGCCCACCACCACCACCTCGGCCCAGCTCAGCGCCTCCTTCAGCGTATCCGGGCTCAGCGCTTTCACCATCAGCTCCGGCGCCGCGGCCAGCAGCGGGGCGACGTGCTCCGCCCGGGTCAATACCCGGACCAGCCCGGCACCGCTGCGCAGCGCGGCCTGCCCGGCCAGACGAATCGCGCCGCCCATACCGCTGTCGCCGCCGATCAGCAGCAGTCGACCGTTGTCCCCCTTATGCGCCAGCGGCGATCGCGGTGCCAGCCAACGCGGCAGACAGTGTCCATCCAAGCGCTGCAGCGGCCAGTCCTGCTGCGCCAGCCACGGCGTCAACCCCAACGGATCGCAGTGCAGCTGCCCGACGACCGCCCGCGCCAGCCCGGTCAACAGCCCCGGCTTGAGACAGATAAAGCTCTGGGTATGATCGGCCCGCACCACGGCTCCGGCCGCCGCGCCCGTATCGGCATTCAGCCCGGAGGGCAGATCGACGGAGAGCACCGGCGCAGGGTGGGCGTTTATCGCGGTAATCAGCCCGTCATAGGGGGCCCGCGGTGCGGCCGACAGACCGATGCCCAGCAGCGCATCCACGATCACCTCTGCCGCCGGCAGGGGCAGCGATGCCGCGATCTCACTGCCGCCGCACTGCAGCCACTGCGCACGGGCCTGCTGCGCCTCCGGCGGCAGGGGAGAGTGTCCCGCCACCGCCATCAGCGTGACCTGCAGGCCGCTGGCGCGCGCCAGGCGTGCGATCACATAGCCATCGCCGCCGTTATTACCGTGACCGCACAGGATCAGCCAGCGGCGGGAGGTGGGGTAGCACTGGCGCCCACGGTTAAAAGCAGCCAGGCCAGCGCGCTGCATCAGCGTCGCCAGCGTGATCCCCTGCGCCGCGGCCGCGCGCGCCTCGGCGTTGCGAACCCAGTCCGCGGGCGCCACATAGTGTGATAAACTGTCGGCGTTCCGGTTGCAAGAATGGCCCATCATGACTCATCCCCTCGATCTGCATCAGTTAGCCCAACATATCAAGCAATGGGGTCTATCGCTAGGCTTCCAGCAGGTCGGGATCAGCGACACGGATCTCCGCGCCGAAGAGGCGCCGCTACAGGCGTGGCTGGACAGCGGCTACCATGGAGAGATGGAGTGGATGGCGCGCCACGGTATGATGCGCGCCCGGCCGGACGAGCTGCTGCCCGGCACGCTGCGGGTGATCAGCGTACGCATGAACTACCTGCCGCCCAGCGCCGCCTTTGCCTCGACCCTGAAAGATCCGACGCTGGGCTACATCAGCCGCTATGCGCTGGGCCGCGACTACCATAAGGTGCTGCGCGCTCGGCTCAAAAAGCTGGGTGAGATGATCCAGGCGTACTGCGGTGAGCTCCATTTCCGCCCCTTCGTGGACTCGGCGCCGCTGCTGGAGCGCCCGCTGGCCGCCAAGGCGGGACTGGGCTGGACAGGAAAACATTCGCTGCTGCTCAACCCGCAGGCCGGCTCCTGGTTCTTTCTTGGCGAACTGTTAATCGATCTGCCGCTGCCCGTCGATACGCCGCAGACGGCGCAGTGCGGCCGCTGCGTCGCCTGTATCACCACCTGCCCGACCGACGCCATCGTCGCCCCCTATAAGGTCGACGCGCGCCGCTGCATCTCCTACCTGACGATCGAGCTGGAGGGTCCCATCCCCGAGGCGCTGCGACCCCTGCTCGGTAATCGCATCTACGGCTGCGATGACTGCCAGATGATTTGCCCGTGGAACCGCCTGGCTCCGCTGAGCGAGGAGGCCGACTTTCTGCCGCGGGCGGCGCTGCACGCACCGGCGCTAACCACCCTGTTCGCCTGGGATGAGTCGACCTTTCTGCGGATGACCGAAGGCTCGCCCATTCGACGCATCGGCTATCAGCGCTGGCTGCGCAACCTGAGCGTCGCCCTGGGCAACGCGCCCTATGATGCCCATATCGTCACCCTGCTACAGCAGCGCCTGGGCATCAGCGCGCTGTTGGATGAGCATATTCACTGGGCGCTGGCGCAGCAGCGGCAAAAACGCGCGGCGCAAGCGGTAGAGGTCATCAGCAGTCAGCAGCGCCGGCTTATTCGTGCGGTAGATAAAGGGCTGCCGCGCGACGCCTAATGACAAAAAAGCGCTGGGCCGGTTGGCGCAGCGCTGTGCATAAAAATAGAATTCTTTTGTTATTCAATCCACACTGCGGACGCAAACGTTCCACATCGCTATTTTCATTTCAATTTATTATTTTATATCAATGACTTATATTGCGGTGCGTTTTTTGTACGCCGACGTGCACGGTGAGGGAAAGCGCATAAGCTGTGGATAAGTCTGTTTATGAAAGTGTGAACAGTCACGGCGGGCACCGTCTCTCGACGCTGTTGATAAATCAGATGAGGAAAACAAAAGAAGAAAATTGGAGCGGGAAACGAGACTCGAACTCGCGACCCCAACCTTGGCAAGGTTGTGCTCTACCAACTGAGCTATTCCCGCAGAGTGATGCTTCTGGCATCGACACCATAACAGTAACGGTGTTTAGAAGTTTGGAGCGGGAAACGAGACTCGAACTCGCGACCCCAACCTTGGCAAGGTTGTGCTCTACCAACTGAGCTATTCCCGCAATGGTACTGCTTTTTTTCATCCAGCCGCACGGCGGCCTTCTAAATTTGGAGCGGGAAACGAGACTCGAACTCGCGACCCCAACCTTGGCAAGGTTGTGCTCTACCAACTGAGCTATTCCCGCGTCGCATAGCGGACGGTGTGCGTTTGAAAAACTTCACAATTCCGTCTCGGTACGGGGAGCGCATTATACGGAGATTTTCGTCCCCCGCAAGCCCCTTTCGCGAAAAAATCGTATAAATCGACTGACTGACGATAAAAACGCCCGGATGCGCAGATTATCGACGCCCGGGCGTGCCACGGCGCTATAGCTGGATAAAATGCGTACGGTAATACGCCAGTTCAGCCACCGATTCACGAATGTCGTCCAGCGCCTGATGGGTATTCTTCTTCTTGAACCCCTCCAGGATCTCCGGCTTCCAACGACGCGCCAGCTCTTTCAGGGTACTCACGTCCAGATAGCGATAGTGGAAATAGCGCTCCAGCTCCGGCATATAGCGGAACAGAAAGCGACGATCCTGACCGACGCTGTTGCCACAGATCGGAGAGACACCGGCGGGTACCCACTGACGCAAAAAGTCGAGGGTCGCCTGTTCCGCCGCCGCGTCATCGTACTGACTGGCCTTCACCCGCGCCACCAGCCCGCTGGCGGTGTGGGTACGCACATTCCACTCATCCATTAGCGCCAGCTGGGCGTCATCCTGATGCAGCGCAATCACCGGCCCCTCCGCCAGCACGTTCAGATCGGCATCCGTCACCAGCGTCGCGATCTCGATGATCCGGTCGCGCTGCGGATCCAGTCCGGTCATTTCCAGATCGATCCAAATCAAACGCGTTTCACTTGCACTCATAGCTCCCCCGGCAAATAGTATTCAATGGCACGGCGTGTCCGCGCGATCGCGATGACGCTCAATTGCGGGACACAGCCCAGCGTGTATCATAGACACTTTACGCGCTGCGGGCGATCGCCGCAGCGCATCAAAAACAGAGTGAGGCGCAGTTGAGTAAGAAAAGACTATCGCACGGCCAGCAGCGACGGGTGCATGCCAATCACCAGCGTCGTCTGCAGCAGACGGACAATAGCGCAGAGATGGACGACAGCCTGTTCGGTGACGCCCAGGACGGGATTGTCGTCAGCCGTTTCGGCAAACATGCCGACGTTGAGGCCGCCGATGGCACTCAGCAGCGCTGCAACATCCGCCGTACCCTGCCATCGCTGGTGACCGGCGATCGGGTGGTCTGGCGCGCCGCGCTGCAGGCCGGCAGCAAAGGGATCGTCGAGGCCGTTCATCCGCGCAGCTCGGTACTGACGCGCCCGGACTACTACGATGGGGTAAAGCCCATCGCCGCCAATATCGATCAGATCGTCATCGTCTCGGCTATCCTGCCGGAGCTGTCGCTGAACATCATCGATCGCTATCTGGTCGCCTGTGAAACCCTCTGCGTCGAGCCGCTGATCGTGCTGAACAAGGTCGATCTGCTGGACGACGAGGGGCGCGAGTTTGTCGAACAGGCGATGGCGATCTACCGCCACATCGGCTACCGGGTCGTACTGGTCTCCAGCCACAGCGGCGAAGGCATGGCGCAGCTGCAGGCGCTGCTCACCCAGCGCATCAGCATCTTCGCCGGCCAATCCGGCGTGGGCAAATCCAGCCTGCTCAACGCGCTGCTGCCGGCGCTGGAGAGCCAGATCGAGGTCGGCGCCGTCTCCGATAACTCCGGTTTGGGCCAGCACACCACCACCGCGGCCCGCCTGTATCACTTTCCGCACGGCGGTGACGTGATCGACTCGCCCGGCGTCCGTGAATTTGGTCTGTGGCATCTGGATGCGGAGCAGATAACCCAAGGATTCATTGAGTTCCGTGACTACCTGGGCAGCTGCAAGTTCCGCGACTGTAAACACGGCAACGATCCGGGCTGTGCCCTGCGAGAGGCGGTCGCGCGCGACGATATCGCAGAAACGCGCTTTGACAACTATCATCGTATTCTTGAGGGGATGGCGCAGGTTAAACTGCGTAAGAACTTCGGCAACGGCGACAGCTAACGCCGCTGCCCGGCCCGCGGTGGCCGACATGACGTCACAGGTGCCCCGCGCGGGCGTGAACAATGTATTATCCGGCTATGCTACGCATAGCCGGTAGATTCTTCTGTTGGATAAAGAGGCTAACGTGCTCGATAGCATTAAAATCAGACTGCAATATCTACTGCCGAAACAGGGGCTGACGCGCCTGGCCGGCTGGGCCGCCGATAAACAGGCCGGCTGGCTGACCCAGAGCGCCATCAAGGGCTTTGCCCGCTATTACGGCATCAATATGCAGGAAGCGCTTTACCCTGATCCGGCGCACTACAAGACCTTCAACGACTTCTTCGTCCGCCCGCTGCGCGACGGGGTACGCCCCCTCGCCGAGTTTGACGATGGCGTCGTGCTGCCCGCCGACGGAGCCATCAGCCAGCTGGGTCCCATTGACGCGGATCGCATCCTGCAGGCCAAGGGCCATGACTATACGCTGGAGGCGCTGCTGGCCGGACAGTATCCGCTGGCGGACACCTTCCGCGGCGGTCAGTTCGTCACCACCTACCTGTCACCGCGCGATTATCACCGGGTGCATATGCCCTGCGATGGTCAGCTGCGCGAAATGATTTATGTCCCGGGCGATCTGTTCTCCGTCAACCCGCTGACCGCCGCCAACGTGCCCAATCTGTTCGCCCGCAACGAGCGGCTGATCTGTATCTTTGATACCGCCTTCGGCCCTCTGGCACAGATCCTGGTCGGCGCAACCATCGTCGGCAGCATCGAAACCGTCTGGGGCGGCTGCGTAAACAGCGAGCGTGCCGGTATTATCCGCCGCTGGACCTATCCGGCCGAAGGCGAGCACGCCGTCGCGCTGAAGAAGGGCCAGGAGATGGGCCGCTTCAAGCTGGGCTCAACGGTGATCAACCTATTCGCCCCCGGCCGCATCCAGTTTGACCGCGCCCTGAGCGCCGGCAGCATCACCCGGATGGGGCGTGAACTGGGCCATGCACCGGCCGCCGCGCAGGAATCCGCTGCCGACCCAGAGTCCGCATAATCCCCCGGCGCGGCGCCTATCGCCGCGCCCGTACCCAGCAACGGCGAGGGCCGACCATGCGCCAGATCCTCCAACGTATTCTGCTGAGCGGCCTGTTGCTGCTACTGCTACCGGGGCTGGCGCAGGCGACGCTGAATGAACGCCAGCTGGCGTTGGATCTCAAGCAAGCCGAGGCGGCCAAAAGCGCGCCCGCACAGGCCGAAACCGTCGACGCCTTGCAAAGCGCCCTCGGATGGATAGACGAGGCCAAGGCCTCCGCCCAGCGCACCCAGCAATACCGCCGCGCCATCAGTGATTTTCCACGCCTGACCCGCGAACTGCGTCAGCAGCTCAGCGATGAAAGCCAGCCGCCCGCCCCAGCCGCCCTGCCGCCCGCCAGCGACGCGGAGCAGCGCATGCTACAGATCAGCAGCCAGCTGCTGGAGGTCGCCCGCCAGCTCCAGCAGGAGCAGGATCGCGCGCGCGACATCAGCGACTCCCTGAGCCAGGTGGCGCAAAAACAGGCCGCGACGCGTAAAGCGCTGAGCGAGGCAGAGCGCCGCCTGCAGGCGCTGACCGTCACGGAGACGGCGCTCTCCCAGGCCCAGTCCGCCCAGCTGCAGGCCGAAGTCGCCGCCCGCAAGGCGCAGGTCGATGAGCTAGAGCTGGAGCAGCTATCGGCCAACAATCGCCAGGAGCTGATCCGCCTGCAGAGCGAAGTGCTCAGCCGGCGTCATGAGCGCCTCGATCTGCAGCTGCAGGGGCTACGCAACAGCCTCAACAGCCAGCGCCAGCGCGATGCCGAGGAGGCGCTGGAGCGCACCCGTCGCCTAGTCGAGCAAAGCGACAACCTGCCGCGCTCGATCGTTGAGCAGCTCACCATCAACCAGACCCTGTCGCGCGATCTCAACCACCAGGCGCAGCGGCTGGACGATATCGCCGGGCGCCAGCGCACTATCGCCGGGCAGACCCAGCAGGTTCGCCTGGCCCTCAACACGCTGCGTGAGCAGGCGCAGTGGCTGAGCGTCTCGCCAGCGCTGGGTGAGACGCTGCGCGATCGCCTGGCGCGGCTGCCGGAGATGCCCAAGCCGCAGCAGCTGGACAGCGACATGGCGCGCCTGCGCGTTCAGCGCCTACGCTATGAGGCGCTGCTGGATAAACTCGCCCCCGCCAGCGACTATCGCCAAAACGACGGCGAGCCGCTCAGCGGCGCACAGCAGCGCCTGCTGGCCCCCCAGTTGGCGACCCAGCGCGAGCTGCTCAACTCCCTGCTGTCAGGCTGCGATAGCCAAATTCTGGAGCTGACCAAGCTCAAGGTCGCCAATACCCAGCTCATCGAGGCCCTGACGGAGGTGCGCGAGGCAACCCACCGTTACCTGTTCTGGGCGGCGGACATCGATCCGGTCGGGCTGGGCTACCTGCTGACCACCCTGCGGGCGCTGGATCGTCTGCTGTCGCTGGACACCCTGTCCCAGCTCAGCCAGGCCACCATGATGATGCTGACCGACCGCACCACTCTGCTGCCGCTGTGTGCGGCCCTGCTGCTCGTCGGGTTCAGCGTCTATTCGCGCCGCTACTACAGCGCGTTTCTGGCGCGCGCCGCCGGGCGCGTCGGCAAGGTCAATCAGGATCACATCTCGCTGACCCTGCGTACCCTGCTGTGGTCGATACTGGTCGCGCTGCCGCTGCCGGTGCTGTGGGCCGCCGTAGGCTACGGGCTGAGCAACGCCTGGCCCTATCCGGTGGCCGTCGCCATCGGCGAAGGGGTCAGCGCAGCGTTGCCGGTGCTGTGGGCCTTTATGATCAGCGCCGCCTTCTCCCGCGACAGTGGGCTGTTCATTGTCCACTTCGGCTGGGGCGAACGTCAGGTGCGGCGCGCCATGCGCTATTACCGCATGTCTATCTGGCTTATCGTACCGCTGCTGATGGCCGTGGTGACCTTCAACAATCTGGCCGATCGCAGCTTTACCGCGACCCTCGGCCGCGCCTGCTTCATCATGCTGTGCCTGGCTCTGCTGCTGCTGACCACCAGCCTGCGCCGCGCCGGCATTCCGCTCTACCTCAATCGCGCAGGCTCCGGTGAAAATCTGCTGAATCACCTGCTGTGGGGAGGACTGCTATGCGCGCCGGCGGCGGCGATCCTGGCCGCGCTGCTCGGCTACCTCGGCGCGGCGCAGGTACTGCTGGCGCGCTTGGAGACCTCCGTCGCCATCTGGTTCTGCCTGCTGATGGTCTATTCGGTGATCCGACGCTGGATGTTAATCCAACGCCGGCGCATCGCCTTCGAACGGGCCAAGCAGCGGCGCGCCGAGCGGTTGGAGAAGCGCAGCCGCCATGATGAGGATGGCCTACATCCCGCCGGCGTCGAAGGCAGCCAAGAGGTCGACGAGAGCGTGGTGGATCTGGACGCCATCAGCGAGCGCTCCCTGCGGCTGGTGCGATCGATCCTGACGATGATCGCGCTGGTTTCGCTGATCTGGCTATGGTCAGAGCTGCATTCAGCCTTCGCCTTCCTAGAGAACATTCGCCTGTGGGACGTCACCGCCAGCGGCGTCGGCGGCGAGACCCTGCAGCCGATCACCCTGGGCGCCGTGCTGATCGCCATTCTGGTGATCCTGGTCACCATTCAGCTGGTCAAAAATCTGCCGGCCCTGCTGGAGCTGGGGCTACTGCAGCACTTAGAGCTGAGCCCCGGCACCGGCTATGCCATCACCACCATCACCAAATACCTGCTGATGATCGTCGGCGGCCTGATCGGCTTTTCGCTGCTGGGGATCGAGTGGTCTAAGCTGCAGTGGCTGGTGGCGGCGCTGACCGTCGGCCTGGGCTTCGGCCTTGGGGAGATCTTCGGCAACTTTATCTCGGGCCTGATCATCCTGTTTGAAAAACCGATCCGCATCGGCGATACGGTAACCATTCGCGATCTGACCGGGACCATCACCCGTATCAATACCCGGGCCACCACCATCTCTGACTGGGATCGTAAAGAGATCATCGTGCCCAACAAGGCCTTTATCATGGAGCAGTTTATCAACTGGTCCTTAAGCGATCCCATCACCCGCGTGGTGCTGACGGTGCCCGCGGAGGCCAGCGCCAACAGCCAGCGGGTAACCGAGCTGCTGCTGCAGGCGGCCGGACAGTGTTCACTGGTGCTGGCGACCCCGGCGCCGGAGGTCTATCTGGTCGATATTCAGCAGGGGATCCAGATCTTCGAACTGCGCATCTACGCCTCGGAGATGGCGCACCGTATGCCGCTGCGCCACGAGCTGCACCAGCTGATCTTGGCCGCCTACCGCCAGCACGATCTGGTGCTGCCGTTCCCGCCGATCCAAATCGGCAGCGACTCGCTGCGCCAGGTCCGCGGCGGTCAACGGCGCGGCTTTAGCGCCGGCGGCGTATGACGGACATAAAAAAACCCGCGCCGAGCGCGGGTCTGGAAGGCTGCCGTGATTCGGCTCAGGCGCGATCGACGGAGAAGGCGATCACCTCGCTGAGGCGCTCGGCCGACAGCGCCAGCATGATCAGGCGATCGACGCCCAGCGCGACCCCGGAGCTGTCCGGCATCCCGTGCTCCAGCGCCGCCAGCAGGTGTTCGTCGATCGGCTGCTGCGGCAGCCCCGCCGCCGCCCGTTTGCGATTATCCTGCTCAAAGCGCAGGCGCTGCTCCGCCGCGTCGGTCAGCTCATGGAAACCGTTGGCCAGCTCTACGCCGCGGTAGTAAACCTCAAAGCGCTCCGCGACGCGGTGGTCCTCGGTACTGATCTGCGCCAGCGATGCCTGGCTGGCCGGGAAATGGTAGACGAACGCCGGACGCTCTTTACCAATATGGGGCTCGACGCCAAAGGCAAATAACAGCTGCAGCAGCGTGTCGCGATCCTCTTCATTATCGGCGACATTGCTTAAATCCAGTTTTGCCGCCGCCTCACGCAGCTGCGTTTTATCGGCAGAGAGCGGATCGACGTCCAGGTGACGAATAAAGGCCTGCTGATAAGAGAGCGTTTCGGCACTTTCACATTCGAGCACCTGCTGCAACAAATCATCCACTTCATTCATCAACCGATACATATCGTAATGCGGACGATACCACTCCAGCATAGTAAATTCCGGATTGTGATAGCGTCCGGACTCTTCATTGCGGAAGCTGCGGCACAGCTGATAGATGGGGCCGCTGCCGGCGGCCAGCAGCCGCTTCATGTGATACTCCGGGCTGGTCATCAGATACAGCGTCATCCCCTGCGCTACCCCGGGACCGACAAAGTGGGTCTGAAAGGGAACCAGGTGAACATCCGTTACCGTGGCCTGGCTCATCGACGGGGTGTCGACCTCCAGCACGCCGCGATCTGAGAAAAACCGCCGGATGGTGGACAGGATGCTGGCGCGCTTCAACAAATTGGCCACAGGTGCACTGGGCTGCCAGCTTGCCGTATCGCTCATGATGATAACTCCGAAATAAAACAGGATGGGCAGTCTACCCGCTTCTCAGCGCAGATGACAGTTTTCGTCGCCGGGGTGCGCCGGGCCCACTCCCGTCTCATCGCCCACGGCGCACCGTCAACGGCGATGGATAGCGACTAGCTTCCTAATAGATGTATCCGCAAATTATTTACATTGTTCTAAAAAGCAAATAAAACATATTAAAAAATAGAATATAACGACAGAAACATTATTAAGATCACGTTTTACTATATTTTCCCGCCCTAAAAAGGATAAAACACCCAACCACGTCAATTTTCTACTACTTCAATATGGGTATAATTTTCGGATTCGAACTTATAAAACATAACCATTCCCATGCGTAATAAGGACAGCGGCTACATCTATGCTACCTTTCTTTAATACGTATTCTGGAATGGTTATTCGTTTTTAAACGTTACTTTACCATTGAACACCCGGAGGAATGCAGTGCAAACCTTTAACGCAGACCTTGCCATCGTCGGGGCTGGGGGTGCTGGCTTACGAGCAGCGATTGCCGCCGCCGAGGCCAACCCTCAACTGAAGATTGCCTTAATCTCAAAAGTGTACCCGATGCGCAGCCATACCGTGGCGGCGGAAGGCGGTTCCGCGGCCGTCACTCAGGCTCATGACTCTTTCGATTTCCACTTCCACGATACCGTTGCCGGTGGTGACTGGCTGTGTGAGCAGGACGTCGTCGATCACTTCGTACATAACTGCCCGCGCGAAATGACCCAGCTGGAGCTGTGGGGCTGTCCGTGGAGCCGTAAACCTGACGGTTCGGTCAACGTACGTCGTTTCGGTGGCATGAAGATTGAACGCACCTGGTTTGCCGCGGATAAGACCGGCTTCCACATGCTGCACACCCTGTTCCAGACCTCACTGAAGTATCCGCAGATCCAGCGTTTCGATGAGCACTTCGTGCTGGATATCCTGGTGGATGACGGTCAGGCCCGCGGCGTCGTCGCCATCAATATGATGGAAGGCACCATGGTGCAGATCCGCGCCAACGCCGTTATCCTGGCGACCGGCGGCGCAGGCCGCGTATACCGCTACAACACCAACGGCGGCATCGTCACCGGCGACGGTATGGGCATGGCCTTCAAACACGGCATTCCGCTGCGTGACATGGAGTTCGTTCAGTATCACCCGACCGGTCTGCCGGGCTCAGGTATCCTGATGACCGAAGGCTGCCGCGGCGAAGGCGGTATTCTGGTCAACAAAGACGGCTACCGTTACCTGCAGGATTATGGCCTCGGGCCGGAAACCCCGCTGGGCGAGCCGAAGAACAAGTACATGGAGCTGGGGCCACGCGACAAAGTGTCTCAGGCTTTCTGGCACGAATGGCGCGCAGGCCGCACCATCTCTACCCCGCGTGGCGATGTAGTCTATCTGGATCTGCGTCACCTCGGCGCCAAGAAGCTGCACGAGCGTCTGCCGTTCATCTGTGAACTAGCCAAGGCCTACGTCGGCGTCGATCCGGTCAATGAGCCGATCCCGGTACGTCCGACCGCGCACTACACCATGGGCGGTATCGAAACCGACCAGAGCTGCGAAACCCGCATCAAGGGCCTGTTCGCCGTCGGCGAATGTTCCTCTGTCGGTCTGCACGGCGCCAACCGCCTGGGCTCCAACTCCCTGGCTGAGCTGGTGGTCTTTGGCCGCGTCGCCGGTGAAAGCGCCCTGCAGCATCTGCAGAATGTCACCCCGGCGAACGGCACGGCGCTGGACGCACAGGTGAAAGACATCGAGGGCAACCTCAAAGCGCTGGTTAACCAGGAAGGCAACGAAAACTGGGCGACCCTGCGCGATGAAATGGGCACCTCCATGGAAGAAGGCTGCGGTATCTACCGTACCACCGATCTGATGCAGAAGACGGTCGACAAACTGGCCGAGCTGAAAGAGCGCTTCAAACGCGTCAAGATCACCGATACCTCCAGCGTATTCAACACCGAACTGCTGTATGCCATCGAGCTGGAGCACGGTCTGAACGTCGCCGAATGTATGGCGCACTCCGCCATTAACCGTCGCGAATCCCGCGGTGCTCACCAGCGCCTGGATGAAGGCTGCACCGAGCGTGATGACGTAAACTTCCTGAAGCATACGCTGACCTACTTCAATGAAAGCGGCGCCCCGCGCATTGAGTACAGCGATGTGAAGATCACCAAGCTGCCGCCGGCCAAACGTGTATACGGTGCCGAAGCAGAAGCTCAGGAAGCCAAGAAGAAAGAGGAAAAAGCGAATGGCTGAGATGAAAAACCTGAAAATGGAAGTCATGCGCTACAACCCGGAACAGGATGCCGAGCCGCGCTTTGTGACTTACGAGGTGCCGTATGATGACACCACTTCCCTGCTGGATGCCCTGCTGTATGTGAAGGACAATCTGGCGCCGGACCTCTCCTTCCGCTGGTCCTGCCGCATGGCTATCTGTGGCTCCTGCGGGATGATGGTCGATAACGTACCGAAACTGGCCTGTAAGACCTTCCTGCGCGACCACCCGAACGGGATGCGCGTTGAGGCGCTGGCCAACTTCCCGGTTGAGCGCGATCTGGTGGTCGATATGACCCACTTTATCGAGAGCCTGGAAGCGATCAAACCGTACGTCATCGGCAACGATCGCAAACCGGAAGACGGTACCAACAAGCAGACCCCGGCGGAGATGGAGAAATACCATCAGTTCTCCGGCTGCATCAACTGTGGCCTGTGCTATGCCGCCTGCCCGCAGTTTGGTCTGAATCCGGAGTTCATCGGCCCGGCCGCGATCACCCTGGCTCACCGCTACAACCTGGACAACCGCGACCACGGTAAGAAAGAGCGTATGCCGGTACTGAACACCCAAAACGGTGTTTGGAGCTGTACCTTCGTCGGTTATTGCTCTGAAGTCTGCCCGAAACACGTGGATCCGGCTGCGGCCATCCAGCAGGGCAAGGTAGAAAGTGCCAAAGACTTCATGATCGCAATGCTGAAACCGCAATAAGGGAGACTCGATTGCAATGACGACTTCAACCAAACGCAAACCCTATGTGCGGGGTATGTCATCCAACTGGTGGCAAAAGCTGGGTTTCTATAAGTTCTACATGCTGCGCGAAAGTTCGGCGCTGGAAAACGTCTGGTTCAGCATTGTGCTGATCTACGGCGTATTCTCGCTGAAAGACGGTGCCGCAGGCTGGGAAAGCTTCGTTGCCTTCCTGCAAAACCCGCTGGTACTGGTCCTCAATATCATCTCCCTGCTGCTGGCCGTGCTGCATACCAAGACCTGGTTTGAGCTGGCGCCGAAGGCGGCCAACATCGTGGTAAACGATGAGAAGATGGGCCCGGCACCGATTATCAAGGCGCTGTGGGTTGTCACTATCGTCGCTACCGTGGTGGTTCTGGGCCTGGCCCTGCTGTAACCGAGGAGAATGCATGATGAACAATAAAGTCTACAAACGTTCTGACGAGCCGGTTTTTTGGGGTCTGTTTGGCGCAGGCGGTATGTGGGGAGCTATCTTCGCGCCGGCCGTGATCCTGATCGTCGGCATTCTGCTGCCGCTGGGGATGTTCCCGGATGCGCTGACCTTTGAGCGCGCCCTGAGCTTCAGCCAGAGCATCATTGGCCGTATCTTCTGGCTGCTGATGATCATTCTGCCGCTGTGGTGTGGTCTGCACCGTCTGCATCACATGATGCACGATCTGAAGATCCACGTGCCGGCAGCCAGCTGGGTATTCTATGGCCTGGCGGCCATTCTGAGCGTAGTGGCGCTGATCGGGATCTTTACCCTGTAATCCGCCCTGTGACGAAAAAGCCTCCTGCGGGAGGCTTTTTTTATGGGGCCGCATCCGCGCGGCGGGCGCTAGGTGTGGCTAAACTTAAGCCCCAGTATCCCGCAGAGGATAAGCCCCAGGCTCAACAGACGCAGAGGGCTGGCCGACTCGCCCAGCAGGATAATCCCCATGATCGCGGCGCCGACGGCGCCAATGCCGGTCCAGACCGCATAGGCGGTACCGGCTGGCAGGGTTTTCATCGCATGGGCCAGCAGCAGCACGCTAGCGGCCATCGCCAGCAGCGTAACCACGCTGGGCCACAGACGGGTAAATCCATGGGAATACTTTAAACTGATGGCCCAGACCACTTCGAGCAGGCCGGCTATCAGCAATACAATCCAAGACATGATGGTGTCCAACGACGGGCAGGGGCGTCCCTGAAAAAAGCGGCATGTGCGGGTCGTCCCGCACAGGAGGAGCCGTAGGCGGCATCCCCAGGTGTTTCTCTACCATACCCTTCCCGGCCGATGATGGGAACGCCATGCGCCGCGATGAGCAAAAAAAAACCGCGCCAGGCGCGGTTTTCTTCAGCGAGAGGGATTACTTCACGCGGGAGACATATTCGCCAGAGCGGGTATCCACCTTGATGACTTCGCCGATCTGAACGAACAGCGGAACCTTAACCACGGCGCCGGTGGTCAGGGTTGCCGGCTTGCCGCCGGTACCGGCGGTATCCCCTTTCAGGCCCGGATCGGTCTCAACGATTTCCAGCTCAACGAAGTTCGGCGGGGTAACCGCGATAGGCTGGCCGTTCCACAGGGTAACCACGCACTCGGCCTGATCCAGCAGCCACTTAGCGTTGTCGCCAACGGCTTTGGCATCGGCAGCCAGCTGCTCAAAGGTCTCGTTGTTCATGAAGTGCCAGAACTCACCGTCGTTGTACAGGTAAGTCAGGTTCACATCCATCACGTCGGCGCCTTCGGCGCTATCGGTCGACTTGAAGGTCTTTTCGATCAGCTTGCCGGTCAGCAGACGGCGCAGCTTAACGCGGGCAAAGGCCTGGCCTTTACCCGGTTTGACGAATTCACTGGATTCAACGGCGTAAGGTTCACCGTCCATCATGATTTTAAGACCGGAGCGGAAATCGTTGCTAGAATACGTTGCCATAAAGGCCCTCTGAATAATTTACTTGGTAGCTTAGCCAAAAAAATGGCACATATTGTAACCCAAAAAGGGCAGCCGAGAGAAGATTGGCTGCAACAACTTGCCGACGTTGTCACCGACCCCGCCGACTTACTGGCCCAGCTGGGCCTTTCTGACCATCCACAGTGGCTGGCAGGCTGCGAGGCTCGTCGCCTGTTTCCTCTGCGGGTACCGCGCGCCTTCATCAGCCGGATCCGCCGCGGCGATCCTAACGATCCCCTGCTGCGCCAGGTGATGAGTGACGCCGCCGAGTTTATTGAAACCCCCGGTTTCTCCACCGATCCGCTGGAGGAACAGCACAGCGTCGTTCCCGGTCTGCTGCACAAGTACCAAAATCGTGCGCTGCTGTTGGTCAAAGGCGGCTGTGCGGTCAACTGCCGTTACTGCTTCCGCCGCCACTTTCCCTATCAAGAAAACCAGGGAACCCGCGCCAATTGGCAGCGAGCGGTGGCGTATCTGCATGAACACCCGGAGCTGGATGAGATCATTTTCTCCGGCGGCGATCCGCTGATGGCCAAAGATCACGAGCTGGACTGGCTGTTCACCCAGCTGGAGCAGCTGCCGCACCTCCGGCGCCTGCGTATCCACAGCCGTCTGCCGGTGGTGATCCCGGCACGCGTGACCGATGCGCTGTGCCAACGTATGGCGGACTCCCGTCTGCAGATGGTGCTGGTCACCCATATTAACCACGCCAATGAGATTGATGAAGCGCTGAGCGAGGCCATGGGGCGACTGAAGCAGGCCGGCGTGACCCTGCTGAATCAGAGCGTACTGCTGCGCGGCGTTAACGACAGCGCCGATACGCTGGCGGCCCTGAGCAATGCGCTGTTTGACGCCGGCATTCTGCCCTACTATCTGCACGTTCTAGACAAGGTGCAGGGCGGTGCCCACTTTATGGTGCCGGATGATGAGGCGCGTCGCCTGATGCATGGGCTGCTGGCCCAGGTCTCCGGTTATCTGGTACCGCGCCTAACCCGCGAAATCGGCGGCGAACCGAGCAAAACCCAGCTGGATCTGCATCTGCGCCAGCAATAATTCCCCGCAAACGCTGTATCGGCCTGCGCCTTCGGCGGGCAGGCCGCCTCTCCATAGCCACGCAAGCGGCAACAAACATCACACTTCAGAAACAAAATAGTGCTAATAACCATAAATTTTAACTATTTGTTAAACTGAAGCGATCCAGCCATATGCTTTAACCGACCATTTACGTTATAAATACACCGCGATAATTCATCATACCAATAATGTTAATCTGTGTTTGTTAGGGAAATTTATGCCTGCATACTTACCATTTTTTCTGGGTATCCTGCCGCTTGCTGTCATGATCATCCTGATCCTGAAACTGAAAACCCCGATCCATCTCGCCGTACTGATCACGCTGGCGCTGACGCTGGCGGTCACCGGCCTGTATTGGCATACGCCGCTGCAAACCCTGGGATCTGCGCTGATCTATGGAGCCTTAAAAGGACTGTGGCCGATCGTCATCGTGATCCTGGGCGCTATCTACAGCTATAACCTGATGCTAAAGACCGGCAGCATGGACATCCTGCGCGACGTACTGGCCGCCGTCAGCGACGATAAGCGCATTCAGGTTCTGCTGATCGCCTGGTGCTTCGGCGGCTTCCTGGAGGCGGCCGCCGGCTACGGTACGGCGGTGGCTATCCCCATCGGGATCCTGATCGCGCTGGGCTTTAACCCACTCAAGGCCGCCATCGCCTCGCTGGTTGCCAATACCGTACCGACCGCCTTTGGCGCCGTCGGCATCCCGGTCTCGATTCTGGCTGAGCAGGTCAATCTGCCGGTCACCGCGCTGAGCGGAACCATCATCTCCCAGCTGGCCCTGTTTAATATTCTGCTGCCGTTTGTCATCGTCGCCATCATCGGCGGCGGTGTCAAAGCCCTGCGCGGCGTCTTCACGCTGACCCTGCTGTGCGGCATCTCGACCCTGATTCCGCAGTACCTGGTCGCTATCAAGCTGGGCGCCGAGCTGCCCGCCTTTGCCGGTAGCCTGGTCAGTCTGATCGTTGTCACCCTGATGGCCAAGGCGCGGCGCGGCGAGACCGCCGCCGAATACCGTATTGACGGCGCCCATCTCAAGGGCAACGTCCGCTATTCCGCCCCACAGCTGCTGCGCGCCTGCGCAATCTACCTACTGATCTTTATTTTCATTCTGCTGTGCTCACCGCTGTTTCCGGCGATCCGCTCGACCGTCGCCCAGGTCGCCAGCGTTCTGCCCTTCCCGCTGGCCAACGGCCAGGTGCTGAAGCTGAAGATCGACTGGATCGCGACGCCAGGCGTTCTGATCATCATCGCCACCCTGATAGGCGGGGTGATTCAGGGCGCCGCCCTGCGCCAGATGCTGCAGGTTTTCGTCGCCACGGTGAAGCAGCTGAAAAACTCCATCATCGCCATCAGCGCTATCGTCGCCATGGCGACGGTCATGGACGTCAGCGGGCTGATCGCCACCCTGGCACAGACTCTGGTTAACGTCACCGGCGGCGGCTATCTGTTTATCGCCCCGATCATCGGCGCGCTGGGGACCTTTGTCACCGGCAGCGACACCAACTCCAACGTGCTGTTTGGCAAGCTGCAGACCATGGCGGCGGAAAAGCTGCACGTCGATCCGCTGTGGCTGGCGGCCGCCAATACCTCGGGAGCCACCGGCGGCAAGATGATTTCGCCGCAGAGCATCGCCATTGCCGTCTCGGCGACCCGCATGGATGGCCAGGGCAGCGCCATCATGTCCGGAACCCTGAAGTACTGCTGCGCCTATATCGTTATTCTGGGGCTGAAGGTCGGTCTGGTCTATTACCTATTTATGTCTTAATCAATTGAATTAAATAATATTTTATTTTCTGCAATGGAGATTTTCTGTCGTGAACGTCAACTTTTTCGTCACCTGTCTTGGAGACGCCCTTAAGTCGCGTATGGCGCGCGACAGCGTACTGCTGCTGGAGCAGCTGGGCTGTACGGTCCACTTCCCGGAAAAGCAGGGATGCTGCGGCCAGCCGGCCATCAACGGCGGCTACGTTAAGGATGCTATTCCGGGAATGAAGACCCTGATCCGCGCGCTGGAGGAGAACGACGACCCGATCATCTCGCCGGCGGGCTCCTGCACCTATGCGGTCAAGAGCTATCCCAGCTACCTGAGCGACGAGCCTGAGTGGGCGCTGCGCGCCGAGCGCGTCGCCAACCGGATGGTCGACCTCACCTCCTTTATCGTCAATACCCTCGGCGTTCAGGACGTGGGCGCCCGTCTGCCGGGACGGGCGGTCTACCACCCCTCCTGCAGCCTGCTGCGCAAAATGAAGGTCCGCGAGGAGCCCCTGACGCTGCTGAGCCACGTCCGCGGGCTAGAGCTGCTGCCGTTCCCCGCCGCCGAAACCTGCTGCGGCTTTGGCGGCACCTTCTCCATAAAAATGGCCGAGATCTCCGGTGAGATGGTGAAGGAGAAGGTCAGCCACATGATGGAGGTCCAGCCGGAGTATCTGATCGGCGCCGATATCAGCTGCCTGATCAACATTGGCGGCCGCCTGCAGCGCGAAGGGCTACCGGTCAAGGTGATGCACATCGCCGAAGTGCTGATGAGCCGTTAAGGGGGATGTCATGTCATTGAAAACCAGCGACGTAAAATTTAAGGATCGCATTCGGCTCCAGCTGGATGATGCGGTCATGCGTAAGGCGGTAGCCAACGCCCAGGAGCGCATCGGCGCCAACCGACAAAAAATGGTGGATGAGCTGGGGCACTGGGATGAGTGGCGCGAACGCGCCGAACAGATCCGCGATCACGTGCTCGATAACCTGGACGCCTACCTGTACCAGCTGGCGGAAAAGGTGACGGAGAACGGCGGAAAGGTCTACTTTGCCAAGACCAAAGAAGACGCCACCCGCTACATTCTGCAGGTTGCTCAGGCCAAAAACGCCAAAAAGGTGGTGAAAGCCAAGTCGATGGTCACCGAAGAGATCGGCATGAACCACGCGCTGCAGCAGGCGGGAATCCAGGTGGTGGAGACCGATCTGGGCGAATACATTCTGCAGCTGGATCAAGATCCGCCCTCCCACGTGGTGGTGCCCGCGATCCACAAGGATCGCACCCAGATCCGTCGGGTACTGCATGAGACTCTGGGATACGACGGGCCAGAGACGCCGGAGGCAATGACCCTGTTTATCCGCCAGAAGATCCGCCAGGACTTCCTCAGCGCCGACATCGGCGTCACCGGCTGTAACTTTGCCGTCGCCGAAACCGGCTCGGTCTGTCTGGTGACCAACGAAGGCAACGCCAGGATGTGCACGACCCTGCCGCCGACCCATATCGCCGTAATGGGGATGGAGCGCATTGCCCCCACCTTCGAAGAGGTGGATGTGCTGATCACCATGCTGGCGCGCAGCGCGGTCGGCGCCAGACTGACCGGCTACAACACTTGGCTGACCGGCCCGCGCGAGGCGGACAACCTTGACGGTCCACAGGAGTTCCACCTGGTGATCGTCGATAATGGCCGCTCCAGCATTCTCGGCTCGCCGTTCCGCGCCGTTCTACGCTGTATCCGCTGTGGCGCCTGCATGAACACCTGTCCGGCCTATCGTCACATTGGCGGTCACGGCTACGGCTCCATCTATCCGGGGCCGATTGGGGCGGTGATCTCACCGCTGCTGGGCGGTTATGCGAACTTTAAGGATCTTCCCTACGCCTGCTCGCTGTGTACCGCCTGCGACAGCGTCTGCCCGGTCAATATCCCGCTCTCCAAACTGATCCTGCGTCATCGTCAGGCCATGGTCGAAGCCGGCCTGCCGCCGAAGGCGGAGCAGCGCGCGACCCGGCTGTTTACCTATGCCAACAGCCACCCTGGGCTGTGGAAGGTCGGCATGATCGCCGGCGCCAGGGCCGCCAGCTGGTTCATTAAAGGCGGCAAGGCGCCCATCAACGCTGGGGCGCTGGCGGAGTGGACCGCCGCGCGCGATCTGCCGCAGGCCGATGGCGAGAGCTTCCGCAGTTGGTTTAAACAGCACAAGGCGCAGGGGAATAAATAATGAATAATCGCGATGAATTTCTGGCCACGATCGCCCGCCAACTGGGGCGCGAAGTCCGTCATACTCCACAGCCTCGGCCCCAGCCCATCAATGACTATGCCCAAACCCGTCTGACAGAGCTCAGCCCACAGCAGCGCTGCGACGCCTTTATCGACGTCGCTAGCAACGTGATGCTGGCGCACTGTGAGCGCTGCAGCGAGGCCGAGGCCGCCCAAGCGGCGCTGCGCCTGTGCCAGCGCTATGGCCAGACGCCAACCCTCGTCAGCGGGGATCAACGCCTGGCGCAGCTGGGGATCACCGAAACGCTGGTGAGAGAGTGTCCGGCGACGGTATGGGATCCGGCGCTCGGCGCAGAGAATCTGCGTATGGCGGAGCAGGCCAAGGTTGGCGTAGTCTACGCCGAATATGGGCTAACCGAGTCCGGCGGCGTGGTGCTGTTCTCTTCGGCGCTGCGCGGGCGGGCGCTAAGCCTGCTGCCGGAGTCCTCCGTCTTTGTGCTGCGTAAGAGCACCATTCTACCGCGGGTGGCGCAGCTGGCCAGCCTGCTGCACCAGCGCGCGCAGCGGGGGGAGCGGATGCCATCCTGCATCAACCTGATCGGAGGACCCAGTTCGACCGCAGATATCGAGCTGATTAAGGTCGTCGGGGTGCACGGACCGGTAAACGCCGCCTATCTGATCGTTGAAGACTGCTAAACGGCGACGTCGGCGCCCTCACTAAAAAAGCCGCGGCCCTCAGGCCGCGGCTTTTTTGAACCGACGCTCCCTGTCACCATCACTCAGTTCGGGCATTTATAAACCTGTCCGCTCATCTTGCTATCCAGCGGAGCAAAGCTGGACCAGAAGCTTTCGCTCGGGCTGACGGCGCCGTAGACCACGTTGCCCCCCATTGCGGCAGCCTTGTTGCGCAGATCGTTAGCGGCGGCGCGCATGGAGCTGGTTTCACCGCCCTGACCCGATAGCCAGTTGCTCTGGGTCCCCACCGCTTCGCCCAGCAGTTGGCATTCGGTGCCCGGCTTCGTATCGGTAAACTTCACCTGCTGCCCGGCGGAAGACAGCTGAGTCATGGTACTGCACCCTGCCAGCAGCATGACGGCTGCCAGACCCAGTAACCCTTTAATCCGCATCTTATTCCCCATTTGATGTGTAAATGTTATCCGAATAATACCAGAATCCGTTGGTAACACTGAATAAATGTGGCGTACTGGCGCACAGACGGCTCGGGAGCCCTCCGGCCGATCCCGGTATATCACCGCATACTAGTGTATCTGAAACCCGCGAGGCCACAATGCGATGACAAAATTTCGCGCGACATCATACGCCGGACATAAAAACGTAAGCCACGCCCATTGCGTCACAATGCCGTCAGGTGCTCGGCGTGCGCCCCTTTTCAACCATACAGCGTCATGACGCCAATGGAAACTCGCCTCAAATACCAGCGCTCACCCCCGCGACACCACAGAGGATGGCCCTGAAAATCCACCGTTGCCGATATACGTACGGGCTTCAACATGGCCCCTATCTCGGCCATATCGGCTTTAATACTGCATGACCTCCTCAGCCGCCGCGCTATACACCTCGGCGCCCCTAGGAGCATCACTGACGACCTCACGCAGACAAACTCCCTCGGCAATATACTCGCCCGTCAGGAGACATGAACGCCAGCGTTCATTCGCTGCCTTGCCATTCCATTACTATTTATCTTAATGGTTAACGCGGTAAGACGAAAAGCGTGTCTCGGCAGCCTAAATCAGGCCAAATTAAGCTATCGGGAAAGCTTAATGCAACAAGACACGCTATCAGCCTTCATATTATAGCGATACTTGACCATGAATATGATGGAAGGCGTAAAGAAAAATTAAATTACAACATATATTCAGATGGTTTTCTGTTAAAGAATGATTTAAATACCCTGGCAAAATAAGAGATGCTTTCATAACCACACATGTTTGCCACTTGCGATATATTATACTCGCCAATGCGCAAAAGCTTTATCGCCTGGTTCATTCTTGCATTAAGATAAATATCACTAAACGTTGTTTTTTCCGACAATAGCTTTCTTTTTAGCGTAGCTCTACTCATGAAGAGCCTATCCGCTATATCCTGCTGCGACCATTTATAGCTAATGTTCGTTATGATAATGTCATACACCTTATCTCTTAGTAAGTAAGAGGACGCCCCTCTAAAGAGAGATAGCGCATCTGCCTCTCTAACAAAGTAAGAGAGTAGAAAAAAAAGATAGGCTGCTTTTTTTCCTTCGATAAGGATTGAGTTTGTGTCTTTTTTTTAAAAAGCTGAAAGGCTATCAGGGCTTCTCTATCCATCTTGGTAGATAAGAAATTAACCATCACACGCTTTCTTAAGGCCAACTCATTCTCGACATCAAAAAAAATATCGGTATGCATTTTTTATCGTCTCGGTATCCAACTCTAAAATATCATACAGTGGTTTTTTTTTCATCCGCCTTCAATGCGATGATGACCGTTTGGTTTTTAGCCAAAAAAAGTAACGATGTGCCAGATACCGTTTTCTCCTTAGCGTTTTCACTATAAATTGTCATTTCGCCCTCAGTTAGCCGTATCAAGATAGATTTAAATATCTTTAGACTAAAGAGAGATGATAAAACATTCACTCTATTTTTATATCTATCCATGGGCACACAAAGATAAGCATCACTGCTTTTCACTCCTTGAGAAATAGTTATTTCTTGTTCATCACACGTCATCATGGTTACTCCATAAAATCCACTACTATCAAATAGTTACATATCGGTCATGTTTTTGTTATTGCCGATAACGAGTCCAATTACACCTGTGTGACAATGAGTCATAAATAATGCGCCATAAATATAATAGATTAAAATATATAATTACAATTCTATCTCATTAGTTAATGATTCTTTTTGGCACACTATATATTAGCAAAATGACATTAACCTTGTATTTTTGGCTAAACAATCAAAATCATTAGCTCAACACACCACGAATCGATAAAAAAACCTGATATATCTATGGTTAAATTTCAAAAAACACAAAAATGAGCCAAATGGTTCAGAGATCAATCCAATCACGCTCACCGTTTTCAGACCATTACGCTACCCTAGAAAAACAATTTTTATCTTGACATTGTTACTTTAGCCATGTCTTCGCATAGCCGCATGGTTGTTTATTACGAATGGAACAGGTGTAAACGAGTATGTTTAAATATACATATGACATATTGAACTTAATAAGCAAGAAAAGGCTAAGTTCCATACTGCCATTAATCAATGGACGTCCCAGAAAGTCCAACAGCACATCGTCGAATAAACCCATCGCACGTAAAATGGCGACGCCACCACAGCCCATCAAGATTAAGGTGATGGCGTGGTGTAATATTATCACTCAGATACTATTCCCTATCGCGATTTCATTTTCGCCAAGTATGAGTCTTGCGGCCGCGCAGCGCAGTTCGATGCAAATACACGCACAATCAACTGAACCCTATATTTTAAAAAAGGGTGAAACGGTAGGCAGCGTCGCGAAAAAACTGGGCGTAACGGTTAGCCAACTAAAAAAAATAAACCAGTTTCGTAAGTTCGCCCACGGTATCGACAAGATCGGTGCCGGCGATGAAATTGATATTCCCCACTCAGGCTCCTCGCTGACCAAGCCGGGCTCACCTGCTGCCGCAACGCCGCTCTCTCCGCACGCCGATACATCGGAAAGAGAGAGCCGAGTTGCAGGCCAACTGATGGGCGTAGGGCGCGTACTGGCATCGCCCCAGTCATCCAATGCTGCATCGGAAATGGCGCGATCTTGGGCCACGGCTGCCGCCAATGATGAAATCGTCAAATGGTTAAGTAAATACGGCACCGCGCAACTTCAACTTAATATCGATAAAAACTTTTCGCTTGATGGAAGCGCACTTGACTGGCTATTGCCGTTTTACGACACACCGACAACAACAACCTTTACCCAGTTAGGCTTTCGCAATAGAGATCATCGCAATACGCTAAATATCGGTATTGGTACTCGTACCTTATCCAACAATTGGTTATTCGGGGTAAATGCCTTTTACGATCATGACCTGAGCGGAAAAAACTCACGCCTTGGCCTAGGGAGCGAGGCATGGACCGACTATTTACAACTCTCACTTAATGGTTACCTACGCCTGAGCGACTGGCATCAGTCACGTGATCTGGCTGATTATAATGAACGCCCGGCAAATGGCTTCGATGTCAGAGCCAATGCCTGGATGCCTACATTGCCACAGTTAGGCGGGAAGTTAATGTATGAGCAATACTTCGGGGATGCGGTAGGGCTATTTGGTAAGGATAACTTACAGCGTAACCCTTACGCCTTTACCGTAGGTGTAAACTATACCCCCTTCCCCCTATTAACGTTGGGTGTTGACCAGCGTTTGGGTAAAAATAGCGAGCATGATACCCAATTCAATGTACAGCTAAACTATCGTATTGGCGATGACTGGCGAGCTCAGGTTGATCCCTCCGCCGTTCCCCATTCTCGTCTGATTTCCGAGAGCCGCTATAATCTGGTTGAGCGTAACAACAATATCGTCTTAGAGTACCAAAAACAGAATATTATGCATTTATCCCTGCCCAGCGACACCCTCAGTGGGCAGCCGGGCTCGGAGCATATGATCAGTGCCATATTGCAAACTAAATATGGCTTGCAGGATATTGTTTGGCAGGACGCTGAGTTTATTTCAGCGGGCGGAAAGCTACAGCGCCAGGACAAAACCCACTTCAACCTAACCCTACCCTCTTATCGCTATAGCGCTACGGCAAGGCGCAGCGGCAGCCACGCGACAGCGCAAGCTGAAATCGCGGCCAATACTTATCACCTGAGCGCCACGGCATTTGATACGAAAGGAAATCAATCCAACACCATCAATCTGACGGTTACCGTTGAGCCACCGACCGTTTTTCAGGGTAAGTTCGAAGTTCAGCATGATAACGCCGTAGCGAATGGCAGCGACGCCATCAGCGTGGATTACATCCTCACCGATGAGAGCGGGGGCCGCGTCGCGAATAAAACGATCCTGATGACGACCAATAATGGCGCTAAACCAAGCAATGCTGAGATAAATACGGATCAGCATGGCGTAGCGCGCCTGAATGTCACGAATACGGCGGCGGGCGCGACGCTTATCACGGCAACCGTGAATGGCGTAAGCCAAACGCAGTCAGTGAATTTTATCGCGGACAGCGCACATCCCGATGCTAATAAGTCGATACTCCTGGCCAGCCCCAAGAGCATCGTCGCCAACGGTAAAGACGCCACGGCGCTGACGCTGCAGCTGAAGGATGCCTATGGCAACCCGATTAGTGGGCAGAGCGTGACCTTTATCAGCAGCGAAAGCAGCGGCATCACGGTCAGCAGCACCACCGACAGCGGTAACGGCAACTACAGCGCCACCCTGAGCGGAACCCGCGCGGGTCCCCTCCAGATAACGGTCGCGATCGATGGCAAGCCGCTGCTAGGGCGCTCCGCGCCAGTAACCCTGACAGCCGACAGCAGCCAGCCCGACGCCGCCAAGTCAACCCTGACAGCCACGCCCGATCATATCGTGGCCAACGGGACAGACGCCGCAACGCTGACGCTGACGCTAAAGGATATCAATGACAATCCGATCGACGGGCAGAAGGTGGCGTTCATTAGCAGCGAGCGTGACGGCGTCGCTATCAGCCACACCACCGACCATGGCAACGGCAGCTACAGCGCCACCCTGAACGGTACCCGCGCGGGCACAACCCAGGTGACGGTGACAGTCGATGGCAAACCGCTGGCGGTGAGCGCCGCAGCGGTCACTCTGAGCGCCGACGGCAGCAGGCCTGATGCAACCCGTTCACTCTTGGAAGCCAAGCCCAGCCAGATCGTGGCTAACGGGACAGAGGCCGCCGCGCTGATGCTGACGCTGAAAGATGTCAACGGCAACCTGATTAGCGGGCAGCGCATCGCCTTTATCAGCAGCGAAAATACCGGCATCACCGTCAGCAGCGCGACGGATGAGGGCAACGGCCGCTACACGGCCACCCTGCGCGGTACCCGCGCGGGCATCACCCAGGTGTCGGTGACGATCGATGGCACACCGCTGGCGGTACACGCCGCGCGGGTGACCCTGACGGCGGACAGCAGCAACCCGAATGCCGACAAATCGATCCTCGAGGCCAACCCCAGCCGGATCGTGGCCAATGGCGTCGATGCCGCCACGCTGACGCTGACGCTGAAGGATATCAACGATAATCTGATTAGCGGGCAGAGCGTGGCCTTTATCAGCAGCGAAAAGAACGGCGTTCACATCAGCAATACCACCGACGAGGGCAACGGTCGCTATCGCGCCACCCTGAGCGGCACCCGTGCCGGTATCACTCAGGTAACGGTGGCGGTCGATGGTAATCCGCTGGCGGTGAGCGCCGCGACGGTGACCCTGACCGCCGACAGCAGTAAACCGGATGCCGCCCTGTCCACCCTGGAGGCTAAACCCAACCAGATCGTGGCTAACGGAACGGAGGCCGCCGCACTGGCGCTGATGCTGAAAGATGTCAACGGCAACCCGATTAGCGGACAACGCATCGCCTTTATCAGCAGCGAAAACACCGGCATCGTCATCAGCGGCGCGACGGATGAGGGCAACGGTCGCTATAGCGCCACCCTAAAGGGTACCCGGGCTGGCGCGACACAGATAACGGTGACGGTCGATGGCAAGCCGCTGGCGGTGAGCGCCGCGACGGTAACCCTGACCGCCGACAGCAGTAAGCCGGATGCCACTCTATCGACCCTGGCGGTGACCCCCAACCAGATCGTGGCTAACGGAGCCGATAGCGCCGCGCTGGCGCTGATCCTGAAGGATATCAACGGCAACCCGATTAGCGGGCAGAGCGTAGCTTTTATCAGCAGCGAAAAGAACGGCGTTCGCATCAGCCAGACCACCGACGAGGACAACGGCCGCTATAGCGCCACCCTGAGCGGCACCCGTGCCGGTATGACCCAGGTAACGGTGACCGTCGATGGCAAACCGCTGGCGGTGAGTGCCGTAACGGTAACGCTGCATGCCGACAGCAGTAAACCCGACGCCAGCCTGTCCAGCTTCGCGGTTAATCCACATGAGATCGTCGCCAATGGGAGCGATGCCGCCACGCTGACGCTACTGCTGAAGGATATCAACGATAATCCACTGGCGGCTCAGAACCTGGCGTTTATCAGCAGCGAAACGAACGGTGTTAGCATCACTACCACCGCCGATGAGGGGAACGGTCGCTATAGCGCGACGCTGACCGGCACCCGCGCCGTCAGCACCCAGATTACCGTGAAGGTCAATGGCGTCACGCTGGGCGTCGCGGCAGAGACCGTCCGCCTGAAGGCGGACAGCAGCAATCCGGATGCGGGGCAATCCGCACTGGTTGTCGATCCGTCGCGTATCGTTGCCAATGGTAAGGATAACGCCACCTTGACGCTCACGCTGAAGGACGTGAACGGTAACCTGCTGGCCGGACAAACGGTCGCATTCAGCGGCGATCTGGGTATCGTCGTTGGACGCACGGTGGATCATGGCGATGGTACCTATAGCGCCGTACTCACCGCCGGTATCACCGCGGGTAGTGCACGCATCCTCACCACGGTCAACGGCAATGAATTGCGGCTGAATGCGCCCAGCCTGACCCTGACCGCCGATAGCAGCCAGCCCGATGCCACCAAGTCGACCCTGGCAGCGAAGCCCGATCAGATCGTAGCTAACGGGACTGAGGCCGCGGCGCTAACGCTGACGCTGAAGGATATCAACGGCAACCCGATCAGCGGGCAGAACGTGAAATTTGTCAGCAGCGAAAAGAGCGGAATTAGCGTCGGCAATACCAGCGACGAGGGTAACGGCCGTTATCGCGCCGCGCTGAGCGGCACCCGAGCCGGTATGACCCAGGTGACGGTGACGATCGATGGCAATCCGCTGGCGGTGAACGCCGTGACGGTGACCCTGACCGCCGACAGCAGTAAGCCCGACGCCGCTCTGTCGACCCTGACGGCCAAGCCTGAGCAGATCGTGGCCAATGGGATAGAGGCCTCCACGCTGACGCTGGCGCTGAAGGATATCCACGATAACCCGATCAGCGGGCAGCGCGTGGCCTTTATCAGCAGCGAGAATACCGGTATCACCGTCAGCAGTACCACGGATGACGGTAGCGGTAATTATAGCGCCACCCTGAGCGGTACCCACGCCGTCAGTACCCAGATTACGGTAACGGTTAATGGGGTCGCCTTGGCTATCGATGCGAAGACCGTCAATCTGACGGCGGATAGCAGCAATCCCGATGCCGCCAAGTCCAGCCTTAAGGCCACCCCCAAGACTATCGTGGCCAACGGGAGCGATGCCTCGACGCTGACGCTGACGCTTAAGGACGTCAACGGCAACCTGATTAGCGGTCAGACGGTCGCCTTTATCAGCAGCGAGCACGACGGCATCACGGTAAGCGGTACGACCGATAACGGGAATGGCGACTACAGCGCGACGCTGCAGGGAACCCGCGCCATCGGCACGCAGATAACGGTAACGGTGAATGGCCAGCCGCTCGCGGTGAGCGCGGCGACGGTGACCCTGACCGCCGACAGCAGCCACCCCGATAGCGCCAGATCGACATTGGTAGCTGCGCCAACGCAGATCGTGACCGACAGCACCCAGGCCTCGACGCTGACGCTGATGCTGATGCTGAAGGATATCAACGACAACCCGATTAGTGGGCAGGATGTCGCGTTTATCAGCAGTGAAAAGGACGGTATTCATCTCACGGCCACCGCGGAAAAAGGTAACGGTAGCTATAGCGCGACCCTGACCGGTACCCGCGCGGGCACGACCGAGATAACCGTTACCGTCGGCGGCAAAGCGCTGGCCGTGCATGCGGCGACGGTGACGCTCATCGCCGACAGCAGTAAACCCGACGCCACGCTATCCACCCTGGAGGCTAATCCGTATAACCTTGAGGCAACGACGGGAGCCTCGGGGAGAGCAACATTGACCCTGACCCTGAAAGATGTGCATGGTAATCCTATCGCCGGACAAGAGGTCGTTCTGTCCACCGATTTAGGCTCCATCAGCGATGGGGGTAGGACGACCGGCCATGCCGACGGTACCTATACGGCGACGATCTATGCCGGCACCGCGGCGGGGATCGCCCATGTGACCACCCAGCTAAATGGCAGCGCATTCCCGCTCAATCTGGAGGTTCCCATCAATGGCGATAGCTCCGCGCCAGACCCCAGCAAATCGAGCTTCGAAGCAACGCCAAACCTGATCGTGGCCAACGGCGTAGAGACATCCGCATTAAAATTGACCTTGAGGGATGCACACCTAAATCCTATCTCGAGTCAGGATGTGAAATTTATCAGCAGTAAAACCAATGGTATTACTATCAGCTCCACGACACCCCTGAATGACGGTACCTACCATGCAACTCTCGCGGGGACCGAAGCGTTCACAACCACCATCACCGTGACGGTGAATGGCAATCCGATGAATGCATCGCTGCATACTACGGTAACGCTGAATGGCAATAAGGATCACCTGGATAGTGCACAGTCAACCCTGGCACTCGATAACGCTACCGCGGAGGCGAATTCACCCATCGCATTAACCCTGACATTGAAGGATACACATGGTAATCCGGTAAGCGGACAGCGCGTGAAATTTATCAGTAGCGCACCGGAGTACTCCACGTTCGGGGCGGTGAGAGATGATGGAAACGGCGTCTATACGGCGACGGTATCTAATATCATTCCGGGAAGTATCGATATTTCAGTCGAAGTGAATGGCACAGCGCTTGCTACGCTCACTGAAAAGGCGACATTTACCGCAATGAACGTAGTGATTTCAGATACAAAAACCCAAAATAATCAGCTGTCAGTTAATCCCGGAACGGAGGGTTCTAGACCGACCGCAACCAATCTTTATCTGCTGAGGAACAGTGACAACAAGGTATTAGCGGCACGCTATGGCGTCAACAGCAGTGAGTGGGGGGCATTCGATATAGGTAACGGACTCTCTGATAGCGATGAGTACAGTGTCTTAGCCTCAAATGGCGCGGGAGCCTATCGATGGGCAATCTACAAATATCAACTTAAGAGGAACTATGCCGAGGCGTTGGTGGGGTGGAATACATTATTGGATAATACAGCCCGACATTATGACGTAGGGACACGCCTGTGGAATAACACGACATCTGTCGATTATCCAGTGCCGACCATGGCTAGCCTCGACTGCTCCATAGTGAAAACCTGCCTATAAAACAGGCTATACATTAAAGCAGTAAACATAAACCTCAGGGGTTGCGATGGTTCGCCCCCTGGGGTTTCTTTATTAGAGAAATACGCCGCGACTCATCGTCTGATAGACCAGGCTGATTACCCCCCCACCTTTTGCTTCATAGCCAGTGTCCCACCGAGCCTTCGGCCTGCCCTTCCCCGGCAAGACAACGGTACCAGGCAGAACAACGTCGCGAGATACCCACGAGTGGACGACTTCACTCTAAATCCAGTCGACGTTGACAGGCGATCAGGCGGAAATGGGAACCCTCAGACGAGATAGCGCGATACTGCCGTCGTCAGACTTGGACGCCAAAATCCGTCCCTAGAACCTCGGCCGGGCTGATGTCATCCCGGACCAAGCGTATTTATGGCGTCCAGCGCAAAAGCGCAATCCCATCGCCCGATGGCCGGTAGCCTATCCTATTGGCACACGTCATGGCCGTCGTCGGATGATATAAAACCGTACGCCGTACCACTGTCGCCGTCGTCATAGCGATAGTGAATAAGAAAAATAGCGCAAACCCATATTCGCCACGCGGTTCAACGCATGCATATGCCCTCTCTTGAGGAGAGACTGGTTAGATGCGCCATAAGCAAACACGCCGTATTTATTTGCCACGAAGGGATATGCCAGCGCACAGCGTTTCCCTCGATGGGCCATGAGGGTCATTCACGCTGCGTGCATCCAGAGATACCGGCGTGGGGCTGAGCAGAGCACCAACGTTATTGCCGGTAATCCGTTCCGAACGTTGCCGTCCACGTTAGCCGCCGTCGATAGCGTTAATCGCGAATGCCTACCCCCGCGTCAAAGGGGAGTATCATCGCGCTAAGAAGGGTCATCACGGAGAATACAGGAAGGGTTTCGAAGGGGTCACGGTGGTCATTCTGTCTACACACCGGCTCCCCCTTAAGACGATTCACCGCCCGGGAAAGTCAGCAGAGAATGCCCCGCTCGCGTCATTTAACGGCGGTTTTCGCGATGAGCCGAGCGTAATTTGGCGTCTGCCGTAGGGGGCTACATCGGTAAATATCGCGGAATCATAACGGGAGGATACCCGACATAGCCCTGATGCGCCGGAAAAGAACCAGACGCCGGAGCAACGTATCCGAAGTCTGTAAAAAAGTGCATTCCGCTGATGTCACCACGCAGCAAAACAGGGAGGCGCGCCGCTAACAGCGCAGCCTACATCCCTAGCGTTTAATTTTTAGCATGGGTATATTGATTACAGAATCATTGTGACTCATCACCTCGCCATATGGCAATGTCACTATCTGGGTAAACATATTTTTCAACGCGATATCATGCGTCGCAAAAAATACAATGGCGTGCGCATAGCAACTCTTGATCTCCTCAAGAAAGGTGATAGCATCAGCGGATGATAAAAAAGATGTCGACTCATCTAAGAAGATAACCTCTGGTTTTTTAAACAATGCCATGCACAGCAAGACCTTCTGCCTTTCACCGTTGGACAAGTTAAGCTCATCCACATATTTCTCATCTATATTTTCTCGAGAAAGCGTGAGTTTCTTACAGCACAACGATAAGATGTCGATGATATCCTGATCGTTAACAATGCCATAGACCATAAAGTTTTCACGCAACGTTCCCTTGATAAAGCGGCTATTTGTCGAGTGATAGGATATACAGTTATTAATATAGTCCGCGGACACATTCTTTATATCGACATTATTTAATTTAATCGTACCAGAGTAATCATTAAATGAGTTCGACAATGCTTTTATTAATGATGACTTACCTGTCCCTGAGGCCCCGGTGATACCAATGATATCGCCCGGCACCGCACTTAAAGACAACCCGTTAACCAGAGCGCTATCAAGAAATGGAATGGTTAGATGACTAACGGAAAAGTTTTCTATGTGAGAGATGGCGATACCATTATGGGAAATACATTGATCTCGATCCTTTAATAACTCCCCCAAACTACTCTTGATATGAAAGGCATGGAGTTTAGATAAATACATCTTATTGATACCACCAACTAACGCACCAGATAGGCGAGAATTGATTATCATGATAGCAATAATAGATGCGGTAGTTAGCGCACCATTGACCACTGCAAAATAAGAGCAAATGAACATAACCACCATGGAGACAAACGAATTGGACTTTATCAACTCAGCCCAGTGGTGATTATCAATATTCATCTCCATCTTGGTATATTCATCTTTAGTGGTCTTATCCATTAACAACTTCTCACAGAAATTTCCGCGTAAAAACTTCAGCTCTTTCCTTTTCTCTTCCAAAGAAATCAATGTGGACATTTTTTCATAGCTAGAGGTGTTCGTTTGCAACGTTTTCTTATATGCAGAAAAACGCACGTAAACACATAAAAAAGTCAATATGATATAGTAAATAAAAAGCGGAAAGGCATATATGCTCATCATGGAAAACAGGCAAACAAGAAACAAAAGAGCCAAAGAAAAATCAACGGGAATCAATGGATATGACTCCCATAGGGCGGTGGCAGATGAGTCTATTGTTCTAATTTTTACCGCTGCATTACGACAGTTAGATAGCTTCAACAAATATAAATAGAACGCATTGCATGTGATGTTGTTTGTTTTAACTTGCTGGGCCGTTTTCGCATACACAATACTTTTAAGCAACAACTCCAGTATGACAAAAAGGATGAACACTCCCGTCACAAAAAATATCGAATTGTATGAATCACTGTAAATCAATCGTGTGTTAAACAAGTTGGAGTACAGCGGGGTGATTAATGCAAAAAATATCAACCCCAATGAAAAATAACTAGCTCTCGGTGTCATTTTTTTTATGGCAGAGAAAGCATCATTATCATCTATTTTTTTTAGCTCTTTCGATAAAAAGAACACTCTCTTGTTGATTAAGTCATCGTTTGCAATGGTGATGGATGATGTTAAGTTAATTAGCCTATTACTCTCCCTCTGCAAAATAATATAGTTGGACTCGCCCCACTCGACCACAAATGTTTTTGGCAGTGACATGTTATTCTGATATGAGACAGAGGTAACAGTGAACTCAAAAAAATAATTAACAATATACTCATTAATATTAATGATAACATCCTGCATTTCGGTGCTTTTATTTTTCGTATTAAAGCGCTCACCTTCGATGAAACAATATTTACGCATGATATCAAAAAAATTATTTTTCATCGCTCAACTCTTCCACAACACAATTATTTTTACTGAGCGGTTTATAAATAGGCTGCTCAACTATTATAGTTTTATCTTTTAATGCCACCTTAAGCACAAGATAATTATATGTAAGGTATTTCCTTGCCATTTCCATATTCAAGTTATAACCGTAGGTACAATACAACTTCACCGATGAATCTTTGTCCGCTAATGGCAAGATATCTTTAGCTGATATTGAATAGCCTTGCTCTGCGCCAATTATAGCGACAGACTGTTCCGGATTGTCATATATTAAGTTCGCTACATTAATTTCATTTTCATTCTCTAAAAGAATGGCAATAGTATTAGCTAGCAATATTGACATTAACAATATCATTATCGCGACTGCAGATGATAAAGCAGAAACAAATCCCAACATAATCAATATCACCAAACATTAAAGGTTATGTTATCACCGACCAATGCCGTCATATAATTCAGCAGAGTTATCTTTTTGCTTAATGCATAAACATTAACCTGAACGCCTTCAAGCTCAGGAGGAACCACGGCCTTATCATCAGGTTTAATCTCTACTTTATAATAGCGCTCACCGCCTCTCGCCTCATCATCAGAAAAAGAATCGGCGCTAATTTTAGCAATGTGACCATTTATATTATTTTTATACCCTGGTGAGTTTATAACAATCTTCACCGAGGCATCTGCATATATAAACGGCCTGTATTTTGATAAAATTTTTGCATCAATCACCTTATTTTCATTATTTTTCTTGATCGTCATTACAGGCTGTGAATTTTCAACATAGGATCCTTTATCAAAATTCCGCTCAATACTCAGAACGACGCCATTAATCGGTGATACAACGCTATTTGCTATGATTTTACTTCTTAACAACTCAAGGCGGCCAATATTTTCAAGGCGCTCTCTACGCAGCACCTGAAGCTGATCAGAATTATTATTTAGCTGCTCAAGAACGCTGCTGCGAAACCTGTTGCTGGCCGCCTTCATATCATTCTGCAATGAGAGCAAGCTAATGTCTCCAGATGTTATCTGAGAGATAATCTGACTAACTTCCGATTGATTATTTATAATCTCGATCTCAGGAGCCTTTGCCGATCTCAACAGGCCTCCCTTCCTCTTCAGAAGAAGAACTCGATGATTAAGATCATCCTTTTCCTCCAACATTTTTTGCTCGCGAAGTTTTAGATTATCCTCTTCATTCTTAAGGGAAAAATATTCATTAAGCAACTTAAACGCACTTAACTCCTGTACTGGAATAGAGGTATTCTGGGATGAAAATCCTTTCTCTTTAGAGACATTGCCATCTAATATCATCTTGAGTAATCGCTGATCCTCTTCTAGATTATGGATGCGCGTATCAGCAAACAAGACTAATTCATTCAGGGTCTTCTCTTGATGAAACACCTCAAGATTGGTATAAGAAAATAAAATATCTCCTTGTTTAACTAAAGACCCCGTTTTGAGATCGAACTTATTAATAAACCCTGAGTCAGGACTCACGATAACAAGCTTATCAGCGGCGCCAGTAATAACACCGGTGCCAGGCGTTACAATGTCTATTTTGGCAATGCAGATATAAAAAACAAGCACCAGCATTACACCCAATAAAATCATAAGCTTACGAGAAATTATGCTATCACTCATTTTTATAGGCTTAATAGATTTCCAGTAACCTGCAATAAAGATATTTTATTGATCGTCTCACTAATCTTCATATCCGTAATCCTTCGTTCTAACGAAAAATAATCATACTGGGTATTAAGCATTTCATAATATGAAGATTGTGATATGTTATACTCTTGCTTTTGATTGGCAATAATAATACTTGTCGTATTAAGCTGATCCTCCATTCCTTTTATTTCTTTTTGATTGGAGTTTGACGTCAGCTGCAGTGTCCTGATCTTCGCCATCGACTCTTTATATTTAAAGTCCATGCGTCTTTTCAGCACTTCATATGATTTCATGCCCGTCTGCTTAGCCACTTTCCGATCAAGATCAAACACATTTACCGATACTTGGATACCAGCATAAGAATCATTATCAACGCGCCGCCGGTTATTATAACGCTCTTCAGCAACCAAACTAAGCTGCATTAAATTATCTTGCTGCTGAGCGTTAAACTTTGCCGATTCAGCTTGTTCACCAATAAGCTGATAATCAAGATTGTTATATATTTTCTTTTCATCCGCCTTATAGCTATTAATTTTATTCAGAATAGTGTCTGGCAAATAAACTCCCTGCGCGGGGTATTGAATCCCCGTAGACAGCTCTATGTTTGCCTTCAGCAGTTCAATCTCTTTGTTAATGCCCTCCGACTCTGTTTTTATTCTCTGAATAAGCAACTTGGCTTGCTCTACGTCGCTGGCCTTGGCAATGCCTGAAAGATACCGCCCCTCTATTTGGTTATATAAACTAATCGCCTCTCTCTCTAGCTTTTGTGCCTTGAGATCTAAATCACTATAATATTTAATGCCAACAAGATTCTCCATTGTTGACTTGTATAAATTCTCTTTTTCTTTTAACAATCCAAGCTCGGCGCTGCGGATCCGGCTATCCTTCTCTTTAAAGCGTTCAGGAAGCGATGAGCTATAAATAAGTGAATTCACCATCACCTTAGAGTCAAATATCTCCCCGCGCGAGTTATCTGTTTTATACTTACTTTCTGCCGAAACCTTGGGTGAATAATAAAAATTAGTTTGTTTAGAGCGCAGCAACTCAGACTCTAGCTCTAATATTTTAATATGAATCATATCAGACTGGTCATAGACGCTATTAATAAAATCAACGTAATTCTCAGTCGCCTGCTTTGCCTGAGCAAATGGGCTCGCAATAATAGCGCATAGGATAATAGCTAGAGATTTAATTTTCATTTGCAATTACCTTCAATACATCTTTTAACTTATTTTTAAATCTTCCCTGTTCATTAATATAGTTGGCTTGAGAGTCGATAATGTTTTTAAGTTGTTCATGATTTGCATGACTCATTTTCTGAACAAATTCAAAATGTTCCTTAAACAGGTTTGTCTGAGTTGCTTGGGCAGCAAGCATTTCATTGATACTCTTAGCATTACTTATCCCTGAATCACAAACATTCTCAAAATGCTCTTTAAACATAATCCGCTGAACATTCATTTGTATGTTAAATTCACTCAGGCGCTCAATGCAGCGTTCAAGTTTATTACCGGTAGAAATGCCATTACCTTCAATACCCGATAAGATCTCTAACATATGACTCGATTTTTCGATATTCTCTTCACCAACTTTTTTTATCGAATGGCCAATGGTTTGTAGGCCTTCTTCAATTTTTCCCAGATGCATCACCATATCCGCACTATTTTTAGCTAACATCTCAGTCAGTTGCGTATTTTCTGGGATAGCGATTAATTTATTGGCAATATTGACATTCACAGACTCAATAACTGATATTCGTTTCAATAGCTCCTGCAACTCTAGAGAGCGCTCTCTCTCCGGTTTACTGTCATCTTCCTTTTCCGACTTATAATAGAAAGCCCAAAAGCTCAAGCTAATCAACAGCAAGACTGAAATAGATACGCCCACGATAGAGGTAAGAAAGGCATAAGACATCGCGCCTAACGCTGTTGATATCGATGAAATCATCGCATTCATTTTTGTCGCGAGGTTACCATCGCCCCCCAGTGAACTGGAGATCGCCAATATCATATCGGTAAGTCCTATAAATGTACCAATAAGACCTAATGAGACAGCGATTGACGCGGCAAGCTTTGTCTGTGTTGCCAATAACAAATAATATTTTTTACTTTTTATCCTAAAAATCAGATGACAGAGAAAAATAGCCAGTGGATAAATAAACAATACGGCGCACGCATAAGAAATCTGTGGTGCCAGAAGGAGAGCCTGATTGACCATGTTTTTTACAGCAGGAAAAGCCACATAGCTCAGACCAGATAAGATATAAAACAACAAACCTAACCAATACATTTAATTAGCACTCCAATAGATACACGCCAAGCTATTCCCACACAAGGAAACGTCGCCCTGCTTAAATTTAACCTCGATATCCTTAGGCAATTCCAACTTCGCATATAATTTCAGAAGATTATATGTATTCTTCTCAGAATGACTTGAAATTTTATCAGATATAGCTCCGTAAAATGTTATCACACTATACTTTTGAGAGAGGAAGTCATCGCGAATATCTAAAACATCGGTGTCAGAAAGAGAGAGAGCTCCGCTGTAGAAAATAGTCTTTTTACTAAAGTCCACGGTGGAGTCACGGAAACTCAGATTATTACTACGGGATGCAGTAATTACATCAGTAGCAGATATAATAAAGACAACACAGACTAAAATAAGTGCACATAGCGCGCCACTCAATCCATCCACCATCGGTGCTAAATCGTCATCAACGCTACTGTCTTCCATCACCAAATCCAAACAATGAAAATAATCTATGGACATAAAATAACAATAAAATAAAAACAGGGTGAGTATAATAGGCTTGGCTAACAATACTATTGGCTCATTGTTGGTTGGTGCAATTCATTTAATTGTTGATAGGCTGTAGAATTATTCCCCTTTAGATAAATATGACTCAGTTTATCTCCATAACATATTGAAAACACACTGACACTGGGAGCGTTGTCCATGACAACAGATAGCAAGAGTGCGACATTAAACAATAACCCTACTGCAAATAATCATATCGATAATGTTAAAGCATTTACAGTAAGTGGCTTTGATTTAGTCATCACCTTTGCCGACGGCCGTGTTTCAACGGTAAAGGATGGGCTGACTGATTTAGTGCTTGGAAATATCAAGCTGAGTGATACTACAGGGAGTGAGATCACCCAAAGTCAGGTTATTTCATCCATCAATACCATACAGCTAGGGTTAGATACCGTATACCTTGCTGATAAAATTGAAGATAAAGACAAAAGCACCGAGAGTGAAACCCCTGCACAATTCTCAGAACTTCCCGGTGTAGATGAACCCGCGATAGAAAAAATTCAGCAGGAGAACCTGCAAAAGAAGATCAGTGAATATGACGAGCTTCTCAAAAAACAAGAGGATGCGTTACGCGAAATAGTCAAAGAAAAGGATAAGGTAGAACAGCAAAAGGAAATCATTGATAAAAAGGTGAAATCAACGCTGTCTACAAATTTAAAGCCGCATGAGATGGATGTCCAGGAAGCACCGCCGAAACCGCCTATCCCGCCGGCGCCGCTTTCGTCCTCCTCCTCTTCTGCATCAGAGAACGCATCGGGTAAACAAAATGACGTAGAGGCCAAACCTGCGCTATCCGATCTTCCGCTCTTCATCTCTGGCGCACTCGATGAAAAGTCTGACTCGGGCAAAATCGGTGATGGGCTGACCAATTTAACTACGCCGACCTTCATCGGTAATGCTACGCCGGGCGCAACGGCAACGCTGACGATTAATGGGACCCCCTATCCACTGACGGTTGATAGTGAAGGGAAATGGGCACTACAAATTCAACCGGGGCTTCCCGACGGGGCCTATGATGTGACGCTCAATATCGTCGATGGCAATGGCAAGACCGCCACCACGACGATAAAAATTACCATCGATAGTCAAATTGATGAATTGACCGCCATGTTAGATCCTGATAGCGATAGCGGGGTAGCCAATGACGCAATCACCAATAATTCCAAGCCAATCCTTTTAGGCACAGCGGAGCCCGGCGCAATCATTAAGGTTGTCATCGGCAGCCTCACGCTGACGACCATTACCGACGCCGAGGGAAACTGGTCTGTTTCACCGTCGAGCAACCTGCCTGACGGTAGCTATGACTATATCGTTACAGCCACCGATGAGGCCGGCAATAGCACCACCACACAGAATACATTAACGATCGATACTACGGCCCCAGGCATCGTATTTTCCCTTTCAGCGGCGACGGACTCCGGCATTGCCGGTGATTTTACGACCAATATAACTCAGCCGGTGCTGACCGGATCGACGGAGCCCGGCGCGACGATTATCGTGCGCTTGTGGGGGAACGCCTATGAGATCATCGCCGATCCACAGGGAAACTGGGAGTTAACCATTAACCCGGCACTGGGTGATGGAAATCATGAATTTACTGTTCAGATTACCGATATTGCAGGTAACGTATCCAGTCAAAGCGGAAACCTGACCATTGATACACAAGCGCCGACGATAACGGCATCTCTCTCATCAGACAGCGATTCCGGCAGCAGCCAGACAGATAATATAACCAATAACGCCCATCCGGTATTAACTGGATACACTAAGCCTCTGGCCGTGATCACCATTACCTTTGCCGGTGAGCACTATTCCGTTAAGGCCGATGAAAATGGACACTGGTCCTGGGCCATCCCCGAAAACCTATCATTGGCCGATGGCACGCACCCCTATCAACTGACGGTCTCCGATACGGCCGGAAATAAACTCTCCACGCCTTATCAGGGCGAGTTTACGCTAGACACCAGTCCGCCAGAGCCGCCAGAGCCGCCAACGGCAACCCTGAGCGATGAGAGTAACTCAGGCAGCCTCGATGACATGATAACCAATGTGGCCACCCCAACATTGGTCGGCCAGTCCGAACCCTTGGCGATTATCCACGTAACCATCGATGGGAAGACATATCAGACGCAGGCCAATGAAACGGGAGAATGGCATTTACTCCTAGATACCCTCAGCGATGGCACCCACACCATCACCGTTTCCGCAGAAGATCAGGCCGGTAATATCAGCAAACCGTCGGGAGAAATGACGTTAGTCATTGATACCCGCACGCCTGAGGTCACGGTGACGCTCGCCGAGGGCGATGATAGCGGCAGCAGCCAGAGTGACGGAATTACCGCCGTCAATCAGCCAACGTTTCATGGCAGCGCTACGCCGAATACCACGCTGCTCTTCACCATCAATAATCACGCATACCGTATTGAGGTCGGGGCCGATGGCCAGTGGCGTTTACCGATCGATGAACCCTTGGCGGATGATAGCTATCACTACACCATAACCGTTGAAAATGCCGCCGGAAGCACGACCACGATCGACGGTACCCTCGTCATTGATACCACACCGCCGCCGGCTGACGCCGGTCTGGATGAGGCATCTGACAGCGGTCGAGACCCGCAGGACGGCATTACCAATGTGGTCAAGCCGACATTGACGGGACATAGCGAACCCGGCGCCCGAGTTGAAATCACCTTTAACGATACTCTCTATAGCCAAACTAGCGACGCTGATGGGATGTGGAGTATCAGCCTGAAGGATTCGCTGAGCGACGGTACCTATACCTACACGGTAAAAACGACGGATAGTGCAGGCAATACCTCGACTGCCGAACATCATTTTACTATCGATACGCTGTCACACGTCGATGCACGGCTTGATTTCACCAGCGCGATCCCCGGGGATAATGACAGTACCACAGACCAAATAAGGCCGAAGCTAAGCGGGAAAGCCGAACCCGGTAGCCTGGTCACCGTGGAGTTCAATGGTCACAGCTATAGTGCCTCCGTTGATGAGCTGGGTAACTGGCAGCTGACGCTGCCGAGCGATGCCGTACCGGGCACCAATAGCTACACGGTAACCGCGGAGGATCTCGCCGGGAATATATCGACCGTGACAGGCCAGTTTACCTATATTCCCTCCGGCAACCAGCCCCCTAAGGTTTCAGCCCAACTGGATCCCGATAGCGACAGCGGGATCCAGGGCGATAGCATCACCAATGTCAAAAAACCCACAATCGTGGGTCAGGCAACGCCCGGCGTTACGATATTACTCACCATTGCCGGCAACAGCTATACGACGATTGCGGCGGCCGATGGCTCATGGTCTATCGATATTTCACAGCCGTTAAACGAAGGCCACAATGGATATACGGTCGTCGCCACCGATCCCAACAGTGGATTATCATCCACTATCAATAACAATATCTTTATTGACTCACTCGCGCCCGGTGCCACGGTTGTATTAACCGATGCAAGCGACAGTTATATTAAAGGGGATATGATCACCTCGGATAGACGTCCCCAGTTTACCGGTAAAACCGAGCCGGGAGCCACCGTCTCCCTCATCATTGATGGTGTGACCTTCACGACGACGGCCGATCAAAACGGCAACTGGCTTTTAGGCCCTTCACATACGCTCCCTAACGGCACGCTAGGCTACACCGTGATCATGACGGATATCGCGGGGAATCAAAACACCACCCAGGGAAACATCACCATTGATAGCTCCACGCCGCGGATGAACAACGCCGCCCTGAACGAGATCGATGATACCGGGGTACAGGATAGATACTGGACGAATCTGCTTACGCCAACGATTAAAGGCTGGGCCGAACCGGGTGTAAAACTCACCATCAGTATCAATGGAAATATATACGATATTACGGATATCTCGAGTGATGGCACCTGGCGATTCCAGCTACCGCATGGCATCGCCCTGGATAATGGTCTAGAGCAGGAGATTAAATATTGGGTCACCGCGACCGATAGCGCCGGCAACAGCGCCGGCACCGTCGATGCCATTTTTATCGCCAAGCGTAAGCTAACCATTACCGATGGACTCTCCGAAGAGACGGACTCGGATACCAAAGGCGATAAGCTGACCTCGGTCACCAACCCCACGCTGCAGGGAACCATCAGCGGTGGTGCCGCCTCGGACAATCTCCACGGCACCATCACGATCGGCGGCAAAACCTATCCATTGACCATTACCGATGGCGGAACCCATTGGTCTTTCTCCCTGCCGGCCGACGCAGCGCTGAGCTTTGGGGTTCACGAGTACACCCTGACATTGGTGGATAAATTCGGCACGGAAACCACCCACACGGCCACCATTACGCGCACCATGCTCTCGGGGAACCTGGATTTCAATGATGATAGCGGTATTGCCGGCGATAATATCACCAACAATACCGCCCCGGCGCTGAGTGGCAAGGCGACGATCGGATCGACGCTGCGCATCGAGTTTGCCGGACGCGAATACGATATCCCGGTGAATGCCAACGGAATATGGACATTCCCGCTCCCCGGCGCCCCGCTGGCAGAGGGGGAGTACACCTACAAGCTGACGGAGAGCGCGGGGCAAAACACCACCACCTTCAACGGCACCTTTACCGTCGACCTCACCCCACCGGAGGTGAGCGGAGGATTATCGACGCAGGATCAGGCCCCGAACGATCCCAGCGCCTCCACCAACCCTAACCCGACGCTGCAGGGGCACGTCGAGCCTCACCGCGAAGTGACCGTGCTCATTGATGGTAAACGCTTTACCACCACCGCGGATGCCAATGGCTTTTGGTCGATCACCCTGGATAGCAACCTGCAGCCGGGACAATCCTATGAGTACACCATTACCTCCACGGATAGCGCGGGGAACACCGGGCAATATACCGGCACCATCAGCAACGGCCATGTCCAGCCGCCGCTCGTCAGCTTCGGTACCCACGAAGATTACTTAGGAGGCGAGAGCGATAAAGTCAACGAGGTGTTCTATAACACGTCCTCCCCCCCCCTTATCGGCCATGGGACGCCAGGCGATACCATTACCCTTTCCGCCCTCACCGAGCATGGCCAGGCCTATACGGCCACCGTTAACGCCGACGGCACATGGAAGATAGACCTGCCGCCGGAGCTCTTTCCCTCCGGCATCCCCGCGCTGGGAGCGACGCACTGGTCGCTGACCGTCACTGATAGCTATGGTATTCAAAACACCTATGTTATCAATATGATCCCCGATGTCACGCCGCCGTCCTTAACCGGCGAACTGGATCCCCTGAGCGACAGTGGGATCGCGGGCGATGGGATTACCAACGTAGACCGCCCCACGTTAAAAGGCACCACGGAACCCGGCTTGAAAGTCACCATCACGCTAGCGGGTCAATCCTATACCGTGAACGCCGATGACTCAGGGCAATGGCAGTTTACGGTTCCACGCGCCCTCGCCGATGGTACCTACGATTACCAGATCACCACCGTCGATAAAGCGGGCAACAGTGCAACGATATCGGGCAGTGTAACGATAGACAGCGCCAGCCTCGTCTTAAATGGTGGGTTGGATAGTCAGGCCGATCCCAATGTGGTTGATGGATGGACCAATAATCATCATCAGACGCTCAAGGGCATCACCGAGCCTGGCGCCGTCATCGCGATCGTCCTGAATGGCATTTCCTATACGCCGGTCGTGTCGGCCACGGGGGAATGGACGCTGGACTTACCGGATCTGCCGAATGGCCACTATGCCTATACCATTACCGCCACCAATACGGCAGGCACCACCGCCGCGATCAATGGACAGTTCACCATCGACGATCTTCCGCCGACGACCACGGTACGGCTCAGTGCGGCGTCAGACAGCGGCGTATCCGGTGACGCGATCACCAATGTAGACAAACCCACCTTTATCGGACAGACCAAGCCTGGTGCCACCGTCACCCTGCACATCGACGGTCACGACTATACGACGGTCGCCGATCATGCCGGAAACTGGCAAATCACCGTAACCACCCCGCTGGGCGAGGGAGAGCACGACTACAGGGTATCGGTCACGGATCGGTCAGAGAACAGCAGTACCCCCGTCGAGGGGGCGCTCACAATAAAAACCGAGGCGTTGATCGGCCAAGTGACCGGGGGGCTGGATCGAGACAGTGACTCAGGCACTCTGGAGGACAGCATCACCAACAACGCCACCCCCAATTTCTCGGGCTCCGCGCCCGCCGGGGTCACCGTTATTGTCACCATCGATGGGAAAACCTACCGTACCGTTGCCGATCAGAGCGGCCACTGGAAGCTTGCCGTGACGACGCCCCTGAGTGAAGGCGACCATCCCTACCAGATCGTGATTAAAGATGTCGCCGGTAATCAGTCCGCGCCGCTTACCGGCAGTCTCACCCTGGACCGTGCCTGTCATCTGCAGGTACAAGGATTAGCCAGCGAGAGCGACAGTGGCACGGTGGGGGATGGCATCACCAACACCACCACGCCAACGCTGATCGGACTGAGCGACGCCCATGCGACGATTACGCTGACCATCGCCGGCAATCTGTATACGACGACGGCCGACGCCAGCGGCCAATGGCGCATTCCCCTTACCCATCCCCTGGGCGAGGGGAACCACGACTACCACGTGGTCGCCACCGATAGCGCCGGCAACACCAGCTCGTCCACCGCGCAGGTGACCATTGATACCCAGGCACCATCGGCGCCGGGCGGAGGATTGGCCAGCGAGAGCGACAGTGGCACGGTGGGAGATGGTATCACCAACAACACCACGCCAACGCTGATCGGGCTTAGCAGCGCCCATGCGACGATTACGCTGACCATCGCCGGCAATCTGTATACGACGACGGCCGACGCCAGTGGCCAATGGCGCATTCCCCTTACCCGTCCTCTGGACGAGGGGAGCCACGACTACCACGTGGTCGCTACCGATAACGCCGGCAACACCAGCTCGTCCACCGCGCAGGTGACCATTGATACCCAGGCACCATCGGCGCCGGGCGGAGGATTGTCATCAACGTCGGATAGCGGCACCGTTGGCGACAATATTACAACGGTCACCACGCCGATGTTTAATGGAACCACCGAGCCGAATGCCACGATCGCGCTGACGCTCAATAATCAGACCTATCGCTTCTCTGCCGCGGATGATGGAACCTGGCGCTTTACCCTGCCCGAGAGCGCGGCGCTGAGCGATGGCACCTACCACTATACGCTGCAGGCCAGCGATAAGGCGGGGAATGTATCCGCGCAGACCCAGGGCAGCATCACCATTGACACCCAGGCACCGGCGGCGCCTGACGGCGGCGCATTGGTGGATCCGGACGGTGACAATATCATCGCGGTGGCCACGCCGGTATTTAATGGAACCACGGAGCCGAATGCCATGATCATGCTGACGCTCAACCAGAAGACCTATCTGATCCCGTCAGACAACCGCGGCGCATGGTATTTTACGCTGCCCGAGAGCGCGTCGCTGAGCGACGGCACCTACCACTACACGCTGCAGGCCAGCGATGTCGCGGGGAATACCTCCGCGCTTACCACCCACACTCTCACCATTGATACCCGTCCCCCTGAGCCTCTGCAGGGAGCGCTGGTGCCCGACGCCGACGGCGGAGCGCTTAGCGAGGGTATCACCCAGCAGAATACGCCGACGTTTTCCGGGAGCGCGGAAGCCCATGCTGAAATATCCCTGTCCATTGACCATAAAGAGTATGTCACGACGGCAGATGATGCCGGGAAGTGGCAACTGACGGTCGATCATCCCCTTACCGATGCCACCTATGACTATACGATTACGGCTAAAGATGCGGCAGGTAACGCAAGTCAGCTGCACCATCAGTTAACCGTCGATACCTTTCCCCCCACGCAGCCCAATGCGCACGCTGAGGCCAACACCCTCGATGACTCGGTGACCCTAAAAGGTACCGTGGACGCTCAGGAGAGCGTACAGATCACGGTGACGCTGAATGGCCATGACTATCAGGCCAGCATCGACGGTGAAAACTGGCAGGTCGCTCTGCCATCGCAGGAGGTCAAACCGGGCGAGAATCCTTACACCATCACCGCGACCGACGCGGCGGGCAATACGGCGACCGCCAGCGGCACCTTCACCCAGGCAAGCACCAGCGACACGCCGCCGCATACCGATTATCAGGCGCAGGATATGGCGGCGCTGAGCGCAATTGTGACGGATCACATTAACGTTGAGGCGGAGCATTATGAGCTATAGAACCGCCGTCACGCCCCGGGCGCAAGCGGCGTAAACGCCGCCTGCGTGTGACGGACAGAGCGTTTGATGTGGGTATATCGACCTCCCCATGCCAAGCGCTCGGTCTCTCATCTCATCGCCCTCGGCGACGGGCCTTAAGGCCAGGGGGCGCCAACATGGCAAAAAAAATCCGGGCCTGTATTCAGGCCCGGATTCGTTTTTTCTCGTGCTGCTTCCGCGGCAACGCCGTGACCACGGCCGGTGAGGGACATGGTCACGATGCGCTGCCCGCTAGGCTAGCAGCGGCGCGCGGCGCATTACATCATGCCGCCCATACCGCCCATGCCACCCATACCGGCAGCACCCAGGTCAGCTTTCTCTTCCTTCGGCAGATCGGTCACCATGCACTCGGTGGTGATCATCAGACCGGCAACAGAGGAAGCGTACTGCAGCGCAGAGCGGGTTACCTTGGTCGGATCCAGGATACCCATATCGATCATGTCGCCGTACTCTTCGGTCGCCGCGTTATAGCCGTAGTTACCTTCGCCGGCCTTCACGTTGTTGGTGACCACTGACGGCTCTTCACCGGCGTTGGCCACGATCTGACGCAGCGGCGCTTCCATCGCGCGCAGCGCAACCTTGATACCGACGTTCTGCTCTTCGTTGATGCCTTTCAGATCAACCAGCTTGGCCGCTACGCGAACCAGCGCCACGCCGCCGCCGGCCACCACGCCTTCTTCCACCGCAGCACGGGTTGCGTGCAGGGCGTCTTCTACGCGTGCTTTCTTCTCTTTCATTTCAACTTCAGTTGCCGCGCCAACCTTGATAACGGCTACGCCGCCCGCCAGTTTAGCCACGCGCTCCTGCAGTTTTTCACGATCGTAGTCAGAGGTCGCTTCTTCGATCTGCTGACGGATCTGAGTAACACGACCCTGAATGGCAGACTCTTCGCCCACGCCATCGATGATAATGGTGGTGTCTTTGTTGATGACCACGCGTTTAGCCTGGCCCAGATCTTCCAGCGTCGCTTTTTCCAACTCCATACCGATCTCTTCAGAGATAACGGTACCGGCGGTCAGGGTAGCGATATCCTGCAGCATCGCCTTACGACGATCGCCGAAGCCCGGCGCTTTCACCGCAGCCACTTTCACGATACCGCGCATGTTGTTGACCACCAGGGTCGCCAGCGCTTCGCCTTCAACGTCTTCGGCGATGATCAGCAGCGGCTTACCGGCTTTAGCAACGGCTTCCAGCACCGGCAGCATTTCGCGGATGTTGGAGATCTTCTTGTCAGCCAGCAGAATGAACGGGCTTTCCAGCTCAACGGCGCCGGTTTCCGGCTTGTTGATGAAGTACGGAGACAGGTAGCCGCGATCGAACTGCATACCTTCAACCACGTCCAGCTCGTCCTGCAGACCGGTGCCTTCTTCAACGGTGATAACGCCTTCTTTACCCACTTTTTCCATGGCTTCAGCGATCAGCTGGCCCACGGTGTCGTCGGCGTTGGCGGAGATGGTCCCTACCTGCGCAATGGCTTTAGAGTCAGAGCACGGTACAGACAGCGCCTTCAGCTCTTCAACGGCGGCGGTCACGGCTTTGTCGATGCCGCGCTTCAGATCCATCGGGTTCATACCCGCAGCCACGGCTTTCAGACCTTCGTTAACGATAGCCTGTGCCAGTACGGTTGCGGTGGTGGTGCCGTCACCGGCGGCGTCATTCGCCTTGGAGGCGACTTCTTTCACCATCTGCGCGCCCATGTTCTCGAACTTGTCTTCCAGTTCGATTTCACGCGCAACGGACACGCCGTCTTTGGTGATGGTCGGAGACCCGAAGGATTTATCCAGGACCACATTACGGCCTTTCGGACCCAGGGTCACTTTCACTGCGTCTGCCAGAACGTTCACGCCGCGCAGCATTTTTACGCGGGCGTCATTACCAAATTTTACGTCTTTAGCTGCCATTATCTTTGTCCCTTAAATTCGTTCAATTGGATATTGCGAGCGCTATGCGGATGCGGCGATTACGCCTCAACGATGGCCAGAATGTCGCTTTCGGACATGATCAACACTTCTTCATTGTCGATCTTCTCGGCTTTCACGCCATAACCATCGTTGAAAATCACGGTGTCACCGACCTTCACGTCCAGCGGTTTCACGTCGCCATTCTCCAGAATGCGACCATGACCCACGGCGATGACTTCACCACGCGTGGATTTGCCCGCTGCGGAACCGGTCAGAACGATGCCGCCAGCAGACTTGGACTCAACTTCTTTGCGCTTGACGATCACACGGTCATGCAATGGACGAATTTTCATTGATAGCTCTCCTTTGAGAAAGTCCATATCGTTTAGGGTTGAAAGCCAGACACGGGCGATGACGCCACGCTCCGGACTCATGCTTTGCTAGATTGGGGCGCCGCTTCCCACCTTCAAGGGGGCGCGACAAAAAAATTCGCTTTTTTTTAACCTGCGAAAGCCGAAGATGCAACCCAGAAATGACAGCGGCCCGCCGGAAAGGCGGGCCGAGGGGATTCATTTATTATCCAGACGCTGACGATCGTCATCCTTGCGCTCAAACTCACCGTCAAAGGTATGGCCGCCGCCGCCCGGTCCACCGCCCGGTCCGCCGCCATCGCCCGGACCACCGCTGCGGTAGATACGGAAATAAGGAAGCAGCTTCAGCGCCAAGCGCTTCTGCACCGGCGGCAGCATCAGCAGCAGGCCGAGGAAGTCCGTAAAGAACCCCGGCAGCAGCAGCAGCAGACCCGCCATCACCAGCGACACGCTTTTAATCATCTCTGCGGCGGGGCTCTCCCCCATCGCCAGCTTCTGCTGCATCTGCATCAGCGTCTTCATTCCCTGATTACGCACCAGCGATGCACCGAGGCAGGAGGTCAAGATCACCAGCAGCAGCGTCAATGCAACGCCTAAAACGGCAGCGACTTTGATAAAGATCGATATTTCAATATAGACATAAAAAAATATCAGGATAAAGGGCAACCAGCGCAAACGGTGTCTCCTATTTAAACGACTGTTTCATTGTTTACACGAATGTAAATAAAAAACGAGTACTTTAAAAATAAAATTATATTGGAGTCAAAAAAAACGTCCATATAATTCGTATGGTGTTATTTTAATCGCTGTTTTTTCGCTAACTCTTGTTAGTTATTTACATTATCTGTGAGTATTATCACAGATATGAGAATCAAAGGGATAAGATACACCATATAGTGATCTAGGTTCATACTTTTCCCTCCTAGCAGCATATGATCGTGTCCATAAAAGAGAGAACGGTGAATTCTCTCTGTTGTTCCTTAAAGAAAATTAATTTATTAGCTAATTTACTATTCGGCATCAATGAAAGAAGGTTCTCATGTCAAATAACATCCGTATTGAAGAAGATCTATTAGGCACTCGTGAAGTTCCCGCAGACGCTTATTATGGCGTTCACACCCTGCGTGCGATGGAAAACTTCTACATCAGCAACGACAAAATCAGCGATATTCCTGAATTTGTTCGCGGCATGGTTATGGTTAAAAAAGCGGCAGCGCTGGCTAACCGTGAACTGCAGACTATCCCGCGTAAAATTGCTGATACCATCATCCTGGCCTGCGACGAAGTCCTGAACAACGGCAAATGCATGGACCAGTTCCCGGTAGATGTTTTCCAGGGCGGCGCCGGTACCTCCGTTAACATGAACACCAACGAAGTGCTGGCCAACATCGGTCTGGAGCTGCTGGGTCACAAAAAAGGTGAATACCAGTACCTGAACCCGAACGACCACCTGAACAAATGCCAGTCTACCAACGACGCTTACCCGACCGGTTTCCGCATCGCCGTTTACGCTTCCATCATGAAGCTGATCGACGCGATCAAAAACCTGCGTGAAGGCGTTGACCGTAAAGCTGACGAATTCAAAAACATCCTGAAGATGGGCCGTACCCAGCTGCAGGACGCCGTACCGATGACCCTGGGCCAGGAATTCCACGCATTCAGCGTACTGCTGAACGAAGAAGTGAAAAACCTGCAGCGCACCGCTGAACTGCTGCTGGAAGTCAACCTGGGCGCTACCGCTATCGGTACCGGTCTGAACACGCCGGAAGGCTACCAGAAACTGGCCGTGCAGAAGCTGGCTGAAGTCAGCGGCCTGCCGTGCGTACCGGCTGAAGACCTGATCGAAGCCACCTCTGACTGCGGTTCCTACGTGATGGTTCACGGCGCGCTGAAACGCACCGCGGTTAAACTGTCCAAAATCTGTAATGACCTGCGTCTGCTCTCCTCTGGTCCGCGCGCTGGCCTGAACGAAATCAACCTGCCGGAGCTGCAGGCGGGTTCCTCCATCATGCCGGCTAAAGTTAACCCGGTTGTGCCGGAAGTGGTTAACCAGCTGTGCTTCAAAGTCATCGGTAACGACACCTGCGTCACCATGGCAGCAGAAGCCGGTCAGCTGCAGCTGAACGTTATGGAGCCGGTTATCGGCCAGGCTATGTTCGAATCCATCTCTCTGCTGACCAACGGTTGCTACAACCTGCGTGAGAAATGCATCGACGGCATCACTGCCAACAAAGAAACCTGCGAAAAATTCGTCTTCAACTCTATCGGTATCGTTACCTACCTGAACCCGTTCATCGGTCACCACAATGGTGATATCGTAGGTAAAATCTGTGCTGAAACCGGTAAGAGCGTACGCGAAGTTGTGCTGGAGCGCGGCCTGCTGACTGAAGCGCAGCTGGACGACATTTTCTCTGTTGAAAACCTGATGCACCCGGCTTACAAAGCTAAACGCTATACCGATGAAAGCGAAAAATAATTAACGCATCGGATTGTTAAAGGCACGTCTGGTCCCATGGTCAGCCGTGCCTTTTTATTGACAGAGTTGAGAGTAAAACAAGAATTATTATCATTACATTTTAAGGAGAAACACTATGCTAGTTCTAGAACTGGTAATTGTTCTGCTGGCGATTTTCTTGGGGGCCAGACTGGGCGGGATCGGGATCGGCTTCGCCGGTGGTCTCGGGGTATTGGTGCTGGCCGCCATCGGCGTTGCACCGGGTAAAATTCCGTTCGACGTAATCTCTATCATCATGGCCGTTATCGCCGCTATCTCTGCAATGCAGGTTGCCGGTGGTATGGACTACCTGGTTCACCAGACTGAAAAAGTTCTGCGTAAGAACCCGAAATACATCACCATTCTGGCGCCGATCGTCACCTACCTCCTGACCATCTTCGCCGGTACCGGCAACATCTCCCTGTCTGCGCTGCCGGTTATCGCCGAAGTCGCTAAAGAGCAGGGTATCAAACCATGCCGTCCGCTCTCCACCGCCGTGGTATCCGCACAGATCGCCATTACCGCATCACCGATCTCTGCCGCCGTGGTTTACATGTCTTCCGTGATGGAAGGCCACGGTATCAGCTACCTCCATCTGCTGATGGTTGTGCTGCCGTCCACCTTCCTGGCGGTCCTGGTGATGTCTCTGATCGTCTCCTGGTGCTTTGACTCCAAACTGTCCAACGATCCGGTATACCGCAAGCGTCTGGAAGAGGGTCTGATCACGCTGCGCGGCGACAAGCAGATTGAAATCAAAAAAGGCGCACAGACCTCTGTATGGCTGTTCCTGCTGGGCGTTGTTGCCGTGGTGGCCTATGCCATCATCAACAGCCCGAGCCTGGGCCTGGTTGCCAAACCGCTGATGAACACCACCAACGCCATCCTGATCATCATGCTGAGCGTGGCCACCCTGACCACCATCATCTGCCGTGTCGATACCGATAACGTACTGAACTCCAGCACGTTCAAAGCCGGTATGAGCGCCTGTATCTGTATCTTGGGCGTGGCTTGGCTGGGCGATACCTTCGTTTCTGCCAACATCGACTGGATCAAAGAAACCGCCGGTACCGTTATCCAGAATCATCCGTGGCTGCTGGCCGTCATCTTCTTCTTCGCCTCTGCCCTGCTGTACTCTCAGGCCGCTACCGCGAAGGCGCTGATGCCGATGGCCCTGGCCCTGAACGTCTCTCCGCTGACCGCCGTTGCCTCCTTCGCCGCGGTGTCTGGCCTGTTCATCCTACCGACCTACCCGACGCTGGTCGCCGCAGTACAGATGGATGACACCGGTACAACCCGCATCGGTAAACTGGTCTTTAACCACCCGTTCTTCATCCCGGGTACCCTGGGTGTGGCCCTGTCAGTTTGCTTCGGCTTCCTGCTGGGCAGCGTTATGCTGTAATCTCGCACACATCACGTTAACGGGGCGCACTGCGCCCCGTTGTCATTTTTGCGCCCGTTTGCGCCTGACAAGCCCGCCCCCCTCACGGTATAGTGTCGAAATCATCATCAACACTGGCAACGCCGCGAGGTCCACTATGTCCCAGACCGTGACTCCCTTTACCGCCGCTGCGGCGGTTCCCGTTGACCACAGCGATGCCGTCGTGGTTCTGTGCACTGCGCCGGACGAAGCCTGCGCGCAGGAGCTTGCCGCCGCCCTGCTCGGCGAAAAGCTGGCGGCCTGCGTGACCCTGATCCCCGGCGCCACCTCCCTCTACTACTGGGAAGGAAAGCTTGAGCAGGAGTATGAAGTACAGATGATCATCAAAAGCGAACGGCGCCATCAGCAGGCCCTGCTCGCCTATCTGAAACATCAGCATCCTTACCAAACGCCGGAGCTACTGGTCATTCCGGTGCAGGCAGGAGATCAAGACTACCTATCATGGCTCAACGCATCTTTGCGCTGATTGCGCTGTTTATTACGACCCTGCTGCCCGCCCAGGCCTCCCTGTTCGGCGAGCAGCCTCGCTTTGTTCCGGTCAATCAGGCCTTTGCCTTTGACTTTCAGCAACGGGGCGAGCATCTGACGCTGCGCTGGCAGATCCAGCCCGGCTATTACCTGTACCGTCAACAGATCCGGATTACGCCCCATCAGGCCCAGCTAGGTCCTTGGCAGCTACCGCCGGGGATCCCCCATCACGACGAGTTTCAGGGGGAGACCGCCATCTTCCGCGACGGCCTCAGCCTGACGCTGCCCCTGCTCAGCGCCGCGGCGGGGGGCGAGATAAGCGTCACCTACCAGGGCTGCGCCGCCGCGGGCTTCTGCTACCCGCCGGAGACGCGGCGCATTCCCCTTGAGGCGATAACCGCGACCGCCGGCGCCTTACCGTCCCCCGGCGCGGCGACGGCGAACACGGAGCACGCGCCAACGCTGCCCTTTCCGGCGCTGTGGGCGCTGCTGATCGGCATCGGCATCGCCTTTACCCCCTGCGTCCTGCCGATGTACCCCTTGATATCCGCGCTGATCCTGGGCCAGAAACAGCGCCACGGCTGGGGGCATACCGCCCTGCTGGCGCTGGTCTATGTACAGGGAATGGCCATTACCTACACCGTGCTGGGCATGGTGGTGGCCGCCGCCGGGCTGCGCTTCCAGGCCGCGTTTCAGCACCCCTACGTGCTGATCGGCCTCTCGCTGCTGTTTATCCTGCTGGCGCTCTCCATGTTCGGGGCGTTCACCCTGCAGCTGCCCGCTTCGCTGCAAACCCGGCTGACGCTATGGAGCAACCGCCAGCGCAGCGGGTCGCTGCTCGGCGTCTTCGTGATGGGCGCCCTCGCCGGCCTGATCTGCTCTCCCTGCACCACCGCGCCCCTCAGCGCCATTCTGCTGTATATCGCCCAAAGCGGTAACCTGTGGGTCGGCGGCGGTACGCTCTACCTCTACGCGCTGGGCATGGGGATCCCGCTTATCGCAGTCACGCTGTTTGGTAACCGGCTGCTGCCGCGCAGCGGGCCGTGGATGCAGCATGTGAAAGAGGGATTTGGCTTTGTGATCCTGGCGCTGCCGGTCTTTCTGCTGGAGCGTATACTGGGCGAAGCCTGGGGCATGAGACTGTGGAGCCTGCTTGGCATCGCCTTCTTCCTGTGGGGATTCAGCCTCTCCCTGCACGCACGCCGCCGCGGTACCCGCCTTTGGCAGATCCTGCTGCTGGGCGCCGCGCTGATCTGCGCCCGCCCGCTGCAGGATTGGGTCTTCGACGGTGCGCCGCGCGCCAGCACCGGCGTCAATGAAACCCTGGCGTTCCAGCCTATCGACTCCCCACAGCAGCTGGCTCAGGCGCTGGCGCAGGCCAAGGCCCGCAGGCAGCCGGTGATGCTGGACTTCTATGCCGACTGGTGCACCGCCTGCAAAGAGTTTGAGAAATATACCTTCAGCAATGATGCTGTGCGTAGCCAGCTGGCGGGCACCCTGCTATTGCAGGCAAACGTGACCGCCAATACCGAGCAGCACGCCCAGCTGCTGCAGCAGCTTAACGTACTGGGACTGCCGTCGATCCTGTTTTTCACTCCCGATGGGCAGCCGTTAGACAACGCACGCGTCACCGGTTTTATGGACGCCGAGCGTTTTCTGGCGCACCTGCGGCAGCTGCCGCAGGCGCAGTGACGGGCGACGCCCTTCATCATGAGGAGAACCGAATGCAACGGGAGCACATCCTGACGCAGGCGCTGCGGCGCCTGGAGCAACATGGTCTGGCCGACGCCACGCTGCCCGCCCTGATCGATAGCGAAACGCTGCCCCTTGATCAGGCGCGCCGCTACTGGCCAGACAGCGAGGCCCTGCTGTACGACTGTCTGCGTTTTCACGGCCAGCAGATCGATACCTGGCGCCGACAGCTCCTGCTAAATGACACCCTGAGCCACGATGACAAAATCCTGGCCCGCTATCCGGTGCTGGCAGAGCATGTCGAGCAGGGGCGTTTCCCCGGCTGTCTGTTTATTTCGGCCTGCATCCAGTACCCCGCCGCCGACCACCCGATCCATCAGCTGGCGTCTCGGCAAAAGCAGGCGTCGTTTGATTTTACGCTGCACCTGCTGCAGGAGAGTGAGATTGGCGATGCCTCACTGGTCGCACACCAGATGGAGCTGGTGCAGGAGGGATGTCTGAACCGGCTGCTGGTCAGCCGCCGACGTGAGGATGTCGATATCGCGCTGCATCTGGCGCAGGACATCCTGCACATCGCCCACTGCCGACGGCATGACGCCCTGAGCTAAGCCGCGTAAAACATAAATATCCCCCGGCACAGTCGGGGGTTCACGACACAAAAAAGCCACCTCTCTAGGAGGTGGCATACACAACACACTACGGAAACCGCGGGCGATTATTTGCCGTCGACCAGCGTTACGCTGTCGGTAATAATCCCTTCTTCAGCGCCCTTCAGCGCCAGGTTAGCCTCATAGTACTTGCCCGCCTTCAGCAGGCTCTGCGCATGAGCGACGGCCTGACGGGTCTGCTTCAGCGGCATCAGATACTGCGTTTCGGTAATCCCCACGCCGGCTAAGCGCAGCTCTTCCAGCGCGCCCTTACGATCGCCCTTGCTCAGCTTTTCGTTCGCCTTGGCGATCGCCTTCTGTTTCTCCGGCGTCGCCACAAAGTCTTCAGACAGCGCAATCGACGCGTTGATGATCACATAGTTATCACCGGCCAGCGGCGCCTTTTTATCCGACTTGATAAAGGACTTCCAGTCGGTGCTATCGTCGGCCAGCAGACCCGCAGACTGATCGGTCAGCTTGGTCGCAACATCCGGATAGCCGCGGAACAGCGCAACGCGCGCATACTGCATATCACGCATTGCCGTAAAGCCCTGCTGAGCCACTTTAGCCACATCCTGCACCTGTTGGGCAGACAAACCGGCGGCGGCTGCAGCGGCGCTCGCTGGCGCGGTCGGCGCGGCGTCGGCCGCCCAGGTAAAGGTAGAAAACATCGCCAGAGAAAGAGCAGTTGCTGTCAAAATACGTTTCATAATCTTGGCCCGTTTATCCCATACTGGTTAAATCGTTAACTCGCTCGTTGCAGCGGAGGCGCTATACACTTTCCTCCCGCTGACCCATTTAGTTATAGACGCCGACCAAGTCATGTCAATTGCATCACCTCCCCTGCCATTCAGCGGCAAAAAAAGCGCACACTCCCCGGCCTGCACCGCGTACAGCGCGGGTCCAAAATTTAATCTTCATTACATAGATAAATAACCTAATGTTTTAAATCATATTATTTATTTCTAGCGTTAACAGAATAGCACGCTTAGCTACCCCTGCGGCGCTAGCACCGCGTTCAACATCTGCGTTGATATCGCCATTAGCCTGAAAAACAGCGATTCCAGATACCCCAGAGACAAAAGCTGACAAAACGGCGGCGAGCACAATGTACGACGCCCGTAGCCAAGCCCCCGATAAGGCGCTGACAACGAGGCGCCGCGGCTCTCGCCTGGCCGTGGGGGAAACGCTGATTTTATCTCCAGATGAACTGCCAGGCCGATAAAATCGTTGACGCGCCGGGCGCAATACGGTTTAATGCGCCCCGTTGCCCGGATAGCTCAGTCGGTAGAGCAGGGGATTGAAAATCCCCGTGTCCTTGGTTCGATTCCGAGTCCGGGCACCACTTCTTCTAAAAACCCTGCCTTATGGCGGGGTTTTTGCTTTTTGAATCGGGAGATTGCTGGCATCCCTGTCGTTAGCATCTTCACCCTTCTCCAGTCCCACGTCCCAGCAGTACCGAATAAGCCTCACGATAAAGCCCAGCAAAGACCGAAACGGCAGCAGATGACATCTGAAGCGTGGTTTTCCAGGCGCGATACCCCACTATCGGCAAAGGCGAGCTTAAGCGTGACCGTGAAACGGAACACCTTGAAGAGGCAAAATCCCCGGGAGCCTCGTCATGAAGATCGTGCGAGTCTCCGGCTGTTGGCCCATGCCCCGACCTCGTGGTAGGGCAAGGGCCCACAGACGCTATAGCGCGCTGATAATCAGGTAGATCACGGCGGCTAGCGCCATGCTGCCTCCCAGCAGCAGCAGGGCGATCGCCCAGCCGAGATTTATCCGCCGCGTTTTTTTATGCAACGCCGGCGCCTGCCGCTTTAACTGCCACATCCTTTGCTCCTTATCCCGTAGACGCTTCGCCATCGCTCCGTGACGGCACCTCGACGCCGGGCACCAATACCATGATATCTCCTCTCATCATACTGGTAATCACGTTATCTTGCCGTCATCCGATTCTGAGACTTTCGCCAGCCATGCCTCCAGCGCCGCCAGTCCCTCCCGGATCGGCTCGTCAAGCGCCGCCGCCGTCAGCGGGGCTCGCTCCAGCGCCAGGCAGGCATCCGCTACGCCGCGCATTCCCAGGCTAGCACAGCTGCTCTTCAGGCGGTGCGCAAGCCCCTTCACCTGGTCGGCGTCTCCCGCGGCGCGGGCCGCTGCAATCTCAGCCAGCAGCGGTAGCGAGTGCTGACGAAACAGCGCCAGCCACTCCGTCAGGCACGGCTGGCCAAAGGTCGCCACATCCTCCGCTAGCTGTTCGTCATCCAGCGGTGCTGCGATCTGCCGCACTATGCGGGTCGGTCGCACAGTACTGTGCTCACCGTCGGCCAGCGCATGGGCAATCAAGCGACACAGCTCTGCCCGCGGCACCGGCTTTTGGATCATGCCGCAAAACAGTGGACGGATCCGTCGATGCTGAGCCTCATCCAGCACATGCGCGCTAAAACCGATGCGCTTCAGCTGCGGGTAGGCCTCTGCCATCTGGCGCGCCAGCGTAGGTCCGTCGCTGTCCGGCAGATCAAAATCCACCAGCGCCGCATCGAACGCCGTATCCCGCGCCAGTAAGGCCTGCGCCTCCGCGGCGCTACCGGCGATATGAACCTGAACGCCCGCGCTCTGCAGCATCTCTGCGCTGATACGCTGGCTAAGCGGATTATCCTCGATCAGCAGCAGACGGCGACCGACCAGCGACCATGCCTGCGCAGGCGCCTCCGGCGGCGGCAGCGCCGCCCGACGCAGCGGTAAACGCAGGCAAAAGCGGCTCCCCTTGCCCGGGGTACTGCTCAGCTCCAGACTTCCCGCCATGGCCTGCGCCAGGCCGCGGCAGATGGCCAACCCCAGCCCCGTACCGCCGCGTCGGGCGCTCAGCTGCACAAATGGCTGAAATATGGCCGCCTGCTGCGCCGGGTCGATGCCGCAGCCGCTGTCCTGAACCGCTATCCACCAGTGCGTCTCATCGCAGCCGCAGCTCACGCAAATCACCCCGCGCTCGGTAAAACGCAGGGCGTTGTTCAGCAGGTTCATGACGATCTGGCGAATCCGGCGCGGATCGCCCTGCAGCCAGGCCGGTAACGCATCAGCGTAGTCATGCGCCAGGCGAAGCGGACGCTCGCGCAGCCGCCCCTCCGCCAGACGCAGCAGACTGTCCAGCAGCTGGCGCGGTGAAAACGGCTCATCGTTTAGCACCACGCTACTGCTGCCGGCTTCGATAGCCGAATAGTCCAGCACATCGTTCAACACCGCCAGCAGCGACTCACCGGAGTCGTTGATCGCCTGGACATAGCCCCGGCTCTGGGGAGAGATCGGCTGCTCTGCCAGCAGCTGGGCGGTGCCCAGAATGCCGTGCAGCGGCGTACGGATCTCGTGGCTCATCGCCGCCAGAAACGCCGACTTGGCCCGATCGGCGTTCTCCGCCTCTGCGCGGGCCTGACGGTGCTCAACCACCAGCGCCTGCAGCTCGGCGGTGCGCATCTGTACCAGATCGGCCAGATGCTGACGCTGATGACGCAGGGCGCGTACGCTGGTGCGAAATGCCTCCATAAGACGTCCGATAGTATCCAGCTCGCGCACCCCGGCGCGATCGGGAAAGGGGGAGTCGAAGTCGCCGTCCAGCAGGCGCTGCAGCGCGGCCGTCTGATGGGCCAGCGGCTGAGAGAGCGAGCGGTAAACCACGCGCCACAGGATCAGGCACAGCGCCAGCAGCCCGGCGCCCCCCAGCAGCGTCAGCCAGGTCAACCCCAGACGACGCGCCTGCTGCAGGTGCTCTAGTGCGGCGGCATTGCGCAGCTCAATATCGCTCACCTGGCGGCTTATCTCCGCGCTAAAGCGGGTAAAGAGATCCAGATTGTTCTGTGACAGCGCCTGTAGCCGGGCGTAAATATCATTATCCTGGCGGTACAGATCGACCAGCGTACGGTACTGCGCAACCTGCCCCAGCGCCTGCGCTATCTGGGCGCGAATGCGCGGATCCTCAACCCGCTGCTGGCGGCGCTGCAGGATGCGCAGCGCCTGTGCCAAGCGCTCCTCCTGTTCGCTCAGCGCCAGACGGCCGCTGTCGCTCTCCAGCGCCATGATCATCTGCTGGACCCGCAGCGCGCTCAGGCGTAGCTCGCTCATCTGATTCAGGTACTCCAGATCGATATCGATCAGCCGATCCAGCGCCTGCTCCGCCGCCGCTGCCCGTCGCTGCTCAATCAGATCATAGATACCCGCCTGGGTCGCACCGGCGGCCGTCGCCGCGTTGCTGGCCTGCCCTTTGGCCAGCTCGGCAATCTGCTCTGCCGCCGCCGCCACCTGCGCGCTGAGCGCCCGCGCACGCATACGCAGCTGCAGACGCTGACCCACCAGCGCCCCCTGCTCTCCCAGCGAACGGGTGATCTCCGTCTCCTGCTGGGCGATGGTATCGATATCGAATCCCTGGCGGCGCAGCTCATCCAGCAGACGGCTGATCTTCAGGCTCTGCGCCGTCAACATCTGCCCCTGAGCCAGCCACTCCCGTTCGCTGTCCGCATTGCTCAGGCTCTGGGCCGAAAACAGCTCATAGGCACCGGCCTCGCTCAGCTGGCGCGCCATGTTCATGGTCGGCAGCAGGGCCTGCGTATTGGCCTGCTCCACCCGGCCCACGTAGTGCAGGCTAAACCAGCCCACCAGCACGCTGCCCAAGGTTAACGCCGCCATCAGCGCAAAAGCCAGCCATAGCCGGCGAGTCAGAGAAGGCGTCCCCATAGCGCTCCCGCGTCGTAAAAACGTTGAGTTAATCCGTGATAAGGCACTAGCATAAAGGCTTACCCATCACGAGGCTATTATGTACCGACGGCACACCCTGTTCCTATGTCTGCTTTGGCTGTCCACCGCGACGGCGCACGCCGATGCTCCGCTGCTGCGCTGGCCGTCGGATCGTCAGTCCGTTCAGCTGCGCCAACCCCCGCTGCACGCGGTTAAGCGCTGGAAGCTGTGCGCCCTCTACCCCAGCCTAAAAGATGCCTACTGGCTCTCGATCAACGATGGAATGATCCGGGCCGCCGACCGACTGGGCGTGACGCTGAAGGTATTCGAGGCCGGCGGCTATCGTCAGCAGGCGACCCAGCGCGAGCAGATGGCCCTGTGTCGCGACTGGGGGGCCGATGCCATACTGATCGGCAGCAGCACGGCCCGCTTCCCGGCGCTGGCGACGCTGGCCGCAGGGATCCCGCTGATCGAGGTCGTCAACGCCCTGCACGATCCCGCCATCCGCACCCGGATCGGCGTCCCGTGGTTCCAGATGGGCTATCAGCCGGGACGCTATCTGGCGCAGCGCCTCGGCCAGCGCCCGCTCAAGGTTCTGCTGATGCCCGGCCCGCGCGACGCCGGCGGCAGCCGGGAGATGAGCGATGGCTTTAAGGCGGCGCTGAGCGGCAGCCGCCTGCAGATCGTGGACGTCGCCTACGGCGACAATGACATCGAGGTGCAGCGCAATCTGCTGCAGGACATGCTGGAGCGCCACCCGGATATCGATGTGGTGGCCGGTACCGCGATCGCCGCCGAAGTCGCCATGGGCGAGGGGCGTAACCGCGCCACGCCGCTGACCATCGTCTCATTCTATCTCTCGCACCAGGTTTACCGCGGCCTGAAGCGCGGACGCATTCTGGCCGCCGCCAGCGACCAGATGGTGTGGCAGGGCGAGCTGGCCGTCGAACAAGCCCTGCGCACGCTGCAGGGAGAGCGCGTGCCGGACAACGTCAGCCCGCCGATCCTGGTGCTCACCCAGCGCAACGTCAGCAGCGCGCTGGTTCGCCGCTCGCTCTCTCCCCTGGGCTTTCGCCCGGTCTACCTCTATCAGCCCGCGCCGAAGGCAGAGTAAGACGCGGTCAGGCGACCTCGGCCGCCAGAAAATAGCCCTCGCCGTGCTGGGTCACGAACAGATCGGGGCGCAGCTTGGCGCGCAGACGGCGGATTAAGACATCCACCGTGCGCACATCGGGGCTGTCGACCCGGTGCGATGAAAGCATGCGCAGCAGCCGCTCTCGGCTTAAAATTGCGCCGGGATTGGTCACAAAGGCCAGCAGCATTTCATACTCGGCGCGCGTCAGCCGGATCGGCTCGTCGTCCAGCGTCAGCGTATGGCGCGACACGTTCAGGCAGTAGCCGGCGAACAGATAGCAGTTATCCGCCGCGGGCTGCGCCTGGCGCGCCAGATCGATGCGCCACAGCAGGTTCTTCACCCGAACCACCAGCTCGCGCAGCTCCAGCGGCTTGGTGACGTAATCATCCGCCCCCATCTCCAGACCGACGATACGGTCGATGCGATCGCAGCGGCCGGTGACCAGGATGATCCCCACCGTCGAGCGCTCGCGCAGCGCACGCGTCAGCATCAGTCCGTTCTCATCGGGCAGATTGATATCCAGCAGGATCACATCGACCGGCTGCAGCAGCATCAGCTCGCGCAGCCCAGCGCCGCTGGCGGTCACCGAGACCTGGTATCCCTCTTGGACAAAGTAGTCGCGCAAACGCGCCTGCGTCACCGGCTCATCTTCCACAATCACAATGTGGTGCGTCATGGCCACGGCCCACCGTTAGCTGTTCATATCTGTTCATATTCTGACGTATCGTGTTCACGCTGACCAGTGACCCTGTTCATATTTAAACAATAAGATCGCGTATAACCCCAATTCCCTCATCATGACAGGATCTTGCGATGAAAAATCTATGGAACAGGCTGAATCGCCCCAGCGCGCGCTGGTCGGTACTGGCGCTGTTGGCGCTGGGCATCGTCATCGGCCTGGCGCTGATCGTTCTGCCGCACGTCGGCATCAAGCTGACCAGCAGCACCGAGTTCTGCGTCAGCTGCCACAGCATGCAGCCGGTCTACCAAGAGTATAAGCAGTCGGTACATTTCAAAAACGCCTCCGGCGTGCGCGCCGAGTGCCATGACTGCCACATTCCCCCCGATGTGCCGGGCATGGTGAAACGTAAACTGGAAGCCAGTAATGATATCTACCAGACCTTCATCGCCCATTCGATCGACACCCCGGAGAAGTTCGAGGCCAAGCGCGCCGAGCTGGCCGAGCGGGAGTGGAAGCGGATGAAAGAGAATAACTCGGCGACCTGCCGCTCCTGTCATAACTATGATGCGATGGATCACGCCAAGCAGCATCCAGAGGCCGCCAAGCAGATGGCCATCGCCGCCAAGGATAATCAGTCCTGCATCGACTGTCATAAGGGCATTGCGCATCAGCTGCCGGACATGAGCAGCGGCTTCCGCAAGCAGTTTGCCGAGCTACGTCAGACGGCCAGCGATGACGGCAACACCCTGTACACCCTGGATATGAAGCCGATCTACGCCGCCAAAGGCGACAAAGAGCCGGCCGGTTCCCTGCTGCCCGCCTCCGAAGTCACCGTGCTGAAGCGCGACGGCGACTGGCTGCAGGTGCAGATCGAAGGCTGGACGGAGACCAATGGCCGCCAGCGCGTGCTGTCCCTGCTGCCGGGCAAACGTATCTTCGTCTCCTCTATCCGTGACCAGGTACAGCAGAACGCCAAGACGCTGGAGAAAACCACCGTCGCCGCCACCGGCGTAGAGTGGAGCAAGCTGCAGACCACCGCCTGGGTACAAAAAGGCGACCTGGTCAATAACATCAAGCCGATCTGGGCCTATGCCGATGCGCTGTACAACGGCACCTGCAACCAGTGCCACGGCGCGCCGGAGAAAGCACACTTTGACGCCAACGGCTGGATTGGCACCCTCAACGGCATGATCGGCTTCACCAGCCTGGACAAGCGGGAAGAGCGCACCCTGCTCAAATATCTGCAAATGAACGCCTCAGACACCGGCGGCGCCGATCAGAAACACTAAGGGAGAGACAATCGATGAACCATAACGAAAGTGTCCGCATATCACGCCGCCGTTTTCTGTCACAGCTCGGCGGACTCACCGCCCTGGGCATGTTTGGCCCCTCCCTGCTGGTCAGCCGCGACGCGCAGGCACAGGCCGGTACGGCCGCCGCGGGCGGCGTACAGGAAGGGATCCTGACCGGTTCACACTGGGGCGCCATCCGCGCCACGGTGGTGGATGGCCGCTTTGTCGCCGCCAAACCCTTTGAGAAGGACAGCTACCCCTCCAAGATGGTGGCCGGTCTGCCGGATCATGTACACAATACGGCCCGTATCCGCTACCCGATGGTACGGATCGACTGGATGCGCAAGCGCCACCTCAGCGATACGCGCCAGCGCGGCGATAACCGCTTCGTCCGCGTTAGCTGGGACGAGGCGCTGGATCTGTTCTACCAGGAGCTGGAGCGCATCCAGACCACCTATGGCCCCAGCGCCCTGCTGAGCGGCAGCGGCTGGCAGTCGACCGGCATGTTCCACAACGCCGCCGGCATGATGGGACGGGCGCTGGCGCTGCACGGTAACAGCGTGGGCACCGGCGGTGACTACTCAACCGGCGCCGCCCAGGTGATCCTGCCGCGGGTCGTCGGCTCCATGGAGGTCTATGAGCAGCAGACCTCCTGGCCGCTGGTGCTGAAAAACAGCAAGACCATTATTCTGTGGGGCTCCGATCTGCTGAAGAACCAGCAGGCCAACTGGTGGTGCCCAGATCACGATGTCTATCAGTACTATGCCCAACTGAAAGAGAAGGTCGCAAACGGTGAGATCCGCGTCGTCAGCATCGATACCGTGGTCTCCTCTACCCATGACTACCTGGGGCGCGACAAGGTGCAGCATATCGCCGTCAATCCCCAGACCGATGTGCCGCTGCAGCTGGCGCTGGCTCATACCCTGTACAGCGAGAAGCTGTACGACGCCCACTTCCTGGACAACTACACCGTCGGCTTCGACCAGTTCCTGCCCTATCTGCTGGGCACGCAGGACGGCCAGCCGAAGGATGCCGAGTGGGCCGCCAAACTGACCGGCATCGACGCCGAAACCATCCGTGCCCTGGCGCGCCAGATGGCCGCCGGACGGACTCAGATCATCGCCGGCTGGTGCGTACAGCGTATGCAGCACGGCGAGCAGTGGTCGTGGATGATCGTGGTGCTGGCCGCCATGCTGGGACAAATCGGCCTGCCGGGCGGCGGCTTTGGCTTTGGCTGGCACTACAACGGCGCGGGCACCCCGAGCCGCAAAGGGATCATCCTCAGCGGCTTCTCCGGCGCCACCACCATCCCGCCGCTGCACAACAGCAGCGACTACCGCGGCGCCAGCAGCACCATTCCCATCGCCCGCTTTATCGATGCCATGCTGGAGCCGGGCAAAAAAATCGACTGGAACGGTAAACAGGTGACCCTACCGGCGCTGAAAATGTGCGTCTTCGCCGGCACCAACCCGTTCCACCGTCACCAGCAGATCAACCGCATGATCGCCGGCTGGCAGACGCTGGAGACCGTCGTCGCCATCGACAACCAGTGGACCTCCACCTGCCGCTTCGCCGACATCGTCCTGCCGGCCACCACCCAGTTTGAGCGCAACGATCTGGATCAGTACGGCAACCACTCCAACCGCGGCATTCTGGCGATGAAACAGCTGGTACCGCCCCAGTTTGAGGCGCGTAGCGACTTCGATATCTTCCGCGAGCTGTGCCGACGCTTTAACCGTGAGCAGGCCTTCACCGAAGGGCTGGACGAAATGGGCTGGATCAAGCGGATCTATCAAGAGGGCGCGCAGCAGGGCAAAGGCCGCGGGATCCACCTGCCGACGTTTGACGCCTTCTGGAACGGCAGCGGCTATATCGAGTTTGACGATCCGCAGCTGTTCGTGCGTCATCAGGCCTTCCGCGACGATCCGGATCTGGAGCCGCTGGGCACCCCGAGCGGCCTGATCGAGATCTACTCCAAGAGCATTGCCGATATGCACTACGGCGACTGCCAGGGCCACCCGATGTGGTTCGAAAAGGCCGAACGCTCCCACGGCGGCCCCGGCTCGGCGCGCTTTCCGCTGCACCTGCAGTCGGTGCACCCGGACTTCCGTCTGCACTCGCAGCTGTGCGAATCGCCGACGCTGCGGGCGCACTACAGCGTCGGTGGACGCGAGCCGGTCTTTATCAGTCCGCAGGACGCCGACGCGCGCGGGATCCGCAACGGCGATATCGTCCGGGTATTCAACGATCGCGGCCAGGTTCTGGCCGGGGCCGTGGTCTCCGATCGCTATGTGCCCGGGGTGATCCGCATCCACGAAGGCGCATGGTACGACCCGGACCGCGGCGGCGTGGCGGGGGCCCTGTGTAAATACGGCAACCCCAATGTCCTGACGCTGGATATCGGCTCTTCGCGGCTGGCCCAGGCCACCAGCGCCCATACCGCCATCGTTGAGGTGGAGAAGTACCGCGGCCCGCTGGATCCGGTCACCGCCTTCAATGGCCCGCAGGAGATGGTGGCGCAGTGTCAGTACGTACCACTGCAGACGGAGGAGACGCCATGAGCACCGCCGGCCCGTTGACGGCGCAGCACTATGCCTGCCTGTACGCCTGGCTGGCCGGGCTGTTCGCCCACGAAGCGGACGAGGCGCAGCTGGCCCGTCTGCGCTCGCCCGATACGCAGGCCTGGCTCGACCTGCTCTGCCAGCAGGCGCCCCTGCGCCCGGCGCTGCAGCACCTGCAGGCGGCGCTCGCCGCGCTGGAGACGCGCCCGGACGCCCGTCTGGAGCTGGCGGCAGACTTCGCCGGTCTGTTTTTGCTGTCGCAGAAGCGGGCGGCGCTGCCCTATGCCTCCTGCTATCAGGGAGAGACGCCGCGCTTTCGCCAGGCGATCTGCGTGGAGATGCAGTCCCTGCTGCGCCAGGCCGGCATGCAGCTGAACGCCGACTTTCACGAGCCGGAGGATCACCTGTCCATCTTCCTGGAGCTGCTCAGCCATCTGAGCTTCGCCAGCGCAGAGCAGCCGGAGCACCAGGAGAGCGAACGGATGCAGCTACGCCGTACCACCCTGAACCTGCTGCTCGGCTGGCTGCCGGCGTTCAGCGCACGCTGTGTCCGCTACGATCCGTTTGGTTTCTACGGCGCCCTGAGCCAGCTGCTGCTGGCGCTGGTTCAGCAGGATGCCGACCTCAACGCCGTCGAGCGCGTATCACCGGCCGCCACACCAGGGCCCATTGCCGGATAACAATAAAAACAGACGAAAATCGATTTCGGGCGGAATTATCCGCCCGTTTTTTTTTGCGCGGGAGAGACTCAGTCCAGCCGACAGTGGCTGTCGGGGCAGATACGCGCCAGGTGGGTATGATCGTTGATCATATCGCGCAGGTTCGCCTCGATCGTATGGGCCATCGCGTTCAGGGGCAGGTCGTTGGCCTCGATGCCAAACGGGTCCTCTAGCTCCTCCGCCAGGGCATCCAGGGCGATGAAGGTATACGAGATAAACACCGAAACCAGCGGCGTCATATAGTGCAGATCGGAGACCAGAGCAAAGGGCAGCAGCGCGCAGAACACATACACCGTGCGATGGACTATCAGGCTATAGGCGAACGGGATCGGCGTATTGGAGATGCGCTCACAGCCCCCCAGGATCACCGACAGCTGGTTCAGGTTAGTGTCGATGGTCTGGAAGTCGATATCGCTCAGGTAGCCGCGCCGACGCTGCTCGCCCAGCCACTGCCCCATCAGCTGCAGCAGCCGGTTACAGGGGGAGCAGCTCCCCAGCACCGCCGCCTTATCCTGCGAGGGCAGCAGACGGGTCAGCTCCATGGCCATCGGTTCATGGCGCAGATGGTGCTTCAGCGCATAGGAGAACGCGGTCAGCAGCATGGCGAAGCGCCGATGCTCGCCGCCCGGATGCGGCATCAGACTGATGGCCTGGCGCATCAGAGAGCGGGTGGTGATCAGCAGCGATCCCCACAGCACCCGCGCCTCAATAAAGCGGGCATAGCTGGCGTTATTGCGAAAGCCGAGGAAGATGGCGATGGCCACCCCCAGCAGGCTGAAGGGGCCCAGCGTCAGGTTAACGTTAAAATCCTCATGCCACAGGTAGCACATCACCGCCAGGCAAGAGACCATGAAATTAAGGCTGAGACGAAAAAGAATATTCGGCAACACCGAACCGTGCCAGACGAACAGGCGCCGGAACCAGTGCTGGGGGGGTCTAACGATCATACTGAATTACTCGGAAAAACGACACCGCGCACATGACTGGGGGAACATCCCTACGACGGCCGTCCCTGCGCGGTACGGGGCGGCGGCGCGCCAGTGTACGCCTGTGTCGCGCGCAGCGGCAACAGGCAGATCCCTCCGCGGCGAACGGGTGAGGAAAAAAACGCCATACTGCCTATACTCCCGGCAGAAAATACTGTCGCTTCACGGTTACGCGCTGGAAGTCACCGTTGCCAGGGCCATTCTCCTGCGACTGCACTCTTTTTTTGCAGCCTGGCCGATCATGGATTATTAATAGCAAACATACCGTTAACGTATGCGACGGTGTGATGCACCATCTAACGGGACAGCGGGGCACCGGGTCCCCTGTCAGGAACGCCCGTTTGGCGGGTTAGGGAGTCACCATGATTTACTTCGATCGCAACCGTCTGCTGCAGCTGGATCCGCGCTTCCTTAAGCAACAGCGCGTCTCACTGCTGATCCTGTCGCTGCTGCTGCTGCTCGGCGGCCTGTTCTGCCTGTTCCGTCCGCTGGCCTCCGGCAACGCCCTGAGCGCCGTGGTCGGCATTCTGCTGCTGCTCAGCGGCGTAGGGCTTATCATCGGCATGATTGCCAATCGGGCCAATAACCTCTGGCCGATGATCGGTGGGATATTAATGGGCGCTGCCTATCTGGTGATGGGCTTTATCTTCATCCGCAGCCCAGAGGTCGGCCTGTTCACCGTCGCGGTCCTGGTCGCGACCCTGTTTGCGCTGGGGGGGATCGCCCGCCTGATGGCCGGCGTTAAGCTCAAGGGCGCCCACGGCGGCTGGCTGCAGGTCATCATCGGCCTGCTGGATCTCCTGATCGCCTGGATGCTGATAAGCGCCGGACCACAGGGCTCCATACTGCTGGTCACCATGATCGTCGGTATCGAAATGCTGTTCAGCTCTTTCAGCCTGTTCCAGGTCGCCCAGCTGCTGAAGCAACGCTAAGCGCCCTCTCCCATGACTAACGGGGCGCGATAGGGCGCCCCGTTGCTTTTAAACACGCCGACTCAGTAAGCCTGACGGTAAAGCTGCTCGATATCCCGCAGCGTCGCGCTGCGCGGGTTACCGCCGGTGCAGACGTCCGCCAGCGCGGCCTCCGCCAGACGCACGATATCCTCTTCACATACCCCGACCTCACGCAGGCTCGGCGGGATCCCTACGTCCCGGTTTAACGCCTCGACCGCGGCGATCGCCGCCGCCGCGGCCTGATCCAGGCTAAGATCGTCGCAGGCGACCCCCAGCGCGCGGGCGATATCGCGGAACTTCTCGCCGCAGGCGCCGGCGTTATAGCGCATTACGTGGGGCAGCAAAATGGCATTGGCCACGCCGTGCGGCGTGTTATAAAACGCGCCCAGCGGATGCGCCATGCCGTGTACCAGCCCCAGCCCCACGTTGGAAAAGCCCATGCCGGCGACGTACTGCCCCAGCGCCATCGTCGCGCCCGCCTCGGCATCGCCGTTCACCGATGCGCGCAGCGCACCGCCGATCATCTCGATAGCCTTCAGGTGCAGCGCGTCGGTCAGCGCCCAGGCGCCGCGGGTGATATAGCCCTCTATCGCATGGGTCAGCGCATCGACGCCGGTGGCCGCCTTCAGCGCCGGCGGCATACCGTCCATCATATCGGCATCGATAAAGGCCGCCTGGGGAATGTCATGCGGATCGACGCAGACAAACTTACGCCGCTGCTCTTCATCGGTGATCACATAGTTAATGGTCACTTCCGCCGCAGTTCCCGCGGTGGTCGGCACCGCCAGAATCGGCACGCTCGGACGCGTGGTCGGCGACAACCCTTCCAGGCTGCGTACATCCTCGAACGCCGGATTATTACTGATGATCCCGATCGCCTTGCAGGTATCCTGCGGCGAACCGCCGCCGATGGCGATCAGGTAGTCGGCCCCGCTGTCGCGGAATACCGCCAACCCCTGCTGTACCACCCGGATCGTCGGGTTGGGCACCACCCCGTCGAACAGGGCGTAGGCCAGGCCGGCGCTATCCAGGTGCTTTGTCACCCGGGCGACGGCGCCGCAGGCGACCAGCGTGGCGTCGGTGACGATCAGCGCCTTACGGTAGCCGCGCCGCTGGATCTCCGCAGGCAGCTCGGCGATGGCGCCGCGGCCAAACCAGGCCGTTTCGTTCAGGATCATGCGATGTGCCATGGTCACTCCCCCTCACTCTTCAATACGCAGGCCATAGGTTTTGAATTTCTCCAGCACCACCGCGATCTCCTCATCGGAGAGCACCGGCACCGGATCGACGATCGCCAGGGTGGCGAGGTACAGCTGGGCCAGCACCTCGACCTCGTGCGCCAGCCACAGCGCCTTCTGCAGGTTTTCTCCACAGGCGATCAGGCCGTGGTGCTGCAGCAGCGTCGCCCTGCGGTATTTCAGCGCCTCAGTCACGTAATCCGACAGGGTACGGGTACCAAACGTCGCGTAGGGGGCACAGGGGATCGTGTTGCCGCCGGCGGCGGCGATCATGTAGTGGATCGCCGGGATCGGTCGGTTCAGGATCGACACGGCGGTACAGTGAATCGCGTGATTATGGACCACCGCATTGGCATCAGGGCGGGCCTGATAGGCGGCCAGATGAAAACGCCATTCGCTGGAGGGCAGCTTGCCCTCTTCATGCTGCCCCTCGCCATCCACATAGACGATTTGATCGCAGCGCAGCTGCTCATAGGGGATACCGGTCGGGGTAATCAGCATGCCGTCGCGGTAACGCACGCTGACGTTGCCTGCCGTGCCCTGATTCAGCCCAAGACGCGTCATCTCCAGGCAGGTATCAATAATGGCGCGCGCCAGTGTTTCTCTTTCCATGGTTAACCTCTCTCAGGGTGATACCGGACACGTCTGCCTGCCCACGCCTGCGGTGGGCGCAGGGCGATCGGCAGAGACCTATCGCGGTAAGTTCGCTATTTGTCTGTGCACATATTTCGCCTGAATAACGAAAGAGGAAACTACAGCGCATTATTTTGTGACCGTCATCAAGACTATTTGCCACCTTAATTAAAAACAGACCAATTTCCGCCGTAAAAAATGTCCGTTTCAGTCAAAGAGCGACTAAACGGGCAATTATTTGTGCGCTGTTAACAATTGACCGTTTAAAATAAAAAATGCCTATTCGGTCATTCAATGTGTGTATTTAAATTAAATAGCGACGAAAACGGTCATCTATTTAATCGACATAGAGTGACTCCCTTCACACTTCCCCACCCGCGAGGATCAAATGTGATTTGATTCATATTTTCGAACCTTTTTTATTTTGAAAATAGCTCTGCGTTACGGCAACAGGGCATGATGTAGGCGCATTTGTCAGCGGATGGATGCCGCATACCCATAAACGGTGCTGGCCAAAGAAATCTCGCGTTTCCCAGGCCAAAAGAGATGAGGGAAGAATGAGAGCAAGCGCATTATCATCAATATGTTATGCAAACACATCCGTCAGCGGCGACGGCGAAAATTCGCCGCGGACGATGCCGAACATAGCGCTGATAAGCCTGCTCATTATTCTACGTCGCGTCGACCAAGGCACCGCTATCGCGGCAGAGGTGCGCCTCAGGCTACACGGCAGGGTATCGCGTATTAATTTATTAAATATATTCTCTTTTTTATCGAATGTATTTTGCGCAAAAACCACGCCGTCGCTTATTGATGTCAAGGATAACGACATGCTGACATCGAATAGGCGAAAAATAGGTAAGCCCAGCTTAACAAACGTCGCACCTGTTGGCCAAATCATTAGCAGCCATACCGATTATACTGAAGCGGACGATTAATCCTATCTCCGCAAAATAATTAGACCCACCCTACCCGATACAAATGTGGAGTGTTAGTCATGTCCGATATAACGAGCAAGAGTACTAGCGCAGGAAACATTGCCTCGGCGGCACAGCGAATCGCCGTCGTTCCTAAAAATATTTTAATCCCCTTTGTCTTATTAACCAGCTGCTTTGCCCTGTGGGGGCTGGCCAATAATATGACGGATGTGCTGATTGCCCAGTTCCGTAAGGTCTTCACCCTGACGGACATGCAGTCAGGCCTGGTACAGACCGCATTCTATGGCGCCTATTTTTGCCTGGCGCTGCCGGCGGCGCTGTTTATCAAACGCTTCAGCTACAAGGCCGGCGTTCTGCTGGGGCTGGGGCTGTTTTGCAGCGGCGCCCTGCTGTTTTACCCGGCCAGCCAGATCATGGCCTATGGTCCCTTCCTGCTGGCCCTGTTTATCCTGGCCGGCGGTCTGTCCATTCTGGAGACCAGCGCCAACCCCTATATCATCGCGATGGGCCCCCAGGAGACCGCGACCCGCCGCCTTAACCTGGCGCAGTCCTTTAACCCCATCGGCTCGATCACCGGCGTACTGATCGGCAAATTCTATATTTTGGCCCAGCTGAACCCGGCCACCGACGCCGAGCGTACCGTCATGGATCCCGATGCGCTGGCCTCTATCCAGTCCGCCGAACTCTCCGCGGTGATGGGGCCCTACGTTGTCGTCGCCCTGGTGATCATCATGGTCTGGCTGGCCATCGCCTTTACCCGTATGCCGGTCGCCCACGACAGCAGCAGCGCAGAAAGTACGCTGAAACAAAGCTTTAGTCGCCTGCTCAGCAAGGGGTACTTCGTCCGCGGCGTCGTGGGGCAGTTCTTCTACGTCGGCGCCCAGATCGGCTGCTGGTCCTATACCATCCGCTACGTTATGGCGGAGATGGGCGGCAACGAGGCCGAAGCCTCCACCTACCTGCTGCTCTCTATCGTGCTGTTCTCGGCCTTCCGCTTCGTCTGTACCGCCCTGATGAAATTCGTCTCTCCGGCCATCCTGCTGGGCCTGTTGGCCAGCCTGGCCTCCGCCAGCCTGCTGCTGGTGATGTTCGTCGGCGGCATCGCCGGGGTCTATGGTCTGGTGGCCGTATCGGCCTGTATGTCCCTGATGTTCCCGACCATCTTCGGTCTGTCGGTGCACGGACTGGGTAAAGACACCCAGTTCGGCGGCAGCTGCCTGATCATGGCGATCCTCGGCGGCGCGGTGCTGACCGCCCTGATGGGCCAAATCTCCGATATGGCCGGGATCCGCATGGCTTTCCTTATCCCGCTGCTGGGATTCGTCTATCTGATTCACTTTGGCTTTAAAGGCCACCGGGCATAACGCCCCAACACCGACGCTGTCGGCATCCCCGCCCCGCGCCGCGATGCCGACCCTGATTAGCACTCACCGATTACGACGAGGTAACAGCATGAACAAGCAACACAGCCTGCCGAAAGTAGGTATCCGTCCGGCCATCGATGGCCGCCGTATGGGCGTTCGCGAATCGCTGGAGGCACAGACCATGGAGATGGCGCAGGCGACCGCCCGCCTGATCAGCGAACAGCTGCGCCACCCCTGCGGCGCCCCCGTCGAATGCGTGATCGCCGATACCTGCATCGCCGGCATGGCCGAAGCCGCCGCCTGCGAAGAGAAATTCAGCCGCAGCAACGTGGGTCTGACCATTACCGTGACCCCCTGCTGGTGCTACGGCAGCGAAACCATCGACATGGATCCGCTGCGTCCCAAGGCCATCTGGGGCTTCAACGGCACCGAGCGCCCCGGCGCAGTCTATCTGGCCGCCGCGCTGGCCGCCCACAGCCAGAAAGGGATCCCGGCCTTCTCCATCTATGGCCATGACGTGCAGGACTCCGGCGATGACAGCATCCCGGCCGACGTGCAGCAGAAGCTGCTGCGCTTTACCCGCGCCGGGCTGGCGGTGGCCGGAATCAAAGGGAAAAGCTACCTGTCGCTGGGCGGCGTGTCGATGGGCATCGCCGGCTCCATCGTCGATCACGACTTCTTTGAGTCCTGGCTGGGCATGAAGGTGCAGGCCGTCGATATGACCGAGCTGCGCCGCCGCATCGATAACCAAATCTATGACCAAGACGAGCTGGCCCTGGCCCTTGAGTGGGCTGATGCTCACTTCCGCTACGGCCCGGATCTCAACGCCGAGCAGTATCGTCGCTCGCCGGAGGAGAACCGCCGCGTGCTGCGCGAAAGCCTGCTGATGGCGATCTGCATCCGCGACATGATGCAGGGCAACCCGAAGCTGGCCGAACGGGGCTGGGAGGAGGAGGCGCTGGGCTATAACGCCGTGGCCGCCGGGTTCCAAGGGCAGCGCCACTGGACCGATCAATACCCCAACGGCGACACCGCCGAAGCGCTGCTCAACAGCGCCTTTGACTGGCACGGCGTACGCCGTCCGCTGGTGGTGGCGACCGAAAATGACAGCCTCAACGGCGTCGCCATGCTGTTCGGCCACATGCTCACCGGCACCGCCCAGATCTTTGCCGACGTCCGCACCTACTGGTCGCCGCAGGCGGTCGAGCGCGTCACCGGCCAGAGGCTGGAGGGGCTGGCCGAGCACGGCATCATCCACCTGATCAACTCCGGCTCCGCCGCGCTGGACGGCACCTGCCGTCAGCAGGACGCCGAGGGGCACCCGACCATCAAGCCACACTGGCAGATCAGCCAGCAGGAGGCCGACGCCTGCCTGGCCGCGACGGAGTGGTGCCCGGCCATCCACGAATACTTCCGCGGCGGCGGCTTCTCCTCCCGCTTCCTGACCCGCGGCGGCGTCCCCTTCACCATGAGCCGCGTCAACCTGATCAAGGGCGTCGGGCCGGTGCTGCAGATCGCCGAAGGCTGGAGCGTCGAGCTGCCGGAGGAGATGCACGATATCCTCGACAACCGCACCAACGCCACCTGGCCGACCACCTGGTTCGTGCCGCGCCTGACCGGCAATGGCCCGTTCAAGGATGTCTACTCGGTGATGGCCAACTGGGGCGCCAACCACGGGGTTCTGACCATCGGCCACGTCGGCGCGGACCTGATTACCCTGGCCTCCATGCTGCGCATTCCGGTATGCATGCACAACGTCACCGATGACGCCATCTACCGTCCCTCCGCTTGGGCCGCCCACGGGATGGACAGCGAAGGTCAGGACTACCGCGCCTGCCAGAACTACGGCCCGCTGTACAAGCGCGCCTGATGCTGCCGGGCGGCGCTACGCCGCCCGCTTTTTTGCCAAGGAGGCGGTATGACTCATGATGTTGTTTTGGTTCTGGACTGCGGCGCAACCAACGTGCGCGCCATCGCCGTCGATGCGCACGGCAACGTCGTCGCCCAGGCCGCGCAGGCCAACGCCAGCCAGGCCGGAGCCGAAGACGCCCGCTGGCATGTCTGGTCGCTGGAGGCCATTCTGCAGCGCTTCGCCGACTGCTGCCGCCAGATTGCACCGCAGCTCGCCAACGCGCGCATACATGCGCTGACGGTCACCACCTTTGGCGTCGACGGCGCCCTGGTGGATCGGCACGGTGAGCTGCTTTACCCGGTCATCAGCTGGAAATGCCCGCGCACCACCGCCGAAATGGAGGGGATCGAACGCTATATCTCCGCCGAAACGCTGCAGACCCTGTCGGGGATCGGGCAGTTCAGCTTTAATACCCTGTACAAACTGCTGTGGTTCAAACACCACCACCCGGAGCTGCTGGAGAAGGCGCACGCCTGGCTATTCATCTCCTCGCTGATCAACCAGCGCCTGACCGGCGAGTTCACCACCGACCGCACCATGGCCGGAACCAGCCAACTGCTGGACGTACGCAACGAACTCTTTAGCGATACTATCCTGCGCAGCACCGGCCTGCGCAGCGACCTGTTTCCGCGCATGGTCGCCGCCGGAGAGCACATCGGCCACCTGCTGCCGACGATGGCGCAGTTCCTCGGCCTGCCGACGGGGATCCCGGTGATCGCCGCCGGCCACGACACCCAGTTCGCCCTGTTCGGCTCCGGCGCCGGGCTGGAGCAGCCGGTGCTCTCCTCCGGTACCTGGGAGATCCTGATGGTGCGCACCCCGCAGGTCAACACCGCCCTGCTGCCGCAGCACCGCGGCTCCACCTGTGAGCTGGACAGCTGCCAAGGGCTGTTTAACCCCGGACTGCAGTGGCTGGCCTCCGGCGTCCTGGAGTGGATCCGCCAGCTCTACTGGCCCGACGCGGCGCGCCAGGAGGCCTACCGTAGCATGATCGCCGAAGCCGCCGCCGTCGCCCCGGGCTGTGATGGACTGCGGATGAACAGCCAGCTGCTGCTGTCCGACGGACGCGCCGGCTGGCAGGGGGTCACCCTCAACAGCGGGCGCGGCCACTTCTACCGCTCCGCGCTGGAAAGCCTGGGCTGGCAGCTACGCCACAACCTGCACACCCTACAGACCCTGGGGGGCTTTCAGGCTCAGAGCCTGCTGCTGGTGGGCGGTGGCAGTCGCAACGCCCTGTGGAACCAGATTAAGGCCGATATTCTCGGCATTCCGGTGCGCGTGCTGGCCAACGCGGAAACCACCGTGCTGGGCGCGGCGCTGTTCGCCTGGAGCGGCGCCGGTTATTACGCCTCGGCCGATCGGGCGCGCGAAGCCGTCACCTTTACCTATCACGACTACATCCCGGGCGAACAGCGGGCGCAGTATCAGGCGCTGCAGCCCACGGCGCCCATCAGGAGCCACACATGCTGAAAAATATCTCCCCGCTGATCTCCCCTCAGCTGCTGAAAACCCTGGCCGAGATGGGCCACGGCGATGAAATCATCTTCGCCGACGCCCACTTTCCAGCCCACGCCATGGGACCGCAGGTGATCCGCGCCGACGGCCTGAGCGTCAGCGATCTGCTGGCGGCGATCATCCCGCTGTTCGAGCTGGACAGCTATGCGCCGCCGCTGGTGATGATGGCGGCGGTCGAGGGCGACACGCTCGATCCGGCCGTCGAGGCGCGCTACCTCACGGCCCTGTTTGCCGACGCGCCGGCGCAGCCGGTGACCCGCATCGACCGCTTCGCCTTCTACCAGCGCGCGCAGCAGGCCTTTGCGATCGTTATCACAGGAGAGCGTGCCAAGTATGGCAATATCCTGTTAAAAAAAGGCGTGACCCCGTAATCTCTCCCCGTCGCCGCCCGCCATGACGCGGGCGGCCTCTCCCGGGAGCAGAAGATGAAACACGATCGTCATCAGGCCATCGTCCAACTGGTGGCCGAGCACGGAACGCTAAGCACCGAGGCCCTGGCGCAGCGCCTGGACGTCAGCCGTGAAACCATTCGCCGCGATCTGAATACCCTGCAAAAGCAGGGGAAAATCGTGCGTCGTCACGGGCGCGCCACGGGCCTTGGGGGGGAAACCCAGGACAGCGGCGACCCGTTCAACGCCCGGCTCAAGAGCCACCTCTCCGGCAAGGCGGAGATCGCCCGTCAGGCGCTGGAGTGGATAGACAGCGGCATGACCCTCGCCCTCGATGCCAGCTCCACCTGCTACTACCTGGCCAAACAGCTCCCCGACGTGGAGATCACCGTATTCACCAACAGCCTGCGTATCTGTCAGGCGCTGGCCAAACGCCAGCGTATTCAGCTGATCAGCTCCGGCGGCCTGCTGCAGCGCAAATACGCCTGCTACGTCAACCCGGCAATCCTCTCCCAGCTCAAGGCGCTGGAGATCGATCTGTTCATCTTCTCCTGTGAGGGGATCGATGGACGCGGCGGGCTATGGGAGTCCAATGCCTATAACGCCGACTTCAAGGCGCTGCTGCTCAAGCGCGCCGCGCAGTCCCTGCTGCTGATCGACAAGAGCAAGTTCAACCGCGCCGGCGAAATCCAAATCGGCACGCTGGACGACGTCGCGCAGGTGATCTCCGATATGCACGACGACGACGCGTCGCTGCCCGACGGCGGCGTCTAACGGCGACGGGGCGAAAGAGAGAGCTGCGGCACATTCCCGCTTCAGCGTATGTAAATCCCGCCGCCGCCGCCCCGGCGCGCTTTAAATGTAACCAGCTTTCCCCTATGCTATCGGCAATCTGGGAAAGACGGGCACGGCTTTTGCTTGGCTCGCAACGGGGAACCTCATCATGAAACGGACCAAACACATTAATCGCAGCGCATTCCGCAAGCGCTGGCAGATGGCACCGCTGGCGCTGGCCGTCAGCGCGGTATTCCTGCTGGCCGGCTGTGAAAAGAGCGATGAAACGGTATCGCTGTATCAAAACGCCGACGACTGCAGCAAAGCGAACCCCTCCATGAGCGCACAGTGCAAGACCTCTTACGACGACGCGCTGAAAGAGGCGGCGAAAACCGCGCCCAAGTACGCCACGCGCGAGGACTGCATCGCCGAATTCGGCGAGGGCCAGTGCACTCAGACGCCGGCGCAGGCGGGCATGGCGCCGACAACGGGCAACACCAATGCCGAGGCCGCCCAGAGCGGCGGCAGCTTCTGGATGCCGCTGATGGCCGGCTACATGATGGGGCGTCTGATGGGCGGCGGTTTTAACCAGCAGCCGCTGTTTACCCCGCGCGGCGCCGCTAGCCCAGCCAACGGCCAGTTCGTCGACGCCAGCGGCAAGAGCTACGGCCCGGCTACCGCCGGCGGCCGTACCATGAACGTGCCTAAAACAGCGATGGCGCCCAAGCCGGCGACCACCACCACGGTCACCCGCGGCGGCTTTGGCGAAACGGTCGCCAAGCAGAACAGCCTGCAGCGCAGCAGCGCGTCCGGCACGGGCACCGGCTCACGCAGCATGGGCGGCTAAGCAATGAAACGTATTGCCATCAGCGAGCGCCCGGACTGGCGCGCCAAAGCCAGCGAGTTCGGCTTCCAGTTTCATACCATGTACGGCGAGCCCTACTGGTGTGAGGATGCCTACTATCAGTTTTCCATGGCGCAGGTAGAAGCCCTGGAGCAGACCACCGCCGAACTGCACCAGATGTGTCTGCAGGTGGTAGAGAAGGTCGTCGACAGCGAAGCGCTGCTGAGCCGCTTCCAGATCCCCAAACATACCTGGGACTTTGTGCGCGCCTCCTGGCGCTCCGGCCAGCCGTCGCTCTATTCGCGCCTCGATCTGGCCTACGACGGTCAGGGGCCGGCCAAGCTGCTGGAGAATAACGCCGATACGCCGACCTCGCTGTATGAGTCCGCGTTTTTCCAGTGGATCTGGCTAGAGGATCAGGTGCGCGCCGGTAAGCTGCCCGCGGCGGCGGATCAGTTCAACAGCCTGCAGGAGCAGCTGATCGCCCGCTTCGCCGAGCTGAAGGCTAACCACGGCTTCCAGCTGCTGCACATGGCTTGCTGCCAGGACAGCGACGAGGATCGCGGTACGGTACAGTACCTGCAGGACTGCGCCGCAGAGGCCGGTCTGGCCACGGAATTCCTGTACATGGACGAGATAGGCCTGGGCGAGAAGGGACAGTTTACCGACCCCCAGGATCAGGTGATCAGCAACCTGTTCAAGCTCTATCCCTGGGAGTTTATGCTGCGCGAGATCTTCTCCACCAAGCTGGAGGACGCCGGGGTGCGCTGGCTGGAGCCGGCCTGGAAGAGCATTCTGTCCAACAAGGCCCTGCTGCCGATGCTGTGGGAGATGTTCCCCAATCACCCCAACCTGCTGCCGGCCTACTTTGCCGACGGCAGCCAGCCGCCGCTGGATCGCTATGTGGTGAAACCGCTGTTCTCCCGCGAGGGCGCCAACATCCGCATCGTCGAAAACGGTCAGGAGATCGAGCGGGTCGACGGCCCCTACGGCGAAGAGGGCATGATTGTGCAGCAGTACCACCCGCTGCCCCAGTTTGGCGACAGCTACACCCTGATCGGCAGCTGGCTGGTCAACGACAGCCCGGCCGGCATCGGCCTGCGCGAGGATCGCAGCCGCATCACCCAGGATCTGTCGCGCTACTACCCGCACATCATTCTGGACTAGCGCCGCGAACCGCGGCCGATAAAAAAGGCACCGCCCTAACGGGCAGTGCCTTTTTCGCTACAGCGACGTCGGGTTATCCCTGCGCGCCGTGATTCTTCAGCACCACCACCTCATATTCGCCTTTCCCGTTACACTGCACCCCGTGAATATCGGTTTCAAAGCCCGGATAGTGGGCGCCGATGTCGCACAGCAGCTGCAGGAAGTCCAACACCGGCTTACTGGCCTCGGTGATCATCTCGCCCGGCATGATCAGCGGAACGCCCGGAGGATAGGGCAGGATCATATTGGCGCTGACCCGACCGATCATCTGCTGCAGCGGACAGCTTTCAATATTGCCGCGCACCTCCTCCTGGAAGGCGTCGTGCGGCGTCAATACCAGCGTCGGCAGCACGTCAAATGCGCTGTACATCAGATCCGGCAGGCGAGACTCGCTGGTCAGCGTATGGATCCCCTGCGCCAGCTCCTGAATGCGCATGTTCTCATAGAACTCCGGCGCCTCCTGATACAGCGACGGCAGCACATTCTTCACCCGCAGGTTGAGATCGTACACCCGCTTAAAGTCCGTCAGAGCGCGCAGCAGACTGAGCGCCTTGGTCTTATCGATCCCGATACTGAACAGGAACAGCAGGTTATACGGCCCGGTCTTCTCTACGATGATCCCGTGCTCATCCAGATACTTGGAAACGATCGATGCCGGGATCCCCCAGCTGTCCATGGTGCCGTCGGCCTTCATCCCCGGCGTCAGCAGCGTCACCTTGATCGGATCCAGGTACATATGATCGTCGTCGATGTTCTTGAAGCCGTGCCAGTCGTTGCGCGAATTCAGCGGCCAGCAGGCCACCTCATCGATATTGTCCGGCTGCCAGACATCAAAGAACCATCCCTCCGACTCGGTACGCAGACGCTTGATCTCCTTACGGAAGCGGATCGCACGCTCGATCGAGTTCGCGATCAGTCGCTTACCCGTATTGCCCTTCATCATCGCCGCCGACATCTCGGCCGACGCCACAATGCCATAGTGAGGCGAGGTGGAGGTGTGCATCATATAGGCTTCGTTAAAGGTCTCCTCATTGATGATCCCTTTCACATGAATCATGGATGCCTGAGAGAACGCCGCCAGCAGCTTATGGGTCGACTGCGTTTCATAGATCACTTTACCCGGCACCCGCTCACCGCTCATCCCCGCCTTACCCTGATAGATGGGGTGGAAGTTGGTATAGGGAACCCAGGCGGAGTCGAAGTGGATCGACTTCACGTCCAGGGTCTGCTTGATATAGTCGGTGTTATAAAACAGCCCGTCATAGGTCGAGTTGGTGACGACCGCATGCACCGGCCAGGTGGCGTTCGGGGTATTACGCACCTTCTCCTCGATGGCCTCACGGGTGAACTCCTGGCGCGGGATCCCGCCCAGAATGCCGTAGGCGTTACGGGTCGGACGCAGATACAGCGGCACCACGCTGCTCATCATCATCAGATGGGTCAGCGACTTATGGCAGTTACGATCGATGAGGATCGAGGCGCCCGCCGGCGACGAATACATCCCGACGATCTTGTTGGCCGTCGAGGTCCCGTTGGTGACGATATAGCTGCGATCGGCGTTAAAGGTGCGGGCGATATACTCTTCCGCCTCGCGGTGCGGGCCGCTGTGATCCAGCAACGATCCCAGCTCGGCGACCGAGATAGAGATGTCGGAGCGCAGGGTATTCTCGCCGTAGAAATCATAAAACAGGGTGCCGACCGGGCTTTTCTCAAAGGCGGTCCCCCCCATGTGCCCCGGGGTACAGAAGGTGTATTTCTCCTCATGAACATACTTAAACAGCGCCTTGGTCAGGGGCGGCATTATGGCATCGATATACTGATCGGTGCTCTGGCGGATCTTCAGGGCGATGTCCTGCGCGCTGCCTAAGGTGTACTCAAAGAAGCGCACGTTCAGACGCAGATCGCTCATGCTCACGTCCAGCGTGGAGTAGGTATTGGCGAAGGCGTAGATCGGCAGCATCTTGTTCAGGGCGCTGATCTCCTCACACAGCGCCAGGTTGTACTTATCCCAGTCAAAGATCACCCCGCACAGGCGGGCGTTGTTCTCTATCAGCTTGAGCAGGTCGTTGCGATCGTGCGGATAGGCGATGCGAAAGCCCGCCTTCTCCAGCTCCTGTTGCAGCTCGCGCAGCGGCTCTTCCTTAAAATACGCGCTCATGTCATTCATTATGGCAATGATATTCATGCGAACACTCCAGACCAATTCACTGGCTTCATCGGCGGCGCAGGGGCCGCCGGTGGGTTAACCACGGTTGAGGTTAAGTACGCGGGGCGCTGCCTTTATCCTGTGCGGAGCCCAGCTTACGTGAGTAGAACATCAGAATGATCAGGCTGACGATAAAGGTACCGGACAGCTCGATCGAGTTGGCCCCCATCAAAGCGATAAAGCAGAACACACAGCCGAGAATGGACGCCAGCAGACTCAGTACGTTCTTGATGTTGGCTCCATCAAAGCGGATCAGGTCAATACAGGAGTAGAAGTAAGGCAGCATGGTCAACAGCACCGCGATGCCGGTCAGTTCGCCGAACAGGTCAGAGGCCTTACCGCCGCTGGCGTTCATCACGGTGATCAGCACCATCAGAACGGTCATCTTGAGCGCGGCCAGGAACAGCCCTTTCTTCGGCAGGCCATTCTTGTCCAGCTCACCGTAGATTTTCGGGAAGTTACCGTCATGGGCCGCACGCGCGCCGGCCTGACCGACCAGCATCATCCAGGAGCCCAACGACGTCAGACAGGCGAAGGCGGTGAAGGCGGACACTACCGGGCCAGCCCAGCTGCCCACCATGGTCGAGGCGCTGATGGCGAACGGCGCGCCGGAGGCGGCCATCTGATGGGCCGGATACATCCCGGCGATAGCCTGCGTCGCCGCAATATAGACGATACCGGCCAGGAAAGTCCCCATCATGGTTGCCAGCGGGACGTTACGCTGCGGATCCTTCACCATCCCGGTACTGACGGACGCAGACTCCACCCCGATAAACGCCCACAGGCAGAGCAGAATACTTTTAATAATAGCGTGATAATCCGTGCCGCCGGAGGTGTTCCAGTTCGCCATATAGGTCGTTGGCTCAAACCAGAACCAGCCGGCGATCCCGGTCCCGATAACCGGGATCAGTACCAACACCAGCCCCAAGGTGGTCAGGCGGCTGACCCAGGCGCCCCCCAGCATGTTAACGAAGGTGAAAATCCACACGATAGCGATACAGGCGATACCCGCCGGTACCGGGCTGTTAAGCACCGGGAAGAAGGTCGATAAATAAGAGACGGCGGTAATACCGATAGCCAGGTTACCGATCCAGTTGGCGTGGTAGTACAGCACCCCGGTCTGGAACCCGAAGGCGGCACCGACCTCACCGGCGTAGGCAACCGGACCACCCTCCTGGGGGTTTTTGGTGGCCAGTCGGGCATACACATAGGCCAGAGAAACGGCGCCCACCAGCGCGATCAGCCAGCCCCATACGGCAATTGACCCTAGGCTTGCCAGGTTGGCGGGCAGCAGCGCGATACCGCTGCCCATCATGTTCCCGGCAACCACCCCGGTACAGGCGATAAGCCCGATTTTTTTTACAGAAGCCATAGTCTGCGCTCCCCTATGATGATGACTGGCCATGACGCAGGCCCACTGGAGCGCATGTCAGTAAACGGGCAGGCTCCGCAGATAATTATAGAAAAGAAAGTAATCTTTTCCCGTGATAAACAATATTTTTACAATCATTTTTCACCTTTAAATTCAACACATTGCACAGACACATTCCCGCACAAAATAAACGGAAATAAATATACAATATAATCATCAAGATAATTATTTCCCCCGACGACGCACGCCAGACGACGCCCCCTTTTTCCCGTCGATACGCGCGGAGACGCTGAACTGTGTAAATTAATTAATCGATTTTTTGACGGCGCGTCGCCCCTTGAACATCCTCCCCGTCACCGCTATGCTGGCCGCCATGAACACGCCACGACTCCCCATCGCCCTGCAGCAGGCCGTCATGCACACCCTGCGTCGTTGCCTTAGCCTGGCCGAACAGCGACTGAATCAACCCCTCCCGCTGCCCCAGATTGACTACCGCCAGCGCGGCACCGTCGCGGGCACCGCCTGGCCACAGCAGTGGCAAATCCGGCTGAACCCGGTGCTGCTGCAGGAGAACGGGCAGGCGTTTATCGACAGCGTCATCCCCCATGAGCTGGCGCATCTGCTGGTCTACCGCCGCTTTGGCCGCGTCGCGCCCCACGGCAGAGAGTGGCGCTGGATGATGGCGGAGATACTGGGCGTGGAGCCGCAGCGAACCCACCGCTTCAGCGTTGATTCGGTGCGCGGACGCACCTTCACCTACCGCTGCGCCTGCCAGCAGCACCAGCTGACCCTGCGCCGCCATAACCGCGTTCAGCGCGGCGAGTCCAGCTACCGCTGCCGTCAGTGCGGCGCCGCGCTGAGCTTCACCCCCGACGCGACGCCGGCGTAGGCGCGACGCTTTCCCACGTTTTCTAAAAATTAAGCGCGCCGGGCGCAAAAGGTTGCCCGCAGACCGCGTATTGTCTACCCTGCTGACTTTCTCATTCCAACACCGTTTTAGAATATGTCGCCCAAATCCTTCATCGCTCTCTCCACCCTGCTGGGCAGCCTGCTGCTGACGTCAGGCGCCCAGGCAGAAACCATCCATAATTTTTCCCAGGCCAAGGCCGCCGCGGTCAAAATCAACCGCGATGCCCCCGGCACCTTTTACTGCGGCTGCCGCATCGACTGGCAGGGGAAAAAAGGCACCCCCGATCTGGCCAGCTGCGGCTATCAGGTGCGTAAAAACGCCCACCGCGCCGAGCGTATCGAGTGGGAGCACGTCATGCCGGCCTGGCAATTCGGCCACCAGCTGCAGTGCTGGCAGGAGGGCGGTCGGAAAAACTGCGCCAAGAACCCCAACTATGTGCGCATCGAGACCGATCTGCACAACCTGCAGCCGGCCATCGGCGAGGTCAACGGCGATCGCAATAACTTCGCCTTTAGCCAGTGGCGCGGCGGCGAGGGTCAGTATGGCCAGTGCACCATGAAGGTCGATTTCAAAAACAAGCAGGCCGAACCGCCGGAGCGCGCGCGCGGCGCCATCGCCCGCACTTACTTCTATATGCGCGATCGCTACCACATCCGCCTCTCCCCGCAGCAGACCCGCCTGTTTGAGGTTTGGGATCGCCAGTATCCGGTCAGCGACTGGGAGTGCCAGCGCGAAGCGCGCGTCGCCGCGGTGCAGGGAAACCATAACCCCTATGTGCAGCAGGCCTGCGCCGCGCGTAAACCGTAGCCCCGATCCCGCCGCTGCCACTCGGCGCAGGGCGGGTATATAATCGCACCCTGTATCTATCGGCGTACCGGCGTACGCCTTTCACCCTGCCTGAGGATCCCCCATGCGAATTCCCCGTATTTACCACCCACAGCCCCTGAGCATTCCCGGCGAAGTCAGCCTGTGCGACGATGCCGCCAACCACGTTGGCCGGGTACTGCGCATGGGGCCCGGCCAGGCCCTGCAGCTGTTCGATGGCAGCAACCGGGTCTTCGACGCCGAGATCATTAGCGCAGACAAAAAAAGCGTGCGCGTACGTCTTAATCACGTGCAAGAGGCGGATCGCGAGTCCCCTCTTCACCTGCATCTAGGCCAGGTGATGTCGCGCGGCGAAAAAATGGAGTTCACCATTCAGAAGTCGATCGAGCTGGGCGTCAGCGTCATTACGCCGCTGATCTCCGAGCGCTGTGGGGTGCGTCTGGATGCCGAACGGATGGCCAAAAAGCAGCAGCAGTGGCAGAAAATCGCCATCGCCGCCTGCGAACAGTGCGGGCGCAACCGCATTCCCCAGATCCGTCCGGCGATGGATCTGGAGGCCTGGTGTGCCGAAGAGGACGACTGCCTGCGCCTGAACCTGCACCCGCGCGCCAGCGCCAGCATCAACACCCTGCCACAGCCCCTGACCCGCGTTCGGCTATTGATCGGCCCCGAAGGCGGCCTGTCGGCGGCAGAGATTGCCATGACCGCCGACTACCGCTTTACTGATATCCTATTGGGACCGCGCGTACTGCGCACCGAGACGACGGCGCTTACCGCCATCACCGCACTTCAGGTCCGCTTTGGCGATTTGGGCTGAGGCAGAATCCGCGAAAGAGACAGGAGAATAGTATGATTAAGCTCGGTATTGTAATGGACCCCATCGCCTCCATTAACATCAAGAAAGACACCAGTTTTGCCATGCTGCTGGAGGCCCAGCGTCGGGGCTACCAGCTGCATTATATGGAGATGGACTCACTCTATCTGCAGCAGGGAGAGGCGCGCGCGCAGACCCGCCTGCTCAGCGTCAGCGATGACAAGGCCAGTTGGTACCGCTTCGACGGCGAACAGGATATTGCCCTGGCCGATCTCGACGTGATCCTGATGCGTAAGGACCCGCCGTTCGACACCGAGTTTATCTACGCCACCTACATTCTGGAGCGCGCGGAGGCCCGCGGCACCCTGATCGTCAACAAACCGCAAAGCCTGCGCGACTGCAATGAAAAGCTGTTTACCGCCTGGTTCGCCGACCTGACGCCGGACACCCTGGTCACCCGCAGCGCCGCGCACCTGCGCGACTTTCACGCCCGCCACGGCGACGTGATCCTCAAGCCGCTGGACGGCATGGGCGGCGCCTCCATCTTCCGCATCCAGCAGGATGACCCCAACCTGTCGGTGATCATCGAAACCCTCACCGAGCACGGTAAACGCTTCTGTATGGCGCAGAACTACCTGCCGGCGATCGTCGACGGCGATAAGCGCGTTCTGGTCATCGACGGCGAACCGGTGCCCTACTGCCTGGCGCGCATTCCCAAAAGCGGCGAAACCCGCGGCAACCTGGCGGCCGGCGGCCGCGGCGAGGCGCGCCCCCTGAGCGAGAGCGACTGGGCCATCGCACGTAAGGTGGCCCCGATGCTCAAAGAGAAGGGGCTGATCTTCGTCGGGCTCGACATCATTGGCGATCGCCTGACCGAGATCAACGTCACCAGCCCGACCTGCGCCCGCGAGATCGAGGCGGCCTTCCCGGTCTCCATCACCGGCATGCTGATGGACGCCATTGAGGCGCGTCTGGCCGCTCGCTGATCCCCGCGGCATTCGCCGACCGGCGGGGCGCGTATCCGCGTGCCCCGCGTTATCCTCTCCGCTTTTCCGGCGCACCGTCGCCTATCGCGTTATCAGCGGCGCGGCCGCCTGGGCCATCCGACGGCCAAGACATGCGCAAGGTCGAATAGCCGCCGTGCCCCCCGTGACTTGAGCAGGAAAAATTCGCATACTGATACCTACAAAAACAGCGAGTTGAAAATATCACCATGAAACTAGCGCACCATTTTCTGATTGCCATGCCCGCCATGCAGGACAGTCGCTTCAAACGCACCGTCATCTATGTGTGCGAACACAATGAGGATGGCGCCATGGGCATGATCATCAATAAACCCCTGGAGCAGCTCACGCTGTCCAGCCTGCTGGAAAAGCTCGACATTACCCCCTCCCCGCGCGATGCCGCCATCCGCCTGGACAAGCCGGTGCTAGCCGGTGGTCCGCTGGCGGAGGATCGCGGTTTTGTCCTGCACAGCCCGACGGATACCTTTGGCTCCAGCGCCGACATTGGTCCGGGCTGTATGCTGACCACCTCGCGCGATGTACTGGAAACCTTGGGCACCGACCGCCAGCCGCAGGAGATTTTGGTCACCCTGGGCTACTGCAGCTGGAGCAAGGGGCAGCTGGAGCAGGAGCTGCTGGACAACGCCTGGCTCACGGTAGAGGCCGACAGCCAGATCCTATTTCATACCCCGCTGGCCGACCGCTGGATTTGCGCGGCGAAAAAGCTGGGGGTCGATATCCGTAATATGCCTTGTAACGCAGGACACGCCTGATGAATCCCCGTACTATTCTCGCCTTCGACTTCGGCACCCGCAGCATCGGCTGCGCCATCGGACAGGAGCTCACCGGCAGCGCCCGCCCGCTGCAGTCCTTCAAGGCCAACGACGGCGCCCCGGACTGGCAGCAGATTGAAAAGGTACTGCGCGAATGGCAGCCGGATCTGGTGGTGGTCGGCCTGCCGCTGAACATGGACGGCAGCGAGCAGCCCCTGACGCAGATGGCGCGTAAGTTCGCCAATCGCCTGCATGGCCGCTTTGGCGTGCAGATAGCCCTGCAGGATGAGCGCCTGAGCACCGTGGAGGCCCGTGCCCACCTGTTTGCCGGCGGCGGCTACCGCGCGCTGGAGAAAGGCCGCGTCGACGCCGCCTCTGCCGCGCTGATCCTGGAGAGCTGGTTCGAGCATCAGACATACTGATGCGCGCCGGGCACGGATTGACTCCGCCATAATTGCCCCCATGTACACTGCACAGGGCGGCGCCGGCGGCAAAGGTGCAGCGCGGCGCCGTTTTGCTTTACACTACACAGCACGGTTCGCGGCCACGACGCTGGCCGCGACGTTTTTCCCACTCCCCGGGACGAGGCACCATGAATACCACCATTAAACACAATCTCGACGCGGTCCGGCAGCACCTTGTCCGCGCGGCCGAACAGTGCGGACGCGACCCGCGGGACATCACCCTGCTGGCCGTCAGCAAGACCAAACCCATTGAGGACATCGACGCCGCCATCGCCGCAGGACAGCGCGCCTTTGGCGAAAACTATGTGCAGGAGGGCGTCAGTAAAATCCAGCACTACCGCCAGCAGCCGCAGGGCGACGCGCTGGAATGGCACTTTATCGGACCGCTGCAGTCCAATAAAAGCCGCCCGGTGGCCGAGCATTTTGATTGGATCCACACCGTCGATCGTGTGAAAATCGCCCAGCGTTTAAACGAACAGCGTCCTGCGGAGCTTGAGCCGCTTAACGTATTGATTCAAGTAAATATCAGCGATGAGCAGAGCAAGTCCGGCATCACGCTGGAGCAGATCGACGCGCTGGCCGACGCCATCAGTCAGCTGCCCCGCCTGCGCCTGCGCGGCCTGATGGCCATTCCGGCGCCGGAGGACGATCCGGCCCGCCAGCTGGCGGTCTGTACCCGCATGGCGCAGGCGCTGTCTGCCCTGCAGCGGCGCTACCCCCAGCTGGATACCCTGTCGCTGGGGATGACCCATGATATGGAGGCCGCCATTACGGCCGGCAGTACCCTGGTACGCATCGGTACCGCCATTTTCGGCGCCCGCGACTACGGCACAGCCTAAACGCGGCGCGGCTACCCACGGCTGCCGCTGGCAGCGCTTTTTACTTACCCCCGGCGCCAGATCGCGGGCGGGTAAGCTTTACTACCGACGGAAAAAGGGCTTTTCATGCTAACACTGACGTTTTTGGTCAAAACGCTGCTCGATCTGTATGTCATGGTGCTGCTGCTGCGCATCTGGATGCAGTGGGCGCGCAGCGATTTCTACAACCCGCTTTCGCAGTTTATCGTGAAGCTGACCCAGCCGGTGGTGGCGCCGCTGCGCCGCATTCTGCCGCCCCTGGGGCCTATCGACTCAGCCTCGCTGCTGCTGGCGTTCATCCTGATGACCGTCAAATACCCGCTGCTACTGCTGATCCAGAGCGGCTCCCTCTCCCTTAGCCCCTATAACCTGCTGTTTGGTCTGATATCGGTGGTCAAGTCTGCCGGCTACCTGGTGTTCTGGGTGATCATCATCCGTTCGATCATGAGCTGGATTAGCCAGGGACGCAGCCCGATGGACTACGTGCTCTATCAGCTGACCGAGCCGATGATGGCGCCGATCCGTCGCATCATCCCGGCGATGGGCGGACTGGATTTCTCCGCCATGGTGGTGATCCTGGTGCTGTACCTGCTCAACTACCTGGGCATCGATCTGTTCGGCCAGCTGTGGTTCCTGCTGTGAGCGCAGTCAGCCGAGAGGGCGACGACTGGATCCTGCGACTGTATATTCAGCCGAAGGCCAGTCGGGACCTCATCATCGGGCTGCACGGCGATGAGCTGAAGGTCGCCATCACCGCGCCGCCGGTCGATGGTCAGGCTAACGCCCACCTGCTAAAATTCATCGCCAAACAGTTTCGCGTCGCCAAAAGTCGCATCACGCTGGAAAAGGGCGAGCTGGGACGCCATAAACAGCTGCGCATCAGCCAGCCGCAGCAGATCCCCGACGCGGTAGCGGCAGCGCTCGAATAAGCGGGACGCGCTCGCCACACACTGACACGACACAGCGGCAGGCCACGACGGCCTGCCGTTGCCATCAATAGGACCCACATCATGCAACACGTCGTACTCGCCACCGGTAACGCCGGTAAAGTTCGAGAGCTCGCCTCCCTGCTGACCGATTTTGGCCTGGATATCGTCGCCCAGAGCTCGCTGGGCATCGAGGGCGCCGAGGAGACCGGGCTGACCTTTATCGAAAATGCCATCCTCAAAGCCCGCCACGCCGCGCGCCTCAGCGGGCTGCCGGCGATCGCCGACGACTCGGGCCTGGCGGTGGACGCGCTGGGCGGAGCGCCGGGGATCTACTCCGCGCGCTACGCAGGAGAGGACGCCAGCGATCGCGCCAATCTGGAAAAGCTGCTGCACGCGCTGCGCGATGTTCCGGCCGGTCAGCGCCAGGCGCGCTTCCACTGCGTGCTGGTCTACCTGCGTCATGCCGACGACCCGACCCCGCTGGTCTGCCACGGCGTCTGGGAGGGCGAGATCGCCGATGCGCCCAGCGGCGACGGTGGCTTTGGCTATGATCCCATCTTCTTCGTTCCGGCGCTGGGCTGCACCGCGGCGCAGCTGAGCCGGGAGCAAAAGCGCGCCATTTCCCACCGTGGTCAGGCCCTACAGCAGCTGCTGGATCGGATGCGCCATGCTTAAGCTGCCGCCGCTCAGCCTGTATATCCACATCCCGTGGTGCGTGCAGAAATGCCCCTACTGCGACTTTAACTCCCACGCGCAGAAGGGCGAAATCCCCCAGCAGGCCTATGTCGATCACCTGCTGGCCGATCTGGATCAGGAGCTGCCGCGGGTCGCCGGACGGCCGCTGAGCACCCTGTTCATCGGCGGCGGAACGCCCAGCCTGCTCAGCGGCGAAGCGCTGCAGCGCCTGCTGGACGGCGTACGCGCCCGCCTGCCGCTGGCCGCCGACGCCGAGATAACCCTGGAGGCCAACCCGGGCACCGTGGAGGCCGAGCGCTTCAGCGCCTACCAGCGCGCCGGGGTCAACCGCATCTCCATCGGAGTACAAAGCTTCAGCGCCGACAAGCTACAGCGCCTGGGGCGGATTCACGGGCCGCAGGAGGCCATCGCCGCCGCCCGCCTGGCCACTGCGCTGGGGCTGCGCAGCTTTAATCTGGACTTAATGCACGGCCTGCCGCAGCAGAGCCAGGAGGAGGCGCTGGACGATCTGCGCCAGGCCATCGCCCTGAACCCACCGCACCTGTCGTGGTATCAGCTCACCATCGAGCCCAATACCCTGTTCGGCTCGCGCCCGCCGCGCCTGCCGGACGACGATGCGCTGTGGGAGATCTTTGAGCAGGGCGATCGTCTGCTGCGCGCGTCGGGCTACCAGCAGTATGAAACCTCCGCCTATGCCCTGCCGGGACGTCAGTGCCAGCACAACCTCAACTACTGGCGCTTCGGCGACTATCTGGGGATCGGCTGCAGCGCGCATGGCAAGCTGACCTTCGCCGACGGACGCATTGAGCGACGCGCCAAAACCCGCCACCCGCGCGGCTATATGCAGGGCAACTACCTGGATCAACGGCAGCAGGTGGCCATGGCGGAGAGGCCGTTTGAGTTCTTTATGAACCGCTTCCGTCTGCTGGAACCGGCGCCGCGCGCCGACTTCAGCGCCTATACCGGCGTGGACGAAGCCACGATTCGCCCGCAGCTGGAGGCGGCGCTGGCGCAGGGCTACATCAGCGAGACCCCCAGCCACTGGCAGGTCACCCCCCACGGCAAGCTGTTCCTCAACTCCCTGCTGGAGCTGTTTCTGTAGACGTCGCGCCGCGCGGCCCCCGCGATCGGGCCGCGCCTGAGCGCGTCAGTGAGCGCGGATATACATGTCCTTGCTATAGAGGTAGTCCATGTTGCCGGGCTGGTACCCGCCGACATAGGGCTTCACCAGCCGCACGCTGACGTAGTGGTATAGCGGAATGGTCGGCACATCCTCGGCCAGCAGCGCCTCTGCCTGCTGGAACAGCCGCTGGCGCGCCGCCGGATCCTGACTGGCCGACGCCTGCGCCAGCACGGCGTCGAAGCGGGGGTTGCTGTACTGCGGGGTATTATTGCTGTCGCCGCTGCGAAAGGTATTCAGCATCGCCGCCGGATCGTCATAGTCGGCGACCCAGGCGTTACGCACCACGTCGAAGTGGCCGCTGCGCATGGTATCCAGCATGCTCTTCCACTCCTGGTTATTCAGCGTCGCCTCCACGCCCAGGTTCTTCTTCCACATGGAGGCGGCGGCGATGGCAATACGCTGGTGCCCCTCAGAGGTGTTATACAGCAGCGTAAAACGCAGCGGGTTTCCGGGCCCAAACCCAGCCTCGGCCAGCAGCGCCTTTGCGCGCGCGAGGCGCGTCTCACGCGGCCAGCGGGCGTAGTCCGGCGCCCGTAGCGCCATCCCCCCGATATCATCCGAGCCGAACAGCCAGGCCGGACGTTGCCCCTGCCCCAGCACCTTCTGCGCAATGATCTCTTTATCCAGCCCCAGGTTAAGCGCCTGACGCACCCGCACATCGTCGAAGGGCGCCCTGCGGGTGTTGAAGTGATAGTAGTATGTCCCGAGCTTAGGGAAGATCTGAACCTGCTCGCCCAGTGACTGCTTCAGCGACGCGAACAGCGCACTGGGAAGGGGGGTCATATCCAGCTCTCCCGCGCGATAGCGGTTCACCCCGGCCGTTTCAGAGACAATCGGTAAATAGACCACCTGATGGATCACCGTGTGCGCGTCGTCCCAGTAGTGCGGATTGCGCTCACCAACCAGGCGCTCGTTGATCACCCACTGCTTCAGCGTATAGGCTCCGTTACCGACAAAGTGGCCCGGTTGAGTCCATTTGTCGCCGTAGCGGGCGAGTACCCGTGGGTTGAGCGGCACCAATGTCGGATGCACCATCATCGGCAGGAAGGTCGACAGGGGCTGATCCAGCGTGACGCGTAATGTACGCGCATCCGGCGCCGCGACGCCCAACGCGCTGGGCGGCAGCGCGCCCTCTTGGATCGCGGCGGCGTTCTTTATTCCCATGTTGACCAGGAAGGTGGCGTAGGGTGAGGCGGTCGCCGGGTCGATCAGCCGCCGCCAGCTAAAGACCAGATCCTGTGCCGTCAGCGCCTCGCCGTTAGACCAACGCAAATCGGGGCGCAACGAGAAGGTCCATACCCGCCCCGCCTCACTATGCTGCCAGCGCGCCGCCAGCCCCGGGCGCAGATGCCCCTCGCCGTCGAGCGTCAGCAGCCCCTCGAAGAAGTCGCGAAGGATGTTGAATTCGACATCGCTTTCCGACCGGTGCGGATCGAGAGAGGCCGGCTCGCTGCCGTTATTGCGCGTCAGCGTCTGGGCTGCCGCCAGCGACACGCCCGGCGGCACCTCGGCGGCGAGCGGTGCGCCGAGCGAAAACATAAAAACACCGAATCCAAAAAATAAATTATATTTAATTTTCATATCGTTACCCTCCATGACCAGCGTCGATGACATTAAAACAGCAAAGCTCGCCATGCACAGGGCAAAAAGTGGCACAAAAAAACCCGGCGCGCGCGGGCGGGCCGGGTGTGCTCGGGATGTCTCTCTCAGGAGGCGGGCAGCGCCTTCAGCAGCGCCTTACGCTGCGTGTCCAGCGCCTGCACCCGCTCACAGGCCTGCTGGCCGAAAGCGCGTAAATCATTATCCTGCTTATCCCACTCCGTGCGGATAGACTGCTGCAGACCGCCGAGGTTGCCCAACACCGCCTGCAGCGGGTTCTCTGACTGACCGGCTTTCAGCAGCCCTTTGGCCCCCATCTCGTTGATGCTGTCCTGCAGCACGCCGCCCAGCGTCTGATTGACCAGCGTCTGGCCCTCTTTCTCGACCTGAGCGATCGCCTGATGGTGGAAGGCGTAACCGTCGCTGCGTTTCTCCAGCACCCGGTTCATCTGCGCCTTAAGCTGGGTATCCAGCGTACTCAGACGATGACGTACGTTGCTGTCGCTGCCCAGCTGCTCGACGATGATATTGTCGAGCGCGCCGCGCGCGCGATCCAGCCGCGTCTGCACCCCTTGGTCGATCCACGGCACGTCGCGCCGCAGATCCCGCTGCAGCGTCTCGGCCTGACGGCGGACGTCGGCGCTCAGCGCCAGCGGATGACCGTCCCGCGTCACCGCGCCGTCACGGGATATCTGCAGATTGCCGCTGGCGCCGACGATCTGTACCTGCTGCGCGCTGATAATGATATCGTCCTGCGGTTTAACCTGGCATTGCCAGGCGGCCTGCGCCTGTGCGGCAGTCAGCAGCAACAGCAGGGAACATCCCCATTTACCCATCATGACCTCGTTAAAATATTGAGCGGCCAATGCGCTGAGCCAACAGCTCCAGCGCCGCAATTCCGGCCAGTGAATTACCGCAGCTATCCAGCTGCGGACTCCAAACGGCGATGATCATCTCCTGAGGCACCACGGCCACCACGCCGCCGCCGACGCCGGACTTCCCCGGCATCCCGACGCGATAGGCGAACTCGCCCGCGCCGTCATACAGGCCGCTGGTCACCATCAGCGCATTGATCTGGCGCGCCTGACGCTCGCCGATCACCGGCTCATCCAGCGCCAACGCGCGCCCCCGATTGGCAAGATAAACAAAAGTGCGCGCCAGTTCCATACAGTTCATTCTTAAAGCGCAGTAGTGGAAATAGTTATGCAGGACGGTAATCACGTCGTTATCGAAGTTGCCAAACGACTTCATCAGATAGGCGATCGCCGCATTGCGATCCGAATGCTCAAACTCGGAGCGCGCCACCCGGGCATCATAGCAAATGTCCGCGCTGCCGCTCAGCGCCCGCACCACCTCCAGCATGCGCTGACGCGGCGCGCTCAGACGCGACTGCAGCATATCGCACACCACCAGCGCGCCGGCGTTAATAAAGGGGTTACGCGGCTTACCCTGCTCCAGCTCCAGCTGCACCAGCGAGTTAAACGGCTGTCCCGAGGGTTCCTTGCCGACCCGCTGCCAGATCTCGGCCTCGCTGTAGCGATGCATCGCCAGCGTCAGGCTTAGCACCTTGGAGATCGACTGGATGGAGAAGCGTTCGCCGGCGTCGCCGGCGCTGAACATCCGTCCGTCGACGGTGCAGACCGCGATACCCAGCCTGTCCGGCGCAACCTCGGCCAGCGCCGGAATATAGTTGGCGACCCGCCCCTGCCCGAGCAGCGGACGAACCTGATCCAAGATCTCGTCTAACAGTTGATCGCTTAATTCAGTTTGCATGGCAAGGCCATTGACTCCACGCGACGCCCGGGGCGCCATTACGCTAGGGTTACGACAAACGCCGTCCGGCTGAGGTCCCCTATTTTCCCGACGCGGCGTCTCCCGACGCAGAGAGCCAGACGCAGGAGAGACAATGAGGGAGTACGGAACAGCGGAGGGAGAACAGCGCCGCCGGTGCGGCGGCGCCAAAGGCGGGGGTTACTCCCACCACACATCAAACAGGTCGCTGACCACAACGTCCAGCATACCCTGGCTTTCCAGCCAGCCTTTCACCAGCTGACGCTGCTCATCGGTGCAGCGGCCAATCTGCTGCAGGCAGATCAGCCCTTCCCAGCGCAGGTAGCCGCTGCCGTCAAACGCCAGGCCATTCGGCTCAATCACTTCATCGATCAGACGATCGAGCAGCGTATCCACCGTCTCTACCGGCGTACCATCGGCAAAACGCCAGCTGGCGCTGAAGCCCACTTCCTGAAACTCGTCAATATGCAGCTTTTTGCGCAGACGACGACTACGATTTTTCGCCATTACTCTACCCTCTCAAACATCAGGTCCCAGTTGCCATGCCCCAGACGCTGACCGCGCAGCTCAAACTTGGTGACCGGACGCGAGTCAGGACGCGGGACATAGGTATTATCGTCGGACAGATTTCTGTAGCCCGGCGCATGATTCATTACTTCCAGCATATGCTCGGCGTAGTTTTCCCAGTCGGTCGCCATATGGAAGACGCCGCCGATCTTCAGCTTACCGCGGATCCGCTCGGCAAACGCCGGCTGCACGATACGGCGCTTATGGTGACGCGCCTTATGCCAGGGATCGGGGAAAAACAGCTGCACCATATCCAGCGACCCGTCCGGGATCATTCGCTCCAACACCTCTACCGCGTCGTGACACATCACGCGCAGGTTGTTTACTCCAGCCTCATGGGCAGAGGAGAGGCAGGCGCCGACGCCCGGCGAGTGCACTTCGATCCCCAGGAAATCACGCTCCGGGTGCTGCTGCGCCATGGCGACCAGCGAGGCCCCCATGCCGAAGCCGATCTCCAGCACTACCGGCGCCTGGCGACCAAACAGCGCCGGCAGATCCAGCGCCTCGGGCGTAAACTCGACACCCATCAGCGGCCAGTGCTGCTCCAGCGCCAGCTGCTGCCCTTTGGTCAGGCGCCCCTGACGGCGTACAAAGCTGCGAATACGGCGAATAGCCCGGCCGTTTTCATCAAATTCCGCTGTGATCACATCATTCATGTCGCGTTTTCATCTGTCTGGATAATCAAGGTCAGGGCATTATGCAAAGTTACCCCGTTTACACAAGCGCTGATTTTACCAGCAACGCTAATGCAGCGGGGAAAATCCATGCCGTCGCCCCCACATTTTGTGCCGCGCTGCCCCCACTGAGCGTGGAAACCCGCGCGCCGTAGCGCCCTCTCCGTGCCGCCAGCGCGTAACACGGGCAAGATCCGGTTTACAGGCCGGACAGGCTGTGCTGCAATCCTGTCCCGTTTTCGGCGCTCCACACTGAGGATATGACTGGCTTATGATGCAGGCGCAACAGTTCGCCCACGCCGTGCTGGCCTGGTACGCGCGCTTCGGGCGCAAAACGCTGCCGTGGCAACACCCCAAGACCCCCTATCGGGTATGGCTCTCCGAGGTGATGCTGCAGCAGACCCAGGTCGCCACGGTGCTGCCCTATTTCCAGCGTTTTACCCAACGCTTTCCCGATGTGCAGGCGCTGGCGGCGGCGCCCCTGGATGAAGTGCTGCACCTGTGGACCGGACTGGGCTACTACGCCCGGGCGCGTAACCTGCATAAGGCTGCCCAGCTCATCGTCTCGCAGCATCACGGCGAGTTTCCGCAAGACTTTGAGCAGGTTGCGGCGCTGCCGGGGATTGGTCGTTCGACGGCCGGCGCCATTCTCTCGCTGTCGCTGGGGCAGCATCACCCGATCCTGGACGGCAACGTCAAACGGGTATTGGCCCGCTGCTACGCCATCCCCGGCTGGCCGGGGCGTAAAGAGGTCGAAACGCGTCTGTGGCAGCTGAGCGGCGAGGTTACCCCGGCCGACGGCGTCAGCCAGTTTAACCAGGCGATGATGGATCTCGGCGCGCTGGTGTGCACCCGCAGCCGCCCCAAGTGCGAGCTGTGTCCGCTCAACGCGGGCTGCCTCGCCTATGCCGACGGCAGCTGGGCTGACTTCCCGGGCAAGAAACCTAAGCAGACATTGCCCGAGCGCCAGGCCTACCTGCTGCTGCTGCAGCACGGTGAGACGGTATGGCTACAGCAGCGACCCGCCAGCGGCCTGTGGGGCGGTCTGTTCTGCTTTCCCCAGTATGACAGCGAGGCGGCGCTGCGCGCTCAGCTGTACCGCCTGGGGCAGGATCCTGACGCGGCCCAAACCCTGACGGCGTTCCGCCACACGTTTAGCCATTTTCATTTGGATATCATCCCGGTATGGTCAGCCTACACGACGGCGTCGGCCTGCATGGATGAAGGTGACGGACTCTGGTATAACTTAGCGCAGCCGCCCTCCGTAGGGCTGGCGGCGCCAACCGAGCGTCTTTTACAGCAGCTGCGCAAGCAGCCACCGGCCAGCGCGACGGCCGGCGATGCGACAGAGAAGGAGTAAGCATGAGCAGAACCGTGTTTTGTACGTTCCTAAACCGTGAGGCCGAGGGGCTGGACTTTCAAAGCTACCCCGGCGATCTGGGCAAGCGCATCTATGACCACATCTCTAAAGAGGCCTGGGGTCAGTGGATGGCCAAGCAAACCATGCTGATCAACGAAAAGAAACTGAATATGATGAACCCGGATGACCGTAGCCTGCTGGCCCTGGAGATGGAGAAGTTTCTGTTCGAAGGCCACGACGTCCACATCGAAGGCTATACGCCGCCGAGTCAGTAAAAGCGGGCGCAGCCGCGCCCTGATGTCATTCAGATATGGCTGTTACAATGAAGAAAGTCCTTGCGCTGGCGTTAATCGCCCCGTTGTTGATCTCCTGCTCCGGCAAGAAGCCCGATAGCAACGGTGAAGAATATATAAAAGATACCAACGGGTTCGATATTCTCATGGGGCAGTTTGCCCACAATATTGAGAATATTTGGGGGATTAACGAGGTTCTGATCGCCGGGCCCAAGGACTATGTAAAATACAGCGATCGCTATCTGACCCGTAGCCATATCAACTTTGAGACCGGGCAGATCACCATCGAGACCATCGCCACCCTTGACCCGGCGGAAAGCCTGCGTCAGGCCATCGTCACCACCCTGCTGATGGGCGACGACCCCGGCGCGATCGATCTCTACTCCGATGCCAACGACATCAAGCCCAGCCGAGAGCCCTTCCTCTACGGCCAGGTGCTGGACAACACCGGCCAGCCGATCCGCTGGTCTGGACGCGCCAACAGCTTCGCCAGCTATCTGCTGCAAAACAAGCTGATGAAGCGCACCTCTGGGCTGCATGTCATCTACTCCGTCACCATTCAGCTGGTACCCAACCATCTGGATAAGCGGGCGCACAAATATCTGGGGATGGTGCGGCGCGCCTCGGAGCGCTATGGCGTCGACGAGTCGCTGATCCTGGCTATCATGCAGACGGAGTCCAGCTTTAACCCTTACGCCGTCAGCCGCTCCGACGCGCTGGGGCTAATGCAGGTGATGCAGCACACCGCCGGTAAGGACGTGTTCGTCTCCAAAGGTAAGTGGGGCACCCCTAGCCGCAGCTATCTGTTTGACCCAGAGAAAAACATCGATACCGGCACCGCCTACCTGGCTATCCTGCAGAACACCTACCTGGGGGGGATCCAGAACGCCACCTCACGCCGCTACGCGGTGATCACCGCCTACAACGGCGGCGCCGGCAGCGTGCTGCGCGTCTTCTCCAGCGATAAAGGGCAGGCGGTCAGCATCATCAACCAGATGTCGCCCGGCGATGTGTATGAGGCGCTGACCCAGCGTCACCCCTCCGCCGAGTCGCGCCGCTATCTGTATAAGGTCAACAGCACCCAGAAAAACTACCGCCGCATCCGCTAAGGGCGCGGCGGCGCCTCAGTCATGCGCGTGGAGATGGGGATGTGCATGCGCCTCCCCGTCGTCCCCCGGCACCACCACCAGCTTACCGTGACGCACCCCGCGTTCGGCGATCACCTGCTCGGCAAAGCGCGTCACCTCGCCCCCCGCCCCCTTCAGCAGCGAAACCTCCAGGCAGCGGCCGTGATCCAGATGCACATGCAGGCTGGCCAGCGAAAGATCGTGATGATCGTGGAAGGTGCGCGTCAGGCGCTTGGAGAGTTCGCGCGATTCATGATCGTAAACATAGAACAGCGCCGCCACGCAGTGACTGCTCTGTGACGGTGCCTCCGTCATGCTCTGTAGCCCGGCCCGCGCCAGATCGCGGATGGCCTCGGAGCGGTTCTGGTAGTTGCGCGCTTTCATGATGGCATCGATTTCCGCCATCAGATCGTCATCGAGAGAAAGGGTTACGCGTTGCATCATTCGGCTCCTATCACAGTTTGATGCCGCAGTATGACAAAGATCCATGCGCGAAAAAACCGGCGCGCGCAGCGCGCAACGCCGGTCGGAAAGGACAATCTCACGGCGCGTACGCCGCGGCTCAGACCTGCCTGTCACGCATCTCAAAGCGCGGGGAGACAAAACCGTACAGCGTCCAGCCGAGGAAGGTGGCGATCGCCCCCCACATCATCGCCTGTTCACCGGAGGAGTAGAGCGCATAGAAGCTGTACATCGCGCCGACAAAGGCCAGGATATTGGGCAGACGCGCCTTGGCCGGATCGATCCCCGCGACGCGCTGGATGATCAGCACCGCCGCCATGGAGAGGATGTAAGGGATCAGGTTGGTGACCACCGCCAAGTTAACCAGCACGTTAAACTGCGCATTGAGCGACGGGCTGATGGTCATCAGCGACAGCACGCTCTGGATCGCGACGATGGCCAACATCCCTTTCACCGGTGCACCGGACTGGGTGACCCTGCGGAAAATCGCCGGGAAATAGCCCTCATCGGCGGAGGATTTAAACACCTGCGCGATGGTGAACTGCCAGCCCAGCAGGGAGCCGCAGCAGGACATCACCATCAGCGCCATGATGATCTTACCCACCGTCGGATCAAACATCTGGGCAAACGCCATGCCGAACGGCGCGGTCGAGTTGGCCAGATCCATATTCGGTACGATACCGGCGATCACGTTGGTAGAGACAATGTAGATCACCGCCGCGCCCAGGGTGCCGCCGAGTACGGCGATCGGGACGTTGCGCTCCGGATTCTCTACCACGTCGGTATTGGCACAGGCGGACTCCAGCCCCAGAAACGCCCACAGAGTCATGGCGATAGAGGAGCCGATGGCCTCAAAGGTCGGCAGGTGATGCGGGTTCCAGGAGTCGACGTACAGCGTGGGGCTGAACCAGAACCAGCCGATCACCGAGATACCGACCACCGGGATGATCACCCCCCAGACCGTCACGCTGCTGATACGCCCGGTAATGCGCGCCCCGCCGAAGTTGGCGGCGGTACACAGCCACAGTACCCCGATGGTCGCCAGACAGATCCCCATCGGGCTCAGCGAGGCGCCGATAAGCTCCGTGCCGTAGCCGACGGCGGAGATGGCGATAGCCACGTTGGCGATCAGCAGCGACACACCGTAGGTATAGTTGGCCATAAAGTTGCCGGACTTGCCGAAGGCATACTCGGCGTAGCCGCCCATCCCGCCGGACTTGCGGCTATACATTCCGCACTTGGCGAAGGCGTAGGCCAGCGCCATCGAGCCCACGGCGGTCACCAGCCACGAGACGATGGAGATGGTGCCCACCTCCGCCAGCTTGGTCGGCAGCATGATGATGCCGGAGCCCATCATGTTCACCGCCGTCAGTATGGTGAGCTGCACCACGCCCATTTTATTCTTGCCTGAAGTACTCATAATCCGTCCCTCTCTGTACGCGGGGAGCCAAGCCCCCCGCGATGCTTATTAGCGGAAAAACCACTTTGCCCAGTTCATCGCGTTCCGCTTATTGCTTGATCACGTAGCCATAGGCGCGCTTGCGGCCATCCTCATCCTGCTGGATGTAGACCCCCTGCAGCTCCGGCGCGAAGCCCGGTAGCCGGTTGATGCCCTCTTCCAGCGCCAGGAAGTAGCGCTGCACCGAGCCGCCCCAGATCTCTCCCGGCACCACGCACAGCACCCCCGGCGGGTACGGCAGCGCCCCCTCCGCCGCGATGCGCCCTTCGGCCCGCGCCAGGGAGACCAGCTCGACGTTGCCGCGCACGAACTCGATGTTGGCCTGCTGCGGGTTCATCGCCACCCGCGGGAAGTGCGCCTTGCGGAACATCTCCTTCTGCAGCTGCTTCACGTCGTGGCTGACGTACAGGTCGTGCATCTCCTGACACAGCTGGCGCAGGGTGTAGCCGCGGTAGCGCGCCTCGTTGGCGCGGTAGATGGACGGCAGCACCTCGGCCAGCGGGGCGTCCTGCTCCAGCAGCCGCTCGAAGCGGGCGATCTGGGCCACCAGGTGCTGCATCTTGGCCATGTCCTCCGCCGGGGTCAGCAGGAACAGGATCGAGTTCAGGTCGCATTTCTCCGGCACGATGCCGTTTTCGCGCAGGAAGTTGGCCAGAATGGTCGCCGGCACCCCAAAGGACTGGTACTCGCCGCTCTTGGCGTCGATGCCCGGGGTGGTCAGCATCAGTTTGCACGGATCGACAAAGTACTGGTGCTCGGCATAGCCCTCAAAGGCGTGCCAGCGCTCGCCGGGGATAAAGTTAAAGAAGCGCAGATCGTTGGCCATCTCTTCGGTGTCGAAGGCGCCCCACGGGCGGCCGTCCACGGTCTCCGGAACGAAGGGGCGGATGTGTTGGCAGGTCTGCAGCAGCAGCTTGCGGGTTTCAATGCCCACCCGGACGCACTCCATCCACATGCGCTTACCGCTGTCGCCGGTGTGCATGCGGGCGTTGACGTCCAGGGCGGCGAACAGCGGGTAGAACGGGCTGGTGGAGGCGTGCATCATAAAGGCGTTGTTTAGGCGCTTATGGTTGACATAGCGCGCCTGCCCCTTGATATGCCGGTCCTTTTTGTGGATCTGCGAGGTCTGGGAGAAGCCGGCCTGCTGTTTGTGCACCGACTGGGTCACCAGGATCCCCGGATCGTTCTCGTTCAGCTCCAGCAGCAGCGGCGAGCACTCTTTCATCATCGGGATGAACTGCTCATAGCCGACCCAGGCGGAGTCGAACAGGATGTAGTCGCACAGGTGACCTATCTTGTCCACCACCTGACGGGCGTTGTAGATGGTGCCGTCATAGGTGCCCAGCTGGATAACCGCCAGGCGGAACGGCCGCCGCTCCCCGGCGCGCGCCGGGGCGACGTCACGCACCAGGTCACGCAGGTATTTTTCCTCAAAGCAGTGTGCGTCGATGCCCCCGATGAAACCGAACGGGTTACGCGCGGTTTCCAGGTAGACCGGCGTAGCGCCGGCCTGAATCAATGCGCCGTGGTGGTTAGATTTATGATTATTACGGTCGAAGAGGACCAGATCACCGGGCGCCAGCAGTGCGTTGAGCACCACTTTATTGGAAGAGGAGGTGCCGTTGAGCACAAAGTAGGTCTTGTCGGCGTTGAACACCTTGGCCGCGTGCTGCTGGGCGGCACAGGGGGCGCCTTCGTGGATCAGCAGATCGCCCATGGAGACGTCGGCGTTGCACAGATCGGCGCGGAACAGGGCCTCGCCGAAGTAGTCGAAGAACTGGCGGCCGGTGGGGTGGCGGCGGAAGAACTGACCGCCCTGATGCCCCGGGCAGTCAAAGGCGGCGTTGCCCTGCTGGACATAGGCCTGTAGGCTGCCGAAAAACGGCGGCAGCAGCTCGGCCTCATATTTCTGCGCCGCGCTTTCCAGCTGCTTGCCATAAAAATCCTGATTGCCATCGCCGCAGGCAAATACGCCGGTCAGACGCGGCAGATACTCGGCCGGTAGGCGCTGATCGCACGCCTCGGCGACAAAGACAGGCAGGCCAAAGGCGCTCTGCTCGACCTTATCCAGCGCACCGCCCAGCGCATCCTGTACCGACAGTACCACGGCGGCAACGTCGGTAAGGTCGCTATCATTAATATCTACCGTTGTACGTGAGGTATTAAAATACGCAATGACATTTAGACTTACTGCAATTTTTAAGCTATTCATATCACTCACTCTCATGTATTTATTTTGAGCAAAACAATCCCGTGGATTTAAATTTAATTAAATCCATAATCCACAGCATTTTCTCACGGCAAGACTTTCCCGCAACGATTAATATAATTAAATCATTGTTATTAATGGAAATATGCCATGCCAGGCAGCAAGCAGCTACCGTGACGACAAGCGTTTATCGTGGTGTGTCAATAGAGACCTGTCCGCATAAGTACCCTACGGCTCACGCGCAGAAATACGTAAACGGAAGAAGAGACATGACACTCCGCGACAACGGATGTCATGACATGAAGAGAATTATCTTGCGTTGAACAGATGAAAATCAAAACAGCTGCGGTGCGCCATCATCATGATGTGGGTCACCCGCCGGATATGTGGCCAAAATCGATTGTTATTCTCCATTTTAATTTCCTCTTTTACCTGGAAACTGGCTCTATTGTAACCAACGGCGAGTGGACTGCTGTGATACATATCACTAAGAGATTGCCACCGTGGCGATATATCGATCTAAAAAACAAGCCACAATGAATACAAATTCACTTAAAAATAGCCACTCATCAGCCAATAGATCTATTTTGCAACATAAGTATGCGCCATGCCACCCACGCACGGAACAGCAAACCACTACCAAACATCACCGCACAACAACAAAACCCACACCGAAAATCAACGCCGACACCATTGATAACAAACCATTTTTAATGAATAAATATTCATGCTTATTATTTTATATACTATTCTATTCTGTGATAAAGATCGTAGAAATAGCCATTACGACGTCAGTGCGCCGCGCGTCGCTGGCAAACGCAGCCGCCACGCACCGCCAGCGCCAGCGCCAGCGCAATAAATAGGCACTCGCACGGCACGGCGGGAAATAACGTTGACGCCGAGGCCAGAATCAGGTTTAATGCGCCTCGTTGCCCGGATAGCTCAGTCGGTAGAGCAGGGGATTGAAAATCCCCGTGTCCTTGGTTCGATTCCGAGTCCGGGCACCACTTCTTCTGAAAACCCTGCCTTATGGCGGGGTTTTTGCTTTTTGAGTTCAAGTTAACTTCTGGTCGTTGCTGAACGCATCCGCCACAACTCAACTCTTCTATCCAGCGCGAGCATTCCCCTTTAGCGACTCCAGCCTTCCGATTACAGTGCCAGCGCCTACTGGTTTCCAACCTGCTAATAAATAATATTTTCAGCATGCATACCTGGCTGGTGACGTCATAACAGTAAGACAGAATCCGGCCTTTGTCCGGTCTGGCGAAACCTAATTGCTTCGCTCCAGAGCATGTGCGTAACTGCGCCTGGTATGACTTCATTTTACCCGAGCGCTGTTCGCAAATGATCTGCTCACTTCCAGCTAAATAGACTGACGCCTCCCGGGTGACAGTGGTAGCGGATCGGTTGTAGGAGACGTCAATGTCATCGAAGATATCCACCCGGACACGTTCCTGGATTTGATAGACACATATTCTGATGCGCTCTTTTTCAGCGAACTGACCAACCACATTACCCCACCGATTACCCCACCGACTTATCCTCGGCATACCTGTATATTCTTACTCTATCATATTGTAAAATTTGAATTTATTTAAAGCTCCATTTTTACTATACAGCACGTCATATAACCTAACACATAGGTAGCCATTACTAGATTTATCATTTTGCTTATATATACATTAAATTGCAAACAGGTAACACAGCACTCTGATTTTGTTATATAAAACGAGCCATAAATTAACTTGGCAATAATCAAACTAAAAACTTTAAGACTTTTCTTTCCAGGTTACCATGTCGTGTTACGTAAATGCTGTGCTACCCTTAAAATGAAGCAAGGATATTTTAATATATTAATTCATAGGAGAGTGGTTTATGACTTGTTGCTCAGGTTCCGTAGAAAGCGTTGCAGATAAATCTGTGGCTGCGCGCCAACAAATTGAGAAGTTACAAGATATGTTATCGTCACAGGATGCCGCTCATAAAGAGAAGTTTATAGCGTTAGTTAACGATAATTTAGCACAAGCAAATATTCTTGATGGCCGTCAAATATCATCTAACTCAGATATAAAAACTGAGTACACGAGTGAGTTCAGTCTAGACAAGATAGCTAATGTCGTTATTAAAGCTCTCGATGCTGTGGCAAAAGCCACCGACCCATTAGTTCCAAATCCAGCCACGTCACCTGATGCATTAGCTGCTTATGGAGATTTAGTTAACTCAGTCGCTGAAGCAGCAAAATCATCATCAAAAGCTGCTGCAAGTTTATCATTTTCAATGACTCGCCTTTCTCCGGGGATGTTTTCATTTCTGTATGCGACCACTGTAAATATTTTAGATGAGGATACATATGGTACTGAAGCAGTATGCTCAACCGCTGTTTACTATTGTTTTATACAGAGCATTGATGATATTAAAAGTCAGGCTGAGTTTAACTCAGCGCTTATTGATGCACAGTCACTAATTCATATGAAAACACTTCAGGCAGCATTAATTGATGAGCTCTCAGATGGCTCTATTGATATCAACGTTTGGACAGCGAAAGATACAGCATATTCAGCAGCTATCCAGCGATTACAAGAGCGTCTTGATGCTCATAAATTCAAGGGAAAACCACCTTTGCTTGGCGGGTCTAATACGTTGCTGCAGCAAAGTCCTTCAGAGGCATCTCTAGTTGCAAATGCAGCCGTTGAAAAACTTGAAAAAATGGGGCCTGTATTTAACATTGCGATAGAGAGAACAAAAAACAGACTAAATAATTTTTATTTCTAATAAGTGTTAGATAACCCACTCATTATTTCACGTTAGCTATTTAACTTATTAAAGCATAACTTACTATATTTTAACTTCATATATGCATCATACTATTGAGGGCACCAAAACGATGGATAAAAAGAATAAAGAAGTTTATATTGCTTCTCTACGGCAAGGAACCTTTCACTCAGAATTATCTAGTGAGAGAGCCAAAGATCAAAGTATTCAAGATTATGTATCTAAAGAGATAAACTTTAGAGCAAATTATGTTATAGAACAGGTAATAGAGGCGACAAGGAATAAGGATAAAAATATTCCATTGTTTTTTACCTTACCTGAGTTTTTTTGGAACGTAAGACTCAACGTGTTAAGGAGTAAGGATGAACTATATTTTTTGACTGACCATATGCTCGAAAAACTTTCTGATGCGCAAGAGTTTATCATGCTCAACCTTCCAGAAAGTCAATTTGGTAAAATAGTCTTGTTAGCCGGAACTCTTGCGGTGCTGACTGAGATTGATGATAGCGAATTATTTGAATCGCTTAATTATTGCTTAATCTCCAATAACTTCAAGAAAACACAAGATGGTCGCTTTGAGAAATCAGTTTGGCCAAAAAGAGCAACATCTCATATTGATTATGGCGTTAAAGACAAAATAACTGATAATGGCTTTATCTTCACGATCGCCAAGAACTTAACGATTGAAGTATTAAATCAATCATCATTTATTAGTGAACATGACTCAAGCAAAGGATTTGATTTACTGCTAGATAATAAAGTTCTTGACGACTTCCCTTTCAGCATCAATATATGTCTCGACTATATTGCTGTAAAACAGGGAGCGCGGGATGATGAGATGTATGAAAAAGAACCAGTTATTGATTTCCTGCTATCATGTGGAATGTCACTTTCTTTTGACTATACCTACCCGCTCAGCGTTAAATATGCCGTAATGAATGATGGTATGGGGGATGGTAGCATTAGTTACTACTCTGTTTATAACAAACACTTACTCTCTGAAATTCCGTCAAAAAGGATACACCCGGCATTAACATTAACTAAGCTGTCATTCTAATTTGAATATTTTACTTAACGCATCTTATATCCATATTAGTAAGGATATAAGATGCCATATTTAATCAGTCGCAATATTCGAGTCCTTGCGTGATTTTTAAAAATATCACAGGATAGTTCTAATTAGCAGAGATGGCATGCTGATAAGCATGTAGAAAAAACATCGCGCCACCTATTATAGGTATTACATCTTTCAATTCACAGGAAATTCTGATCCTAGCGAGGATATAAACAACACTACACGAATTGATTTTTCAACTTTCGATATATTACACTAACTGCCGATACAATCGGTGTTACCAGAGATTGTAATAATGTATGGCATAATTAAACGTCACAACTCGTATCACCTACCGATGGGTAAAGCGTGCACCACCGATACACCTCACCATCAATGATGTCAAGGCGATTTCCCACGTGATTAGAATAATGTTATTTTTCACCCACCCCTCTGCACAAATTATTCCGTTTCCGCAAATCCGAATAAACCGCTGAGCGATAGTCGCCCTCCCATCCGCGTGAAAAATCACATTTTTTGAATAATTACACTACCAGAGCACGATATGCCGCGTATCACTGACCAACTACGCCCGGCAGGACCGGGCATTTAGCGCGCTATCGATGTTTGCAACGATGTAAAGGCATGGATATTCAATTACTGATAACGCCCTCTTTAAGTATTCCCATTCAACCCGCAAGGCGAATTATATAAAGCGTTCTATCTTTTCTATTCTGGCCGGTATGGCCATCATGTCACTGGCCGGATGCCCGCATCAACGCCCATTGCCACCCATCGAAACGGCTGTAGATAGCCAGTATTAACATGACAAATCATGCAGTGACGTGTAATGCATCGCAGAAAGCCCCCGTAGACTGGGCCATTGGAATTAAGGGTAATACACAAGCCAATGGCGCCAAGGTGACTCAGAACCACCATCCTGATGGTTTTTTTTACTTTTATCGTTACCAGGAATCAGCCTCAGGTGACTCAAGCGGCCATCCTTTAGGGTGGCCGCTTCGCATCTATCGCCGCTTTTTAAGCGAGAGACATAAATTAACGATAAAGGTAGTTAATCCAGGGTAAACAGATAAATAGATATGCCAACAGATTGACCAGGCCAAATATGGCACCCAGCCGCCAAAAGTCTTTAGAGGGAAGATAGCCGCTGCCGAAATAGATTGGGCTTGGCCCCGTTCCATAGGGCGTGATAATCCCCATGATCCCCAATGACAGAGAGATAGCCAGAGAAAACTCCATCATATTAATCCCATGAATATCCATAGCGGCTGCGATCATCACCGGGATCAGCGCCGTGGCGTGAGCCGTCGTACTGGCAAAGAAGTAGTGCAATAGATAAAAACACAGAAGCAGCGATACGCTGGCAACCGCCACGGACATCCCATTGAGATAATGAGAGATAACGAGCCCGAACCAATGAACGAAGCCGACGGTGGACAGCCCGGAGGCCAGAGAGACCAGCGTGCCGAACCAGAATAGCGTATTCCACGCCGCCTTATTGCCGATAACATCATCCCAGCTAATCACATTAGTTATCAACATCAGCGCAATAACCAATAGCGCCGCGATGGCTGAGTTGATTAATCCCCCGCCAAATACCCACAGCAGCAGCGCAAGCGCGACGAACAGCAGCAGCAATTTCTCACGGCGCGACAGCCCCCCTAAATTCTCCAGCTCCTGTTTGGCCCATTTCGGAACCTCATCATTTATTTTTACCTCTGGCGTATACAGCCAGTAGCCCAGCAGCGGCGTCAGCAGCCACAGAACAATCCCGCACGGTAAAAAGGCAATGAACCAGCTACCCCAGGAAATCTGTAGCCCCGTCATCTGGTTAATCAATGCGCTGGACAGCAGATTGGGTGCCAGGGCGGAAAGAAACATTGAACTGGTAACGCAGGTGATCGAAATGGAAACCCACATCAGATAGGAGCCGATCCGACGGGCGCTGGGATCGTTGGGTTTCGAGTCATACAGCGGCGGCAGATTACTGATCACCGGGTAGATGGTTCCGGCGCTGCGCGCCGTATTCGACGGCGTAAAGGGGGCCAGTACCAAATCGGCAATGGCGATAGCATATCCCAGGGTCAGCGAGCGCCGTCCCAGGGATTTTACCAGCAGCAGCGAAATACGTCGGCCTAGCCCGGTCTTTTCATACCCCAATGCAAACATGAAGGCGCTGAAGATCAGCCATACCGTTGAATTGGAGAAGCCGGAAACCGCCCACTTAAATGCCGCCGACGCCGCGTGAAAATGCGGCAGCGCCACCTGCTCCGGAGAGAATAGCACCCAGCGTCCCAGCCCGGCGATAATAACGATGGCGATCAGACCAATAACCGCGCCCGGTAAGGGTTCTATAATCAACCCGACAATTGAGCCGATAAAAATAGAAAAATAGAGCCATGCATGGTGGCTAAGCCCCGCCGGAGCGGGCAGACAGGCCAATGCGCCGCCCACGATAAAAGGTATTAGGATCGAATAACCCTTTTTCATACTAACCTCAGAAAATATAATTTAATAACACCACTTGCCAAATACCTCCCTAACCTCCCTGACGGACCACGCTTCCTGTCGTCCCTACACAATACTTGAGCTATTTACTCAAGTACTAATCAATATATATTCACCCTATTCGTTGAGATCAATAACGGGCAGCGCGATAAGGTGCCGCAGAATAGGCATGAATACAGAGGGCATTCACCCCCTTCGTCTATGGCTCTGCTGAAATAGATAGAAGCGTATTTCCATACGTTAAAACAATAAAATGCTAATTAAACGCACATCGACTGCATAGTTATTTATTAACCCTACTCTTGGCGACAGTGACAATCCGAAACTATTTGTAAACTAATCGCGCTATCTGTATCTGATTCATCATGACGGCGCAATTCACCTACTCTGCGGAGATCCTGTGAAAGGGGTCACAGAGATTACGGAAGGAGGGCGCTACCGTGGGTAGCGAAATACAAAGGCGGTACCCTATCTGTACCCCGTTCCCCGATGATCGCTCGGATTCATTGGATATCGCTGATGACGCCACACTCATCTATGGCAAAAAAATAATAATTCTTATTTTCATTAATATCTCTTTTATTCAGAGTCACGGCGCTGTTCTGATCAATCTGTGCGGAAAGAAAAGCTGCCATATCGCGCCGTACTATATCGATATCAGCCACTGAATAACCAAGCATTTGCTTTGCTTATCCAGCGGCAATGATTTTACCCTAATATAATCACTCAGTTAGCCCATGCGAATTATACGCTGGAGTAGAACCCTATTACCCTCAATCAACATACTGAAATTATAACTGTTTTTCTCACTGGCTAATTCCGCTATCTATGCTATTTCATAAATGGGTGTCACTTTGTAATCATCGGTATAACGCGATATTGTGAAACGGATAAGTCGGGGAAACATAAATGGGCGGCGCTGAGCGTGGGCAGGTCTGCTCGCAGCTAAACAGGTTGTTACGCGGCTTCACAGACTAAAAGCATCATCGATATGCAAAAAAAAGGTGTCGATATGAGTAATCAACCGTTAGAGAGCCAAAACGCGCGCGTATTAAAAAATTGGGATCCTGAAGATGAAACCTTTTGGAACGCAACGGGAAACAGCATTGCAAAAAGAAATCTATGGGTCTCCGTATTCTGTCTAGTACTGGCGTTCTGTATTTGGATGGTATTCAGTTCTGTCGTTATCAAGCTTAATCACATCGGATTTGATTTTACGACCAATCAACTCTTCTGGCTGGCGGCCTTACCCTCGATCTCCGGTGCCCTTCTGCGTATTCCGTTCTCTTTCGTCGTTCCCATTTTTGGCGGACGCCGCTGGACCACGATCAGCACCGCGCTACTGCTGATCCCCAGCATTTGGCTGGGCTTCGCAATTCAAGATCCGCAGACGTCGTTCTATTCGTTTGCCTGTATCGCCATCCTGTGCGGTATCGGGGGCGGTAACTTTGCCTCAAGCATGGCGAATATCAGCTTCTTTTTCCCTAAACGCCTGCAGGGCTATGGCCTGGGGATCAACGGCGGGCTGGGCGATGGCGGGATCGGCGTCGTGCAGCTGTGCGTCCCGCTGGTCATCGGCATCGGCCTGTTCGGTAGCCTGGGCGGCGCGCCGCAGCATGTTGATTATAATACGATGATTTGGCTACAAAATGCGGCCTTCCTCTGGGTTCCCTTTATTATTATCGCCTGCCTGCTCTCTTGGTTCATGATGAACGACATTGCGGGTATGCAGTCATCGCTCTCTTCCCAGTTCGTCATTTTGGGTAAGAAAGATACCTGGATAACCAGCCTGATTTACCTGGCCACCTTCGGTTCTTTTGTCGGTTTCTCCGCGGGATTTGCCCTGCTGACCAAGACCCAGTTTCCGGATATCGACATCATCGACTACGCGTTTGTCGGCCCGCTGCTGGGCGCCATCGCCCGTCCCATCGGCGGTCGGCTTTCCGATAAATTTAGCGGCTATCGCATCACGCAGGTGGCTTTTTTCTTCATGATTATCTTCAGCCTGCTGATCGTCCCGACCCTGCCGAGCGAGCACAGCAGCGGCTCCTTTATTCTGTTCTACATCGTCTTCATGGGGCTGTTTATCTTTACCAACCTCGGCAGCGGCTCCAGCTTCCAGCTTATTTCGCAGATTTTCCATCAGAAATCCGCGCAGGAGGCGCAGCAACAGGGGATGCAGGGGAAACATGTCGATCAGTATGCCGATGTGATGAGCTCTGCGGCGCTCGGCTTTACCTCTGCCATCGGCGCCTTCGGCGGCTTTATCATTCCCAAAACCTTCGGCAGCGCGATTACCCTGACCCACTCCGTGCTGTTGCCGCTGGTTTGCTTCAGCGTCTTTTACCTGCTGTGCATGGGCGTCACCTGGCTGTCCTATGGAAGGCACCATTAATCGTCGGGAGAAACGGACATGAGTACCTTTCTGAAAAAGATCCGCTACTTCACCGCAGGCAAGCCCATGGCCGCCAATGCCCATGAGCTCTACCTGCAGGACAGCTCCGACTGGGAGCAGAGCTACCGCAGCCGCTGGCAGTACGATAAGGTGGTGCGATCCACCCATGGGGTGAACTGTACCGGCTCCTGCAGCTGGAAAATCTACGTGAAAAGCGGGCTGATTACCTGGGAGACGCAGTATACCGACTACCCGGAAACGCCCATCGATCTGCCAAATCACGAGCCGCGCGGCTGCCCGCGCGGCGCCAGCTACTCCTGGTATATCTATAGCGCCAACCGGATTAAATACCCGCTGATGCGCAGGGCGCTGCTGGATCTGTGGCGTGAGCAAAGAGCGCAGCACCCCGACGCCGTTGACGCCTGGCAGGCCATTCTGGACAACCCCGAGCTGAGCCAGCGCTATAAGCGCGAGCGCGGTATGGGCGGCCTAGTCCGCGTCTCCTGGCAAGAGGCCAACGAGCTGATCGCGGCGTCCAATGTCGCCACCGTCAAACGCTTTGGCCCCGATCGCGTCGCCGGGTTTTCGCCGATCCCGGCTCACGCCATGCTCTCGTTCGCCTCCGGCTCCCGCTACCTGTCGCTGATCGGCGGCACCTGCCTGAGCTTCTACGACTGGTATTGCGATCTGCCGCCCTCCTCGCCGCAAACCTGGGGCGAACAGACCGACGTGCCGGAGTCCGCCGACTGGTATAACGCACAGTATTTAGTGATGTGGGGATCTAACGTGCCGCAAACCCGCACGCCGGACGCCCACTTTATGACCGAGGCACGCTACAACGGCACCAAGGTAGTGGCCGTCAGCGCCGACTATGCGGAAAACTGCAAGTTCGCCGATGAGTGGCTCGCGCCGCGGGCCGGCACCGATGCCGCGCTAGCGCTGGCATTAGGCCAGGTTATTCTGCAGCAGTTTTACCTACAGCAGCCCTGCGACTACTTTATCCGCTATGCCAAACGCTTTACCGACTTCCCAATGCTGGTGATGCTGACGCCCTGCGCCGGCCAAGAAAACACCTATCAATCAGGACGCTACCTGCGCGCCGCCGATCTGGCGACGTGGCAAGACCAGCCGCTGGCCCAGTGGAAAACCCTGGCATTCGACCAAGATTCACAGCAGATAGTCATTCCCCGCGGCTCGGCGGGATTTCGCTGGGATCAGGGGGGACAGTGGAACACCGTACAGCAGGATGCCCTCAGCGGCGCCGCCATCGATCCGCTGCTTAGCCTGCAGACGCTGGGAGAAGACGAGGTCTGCGTCGTTCAGCCTGACTTCAGCCATGACAACGCCAACGACCGCTATACCCTCGGTCAGGTACCGGTGCACTGGATCACCACGACCCGCGGCGAGCGCGTCGCCGTCGCCACCGTCTTCGATCTGATGCTGGCCCACTACGGCCTGCGCCCGCGCGCGGGAGAGATCCCCGCGGAAGATGCGCCCTGCTCTCCGGCCTGGGCCGAGGCCATTACCGGCGTACCGCGCCAGCAGATCATCCGTCTGGCGCAGGAGTTTGCTACCAACGCCCGCATAACCCATGGCCGCTCGCTGATCATCGTCGGAGCCGGGATCAACCACTGGTTCCATAGCGATATGACCTATCGCAGCATCATCAACGTGCTGATGATGTGCGGCACCATCGGCGTCAACGGCGGCGGCTGGGCGCACTATGTCGGTCAGGAAAAGCTGCGGCCGCTGGCCGGATGGGCGCCGGTCGCCCTGGCGGGAGACTGGCAAAGCCCGGCGCGCCTGATGAACGGCACCTCGTTCTTCTACAATCACACCAGCCAGTGGCGCTATGAAAACGTGGATGCCCATACGCTGCTGTCGCCGCTGGCCGAGCGTGACCAGTTCCCCCATAGCCTGATCGACTTCAACGTCATCGCCGAACGCCTGGGCTGGCTGCCCTCTTCTCCCCAGCTGGATCGCAACCCGCTCACGCTGGCCGCCGAGGCGGCGGACGGCGACGTCAAGGCCGAGGTCGCGCAGGCGCTGAAACAGGGCACCCTACGCATCGCCAGCGAAGATCCCGACGCGCCGGGAAACTATCCGCGCGTACTGTTTGTCTGGCGCGCCAACCTGCTCGGCTCCTCCAGTAAAGGGCATGAATACTTTCTGAAACACCTGCTGGGCACCCGCCACGGCGTCATGGAGCAGGATCTGCAGCAAAAGGGGCTGCCGCTGCCGCAGCAGGTCGCCTGGCGCGACAGCGTCGAGGGCAAGCTTGACCTGCTGGTGACGCTCGACTTCCGGATGTCCACGACCTGTCTCTATTCAGACGTGATCCTGCCGTCGGCCACCTGGTATGAGAAGGAGGACCTCAGCAGTACCGACATGCACCCCTACGTTCACCCCTTTACCCGCGCCATCGATCCCATGTGGGAGGCGCGCTCGGACTGGGAGATTTTCAAAGGGATCGCCCGGCAGTTCTCCGCTCTGTGCGCGGGGCACCTGGGCAAAGAGCGCGACGTCATGCTCACGCCGCTGCTGCATGACTCGCCGGCAGAGCTGGGCCAGGCCTGCGGCGTCAGCGATTGGAAAAACGATCCGCAGACCTTTGTCGCCGGGAAAACCGCGCCCGCCATCGCCGTCGTGGAGCGCGACTATCCGCAGACCTATTTTAAATATACCCACCTCGGCCCGGCGCTGGCGGCCCACGGCAACGGCGGCAAGGGCGTTCACTGGGACACCCGCCCCGAGATCGACAGCCTGTGCGCGCGTCACGGCAGCGAGACGCTGGACGGCGTCGGCCCCTGTGCCAACATGCAGGATGCCACCCAGGCGCTGGAGACCATTCTCACCCTGGCGCCGGAAACCAACGGCCAGGTCGCCGATCGCGCCTGGCGCGATCTGGCCGCCAAAACCGGTCAGCAAGAGATAGCCGACCTAGCCGCCGACAAGAAAGGCGTGCACTACCGTTTCGCCGATATTCAGCGCCAGCCGGGACGGGTGATCGCCAGCCCGCTGTGGTCGGGCATTGACAGCGATCGGCACGCCTACACCGCCGGCAGCCTGAACATCACCCACGCCGTCCCCTGGCGCACCCTGACCGGCCGTCAGCAGGCCTATCAGGATCACGCCTGGATGCAGGCCTTCGGCGAAGGCTTCGCCTGCTATAAACCCCCGCTGGATACCCAAAGCTGCCGCAGCGTACGCGAACATACGGCCAACGGGCAGCCGGAGCTGGTGCTGAACTTTGGCACCGCCCACCAGAAATGGGGGATCCACTCCACCTATACCGACAACCAGATCATGCAGACCCTGTCGCGCGGCGGCCCGCTCATCTGGATCAGCGAGCACGATGCGCAGCGCGGCGCCATCGCCGACAACGACTGGGTCGAGCTGTTTAACGGCAACGGCGCCATGGTGGCGCGCGCGGTGGTCAGCCAGCGCATTCCCGCCGGGCTGGCGCTGATGTACCACGCCCAGGAGCGTACGTTGAACATGCCCCTGTCGGAGGTCACCGGGGAGCGCGGTGGGATCCACAACTCCATTACCCGGATTTGTCCCAACCCGATCCACATGATCGGCGGCTATGCCCACCTGTCATGGGGCTACAACTATTACGGCACCATCGGCTCCAACCGGGATGAAACTGTGATTATTCGCAGGCTTAACCGGGTGGAGTGGGACTGAAACCGATCGGGAAGAGGGAGAAAAAAATGAAAATTCGTGCACAGGTTTCCATGGTGCTAAACCTCGATAAGTGCATCGGTTGCCACACCTGCTCGGTGGTGTGCAAAAACGTCTGGACCAGCCGCGAGGGCATTGAGTACGGCTGGTTCAACAACGTTGAGACCAAGCCGGGGCGCGGCTTTCCCCGCGACTGGGAGGATCAGGATAAGTGGCACGGCGGCTGGCAGCGAGTCAACGGCCAGCTGACGCCGCGCATGGGCGGCAAGCTCAGCCTGCTGGCCAAAATCTTCGCCAATCCGCATATGCCGGCGGTAGGGGACTACTATGAACCCTACTCCTTCGACTATGCGCATTTGCACAACGCCCCCGCCGGCGCACGCCACCAGCCGACGGCGCGCCCCTATTCGCTGCTCACCGGTAAGACGCTGGAGAAAATTGAGGGCAGCGCCAACTGGGAGGATGACCTGGGCGGCGAAGCCCGCGTCCGTCAGGGCGACCGCAATCTTGATGGGCTGGACAAGCAGCTGTATGCCCAGTTTGAGCAGACCTTCATGATGTACCTACCGCGGCTGTGCGAGCACTGCCTTAACCCGGCCTGCGTCGCCTCTTGCCCCAGCGGCGCCATCTATAAACGGGCCGAAGACGGCGTGGTGCTGATCAATCAGGATCAGTGCCGCGGCTGGCGCATGTGCGTCAGCGCCTGCCCCTACAAGAAGATCTACTACAACTGGAAAAGCGGGAAATCGGAGAAGTGTATCTTCTGCTACCCGCGTATCGAGGCCGGACTGCCAACCCTGTGCTCCGAGAGCTGCGTCGGACGTATCCGCTATATCGGCGTCATGCTGTACGATGCCGAGGCGATCCCCGCCGCGGCAGCAGAAGAGGATCCGCAGGCGCTGTACGACGCGCAGATGAAGATCTTCCTCGATCCCAACGATCCGGACATCCTGGCACAGGCCCGCCGCGACGGCATCAGCGATGAGATCCTGGCGCATGCCCAGCGTTCGCCGGTCTACCGCCTGATTAAAGAGTGGCGCCTAGCGCTGCCGCTGCATCCGGAGTTCCGTACGCTGCCGATGGTGTGGTACGTGCCGCCCCTGTCGCCGATCCGCTTCGATGACGCCAGCCTGGCCGAGCCCCACGATATCCGCCTGGCGGAGCTCGCGCAGATGCGTATTCCGATCGACTACCTGGCCAACCTGCTGTGCGCCGGTAACCGTAAGCCGGTAGAGGCGGCGTTGACCCGCCTGATCGCCCTGCGTCACTACCGCCGCAGCCTGCTCAGTCCACAGGCGCCGCAGTGGCTGCAGCAGGCCGATCTCAGCGCTCCACAGGCCGAGGCCATGTACCGCCTTCTGGCGCTGGCGCCGTACCATGAACGCTTCGTGATCCCCACCGGGATGCATCGCCCGGGAAGCGATCGCGAATATATTGAGCACGGTAGCTGCGGCTTCAGCTTCAATACGCCCCACGATACCGACGGTACCAACCTCACCGGCTATCGCCCCGACGATCGCCTGGTGATCAACACCCATAGCAAGGAGTAAGCCATGCTGAGCCTGTTAATGTTGGCCCGCCTGCTGGACTACCCCGATGAGGCGCTGTGGCAGGCGCGCGGTGAGCTGGAGGCCGCGCTGCCGCAGTGTCGCGAAATGACGGCGGCGCAGCAGAAGCGCCTGCAGGCGTTTATCGCCCATTACTGGGAGGCCCCGCTGGCAAGCCGTCAAAGCGATTACATTGCGCAGTTCGATCATACCCGCCGCTGCGCCCTGTATCTGTGTGAGCACCAGCTGGCCGAGTCTAAAAACCGCGGGCAGGCGATGGTTAATATCCTGAGCCACTATCGCCAGGCCGCGCTGGAGCCCGCGCCGCGGGAGCTGCCCGACTATCTGCCGATGGTGCTGGAGTTTGCCTATCTGCGGTCACAGCAGCAGCCTGAGGAGGGCCGGCGTATCCTGACGCAGATTGCCGAGGTGGCGGAGATTCTGTATCGCCGCACCCACGACGGTATGTACGGCGTGCTGTTTCAGCTGCTACTGCAGCTGGCCGGCAGAGAGACCGATGGCCTGGTGCCAGAGGCCGACGGCACGCCGACGGCGGCGATCGATGCGGAGTGGGATCGCGCACACGCTCCGGCCCGCGTTGAGCTCCCCGATATACCCCAGGGTCGCCCGGCGCCGGTTCACTACCTGGATCTTGAGCGATAAGGAGGATTGAATGTCCGCACTGTCCTATTTTTTATTCAACATCTACCCCTATATCGCCATCACGGTGCTGTTGCTGGGGTGCCTCTATCGGTTCGACTATGGCCAATACACGTGGAAAAGCGGCTCTTCGCTGCTGATGGCCAACGGGCGCTATAGCCGCTATGCGCTTAACCTGTTTCACGTCGGCATGCTGGGGGTTTTCTTCGGCCACGTGGCCGGACTGCTGACGCCACGCTCTTGGTATGATGCCTATATCTCCAGCCAGACGCATCAGATCCTGGAGCTGATCGCCGGCAGCTTCTTCGGCACCCTGCTACTGATCGGCGCGCTGATGCTCTTGGCCCGCCGCCTCTTCTGCGCCCGGGTCGCCGCCACCTCGTCGTTTTCCGACAAGCTGATCCTGATCCTGCTGACGATCCAGATCTGCCTGGGCATGCTGACGATCCCGGTCGATCTGCTGCACCCCTCCGGCGCCACGCTGCAAAACCTGATCAGCTGGAGCCAGGGGATCGTGACCTTCCGTCCCGATCCGGCCCAGTATCTGCAAGAGGTCAATTGGCTGTTCAAGGTGCATATGGTGCTGGGGCTGACCATTTTCCTGATCTTCCCCTTTACTCGCCTGGTGCATATCTGCAGCCTGCCGCTGGGCTATCTCCTGCGGCGACGCCAGGTCGTTAAAACCCTGCGCTAAACGCGCTTCTCCGCCCCGACGCGGCGCCAGCCCTCAACCCACTGACGCCGCCGTCCGCATTACTGAATAACGCCGCAGGCCATACGCGCCCCGCCGCCGCCCAGCGCGTGCGGATGATCGTCATAGTTATCGCCGCCGACGTGCACCATCAGCGCATGTCCCTTCAGCTGGGAGAGCGATTTCAAACGCGGCGCCAGCACGGCATAGTTTGCCGTACCGTCCGCATTGACCACCAGTCCCGGCAGATCGCCCAGGTGCCCGGCATCGCTGTAGGGCCCCATATGCTTACCGCGCTTCTCGGGATCCCAGTGGCCACCGGCCATCAGGGCCGGCACCGGTTTACCCTCTTTGACGCCCGGCAGGCAGCTGGCGTTTTCATGGACATGAAAACCGTGGATCCCCTGCGGAAGACCGTGCAGGCTGGGCGTAAACAGCAGACCATAGGGCGTTTCGCTGACCGTCACCTCACCGATCGCCGGCCCCGCCCCCTGCGGCCCCGCTTCATACAGCGTTATCGACTCAGAGGCGCTGTAGGCAGCCCCGCTCATCAACGCGGTGGCCAGTACCAATATTTTCATTTTTTTCATATCGTTATCTCCATATTGTCTCATGTAATCTCTGCAGTCCATTTTCATGCTAACAAAAAAAAAACCGTTTACTAACAAAAAACAGGCCGTATTGACATAAGGGTGACAAAAGTCACTCTACCCGTGTCCACCCTCACGCGACGCCGGTCAATGTGACGCTATGAAATGACAGATAAAAAAGAGCCGCGTCGTTATTTTTTCGGCCCAACGCCAAGAATATTCCGAATATGAGTTGCTTTACTCGGCGCACGCCCATACCCCCTTACTGCGCTATCAGGTGAGGAAAAATGGAATCGGGGTCCACGCCGCGAGACACAAGAAATTATTTTTCTATACTTGCTTAAAACAGAAAGAAATAGGTATTGGACAAATGAAAAATAAACGCATGGCTACTCGTGCTCAGCGACGGCAATAGACCGGCCGAGCAAAGCGCACCTATCTGATCGGCAAGCCGTACGTTCGCCGAGGTTGGCATCAGCTCCCTTCGCGGGAGTGCTGAGACGCTCTGCCGCTGCGCGCTGAGGCACCGCGCCGACAGAGAAAATAAGAGGAATGCCCCCCATCACCGCCAAAAATAAACGTTAGCCTGGCGATAAGATGGACTAACTCAGCTTTATAAGTTATATCGGGATTTATTTTAATTCTCTAAGAAGCTAACCAGTGCATATTTCTACGCCTTGGCAACGCAACCAGCAGGGTAAATAGTGAGCGCCCGTAAACCGTTTTTATCGCGTTCTCTCCCGCGCTTCTCATGTTATTTTCAACGAATGGAAAACATTCGATACAATTTTATTTTTCCCTTTGATTTTATTCATATTAAATAAATTCAAATTTTCTTCATTGCTGGCTATCATTATGCCGCGTGTTCTTTTTTTGTGACACAGGTCACCCGATAGGTCCTCTGTCACGCGATAGTTGATAATCAGGAATCCATCATGAAAGCATTCACTAAACTGGCCCTGTTCGTAGGTCTGGTCTCCGGCGCTACTCTGGCCAACGCCGCAGGCATCAACAACACAGGTTACTATGCCGGTGCCAAAATGGGTATCAGCGCCGAGCATCTGTTCGATCAGAAAGATGTTAACGGCAATGGCATGAGCAACGATAACAAAGGCGTTGGTAACGCCGGTCTGGTTTTTGGCTATAACTTCGAAAACCAATTCAGCCTGCCGGTTCGCGCCGAGCTGGACTACACCTTCCGCGCTAACGCCACCTCTAGCCATACCAACGATGCCGCAGAGACCAACGACAGCCGTCTGGGTCTGCAGACGCTGATGGTTAACGGTTACTATGACATTAAAACCGGTACCCCGTTCACCCCTTACGTCGGCGCCGGTATCGGTTATGCTAACGTCAGCCTGAAAAACGACATGAACGGCGACAACGTCCAGAGCAACAGCAACAACTTTGCCTGGAGCGTCGGCACCGGTGTGATCTACAACGTTAACGAGCGTCTGGATCTGGATCTGGGCTACAAATACCTGGACGCAGGCAAAGCCAGCGCCGGTAACTCCCAGGCCAAAGTGACGACCCATGACGTTACGCTGGGTGTGAACTACTACTTCTAAGTGGTTCGGTCGCGAAAACCAACGGCTCCCAATGGGAGCCGTTTTGCTATTCGGTCGCGACGCCGCGCTCGGCCATCATGTCCCGCAGGCGCCGAAACACCGGCGCTACGCGCAGGCCGTTATGATCGTATTCGCTGGTGATCCAGGTCTGGAGATTGCCGATCTGCGCCGCGCTCTCCAGCGATAGACCGACGTCGACATACATGTCGTGATAATACACCGCCGCCATCACCGGTATGTCGTTGTCGCGCAGACGCGCGGCATCGTACAGCACCGGCCACGTCTCACGCCGGGCCAGCAGCTCTACCGCCGCGCGAAACGGACGCAGCGACTGCATCTGATCAAACATCCACGGGTAGATCATCTCGCCGGTCAGCAGCGGCGAACTCCGCTCCGGAGAGAACGCCGGTAGGTCGTCACGCACCCGCTGAGCGACCCAGCGGGTCGCACCGCTGTCCGCATCGGCATAGATACTCTCATGCAGCACCGCGTACAGCGGATTGTCGGCAAAACCGCTGCGCTGCATCACCTGATTCAGGAAGGTATCACTCAGCTCCCCCTCCTGGTTAAAGGCCTCATCCAGCAGCCACAGCAGGCGTTCATAGCCCTCGCTCATGCCCATATCCAGCCCCAGCGTCAGCAGACGCTCTACGCTGAGCAGATCGCCGTCGGGTAGATATACCGCCTGCTCACGCAGCAGGGCCACGATACGATCGAGCTGCTCGCGCGCCTGCGGATAACGGGTGAAAAAGTGCTGATTGCGCTGCGCCACGAGACGATAGGTCGCCTCGTACAGCCGAGTGGCATCCGGCGCTATCGCCGGCAGACCGCCGGTGATATAGCAGGCATGCAGCCCCTGCGGCGCCTGGGATAGGTAGGTCAGCGTAATAAAACCGCCGTAGCTTTGCCCCAGCGTCGTCCAGCGCCGACCGCCAAAGTGGCGCAGTCGCAGATGCTCCGCGTCGCGCACAATGGCATCGGCGCGGAAGTGGCTCAGGTAGTCCGCCGCCTGCTCTGGGGTCATATCGCGCAGGACGCTGGCCTCGATCCGGCTACTGTTGCCGGTGCCGCGCTGATCCATCAGGATCACCCGGTAATCGCGCAGCGCCTCCGCCAGCCAGCCGCTGTGGGAGGTCGGGCGCGGGCATTTGCCGCCGGGACCTCCCTGCAGGAACAGCAGACAGGGCATCTCATCCGCCTCGCGGCCCGGGGCGCACAGCTCGCGGGCAAACAGCGTCAGCCGCCGCCCGTCGCTGGGGTCGCGCCAGTTCAACGGCACCTCGGTACGGAACTCCCGCACCGCCATCCCCGGTACTAAAAACGCTCGTTCAATCATCTGTCGACACTCCTTGGCATGCAGACCACTCTCCCGACGGGTATCGGTCTGTCCAGACTCACAGTTCCGCGATGCGCAGTCCACCGCTGCGGTAGCGGCTGGCCTGATCGCTGGGGGTATTGCCAAAAAACCGTTTGTATTCACGGCTAAACTGCGACGGACTCTCATAGCCGACCCGACTCGCCGCCGTGCTGGCCTTTAGCCCATCGTGCAGGATCATCATGCGCGCCTTATGTAGCCGATACGATTTAATGTACTGCAGCGGCGAGGTCGCCGTCACCGCCTTAAAGTTGTGGTGAAACGACGAGATGCTCATATTGACCGACTGCGCCAGCCTGTCGACGTTCAGGCTGCTGGCATAGTTCTGCTCAATCAGGCGCAGCGCCTTGGCTATCTGACTAAAGTGGCTATGGCGGCTGGCCAGCGCCAGCAGGGCGTCGCCGCCCGCCCCGCACAGGGCGTGGAACAGCATCTCGCGAACGATCTGCGGGCCGAGCACCCGCGCATGTAGGGGATCCTCCATCGCCTCCACCAGGCGCTCGCAGGCGCACAGCATGGCATCGTCCAGCGCGACCGAGCGTACCCCATCGGCGTGCGGACGCACCGCCGTACGCATCCCATCGCCGATATCCATCAGCAGATCCTGCAGCATCTGCACGTCAACCCGCAGCGCCAGGCCGATCAACGGCTCCTGCGGCGAGGCAAAGGTCTCACATTCGCAGGGCAACGGCAGCGTCATCAGCAAATAATTGCTCGGGTCATAGTGAAACACCCGCTCCCCCAGATACCCGACTTTGCGCCCCTGCAATATAATGATCAGACTGGGTTGATACATGACCGGCGTGCGGGGTTGATGTGCGTTGACATAGATGAGGTTAACATGCTCGACCGGCGAGGGCTTGACCCCCGGCTGTTGATGCAGGCGCTGAACCTGTGCGGCCAACTGTTTCCATCTATCGTCGATAACCATGCGGTGGTCTCCATACAACCAACTTAATTGGCAATTATTCTGCCTGTTTAACATATTTTTCTACAGTTTTTTGCAGGAATAGGCAAACAACCTACAGAAATGTGCATTGAGCCGATGGCGCAATGCGCCCACAATAGCACTCAAATTTCATACCGGCGCTGACGCCGGACATATTCATGCTTTTTAGGTATATGAGTGAGGGTTGCATCATGGAAAACTTTGTTCTTCACACCCCGACCAAAATTCTGTTCGGCCGAGATCAGATTGCCAACCTGCGCGATGAAATTCCGCCGCAGGCGCGCGTCCTGATCACCTACGGCGGCGGCAGCATTAAACGTAACGGCGTACTGGATCAGGTGCACGCCGCCCTGCACGGCCGTCACGTCTTCGAGTTTGGCGGCATTGAGCCGAATCCCCACTACGAAACCCTGATGCAGGCGGTGGAGATGGTGCATAACGAGAAGATCGACTACCTGCTCGCCGTCGGCGGCGGCTCGGTCATTGACGGTACCAAGTTTATCGCCGCCGCCGCAGACTACGTCGGCGATCCCTGGCACATCATGGAAACCGTCGGCAGCGACGTCACCCGCGCCATTCCTATGGGGGTGGTTCTCACCCTGCCGGCCACCGGATCTGAAATGAATATGGGCGCCGTGATCACCCGCAGCGCAACCGGTGATAAGCTGCACTTTATGTCCCCCTTTGTCATGCCGCGCTTTGCCGTGCTGGATCCACAGGTCACCTACACCCTGCCGCCACGTCAGATCGCCAACGGGGTCGTGGATGCCTTTGTACACATCGTGGAACAGTATCTGACCTATCCGGTCGATGCCCGCGTGCAGGATCGCTTCGCGGAAGGACTGCTGCAGACCCTGATCGAAGAGGGTCCGCGAGCGCTGCAGGAGCCGGAAAACTATGGGGTGCGCGCCAATATCATGTGGTGTGCCACCATGGCGCTCAACGGGCTGATCGGCGCCGGGGTTCCGCAGGATTGGTCTACCCATATGCTCGGCCATGAGCTGACTGCCATGCACGGGCTGGATCATGCCCAGACCCTGGCCATCGTGCTGCCCAACGTGCTGCAGCTGAAGCGCGATAAAAAACACACCAAGCTGCTGCAGTACGCCGAGCGGGTCTGGAATATCCACAGCGGCAGCGACGAGCAGCGCATTGACGCCGCCATCGACGCGACGCGAGCCTTCTTTGAGCAGATGGGGGTAAAAACTCGCCTGAGCGACTACGGCCTGGACGGCAGCACCATTCCGGCGCTGCTCGATAAGCTGCAGGAGCACCGCATGACCGCCCTGGGCGAGCACGGCGACATCACGCTGGAGCAGAGCCGCCAGATCTATCACGCGGCCCGCTGATCCCGCGCGCAACAAACAGAGCGGGCCGGCAAATGCCGGCCCGCTCTATCGTTGAGGCGTCAGCGACGCGCGCTACGCCTCTTCGCCGATATATTCCATCGCAACGCGTGAGGTCAGCTTGGTGATCAGCTCATAGGCGCTGATACCGGTACAGGCGGCCACTTTTTCAACCGGCAGCCCCGGTCCCCACATGATCACATTATCACCCACGCGATCCGCCGCCTGCGGCCCCAGATCGACCGAGATCATATCCATGGAGACCCGCCCCACGATCGGCACCTCTCGGCCATTGATCAGCACCGGCGTGCCCGACGGTGCGCTGCGCGGATAGCCGTCGCCGTAGCCTATCGCCACCACCCCGAGACGGGTATCACGCTGCGCCACCCAGGCGCCGCCGTAGCCCACCGGCTCGCCGGCCTTATGTTCGCGCACCGCGATCAGGCTAGACTGAAGGGTCATCGCCGGCTGCAGCCCGTAGTGATCGGCCGCCAGCGACAGATCCGCCTGCGGCGAGACGCCGTACATAATAATTCCCGGCCGCACCATGTCACGGTGCGACTGCGGCCACAGCAGGATCCCGCCGGAGGCGGCGATAGACTGCTCGCCCGCTTTCCCCTGCACAAAATCGTCGAAACAGGCCAGCTGCTGCTCGGTGCGCCCGCACTCCGGCTCATCGGCGCGGCTGAAGTGGCTCATAAAGTTTACCGGCTGGGCCACGTTAGGACAGGTGCACAGGCGACGATAAAACGCCTCGGCCTGCTCCGGGCGCACCCCAAGGCGATGCATGCCGGTGTCCAGCTTCATCCATACCTTAATCGGGCGCTCCAGACGGGCATTCTCCAACGCCTGCAGCTGTTCTTCGCTGTGTACCGCCGTTTCGATGTTATTGGCCACCAGCACCGGCAGATCGCTGGCGGAGAAAAAGCCCTCCAGCAGCAGGATCGGCTTGACGATCCCGCCGGAGCGCAGCATCAGCGCTTCGCCGATGCGCGCCACGCCGTAGCAGTCGGCCTGGTGGAGGATTTTGGCGGTCTCCAGCAGGCCATGCCCGTAGGCGTTGGCCTTCACCACGGCAATAAGGCGACTGTGCGGCGCAAACTTACGAATCTGCTGAAAGTTATGTCGCAGAGCGCGGCGATCAATGATGGCGGTTGCCGCTTTCATGTTGCTTCCTTGGTTCCATTAATGAGCTTGGTTGGATATCGGGTCGGGCGCACGGCGCCCGGCTCATGAAATTGTCCCACGGGCCGAGCGTGCGATCCGCCTTGGGCGCATGCGTCCCGTGGCGCCGCGCGCATCGGGCGCTTAGTCTTCATCGTTATAGGCCGGGCCCGCGTAGTTATCAAAACGCGACCACTGACCGTTAAAGGTCAGACGCACCGTCCCGATAGGGCCGTTACGCTGCTTGCCAAGGATGATCTCGGCAATGCCCTTCAGATCGCTGTTTTCGTGATAGACCTCATCGCGATAGATGAACATGATCAGGTCGGCGTCCTGTTCGATAGAGCCGGACTCGCGCAGGTCGGAGTTGACCGGGCGCTTATCGGCGCGCTGCTCCAATGAACGGTTCAGCTGCGACAGGGCCACCACCGGCACCTGCAGCTCTTTGGCCAACGCCTTGAGCGAGCGGGAGATCTCAGCGATCTCCAGCGTACGGTTATCCGACAGCGACGGCACTCGCATCAGCTGCAGGTAGTCGATCATGATCAGGCTTAAGCCGTCATGTTCGCGGAAGATGCGCCGCGCGCGCGAACGCACCTCCGTCGGGGTCAGGCCAGAGGAGTCGTCAATATACATATTGCGCTTCTCTAGCAGCAGCCCCATGGTGCTGGAGATCCGCGCCCAGTCCTCATCGTCCAGCTGCCCGGTACGGATACGGGTCTGATCGACGCGGGAGAGCGACGCCAGCATACGCATCATGATCTGTTCGCCGGGCATCTCCAGGCTGAAGATCAGCACCGGCTTTTCCTGCGTCATCGCCGCGTTTTCACACAGGTTCATCGCGAAGGTGGTCTTACCCATCGACGGACGCGCCGCCACGATGATTAAATCAGACTTCTGCAGCCCGGCGGTCTTTTTGTCCAGATCCTGGTAGCCGGTCGATACCCCCGTCACCCCGTCGTGAGGACGCTGGTACAGCTGCTCAATACGCGACACCGTATCTTCCAAGATGCGGTCGATGCTCTTCGGTCCCTCATCCTTACTGGCGCGGTTTTCCGCGATCTGAAACACCCGAGACTCGGCCAGATCCAGCAGATCTTCGCTGCTGCGCCCCTGCGGATCGTAGCCGGCGTCGGCGATCTCATTGGCAACGGCGATCATCTCCCGCACCACCGCGCGCTCGCGTACGATATCGGCATAGGCGTTGATGTTGGCGGCGCTGGGGGTATTCTTGGACAGCTCGGCCAGATAGGCGAAGCCGCCGACGCTATCCAGGTGTCCCTGCTGCTCCAGCGACTCCGACAGGGTGATCAGATCGATTGGGCGCCCCTGCTCCAGCAGGCGCTGCATCTCGCCGAAGATCAGGCGATGGGGGCGACTGTAAAAGTCATTGGAGACCACCCGCTCGGCCACATGATCCCAGCGTTCGTTATCCAGCATCAGGCCGCCGAGAACGGACTGTTCAGCCTCCAGAGAGTGCGGGGGCAGCTTAAGCCCCTCCATCTGGCGATCGCGGGGTGCCTCGCGGGATTTACTGCCGGGATTGTTTCCTGCCATAGTGGAAATGCTTTACCTGTTGTGAGCCTGTGACGCGCGACAGTATAACCAATGCCGACGCCCGGCGCATGGATAAGTCATAGGCGTTCATCGGGAGGAACAGGGGGGGATATACCACCCCATATGGCATATGGGGCGATAAAATTAAAACGGGAGCCCGTGTGACCATGGCTCCAAAGGCTTAGCGCAGGATCTCGATCCGATCGACATCGACGCTGCTCTGTTCGGCCATCTCCTTATCCACCGTTCCATACAAACGCAGGCGATTTTGCGGCGTGACCTGAATCCCCCGCCACTCATCGTTATCAATTTCAACCATGGTTTCACCCTTCGCATCGCTGAATACGTAATGCTCTCCGCCTAGGCTACGGACGATCTTCCCCTCTAACACGACCGGCTTATCGTCCTGCATCCACGTATACCCATTAATCTCTGCGGTGCTCACGGCCCCCGCCGCCGGCCCAGAGAATCCCCCGGAGCCATAGCCTGCGGCGCTCCCGTTGAATCCAGCATAAGCATGCACGCTCAATAATAAGACCAATAATACAGCACCTTTTTTATACATATATGGCTCCTTACTCTCCGTGGTATTGAGCCGCTATTTTTACAATAAGATCTTAAGAAATTATTAATTAAATCATGAGGAAATGTGGTTAATAAGACGCAGGTTTTCGCAGCGCGCGGTACAGCCAGACCACCACGATCGCCAAGGCCAGCCACGGCAGCAGCTTGATGACCAGGACAAACAGCCCGCCAAATACCAGCAACAGCGCCGCGACGGCCAGCGCGGCAATCACCCCCAACAGCGATATGCCGGTCAGCAGCAGCATCATAAAAAAAGCCAGGACAAACATCACTTCCAGCATCGACTTCTCTCCATTCCGTCACGACGACGGTCTCTCCGAGAATATCCAAAATCCATGCCAATGTTTAAAACAGCGTTAACCCATTGATTCAATAAAAATGCCAGCGACATCGCGCTGGCAGAGGGGTATCGATTGTGATGAAAATCACCAACTGTTGGTCAAATTACTCAGCGCGGCGATCCACGAAGCGCAGCGCCTGCTCCACGACGTCGATACCGGCGCCCGGGCGATGGGCGTTCTCGCTCAGGTGACGGCGCCACTGGCGCGCGCCGGGGATCCCCTGAAAGAGCCCCAGAATATGACGCGTGATATGGCCCAGGTAGGTCCCCTGCGCCAGCTCTCGCTCGATATAGGGATAGAGCGCCCGCACCACCGCCACGCTGTCCGGCACCGCCGCGTCGGCATCGAACAGCTGACGATCGACCTGGGCCAGGATGCCCGGATTATGGTAGGCCTCGCGCCCCATCATCACCCCGTCGACGTGCTGCAGGTGCGTCAGCGCCTCATCCAGACGCTTTACGCCGCCGTTAAGGGCGATGGTGAACTGCGGAAAATCCTGCTTGAGGCGATACACCCGCGGATAGTCCAGCGGCGGCACCTCGCGATTCTCCTTGGGACTCAGCCCCGACAGCCACGCCTTGCGGGCGTGGACGATAAAGGTATCGCACTCCCCCTGACCGGCCACGGTGCCGATAAAATCGCACAGAAACGGGTAGCTATCCTGCGCATCGATCCCGATGCGGGTCTTTACGGTCACCGGGATCGAAACGACATCGCGCATCGCCTTCACGCAGTCGGCCACCAGCTGCGCCTCGCCCATCAGGCAGGCGCCAAAGCGGCCGTTTTGCACCCGATCCGACGGACAGCCTACGTTCAGGTTGATCTCATCGTAGCCGCGCGCTTCGGCAAGGTGGGCGCAGCGGGCCAGATCGGCCGGGTTGCTGCCGCCCAGCTGCAGCGCCAGCGGGTGCTCCTCTTCGCTGTAGGCCAGATAGTCACCCTTACCGTGGATAATCGCGCCGGTGGTCACCATTTCGGTATACAGCAGGGTTTGACGGCTCAGCAATCGGTGAAAATAGCGGCAATGGCGATCGGTCCAATCCAGCATCGGGGCGATGGAGAACCGCTGTGAGGGGAATACACCCGCCTGATCCCGCCCGCGGGCGCCCGTCGCTTGTTCAATATGTGCTGCCTGAGTCATTGCTTGTTCGCCGTATCCCATATGATAGATGTGCCTCATTTACCCACCGTCGCGCCGGGTAGCGCACGGGGCGGCGATTCTAGCATACCTGCCCTGCGCGCAAAAAGCGCACATCGGGCCCTTCCCCCGCGCTACGCCCTACTCCGTCGCACGCGCCCCCTGCCGCGCGCCCGGCGAGAGGAAAATGTGGCTGATAAAGTCGGGCCGGTTATGGTCCAGCCCCAGCTTATTTCCCAGCGTTCGCTTGCAGTACACCACCGCCTGCTCATGGATCCCCAGCAGGCGAGCGGTCATGGCCGTACTGTTATGGTAAGAGAGGCTGAGCAGCACCGCGGCTTCGCGCAGGGTGACCCCGCGCTGGTAGAGCGTCATCAGGCCAAAGGCATTTAGCCGGGCGTGCACCGTCTCGCCGGCGCCCCAGCAGGCGTCCGGCGCGCCGCGCGAATAGGGCAGAAAATAGAGATCCAGCGGATGAAACGTCCGCCGCTGAATATGGCGGTAAAACCCATCGTAGCTCAGCGCGTGGGCGTTATTAAAAAAACGGGCAATCAGCTGAGTCAGATAGCTCTCCCGCCGATTAATGATGATCACCGGCGTCAGGCTATGACGGCGCACCCTCTCCACGGTCTGCAGCAAATGATTACGCTGCCGATCCGTCACCAGCAGACTGCCGGTCCGCTGCAGCGCACTGAGTATGCGGGGGGAAAACGGAACCGCGTCCGGCAGCGAAATAATGGTGAACTGCCGCCGGTACAGCGCCACTATCGCCTGACGCAGCGGCCAGTGTTCGATCGCTAAAATAAGATCCATGTCTACTTTACCCTTCCCTGAGACCGATATCGCGCGCGCTCAGTTTTACGCAGCGTCCCTACGACGGCGTTGATATAAAAGTTATTTTTATAAAAGCGCGGCATTATATATTTTTGTTGTTTATATTTTTATTTCTACGGACCGGTGAATCATTATTACTTTTAAATATTAGTTATTTTTATTATCTCGCTTAGAGATATACGAATAATGTAATTATCGAATGGGCGCGTTCGCGTCACAGCCTGATCCATTGCCAACGGTGAGCAGCGCAGGGCTAAATTACCCGCTCCGTACGTCAGCGTCTGCCGTCGATATGTATTTCAGATGATAAAATAACAAGGTTTAAACAACGGACCGACGCCGAAGCGGCCGCGAGGCGCTTCGGGGCATCGCGCTAACTGTGGTAAAATGGCGTCACACTATTGGCAGGGAACCGCGACCATGACCACCCCCACTTTGCAGCGACTGCTGGCCCAGGCAGAACAGATCTGTCGGCAGCGCAATGTCCGCCTGACGCCCCAGAGGATGGAGGTGCTGCGCCTGATGGCCGCTCAGCAGGGCGCCATCAGCGCCTACGATCTGCTGGATTTGCTACGGGTATCCGAGCCCCAGGCTAAGCCCCCGACCATCTATCGGGCGCTGGATTTCCTGCTGGAGCAGGGTTTTATCCACAAGGTCGAATCAACCAACAGCTATGTGATGTGCCACCATCTCGATGAGCCGTGTCACACCTCAGCCCTGTTTATCTGCCACCGCTGCGGCCAGGTTCATGAGCGTTCGGCCGACCTCCTGCAGCAGCAGCTGGAAACGCTGGCACAGCAGGCCGGTTTTACCCTGCAGCACAGCGTCATCGAGGCCCATGGCCTGTGTCACGCCTGTGCCCAGGCGCCCGACGGCGAAACGTCGGCCCGCTAACGCCATCGGCGGCGGACTACGCCGCCCCGGCGGGGAACCAGCGCTGCGCGCGCCAGCAGCGGCGCCAGATCAGCCACAGGGACAGGCCGCGCAGCGTCAAAAACACCGCCAGCGCCAGCCACAGCCCGTGATTACCCAACCACGGTATGCTCAGCAGCGTCATACCGTATCCCAGGGCCGCTACCGCCATGCTGTTACGCATATCGGCCCCGCGCGTCGCACCGATAAACATGCCGTCCAACAGGTAACACCACACCCCCAGCAGCGGCAGCACGACCTGCCAAGGCAGGTAGTCGAGCGCCAGAGACTGTACCTGCGGCAAAGAGGTCAACAGATTGACGATATCGCGCCCAAACAGGCCGTAGGCCAGCGCAAACAGCAGTGCAACCGCCCCCGCCTGGCGGCAGGCGGCGCGCCATACCCGACGCAGCGCCGAGGCGTCGCGGGCGCCATAGGCCTGACCGGAGTAAGCCTCGACGGCATAGGCAAAACCATCCAGCGCATAGGCGGTAAAGGTCAGCAGATTCATCAACACCGCGTTGACGGCCACGACGTCGGCCCCCATCCGCGCGCCGATCACCGTCAGCGAGGCAAAACACAGCTGCAGCAGCAGGGAGCGCAGCATGATATCGCGGTTCAGCGCCAGCAGGCGGCGCAGGTTTCCACGCCAGGCGCGCCGGAAATGCGCCCGACGTAGCCCGCGCAGGCGCATCACATGCAGCAGCAGCGCGACCCCCATCAGCAGCGTGACATAGTCGGCAATCACCGTCGCCCAGGCGGCACCGGCCACCTTCCAGCCCAGTCCCACCACCAGCCACAGATCCAGCGCGATATTCACCGCGTTGCCGACGATCAGCAGCAGCACCGGCGCCCGGGCGTACTGCACCCCCAGCAGCCAGCCCAGAATCACCAGGTTGGCCAGGGTCGCCGGCGCGCTCAGCCAGCGAATCTGCATAAACAGCTGCGCCTGCGTCTGTATCGCGGCCTCGGCGCCGACGATCTGCAGCATCAGCGCGCTCAGCGGCTGACGCAGCAGGATGATGCCCACCCCGGCCAGCAGGGCCATGATCAGCGGCTGCACCAACGCCCGCGCCAGCGCCGGGCGATCGGCGGCGCCAAACGCCTGGGCACACAGCCCGGTGGTGCTCATGCGCAAAAATAGCAGCAGCATAAACAAAAAGGTGGTGGCCATGCTGCCCACCGCCACGCCGCCCAGATAAACCGGCGAGTCCAAATGGCCGATCACCGCCGTGTCGACGATACCCAGCAGGGGAACGGAGACATTCGACAGAATCATCGGCAGCGCCAGGCGCCACAGCGCCTTGTCTTCCTGGAAAAAGCCTCGCATCACATCGCTCTCATCGTTGGGCCGGATCGCGCCGGCGCGGCGCGCTGACGCCGCAAAAAAAAAGACCCCGCGAGCCGAAGGATCGCGGGGTGGGGGCCGGGGTAACGCGCTGGCCTGGAGGCGCAGAGGCGCTACGCTCCGGGGCGGGGTACAGCCTAGATCCAGTCGCCGTTGCGGATCACGCCGACGGCCAGCCCCTCAATGGTGAAGTTCTGCTCGCGCAGATCGACGACGATAGGCTGGAAGTCGCTATTTTCCGGCAGCAGCTGCACCATATTCCCTTGTTTTTTAAGGCGCTTAACGGTCACCTCATCCTCAATGCGCGCGACGACCACCTGACCGTTGCGGACATCCTGGGTCTTGTGCACCGCCAGCAGGTCGCCGTCCAGGATACCGATATCGCGCATCGACATGCCGTTGACCCGCAGCAGGAAGTCGGCGCTGGGCTTAAACAGCGACGGGTCGACCTGGTAAAATCCTTCGATATGCTGCTGCGCCAACAGCGGCTCGCCGGCGGCCACCTGGCCAATCAGCGGCAGCCCCGTCTCATCTTCCATCAGCAGGCGGATACCGCGCGACGCGCCGGAGACAATCTCGATCACCCCTTTGCGCTGCAGCGCCTTCAGGTGCTCCTCGGCGGCGTTGGGTGAACGGAAACCGAGGCGCTGGGCAATCTCGGCACGCGTCGGCGGCATGCCGGTTTGTTCGATATGATCGCGAATCAGATCGTAGACCTGCTGCTGCCTGGCCGTAAGTGCTTTCATTCCGCCCCCTGTTCGTTTATACAGTTTTGCTGTGAGTATATACAGGTAGCGGATAATTTAAAACCGCGAAATACACAAAACGCCGGCCCCGGCGTGCTTTCCGCCGCCGCCAGACGGCGCTCAGCTTTTCCCCTGCGCTCGGTAAATACGCTGCGGACGGCCCACCTTGCCATAGACGATTTCCGCCACAATCTGCTGACGCGCCGCACAGAACTCCAGGTAGCGCCGCGCCGTCGTACGGCTCAGCATCAGGCTCTGCGCCACGCTTTCGGCGGTATGGCGTACCGTATCGTCCACAAACAACCCCTGCACCTTCTCCAGCGTCAGGGCATCGATGCCGACCGGCAGATCCTCTTTGCTGTCGCCGCGCGCATAGGCGTTATACATGCTGTCTATCTGACGCTGGCTAGCATTCTGATGCCCGCTGAGCATGCTGTTGCGCTGCTGATAGCGCTCCAGCGTCTGCCCCAGGCGCTCGTAGGCGATGGGTTTGATCAGGTAGTCGAAGGCGCCGCTGCGTACCGCCTCGGAGACGGTGTCCATGTCGCTGGCGGCGGTGGTCAGCACCACCCCGCCCGGATAGCGCTGCTGGGTCAGCTCATGCAGCAGATGCACCCCGACGCCATCCGGTAAATAGTTATCCAACAGCACCAAATCCGGGTGAAAACTTTTAATCATCGCCCGGGCCTGAGCCAGATTGCCGGCCAGCCACAGCTGGCCGCAGCAGGGATGATTGCGGATAAACTCCGCGTGCATCTCAGCCAGCGGCGTTTCATCCTCGACGATTAATATATTGATTTTATTCATGTTCACTCTTCACCTTCGGGATAAAAACAGAAAATAGAGTGCCATAGGGCTGGTTGTCCTCCAGCGTAATGGTGCCTCCGCAACGCCCGACATAGCGGGCAATAAGGTACAGGCCAATGCCGTGCTCCCCCGGCTCTTCCGCCTTGGTGCTCACGCCCTGCTCAAAAATTTTGTCTTTCAGGGTATCCGGGACGCCGCAGCCCTGATCGGCCACTTCAATGATGACCTCGCTGCCCTCATCCGACAGATAGACCTCCACGCAGCCGCCCCCCTGTGGGTTCTTCAAACTGGCATCGAAGGCATTATCCAATAGATTGCCCAATACCGCCGCAAACTCCGTGCTGTCCAGCCCCGCCGGCAGCGCATGCAGCTGGCTGCCGTCGACGATGGTCAGCGTCAGCCCCAGCTCGCGCGCCCGATGCACTTTACCAAACAGCAGCCCGGCGACCACCTTGTCGCTGAACGCATCGCGCAGACGGTCGATCAGCTGCTGCTGCGCCTGCGATGCACCGCGCACCATCTCCAGCGCCCGATCGTACTCCTTCATCTGCAGCAGCCCGCTTAGCGTCGACATCCAGTTGAGGTGCTCATGGCGCACGGTGCGCAGGCTGTCGACATACTGACGGATCTGGGTCAGCTGGGCGTTAAGCGTATTGATATCATCCTTGCTACGGAAGCTGATAATCGCGCCGAGCAGCGTATCGCCGTCGTCGGAGCGGATGGTCGCCCGGTTGGCTATCACGCTCAGCCCGTTAAAGGTGAGAATGGCATCGCGCCGATCTTCATTGATGCGATCGGTGAAAAAGCCCGACGGCGAAACCACCTGGCTTATCGGCTGCCCCAGCCACTGGCGACCCGGCGCGCTTAGCCCCAGCATTTTGCGAGCATTGCGATTTATTGCCGTGATCTGTCCGTCAGGATCGACCGCAATCAGGCCCTCAAAGACCGCGCCGAACAGGGCCTCCATCTGACGCACCACCCGGGCTATCTGGCGCGGCTCCATCCCCATCATCTGTCGTCGGATATGCGCGGCAAATAGCCAGGAGAGCAGCATCAGCAGCAGCAGCACGCACACGAAGACCCCGGCCATGGGCAGCAGAAAGTCCAGGCGCCAGCTATCGATCTTGCTGACCAGATAGCCCAGGGAAACGACCCCGATCACCTGCCCCTGATGATCGAAAATGGGCGTTTTCGCGCGCAGCGCCTGGCCCAGAGAGCCTTTGCCTGAGATAAAGTAGCTCTCGCCCTTTTCAATGGCGCCCGGCTTATTGAACTGCATCTTGTGGCCGATTTTAGCCGGATTGGGGTGATACAGACGAATAGCGTTCCGATCGCCGATGACCACATAGTCAAAGTCAGTCCCGGTTCCCAGACGATCGGCAATCAACGCTAGACGGTGGGTATCGCGATCCTTCACCCCATCCACGATGCTGTCCATCGATGCGATGATCTTGGCCTGGTTCATCGCCATATCACGCACCTGCCTCATCATGTAGTCTTCAAAGCTGGCTGACAGGTACTTCCCCAGCGCGGCAAACAGGCAGCAGGAAACCAGCAGTAACAGTAAAAAAATACGCAGGGGGAACGCCATACGGCGAAAGAAATTCACCGCACTGTTATTCGGCATTCTTACCATCGTTACCTCACCTTTTAATACGTTTCGCTTACCTTTGAACGACTCAAATGTAATCGTTTTGTTTCCTGACACTCTGGCCATAATGCTTTTCTACTTTTGCAGATTATCGCTATTAAACTAATTAAGCAAATAAAAACCAGTCTATAAAAATCTTTATTTTAAATTACGAAGATAAAAACTATTAAGGCGATTTAAAACTGCTTTCCGTTTGTGAATCAGGTCAAAAATTCCCACCCGATTCCTATTTAGGATTAATTTAACAACAGCCAAGGGGAATAAAAATAGGCAGAAAAGTTTTATTACCTTTGATTGAAAATGAAAAGTTATTGAGTTGATAAAAGATACATTTATTTAACGTAACCATCGCGACGCAGAGCAGGAATCCTTATGTTCAGCAATACTGTTTTCACCCAGATTAAGCGCTCTGAGCAAAAAAGGATTGCCGACATCACTCATTTTCTGCGTGAAAATGGCCTCAACATTGATACATCAGTAGAAATATTTATTTGCGCACAGCGGGATAACAAAATCATCGCCTGCGGCGGTATCGCCGGCGATATCATAAAGTGTGTCGCCATCAGCGCCACCGCCCGCGGCGAAGGATTAGCCCTGACGCTGGCCACCGAATTGGTCAACCTGGCCTATGAATTAGGACGGAATAATCTTTTCATCTATACAAAAGAAGAAAACGAAGAGATGTTCCACCAGTGCGGTTTCTCTACCATTACCCGGGTTCCCGGGATTATGGTTCTGATGGAAAACAGTAAAGTACGTCTTCAACGCTATGCCGAAACATTAGCGACGCTGCGCCACCCAGGGAAAAAAATCGGTGCCATCGTGATGAACGCTAACCCGTTCACCAACGGACACCGTTACCTCGTCCGACAGGCCGCCAGTCAATGCGACTGGCTACACCTGTTTTTAGTCCGTGAGGATACCTCACGCTTTCCTTATGAAGATCGGCTGGCGCTGGTACGCTCCGGCGTTAGTGATATCGCCAATATCACGCTGCACCCGGGCTCTGAATACATCATCTCCCGCGCCACCTTCCCCTGCTATTTCATTAAAGAGCAGGGGGTAGCCGACAACTGCTACACCGAAATCGATATCAAGATATTCCGGCAGTATCTGGCGCCGGCACTGGGCATTACCCACCGCTTCGTCGGGACGGAGCCCTTCTGCCCGGTCACCGCCAAATACAATCAGGATATGCGTTACTGGCTGGAAACTCCGGCGCTGCCCTCTCCGCCGATCCATCTGGTTGAAGTGGCCAGGCTGACCTATCACAACACCCCCATTTCAGCCTCTTGGGTACGCAAGCTGCTGGTACGCAAAGATCTTCCGGCAATCACCCCACTGGTACCCGACGCGACGCGGGCCTATCTGGCCCGGCTGATCGCATCGATGCCGGCGGGTGCGGAGCGCCGGCCCCAGGAATCCGTCTTAGTTACAGGTGACAAATGAAAATAAACCACGCAGCCGTCGCCGGCACCCTAGAGTCGAGCGACGTGATGGTGCGCATCGCGCCCATTGAAGACGACCAGGCTCTCGATCTGCAAATTAGCAGCAGCGTCGAAAAACAGTTTGGCGACGCCATCCGCGCCACCGTGCTGGACGTCCTCAACCGCTACCAGGTTCGCGGCGTACAGCTGATCGTTGACGATAAAGGCGCGCTCGACTGTGTCCTGCGCGCACGTCTGGAAACCCTGCTGGCGCGCGCCGCCGATCTGGTCAGCCTGCCTTGGGAGGATCGCGCATGACACCGCAACAGAAAACCCGCACCCGTCGCAGCATGCTGTTTGTTCCCGGCTCCAACGCCGCCATGCTGAGCAACGCCTTTATCTATAAAGCCGATGCGCTGATGTTTGACCTGGAGGACTCCGTGGTGCTGCGTGAAAAAGACGCCGCCCGCCGTCTGGTCTACCACGCGCTGCAGCATCCTCTGTACCACGATATCGAAACCATCGTGCGCGTGAATGCCCTGGACTCCGCGTACGGCGTCGCCGATCTCGAGGCCGTCGTGCGCGCCGGCGTTGACGTCGTGCGCCTGCCGAAAACCGACTCGGCCGACGACGTCATCGCTATCGAAAACGAAATCGCCCGCATCGAACGTGCCTGCGGACGCGAGGTGGGCAGCACCGGCCTGCTGGCCGCCATCGAGTCAGCCCAGGGGATCACCCAGGCCGTGGCCATCGCCCACGCCTCCCCGCGCCTGATCGGGATTGCGCTCGGCGCCGAAGACTATGTGCGCAATCTGCGCACGGAGCGCTCGGCAGAGGGCATCGAACTGCTGTTCGCCCGCTGCAGCATCCTGCAGGCGGCCCGCTCCGCCGGCATCCAGGCCTTTGACACCGTCTACTCCGATGCCAACAACGATGAGGGCTTCCTGCGCGAAGCGTCCCATATCAAACAGCTGGGCTTTGACGGTAAATCGCTGATCAACCCGCGTCAGATCGAGCTGCTGCACAACCTGTACGCGCCGACGCAGAAAGAGGTCGATCACGCCCGTCTGGTGGTCGACGCCGCCGAAGCCTCCGCCCGCGAAGGACGCGGCGTGGTTTCCCTGAACGGCAAGATGGTTGACAGCCCGGTGATCGAGCGCGCGCGTCTGGTACTTTCCCGCGCGGCCCTGTCCGGCATCCGTGAAGAATAAGGCGATAAAGATGACACAAGATACCCAACGAAACGCCCGCGTAGCCGCCTTTAGCCAACGGGACGGCGCGCTGCCGGCCTTCAACGACGTCAGCAAGGCGCAGTACCACGACGGTCGCGCGCGCGATCGCAAGCTGTGCACCTCTCTGGAAGAGGCCATCCGTCGCAGCGGCCTGCGCGACGGCATGACCATCTCCTTCCACCACGCCTTCCGCGGCGGCGATCTGACCCTGAATCAGGTGATGGACGCCATCGCCGCCATGGGCTTCAAAGATCTGACCCTGGCCTCCAGCTCCCTGAGCGACTGCCATGCGCCGCTGGTCGGCCATATTCGCAATGGCGTGGTACGCAAGATCTACACCTCTGGCCTGCGCGGCCCGCTGGCTGACGCCGTCTCCCACGGCCTGCTCGACGAACCGGTGCAGATCCACTCCCACGGTGGCCGAGTGCACCTGATCGACAGCGGCGAGCTGAGCATCGACGTCGCCTTTCTCGGGGTGCCGGCCTGCGACGCCTTCGGTAACGCCAACGGCTATACCGGCAACGCCTGCTGCGGGTCGCTGGGCTACGCCCGCGCCGATGCCGAAGCGGCCAACAGCGTCGTCCTGCTGACCGAGGAGATTCTGCCTTACCCGCACAACCCGGCCAGCCTGACGCAAGACCAGGTCGATCTGATCGTCCAGATCGATCACGTCGGCGACGCCAGCAAGATCGGCGCTGATGCCACCCGCATGACCTCTAACCCGCGTGAGCTGCTGATCGCCCGCAGCGCAGCAGAAGTAATCGCTCACTCCGGTTACTTTAACGAGGGCTTCTCGCTGCAGACCGGCACCGGCGGCGCCTCACTGGCCGTGACCCGCTTCTTGGAAGACAAGATGCGTCGCGCCGATATTCGCGCCGACTTTGCCCTGGGCGGCATTACCTCCACCATCGTCGATCTGCACGAGAAGGGATACATCCGTAAGCTGCTCGATGTGCAGAGCTTCGACCGCGCCGCCGCGGGCTCCCTGGCACGCAACCCGAACCACATCGAAATCAGCGCCAACCAATACGCCAACTGGAGCTCCAAAGGCGCATCGGTCGACCGTCTTGACGTGGTGGTGCTGAGCGCGCTGGAAGTGGACACTCACTTCAACGTTAACGTCCTGACCGGCTCCGACGGCGTTCTGCGCGGTGCCTCCGGCGGCCACTGCGACACCGCCATCGGCTCCGCGCTCTCCATCATCGTGGCGCCGCTGGTGCGCGGACGCATACCGACCATCGTCGATAGCGTGCTGACCTGCGTCACCCCCGGCTCCAGTATCGACATCCTGGTCACCGACCACGGCATCGCCGTCAACCCGGCGCGCCCGGAGCTGGCGCAGCGTCTGCGCGACGCCGGCCTGCCGTTGGTCAGCATCGAGTGGCTGCGCGATCGCGCGCTCTCCCTAACCGGCGAGCCGAAGCCGATCGCCTTTACCGACAAGGTTGTGGCCGTGGTGCGCTACCGCGATGGCAGCGTTATTGACGTGGTTCGCCAGGTCAAGGAATAAGCGATGATGACCCTGCTCCCCCATTTGGCGGCCAGCCATACCGTCACCCTACCGGAACTGCTCCTCAGCCGTGAATGCAGGCAGTCCCGGCAGGCGGCATGGCTGACCCGCCATACCTGTACGCTGATCTCCTTTACCGTGGTCGCCCCCGGCCCGGTCAAGGATAGCCCGCTGACGCGCCGCATCTTCAATGCGGGCATCGCGGCGCTGAACCAGCTAGCACAGCGTCAGGAATGGCCCCTGCGGGAGCAGCGTTCACTGGAGTTAGCCACCGGCCCGGAAGGGCTGATGGCCATCGATGCGCCGGCCGAGCAGGTCAAACGGGCGGCCATCGCACTGGAGCAGGCCCACCCCCTGGGTCGGCTCTGGGATATGGATGTCTTGGCCAGCGACGGACAGATCCTGTCGCGCAGCGATTATCAGCTGCCGGCCCGCCGCTGCCTGATTTGCCAACGCCCCGCCGTGCTGTGCGCCCGCGAGCGCCGCCACGACGTGGCCCAACTTCTCGCCCATATGGAGGCACTGGTTCACGATGCAACACCCGACAACGTATAGTCCGCATCGCCTTTCCCTGAGCCAGGCCTGTCGCCACTATGCCACGCTGGGCTGGCGCGCCATGCTGGCCGAGGTCAATCTGACGCCCAAGCCAGGGCTGGTCGATCGCCACAACAGCGGCGCCCACCGCGACATGGCCCACAGCGACTTTGTGCGTAGCGCCGATGCCATCGCCCCCTGGCTGGCTCGCTTTGTCGAATACGGCGCCGACAGCGCCGCGCTGGACGGCGGCAGCGTATTGCCCGGCCTGCGCGCGCTCGGCATCGCCTGCGAGGCGGACATGTTTCGCGCGACCGCCGGCGTCAATACCCATAAGGGCAGCATCTTTTCTCTCGGCCTGCTGTGCGCCGCCGCCGGGCGCAGCCACCAGCGCGGCCACCCCATTACCCCCGCGCGGCTGTGCGGCTATGCGGCTCAGTTTTGCCGCGGGCTGGTCGCGCGCGAGCTGGCTCCCCTGCGCCCGGCGCAGGCGTCCACGGCCGGACAGCGTCTGTTTATGACGCTGGGCATTACCGGCGCCCGCGGCGAGGCGGAGGCCGGCTACCCCCTGGTGCTGAATCTGGCGCTTCCCCATTACCAGCGGACGCTGGCCGCCGGACGCGATCCGGAGCTGGCGCTGCTCGATACCCTGGTGCAGCTGATGGCGCATAACCAGGATACCAATGTCGCGGCGCGCGGCGGCGAGGGCGGGCTGCGCTGGATGCAGCAGCGCGCCGCCGCGCTACTGGCAACCGGCGGCATCCGCACCCCGGCCGATCTGCAGGCGCTACACCGCTTTGACGCCGAGTGTATTGACCGTCACCTGAGCCCGGGCGGCAGCGCGGATCTGCTGATCCTCACCTGGTTTCTGGCTCACCTCTGTTACCCGATTTTGCAAGCTGAACATTAAAAATATCATCCTTACCGGAGTCATCAGTTATGTCCAAAGAGAAAATAGGGAAACTACTCGCGCCCCTCGTGGTGATGGGGATTATGTTTATGATCCCAGTCCCCGATGGCATGCCGCCGCAGGCCTGGCACTATTTTGCCGTGTTTGTCGCCATGATCGTCGGGATGATCCTTGAGCCCATCCCGGCCACCGCCATCAGCTTTATCGCCGTGACCATCGTCGTTATCGGTAACCAGTTCCTGCTGTTTGACGCCAAAGAGCTGGCCGATCCCGCCTTCAACGCCAGTAAACAGGCGCTGAAGTGGGGCCTGGCCGGCTTCTCCAGCACCACCGTGTGGTTGGTGTTCGGCGCCTTTATCTTTGCCCTGGGCTATGAGGTCAGCGGACTGGGTCGGCGTATCGCCCTGCTGCTGGTCAAGTTCATGGGTAAGCGAACGCTCACTCTCGGCTACGCCATCGTCATCATTGATATTCTGCTGGCGCCCTTTACACCGTCTAACACCGCGCGTACCGGCGGCACCGTCTTTCCGGTGATCAAAAACCTGCCGCCGCTGTTCGACTCCCATCCCAACGATCCCTCTTCACGCCGCATCGGTAGCTATCTGATGTGGATGATGGTGATCAGTACCAGCATCAGCTCCTCCATGTTCGTCACCGGCGCCGCGCCGAACGTACTGGGCCTGGAGTTTGTCAGTAAAATCGCCGGTATCCAGATCTCCTGGATGCAGTGGTTCCTCGGCTTCCTGCCGGTGGGGCTGCTGCTGCTGATCGTCGCCCCGTGGCTCTCCTACGTGCTGTACAAGCCGACCGTGACCCACAGCGAGCAGGTCGCCACCTGGGCCGGTAGCGCGCTGAAAGAGATGGGCGCCCTGACCCGCCGTGAAATCACCCTGATCTGCCTGGTGCTGCTGAGCCTGGCGCTGTGGGTCTTTGGTGATGATTTCATCAACGCCACCGCCGTCGCCCTGCTGGCGGTTGCCCTGATGCTGGCGCTGCACGTGGTGCCGTGGAAGGATGTCACCAAGTACAGCGGCGCCTGGAATACCCTGGTCAACCTGTCTACCCTGGTGGTGATGGCCAACGGGCTGACCCGCTCCGGCTTTATCGAATGGTTCGCCAAAACCATGAGCACCCATCTGGCCGGTTTCTCACCGACCGCGACGGTCATCGCCCTGGTGCTGGTGTTCTACTTCGCCCACTACCTGTTCGCCAGCCTGACCGCCCACACCGCCACCATGCTGCCGGTGATCCTGGCCGTCGCCCAAAGCATTCCGGGGGTTCCGATGGACCAACTGTGTCTGCTGCTGGTGCTCTCTATCGGCCTGATGGGCTGTCTGACCCCTTACGCCACCGGCCCGGGGATCATCATCTACGGCTGTGGCTATGTGAAATCTCAGGATTACTGGCGACTTGGCGCCATCTTTGGGGTTATCTATATCGCCGCGCTGCTGGGCATCGGTTGGCCTATCATGGCCATGTGGAACTAACCACTCGCCTAACGCCCATTGTGTTATGTCATAACCCCCTGCGCATCAGCGCGGGGGGTTATATTTTCCGACGCGGGCAACTGAGCATAAATCCATGGGCCCCCCTCTAAACGACACCTCGGTTACCAATGCGTCCACAGAATGCTGACCCAAACAAACAGCGCCAGCCACAGCGCCACGAATACCGCCGCCGATCCCATATCTTTGGCGCGGCCGGACAGCTCATGGCGCTCGCTGCCAATCCGATCCACCACCGCCTCTATGGCGCTGTTGAGGATTTCCAGGATCACCACCAGCGTCACGCTGCCGATCAGCAAAATGCGCTCGACCGCCGTGACGTCAAGCCAGCAGGCCAGCGCCACCGCGGCAGCCAGCAGCAGACTCTCCTGACGGAACGCCGCCTCATGGCGCCATGCCGCCTGCAGTCCTTTGATCGAGTAACCGGCCGCTTTAATGATTCGAGTCAAACCTGTAGTACTATTCATAGATAATCCATAACGATGAGCATTGGCGGGCATTTTAGCTGCTTCCCGAGATCCCGGCACCACAGATCTCAGGGCCGCTTTCTGGTATTCTTGCCGCGCATTGCTAACAAGAGGCTGATACTTTTATGTCTGGATGGCGTAAAATATATTATAAGCTGTTGAATTTACCGCTTAAATTACTTGTAAAAAGTAAAGTTATCCCCACCGATCCGGTGGCCGAACTGCGTTTGGACACCACCCGGCCGGTCTTCTATGTTCTGCCCTACAACTCTAAGGCGGACTTACTGACCCTACGCGATCGCTGTCTGGCGCTGGATCTGCCCGACCCGCTGGATGACAATGAAATCGACGGCGTCATCCTGCCGCGCTATGTTTTTATAGACGATGGCCCGCGGGTCTTCCGCTACTACGCGCCCAAGCAGGCGTCGGTCAAACTGTTCCTCGACTATCTGGATCTGCACCGCGGTAACCCGGCGCTGGATATTCAGATGATACCGGTCTCCGTGATGTTTGGCCGCGCGCCGGGCCGCGAGGACCACAAGGGCGCCCCGCAGCTGCGCCTGCTCAACGGTATTCAGAAATTCTTCGCCGTGCTGTGGCTGGGACGCGACAGCTTTGTGCGCTTCTCCAATACCGTCTCACTGCGCTACATGGCCGATGAGCACGGCACCGACAAAACCATCGCCCAGAAGCTGGCGCGCGTGGCGCGTATGCACTTCTCTCGCCTGCGCTTGGCCGCCGTCGGCCCGCGCCTGCCGGACAGACAGGCGCTGTTCAATAAGCTGCTCGGCTCCAAGGCCATTGAAAAGGCCGTTGAAGACGAAGCCCGCAGCAAGAAAATCTCCCGCGAGAAGGCCCAGCAGAATGCGGTCGCGCTGATGGAAGAGATTGCGGCTGACTTTACCTATGAGGCGGTGCGTCTCTCCGACCGCGTACTCAGTTGGACCTGGAACCGCCTGTACCAAGGGATTAACGTCCATAACGCCGAGCGCGTGCGCCAACTGGCCCAGGACGGTCACGAGATAGTCTATGTTCCCTGCCACCGCAGCCACATGGACTATCTGCTGCTCTCCTATGTGCTCTACCACCAGGGGCTGGTGCCGCCGCATATCGCCGCCGGCATCAACCTGAACTTTTGGCCGGCCGGGCCGATCTTCCGTCGGCTGGGCGCCTTCTTCATCCGCCGGACCTTTAAGGGCAATAAGCTCTACTCCACGGTGTTCCGCGAATACCTCGGCGAGCTGTTCAGCCGCGGCTACTCCGTCGAATACTTTATGGAGGGTGGGCGCTCACGTACCGGCCGCCTGCTGGAGCCGAAAACCGGCACCCTGGCCATGACGCTGCAGGCCATGCTGCGCGGCGGTAAGCGTCCGATCACTCTGGTACCGGTCTATATCGGCTACGAGCACGTGATGGAGGTCGCCACCTACGCCAAAGAGCTGCGCGGGGCGACGAAAGAGAAAGAGAGCCTGCCGCAGATGGTGCGCGGGCTGCGTAAGCTGCGCAATCTGGGTCAGGGCTACGTCAACTTTGGCGAGCCAATCTCCCTGAACGTCTGGCTCAACCAGCACGTACCGGAGTGGCGTGAGGCTATCGATCCTATCGAGGCCCAGCGCCCGCACTGGCTCACGCCCAGCGTCAACAGCATCGCCGGCGAAGTGATGGTCAACATCAATAAGGCCGCCGCCGCTAACGCCATGAACCTGTGCGCCACGGCGCTGCTGGCCTCGCGTCAGCGCGCGCTGACTCGCGAGCAGCTGCTGGAGCAGCTGGAGTGCTATCTGCAGCTGCTGCGAAACGTGCCCTACGCACCGGATGCGACGCTGCCGCAGCGCACGCCGCAGGAGCTGTTGGACCACGCCCTGCAGATGAACAAGTTTGAGGTTGAAAAGGATAACATCGGCGATCTGATCATTCTGCCGCGCGAGCAGGCGGTGCTGATGACCTACTACCGCAATAACATTCAGCATATGCTGGTGCTGCCATCGCTGGTTGCCAGCATGGTTATCCACCATCGCCAAATCTCACGCGGCGAGCTGCTGCGCCAGGCGGCGGTGATCTACCCGATGCTGAAGCAGGAGCTGTTCATGCACTACGCGCCGGAAACGCTGCCGCAGGTGCTGAGCCCGGTCATCGATGAACTGTGTCGCCAGCAGCTGATCAGCCTGCAGGATGACACCCTGAGCATTAACCCGCCGCGTATCCGCGCCCTGCAGCTGCTGGCCGCCGGGGTGCGTGAAACCCTGCAGCGCTATGCCATCACGTTCTCGCTGCTGAGCGCCAACCCCAGCATCAGCCGCGGTGCCCTGGAGAAAGAGAGTCGGATCCTGGCCCAGCGTCTGTCGGTGCTGCACGGTATCAATGCGCCGGAGTTCTTCGACAAGGCGGTCTTCGCCACCCTGGTGACGACGCTGCGCGCGGAGGGCTATATCAACGACGTCGGCGATGCGGTGCGCGAGCAGACGCTGGAGATCTATAACCTGCTTGCCGATCTGCTGACCCCGGAGATCCGCCTGACCATCGAAAGCGTCAGCATCGCTGCGCTGGAGGATGCCAGCGGCGCGAGCGACGGCGCGGCGTAACGCACGCGACGATCCCCTCGACAACGCCCGGCCTGCGCCGGGCGTTTTTATCTTCGCCTACCCAAACAGCTGTCCGGCCTGCAGCAGCGTAATCCAGCATCCCCACAGCAGCGGCAGCCCCACGGCCAGCCAGGAGAGCGCGACCCACGGCCGGCTGCCGGCGTCCGCCGCCCAGCTTAGCTGGGCATTCGGGTTCACCTTATACAGAGAGCGCGCCTGCGCCAGCTGAGCCTCGCTCATCGAATGGCGTCGATCGACCGGGCGGATCAGCAGATTACACACCAGGCCGACCAGCAGTAGACCCGCCAGGATGTACAGCGTCTCGGAATAGGCCTGCGCGCGGGCGACGCCGCGGCTGAGCTGATACTCACGCAGATAGTTGACCAGCACCGGCCCCAGGATCCCCGCCGCCGACCAGGCGGTCAGCAGGCGACCATGGATCGCCCCCACCATCTGGGTACCGAAGAGATCCGCCAGATAGGCCGGCACCGTCGCAAAGCCACCGCCGTACATCGACACGATCAGGCAAAACGCCAGAACAAACAGCGTTACGCTACCCAGCGCACCCAGCGTCGGCAGCAGGCTATACAGCGCCACGCCGAGGGTAAAAAAGAGAAAAAACGTCCTCTTACGCCCGATGCGATCGGACAGCGAGGCCCAGAAAAAACGCCCGCCGATATTGAACAGGCTCAGCAGGCCAGTGAACCCGGCGGCGATGGCGGCGATCTGCGCCAGCTGGGCGCTGGACAGCTCGGCAAAGGTCTGCGAGCCCCCCAGCAGTCGCCCGGCAAAGACCTCCTGCAGCAGCGGGGAGGCCATGCCGATAATGCCGATACCCGCGGAGACGTTGAGACACAGCACCGCCCACACCAGCCAAAACTGCGGCGTACGGCAGGCCACGCTGACGTGCACCTCCACGTGCGTGAAGCCCCGCGCCGCGGGCGTCGCCGTCGCTGCCGCCATCCCCTGAGGACGCCAGCCGATGGGTGGAATGCGATAGGCCAACGCGCCGGACAGCATGAACACCCAGTAGATCAGCGCCAGCGTCAGAAAGGTCTGCCATACGCCGACGCCCCCGGCTGCGGCGTAGAAATGCATCAGGCTGTTCGCCAGGGGCGCCCCCACCATCGCGCCGCCGCCAAAGCCCATTATCGCCAGCCCCGTCGCCATGCCGCGCCGATCGGGAAACCAGCGGATCAGCGTCGATACCGGTGAAATATAGCCGAGCCCCAGGCCAATACCACCGATAACCCCAGACCCCAGCCACAGCATCCACAGCTGATGCAGGTAGACCCCCAGCGCGGAAAACATCAGGCCACCGCACCAGCAGCAGGCCGCGACGACCCCGACCTTACGCGGCCCCGCCTTCTCTAGCCAGCTTCCCCACAGCGCCGCCGAGCAGCCCAGAAAGATAAAGAAGAGAGTATAGGTCCAGCCCAGCATGGAGATGCGCCAGTCGCACTGGGTGGTAAAGAGCTCTTGCCAGGCGGACATCGGCGCCGGACAGGCGCGCGCCGCGCCGTCCCCCAGCGCCTGCGACAGCGGCAGCCAGAAGACGGAAAAGCCATAGGCCATGCCAATGCACAGGTGGATCGCCAGCGCCGCCGGCGGAACCAGCCAACGGTTAAACCCCGGGCGGGCAATGATACGCGCCTTACTGAAAAAACCGGGACGGACGTCAGCCGCCCTCCGCTCACCGTCCCGCGGCGTCGGCACTGAATTATCGACACTCATTATGCTTCTCCTGATCCTGAATGCGTTGCCGCTATGGTGAGCGGCGCATCCTGACATAGCAGAAGGCGTACCATGACTGGTCAAAATTTGTGCGACGACAAAATTCATCCTGGCTTTGTGACAGGTAACAAAGAAAGGTGAAATGTTAAATTACAGTTTCATTTTAGCGTTCGACTTTCGCGCTACTCGACGAGGATGAGACTATCAATGTGGGTCAAAATGGATGGAAAAATGATAATTGCGTGGCGATTATGAGAAAAATGGCGGGCATCATGCCCGCCATCTCGTTTACAGCGCCAGCAGGATCCCCAGAAACAGGATCAGCCCGACGTAGTTATTGTTCATAAACGCCCGAAAACAGGAGGTGCGCGCCCGCCGGGCAATCAGCCGCTGCTGGTAAACGAACAGCGCCGCGGCCAGCAGTACGCCCCAGTAGTAGGCGCCCTGTAGCTGATTCAGATCGCCGACCCACAGCAGCAGCAGCAGCGTAGCGAACTGCAGTAGGCCGATCATCAGACGATCGTAACGGCCAAACAGGATCGCCGTCGACTTGATGCCGATCCGCAGATCGTCGTCGCGATCCACCATGGCGTACTGGGTATCATAGGCGACCGTCCAACAGATATTGGCCACAAACAGCAGCCAGCAGCTGAGCGGCAGACTCTCGCCGACGGCCGCATAGGCCATCGGTATCGACCAGCCGAAGGCCATGCCCAGGATCACCTGCGGCAAATGGGAGAACCGCTTCATAAAGGGGTAGAGCCAGGCCAGCGTCAGCGCCGCCACCGACAGCCAGATCGTCATCGCATTCAGCGTCAGCACCAGGGCAAAAGAGAGCGCCACCAGCAGCACGAACAGCGTTTTGGCCTCGCGCTCGGACAGCGCACCGCAGGGTAACGGGCGCTGACAGGTACGTTTGACATGACCGTCGAAGTGACGATCGGCAAAATCATTAATCACGCAGCCTGCGGCGCGCATAAAAAACACCCCGCAGGTGAAAACCAGCAGCAGCTTTCCCCCCGGCGCCGCGCCGCCTGCCAGCCACAGCGCCCAATAGGTCGGCCACAGCAACAGCAGCGAACCGATGGGCTTGTCGATCCGCATCAGGCGGCAATACGCCAGCCACTTGCTTTGGGTCACACATCCCTCCACGCCTTGCTCTCTCCGCTTACGTGCGTTATCCATAGATAGGGGCATCGGCCAAGAACAGCTCCGTCAGCAACAGCGGCTGACCGGCGACGCGCAGTCGGCTGCGACGGGCCCAGAGCGGGCCCAGACAGCCAACCCGCAGCGACTCGCGCTCCAGGGCGACCCCGCTGAACAGATAGCGCCCCAGCGGGGTATTCCCCAGCCGCCGCAGCGCCTCGCCTTCGCCCTGCAGCGTGCTGGAAGGCGTCAGGGTTCGGCCAAACAGCCAAGGGATACCATCGCCGAGCAGGATCACCTCTCGCAGCCAATACTGCGCACAGGGCGACAGCTGCCCGCGCTCATCGTCGCTCAGCTGCGTAGCGTCCACCGGCCCTTCGCGCAGCACCGTCACCTGTAGCCTGTCGCACCGCTGCTCCAGGCGGCGGGTCATCGATCCCTGCTCCGCCAGCCAGCTGCCGTAGTCCGCCGGCGCCGCCGCGTCAGCCAACGGCTGCCAGTCGATATTCGCCAGCGCAGCAGAATGTTCTGCCATGCCATACACCCCATCGTCTCAATTCCTGCGTCGCTGCGCTATCCGCGGCGCGCCTTATTACGTTTCAGTGTACCGCAGATTCACCGTCTGGGGCACTCTCGCAGCAATCCATGAGCATTTGGCTAACAAAAGAAAGTGGAAACCACAACAAGCGCGCAAACGCCTGCGCGGGCGGGAATAAATAAAAAAAAGGTGCGCCGCTGCGCACCAGTCATCAAGCCACATCCGTAACGCAGTACGGCGGGGCGCCTTTGCGCCCCGCCGCTTAACCCTTGCCTTTTACGCTGCGGATAAAGGTTTCCCGGGCCGTCGTCGACCCCAGTCGCTGCGCCTCATTCATCAGGCGCAGCGCTTTATCGATATCGCCTTGGCGTACCGCGCTGCGGATGCTGCGATCGAAATAGGCAGCGGTGTCATCCAGCATCGGCGTCGCAGGGGCGGCGACGGCGGCCGCACTCGCCGGACTGCCGACCGCCACGTCGGCCGGCGTATCGCCACCCGGCAACAGCCCGCCGATCATCACATTGCCGCTTTGCCGTTCAACCCTGGCCTGAATGCTCAGCCCCCCCTGTGACGCGTGCGCCGCCTGCGGATCGGGGATATCCGGCACCGCGTTACCGACGCCGGCGGCATAGGCCTTGGCGGGGTTAACCATGCGGGTCGTCGTGGCCAGATCCTGACGGGTCGTATAAATCAGCAGATAAATCTGCTGCTGACCCAGCACCGGCGTCAGCTTCAGCGTTCCCTCTAGCCGATCGCCGCTCATCACGCCGGGCTGGCGGTAGGTAAAGTAGCTGCCGGGGTAGTAGGCCGCCGGGCGCAGATGCTGATCGAGCACCAGCACATTGGGAACATACAGCCGTTTATTGTGCAGTCGGCTGCTTAAGGTTATCTCGAGCGAGCCCCGATTCGCCGGCAGAGCCAGCGCGGCGACGGCGCCCTGAATATCCCCCTGCGCCAGCGTCTGGCTGTCGGGGCCCAGGGTGATAGTGGTATCCACCGGCGGCGTCAGCGGCTGCCAGCGTAGCGCCTGCAGAGCGGTATGGCTCAGTTCTGGCGCGGCGGCCACATCCGTTGGAAGCAGCGTATCGGCGAACGCCTGCGGCGCGCTGCAGAGTGCACAGGCCAGCAGTACACCGCGGGAGAGACGGTTTAAGGCGGTTTTCATCATTATTATCCTTATTATCCTTCTTTCATACGGCACAGCCGGCGTCAGGCAAGGGACGCCGGCGTGCAATCCGGGCGGTGCAGGCACCGCCTCAGGCCCTTACCACCAGGCTTCCATCTGGGCGCCGAACGACCACCCTGGAACCCCCTCAGCGCGAATATCGCCCGGCTGAGTATTGACCTGGATACCGTCTTTATCGGTATTCCAGTTGTTCTTACCGTTCGCATAGGTGGCGAAGATACGGATAGCGGGGCGCGACCACACGCTGTCGCCCGCCTGCCACTGCTGCGCCAGCGTCAGCTTGTACAGCTCGTTGCGCGCGCCGGTTTTCTGCGATTTCACATTGTCATAGCCCGCTTCAAACAGGGTGCTCATCGTCGGCGTCCACTTGTACATCGGACGCACGCCGGCGGTATACCAGGTCGAACCGTTCTGAACATCGTGATCGACATCCTGATACATCGCGACATACATCAGGCCCCACTTATCGTTGAAATCCATCGCACCGTGGTCGAGTACGCGGATCAGGTGACCGTCGTTGTTAACGCTAGAGCCGCTGGAGTGGCCCGCATTGTTGGTGTTGCTCATCGCGTCGGTCGCATACTGCACGACAAACTTGTTAAAGCCGCCCCACAGCGACTGGGTATGCTCGGCGGTGAACATGTAGCCATCTTTGGTCGCGCCCGGTGCCAGGTGATAACCGTCGTCCAGATTGGCGCGGCCATAGTCGAAACCCAGCTCCAGCGAGCCGCCCGGGTTGGTCTGCAGCCCGGCCAGGCGGATGTCATACACATCGTTAGCCGTATTGCGGATATATTTCTCGTTGCTCTGATTCACAAAGTAGGAGTAAGAGCCGCCGGATTCGGTGTTACGGGTCACCGCCAGAGAGAGCTTACCGAAGCCGAGGTCGATATTTTCCAGACCGGCGCCCGGACCGGAGATATCCCAGTAGTAGAAGTCGATCATATGAACGTCATGACGCTGGTAGTAACGCTTACCGGCCCACAGGGTCGAGCCGGGCAGCCAGGTAATCACGTTCTTGCCCTGCACGTTGATCTCACGAAACGCCGGAGAGGTGGACTCCCAGTCGTTGGCCTGATCGATACCGTAGGCCACGTTGGTATCCAGGTAGAAGCTCTGATCGCCGCTCTTCCACAGCTCTTGGCCCAGCTTCAGTTCGGCGTAGGTATCACACTCGTTGCCAAGACGGTATTTGGAACCGGCGCCATCAGCCTGAAAACACTTCTGATCGCCGCCCTTTGAGCTCCAGCCGATGCCGGAACGGGCGTAGCCGTGAAAGTCGACCGCCATGGCCTGAGCCGACAGCACGACGCTGGCAACGGCCAGCGCCAGCGGAAGTTTGCGCATATTCATCATCAATCTCCTGTTAGGGGTGCCTAACGGCGTTATTATTGCTTTTCAATGCGTTGTCACAGGGTAGGAGCTACACTCCCGGCTCCTGATACAACCGCTGACAGGCGCTGCCGTCCTCTCGAAACAGGTGGCAACGTTCCGCAGGCAGGCCGATGGCCAGCGTGGCGCCTTCATCGACCAACACCACGTCGTTCTGGCGGTACACCAGGTTTTGACGCAGGGCCGGGATTTGGATATGGATCTGGGTTTCGTTACCCAGCTGTTCGACAACCTGAACCTCGCCCGACAGCGTCACATCGGCCGCGGCGCTGGGCACCAGATGTTCGGGGCGGATCCCCAGCGACAGGTTGCTGCCGGGACGCAGTCCCTCTCCCGCCACCGGCAGCCAGATATGCTGGCCGTTGGGGAGCTCAACCCGTACGCGCTGCGGCTGCGCCTCGCTCACTTTGACCGGCAGGAAGTTCATTTTGGGGGAGCCGATAAAACCGGCGACAAACCGATCGGCGGGATAGTGATACAGCGCCAGCGGCTTACCAACCTGAGCAATGCGCCCGGCGTCCAGCACCACAATCTTGTCTGCCAGGGTCATCGCCTCAACCTGATCGTGGGTGACATAAATCATGGTGCGCTGCAGGCGCTTATGCAGGCGGGAGATCTCGATGCGCATCTGCACCCGCAGCGCGGCATCCAGGTTAGAGAGCGGCTCATCCAGCAGGAAGACATCCGGCTCCGCCACCAGGGTACGGCCAATGGCCACCCGCTGACGCTGGCCGCCGGAGAGCGCCTTGGGGCGCCTATCCAGCAGATGCGCCAGCTGCAGGATCTCCGCGACCTGATTCACCCGCCGCTGGATCTCCGCCTTGTTGACGCCGGCCAGCTTGAGGCCAAACGACATGTTGTCCGCGACCGACAGGTGCGGATACAGGGCGTAGGACTGAAACACCATGCCGATGCCGCGCTTCGCCGGTGGCACATCGTTCATCCGCACCCCGGCGATCTGCAGCTCGCCGGAGGTAATGTCCTCCAGGCCGGCGATCATGCGCAGCAGCGTCGATTTACCGCAGCCCGAGGGGCCAACGAACACCACAAACTCGCCATCCTCAATGTCCAGGTTAATATCCCGGGAGATCACGGCCTCACCGTACGCCTTATACACATTACGCAGTGATACGTTCGCCATGCGCCGCTCCTGTCCGTTGTCATGGGATGGCCGCAGCGCGCCGCAGACGGCGGGGGAAAGGGCGCTGCGCCTCAATGAATGGACATGATAGTGCGCGAAAAACCCGCACCCGCGGATCATCCATCGGCGCTTTTTTGCTGGCGGAGGAGGCGGGAGGATAGCGCGCGCCGGATCGGGGCGAAGGACGCCGCGGCGGTGGAAGAATCGTGATCGTGGCTGCAAAATCGACCCAGAGATTTCGTGCCATTCACCACATATTGCCAAGTTGTGTTAAGCAGATCACAAGAAAGCCCCACAGGGCGTAGAGCGGGGGAGGATGAGAATCGGGCGGCTCTCGCGGACTATGACACAACATCGGCGCTCCTGCCCCCGGCGACCGGCCGGAACACGGCGATAGCCCCATGAACGCAGCGTACGATACGCGGCCATCGACCCCCGACCCGCGTTCGTAAACTCCCCCGACAGGACTACAAGGACTGCACTATGACAAAGACATCCGCTATAAAAACCATCGCTCTTAGCGCACTGGCCGCACTGGTCATCTCTGCGCCGGCGCTGGCCAAGATCGAAGAGGGTAAACTGGTCATCTGGATCAACGGTGACAAGGGGTATAACGGTCTGGCGGACGTGGGCAAGAAGTTCGAGCAGGAGACCGGTATCAAGGTCACCGTAGAGCACCCGGACAAGCTGGAGGAGAAATTCCCCCAGGTTGCGGCCACCGGTGACGGACCAGACATTATCTTCTGGGCCCATGACCGCTTTGGCGGCTATGCCCAGTCCGGCCTGCTGGCCGAAATCCATCCGTCCAAAGCGTTTCAGGAGAAGCTCTACCCCTTTACCTGGGACGCCGTGCGCTACAACGGCAAGCTGATCGCCTACCCCATCGCCGTCGAGGCGCTGTCGCTGATTTATAACAAAGATCTGCTGCCCAACCCGCCCAAGAGCTGGGAAGAAATCCCGGCACTGGACAGCAAGCTGCGCGCCCAGGGCAAGAGCGCCATCATGTGGAACCTGCAGGAGCCCTACTTCACCTGGCCGCTGATCGCCGCCGACGGTGGCTACGCTTTCAAGTATGCCAACGGCCGCTACGAGACCAATAACGTCGGCGTCGACAACGCCGGATCGCGCGCCGGTCTGCAGTTCCTGGTCGATATGGTGAAAAACAAGCATATCAACGCCGATACCGACTACTCCATCGCCGAGGCGGCCTTTAACAAAGGGCAGACCGCCATGACCATCAACGGCCCCTGGGCCTGGTCCAATATCGACAAGAGCGGCATCAACTACGGTATCACCCTGCTGCCGACCTTCAAGGGACATCCTTCCAAGCCCTTCGTCGGCGTGCTGAGCGCGGGGATCAACGCGGCCAGCCCGAACAAAGAGCTGGCGACCGAGTTCATTGAGAACTACCTGCTGACCGACAGCGGCCTGGCGATGGTCAACCAAGACAAGCCGCTGGGCGCCGTGGCGCTGAAGTCGTATCAGGAGATCCTGGAGAAGGATCCGCGCATCGCCGCCACCATGCAGAACTCGCAAAACGGTGAGATCATGCCGAATATCCCGCAGATGAGCGCCTTCTGGTACGCCGAGCGCGCCGCGATCATCAACGCGATCAACGGCCGTCAGAGCGTGACGCAGGCGTTGGAAAGCGCCAAGGAGCGGATCCTCAAAAAATAATCTCCGGCTGACCCGCCGCCTGCCCGTCTGTTCCCCCGCAGACGGACGCGGCGGGCTCATCACCGTATTAACCTGATGCCAACCGCGCCCGAACGGCGCGCCGTCACCGGTGTGGCAAGTAAAACGAGGGCGTGTCCATGTCACTATCTCAAACTGAATATCCGGCCAGCGAGCCGCGTCGGCTCTGCCCGCGCACCGGGCTAAAATGGCTGGCGGTCGGCCTGCTGACGCTGCTGACCGGCTATCTGACTATCGTCATGTATGCCCAAGGCGAATACCTATTCGCGATGCTAACCCTGATCCTGCTGGGGGGCGGACTGTATATCTTCGCCAATCGGCGCGCCTACGCTTGGCGCTATGTCTATCCGGGGCTGGCCGGCATGGGGCTGTTCGTCCTGTTTCCGCTGATCTGCACCATCGCCATCGCCTTTACCAACTACAGCAGCACCAACCAGCTCAGCCAGGAGCGCGCCCAGTCGGTCCTGCTGCAGCGCATGTTCACCAGCGGCCAGACCTACGCGTTCAGCCTGTATCCAGACGGCGACCAGTGGCGCCTGCAGCTCACCGATGCCCAGAACGGTCAACGCTACCTTTCCGGCCCCTTTACGCTGAGCCAGTCCGACCTACAGATTTCGATGGCGCCGGCAGACGGCGCGCCACAGGGCAGCGCTGCCACGCTGCGCACCGTGACCCAGCACCGGCAGACGCTGAACAGCCTGGTCGCCCTGCTGCCCGACGGCGCCGCGCTGCGCATGAGCTCACTGCGCCAGTTTGCCGCCAGCCGCCCGCTCTACACCTTGGGCGACGATGGCCGCACCCTGACGGACAACCAAAGCGGCATCGCCTACCGCCCCAATATGCAAAGCGGCTTCTATCAGGCGGTCAACGCCGACGGCAACTGGCGCAGCGAGCGCCTGAGCCCGGGGTTTACCGTGACCACCGGCTGGAAAAACTTTCTGCGGGTGCTCGACGATGAAGGAATCCGCCAGCCCTTCATCAGCATCTTTATCTGGACCCTCGTCTTCTCGGTGCTGACCGTCATCTTCACCGTGGCCGTCGGGATGGTGCTGGCCTGCGTGGTACAGTGGGAGGCGCTGCGCGGACGCGCCGCCTATCGGGTGCTGCTGATCTTGCCCTATGCGGTGCCGGCGTTTATCTCCATCCTGATCTTCAAGGGGCTGTTCAACCAGAGCTTCGGCGAGATCAACATGATGCTCAGCCAGCTGTTCGGCATTCGCCCGGCCTGGTTCAGCGATCCGCTCACCGCCAAGTGCATGATCCTGATCGTCAACACCTGGCTCGGCTATCCCTACATGATGATCCTGTGCATGGGGCTGCTGAAGGCGATCCCCGAGGATCTGTATGAGGCCTCGGCCATGGACGGCGCCGGGCCGCTGCAAAACTTCTTCCGGATTACGCTGCCGATGCTGATCAAGCCGCTGACGCCGCTGATGATCGCCAGCTTCGCCTTCAACTTTAATAACTTTGTGCTGATCCAGCTGTTAACCAACGGGGGGCCGGATATGCTGGGAACCTCGACGCCGGCCGGCTATACCGACCTGCTGGTCAGCTATACCTACCGCATCGCCTTCGAGGGCGGCGGCGGACAAGACTTTGGCCTGGCTGCCGCCATCGCGACCCTGATCTTCCTGCTGGTCGGGGCGCTGGCGATCCTCAATCTGAAAGCCAGCAAAATGAATTTTGACTAAGGAGACGCCTGACTATGGCCATGGTTCAACCCCAATCCCTGCGCTATCGCCTATGGCTCACCCATTTGCTGATGATTCTGTTTATCGCGCTGATCATGTTCCCCCTGCTGATGGTGATCGCCATTTCGCTGCGCGCCGGCAACTTTGCCACCGGTAGCCTGATCCCGGACCAGATCTCCTGGGAGCACTGGAAGCTGGCGCTGGGCATCAGCGTGACGGCGCCGGACGGCCGCGTGACCCCGCCGCCGTTTCCCGTGCTGCTGTGGCTGTGGAACTCGATCAAGGTCGCTGTCACCACCGCGCTGGGTATCCTGACGCTCTCCACCACCTGCGCCTATGCCTTCGCCCGCATGCGATTCCGCGGCAAATCCTCGCTGCTGAAAGGGATGCTGATTTTCCAGATGTTCCCGGCGGTACTGTCGCTGGTCGCGCTGTATGCCCTGTTCGATCGGATCGGCCAGTATGTGCCGTTCCTTGGCCTGAATACCCTGGGGGGCGTCATCTTCGCCTATATGGGCGGTATCGCCCTGCACGTTTGGACCATCAAGGGCTACTTTGAAACCATCGACGGCTCGCTGGAGGAGGCGGCGGCGCTGGATGGCGCCACGCCGTGGCAGGCGTTCCGACTGGTACTGCTGCCGCTTTCCGTACCGATACTGGCGGTGGTGTTCATCCTCTCCTTTATCGCCGCCATCACCGAGGTGCCGGTCGCCTCGCTGCTGCTGCGCGACGTCAACACCTATACGCTGGCGGTCGGCATGCAGCAGTATCTCAATCCGCAGAACTACCTGTGGGGGGATTTTGCCGCGGCGGCGGTGCTGTCGGCGATGCCGATAACCGCCGTCTTCCTGCTGGCGCAGCGTTGGCTGGTGGGCGGTCTGACCGCCGGCGGCGTGAAAGGCTAGTTTATGCGTTACCCTTAAAAAAGCAGTAACCTGTGTGCGTAACTGGCGGCCTACGGGCCGCCCTTTTTATGTCCGTATCCTACGGCGTCTATTCGCGCTTCAGGCGATCGGTGTTAGCCAGGTACAGCGCGATCACCAGTACCAGGATGGCGAAAGAGTAGATCAGCGTATCGTTGGGGCTTTCGTGATCGACGATAATCAACCGGATGATCGCCGTGATGCCGATGTAGATAAAGTAGCGCAGCGGAAAGTGATAGCCTGATTGAAAATATTTAACAATCAATGCAATAAACTCGAAATACAGAAAATAGATCACGATCCCTTCCACCAGCATATAGGTCGACGCATTCTGGTTGGCGTCAAACAGCACCCCGGCCAGCGTGAACGTCTCCTTCGCCAGAAAAATCACCAGAATCGCCGCCAGCGCCATCAGGCCGATGTTCAGTATCCACTGCAATACCGTGGCGACACGGTTTGCGCGCTCGGTTCCCGGCATAAAGTAACTCCTTGCGTAATAGCTTTATAATGTGAGCTAGTTAACAATATTGCCGTTTTGCCGTCTATCCCCCGGCGCCAAAAAACCGCCGACGTCGCATGCGGCGCGGCGAGCGTCACACAAATTTGGCGCCGGCGGCGACAAGGGCAGATAATTAGCATAATCCGCCAGGATCAACACACCCTCCGCCGCCGCGCGGTGGCAAGAAAGGGCTCGACTGGGATACCCACACAATGCATATACTCCGACACTATACGTTTACCCTCTGCCTGCTACTGGGCATTATCCTCGGCGGGCTGGCCGGCATCCTGTTTGGCGAACGGGCGACCCTAGTTCAACCCATCGGCGAACTGTTCCTGAACCTGATGTTCGTAGTGATCGTTCCGCTGGTGTTCCTCAGCATCGCCTCCTCTATCGCCGACATGCGGCAGATGTCGCGCCTGGGCAAAATCATGGGAACGGTCTTCTCGGTCTTTATCGCCACCGCCCTGTTCGCCGCGCTGATCGGCTTTGTCGCCACCCACCTGTTTAATCCGTTCCACAACGTGGATACCCAATCGCTGATAGCCCACCTGCCTCCGGCGCCGCAGGAGCAGAGCAAAGGGCTGGGCGAGGTGATCGTCTCCACCTTCACCGTACCCGATTTTCTACAGCTGTTTACCAAGTCCAACCTGCTGCCGCTGATCGTCTTCTCTATCCTGTTCGGCCTGGCCACGGCCTTCAGCGGTGAGCAGGGCCGTCCCGTCGCCCAGTTTCTCAGCGCCGGAACCACGGTGATCCTGAGGATGGTCAAGATCATTATGTACGCGGCGCCGCTGGGACTGGGCTGCTACTTTGCCGCCACGGTCGGCGCGCTGGGGCCGCAAATCATCCACGGCTATCTGAATGCCTTCTTGCTGTACGTGGTCCTGACGGTGATCTACTTCTTCGGTGCCAATACGCTGTACGCCTTTATCGCCGGAGGGCGCCCCGCCGTCCGTCTCTTCTGGGGCAACGTATTTACACCGGCCATCACCGCCATCGCCACCGCTTCCAGCGCCGCCTGCATTCCGGTCAATCTGGTGGCCAGCAAGAAGATGGGCGTACCGGCGGATATCGCCGAGACGGTGATCCCGCTGGGTGCCAACACCCATAAGGACGGCTCGGTTATCGGCGGCATCATCAAGATCGTCTTTCTGTTCACGCTGTTCGGCCGCGACATGAGCGATCCGATGAGCATCGCGGCCATCATCAGCGTGGCGTTCCTGGTCGGCGCCGTCATGGGGGCTATTCCCAGCGGCGGCATGACCGGCGAACTGATGATCTGCGCCGTGTTCGGCTTTTCGCCGGAGTTGGTCGGCACCATCATGATCATCAGCACCATCATCGATATTCCGGCCACCCTACTGAACTCCACCGGCAATACGGTCTGCGCCATGCTGGTCACCCGCTTTGTTGAGGGTAAGGCGTGGCTACAGCGCCAATGGGAAACGGCGGAGTAACGCCGGCACCAGACGTAAAAAAACCCGGACAAGTCCGGGTTTTTCTTTGGCTGCGCGTCGTTATGCCCGCCAGGCCTTGAAACGGTTGATCAGGGCATTGGTCGAACTATCGTGGCTGCGTACCGGCTGCGCATCCTCCAGCTCCGGCAGGATACGGTTAGCCAGCTGTTTACCCAGCTCAACCCCCCACTGATCGAAGGAGAAGATGTTCAGAATGGCGCCCTGGGTGAAGATCTTATGCTCATACAGCGCAATCAGCATCCCCAAGCTGTACGGCGTGATTTCACGCAGCAGGATGGAGTTGGTCGGGCGGTTCCCCTCAAACACCTTAAACGGCACGATATGCTGCACCTCTGCCGCGCTCTTGCCCGCCTTGGCAAACTCCTCTTCGACCGCCTCACGAGATTTACCGAACGCCAGCGCCTCGGTCTGGGCAAAGAAGTTGGACAGCAGCTTGCTGTGATGATCGCCCAGCGGGTTATGGCTGATGGCCGGCGCGATAAAGTCGCAGGGAATCAGCTTAGTACCCTGGTGGATCAGCTGATAGAACGCGTGCTGGCCGTTGGTGCCCGGCTCGCCCCAGATGATGGGGCCGGTCTGGTAATCCACGGCCTGACCGTTGCGATCGACATATTTCCCGTTCGACTCCATATTACCCTGCTGGAAATAGGCCGGGAAGCGGTGCATATACTGATCGTAGGGCAGAATAGCTTCGGTTTCGGCACCGAAGAAGTTGTTATACCAGATGCCGATCAGCGCCAGCAGTACCGGTAGGTTCTGCTGCAGCGGCGCGCTGGCAAAGTGGCGGTCCATGGCGTGGGCGCCGGCCAGCAGCTGCTCAAAGTTATCGTAGCCGATGCTCAGAGCGATAGAGAGCCCGATGGCTGACCACAGGCTGTAGCGGCCGCCGACCCAGTCCCAGAACTCAAACATGTTGGCGGTATCGATACCGAACGCCGCCACCGCCTGCGCATTGGTGGAGAGCGCGGCAAAATGCTTGGCTACGTGGCGCTCATCGCCGGCCGCCTGCAGGAACCAGTCGCGAGCGCTGTGGGCATTGGTCATGGTCTCCTGGGTGGTGAAGGTCTTCGAGGCCACCAGGAACAGGGTCGTCTCCGGGTTCAGGCGCTGCAGCGTCTCGGCGATGTGCGTGCCGTCGACGTTGGAGACAAAGTGCATAGCCAGGTGATTTTTGTAAGGGCGCAGCGCCTCGGTCACCATGTAAGGGCCGAGATCGGAGCCGCCGATACCAATATTCACCACGTCGGTAATCGTCTTACCGGTGTAACCCCGCCACTCGCCGTCGATCACCCGCACACAGAACTGCTTCATCTTAGCCAGTACGGCGTTAACCTCCGGCATCACGTCTTTACCGTCGACGTAGATCGGCGTATTGCTACGGTTGCGCAGTGCGATGTGCAGCACGGCGCGATCCTCGGTACGGTTGATTTTTTCACCGGCGAACATGGCGGCGATAGCGCCCTGCAGATCGGTTTCACGGGCCAGCGCCTGCAGCTTTTCCAGGGTCTCTGCGTTAATCCGGTTCTTGGAGTAATCGACCAGCATCTGATCGTCGAAGGTAGCAGAGAACTTAGAGAAACGGTCGGCATCCGCGGCGAACAGATCGCGCATCTGCACGGACTTCATCTGCTCGAAATGCTGCTGCAGCGCTTGCCAGGCAGCAGTACGGGTCGGGTTGATATTTTTCATAGCGACGCCTTATGCTTGAGTAACGGTCGGTGGTTTCCGAGGCGCCGTTCAGCGGCTGAACGCGCCCCGCACATTCCGGATAATCGCCGCTCCCGGGAACGACAGGGATGACGGCATAGGGTACCGGTTCATCTTTTCCTACGTGCGTTAAATTGTATCCATTTCACGCCGTGTTGCGATCCCTTTTATTGCGATCGACTAAAACTCTCACCCCTGATACTGCCTGATACTGACTCCATTCAGCAACCTTTGTTTCCCGCGCGGAAAATCACGGCGTCATCCGCGAGAGTCCGCGGGTGTGAACGGTCGGAACGCCAAGAGGCGGCGGTGATTTTTTAGGCGGCAGCATTAGCGAATACGATGTCTATACGCCGCGATCCCGCGCGACCTAATTACCAAGTAATTATTTTTATTTCATATATTTCAATGCGATAAAAACAATAATCAGTAACGGTAATACTGCGCGGGTCAAATTGAAAATCACTCATCCCAATGCCATTGACACACCCGGCATAAGCCGTTATTTCTAAAAATGCCCTGTACATCCCGTGTACAGGCCCGTCTGCGCAAATCGTGGCGGCACGCCGCCCCCGGCATCGCCCTTCAGCAACGCGGCCCCGGATCGCCGGGCCAGCGCGCAGCGGCCTTCTGGGCACCCCCTTGGGCTGTCACCTCGTCCCCCTGCCTCGGTGGAAGGAACGGTAAGGTGGAGTACCTGCGGAGCGCGCATACGCCGCCCCGTACCGTTTAGCGCGCCCGGCGCCGGGCTAATGGACTGACCCGCCGGACAACACGGACACCGGCCCCTGACACGAGGCATCATATGCAACAGACAATCATTGCAAAGTTTGGCGGCACCAGCGTAGCCGACGCCGACGCCATGCTGCGCTGCGCTGACATCATTCTCTCCAATCCCGCCGTACGCGTGGTGGTGCTTTCCGCCGCCGCGGGCGTCACCAACCACCTCATCGCGCTGGCCGAGGGGCAAGAGGCCGCGGAACGGCTGCGCCTGATAGGCGAGGTTCGCCGAATTCACGATGCGATCCTGGCGGCGCTCCCCGACGGCGTCGTGGTACGCAGTGAAATTGAACGCATGCTGGAAAATATCGCCATGCTGGCCGAAGCCGCGGCGCTGGCCACCTCTGCGGCGCTGACCGATGAGCTGGTCAGCCACGGCGAACTGATGTCGACGCTGCTGTTCAGCGAGCTGCTGCGCGTCCGCGGCGTCAGCGTGGAGTGGTTTGATATCCGCAGGATCATGCGCACCGATGACCGCTTTGGCAAAGCTGAGCCGGATCGGGAGCAGCTGCAGGCGCTGGCGCAGCAGTCTCTGGCGCCGCGCCTGACCACGCACCTGATCATTACCCAGGGGTTTATCGGCAGCGAACGCAAAGGTCGCACCACGACCCTGGGACGGGGCGGCAGCGACTACACCGCCGCCCTGCTGGCCGAGGCGCTGGACGCGGCGCGCGTCGATATCTGGACCGATGTGCCGGGGATCTATACCACCGATCCGCGCATCGTCCCCGCCGCCCGGCGCATCGATGAGATCGCCTTTTCCGAGGCGGCCGAAATGGCGACCTTCGGCGCGAAGGTGCTGCACCCGGCCACCCTGCTGCCGGCGGTACGCAGCGATATCCCGGTTTTCGTCGGCTCCAGCCGCGATCCCGGCGCCGGCGGCACCCTGGTATGCAACAAAAGTGCGCAGCCGCCGCTGTTCCGCGCGCTGGCGCTGCGGCGCAGCCAAACGCTGCTGACGCTGCACAGCCTGAATATGCTGCACGCCCGCGGCTTTCTGGCCGAGGTGTTCGGTATTCTGGCCCGCCACCGCATCTCCGTGGATCTGATCACCACCTCAGAGGTCAGTATCGCGCTAACGCTGGATACCACCGGCTCTTGCACCGGCGGCGCCAGCCTGCTGACCAGCGCCCTGCTGACCGAGCTTTCCGCCCAGTGCCGGGTAGAGGTTGAAGAGGATTTGGCGCTGGTGGCGCTGATCGGTAACCAGCTCAGCAGCGCCTGCGGCGTGGGTCGCCAGGTATTCGGCGCGATGGAGCCGTTCAATATCCGCATGATCTGCTACGGTGCCAGCAGCCATAACCTGTGCTTCCTGGTGCCGGGCAACGACGCCGATGCGGTGGTGCGCACCCTGCACGCGCGGCTGTTCGAATAGCCCGGCGGGGCGGTCATCCGGCCCTCTTGGGCCGGATACGCGAGAGCTTACGCCACCTCATAGCCCAGATTGGGCGCTAGCCAACGCTCGGCCTCCGCCAGCGTCATCCCTTTACGCGCGGCATAGTCCGCCACCTGATCGCGCTGCACGCGCGCGACGGCAAAGTACTTGCTGTGAGGGTGGCTGAAGTACCAGCCGGACACCGAGGCGCCCGGCCACATCGCGTAAGACTCCGTCAGCCGCATGCCGGTGTGGCGTTCGACGTCTAAAAGACGCCACAGCGTGGCCTTTTCACTGTGCTCCGGACAGGCCGGATAGCCCGGCGCCGGGCGAATGCCGCGATAGTTTTCGCGGATCAACTGCTCGTTGTCCAGCGCCTCATCGGCGGCATAGCCCCAGTGCACTTTGCGCACCTGCTGATGCAGGTATTCGGCAAAGGCCTCCGCCAGACGATCCGCTAACGCCTTCACCATGATTTTATGGTAGTCATCGTGCTGCGCATCAAAGGCCTGCGCCAGCGCCTCCTCCTCCAGCCCGCCGGTCACGGCAAAGGCGCCGATATAGTCAGCGATCCCCTCATCCGCGGCGGCGACAAAGTCAGCCAGGCAGTAGTTGGGCCCCACGCGTTTATCGCTCTGCTGGCGCAGATGGTGGCTGACGGCCAGCACCTCGCGGCGGCTCTCGTCGCGGTAAATCAGCACATCGTCCCCCCGCCGGTTCGCCGCGAACAGGCCGAACACCCCGCGCGGCGTCAGACTACCGGACGCCTCCAGCCTATCCAGTAACCCATTGGCATCCGCGAGCAGGCGCCGCGCCTCCTCGCCGACCACCTCATCCTGCAGGATCCGCGGGTATTTCCCGGCCAATGACCAGGTGAGGAAAAACGGCGTCCAGTCGATATAGTCGCGCAGACGCGCAATCCCCGGCTGCACCGTCTGTACCCCTAAGCGCAGCGGCACCGGCGGCGGACAGGCTGACCAGTCGGTGACGACGCCATTGGCGCGCGCCTGCGCCAGCGTCACCGGCGGCGTGCGCGGCGTCTGGCGACCATGCTGGGCACGAGCCGCCTCATACTCCCGGCGCGTCCGGTCGATAAACGGACCCCGCTGCGCCTCCGACAGGAGGGCGGCCACCACGCCGACGGTGCGCGACGCGTTCTGCACATAGACCGTCGGCCCGCCGTAGGCGGGCGCAATCTTCACCGCCGTATGCGCCTTGGAGGTCGTCGCCCCACCGATCAGCAGCGGCAGCGTGAACCCCTGCCGCTCCATTTCGCTGGCCACGTTGACCATTTCATCCAGCGAGGGGGTGATCAGCCCCGACAGCCCGATGATATCGACCCGCTCCTCGCGCGCCACCCGCAGGATTCGCTCGGCGGGCACCATCACCCCCAGATCGATAATTTCATAGTTATTGCACTGCAGCACTACGCCGACGATATTCTTGCCGATATCGTGCACGTCGCCCTTCACCGTCGCCAGCAGCACCTTACCGGCGCTGCTGCCGCGCTGCTTGCTGGCCTCGATAAACGGCGACAGATAGGCCACCGCCTGCTTCATCACTCGCGCCGACTTCACCACCTGCGGCAGAAACATCTTACCGTCGCCAAACAGATCGCCGACCCGGTTCATCCCCGCCATCAGCGGCCCTTCGATCACCGCAATCGGCCTGTCGGCCTCCAGACGCGCCGCCTCGGTATCCTGCGCAATGAACTCGCCGATGCCCTTGACCAAGGCATACTCCAGGCGCTGGGCCACCGGCCAGCTGCGCCACTCGGCCTGCTGCGCCTCCGCCTGCGCGCTGCCCTGCGTGTCGCGGTAGCGCTCCGCCAGCGCCAGCAGGCGATCGGTGGCGTCGGGGCTCTGGTTCAGGATCACCGCCTCGGCCGCCGTACGCAGATCGTCCGGCAGGTCGTCATAGATAGCCAGCTGTCCGGCGTTAACGATCCCCATGTCCATGCCGTGGCGAATCGCGTGATACAGAAAGACCGCGTGGATCGCCTCTCGCACCGCCTCGTTACCGCGGAAGGAAAAAGAGACGTTCGACACCCCGCCGGAGATCAGGGCGTGGGGTAATTGCGCCTTAATCTCCGCGCAGGATGCGATAAAATCGACGGCATAGTTACTGTGCTCCTCAATGCCGGTGGCCACGGCAAAAATATTGGGGTCAAAGATGATGTCTTCAGGCGGGAAACCGATGCGCTCGGTCAGCAGCTGATAGGCGCGACGGCAGATGGCCACCTTACGCTCTCGGGTATCCGCCTGCCCCTGCTCATCGAAGGCCATCACCACCAGCGCGGCGCCAAAGCGGCGAACCTGACGGGCGTGCTCCAGAAAGTTCGCCTCTCCCTCTTTAAGAGAGAGCGAGTTGACGATGCCTTTCCCCTGGATGCACTTCAGCCCCGCCTCGATCACCGACCAGCGGGAGGAGTCGATCATCAGGGGCACCCGGGCGATATCCGGCTCGCCGGCAATCAGGTTGAGGAAGCGGACCATCGCCGCCTCGGCATCCAGCATGCCCTCATCCATATTGATATCGATGATCTGCGCGCCGCTCGCCACCTGCTGACGTGCCACGTCCAGCGCCTCATCATATTTATTCTCTTTAATCAGTCGCTTAAATTTAGCAGAGCCGGTCACGTTGGTGCGTTCGCCCACGTTGACGAACAGACTCGTTTCATCGATCGTCAGCGGCTCCAGACCGGACAGACGGCAGGCCACCGGCAGCGTGGGAAGGGCGCGCGGTGTGATGCCCTGCACCGCCCGGCTGATGGCGGCAATGTGCTCCGGCGTGGTACCGCAGCAGCCGCCGACGATATTCAGGTAGCCCGCGCGGGCCCATTCGGCAATCTGCTGCGCCATCGCCTGCGGCGAGAGATCATACTCGCCAAAGGCATTGGGCAGCCCGGCGTTGGGGTGGGCGCTGACGTGGCACTCGGCGACCCGGGACAGCTCCGCCACGTACTGGCGCAGATCCTCCGGGCCCAGAGCGCAGTTCAGACCGAAAGAGAGCGGACGGGCGTGGCGCAGGGCGTTATAAAACGCCTCGGTCGTCTGCCCCGACAGGGTACGCCCGGAGGCATCGGTAATGGTGCCGGAGATCATCACCGGCAGCGTGACGCCCAGCGCGGCAAACTCGCACTCCAGCGCATAAACCGCCGCCTTGGCATTCAGAGTATCAAAGACGGTTTCGATCATCAGCAGATCGACGCCGCCCTCAATCAGCGCCCGCGCCGACTCGCGATAGGCCGCCACCAGCTGATCGAAGGTAATATTGCGACAGGCGGGATCGTTGACCTCCGGCGAGATCGACGCCGTACGGTTGGTCGGCCCCAGCACGCCCGCCACGAAGCGCGGCTGGTGCGGCGTGCGCGCCGTCCACTCGTCGGCACAGGCCCGCGCAAGGCAGGCGGCCCGATAATTTATCTCCGGCGCCAGCGCCTCCATGCGGTAGTCCGCCATGGCGATGCGCGTTGCGTTAAAGGTGTTGGTTTCCAGAATGTCGGCGCCCGCCTCCAGGTAGGCATAATGAATCGCGCTGATGATATCGGGGCGGGTCAGCGCCAGCAGATCGTTGTTTCCCTTCAGATCGCAGGGCCAATCGGCAAAGCGTTCGGCGCGGAAATCCTGTTCGCTCAGCCCGTAACGCTGGATCATGGTTCCCATGCCGCCATCCAACACCAAAATCCGTTTCTCCAGCCGGCGGCGCAACCGTTCAAGCGTCGTATTCACACTCACTCCTTGTCCCGTCATGTCGGCAGCACGCTGCCCGATAAGCCCGCTGACGGTTTTACCCGCAAAACCGCCGTTTTTTCCATCCTAGCACAGCTGAAGTGGATAGCGACGGCGCGGCAGTTGAGGCTTTTTCATGTAGCGGAGGGCGGAGGAATGGCGGGGGAGATCGTCAGCATCGCGCGACGACGTAGGGGAAGGATCCGGCGCGTAGGCGCTAAAGCGCGCGCCGCAATGGACACCCCCGCGAACGGCGCACTGCGCCCGCGGGGGAGATCGACCGCTATTGGGCGGGCTGAACCACCATCTGGCCGACGCTACCGCGATCGGCCAGCTCCAGGGTTCCACTGTAGAACAGAAACGGAAAGTGTTCGGATGAGGGCTGCGGGAAATAGACCAGCAGCGAGACTTCGCCGTCAACCCAGACGCTGTCTTTCCAGCCGCGATCCTCCACCAGCGGCGGCGCGTTGTTGACGCTTTTCACCAGGAACTGGGCCCCTTGAATGTAGAAAGACTGCGGCGTATCGGCGCGCACCGTCCAACGCTCCCAGGTACCTTGGCGCGCCTGTACATCGATACGCCCCGGATCCCACAGCGCCCCGTTAATCCCCGGACTGGAGGCACTGCCCAGCATGATGCTGCGGTTATTGACGACGTCCCCCTCCGGCAGCGGATCGGCGGCCAGACGCGCCGGCAGGGTATCGGTCATCAGCGGCAGCAGCCCGGTAGGACGCAGGGTCAACACCCGGGTAGACACCAGCATCGACGACGGTTCAAACAGCCCGCGCAGGCGATCCATTATCCCGGCGGCCTCGCCGGCCGTGATAGAGATCTCCTCGCCTTTGCTCATGTCGATCAGCACCTCCCGGCGCTCGCCCGGCGCCAGCGGCAGGGTGTCGGCCTGCAGCGGCGCCGGCAGCAGCCCCTGATCGCTGGCGATCACGAAGAAGGGTCGCCCATCGGAGAGCTGCAGCAGGTAGCGGCGCGCGTTGGAGGCGTTGAGCAGGCGTAGGCGTACCCATCCGCGCGATACCTCAACATAAGGGTCCTGTACGCCATTGACCAGCAGGGTATCGCCCAGAAAACCGCCGGAAGAGGGGGGATCGTATTCGGGAACCCCAAAGTTATCCAGACGCTTGTCCTGCAGGATCAGCGGAAAATCATCCACCCCATAGTGATTCGGCAGCGGTGCATTCTTGCTGTACTGATCCTCCACCAGCCATAGGCCGGCCAGGCCACTATAGACCTGGGGCGCCATATGCCGCGGCGTATCCGCGTGATACCACAGCGTCGCCGCCGCCTGGCGAATGGGCAGAACCGGAGACCAATCGACCCCGGGCGACATCTGGCGCGCGGGCCCCCCGGCCAGAGGGCCGGGCACCAGCAGACCGGCGACCTCCATCGCTACGGACTCGCTCAACCGGTTGCTGTAGATCAGCTTCACATCGTCACCGCTGTGCACCCTGACCGTCGGCCCCAGATATACGCCGTTCACGCCCCAGGTGCCCACTTTGCGCCCCCCCATGAAGGCCCAATGCGTACGCTCCAGCGACAGAAACAGCGGCTGACCGCGGCGTGATTCCAACAACGGCGGCACCGGCAGCACGGCCTGCGCCCCACTCGCCCGAGCCTGTAGCGGCAGTCCGCCGGCGCACAGCGCCAGCCCGGAGGCCTGAATAAACCGACGTCGACTGAGTGACATAACTTCTCCCGTAAATCAAAAATAGCGTCCGGCCAGACCACGCCGACGTCAGGCGCGTTTACCCGCCTGCGCCTCGCGCGCCGCGACTTCGGCATCCAGCTGCTCTATCTTTTTGGCCATCAGGGTACGACAGTGTTCAGCCAGCTCACGCACCTGATCTTTACCCCAGCGGCTGGTATCGATCGGCGGCAGCATCTCCACGATCACCACGCCATTATTCCAGCGATTGAGCTTCACCTTATCGTGGGTGCTGGAGACGCAGATCGGCACGATAGGCACCCCGGCGGCCAGCGCCGCGTGGAATGCCCCGGTTTTAAACGGCATCAGGCCGCGCCCGCGGCTGCGGGTCCCCTCGGGAAACATCCAGAATGAGATGCGACGGGTACGGAACTGCTCCACTACGGCGGCGATGGTATTGTGCGCCTTGGTACGGTTCTTACGGTCGATCAGCAGGTTACCGGTCAGCCAGTACAGCTGCCCAAAGAAAGGGATCCAGGCCAGGCTCTTTTTACCGACGGTCACCGTGTTCGGCTGCACCGCATTCGAGGCGGTCACCATGTCGTAGTTGTTCTGATGGTTGGCGATATAGATAGCGTTGCCATAGGTCGCGGCGTCCGGCGGCAGACGCGTTTCAACCTTCAGGCCAAACAGCGGCGATAAGCGGCCGAACCAGTGGCCAAAGCGCGCGACGTGGCGCGGGTTGCGCGGGCTGAACAGGCAATACAGCGAGCCGACAATGCAGATGACGAGACACAGCAGCGTGATCAGTATGACCCGGAAAATGAATAGCATAACAACCTCATAAACAGAATAGCGGGCCACACGCCCGGCGCGGTCGCCGCGGCGCAGGCCCTCTTCGGCCGCCGCTGGGCGGCCTTGGAATTACGCGTCGCCGTCGGCGTCCAGACGCAGCGACTGCGGCGCATCCACATCCACCCGCTCAATGCGCTGCAGCCCCCGCGGCAGCAGGGTTCCCTTACGCCCGCGTTCGGCGCGGAACTTCTGCAAATCCTGCGGCTTCATCACCAGTTTACGCTTACCGACATGCAGCGTCAGCGATGTCTGCGGCGCCAGCACCAGCAGCCATTTCAGCGTATCCTCACCGGCGGCGGCCTGTGCCGCGGGGATGGAGACGATCTTATTCCCCTTGCCCTTGGAGAGCTGCGGCAGATCGTGCACCGGGAACATCAGCATCCGTCCGGCCTCGGTAATGGCCAATAGCATGTCATCGTCACCGTTAATCTCCAGCGGCGTCAGCACCTTGGCATTTTCCGGCAGCGTCAGCATGGCCTTGCCTGCGCGGTTGCGCGCGACCAGATCGCTAAAGGTGCAGACAAAGCCATAGCCGGCGTCGGAGGCCATCAGCAGCTTCTGATTGTCCGCAGCCATCAGTACGTGTTCGATGGTTGCCCCCGGCGGCGGCGTCAGCTTACCGGTCAGCGGCTCACCCTGCCCGCGCGCCGACGGCAGCGTCAGCGGATCGAGGGCATAGCTGCGTCCGCTGGAGTCGATAAAGACCACCGGCTGGTTGCTCTTGCCGCGCGCGGCGGCGCGGAAAGCGTCGCCGGCCTTATAGTTCAGCCCGCTCGGATCAATATCATGCCCCTTGGCGCTGCGCACCCAGCCCCCTTCGGACAGGACGATGGTCACCGGTTCGCTCGGGACAAAGTCGTGCTCGCTCATCGCCCGCGCTTCAGAACGCTCTTGCAGCGGCGAACGCCGTGCGTCGCCGTACGTTTCGGCATCCGCCATGATCTCTTTCTTGATCAGCGTGCCCAGCTTACGCTCGGAGGCCAGCAGCGTCTGCAGGCGATCCCGCTCCTGCGCCAGCGCGTCCTGTTCGCCCCGGATCTTCACCTCTTCCAGACGGGCCAGGTGACGCAGCTTGAGCTCCAGAATCGCCTCAGCCTGGGTATCGCTGAGGCCAAAGCGCGCCACCAGCACCGGCTTGGGCTCATCCTCGCTGCGGATGATGTGGATCACCTCGTCGATATTCAAAAACGCGCACAGCAGACCCTCTAGAATATGCAGGCGCTTCAGCACCTTCTCCAGACGGTAGTTCAGGCGGCGACGCACCGTCTCACGGCGGTAGCTCAGCCACTCGCTGAGGATCTCACGCAGATCTTTCACCGCCGGACGCCGATCCAGACCGATCATGTTCATGTTGATACGGTAGCTTTTTTCCAGATCGGTGGTGGCGAACAGGTGATTCATCAGCTGATCGAGATCGACTCGGTTCGAGCGCGGTACGATCACCAGACGGGTCGGGTTTTCATGATCCGACTCATCGCGCAAATCGTCGACCATCGGCAGCTTCTTCGCGCGCATCTGGCTGGCTATCTGCTCCAGCACCTTGGCGCCGGAGGTCTGATGCGGCAGCGCGCTGATCACGATCTCGCTCTCTTCTTTGCGCCATACCGCCCGCATGCGTACCGATCCGCGACCGGTGCGGTAGATCTTACGGATCTCGTCACGCGGCGTGATGATTTCTGCCTCGGTCGGGAAATCCGGCCCCTGAATGTGCGTCAGCAGATCGTCCAGCGAGCTCTGCGGATTGTCCAGCAGAGCCACCAGCGCCGCCGCGACCTCACGCGCGTTGTGCGGCGGAATATCCGTCGCCATGCCGACCGCGATGCCGGTCGTGCCGTTCAGCAGGATGTTGGGCAGCCGCGCCGGCAGGAATTTCGGCTCCTGCAGCGTGCCGTCGAAGTTGGCGACATAGTCCACCGTGCCCTGACCCAGTTCGCTGAGCAAAATCTCCGCGTAGCGCGACAGACGTGACTCGGTATAACGCATCGCCGCGAACGATTTCGGATCGTCCGGCGCCCCCCAGTTCCCCTGCCCATCCACCAGCGGATAGCGATAGGAGAAGGGCTGCGCCATCAGCACCATCGCCTCATAGCAGGCGCTGTCGCCGTGGGGGTGGTACTTACCCAGCACGTCACCGACGGTGCGCGCCGACTTTTTAAATTTTGCGCTGGCGGATAGCCCCAGCTCAGACATCGCATACACGATGCGGCGCTGAACCGGCTTCAGCCCGTCGCCGATAAAGGGCAACGCGCGATCCATGATGACGTACATGGAGTATTGCAGATAGGCGTCTTCAGTAAACGCATGGAGCGCTACACGCTCACTGTTGTCATGAGTCAGATCGCTCATTGGTCATCCTCTGGACGCGGCCGCTGTCCCGCAGGACAGACGATCGCAGTAAAATCATGCAATGGCCGCGATAGTAACGTATTTTTTGTCCGACTGTCACAGCGCGTCGCGCAGGGCGGCGCCGTTTAAGGAGAAAACAGAACAGGCCACCCGCGGGCAGCCTGTCGGATGTATGGCGGGATGCGTCACACGTCCAGCTCAGCCAGATTGCCGTTTTCCTGCAGCCAGTTGCGGCGATCTTCGGCGCGCTTTTTGGCCAGCAGCATATCCATGACGGCAACGGTACGCTCCATATCCTCATCCTCAATGGTCAGCTGTACCAGACGGCGAGTATTGGGATCCAGCGTGGTTTCACGCAGCTGCAGCGGGTTCATCTCGCCCAGCCCTTTAAAGCGCTGTACGTTGGGTTTGCCTTTCTTGCGTTTCAGCTGCTCCAGCACCCCGGCCTTCTCTTCCTCGCTCAGGGCGTAGAACACCTCTTTGCCGAGATCGATACGGTACAGCGGCGGCATCGCGACATAGACGTGGCCCGCCTGCACCAGCGGGCGGAAATGGCGAACGAACAGCGCGCACAGCAGCGTGGCGATATGCAGTCCATCCGAATCCGCATCGGCCAGGATACAGATTTTGCCGTAGCGCAGCTGGCTGAGGTCATCGCTGTCCGGATCGATACCGATAGCGACCGAAATATCGTGCACCTCCTGCGACGCCAGCACCTCATCGGAAGAGACCTCCCAGGTATTCAGGATCTTTCCCTTCAGCGGCATGATCGCCTGATATTCACGATCGCGCGCCTGCTTAGCCGAGCCGCCCGCCGAATCCCCTTCGACCAGGAACAGCTCGGTGCGGTTCAGATCCTGAGCGCTGCAGTCCGCCAGCTTACCCGGCAACGCGGGCCCGCTGGTCAGCTTCTTACGCACCACCTTCTTTGCCGCGCGCATGCGGCGCTGGGCGCTGTTGATCGCCAGCTCGGCCAGCAGCTCGGCCGACTGCACGTTTTGGTTCAGCCACAGGCTAAAGGCATCCTTGACCACCCCGGAGACGAAGGCAGCGCATTGGCGTGAGGAGAGACGCTCTTTGGTCTGCCCGGCAAACTGCGGATCCTGCATTTTAACCGACAGCACATAGGCGCAGCGCTCCCAGATGTCGTCGGCGGTCAGCTTGACGCCGCGCGGCAGCAGGTTACGGAACTCGCAGAATTCACGCATCGCATCCAGCAGCCCCTGACGCAGGCCGTTAACGTGGGTTCCGCCCTGCGGGGTCGGTATCAGGTTAACGTAGCTCTCCGTCAGCAGCTCCCCGCCCTCCGGCAGCCACAGCAGCGCCCAGTCGACCGCCTCGGTATCGGAGGCAAAGGTACCGGTAAACGGCTGCTCCGGCAGCGTCACCAGCCCATTGACCGACTCCATCAGATAGTCGGTCAGACCATCCTGATAGCACCAGCGCTGTTCGCTGCCGTTGACCAGATCGCGGAACAGGATCTCCACGCCGGGACACAGCACCGCTTTCGCCTTCAGCAAATGGGTCAGACGCGAAACCGAGAAGCGGGCGGAGTCAAAGAACTGCGCATCGGGCCAGAAGTGTACGCTGGTGCCGGTATTACGCCGCCCCACCGTGCCGCTGACGTGCAGATCCTCCACCTTTTCACCGTTTTCAAACGCCATCTGATAGATCTGACCATCGCGGCGTACGCTCACTTCGACCCGGCGGGACAGGGCGTTGACTACCGAAATCCCCACGCCGTGCAGGCCGCCGGAAAACTGGTAGTTCTTGTTGGAGAATTTTCCCCCGGCGTGCAGGCGGCACAGGATCAGCTCAATGGCTGGAACGCCCTCCTCCGGGTGGATGTCGACCGGCATCCCGCGCCCGTTATCGATCACCTCGAGCGACTGATCGGGGTGCAGGATCACCTCAATACGCGTCGCGTGACCGGCCAGCGCCTCATCAACGCTGTTATCGATCACTTCCTGTCCCAAATGGTTGGGGCGGGTGGTATCGGTATACATTCCCGGACGGCGGCGCACGGGTTCAAGACCGCTGAGCACCTCAATGGCGTCAGCGTTATAGCTGGATTGCGTCATCTTATGATTCGTAAAAGTAGATGTTTATCAATCAGATGGGAAAAGCAGGGGAGACCGTTAGCGCATCCCCTGCTTTACCCACCCGTCGGTATCGGCCGGTGGCGCGCTATTCCGCGCTCAGCCCCAAAAAGTCTATGATTTGCGGGAAAAAGCGCTCAATCCCGACGAAGGCGTGATTGCCACCCTCTTCAATGGTCTGGCGGCATGGCGTGTAGTAGGTCACGGCCTGGCGGTAATCCAGTACTTCGTCACCGGTCTGCTGCAGCAGCCAGATCAGATCCGGTGACTCCAGAGGGTCCACCTGCATCACCTTCAAATCAAAGACGTGGCGTGACTCTAGCACATATTGTTGCCCGGTGTAGGGGTTCTCATTCTGCCCCAAAAAGTCCAGCAACAGCTCAAAGGGCTTTACCGCCGGGTTAATGACCACCGCCGGCAGGGTGAAGCACTGGGAAAGCCAGGTGGCATAGTACCCCCCAAGAGAGGAGCCTACCAGCCCTAGGGGACGCCCCGCGCGCTCCATCACCAGCTCCTCCAGCATCTGCGCCGCATCGGCGGGGTACGGCGGCAGCTGCGGGATCAGCATGGTTATCTGTGGGTGGTACTCGGCCAGCCAGCGCTGCAGCGCCGTCGCTTTGGCAGAGCGGGGAGAACTGTTAAAACCGTGAAGATAGAGAAGAGTAGGCATTATCAATAGCCGTCTGCGTCCAAATCCGGCCTGAACTCACTGCTGGCCAGGCGATGCACCGCCGTGGTCACACGCCCGTCAGGATACAGGGTCAGATAGCGCCAGCCCGGAGAAATGGTATCAATGGTAAAATTAGTGCACAGCGGTTTGAACTGAACGCAGGTCGACGGCGTCGCCAGCAGGCGACAGCCGTTCCAGTCCAGATCCAGCTCCTGATGAATGTGGCCGCACACCAGCGTGTTGACCTGGGGATAGCGCCGCAGGATCTCATCCAACGCGTGCGCATTGCGCAGACTGTGCTGATCCAGCCAGGTACAGCCTGAGGGGAGCGGATGATGATGCAGCAGCAGCATCGTGTGGCGCTGCGGTTCACTGGCCAGCGTCTGCTCCAGCCACTCGAGCTGATAATCGCTCAGCTCGCCGTGCGGCACGCCAACGACCTGGCTGTCCAGCAATACGATCTGCCAGCGGTCCCCCAGCAGAGCCCGCTTGTTTGCGTGTACACCGGCCTGCGCCAACGCGTCGACCATCGCTGGCTGAAAATCATGATTCCCCGGCAGCCACAGGCAGGGCCTGTGCAGCGCGGCAACACCCGCGGCGAAATGCTGATAGGCGGCAGCGGAGTGATCCTGCGCGAGGTCTCCCGTCGCGACGATAAGATCGAACGGATGCGCCTCGGCGCGGATCGCCGCCAGCACGGCCTGATAGCTGCGGTAGGTATTGACCCCCAGCAGGGTCTCTTGCTGCCCTGCAAATAGGTGGGTATCAGTAATTTGCAATATTCTGACCGGCGCCCCACTCGCTACGGCCAGATGAAACAGGCTTTCCAAATAACGTCCTTTATGACTTGAGTCTGTCAGAACCTGCAAAACAGTGGTTACACGGCTAAATCGAAATGAACAGTTAAAAAAACGCTCGGCATAAGCGCCACCCCGGCGTCTGCGCCCCCCCCCTGCGGAGCATCCGTTTGCCGAAATCCAGTTAATTTGATGCTTTTCATCGCACTGATGCAACTTTTTATTCGGGTTATCATAACGTGCTTTAAATCGGGAGATCTGCTGTATTGCACACAATTCCATAACACGGTATGCGCGCCATTGCGTCGCCGGCAACGCGCCGGGACAGAGGCTGTCGGCCACGGCCCCGCGAGGTGCCCGGCCACGGCAGAGAGTCGCGTTAATGGTATCGGCTCTCGCGCCAATCCGGCAATCCCCCGAGAGTCTGAATTTTTACAGATCCGTACGCTCGCCGTCCGCTCAGGCCCACTGCGCCCGCAAACGCGAATGATTCAGCGCCAGCCACTGCAGGGCGATCACCGACGCCGCGTTGTCGATGACCCCCTGTTCGACCCAGCGGTATGCCTGCTCACGGCTGACCACGTGGACGCGAATATCCTCATGCTCCTCCGCCAGTCCATGCACCCCGGATGCCGTGGCCGCATCAACCTCACCGACCACAATGGACAACCGCTCGCTGGTGCCTCCCGGGCTGGCCAAATAGCTCAGCACCGGCTGACAGCGCCCCACGGTGATCCCGGCCTCCTCCTGCGCTTCACGTCGGGCCACCTGCTCTACGCTTTCACCCACCTCAATCATCCCCGCGACCATTTCCAACAGCCAGGGTGTGCGGCTGCTGGTGTAGGCGGGCATCCGCAGCTGTTCAATCAATACCACTTCATCGCGGCGCGGATCATAAGGCAGCAGCACCGCCGCATGACCGCGCTCAAAGACCTCGCGCACCACTTCGCCGCTCATTTCGCCGTTAAACAGACGGTGACGGAAACGGTAGCGATCGAGTGAAAAAAAACCACGGTAGCAGGTTTCCCGTGCAATAATTTCCACATCATCTTTACCGAAGGTGACGGGGCTGGGTTTGTCGACACACATAACGTAATATCCTTACTGATTGAAAGAGCACCGGACCTGAACCTAAGTAAGTCGTACACTTTAACGAGACGGTTAGCGCTCTTAAACTTGGATGATTTAGCAAGAATGGCACATTCGGCCACCCGTCCCAGAGGACGCTCTCTGGTAAAATTAGCAGTCTAAGACGTTAGGTCTGTGCCACGCTAACCATATTTTCTGCATAACAAGGAATGCAAATGAAGAAACTGCTCCCTCTTCTTATTGGCCTAAGCCTCAGTGGCTTCAGTGCATTAAGTCAGGCAGAAAACCTGATGCAGGTATATCAGCAGGCCAAAGAAAGCAACCCGGATCTCCGTCAGGCCGCCGCTAACCGCGACGCTGCGTTTGAAAAGATCAATGAGTCCCGCAGCCCGCTGCTGCCGCAGCTGGGGCTGGGCGCTGACTATACCTATACCAACGGCTTTCGCGACAGCAGCGGCCTGAACTCAAATAATTACGGGGCGAGCCTGGCGCTGACGCAGACAATCTTCGATATGTCCAAATGGCGTCAGCTCTCGCTGACTGAAAAGCAGGCCGGGATTCAGGATGTCTCCTATCAGTCCTCTGAACAGACGCTGATGCTGAATACTGCCACCGCCTACTTTAACGTGCTGCGCGCCATCGATCAGCTGACGTATACCGAAGCCAACAAACAGGCGATTTACAATCAGCTCGATCAGACAACCCAGCGCTTCAACGTCGGCCTGGTGGCCATTACCGACGTACAGAACGCCCGCGCGCAGTACGATCAGGTGCTGGCCCAAGAGGTCAGCGCACGCAACAATCTGGATAACTCGCTGGAGGCCCTGCGCCAGATCACCGGTCAGTACTATCCACAGCTCTCCGCCCTGAATATCGATCGCTTCAGCACCAAGCGCCCTGACGATGTGAAAGCGCTGCTGCAAGAGGCAGAGAAGCGCAACCTGCAGCTGTTAAGCGCCCGTCTGAGCCAGGACCTGGCGCGTCAGCAGATCAAGTATGCCGAAACCGGCTATATGCCGACCCTGAACCTGACGGCCTCCACCGGCGTCAGCAATACCGACTATAACTCCCTCTCCAACGCGCAGAAAGAAACGCTGCGGGGTGGCAACGGTAGCAGCTATCAGGGACAGAACACCGTGGGCCTGAGCTTTAACCTGCCGCTGTACTCCGGCGGCGCCACCAACTCACAGGTGAAACAGGCGCAGTACAACTTTGTCGGCGCCAGCGAGGCCCTGGACAGCGCCCACCGCAGCGTGGTGCAGAATGTCCGCTCCTCCTTCAACAACATCTCTGCCGCCATCAGCGGCGTATCGGCCTATAAGCAGGCCGTGGTCTCAGCCCAAAGCTCTTTGGACGCCACCCAGGCCGGCTATCAGGTGGGTACCCGCACCATCGTTGATGTGTTGAACGCCACCACGGCGCTGTACAACGCCAAGCAGAACCTGGCCAACGCGCGCTATGACTACCTGATCAGCCAGCTGAACATCAAGTATGCGCTGGGCACGCTCAACCAGAACGATCTGCTGGCGCTCAACGGCGATCTGAGTAAACCAGTCCCGACGGCGGCCGACAGCATTGCCCCTGACGATGCGGCCCAGGCCGCCAAAGCCAATGGACCGATCCCCGGCGGCGGCGTACGCTAAATAGCGGCGGCGCAAACGACAAAAGATAAAAAAGGGCGGATTTTCCGCCCTTTTTTTTCAACGTCGCCGCGTGATTACAATAAATCCTGCTGGGCAACGCCCTGCGGAGTATGCATTCGCGCCTCATAGGCGTGCGCCTTCGTACGATCGAACTGATGCTCCCACTTGGCTACCACCAGTACGGCCAATGCGTTGCCCACCACATTCAGCGCCGTGCGCGCCATATCCAGAATCCGATCGACCCCGGCAATAAAGGCCAGTCCCTCCAGCGGGATACCGACGCTGCCCAGCGTCGCCAGCAGCACCACAAACGAAACGCCGGGGACGCCAGCGATGCCTTTCGAGGTCACCATCAGGGTCAGCACCAGGATGATCTCCTGACCGAGCGACAGCTGAATACCGTACAGCTGGGCGATAAAGATCGCGGCGATGCTTTGGTATAGCGTCGAGCCATCCAGATTAAACGAATAGCCCGTCGGCACCACAAAGCTGGTGATCGACTTCGGCGCGCCATAGGCCTCCATCTTTTCCATAATGCGCGGCAGCACGGTTTCGGAGCTGGCGGTGGAGTAGGCGAGGATCAGCTCATCTTTCAATATCACGATTAGCGTCCAGATACGCAGGTGGCACAGGCGAGCTACGGTGCCTAACACCACCAGGGCAAAAAACAGGATCGCCGCGTAGACCAGCAGCACCAGCTTGGCCAGCGGGATCAGCGAAGCAAAGCCAAAGTTAGCCACCGTTACCGAGATCAGGCCAAAGACCCCGATCGGGGCATAGCGCATGATCATATGGGTTACTTTAAACATGCTTTCGGAAACCGCACGGAACACCCGCAGCAGCGGCTCCTTATGATCTGCCGGCAGAGAAGAGAGCCCCAGGCCAAACAGCACCGAGAAAAAAATAATCGGCAGGATCTCGCCCTTTGCCATGGCAGAGAACAGGTTTGCCGGTATCAGGGCCAGCAGCGTACCGACCAGGCTGTGTGCCCCGCTCTGCACCTGCTCAGTGGTCCGCTCATACTGTGAAATATCGACCGCCGCCAGATGGCTCATATCGACGCCCAGGCCCGGCTGAAACAGGTTAGCCAGCGTAATGCCCACGACGATGGCCACCGTGGTGATCAGCTCGAAATAGAGGATTGTCTTCAGGCCAATGCGTCCCAGCTTTTTCGCATCGCCGACGCCGGCAATCCCGACGATCAGCGTCGAGATAACAATCGGGATAACAATCATCTTAATCAGGCGAATAAAAATATCGCCTGCGGGCCCCAGCACGTTGCTGACCAGCCACTGGCGCGACTCGGTTTGATCATGCAGCGCCGCACCCACCGCAATCCCTAAAATCAGTGCAATGACAATCTGCCACGCCAGGGTCAATGTAAATCGCTTCATCACGCTATAACCTCATTCTTATTGGGCGCCGCAGCGCCCTTTTTTATCTCTTGCCACTTCCCGACGGCGATTACCCGCCACAGCCTGTCCCGCTGTACGTCGCACACATAGAGGGATAAGCATAATTTATGCCACCAAACGGCATATCACTCCAGATGGCGATAATTCAACCTGAATAAAAGAACAATATGCTGTTATATAGCCAATAATTCGCCGGTGAATAAAACCAGAGGCAATCTTAACGATAGCGCAACGCGCCATGACCCCCGATGGCCCTTCTCTCCTCGACGCGGTATCTCACACGCACTAATTTAGGGCGCTAAGTTGGTGCAGTGCACTGTCGTTCAGCACGCGCTCGCTTCATCCGGGCATTCTCCGTGGTGCGCTGCCGCGCTGCGCTTTATTACGTGATCGTGCGCGCAAAAAATGCACAACTCGCTAACCGAGGCTAAAATTAACTCTATATTGACATATCATTAACATCGGCGCGGAGACGCAGCATGAGCCAGATCCATACCTACCCTGTTCCGGCGGATATTGCCCGGCATGCCTTTATCAATGCGGAAATGTATCGTGAAATGTATCTGGCCTCTGTCGAGGACCCCGAGGCGTTCTGGGCGGAGCAGGGACAGATCATCAGCTGGATAACCCCCTATAGCCGGGTTAAGAATACCTCCTTCGATCCAGGCCATATCAATATCCGTTGGTTTGAGGATGGCACCCTCAACCTGGCGGCCAACTGCCTGGATCGCCATCTGGCCGAACGCGGCGAACAGACGGCCATCATCTGGGAGGGCGACGATCCGCAGGAGAGCCGCAGAGTAACCTATCGTCAGCTGCACGGTGAGGTGTGCCGCTTCGCCAACGTGCTGAAATCACTGCAGGTAGAAAAGGGCGACGTCGTCGCGATCTATATGCCCATGGTGGTCGAGGCGGCGGTTGCCATGCTGGCCTGCGCGCGAATTGGCGCCGTACACTCGGTGATCTTCGGTGGCTTCTCCCCAGAGGCGGTTGCCGGGCGCATTATCGACTCCGGAGCCAAACTGGTGATCACGGCAGATGAAGGGGTTCGCGCCGGGCGAACCATTCCACTCAAGCGCAACGTCGACGAAGCGCTGCAGCATCCTCAGGTCAACAGCGTGCACCATGTCGTGGTATTCCGCCGTACCGGCGGCGCCGGCGAATGGGACAGCGGCCGCGATCGTTGGTGGCATGAGCTGATGGCCCAGGCCGATGAACACTGCCCCGCGGTGGAGATGAACGCCGAAGATCCGCTGTTTATTCTGTATACCTCCGGATCGACCGGTAAACCGAAGGGCGTACTGCACAGTACCGGCGGCTATCTGGTATACGCGGCGACCACCTTTAAGTATGTGTTTGACTACCATCCCGGCGATATTTACTGGTGTACGGCGGACGTCGGCTGGGTCACCGGCCACAGCTATCTGCTGTATGGCCCCTTGGCCAACGGCGCCATAACGCTGATGTTTGAGGGGGTCCCCAACTATCCCGGCATTAATCGCCTCAGCCAGATCGTAGACAAGCATCAGGTCAATATTCTGTATACCGCGCCGACGGCGATCCGCGCGCTGATGGCAGAGGGACAGCGCGCCGTCGCCGACACCCAGCGGACCTCGCTGCGCATAATGGGATCGGTCGGTGAGCCGATCAACCCCGAGGCCTGGGAGTGGTATTACCATACCATCGGCAACGGCCACTGCCCGATCATGGATACCTGGTGGCAGACCGAAACCGGCGGCTTTATGATCACCCCGCTGCCCGGAGCCACCGAGCTTAAAGCCGGATCGGCCACCCGCCCCTTTTTTGGCGTACAGCCCGCCCTGGTCGATAACAGCGGGGAGATCCTGGAGGGCGCCAGTGAAGGCAATCTGGTGATCCTGGACTCTTGGCCCGGGCAGGCACGTACGCTGTTTGGCGCCCATGAACGCTTTGAACAGACCTACTTCTCCACCTTTAAGGGGATGTATTTCAGCGGCGACGGTGCCCGACGTGACGAAGACGGCTATTACTGGATAACCGGTCGCGTCGACGATGTACTCAACGTCTCAGGACACCGCCTGGGCACAGCGGAGATCGAATCTGCGCTGGTCGCGCACCCGAAGATCGCCGAGGCGGCCGTCGTCGGGATCCCCCACAGCATTAAAGGGCAGGCAATCTATGCCTATATCACGCTGAACGTAGGCGAGGAACCATCGCCCGCGCTGTACGCCGAGGTCCGAGACTGGGTACGTAAAGAGATCGGTCCCATCGCCACACCGGATATCCTGCACTGGACCGATGCGCTGCCCAAAACTCGCTCCGGCAAGATCATGCGCCGCATCCTGCGCAAAATTGCCAGCGGCGATATCAGCAATCTGGGCGATACCTCTACGCTGGCCGATCCTGGCGTCGTAGAAAAACTGCTGGAGGAGAAACAGGCTATGCAGCCGCGTTAACGTCGCTTACGGCGGGGAAGCGCGCTCCGCCTCATTCATAACACCGCACAGGCCAATACTATCGGCTACGGTACGAGGAGTCTTTATGCACAACGAACTGGCTAATCCCGCGCCGCTGGGGCTAATGGGATTCGGAATGACCACGGTGCTGCTCAATATGCACAATGCAGGCATATTCGCACTGGATGCGATGATCCTCGCAATGGGGATCTTTTTTGGCGGGCTAGCGCAGATCTTCGCCGGACTGCTGGAGTTTCGCAAGGGCAATACCTTCGGGCTGACCGCCTTTACCGCCTACGGCGCATTCTGGCTCACGCTGGTTACCCTACTGTTATTGCCTAAAATGGGGCTGGCGGATGCCGTCACGCCGCCGTCGCTGGCGGCCTATCTGGCGCTATGGGGGATCTTCACGCTCTTCATGTTCTTTGGCACCCTGCGCGCTAACCGGGCACTGCAGTTTGTCTTTGCCAGCCTCACCCTCCTGTTTTTTATGCTGGCCTACGGCAATCTGACCGGTAATGCGGGTTTGCTCCATATCGCCGGCGTTGAAGGGATTATCTGTGGCGCCAGCGCCATCTACCTGGCCATGGCCGAGGTGATCAATGGCCAGCTCGGCCGCTGCGTGCTGCCCATCGGAGAGCCCCGATAACGCGCGTGGGTGCGCCAAAGATCAAAAGCCGCCGGGCGGATAAACCCAAGGCCCCCGGCTTTCAGACGTCGCTTCCTCGACGCTCCGTCCTGTTCCACGGCCGTTGACGGTGGGGATCCTGTCCGTCGGCGCCCTTCAGGCTATCGCGCGCGGCCTTCTCGCGACGTTCAGATGCGCCGCCGGCGCCGCGGTTTTCCTCGAGAGTCATCCGCTTCCCGGCAACACGCCGATAAACAAAAAGACCCCATGCTTTCGCATGAGGTCTTTTTGTTTGTTTGATGCCTGGCAGTTCCCTACTCTCGCATGGGGAGACCCCACACTACCATCGGCGCTACGGCGTTTCACTTCTGAGTTCGGCATGGGGTCAGGTGGGACCACCGCGCTATCGCCGCCAGGCAAATTCTGTTTTACCAACCGCCATCACTGGCCATCGGTATCAATCTTGAACAAGCTTCATTCGTCTCTCTAAAACACCTTCGGTGTTGTAAGGTTAAGTCTCACGGATCATTAGTACTGGTTAGCTCAACGTATCGCTACGCTTACACACCCAGCCTATCAACGTCTTAGTCTTAAACGTTCCTTCAGTGGACTCAAGGTCCAAGGGAAGACTCATCTCGAGGCAAGTTTCGCGCTTAGATGCTTTCAGCGCTTATCTTTTCCGCACGTAGCTACCGGGCAATGCAATTGGCATCACAACCCGAACACCAGCGGTGCGTCCACTCCGGTCCTCTCGTACTAGGAGCAGCCCCTCTCAATCTTCCAACGCCCACGGCAGATAGGGACCGAACTGTCTCACGACGTTCTAAACCCAGCTCGCGTACCACTTTAAATGGCGAACAGCCATACCCTTGGGACCTACTTCAGCCCCAGGATGTGATGAGCCGACATCGAGGTGCCAAACACCGCCGTCGATATGAACTCTTGGGCGGTATCAGCCTGTTATCCCCGGAGTACCTTTTATCCGTTGAGCGATGGCCCTTCCATTCAGAACCACCGGATCACTAAGACCTGCTTTCGCACCTGCTCGAGCCGTCACTCTCGCAGTCAAGCTAGCTTATGCCTTTGCACTAACCTCCTGATGTCCGACCAGGATTAGCTAACCTTCGTGCTCCTCCGTTACTCTTTGGGAGGAGACCGCCCCAGTCAAACTACCCACCAGACACTGTCCCTATCCCGGATCACGGGACCAGGTTAGAACATCAAACATTAAAGGGTGGTATTTCAAGGTCGGCTCCATGCAGACTGGCGTCCACACTTCAAAGCCTCCCACCTATCCTACACATCAAGGTTCAATGTTCAGTGTCAAGCTATAGTAAAGGTTCACGGGGTCTTTCCGTCTTGCCGCGGGTACACTGCATCTTCACAGCGAGTTCAATTTCACTGAGTCTCGGGTGGAGACAGCCTGGCCATCATTACGCCATTCGTGCAGGTCGGAACTTACCCGACAAGGAATTTCGCTACCTTAGGACCGTTATAGTTACGGCCGCCGTTTACTGGGGCTTCGATCAAGAGCTTCGCCTTGCGGCTGACCCCATCAATTAACCTTCCAGCACCGGGCAGGCGTCACACCCTATACGTCCACTTTCGTGTTTGCAGAGTGCTGTGTTTTTATTAAACAGTTGCAGCCAGCTGGTATCTTCGACTGGCTTCGGCTCCATCCGCGAGGGACTTCACCTACGTGCCAGCGTGCCTTCTCCCGAAGTTACGGCACCATTTTGCCTAGTTCCTTCACCCGAGTTCTCTCAAGCGCCTTGGTATTCTCTACCTGACCACCTGTGTCGGTTTGGGGTACGATTCAGTGTTATCTGGAGCTTAGAGGCTTTTCCTGGAAGCAGGGCATTAACCACTTCAGCACCGTAGTGCCTCGTCATCACGCCTCAGTGTTAAAGGTAACCGGATTTGCCAAGTTACCCCACCTACACGCTTAAACCGGGACAACCGTCGCCCGGCCGGTCTAGCCTTCTCCGTCCCCCCTTCGCAATAACACCAAGTACAGGAATATTAACCTGTTTCCCATCGACTACGCTTTTCAGCCTCGCCTTAGGGGTCGACTTACCCTGCCCCGATTAACGTTGGACAGGAACCCTTGGTCTTCCGGCGAGCGGGCTTTTCACCCGCTTTATCGTTACTTATGTCAGCATTCGCACTTCTGATACCTCCAGCAGCCCTCACAGGCCACCTTCGCAGGCTTACAGAACGCTCCCCTACCCAACAACGCCTAAGCGTCGCTGCCGCAGCTTCGGTGCATGGTTTAGCCCCGTTACATCTTCCGCGCAGGCCGACTCGACCAGTGAGCTATTACGCTTTCTTTAAATGATGGCTGCTTCTAAGCCAACATCCTGGCTGTCTATGCCTTCCCACATCGTTTCCCACTTAACCATGACTTTGGGACCTTAGCTGGCGGTCTGGGTTGTTTCCCTCTTCACGACGGACGTTAGCACCCGCCGTGTGTCTCCCGTGATAACATTCTTCGGTATTCGTAGTTTGCATCGGGTTGGTAAGTCGGGATGACCCCCTAGCCGAAACAGTGCTCTACCCCCGAAGATGAGTTCACGAGGCGCTACCTAAATAGCTTTCGGGGAGAACCAGCTATCTCCCGGTTTGATTGGCCTTTCACCCCCAGCCACAAGTCATCCGCTAATTTTTCAACATTAGTCGGTTCGGTCCTCCAGTTAGTGTTACCCAACCTTCAACCTGCCCATGGCTAGATCACCGGGTTTCGGGTCTATACCTTGCAACTAGACGCCCAGTTAAGACTCGGTTTCCCTACGGCTCCCCTATTCGGTTAACCTTGCTACAAAATATAAGTCGCTGACCCATTATACAAAAGGTACGCAGTCACACCCCGAAGGATGCTCCCACTGCTTGTACGTACACGGTTTCAGGTTCTATTTCACTCCCCTCGCCGGGGTTCTTTTCGCCTTTCCCTCACGGTACTGGTTCACTATCGGTCAGTCAGGAGTATTTAGCCTTGGAGGATGGTCCCCCCATATTCAGACAGGATAACACGTGTCCCGCCCTACTCATCGAACTCACAGCTGTGCACCTTCGTGTACGGGGCTATCACCCTGTATCGCGCGACTTTCCAGACGCTTCCACTAATGCACAAACTGATTCAGGTTCTGGGCTCTTCCCCGTTCGCTCGCCGCTACTAGGGGAATCTCGGTTGATTTCTTTTCCTCAGGGTACTTAGATGTTTCAGTTCCCCTGGTTCGCCTCGTTAAGCTATGTATTCACTTAACGATAGTGCAACGGATTGCACTGGGTTTCCCCATTCGGACATCGCCGGCTAATAACGCTTCATATCAGCTCACCGACGCTTATCGCAGATTAGCACGTCCTTCATCGCCTCTGACTGCCTAGGCATCCACCGTGTACGCTTAGTCACTTAACCTCACAACCCGAAGGTGTTTCACTTCGTGCTGTAAGCATTTGAGAGACTCTCGAATCACTTATTAAAAGCAATTCGATTGTTTTCGAATTTTCAGCTTGTTCCAGATTGTTAAAGAGCAAATATTGCAAACATGACTCGTAAGTCCGTTTTGCAATACAGTTGGCATCGTCTTTCACCCGATACCGCAAATGGCGTCCCCTAGGGGATTCGAACCCCTGTTACCGCCGTGAAAGGGCGGTGTCCTAGGCCTCTAGACGAAGGGGACACAGGGTCGGCTTCGCAGACGCGTTTGCTCGAACATCTATCAGACAATCTGTGTGAGCACTACACAATTTCGTATCTTCAGGTAAGGAGGTGATCCAACCGCAGGTTCCCCTACGGTTACCTTGTTACGACTTCACCCCAGTCATGAATCACAAAGTGGTAAGCGCCCTCCCGAAGGTTAAGCTACCTACTTCTTTTGCAACCCACTCCCATGGTGTGACGGGCGGTGTGTACAAGGCCCGGGAACGTATTCACCGTGGCATTCTGATCCACGATTACTAGCGATTCCGACTTCATGGAGTCGAGTTGCAGACTCCAATCCGGACTACGACGTACTTTATGAGGTCCGCTTGCTCTCGCGAGTTCGCTTCTCTTTGTATACGCCATTGTAGCACGTGTGTAGCCCTACTCGTAAGGGCCATGATGACTTGACGTCATCCCCACCTTCCTCCAGTTTATCACTGGCAGTCTCCTTTGAGTTCCCGGCCGAACCGCTGGCAACAAAGGATAAGGGTTGCGCTCGTTGCGGGACTTAACCCAACATTTCACAACACGAGCTGACGACAGCCATGCAGCACCTGTCTCAGCGTTCCCGAAGGCACTCCCGTATCTCTACAGGATTCGCTGGATGTCAAGAGTAGGTAAGGTTCTTCGCGTTGCATCGAATTAAACCACATGCTCCACCGCTTGTGCGGGCCCCCGTCAATTCATTTGAGTTTTAACCTTGCGGCCGTACTCCCCAGGCGGTCGATTTAACGCGTTAGCTTCGGAAGCCACGCCTCAAGGGCACAACCTCCAAATCGACATCGTTTACAGCGTGGACTACCAGGGTATCTAATCCTGTTTGCTCCCCACGCTTTCGCACCTGAGCGTCAGTCTTCGTCCAGGAGGCCGCCTTCGCCACCGGTATTCCTCCAGATCTCTACGCATTTCACCGCTACACCTGGAATTCTACCTCCCTCTACGAGACTCTAGCTTGCCAGTCTTGGATGCAGTTCCCAGGTTAAGCCCGGGGATTTCACATCCAACTTAACAAACCGCCTGCGTGCGCTTTACGCCCAGTAATTCCGATTAACGCTTGCACCCTCCGTATTACCGCGGCTGCTGGCACGGAGTTAGCCGGTGCTTCTTCTGTAGGTAACGTCAATTGTGAGCGCTATTAACGTTCACACCTTCCTCCCTACTGAAAGTACTTTACAACCCGAAGGCCTTCTTCATACACGCGGCATGGCTGCATCAGGCTTGCGCCCATTGTGCAATATTCCCCACTGCTGCCTCCCGTAGGAGTCTGGACCGTGTCTCAGTTCCAGTGTGGCTGGTCATCCTCTCAGACCAGCTAGGGATCGTCGCCTAGGTGAGCCATTACCCCACCTACTAGCTAATCCCATCTGGGTTCATCTGATGGCATGAGGCCCGAAGGTCCCCCACTTTGGTCTTGCGACGTTATGCGGTATTAGCTACCGTTTCCAGTAGTTATCCCCCTCCATCAGGCAGATCCCCAGACATTACTCACCCGTCCGCCGCTCGTCAGCGGAGAAAGCAAGCTTTCTCCCTGCTACCGCTCGACTTGCATGTGTTAAGCCTGCCGCCAGCGTTCAATCTGAGCCATGATCAAACTCTTCAATTAAAAGCTTGATGCTCAAAGAAATTAAACTGTTTATTCGTAATGAATTAACTGCTGTCACTCTTCAAGACTTTAAATATTTTCGCATTCCGAGGAATGCGTAATACGAATCTTGCGAGTGCCCACACAGATTGTCTGATAATTTGTTAAAGAGCAGTGACTTAGCAAGTTTTCCTTACCAAGTCGAGGTGGCGTATATTACGCTTTCCTCGGTGAGAGTCAACGTTTAATTTGCCGTTTCTCTCTCACTCTCCCCGGCTCATCCTGTGATGTTGTTCACATATGCCGTGTCGATGGAGGCGCATTATAGGGCCTGTTTTACCGGGCGCAACCGCTATTTTGCCCCAAATGAACCGAATGATGCATTACACAGCAATTGAACTGCTTATACCCCATTACGCACAGAGTTATCCACAAAGACCGCGCCGGCAAAAATTTGTCGAGCTTTACGCAAACGTTTTCGTTAAAATCATCGCGCATCAACATTCCGCTTCATTCGTAGCAAATTCTAATAGGTATATAAGTAGGGTTTACTGCGATCCATTGCCGAGGGATATAACCACCATGCAACACAGTCGTCCTGTTCGCCGCGCACTGCTGAGTGTCTCCGATAAATCCGGTATCGTCGAATTCGCCCAGGCGTTACACCTGCGCGGCGTTGAGCTGCTCTCCACCGGCGGTACCGCCCGCCTTCTGTCACAGGCCGGTCTGCCGGTTACCGAGGTTTCCGACTACACAGGCTTTCCTGAGATGATGGACGGACGCGTCAAGACCCTGCATCCCAAAGTTCACGGTGGGATCCTCGGACGCCGCGATCGCGACGCTGCCGTTATGCAGCAGCATGGTATTCAGCCCATCGATATGGTGGTCGTCAACCTCTATCCCTTTGCTCAAACCGTTGCGCGTCCCGACTGCACGCTGGAAGAGGCGGTGGAGAATATCGATATCGGGGGACCAACCATGGTGCGCTCCGCGGCAAAGAACCATAACGATGTCGCTATCGTGGTTAACAACGGCGATTTTGATAACATCATTGCCGAAATGGACGCCCACCACGGTGCCCTGACGCAGGCCACCCGCTTCGACCTGGCCATTAAGGCCTTTGAGCATACGGCCGCCTACGACAGTATGATCGCCAACTACTTTGGTACGCTGGTCGCGCCTTACCACGGCGATACCCAGAGCCCAAGCGGTCGTTTCCCGCGGACGCTAAACCTTAACCTAATAAAAAAACAGGATATGCGCTACGGCGAGAACGGCCACCAGCAGGCGGCCTTCTATATAGAGGAGCCACAGGTTGAAGCCTGCATCGCGACAGCCCAGCAGCTTCAGGGGAAAGCGCTGTCCTACAATAACATTGCCGATACCGACGCCGCGCTGGAGTGCGTCAAGAGCTTTGCCGAACCGGCCTGCGTCATCGTTAAGCATGCGAACCCCTGCGGCGTTGCGCTCGGCGACGATCCGCTCGATGCCTATGAGCGCGCTTACCAGACCGATCCCACCTCCGCCTTTGGCGGCATCATCGCCTTTAACCGTACGCTGGATGCCAAGACCGCTCAGGCCATCATCGCGCGCCAGTTCGTTGAGGTGATCATCGCCCCCCATGTGACCGAGGATGCCTTGGATCTCCTCAGCGCTAAGCAAAACGTGCGCGTTCTGGCCTGCGGCGAGTGGGATGCACGCATCCCCGGTCTGGACTTCAAACGGGTCAACGGCGGGCTATTGGTGCAGGATCGCGATCTCGGAATGGTGGATGTCGCCGATCTGCGCGTGGTCACCGAACGCCAGCCCAGTGAGCAGGAGCTGCGCGATGCCTTGTTCTGCTGGAAGGTCGCCAAGTTTGTGAAGTCCAACGCCATCGTCTACGCACGGGATAACATGACCGTTGGCATCGGCGCCGGACAGATGAGCCGGGTCTATTCAGCCAAAATTGCCGGTATCAAAGCCGCGGACGAGGGTCTACCGGTCGCCGGCTCCGTGATGGCATCCGATGCCTTCTTCCCGTTCCGTGACGGTATCGATGCCGCCGCCGCCGTCGGCATCCGCTGCGTCATCCAACCGGGGGGCTCCATTCGTGATGACGAGGTCATCGCCGCCGCCAACGAACACGGCATCGCCATGATCTTTACCGGCATGCGCCACTTCCGCCACTAAGCTAATCGCCGCGGGCCTCCCGCGGCTCACAGGTGACCATCATGAATATTTTGATTATCGGCAGCGGCGGGCGTGAACATGCCCTGGCGTGGAAAGCGGCCCAATCTCCGCTGGCCGAACGCGTATTTGTCGCGCCGGGTAACGCCGGCACTGCGCTGGAACCCGCGCTAGAGAATATCGATATCGCCGCGACCGATATCGATGCGTTAGTTGCATTTGCTTTGCGCCATCAGGTCGGGCTCACGATCGTCGGTCCAGAGGCGCCGCTGGTGCTCGGGGTGGTCGATGCATTCCGCGCGGCGGGGCTGCCGATCTTTGGCCCGAGCCAAAGCGCCGCCCGCCTCGAAGGTTCCAAAGCGTTCAGCAAAGACTTCCTGGCGCGTCAGCGCATCCCTACCGCCGCCTACCGCAATTTCACCGAGGTCGAGCCGGCGCTGGCCTACGTGCGTGAGCAGGGGGCACCGATCGTGATCAAGGCCGATGGCCTGGCCGCAGGTAAAGGGGTGATCGTCGCAATGACGCGGGAGGAGGCCGAAGCGGCCGTCCACGATATGCTGGCCGGTAACGCCTTTGGCGACGCCGGGCATCGCATTGTCATTGAAGAGTTTCTGGAGGGAGAAGAGGCCAGCTTTATCGTTATGGTCGACGGCGAACACGTGCTACCGATGGCCACCAGCCAGGATCATAAGCGAGTTGGCGATGGCGACAGCGGCCCCAATACCGGCGGAATGGGGGCCTATTCCCCGGCGCCGGTGGTCAGCGATGCGGTGCATCAGCGGGTAATGGAGCAGGTGATTTGGCCAACCGTACGCGGTATGGCACAGGAGGGCGCCCCCTATACTGGTTTCCTGTATGCCGGCCTGATGATCTCGGCCGACGGCGCGCCCAAGGTCATTGAGTTTAACTGTCGCTTTGGCGATCCGGAGACCCAGCCCATCATGATGCGCATGCAGTCCGATCTGGTCGCGCTGTGTCTGGCCGGTGCCAACGGCACCCTGGACCAGCAGTCATCGGCATGGGATCCACGCCCCGCGCTGGGCGTCGTATTAGCCGCAGGTGGATACCCGGGCGACTATCGTCAAGGCGACGTCATTCACGGTCTCACCCAGGGAACCGCGCAGGCCAAAGTGTTTCACGCCGGAACCCGGCTGAATGCTCAGGGTGAGGTCGAAACCTGCGGCGGACGGGTGCTGTGTGCGACAGCGCTGGGCGAGGACATTGCCGAAGCGCAGCGCAATGCCTACCGTCTGGCCGATGCATTGAGCTGGGAGGGCGGGTTCTGCCGCCGCGATATCGGCTACCGGGCGCTACAGCGCTAGCGCTCAGACTATCAAGCCGGCGCAAGGCCGGCTTTTACACCGTTTTTTCCGTCGGGGCCCAGGCGCAGATATTATGATTAGCAACCTGCAGTAGCTGTGCCCCCTCCGGAGCCGACAGCCAGGCCACCCATAGCGGACCACGGCTATTGGCCTCTCGCCGCGCCAGCTGTGCCGCCTGCCAGCCGGAGAGCGGCAGCGGCGCGACCTGACCATCGCAGCGCGTAAATATTCCCCCCTGCCAACGCCCCTGAATGAGGTTAACCCCACCGGCTGCCAGCGTCGTCGCCATCTCCTGCGCATGACGGGCCTGGTACTGGGCTTTAGCGACCTCGTCGCTCCCCGGCATCTCCTTGCTCCCGTTGCGCAGGCGCTGCATATAGCTCAGCGAACCCTGCATATCGAAGCGCAGCTGCAGCACATCGTCGTTACCCTGCCCCGTCTGCTGCCGGATCTGGTACAGATGTCCATCGCGGTAGGTATAGCGATCGATCTGCGTCTCGGTGCCATCCAGCGGGGTGAATACCCGCATCATCGCCTGGGGCTGATGCCCTGCCCCCTCCAGACGCCAGAGTCGAACGATCCCACCGTCCGCGATATAGCCCGTCGCGGTAAACGGCGCAACCGGCGCCGTGGAATGGCAGCCGGTCAGCAGCAGTGCGACCGGCAGCAGCCCACGTACCCGACGGCACATAGACAAAAGGGGCGTCATCGCCCCCTCAACTACATATTCTGCGCTTACCACGCGTGGCTTATTACTTAACCGCGTCTTTCAATGCCTTGCCAGAAACGAACGCCGGTACGTTGGCGGCGGCAATTTTGATCTCGTTGCCGGTCTGCGGGTTACGGCCAGTGCGCTCGTTACGATGATTCACTTTAAAAGTACCGAAACCAACCAATTGTACAGCATCGCCTGCTTTCAGAGACTCAGTAATGGCAGCCAGGGTAGACTCCAGAGCGGCTTTCGCCTGGGTCTTAGACAGATCGGCCTTGTCTGCAATTACATCAATCAGCTGAGTCTTATTCATAAGTTATCCTTACAGTGTGTTTATCGTTTGCAAAGCATCGAGTGCGACGGATATGCCGATTGACAGCACTCTCCTGCATACACGCACCGATAGCCACTTCTTTTACGCCCCCCAAATGTAGAACAAGCGGGGGGCGAATGTGAAGCCTTATAGGGCGACAAATCAGGTGTTAAATCACGTTTTGCCGTCTTATTGCGCTAATTCAATACCAATATTGCTCACACCTGCCTCACGCAGGTCTGCACGCAGCCCTTTTATCAGTTCCAGATCGCGCTCTTCCGCTTCGCTCAGCAGGCGATAAATCTCCCACTGAATGTCTAATTCATCCTGGATTGCCGGTAATGCCTTCAGTTCGTCGTCGCTCATTTCACGCCCAGACTGCGTCATTTCCAGCATGGAAACGGTATACAGAGAGGTTTCGCTCACGGCAATGGCGTGCGCCAGCATCTCGCCGCCCAGCTGCGCGTGCAGGATCTCACTCAGCGCAACGCAGGCATCGATCGCCGGATAGACGCCGTACATATCGTAGGCATCAGCATCGGGGATCGCCGCCTCTAACTTCTCCAACTGGCTGTCGAAGTTAATTTTGACGTCTTTAACCGTCAAAAGCTCCCAGACCAGATCCAGAATACGGCGATACACCGCCGCCTCGCCAAAGGCGCTCTGCTGGCAAAAAGCCTGGTAGTTGGGGTACATCCGCTCAGTAAGGCAAGCCATAAAGGTCAGCTGTTGCCAGCTTTCCAACTTTTCCAGACGTTTATGAATGGGATTACGCAGCATGCTGAAGTCTCTCTCGATTATCTGCGGCGCAGTCTAACCGAATTGCGGGAAAAACCCTACGGCTGCGCCTGATTATAGGAATCTTTATCCATCGCCCGTTTATATTCATTCCACCTGAACCGCCGATCGCGGCTGAGCAGACTGCCAACGCAGAAAGGCCGGCCGTCGCGAGGCGATGGCATCGGCCCAGCGGGTCGGCTCTGGGAGACGGTATCCGCGCAGGCAGCGCTGTACCCACGCCAGTGCGCTGTCCGTACTCACGCGATGGCCGCCGGAGATAAACAGCGGATTACAGCGAGCCTTGCTACGCAGCACCCAGCCAAGCTGCTCGCCCCCATCCATGAGCGCCACCGTCGACCCCGGCGTCTCATCCAGCGGCGCAAACTGCCCGCATAGACGCCGTTTGGCAACCCCGATGGTGGGCACATCGACCAGCAGGCCAAAATGGCTGGCGATCCCAAGGCGACGCGGGTGGGCGATCCCGTGACCGTCCACCATCACCAGCTGGGGGCGATGCCGTAGCTGCCCCCACGACTGCAGCAGGGCCGGATACTCACGAAACGAGAGAAAGCCGGGAATATAGGGCATCTGGGTCTCAATGCGGGCGACCTGATACTCCACCAGCGTCAGCTCGGGGTAGCACAGTACGGCCAGCGCGGCGCGGGTCACCGCGCCATCCTGCTCAAACCCCACGTCGGCGCCGGCGATCAATACCGGGGCCTCCCAGCGATCCGCCCGCTCCACCTGTACAGCCCGGGCCCGCTGCTCACTGCGTAACGCCTGCAAATCCATCGGTTAATGTCCCATCAGCGATGATAAGGTACAGACAGTCGGTGCACCGCATCGACAAACACGCCGGCGTGCTCGGGAGGGACATCCGGATGAATGCCGTGACCCAGATTACACACGTGTCCCTCGCCCTGGCCAAAGCCGGCCAGGATCGTCGCGACCTCTTGCTCAATGCGCGCCGGCGGCGCATACAGCAGCGAAGGATCCATATTGCCCTGCAGCGCCACCCGATCGCCAACCCGGCGGCGGGCGTCCGCAATATCGCAGGTCCAGTCCAGTCCCAGAGCATCGCAGCCCGTATCAGCCATCGCCTCCAGCCACTGCCCCCCGCCCTTGGTAAACAGGGTCACCGGCACCCGGCGGCCTTCGCTCTCGCGCTGTAGGCCATCGACAATCTGGTGCATGTAGCGCAAAGAGAACTCGCGATAGTCGCGCCCGGTCAGCACGCCTCCCCAGGTATCAAAGATCATGACCGCCTGCGCCCCGGCGCGGATCTGCGCATTCAGATACAGAATGACGCTTTGCGCCAGCTTATCCAGCAGCAGATGCAGCGCCGCCGGATCGGAGTACATCATCTTCTTGATTTTAGTAAAGGCCTTGCTGCTGCCGCCCTCTACCATATAGGTCGCCAGCGTCCAGGGGCTGCCGGAGAAGCCGATCAGCGGCACGTCGCCGCGCAGATCGCGACGAATGGTACGCACCGCGTCCATAACATAGCCCAGTTCCTGTTCAGGATCGGGGATCGGGAGCCGTTGGATATCGGCGTGACAGGTCACCGGATGGGTAAAACGCGGCCCCTCGCCGGCCTCGAAATAGAGGCCCAGCCCCATGGCATCTGGCACGGTCAGTATGTCAGAAAACAGAATAGCCGCATCCAGCGGGAAACGACGCAGCGGCTGCAGCGTCACCTCGCAGGCCAGCTCGGCATTTTTACACAGGGCGATAAAGTTACCGGCCTGCGCGCGGGTGGCGTTGTACTCCGGCAGATAGCGCCCCGCCTGACGCATCATCCATACCGGGGTCACATCGACCGGCTGGCGCAGCAGCGCGCGCAGGTAGCGATCGTTTTTCAGTTCGGTCATCCTTCGGCTCCCATTATTATTTGATGGCATTGTAACATGCGGTCTGCTTATTCATGCTGCGCCCGGCACAGCGCGACGGTGTCTTCGATCAGACGGCGGGCTACGGTGCCGGCCGGGGGGAGCTGCGGCAAACGATCATAGCGATACCAATCGGCCTCCTGCAGCTCTTTAGGATCGTGGCACAGGTCGCCGGCGGCATAGTCGGCCAGAAAGGCCATCATCAGCGAATGGGGAAACGGCCACGGCTGCGAGGTCACGTAGCGCAGGTTCTTCACCTGCAGTCGGCTCTCCTCAAAAATCTCCCGCGCCGCCGCCTGCTCCAGGGTCTCCCCCACTTCGACAAAGCCCGCCAATACGGTATAGATTCCGTTACGGTGGCGATTATGCCGCGCCAGCAGAATGTGATCATCACGGCGAATGGCAACGATGATGCAGGGGGCGATCTGTGGGTAATAGCGCTGCTGACAATGAGCGCATAGACGCGCCCACTCCTGCTGGCTCGCGTGCATCGGGTGCCCGCAGGAGCCGCAGAAACGGTGGGACTGAAAAAACTCCGCCAGCTGCACGCCGCGCCCGGCCAGCTGAAACAGGCCGCGATCGGCATCGATCAGCTGGCGAACCGACGTCATGTCCTGCGGATACGTCAGACACAGCAGCCATACCGGCATGCCTTGCCACTCACCGATGCGATACGCCGTCTCGCCGACCAAATGCCACTGAGCGGCGCTACCGTAGGGCAGCTCGCCCTCCGGCAGCCAGATACGTCCCCGATCGCTGACCACCCACCAGCCGCTATCGCTGTCACTCAATTGCTGTGCCACTGTCACCGTATAAACCCCTTACGCTCGATGGACGCGCCCGGCTTCCCCCGCGCAGGCAGCGCGCATCAAGTCTACGTCATTACTAAACATATTATTAACAATGCTTGCAGTTTCGCAGGCCGCTCCTTACACTGGCTCCCGCATCGTAGGCGCAGCCTGCGCTGCGCGCTATCTTGTCGGAGTGCCTAGCTGATACGCCGTATCACAGGCTGAGACCGTTGATTCGGGATCCGCGGAACCTGATTGGGCTAATACCCACGAAGGGAACAAGAGTAATTATCACGCTGAACCGGGCTCAGGCCCTTTTGAAACGTTCACCACTATTCATTACTCCTCTCCGAGCTCCAGACAAGCAATTTTTCCCTGTAACACCGTTGATGGCAGGAATTTGCTATGTCTACCCTTACTCACCGCGACGCGCCGCGTCGCCAGCGCCGGGCCCAGGCTCAGGCCTTTATCGATAATCTCCAGGCGCAAGCCTATCCCAGCTCCCAACGCATCTACCTGCAGGGCTCGCGAGCGGATATCCGCGTCCCCCTGCGCGAAATTAGCTTAAGTCCAACCCTGATCGGCGGAACGCCAGAGCAGCCGCAGTGGCGTGATAATGAAGCGATTGCGGTGTATGACACCTCCGGCGCCTATGGCGATCCGCAGGCGGAGATCGATCTACGCCGCGGACTGCCGGCCATACGCAGCGCCTGGATCGCGGAGCGCAACGACAGCGAGATCCTGCCGGGGCGCAGCTCAGACTATACTCGCCGCCGCCAGGCCGATCGGGATCTGGAGACGCTGCGTTTTGAACAGCGCTCATCCGCGCGGCGCGCGCGACCGGGACATCGCGTCACGCAGCTATACTATGCCAGACAGGGTATCATCACCCCAGAGATGGAGTTTATCGCGCTGCGTGAAAATATGGGGCGCGAGCGCATTCGCAGTGCCGTCTTACGTCAGCAGCACCCGGGGATCGCCTTCGGCGCCCACCTGCCGGACAATATCACGCCAGCGTTTGTCCGGGACGAGGTCGCCGCCGGGCGCGCCATCATTCCGGCCAACATTAACCACCCCGAGTCAGAGCCCATGATTATCGGGCGTAACTTTCTGGTAAAGGTCAATGCGAACATCGGCAGCTCATCTGTCACCTCCTCGATAGAGGAAGAGGTCGAAAAGCTGGTGTGGGCCACCCGCTGGGGCGCCGATACCGTGATGGATCTCTCTACCGGCCGCTATATTCACGAGACGCGCGAGTGGATCCTCCGCAACAGCCCGGTGCCTATCGGTACCGTCCCCATCTACCAGGCGCTGGAGAAGGTCAACGGCATCGCCGAGAACCTTGACTGGCCGCTGGTCCGGGATACGCTGTTAGAACAGGCGGAGCAGGGCGTGGACTATTTCACCCTGCACGCGGGCCTGCTGCTGCGCTTCATTCCGATGACCGCCGAGCGCCTGACCGGCATCGTATCGCGCGGCGGCGCCATCATGGCCAAATGGTGCCTGTCGCACCACCAGGAGAACTTCCTCTATACGCACTTCCGCGAGATCTGCGAGATCTGTAGCGCCTATGACATCGCGCTGTCACTCGGCGACGGCCTGCGGCCCGGATCGATCCAGGATGCCAACGATCCGGCACAGTTCGCCGAGCTGCATACCCTTGGCGAGCTGACCCGAATCGCCTGGGAATACGATGTGCAGGTGATGATCGAAGGTCCGGGCCACGTCCCCATGCACATGATTCAGCGAAATATGGAGGAGGAGCTCAGCCACTGCCACGAGGCTCCCTTCTATACGCTGGGGCCGTTAACGACCGACATCGCCCCCGGCTACGACCATTTCACCTCCGGCATCGGCGCCGCCATGATCGGCTGGTTCGGCTGCGCGATGCTGTGCTATGTCACGCCCAAGGAGCATCTGGGGCTGCCCGATAAGGATGACGTCAAGCAGGGACTCATCACCTATAAGATCGCGGCCCACGCCGCCGATCTGGCCAAGGGACATCCCGGCGCACAGATTCGCGATAACGCCATGTCCAAGGCCCGCTTCGAATTCCGCTGGGAGGATCAGTTCAATCTGGCGCTCGATCCGGTGACGGCGCGCGCCTATCACGATGCCACCCTACCGCAGGCATCCGGCAAGCTCGCTCACTTCTGCTCGATGTGCGGGCCAAAGTTCTGCTCCATGAAGATCTCTCGAGAGGTTCGTGAGCACGCCGCGCGCCAGCAGGCGGCCGACCCCGGCATGGCACAAATGGCGCAGCAGTTCCGAGATCAGGGCGGCGAAATCTATCTGGCGGACGTCACCGACAGCGCACCGTCGCGTAAGGAGTCGTAATGCGTCAGCCTCTCTTTGCTCCGGTTCCGACGCGCCTGGGGCTGTATCCGGTCGTCGACAGCGTTGAATGGATCGAGCGCCTTCTGCGCGCCGGAGTTCGCACCCTGCAGCTACGCATCAAAGATTGTCGCGAGGATCAGATCGGCGATGAGCTTGCCCAGGCGATTGCCCTAGGGCACCACTATCAGGCACGGCTGTTTATCAATGACTACTGGCGCCAGGCGATCCGCCTCGGCGCCTACGGCGTACACCTGGGCCAGGAGGATCTTGATCGGGCTGATCTGGCCGCCATTCGCCGCGCCGGGCTGCGCCTGGGCCTCTCCACGCACGACGATGCCGAGATGGATCGCGCGCTCGCAGCAGGGCCCTCCTACGTTGCGCTCGGCCACGTCTTTCCCACCGACAGCAAACAGATGGCGACGGCGCCACAGGGACTGAGCGACCTGCGGCGCCAGGTGGCGCGCCTGGGCACCTATCCCAGCGTCGCCATCGGCGGGATCAGCATCGCCCGCGTCCCGGATGTTCTGGCCTGCGGCGTTGGCAGCATCGCGCTGGTCAGCGCCATTACCCGGGCGCCGGACTGGCTGGCGGCGACCGATACCCTGCTGCAGCTGATCGAGGGACGGCACGCAAACGACGCCTAACGTCCCACAGCCCCTCCCCCGCCTCACCGACGCCCCCAGCGTCGCAGGGGGGTAAATAGGCAAAAAAAAACCGCTCCGAAGAGCGGTTTTTCATGCTGTTACACGGACGAGTTATTCGTCATTGCCACCCAGCAGACCGGCGTTCAGCAGCTCGGCCAAGTTGGCGCTGGCTTCTTCCGCGCTCACCTGCGGGGCGCTAGAGGTATCGGCAGCGCGACGGCGCATGCGATCCTGGTGGTAGGCATAACCCGTACCCGCCGGGATCAGACGACCAACGATGACGTTCTCCTTCAGGCCACGCAGCTCATCACGCTTACCGGCAACGGCCGCTTCAGTCAGCACGCGGGTGGTCTCCTGGAAGGAGGCCGCGGAGATGAAGGACTCGGTCGCCAGAGAGGCTTTGGTGATACCCAGCAGATCGCGCATATAGGTCGCGGCAATCTTACCGTCAGACTCCAACAGGCGGTTGGCAATCTTGACGCGGGACACTTCCACCTGCTCGCCTTCCAGGAACTCGGAGCTACCGGCATTGGCGATGGTCGCCTTACGCAGCATCTGACGCACGATAACTTCGATGTGCTTATCGTTAATTTTAACGCCCTGCAGACGGTATACGTCCTGGACTTCGTTAACGATATAGCGCGTTACCGCGTTCACGCCGCGCAGGCGCAGGATGTCATGCGGAGACTCCGGACCGTCGGAGATCACGTCGCCGCGTTCCACGCGTTCGCCTTCGAACACGTTGAGCTGACGCCACTTCGGAATCATCTCTTCGTAGGCATCGCTGCCATCCAGCGGCGTGATCACCAGGCGACGTTTGCCCTTGGTCTCTTTACCGAAGGAAACAACGCCGCTGATCTCGGCCAGGATTGCCGGCTCTTTCGGACGACGGGCTTCGAACAGGTCGGCAACGCGCGGCAGACCACCGGTGATATCCTTGGTACCGCCGGATTCCTGCGGAATACGCGCCAGGGTGTCACCGGCGCTGATGGCAATGCCATCCTCCAGCTGTACGATCGCTTTACCCGGCAGGAAGTACTGGGCCGGCATATCGGTACCCGGCAGCAGCACGTCATCACCGTTGGCGTCGACGATCTTCAGCGCCGGACGCAGATCTTTACCGCTACCGGTACGCTCTGCAGAATCCAGAACCACCTGAGAGGAGAGACCGGTCAGCTCGTCGGTCTGACGGGTTACCGTCTGGCCGTCGATCATATCGGCGAAGCGGATGAAGCCGCTAACCTCGGTGATAACCGGCATGGTATGCGGATCCCAGTTAGCCACTGTCTCACCGCCGTTCACCTCGGCACCGTCACCCTTGGCCAGCGTGGCACCGTAAGGCACCTTGTAGCTTTCCTTGGTACGGCCAAACTCGTCGATCAGCTTCAGTTCGGTATTACGTGAAGTGATAACCAGCTTACCGTCAGTGTTCACCACGAACTTAGCGTTGGTCAGCTTCAGGTTACCCTTGTTCTTCACCTGGATGCTGGACTCAGCCGCCGCACGCGATGCCGCACCACCGATGTGGAAGGTACGCATGGTCAGCTGGGTACCCGGTTCACCGATGGACTGTGCCGCGATAACGCCGATGGCTTCGCCTTTGTTCACCAGGTGACCACGGGCCAGATCGCGACCGTAGCAGTGGGCGCACACGCCGAAGTCAGTTTCACAGCTTACGACGGAGCGCACTTTCACGCTGTCGACAGAGTGCTCTTCCAGCAGGTCACACCATTTTTCGTTCAGCAGGGTGTTACGCGGCACCAGAATGTCCGCCGTACCCGGCTTCAGCACTTCTTCTGCCGTCACACGACCCAGAACGCGATCGCGCAGCGGCTCTTTAACGTCGCCACCTTCGATAACCGGGGTCATCACGATGCCGTTGTGGGTACCACAGTCGTCCTCGATAACCACCAGATCCTGGGCCACGTCAACCAGACGACGGGTCAGGTAACCGGAGTTCGCCGTCTTCAGTGCGGTATCCGCCAGACCTTTACGCGCACCGTGCGTTGAGATGAAGTACTGCAGTACGTTCAGACCCTCACGGAAGTTTGCGGTGATCGGCGTTTCGATGATGGAGCCATCCGGCTTCGCCATCAGGCCACGCATACCGGCCAGCTGACGAATCTGGGCGGCAGAACCACGCGCACCGGAGTCGGCCATCATAAAGATGCTGTTAAAGGAGACCTGACGCTCTTCTTCGCCATCGCGGTTGATAACGGTTTCAGTCGACAGGTTTTCCATCATCGCCTTGGCCACGCGCTCGTTCGCAGCGGCCCAGATATCGATGACCTTGTTATAACGTTCGCCGGCGGTTACCAGACCAGACTGGAACTGCTCCTGGATCTCGGCCACTTCGGCTTCGGCCTCGGCGATGATCCCCGCTTTCTTCTCCGGGATCACCATGTCGTCGATGCCGACAGACGCACCGGAGCGCGCCGCATAGGCGAAACCGGTATACATGATCTGGTCAGCGAAGATAACGGTCGGCTTCAGACCCAGCGCACGGTAGCAGGCGTTCAGCATCTTGGAGATGGCTTTCTTGCCCAGCGGCTGGTTAACGATAGTGTACGGCAGACCTTTCGGTACGATCATCCACAGGATGGCGCGGCCAACGGTGGTGTCGATAAGCCCGGTGTTCGGAACCATCTCACCATCGGCGCTTTTGCTGTACTGGGTGATACGCACTTTAACGCGGGCATGCAGCGACGCCAGACCGGCGCGATAAATACGCTCGGCCTCTTTCGGGCCGCTCAGCACCATGCCTTCGCCTTTGGCGTTCACGCAGTCACGGGTCATGTAGTACAGACCCAATACAACGTCCTGAGACGGAACGATGATCGGATCGCCGTTCGCCGGAGAGAGGATGTTGTTGGTGGACATCATCAGCGCACGCGCTTCCAGCTGGGCTTCCAGGGTCAACGGTACGTGTACCGCCATCTGGTCACCGTCGAAGTCGGCGTTGTATGCCGCACACACCAGCGGGTGCAGCTGAATCGCTTTACCTTCGATCAGCAGCGGTTCGAACGCCTGGATACCCAGACGGTGCAGGGTCGGCGCACGGTTCAGCATTACCGGGTGCTCGCGGATCACCTCGTCGAGGATATCCCATACCACGGCTTCTTCACGCTCAACCATCTTCTTGGCTGCTTTGATGGTGGTAGCAAGACCACGCAGCTCCAGCTTGCCATAGATGAACGGCTTGAACAGCTCCAGCGCCATCTTCTTCGGCAGGCCGCACTGATGCAGACGCAGGTACGGGCCTACGGTGATAACGGAACGACCGGAGTAGTCGACGCGTTTACCCAGCAGGTTCTGACGGAAACGACCCTGCTTACCTTTGATCATGTCGGCCAGAGACTTCAGCGGACGCTTGTTAGAGCCCGTGATGGCACGACCGCGACGGCCGTTATCCAGCAGGGCATCGACCGCTTCCTGCAGCATACGCTTTTCGTTGCGTACGATGATATCCGGCGCAGCCAGATCCAGCAGGCGCTTCAGACGGTTGTTACGGTTGATCACGCGACGGTACAGATCGTTCAGATCGGAGGTCGCGAAACGGCCGCCGTCCAGCGGAACCAGCGGACGCAGATCCGGCGGCAGTACCGGCAGCACAGTCAGGATCATCCACTCCGGCTTGTTACCGGACAGAATGAACGCTTCCAGCAGCTTGATACGCTTGGTCAGCTTCTTACGCTTGGTTTCAGAGTTGGTCTCACCCAGCTCTTCACGCAGCTGCTCGCACTCGGCTTCCAGATCCATCCCTTTCAGCAGAGCCTGGATCGCCTCGGCGCCCATCTTGGCATCGAATTCGTCACCGAACTCTTCCAGTGCGTCCAGATACTGCTCTTCGGTCAGGATCTGACGACGCTCCAGGTTGGTCATCCCGCCTTCGACGACGACATAAGATTCAAAGTACAGAACACGTTCGATATCGCGCAGCGGCATATCCAGCAGCAGGCCGATACGGGACGGCAGGGACTTCAGGAACCAGATGTGCGCGGTCGGGGAAGCCAGCTCGATGTGACCCATGCGCTCACGGCGCACCTTGGTTTGGGTCACTTCAACGCCGCATTTTTCACAGATGACGCCACGGTGTTTCAAGCGCTTGTACTTACCGCACAGGCACTCGTAATCTTTCACCGGCCCGAAGATACGGGCGCAGAAAAGACCGTCACGTTCCGGCTTGAACGTACGGTAGTTGATGGTTTCCGGCTTCTTAACTTCGCCGAAAGACCAGGAACGGATCATGTCTGGCGAAGCCAGCGCAATTTTGATCGCGTCAAACTCTTCGGTCTTAGTTTGCGCTTTCAGAAACTTCAGTAAGTCTTTCACGGATTAGCTCCCGTCGGAGTGAGAACTCTTAAGGCGCCCGCCGTAACGGGCGCCCTGTGATCGGTACGGATTCGAGTGCTTACTCGTCTTCCAGCTCGATGTTGATGCCCAGCGAGCGGATTTCTTTCAACAGTACGTTGAAGGATTCCGGCATGCCTGGTTCCATCTGATGGCTGCCATCCACGATGTTCTTATACATCTTGGTACGGCCGTTCACGTCATCAGACTTAACGGTGAGCATTTCCTGCAGGGTGTAGGCGGCGCCGTAGGCTTCCAGCGCCCACACTTCCATCTCCCCGAAGCGCTGACCACCGAACTGCGCCTTACCACCCAGCGGCTGCTGGGTAACCAGGCTGTAGGAGCCGGTGGAACGCGCATGCATCTTGTCGTCGACCAAGTGGTTCAGCTTCAGCATGTACATGTAACCCACGGTTACCTGACGCTCGAAACGCTCACCGGTACGACCATCATACAGGGTGATCTGACCGGAGGTCGGGATACCACCCAGCTCCAGCAGGCCCTTGATTTCGCGCTCTTTAGCACCGTCGAACACCGGCGTTGCAACCGGCAGACCTTTCTTCAGGTTTTCGGCCAGACGCAGGACTTCTTCGTCGGTGAAGGTGTTCAGATCCACCTGCTGACGGGTGTGATCACCCAGATCGTAGGCTTTCTGGATAAACTCACGCAGCTTGGCCACTTCCTGCTGCTGCTTAAGCATGGCGTTGATCTTATCGCCGATACCTTTCGCCGCCATACCCAGATGGGTTTCCAGGATCTGACCAATGTTCATACGCGACGGTACGCCCAGCGGGTTCAGTACGATGTCGACCGGAGTCCCGTTCTCATCGTAAGGCATATCTTCGATCGGGTTGATCTTAGAGATAACACCCTTGTTACCGTGACGACCTGCCATCTTATCGCCCGGCTGGATCTGACGTTTCACCGCCAGGTACACCTTAACGATCTTCAGCACGCCCGGCGCCAGATCGTCGCCCTGGGTGATCTTACGGCGTTTCGCTTCCAGCTTCTTCTCGAACTCGGCCTTCAGCTCGTCATACTGCTCAGCCAGCTGCTCCAGCTGATTCTGCTTGGCTTCATCGGCCAGGCCCAGCTCAAGCCAACGGTCACGCGGCAGTTTTTCCAGCTTCTCCGCTTCCACGCCGCCGGCAACCAGCACATCGTGAATACGGGCAAACAGACCGGCTTCCAGGATCTGCAGCTCTTCAGTCAGGTCTTTTTTGGCCTGCTTCAGCTGCATCTCTTCGATTTCCAGCGCACGCTTGTCTTTTTCCACGCCATCGCGGGTAAAGACCTGAACGTCGATAACGGTACCGGAAACGCTGTTCGGTACGCGCAGAGAAGAGTCTTTAACGTCAGACGCTTTCTCACCGAAGATCGCGCGCAGCAGCTTCTCTTCCGGCGTCAGCTGGGTTTCGCCCTTCGGCGTTACCTTACCGACCAGAATGTCGCCACCCTTCACTTCGGCGCCGATATACACGATACCGGATTCGTCGAGCTTGGAGAGCGCTGCTTCACCGACGTTCGGGATGTCGGCAGTGATCTCTTCCGGCCCCAGCTTGGTGTCACGAGACACACAGGCCAGCTCCTGGATATGGATAGAGGTGAAGCGATCTTCCTGTACCACGCGCTCGGAGACCAAGATGGAGTCTTCGAAGTTGTAGCCGTTCCACGGCATGAACGCGACGCGCATGTTCTGACCCAGCGCCAGCTCACCCAGATCGGTGGACGGGCCGTCGGCCAGCACGTCGCCGCGCTCAATCGGCTCACCCAGAGAAACACACGGCATCTGGCTGATGCAGGTGTTCTGGTTGGAACGGGTGTATTTGGTCAGGTTGTAGATATCGATGCCGGCTTCGCCCGGGAACATCTCATCTTCATTAACCTTGATGACGATACGGGACGCATCCACGTACTGCACCATACCGCCGCGCTTGGCTACGGAGGTTACACCTGAGTCAACCGCAACGGCGCGCTCCATACCGGTACCTACCAGCGGTTTGTCAGCGCGCAGGGTCGGCACGGCCTGACGCTGCATGTTCGCACCCATCAGAGCACGGTTGGCGTCATCGTGTTCCAGGAACGGGATCAGGGACGCACCGACGGAAACCACCTGCTGGGTGGAAACGTCCATGTAGTCGACCTGGTCACGGCTGAACAGGCTGGATTCGCCCTTGCTACGACAGGTAACCAGATCTTCTACGAAGCGGCCTTCTTCATCCAGGTTGGAGTTCGCCTGGGCGATAACGAAGTTGCCTTCTTCAATAGCAGACAGGTAGTGAATTTCGTCGGTCACGATACCGTCACGCACGCGGCGGTACGGGGTTTCCAGGAAACCATACTCGTTAGTCTGTGCGTACACGGACAGGGAGTTGATCAGACCGATGTTCGGACCTTCCGGCGTTTCGATAGGGCATACGCGACCATAGTGGGTCGGGTGTACGTCTCGAACTTCAAAGCCGGCGCGCTCACGGGTCAGACCGCCCGGGCCCAACGCAGAGATACGACGCTTGTGGGTGATCTCAGACAGCGGGTTGTTCTGGTCCATAAACTGGGACAGCTGGCTGGAGCCGAAGAACTCTTTCACCGCCGCCGAAATCGGCTTGGCGTTGATCATGTCCTGCGGCATCAGCATATCCAGATCGCCCAGAGACAGACGCTCTTTCACCGCACGCTCAACGCGCACCAGGCCAACGCGGAACTGGTTCTCCGCCATCTCGCCCACGGAGCGGATGCGACGGTTACCCAGGTGGTCGATATCATCGACTTCGCCTTTACCGTTACGGATATCGATGAGCTTCTTCATCACCTCGATGATGTCGTCTTTGCTCAGGATACCGGAACCTTCGATCTCGTCACGCATCAGAGAACGGTTGAACTTCATGCGGCCAACCGCAGACAGATCGTAGCGATCTTCAGAGAAGAACAGGTTCTCGAACAGGTTTTCGGCGGCTTCGCGGGTCGGCGGCTCGCCCGGGCGCATCATGCGGTAGATTTCTACCAGCGCGCTCAGACGGTCGTTGGTCGGATCGACGCGCAGGGTCTCGGACATGTACGGACCGTGATCCAGGTCGTTGGTGAACAGCGTTTCGATACGCTTGTAACCAGACTGGCTCAGCTTGGCCAGCAGATCCAACGACAGCTCCATGTTGGCGGCGCAAATCAGCTCACCGGTGCTCTCGTCGATGTAATCTTTGGCGGCCACTTTACCGACGATGTACTCAACCGGTACTTCGATCAGCTTAACGTCATCTTTTTCCAGCTGACGGATGTGGCGGGCGGTAATACGGCGGCCTTTCTCAACGTAGACCTTACCGTTGGCCTCAATATCAAAAGAGGCGGTCTCACCGCGCAGACGCTCCGGCACCAGCTCCATCTGCAGCTTATTGTCGCGGATTTCAAAGATCACCTTATCGAAGAACAGATCGAGGATCTGCTCGGTGGTGAAATCCAGCGCGCGCAGGATGATGGTAGCCGGCAGCTTACGGCGGCGGTCAATACGGACAAACAGGTTGTCTTTCGGGTCGAACTCAAAGTCCAGCCAGGAACCGCGGTAAGGAATGATGCGTGCGTTATACAGCACCTTACCTGAAGAGTGGGTTTTACCCTTGTCGCTGTCGAAGAATACGCCCGGGCTGCGGTGCAGCTGAGACACGATAACACGCTCGGTGCCGTTGATGACGAAGGTGCCGTTTTCGGTCATCAGCGGGATTTCACCCATGTAAACTTCTTGTTCTTTGATGTCTTTAACGGTGCCTTCCGGCGCCTCACGCTCGTAGATCACCAGACGCAGCTTAACGCGCAGCGGAGCGGAATAGGTTACGCCGCGGATCTGACACTCTTTGACGTCAAATACCGGCTCACCCAGGCGATAGCTGACATACTGCAGCTCGGAGTTGCCGCTGTAGCTCTGGATCGGGAATACGGAACGGAAAGCCGCTTCCAGACCGTACTGACCTTCCGGATCTTGCTCGATAAACTTCTGGAACGAGTCAAGCTGGATAGAAAGGAGGTATGGTACGTCCAGCACTTGGGGACGCTTACCAAAGTCCTTACGAATACGTTTTTTCTCGGTATAGGAGTAAACCATAGGGTTCCTCAGCTCGCTGAATAGTCGACCCATTCTGTCCGTCCTGATAGGACAGTTCATGCGACACCGTTTTGTGACCGAAAGGGTGAGACCCCCTTCGCAATACTTGTTTCTATCACTCTTAAACCATTTCATTGCGCTTTACACAGGCGCCGTAACTCACGGCCCTGACGCAGTATATTAAGGCGTCGATAGAAACAAGTATTGGGGATAACCGCTGGCTAAACAGTGTGAAACACCACCGGCATCCTTTACAGCGCAAAAAGGCTGGTGACCAAAAAGTCACCAGCCATCAGTCTGTTAGCACAGACTGTACTCCAGGAAGTTAAACTTATTTAACTTCAACAGAAGCGCCAGCTTCTTCCAGAGTTTTCTTCAGAGCTTCAGCGTCGTCTTTGCTGATCGCTTCTTTCAGAACTGCCGGAGCAGATTCTACCAGGTCTTTGGCTTCTTTCAGGCCCAGACCGGTTGCGCCGCGGACAGCTTTGATGACAGCAACTTTGTTGCCGCCAGCAGCGGTCAGAACTACGTCGAATTCAGTTTTTTCTTCAACGGCTTCAGCAGCGCCGCCAGCGGCAACAGCTACAGCAGCAGCAGCAGAAACACCGAATTTTTCTTCCATCATGGAGATCAGTTCAACAACGTCCATTACGGACATTTCTGCAACTGCATCCAGAATTTGTTCTTTAGTGATAGACATGACAATTGTTCCTAAAAATCAGAAATAGTTTATACGTTAGCAAGTGCGACAGTAGCAAAGCAGCGATTAAGCAGCTTCTTTCTGATCGCGCAGAGCAGCCAGAGTACGGACCAATTTGCCGGCAGCGGCTTCTTTCATGGTCGCCATCAGGCGTGCGATTGCTTCTTCGTAAGTCGGCAGAGTTGCCAGACGGTCGATCTGGGCCGCCGGGATCAGCTCACCTTCAAAGGCTGCAGCTTTGACCTCAAATTTTGCATTGTCTTTGGCAAAAGCCTTGAACAGACGAGCAGCAGCGCCCGGGTGTTCCATAGAGAATGCAATCAGGGTCGGACCAACAAACGTGTCTTTCAGGCACTCGAACTGAGAACCTTCAACGACGCGGCGCATCAGCGTGTTGCGAACAACACGCATGTATACGCCAGCTTCACGACCTGCTTTACGCAGTTCGGTCATTTTGTCTACGGTTACGCCACGGGAATCCGCAACGACAGCAGACAGCGCGCCTTTGGCTACTTCGGTGACTTCAGCAACAATCGCTTGTTTGTCTTGAAGATTTAATGCCATTAGCTTGTGCTCCTGGATTTTTGCCGGAGAATGACTCCGGAACTCACTTCACTCGCTTACGGCCGAGGCCGCGGCGAGCATAGAAACACGGTGAGCAGAATCCAGACATCTAAAAAGATTTCTTCGGGCTCTGTCACCGTCTACGCAGGGAAATTAAGTCTCTTACGAAACACCTGCGGTCTTGGACGGAGGTCTGGAAAAGGCCAGACTCCAACCGAAAATTCGTTCGCTTTACATTCCGAGAATGCGCGGGCGTTAGATTTTAGACAAAACCGACGCCCGCGTAAAGCGAAAAGGCAAGACTAATCCCGCAGGATTAGTTAGCCACTGCGCTCAGGGTAGCCTGATCAATCGTTACGCCAGCGCCCATGGTGGTGGACAGGCAAACTTTCTTGATGTAGACGCCTTTGGCAGTTGCCGGCTTCGCCTTCTTCAGGGCAACCATCAGTGCTTCCAGGTTTTCCTTCAGCTGCTCAGCAGAGAAGCTCGCCTTACCGATGGTGCTGTGAATGATACCATTCTTGTCGTTACGATAACGAACCTGGCCAGCTTTAGCGTTCTTAACCGCTTCGGCTACGTTCGGCGTAACGGTACCCACTTTCGGGTTCGGCATCAGGCCACGCGGCCCCAGGATCTGGCCCAGTTGACCTACAACGCGCATTGCATCCGGAGAAGCAATAACAACGTCGAAGTTCATCTCGCCTTTCTTGATCTGATCGGCCAGGTCTTCCATACCTACCAGGTCAGCGCCAGCAGCTTTAGCCGCTTCAGCGTTCGGACCCTGGGTAAATACGGCAACGCGTACGGTGCGGCCGGTGCCGTGCGGCAGGACGGTTGCACCACGTACGTTCTGGTCAGATTTACGCGCGTCGATGCCGAGGTTAACGGCAACGTCTACGCTTTCAACGAATTTAGCGGTGGCCAGCTCTTGTAACAGAGCAACGGCTTCGTTGATGTCGTACTGTTTAGTCGCATCAACTTTCTCACGGATCACGCGCATGCGCTTGGTCAGCTTAGCCATCTATTAGTCCTCCACTACCAGGCCCATGGAACGAGCGGTACCTTCGATTGAGCGAGCCATCGCTTCAACGTCAGAACCAGTCATGTCCGCAGCTTTAGTTTCTGCGATTTCACGTACCTGAGCACGGGTCACTTTACCGACCTTGTCTTTGTTCGGCTTACCGGAACCAGACTTAACACCAGCCGCTTTCTTCAGCAGAACGGCAGCCGGCGGAGTCTTGGTAACGAAAGTGAAGGAACGGTCAGAGTAAACGGTAATAACAACCGGAATCGGCAGACCTTTTTCAATGCTGTCAGTCTTAGCATTGAACGCCTTACAGAATTCCATGATGTTAACACCCTGCTGACCCAGAGCCGGACCGACCGGCGGGCTCGGGTTAGCCATACCAGCTGCAACCTGCAGCTTCACGTAGGCTTGGACTTTCTTGGCCATGTAAATATCCTCAGTTGGGTAATATCGCCTCAGAGAGGCTCCCCGCGATGGTAAAACGTTTATGGGCTGAAAAAAGCATCAGCCCATAAATACAAAAGGCGCGAAATTGTAGTTCAATTTCGCGCCTATGGCAATGCAGATTTTGCTATCGCGTGCGTTATTACGCTTTTTCGACCTGGCTGAAGTCCAGCTCTACCGGCGTAGCACGGCCAAAGATAGAGACAGATACCTTCAGGCGGCTCTTCTCGTAATCCACCTCTTCGACCACGCCGTTGAAGTCGGCAAACGGCCCTTCGTTGACGCGAACCATTTCACCCGGCTCGAACAGCGTCTTCGGACGCGGCTTATCACCCACCTGCTGCAGGCGGTTCATAATCGCATCCACTTCTTTATCGCTGATCGGCGCAGGACGATCGGACGTCCCACCGATAAAGCCCATCACACGCGGTACACTGCGCACCAGATGCCAGCTGGCGTCGTTCATTACCATTTGCACCAGGACATAGCCCGGGAAGAACTTACGCTCACTCTTGCGGCGCTGGCCGCCACGGATTTCAACCACTTCCTCGGTCGGCACCATGACTTCACCAAACAGCTCTTCCATATTGTGCAGTTTGATATGCTCGCGCAGCGACTGTGCTACGCGACCCTCAAAACCGGAAAACGCCTGAACGACGTACCAACGCTTCTTCGGTGCTTCAGACATTTTAGAACCTCAGGCCAGTAATAAAGGAAACCAGACGGACTAGAATACCATCCAGTCCCCACAGAATCAGTGCCATAACGGCGGTCACTGCGGCGACGATCAAAGTCGTATGCAGCGCTTCCTGGCGTGTCGGCCAAATCACTTTACGCATTTCGGTACGCGCTTCGCGGGCAAATGCCACGGTCGCCTTACCCTGCGCTGTCATCAAGGCGATGCCGCCCGCGGCAGCGATGATAACCACAACGGCCAGAGCACGCAGTGGCAGACTCACATCACGGTAAATATAGTTACCGACGATGGCTACGATCAGCAGAACGGCGACGACCAGCCACTTCATGACTTCCAGGCCACGCCCGCTCCCTTGAGCATCGGTATTCGCACTCATAAACCAACCTGTCACTAGATTCCAGAAAAACAACTTTGCCCCGCAATGCGAGGCAAACCAAACCGAATGAGAATCTTACGAGATACCAATGTGGATATCACATTTATATCTGCAAAAAGCGATGTTGCTCGCGTGTTTGCGCGGCAATCCACAGTTCGGCACCATACGCCGTATCGCCAGAGCCTATCTCACCAGTAATTATGTAGAAAAAACCACTGATGAGATAGGTTCTTGTCAAACCGCGTAGAAAAAGGGCATCAAATGATGCCCTTTTATCACGTGCTGCGTCAAATCTTATTCGATAACTTTAGCAACAACGCCCGCACCAACGGTACGGCCGCCTTCGCGGATTGCGAAGCGCAGACCATCGTCCATGGCGATCGGGTGGATCAGGGTAACAACCATCTTGATGTTGTCGCCCGGCATGACCATCTCTACGCCTTCCGGCAGTTCGATGGTGCCCGTTACGTCAGTAGTACGGAAGTAGAACTGCGGACGGTAGCCTTTGAAGAACGGAGTATGACGGCCGCCTTCATCCTTGCTCAGGATGTACACTTCTGATTCGAACTTGGTGTGCGGAGTGATGGAGCCCGGCTTAGCCAGTACCTGACCACGTTCGATTTCGTCACGCTTGGTACCACGCAGCAGTACGCCAACGTTCTCACCAGCACGGCCTTCGTCCAGCAGTTTGCGGAACATTTCCACGCCGGTACAGGTAGTTTTGGTCGTCGCTTTGATACCAACGATTTCAACTTCGTCACCTACCTTGATGATACCGCGCTCTACACGACCGGTAACAACGGTACCACGGCCAGAGATAGAGAATACGTCTTCGATCGGCAGCAGGAACGGCTTGTCGATGTCACGCTCAGGTTCCGGGATGTAGGAGTCCAGAGTTTCAGCCAGTTCGATGATCTTAGCTTCCCACTCGGCTTCGCCTTCCAGCGCTTTCAGCGCAGAACCGCGGATTACCGGCGTATCGTCGCCCGGGAAGTCGTACTGAGACAGCAGCTCACGAACTTCCATCTCAACCAGTTCCAGCAGCTCTTCGTCATCAACCATGTCGCACTTGTTCAGGAACACGATGATGTACGGAACGCCTACCTGGCGACCCAGCAGGATGTGCTCACGGGTCTGCGGCATCGGGCCGTCAGTCGCAGCAACAACCAGGATTGCGCCGTCCATCTGCGCAGCACCCGTGATCATGTTTTTAACATAGTCGGCGTGCCCCGGGCAGTCTACGTGAGCGTAGTGACGGGTCGGGGTATCGTATTCAACGTGAGAGGTGTTGATGGTGATACCACGTGCTTTTTCTTCCGGCGCGTTATCGATCTGATCGAATGCGCGAGCGCTACCGCCGTAGGTTTTAGCCAGAACGGTGGTGATAGCAGCGGTCAGGGTAGTTTTACCGTGGTCAACGTGGCCGATAGTACCGACGTTAACGTGCGGTTTTGAACGTTCAAACTTTTCTTTAGACATTAATTGTCCCTCTAATACACGGATAAATCGGTGATATCACCACATCAACCAAGCAAATAACGCTAAATGGCTGTTTATATGCTTGCTGAAATTTATTACAGAGAAACCAGAAGGGGGAAAAGAGAGATGGTGCTGATACCCAGAATCGAACTGGGGACCTCACCCTTACCAAGGGTGCGCTCTACCGACTGAGCCATATCAGCACATGTTTGGAGCGGGCAGCGGGAATCGAACCCGCATCATCAGCTTGGAAGGCTGAGGTAATAGCCATTATACGATGCCCGCACCTGAACCCGGCTACCTGATTGTTCTGTAGAGTTTACACCGGACGCCGTTGCTGCGCGTGCCGCTGTATTCTGGAATGTACCGACTGCTTACACCCCAAGCCCTATTGCTAAGGCTGAATAAATGGTGGTGGGGGAAGGATTCGAACCTTCGAAGTCTGAGACGGCAGATTTACAGTCTGCTCCCTTTGGCCGCTCGGGAACCCCACCACACCGGATTGTCTTACTTGATGGTGCCGGCTGCCGGAATCGAACTGGCGACCTACTGATTACAAGTCAGTTGCTCTACCTACTGAGCTAAGCCGGCATCAAGTAGCGCGCATTCTAGGTAGTGATCGTCAGCTATGCAACAAAAAAATTCGATTTTACGCTTCTTCGCTCATAAAACACGCAGAACAGACGAATTCACGCCTCTGCGCCTCGATCAAGAAGCGACTGATTTCCGTTCGCCGCAGCACATCGCGCTAAAGAATAATCCAATCCACCGCCAGAAGAAAGTCCATTGTGCCAACTTTTCCCCGCAACGCGTAACGCCACGGAAACTGACGCTCCGATGTAGATAACGCGCCTCGCGACGACAGATGGCTTGATCGCATACAAACCATCACGTAGATTGAAACAACTTTTGGAAAAAAGCGCTGCGCCCCAACCGAAGCTGTCTATAATAAGCGACTCGTTTTCTCTGGAGTTGGCGTCCGCGCCGTTTCCATCCCGCGCTGACAGGCAGACACAGGCATATGAAGAAAGAGCAATCCCTGGCGACCCCCTATCTGCAGTTTGATCGCCACCAGTGGGCGGCATTGCGTAATTCCGTCCCGTTAACTCTCACCGAAGAAGAGATTGCCCGTCTCAAAGGGATAAATGAAGATCTCTCGCTGGATGAGGTTGCCCAGATCTATTTGCCCCTTTCACGCTTACTGAATTTCTATTTCAGCTCCAGCGTCAGTCGACAGGCCGTGCTGGAAAAGTTCCTCGGCACCCATAGCCCACGCATCCCCTATATTATCGGCATTGCAGGCAGCGTCGCGGTCGGCAAGAGCACGACGGCCCGCGTATTGCAGGCGCTGCTTAGCCAGTGGCCAGAGCACCGCCGGGTCGAACTGATCACCACCGACGGATTCCTGCATCCCAATAAAGTACTGCAGGAGCGGGGGCTGATGAAAAAGAAAGGCTTTCCCCAATCCTACGATATGCACCGTCTGGTGAAGTTTGTCTCAGATATAAAATCAGGCGTGCCGCGGGTGACCGCCCCCCAATACTCTCACCTGATTTACGATGTGATCCCGGACAGCCGTAAGGTGATTGAGCAACCCGATATTCTGATCTTGGAAGGATTGAACGTGCTGCAAAGCGGGATGGACTATCCACACGATCCGCACCGGGTATTCGTATCCGACTTTGTCGACTTCTCCATCTATGTTGATGCTGATGAGCATCAGCTGCAGGCCTGGTATATCAACCGCTTTCTCAAGTTCCGCGAAGGGGCCTTCTCCAACCCGGACTCTTACTTCCATCATTACTCACAGCTGCCGGAGTCTGAGGCCATCGCGATTGCCACCGGGCTATGGAATGAAATTAACGGATTAAACCTGCGCCAAAATATTCTGCCAACCCGCGAGCGGGCCAGCCTCATCATGACCAAGGGCAGCAATCACGCCATTGAGAGCGTCCGTCTGCGCAAATAGGTAGCCCCACGGCGCGCGGCGGCAAAAATCGTCGGGGGGAGCCAGCGCTCCCCCGCCTTCGGCAGATACGCCCGCTCAGCCTGCGCGTAAGGAGATCTCACCACCGATAAAAGGGGTGATAACGCCGTCGCGCTCCAGCAGTAGCGCGCCCTGAGCATCGATGCCTCGTGCAATACCGTGAATCACCTGCTCCCCGATGATCAGCCGTACCGGACGGTCAATAAAGTTATCCAGCGCCCGCCAGCGAGCGATAAACGGTGATAAACCGCGCACCTCAAAATCGGCCAGCGTACTGCGCAGGCGGCTCAGCAGGCAGGCTACCAGCTGATTTCGATCGATGTTGACCCCGGCCTCCTGCAGATTGATCCACTGCTGATCCACGACGCTGGTATCCGGATTGCGCATCATCAGGTTGATCCCGGCGCCGACCACAATATTCGCCGCATCGCCCGTTTTTCCCGTCAGCTCAACCAGAATACCGGCCAACTTACGATCGTTAAGGTAGAGGTCATTCGGCCACTTGACCTTAACACCGGCGGCACCCAGCGCCTGCAAGACCTCCGCCATGACGATCCCGATCACCAGGCTCAGCCCCATTGCGGCGGCCGGCCCCTGCTCCAGCTTCCAGTACATGGAGAGATACAGATTAGCGCCGAAGGGTGAGAACCAGTGACGGCCGCGGCGCCCGCGTCCAGCCTGCTGATACTCGGCAACGCAGGCGTCGCCGGAAGCCAACTCGCCAATTCGCTCCAGCAGGTACTGATTGGTGGAATCCACCACCGGCAGTACCGTTACCCGCCCCTGGGGCAGCAAGGTGCCGATCGTATCCGCATTCAGCAGCTGCATGGGCGTCGGCAGACAGTAGCCTTTCCCGGGAACGGTAAATACATCAATACCCCAGTCGCGCAGGGTCTGAATATGCTTATTGATCCCCGCTCGGCTCATGCCCAACGACTCACCTAAATGCTCACCGGAGTGAAAATCGCCATCGGCCAGCTGCGAAATCAGTTTCAGTGGAACCGTAATATCTTTCATGACAGTACCTCAACGGCGTTAACCTCGCCCTGAGCGGCGATAAAGCGGACCTCGGGCTCTAGCCACACAGAAAACGCCTCGCCAACCCGACGACGCACATAGCGCGCCAGCGCGATAACATCCTGGGCGCTAGCCTGATGCTGATTAATCAGCACTAGCGCCTGCTGACGGTGCACCGCCGCACCGCCGATCTGATATCCCTTAAGCTCACAGCGATCGATGAGCCAGCCTGCCGCCAGCTTCACCTCGCCATTTTCCTGCGGGTAGCAGGGCGCCTGTGGATAGCGCGCACGGATAGCCTCGGCGGCCTCTGCGCTCACCACCGGATTCTTGAAGAAGCTCCCCGCGTTACCCTGCTGCGCCGGATCGGGCAACTTGGTTCTACGCATATGGCAGACCGCGTCAAATACGGCCCGCGGTGTCGCGGTCATCGCATCAAGACGAGTCAAATCACCGTAGCTAAGCATCGGCTGCCAGCGTTTGCTCAGGCGCAATCCCACGGCGACGATCGCATACCCATCGCGATAGCGATGTTTAAAAATGCTCTCTCGATAGCCAAAGCCACACGCGGCGGCGGGCAGACGCTGCAGAGTGCCATTGCGCAGATCCATCGCGTCGACGTAGTCACAGACATGCTGTAGCTCTACGCCGTAGGCACCGATATTCTGGATGGGAGCAGAGCCTACGCAGCCTGGGATCAACGCCAGATTCTCTAGACCCGCCATTCCGTGATCCAGGGTATAGCGCACCAGATCGTGCCAGTTTTCACCGGCCCCCACGTGTAAATGCCAGCTCTCCTCATCCTCATCAACCTGGATCCCGGGAATACGATTAAGGATCACGCTGCCGGCAAAATCCTCCATGAACAGGACATTACTGCCGCCGCCCAGAATCAGAACCGGCTGTCGGCGCGCCGTCGCAGCCTGCCAATGGGACAGAAGCGCTGCGCTACTGTCCGCAGTAAGGATCTGCTCGGCCCGAGCAGGAAGACCGAAGGTGGTAAATTCGGTAAGTGATGTAAGGTGCTTGGACATGAAACGGCTATCTCATCCTGACTAAACAGTCTCTAGTCTACCCGATTATCTGCGCTATACCGTGGATAAATCAGTATGGATAGCGGAATTTCAGCGGACGGGTCAGTCCACAGCAGGACGCCAGGGATAGATACACTGGATATCCCACGGTAAGGCAAAAAGCCGCCGGGCGGATAAACCCAAGGCCTGTAGTGGATCGGTAATTCAGGACACCTCGAAATCCTGTTAATGTTAAAACAGTGAACATGAGGTGATGCATGCTCAAAACTCGTCGAACTAAACGCACCTTTTCCCCGGAGTTCCAGCTCGAAGCTATCGAGCAAGTGGTTAAATACCAGCGCGATGTCAGAGAAGTCGCTCTGGCACTTGAGCTCAACCCTGACCATTTGCGCAAATGGATACGTCTGTATAAGCAAGAACTTCAGGGTATTGAGCCCACTGGTAATGCCATTACCCCTGAACAGCGAGAAATTCAGCAGCTTAAAGCGCAGATAAAGCGTCTTGAGATGGAAAAAGAAATCCTAAAGCAGGCTGCCGTGCTGATGAGCGAAATCCCCGGCAAGCTGTCGCGCTAATCACACGGCAGAAAGCAAAGTGGCCAGTGCGGATTCTTTGTCATTTATTCGGTATTCACCGTAGCGTTTATTACGCGCTGGTGAAGCGTCCTGTTAATGTGCAAAGAATTGAATTACGAAGCCGGGTGAGGGCTTTCCATGCTCTCAGTCGTGGCGCTGCCGGTAGCCGGGCAATCAGCCAGATGTTGCGCCAGAGTGGTGTTAATGCAGTCCGGTGGCTGGCACGACAACTGATGCGGGAATGCGGGCTGACAAGTCGACAGCCGGTTAAACATCGCTACCGGGTAAACGAAGACAACAGTCCGCCATTGCCAAACTTACTGAACCGGCAGTTTAACCCCACCGCACCAAACCGCGTCTGGTGCGGCGACATCAGCTTTATTCGCCTGCGGGACAGACGGTGTCATCTCGCGCTTGTTGTTGATCTATATTCACGTCGAATTATCGGTTCAGCCCTTTCATTAACCGCTGATGCTGATCTGGCGTGCAGGGCTTTGCGTAATGCTCTGGAAACACGATCGCGTGATGGCCGTCTGCTGTTTCATTCAGATCAAGGTGTTCAATATAAAAGCAATAAATACAGAAGGTTACTCTGGCGTTATGGGGTAATGCAAAGTATGAGTCGCAGAGGGAATTGCCTAGATAATTCGCCGATGGAAAGAGTCTTTCGCAGCTTTAAAAGTGAATGGCTTCCGAAAGGTGGCTATGGTGATTTTAGCCATGCAGTACGCGATATAAACCAGTGGATAAATGGTTATTACAACGTTTATCGACCTCATACAAACAATGGTGGTTTATCGCCTTGCTTGCATGAAGAAAAGTGGAAACAGGTTATTACAGTGTCCTGATTTTGTGATCCACTACAGCCCCGGCTTTCAGACGTCGCTTCCTCGACGCCCCGTCCTGTTCCACGGCCGTTGACGGTGGGGATCCTGTCCGTCGGCGCCCTTCAGGCTATCGCGCGCGGCCTTCTCGCGACGTTCTCGCGACGTTCAGATGCGCCGCCGGCGTCGCGGTTCGCCTCGAGAGTCATCCGCTTCCCGGCAACACGCCGATAAACAAAAAGACCCCATGCTTTCGCATGAGGTCTTTTTGTTTGTTTGATGCCTGGCAGTTCCCTACTCTCGCATGGGGAGACCCCACACTACCATCGGCGCTACGGCGTTTCACTTCTGAGTTCGGCATGGGGTCAGGTGGGACCACCGCGCTATCGCCGCCAGGCAAATTCTGTTTTACCAACCGCCATCACTGGCCATCGGTATCAATCTTGAACAAGCTTCATTCGTCTCTCTAAAACACCTTCGGTGTTGTAAGGTTAAGTCTCACGGATCATTAGTACTGGTTAGCTCAACGTATCGCTACGCTTACACACCCAGCCTATCAACGTCTTAGTCTTAAACGTTCCTTCAGTGGACTCAAGGTCCAAGGGAAGACTCATCTCGAGGCAAGTTTCGCGCTTAGATGCTTTCAGCGCTTATCTTTTCCGCACGTAGCTACCGGGCAATGCAATTGGCATCACAACCCGAACACCAGCGGTGCGTCCACTCCGGTCCTCTCGTACTAGGAGCAGCCCCTCTCAATCTTCCAACGCCCACGGCAGATAGGGACCGAACTGTCTCACGACGTTCTAAACCCAGCTCGCGTACCACTTTAAATGGCGAACAGCCATACCCTTGGGACCTACTTCAGCCCCAGGATGTGATGAGCCGACATCGAGGTGCCAAACACCGCCGTCGATATGAACTCTTGGGCGGTATCAGCCTGTTATCCCCGGAGTACCTTTTATCCGTTGAGCGATGGCCCTTCCATTCAGAACCACCGGATCACTAAGACCTGCTTTCGCACCTGCTCGAGCCGTCACTCTCGCAGTCAAGCTAGCTTATGCCTTTGCACTAACCTCCTGATGTCCGACCAGGATTAGCTAACCTTCGTGCTCCTCCGTTACTCTTTGGGAGGAGACCGCCCCAGTCAAACTACCCACCAGACACTGTCCCTATCCCGGATCACGGGACCAGGTTAGAACATCAAACATTAAAGGGTGGTATTTCAAGGTCGGCTCCATGCAGACTGGCGTCCACACTTCAAAGCCTCCCACCTATCCTACACATCAAGGTTCAATGTTCAGTGTCAAGCTATAGTAAAGGTTCACGGGGTCTTTCCGTCTTGCCGCGGGTACACTGCATCTTCACAGCGAGTTCAATTTCACTGAGTCTCGGGTGGAGACAGCCTGGCCATCATTACGCCATTCGTGCAGGTCGGAACTTACCCGACAAGGAATTTCGCTACCTTAGGACCGTTATAGTTACGGCCGCCGTTTACTGGGGCTTCGATCAAGAGCTTCGCCTTGCGGCTGACCCCATCAATTAACCTTCCAGCACCGGGCAGGCGTCACACCCTATACGTCCACTTTCGTGTTTGCAGAGTGCTGTGTTTTTATTAAACAGTTGCAGCCAGCTGGTATCTTCGACTGGCTTCGGCTCCATCCGCGAGGGACTTCACCTACGTGCCAGCGTGCCTTCTCCCGAAGTTACGGCACCATTTTGCCTAGTTCCTTCACCCGAGTTCTCTCAAGCGCCTTGGTATTCTCTACCTGACCACCTGTGTCGGTTTGGGGTACGATTCAGTGTTATCTGGAGCTTAGAGGCTTTTCCTGGAAGCAGGGCATTAACCACTTCAGCACCGTAGTGCCTCGTCATCACGCCTCAGTGTTAAAGGTAACCGGATTTGCCAAGTTACCCCACCTACACGCTTAAACCGGGACAACCGTCGCCCGGCCGGTCTAGCCTTCTCCGTCCCCCCTTCGCAATAACACCAAGTACAGGAATATTAACCTGTTTCCCATCGACTACGCTTTTCAGCCTCGCCTTAGGGGTCGACTTACCCTGCCCCGATTAACGTTGGACAGGAACCCTTGGTCTTCCGGCGAGCGGGCTTTTCACCCGCTTTATCGTTACTTATGTCAGCATTCGCACTTCTGATACCTCCAGCAGCCCTCACAGGCCACCTTCGCAGGCTTACAGAACGCTCCCCTACCCAACAACGCCTAAGCGTCGCTGCCGCAGCTTCGGTGCATGGTTTAGCCCCGTTACATCTTCCGCGCAGGCCGACTCGACCAGTGAGCTATTACGCTTTCTTTAAATGATGGCTGCTTCTAAGCCAACATCCTGGCTGTCTATGCCTTCCCACATCGTTTCCCACTTAACCATGACTTTGGGACCTTAGCTGGCGGTCTGGGTTGTTTCCCTCTTCACGACGGACGTTAGCACCCGCCGTGTGTCTCCCGTGATAACATTCTTCGGTATTCGTAGTTTGCATCGGGTTGGTAAGTCGGGATGACCCCCTAGCCGAAACAGTGCTCTACCCCCGAAGATGAGTTCACGAGGCGCTACCTAAATAGCTTTCGGGGAGAACCAGCTATCTCCCGGTTTGATTGGCCTTTCACCCCCAGCCACAAGTCATCCGCTAATTTTTCAACATTAGTCGGTTCGGTCCTCCAGTTAGTGTTACCCAACCTTCAACCTGCCCATGGCTAGATCACCGGGTTTCGGGTCTATACCTTGCAACTAGACGCCCAGTTAAGACTCGGTTTCCCTACGGCTCCCCTATTCGGTTAACCTTGCTACAAAATATAAGTCGCTGACCCATTATACAAAAGGTACGCAGTCACACCCCGAAGGATGCTCCCACTGCTTGTACGTACACGGTTTCAGGTTCTATTTCACTCCCCTCGCCGGGGTTCTTTTCGCCTTTCCCTCACGGTACTGGTTCACTATCGGTCAGTCAGGAGTATTTAGCCTTGGAGGATGGTCCCCCCATATTCAGACAGGATAACACGTGTCCCGCCCTACTCATCGAACTCACAGCTGTGCACCTTCGTGTACGGGGCTATCACCCTGTATCGCGCGACTTTCCAGACGCTTCCACTAATGCACAAACTGATTCAGGTTCTGGGCTCTTCCCCGTTCGCTCGCCGCTACTAGGGGAATCTCGGTTGATTTCTTTTCCTCAGGGTACTTAGATGTTTCAGTTCCCCTGGTTCGCCTCGTTAAGCTATGTATTCACTTAACGATAGTGCAACGGATTGCACTGGGTTTCCCCATTCGGACATCGCCGGCTAATAACGCTTCATATCAGCTCACCGACGCTTATCGCAGATTAGCACGTCCTTCATCGCCTCTGACTGCCTAGGCATCCACCGTGTACGCTTAGTCACTTAACCTCACAACCCGAAGGTGTTTCACTTCGTGCTGTAAGCATTTGAGAGACTCTCGAATCACTTATTAAAAGCAATTCGATTGTTTTCGAATTTTCAGCTTGTTCCAGATTGTTAAAGAGCAAATATTGCAAACATGACTCGTAAGTCCGTTTTGCAATACAGTTGGCATCGTCTTTCACCCGATACCGCAAATGGCGTCCCCTAGGGGATTCGAACCCCTGTTACCGCCGTGAAAGGGCGGTGTCCTAGGCCTCTAGACGAAGGGGACACAGGGTCGGCTTCGCAGACGCGTTTGCTCGAACATCTATCAGACAATCTGTGTGAGCACTACACAATTTCGTATCTTCAGGTAAGGAGGTGATCCAACCGCAGGTTCCCCTACGGTTACCTTGTTACGACTTCACCCCAGTCATGAATCACAAAGTGGTAAGCGCCCTCCCGAAGGTTAAGCTACCTACTTCTTTTGCAACCCACTCCCATGGTGTGACGGGCGGTGTGTACAAGGCCCGGGAACGTATTCACCGTGGCATTCTGATCCACGATTACTAGCGATTCCGACTTCATGGAGTCGAGTTGCAGACTCCAATCCGGACTACGACGTACTTTATGAGGTCCGCTTGCTCTCGCGAGTTCGCTTCTCTTTGTATACGCCATTGTAGCACGTGTGTAGCCCTACTCGTAAGGGCCATGATGACTTGACGTCATCCCCACCTTCCTCCAGTTTATCACTGGCAGTCTCCTTTGAGTTCCCGGCCGAACCGCTGGCAACAAAGGATAAGGGTTGCGCTCGTTGCGGGACTTAACCCAACATTTCACAACACGAGCTGACGACAGCCATGCAGCACCTGTCTCAGCGTTCCCGAAGGCACTCCCGTATCTCTACAGGATTCGCTGGATGTCAAGAGTAGGTAAGGTTCTTCGCGTTGCATCGAATTAAACCACATGCTCCACCGCTTGTGCGGGCCCCCGTCAATTCATTTGAGTTTTAACCTTGCGGCCGTACTCCCCAGGCGGTCGATTTAACGCGTTAGCTTCGGAAGCCACGCCTCAAGGGCACAACCTCCAAATCGACATCGTTTACAGCGTGGACTACCAGGGTATCTAATCCTGTTTGCTCCCCACGCTTTCGCACCTGAGCGTCAGTCTTCGTCCAGGAGGCCGCCTTCGCCACCGGTATTCCTCCAGATCTCTACGCATTTCACCGCTACACCTGGAATTCTACCTCCCTCTACGAGACTCTAGCTTGCCAGTCTTGGATGCAGTTCCCAGGTTAAGCCCGGGGATTTCACATCCAACTTAACAAACCGCCTGCGTGCGCTTTACGCCCAGTAATTCCGATTAACGCTTGCACCCTCCGTATTACCGCGGCTGCTGGCACGGAGTTAGCCGGTGCTTCTTCTGTAGGTAACGTCAATTGTGAGCGCTATTAACGTTCACACCTTCCTCCCTACTGAAAGTACTTTACAACCCGAAGGCCTTCTTCATACACGCGGCATGGCTGCATCAGGCTTGCGCCCATTGTGCAATATTCCCCACTGCTGCCTCCCGTAGGAGTCTGGACCGTGTCTCAGTTCCAGTGTGGCTGGTCATCCTCTCAGACCAGCTAGGGATCGTCGCCTAGGTGAGCCATTACCCCACCTACTAGCTAATCCCATCTGGGTTCATCTGATGGCATGAGGCCCGAAGGTCCCCCACTTTGGTCTTGCGACGTTATGCGGTATTAGCTACCGTTTCCAGTAGTTATCCCCCTCCATCAGGCAGATCCCCAGACATTACTCACCCGTCCGCCGCTCGTCAGCGGAGAAAGCAAGCTTTCTCCCTGCTACCGCTCGACTTGCATGTGTTAAGCCTGCCGCCAGCGTTCAATCTGAGCCATGATCAAACTCTTCAATTAAAAGCTTGATGCTCAAAGAAATTAAACTGTTTATTCGTAATGAATTAACTGCTGTCACTCTTCAAGACTTTAAATATTTTCGCATTCCGAGGAATGCGTAATACGAATCTTGCGAGTGCCCACACAGATTGTCTGATAATTTGTTAAAGAGCGTCGCCGTGAAAACCCGTTGAGTTATCACCGGCGTGGGCTGCGTATATTACGCTTTTCGCCCGCAGAGTCAAGCGTTTATTTTCGCTTTCTCTGCCTGACTGGGCGACGTATCGGTCGTTGTTCCCGGTCAGTGGAGGCGCATTATAGGGACTTCTCGCGACGTGACAAGTCTTAATTTTAAAATTTATATCGTTCGGTTTTTTTTTCAACAAAACCTGGATTTCATGCAGTTTCTTTAGCTAATGTGCTCACGAAGCGCGCAAAATCACGGGCAAAGCGGTCGACCTGCTGCCAGTCCGTATACTCGACCTCTTTTGTCGTATCGGTCTCGCCGCCGGTCATCTTCATAATCATCTTAATCATGGTGCGATCCAGCCAGCCATAGCGGGGATAGCGCAGCGCGCCGGCAAACACCACGCACTGGGCGGGCTTCCACGGCGTCGACAGCAAAAATTTACGCGTATAGCCGTTAGTCTGCGGGGTTCGCTTCTCTGGCTTGCGCGCCGTCAGGTTAATGGCAAAAAATGCGCTCGGCATCGTATTCAGCTGCGAAGTATGGTCACTGGCAAAGCGGTACAGCGCGCGGGGAAAGTGGCCATAGCGTACCGCGGCGCCAATCGCCACCGCCTGGTAAGCGTTCAGGTCAATATCGCCCGCCTGTTCTAAATCCCTCAGCTCACAGTCCAACGTCTCAGACATCGCCGTCGCAATCGCGGTGGCGATCGCTTTAGTTTGTCCATCGTGGCTTGAATACAGCACTAACGTTTTCATCGTTGATCCCTATTCCGTCAGTTACGCCAAAACGTTGGCGTAAACAGCACCAATAATGTAAACACCTCCAGACGGCCAAACAGCATGGTCACCACCAAGATCCATTTAGCGACATCATTCATTGAGGTGAAGTTATCCGCCACGACCCCCAGCCCGGGGCCAAGGTTATTTAAGGTTGCGACCACCGCTGCAAAGGCGGAGAAATCATCGACACCGGTCGCAATGATCGCCAGCATACTGATGATAAACACTAGGGCATAGGCTGAAAAGAATCCCCAGACAGCCTCCAGAATCCGCTCCGGCAGGGCGCGGTTTCCCAGCTTGATGGTATATACCGCATTGGGGTGTACCAGCCGCTTGAGCTCACGTGACCCCTGTAGGAACAGCAGCAGAATGCGGATCACCTTAAGCCCACCGCCGGTAGAGCCAGCGCAGCCCCCGATAAACGCGGAGCACAGCAGCAGCACGGGTAAAAACAGCGGCCATTTGGCAATGCTGTCGGTGGTGAAACCGGCGGTAGTCGCCATCGAGACCACCTGAAAAAAGGCCTGATTGAGCGTTTGCCATCCGCTGGCGTACACATTATGCAGCCACAAAACCAGCGTACAGACGCTGACCAGCGTCAGCTGCACGGCGATGAACATCCTGAACTCCGGATCGCGCCAATACACCCGGGGACTGCGTCCACTGAGAAAAGCAAAGTGCAGGCTAAAGTTACACCCGGAAATCAGCAGAAAAACGGCGATGATGGTATTAATGGTCGGACTGTTGAAGTAGCCGATGCTGGCGTCATGGGTTGAGAACCCGCCGATGGCGATAGTCGAAAAGCTGTGAGAAATAGCGTCAAACACATCCATTCCCGCCCCCCACAGGGCGATGGCGCAGGCAATGGTCAGCATGACATAGATAAGCCACAGCGTTTTGGCCGTTTCGGCAATACGCGGGCGCATCTTGTTATCTTTAAGGGGGCCCGGCATCTCGGCCCGGTATAGCTGCAGGCCACCAACGCCAAGAATAGGCAGAATGGCCACCGCCAGCACAATGATCCCCATACCGCCGAGCCACTGTAGCATCTGCCGATAGAACAGAATCGCCTTCGGCAGCGCATCTAGCCCGACCAGCGTTGTGGCACCGGTCGTGGTCAAACCGGAAAACGACTCGAAGAACGCATCGGTGACGCTGAGATTCGGACGCTCTGAAAACAGAAACGGCAGCGCACCGACGCTGCCCAGCACGGTCCAAAACAGCACGACGATCAGAAACCCCTCGCGCGGCTTCAGCTCATGCTTCTGCTTACGCTGGGGCCACCACAGCAGCATACCGATGCCGAGGGCGACAAAAAACGTTTCGACAAACGCACGTCCGGCGCCATCGCGGTAGATCAGCGCCACCAGTCCGGGGACAAACATGGTGCCGGAAAACAGGATGACCAGCAGGCCGACGATTCGAATGATGGCGCGAAAATGCATCCGGACACATTCCTTGCTCAATAAGCACTAAATAACGGGAGAGCGCGGATTATTACGAAGTCGCCTGTAATTGCAATGCTCCACGGCTGGCGTTGCGCAATTTTTCATCCACTTCATCCTGACTGCCAAGCGGCAGGCTCAGCCGCAGCATCACCTGAGCGGAAAACGCACTGTCAAGCACGCTGCCGCCCGCCTGCGCCACAATCCCCTCCACCAGCGTCAGTTGGGCATAGTCACAGCACAGCGTATACGCTGCCATAGGCACCTTTTGCCGACGGACCAGCGCCTGTAGCGCCTGCTGAACTCCGCTGCCATAGGCCCTGACCAATCCACCGGTGCCCAGCTTGATCCCACCGTAGTAACGCACGACGACCGCACACACCTCGCCTACGCCGCTGCCCATCAGCTGGGCCAGCATAGGCTTTCCCGCCGTACCAGACGGCTCACCGTCATCTGAAAAACCCAGCCGCTGAGTATCCCCCGGCGCACCGGCCACGAATGCCCAGCAGTGATGGCGCGCATCAGGGTGCGCTCGCCGCGTCTCCTGGACGAACGCCTTCGCCGCGTCAACCCCCGGCGTGTGAGCCAGTAACGTAATGAAGCGGCTTTTCTTTATCTCCTCACAGACGCTGACCGGCTGCGCAGGCACGGGGTACGAATGTGGCATCAGGCGAGATGCAGGTCGCGCGTCATATTTTCTACGCCGTGCGCATGGAAGATCACATTATCCTCAATGCGAATGCCGCCATAGGGGCGCAGGGCGTCGATGCGACTACGGTTAAAGTGCTGGCCAAACTCCCCCTCGAGCCAAGGAGCAAGCAGCGTATCGATAAAATAGAGGCCCGGCTCAATGGTCATTACCATGCCTGGCTCCATGATTCGGGTGCAGCGCAAATAGGGGTACCGATCCGGCGCCGCCATCTGCGTCCCCAGCTCGTCCTGCATAAAACCTGCCACATCATGTACCTGCAGACCGAGCGGGTGCCCCAGCCCATGCGGCAGGAACGGCGTGGTCAGCCCTTGGGCGACGGCCGCCTCATCGCTGATACCGGTCAGGATATGATGATGACGAAGGATCGCGGCCAAACGCTGATGGAACTGCAAATTATAATCGGTATAACGCACGCCGGTTTGCAGCGTGGCAATTAACGCCTGCTGAGCCTGATTCACCTCTGCGACCAGCGCGGCAAAGTCACTCTGTCCGTTGGCCGCATAGGTGCGCGTTAGATCGGCGGCATAGCCATGAAACTCCGCACCCGCATCGATCAGAAAACTGTGCATCTCAGACGGCGCTCGCCGCTCTAGGTGCGTATAGTGCAGCACCGCGGCATGCCGGTTCAGGGCGATGATATTGTCGTACGGTACGTCATTCTCTCCCTGCCCGGTCGCGCTCAGATAGGCGAGATTGATATCAAATTCGCTCATGCCTGCGCGGAAGGCCTCCAGTGCAGCCTGGTGGCCATCCACGGCGATTTTCTGCGCCTCACGCATGCAGGCCTGCTCATACTCGCTCTTGTACGCGCGGTGATAGTGCAGGAAATTCAGCACGGCCTGCGGGTTCTGATGCGCCTCATCGATGCCAAGGCTGCGCGCCCGATCCGCGTTCGGCCCGATATACGCGACGTTGCCGCGCGCGGCGGGCAGCAGAGCGGCGATATCATCGGCATGACGCAGCGCCGTCATCTCTACCTGCTCGGTCCAAAATGCCTGCGGCAGCGGCGAAACGCTGTGCCAGTAATCCTGGGGAGCGTAAAACCACAGCTTGGGCTTGTTGACACCATCGATCCACAGCCAGCAGTTCGGCACCTGGGTCACCGGTACCCAGGCTTTAAAATGCGGGTTGATCTTGAAAGGGTAATCCTGATCGTCCAAGAAACGCGCGATAGGTTCGCCGGAGTGAATCAGCAGCGCATCCAGCTGATGGCGTTCCAGAATGGTACGCGCGCGCTGCTGCAGCGTGGCGAGGTGCTTCGTATAGAGTGAGGCCAGAGTGTCCATGTCATTACCCTTTACAGACGTCGATTGGCGTCATCTTAGCACAGGGTATTGCACAAAACTCCCCCTGACCGCAGGGCGGTCTGGGGGGTAAAGTGCGAGGCGCCGTCCCGATACAAACGATACGACGCCGCGCCCTCGCGCATCAGATAAAGGCAAAGGCATCGCCGTAAATATGATCTGGATTGGCCTCACGCTCGGCACAGAAACGCTCCCGAGCAATCTTAGCCATCTCGAAACGCCCGGCGATATAGATATCGTGCTGGGCCAATGAGCCAAAGTCCTGCATCACGGCGCTGATCACCGTGCCGCTTCGCCCTTGCCAATCGGCATCCGGCTGCTCTACGGTCGGGATTACCTTCAGCTGGGGATAACGCGCACTCAGCGCATACAGCTCATTGAGATCATACAGATGCTTCAGCTCGCGTCCGCCCCAATAGAGAGAGATCTCACGCTGCGGCTGCTGAGACAGCGCCATCAGCAGAATCGAGCGGGTATAGGAGAAACCGGTGCCGCCGGCGATCAGCACCAGCGGGCGCAGGCTGTCTTCGCGCAGCCAGGCATCGCCGTGAGGCATATCGACGCACAGCGTGCGATCCTGCAGGATGCGATCCATGACGGCCATGGCGTAGAGATTAAGCTCCGAAGCGCCGATGTGCAGTTCAATGCAATCGCTCTGCAGCGGCGTGGATGCCATAGAGAACGGGCGCTTATCCCGCTCATCCATCACGACCATCAGGTATTGACCAGCGCGAAAATCGACGGCACGCCCCGGCACCAGACGTACGCGGTACACGGTATCCGTGATGGCATCTACTGAAGTAACTTTACAGCTCAACGTTGTCATGTGATTACTCTATTGGGTCATTAGCGCAGCACTCAGGCTCACTGCGCATCCTTGTCGTTAGCAAAAATGTCCAATTCATTCCACAGGGTATCTACCCGCACGCGTACGGCCTCATCCATCACGATAGGATGTCCCCACTCCCGCTGGGTTTCGCCCGGCCACTTGTTCGTGGCATCCAGCCCCATCTTCGATCCTAGGCCGGACACCGGCGAGGCAAAGTCCAGATAGTCTATCGGGGTATTCTCGATCAACAGCGTATCACGCGCGGGGTCCATTCGCGTCGTCAGCGCCCAGATCACATCCTGCCAATCACGGGCATTGATATCATCGTCACAGACAATCACAAACTTGGTGTACATAAATTGACGCAGAAATGACCACACGCCCATCATCACTCGCTTGGCGTGCCCCGGATACTGCTTCTTCATCGTCACCACCGCCATACGGTAGGAGCACCCCTCCGGCGGCAGATAAAAGTCCACGATCTCCGGAAACTGCTTCTGCAACAGGGGAACAAACACCTCATTCAGCGCCAGCCCCAACACCGCTGGCTCATCGGGAGGACGGCCGGTATAGGTCGAATGATAAATCGGCCGATCGCGTTGCGTCAGGTGGGTCACGGTAAATACCGGGAAACGCTCCACTTCATTATAGTATCCGGTATGGTCGCCATAGGGCCCCTCTGGCGCCGTCTCCCCCGGCTCAATGTAGCCTTCCAGGACGATCTCGGCGCTGGCCGGAACCTCTAAATCGCAGGATAGGCATTTGACGACCTCGCTTTTATGGCCACGCAGCAGGCCGGCAAAGGCGTATTCCGACAGCGAGTCCGGCACCGGCGTAACCGCCGCAAGCAGCGTTGCCGGATCGGCGCCGAGCGCCACCGCCACCGGGAAACGCTCACCGGGATGCGCCTGACACCACTCCTGGAAATCGAGTGCGCCGCCGCGATGGGACAGCCAACGCATGATAAGCTTATTTTTACCCAGCACCTGCTGGCGATAGATCCCCAGGTTTTGACGCGACTTACAGGGGCCCCGGGTCACCGTTAACCCCCAGGAGACCAGCGGAGCGACATCCTGCGGCCAGCAGTGCATCACCGGCAGCGTGGCCAGATCGACATCGTCGCCCTGGAATACCCGCGCCTGACAGGGTGCCTTGGACAGACGCTTGGTCGGCATATTTAAGATCTGCTTAAACTGCGGCAGCTTCTCCACCAGGTCGCGAAACCCTTTCGGCGGATCCGGCTCCTTCAGAAAGGCCAGCAGCTTACCGACATCACGCAGCGCACCCACCTCCTCCTGCCCCATGCCCAGGGCCACCCGCTGTGGCGTACCGAACAGGTTACACAGCACCGGAATATCGTAGCCTTTGGGGTTTTCGAACAGCAGCGCCGGGCCACCGGCGCGCAGAGTGCGATCGGCGATCTCGGTCATTTCCAGATAGGGATCGATGGACTGTTGGATACGCTTTAATTCACCCCGCTGTTCAAGCAAGGCAATGAATTCACGCAAGTCACGGTATTTCATAGCATTCTTATCGATTCGGGTGAAGAGCCCATTATAAGCGTTCTTCACCCGACTTGCTGTACTTTTGTTACAATCGAGTAACCCATACGGCAAGAAACGCGTCGCTCGCGGCGCCCGTTTAACGGCAGTGGAACGGCACCAGCGCGGCTAACGCCTGCGTATCATGGTACTCGTGGGTCTCCTCGCCGTGGCGAAAGACCTTGTAGCCCTGCGCCTTAGCGCTGTAATACTGCAGGGTTTCACCACTGACGTGCAGCAGGCTGCCTTCGCGCAGGGCGATCACGGACTCGCTGGGGTTCACCGCGCAGAACTCGGCGATGCGTTCATCGCGCGTTTCCCCCATATGTCCGCTGAGGTGAGCATCGATATAGTGCGGGTTAATCTGCACCGGAAACAGTCCCAGCGATGGCAGCACCACGCTGTTACGCACCGGCATATCGTTAGTGGTACGGATGCTTGGCGTAGCCACGTTACAGCCGGCGCTCCAGCCAATATAGGGAATGCCGCGCTCACGCACCGCCCGCTGGATCGGCACGATCAGGCCATGCTCATGCAGCATCTGATTCAGTACCCAGGTATTACCACCGCTGATCAGGATACACTCCGCCTCCTCCAGCGCCTTGACCGGATCGGCGTGGTGATGAATGCTCTCCACGGTAATCCCCAGCGAATGCTCCAGCTCAGCGGCACGGGCATCATAGCTGCTGCGGATCAGGGCATATGGGATAAGCAGAGCCCGGCGGATCTTCTTCTCCAGCAGCATTGACTGGATCATCCCTTTGGCATAGCCCAGCAGCTCAGACTCACCGGATACTTTGCCATTACTCAGTAAAAATAACTCCATGATCTCCCCCGAGGTAGTGCGTAGCCGCCGTCGAACGCCACCCTATGGCGCCCTCCGGCGATACGCGGTCATTTTTCCCGGCCTTTATAACTAAACATCCGGCTTATTGATGTGATCTTATGCCAGCCCTTAGTAAAAAAGCAGGTCAAAACACGCAGTTGGTGAGCAAATGCGCACATGCCGACGCAGGTCGCTTCTGCGGGCAGCCGTGAATATGATAGGCTGCGCGGTATAAGAGGAGTATGAGCGTATGGAATCCTGGTATTTGTTATATTGCAAACGGGGCCAGTTAACCCGGGCGCGTGAGCACCTGACGCGTCAGGAGATCCCCTGCGTTACGCCCATGATCACCCTGGAAAAGGTAGTGCGGGGCAAACGTACGCAGGTGCAGGAACCCATGTTCCCCAACTACATGTTTATTGAGCTGGATCCCGAGCGGATCCATACCACCACGGTACAGTCGACCCGCGGCGTTAGCCACTTTGTCCGCTTTGGCAAGTTACCCGCCACCGTGCCCTTTAGCATCGTTAAGCAGCTGATGATGGCGCCCACGCCTACCGCGATCGCGCCGCAAACGCCGATCCCCGGCGATCGGGTGCGCATTACCCAGGGTGCCTTCAGCGGCATGGAGGCGATTTACCGCGAAAGCGACGGGGAAAAACGCGCGATCTTACTGCTTAACCTGCTGAATCAAGAGGTGAGCCATACGCTAAGTAACAGCGCGTTTGAAAAGATCCTCTGAGCTGACCGAATATACCGGTAACAAAAAGCCCGCATCCGCGGGCTTTTTACTTTATCACCGTCAGAAAAGAGTCAGCGCGTCATCTCTGCATCATGCAGCCACTGTGCCACACGCTTGGCAAAATAGGTCAGCACGCCATCGGCGCCCGCCCGCTTGAAGCAAATCAGGGACTCCATGATCGCCGGCTTCTCCTGCAGCCAACCGTTCTGGATCGCAGCCATATGCATGGCATACTCACCGGAGACCTGATAGGCGAAGGTCGGCACGCCAAAGGTATCTTTCACTCGGCGTAATACGTCCAGATACGGCATACCTGGTTTAACCATCACCATATCGGCCCCCTCCTGCAGATCCTGAGCCACCTCCTGCAGCGCCTCATCCCCGTTAGCCGGGTCCATCTGATAGGTTTTCTTGTTGCCGCCCTTCAGGTTCCCAGAGGAGCCCAGCGCATCGCGGAACGGACCGTAGTAGCAAGAGGCATACTTCGCGGAGTAAGCCATGATCTGGGTATTGACCAGCTTTTGGCTCTCCAGCATGCTGCGGATAGCGCCAATGCGGCCATCCATCATATCGCTCGGCGCCACGATATCGGCACCGGCCTCGGCATGGGATAAGGCCTGACGCACCAGGATCTCTTTCGTGATATCGTTGACGACGTAGCCGTCCTCATCGATCACGCCATCCTGGCCGTGCGTCGTATACGGATCCAGCGCGACGTCGGTTAAGATGCCAAGCTCAGGCACCGCATCCTTCAGAGCCCGCACCGCGCGCTGCACCAGACCATCGCTGCTGTACGCCTCTTCGGCATACAGCGATTTTTTATCCGTACCGACCACCGGGAACAGCGACAGCACCGGCACGCCCAGCTTAGCGACGGCCTCGGCCTCACGAACCAGGACATCGATGGTCATGCGCTGAACCCCCGGCATGGAGGAGACCGCCTCCTGATGGTTGTTCCCCTCCATCACAAACACCGGATAGATCAGATCGTCAACCGTCAGCACGTTTTCGGCACACAGACGGCGACTAAAATCATGCCGGCGCAGACGGCGCAGGCGACGCCCCGGAAAGGCGCCTGGAAATGCATAGCTCACGGTAATCTCCTCTACTTATGCCAGCCTAAACAGTTGGCGGGCATTGTTTTCAGTCACCTGCTTCAGCCAGTTGGCATCCTGTTGACGCCAGCGAGCCGCCTGCTCCGCGATGTGGGGCAAAAAGCAGGGTTCATTACGCCGCGACTTCGGTTTGGGTTGTATATCGCGCGGCAATAAATAAGGGGCATCCGTCTCCAGCAGCAATCGTTCAGCGGGAATGTGCGGCAGCAGCGCCCGCAGAGGCATGCCTCGCCGTTCATCGCAGATCCAGCCGGTAATGCCAATATACAGCCCCAGCGACAGGCATGCATCCAGCTCGTCGCGGGTACCGGTAAAACAGTGCAGTACCGCACCGGGAAGACGGCTCAGCCAGGGACGCAAGAGCGCGATAAACCGCGCGTGAGCCTCTCGGCAGTGCAGGAATACGGGTTTCCCGATCTGGGCCGCCAGCGCTAACTGCGCCTCAAAGGCCGCCTCCTGCTGCGCCGGCGTCGAGAAGTTACGGGCAAAATCCAACCCGCACTCGCCGACGGCAACGACCGCCGGTGAACGCAGCAGCGGTTCAAGATCGGCGGCGCTATTTTCATTCCAGCGATGGGCATCGTGGGGATGCACGCCGGCCGTCGCCCAGCAAAAGTCAGGGTATGCCTGCGCCAGATGCAGAGCCTGCGCGCTTTCCGTCAGGTTAGTACCGGTAATTATCATACCATTTAATCCCGCCTGACGCGCTCGAGCAACCACCTGCGGCACATCGCCGCTAAACTGGCCGTTGGTTAGATTGACACCGATATCCAGCATCGGTCTACTCCTCCTAGTGCTAAGAGCGCCACTTCGCCACGGGAGTGGCATCCACGACGGCTCATTCCGGCAGCGTAGCTGCGCATCGGCACCGGGACAACAAGCGCCATCGCCTGCGTCCCGACCAAAGCACACAGGCCGCCCTAAGGGCGGCCTGTGAAGTAAAGGGAGAATCAGCTCGCTTTGGGCTGTTCTTCATCGTGTGACGCCTCGTCTTCATCCTCTTCTTCCGGATCGCGACGGCGCTTGCCGACATAGAAACGCGCGAAGAAGACGCCGACTTCAAACAGCAGACACATCGGGATCGCCAGCAGCGTCTGCGAAAAGACGTCCGGCGGCGTCAGCAGCATGCCAACAACGAAGGCGCCGACGACAACGTAGGGCCGCTTTTTCTTCAGCTCTGCCGGGGTGGTAACGCCAGTCCAGCACAGCAGAATAATAGCAACCGGCACCTCGAACGAGACGCCAAACGCCATAAACAGCGCCATGACAAAGTCGAGGTAGTTATTGATGTCGGTAGCAATCGTCACCCCGGCCGGCGCGGTTTTGGCAAAAAAGCCAAACGCCAGCGGAAAGACCACAAAATAGGCAAACGCCATGCCGATATAGAACAGCAGCGTACTGGAGACCAGCAGCGGCGTCAGCATCCGGCGCTCATGCTTGTACAGCGCCGGCGCCACAAAGGCCCAGACCTGATACAGGATAAACGGCGCGGAGACGAAAACTGACACAATCATGGTCAGCTTAATCGGCGTAAAGAAGGGGGACGCCACGTCGGTCGCGATCATGCTGGCGCCATGCGGCAGCTGATTGATCAACGGGGCAGAAACCAGGTGGTAGATATCATTGGCAAAGTAGACCAGTGCCAGGAATACCACCAGGATACAAATAATTGCATTCAACAGCCGCTTACGCAGCTCGATCAAATGACTAATCAACGGCTGGGTATCTTCAACGGCCATGCTGCGAACTATCGTGTGAGGTGGAAGGAGAAGATGCGGGCTGCGCACTGGCAGTCACGGCATCGGCGTGGGTGGCGGGGGCGGCCTGCGCAGCCGGTGCTTCCTGCACCGCGCTCTGACGCGGCGCGAGCGCTGCGTCAGCCTCCGGCTTGGGCATATCCGCATGTGGGATCGTTTCCGCCGCCGAAGGCTCCTTTTCCGTATCGGATCCAGTGATCTCTGAATGATAACTGCGTTTCATTGATTCGGCCGCCTGCTTCAGTTCATCCATGGAGGCCTTCAGCTCCGGCGTCAAATTCTGCAAGCCGGCCGATTCGGCCTTCTTGAGACTGTCCTGCAACTCCTGCAGCTTCAATTCCTGCGACAGTTCGTTCTGAACCGACGTTGCCAACGAACGCAGCGCCCTGATCCATCCCGCAACCGTACGCACCGCTACCGGCAACCGCTCCGGCCCAAGCACCACCAGGCCGATGACCATTACCAGCAGCAGTTCACTAAATCCGATGTCAAACACGGTTTACACCTGCTCTTTATTCTGACTCTTGGACTCTTCTTTCTTCACTTCAGGCTGCTGCTCAACGATCGATTTGAAATCTGCATCCTGAGGTGCCGCACTGCTGTTTGCATTGGTGGAGGGAGGCGTTTTTTCTTCATCGCCAATGGCTTTCTTAAAGCCTTTGATCGATGCGCCCAGATCCGAACCCAGAGTACGCAGCTTATTGGTGCCAAACAGCAACACCACGATCACTGCAATAATCAACAACTGCCAAATGCTGATACCGCCCATTTTTACTCACCTCTATCGCAAGGGGTTATATTCGTGACGCCGCATTATACGGTACACATCGTCATTTTGAACGCCTTTCGGCCTTCGACATCTCCCTAATTCGGGGTATGGATCACCGGGTATAACGCCAGCCTGCGAGCCAGATCACGACTCCAGCAACATACAGCCCTATCGGCCAGAGCGCAATATTCGCCATGGTCAGGATGGTACCACTGAGCAACAGGGTTGCGCCAATGCCGAACAGATAGCGCGCGCGGCCCTGTCTGTTGCCCTGCTGCCCCAGGCGGTGCGTCATGCTATCCATGCTGTGCTGTAGACGACGCTGCTGCTGCAGGCTGTCATACAGCAGCTCCGGCAGCTCCGGCAGCTTCTCGCTCCAGTAGGGCGCCTTAGCCTTCAGCGCCCGCATCAGCGCCGGCAGTCCGACCTGATCGTGCAGCCAGTTTTCCAAGAAGGGCTTGGCGGTGGTCCACAGATCCAGCTGCGGATACAGCTGACGCCCCAGCCCTTCGACGTACAGCAGCGTTTTCTGCAGGAGCACCAGCTGAGGCTGAACCTCCATATTAAAACGCCGTGCGGTATTGAACAGGTTGAGCAGCACGTGACCAAACGAAATCTGATCCAGCGGCTTCTCAAAGATCGGCTCACATACGGTGCGGATAGCAAACTCAAACTCTTCGACATTGGTATCCGGCGGCACCCAGCCCGAGTCGACGTGCAGCTCTGCAACCTTACGGTAATCCCGATTGAAGAAAGCAATAAAGTTTTCAGCCAGATAGCGCTTGTCCGCCTTGTTCAGACTGCCGACAATGCCGCAGTCGATCCCGATATACTGCGGATCCTGCGGGTGTTCATAGCTAACAAAGATATTGCCCGGATGCATATCGGCATGGAAGAAGCTGTCGCGGAACACCTGGGTAAAAAAGACCTGCACCCCACGCTCAGCCAACAGCTTCATATTGGTGTTCTGCGCACGCAGCGCTGCAATGTCGGATACCGGCACCCCGTAAATCCGCTCCATCACCAGTACCGACTCACGGCAATAGTCGGAAAACACCTCCGGCACATACAGCATCGGGCTGGCATCGAAGTTGCGCCGCAGCTGGATCGCATTCGCCGCCTCGCGCAGCAGATTCAGCTCATCCAGCAGGGTCTTTTCGTACTCACGGACGACCTCCCGCGGACGCAGGCGGCGCCCGTCAGGCAACAGCTTGGGCACCCATCCCGCCAGCCGGTACATCAGGCGTACATCCGCCCGGATAATCGGCTGAATATCAGGACGGATCACCTTAAGCACCACCTCTCGGCCATTCTCACGCAGCGTCGCGGTATGCACCTGCGCAATAGAGGCCGACGCCAGCGCCTGGCTGTCAAAATCGTCAAACCATTGCTCCAGCGGCCCCCCCAGCGCGGCCTCAATCTGCCGCCGCGCCAGCGCACCGTCAAACGGCGCGACCCGATCCTGCAGCAGCGCGAGCTGATCGGCGATGGCTGGCGCAAACAGATCGCGCCGGGTCGACAGCATCTGACCAAACTTGATCCACACCGGCCCCAGCGTTTGCAGCGCTAGGCGCAGCCGCTCTCCCAGCGGCTTGTCCCCGTGACGGTTACGCATCCAGAATAGGCAGCGACGCCCGATACGCAGCGGCAGGGTAATCCGCATTGGGGGGATCAGCTCATCCAGACCATAGGCGAGAAAGACCCGAATAATCAGGCAAAGTCGGCGCAGTTCACTGGGCGTCATACGCATTTCTCCAGTCGGGCAAGACGCTGTTCAAGCGCCGATGCCTGGCGCTGCAGGGCAGCGGCCTCCTCCTGAAACCAGGTAAACTCCAGCGTACCGGGTGCTAAACGCCACTCTTCGATCAGCGCATCGCGCGCGTAGTGGCGCTGGCGCCGCAGGGACCCCAGCAGCGCATGCCCGCTCCGCTGAGCCACAGAGCACAGCCCCTGTGCCACAATATCACCGGTATAGGGTGCCAGCAGCTCAGCCGGCGCCCACTCGGCCAAATCCAGCAGAGCAACCAGCTGCTGCACGACCTGAATATCGCCATCGACGCGCAGATCACCGCACTGCATCAATGCCGCCAGCTGGCGGCGTGCGCGCAGCTGGGGCAGCACGGACAGCCGCGTCGTCACCTGACAATCGACGGCGCCCTCCCACTGGGCCAACACATCGACCTGACGCTGACTAAAGATCAGGAAAAAAGGATCCTCTAGCTCCGCCAGCGAAATCTGCAGCACCCGGCCAGCCAGACGCTGGCGGGCAGACTGAAGCGCGCGATCCCGATACAGCGCAGCGTTCAGCGCCGTTTCCAGCAGCGCTGTGCACAAAGGGGTCAGCATGCCGATTCCTTCAGATTAAAATTTGTAGCCACGATGCAGCGCAACGATACCGCCGGTCAGGTTATCGTAGGTGGTGTTTTCAAACCCGGCCGACGCCATCATCCCTTTCAGGGTCTCCTGATCCGGATGCATACGAATGGACTCCGCCAGATAGCGGTAGCTGTCGCCATCGTGCGCCACCATTTCACCGATGCGCGGCAGAATATGGAAAGAGTAGGCGTCATAGGCCTTGCTCAACGCGGCGAACTGGGGCTTGGAGAACTCCAGCACCAGCAGGCGTCCACCCGGCTTCAGTACCCGGAACATGGAGCGCAGCGCCTTGTCTTTGTCCGTTACGTTACGCAGGCCAAAGGCGATGGTAATGCAGTCGAAATAGTTCTCTGGGAACGGCAGCGCCTCGGCGTTGGCCTGCACGTAGTTCAGGTTGCCGGCGATCCCCATATTGCGCAGCTTTTCGCGCCCGATTTTCAGCATCGAATCATTGATATCGGCCAGTACCACCTCCCCCTGCTCGCCGACCATACGCGAGAACTTGGCGGCCAGATCGCCGGTACCCCCGGCCAGATCGAGAACGCGCTGCCCCTGGCGTACGCCGCTGCAGTCGATGGTAAAGCGTTTCCACAGGCGGTGAATACCGAATGACATCAGATCATTCATCAGGTCGTACTTGCCCGCCACGGAGTGAAACACCTGCGCTACTTTCCCCGCCTTATCAGCGGCGGCGACGGTCTTGTAACCAAAGTGAGTGGTTTCCGGCGTTTGATCTACCATTTCTTTCCTTAGCCTAAAATTGGTGGTCGCATGGCCTCCGCATGCGGCGCGGAAGCCTCAACGTCGCCCTCTGCGGGCAACACAGTGTCAACGATAGGGTGGAGCGCGGACGGCGCGGGCCCTTACTGCACAGAGGGAGTCCCGTGATGCGCCACCACCTCGCCGGATACCGCTGCGGGATCTCCGTCCTGTGGCAGCTGGCAGGCTTCTTGTACCAGCGCCGGGCTGATCGGACGTTTCACCTCCACGCCCAGCCCGCGAAAACTTTCCACTTGGCCTATCAGATTACCACGCCCGTGGCTCAGTTTGTTCATCGCCTGGCGATAACTTGACTGAGCTCGCTCCAGACTTTGCCCAAGCGTGGACATATCATCGACGAACAAGCGCACTTTATCGTATAGCTTGGCTGCACGATCAGCGATTTTTTGCGCATTTTGACTTTGGTACTCGTAGCGCCACAAATTATTGATGGTGCGCAAAGCCACCAGCAATGTTGTCGGACTTACCAACATAATATTGTGACGTAGCGCCTCACTAATCAGCTCGGGATCGCGCTCGATCGCCGCCAAAAAGGCGGGCTCGAGGGGAATAAACATCAGCACATAGTCCAGGGTGCGTAGGCCGGGTAGCCGCTGATAATCCTTTCGCCCCAGCTGGCGAATATGGGCCCGCAGCGACAGAATATGCTGCTGCAGCGCCAGCTCACGCTCACGCTCATCCTCCGCGTTAAAAAAGCGTTCATAGGCCACCAGCGACATTTTGGCATCCACCACCACATCTTTTCCCTGGGGCAGGTGTACCACCACATCCGGCTGCATGCGCCCGCTCTCTTCCGTTTGCACGCTGACCTGAGTGCGGTATTCATGCCCTTCGCGCAGGCCGGAGGACTCCAGCACCCGGCTCAGCACCACCTCGCCCCAGTTGCCCTGCATCTTGTTGTCCCCCTTCAGTGCACGCGTCAGGTTAAGCGCCTCGCGCGCCATCTGGGCGTTCATCTGCTGCAGGCTGCGGATCTCGTGGGTCAAGGTGTGGCGCTCGCGGGCCTCTTGGCCAAAGCTATCGTTGATCTGGCGACGAAAGCCATCGAGCTGTTCGCGCAGCGGCGTCAGCAGGGCATCGAGGCTCTGCCTATTTTGTTCCTCTACCCGCCGACCGCTGTGCTCAAAAATACGGTTAGCCAGATTCTCAAACTGGACGTTCAGGCGCTGCTCCGCGTTCAGCAGCAGACGCTGCTTCTCTTCTGCGCCCATGCGCGTCTCCTCCAGCCGGATCGTCACCTCGCGCAGCTCGGCCTCTTGGGCGCTATTGACGTCACGCTGAGCGCGCAGCTCCTGGTTGAGACGCTCGCACTCCTCGTGCCACAGCCGCTGCTGGGCTATCCGCTCTTGGGCGGCGGCGAGCTGGCTATCCAGCGCACCCAGCGCCTGCTCATGGGCAACCCGCGCCTGCTGCGCCCGCAGGGCCGCCGCCAACCAACCGATGGCCATCCCGGCTAGCGATGCCGCCAGTATCCAAAGCGTTACGTTCTCCACCCTGCCTCTCCCCGTGAGATCCCTGCCCGACACGGTAATCAGCAACTGTATGGATGTCCAGAGATTACCCGTTCAGAATGCGAAACGGCGCACAGCAAAATGCTACCCTATCCACTGGCCCAGCCAGCGTATGCCCAGCATGCCCGGCGCCAGAATCCCCGCGCCCCAGATCAGCGCAGAAAGCAGATTGGCCAGCTGAAAATAGCGCTGCCGCATGGCGCAGATCCCGGCGACCAGCGGCACGGCGGCCCGTAGGGGCCCCAGGAAACGGCCAAAGAAGACGCCCCAAAATCCCCAGCGCGCAAAGTAACGGTGGCCACGCTGCAGTATCTGCGGGCTGCGCGACAGCGGCCACATATGGCCGATCTGATGCTGATAGTGGTAGCCAAGCCAATAGGAAAGCCAGTCGCCGAGAAAGGCGCCGCCTGCGGCCGCCAGCCAGACAGGGACAAACGGAACGCCGCCCTCGCCCAGCAGGGCGCTCAGCGCAAAGAGGATCACCGTCGCCGGCAGTAAAAGGGAGATAAAGGCCAGCGATTCGCCAAAGGCCAGGAAAAATACCAGCGGTACCGCCCAGCCCTGATGCAGGCGGACAAACTCGATGGTCCCTTGAATAATGCTGTCTAGCACGCCCTCATTCCTCCTACGACGGTCAAGCGTCCAGCTTACCCGTAGTCACCCCGATAAAAAACCAACGGCCGTTAAATCGACCGTCGGTTGTTATCAAAGCGCGTATGGCAGCGCGAGATCAGGCCGTTGCCTCCGCCTGCGCCGCGGCCAGCTCATCGCCGCGTTTAATCCACAGCTCACGCCATTTGCGCAGGGCCGACAGCAGGATCACCATGCCCAGCACCAGCATGATGATCGAGATCGTCCCGTTGAACAGGTTATAGCCCGCCGCCTGCGGGTTAAAGTACACGTGCTTCACCATCCAGTAACCGGCGTAGTTCACCGTAATAAACAGATAAACCAGCGGAATGATACAGGTCAGCATGTAAATACGCTTGGTCGCCAGACGCAGAATGATGGTGGCACCGATGATCAGGCCAACGGAGGCCATCAGCTGGTTAGAGACGCCAAACAGCGCCCATACCGAGTTGATATCGCCGGAGTTGAGCAGATACCCCCACAGCAGGCAGGCAACGACAGAGCAGAAAATCGAGCCGGGCAGCCAGTCGGTACGCTTCAGCGGCGCCCACAGATCGCCCAAGAAGTCCTGCAGCAGGTAGCGCGCCACGCGGGTACCGGAATCGACGGCCGTCAGAATAAAGACCGCTTCGAACATGATGACAAACTGGAAGAAGTAGGAAGCCAGGCTACTAAACCACGGCACCCGAATAAAGATATCCGTCATCCCGACCGCCAGGGTCACCGCCCCGCCGGTCCGCCCGTACAGATCCAGGCCAATCTCCTGGCTCAGCTGCGGCAGGTGGACGACCTCCATCCCCAGCCCGGCCCAGGCCTGCGCGCTGGAGTTAATGGCAAAGTAGTCCGCCGGGTGCAGCGAGGTGGCGGCGATCAGCGCCATCACCCCAACGACGCACTCCGCCAGCATCGCGCCAAAGCCCACCGGCAGAATGTCGCTCCATTTGTCGATCTGCTTCGGCGTGGTGCCGGAGCCGATAAAGGCGTGAAAACCGGAGATAGCGCCACAGGCGATGGTGATGGAGATAAACGGCCATACCGGCCCAGACAGTACCGGGCCTCCGCCGTGAATAAACTGGGTGATCGCCGGAAACTGAATTTCGGGGTTGATAAAGACCACCCCGACCACCAGCGCGCCGAAGACCCCAATCTTCATAAAGCTAGACAGGTAGCCGCGCGGCGTCAGCAGCATCCAGACCGGCAGCGCCGTCGCAAAGAAAGCATAGGCCGGCAGCAGCAGGCTTACGGTTGAGGACTTCCAGGTCAGCCACTCACCGAAGGTCGTGTGCTGAATGTAGGGTCCGGCAAAAACGCACAGAATAATTGCGGCAATCCCGGCATAGGTCGCCCCTTTCATGCTGCCGGTAATGCGTTCCCACAGCCCGACGCAGATGGCGATCGGGATAGTCATAAAGACGGCGAAGGTCCCCCACGGGTTACGCTCCAGGGCATGAACCACCACCATGGACAGGCCGGCCATGGTAATGGTGATGATAAACAGCATCGCCAAACCGGTACACCAGCCGGCAATCGGCCCCAGCTCCGATTTAGCCACCTCGGACAGTGACTTGCCCTGATGCTTCATCGACGCGAACAGCACCACCGTATCGTGTACCGCCCCACCGATGACGCAGCCGATCAGCAGCCACAGGAAGCCCGGCAGATAGCCAAACTGCGCGGCCAGCACCGGCCCGACCAGCGGCCCCGCGGCGGCAATAGCGGCAAAATGGCTGCCGAAGTTGACCCACTTCTTGGTCGGTACATAGTCTTTGCCGTCTTCATAGGTATGTGAGGGTGTGACTTCACTATCGTCGGCACGCAGCACCTTTCGCACGAAGAACAGGCCGTACAGACGGTAGCAAATAGCAAGAATACACAGCGTTGCCAGCACGAAGGTAATCGCATGTTGCATGGTTATTATCTCCCCTGAGGATTTTTCAGGGATCACCCTAACCACTTTGGCGCCGCCAGCGTCATCGCAGATCGCCCAGCGGCAACCGGGCGAATTAAACGGTCGAAAAACGCCCCCGAGCGGCAGCCGCGGGAAGGCGACGCGCGGAGCGGCGCAGAGGCGAAAGATCTGCCATGCTCATCACAGGAATCTGTCTAAAATTCCTACGTTATAGCCATATATTGTGAAAATAATCACAGTTTTTTGTCGATCATGATACCGTTTCTTCACACCAAGTGACTTGAGTCACGCATTTATCCTACGAATTTCAGTAGAGTGATCCCTTGTTCCTCAGCGGAGGATAACGATGACACAGGAGTCAGCAGCGATGTCTAAACCTGAAGTATTCCACCTCGGACTGGCCAAAAGCGATCTGCACGGTGCTACGCTGGCCATCGTGCCCGGCGACCCGGAGCGCGTGGAAAAAATTGCCAAACTGATGGAGAACCCGGTCAAGCTGGCCTCCCATCGTGAATTCACCAGCTGGCGCGCCGAGCTGGACGGTAAGGCTGTCATCGTCTGCTCCACCGGTATCGGCGGTCCGTCGACCTCCATCGCCGTGGAAGAGCTGGCACAGCTGGGTATCCGTACCTTCCTGCGCGTCGGGACCACCGGCGCCATTCAGCCGCACATCAACGTCGGCGACGTGCTGGTCACCACCGCCTCCGTACGCCTTGACGGCGCCAGCCTGCACTTCGCGCCGATGGAGTTCCCGGCCGTTGCCGACTTCACCTGCACCACCGCGCTGGTCGATGCCGCCCGCGCCGTCGGCGCCGCGACCCACGTCGGGATCACCGCCTCCTCCGACACCTTCTACCCGGGTCAGGAGCGCTATGACACCTTCTCAGGCCGCGTCACCCGCCGTTTCCGCGGCTCGATGAAAGAGTGGCAAGAGATGGGCGTGATGAACTTCGAGATGGAGTCCGCCACGCTGCTGACCATGTGCTCCAGCCAGGGGCTGCGCGCCGGGATGGTCGCCGGGGTCATCGTCAACCGCACCCAGCAAGAGATCCCTAACGCGGAAACCATGAAGCAGACCGAATCGCACGCGGTAAAAATCGTCGTCGATGCCGCACGCCGTCTGCTGCAGGACTAAGTATCTCCACGGTATTGCGGGCGAGAGCCGTCGCTCCCGCCCGTTTTTACGCCTGCGTCTGCGCGCGCAGCAAACGCGCCGCCGCCACCATGTTACTCAGCGCACGACGGGTCTCCTCCCAGCCGCGCGTCTTTAAACCACAGTCCGGATTCACCCACAGCCTCTCGGCGGGAATATGCTGTGCCGCCCGACGCAGCAGCGAGACCATCGCCGCCTGCGTCGGCACGTTCGGTGAGTGGATATCGTACACCCCGGGGCCGACCTCATTGGGATAGTCGAAGCGAGAAAAGGCCTCCAGCAGCTCCATATCCGATCGCGCCGTTTCAATGGTGATCACGTCGGCATCCAGCGCCGCAATCGCCGCCATGATGTCATTGAACTCGCAGTAGCACATATGGGTATGGATCTGGGTATCATCGTACGCCACCGCCGCCGTTAGGCGAAACGCCGCCACGGCCCACGCCAGGTACGCCTGCCACTCATCCTGACGCAGCGGCAGGCCCTCGCGCAGCGCGGGCTCGTCGATTTGAATGATGCCGATCCCCGCGCGCTGCAGGTCGTCTACCTCGTCGCGCAGCGCCAGCGCCAGCTGACGAGCGATCACCTCTCGCGGCACATCTTCACGAGCAAACGACCAGCACAGCATCGTTATCGGACCGGTCAGCATGCCCTTCACCGGCCGGGAGGTCTGAGCCTGAGCAAAGGTGGTCCATTCGACGGTTAGCGGCGCGGGCCGACTGATATCCCCAACGATCACCGGCGGCTTCACGCAGCGTGAGCCATAGCTCTGTACCCAACCGTTACAGGTAAACACAAACCCCGCCAGCTGCTCACCGAAATACTCCACCATATCATTACGTTCGGCCTCGCCGTGCACCAGTACGTCCAGCCCCAGTCGCTCCTGCTCGCGAATCGCCTGACGGATATGTTCAGCGATCCCCCGATGGTAGTGCTGCGGGGTCAGCTGACCGCGGCGAAAGTCGAGGCGCAGGGTGCGGATAGCCGGCGTCTGCGGGAATGAACCGATGGTCGTCGTCGGCCAGAGCGGCAGAGCAAAACGCTGGCGCTGACGCCGAGCGCGCTGGGGGTATGCGCTGGTACGCTGCGTATCCGCGTCGCTTAGTGCGGCCAGGCGCTCGGTCACCGCCGGGTTATGAACCCGTTCCGAGCGACGTCGCAGGTATAGCGGCGCACTGTAGCTCAGCAGCGCCTCCCGCCGCGACGCCGGATCGTTCAGGGCCTGGGTCAGCAGCGCCAGCTCACTGCACTTCTGCAGGGCAAAGGCAAACCAGCTTTTCACCTCCTCATCCAGCTGGGTTTCGGCGCTCAGATCGATAGGCGTATGCAGCAGGGAGCAGGAACTGCCCAGCCAGACGGGCCGCTGACCGACCAGCGGCTGCAGACGCGTCTGCCAGTCGGCCAGATCGGCGCGCCAGACGTTACGGCCGCCGATCGCGCCCAGCGATAGCACCCAGTCGGCGGGCAGCTGACGGTGGAGCGCCAGCGCATCGCCCGCGCCCTGAACCAGATCGACGTGTAGCCCCTGCACCGGCAGAGCGCAGATCGTCGGCAGGTGGTGGCCGATATCGCCAAAGTAGGTGGTCAGCAGCAGCTTCACCGGCCCCCGCAGCGCCTGATACGCATGCTGATAGGCATCGCGCCACGCCGGCGGCAGCGTCAGCACCAGCGCCGGCTCATCCACCTGCACCCATTCAACCCCGCGTTCGGCCAGCGCGGCCAGCACCTGACGGTATACCGCCAGTACCTCCTCCAGCAGGCTGAGACGATCGAAAGGCGCCCCTTTTACCTTGCCGAGCCACAGGTAGGTCAGCGGCCCCAGCAGCACCGGTTTTACCCGGTATCCCAGCGCCAGCGCCTCATCCACCTCCTCTAGCAGCTGGCGCCAGCCAAAGGAAAAGCGCTGCCCCCGGGTAAACTCAGGCACGATATAGTGATAGTTGGTGTTAAACCATTTTGTCATCTCCGCCGCCGCCGCGGGCTTTCCTCCGGGCGCCCGGCCACGCGCAATCCCAAACAGCGTATCCAGATCGATCACGCCATCGGCGCGCCGGTGGCGGGCTGGGACATTCCCCAGCATCAGACTGGTCGCCAACACATGGTCATACCAGGCAAAATCGCCCACCGGCAGCAGATCGATTCCCGCCTGATGCTGCTGCCGCCAATGGCGGGCGCGCAGCTCGGCACCGCAGGCCAGTAGCGCGCTCTGGGGCGCACTGCCCGACCAATAGGCCTCCAGTGCCTTTTTCAACTCACGCTGCAGCCCTATGCGTGGAAACCCCAGGGTATGACTGATTACCTGCATCCTCTTTTACCTCGCAATGCTGATTATGGATGTTTAGATGTCCAGATGTTTACACATCTATAATCAGCGGGTAAGGTAGGGGACTCAAGCGCAATCTGTTCACCTGTTAACTGAGGGTTTCTCATGATCGAGCTGAAGCACCTAAGAACGCTGCAGGCTCTGCGCGGCGGCGGTTCACTGGCCGCCGCCGCCGCCCGGCTACACCAAACCCAGTCGGCCCTCTCCCATCAGTTCAGTGAACTGGAGCAGCGTCTGGGATACCGTCTGTTTGTTCGGAAGAGCCAGCCCCTGCGCTTTACCCCCCAGGGGGAGATCCTGCTGGCGCTGGCTGAGCAGGTGCTGCCCCAGGTGCAGCAGGCCCTACAGACATGCCAGGTACCGCCGCAGCAGACGCTGCGTCTGGCCATTGAGTGTCACAGCTGTATTCAGTGGCTGACCCCGGCGTTGACCCAGTTTCAGGCGCAGTTTCCCCAGGTCACGCTCGATTTTCGCTCCGGCGTCACCTTCGATCCCCAGCCTGCGCTGCAGCAGGGGGAGCTGGATCTGGTGCTGACTTCGGATATTTTGCCGCGCGACACGCTGTACTATGCGCCGCTGTTCGATTATGAAGTGCGTTTAGTGATGGCCCCCGGGCACCCGTTGGCCCGCAGAGGTGCGGTTCGGCCACAGGATCTGGCGCAGGAGACGCTGTTAATTTATCCGGTGGCCCGGCAGCGTCTGGATGTCTGGAACCACTTTCTCCAGCCCGCCGGCATCGCCCCCCGGCTAAAACAGGTCGACAATACGCTGCTGCTGCTGCAGATGGCGGCCGCGGGAATGGGCATCGCCGCGCTGCCGCACTGGGTCGCGGAGAGCGCCGAGCGCCAGGGCGCGCTGACTACCCGACCGCTGGGTGAGGGGCTATGGCGTCGACTGTATGCGGCGCTGCGCACGGGAGAACAGCGCCAGTCGGTGATGGACGGCTTTATTCAGCTGGCGCGCCGCCACGCCTGCGACGCCCTGCCGTTTGTCCGTGATGTGGTACGATCCAACGCCGGTGCACCCAAAGCGACAGGGCGATCACTGTCCCACCCAGCGTCAGCCTGAACCAGTCAGGATGCTGCTGCCAGATGGCCAGATTCACCAGCAGCCCCGCCGGGATCAGCGCATTGTTCATGATGGCCAGCGTACCGGCATCCACCTGCGTCGCGCCATAGTTCCACATGAAATACCCCAGCCCCGAAGCACCGACGCCCAGCCACAGCAAAATGCCCCACTGTAGCGAGGTGGTCGGCAGCATCTGCGGATTGCCATACAGCCACCAGGCCGGAAGTGCAACCGTCAGCGCTCCCAGATAAAACCAGGAGAAGGCGCGATACTGCGGCAGCGGCATCACCTCCATCAGGCGCTTGTATCCCACCTGCCCCAGCGCAAAGCAGAGATTGGCCCCCTGGATCAGGGCAAAGCCCAGTAAAAACTGAGAGCTGAGTGGGTTATAGCGGATGATCAGCGCCCCCAGCACCGCCAACAGCGCGCTGCCCAAATAGCCTGGGCGCAGGCGTCGCCCCTGTAGCAGATCGTAAATCAGCGTGACATACAGCGGCGTCAAAATGGTAAACAGCAGCACCTCGGGCACCGTCAGATACAGAAACGCAGGATAGTAGAACAGGTACATCAGCCCCAACTGAAAAGCGCCCACCAGCATGTAAGCCAGCGCCTGACGCGGACGCACCCCGCGCCAGCGCAGAAACGGGAGAAAGACCAGCGTCGCCAGCGCAACCCGCACCAGCACGGCAAACCAGCTATCGACCTGACCGGCCAAGTACACGCCGATCAGACTAAACGAAAAGGCCCACAGCAGCGTGGTCGCCAGCAGTAGAAACACGGCAGATATCCATTCGATACAGTTGATGGGCGCTATTCTACCCAAGGGCGACGCCGACCGCCGCCCGGAGTGAGTTTACATCTGGTCAAACAAAGCACAAACAGACATCGACATCGCCTCTAACGCTTACGCGAAAGCTGCAGCGCATCCTGTGTACCGGCGAATGCCGCTAAATGCGCGAAGTCACGCCAGGTGTAATAGTGCGGCGGGGCGGGTAGACGCTTCATTGACGTGCCCGGCAGCAGGCGCAGCTCCGCCAGCGTGGCCAGATCGTAACGGTACACCTGCCCCGGCAGCATCAGGCGCAGCGGCGGCGTCAGCTCCCCGGAAACCGGGGTGGGCAGGCGATCGTCGCGGGTATCATAGTTGCGCTTAAGCACCAGAAACTTCTGCGGTACGGCCTGACGACTGTCCCACCATTTACCGTCCAGCATATCAAACTGAAAACGCGTCAATACGGCGGGCTGCGCCTGCAGCTGGCACAGCGCCTGCGGCAGCAGCGTCGTCAGCGCCGCGCTGTACTGCCCCAGCGAGGCCGCATGCCCATTCAAGATCAGCGTCAGGGCCAGTCGCGTTCCCAGCAGATTAGAATAGAGATCCTCCGGAGAAAACGCCGAGACCCCTTCCGAAAAGCCGGGGATAGACTCATAGCCATACCACTGGGCAATCTCATGCCAGGCCGCTACCTCAAACGCCAGGCGGGCGGCTAAATAGGCCGCGAGGGTGTAGCGCTCCCGCGCCGCAGACGGAGGCGTAAAGGCAGAGAACACCAGCTGACGCTGCGCGAGCTCATCGCCCAGCGCAAGGTGAAAAGGCTGCCCCAGCCGCGGATACAGATGGCTGAAGATGTATACCGTCATATCCGCGCTATCGCGCACGTGCGCCAGATCCAGGAATCCCCCGCGACGCGTATATACCAGGCCATTGCGCTCGCTGCCCAGGCCGGCCAGGCTGGCCAGTGCGCCAAACAGGCTATCGTTGTAGCGATGGCCACCCAGCGCATCCGCCTCAACCACATTGTTCAAACGGTAAAAGGGAATGGGGACGCCCAGCGCCTCAGCGTTCAGGTCATAACCGAAGGCGCAGCAGGGACGCAGCCCATCCGGCGGCGGCAAAGGCGCGCTCACCGGCCAGGCATGAGCCGCCTGCAGGGGCTGCAGCTGCGCCAGATCAAGGCTCATCGGCAGGCCAAACGCCCCGGCCAAACCGCACCAGGCCAGCAGCGCTACACAGCATCCCCGAACCACCGCCATCAAAATGCCTCTCCTACCTGAAAATAGAAACCGCTGCTGCCGCGACCAATGCCATAGTCCAAACGAATATTAATTCCGGGCTTAAAGGCGAAGCGGTAGCCGACCCCCACGGTGGGCAGCCAGCGACTGCTGCCCAGTTCCCTGACGTTTGGCCCCATCGTGCCGGCGCCGGCCCAGGCCACCACGCCGTGGCGCCAGCTCAGCTTCTGCCGGTACTCCAGCTGTGAGCTAATCAGATTACGATCGCGGTAGCGCCCCTGGTAGTAACCCCGCATCCGCTGATCGCCGCCGAGCGACGGCAGCATATTCCACGGCACCGCCCCCTGGGTGAACTCACCGTCGATCTCCCACGCCAGCACGCGGGTCTCATCCAGCGCGTGGTAGGTACTGAAGCGGGTCGTCAGGTTATCAAAGCGGGTATCGCTGCCCGTTTCCGGCGTATAGTGGGTGTAGCGTAGGCTCGCCAGCATCCCCCGGCGCGGATTGGGTACAAAGTCCCGGCTGTCATACTGCAGCGATAGGCTGGGGCCGGAGCTGAATACCGAACGCCCATAGTGAATCTGCGCCAGGCGATCCGTTTGCTTCACATCGGCGGCATGCATCGCCGACAGCGACCAGCCGACGCCAAGGTATGTCTGAGATGCTACCCGGTACAGCACCTCTGGCTGTAGCCGCAGCGACTGCGCCGTGTATTTCTGCCGACCGTCGTCGTCGGCCCCGGCGCGGAAGCCCTGTCCCCAGTAGTAGGTCGGCGTATCGCTGATCCCTCCGGTGACAAAGATACGCCAGCGATCGTTGTCAAAAAAGCTGTAGCTGCGGACTCCCAGCCCAAAGGCGCCGGTAGAGCTAAGGTAGCCGCTCAGCGTGATACTGGAGTTCTGACTGGTGGTATCCGAGGGATCCGGGCGATACAGCCCGGCCACCGCGGCGCCGATCCCCAGCCCCAGCTCAGGATTGAAAAACGGCCCCGGCAGTATCCCCCAGTCGATCCCCTTGTCCGGATCGAAGCGATCGTCGCCGCCCAGATGCCCCAGCCACTCATCGATCTGCGCGCGCGTCGGCAACAGCGCCGCCTGTCCCGCCAGCGGCGAGAGCGCGCAGACCAGCGCCAGCGTCATCAGGGGGCGGCGCATCAGAAGCGGTACTCCCCGGCGATAAAGAAGCTATTGCGCTCGGCAAAGCCCACTTCTGTGGTCAGGTTAAAGTTACGGGTGATCTCATACTGTGCGCCGATCAGCACGTTCCACGGCGACGACAGATGCTGGCGCACATCGAAACGGCCCTGACCTTGCTTGTTGGCAATCTCCATCAGCGCAGATAATCCGCCCGGCATCGACAGATCGCTGAGGCTGCCCTTAAACTCCTGCTGCACATCCTGATACATAGAGCCGACCCACAGGCTGAGCTTGCCGTCCGGCAGGCCGACGGCGTCGATGCCGGGGGTGGTGAAACGGTAGCCGACGCGCGGCGACAGGGTAAAGGCGTCGATGCTACCGTCGAGAATATCGAAGCGGGTCTGGGTATAGTTCATATCCACCAGGCCGAACCAGTTGCCATAGCCGCCGGCCAGCACCGTACCGGCGCCGTAGGTGGTACCCTTAAAGTTCAGCTGGAAATCCAGATCGCGCAGCTGTCCGCTCTTATTCATTCCCTTAACGACAGTGGCGATGATCCAATCCATGCTGCCCAGCGGATATTGGCTGGGATCGGCATCGACAGAGACCTTGGACAACGAGCTGCCGCGCGTCTTGCCTACGATGCCGTAGACGTTCATGAAAGGCAGTACCCACGCATCCAGCTTAATCGTTTGAGTCACGCTACGCTGACGGGTACTCCCCACCTTAATGTTGAACAGATCCGTCGGCAGCGAATAGCTGTCCCAGCCCAACCCGCTAAAACTAATGCTATCCACCACAATATTTTGGCGCATATTCATATAGTTAACATTAATACCGAAGGGCTCTGGCAGATCGTAGCCGCGCGCGCGCGCCTCGTCGCCCCAAATCGGCAGAATCGAGCCCTTTTGCGCTTCTGGCGCCGACGTCTGGGCCGTTGGCACGCTGTCCGCCGCATGGGCCTGCGACTGGGGCAAGCCATAGTAGGTGGGAAGGGTGCTGCTGAGCTCGGTGGTATTATCCTGAGTGGCCGCATGGGTAACACCGCTCATCAGCACGCCGGACAGACAGGACAGCAATGCACGATTATTCATATTGTTAAGTGTTATAAAGTGAGTGGAAATAAAAGCAGGGTGCGGAGTATAGCAGTAAATGAGTGTAACTTCGTGCAACATAACGTGCGTATCATTCTCCGGTAACGATACGCACGTTAATTATTGCTCAGGCAGCCTTAACGGCGGCGCAACAGGCGCAGCGCATTCGCCGTCACCAGCGCCGTGGCGCCAGAGTCAGCCAACACCGCCAGCCACAGCCCGGTTATCCCCAGCAGGCTGGTGATCAGGAAGACCCCTTTTAGCCCCAGTGCCAGCGTAATATTCTGGCGAATATTGGCGTGGGTCGCCCGAGATAAGGCGATCATCTGCGCGAGTCCGATCAGTCGATTATGGGTCAGCGCCGCATCCGCCGTCTCCAGCGCGACGTCCGTCCCCCCGCCCATGGCGATACCGATACTGGCCGCCTTCATCGCCGGCGCGTCATTGATCCCGTCACCGACCATCGCGGTATCCGCCCGGCGGCTGAGTGCCTCCACCTGATGCACCTTATCCTGCGGCAGCAGCCCGGCCCGAAAATCGATCCCCAGCGAGCCGGCAATGGCCGCCGCCGCGCGCGGGTTGTCCCCCGTTAACATCACGGCCTCAATGCCCAGCGCCCGCAGCGCATCCAGCGCCTCCGCGGCGTCCGGGCGCAGCGTATCGCTCATGGCGATCGCCCCGATGGCTACGCCATCCAACAAGACCGCCACGACCGTCTGCCCCAGCGCCTCCCACGCCGCGATCTGCGTCAGCAAGGCCTCAGACAGCGTCTCTGGCGCCAGGCGACTCGGCGCCGCGACCTGTACCGCCACGCCATCGACCTCTCCCGCGACGCCAATGCCGGCCTGTGCCTGACGGGCCTGAGCCTGCACCACCGGCAGGCCGCGCTGCTCACAGGCAAGGATCACCGCCTTGGCCAAGGGGTGGTGAGAGCCCACCTCCACCGCCGCCGCCAGCGTCAGCAGTCGCTCAGCCGACACGCCCTCCACGCCGAATACGCCGCTCACCTGCGGCGTCCCCTGCGTCAGGGTCCCGGTTTTATCGAACGCGATGGTGCGCACGCGCCCCAGTTGCTCCAGCGCCGCCCCGCCCTTAATCAGCGCACCGTGACGTGACGCCGCCGCCAGACCGGAGGTGATCGCCGCCGGCGTTGAAATCACCAGCGCACAGGGACAGCCGATCAACAGCAGCGTGAGTCCCCGGTAAATCCACGTGTCCCAGGGCTGGGCAAAGGCCAGCGGCGGGATCAGGATCACCAGCAGCGCCAGCGCCATGATCGCCGGCGTATAGTAACGGCTAAAGCGATCCAGGAACCGCTCGATCGGCGCCCGACGCTCCTCGGCCTCTTCGATCAGCTGCAGAATGCGATCGATGGCATTTTGTCCGGGCTGTGAGATCACCCGCAGTCGGCACACCCGATCGACGACCAGCGCGCCGGCCGGAACCCGCGCCCCCGGCTGACGATCGACCGGCAGCGATTCGCCGGTCAACGCACTCTCGTCAAAGCTCACGCTCTCCTGCAGCAGCTCGGCATCGGCGGGCAAACGACCGCCCGGCGCGACCTCGATCTCCATGCCGGGGCGCAGCGCAGAGACGGCCAGGGTGCGCCGCCGCTCCTGCTCAATCACCACCGCGTCATCGGGCACCAGCGCCATCAGGGCGCTGACCCCTTTGCGAGCCCGGTTAGCCGCATAGGATTCCAGGCGCTCGCCCAGCATAAACAGCAGCAAGACCATCGCCGCTTCCTGCGTCGCCCCGATAAACAGCGCCCCCAACGCGGCAATGCTCATCAGGGTTTCAATAGCGAAATAGCTGCCGCTGCGCATCAGGCGCATGGCTTTTAGCATGATCGGCGCCAGCCCGACCAGCGTTGTGGCGATAAAGGCCACCCGGCCCAGCGACGGGTCCATCAACGTCAGCCCATAGCTCAGTAGCATCAGCAGCGCCAGCGCGATCGGCGGCATCACCTCATGCCAACGCAGCGCGGCGCTCTCCGCACGCTTGGCGCCCACGGCCTGCAGGCTAAAGCCCGCCTGGCGTACCGCCCGCTCAATTGTCGGGGAGAGATCCTGCTGAGCATCCACCACCAGCTTTTGGGTCGCAAACAGGACCGCAGCGCGCTCCACGCCGCTAATCTGGGCGACCGCCGTTTCTATCTTGCGGGCGCAGCTGGGACAATCCATCCCCTCCACCCGCCAGCTGAAGCGCTGGCGCCCAGACGCCAGGGGAGGCAAGGGGTGGGGATCGGCGTCCTCCTCGACGCCATCATGATCGTGGATCGCCATACAGCAGGCACCGTCGGCGGCCGGCGTCAACGGCGACGCCATACTGATCTTCAGCGCACCGTGCGCCGGACGGCTACAGCCATGCTGCATCGCCGCATGCTGATGGCCGCAGCCACAGGCGGCATCGGGCCCGCCGGAGTGAATATGTTTATGGGTCATCGGTTCCTCCTCGCATCATTACTCATCTTGCTATTACTGATGACTTTACACGTTGGAGTCGACTCCAGAGTCAAGCCACAAATGAGATCCATTCCTTTTTACTCGCACCTACGCCGTCGCGCGTCCAGGAACCTCGGGTAGAAAACCATGCGCGACCCATGCCCGGCGACTGATTTTTTGCTACACTGATGCCCTCCGATAAAGAGTATATATTTCATTGAAAATGAAGAAAAAGCGCCCCGTATTGCAGGATATAGCCGATCGCGTCGGCGTCACCAAAATGACCGTCAGCCGCTACTTGCGCAACCCCGAGCTGGTTTCGCTGCCTCTGCGCGGCAAAATCGCCGCGGCGCTGGATGAGCTAGGCTATATACCCAACCGGGCGCCCGATATTCTCTCTAACGCGACCAGCCGCGCTATCGGCGTGCTGCTGCCTTCGCTAACCAACCAGGTTTTCGCTGAGGTTTTGCGCGGTATCGAAAGCGTCACCGACCAGCACCACTACCAGACCATGCTGGCCCACTACGGCTACCGCAAAGAAAAAGAGGAGGAGCGTCTCACCTCCCTGCTCTCCTACAACATCGACGGGCTGATCCTGGCCGAGCGCGACCATACCCCGCGCACCCTGAAGATGATCGAGGTCGCCGGCATCCCGGTGGTCGAGCTGATGGACAGCGTCTCCCCCTGCCTGGATATGGCCGTGGGCTTCGACAACGTGGAGGCCGCGCGAGCAATGACCCAGGCCATCATCGCGCGCGGCCACCGCCGCACCGTCTACTTTGGCGCCCGGCTCGATGAGCGTACGGTGATGAAGCAGCGGGGCTATGAAGCAGCAATGCGCGCCGCCGATCTGACGCCGCGCAGTGTCATGATCCCGCGCAGCTCCTCCTACTCCGTCGGCGGCGAGCTGCTGCGCGAAGCGCTGAAGCGCTACCCCGATATGGACAGCATCTTCTGTACCAACGATGACCTGGCCGTTGGCGCGGCCTTTGAATGCCAACGCCTGGGACTGCGCATCCCGCAGGATATGGCCATCGCCGGCTTCCATGGACACGATATTGGCCAAGTGATGGAGCCGCAGCTCGCCAGCGTGCTCACCCCACGTCAGCGCATGGGCCAGCTGGCCGCCGAGCGTCTGCTGGCGCGCCTGCGCGGTGAGCGCAGCGTCGAGGCCGCCGCCATCGATGTCGGCTTTACCCTGCTGCACGGCGGCAGCATTTAACCCCCCGCGCGCACCGCTGCGCTCCGGCGCGATCGCGGTTGCCGCTACGCGGCGCGCCCTGCCTACATCTCCCTAACAACTGCGAGTAGCATCACAGTTATTAATCATACCATTTAACATTCGTTGCTAATTTCTCCAGCGCACCAGAGAATGTTACCCATAACAGTTACCAGTAACATTGCATTGCGCGGCGACGTGCCGCCCACCGGGGAATACAGCATGAGCGAAAGCCAACAGCAAAAACACGTCTTTGTTCTGATGGGCGTTTCCGGCAGCGGCAAGTCCGCCGTCGCCAACGCCGTCGCCCAACGGCTGGGCGCCGCCTTTCTGGACGGCGACTTCCTACACCCGCGCGCCAACATCAGCAAGATGGCCGACGGCCACGCGCTGAACGATGACGATCGCACGCCGTGGCTCCAGGCCCTCAACGATGCGGTCTTCGCCATGCAGCGCACCAACGACGTCTCGCTGATCGTCTGCTCGGCGCTGAAAAAGCGTTACCGCGACATGCTGCGCGACGGTAACACCAACCTCTCATTCATCTACCTGCAGGGTGACTTCGCCCTGATCGAAAGCCGCCTGCTGGCGCGCAAAGGACACTTCTTCAAACCGCAGATGCTGGTTTCCCAGTTTGCGGCCCTGGAAGAGCCGACGACCGAAGAGCGCGACGTATACGCCATCGACATCAGCCAGCCGCTGGACAGCGTGGTGGCCGATACCCTGAATACCATTAAATCCATCATTGCCTAGGAGCACCGACGATGAGTACGTTAACCCTCGTAATGACCGCAGTCGGCTCCGTGCTGCTGCTGCTGTTCCTGGTCATGAAGGCGCGCATGCACGCCTTTGTGGCCCTGATGCTGGTCTCTATCGGCGCCGGTATCTTCTCCGGTATGCCCATCGATAAAATTGCCCAGACCATGCAAAACGGGATGGGCGGCACGCTGGGCTTCCTCTCTATCGTGGTCGCACTGGGCGCCATGTTCGGTAAAATCCTGCACGAAACCGGTGCACTGGATCAGATCGCCGCCCGCCTGCTGAAGAGCTTTGGTGAAAAGCGTGCCCACTACGCGCTGGGCATCGCCGGTCTGGTGTGCGCCCTGCCGCTGTTCTTTGACGTCGCTATCGTACTGCTGATCGGCGTCGTGTTCGCCGTCGCGCGCCGCACCGGTGGCAACGTGGTCAAGCTGGCCATTCCGCTGTTTGCCGGCGTAGCCGGGGCTGCCGCCTTCCTGCTGCCGGGGCCGACCCCGATGCTGCTGGCCTCCCAGATGGGCGCCGACTATGGCTGGATGATCCTGATCGGACTGTGCGCCGCCATCCCGGGTATGATTCTGGCCGGTCCGCTGTACGGTAACTTCATCAGCAAGCACGTCACCCTGGCGCTGCCGAAAGATATTCAGGAGCCGAGCCTGGGCAAAGGGCAGCTGCCCTCCTTTAGCTTCAGCCTGGCGCTGGTGCTGTTCCCGCTGGTACTGGTCGGCCTGAAAACCATCGGCGCCCGCTTCGTTGAGCAGGGGTCCGAGCTGTACAAGTGGCTGGAGTTCATCGGCCATCCGTTCACCGCTATCCTGCTGGCCTGCCTGGTGGCCACCTATGGCCTGGCTATCCGCCGCGGCATGAGCAAAGAGAAGGTGATGGATATCTGCTCCGCGGCCATCCAACCCGCCGGTATCATTCTGCTGGTCACCGGTGCCGGTGGCGTGTTTAAGCAGGTTCTGGTGGATTCCGGCGTAGGCCCAGCCCTGGGGAACTCGCTGATTGGCGCGGGCCTGCCCATCGCCGTCGCCTGCTTCGTGCTGGCCGCCGCCGTACGCGTCATCCAGGGCTCCGCAACGGTAGCCTGTCTGACCACCGTCGGCCTGGTTCTGCCGGTCATCGGCGAGCTGGGCTACAGCGGCGCACAGCTGGCGGCCCTGTCCGTCTGCATCGCCGGCGGCTCCATCGTCCTGAGCCACGTTAACGACTCCGGCTTCTGGCTGTACGGTAAGTTCACCGGCGCCACCGAAGCCCAGACCCTGAAAACCTGGTCTGTCATGGAAACCATCCTCGGCACCACCGGCGCCATCGTCGGTATGCTGTTCTTCATGGCGCTGTAACGCCGACGACCGATGACAGCGGGGCGCGATATTCGCGCCCCGTTTTTTTATTGATGCAGTAACCCCTCGCGTATTAGCGACTCAGGATCAGGTGCAGGCCAAACGCGGCGAACAGCGTCCCCGCCACGCCGTCGATCCAGCGCGCCATGCGCTGATAGCCACGCCGCATGACCGGCAGCGCAAATACCGACGCCACCAGACTGAACCAGATAAAGGTTTCGCTGACGATCAGAATAAACAGCCCGATGCGTTGAGCGCCGGTGACCTCATCTCCGACGAACAGGGAGAAGACCGAGCCAAAATAGATCACCGCCTTGGGGTTGGAGAGGTTGGTCAGGAAACCGCGCCAGAAGGCGCCGCCGTGCAGCGATGTCACCCCCTGCGGGGCATCGCCCTGAGGACGGCGGGCGGCGCGAAGCATTTGCAGCCCCATCCAGCACAGATACAGTCCACCGCCGACGGTGATGATGCTGTGCAGCCAGGCCATCTTCATTAACAGAAGATGCAGCCCCATCAGCGCCACGCCGGCCCAAATGACGATCCCCAGCGAAATACCGGCAACGCCGCGTAGCGCCTCGGCCCGGGAGCGGCTCAGCGCCGTCTGTGAAACAAAGAAAAAGTCAGGTCCCGGCGTCATTAACGCCAGCAGGTGGACTACCGCGACGGTTAGAAACAGCATCATGTGAGGTAACTCATGAATTAAGGTTTCTCCATGCTAACATCGTTGACAAATAATGTGCGCACTGATTAATAACCGATCTGTCCATTATTTGGACAGCGCGAGTCCGCCCCTCACCGCGCGGGCTACCACGTCACTCAAGGAATGAGGAAAAAATCATGCGCATCATCCGACTCACCCTGCTGCTGCTCGGCACGCTCTATATCCATGGCGCGCTGGCGGCGCAGGCGCTGGTACTGCAGACCGATTTCAGCCTGCGAGATGGCGCCGTCTCCGCGATGAAAGGGGTCGCCTTCGGCGTCGATAGCCAGATTCACCTCTTTGACCTGACCCATGAGATCCCCCCCTACGACATCTGGCAGGCGGCCTACCGGCTACATCAGACCGCCCGTTACTGGCCGGCAGGCACCGTTTTTGTCAGCGTGGTCGATCCGGGCGTCGGCAGCGAGCGGCGCTCCGTAGTGCTGAAGACCAAAAACGGCCAGTTTTTCGTCTCGCCGGATAATGGCACGCTGACGCTGGTCGCCCAGACGCTGGGGATCGACAGCGTGCGCGAGATCGATGAGCAGACCAACCGGCTGCAGGGGTCGGAAAAGTCATATACCTTCCACGGCCGTGATGTGTACGCCTATACCGGTGCTCGGCTGGCCTCGGGCACTATCCGTTTCGAGCAGGTTGGCCCACGCTTGCCGAACCAGATAACCGAAATTCCCTATCAGCAGGCGCAGTGGCAGCCGGGGAAAGTCAGCGGCACCATTGCCATTCTGGACGTTCAGTATGGCAATCTATGGAGCAATATCGGGGATGAGATGCTGGAAAAGGCGGGGATCGCGCTCAACGATCGACTGTGCATCACGATAGCCCAACAGGGTCAGACGCGCTATCAGGGGCACGCGCCCTATGTGCACAGCTTCGCCGATGTGCCGCCGGGGCAACCGCTAGTCTATCTCAACAGCCTGCTCAACGTCGCCGTCGCGCTAAATATGGACAGCTTTGCCGAAAAGCAGCGCATCGCCGCCGGCGCGGAGTGGCAGATAACGCTGCAAAAGTGCCGCTGATCGTCTCTAGTCCTGCCCCTCATCCAGATGTTCGCGGATCAGGGTCATAAACGGCGCGCCAAAGCGCTCCAGCTTACGCTGGCCAACGCCGTTGATGCTGAGCAGATCGCCCGCCCGCAGCGGCATCTGCTCCGCCATCTCCAGCAGCGTCGCGTCGTTAAACACGACGTAGGGCGGGATATTCTCTTCGTCGGCGATCGCCTTGCGCAGCTTGCGCAGCTTGGCAAATAGCTTGCGGTCATAGTTGCCGCCATAGCTCTTCTGTGCGCTGCTGCGCGCCTTGAGGTTGATGACCCGGGGAACCGCCAGCGGGAGGGCGACCTCTCCCCGCAGGACCGGGCGCGCCGCCTCCGTCAGCTGCAGCGCCGAGTGCAGGGCAATATTCTGCGTCACCAGCCCCAGGTGGATCAGCTGGCGTAGAATGCTCACCCAGTGCTCGGTGCTGTGCTCGCGGCCAATGCCGTAGACCGACAGCTTATCGTGCCCCCATTCGCGGATACGGGCGCTGTTGGCGCCGCGCAGCACCTCGACCACATAGCCAATGCCAAAACGCTGCCCGACGCGAGCCACGGTCGACAGCGCCTTCTGCGCATCGAGCAGGCCATCGTAGCGCTTGGGCGGATCCAGGCAGATATCGCAGTTATCGCAGCTCTCCTGTCGCCCCTCGCCAAAGTAGTTCAGCAGCACCAGACGACGACAGGTTTGCGCCTCGGCAAAGGCATTCATCGCATTCAGCTTGTGACGCTCGATCTCCTTCTGTGCGCCCTCTGGCTTCTCCTCCAGACAGCGGCGCAGCCAGGCCATATCGGCCGGATCGTAAAACAGCAGCGCCTCCGCCGGCAGCCCGTCGCGCCCGGCACGCCCGGTCTCCTGATAGTAGGATTCGATATTGCGCGGAATATCGAAGTGCACCACGAAGCGAACGTTGGGCTTGTTGATCCCCATGCCAAAGGCCACCGTCGCCACCACAATCTGCAAATCATCGCGCTGAAACGCCTCTTGCACCTCGGCGCGGCGACCATTGTCCAGCCCCGCGTGATACGCACCGACGCTCAGGCCACGGCTTTGCAGGCGCGCGGCGGTGTCCTCTACTTTGGCGCGGCTGTTGCAGTAGATGATGCCTGACTTCCCGCGCTGCGACTGCACAAAGTGCCACAGCTGATCCAGCGGCTTAAATTTTTCGATCAGGGTATAGCGGATATTGGGGCGGTCAAAGCTGCTGACCTGTACCAGCGGATCGCGCAGATCGAGCAGGCCCAGGATATCCTGGCGGGTCGCGTCATCGGCGGTTGCCGTCAGCGCGATCACCGGCATCTGCGGGAAACGGCGCTTAATCTGCCCCAGCGCGCTGTATTCCGGCCGGAAATCGTGCCCCCACTGGGAGATACAGTGCGCCTCATCAACCGCCAGCAGCGTAGGATTCCACTGCGGCAGCGTATCCAGCAGGTTATCCATCATCAGCCGCTCTGGGGCGATGTACAGCAGACGGATCTCCCCGCTGCGGCAGCCGGCGTAGACCGCCTGCTGCTGCTCACGGTTCAGGGTCGAGTTCAGGCAGGCGGCGTTTACCCCGTTAGCCTGCAGCTGATCGACCTGATCCTTCATCAGGGAAATCAGCGGAGAAACGACGATGGTCAACCCATCCCGCACTAACGCCGGTATTTGATAACACAGGGATTTTCCGCCCCCGGTTGGCATTACCACCAGACAGTCGCGCCCGGCTATCGCCGCCTCGACGATGGCCTGTTGTCCCGGGCGGAACTGCTGATAGCCGAAGGTGTCTTTAAGCACCCCCTCTGCCAGCCTCTCTGTATTAATAACCGCTGCCGTTGCCACGCTGCTCCCCGTAAACCATAAAAAAACACCGGCGCTATTTTAGGCGTACGCGCCGATTTTGTCCCGCGTTACAGGATATCGTTCAGCATGACGCCGACGCCGAAGCGGGTCTGGCGGAAGTTATAGTCGATTAACGACTCGCCGTAGCCGCTGAACAGCTGGGTATAGAAACGGACGTGGCGGGTCAGCGGATAGCTCCAGCCCAGCTCGGCCGCGCCATAGCCGCTGTTCCAGTTGTAGCGCCCACGTAGGCTGAAGACGCTCTCGCCCAGGCGATAGCCCATCTCCGCTTCGTAGTAGCCCATGTACTTGGTGATATCGGGGTTATCGTCCTTGTTCGGACTCTCCGGAATGCGATACCACGGCATCAGCTGAACCTGAAAATTCCCGTTCTGCGCCAGAAAACGGGTATAGACGCGGTTCCAGCTGCGCGAGGTCGGATCCGACCGGCCATTAGACTGGTGCACTCCGCCCGCCTCAATATCGCGCAGCACCCAGCCGCCGAACAAGGGATAGTCGGTCGCCCAGCCTAAAAACAGGCGCGGCTCATAGTTGGTTTCGCGAAACGGAGAAGATTCGCTGCGGTTAAAGGCCTGCCACCAGGACTGCTGAGTGTAGGCTGCGCCGAGCACCGAGTTATCGCCGGCGATACCGCGCCAGATGGGGAATGCCAGGCTAATCTGAAACTTAATCTCGTTCTTTTTAGCCTGATCGCCCCAGTCGTAAGAGCTGATGGCCTCTTTATTGATATCGCTGGTCTGGGTATACAGCACATAGTTGGTGGAGTAAGGATAGAGCGTAAACGGGTTATCGTAATGCCGCAGCATGTTGGCGATCACCCCCTCATTATCACTCAGCGCGGGAGCCGCACCGCTTTCACTCGCACTCGGCGCCGCCTGCGCCACCAGTGGCAACGCCGCCACTCCGGCCATTAAATATTTTTTACACGCATTCATCACTACATCGCTCTCTGAAATACTCTGTCCACCGCGGGCAGCTGATCTGCCGCGCACATCCCAGGTGGTACCATTAACACGCCTGACCATGACGCCGTTCGCCACCGCCCTGCCGACATCGCGGCACCGCCATTTTAGCCCTGAGCATAAAATGAAAAATACAGTACACTCCCTCGCTACATTCAGCGGGAAGCGCGGAAAAATAATATGGATACACAGCACACCCGCCAGGGAGTCATTCTGGCACTGACGGCCTATTTAATCTGGGGCATCGCCCCCATCTACTTCAAACTGCTGCAGCAGGTTCCCGCAACGGAAATCCTGACCCACCGCGTCATCTGGTCATTTTTCTTTATGCTGATCCTGCTGGCCATTGGCCGCAGCTGGCGTCAACTTTACGCCCTGCGCCATACGCCCTACAAAATTGCCCTGCTGGCGCTGAGCGCCTGCCTGATCGGGGGCAACTGGCTGCTGTATATCTGGGCCGTCAATCATAACCACATGCTGGAAGCCAGCCTGGGATATTTTATCAATCCCTTGGTCAATGTGTTGCTGGGGATGCTGTTTCTCGGCGAACGCTTTCGCCGGATGCAGTGGCTGGCGGTCGCATTGGCCATCGTCGGCGTCATGGTTCAGCTATGGCAGTTCGGCTCCGTTCCGGTGATCGCGCTGGGGCTGGCCTTCAGCTTCGCCTTCTACGGCCTGCTGCGCAAAAAGATCGCCATCGATGCGCAGAGCGGCATGCTGATGGAAACCCTATGGCTGCTGCCGCTGGCGCTGTACTACCTGTTCGTCGCCGCCGACTCGCCCACCAGCCACCTCAGTGCTAATCCGCTGTCGCTAAACCTGCTGCTGATCGCCGCCGGTGTCGTCACCACCGTTCCACTGCTCTGTTTCACCGCGGCAGCGACCCGTCTGCGTCTCTCTACCCTGGGTTTTTTCCAATACCTCGGCCCTACGCTGATGTTCCTGCTGGCGACCCTCTGCTATGGCGAGCAGATGACGCGCGACAAGCTCATCGCCTTTGGCTTTATCTGGAGCGCGCTGCTGCTGTTTATTATCGATGCGCTCTACACCCAGCGCCGCCTACGGCGCTGAAGCGGCGTGACGCGAGATCCAGCGCGCAACGGCCGGCCCCATCAGCAGAATGGTAAACAGGCGTAGCATCTGCAGGGCCATGACAAAGGCCAAATTCACCTGGCTACCGGCGGCGATAATGGCAATGGTGTCCAGCCCGCCGGGGCTGGTTGCCAGATAGGCGCTGAGCGGATCGATCGGCAGCACCTGCGTCAGCCCCCAGGCCATCAACGCGCAACACAGCATCAGAGCCGCAATTGACAAAATGATCTGCGGCAGGGCGCGCAGCGCCAAGACAAAGAGAGTACGGGTAAACAGCAGACCGACCTGCCAACCGATCAGGGCATAGGCGATGGCCAGCAGCCACTCCGGGGTTTGCGGCGTCATGACACCGGTGGTATTACACAGAGCGCCGATCAGCATCGGCAGCAGCAGGGCCCCTGCGGGAATACGCAGGCGGCGTCCCAGCCAGGCACCGCCGCCTGCGAGGAGCAGCGTGGCAACAAACGCCCACCCCAGCGCGGGAAACCAAGGGGGAGCCAGCGGCACCCCCTGCGGCGCATCGCCCAAACCCACCCGGACCACCAGCGCCGCCGCCGCGGCGACAAACAAAACCCGCAGGTATTGCATAAAGGCCACCAGCCGCACGTCGGCGCCAAACTCCCCCGCCATCGCCACCATCGCCGATGCCCCACCGGGCGACGATCCCCAGGCGCCGGTGGGACCGGGCAGATCGCTCAGGCGCACCAGCAGCCAACCGGTGATCGCACTGCACAGCTGAGTGCACAGCAGCACCAGCAGAACCACGGGCCAGTCATCCAGCAGCGGCGACAGAAGCGACAGCGACAGCGCGCGAGCGATCATACAGCCGAGGATCGCCTGGGCTATCGGCATTGCCAGCCGGTGCACCCGAATGGTCGCCCCCCGCAGCCCCAGCGCGACGGCGGCCAGCATGGGCCCCAGCAGCAGCGCCGCGGGCAGACGCAGCCACAGGAATAGCCCCCCCAGCCCCAGCGACAGGACCGCCAATATGCTCCACTGTTCAGCGTGCGCCAAACGCTCCACCGCGCCTCCTGCCCCGATCACCTCACGCTATGATAAGCATTTTTCCCCGTGAAGATGTACAAAAAATAACGGCCCCAGCGGGGCCGTTACTCACCAACAGGCGCGCGGGCTCAGAGCCATTTTTTACGCTTAAAGTAGAGATAGGGCGCAAGGCCCGCCAGGATCATCAGCAGGATGGCGCCGGGATAGCCAAACGACCACTTCAGCTCCGGCATAAACTCAAAGTTCATCCCATAGCTGGAGGCGACCAGCGTCGGCGGCAGGAAGACCACAGAGACCACCGAGAAGATCTTGATGATGCGGTTCTGCTCGATATTGATAAAGCCCATCGCCGCCTGCATCAAGAAGTTGACCTTCTGAAACAGGGATTCATTGTGCGGCAGCAGGGATTCGATATCGCGCAGCACCTCACGGGCCTGCTCCAGCTGGCTGGCGGGCAGACGCGCCTTACGCACCAGGAAGTTTAGCGCGCGCTGGGTATCCATCAGGCACAGGCGAACCTTCCAGCCGATATCCTCCAGCTCGGCCAGCGTCGAGAGCGCATCGTCATACTCATCGCCCTGCTGCCCCTCCATGATCACTCGGCTCAGCTTCTCCAGATCGCTGTAGATGTTTTCGATCTCGTCGGCCAGCTGCTCGATTTTGGTTTCAAACAGATCCAGCAACAGCTCATAGGCGTTGCCGTCCACCAGCATCTGATTGCGCGCTCGCATCCGGTACAGACGAAACGCCGGCAGCTCGCGCTCACGCAGGGTAAACAGGCGCCCTTCACGGATGGTAAAGGCGACGGTGGAGTTACCGGCGTGATCTTCCGCATCTTCGTAATAGAAGAAGGAGTGAATATGCAGGCCATCCTCATCTTCGAAGAAGCGCGCGGAGGCCTCGATATCATCCAGCTCCGGGCGGGTGGCCAGACTCTGCCCCAGTTCACTCTGTACGCGCCGGCGCTCATCCTCTTCGGGCTCGACCAGATCCACCCACAGCGACGCCGTGAGATGGTCCGTGTCATCCAGCTCCATACGGGATAAGCGACCGTGGTCTAAACGAAATGCACTTAGCATGCTTTAACTCCGTTGCGGTGACTTCAGGATCACGCATGGAGCACGGGAAACAAACCGGGGATACGTCACCTGCCTGTTTCAGACCATATAAGATCTGACTCTGCGACGCATTAAAGGTCGCTGACAACCACTAAGGCCATCAGCATCGGTGGATAGCCTTAGAAGTTGTACCCGCGTACGGGTCCAATGAGCCAGCATCTACTGGGTGTGTCCAAGGCGTATGTCCTCACAGATTAATCGTGCGCGCATGTTACGCCGACAGGAAAAAGCCTGTCAACAGGCTTGCACAACTCGGCGCCGTCCCTACAGCACCTCAAGGCGGGCATACGCGGCGACCAGCCACTTAATCCCCTCGCCCTTAAAGGCGATCTGTAAGCGGGTATGCTCCCCGCTGCCCTCCAGGTTGATAATCGTCCCCTCGCCGAATTTGGCATGGGCGACGCGCTGCCCCAGGCGATAGCCGCTGTCACTCTGGCTTAACGGCGTCCCCATACGCGCATGGCTGACGGGGCGCGTCACGCTGGCGCGCAGGCGCACCTCTTCTACGCACGTCTCCGGCAGTTCGCCGACAAAGCGCGACGGACGGTGATACACCTCTTTGCCGTACAGGCGTCGGCTTTCCGCATAGGTCAGGGTCAGCTTACGCATCGCCCGGGTCACGCCGACGTAGGCCAGACGCCGCTCCTCTTCCAGTCGCCCGCCTTCATCCAGCGACATCTGGCTGGGGAACATCCCCTCCTCCATCCCAACGATGAAAACTTGGGGAAACTCCAGTCCCTTGGCAGAGTGCAGGGTCATCAGCTGTACCGCATCCTGATAGGCGTCGGCCTGCCCCTCGCCGGACTCCAAGGCGGCATGAGACAGAAACGCCTGCAGCGGCGACAGATCATCGTCGTCCTCATAGCTGAACTGGCGCGTCGCCGTCACCAGCTCCTCCAGGTTTTCGATGCGCGTCTGCCCTTTCTCGCCTTTCTCCTGCTCATACATCTGACGCAGCCCGGAGTCACGGATCACCCGATCGGTCTGCACGTGCAGCGGGAGATCGTCGCTGTCTTGCGCCAGCGCCTCAATCAGCTCCAGAAAGCGGCGCAGCGCGTTGGCGGCGCGCCCCGGAAACACCTGCTCCTGCAGCAGTGCGCGGGTCGCCTGCCACAGGGTAAGCTGGCGATCGCGGGCCGTCTGACGCACCACGTCCAGCGTCCGATCGCCGATACCGCGCACCGGCGTATTCACCACCCGCTCAAAGGCGGCGTCATCGTTACGGTTGGACAGCAGGCGCAGATAGGCCAGCGCATCCTTGATCTCCTGGCGCTCGAAGAAACGCATTCCCCCGTAAATCCGATAGGGCGTCGCCGCCTGCAGCAGCGCCTCCTCCAGCACGCGGGACTGGGCGTTACTGCGGTACAGGATGGCACACTCTTTCAAGGCACCGCCGTTATCCTGCCAGGCCTTGATTCGGTTAACCACGAAGCGCGCCTCATCCAGCTCGTTGAACGCGCAATACAGGGAGATCGGCTCCCCTTCACCGTCCTCCGTCCACAGCTTTTTACCCAGGCGACCATCGTTGTTTTCGATCAGCGCGTTGGCCGCGCGCAGGATATTGCCGCTGGAGCGATAGTTCTGCTCCAGGCGGATCGTCTGCGCGCCGGGGAAATCATCGAGGAATTTCTGAATGTTCTCTACCTGGGCACCGCGCCAGCCATAGATCGACTGATCGTCATCGCCGACGATCATCACCCTGCCGCTGTCACCGGCCAGCATGCGGATCCAGGCATACTGAATACGGTTGGTATCCTGGAACTCATCCACCAGGATATTGTTAAAGCGGGCGCGGTAGTGCTCCAGGATCTGGGGCTTGTGCAGCCACAGCTCGTGCGCGCGCAGCAGCAGCTCGGCAAAGTCTACCAGACCCGCGCGATCGCAGGCTTCCTGATAGGCCTGATAGATACGCAGCCAGGTTTGCTCCACCGGGTTACCATAGCTTTCAATGTGCTGCGGACGCAGCCCATCATCTTTCTTGCCGTTGATGTACCACATGCCCTGACGCGCGGGCCACTGTTTCTCATCCAGATTCATGGCCTTGATCAGGCGCTTCAGCAAACGCAGCTGATCTTCGCTATCGAGGATTTGAAAGTCCTGCGGCAGACCGGCGTCCAAATGGTGGGCGCGCAGCAGGCGGTGCGCCAGGCCGTGGAAGGTACCGATCCACATCCCCCCCTGGCTGGTGCCGATCAGCGCCTCAATACGGTGCCGCATTTCCGCCGCCGCCTTATTGGTAAAGGTGACCGCCATGATGGAGAACGGCGAACAGTTTTCTACCGCCAATAGCCAGGCGATACGGTGCACCAGAACGCGGGTCTTACCGCTGCCTGCGCCGGCCAGCACCAGCAGGTTGCTGCGCGGCGCGGCTACCGCCTCGCGCTGTTTATCGTTCAGGCTGTCAAGCAGGTCAGATACGTCCATAGGCACCGTCTTTTGGCTGGGAAAATGGCGCCGTCGGCACCATTTTACTGGAGATTTATACAGAAGCTGTCGGGAATTATATCAGTGCGAGCAGCGAATCCAACCGCGAAATCTCGACGTGGGGCAGCAGACGCCCATCGGCGGCGCACAGCAGCGAGCGACCGCGATCGTTCACCCAACAGGCCTGCATACCGCTGCGCACGGCGCCGGCGACGTCGGTCGTCAGGTCGTCGCCCACGTGCAGGATCTGCCCGGGCGCCAGGTTGAAGTGCCGGGCGGCGGCCAGGTACATGTCACTGTAGGGCTTGGCGCGCCCGTCCGGCCCGGCGCGCAGCACGAAGCGAAAGTACGCGCCCAGACCGCAGCGCGCCGGATCGGCGTTGCCGTTAGTGATCGCCGCCAGCGGCAGGCGCGCCGCCAGCGCCGCCAGTATCTGGTGCGTTTCGGTGGAGACCGTGATACGGCTGCGCCATTGGGCAAAGTGGGCCATCGCCTCATCGGCGCCGTCGTGGCAGTACGTCGGGCTCAGCCCGGCGCGCCACAGCGCCTCGTACACCGTACGCCAGCGCCACTGAGTCACGTCATGGTAGATTTCCGGATCGCTGGCACGCAGTTCAGCGCGCAGGCGCTGCCAGTCAGCGCTCTGGAAATCCTGCAGGGCGGGGAAGCGGCGGCGTAAAAAATCCAACGCGGCCTGCTCGCTGCGGACGATCACCGGATGGTTATCGTACAGCGTATCATCCAAATCAAAGGTCAGCGCGGCAGGACGCTGTAACGGGCGATAAAAGTGCATCACGTTTTCCCTCTTTTGGCGCGCGGATGCGCGGCATCATACACGGTAGCCAAATGCTGAAAATCGAGATGGGTATAGATTTGCGTCGTCGAGAGGTTGGCGTGTCCTAACAGCTCCTGCACCGCGCGCAGATCGCCGCTGGACTCCAGCATATGGGTGGCAAAGGAGTGACGCAGTTTATGGGGGTGAATATGGCTGGTCACCCCCTGCTTCACGCCCCACTCCGCAAAACGCTTCTGCACGCTGCGCGGTGAGATACGCCCGCCGAGACGCGAGACAAACAGCGCATCATCCTGCGGCTGCAGCGACAAACGCAGCGACAGCCACGTCTGCAGCCAGCGCACCGCCTCTCGCCCCACCGGCAGCCGACGCTCTTTGCTGCCCTTCCCCAGCACCCAGACCTCACCCGTCGTCAGATCGACGTGGCGACAGTCCAAACCGACCAGCTCCGACAGACGCAGACCGCCGCCGTACATCACCTCCAGCATCGCGCGATCGCGTACGGCCAGCGTATCGCCCTCATCGATATCCAGCAGCCGATTAACATCGTCCACATCCAGGTTCTTGGGCAGGTGGCGCCCCTGACGCGGCGCAGCGACGCCTTTGGCCGGATTGGCCGTCAGAGCGCCACGGCTGACCTGCCAGTCCAGAAAGCTGCGCAGCGCCGACAGACGCAGCGCCAGGCTGGCCGGCTCCAGTCCCTGACGGCGGCTGCGCGCCACCAGCGAACGCACCCGCGTCGTATCCAGCGCCGCCCAGTCGCAGAGACCGCCTTCGAGCAGCAGCGCCGCGCTCGCCGCCAGCTGGCGACGATAGGTTTCAACCGTGCGCGGGCTGAGCTGACGCTCAACGCGCATCATCTGTAGAAACGCGGCGACGGGCGTACTCAGCGCCTCGGGCAGGGACGTCATTGCCGCTCAATCCAGCGGGTCAGCATCGGCGGGATCAGCCGCGCCAGCTGCTCCAGCAGCGCTGTTCCCATTCCCTGCTGATAGTGCTGCGCATCAGCGCTGGTAAACACCAGCAGCCCCAGATCGGCGAAATCCCCCATCAGCGAGAGGGCGACCGACCCCACGTGGCGCGCCTGCGGCAGCAGCAGCAGCAGCTCCTGGCCATTCAGGCTACCCAGATAGTGGTTGGCATCGCCCAGGCGCTGAATGCGCAGCAGCTCTACGTCTGACCGGGCGATCGCCAGGTGGGAAAAGCGCGACGGCGCGCCAAGGCGCCAGCGATCGGCGAACAGCCGAATATAGGCACCGGACAGCCCCAGCGAACGGGCCCAGCGCTGTAGGCGCTGCAGAAAGTCGTCCATGTCTTGCGCCGAGGCCAAATGGCTCTGCAGCGCCAGCAGGCTGCCGAACAGCCGCTCGTTATCTCGCGCCAGCGTGATGAGCTGTTCGATCTCCTGATCCAGCGCGGCGATCTGCCGGCGCTGGCGGCCCAGCTGCCACTCCAGCAAAGAGACGGCCCCCCGCACCGGGTGCGGGATCATCATCTGCTCCACCTGGCGGGCATTACGAATAAAAAAATCAGGATGCTGCTGCAAATAGGCCACAACCTGCTCATCCGCCAGCGACGGCTGAAGGAGGTCGCGGCTATCCCTCTCGCTCATAGCTACCTACCGTTTACAAATGGATGAATCCATCATAGACGTGGGCGGCAGGTCCGGTCATCAACAGCGGCGTTCCCGGCCCCGGCCAACGGATGTGCAGAGTACCGCCGGGCAGATCCACCTGCACCTGCTCATCCAGCAGCCCCTGCTGGATCCCCACGGCGACCGCCGCACAGGCGCCGCTGCCGCAGGCCTGCGTCTCGCCGGCGCCGCGCTCATATACCCGTAGCCGGATATGGTCACGCTCGACCACCTGCATAAAGCCAACGTTTACCCGCTCAGGAAAGCGCTCATGGCTCTCCAGCACCGGTCCCAGCAGCTCAACCTGAGCCCGGCTGACGTCCTCAACCTGCAGGACACAGTGAGGGTTTCCCATCGAGACCGCGCCGCACAGCACCGTCTGCTGCGCCACGCGTAAAATATAGGTTTTCTCCGCCTTGGCGGCTTTGAAAGGGATACGCCCCGGCTCAAACTGCGGCTCTCCCATATTGACCGTCACCCGATCGTCCTCGCCTACGTGCAGCGTCATGCGGCCATTCTGGGTGCTGACGCGGATATCGCGCCGGTTGGTCAGCCCCTTGATCCGAACAAAACGGGCAAAGCAGCGCGCGCCATTGCCGCACTGCGCAACCTCGCTGCCGTCGGCGTTAAAGATGCGATAGTGAAAGTCCAGATCGGGATCGTAGGGCGGTTCCACCACCAACAGCTGATCGAAGCCGACGCCGGTATGCCTGTCGGCCAGGCGGCGGATCAACTCCGGTGAAAAGTAAACGTTCTGGGTGACGGCATCCACCACCATAAAATCATTACCCAGCCCGTGCATCTTGGCAAACTGCATGTCCCTACCCCTTGATGAATACCTGCAAACGTCTACCCTTGGCACACGGTGCGCAACTCAGTGGGCTTTCCCGGCCTCGGCGGCGGGTGCCGTGTTAGGCGTCTGCGTATTCGGCGTCTGGGCGACCGGCTCATGAGACGGCGCCTGCACGCTATAGGCGTCCGGCGCCTTTTGCGCCGCCGGAGCCTGCTGCGCAGGCGGGAAGTACAGCGGCCCTTTCAGCCCGCATCCGCCCAGCGTCGCGGCGCACAGCACCAACAGCGCACTACGGAATTGTCTGTTCATTGTATTAATGCCTGTGATTCCTCGGTTCAAGCTTTCTATAATCGCAGTTGGATACTGAAAAGCAATAGGAAATGATTATGAATGACAGCGAGTTTCATCTGTTGGCCGACGGGCTGATGCAGGCGCTGGAAGAAGCCCTGGACGCCTGCCAGAGCGACGCGGATATTGACTGTGAGACCAACGGCGGCGTCATGACGCTGAGCTTTGAGAACGGCAGTAAAATTGTGATTAATCGCCAAGAGCCCCTGCACCAGATCTGGCTGGCGACGCGCGCCGGTGGCTATCACTTTGACTACCGAGACGGACAATGGCGCTGCTCGCGCAGCGGCGCGCCCCTGCATCAGGTACTGAATGAGGCATGCAGCGCACAGGCCGGTGTGCCGGTAACGCTGGATCGCTAAACGGGGGTTAATACACCTTGAACTGCTGGCGCGGCGCGGCGTCGCCGTCGCCTTCCGTCTCTGCGCCGGGCGGCGTCACCGCCTTGCTGCGGAACGGGATCACCTGCGCCCGTCCCTCTACCGTGACGATCTGGTAAAACTGCGGCAGGTTGAAGTTGATAAAGCTGGATCCATAGGTAAAGCGATCGTGGGATGACGAATAGAAGCGGCTGACGTCGCGCACCAACTCCTCTTTGCTGCCTTCGCAGTGGTGGTACACCTCGACGCGGTTGGACTCATCCAGAATGTAGATATTAAAGCCGTCGCGCTCGCCGTCCTCAAAAAAGAACTGAATGATCCCCTCGCTGGCATAGCCATCGACCACCGCCGGCAGGTGTGCCTGATCGGTCTCCACCTGCATCGACAGGCCGTGCAGCTTGTTGTTGGAGATCGCGCCATAAAATTCGACCGCATTTTCCAGCTTTTGCACCGACACGCTCAGCCGTTCGAAGAACAGCCCCCAGGTCTGGCCAGCCACCCGCACCGCCTTGAAGCGCCCCGGCTCCTGGCGGCTGCTGGAGAGGCGCAGATCGATACATTCCGAAACCAGCTGCTGTAGCCGGGTGCGGATCAGCCCGCGCAAGTGGCGGCTATAGCAGAACACCTCGACGGCCTCCGGCGGCGCGGCGTCCTGGTGCATCTTACCCAGGATAGTCTTCAGCGCCTCCAGCACCGCCTGCTCGCCGCTAAAGTGCAGGGTTCGCACCTCATTCCACGAGTTGCGGTACAGCAGATCGACGCTGCCGACCAGGCACTGCTGCTGCTCGCCAAAGCTAAAGACATCCAGCTGACGGAAGTCAAAGTGCACCACCTGATTGCTGAAGGTGGCGGTAGGGTCGTGCTCCAGGTTAACAATGATCGCCAAATGGCGGATCTCGCACGGGCTATACAGCGCCTTAGGCGTCGGCGCAGAGAGGCGCAGCGGGAAATGGTTAGAGACATCGCGCACCAGCTCGCGCAGCTTGTTCAGATCGCACTGGCTGCTGTTCGCCTTGATATGCAGACGGGTCTCTTCCGTCAGCAAACCGTTAAAATAGGCCCACGCCACCAGCTTATTCAGGTAGCGGTTATACTCCAGCGGCTGATGGCTGACGATGCTGTCGATGGTCGGCGCCTGGTTGTACAGGTACCAGCCGCTGCGATTGGCGCGGCCAACCGGCACATAGATAAAGGTCAGATCGCGTTCGGACAGATCCGGCGAGATCTGCGGATTCACCAGCGTCACCTTGCCCGGCAGCGCCTCAAAGGCGGCGTACAGCTTACGGGTCAGCACCCCGATATCCTGCGGACTGGCGCTGACGCTCAGGTTATTGCGGCGCGCAAAGCGGATCAGGTTGCGGTAGCTTTGCATCATCGCATCCAGCAGCTCATTGTGTGCCTCGCGCACCTGACCGATCTTCCAGTTGGCACGGTTGTCGAGCGAACGGATCAGCGCCTCATCCCAGCCCCAGTGAGCGACCAGCTGACTGAGGATCTCCCGACGCCAGCCGACGCAGGCGCGGGCGCGCGACATCTTTTCGCACACCTTGAGATAAAAACAGCGTCGCGCCAGGTCGAGTCGGGCGTGATCGCCGATCTGCTCCAGATAATGGGTCACCCGATCCAGCATCATACAGTAGGGATCGAGGCCGAAAGAGACGATCTCCCCTTTATGCAGGCGCTGCTTAATGTCCATCGCCAGCAGCTCGGTATTGGGATACTCCCAAGAGTAGGCCTCCAGCAGCAGGGTCTTCAGCACTGCCTTATAGGGGGAGTCGATACTTTTATACAGCTGCCACAGGCTGGCGCCAAAGTACTCCTCCGCCGACAGCGAGCTCAGCCCGCCGAGATCGAGCCACTCGTTGGGCGTCAGCGCCCCCTGCGCGTAGAGCGACAGCACATACTCATCGTAGTGCTCCTCTTCTTCTCCGGGCACCATGCTCCACAGAATGCGCTTGCCGGCCAGGCGAACAGCGGTGCGGTAGAACTCGTCTAGCAGCAGAATATGCTGAGTTGAGCCGCAGTCCTCTCCCCCCAGGCTACCGCTTTCGTTGTGACGAAACCGATTCTCGTCGATCAGGAAAAAGCTGACCTCCACGCCCAGCGACGCCGCCCACTCCTCCAGCAGCGTGCACTTCTGCTGCAGCTGACTACGCTCGCTGGCGTCGAGCCAAGAGTGGTGACAGACCCAGATATCCAAGTCAGAGCTACAGCTCTGGCCGATAGAGGAGGTGCTGCCCATAGTGTACAGTCCGGTAATCGGCATCTGATCCGACCCCGTCACCGGTGGAATACTGCCCGGCGCACGCTGCTCCAGGTGCAGCAAGTAGTTCTGCTGCGGCTCATCCGGCGTAAAGAAACAGATCCCGTGAGGAACGTTGCCCTCCAGGTAGCCCGGCATCAGCGGATGGTGAAAATGCAATAAGGTAGGCAGCAGCGTATATACCTGCTGAAACGCGGGGCCCATCGCCGACAGCGCCCGATCAACCCGCAGTTGGTTAATCGCGTCCAGTCGTTGCTTCAGTGTCTCGATATAGAGGTACAAGACGTTTCGCCTGATTTTTCCGGTGTACGAAGGGAGACTTGTTTCCACGCCCCAACGATGGTTTTATTAATAGTAATGATAGATGGGAAATTGCTGGAAACGTGATCAATTTAACACCTTGCCGATTGACCGTAAAGATACAAAAACCACACACTTAATATTGCGCTCCTCTTATCATTGATCTTTCCGGCTTTTCCAACGCATTTTCCCGCCCCCTTCCATGCTCACCTTCAGTGCGCGCACGCTGCATGCCTATGCGACAACATGGTAGGATGATGCCTAGGCAAATAAGGGATATTCACATGCAATCAATGACAACGGCAACGCAGCCCACGCTGCGTATCGCAACGCGCCAGAGCCCGCTGGCACTGTGGCAGGCACACTATGTCCGGGATCAGCTGCTGACCCACTGGCCGCAGCTGACGATAGAACTGGTGCCGATGGTCACCCGGGGCGACGTTCTGCTGGATACCCCGCTGGCCAAAGTCGGCGGCAAGGGGCTGTTCGTGAAAGAGCTGGAGCTGGCGCTGCTGGAGGGACGGGCCGATATCGCCGTGCACTCCATGAAAGATGTGCCGGTCGCCTTCCCCGATGGCCTGGGGCTAGTGACCATCTGCCAGCGCGAAGATCCGCGCGATGCCTTTGTCTCACCGCGCTTTGCCTCGCTAGAGCAGCTGCCGCCCGGCAGCGTCGTCGGCACCTCCAGCCTGCGCCGCCAGTGTCAGCTGCGCGCGGCGCGTCCGGATTTGCAGATTCGCGATCTGCGCGGCAACGTCGGTACCCGCCTGGCTAAACTGGATGCCGGTGACTATGACGCCATTATTCTGGCCGCCGCCGGTCTGAAGCGCCTGCAGCTGGACGATCGCATCCGTACGCCGCTGACGCCGGAGCAGTCGCTGCCCGCCGTTGGCCAGGGCGCGGTCGGTATCGAGTGCCGGTTGGCGGACGACGCCACCCGCCGCCTGCTGGCTCCGCTCAACCATGCCGATACCGCGCTGCGCGTCTGCGCCGAGCGAGCGATGAACACGCGTCTGGAGGGCGGCTGCCAGGTTCCTATCGGCAGCTATGCCGAAATCGACGGCGATCAGCTGTGGCTGCGCGCGCTGGTCGGCGCGCCGGACGGTTCGCGGATCATTCGCGGCGAACGGCGCGGTCCGCTGACGCAGGCGGAGGCGATGGGCACCGCGCTGGCCGATGAGCTGCTGGCGCGCGGCGCGCGCACGATCCTCGACGCCGTCTACTGCCAGAAAGCGTAAGCGACCATGAGCATTCTGGTGACCCGCCCCTCCCCCGCCGGTGAACAGCTGGTCGAGCGCCTGCGAGCGCTGGGGATGGAGGCGTGGCATACGCCGCTGATCGACGTTGCCCCCGGTCGGCAGCTGGCGCTGCTGCCGGAGGCCGTGGCCGCGCTGCAGCGGGGCGATCTGCTGCTGGCCGTCTCTCGCCACGCCGTCCTCTACGCCGCAGAGGCGCTGCGACTGGCCGGTCGCGGCTGGCCCACGACCCCGCGCTACGCCGCTATCGGGCACAGTACCGCACAGTCGCTAGGGGCCGCCTGTCACCAGTCGGTGATCTTTCCGCCAGCGCCGGAAACCTCGGAGGCGCTGCTGGCGCTGCCCGCCATACGGCAGCTGCGGGCCCGGCGGGCCCTGATCCTGCGCGGTAACGGCGGGCGCGACCTGATCGCCGATGCCCTGCGCGCGCGCGGCGTTTCGGTCACCCTATGCGAATGCTATCGCCGGGTCGCCATCGCCTACCCCGGTGACGAGCTCTGCGCGCGCTGGCGGCAACAGAAAGTCTCGACACTGGTAGTGACCAGTGGTGAAATGCTGCAACAGCTCTATGATTTAGTTCCTGAATACGATCGGCAACGTTGGCTCCTCAGCTGCCGGCTGATCGTCGTCAGCGAACGTCTGGCACAGCGCGCCCGGGATCTGGGATGGCAGGAGATCCGGGTGGCGGAAAGCGCCAACAATGATGCGCTATTGCGTACGCTACAGATCAACTGACCATGGGATAATGCCACGATGACGGAACCCACTACCCCGCCAGACAAGGCGGCCGCCGCCGAAACGACTACCGAGCAGGCGCAGCCGCTGGAGCGCGCTCACAAACAGGATAAGCAGATCGTGAAAAAATCCGCCGCCGGTGGCCCGGCGCTCGGCGCCATTGCCATCGTACTGGTGATCGCCCTCGGTGCCGGCCTTTATTACCACGGGCATCAACAGGCACAGAGGCAGCAAGCCAGCGAACAAAGCCTGCAGGAGCAGCTCAGCGCGCTGCATACCGCGCAGGCACAGGAAAAACTGCGGATGGAGGCGCTGCTGAATAAACAGGCGAAGGCGCTGGATGTCGCGACGCAGCTGCAGGCCAGCCAGTCACAGCAGCTCAAGGAGCTGGAGCAAAAGGTCGCGGCGATCTCCGGCAATGACGCCAACACCTGGAAGCTGGCGCAGGCCGATTTTATGGTGAAGCTGGCCGAGCGTAAGCTGTGGAGCGATCAGGACGTCACCACCGCCATCGCCCTGCTGAAGAGTGCCGACGCCACCCTGGCCGGCCTGGATGACCCCAGTCTGCTGGGCGTACGCCGCGCGCTGACGGAGGATATCTCCACTCTCTCCACGCTCAACCAGATCGACTTTGACGGCATCATCCTCCAGCTGAATCAGCTGGCCAATCAGGTGGACGATCTGCGGCTGGCGGATAACGACAGCGACGAAGCGCCGATGGATCAGGACGACGGTGAGCTGAGCGCCTCGCTGAGTCAATGGCGACAGAACCTGGCCAAAAGCTGGCACAGCTTCATCTCTGAATTTATCACCATCCGTCGTCGCGATAGCAGCGCTGAGCCCCTGCTGGCGCCCAGCCAGGACGTATACCTGCGTGAGAATATCCGCTCTCGCCTGCTGATCGCCGCTCAGGCGGTACCGCGCCACCAGAATCAAATCTACCAGCAGTCGCTGGAAAGCGTCTCAGCCTGGGTTCGCGCCTATTTTGACGTCAACGATCCGAGCACCAAGGCGTTTTTAAACCAGATTGACGCCCTTAGCCAGCAGTCCGTCAGCATGATATTGCCCGATGCCCTGAAGAGTCAGCCGCTGCTGGATAAACTGCTGCACGCCCGGAGCAACGCGCTGACCGCCGCGCCGGCCGCGCCCGCGACGCAGGGGGAATGACCATGCTCAAGGTCCTACTGCTGTTTATCATTCTGATCGCCGGCATCGTGCTCGGCCCGATGCTGGCCGGCCATCAAGGGTATGTGCTGATCCAGACCGACAGCTACAATATTGAGACCAGCGTAACCTCGCTGGTGATCATGCTGATCCTGCTGATGCTCGTGCTGTTTGCCCTGGAGTGGCTGCTGCGCCGGCTGCTGCGCACCGGTGCCCGTACCCGCGGCTGGTTTATGGGACGTAAGCGCACCCGCGCGCGCCGCCAAACCCGCGCAGGATTGCTCAAGCTGACGGAGGGCGACTACGGCCAGGTTGAAAAGCTGCTGGCGCGTAATGCCGATCACGCCGATCAGCCGCTGGTGAACTACCTGCTGGCGGCCGAAGCCGCACAGCAGCGCGGCGATGAGCTGCGCGCCAATCAATATCTGGAGCGCGCCGCCGAGGTCGCCGGAAGCGATCCGCTGCCGGTCGATATCACCCGCGTACGTCTGCAGCTGGCGCGCGGGGAGAATCATGCCGCCCGCCATGGGGTGGATGCCCTGCTCAACTATGCGCCGCGCCATCCCGAAGTCCTGCGTCTGGCAGAACAGGCCTACCTGCGTACCGATGCCTTCGGCCCGCTGTTGGAGATCCTGCCCACATTGGCCAAACAGGGGCTGCACAGCGATGATGATATTGAGAAACTGCAGATCCGAGCCTATATCGGCCTGATGGATCAGGCGATGGCCAACGGCGGCAGCGAGGGGCTGAAACAGTGGTGGAAAGCGCAGGCGCGTAAAACGCGTCATGAAACCGCGCTGCAGGTCGCCTTGGCCGAACACCTGATCGAGTGTGACGATCACGGGGCCGCGCAGCAAATCGTCGTCGATGGGCTGAAACGCCGCTTTGATGAGCGCCTGGTACAGCTGATGCCGCGACTGAAGTCCGGTAATCCCGAACAGCTGGAGAAGCTGCTGCAGCAGCAGATCCGTCAGCATGGCGCCAGCGCGCTGCTCAACAGCACCCTGGGACAGCTGCTAATGCGCCACGGGGAGTGGCAACAGGCGGCAGAGGCGCTGCGCGCCGCGCTCAAGCAGCGTCCAGATGCCTATGACTACGCCTGGCTCGCCGATACGCTGGACAAGCTACACCGCCCGGAGGAGGCCGCACAGATGCGGCGCGACGGCCTGCTGCTCACCCTACACCAGGATCAGCCGACCACCTGAGTCCTCCCCGCGCTCAGGAGAGCGCCAACATCATCATCAGGCCCGCTCACCGCGGGCCTTTTTTTGGCAAAAAAAACACCTGCCGACAGGCAAGTGTTGAAAAAGGACAATCAGATCTTAAGACAACTGATCGGTGCCTCACTCAACGACGTGTCCGTGGCATGCTGGCGTTAAGGACAGCACGATTCGGACGATAGGCACCACAAGTCGGCTCTGCATCATTCTCAGATTTATGAAGCTTACGCAAACATAAGGGGGCGAATGAGCATCTACGACGCAAGTATTGCATAAACCATGCCAACATTAAAACCCGCCGCCCACCGCCCCTGTTGCGCGCGCGCGGCGCGGCGATGTCGCCTTTCGGAGACGCCGATCTGGCGATTTATTTTTTATTGTTTTAAAACATAGAGTTAAATGTCTCTTTATAGCGACATCCCGAGCGGGCGCCGTCGGGAAAAGGCGACGGGAAAAAGACAGGGGTAAAGATCCGCCGCAATACGGTGAGGGCGAGAGATACGGGAGCGAGAGAGAAGGTGCGCGGCAGGGAGCCGGTGGGACTAACGGAAATTGAGATACAAAAAAACCTCGCGATGCGAGGAGATGGGGTGGTCGGCGAGAGAGGATTCGAACCTCCGACCCACTGGTCCCAAACCAGTTGCGCTACCAAGCTGCGCTACTCGCCGATTCATTTTAGTCCCAGTAGGGTGTGGTGCGAAGAGAGGGACTTGAACCCTCACGTCCGTTAGGACACTAACACCTGAAGCTAGCGCGTCTACCAATTCCGCCACCTTCGCATGCCACTTAAATCTGGGGTGGCTAATGGGACTCGAACCCACGACAACTGGAATCACAATCCAGGGCTCTACCAACTGAGCTATAGCCACCAATGTACTTCTTAACGCGGTAATGATACCACCGCAGCTCTTGCGCCTTAAGCAATAATGGCGCGCCCGACAGGATTCGAACCTGAGACCTCTGCCTCCGGAGGGCAGCGCTCTATCCAGCTGAGCTACGGGCGCTCAGCGCCGTTGCGGGGGTGGATACTACGGGCTTAAGGCCATGCTGTCCAGCGCTTTTTTGCAGAAATATCGCGTTTGGCTACACTTTGCGCACTCTGCTGTAAAAGCACACGCCGCCGAGCCCAAACCCACCGTACGCTCCCGGCGACACGGCCTGCGCGAGGCGACGGCGCGCTATAGCTTCCTTGCGTAGTAGTAGGCCACGAAACGCAGCAGCTTAACCTGGCGGCGCCAGCGCGTCGGCTGGGACAGCAGGCGATACAGCCACTCCAGACCAAAGCGACGCCACAGATGCGGCGCGCGACGAACCCGCCCGGTAAAGACGTCATAGGTGCCGCCAACCCCCATATACAGCGCCTGGGGATAGTAAGCCCGACAGTCGCGCATCAGGATCTCCTGGCGCGGTGAACCCATCGCGACCGTCACGATCTGCGCCCCGCTGGCGTGAATCCGCTCAAACAGCGCATTGCGTTGTTCTGGGGAGAAATAGCCATCCTGGGCGCCGACGACATTGACCCCCCATCGGCGGCGCAGCGCCGCCTCGGTCTGCGCCAGTACGTCGGGCTGGCCTCCGACCAAAAACACCGGAATGCCCAGCTCACCGGCGCGCTGCATCAGCGCCTCCCACAGATCGGCACCGGCGATGCGGCTGACCTGTGCTCCGGGGTATTTACGCCGAATGGCGCGCACGATGCTGATGCCATCGGCATATTTATACTCCGCCGCCGCGATCAGCGCCCGCAGCGCAGCGTCATCCTCCGCCGTCATCACCTTTTCGGCGTTAATCGCGACCAGCGTGCCCGGACGCACCGCCGTCTCCGTCAGCAGGTGGCGCAGAAACTGATCGCTGTCGCGAAAGCCCCAGATATCGATACCGCGAATCGCGTAATGTGGAATTGACCCGTTACTCTCCATCGTTTCTATCCTTGCGAGCCGGCGATCCCTTCCCGACAGAAGGCGCCGCGATGGCCGCGCGCGCGCGGATCAGCCCCGCCGCATCAAACAGCCAGTACAGCAGCTTTGCCAGCAGCAGGCAGCAGCCGAAAATAATACAGAAAAACACCACGCGCGAGACAAAGGCATCGAGCCCCTCGCGCGCCAGTACGATCATATTAAACACCGCCCCGAAGCAAAACGCCTGGATCACCGCGCCCCGGTAGCGGTTTGACGCCGCGCACCCCCGGGTATACAGCCAATCGAACCACTTGATAATCAGCCCCACGGCGATCGCCCCTAGCGGAATAAACGCCGCGCCGCCCATCACCACCAGCGAACCGATCAGGGTGGGGGAGATGGCCAGCCCCGAATGGTTATCGAGCACCTGCCAGGTAAAATAGTTGGCGCTGTTCAACACCAGATGCGGCCGATCCGGCCACATCCAGCCGGGGATAAAGACATAGAAATCACGGGCAATCGGCGCCAGTCCCTGAAAATCTATCTGGGTATAGTGCTGCAGCAGCAGCGCCAGATTCTCCCAGGGCGAGAAGGTGTCGCGCGTCAGATAGAGAAAAGTGTAGAAGGCCTCGTCGCCGCTTACCGCCAGGCCGTAGCGCTTGAGGGCTAGCCAGAACATGCCGACGACCCCGACGACGCCGGCCAGCGCCAGCATCCACAGGGTTATCCAGCCGCGTTGGATACCGATAAACAGGAACAGCGCGAAGGCGATGATAATGTTGGCGCGCGTCCCGCCGACGATGACGTAGGTCAACAGGCCAAAAACTACGGTGCTGACCAGAAAAAACAGCCAGGCGGCCTGCGTCTGACGAAGAAAGTACACCACCAGCATCGCCGGAATAAAAAAGTAAAAGAAGCGCTTTAGCGCCACGCCGGAGACGCCGCTGGAGAAGATCTGGCTATAGGAGTGCAGCTTAAACAGCAAAAAGCCGTTGTTGAGGAAGAAAATGGTTACGGTCACCAGCGCCACCAGTGCCAGCAGTATCCAGGTCAGCTGCGCCTCGACCCGGTTGAGCTGCAGCCAGGCGGAGCCGCCGCTCGACGCCGACGTTGCCGAACGCAGCCGCGTCTTGTAGGTGACGTAATAGATAGCGTAAAACGCCGTGGCCGACAGCAGGGCGTACAGCATCTCCTCCGCCGGCACCGTCGCCACGTCAAAGCGGAACACCAGCGTACAGGTCAGCGGAAAGCCGAAATAGAATGTCAGTAAAAATAGCAGTGAAAAGAATACGTTAAAATTAAAGCGAACCCGGCGAAACTCTTTGTAGGTCAGAAACGCCACAAACAGCAGCGAGAAAAAATACACCAGCGCCAAACCGGCAAACTGCATCAGGGTCATGGCCGTTCTCCCAGCGCCAGCGCCTGCAGCCAGCCGTCGGTATAGTTGGGGTCGAAAAAGGCGAGCCGGCTCAGATCGCGCTGCGCCAGCTGACGCTGCGCCGCCCGCACCGCGGCGTCATCCGGCGCGTCATCGTCAAACAGCACCGGCAGCTGTTGATCGACCATATCGCGCCAAAAGGGGTTCTGCCGACTCAATACCAGGGGGATCCCCTGCTGTAGCAGCAGACACAGCGTGCCGATCCCCTGCTGACGTTCAAAGATAAAGTAGCCCAGATCGCAGCGGGCCAGAAGCGCCAGATAGTCGGTAAAGGCAACCTGCTGCGTCAGCAGCGTCGCATTATGGCCAAACAGGCCCTCGGCTCGCTCGCGTACCTGCGCGATATAGGCCTGGTTGTTGGCAGGATAGCCCAGCGGCACGATGACCCGTGTCTGCGCACCGAAGGTATCGTGCAGTCGCTGCAGCGCCACCAGATGACGGTTGCTGCGATCGCCGGAGTTCCCCACCAGCACCGTCAGCGCTCCCGACGTCACTCTAGCCCGCTGATTGCACGTTAGCGCCGGATCCATCCGCGTCGGGAAATAGAGCGTCGACGTCGCCACCCGCGGATGGCGCCGCCGATAATAGTCCAGATCGCCCAGCGTGGCGAAGACGTGCCCCACCCGCCCCTGAGCCCGGCGGCGCAGGCCGTAGTACAACCGGTATTTCCAGCCGCGGGCCTCCTCATACAGATCGGCCCCCCACACGTGCCACAGCACCTGCTGCGGCCGCAGACGCCCACACAGCAGCGCCAGCCATAGCCAGGGATTAAACTGACCATGCAGGAAGAAGCGCAGAGCGCGATCCGCGCTGGCGCGGGCGAGCAGCGCACGCGCCAGCGCGCGCTTGTCTGGCCAAACCTCGATATCCAGCGTGGTCAGGTCGGCGAACGGGGCGGCGTCGCGCGCCACCACCATAAAACGCCGGCGCGGCGCTGTCGCGGCGCGCTGCGACAGCATGCCGTCAAAGAAACGCAGCAGCGTCAGATTATGGTGCGGGATATCCGCTCCCAGTACGTGAATCAGTGTCGTCATGCGCGGTTACGATAAATCCAAAATACGCTGCCACACAGCAGGAAATAAATAATATAGGTTGCCATATAGGCCTGAGCGGCGCCCAAGGCACCGTGCAGCGGGATCAGAATACGCGACAGCAGGGTCAGCAGGATAAACTGGCTTATCTCGCACAGCAGGTAAAAGCGCAGCGAGGCTTTGGCGATAACCAGATAGCCGAAGACATAGGCGCCCACCTTAAACACATCCCCCGTCAGCTGCCAGGCAAACAGGTCGCGCATGGCGCTGAACTTCCCCGACAGCAGTAGCCAAATCACCAGATCGCGCAGGAGCCAGACCGTAAAGCTGACGGCCGCCACCGCAGGCAAAACAAAGCGCAGCGCGCGCAGGATCTCCTGCCCAACCGCCTGACGGCTGTGCAGCCCGGCCAGGGTCGGCAGCAGATAAACGCTGAACGAGGCGGTAATAAACTGCAGGTAGGCGTCGGAGATGCCGCTCACCCCTTGCCAGATCCCGACGGCCTCCCAGCCATCCAGCGCCGCCAGCTGATTACGCATCATGACATAGGCAACCGGCATCGTCACCGCGGTCATCACCGCCATCAGGGTAAACTTCCCCAGGCTAGCGGCCAGCGGCCGATCCCAGGACGGACGGACGTAGCGCCATGGAATATGACGCTGGCGCCACAGCACCCACAGGGCCGGCAGCGTGGCGGCCGCCGGCACCAGCGCCAGCCCAGCCAGCGCACCGCGGTAGCCACCCAAAAAATAGCTTAGGGTATAAGCCGCCACGCCCAGCAGGCTGCCGAGCGAAACCGCCAGCGCGTTGCCGCGGGCGTCGCGATACCCCTTGATCACCGCCAGGCAGTAGTTCGCGCAGGCAATGCCCATTTGCAGTAACGCCACCAGGCGGATCACCGCCTGATAGCGATCGTGGCCAAACAGCGCCACGCTGATCGGCGCGGCCCCTAGGGTAAAGATCAGCGCCAGCAGCAGGGAGAACCCCAGGATCATCGTCGATGCGGTGCCCAGCAGCGCCCGTAGCCGCTGCGGCTGCTGGCGGTACTCTGCGACATACTTGGTAATGCCGTTGAAAATCCCAGCGCCCGACAGCACCCCCAGGACGGTGATCACCTGACGAAAGTTAGCCGCCTGCCCCACGCCGACGGGGCCGAACGCCACGGCCAGCAGCTTGACCACCACCAGCCCGGCGCCGATCTTGATCAGGGTCGAACCGGCGGTCCACAGCGATGCGCGCGCCAGGGACATCAGCGGAAAAAGCTCTGAATACTGTTGATCACCGTCCGCTGGTTGACGTCCGGCAAATTATAAAACAGCGGCAGACGTACCAGACGCTCGCTCTCGCACGTGGTGTAGCGATCCTCGCCGACAAAGCGACCAAAGCGCGCCCCTGCCGGGCTGCAGTGCAGCGGAATATAGTGGAACACCGCCATGATCTCCGCCTCTTTGAGAAAGTCGATAAAGGCGCTGCGCTCGCGCATATCGCGCAGCTTGAGATAAAACATATGCGCGTTATGCCCGCAGTGCGCCGGCGTGGTCGGCAGCGTGAGGCGCCCGGCCTCGGCCAGCGGCGCCAGCGCATCATGATACTGCTGCCACAGCTGCAGGCGACGCTGATTGATGCGATCGGCGACCTCCAGCTGCGCCCACAGATAGGCGGCCTGCAGATCGGACATCAGGTAGCTGGAGCCGATATCACGCCAGGTATATTTATCCACCTGCCCGCGGAAAAACTGGCTGCGGTTGGTGCCCTTTTCACGGATGATCTCCGCCCGCTCGATCAGCGCCGCATCGTTTATCAGCGTCGCACCGCCCTCGCCGCCGGCGGTGTAATTCTTGGTTTCGTGAAAGCTGTAGCAGCCGATGTGGCCGATGGTGCCCAGCGCCCGCCCCTTATAGGTCGCCATCACTCCCTGCGCCGCATCTTCAACCACATAGAGGCCGTACTGCTGCGCCAGCGCCATAATGGTATCCATCTCACAGGCGACGCCGGCATAGTGCACCGGTACGATGGCGCGGGTTTTCTCCGTGATCGCCGCTTCGATCCGCGTCTCATCAATATTCATCGTGTCGGGGCGCACATCGACGAAGACAATGCGGGCGCCGCGCAGCACAAAGGCGTTAGCCGTCGAGACGAAGGTAAAGCTCGGCATGATCACTTCATCGCCGGGCTGGATATCCAGCAGCAGGGCCGCCATCTCCAGCGACGCCGTGCAGGAGGGGGTCAACAAGACTTTAGCGCTGCCGAAGCGCTGCTCCATCCACTGCTGACAGCGGCGGGTGAAGCCGCCGTCGCCGCACAGCTTGCCACTGGCCATCGCCGCCTGCATATAGTCGGACTCGCTGCCGGTGACCGGGGGCGCATTAAATGGGATCATTGTGTTCACCTCGAGAGAGATAACGTTATCGGTATAGCCAATACGCGGTAGCAGCCAGCTGCGCACCGCAACCAAGATACAAACGCTGCGCCGCCAGATTGCCTATCTGGGTTGCCACGTACAGCCGAGACAGGCTCTGCGCGTGGCACCACGCCTGCGCCTGCGCGACCAGGCGCCGCCCCACGCCGCAGCGGAACGACGCGTTGTCCACCGCCAGTAGCCCAATGCGGGCGCTGCCGTCCACCTGTCGACGCAGCGTGACAAATCCTTGAGGAGTGCCCTCGTCATCCAGCGCCAGCAGGCAAGCGTGGTCGAAGGTGCCATAGACGGCCTTCTCGACCCATTCGGCATAGAAACGCGCGCTGTCCTCGGCGCGATACCACGGAGCACGAAAACGGCTCAGCGCAAAGGCATTACGCGCCAAGGCGCGCAGCCACAGGCAATCCTGCGCCTGCGCCTGACGCTGGCCGCCGAATGTCGGCGCGGACGAGACGGGCAGGACAAAGTCGGCCTCGCCCTCTGCCAGACGGAACCCCAGCGCCTGCAGGGCATCGCAGCGCGCCAGATCGCGGGCGTCCACCTTCGCCTGCAGCAGCTGGTAGGCATCGCACGCCGACGCCTGCAGCGGCGGCGCCCGATCGTCAAATCGCAGTCGCCCGCTGCGCAGGGCAAAAAAGGCGCTCTCCCACGCCAGCGGCTCAATACTGGCGTGGACGGACATGCAGTAGCTCCCGCAGATAGGCGCCATAGGCGGTCTTGCCCAGCGATGCCGCGGCGCGCGCTACGCCGTGGTCATCCAGCCAGCCGTTGCGCCAGGCAATCTCCTCCAGGCAGGCAATCTTAAAGCCCTGTCGCTTCTCCACCGTCTGCACAAAGGCGCTGGCCTCCAGCAGGCTGTCGTGGGTACCGGTATCGAGCCAGGCGAACCCCCGCCCCAGCAGCTCTACGTTGAGCTCACCGCGCTGCAGATACATCTGGTTAATACTGGTGATCTCCAGCTCGCCGCGAACGGAGGGAGTAACCCTGCGGGCAAAGTCCACCACCTGGGCATCATAGAAATAGAGCCCGGTCACCGCCCAGTTCGAACGCGGCCGCTGGGGCTTCTCTTCAATGGAGAGCGCGCGGAAGTCATCATCGAACTCAACCACCCCGAAACGCTCGGGATCCATCACCTGATAGCCGAATACCGTCGCCCCGCGCTCGCGCTGCGCCACCTGACGCAGCTTGGGGCTAAACCCTTGGCCAAAAAAGATATTGTCCCCAAGGACCAGGCAACAGCTATCGCCGTCAAGGAACGACTCTCCGATTAAAAACGCCTGGGCCAGCCCCTCTGGACGCGGCTGCTCGGCGTACTGCAATCGGACGCCGATATCGCTGCCGTCCCCCAACAGCCGTTGGAACGCCGGCAGATCCTGCGGGGTGCTGATCAGCAGGATGTCGCGGATCCCGGCCAGCATCAATACCGACAGCGGATAATAGATCATCGGCTTGTCGTAGATCGGCAGCAGCTGTTTGGAGACGCCGCGGGTTATGGGATACAGGCGGGTGCCCGATCCCCCCGCCAAAATAATGCCTTTCATCGGTCATCCTTATCTTCGCGTACGTTAACGCGTCAGGCCAGCCCCAGCCGTTCACCGGCATAGGAGCCATCCATCACGGCGCGCCACCAGCGCTCATTGGCCAGATACCAGGCGACCGTCTTGCGGATACCGCTCTCAAAGGTCTCCTGTGGCCGCCAGCCCAGCTCTCGCTCGATCTTGGAGGCGTCGATCGCATAGCGCACATCATGACCCGGACGATCCGCCACATAGGTGATCAGATCGGCGAAATGGCGCACGCCGGCGGGTTTCTCCGGCACCATCTCCTGCAGTAATGCGCACAGCGTCGTCACGACATCAATGTTGCGCCGCTCATTGTGACCGCCGATGTTATAGGTCTCCCCCACGCGCCCGGTCATCAGCACCCGGTACAGCGCGCGAGCATGATCCTCGACGTACAGCCAGTCGCGCACCTGCAGGCCGTTGCCATAGACCGGCAGCGGCTTAGCAGCCAGCGCATTGATGATGGTCAGCGGGATCAGCTTTTCCGGAAAGTGGTAGGGACCGTAGTTATTCGAGCAGTTGGTGATCAGCGTCGGCAGTCCGTAGGTGCGCAGCCAGGCGCGCACCAGATGATCGCTGGCGGCCTTGGAGGCAGAGTAGGGGCTGCTCGGCGCATAGGGCGTATCTTCGCGGAACAGCGCCTGCGGACCGTGCAGATCCCCATACACCTCGTCGGTGGAGATATGATGGAAGCGGAATGCCGCCCGCGGCGCCGCCGGCAGTGCGCTCCAGTATCTGCGCGTCGCCTCCAGCAGGGTATAGGTGCCCACGATGTTGGTCTGAATAAAATCCGCCGGGCCGTCGATAGAGCGATCGACGTGGCTCTCGGCCGCCAGATGCATAATGGCGTCCGGCCGGTACTGGGCAAGGATCCGATCCATCGCCGCGCGGTCGCCGATATCCGCCCGCTCAAACGCATAGCGATCGCTGCCCGCCGCCGGCGCCAGCGAGGCCAGATTACCGGCGTAGGTCAGCTTATCGACCACCACCACGCTGTCAGCCGTATCCATGATGATATGCCGCACGACGGCCGAGCCGATAAAGCCGGCGCCGCCGGTGACCAGAATGCGTCTCACCGCCATACCCCCTTGGTATCCACCACAAAGCGCTGGGTCACCGCCTGCGGCGCCAGCGCGCGGAACGGCTGATGATCGACCAGCAGCACCACGACATCCGCCTGCGCCAACGCCGTCGCGCAGTCCGTCAGCTGTGCCATACCGGCCAGGCGGGCGGGCAGCTGATGAATGTTGGGCTCGACCACCAGCGTAGTACCGCTGTGCCACTGCGCGACCATTTCAGCGATCTCCATCGCCGGACTCTCGCGCAGATCGTCGATATCCGGCTTAAAAGCCAGGCCAAAGCAGGCAATGGTCGCTTCTGAAGCCCGTTTATCCTCCGCGGCCAAGCAGTCGGCCAGCGCCGCTTTAACCCGATCGACGACCCACAGCGGCTTGCCGTCATTCACCAGGCGCGCCGTATGGATCAAACGCGCCAGCTGCGGATTCTGCGCCACGATAAACCACGGGTCTACCGCGATACAGTGCCCGCCGACGCCCGGCCCCGGCTGCAGGATATTCACGCGTGGATGGCGGTTAGCCAGCGCGATCAGCTGCCAGACATCGATACCCTGAGCATCGCAAATCAGGGACAGCTCATTGGCAAAGGCAATATTCACGTCGCGGAAGCTATTTTCGGTCAATTTACACATTTCGGCGGTGCGGGCGTTGGTCTCCACGCACTCCCCCTCCAGAAACAGCTTGTACAGCGCGCAGGCCTGGGCCGAACAGGTTGGCGTCATGCCGCCGATCACCCGATCGTTGCGCAGCAGCTCCACCATAATTTTCCCCGGCAGCACCCGCTCCGGGCAATAGGCGACGCGGATATCCGCCTGTTCACCGTCCTGATGGGGGAAGCGCAGATCCGTCCGGCACTCGGCCAGCCAGGCGCACATCTGCTCCGTAGCGCCGACCGGAGAGGTCGACTCCAGGATCACCAGGTCCCCTTTCTTCAGCACCGGCGCAATGGAGCGCGCCGCCGCTTCGACATAGGTTAAATCGGGCTCATGGTCGCCCTTGAAAGGCGTAGGAACCGCAATCAAAAAGGCGTCGGCCGGTTCGGGTCGCATCACCGCGCGCAGAAAGCCCCCCTCAACGGCGCGCTTCACCGCCCGATCCAGATCCGGCTCAACGATGTGAATTTCTCCGCGGTTGATGGTCTCGACCGCATGCTGACTGACGTCGACCCCGATCACCTGCTTGCGGCACCCGGCGAATGCCACGGCCGTCGGCAAACCGATATAGCCCAGCCCAATAACGGAAATAGTGTCAAAACTCATAGTGTTGCCCGATAATTTTTTAATGCGCTTAAAATACGCTGACAGGCCTGCCCGTCACCATAGGGGTTAGTAGCATGGCTCATCGCCCGGTATTGCTGCTCATCCTCCAGCAGCTGGCTCACCTGCGAGACAATTGTCGCCGTATCCGTCCCCACCAGACGCACGGTTCCAGCCTGTACCGCCTCCGGCCGCTCAGTGGTCTCCCGCATCACCAGCACCGGCTTGCCCAGGGAGGGCGCCTCCTCCTGGATCCCCCCCGAATCGGTCAAAATCAGCTGGGCTCGCCCCATCAAATAGACAAACGGCAGGTAGTCCTGCGGCGGGATCAAAAAGACATTCTCGATATCGCGCAGGATGCGGTTAACCGGCTCGCTGACGTTAGGGTTCAAGTGTACCGGATAAACGACCTGTACCTGCGGGTGGCTGCGCGCAATCTGCGCCAGCGCACCGCAGATACGCTCAAAACCGCCGCCGAAGCTCTCGCGCCGATGACCGGTCACCAGCAGCAGCGGCTTATCTGCAGCCAAAAACGGATAGGACGCGGCCAGACGGGTCTGCAGTGCCGCATCGGCGCAAATCCTGTCGCGCACCCACAGCAGGGCATCAACCACGCTATTGCCGGTCAGGTGGATCGTCTGTTCACGAATGCCTTCGCGTAGAAGATTGGCGCGCGCCGTGAGGGTCGGCGCAAAATGGAGGCTGGCCAGGTGTCCGGTCAGCGTACGGTTGGCCTCCTCGGGCCAAGGCGAATAGAGATCGCCGGTGCGCAGCCCCGCCTCCACGTGCCCGACCGGAATTCGCTGGTAAAACGCCGCCAGGCTGGCAGCCAGCGTGGTGGTGGTATCGCCGTGAACCAGTACCACATCGGGTCGGAACTCGGCCAAGACGGGCTTGAGCCCCTCCAGGATCCGGCAGGTAATATCGCTCAGATCCTGTCCCGGACGCATAATGTTCAGATCGTAATCGGGCACGATTTGAAACAGCCCCAGCACCTGATCCAACATCTCCCGGTGCTGGGCGGTGACGCAGACGCGAGCATCAAACGCGGCGTCTGCGGCCAGCGCATGCACTAAGGGGGCCATTTTGATGGCTTCAGGACGCGTGCCAAAGACGGTTAACACTTTCACTGTATCATTCTTCTTTTGTTACCGCCGATCCCCGCCCGCTGGCCCGGACCGGCCAATTCCCTGTTAAGCGCTAACGCAGGCGCTCAGATCCGTGCACGGCGGGAAAGCGCAATACCGGCGCCAACCAGCGCGCCAATGGCGCCCCACATCACCATCATAAAGAGCCGGCGCGGGCTATCGCGCTTCACCGGCTCCTCCGGCGTGCGCAGATAGCGATAAGGCTGAAACGCCGCGTCCAAAACCGGTCCGACGCTCAGGGTCGTGAGCATCGCCCGATTCCGATCGTAGTCAATGTCATAGGATGGCCCAACGGCGCGCAGGGCCTCCAGACGCGCACGCAGCATCGGCTGTCCCAGCATAAACAGCTCGGCATCGGGCACCTCGACCTGCGCCGTCGTCGCCATGCTGCGGGTGATCCCCTGCTGCGCGGCGATCTTCAGCCCCTGCTCCAGGCCGTTCAGCTCACGCTGGTAGATCGCCTGCGCCACCGCCTCCTGACGCTTTACCTGCGCCTTCAGAAAGATACTACGGGCCGCCCAGGCCCCCTGCAGAGACTCATTCAGATTGGCGCTGGCGCGATGGGTGGCGAAGGCAACGTACTGGCGCAGCAGCTGGTTAGCCTGCGCGGCGCCGTCGGCGGTAAGACGAATGCTGTCATCGCTGTGCTTCGCCGCATCCCCCGGCGTAAAGACGATCTGATTAATCAGCTCATCCAGCAGAGCCGCATCCGCCTGCGCGCTCCCCTCTTTATGGCTCTGATAATAGGGGCTATGCAGCCAAAACTCGCGCCGCGTGTCATAGGAGGCCAGCTGTGTCGTGAACTCGGCGTAGGCCTCATCGGCGATGCTGCCCTGCGCTACCGCACCGCTGGGCGCGCTCAGCTGCGCAAGATTGCGTAAAAACTGCTGCTGGGAGTAGTAGCCGCCCAAACTGTTAACGCCCGGGCTCGCGGTGATCGCCGCCGCGCTCCACTTCTGCGGCATCAGCAGAGAGACACCCAGCGCCAGCGCCGCAAACAGCGCCGCCGTGCCAACGATCCAGGGCTTACCGCGCCACAGCGCACGACACAGCCCTCGGACATCCAGCTCATTCTCCACGGGCATCGGATTTTGACTCACCATCGGTTTTCCCTTTATGGCCGACTAGGGCCGTTAGACATGCATGCCTGCCGATTTACGGCGCAGACGGCGCTTAAAGCGCTTCACCATACGCGCCACGCGCCACGCGCGCTTGATACAGTAACCATAGAGGGCAAAAGCAAGCAAGAACAGTGCCATCATGACATACTCGGGCAGCCAAATCTCACCCAGAACCCCGATCGCCGCCAGCAGCGCCGCCGCTAGCGTAATCAAAACAAACGCCTGCCGGGAGGTAAAGCCAGCGCGCATAATCAGGTGATGAATATGCTGGCGATCTGGCGAAAAGGGGCTCATCCCTTTGCGTAGACGCCGATACATAATGGCGATCATGTCCATCAGCGGTATCGCGATAACCCACAGCGCCGTCACCGGGTTCATCGGATGCCCGCGCCCCTGGGTACTCTCCAGCAAAATCCAGATAACGGTAAAGCCGATCAGGGTGCTGCCGGCATCGCCCATAAAGACCTTGAAGCGCGGCCCCACCACGCCCAGGTTCAGCAGAATATAGGGCAGCGTCGCCGCGATGATCGCAAAGCACCACAGCGCCAAATCCGGCTGGCCATCCCACTGTAGCAAGATCCCCATGGCGGCAAAGGTGACGCAGGACAGACCGCCGAGCAGGCCGTCGATGCCGTCCACCATATTAAAGGCGTTGATCGCCGCCCATACCGCAAACAGCGTCACCAGGTAGCCGAAGGGGCCTAAAATCATCTCCCAAGGCCCTAAGACAAACCCCAGGCTACGCAGGTATAGACCGCCGGCGACCATCATGGCGATAGCGATCAGCGCCTGCACCGTGGCGCGGAACTTGACGCTGATATCGAAGCGATCATCCAGTGCCCCGACCAGCACCAGGATCCCGGCACAGATCAGATACAGGGTGGCGTGGGGAATATAGGGTTTAAAAAACAGAAAAGTAAAGCAGATCCCCGCATACACCGAGATGCCGCCGACCAGCGGGATCAACCCCTGATGCCGCTTACGGTAATTGGGCTTATCCACCAGGCCTATCTTCTTGGCCACCCGGCGGGCGACCAATAAAAACGCCATTGAGAAAATGAAGATAAGGAAAAATTTGCTACTCAGAGTGAGTAAATTCACGGTTAACTGCTCTCTGTCTGATCGCCGCCATAACGTTACGCGACGATATCCCTTTAACAATACCAACACATCGGCGAAATAGACCCGGCAGGCGAGGACAATAGAAAGACATCGCCTGGACTCCCACGGTCAGCGACATATGCATAATCTGGACGATTCGCCAATTTTATACATATTGTGCAAAAATATGTTTGTCTAATCGTATCCGCTAAAAGCGCAAAACGCCACGTTATTGCTAACGTGGCGTCGTTTTTCCCGAGTTGGCAGAGCCGATGATTAAGAGCGTTTCATCATGTCAAAGAACTCGTCGTTAGTTTTGGTCATTGCCAACTTATTGATCAGGAACTCCATCGCATCGATCTCACCCATCGGGTGAATAATCTTGCGCAGGATCCACATCTTCTGCAGTTCCTCCGGCGTGGTGAGCAGCTCTTCTTTACGGGTACCGGAGCGGTTGTAATCGATGGCGGGGAAGACGCGCTTCTCAGCAATCTTACGCGACAGATGCAGCTCCATGTTACCGGTACCCTTAAACTCTTCGTAGATAACCTCATCCATCTTAGAGCCGGTATCGATCAGCGCCGTCGCGATGATGGTCAGGCTGCCGCCCTCTTCCACGTTACGCGCCGCGCCGAAGAAGCGCTTCGGACGATGCAGGGCGTTGGCGTCCACGCCGCCGGTCAAGACTTTACCGGAGGCCGGCACCACGGTGTTATAGGCGCGGGCCAGACGGGTGATGGAGTCCAGCAGGATGATCACGTCTTTCTTGTGTTCAACCAGACGCTTGGCCTTTTCGATCACCATTTCAGCGACCTGAACGTGACGTGACGCCGGTTCATCAAAGGTCGAAGCAACCACTTCGCCCTTCACCAGACGCTGCATCTCCGTCACCTCTTCCGGACGTTCATCGATCAGCAGCACCATCAGCACGCAGTCAGGATGGTTATAGGCGATGCTCTGGGCGATGTTCTGCAGCAGCATCGTCTTACCGGCCTTCGGCGGAGCGACGATCAGACCGCGCTGACCACGGCCAATCGGCGAGGCCAGATCCAGCACGCGGGCGGTCAAGTCTTCCGTAGAACCGTTGCCGCGCTCCATGCGCAGACGCGAGTTGGCGTGCAGCGGCGTCAGGTTTTCAAACAGGATCTTGCTGCGGGCATTCTCCGGTTTGTCATAGTTAACTTCGTTAACCTTCAGCAGGGCAAAGTAGCGCTCGCCCTCTTTCGGCGGACGAATTTTACCGGAAATGGTATCACCGGTACGCAGGTTAAAACGGCGGATTTGGCTGGGGGAAACGTAGATATCATCGGGACCGGCAAGGTAGGAGCTGTCTGCGGAGCGCAGGAATCCAAAACCATCCTGCAGGATCTCCAGCACGCCATCGCCAAAAATATCTTCGCCGCTTTTCGCATGCTGCTTGAGGATGGCAAAAATAATATCCTGCTTACGCATGCGCGCCAGATTTTCCAGCCCCATGCTCTCGCCAAGCGTAATCAACTCAGAAACCGGCGTATTCTTTAATTCGGTAAGATTCATAGTGGTGGGTTCTTTAAACTCGGGGTATATCTCGAACTGTATAGTGAATGGTATGACGGGGTCATCCATGCCTGTTTGCGAACTTTCCTTCCCCTGCGCGCCCATGCTGCTAACGGTGCGACAGATCCAGCGGACGATTCTCGCTGATGGGACGAAAGAGGCGTTAACGATTTAAAACCTATGTTTTAACTTGCTGATCCATGCTTCATCCCGGCGACACGGCCATATACAACAGGAAGAACGCTGGCGATACAGAGGTTTCAAACAGAGTAAAACTTAGATTCTAACTTTTGGTTCAAACCAGATGATTCAAACTACAGGTAAGCACTGACTAGGCAGCGTGGTTAAACTTAACACGCTTATGAGCGGACGTCTAGCGGTCAACAGCAAGAATCCGTTAACCGCCGGACGCCGTCACAAATGGCGGGCAACCTTACAGGTTGGCATCCAGGAACTCTTTCAACTGAGTCTTGGACAGCGCGCCCACTTTGGTGGCCGCAACCGCGCCGTTCTTGAACAGCAGCAGCGTCGGAATACCACGAATACCGTACTTCGGCGCAGTGGCCGGGTTTTCGTCGATATTCAGCTTAGCAATGGTCAGCTTCCCTGCATACTCGGCTGCGATTTCGTCCAGGATCGGAGCAATCATCTTGCACGGACCGCACCATTCAGCCCAGAAATCAACCAGGATCGGGCCTTCAGCCTTCAGCACGTCAGCCTCGAAGCCACTGTCGCTCAGGTGAACAATTTTATCGCTCATGTTCTACTCCACAGGATTAAGTCTGCCTTGTTGGTTATAGTAATAGCCTACTTCCCCCAACAAAGGGTTGACTTTATTTCATCGGATACGCTTTCGTAAAGCAATACTTTCGTGAAGATACGGTTAACTGTTATTCTACGCCATTATGAGCAAAACACACTTGACTGAACAGAAGTTTGCCGACTTCGCCCTGCACCCAATGGTGATCAAAGCCCTTGAATCAAAAGGGTTTCACAGCTGCACTCCCATTCAGGCACTGGCATTGCCCCTGGCGATCGCCGGGCGTGACGTTGCGGGACAGGCGCAAACCGGCACCGGCAAGACGCTAGCATTTTTAGCGTCTACTTTTCATTATCTACTGACTCATCCGGCCATTGCCGAGCGCAAAACCAATCAGCCGCGCGCGCTGATTATGGCGCCGACACGTGAGCTGGCCGTCCAGATCCACTCCGATGCCGAACCGCTGGCCCAAGAAACCGGCCTGCGCCTCGGCCTGGCCTACGGCGGCGATGGCTATGACAAGCAGCTCCGGGTCTTAGAGCAGGGTGTCGATATCCTGATCGGTACCACCGGACGCCTGATCGACTATGCCAAGCAGGGTCACGTTGACCTTGGCGCCATTCAGGTCGTGGTTCTCGACGAAGCCGATCGCATGTTCGATCTGGGCTTTATCAAAGATATTCGCTGGCTGTTCCGCCGTATGCCGCCGACCGCCCAGCGCCTTAACATGCTGTTTTCCGCAACCCTCTCTTACCGCGTACGCGAACTGGCGTTCGAACATATGAACAACGCCGAGTATGTCGAGGTTGAGCCGGAGCAAAAAACCGGTCACCGGATCCAGGAAGAGCTGTTCTACCCCTCCAACGAAGAGAAAATGCGCCTGCTGCAGACGCTGCTGGAAGAGGAGTGGCCGGATCGCTGCATCATTTTCGCCAACACCAAGCACCGCTGTGAGGACATCTGGGGGCACCTGGCCGCCGATGGCCACCGCGTCGGTCTGCTGACCGGGGACGTACCGCAGAAAAAACGCCTGCGCATCCTGGAAGACTTCACCAAGGGGCACATCGATATTCTGGTTGCCACCGACGTCGCCGCGCGCGGCCTGCATATCCCGGCGGTCACCCATGTGTTTAACTATGACCTGCCCGATGACTGTGAAGACTACGTACACCGTATCGGCCGTACCGGCCGCGCCGGCGCCAGCGGCAAGTCCATCAGCCTCGCCTGTGAAGAGTATGTGCTGAACCTGCCGGCGATCGAAAGCTATATCGGCCATTCGATTCCGGTCAGCAAATACAACAGCGACGCCCTGCTCAAAGATCTGCCGGCCCCCAAACGCCTGAGCCGTAGCCGTAACGGCGCCGGCGCACGCCGTCCGGGATCGCCGCGCCGCGGCAGCGGTGCACCGCGCCCGAACCGTAAACGCTCAGGTTAATCAGCATGAGCAAGAGCGCCGCGTTGTATGCCGCCATCGACTTAGGCTCTAACAGCTTCCACATGCTGGTGGTGCGTGAGATGGCCGGCGGTATCCAGACGCTGGCGCGGATCAAGCGCAAGGTGCGCCTGGCCGCCGGTCTGGACGCTGACAATATTCTGTCGCCGGATGCGATGCAGCGCGGCTGGCAGTGCCTGCACCTCTTCGCCGAACGCCTGCAGGATATTCCCACCGACCACATCCGGGTCGTTGCGACGGCGACGCTGCGCATCGCCCGGAACGCCGACGCGTTCATCGCGCGTGCGCAGGAAATTCTGGGGCGTCCGGTACGCATCATCAGCGGTGAAGAGGAAGCTCGCCTGATTTATCAGGGGGTTGCTCACACCACCGGCGGCGCCCGTCGGCGGCTGGTGGTCGACATCGGCGGCGGCAGTACCGAGCTGGCCTGCGGCGAAGGCGCCAAGGCCGACGTTCTGTTCAGCCTGCAGATGGGCTGTGTCACCTGGCTAGAGCGCTACTTCAGCGACCGCCACCTGACACAGGCCAACTTTGCCCGCGCTGGCGATGCCGCGCATGCGATGATCGCCCCGGTACGCGATACGCTGCTACGCCATGGCTGGCAGGCCTGCGTCGGCGCATCCGGTACCGTGCAGGCTCTGCAGGAGATCATGGTCGCCCAGGGGATGGACGAACGCATCACCCTGGATAAGCTGTGTCAGCTGCGCGATCGCGCCATCGAGTGCGGTAAGCTTGAAGAACTGGAGATCGACGGACTGACCCTGGAGCGCGCCCTGGTGTTCCCCAGCGGCCTGGCCATTCTGATCGCCCTGTTTGAAGCGCTGCATATTGACAGCATGACCCTCTCCGGCGGCGCGCTGCGCGAAGGTCTGGTCTATGGCATGCTGGCGCTGCCGGTGGGCTGCGATGTCCGTACCCGGACGCTGCATAACATTCAGCGCCGCTTTTTGATCGATGAAGGGCAGGCCGAGCGAGTCTGGCGCCTGGCCGATGGTCTGGCCCGCCAGCTCTCGACCCCGTGGCCGCTGGACAGCTGTGCCCATACGCTGCTGCACGCGGCCTGCCTGCTCCATGAGCTGGGGCTGAGCGTAGATGTGCGTCAGGCGCCGCAGCACGCCGCCTATCTGGTTCGCCATCTGGATCTGCCCGGCTTCACGCCGGCGCAGAAAAAGCTGCTGGCGACCCTGCTGGCTAACCAGAGCGGTCCGCTCAATCTGGCGCTGTTTGGCCAGCAGAACGCCGTTCCGCTCCGCACCGCCCAGCGGCTGTGTCGCCTGCTGCGCCTGGCGATCATTTTCGCCAGTCAGCGCCACGACGGCGCGCTGCCGCCGCTGCTGACGCAGGTCTGCGAGGAGGACGCCCTGCGTCTGATCCTGCCGGTGGACTGGCTCGCCGACCACCCGCTGCGCGCCGAAAGCCTGCAGCAGGAGAGTCTGTGGCAGGGCTACGCCCACTGGCCGCTGCAGATCGTCGACGCAACGTCGGCGTAACGCCTGATCCTACCCCGCGCGGGACGCTCGTCGGGCGCCCCGCGCGCGTTTTCCTACGCGCTGATGTCCCTTAATCCTGCGCCGATTTCGCCCGCGCCAGCTGCGCCTTCAGATTGGCCAAGTGGGACTGCCCACGCTGCATGCGCTCCTGCGGGCTGACCACCTTACGGGCGCTCTCCCAGCTCAGATCGTCCTGCGGTAGCTCCAGCAGAAAACGGCTGGGTTCCGGACGCATCAGCTCACCGTACTGGCGGCGCTCGCGGCACAGGGTAAACACCAGCTCTTTCTGAGCGCGGGTGATACCGACATAGGCCAGGCGCCGCTCCTCATCGACGTTGTCCTCATCGATGCTGCTCTGATGCGGCAGCAGCCCCTCCTCCATCCCGACCAGATACACGTAGGGGAACTCCAGCCCCTTGGAGGCATGCAGGGTCATCAGCTGCACCTGATCGGCCTCTTCCTCAGACTCACCGCGCTCCATCATGTCGCGCAGCGTAAAGCGATTCACCACCTGCGTCAGGGTCATCGGCTCATCCAGATCGCTGCCCTGCAGCATGTCGGTCATCCAGCCGAACAGCTGGTTGACGTTCTTCATGCGCATCTCCGCCGCACGCGGGCTGGCCGACGTCTCAAACAGCCAGCTCTCATAGTCGATGCCGTGGATCAGATCGCGTACCGCCGCCGTCGCGTCGCGCTCACACAGCTGGGAGAGCTCATCCATCCAGCGGGTAAAATGCTGCAGCGACGCCAGACCGCGCCCGCTCAGGGTCTGCTCTAGCCCCACGTCAAAGCTGGCGCGAAACAGGCTGATACCGCGCTGATTCGCCCAGGCCCCGAGCTTTTGCAGGGTCGAAGGGCCGATCTCTCGCCGCGGCGTATTGACGATACGCAAAAAGGCACTGTCATCATCCGGGTTGGTCAACACCCGCAGGTAGGAGAGCAGATCTTTGATCTCCGCGCGGGAAAAGAAAGAGGTTCCACCCGAAATCTTGTACGGAATGCGGTTTTGCATCAGCATTTTTTCGAACACCCGCGACTGATGGTTACCGCGATAGAGGATCGCATAGTCGCTGTAGGCGGTTTTGTGAATAAAGTGATGGGCGATCAGTTCGCCGACCACCCGCTCCGCCTCATGATCCTCATTATTGGCCGTGATCACCTTCAGCGGCTCACCGTAGCCCAGCTCAGAAAACAGGCGCTTTTCAAATACGTGTGGGTTATTGGCGATCAGAATATTGGCCGCCTTCAGAATGCGCTGCGAAGAGCGGTAGTTCTGCTCCAGCTTGACCACCTGCAGCGCCGGAAAGTCCTCTTTCAGCAGCACCAAATTCTGCGGGCGCGCGCCGCGCCAGGAGTAGATGGACTGATCGTCGTCGCCCACCACGGTAAAGCGAGCGCGGGTACCGACCAGCAGCTTTACCAGCTCATACTGGCTGGTGTTGGTGTCCTGATACTCATCGACCAGCAGGTAGCGGATACGCTGCTGCCAGCGCTCGCGTACCTCTGGATCACGGCGCAGCAGCAGCGTCGGCAGCAGGATCAAATCGTCAAAATCCAGCACATTGCAGGACTTGAGCTGGGTGTCATACAGGCCATAGCAGTCGGCGAACAGGCGCTCCCGCGCTGAGCGCGCCTGCGCCGCCGCCTGGGCGGGATCGATCAGATCGTTCTTCCAGTTGGAGATGGTCGCGATCAGCTGCTGCAGCTGGGTTTTGTCCTTTTCCAGCCAGCGCTCAGTCAGGTCGGTCAGCAACGCCAGCTGATCCTGATCGTCGAACAGGGAGAAGTTAGACTTCATTCCCAGCGCCTTATACTCACGCTTGATGATCTCCAGCCCCAGGGTATGGAAAGTTGAAATCATCAGCCCGCGGGCCTCTTTGCGCCCCAGCGTCTGCGCCACGCGCTCTTTCATCTCGCGCGCGGCCTTATTGGTGAAGGTGACTGCGGCGATGTGGCGCGCCTGATAGCCGCACACGCGGATCAGATGGGCTATCTTGTTGGTGATTACCCGAGTCTTACCGGAGCCGGCGCCCGCCAAAACCAGACAGGGGCCGGTAACAAATTCGACGGCCTGCTGTTGACCGGGATTTAAGCGCATGACGATATTCCTGCTAATGATGACCCCCGTGGGCGGGAGGCGATTGTAGCAGAAAGCGACGGCGGAAAAAAAACCGCGCCGTCGGCGCATTGCCTGCGCTGCGCCGCCGCCGTACACTACGCAGGTTTTCATCGCGCCGGCGGGCGATCGCATACCGTCAGACGCCTGCGCGATCTCTGCGTCACCGATCTCAATAACCCTAAGGATATCCCCATGGCCCGCCGCGCCGCCGCACTGCACATTTTGGTCGAGAGTCAGGCAGAGGCCGAATCGCTGCTGCAAAAGCTGAAGCGAGGCGCCCAATTTCAAACGCTGGCGCGTCGCCATTCACGCTGCCCCTCAAAGCGCCAGGGCGGCGACTTGGGGGAGTTTACGAAGGGAAGCATGGTGCCCGAGTTTGATCGCGCCGTCTTCAGCGGTCCACTGCTGACCCCTATCGGCCCGATCAAAACCCGTTTTGGCTACCACATCATTAAGGTGCTGTACCGCAGCTAACCGGCGACGGCCACGCGCTTCATATCGGTCATATAGCCGCGCAGGCGCTCACCGACCGTCTCAATGGGATGCTGACGGATGGCCTGATTGACCTCCCGCAGCGCGGCGTTATCCACCGCCTCCGCCGGCAGCGACTGCCCCAGATCCCCCGGCTGCAGCGTCGCCATAAACGCTTGGCGCAGCAGCGGTACCGCCGCGTTGGCAAACAGGTAGTTGCCATATTCGGCGGTATCCGAGATAACCACGTTCATCTCATACAGTCGCCGACGGGCGATGGTATTGGCGATCAGCGGCAGCTCATGCAGCGACTCATAGTAGGCGGACTCGGCGACGATGCCGGAGGCGACCATGGTTTCAAAGGCCAGCTCGACCCCGGCCTTCACCATCGCCACCAGCAGCACACCGCGATCGAAATAGGTCTGCTCATCGATCTTGCCCTCAAACGGTGGCGCCTTTTCAAAAGCGCTTTCGCCGGTCTCCGCGCGCCAGGTCAGCAGGTGATCATCGTCCGCGGCCCAGTCCGCCATCATCCCCTGCGAGAAGGCCCCGGAGAGAATGTCATCCATATGCTTGGCAAACAGCGGCGCCATCAGCGTCTTGAGCTGCTCGGCTAACGCATAGGCGCGCAGCTTGGCGGGATTGGAGAGGCGATCCATCATCAGGGTGATCCCGCCCTGCTTCAGGGCCTCGGTGATGGTCTCCCAGCCAAACTGGATCAGCTTGCCGGCCCAGGCCGGATCGGCCCCCTCGGCGACCAAACGCTCATAGCACAGCAGCGAGCCGGTCTGCAGCATCCCACACAGAATGGTCTGCTCGCCCATCAGGTCAGACTTTACCTCCGCCACAAACGATGACACCAACACCCCGGCGCGATCGCCGCCGGTCGCCGACGCCCACGCCTTGGCAATCGCCATCCCCTCTCCGCGCGGATCGTTTTCCGGGTGCACCGCGATCAGGGTCGGTACGCCAAAGCCGCGCTTATACTCCTCGCGCACTTCGGTGCCGGGGCACTTGGGGGCAACCATCACCACGGTGATGTCCGGGCGGATCTGCTGCCCCACCTCAACGATATTGAAGCCGTGCGAATACCCCAGCGCCGCCCCCTGCTTCATCAGCGGCTGCACCGCGCTGACCACGGCGGCATGCTGTTTGTCCGGCGTCAGGTTGATAACCAGATCGGCCTGGGGGATCAGGGTTTGATAATCCCCGACGCTGAAACCGTGCTCGGTGGCGCGACGATATGAGTCGCGCCGTTCGGCGATCGCCTCTGCCCGCAGGGCATAGGCGACGTCCAGCCCCGAGTCGCGCATGTTCAGCCCCTGGTTCAGCCCCTGGGCGCCGCAGCCGACGATCACCACCTTCTTACCGCGCAGGGCATTGACCCCATCGGCAAACTCCGCCCGCGCCATAAAACGGCACTTACCCAGCTGCGCCAGCTGCTGACGCAGATTCAGCGTATTAAAATAGTTGGTCATGCTGCACTCCATCCTGTTCACTGATGCGGCCGTGCTCCCGGCGATATTACCGGCGACACCCCATTGTCCGTTACCCTGCCCGTCCGGCGTCTGTCCGGTGGCGATAAATCCATCATAGGCCAGGACGGTTGTTGCTTAAATTGATATATTGAGAAGATGTAATTGCGTATTTTGCAACAACCGAGGCGACGTCATACGATGGATATCCGCGACCTGAAGCTGTTTTTGCACCTGTCTGAAAGCCGCCACTTTGGCCGTACCGCGGCGGCGGTGCACGTCAGCCCCTCGACGCTATCGCGCCAGATCCAGCGTTTAGAGGAGGAGCTCGGCCAGCCGCTGTTGCTGCGCGACAACCGCGACGTCCGCCTAACGGCGGCGGGCGAACAGCTGCAGGATTTCGCCCGCCAGACGCTGCTGCACTACCGACAACTGCGCGGCGGGTTAGACAGCCACGGCGCGGCGCTGTGCGGCGAGCTGCACCTGTTCTGCTCCGTCACCGCCGCCTACAGCCATCTACCGCCGATCCTGGACCGTTTTCGCGCCCATCATCCGCAGGTGGATATCCGCCTGACCACCGGCGATGCCGCCGACGCCGTCAGCAAAGTTCAGGGCGGCGCGGCGGATCTGGCCATCGCCGGACGACCGCAGTCGCTGCCCGCCCACGTTGAATTCTGCCCGATTGGCGAAATCCCGCTGCGGCTGATCGCCCCGGCTCAGCCCTGCCCGGTACGCCGTCAGGCACAGAGCCCTCGCCCAGACTGGGCGCAGATCCCGTTTATTCTGCCGCAGCATGGGCCGGCGCGGCAGCGCATCGATCAGTGGTTTCGCCGCCGCCGTATCCCGGCACCGCGCATTTACGCCACCGTCGCCGGTCATGAAGCCATCGTCTCCATGGTGGCGCTGGGCTGCGGCATCGCACTGCTGCCCGAGGTGGTGATCGATAACAGCCCGGACAGCGTACGCGCCCGCATCGTCACGCTGGACAACGACGTTGCCATCGCCCCCTTTGAGCTCGGCGTCTGCGTGCAGCATAAACGCCTGCGCGAGCCGCCGATCGCCGCCTTCTGGTCGCTGCTGGCCCGCGCGACGCCTTAAGCGCTATCCCTGCAAAAAGAAGCGAAACGCCGGATTCCCCGTCTCATCGTGGCACTCATAGCCCAGCTCTTTGAGACGCGCCTCGAAGCTGGCATCGCTGTCCGGCCGCTCAAACGCCGCCAGTACCCGGCCAAAGTCGGTGCCGTGGCTGCGATAGTGAAACAGGGAGATGTTCCAATGGGTGCCCAGGGTATGCAGGAACTTCAGCAGCGCCCCGGGAGCCTCGGGAAACTCAAAGCTATACAGGCGCTCCTGCAGCGGCTTACTGGGCCGGCCGCCCACCATATAGCGCACGTGCAGCTTGGCCATCTCATCATCGGAGAGATCCACCACCTGATAGCCGCCGCCGCGCAGCGAGGCGATGATCTCCTCACGCTCGCCACGCCCGTTGGTCAGCCGCACGCCGACAAAAATGCAGGCGCTGTCGGCATCGGCGTAGCGGTAGTTAAACTCGGTCACCGAGCGCCCCCCCAGCAGCTGACAAAACGCCAGGAAGCTGCCCTTACGCTCCGGGATGGTCACCGCCAGCAGCGCCTCGCGCTGCTCACCCAGCTCACAGCGCTCTGATACATAGCGTAGGCCGTGAAAGTTCAGATTGGCGCCGGACAGCACGTGCGCCAGCCGCTCGCCGCGCAGCGCGTGTCGCTGGACATACTGTTTCAACCCGGCCAGCGCCAGCGCGCCCGACGGCTCCGCCACGGCCCGCACATCCTCAAACAGATCCTTGACGGCGGCGCAGATAGCGTCGCTATCCACCGTAATCACATCGTCCAAATAGCGCTGGCACAGGCGGAACGTCTCGTCACCGATGCGTTTGACCGCCACCCCTTCAGCGAACAGGCCAACCCGCGGCAGATCCACCGGCTGACCGGCATCCAGCGCCGCTCGCAGGCAGGCGGAGTCCTCGGCCTCCACGCCGATCACCTTGACCTGCGGCATCAGCTGTTTAATCAGTACGGCCACGCCGGCGGCCAGCCCGCCGCCGCCCACCGGCACAAAAATACGGTCGAGATGGGCATCCTGCTGCAACAGCTCCAGCGCCAGGGTTCCCTGGCCGGCGATCACCGCTGGATGATCGAAGGGCGGAATAAAGGTCATGCCGGTTTCCTGCGCCATCTGGATAGCATGGGCCTTGGCCTCATCAAAGTTGGCGCCGTACAGCAGCACCCGGCCGCCGAAGCCACGTACCGCCTCAACCTTGATCTCCGCCGTCGCCCGCGGCATGACAATGGTCGCCGCGATCCCCAGCCGCGACGCCGACAGCGCCACGCCCTGGGCATGATTTCCCGCTGAGGCGGTGATCACGCCGCAGGCCCGCTGAGCCTCACTCAGCCCGGCGATCATCGCGTAGGCTCCGCGCAGCTTAAAGCTGTGCACCGGCTGACGATCCTCGCGCTTGACCAGAATATGGTTACCCAGGCGGCCTGAAAGCTTCTCCATCGCCTGCAGCGGCGTGACCTGCGCCACCTCATACACCGGTGAGCGCAGCACCGCCCGCAGGTATTCCGCGCCGTCCGGCGCCGAAGAGATAAGGGGTTTCGACGTCATCGTTAGCCTCCCAGCTTCGCTCTATCGCGCACCGCGCCGCGGTCGGCGCTGGTCGCCAGGCTGGCGTAGGCACGCAGGGCTAGCGAGACCGCACGACGCCGGTCGCGCGGGGTCCACGCCTGTGCGCCGCGCGCCTGCTCCTGCTGGCGACGCAGCGCCAGCTCGCTTTCGGCAATGGCTATGCGGATATGACGCGCCGGAATATCGATCTCGATCGGATCGCCGTCGCGCACCAGCGCAATGGCGCCGCCGCTGGCGGCCTCCGGCGAGACATGCCCGATGGACAGACCGGAGGTTCCGCCGGAAAAGCGCCCGTCGGTGATCAGGGCGCACTGCTTGCCCAGCCCCATCGACTTGAGATAGGCGGTAGGATAGAGCATCTCCTGCATCCCCGGCCCGCCCTTGGGGCCTTCATAGCGGATCACCAGCACGTCGCCAGGCTGGATCCGTCCGCCGAGTATCGCCTCGACGGCCCCCTCTTGGCTTTCAAATACCCGGGCCGGGCCGCGGAAGATCAGGCTCTCGGGATCAACGCCGGCGGTCTTGACGATGCAGCCATCCTGCGCCAGGTTGCCCGAGAGCACCGCCAGCCCGCCATCCTGGCTATAGGCATGCTCACGCGCGCGGATACAGCCATGCTGCCGGTCTCTATCCAGCGCATCCCAGCGGCAGGACTGCGAAAAAGGCTCCACGGTACGCAGCCCGGCAGGCCCGGCGCTATACAGACGTCGCAGCGCCTCATCGTCGCTGCGCATGATGTCGTAGCGCGCCAGAGTTTCATTCAGATCCAGCCCCAGAACGTTAACAACGCCCCGATTGAGCAGCCCCGCGCGATCCAGCTCACCCAGGAGCCCCATTACGCCGCCCGCGCGGTGTACGTCCTCCATATGATAATCCGGCGTGCTGGGCGCGACCTTGCACAGGTGTGGCACCTGGCGCGACAGGCGATCGATGTCCGCCAGGGTAAAGTCGATCTCCCCCTCCTGCGCCGCGGCCAGCAGATGCAGCACCGTATTGGTCGATCCCCCCATGGCAATATCCAGCGTCATGGCATTCTCAAAGGCCGCCTTGCCGGCGATGCTGCGCGGCAGCGCCGACGCATCATCCTGCTCATAGTAGCGGTGGGTCAGAGCGACGATACGCCGCCCCGCCTCCTCGAACAGCGCCCGGCGATCGGCGTGGGTCGCCAGCAGAGAACCGTTGCCCGGCAGCGCCAGCCCCAGCGCCTCGGTCAGGCAGTTCATGGAGTTCGCGGTAAACATCCCAGAGCAGGAGCCGCAGGTTGGGCAGGCGGCGCGCTCGATCTGTTCACTCTGTGCATCGCTGACCTGCGGATTGGCGCCCTGGATCATCGCATCGACCAGATCCAGCTTAATCAACCGATCAGAGAGCTTGGTTTTACCGGCCTCCATCGGGCCCCCAGAGACAAAAATCACCGGGATATTCAGGCGCAGCGCCGCCATCATCATCCCCGGCGTTATCTTGTCGCAGTTGGATATGCAGACCATGGCATCGGCGCAGTGGGCATTGACCATATACTCAACGGAGTCGGCGATAAGCTCCCGCGAGGGCAGCGAATAGAGCATGCCGCCGTGCCCCATGGCGATACCGTCATCCACGGCGATGGTATTAAACTCTTTCGCTACGCCGCCGGCGGCCTCGATCTGTGCGGCGACCAGCCGGCCCAAATCGCGCAGATGCACATGGCCCGGCACAAACTGGGTAAACGAGTTCACCACGGCAATGATCGGCTTGCCGAAATCCGCGTCGGTCATTCCGGTCGCGCGCCACAGCGCGCGGGCACCGGCCATATTACGGCCATGGGTAGTCGTGGCAGAACGATACTTAGGCATGCACAATTCACTCCCTGCGTTACCCGCACTGCGCGGGAAAATCAATGAACGGGCGCCGCGCTTCCGGCGCCCCATCGGCTCAGGCTACCGTCGCGGCAGGCTTACGGATTCACCGGATCCAGCCAGCCAAAGCGGTCCTCAGTCTGGCCGTTGAACAGGCCAAAAAAGGCCTGCTGTACCCGCTTGGTGATAGGGCCACAGCGACCAATCCCGACCTGGATCCCGTCCACGCTGCGCACCGGCGTGATTTCGGCCGCGGTGCCCGACATGAAAATTTCATCGGCCAGGTACAGCGCCTCGCGTGACAACACCTGCTCCCGGACCTCTAGCCCCTGCGCCTGCGCCAGGGTGATGATCGCATCGCGGGTGATCCCCGGCAGGGCGGCGGAGGTAAAGGGCGGCGTGAAGATCACCCCGTTTTTCACCATAAACAGGTTTTCACCGGCGCCCTCAGATACATAGCCGTGGACATCCAGCGCAATGCCCTCCTGATAACCGTGGCGCCGCGCCTCTGATCCCACCAGCAGCGAAGAGAGATAGTTTCCCCCGGCCTTGGCCGCGGTTGGGATGGTATTGGGCGCGGCCCGATGCCAAGAGGAGACCATGGCATCGATGCCTTGCTCCAGCGCCTCCTCCCCCAGATAGGCTCCCCAGGGGAAAGCAGCGAGGATCACATCCGTGCTATAGCCCGCGGGTGGATTCACGCCCATGCCGACATCACCGATAAAGACCAGCGGGCGGATATAGGCGCTCGACAGCTGATTCCGGCGCAGGGTTTCACGACAGGCGGCCATCAACTCGTCAACGCTGTAGGCCAGCGGCATACGGTAAATCCGCGCCGAATCATGCAGGCGCTGCATATGTTCACGGTGGCGGAATACCGCCGGACCGCGGTGGGTGTCGTAGCAACGCACCCCCTCAAAAACCGAGGTGCCGTAGTGCAGGGCGTGAGACATCACGTGTACTCGGGCCTCGCCCCAGGGCACCATGTCGCCGTTAAACCAGATATAATCCGCTTTCTTGGTGGTCATTGATTTATTCCTTTTGGCGACCTGCGCCTGATTCGATAACGGGGAAAATCACTCAGCCCAGCGCCTGACGGCGGGGCAGCATGCGCAGCGATCGCGGGGCGCTGACGTCAACCCGCGCGACGTCCAGCAGCTTACTCAACTGAGACGACAGCAGCGTGACCGGCCGCGTACTGGCCACCGTCAGCTCAATACTGACGCTATCGCAGTCGCCGTCCTGAGCCATGTTCATGGCGTGGATCTCAAAGCCTCGATGGCGCACCACGCGCAGGACCCGCTCCAGGATCTCCGGACGGCGACGAGCCTGAATAGCCAGATGGTGTTGGAAGGAAGGACTCTGCATCATGATACGTTCTCCAGCATAGATTCGTTGCCTGCGCCCGGCGGCACCAGCGGCCAGACATTTTCAAATTCGTCGATAGCGACCTGCAGCAGATAAGGACCCGGGGTGCTAAACAGGGCCTCCAGCGCCCCGGCCACCTGCGCCTTGCAGCTGATGCGCTGCCCCGGGATATCAAACGCCTGCGCCAGGGTTAAAAAATCCGGATTATCGGAGAGATCGGTTTCGCTGTAGCGGGCGTCAAAGAACAGCTGCTGCCACTGGCGCACCATCCCCAGACGCTGGTTATCCAACAGCACGATTTTCAGCGGTAGCCTGGCCCGCTTGATGGTGCCCAGTTCCTGAACGTTCATCATGAAAGAGCCATCGCCGGAGACGCAGATCACGCAGTCGTCAGGGCGAGCGACCTGTGCGCCGACCGCGGCCGGGATGCCGAACCCCATGGTCCCCAGCCCGCTGGAGGTAATAAAATCCTGCGGCAGGGAAAATTGCATATGTTGGGCGCTCCACATCTGGTGCTGTCCGACATCGGTGGTGACCACCGCCTGCGGCGGCTTACACTCAGAGAGCTGACGCAAAAACAGCGGTGCATAGATCGCCTCGCCGGGATGGTCATAGCGCCAGGCATGCTGCGCCTTGAGCGCCGCCACCTGCTGTAGCCATGGGGCGATATCCAGCGGCATGGTCAGCGCCGACAGCAGCGGGTTCAGATCGCCGCACAGCGACACGTGCGCCTGGCGCAGCTTGCCCAGCTCCGCCGGATCGATATCCAGATGGATCACCTGCGCCTGCGGCGCAAAGGCATCGAGGCGGCCGGTAACGCGATCGTCAAAGCGGGCACCGACGGCAATCAGCAAATCGCACTGCTGCACCGCCAGATTAGCCGCCTTGCAGCCGTGCATTCCCAGCATCCCCAGGTAAGCGGGGTGACGATCATCGGCGGCGCCCAGCCCCTTTAGGGTCGCGGCAACCGGCATCCCGCTGCGCGACACCAGAGAGCGCAGCGCCAGCACCGCATCGGCCATCCCTACGCCGCCCCCCACGTACAGCACCGGTCGCTGCGCCTGTGCCAGCATGGCACGCGCCTGCGCCAACGCCGCGGGCTGGCAGGGTGCCTGCGCCGACGCTACGCTGCACAGCGGCGTCGCCAGCTCTCCCTGCGCCAGCTGAATATCTTTGGGAATATCGATCAGCACCGGCCCCGGACGCCCCTGCATCGCAATGGCAAACGCGCGATCCATCACCTCCGGCAGCTCGGCCAGCGACGTCACCATAAAGCTGTGTTTGGTGCAGGCCAGCGACAGCCCCAACACATCCATCTCTTGAAATGCGTCGGTGCCAATCAGCGCCGAAGCGACCTGTCCGGTGATCGCCACCAGCGGCACCGAGTCCATCATGGCATCGGCCAGGCCGGTGATCAGGTTGGTGGCGCCGGGGCCAGAGGTTGCGATACAGACACCAACGCGGCCGCTGGCGCGGGCATAGCCAATCGCCGCCATCACCGCGCCCTGCTCGTGTCGGCACAGCAAATGGGCTACGCCGCCGTCATACAGCGCATCGTACAGCGGCATAATCGCACCGCCCGGATAACCGAAAACCTGGTTCACTCCCTGCGCACGTAACGCTTGTACTACCCACTGCGCTCCATTCATGATTAATTCCCCGACCCTGTCCTATTTTTCAGAATTTTATTCTGATTCAAGCTATCCCTGCCTCCGCCGGCCGCAGCGTAAAAAAAAGCCCCCGGACCGGATGGTGCGGAGGCTCTTTTCTGATTTTGGCTTGATTTCTAAGCCCTTCTTCGTCCAAGTGCAGCCCCGCACGGTGGGATAATAATCACCACCACGCTAATCACGACTAGGCTAATCACTTGGACGAATAGGCTCATAAACAGTGAAATCTGTTGTTTTGTCACACGATGCTTACAGAGGTATCACAGTTTTTTGTACGCTGACAACCCTTTTTTTGCGTATGAATTGCACCATCCCTGGCGCAATATCGAGCAACGCATTGAGTTAGCTAATTTTTATAGACTTATCCTGACGTGGAATTTTCTCTGCCATCGACACACCGCGCGTATCCCGGCCAAAGGCGATCAGCGCCACGATCGTGAGCGCGACGCAGGCCGCCGTAATGGCCATCGCCAGCGCATAGTTTTGCCCATGATCGGCAGCGATCGACGCTTGCATCGTTGCATTCACTGACGCAATCAGATTACCCAGTTGGTAGACAAAGCCCGGCAATACCGCGCGGGCATTGGCCGGCACCAGCTCGTTCAAATAGGTCGGGATCACGCCCCATGCTCCCTGCACCATAAACTGCATCAAAAAAGCACCGACGCCCAGCATCAGCGAACCGCTGGAAAAGGCCCACAGCGGGATCACCGGCAGCGCCAACAGCGCCGCCAGCATGATGGCGCGTTTACGACCGATCCGCTCCGACAGGATACCGAAGAACACGCCCCCAATAATGGACGCAATATTGTAGGCAACGGCAATGATACTGATGACATTGGTAGAGAAACCATGCTGCACGCGAAGAAAGGTAGGATAGAGATCCTGAGTGCCATGGCTAAAGAAATTAAACGCCGCCATCAGCGCGACCAGGTAAACGCACAGCGTCCAGTGGCGCCTCAGCACCGGCAGCAGCGCGACGCTCTGATGCTGCGCACGCGCCGCCAGCCAGACCGGCGACTCAGGGACATAAAAGTAGATGAAGGGCAGTAAAACAATCGGCACGGCGCCAACGATAAACATACCGCGCCAGCCCAGCGTCTGGGCACATAATCCATAGATCACCGCCGCCAGCAAATAGCCAAACGGGTAGCCAGCCTGAAAAATACCGGACATCAGCCCACGTGAGCGATCGGGGATGGTTTCCATGGTCAATGATGATGCAACACCCCAAATTCCCCCCATCGCGACGCCGTACAGCGCCCGTAGCAGCAGGAAAATCAGCAGCGAGGGCGCCGCGGCAGAGAGCAGTTCAAACAGGGAGAAGCAGATAATATTCAGCATCAAAATGGGGCGCCGCCCATACTTCTCCGCCGCCCGACCAAAAATTAGCGCCCCGATCGGGCGTACCGCCAGCGTTAGCAGAATGGCCAGCGTGACCTGCTCCACCCCGACGTGAAACGTACGGGCGATATCGCTAAGCAGGAAGACCAGAATGAAAAAATCGAATGAATCCAGCGTCCAGCTTAAAAAGCTGGCAATCGCCACGTTACGCTGCTGCGCAGACCAACCAAGCATAATATGTTACCTTTGGGTAGGGTGTAGGGTAAGAAGACTGCTTTTACGCCCTTAGCCTGGATGGTTATCTATATTGTTGGCAGGACGTCAGCTTTTTGTATAACTTTTGTTAAAATACCCCTAGCCTTTCTGCTGGATAAATCGCCGACGGGTTACATTTATTGTTAATGTGTTAATAATTATTGCACAACCCCAGCCTTTCCGCGTACGCCTCCGCATCCCTAACGCTGTCCCCTTTCCCCGCGCAACGCTTGCGCCATGATGACATGCCGAAGGGAGAGACCATCATGACTCTGGCCACTGTATACACGCGCGCCGCCCTGGGTATTCAAGCCCCCGAAGTCCGCATTGAGGCGCATATCGGCAACGGCCTACCGGGCTTTACCCTGGTGGGCCTGCCGGAAACAGCCGTACGCGAAGCCAAAGATCGGGTGCGCTGCGCCATGTTGAACAGCGGATTTCAGTTCCCGCCGAAGCGCATTACGCTGAACCTGGCACCCGCCGATCTGCCTAAGGAAGGGGGGCGCTACGATCTGCCGATGGCGCTGGCGCTGCTGCTGGCGTCCGAACAGCTGGCCCCACGCGTATCCGTTGGCGACTATGAATTTATCGGCGAGCTGGCCCTGTCCGGCGATCTGCGTTCAGTACAGGGGACGCTGCCCGCCGCGCTGAGCGCCGCCCGCGCGAAGCGCACCCTAATAGCGCCCAGTGATAACGCGGCGGAACTCGGGCTGCTGGCAGCCCCTCGTCCCCCCGTCGCGCCGTCGCTGCTGGCCGTCTGCGCCTTTCTGAGCGGCCAGGCATCCCTAGAGACCGCGCCGGCCGGCAAGATGACGAGCGACTGCGCGGGCGCCGGCGATATGGCCGACATTATCGGTCAGGCGCAGGCGCGACGGGCGCTGGAGATCGCCGCCGCCGGTGGACATAATCTACTGCTGATCGGGCCGCCGGGCACCGGTAAAACCATGCTGGCCTGTCGCCTGCCGGGCCTGCTGCCGCCGATGACCCCGGATGAGGCGCTAGAGCAGGCGGCCATCAGCAGCCTAGCCTACCCGGGCGCAATGCCGCCGCGCTATGGCATGCGCCCCTTTCGCGCGCCACACCACAGCGCCTCCATGGCCGCGCTGATCGGCGGGGGGCCGCTGCCGAAGCCCGGCGAAATCTCGCTGGCCCATCACGGCGTCCTGTTTCTTGACGAGCTGGCCGAATTCGATCGGCGAACCCTGGACGCCCTGCGCGAACCGCTGGAGTCCGGCGTCGTCCACCTGTCTCGCGCCAGGATAAAGGTCAGCTTTCCCGCCCGAGTACAGCTGGTGGCGGCCATGAACCCCAGCAGCGGTGGCCACGCTGACGGACGCGATCGCCGGGCGGCGCCACAGCAGGTACTAAGATACCTCTCCCGGCTGTCCGGCCCCCTGCTTGACCGCTTCGATCTGTCGATTGATGTGCCGCCGCTGTCACCGGGACTGCTGGCTCGCCAGCGGGCGGATGGCGAAGACAGTGCGACTCTGCGCCGACGCGTGTGCGCCGCTCGGGCGCGGCAGTACGCCCGCGGCGGCCGGCTCAATGCGCATCTGGAGGGTGCCGCCCGCGATCGCGACTGCCGGCTGGCGCCGGACGATGCCCTCTATCTGGAGCAGGCGCTCACGCGCCTGGCGCTATCGGTACGCGCTTGGCATCGGCTGCTGAAAGTCGCACGTACGCTGGCGGATCTGGAAGGATGCGATGACATTGCACGCCGCCATCTGGCCGAGGCGCTGAGCTACCGCGCTATGGATCGGCTACTGCTCTCCCTGCAGCGGGGATAAAACGCATTACGCCCGCATAACGCGGGCGTAATGATTCAGACGCGACCCCATGGACTCACGACCAGTTCAGGATCACCTTGCCGGAATGCCCCGAGCGCATCGCGTCAAATCCCTTCTGAAAATCATCGATCGCGTATTGATGGGTGATGATCGGCGTCAGATCGAGACCGGATTGGATCAGCGCCGCCATCTTGTACCAGGTTTCAAACATCTCACGCCCATAGATCCCTTTAATCAACAGCCCCTTAAAAATCACCTGGTTCCAGTCGATAGCCATATCGCCCGGCGGAATACCCAGCATGGCGATCTTGCCGCCGTGATTCATGGTATCCAGCATCGTCCGGAAGGCCGGCGGCGCACCGGACATCTCCAGCCCGACGTCAAACCCTTCGCTCATCCCCAGCGCCTGCATCACCTCCGGCAGCGACTCCCGACTAACGTTGACCGCCCGCGTCACGCCCATCTTACGCGCCAGATCCAGACGATAGTCATTCACATCGGTGATCACCACGTGGCGTGCCCCAACGTGGCGACAGACCGCCGCGGCCATGATGCCGATCGGTCCCGCCCCGGAGACCAGCACATCCTCCCCGACCAGATCGAACGAGAGCGCCGTATGCACCGCGTTACCGAACGGGTCGAAAATCGCCGCCAGCGTATCGGGAATATTGTCGGGGATCTTGAACGCATTGAAGGCAGGGATCACCAGATATTCGGCAAAGGCCCCTTGGCGGTTAACGCCAACGCCGATGGTATTACGGCACAGATGGGTACGCCCGGCGCGGCAGTTACGACAGTGTCCACAGGTGATGTGACCTTCACCGGAGACGCGGTCGCCAATGCGAAAGCCGCTGACCTCCTGGCCGACGGCTACCACCTCACCCACGTACTCATGCCCGACCACCATCGGTACCGGAATGGTCTTCTGCGACCACGCGTCCCAGTTATAGATATGAACATCCGTCCCGCAGATCGCCGTCTTACGGATTTTGATCATGATATCGTTGTGACCCAGCGCCGGCAGCGGCACATCGGTCATCCAGATACCCTCTTCGGCTTTCAGTTTGGATAAGGCTTTCATAGCAGTCCCCTAGGCAATGACGCCAAGCTGTTTACCAACGCGAATAAAGGCGGCTACGGCCTGTTCAATCTGCGCAGGCGTATGGGCTGCCGACATCTGGGTGCGAATACGGGCCTGTCCCTGCGGCACCACCGGATAGAAGAACCCGGTCACATAGATCCCCTCTTGCAGCAGCAGATCGGCGAAGCGCTGCGCCAGCTTCGCCTCCCCCAGCATCACCGGAATAATGGCGTGATCGGCGCCGGCCAAGGTAAAACCGGCGGCGGTCATCTTTTCACGGAACAGGCGGGCGTTATCCCATAGGCGAGCACGCAAATCGTCCCCCTGAGCCAGCAGGGTCAGCACCTGAGACGAGGCGGCGACGATGGCCGGCGCCAGCGAGTTGGAGAACAGGTACGGCCGCGAACGCTGACGCAGCCATTCGACCACCTCTTTACGGGCCGCGGTATAGCCGCCGGAGGCGCCGCCCAGAGCCTTGCCCAGGGTGCCGGTAATAATATCGACGCGCCCCATCACGCCGCAGTACTCCGGCGTTCCCCGCCCATGGGCACCGACAAACCCGACGGCGTGCGAGTCGTCCACCATCACCAGGGCATCATACTCATCCGCCAGATCGCAAATCGACCTCAGATCGGCGATCACGCCATCCATGGAGAACACCCCGTCGGTAGCGATCATGATATGGCGAGCGCCCTCGGCCCGAGCCAGCTCCAGACGCGCCTTTAGCTCGGCCATATCATTATTGGCATAGCGGTAGCGCCGCGCCTTGCACAGGCGAACTCCGTCGATGATCGACGCGTGATTCAGCGCATCGGAAATAATGGCATCCTCCGGCCCCAGCAGCGTTTCAAACAGTCCGCCGTTAGCATCAAAGCAGGAGGAGTAAAGTATGGCATCCTCCATGCCGAGAAAGTCCGCCAGCTGCTGCTCTAGCGCCTTATGGCTGTCCTGGGTGCCGCAGATGAAGCGCACCGAGGCCATACCGAAACCGTGTGAGTCCATCCCCGCCTTGGCGGCCGCGATCAGCGCCGGATGATCGGCCAGCCCAAGGTAGTTATTGGCGCAAAAGTTCAGTACGCGGCTACCGTCAGCCACGGCAATCTCCGCCTGCTGGGCGGAGGTGATGATCCGTTCGTTCTTGTACAGCCCTTCAGCACGCGTCGCAACGAGCTGCTGCGCCAGCTGCTGGTAAAAATCCGCAGACATGGGTTCTCTCCTAGGTTCCGGGTTCGCGAGGACATCTTACTGCTGGAACAGTATTGAAACGAGTTTGCAACCTTTATAATGCTAGAAATGCAGCATCTATCACGTCATGGCGCGCGGCAAGTGAGAATACGTCACAAAGTACGTCCATCCCGCGGGCGTACACCGTCTCGCGCACGCTTTTTGGTTAACAACTGCGCCCCCGACGCTGCTTGCTGCGCCATGAAATGCTATGATGACGCCATCTGTAGCGCATTCGAGCGCTCCCGTTAGCTCATCGAAAGGTAAACCTCATGATTATTGTCACTGGCGGCGCCGGTATGATCGGCAGCAACATCGTTAAGGCACTGAACGATAAAGGCTATACCGACATTCTGGTGGTTGATAACCTCAAGGACGGCACAAAGTTTGTGAACCTGGTCGACCTGGATATCACCGACTATATGGACAAAGAGGATTTCATTGCCGGCATCGTTGCTGGCGATGACTTTGGCGATATCGACGCGGTATTCCACGAAGGCGCCTGCTCTTCCACCACCGAGTGGGATGGCAAGTACGTCATGGATAACAACTACCAGTACTCCAAAGAGCTGCTGCACTTCTGCCTGGAGCGTCAGATCCCCTTCCTGTATGCCTCTTCCGCCGCAACCTATGGCATGACGGACAAATTTGTGGAGGATCGCCGCTACGAAGGTCCGCTGAACGTATATGGCTACTCCAAATTCCTGTTTGACCAGTATGTGCGCCGCATCCTGCCCCATGCCGAGTCTCAGATCTGTGGCTTCCGCTATTTCAATGTCTATGGCCCGCGTGAAGGTCATAAAGGCGGTATGGCCAGCGTTGCCTTCCATCTGAATACCCAAATCAACAACGGAGAACAGCCTAAACTGTTTGAAGGCAGCGAGAACTTTAGACGCGACTTCATCTATGTGGGCGATGTTGCGGACGTTAACCTGTGGTTTTGGGAAAACGGCGTCTCCGGGATCTTTAACTGCGGCACCGGCAACGCCGAGTCTTTCCAGGCCGTCGCTGACGCCGTCGTGGCGTATCACCAGAAAGGCAGCGTGACCTATATTCCGTTCCCGGACAAACTCAAAGGGCGCTACCAGGCCTTCACCCAGGCGGATACCACCCAGCTGCGCGCGGCCGGCTACAGCCGTCCGTTTAAGACCGTAGCACAGGGCGTGCGTGAATATATGGAATGGCTGAACCGTAAGCCCTAATACAGTAAGGAATTTCTCACGGTATGAAAATACTGGTTATCGGCCCGTCGTGGGTAGGCGACATGATGATGTCACAAAGCCTGTACCGCACCCTGAAGGCGACGTATCCCGAGGCAGAAATCGACGTGATGGCACCCAACTGGTGCCGTCCGCTTCTGGAGCGTATGCCGGAGGTACATCAGGCGATTCCTATGCCGCTGGGGCACGGTACGCTGGGGCTGGGCGAACGCTATCGTCTGGGTCGACAGCTGCGGGAGCGGGAGTACGATCGGGCCTATGTGCTGCCCAACTCCTTTAAATCAGCGCTGATCCCCTTCTTTGCCCGCATCCCTGTACGCACCGGTTGGAAAGGGGAGCTGCGCTATGGCCTGCTGAACGATCTGCGCCAGCTGGATAAGTCGGCATTTCCACTGATGGTCGAACGCTACGCGGCGCTGGCTTACCCAGCGACGCAGATACGTCGTGCCGCGGATCTGCCGCAGCCGTTACTGTGGCCTGCGCTGCAGGTACGCGACGAAGAGATCGCCGAAACCGCCGCCGCCTTTAATCTGACGGATCACCGCCCGGTGATCGGCTTTTGCCCCGGTGCGGAGTTTGGCCCGGCCAAACGCTGGCCCCATTACCACTATGCCGCCCTGGCCCAGCGTCTGATCGGACAAGGGTATCAGATCGCGCTCTTTGGCTCGGCCAAAGACACCGATGCCGGTGAGGAGATCCGCCGGACGCTGGACGAAGAGAGTCGCGAATACTGTCTGAATCTGGCTGGACATACCTCGCTGGATCAAGCCGTCGCGCTGATCGCTGCCTGCCAGGCCATCGTCAGCAACGACTCAGGGCTGATGCACATCGCCGCCGCGCTCGACAAACCGCTGGTTGCCCTGTACGGACCAAGCAGCCCAGACTTTACTCCGCCGCTGAGCCAACATGCCCGGGTAATCCGGCTGATTAGCGGCTACCACAAGGTCCGCCGCGGCGAGGGAGAAACCGGATACCACCAGAGCCTGATCGACATTACGCCGGATCGGGTTGAACAGACGCTGCAGGCGCTGCTGCATGATGAGAAGGAGAGCGGGTGCGTATCCTGATGGTCAAAACCTCCTCCATGGGAGATGTCATCCACACGCTGCCGGCGCTGACCGATGCGCAGCAGGCGATACCGGGACTTTGCGTAGACTGGGTGGTCGAAGAGGGCTTTGCCCAGATCCCCTCTTGGCACGCGGCGGTCGATCGCGTGATTCCGGTCGCAATCCGGCGCTGGCGCAAAAACCTGCTCAGCGCCCAAACCCGTCAGGAGTGGCGCACGTTTAAGCAACAGCTGCGTCAGGAGCGCTATGATGCGGTTATCGACGCACAGGGACTGCTTAAAAGTGCACTGCTGGTCACCCACAATGCCCTCGGTACCCGTCACGGATTCGATCGCCGCAGCGCCCGAGAGCCGCTGGCCAGCCTGTTTTACGACCGGCGCCATCGCGTTGCCCGCGATCAGCATGCGGTGGAAAGAACCCGCCAGCTGGTTGCGCAGAGCCTGGGCTATCCCCTGCCTGCGCAGCGCGGCGACTACGCCATCGCCCGTCATTTCACCCAACAGCTCCCCATGGATGCTGGCCAATACATGGTGTTCCTGCATGCCACCACCCGTGATGAGAAACACTGGCCAGAGGCGCACTGGCGTGAGCTGATTGCCTGGGTTGGCCGCCATACGACGCAGCGAATCAAGCTGCCCTGGGGCGCCGAACATGAGCATCAGCGCGCCCTGCGTCTCGCGGAGGGCTTCCCCCACGTTGACGTTCTGCCTAAAATGGCGCTGTCCGACGTCGCCACCGTATTAGCCGGCGCCAGCCAGGTGATCTCTGTCGATACCGGCCTCAGCCATCTGGCGGCAGCCTTGGATCGCCCCAATATCACCCTGTATGGCCCCACCGATCCGGGACTTATCGGCGGATATGGGAAAAACCAGCTGGAAATTATTGAACCGACACACTCTCTTGATGCTCTGCCATCGTTAGCCGTCGTTGAGTACTTAAAAAATGAAAACTAATTTCATAGATAAGCTACCTATATATATTTCAGCATTATTTTGCGCATTTATTTCACTACTATCAATTAGTGATGATAATAATATAGTTAGCAATATTTATTATGTTTCGTTTGCATTATTTATCGTATGGTGCATTCGCGAAAGGAAAAACATATTTAATAAAGCAAGTTTATTACTTGGTGCATTTCTTCTATTAAGCGCCATATCAACATATTGGTCAGATCACAGCAAAGATACATCGCGCTATATACAGCACGCCGTATATATTTTCATCTTCTCATCTATAATTTATGAGCTGAGAGGCACACTTTTTTTCAAAAACATTCTCTTTAAGTCCTATGTGGCAACATGTTCTATATTTGTTATAATAAATGGCTTTCTTTTTTATTCAAAGTATAACTTATACGATAGATTCTATCCAATCCTCGGCCCCTCTAATACCATAGACTATGCGGGGATACTATGCTTAGCAATAATCTTTTGCTGTTATCTCTATCAACATGAAAAGAATAAAGCCCCATATGTTATTGCTGGCATCGTTTTATTAGCTGGCGTGATATTAAGCCAGAGCAGAACACCAATCATTGCTTTAGCCATATCTCTCATGGTGCTTTTTATAAAAAGCAAAAGATCAGCCATAATATCATTAGTGACTATTTTGGCAATTATATTTCTAATTCATACTGTCTATCCAAGTATTTTTACTCGTGACGCCGTCAATGGCGCGCCTACGCCAAGAATTTTTACTTGGCTATATACCATCCAACAAGTTAGCGAACATCATCCATGGCTTGGCTTTGGCTACAATGATACATTCGCTCATTATTTCAAGCCTCGGAATTTTACTTACAATAATGCTCACAGTGTCTTCATGAGCATGCTCTACTATTCTGGCATCATTGGCGTCATCCTGTTTTTTTCTTATATTTTAAATATCTTCTTCGCGGCAATAAAAGTCTTCAATGAAAATAGATATCCTATAGCATTTATTTTAATTTCGCTAATATTCTCATCAACCCAAGGATATCTATATATTTATCATCCGCGCGAGATATGGCTAGTTTTATGGCTACCGCTATTCTTAGCTATCCCAATGAGCAAGATATCATCGGAGCAAGTATAACATGGCAGAAAAAAGCATTGTTCACTTGGTTAATCTTCGCGATTTCGGTGGCGTTGAGCGTCTTATTTTAGACTATGTTATTAATGGAAAAGAACATAACTGGGTTATTATAAACACGGCTAACTCCCTCAACAAACGATTTAATGAACATGCTAATTCAATTATTTTCTGCAATCGAGCCATTCAGTCAGCGGCTATCCAGATCCCATCATTTATAAGAAAAAAAGCGCTCTGGAATAAAATAAAAAAAATAAACCCAAGTCATGTTGTTATCTGGAATCAAATTGTCTCCCTTGAAGACAAACCTGACTCAATCAAAGCGATATATTATGACCATGGTGCTGTATGGGAGGTTGAAAAAAACAAAAAGACCATTGATTTTTTCAAAAGAATCGATGGCTGCATTTGCGTATCACAAGCTTCTAAAAAAATATTGGAAAATAAATTCGAGCATCGCTGTGATATATCTGTGATATTAAACAGAACTAGTGTTGAATCGCGAGACAGCATCATCGCTGACGAGAAGAAAAAAACCTTTACTATCGGTTGCGCAGCACGCTTCTCACCATTAAAAGCACTTGGATTACTTCCCCTGATTGCAGAAGAGACAGCCCTACGAGGGTTTAACTTCAATTTTATTATTGCAGGAACAGGTGAGGAGGAATCGGCATTAGCCAGCTTAATCGACAAAAAAAACTTAAAAAAATCAATAAAAACAATTGGTTTTCTCGATAATCTTAACGATTTTTATAAGCACATTGATGTTTACATAAGCACATCTGCACATGAAACATGCAGTTTGTCCTGCATTGAAGCAATGTCATTTGGTATCCCTATCATTTCGGCAAATATTGATGGGCAGCCTGAAATAATTAGCAATGGACATACTGGCTTCTGTATTTCGCCTACGCTGAGCATGGAAGACTATTGCAAAAAAACAGGCATGTCTCTACCATTTCAAAAAGATATCTACTATCCAGAAAATGATACCATTGGCCCTCCACGCTTATTAAGCCCCAAGGATGCAGCAGATAAAATAATTGAAATTTATCTTCATGGAGTAGATGATTACAAAAAAAACTCGAGACATCGAGCCAAAGAACTCTTTGATGATAAAACCTTTGAGGAAAATCTCATTAAAATAGTTAGGAATTTTTAGATAATGAATATCGCCCACTTTGAAACCTCCATGGACTGGGGTGGTCAAGAGCTACGGATCGTAGAGCAGGCTGAATGGCTAAACCAAAACGGCTATCCGACCTGGATCATTGCCCGCCCAGGCTCGGCCATCCTGGCTAAAGCCCAGGAGAAAAATCTGCCAACGTTTGCGATTCGCGTACGAGGTTCCGTTCATCCCAAGACATTGGCGCCATTATTAAAATTTATCCGTGCTCAGCGCATCGATATTCTTGATTGTCATGGAAGCCGGGACGCCGTCTATGGCGCATTGGTCAAGCTGCTTACCGGTGTCAAAGTTATCCGCTCTCGTCATGTCACCGACCCAATAAAAATGAGCGGACTCCATGGATTGGTATGGCGCCATGGTAACCACGGCATTATTACTACAGCAAAAAAAATCCAGGAAATGCTGGAGACGCAGGGGATCCCGAATAAAGATAAAACGCTGGTTGCTCCCGCTGGCGTCGATCCGCAGCGCTTCTCCCCCGAGCACGATGCACAGCAGCTACGGGCCCGTCTGGGCATCGCTGCCGATAGCCTGGTTATCGCGAATATCGGGATGATCCGCCCTGATAAAGGGCAAAACTATTATGTGGAAGCATGTAAGCAACTGCTGGATAAAGGAGTACCAATCACCTGCATCCAGGTTGGCGAGGCCACAAGCCAGACCGCGGACTTTAAACGACAGGTTCTTGAGCTCGCACAGCCCTATGTCGATAAACAGATCCGTTTTCTCGGCTACCATAATGATATTGAGAACTATCTGGCTATTGCAGATATTGTTGTCGTCGCCTCGGTCGCTACAGAGGCGCAGACTCGTTTAGTTTCCCAAGCCTTTTTGATGAAGAAAAATGTCGTCGCAACGACGACCGGGGGACTGCCGGAAATGATCGCCCACGAGCAAACCGGTCTGCTCTGCCCTCCCCATGATGCAAAGGCGTTGGCGGACGCCGTCTGTCGACTGATTGAACAGCCCCCGCTACGCGCGCAGCTCCGTGAAAACGCCTATCAACACGCGCTGCAATATATGACTTTTGATTATATGATCAAAGAGATGGTTAAATTCTACCAGGCGACGCTGCACCAATAATCGCTTCCCCTCTTGGATATATCCAGAGGGGGAGACGCACTATCTCCACAGGCTATTATTATTGCTCACTTTGCCACAAACATAATTTTGTGCCCCAAAAAGCATGCGAGACTCTTCATTTTTTTAATGATAGCATGGCGTCATTATTAATTAATTTCACTTAATAAATGACTGACAGCCAGGCTAAGACATTCCGTCTCATCCACTTGATTGACCTGCGTAAAGTGGGCGGCGTTGAAACCATGTTTTGCGATTTTCTGCGCTATGCCACGCAGGCCTATCCGCATATTCAACACACGCTGATAATGGAGCACAGCGGTATTGCCAACGCCCTGCGCCCACGCCTACAGGGCCTGCAGCAGGTCAGCATCCAGACGATTAAACGCTGTGGATCATTTAGCCTGCCCAACCGCCCAAAGCTCTTTCGCGCCTGGAATCGACTGCGGCTGATCCGGGACTCTGCTCCGGATATTGTATTGATCTGGAACCAATTTACGGAATGGCATCTCTCCGGCTCACGAACAGCACGCTACCTACGCTGCCCGGTCGTCTACTATGAGCACGGCATGTCATGGTATCAGCACACGCCGACGCTACCGCAGCGTTTCTTTGCCCAGGTGACGCATTGCCTGGCCGTATCTCACGCCTGCAAACGTATGCTGGAGCTTAAACACCATATCACGCAGCCGATCGCCGTGGAGCTAAATGCCCCACGCAGCCTACCGGCGCACGCCACGCCGAAGCCAGCGCGCCATCGCGGGCAACCGATTATCTTTGGCAGCGCAGGACGATGGGTGCCGCTCAAGTGTCTCGGACTGCTGCTGCTGACGTCCCAGGTACTACAGCAGCGTGGCATACCGCATCATTGCTATATCGCGGGAGAAGGCAAAGAGGCGGACTATCTACAGCATCTACGCACGGCGCTTGGCGTGGAAAAAGAAACGACATTATTAGGCTTTGTCTCTGATATGGAGGCATTTTACGCCAAGCTGGATCTCTACATCTGCCCCTCCATGCATGAAACCGCATCGCTCACCGCGCTAGAGGCTGGAACCTATGGGATCCCGACGATCACCAGTAATATCGATGGTCTGCCGGAAACCGTTCGCCACCAGCAGACCGGTCTCTGCCTCACCCCGACGCTCTCGGTCGAGCAGTATGCCCACATCAGCGCCGCCTCCACCGATTTTTCACCGTTGGTCTACGACCCGGTGCAGGATCGACTAACCCCGCCGTTAATCCTGTCACCCGAGCAGCTCGCGGATAGCATTGAAGATCTCTATAACAACCCGGAAACCTACCAACAATTGAGCGACGGCGCCCGCGAATACGCCGCCGCCAGCCGACGTTTTAACGACCTCGCGCAGGCGCTATGTCAACGTCTGCTCACGCTGGCGCCCCCCCGCCCGCACGACTAACGCCTATCGTTCGTTAAAAAACAAAGGGGGAAGACATTCGTCTCCCCCCCTGCAATACAGCGTCTTCGCATGCGCCCAAACGAAATTACATCGCCGGACGCTGACCACGTTTTATCTGATAATACTCCGCCAGCGTCTGCCCCATCACCTGAGGCGCCAGCCAGTCAAACAACGCCTCCAGATCGTGATACAGCCGCTCGATATCCTGCTCATTGCGAAACGTCGGGCTTCCTCCGGGCATAAATTCAGAGGAGTGCAGCATAAACTCTACATAATCACGCCCTTGGGATAGGTGATACTCCGCTACCCGCTGCATCTCCTGCAGGTTGCCACCGCGCGGACGCAGCCACTGAACCGACGCCGGACGCCGCTTACCCCGTAGGCGATCATAGGCACCGCGCAGGTGATTAAACAGCGGAGCATGCTTCAACCGGGTACTCATCGGCACTTCCAACAGCGTGGAGGTGCCCTCACGGCGTAAATCATCGGCGTCCACAAAATAGGCGTTATCCGGATAGCCGCTGTAGTCACTACCGCCGTTTCCCTGCGGCGCACCGCGGGCACCACGCCAATCAACGCGCGGCGTGACCGAGCAATCGACCTGATAACCATGCGCCAACAGCAGCTGCAAATAAAAGGCATTCATCGCCCAGCGACCCGCGCGATGGCTCACCATTTTTGTCTGGAAGGTATCCTCCAGCAGGTGCGTCATGTAATCCACTTTTTGTTGGATTACCTCAGCAGGATATTCAATTAGATAAGGTTTATTGGCCCAGTCATTATCCGTCAGCGGGATCTCCGGCGGACTATTCCAAGCATGCAGGTGCATCCCTACCTCACCGCATCCCCGGGCGATCACATCCTGGGCGAATTCAACATAAACCGGATCGCTGGCCATTTCATAATTGGTCAGATAGACCGGCTTAAAACCATATTTCTCACACAGCTGCTGGAATCGAGGCAAATAGCGGGCATTCTCTGTCGTAATCCGATCGTGGTTTTGCCACAGATTATCGCCTTCGGTGTCGATGGTAATGATAAATGCAGGATGGCTCATACTGATACGTCTTCTTCTTAAAGCCCATTCTTTTGTCCATGGTAGAACAATTAATATAAAACCGCTACCACGCTTCTCCCCGCCCCGCTAATCCTCTAAAATCGAGCGTCAACCGCAGTCAAAGGCAAAAGAATGGTATCCAATTCGACGCTCCCCGCCGCGTTTTCTCCGCAGCGTATTTTGGTGATCAAGCTACGCCACCACGGCGATATGCTCTTGGTCACGCCGGTTATCAGCACGCTGAAACGGCACTATCCCTCGGCGCAGATAGACGTTCTGTTGTATGCAGAAACCCGGGATATGTTGTCGGCTAATCAGGATATCCATCAGCTCTATTGCATTGATCGTCAGTGGAAAAAACAGGGCGTGCGCCATCAGCTAAGCCAAGAGTGGCGCCTGCTGCGTACGCTGCGCGCGCAGCGATACGATCTGGTCGTCAACCTCGCCGATCAGTGGCGCAGCGCCATCGTCACGGCGCTGAGCGCCGCACCGGTGCGTATCGGGTTTGACTTTACCAAGCGCCGTCACCCGCTCTGGCGAACCAGCCATACACATCTCGCCAGTACGGCAGAGCACGGAAAGCAGCATACCGTAGAGCAAAACCTCTCGATTCTGGCGCCGCTCGGGCTCGCCGATGACGATAGCCGCGTCACCATGGGATATAGCGAGCAGGATTGGCAAAGCGCAAGCGCGCTCATTCCTACGGCATGGCAGGCGGGATACGTTGTCATTCAGCCGACCTCTCGCTGGTTCTTTAAGTGCTGGCAAGAGGCGCGCATGAGCGAGGTCATTAATGCTCTCTCTCAGGCGGGCTACCCTATTTTGCTCACCTCCGGGCCGGATGCTCGAGAACGAGCGATGATCGATGCCATTATGCAGGGGTGTCCAACGGCGCAGGTGACCAGCTTGGCAGGACAGCTAACGCTACGCCAGCTGGCGGCCATTATTGATCATGCCCGCCTATTTATCGGCGTAGACTCCGTTCCCATGCATATGGCCGCTGCGCTACAGACGCCGCTTGTCGCATTGTTTGGCCCCTCAAAGCTCGTCTTTTGGCGCCCATGGCAGGCCCGCGGCGATGTTATCTGGGCCGGCGATTTTGGCACCCTCCCCGATCCGGATGCTATCGATACCCAAACAGCGGAGCGTTACCTCGATTTAATCCCCAGCAGCGCAGTGATCGCGGCGGCAAAGAGGTTACTTGAATGACCCAATTCAGATTGGCATTAGTCCGGCAAAAATACCGCCCCGACGGCGGCGCAGAGCGCTTTGTCTCACGGGCGCTGGAGGCGCTGGACAGCCATGACATTGAGCTGAACGTTATCACGCGTCAGTGGCAGGGCCCCGTCAAACCAGCCTGGCATATCCACCTGTGCAATCCCTGGAAATGGGGGCGCATCAGCCGCGAGCGTGGCTTTGCCCATGCGGCCCGCACGCTTTGGCAGCAACAGCGCTTCGATCTCGTACAGAGCCACGAGCGTATCCCCGGCTGCGATCTCTATCGCGCCGGCGACGGCGTACATCAGCGCTGGCTGACGCAGCGCGCGCGGATCCTTCCCGGCTGGAAAGCCCGCATGCTGTGGCACGATCGCTATCATCGCTATGTCATGAACGCAGAGCAGGCCATGTATCAGGCGCCTGAGCTGCGCGCCGTTATCTGTAACGCGGACATGATTAAACAGGAGATCATCGCAGACTTTGGCGTGCCGGAAAGCAAAATCCACGTCATCTACAATGCCATCGATCACCACCGCTTCCTGCCTCCGGATGAGGCGCAGCGCGCCGCACTGCGTCGTCGCTGGCAAATACCGCAGAGCGCCTCCTGCCTGATCTATGTCGGTTCAGGCTTTGAGCGCAAGGGGCTACGGGCCGCGATAGAGGCGATCGCCCCCACGGAGCGCTACCTGTTAGTTGTCGGTAAAGATAAAGAAGAAGCCCGCTACCGCGCGCTGGCAAATACGCTGGGCTGCGCTCAGCGCGTGCGCTTTCTGGGAATGCAGCCGGAAACGCTGCCGTTTTACCAAATGGCCGACGGGCTGCTGCTGCCAACGCTGTACGATCCCTTCCCTAACGTGATTCTAGAGGCGATGGCCTGCGGTCTGCCGGTGATCACCAGCACAGGCTGCGGCGGTGCCGAGTTTATCCGCAGCGGCGATAACGGCTACGTTTGCGATGCGCTGGATATTGCCGCGCTACGCGATGCGGCCATGGCGCTACCCGCTCAGGCGCTGGGCTCTCACGCAGGCAGGTTGGCCCGGGAGCGTATTATGGAATGCACCGCCGAGCGCCTTTCTGCGCAGCTTATTGGGCTGTACCGACAACTGGTGAAGTAAACTATGCGAATTTTAATGATTATCGACGGTCTCCCGGGCGGGGGGGCCGAAAAGGTCGTATTGACGCTGGCACAGTATTTTTTGGCCCAGGGTGACAGCGTCTCCCTGTTCTCCCTGCGCGATGTCTGCCATTACCCGCTGCCTGACGGCCTTGACTACCGCGTCATCCGCGATACCTGCCGCGCCCCTTGGCGCAAGCTGAGTGAGCTGTCGCGCCGGGCCCGTCAGTTGGATGAGGCGATCGCCAGCGCGGAGCAGAAGGGGCGCTATGATCTGGTCCTCTCCAACCTGCACAAGACCGATCGCATCGTCGCCCGCAGTCACCTGCTGCGAGACCATAACCTCTGGTTCTGTCTGCACGGCGTCTTCTCCACCTCCTATCTGGGACATCGCCATGGCTTCAGCCGCTGGCTGAAGCGTGAAAAGATCCGCCGTATCTATCAGGGCCGTCAAATCGTCGCCGTCTCTCACGCCGTGGGGGAGGATCTCTGCCAGCAGTTCAACGTTACGCCGGCGCAGCTACAGACCATTCCCAATCCCTTTGATCTCGAGGCTATTCGCCGCGCGGCCGATGCCCCCTGTCCGCTGGAGGGGCAAGACTACCTGATCCACGTCGGGCGCTTCCATCCGGCCAAGCGGCACGATCGTCTGCTTGAGGCCTATGCGCAAAGCGGGCTTAGCGCACCGTTGGTGCTACTGGGGCAGGGCAGCCCAGAACAGGAGCACACGCTGCGAGCATTGGCCAAAACCCTTAACGTGGCGGAGCGGGTACATTTTGCCGGGTTTCAAGCCAATCCCTACCCCTGGATCCGTCATGCCAGGCTCCTGGTCGTCAGCTCCGACAGTGAGGGCTTTGGCAATGTACTGGTCGAGGCGCTTACGCTGGGTACCGCCGTGGTTAGCACGCGCTGTCCCGGTGGGCCAGCCGAAATCATGACGGGCGATCTGGCGCGCGGCCTGTGCCGCCCAGATGCAGCCTCTCTGGCACAGACCCTGCAGGATATTTATCGCCATCCCCCCGCTATCGACGATACACAGCTGCAGCAATATGGCGTCGCCGCCGTTTGCACGCGCTATCGCCAGCTCGGAAAAGCCTGATAGCCCGACGCGGGTAGCTAGCGCTACCCGTATCACCTCGCGATCGTAATGCGGCATGCATTCTCACTGGCCGCATTAATATGTAAATTCTGGGAAAATCGGTAAAATAATGGCATTAGCGCTGTGAAATGCTTAGAATTTGCCCGCCGATACTAAAAATAACGGATACAAGCTTGGAATCGTTATATACCGTACTGCTTTATATTATTCAGCCCCTGATCTGGCTCAGACTGCTGCTGCGTAGCCGCAAAGCCCCCGCCTACCGCAAACGCTGGGGAGAACGCTATGGATTCTGCCGTAATAAGGTTGCGCCGGGTGGAATTCTGCTGCACTCGGTATCCGTCGGCGAAACGCTGGCTGCGGTTCCGCTGGTGCGGGCGCTGCGCCACCGCTATCCAACGCTGCCCATCACGGTAACCACCATGACGCCGACCGGCTCAGAGCGAGTCATGTCGGCCTTTGGTAACGATGTGCATCACGTCTATCTACCGTACGATCTCCCCGGCGCCATGCGGCGCTTTCTGAACACGGTGCGCCCCAAACTGGTGATCGTGATGGAGACCGAACTGTGGCCCAACATGATTTCTGCTCTGCATCAGCGCCAGATCCCGCTGGTGATCGCCAATGCGCGCCTCTCTGCTCGCTCAGCCAAAGGCTACGGCAAACTGGGCGGATTTATGCGCCGTCTGCTGCGTAAAGTCACCCTGATCGCCGCGCAAAACCAAGAGGATGGTGAACGCTTCATCGCGCTGGGGCTCAAGCGTAGCCAGCTGGCCGTCACCGGTAGCATTAAATTTGATATCTCGGTCACGCCAGAGCTGGCCGCCCGCGCCGTCACGCTGCGCCGCCAGTGGGCTCCCCACCGGAAGGTGTGGATCGCCGCCAGCACCCACCAAGGCGAGGAGGCCATCATTCTGCAGGCTCACCGTCGCCTGCTGGCCCAGTTTCCCGACCTGCTGCTGATCCTGGTTCCCCGCCACCCCGAACGCTTTAAAGAAACCGAGCTGCTGACGCAAAAAGAGGGGTTCACCTACCTGATGCGCAGCGGCGGTGAAATCCCGACGCCGCAGACCCAGGTGGTGATCGGCGATAGCATGGGCGAGCTGATGCTGCTGTATGGGATCGCCGATCTGGCCTTTGTCGGCGGCAGCCTGATCGAGCGCGGTGGACATAACCCTTTAGAGCCGGCCGCACACGCCATCCCGGTGCTGATGGGTCCCCATACCTTTAACTTCAAGGACATTTGTGCCAAGCTGCATCAGGCCGACGGCTTGATCAGCGTGGCGGACGGCGATGCGCTGGTCAACGAGGTCTCGACCCTCCTGACCGATGAGGACTACCGCCTGTGGTATGGCCGCCACGCCGTCGAGGTACTGCATCAGAATCAGGGTGCTCTCCAGCGTCTGCTGCAGCTGCTATTACCCTACCTGCCACTACGGAGTCACTGACCATGCCACCGCGCCTCTCCGTCGTCCTGATTTGCAAGAATGCAGCCGACCTCCTGCCGGAGTGTCTGGCCTCCGTGGCATGGGCCGATGAAATCATCGTCCTGGACTCCGGCAGCAGCGATGAGACGCAGCGTATCGCCCAGGCCGCCGGCGCCAAGGTCTATGAAAGCCGCGACTGGCAAGGATTCGGCATCCAGCGCCAGCGGGCGCAGCAGTATGCCAGCGGTGACTATATTCTGATGATCGACAGCGATGAGCGCGTCACACCGGCGCTGAAAGAGGCCATCGCCCAGGTGCTCACGCAGCCGGTCACCGAGCGGGTATACAGTATCGCCCGCCGCAATCTATTCTTGGGGCGCTTTATGCGTCACAGCGGCTGGTATCCAGACCGGGTGATCCGCCTCTACCCGCGTCAGCGCTACGGCTATGACACTAGCCCGGTCCACGAGTCTCTGGCGTGTCGCGGCGCGTCCGTCACGCCGCTGCAGGGCGATCTGCTACACCTGACCTGTCGTGATTTTACCGGATTCCAGCAAAAACAGCTGTGCTATGCCACGGCCTGGGCGCATGAGCGCCACGCCCGCGGTAAAAAGACATCCATGCTGGGCATATTCAGCCATACCGTCGGCGCCCTGCTAAAAACCCTGCTGCTGCGCGGCGGCGTGTTGGACGGGAAACAGGGATGGCTGCTGGCCGTCGTCAACGCACAGTACACATTTAACAAATATGCCGAGCTGTGGGCACTGCAGCATGGCTATACGGAAAAAACGCCTTTATGAGCCGCACAGCGATTTATCCGGGTACATTCGACCCGCTGACCAATGGACATCTGGACATTGTGACGCGCGCCGCGCATATGTTCGACCGCGTGATCCTGGCCATCGCCGCCAGCCCTGGCAAACGGCCGCTTTTCACCCTAGAGGAGCGCGTCGCCATGGCGCGTGAGGTGACCGCCCATCTGGCTAACGTTGAGGTACAGGGCTTCAGCGAGCTGATGGCGCACTTTGCGCAGCGCCAGCGGGCCAATATCTTAGTGCGGGGGCTGCGCGCCGTCTCTGACTTTGAATATGAGCTGCAGCTGGCCAATATGAATCGCCACCTCATGCCGACGCTGGAAAGCGTATTCCTGATGCCGGCAGAGGCCTGGTCCTTTATCTCCTCCTCGCTGGTGAAGGAGGTCGCGCGCCACGGCGGCGATGTCGACGCATTTCTACCCGAGCCGGTAGCCCGGACGCTTATGGCTCGTCTGCGCAACGCTTAACGCTGGCAGTGTGGGCAGTAAAACGTGGTGCGCTGCCCATGCTTGCTACTCTTGATGGTCGTGCCGCAGGTCAGACACGCCTCCCCCGCCCGCCCGTAGACCTGTAGCTGCTGCGCAAAGTAGCCCGGCTTACCGTCCGCCTGTAAAAAATCGCGCAGCGTCGTCCCGCCTTGATCGATGGATCGCTGCAGCACCGCCTTGATCGTCTGCACCAGCAGGCTCGCTTCATCTGCGCTCAGCGATCCCGCCAGACGATCCGGATGGATCTGTGCACTGAACAGCGACTCGCTGGCATAGATGTTACCGACGCCGACCACCAGCGTGTTATCCATCAGCCACGGCTTCACCGCCGTACGCCGACCGCGCGCCCTCTCCAGCAGGTACTCTGCGCTGAACGCCTCGCTGAGCGGCTCCGGCCCCAGATGCGCCAGTACGCTGGCCGTCGCCAGATCGTCATACCACAGCCAAGCGCCAAAGCGGCGCGGATCGGTATAGCGCAGCATCATGCCATCCGTCAGCAGCAGATCGACGTGATCGTGCTTCTGCGGCGGCGTCTGTGCCGGCAGGATCCTGACGCTACCCGACATGCCAAGATGGATGACGATCCACCCCTCAGGCAACGCCAGCAGCAGATACTTGGCACGCCGCTGCACGCTCAGTATCGGCCGATCGCGCAGCGTCAGCAGCGTTTCGGAAACCGGCCAGCGCAGGCGCGGCTGGCGCACCGTCAGATGGGAGAGCGTTTTCCCCTCCAAAAACGGCGCAATACCGCGCCGGCTGGTTTCTACTTCCGGTAATTCAGGCATAACCCCTCTCTGAAAAAACAGCCTAGGCTATAGATAGGGGCGAATGGACAAAAAAAAACCCGGCAGAGCCGGGTTTTTCCAATTCCACTAAAATTATTTAATTTTAGCTTCTTTGTAGATCACATGCTGGCGTACCACCGGATCGAACTTTTTCAGTTCCAATTTTTCCGGTTTGGTACGTTTATTCTTGGTAGTGGTGTAGTAGTGACCAGTACCAGCAGAGGAAACCAGCTTGATCTTCTCGCGAATACCTTTAGCCATGATTCAGCTCCTTAATACTTCTCACCACGGGCACGCAGATCGGCCAGAACCGCTTCGATACCCTTCTTATCAATAACACGCATACCTTTAGCAGATACACGCAGAGTTACAAAGCGCTTCTCACCTTCAACCCAAAAACGGTGTGAGTGCAGGTTAGGCAGAAAACGGCGTTTGGTCGCATTCAGCGCATGGGAACGGTTGTTACCGGTCACCGGACGCTTGCCAGTAACTTGGCAGACTCGGGACATGTCTATTCTCCAAAAATCAAATCAGCTCGAGCTTCGTATAGGATGTGGCCGCCTCGTCAGGCTTTAGAGCCCATCCCGACAAACTCCGCCGAGTAGACTCTGAGTCAGGTCGAAACCTGCTGAGATAGGCTCTTAACGCCACAACCTAGATTCTCAAAGGTGGCGTAGTATACGCTCTAGAGCGCATGTGCTCAAGACCCGAACAGCTAAAGATCCCTCAGGATCGCGAAAAATATGATTAAATCCACCCACGTTCAGCAAAGGAAACCCGCTGACCATGGCCGATGACCATATGATCGAGAACCTGAATATCCACCAGTGCGCAGGCCTTAGCCACGCGCTCCGTTAACAAACGGTCCGCCACACTGGGTTCGGGATTGCCCGACGGGTGATTGTGCGCCAGGATTAACGCCACAGCATTCAGCTTAAGCGCTTCCCTGACGATTTCTCGTGGATATACATCCACGCAGTTTATAGTACCTGAAAACATCTGCTCAGATCGAATAACACGGTGTTGATTGTCTAAAAACAGCACGACAAAGATTTCGCGCTCCAGTGAAACGAAGAGATTCTGCAGGTATAGCGCCGTCAGATCGGGGCTGGTAATCGCGCTTTCCTCACCGATACGGTGCCGTAGCACCCGTCGCGATAGCTCAATAACCGCCTGAAGCTGGGCAAACTTGGCGATGCCCAGCCCCTGGCTGGCGCAGAAGGTATCGACATCTGCCCGCAGCACCCCCTGTAGCGACCCAAAGCGCTGCAGCAGCCGCTCCGCCAGCTGTATCACATGTACCCCCGGCAGCCCCGTGCGCAGAAACAGCGCCAGCAGCTCACGATCGCTGAGCGCTGCCGCGCCCAGCGCGAGTAGCTTTTCCCTCGGCAGCGCCCCCTGCGGCCAGCCGCCCTCGCCCTTACCCTGCGCCATCGCCCCGCCTCCCCCATCCGCCAGACTACCGATGGGCATAAATTAACTGTATAAATAAACAGCACCAACTAGCACAGATAAAAACTGTGCGGCCTTACGCAGGCTTTCCGTGGTTGTTGCAGAGTCGGCGAGAGGAAACCGGTTATGATAAAATCTTGCCAACCTTGGGCTTTCAACGGAACCAACACCATGACTGTACTTCGCGGCAAACGCATCCTGTTGGGCATCAGCGGCGGGATAGCCGCCTATAAGTGCCCGGAAATCGTACGTCGACTGCGCGAGCGCGGCGCAGAGGTGCGCGTAGTCATGACCAAAGGGGCACAGGCCTTTATCACCCCCCTGACGCTGCAGGCCGTCTCTGGATATCCGGTTGCCGACGATCTGTTCGATCCGGCGGCCGAAGCCTCGATGGGACACATCGCGCTGGGAAAATGGGCCGACCTGGTACTGTTAGCCCCCGCAACGGCGGACCTGATGGCACGCTTGGCCGCCGGCATGGCGGACGATCTGCTGGCCACCCTGTGCCTGGCCAGCGCTGCCCCTCTCGCCATCGCGCCGGCGATGAATCAGCAGATGTTCCGCGCCGCCGCCACGCAGGACAATCTGGCCACCCTGGCGCGGCGTGGGGCGCTGATCTGGGGCCCAGACAGCGGAGAGCAGGCCTGCGGTGACGTCGGCCCAGGGCGCATGCTGGATCCGCTGACGCTGGTCAGCCTTACCGAGCAACACTTCAGCCAGAGTCAGGACTTGGCGGCCTACCGGCTGATCATCACCGCCGGCCCAACGCGCGAAGCGCTGGACCCGGTGCGTTTTATCAGCAACCACAGCTCCGGTAAAATGGGCTTTGCCATCGCTGAAGCCGCCGCCCGCCGCGGCGCGCAGGTGACGCTGATCAGTGGGCCGGTCGCCCTGCCTACCCCGCCAGGCGTAGCGCGTGTCGATGTGCAGAGCGCACTGGACATGCAGGCGGCCGTTGCCCAGCGCGCGCGTGATTGCGATATCTTCATCGCCTGCGCCGCCGTCGCCGACTACCGCGCGCAGCAGATCGCGCCAGAGAAGATGAAAAAGCAGCAGGGCGATACGCTGACGCTGACGCTGGTGAAAAATCCGGATATCGTCGCCGGCGTCGCCGCCATGACCGAAGCGCGTCCGTTTGTGGTAGGATTTGCCGCTGAAACGCAGAATGTGGAAGAATACGCCAAACAAAAGCTGGCGCGTAAAGGGCTCGACCTGATCTGCGCCAACGACGTTTCACAAGATGGGCAGGGTTTTAATAGCGATACCAATGCCTTACATCTTTTTTGGCCCCAGGGTGACAAACGGTTGCCGCTCAGCAGTAAATCCCGCCTGGGCTGCACCTTAATCAATGAGATCGTCAGACATTATGAAGAAAAAAATCGACGTTAAAATCCTCGACGCGCGCATCGGCCAACAGTTTCCGCTGCCGACCTATGCCACCCCCGGCTCCGCCGGCCTGGATCTGCGCGCCTGCCTGGACCGCGCCGTCGTCCTCGCGCCGGGTGAAACCACCCTGCTGCCCACCGGACTGGCTATTCACATTGCCGATCCGTCTCTGGCGGCGGTGATCCTGCCGCGCTCCGGCCTGGGCCACAAGCACGGCATCGTGCTGGGTAACCTGGTCGGGCTGATCGACTCCGACTACCAGGGGCAGCTGATGATTTCCGTGTGGAACCGTGGGCAGACCCCCTTTACCATTGAGCCGGGCGAGCGCATTGCGCAGCTGGTACTGGTACCGGTGGTGCAGGCCGACTTTAATCTGGTGGAATCCTTTGAGGGCAGCGCGCGCGGCGACGGCGGTTTTGGCCACTCTGGCCGCCACTAATCCGCCGCACGCAACGCTACCAAGCCTAATCACCGTCGCACCCTGGTGCGGCGGTGTCTGTTGTGGGAAATCCGTTTTCGCCGTTTAGCAAGGGTCTTGTCAGGCATGGCAGAAAAAGAAAATACGAAAAGGAACCGTCGCGAAGAGATTTTACAGGCGCTGGCGCAGATGCTGGAGTCCAGCGACGGCAGTCAACGCATCACGACAGCAAAACTGGCGGCGAACGTCGGCGTTTCAGAAGCCGCACTTTATCGCCATTTTCCCAGTAAAACGCGGATGTTCGACAGTCTTATCGAGTTTATCGAGGACACGCTGACATCGCGCATCAATCTTATACTGCAGGATGAAAAAGACACCTTCAACCGGCTTCGTCTTATTCTTCTGCTGATCTTGGGTTTTGCCGAACGCAATCCTGGGTTAACCCGGATTATGACCGGCCATGCCCTGATGTTTGAGCAGGATCGCCTACAGGGGCGAATCAACCAGCTGTTCGAGCGCATTGAGGCCCAGCTGCGCCAGGTATTAAAAGAGCGCCGACTGCGCGAAGGCAGCGGCTTTGACCACGACGAGACGTTGCTGGCCAGCCAGCTTCTGGCGTTTTGCGAGGGTATGCTATCGCGCTTCGTGCGCTCAGAGTTCCGCTACCGCCCCACGCAGGAGTTCGAGACACGCTGGCCGCTCCTGGCCTGCCAGCTGCAGTGATCCCAACGATGGCCGCCAGACGGCGGCCATCGGCAACTCACACCCCGTACTGGGCGCGATACGCTTTTACTGCCGCCAGGTGCTGCGCCATCTCCGGCTGCTCTTCCAAATAGCGGATCAGATCGCCTAAGGTGATGATTGAAATCACCCGGCAGCCGTAGTCACGCTCCACCTCCTGGATCGCCGACAGTTCGCCGCGGCCGCGCTCCTGACGATCAAGAGAGATCAGCACGCCGGCCAGCGCCGCCCCGTTGGCCTGGATAATCGACATCGACTCGCGAATCGCGGTACCGGCAGTGATCACATCGTCCACCAGCATCACCCGCCCGACCAGCGCACTGCCTACCAGCGTGCCGCCTTCACCGTGATCCTTGGCCTCTTTACGGTTAAAGCAGTAAGGCATATCCCGATCGTGGTGCTCAGCCAGGGCCACCGCCGTTGTGGTCGCAATCGGGATCCCTTTGTAGGCTGGCCCGAACAGCACGTCAAACGCAATCCCGCTGTCCACCAGGGCCTCCGCATAGAAACGCCCCAGCAGCGCCAGATCTCGCCCGGTGTTAAACAGGCCGGCGTTAAAGAAATAGGGGCTGGTGCGCCCGGACTTCAGCGTAAACTCGCCAAACTTTAGCACCTGCTTGCTGAGTGCGAATTCAATAAAACGGCGCTGATAGGCCTTCATACTTTTCTCCTTCAAAGTCTGTTAACGCGACGGATGCCCACCCCGCGGGCAAAAAAAAGCGACTTATTCAGTCGCCTAAAAATCACTGCTCCAGCGCCGTCTTCTGCGCCTGGATAATCTGTCCTATGCCGTCTCTGGCCAGCGCCAGCAACGTCAAGAGCTCTTCATGGCTGAACGGTTCGCCTTCGGCGGTGCCCTGCACCTCGATCATCCGACCGTCCTCCATCATCACCACGTTCATATCGGTTTCCGCGGCGGAGTCTTCCACATACTCCAGATCGCACACCGCCTCGTCGGCCACGATCCCCACCGAAACGGCGGCCACCATGCCCTTCAGCGGGCTCTCCTTCAGCTTACCGGCGGCCACCAGCGCGCCCAGCGCATCGGCCAACGCCACGCAGGCTCCGGTGATCGACGCCGTACGGGTTCCACCGTCCGCCTGAATCACATCGCAGTCCAGGGTGATGGTAAACTCGCCCAGCTTCTTCAGATCTACCGCCGCCCGCAGCGAACGAGCGATCAGCCGCTGGATCTCCATGGTACGGCCACCCTGCTTGCCCTTGGCCGCCTCGCGCGCCATGCGGCTATGGGTAGAACGCGGCAGCATGCCGTATTCTGCGGTGACCCACCCCTGTCCCTGGCCTTTTAAAAAGCGCGGCACCCCTTCATCAACGCTGGCGGTACACAGCACTTTGGTATCGCCAAACTCCACCAGCACGGACCCTTCCGCATGCTTGGTATAGTGACGGGTCAAACGCAGTGGACGGATCTGTCCGGCAGCTCGGCCTTCAGGACGCATAAGCTCATCTCCGCAGGTAATTCAGTAATCGGCTGCGCATTATACGGCCTTCATCTGCTTATGCCTATCACGCAGGACGCCGCGGGGCTATAATCCCGACAACACACACCGTTTTAGTAATAGGCAGGCACTATGATCCGTAGCATGACCGCTTACGCCCGACGCGAAGTCAAGGGTAACTGGGGCAGCGCAGCCTGGGAGCTGCGCTCAGTAAACCAGCGCTATCTGGAAACCTATATCCGTCTTCCGGAGCAGTTCCGCAGTCTGGAGCCGGTGATCCGTGAGCGCCTGCGCACCCGCCTGACCCGTGGCAAGGTCGAGTGCAACCTGCGCTTCGAACTGGATCCGAGCGCCCAGAGCGCCCTGATCCTCAACGAAAGCCTGGCTAAACAGCTGGTCGATGCCGCTAACTGGGTCAAACTGCAGAGCGACGAGGGTGAAATCAACCCGCTGGACGTCCTGCGCTGGCCCGGTGTGATGGCGGCCGCCGAGCAGGATCTGGACGCCATCGGCAGCGAGCTGCTCGCCGCGCTGGACGGCACCATCGACGACTTTATCGACGCGCGCGAGCGTGAGGGCAGCGCCCTGAAGCAGCTGATCGAACAGCGTCTGGAGGCCGTATCCGCGGAGGTGGCCAAGGTGCGCAGCCGGATGCCGGAAATCCTGCAGTGGCAGCGCGAGCGTCTGGTCAGCAAGCTGGAGGAAGCCCAGGTACAGTTGGAAAACAACCGTCTGGAGCAGGAGCTGGTGCTGATGGCTCAGCGTATCGACGTGGCCGAAGAGCTGGATCGCCTGGATGCCCACGTGAAAGAAACCTACGTCATCCTGAAGAAGAAAGAGGCCGTCGGCCGTCGCCTGGACTTTATGATGCAGGAGTTCAACCGCGAGTCGAACACCCTGGCGTCCAAGTCGATCAACGCCGATATCACCGCCTCTGCCATTGAGCTGAAGGTGCTCATCGAGCAGATGCGCGAGCAGATTCAAAACATCGAGTAAATTCCAAGTCGAACTCTTGAAGTCTCACAACATCTCAGAGATATCAACAAGCCCGCGTAATAACGGGCTTTTTTGATTCCATAGAATCTCACATGATCTCACTACAGCACACGTTTACCGTGTATATAGTTGTGTATATAATCAGATTATGTACACATACAGTTATGTACACAGTAAGAACTTCATTGGGGACGAGTGATGGCGAAACTAACGGATATCCAGATCAAAGCATGGGTGCGATCTGGGGAACGATTTGATGGCCGTTCTGATGGTAATGGTCTGTATTTATGTTTTCCTAAAAACTACGCCATTCCATTCTGGCGCTTCCGCTACCGGTTTGTCGGGAAACAGAGAGCAATGGTTATTGGCACTTACTCTGAACTTTCACTCGCTAAAGCACGAGAAACGGCTAAAGAACTTTCCGCTCGTGTTGCGCTGGGTTACGACGTTGCAGGAGAAAAGCAGGAACGCAAAGCTGAGGCGCTCAAAAAGATAGAAGAAGAAAAAAATGCCCTAAAGGTTGCCGAACTAGCCCAAGAGTACTTTGAGCGCCAGATCTTAGGGAACTGGAAGCATCCAGATATCCTGCGCCGTCGTATCGAAAAAGACATCAATCCAAATATTGGGCATCTTAAAATCGAAGATGTTCGCCCTCGCCATATTGATGATATGTTGCAGAAAATCATCGCACGAAACGCTCCTACAGTGGCTAATGATGTCCTCCGCTGGACCCGCCGCATCTTCAACTATGGGATCAAACGCCATATGCTGGAGAGCAACCCCACAACAGCGTTTGAGATCGCTGATGCTGGAGGTAAAGAGAAATCCCGTGAACGCTGGCTGACCAGAGAAGAACTGATTAAATTCTTTCAGGCCATGCGTATTACTCAAGGATTTTCTCGGCAAAACGAGTTGACCATGAAGCTTCTACTTGCCCTCTGCTGTAGAAAAATGGAACTCTGCGCTGCTCAGTGGGTTGAATTTGATTTAGATAACGCTATCTGGCATTTACCTGCCGAGCGGGTAAAGAACGGTGATGCTATTGATATCCCCTTACCAACGATAACCGTTGAGTGGTTGAAAGAGCTACGCCAAATGTCACTCAATAGCCAGTGGGTATTACCTGCGCGTAAAATGCAACACAGAATGATCCCTCACATACAGGAAAGCACACTGCCCGTCGCGCTGGCAAAAGTGCGCAGCAACCTCCCTGAGGTACCAAATTTCACCATCCATGATTTCCGCCGCACAGGGCGCTCACACCTAGCCGCATTAGGCGTTGACCCGGTTGTCGCAGAACGCTGTTTAAACCATCGCATCAAGGGCGTTGAAGGCATTTATAACCGTTATGAGTACTTTCAGGAACGTAAAGCAGCCTTAGATCAATGGGCAGCATTGTTGGTATCACTGGAGCGTGGTGAGGATTACAATGTGATGCCAATAAAAAACAACAAAAAGATCAGTTAAACTGCATAGTAATAAAACGTTTCTTTAGCAATAAGAGGGAGCCTCGTGAAATTTAAGCCAAGAAATTTACGCGCCATTGCCGAGATGATTATTGGTGACGCCGAGTACTTCCCCTACCGCTCAAGCAGTTACATAACACAATTTTTCGAAGAGTGTGACCTTGATTTTACCCATGACGGCTCAACAAGATGGGCATGGACTGTTGATCGAATTTCTGAATTACTCGAAGAGCCCCAACCAGCAGCAAATACATTACCAGAGAGATTTGTTAATGTGTTGCGAGTGTTAATGGCTAAAGCCGATGCGGAGGATCATGATCCTGAAAGGGAACTAGCTTTAGAATCCTTAAATAAACCTCTAAACAGAGAAGGTTACGAAGCTTTTTATGGGGAAGATCGACTATTATATATACGCCACTCTGGAACTAAAACAGTTTCCATTATTTCTAACCCACATAGACCCTTTACACTACAAGAAATAAAGCGCAGAGAACTGCTGGCTAATTATTTAACCAGTTGTTCTGAGGATGACTTAATTGAAGAAATCTTAATCCCATTATTTCGCCAATTAGGCTATCACCGAATCACTGCTGCTGGCCACAAAGACAAAGCTCTAGAGTATGGCAAAGATATATGGATGCGTTTTGTTTTACCGACGCAACATGTTTTATACTTCGGAATACAAGCTAAGAAAGGCAAGCTAGATGCTTCTGGTATGGGACGTAGTACTAATGCCAATATTGCTGAAATATATAATCAGGTTCTAATGATGCTTGGGCACGAAATTTTTGATCCTGAAACAAATAGGAAGGTTTTGGTTGACCATGCGTTCATCGTTGCTGGAGGCGAGATCACTAAACAGGCGAAAAATTGGTTGGGTGGAAAACTAGATGCCACTAAACGAAGCCAAATATTATTTATGGATCGAGATGATATTATTAATTTATACACTGTCAGTAATTTATCTCTTCCAGACTCGATTCTAAAAAAACAAACACCATCTTCTGATGATGATTACCCATTTTAATAGATTATTAGCAGGGCACCCCATAATTTATAGGATGCCTTTAGTTGGTGTCTATTTTCAGTGATATCGTCCGTCCATCGAACCCACAGCATTCATACCACAGTAGCCGTCGCATCCTTTTGTCGAGACAGTCATTTTGCCATTCTTGTCCTCACTGATTACGGCAACGCACTGACTGCTGCTGTCGCTCCAGCCCCATCGATGTTTCTGCCCTTTCCCTGCGGGGAGTGGTTGTGCAACACCTTCCAGATTACAGACCCCTGATTCATCACCATAAGATGAGTTAATACTGAACGCCATATTTTCGCCCTGAGGTGTCAGAGTGAGCCCTGCATCAGGTTTAACATACTCATGAGCATTAACGGCTGTAGTCATGAGCATCAGTATCAGAGCCGCAGTTGTTTTCTTCATTTGTTTCTCCTTAGCTTTAAATAAATACCGCAATTGATTATTAATCACGCAATATTTCACCGCCGATAAATCCTGTTTCAGGAATAATGCTGATTGTTGTTCCTGTTATATTCAAGTTTCCACCAACACAGAGGTCATCAGGAAGCTGGCTGATGCGGGTATTTTTGATACTGAGGTCACCCGGAATGCTAAGTCCCGCAGGTAATGCTTCCAGTGTTGAAAATGACAGCCTTAGGGACTGGCTCATATTCATTCTGTCAGGCAGCCTTCTGGTGTGTATTCCGGGCATGATGGCATCACCCAGCACTGTCAGTTCGTTAGGTAACTGTTTAACTCCAGAACCACTAAGGTTAATATCCCCATGAATAGAAAATACCTCTGGCATTTTCTTAATATATGAGTAGGTCCAGAAAAAATGACCTTTAATGGTATGAACACTATCCGGCCATCTCCCGTGAAACGTATTCAGAAAGACGTCAGACATAAATCGTGTACTTTTCGGAATTCGGAGGTGAGAAGTTTTATGGGTATCAATTGTACCAATGGCGAGAGGTAATACGTGAAATTCATTGAAGAAGATGATGTTCGGCGATAATTTGTTAGTCTGCGTAATCCTGACCTTTCCATGAAAATTAACCCTGGCAGGGATTCGCAGCCTTCTGCCAGCCTCTGTGTTAAAACTTATATCACCATATATATCGGTAAATTTACCGCGTTTAATATGGTGACACCCAATGGCTTTTAAATACATCCAGAAAAAAGACTGGAATTTATATCTGCTTTTTTTATTATGCATAATAACCCCGGTGCTGGCGCCTCTTTATTTTCTGTGTTATAAATCAGCCACGCATGTAGTTTAATATGCGAATGAACTCGTTCGCTGCTAAAGTGATATAATATCACTGTTGCTGAATTATGCGCGTAATCACTGTGTTTATAGTGACGGATATGATTTCTGTCACGACAATACAGAATATATTACCAGGTGTTGCTGGGATTCATAAATGCGGAGTCCACGTAACTATACCCGGATGACTGCAGGCCAGAGACCAGTTCCTTCACATTTTCCAGGTTAGAAGCCGGTGTAAAATTCTTACTTTCACTTTGTAATGGTTGAAATTGTGTCTGACTGATGCGTGCGAGTCTGACAAAAGCAGGGTTTCCTGAGTTCATATACCTGCCCATGATATCGATGGTTACTACCTGATTGCGCAGTTTTGTATTTCCACCACGCACATTGATGCGAACAACTGGGTTGTTGAGTATATAATACTGGCTACAGACATAATCTGTCATTGGCATCCCCACATACCCGCTTTCAGTCGGGGCCACAACCATCGCGTTTTCCATCCCCCCGAGATAGGAACCCGGAAATGCCGGATCATGATTTAAACATTTGGCTGATACAGCCGTGGAAACAAAAAGAACAGCCGGGATAAGGATTTTCATATATTCCCCTGTAAACTGTATCTCAGTATGTACGGTAATGTGTTCCTGTTGCGATTTTTACCGGTATCAGTCAGCCATTATTCGCTCAAGTTCGCCGCTGAAATAATATATCTCACTTCCGTCCGGGGTTTTTAATTCCCACTGGCCTCGTTTAATCATGCAGATATCGTCACTGAACGATATATCACTTTCCTGTATCGACAGAAAGACCGTGTCTGTCCGTATACTTTTATTTCCTGAATATTCAATTACGCCACAGCCACTGTATCTGCCGTTTTCTTTTTGCAGCCGACAGCTCAGTGCGTAACGGTCAGTAATACTGTCACCGGATATCTCAACCAGAATGTCTCCGCGTTCAGTGATGCGGAATGTATTAAATATGAAAGAATCACCTTCGTTAAAAACGCATTGCCCTTCGAACTGCATGGTATTCATAGTCATCCCCGCTTTATTTTCTGAATATACGCACGTGGCGGCGAATGTGGTCTGTTCCGCCGTTTTCGTTACGGTAAAAATAGGCGACATGAAACGAGGTTTTGATGTGATTACCCATAGCGGGTAAAGACCTGTACTCCCTGATAACAGAAAGCGTCAGCGGAGAGTAGGATAAGTCAAACAGTATCAGAACCCCTTTCCCGTCGTATTTCAGCAGTTTTTTAACTTCTGTCGCCTGATATTCCGGACGCAGTGTGCAGGCCCGGTCATATCTCCGTCTGACAGCAAACTCCACCGCCACATCACCAATCAAAAAATCCAGCCGTCCGGAACCCCGCAGGGCACCCGGCAATATCCCCGGCACTTCCGGCGACACCTTATCGCCGAACCGGCCTAAAAGGTAGAATCTGAGCAGGGGCAAAAGTTCTCTTTCGCTGTATTCGCCGGGGCGCAATGTCTTGGTGAATTCCTTCCGCCACAGTGATGCATAGAGATAACTGAAACTGTTCACCACCTCACTGACGCTCACACTCATTCCTTTTCTCCGTCTGTTTTTTTGTTCCGGTAACGCTGAGGCCAGATGTCCTCCGGGCGCATATCCAGCGCCTGCGCTATCAGCCGCTCTGCCCGTGGATAGTGGCGTTCCATGGCATTGCTGAGGGTCCGTGCAGCGAGTCCGTGGGCACGGGACAACCCGGCCAGCGTGATGCCGCGCTTGTGCAGGGCGGCCACGATATCAGCCCGGTGCCAGTCCTGCGCACTTCCCTTACTTCGTTTTTTCTGCGAAGCTGATGAGTTAGTCATGGTAGTCATTCCACACACTTAGTACGTAGATATTAAAAGGGAATAAAAGGTAGTTATCAAGTTCCTTTTTACGAATTTGATGGGCTTTCTTATAACTCTCTGATATCTGGTGAAATATTTTATGGTCAAAGATGCACAAAATTCTTCCGGAAGGGTACGTACCGGAAGTGAAGAAGAAAACGACTGGCTGACGGCCGAACAGTTCGCCAAAGCTGAAATAGAAGGTATGCCCGGCACGGCGAAAGGTGTTCGTCTGCGGCTCGAGAAGCTGGCGGAGCTACATCCCGAAATCAGGCGCAAACGCACGCGCGGGAAAGGGTTTGTCTATCACATCAGTGCCGCAGGGATGTCCCTGAAAAGTGAGAGAGAGGCGGTTAAGCTGCCATCGGATGACAAACTCAGCCTGTGGATACAGCTATTCCGCACTATGTCTCCCGCTTCACGTGACCGGATGCTGAAACTGGCACTGGCGCAGGTAGCCGAAGATCTTGAACAGGGTCAGTCATCAGCCAGTCAAAAATAGCCATCTTGTTGTAAGGTACTGAATAAAAATACTTTATTCTCAAAATGGCATTGCATTACGTATGCCATTTTGCTATACTGACTGTGCTGACACACGTCTATTTTGTATGTGTCAGCATTCATGGCATGACGCCATATATCACCCACTGTCCTTATTATCCTTTTTTCGGGAGAGTTGCTGATGTCCACGATTCACCACTATCAGTAAGTTATTACAGTGTGAATAACGTTTGAATATATTTGCTAGCCGGGAAATGACGTTATTTATGTAGCTGTCATGGCAGCTCAGTCAGAAAATATTGCCATATAAAAGACGACCATTTTCACCGTAAATATGCATCACCCGGTGCCATATATCCGTCATCAATAAACGGAGTTCATCATGAAAGAGAATATGACTGTTCATCAGTCAGGGCTGCACTTACCCGTCAGCCGGGCCTTTATAAATATAATAACTGAATACTTACCCCCGCCACCGCTTTTTCCTCCTGCCGTTACCCTGAATTTCCGCGACCCGAAATACTCCGCCGAATCCGGTGGCTTCCACCCGGTGGAAATCCGTCTCACCCGTCATGCGGATGGTTGGTATTTCGACTACGTGACCGATTTCAGCTATATGGGCCACCCATGGCCTGAGCTGGAGAAGGAATTCGATGTCTGCTGGAGCCAAAGCTACATATGGCACATCCTGATAGGTGACACGGACGCAGAAGAAGGCGGGGCGCTGTTTGAGCTGTGGCAGCGCAACTTTATCCGCTACTGCCGGATGAAGATTTACACGGTCACCGTTCAGCAGGAACGCTGATAATCACAACAGTCAGACCACGCGCGCAGTAATAAAAAGTACTCATGACGTCATGAGCCGTTAACTTTCAACAATGGCTCAGTATATGAAACAGCAAAACAGTAACACCCTGCGGCCTGCCGTACAGGGAGACCTCGACACCCTTTGTGGGTTGTACAGTGTGGTGAATGCCCTGAGCTGGCTCCACCCGCGCCTCAGACGAAAGCCTCTGTTCCGGGCGATAGTTCACTGGTTCAGCCAGGAGTATGACATTACCGTCTGCCTGACCACCGGCACTGAGCCTGACCAGCTTGACGCGATGCTGGACTTCCTCCGGACCCGCTGCCAGCAACGCTGGCCCTTCACATTCAGTAAACCCTTCATGGATATCCCGAAACTTAGCACCCGCCATATCCTCACGCAGTGCCAACAGTGGCTCGACCATCATCCCGACAGGGTTGTATTGCTGGGAGACCAGTACCACTGGACTGTGGTCAGTCACATGGACAGCGAGTGGCTGTACTTTTTCGACAGCTACACCTACAGACGCATTCATCGCAGTCGCTGGTCCCTGCGAGAGGAGCGCGGCAAACACCAGCTTTACCGTCAGGCCATCTACTTTATCGAACGGGGAGCATCAAACCATGACCACGAGTGAGCGTTTGCTGATTGAACAGGCGCGGAAACTGCTCAGAGCCACCGTCAGACGAGGCAGGGCACTGACATCCCCGGACGAGGTGCGTGACTTTTTGCTGTTCACTCTGGCGCTACGGGAGAATGAAGTATTTGGCGTACTGCTGCTGGATAACCGCAACAGGGTACTGCTGTGGCGTGAGTTGTTTTACGGCACGCTGAACCAGACAGCCGTTTACCCCCGCGAAGTGGTGAAACTGGCGCTGCAACACAACGCCGCTGCCGTGATTCTGGTTCATAACCACCCGTCAGGGCATCCGGAGGCCAGTGACGCCGATATTGCGCTGACCCGGCGCTTACAACAGGCGATGGCACTGATTGATGTCCGTATCCCGGACCACTTTATTGTCGCCGGGGACCATACGGTCTCGATGGCGGAGCGTGGGCTGCTGTAGGGCACACGCTGACTTTGGTTAATGTGCATTAATGGAGGCTGTATGCCGCAGCAACGCAGAACATCATCACACACCACCATCAACCCCGCCAGCGTCTGGCTGGACGGGCTGGCCCCGAGCGGACGCCGCAGTATGCGCTCCCTGCTGAACCTCAGCGCCACCATACTCCGGCACAACGCCACCGCAGACAGCCATGACTGGTCAGCACTGCGTTATGTCCATGTGGCAACCCTCCGCGCCACGCTGGCGGAACAGGGCTATGCCGTGGCGACCATCAATATGGTGCTGGCGGCCCTGAAAGGGGTGGCGCAGACCGCGTTTAATCTCGGGCAGATGGATGCGGACGCGCTGGCGCGTATTAAAGCGGTAAAAGGCATGCGGAGCGACAGTGAGGCGGCAGGACGCGCCCTGAGTAAGGAAGAGGTCAGGCTGTTACTGAATGCGACAAAGACCCATCCCTGTAAAGTCCGCCAGAATCGCGACCGGGCGCTACTGCTGACGCTGTGCGGAGCCGGGCTGCGGGCTGGGGAACTGGTGACGCTGGAGAGCCACGATTATGACGTTGCCACCCGGACACTGACTGTCCGGCAGGGGAAAGGGCGCAAGAAACGTGCTGTCGTGGTGGCCCCGCCAGTCGGGAAAGCGCTGGCGGCATGGATAAAGGTCAGCGCCGACCATGACAGCCTGTTCTGTCGCATTCACCGCAGCGGGAGCGTTACAGGTCAGCCACTCACTACAGCAGGGCTGGCGGGGATACTGCGCCAGCTACAGGAAACTGCGCAAATCCACCTGTTCACGCCCCATGATCTGCGCCGCACATTTATCACCCGGCTGCTGGAACAGGGTACCGACCTCAATATCGTACGCCAGCTTGCCGGGCACAGTGATATCAGCACGACCGCGCTCTATGACAGGCGTTCAACAACGATGCTGACCCATGCTTCATCGGCGCTGCGATTTTAAAATTCTGCCTCTTTCGATGTACGATTATAGGTCCCGATAACTTTATTAAGATTAGCTGTGTCCAACAACCATTCAACCATATCCGGCGTCCAGCTCCTGGCCCCGTTAAACCTGACAAGACCTAATGGAGGGATTTCAGCTTTGTTTAATCTTTCGGCAACAGATCTGATTTTTTCTTTATCACTATCACCCGTCATCAATCGATCAAAATAGCCTTTTGCATACTGATACTTGTCATAAAGCTCTCTGCCGTCTGGTGTGAAAGCTGTTTCGATTCTTACTGGTAAATCATGTTCCACAGATTCACTGCCTTGTTTGCAGAAGAATTCATTGAAGCAATGATTGATACAGAAACTGACAATCTCGCTGGCCTTGTGCCTGTCAACGTTGGACAGATTCATTGTCTGACCAAAAAATTCTCGATACATCACGGCCATTTTCTTTAGCGTGTTATCGCCGAGATAGAACTCTTTCTGGAACACATTAAATTCTTTATTCCTGTCATAGACGTTCCTGTGCCATTCGGCATCACGTTTGTCACTTTTTCTGATTCGGTTGTTTTTCATACAGTGAAATTCATTGGTTTAATTTTGAACAATGAGGCGTCATCATACTCAATCGCCATTTTCTCTTCAATTTGCCGTTTTTTCATCAATTCAGCCAGTAACGCATGCTGCTACCCGGTTTTGAGGAAAAAAATAGCTGAAATCGCGTTGTAAATGCCGTGTTCCACAAACGAAGCAAGGAACACTGCTATGTATCAAGAACGAATTCTCCGCAAAAAAGAAGTGCTGCAACGCATCGGGATCTCGAACGCCTCCCTGTACCGCCTAATCGCAAAAGGCCTGTTCCCTACGGGCATAAAGTTGACTGGTCAGGAAGGGCGTGCTGTTGGCTGGCTCTCTTCCGATATCGACAACTGGATAAGCAACCGTGAGCGCGTGAAGTAAATCACGCGCATCTATAAGCCTCATATAGCCCCCAACCTACCGACTATAACTGGTAGCTCATTAATCAGAGGTAATAGCAGTGAGATCCCGTATATACCCGGGGGGACTGCTATTGCCCGTTGCTGGCTTAAACAAGCCGGGAGCAGACAATGAAAAATACGTACGACAGTAAACGCGTGGACAGTCTGAAAAATGCAGTTCGTCTGATGCGAAATAGCGCCGGAAATCTCTGTTACGCCCACATTGATAAAATGTCGTGGATAACTGATCTTGGCAGTGTACAAAATAAAGTGCTGGTTGAACGCCTCAATGACCTGAAATCGGATGGCGGCTATCTCGTCAAATGCCGTCCTGCAGGTAAGAAAGAATGTGATGCTCTCTACCGCTCTGTCGTGGAGATCCGGCTTGCTGACAAACGCTCTGTGCATCCAGTGCTGATGATGCTCTACTTTTCACCCACAAGTAAGATTCGTGGTGCGATGCGTATGGAGTTCAGCCCACAGCACTACACACCTGAGCAGATCACTGACCTGTTCCTGTGGCTGGGACGCAAGGGACGCCTCGGAAAATATCTGTACCGGGGGCTGCGTAGCGCATGGGTGACAACCATCCATTATGCGCTGGATGTGGTGGGAATGCAGCAGCATGATTATCTGATCGGCCTTTCAAAAGTACATGGAGGCGAATACCATGATCTGAATGGTCCCGAGGAAGGGTTGCGGCTGGGTTCAAGCACGCTGGTTGCCTCCGTTTATGCCAAGGTTAATGTGCCATCTCTCAGTGTCGAGGAGCGTTATGCTGCGGCATTGCTGACACTGGAGGAGAGCCAGCTTGAGCATTTCCTGCGTCTGGAGCTGCGTTTCTCGCCGGGTAAACAGAAGCTGATGCTGCGCAATCTGTCGCATATGACCAATCTGGTATCCCGTCTGGTAATTTATCGTCGGGATATGCTGGAGGATAAGGGGCTTGACCCTGATTTCGTAAGGCTGCTAGGGGAAATGCCCATTCCGGCTGCCCGTGCGAAGTTTAAGCCAGCCAGTAAGCTGAACGGTAAGGCCGTCAGCACAACCAAGGAAGCCGCAAATAAACGCGTGGATAAGCGCATGAAAAAGTACCGTGTGGCACTGTTTGACGCAGAGGCCATCTGGGATCGGTTACCGCTGGTACTGGATACGTTGGGTATTCTGGCTCAGCCGCAGAACTGGGAACTCAAACATCGCCAGAAATGGCTCAAATCACGCGGGAAATAAGCCTTTCAGGCAACACAGCGGCAGGGACGCCGCTACATGCTCCTGCACGCGGCAAAAAAAAATGTATCAGATGGAGATGGTGACAGGCAGATGCCTGAGGCAAGCCTCCGCACAGGCCATATGCGTTGTATGGCTATAGTATGGGGACACAAGTATTAGCTGATCCCACGAATTCACTCCGGACATTCCTCGGCGGATATCCTTCCTGCCATAAGGCGCATTTTTACTGATTCTGTGTTTTTAAATTAGCCCCAAAAAAAGTGGGGCTAGCAAATATGATTCTTATGCGCGGTCGTAATTCATTGTGCAAAAACGCTGGTTGTAAAACAGCGTTTAAATAACTGGCGGAGCACAATGAAATGAAAGCCTATTGCACAAAGAATAATATTCTCGTAACAGAAAAGACGCTCGGAATTTTCAGGGAATCTATTTTCAGCGTTCCATTTGATAGTAATTGTGACAGGAGATGCAAACCCACTTATTACATATCTATAGCTATCTTTATACAGCATCTTATATGCAGTGCAACCGCCAGTAAGAACACGCGTAAAAAAGCAATTTTTGAAAGTGACGATGAATGGACCTGTTCTGTTCCTTTCCCATATTCTCTGGGCGAGAAAGAGGCTCCCGCAGTTTTTAAACAGTCTCGTGGGCTTCCCTTTGGGAGGGCACTGGAAAAGCTGGAAGCAGCGGGGCTTATCAAAATCATCCGTCATGATCCCAGCAAGCATAAATGCCGTGAATTTGCGCTGTCAAAGCAGTTGTTGAAAGCGTTGTTCCCGGGAGACCGCAAGGCATATCTGCGACGTAAGGATCGCTACAGCTATCTGACTGACCTTTACGGGAAACGCCAAAAGCCGCTGACACTTGAGGAGATAATTGCGCAGGCCTCCATCCAGAAGCCCGTCGTTTGCCACCAGATATCAAAACGTAAAATCCCGGACACGGCATTCAGGGAGCGGGTCACGCAGGTCTACGGGCAGCTTGATTACCTGCATATCAATCTTGATACCCTGAGGGATTACTGCAATGCACATCCCACCCCTGTGAATATGATGTACTACCACAATTTCATCAGCCATCTCTGCGGTGTGGGGGTGAAAATCATCAATACGAGTCCATTGATTGTGGCCTATCGTCAGTCTTACAAAACTGCCCGTCTGGGCGGACGTTCGTTTGAGGTGGGTAAAGGGTTTCAGTACCTGCCAAAGGGCATGAAATGGGCATGTCTGGCTCGGGGATATAACTACGACATTAAAAGCAGCCAACTGGAGATGTTACCAACGGTGCGAAAGTGATCCATATCCGACGCCTGAAATTAGATCCAGGGGTTAATCTGCTCTCCTGATTCGGGAGAGCTTATGGTCACTTTTGAGACAGTTATGGAAATTAAAATCCTGCATAAGCAGGGTATGAGCAGTCGGGCGATCGCCAGGGAACTGGGTATCTCCCGTAACACCGTAAAGCGTTATCTGCGTGCGCAGTCTGAGCCGCCAAAATATACGCCGCGTCCCGCAACCGCTTCACTCCTGGATGAATACCGGGACTATATTCGGCAACGCATCGCCGATGCTCATCCTTATAAAATCCCTGCAACGGTCATCGCCCGCGAGATCACGGAGCAGGGTTATCGTGGTGGCATGACCATCCTGAGAGAGTTCATACGTTCACTTGCCATTCCTCAGGAACAGGAGCCTGTCGTGCGCTTCGAAACAGAGCCAGGACGACAGATGCAGGTTGACTGGGGCACCATGCGTAATGGCAAATCACCACTTCATGTGTTCGTTGCCGTTCTGGGGTTCAGCAGAATGCTGTATATCGAGTTCACTGACAATATGCGCTACGACACCCTGGAAGAATGCCACCGTAATGCGTTCAGCTTCTTCGGTGGCGTACCGCGTGAAGTGCTCTACGACAACATGAAAACGGTAGTGCTACAGCGCGATGCTTATCGGGCCGGGCAACACCGGTTCAACCCTTCACTGTGGCAGTTCGGCAAAGAGATGGGCTTCTCTCCACGGCTGTGCCGCCCCTTCAGAGCACAGACTAAAGGCAAGGTGGAGCGGATGGTGCAGTACACCCGCAACAGCTTCTACATCCCGCTAATGACTCGCCTGCGTCCGTTGGGGATCACCGTCGATGTTGAAACAGCCAACCGCTACGGCCTGCGCTGGTTGCACGATGTCGCTAACCAGCGCAGGCACGAAACAATACAGACCCGTCCCTGCGATCGCTGGATCGAAGAGCAGCAGTCCATGCTGGCTCTACCGACGGAGAAAAAACAGTATGACGTGCAGGTAGACGAAAGCCTGGTGACCTTCGACAGGCAGCCACTGCACCACCCGCTATCCATCTATGACACGTTCTGCAGAGGAGCCGCATGATGGTGGAACTGCAACATCAACGGCTGATGGTGCTTGCCGAACAGCTGCAACTGGACAGTCTGATCAGCGCAGCGCCAGCCCTGTCACAGCAGGCAGTGGAGCAGGAATGGAGTTACATGGACTTCCTGGAGCATCTGCTTCACGAAGAGAAACTGGCCCGACATCAGCGTAAACAGGCAATGTATACCCGGATGGCGGCCTTCCCGGCAGTGAAAACGTTCGAAGAATACGACTTTACCTTCGCCACCGGTGCGCCGCAGAAGCAGATCCAGTCGCTGCGTTCACTGAGCTTCATAGAGCGCAACGAAAACATCGTGTTGCTGGGGCCATCCGGCGTGGGGAAAACGCATCTGGCAATAGCAATGGGCTACGAAGCGGTACGGGCGGGTATCAAGGTTCGCTTCACTACGGCGGCGGATCTCTTGCTTCAGCTGTCCACGGCACAACGCCAGGGGCGCTATAAAACAACGCTTCACCGTGGCGTGATGGCACCAAAGCTGCTCATCATCGATGAAATAGGCTACCTGCCGTTCAGCCAGGAAGAAGCCAAGCTGTTCTTCCAGGTCATCGCCAAACGTTATGAAAAGAGCGCGATGATCCTGACCTCCAACCTGCCGTTCGGGCAGTGGGATCAGACGTTCGCCGGTGATGCGGCGCTAACATCCGCGATGCTGGACCGGATCTTACACCACTCACACGTTGTTCAAATAAAAGGAGAGAGTTATCGACTGAAACAGAAACGAAAGGCCGGGGTTATCGCTGAAGCTAATCCTGAGTAAAACGGTGGATCAATATTAGACCGTCGGTGGAGATGTAAGTGGATCACTTTTTACCCGTCGTTGACAGGAGATCCTGCGCCACGAACTTCTGCGTATTGGCGTGTCGCCCAAAAATCTGAAACGCCTTGAAACCAGCTATATCAGTAAGAAACTGGGGATTGATGAAGATGATGTTAAAAGCTTTCGTTTTTCGACCATTTTCAGCGCCGGTTCTGTAAGCCTGTCATTTAAAAGTGTGAGCAAAAAGCGGCTGAACAAACGGCTGGGAGAAGCGGAGGCAGACAGGGTGTTAAAACGCTGGAAAAAGCTAATGAAACCACTCAGGAAAGACCTTAAGCGCCTTATTGATGATTATCTGTCATCCGGTAAGACCAACCGCTACGGGCTTTGTGTCAGAAATGCAGTGGGGCAGAATTTTAACTGCACATGGAGGAATGCCCGGAAGGAGAGAAAATGGCAGCCTATGCAGATGCGCCGGAAATTGCTCGCCCATATGTTGCAGGGGCTGGAAAGTCGTGCCGTCTACGATTATGTTGCCTGTCATGATGGAGTATGCGCACTGGAGCATGACGGTTTCGTCAGCCTGAGCAAGTTGTCCGATGATGACTGGAAACATCCGTATCTGCGCATTGTGCTGAAAAATGAGGTATATACCTAGAATAATTACCATTCTCACTACGAATGGTAAAAGTAATAAGCATTTTGAATTAAAACTTAAAAAGAGAACCAGATCACAAAATACTTTAATCGATCTACCCTTCAAGATTGTGTATAATTCGTACAACCTTGTGACTTATGTTTTTTAACGACAACGTTCCGTTTCTTATTAAAAATAAGGATATCACATTGAATACTAAATCTGATGAAGTAAACAAAATTATTACTCAAGAAATAATTTCATTTGATAAGTCGATTTACTTTACAAAGAAAAATTATCAAATAGGAATGTTATCAAATCTTGCCTTCAAGGCTGGAGATTGGCTCTTTGATAAAAGTCACATAAAAGATAATATATACTCCCTCAGCAACTCTAATATTGGGGTATCATTTCTTGCTGAATTGAAAGGCAGCACTTATCATATACGTGGCGACATAAAAAGATTATCTGATAATAAAACATCATTCTTTGATAACGTAAAAATAAACGGTAAAGGGGAATCAAATAAATCTCTTAGACCTGCACAAATTGGTGCTATTTATGCATTACTATCTCATTGGTCATTGTCATCAGAAACTTGCACAGTTGTTCTACCGACAGGCACAGGTAAAACAGAGACAATGCTTTTAGCATCTCTTGCTGACAAAGCGACACATACACTAGTAATTGTCCCTTCAATAGATCTTAAATATCAAATCGCAGATAAGTTTTCTTCCTGGGGGATATTAAGAGAATTAGGAGTAATACCGAACCCCACTCCAAACCCAACAGTATTAATGTTAAAGGAAGGTCTAGCTTTTTCTGAGGAAAGCATAGGATTACTCCATGAATCTGATGTTGTTATAACAACTCCTGCGCTTATAGCAAGGGCATCTCCGACATTACAAAAAACAATATCAGATATATTCACACATGTTTACTTTGATGAAGCACATCATATACAGGCATCAGAGTGGGATATAATAAAAAAACTTTTTTCAAAATCTAAAATTGTACAATTCACCGCAACACCCTATAGAAATGATAAGAAACCAATTGAAGGAAAGATCGTATATAACTACCCTTTATCTCACGCATTAAAAGATAATTGTTTCTCCAGGATATCATTAGTTGCTGTGGATGAACGCCATCCCAGAAAGAAAGATTTAGCTATAGCAAATGCGGCCATGTCTAGGTTAATTACAGACAGGAAAAACGGATGGATAAGACATAAGATGATGGTTCGCGCTGATAATAAAAAGCATGCTATTGAACTTTTTGACATGTACAAAGAATTATTCCCAAATGAACGAATAGCGATTGTATACACAGGAATCAAGAATAGAAGAAATCTGATTAGCGACATTAAAAATGGGGCATACGACATAATCGTATGCGTTGACATGCTAAAAGAAGGTTTTGACTATCCTGATTTTAAAATTGCAGCTGTGCACGGAATACACAAATCATTAGCGGTTTTGTTACAATTTATCGGCCGATTTACTAGGACTCAAGAGGGACTGGGTGATGCTTCATTTGTTGTGAATTATGCTGATGAAAAAATATCCATTGAATTAGAAAATTTATTCCAAGAAGGTTCCGGTTGGGAAGAAGTTATTAGCGAAATAGCTGATGCAAAGAAAAATGAAGCAGAAACATTACTTAGTTTTCTTCAAGGATGTAAACCTTTTTCTGGTTTTGATTCTCCAAATATAGACCTAAATCCTAAACTTGTTTACCCTGCACTAAGTACTGTATGTTTTAAATGCAAAAAAGCAGAATGGAAAAATTTCAAGAACGCATTCAATTTAAATAAATACTCCCTATCACAACCATTTATTAATAAAGAAGAAAATGTCTTTTATTTCACTACACAAAAGAGAGAGAAGGTGAAATGGGCCAGAACAGACAAAATGCGTGACCAGACGTGGGACCTCATTGTTATGCATTATAATATATCTATGAATCTTCTTTATATTGGCTATTCCGAGAAAAAATTAGATATTAATTTTTTAGTTGAAAAGATAACGGAAGATAAACCTACTCAGTTAAGAGGCGACTGCGTTTTTAGATCTTTTGATAATATCAAGCGCCTTAGTATAATTCATGCGGGGATTTTCAAACCAGCTAATCATCTTCACCGCTACTCCCGTTTAAGTGGGGCAGATGTAACAACTGAATTAACAAAATGGAAAGAAGGCCAACGCTGTCAAAAATCAGATTTCGTAGGTATCGGTTTCCGAGATGGATTTCCCGTTAGTGTCGGAGCCTCTGTTAAAGGAAAAATATGGAGTCCCGCCCGTGTAGGCGATTTGAAAGAGTGGAAATCTTGGTGTTTAGAAATCGGTAATTTAATTACAGATGAGAGTATTGATGCCAATAAATTATTAGAAGACTCTGCTCAGAAAACACAATTATTATCATATCCTGAAAACATAATCATTTTAGCAACAGACTGGTCCGAAGATTTATATGAGAGAATGCATAAAATCACGATAGAACGACCTCAGAAGGAATCTATATTATTGGCAGAATGTGCTTTAAAAAATATATCACATAATAATAACCATGCGTTCTTTGAGATAATAATTTCAGATGAGAAGATTCCGTTTTCAATAGTACTTGGAGGAGAGAGAGGTCATAGTATTGAAGGGTTAGATGAGACAGATATTTACATTGAAGGTTTAAAAAGCAATACACTATCATTAAAACAGTTTTTTGAGGAAAATCCCCCAACGATGTTTTTATTAGATGGGTGCACTATTTCTGGATGTATTCACACAAACTATGGCGAGTCATTTGAGGTTCAAATCCCATCAGAAAGAATAACAACACTGGAATGGGATGATGTAAATTACACGGTAGAATCATTATATAAAGGTGATAAAATCCGTAATAATTCCATTCAAGAATACATGATGATACATCTTAAAAAAAATGGTGCCCGGATTATTTTTAATGATGACAATGCTGGTGAATCATCTGACATTGTAGCAATATTCGTCGAAGACGATTTAATAAGATTTGAAATGATTCATTGCAAATACTCAAAAGAAACATCAGGAGCAAGATTATCAGATCTTTATGAAGTGTGTGGGCAAGCTGTCGTATCTCTACGTTACAAATGGAAACCAGAAGAACTCCTTAAACACATGGAAAGACGTAATGGCATGGGTATTTTGAAAAATAAGAGATTTTATCATGGAAGTCCTGACGATCTGGAAAATATAAGAAAAGCATTAAAATATTCAAATGTGGAGTTTGAGTTTTCAATTGCTCAACCAGGTGTGGAAAAATCAAAGTTATCGATAGACATGAGAAATTTCCTGGGTTCAATTTACTCAACGATCATTGAAATGACTGAAACAAAATTAAAGTGTTATTTCAATAGATAACCCCTAAGGCCCTTCGTAACGAAGGGCCTTATATATTTAAGTCAAAATTTAAAAGGAACAACAATTTCGTCATAACCATCATCAATAGCAGGTATGTATTTGATGCCTGATATATCTGCTAATAATTCAGGTCTAACCTTAATCTTTTCAGCTAACATATCGAAAGATATACCCAGATGCTCTTTCAAAATTGCCAAACTTTCCTCAAGAACATGAGGTTCCTCTAAAGGAATTTGATCGTCCAGTTTTTCTTTTTTTGTTTGTCTTGTTTGGCTGAACCAGACATTAGCACTTCTATATTGCTGAGCGTTAATAAAACCCAGGAAATGTGCTCTATAAATAATTGCTTTAGCACTAACTTTCCATCGAGTTTTTAAAGCATACACTTTCTTCCAGTCAATCATTCCGCCAATACCTAAGCAAGACGGAAATTCTCTGGCAAAAGACTTGCGAGGAAATAAGAAAGCACTAGCAAAGGCGTCAGCCTCTCTCTCTGTCTGTTTACACCCAGTCTCAATACCATCATGCATTATTAAATGACCACATTCATGGGCCAAATCAAAACGCATTCGACATGCACTTTCCTTCGCAGTATTGCGAATTATTATAGGAAATTTTCTATTAACAGATAAAGCATCAACTTTTTCAGACACGCCATCAAAACAGGTAACAATTGCTCCCTGATTTTCAACAACATTGACCATATTATCTATAGGGGCATCAGGTGTTAACCCCCAACGAATACGGGCTCCCTCAGCAATCTTTTCTATCAATGGCGGTGTTAATTCTACAATCTTACTATTATCAATCAAATTAAAACCGTTCTCGGGCATATCTAGGTGTTCATGCAACTCAGCAACGAGCTGCTCAAGAATAGTACTGTATGCCTGAACCCGCTCTTTAACACCAGCAGGTGTTGTTTGTCTCTTACGAAAATGGCATTGCTCTGGCTTGACGTCACCAGAAAGAGGAACCCCAAAAAAGTCAGTGGATACCTGAAGAAACTCAGCCAGTGCATTACGTACATCATTAGCGGGTGCCCGAACGTCACTTTCATACTGGTGTATACTTTGCCGGGTAACAAAAACTGCATCACCCAGCTCTTGTAGTGTGTACCCTTTTAACAAACGGGCGAGCCGAAGCCGCTCGCCATAAAATTCTATAGCCATAACTTACTAACCATTATTCGGGTCATCATTCTCGGCCTTTTTGTCTTTCCTTTTGACAGAGATTGATGCTTTCTGAGTTTTGACTGGCTCAGGTAATTCGGTATCAATGGAACTGAAAGCAGGAACTCTTTCATCCAGCGGAATTTCCCAGCATGAAACCTGCACGCCTTCTAAAAATCCAGTAAAGGTTACACGCTCAACATAGCGGAAATCATCAACTTCAACAGCAAAAAACCAAATGACAGATACAGCGTCGCCTACTTCAATAGGCAATAAACTCATCTGACTCAGCGCTTCTACGCAAGGTATCAGCCTGCGTTCTTCCGGACGATTAGGACCTCCCCGATACAAACGCACTGGCACTGAATCGATAGAAAAGGTAAATTTTCCATCGTCTTTCACTATGCCAAGCCAGGGCCACTCTTCATGTTGAGTTGCGGCCCGAATTATCCTCGTTCGGCAACATTCATAGGCCCTCAACCCAGTTGAACGAGCAGAATCACCGAGTTCTTCATTATGTAAATCAATCACATCATCCCTGACATTTCGAATCAGGGATGCAAGTTGTTTAAGTCGCTCTATTGTTAGAGCTGGGTTTAGCTCCCACGGTTGCTTCATTGCAAAAAAGACCTCATGCGTAGAGTTACGTAGCCCTTAATGGGGATTTGGTGAAATACATGACAATAATCTTGCGTTTTTTTTGTTTTGTCAAGTAACAAAACAAAAGTAATCACCAAACCAACATGTCAATTAATTTTGTAACCATATGATTAATATTGATTTTTCTATTTAAATCAAAATGTACATCGCAGGCGATATGGTATGTGTACATACACTTCAACTCAGACACGTACCAAAATCTCAGAAGCATTGGATACCACCACTCAGAGGGAACCGATTGAAATCCCCCACCAATACAGTAGCTCAGCAGTGGTTATCAATAAGGCTTAGTTCGAGGCATATAAGAATGCTAAACTGGATGCAGAGTTCGATATGATTATTCAACCTCATGGTCATAGTGTAGAGGCGCTGACAAACTGATGATCTAGGTTAGTGCTCAAGATGTTATCACTTTCCACGACCGTATATTTGGAACGTCTCACATTGGCAAAGTGGAGGCTCTTTCCAACATTTTCATACCGAATGGGAAGAAGGCGGCCTTATCGAACCTTCCCTTAAAGTTGCGAAGTGTAAATGCCAGCAACCTGCACTTGTTAGCTCATCTTACTGAACCGATCTTAACAAGAACTGATGGACAATTTCGCCCCAACTCATTGGACACTTTTATTTATCGTGTATTCATGTGTGTACTTAACGAAAAGAAAGATTAATAAAAATATAATAAAATCAATACACATAAGCATTCACTCAACATTCAGATCCAATCGAGTAAGCGGCCGGTGGACGATGCGTCCGCCCCGCTGAAGCATGCTAAAAAGCCATTGTTGAAATGGCTTTTTTTCTATTGTGGCCAACGCGCTGCCGCGGCCCACCTCCGGCGGCGTGGCTCTCCCTTGCCAGTTAACCACTAAAAAAACTAATCTATATCAAATATAAAATACGCAATCAAAGCCACAAATAAGGCATATATACATTAGAAAAAGTAATTCGAAACAGCATACCTTAGAAAAACTCAGTCGCGCAGCCCGCCCAGGCTGACTATCCTGCCCACTTTCGACCTCTTCCCTGGCTTTACGGACGAGCATACCCATTATGTTACTGAGCATTCTCTATATTGTCGGCATTACCGCAGAGGCGATGACCGGCGCGCTGGCGGCGGGACGTCGCCAAATGGACACCTTCGGGGTGATCATCATCGCTTCGGCCACCGCCATCGGCGGCGGCTCGGTACGCGATATGCTGCTGGGGCACTACCCGCTGAGCTGGGTCAAACACCCGGAAAACATTGTGATCGTCGCCTGCGCCGCCGTGCTGACCACCTGGGTAGCGCCGTTGATGTCACATCTGCGTCGCCTGTTTCTGCTACTCGACGCCGTCGGCCTGATCGTCTTTTCCATCATCGGCGCCCAGGTCGCGCTGGAGATGGGGCACGGCCCTATCGTCGCGGTCATCGCCGCCGTCGTCACCGGGGTGTTCGGCGGCGTTCTGCGCGATCTGTTCTGCAATCAGATCCCCCTCGTCTTTCAGAAAGAGCTGTACGCCGGGATCTCGTTTGCCGCCGCTTGGCTCTATCTGGGACTGCTATACCTGCAGGTACCGCAGGATCTCACGGTGATCATCACCCTGGTGGCCGGCTTTAGCGCCCGTCTGCTGGCGCTGCGCTTCCATCTGAGCCTGCCGGTTTTCGACTATAAACAGCCGGAGCGCGAATAGTCCGAGCGGCGTGAAATCTGCGTCGGCGCAACGAGAGCGCTGCAACCGGCGGCGGAGCCGTGTATAATGAGCGGATATATTGCTATATTTCGCTCTTTTACACGCTGATAAGACATACACATGGTACAAGGTACGCTCTATATCGTTTCCGCGCCGAGCGGCGCTGGCAAATCCAGCCTGATCCAGGCCCTGCTGAAAACGCAGCCGACCTACGACTCCCGGGTTTCCGTCTCGCACACCACGCGCGCCAGCCGTCCGGGCGAACAGCACGGTGAGCATTACTACTTTGTCTCTGTGGACGAGTTCAAGGCAATGATCGCCCGCGATGATTTCCTGGAGCACGCCGAAGTCTTTGGCAACTACTATGGCACCTCGCGTCAGGCGATTGAAAAGGTTCTGGCGCAGGGGATCGATGTTTTCCTCGATATCGACTGGCAGGGCGCCCGCCAGGTGCGCAGCAAGATGCCGCAGGCCCGCAGCATCTTCATTCTGCCGCCGTCGCGCGAGGAGCTGGCGCGCCGTCTGCACGGTCGCGGGCAGGACAGCGATGACGTCATCGCCGGGCGTATGGCCAAGGCGGTCAGCGAAATGTCGCACTATAGCGAGTACGACTACCTCATCATCAACGACGACTTCGACGTCGCGCTTCAGGATCTGCGCACCATCATCCGCGCCGAACGCCTGCGCCGCGAGCGTCAGCAGCTGCGTCATGATGCTTTAATCAGCAAATTATTGGCAGACTGAGCCCAGTTTCAGTATCATGCCCAGTCATTTCTTCACCTGTGGAGTAGCACTTTTATGGCACGCGTAACTGTTCAAGACGCTGTAGAGAAAATTGGTAACCGTTTTGACCTGGTGTTGGTCGCAGCCCGTCGCGCGCGCCAGATGCAGACGGGCGGCAAAGAGCCGCTGGTTCCGGAAGAGAACGATAAGACCACGGTTATCGCCCTGCGCGAAATCGAAGAAGGTCTGATCAACAACCAGATCCTCGACGTGCGTGAGCGTCAGGAGCAGCAGGAGCAGGAAGCTGCCGAGCTGCAGGCGGTAACCGCCATTGCGGAAGGTCGTCGTTAATTAACCTCAAGGGCAGCCTTTGTATCTGTTTGAAAGTCTGAATCTCCTGATTCAAAAATACCTGCCGGAAGAGCAGATCAAACGCCTGAAGCAGGCCTATCTGGTCGCGCGCGATGCGCACGAGGGACAAACGCGCTCCAGCGGTGAGCCCTATATCACCCACCCGGTCGCGGTGGCCTGCATTCTGGCCGAAATGCGTCTCGACTATGAGACGCTGATGGCCGCCCTGTTACACGACGTCATCGAAGATACCCCCGCTACCTACCAGGATATGGAACAGCTGTTCGGCAAGAGCGTCGCCGAACTGGTGGAGGGGGTATCCAAGCTCGACAAGCTGAAGTTTCGCGATAAAAAAGAGGCCCAGGCGGAAAACTTCCGTAAGATGATCATGGCGATGGTGCAGGACATCCGCGTCATTCTGATCAAGCTGGCCGATCGCACCCACAATATGCGTACCCTGGGTTCGCTGCGTCCCGACAAACGTCGCCGCATCGCGCGTGAAACCCTGGAGATCTACAGCCCGCTGGCTCACCGCCTGGGTATTCATCACCTGAAAACCGAGCTGGAAGAGCTGGGCTTTGAGGCCCTGTATCCCAATCGTTACCGGGTGATCAAAGAGGTGGTGAAGGCCGCGCGCGGCAACCGCAAGGAGATGATCCAAAAAATCCTGGCGGAGATCGACGGGCGCCTGACCGAGGCCGGCATGGCCTGCCAGGTCAACGGCCGTGAGAAACACCTCTACTCCATCTACCGCAAGATGCACCTCAAAGAGCAGCGCTTCCACTCCATCATGGATATCTACGCCTTTCGCGTCATCGTCAAGGACGTGGATACCTGCTATCGGGTGCTCGGCCAGGTGCACAGTCTGTACAAACCGCGCCCGGGGCGGGTGAAGGATTACATCGCCATTCCCAAGGCTAACGGCTACCAGTCGCTGCACACCTCGCTGATCGGGCCGCACGGCGTGCCGGTCGAGGTACAGATACGCACCGAAGATATGGATCAGATGGCCGAGATGGGGGTCGCCGCCCACTGGGCTTATAAGGAAGGCGAGTCGAGCACCACTGCCCAAATCCGTGCCCAGCGCTGGATGCAGAGCCTGCTGGAGCTGCAGCAGAGCGCCGGAAACTCCTTTGAGTTCATCGAAAGCGTGAAGTCGGATCTGTTCCCCGACGAAATCTACGTGTTTACCCCCGAAGGGCGCATCGTCGAGCTGCCGGCCGGCGCCACGCCGGTCGACTTCGCCTATGCGGTGCATACCGACATCGGCCACGCCTGCGTCGGCGCCCGCGTCGATCGCCAGCCCTATCCGCTGTCTCAGGCGCTGAGCAGCGGCCAAACCATCGAAGTGATCACCGCGCCGGGCGCCAGACCCAACGCCGCCTGGCTGAACTTTGTGGTCAGCTCTAAGGCGCGGGCCAAGATCCGCCAGATGCTGAAGAACCTCAAGCGCGATGACTCCGTCAGCCTGGGGCGCCGCCTGTTGACCCATGCGCTGGGCAACGGCCGCAAGCTGGCCAGTATTCCTGCGCCCAACATCCAGCGCGAGCTGGAGCGCATGAAGCTGCAGTCGCTGGACGACCTCTTGGCGGAGATCGGGCTGGGCAACGCGATGAGCGTCGTGGTGGCGCGCAATCTGCTGGGTGAACAGGATACGCCGCCGGGCGGCCGTAAGCTGCCGATCAAGGGCGCCGATGGCGTGCTGCTGACCTTTGCCAAGTGCTGTCGCCCCATTCCTGGCGATCCGATCATCGCCCACGTCAGCCCCGGCAAGGGCCTGGTGATTCACCATGAGTCCTGCCGTAACATCCGCGGTTATCAGAAAGAGCCGGAAAAGTTCATGCCGGTGGAGTGGGATAAGGAAATCGATCAAGAGTTTATCGCCGAAATTAAGGTTGATATGTTCAACCACCAGGGGGCGCTGGCCAACCTGACGGCAGCGATCAACGCGACGGCCTCCAACATTCAGAGCATGAACACCGAAGAGAAAGACGGGCGCGTCTACTCCGTCTATATTCGCCTGACCACCCGCGATCGCGTGCATCTGGCCAATATCATGCGCAAAATTCGCATCATGCCGGATGTCATTAAAGTCACCCGAAACAGAAACTAACCGCCATGACCCCACAACGCTATGCGCGGATCTGTCAGATGATGGCGGCACGCCAGCCGGATCTGACGGTCTGCATGGAGCAGGTTCACAAACCGCACAACGTCTCCGCCGTGATCCGCACCGCAGACGCCGTCGGCGTCCACCAGGTCCACGCCGTCTGGCCGGGCAAAAGCATGCGTACCCTGGTCTCCACCGCCGCCGGCAGCAACAGCTGGGTCAACGTTAAAACCCACCGGGATATCGCCACCGCCGTCGGCGAGCTGAAAGGTCAGGGCATGCAGATCCTGGCCACCAACCTCTCGGCAACCGCCGTTGATTTTCGCGAGATAGACTACACCCGACCGACCTGTATCCTGATGGGACAGGAGAAGCGTGGCATCAGCGCCGAAGCGCTGCAGCTGGCCGATCGCGATATCATCATTCCGATGGTCGGCATGGTGCAGTCGCTCAATGTCTCCGTCGCCAGCGCGCTGATCCTGTATGAGGCGCAGCGCCAGCGCCAGCAGGCCGGCATGTATGGTCGCAGCCAACCCTCCCTGAGCGAAGAAGAGCAGCAGCGCCTGCTGTGGGAAGGCGGCTATCCAGTCTTGGCCAGCGTCGCCCGCCGCAAGGGCTTGGCACGTCCGCACATCGGCGACGATGGGCAGATCGATGCGCCCCAGGCGTGGTGGGACGCCATGCAGGCCGCCCGGAGCTGATATGCAAGGCCGCCTGCTCGATGCCGTTCCGCTGACATCGCTCTCCGGCGTCGGCGCCAGCCAGGCGGGCAAGCTGGCCAAGCTCGGACTGGTTACCATACAGGATCTGCTGCTGCATCTGCCGCTGCGCTACGAAGACCGCACTCGCCTGTACCGTATCGGTGAATTGCAGCCCGGCATGGTGGTGACGGTGGAGGGCGAAGTACTGCGTACCGACGTCGCCTTTGGGCGCCGTCGCATGCTGACCAGTCAAATCAGCGATGGCTCCGGCCTGCTGACCCTGCGCTTTTTCAACTTCAGCGCCGCCATGAAAAATAGCCTCGCGCCGGGTAAACGGGTGCTGGCCTACGGCGAGATCAAGCGCGGCCACCACGGCGGAGAGATAATCCATCCCGAGTACCGCATGCAGGGTGACGACGCCGCGCCGGCGCTGCAGGAGGCGCTGACGCCGGTCTACCCGACCACCGAAGGCGTACGCCAGGCCACGCTGCGCAAGCTGAGCGATCAGGCGCTGGCGCTGCTCGATATCACCCCTATCCCAGAGCTGCTGCCCGACGCCCTAAAGCAAGGGCTCCTTAGCCTGCCCGATGCGCTGCGCACCCTGCACCGCCCACCGCCGGACATCCATCAAGAGGATCTGGCGCAGGGACGACACCCCGCCCAGCGGCGCCTGATTCTGGAAGAACTCCTGGCGCATCACCTCAGCATGCTGGCGGTACGCGCCGGCAACCAGCGCCATCGCGCGCTGGCCTTGGCAACCGATGACCATCTCAAACAACGTTTTCTCGCGGCGCTGCCCTTTACCCCGACGACGGCCCAGCGGCGGGTGCTGGGCGATATAGAGGCGGACATGGCCAAAAGCGTGCCGATGATGCGCCTGGTGCAGGGCGACGTCGGCTGCGGTAAAACCCTGGTCGCCGCCCTGGCGGCGCTACGCGCCATCGCCCATGGCCACCAGGTGGCGCTGATGGCGCCTACCGAGCTGCTGGCCGAACAGCATGCCGCCAACTTCCGCCAGTGGTTCGCCCCGCTGGGCCTAAGCGTTGGCTGGCTGGCCGGGAAACAGAAGGGGAAGGCGCGCCAGACGCAAATGGCGGCCATTGCCGCCGGCGAGGTAGACATGGTGGTCGGGACGCACGCCCTGTTTCAGGAGCAGGTGCAGTTCGCCGGCCTGGCGCTGGTGATCATCGACGAGCAGCATCGCTTTGGGGTTCATCAGCGGCTGGCCCTGTGGGAGAAGGGCGAGGCGCAGGGATTTCACCCGCACCAGCTGATCATGACCGCCACCCCGATCCCTCGCACCTTGGCGATGACCGCCTATGCTGATCTGGATACCTCGGTCATCGATGAGCTACCGCCGGGACGAACCCCGGTCACCACCGTGGCCATCGCCGATACCCGGCGTCAGCAGATCCTGGATCGGGTACGGCACGCCTGCCTGGAGGAGAAGCGCCAGGCCTACTGGGTCTGCACCCTGATTGAAGAGTCCGATCTCCTGGAGGCTCAGGCGGCCGAAGCCACGGCAGAGACCCTGATGCAGCAGCTTCCCGAGCTACGCATTGCGCTGGTACATGGTCGAATGAAAGCGGCGGATAAACAGCGGGTCATGACGCAGTTCAAGGCGGGAGAGGTCGATCTGCTGGTGGCCACCACGGTGATCGAGGTCGGGGTCGATGTCCCCAACGCCAGCCTGATGATCATTGAGAACCCCGAGCGTCTAGGGCTGGCGCAGCTGCACCAGCTGCGTGGACGCGTCGGGCGTGGGGCGATCGCCTCCCACTGCGTTCTACTGTACAAGGCGCCGCTGAGCCAGACGGCGCAGCGGCGACTGCAGGTGCTGCGCGACAGCAATGATGGTTTTGTTATTGCCCAGCGCGATCTGGAGATCCGCGGCCCCGGCGAGCTGTTGGGCACCCGCCAGACCGGCAACGCCGAATTCCGCGTCGCCGATCTGCTGCGCGATCAGGCGCTAATACCCGAAGTCCAGCGTATCGCTCGCCATCTGCACAGCGCCTATCCACAGCATGCACGCGCGCTGATCGAACGCTGGCTACCCGCCGGCAGCCGCTACTCCAACGCCTGAGCTGCGCCGACCAGCCTTAGCCGATCGCCTGTGCAAACAGCGGCAGCATTAAATACAGCTTAATAATGATGGCGTTGGCAATATCGATAAAGAAGGCGCCGACCATCGGCACGACCAAGAACGCCAGGTGGGAAGGACCAAAGCGCTCGGTGATGGCCTGCATATTGGCGATGGCCGTCGGCGTAGCGCCCAGCCCAAAGCCACAGTGCCCCGCCGCCAGCACCGCCGCGTCGTAGTTCTTTCCCATCACCCGATAGGTAACGAAAATGGCGTACAGCGCCATCACCAGCGTCTGCACCGCCAGGATCGCCAGCATCGGCAGCGCCAGCGAGGCCAGCTCCCACAGCTTCAGGCTCATCAGCGCCATCGCCAAGAACAGCGACAGACTGACGTTGCCCAATACCGAGACGGCGCGTTCGAACACCTGATAAAAGCCGATTTTTGACAGGGTATTGCTTAAGATAACCCCGACAAACAGCACGCAGACGAAGGTCGGCAGCTCCAGCGCCGAGCCGCGCAGCCACCCGGCGATCAGCTGACCGACCGTCAGGCAGATAACGATCAGCGCCAGGGTCTCAATCAGCACCAGCGAGGTGATCATGCGCCCGCTCTGCGGCTTCTCAAAGGCGCTGGGCACCGCATTGTCATCCGGCGTGCCGTCCGGCGTCGAAGAGTGCTTCACCAGGTAGCGCGCGACCGGGCCCCCGATCAGGCCGCCCAGCACCAGCCCAAAGGTTGCGCAGGCCATTGCCACTTCGGTCGCATTCTGGAAACCGTAGCGCTCAATAAACAGCTTGCTCCAGGCGGCGCCGGTACCGTGGCCGCCGGACAGCGTAATCGAACCGGCCAGCAGCCCCATCAGCGGATCCAGCCCCATCAGTTTCGCCATACTGATACCGATGGCGTTCTGCACGATCAACAGCCCAACCACCACAAACAGGAAAATACTCAGCGCCTTGCCCCCGGCGCGCAGGCTGGCCAGGTTGGCATTCAGACCAATGGTGGCAAAAAAAGCCAGCATCAGCGGATCCTTCAACGACATGTCGAAGTCGACTTCAAAACCGATGCTTTTTTTCAGGATTAGCAGGGCCAGGGCAACCAATAGCCCGCCGGCTACGGGTTCAGGAATGGTGTATTTGGTCAACAGAGGTATTTTTTGCACCATCTGGCGCCCCAACAGCAGCACCAGCGTCGCGGCAACCAACGTGCCATAAATATCCAAATGATACATTCAGGTACTCCATATAGTTTTTATATTTCAGAAAGTTATATAATTTCACCGTTTTTTCGCAGCTCAGTAACCCGACAATTTAATGACAAAGGTTGTGATGCGGCAAGCTTTTATCGAAAAAACTCTGCTGGATAAAAGCCACAAAAAAGTGGCCACGCACCCAACGCAAACGATTGCTTTTGTGGCGCAGATCATTAAAATGCGCCCATTGTTGATCCTGGATGCCCGCACACATGACCACTCAAACGACCGACCTCGATCCGATGGCCCAACCGACTACGCCCCCGACGACCCACAGCGAACTGATCTATCGTCTGGATGACTGCCCGCCGCTGGCGCAGACCCTGTTTGCCGCCTGCCAGCATCTGTTGGCGATGTTCGTCGCCGTCATCACCCCGGCCCTGTTGATCTGTCAGGCGCTCGGCCTGCCGGCGCAGGATACCCAGCACATCATCAGCATGTCGCTGTTCGCCTCTGGTCTAGCCTCCCTGCTCCAGATCAAAACCTGGGGCCCCGTCGGCTCCGGTCTGCTGTCGATTCAGGGCACCAGCTTTAACTTTGTCACGCCGCTGATCATGGGCGGTATGGCGCTAAAGAACGGCGGCGCCGATATTCCTACCATGATGGCGACGCTGTTTGGCACCCTGATGCTGGCCTCCTGCACAGAGATTATCCTGTCACGCTTCCTGCACCTGGCGCGCCGCATCATCACCCCGCTGGTCTCCGGTATCGTCGTGATGATCATCGGTCTGTCGCTGATCCAGGTCGGCCTGATCTCCATCGGCGGTGGCTATAGCGCAATGGGCGATCACAGCTTCGGCGCGCCGCGAAATCTGCTGCTGGCCGGGGCGGTGCTGCTGGTGATCATCCTGCTCAATCGCCAACGCAACCCCTACCTGCGCGTCGCCTCGCTGGTGATCGCGATGGCCGTCGGCTACGGCCTAGCCTGGCTGATGGACATGCTGCCGGCGTCCGCCGCGCAGCCGAATACGGCGCCGCTGGTCACGATACCAACCCCGCTGTACTACGGCCTGGGGATAGACTGGAACCTACTGATACCGCTGATGCTGGTGTTTATGGTGACCTCGCTGGAGACCATTGGGGATATCACTGCGACCTCGGATGTCTCAGAGCAGCCGGTCTCCGGGCCGCTGTACATGAAGCGCCTGAAGGGCGGCGTGTTGGCCAACGGCCTCAACTCTATGCTGTCGGCGATCTTCAATACCTTCCCCAACTCCTGCTTCGGACAGAATAACGGCGTGATCCAGCTGACCGGCGTCGCCAGCCGCAAGGTCGGCTTCGTGGTCGCGCTGATGCTGGTCCTGCTCGGCCTATTCCCCGCCGTCGCCGGGTTTGTCCAGCATATTCCCGAGCCGGTGCTCGGCGGCGCCACCATCGTGATGTTTGGCACCATCGCCGCCTCAGGGGTGCGTATCGTCTCGCGTGAGCCGCTCAACCGCCGCGCCATCATGATCATGGCGCTGTCGCTGGCCGTGGGGCTGGGCGTATCGCAGCAGCCGGAAATCCTACAGTTTGCCCCTCAATGGCTGAAAACCCTACTCTCCTCCGGCATTGCGGCAGGCGGGATCACCGCTATCGTACTGAATCTGATCTTCCCGCACGAAACTCACCGCTGATCCCCGCAGCGCGGGCCTGATAACAGGCCCGCTTTCGCCTTTCACAACGCTTTCCCTTGAGCCTCGCTCATAATTACGGCATAAACTAGGCTGTGCCCGGCGAACGGGGCCAGATCGCTCTCGGCCTTTGAGAGGCATCAACGCTCTCCTGGACACTGCCGCGTATGCCGCCCCGGAACACTGAAAGGACGAATCACCATGAAAGTTATCGGGAAACTGCTGCTGACGCTCTGCGTACTGATCCTGCTGGCGCTGGCGGCGGCCTATTTTATCGTGCAGAGCCGCTGGGGAGCCCGCCAGATAAGCGACTGGGTCAACCAACACACCCACTACCGCATCACGCTGAGTGCGCTGCAGCATACCCTGGGTCAGCCGGCGACAGTGCAGGTTAACGGCTTCAGTCTGGCCCGCGCCGGTCAGCCCCCGCTGATCCAGTCAGCGACGCTGCGCCTGACCTTCGGCTGGCAGCAGCTTAGCGCACCGCGCCACTTTAGCGCGATTAGCCTCAGCGGCGGCAAACTGACGCTGACGCAGGACGGCATACCACCTCTGCCCATCAGCGCCGCCGCCCTGCGCCTGCACGATATGCAGATCCTCTGGCCCCACGCTGACTGGCCCCTGCAGGCCTCCGACGTAGACGGCGGCATCGTTCCCCTGCGCCCCGGCAGTACCAAGGTGGATTTTCAGTTCAGCGCCGCGGCGCTGAACATCGGCGAGATTCCGGCCAAAAACGTGCTGGTACAGGGGGAGTATCGGGATCGCCAGCTGTGGCTGAATAACCTGGGTGCCGATGTGGCCAATGGGCAAATGACGGCGCAGGCGCTGCGCCAGGCCGATGGCACATGGCGTATCGATAGCCTGCGGCTGAGCCAGATCCACTGGCAAAGCCCACAGGCGCTGCGGCCGTTTCTACACGCGCTGCAGATCCTGCCGCCGTTGACGCTCGTCCGGCTCGATCTGCTGGGCGCTAACCTTGAGGGCAAAGGCTGGGCGCTGGGCGGGCTGGATGCCACTCTGCGCAACGTCTCGCTGACCGATGGCCATTGGCATAGCCAACGGGGATCGCTGGCCTTCAACGCGGCGGATATCGTGCTCGGGGCGGTGCATCTGAGCGATCCGCTGCTCAGCGCCGACCTCACGCCGCAGGGGATCACGCTGCGCCAGTTCAATACCCGCTGGAGCAATGCGCTGATCCGCGCCAGCGGCGACTGGCAGCGTGACAGCGGCCATCTGACCCTCAACGATTTGGCCGTCGTCGGCCTGGAGTACACGCTGCCCAGCGCATGGCGCACGCTGTGGCTACGCCCGCTGCCCGCCTGGCTGCAGGAGATCACGCTGCAGCGCTTCTCTCTCAGCCGCACCCTGTTGGTCGATATTAACCCCGACTTTCCATTTCAGATGACCGCGCTGGATGGCTTTGGTAGCCATGTCACCCTCGCCCGCCAGCGCCGCTGGGGGATCTGGCAGGGGCAGATGCAGTTCAATGCCAGCGAGGCTACCTTTAATAAGGTGGATCTGCGCCGTCCATCGGCAACGCTGCTGGCGGACGGCGGCACCGTCCGCGTCAGCGATCTCAGCGCGATTTCACAGAAGGGATTACTGGAGGCCAGCGCGACCCTGATCCAGGACGATAGCCTATTAACGCTGGCGCTCCACGGGCGCGGCGTACCGGTCAGTCAGTTGGATGCCTGGGGCTGGCCTGCGCTGACGACGCTGCAGGGCGATATGAATCTACAGCTGACGCTACGCGCGCCGCTGCAGGCCGGCACGCCGTTCCGCCAAGGCGTCGAGGCGACGCTGCAGGCGCAGGACGGCCACGGCCACACGCTGCATCAACGCATGGTCAGCGGGCAGCTTGTCGCAGAGCCGTCACCGATCGCTACGGAGGGCCGATAGTCTGTCGGCCCCCCGCGACGCTTATTGGGCAAAGGAGAGGGTATTGAGCACGCCGTTGGCGATATTGGCCGCTTCTTGGCGATTATCGCCCGGCAGGGAGATCTGCATGGTCATCAGCTGATCGCCGACCTGGGCTAAGATAATGCTGGAGTAGATGGCGTGACCGTTCGCCTGCTGCATACTCACGACCTTCTCAACGTCCTTTCCACCCAGCTTAACGCTCTCAGACGAGACCAGCTGCAGGCTGGCGTCGCGTGATTTCTGCTGGTCAATCAGGCGGGTCGACAGGGTATTCAGGTTATCCTGCGGCATCGGCGCCAAGATGACGATCACCGCCTGCTGCCCGGTTTTATTGGCATACACGGACATATTGTTGGTCTGTGAGCCCAGCTTGCTGGTCTGATCGCTCAGTCCCGCAGGCAGCGTAAAGCCAATCTTACCGTCTAACAGGCTGACTTTGGCACCCGCCGGCACGCTGGGCTGAGTCGCGCTCGCACCCTGCGCCGGTGCGTTGGTCTCCGCGGTGGAGCTGCCATCGCAGGCGGCCAGTCCGGTAACCAACAGCCCGACGCCGATCAACTTCACTAAATTACCCATGGAAATTCCTTATGTTGTCCGAAGGTCTAATTCCACATCGCACCCGATCGCGGAACAAAAAGCAAGTAACCGTATGTTACGCCGCATCTAAACGCAGATCCCTGACCAGACGCAGACGGTAATCGACAACCTCGTCCTGAGGCTGCACCTGAATAATGTGATAGCCATTATTTATCAACATCATCAGCATCGAGGAAAAGCCATTACGGGTTTTTACCTCAATACGCCGATACCCTTGATTTAACGCCCACGCCTGCTGCGCATGCAATAGGATTTGAGCGATTCCTTTACGTCGCCAGCCGGGTAACACGCCGCCAAGCCAGCTGTAGAACGTCTGTTCATCCAGCGCATAGCCCACTTTACACGTCACGGCCGCCGCTGCGGGCGATCAGGAGACTGGCCTGACGGCCGGCAAGACGCCGCTGTATATCCGCCAGCGAATGGCGCGGAGCAAACTCCGGAATGGCCCGATACAGCGCCAAGATCGCGGCCGGGGTGGCCGAGTGCAGTGTGATCGGTGTCATCGTGCGCCTCCTGTCGGAAGATAAAAGGAGAGCATAGCGTAAAACGTCGAAAAGGCGGAGTCAGGGAAAAAATACCCTGTGCGACGGGCACAGGGTAGGCGGCGGCCTTACTGATAGCGCAGACCAAAGCCGTAGGGACGCCAGGTATCCAGAGCACGGTAACCCGGCATATCGGAGAGTTGGTTCACGACCGCCTGCGCCTGATTAGGCAGCGCAAAGGGAAGGCGACCCTGCGGATTAAAACGCCCGCTGAGCACATCCATCAACGCATGGTCGGAAACCCCAAACGTCGCCAGGATGGCTCCGGCGCGATCCATTCCACTGGCGCGGTCTAGCACAAACGGCTGGCGATAGTTTATGGATAAAATCGTATTGGCCGCCCCAACCCGCGCCATAATCGTCTGGATATCGGCCAGCGACGGCGTTATTTGCCACGTTTTAGCCCGGGCCATCGCGCTAAAGGCCAGATCATTCAGCTCATCCTCGGCGGCACCGCCAAAGCGGCGCGCCTCGACATAGGGATTGCTGACCACCACGCGAACGATCGCCCGCGCCGTCTGGGGCGGTATCGCGGGCAGCGCGCCGCCGCGCCGATCGCCGCTGATCACCCGAAACCCGTACGCCTCAACAATCGCCTTATCCATCCCCACCACATACAGCGTCTGCGCGGGCGCCAGTGGTAATAGCGGCGCCCTATCGTCGCCATTTTTCAACAGGACGATGGACTTACGCTGCGCCAGCGAGGCCAGCGCCTGAAACGCCTTATTGCCCAACGTTTGCGTGGCCCGTTCGGGGTCAACATAGGCGTTTTCAAACAGCCCCAGCGTAAATTGCTCTTTCAACAGCCGACTGACCGCCAGATCGACCCGCTCTTGGCTAATTTTTCCCGCGCGGATCGTGTCATATACGATGGCATTGCTGTGATAGCCCGAAAGGACATCCGTCCCCGCATTGACCGCGATGGCAATCTGCTCCTGCTCCGGCAGGTGTTCAATGCCCCATGCGCGATCGCCGATAATCCCGGTATCGCTATTGACATACCCCTTGAATCCCAGCTGTTCACGCAGCAGCCCGGTGATAACGCCGGCCGAGAACGCCATGCCGACGTCGTTTGGCGTCAGCGCCTGGCCGACGGGAATACCGTAATAGGGCATGATCGCCGACACGCCGAGCTCAATGGCGGTAATAAAGGGTTTCAGGTGATAGCGAAAGTTCTGCCCGGCATAGTTCTGATTTTTCCCGTAGGCATAGTGGGGATCGCCGCCGTTCTCCTGCGGGCCCCCGCCGGGAAAATGCTTTATGGTCAGCGCGATACTGTCGCGGCCCAGCCGCTCTCCCTGTAACCCCAGGATCAATTGGCGGGCAATATCCGACATCAGATCGGCGTCCTCGGTAAAGGTTTCATGAACGCGATACCAGCGGGGCTCCGTCGCCAGATCCATCATGTAACCATACATGCCGCGGATACCGACGGCACGCCACTCCTGGGCCATAATCCCGGCAAACTCACGGATAAGGGACATGTCTCGGGTGGCCGCCAGCCCCGCCTCTTTCGGCCAGGAGGAGAATGCGCCGCTAATCACGTTGATCCCCTCCCGCGCCTGGGGATCGAGGTGATTGCGGGCGTTAGACTTAAACAGCGCCGGAATGCCGTGGGGGGTTCGCTCCGCCATCTCCTGTGCCTGATTTAGCGCCTCTGCCACCTCGCGCGGCGTCAGCTGATTGGTACCGGACTGCGGCTGCGACACCACCGGATTACGGAAAATAAAGCGCGTCATATGCTGCTCACGGATTAACGCAGCATCCTCCTGGCGGATCGCGCCCTGCGGTGCCACCCGGAACGTATCGATCATCATCATGCCGGCCTTTTCCCGCAGCGTCATACGCGCGACCAGATCGGCGCTGCGCTGCTCCGCAGAAAGCCGCCAATCCTCATAGGGATCCAGGCGACCATTGCCGTTAGCATCGCGAAAGGTGTATCCCTGAACATGCAGCAGCGGATGCACGCGGGATACCACCGGCGGCTGCTCAGCGTCGGCGGCATACGTCGTCGCAGTCAGCGGTGACAGCAGGGCGCATATCAATATCGGGTATTTATACATCCGTACTGATCTATACATAATATTCTCCTCAGAAAAATCTCTCCTGTGGAGGAACATAGCGCAGAAAAAAACGAAATAAAATTATATATAACAATGATATATATTTGATTTTTATAGTTTTAATTTATCAGTTCACGGCGGCGGTCCCCCTAAACGACAACGGGGCGCGCCTGCGCGCACCCCGTTTCGTCTCCCTCATCCCACGTGAACTACGCCAGCGAGGCCTGCTGCTGGCGAAACGCTATCCGCTTCAGCAGCATATTCAGCATAACGCCGTACATCGGCAAAAAGAAAACCATGCTAATCAATAGCTTGAATGCATAATCCACCAGCGCAATCTCTACCCAGTGGGTTGCCATAAACGCGTCGCTGCTGCGGTAAAAGGCAATAAAGAAAAACGACAGCGTATCGCTGATGTTGCCAAACAGCGTCGAGGCGGTCGGTGCAACCCACCAGGCTCGCGTCTGCCGCAGGCGATTAAACACATGCACATCCAGTATTTGACCCAGCACATAGGCCATAAAGCTGGCGCAGGCAATGCGCGCGACCATCAGGTTAACGCTGCCCAGCGCGGCAAAGCCCTGCCACTGCCCCTGAAAAAATAGGGCGGAGACACAGTAGGAGATCAGCAGCGCTGGCACCATCACCGCCAAAATAATACGCCGAGCCAGCGGTGCGCCAAAGATACGCACGGTCAGATCCGTCGCCAAAAAGATAAACGGGAAGGTAAAGGCGCCCCAGGTGGTATGGAAACCGAACACGGTGATCGGCAGCTGCACCAGATAGTTGCTTGATGTGATAATCAAGACGTGAAAGAGAGACAGCCAACAAAGGGCCGTAAACCGCTGCTGCGGTGTAAAACTAAACATCGATGTCACCTTTTTGGTTATTGGGGTGAGGGAACCCAAGAAAACGATCATCCTTAACGGATGCGGCGGCGATCATACCCGGCTCTCGCCACGATGCAACGGTTATTTTTCACGCAATCGTTAACGCCCTTTGCAGCCTGCGCTGCGCCGGGTACACTAGGGCGCGTCCCGTAACGGCGCACGTCAGCGACGCGCACGGCCAATGACGGGATACGCCCTAGCGACGTGAGATTATTTATTCGTGCGACCGCCCTGAACGGCGCTATTCAGAGACCTGCCATGACCGATCTGTTCGCCAATCCGGACAAAACCCTAGACGCTCTGGGCCTGCGCTGCCCGGAGCCGGTAATGATGGTACGCAAGGCCGTACGCCATATGGCGGCGGGTGAAACCCTGCTGATCATCGCCGACGATCCGGCCACCACCCGCGATATTCCCGGCTTCTGCCGTTTTATGGATCACGCCCTGCTGGCGCAGGAGATCGAGCAGACGCCCTACCGCTATCTGCTGCGCAAAGGCGGCGCCTGAGCTGCCCGACCAGGCCGGGCACCCCATGGCTTAGCCCCTTACAGCGGGCTAAGAGTGATTTCCACGCGGCGGTTTTGTGCTTTCCCCGCGGCAGTGCTGTTCGTTGCAATCGGGTTCGCCGGCCCCATGCCGATGGTGCGAATGCGTCCCGCGGACACGCCCTGAACGATCAGCGCGCTGGCAACGCTGTCGGCGCGCTGCTGTGACAGGCGCATGTTCAGATCGCGGCTACCGGTGCTATCGGTATAGCCCACGACGTTAACCGCCGTTTTCTGGTACTCCTTCAGCACCATCGCCACCCCGGTCAGTGTATTGGCACCGGCCGGCTTCAGATTGCTGCTATTCGAATCAAAGGTCACGTTATTCGGCATATTCAGGACAATGTTATCGCCCTGACGGGTGACGCTCACCCCGGTACCGCGCATCTTGTCGCGCAGCTTCGCCTCTTGCACATCCATGTAATAACCGATGCCGCCGCCCAGCGCCGCACCCGCCGCCGCGCCGATCAGCGCCCCCTTACCACGATCGCTCTTAGAAGAGGAGAGTGCGCCCACGCCGGCGCCCAGCAGGGCACCCAAGCCGGCGCCGACGCCGGACTTCCCAGCCTGAGACTCACCGGTATAGGGATTGGTGGTACATCCGGAAAGGATCAGCGCCGCACTGATCAGGCCTGCGATGCAAAAACGGCTTTTTTTCATGAATAAACCTCAATGTCGATAAATGTCCCCGCTCCCGGGGACGTCAAGATAGCGTGATGCGCGATGCGCGGCACCTGCCGCGGTCGCGCTGCCCCCGTCTGACCGGCTCGGTGGGCATTGGTTCAGTATGAGTGGAGCAAAAATCACGTCACAGGATAAGGGTAACAACTCCTAAAATCGCAAACAGCAGAGAAGAAAGTCGCCTTCCCCAACCGCTCTTCAGGTAGGGCTGCAGCCGAGCACCGAACCACAGCATCGGCGCATTGGCCAGCACCATCCCCAGCGTCGACCCCAGGACGACCCAGGTAATATGCTGATAGTGCGCGCCCAGCAGGACGGTCGCAATCTGGGTCTTATCGCCAATCTCAGCCAGAAAGAACACCACCAGCGACGTCCAGAAGGGATGCCCCCCGCGGATCTCACCGTCATCTTTATCGGGAAACAGTACCCACACGGCCATGGCCAAGAAGCCCGCCGCCACCATCCAGCGCATAATCTGCGGACTGAGAAACTGCGTGACCAGCTCCCCTATCAGGGCAGCAAAGTAGTGGTTAACCAGCGTTGCCAGAATAATTGCCAACAGGATCAGGAAAGGCTTACCAAAGCGCGCTACCAGCAGCAGCGTCAAAAGCTGAGTTTTATCGCCGATTTCAGCCAGGGCGACGGAGCTCATCGAAGTAAGAATAATGGACACAGCGGAACATATACCGGGGTGAGTCTCATAGACACATGGCGCGACCAGGCCCTCACCCCGGAGTGCGCCTTGGCCGGCCACAGGTCTCGTCAACCCATCTCGTGACGGGCGCTGACGCCATGGTGATAACACCAAGTTTGTTGACGTCAGCGTCGGCGCTGGCGCACCGACAGACTACTCCCCCATGACGGAAGAGCGCGCAGTGTAATCAAGACGCTCGCTTTTCTCAAGCACCGCCCTACGCTGCCACAGCAGCGTGGCCACCGCCTGACCGGTCTGCGCCTGGATCTGTCTGTCGATGCAGTGAAACCCCTGACGGCGGTAAAAAGCCTGCGCCCGCAGGTTGGCACAGTATGCCTCTAACAGCAGCCAGGGATGGTGGCGTTTAGCGTGGCGCATCAGGCGCTGTGCCACGCCGCGTCCGCGGTAGCGCCGCGCCACGAACAGCGCACCGAGCAGATGGCCAGGCAATATGCAGATAAAGCCGCCGATCCGTCCACGGTCGGTCGCCAGCCACGTCTGCCCCTCCGGCAGATAGGCATCGCGCACCCACGGCAGGCTGGCGCGCCAGTAGCCGGGCGGTATCGCCGGGTGAGCCTGGATCGTCAGCTTCAGCCACAGCGCCAGCAGCGCCGACGTATCAGCGGGCCTGGCCGGACGCAGATACAGGGGACGCATCATGGTACAGACAGCAGCCGGGCATATGGTCATTCACCATCCCACAGGCCTGCATGAAGGCGTAGCAGATCGTGGTGCCGACAAAGGTAAAACCGCGCTGCTTCAGCGCGCGGGCCAGGGCATCAGAAACCGACGTGTGCGTCAGCGCCTGCCATCCGCCCTCCGGCGGCGCCAGCGGTGCCCCGCCGACGAACGACCAGATAAAGGCCGAAAACGCCTCGCCGCGCTGCGCCATCGCCAGCAGGGCCCGGGCATTGGTGACGATCGCCTCCAGCTTGCGCCGGTTGCGGATTAGCCCCTGGTCCAACAGCAGGTCAGCGATATCCTCTGCCGTCATCGCCGCCACCTTGGCGGGATCAAAGCCATGGAAAGCCTGCCGGTAACGTTGACGCTTTTTCAGCACCGTCAGCCAGGAGAGCCCGGCCTGCTGTCCTTCCAGACACAGCAGTTCGAACAACGCCTGCCCGTCATACAGCGGCCTACCCCACTCATGATCGTGATAGGCGATATACAGCGGATCGGCCGAAACCCAGGCACAGCGCGGCGGCGCGTGGTCGTCCATACGTTCTCCCGATAACAGTCTTCAGCGCATCATACCCTGCCAGAGCGTCAGCGCCCGGCGTTGATGCGATATTTTGCACGTAAAATCCGCAATAGCGGCGCCTGCGGGCTAAAAAAGCGCGCCTTGTCGCACTATTGCTGTATATCTTACGCTCAGGCGGTATACTGATCCTTTCTGTTTCAATCCACTTGAACGCGTGCGAACACATCCAACATGCAAAAGTTTGATATCAAGACCTTTCAGGGGCTGATCCTGACTCTGCAGGACTATTGGGCGCGCCAGGGCTGCACCATCGTCCAACCGCTGGACATGGAAGTCGGCGCCGGCACTTCCCATCCGATGACCTGCCTGCGAGCGCTGGGCCCAGAGCCGATGGCGACCGCCTATGTACAACCGTCCCGCCGTCCGACCGATGGCCGCTACGGCGAGAACCCGAACCGACTGCAGCATTACTACCAGTTTCAGGTCGTGATCAAGCCGTCACCGGACAACATTCAGGAACTGTACCTGGGCTCACTCAAAGCGCTGGGACTGGATCCCACCGTGCATGATATCCGCTTTGTTGAGGATAACTGGGAAAACCCGACCCTGGGTGCCTGGGGCCTTGGCTGGGAAGTCTGGCTCAACGGTATGGAAGTCACCCAGTTCACCTACTTCCAGCAGGTGGGTGGCCTGGAGTGTAAGCCGGTTACCGGTGAAATCACCTACGGCTTAGAGCGTCTGGCCATGTATATCCAGGGCGTCGATAGCGTCTACGACCTGGTATGGAGCGATGGCCCGCTGGGTAAAACCACCTACGGCGACGTGTTCCACCAGAACGAAGTGGAGCAGTCCACCTATAACTTCGAATACGCTGACGTCGATTTCCTGTTCGCCTGCTTTGAACAGTACGAAAAAGAAGCCCGCATGCTGCTGGAGCTGGAGCACCCGCTGCCGCTGCCGGCCTATGAGCGCATTCTGAAGGCTGCCCATAGCTTCAACCTGCTGGATGCCCGCAAAGCGATCTCCGTGACCGAGCGCCAGCGCTACATCCTGCGCATCCGTACCCTGACCAAAATGGTCGCCGAAGCCTACTACGCCTCCCGCGAGGCGCTGGGCTTCCCGATGTGTAAAAAAGATTAAGAGGCAGCCATGACGCAACAGACTTTCCTGGTTGAAATCGGCACGGAAGAGCTGCCGCCGAAAGCACTTCGCTCCCTGGCGCAGGCCTTTGCCGACAACTTCCGCACAGAACTGGATAATGCCGGTCTGGCGCACGGCGATATCGAATGGTTCGCCGCACCGCGCCGCCTGGCGCTGAAAGTCGCCGCCCTGAACGCGGCGCAGCCCGATCGCGAGATCGAGAAACGGGGTCCGGCCATCGCCCAGGCGTTCGACGCCGACGGTAAGCCGACCAAGGCGGCCGAGGGCTGGGCCCGCGGCTGTGGCATCAGCGTCGATCAGGCCGACCGCCTGAGCACCGACAAAGGCGAGTGGCTGCTGTACCGCGCGCTGCAGAAAGGGCAACGTGCCCAGGATCTGCTGCCGACGCGGGTCGCCAACGCCCTGTCACGCCTGCCTATCCCCAAGCTGATGCGCTGGGGCGACAGCGATACGCAGTTTGTCCGCCCGGTACATACCGTCACCCTGCTGCTGGGCAGCGAAAGCATTCCGGCGACGATCCTTGGGGTGCCGTCCGATCGCGTCATCCGCGGCCACCGCTTTATGGGCGAAGCCGAGTTCACCATCGACAGCGCCGATCAGTATCCGCAGATCCTGCTGGAGCGTGGCAAGGTTATCGCTGACTATGACGCCCGCAAGGCGCTGATCAAGCGCGATGCCGAAGCCGCTGCGGCCCGCATCGGCGGCGTAGCCGATCTGAGCGACAGCCTGCTGGAAGAGGTCACCTCTCTGGTCGAATGGCCGGTCGTACTGACCGCCAAGTTCGAAGAGAAATTCCTCGCCGTTCCGGCAGAGGCGCTGGTATACACCATGAAAGGTGACCAGAAATACTTCCCGGTTTACGATGCGGCGGGCAAGCTGCTGCCAAACTTCATCTTTGTCGCCAATATTGACTCCAAAGATGCCCAGCAGATCATCTCTGGCAACGAGAAGGTCGTGCGTCCGCGTCTGGCCGACGCCGAGTTCTTCTTCAAAACCGACCGTAAGCAGCGCCTTGAGGACAATCTGCCGCGTCTGGAGACCGTGCTGTTCCAGCAGCAGCTGGGCAGCCTGCGTGATAAGACCGATCGCATCACCGCGCTGGCCGGCTGGATTGCCCAGCAGATCGGCGCCGATGTCAATATGGCAACCCGCGCGGGCCTGCTCTCCAAGTGTGACCTGATGACCAACATGGTGTTTGAGTTCACCGACACCCAGGGGGTCATGGGGATGCACTATGCTCGCCACGACGGCGAGGCCGACGAGGTCGCCGTCGCCCTGAACGAACAGTATATGCCGCGCTTTGCCGGCGATGCGCTGCCCACCTCTCTGGTCGCCTGCGCTGTCGCCATTGCCGATAAAATGGATACCCTGGCGGGGATCTTCGGCATCGGCCAGCATCCGAAGGGCGATAAAGATCCGTTTGCGCTGCGCCGCGCCGCACTGGGCGTACTGCGTATCGTCGTAGAGAAAAAGCTGCCGCTGGATCTGCTGACCCTGACGCAGGAAGCCGTGCGCCTGTACGGCGACAAGCTGAGCAACGCCAACGTCGTCGATGACGTCGTGGAGTTTATGCTGGGCCGCTTCCGCGCGTGGTATCAAGAAGAGGGCCATGCCGTTGACACCATTCAGGCGGTGCTGGCGCGCCGTCCGACCCGTCCGGCCGACTTCGACGCCCGCGTACGCGCCGTCAGCCACTTCCGTACGCTGCCGGAGGCCGCTACGCTGGCCGCCGCGAACAAGCGCGTCTCCAATATCCTGGCCAAATCAGGCGATGTCCTGGCTGAACAGGTTCAGGCCGTCCTACTGAAAGAGCCGGCGGAAATCCGCCTGGCGGCCAACCTGATCACGCTGCAGGAGAAGCTGGCGCCGCTGTTCGCCGACGGCCGCTATCAGGAAGCGCTGGTTGAGCTGGCTACCCTGCGTCAGCCAGTCGATGACTTCTTCGAGCAGGTTATGGTCATGGCCGACGATGAGCAGGTCCGCATCAACCGCCTGACGCTGCTGAACAAGCTGCGCGATCTGTTCCTGCAGGTCGCCGACATCTCCGTTCTGCAGTAGGTTAGCAGAGCAGGCTATCGAACCCGCCGTCAGGCGGGTTTTTTACTTTATGGCTGTTATCCCGCATTTTACGGGGTACACTAGATTGACAGATTTCGTACCATTCTTGCGCGGTTTACAGGAGTCACTCACATGACCTTCGCAGTAAAAACATGGGCACAGCGCCTGCTGATGCCCGTTATGGCACTCTTTTTAGTCATGCAGCTGAGTGGCTGCGGCGATAGCGATAAAGAGCAGCAAAAAGCCTTTATCGACTATCTACAGAATACGGTAATGCGCGGCAGCGTTACGATCCCCACCCTGAGCGAGGCCCAAAAACAGCAGCTGGGGCACTATGCCGGCGACTATGCTGTCCTGGTCACCTTTTCTCAGAACTTTAACCGCGCCATGGAAGCCAGCATGACGCCGCTGTTCAGTACCCTGCAGCAGATCCGTACCCCGCAGGAGTATCTGACCCAGCGCGATCGTCTGCAGCAGGAGCTTGGCGCGCTGAACATGCTGGGCCAGCAGATCCAGAGTGCCAAGGCTCAGGCCGACGGCGCCTATGCCACGCTGAAGCAGCCTGAAGAGGTCAAAGCCGTCTTCGATAAAGCCTTCACCAAGATTGTCACCGGCCCCAGCAACGCCGTTATGCCGATGATCCCGCAGGCGGCAGATGTCGCCCAAACGCTGGTACAGGTCGGTGATTTCCTACAAAATCTGGGACCGCAGGCGCGCTTCGATAATCAGGGCGTACAGCTGCAAACTCAGGCTCAGGTCGATCAGTACAACCAGCTGATGCGCGATCTGTCCGCCAAATACCAGACGCTGATGGCGGCAAAGCAGCAAAATGCCGGGCTGCTGCAGAACTAAACGGCCTGTCTCAAGACAATAAAAAACCCGGCGCCGATGCCGGGTTTTTTATTGTGACGGCGAATGCCTCGCTAGGCGGCGCCCGCTTCGCGGTAGGCGCGCTCAACCTCTTCTGCCAGGATCTGCACCCCGCGCTCAATCAACGTCGGATCGGGCACATAGTTCATGCGCATACACTGCCGGGTATGCGGCCACGCCTGCGCTAGCCCGGGGAAGAAATAGTCGCCGGGAACCATCAGTACGCCGCGCTGTTTCAGCCGCTGATACAGCTCCTCGCTGCCAATCGGCAGATCCTTAAACCATAGCCAAAGAAAAATCGCCCCCTCAGGCCGGTGGATCAGACAGCGCTCCTCCGGCAGATAGCGGCGAATAATCGCCAGCGTCTGGTCAACGCGCTGCTGATAGAACGGGCGGATCACCTCACGGCTCAGCCGCAGCAGATCGCCACGCTCGATCATGCGCAGCGCCAGCGCGGGACCCATGCTGCCCGGAGAGAGACTGATGACGCCGTTCATATTGCTCAGCGCCTGAATGGTTCGTTCGTCAGCCACCACGATCCCGCAGCGTACGCCCGGCAACCCTAGCTTCGACAAACTCATACACAGGATCGTATTCGGGTTCCACAGCGGCGTCGCCTCGGTAAAGATGATGCCGGGAAAGGGTACCCCGTAGGCGTTGTCGATCAGCAGCGGGACGCGATGCTGCCGCGCCAGCGCGTCTAGGCGGGTAAGCTCTTCATCCGTCAGCACGTTTCCGGTTGGGTTGGTTGGCCGCGATACGCAGATCAGGCCAATGTCATCCTCAATCTTCAGGCGATCGAAGTCGATATGGTACTTGAACTGCCCCTGCGGCAGCAGGGCAATGCTGGGCTTAAGCGCCACAAACAGATCATCCTCCAGGCCGGCGTCGGCATAGCCGATATACTCCGGCGCCAGCGGAAACAGGACCCGCCGCCGAGTGCCATCGCTGCACCGTCCCGCAAACAGGTTAAAAAGGTAGAAAAACGCGCTCTGACTACCGTTAGTCAGCGCAATATTTTGTGGCCCAATCGGCCAGCCATACTGTTCTGACAGCAGTCTGGCCAACGCCTCCAGCAGCGTATCCTTACCCTGTGGCCCATCATAGTTACACAGCGCTTCGCCCAGCGTCCCCTCCTCCAGCAGCTCACCGCATAGGGAGGTAAAATACGCATCCATTTGCGCAATCCGCGCCGGGTTACCGCCGCCCAGCATAACGGCGCCTGGCGTGCGCAGACCATTATTGAGATCGTCCATCAGACGGGTGATTGCGGAGTAACGGGTAAATCTCTCGCCAAAAGCAGAAAACGTCATAGCGGACCACGCGGACGGTTAGGAATAAAAAAAACCACCTTACCCGCAGTGAGCCGATGCGACAAGTCAGCCGCGTAGCCCCTTTATTTTGATTATTCTGTAAAAATTAAAAATTACAGAATAAAAAAAGGCGCAGCCGCGGCTGCGCCAAATCGAGAGGGTTTATACCCGCGGAGGGTATGGTCGATCTGATTATTACTGTTGGGTGTTCGGTTCATCCCGGCACTCAAGCGCCGCGGGATCGCGCTGCGCGGCGCCGATGATAATGCGCTGCGGCTGGAGCGCCTCCGGTACGTGACGCACCAGATCGATATTCAATAGACCGTTTTCAAAGGCGGCGCCCTCTACCGTCAGGTGTTCTGCCAGGGTAAAGCTTAATTCAAAGGCCTTACACACCAGCCCCTGATGCAGGTACTCCACCGGCTTTTCCGGTTTGACCGGGTTGCCGCGCACCGTCAGGCGCGGGCCTTCAACCTCAATATCCAGCTCACTCTGGCGAAATCCCGCCAGAGCGAGAGAGATGCGGTAGTGGTTATCGTCACTCTTTTCAATGTTATAGGGTGGAAATCCCTGCGGCTCCAGCGAGGTCTGCATGGCATTAGCCAGCTTGTCAAAACCAATCCACTGACGCATTAACGGTGAAAGATCATAATTACGCATGTTCCTATACTCCTTCTACGAAGCGAGATGTTAATAATGCTCAGGTGGAACTATTTCCACCTGCATTGCCCCCAAAGGCAGGCAAAAGTAGCGTTAGTTAACCAGCCAACTGCCGTTATTTTATGGCAATCTTACGTGCCTGCTGCGACTCGGGAATGATCCGCTCCAAATCGATAAATAATAGTCCATTCTCCAGCCGTGCGCCTTTTATATGAATATGTTCAGCCAGCTGAAATTTACGTTCAAAATTACGTTCAGCGATCCCCTGATACAAATAGGTTCGCTGCTTGTCGATCGCCTGATGAGAGCCTTTAACCATCAGTGAGTTAGCGTGAGACGTTATCTCAAGCTCCGCCTCATCAAAGCCAGCGACGGCAATAGAAATACGGTAGTGATTATCATCTACCAGTTCAACATTATACGGAGGATACCCTCCATTGGTATTATTCTGCCCCGACTCAATAAGATTGAATAAACGATCAAATCCGATGGCGGAGCGGTACAACGGTGCCAAATCAAAATTACGCATAGCGACAGCCTCCTAAACAATGCAGCGAGGATGAAATAATCTTCCCAATGGACAGATTGATTAAATGAATACCCTATCGGCGTATCCATCATTGCTCTGATAATAAGATGGCGACGATCCTGACGTTTTCAAGCGGTATCGTCTAAATTTTATGATACAGCACACATTGACAAAATTTGGCTGAAAAACAAACACGGCGTCAATATTCCAGTATATGCTAAGCAACGTTGCCGGAAAGAGACGGCGGCAGATTGGAATCAGCCCAGGATGACACTATGACTACACCCTTCGTGCGCCATACCACGCTCCTGTTTGCCGGGGGTATGCTGTTACTCAGTAGCGGATGCTCCAGCGTCATGACGCGCGTCGGCCCTCATCAGGGCTACTACGCGGGCACCAAAAACGATCTGCAAATGATCGGCAGCGAGGAAAGCGGCTGGGCCATGCGCCCGCTGTTAGCCCTGGATCTACCGCTGTCGGCGGTCGCCGATACGCTGCTACTGCCCTATGACTACTACCGCGCCGACGACGATCCGGCCACGGCGTCGCCGCGCGCCCGCGTGCAGCGCGCCGAACAGGCCAGCGCAGCCAGCGGTATGGCGCCGCCGGCTGCGCTAGAGAACTGACCGCAGCTACTCGTCATCCGTGGTCAGGCGGGCGACGAAAATTTGCGCCCAGCCGTTGACCTCTCGCATATAGGCTACCCAGCGGCCATCCGGCGACGGTATGACGGCATCAGCGCAGGGGGGCTGCGCCGTACGCTCGGTGATCCGGGTGACCGCTCCGCTGGCCACATCGCAGCGCACCACGCTGTTATCCATCACCATCAGCACCGAGCGCCCGTCCGGATGCCAGTTAAAGGCGGACTGTACGTCATATCCTCCGTGAGTCACCTGACGTAGCTCACCGCCGTTAGGCGATACGCGCCACAGCTGTACCACACCATTGTCGTCCCGCATCAGAAACGCGAGACTCCCACCGTCCGGCGCGCTGCGAACCCAGTGCCGCGGGAGCGTCGCCAGGCCGGGATAGCGCCGGGAATGGGTAAACGTCAATCGCCGCTGCGATACGCCGGCCGGCGGCGCCGGCAGGGTGCTCCCGGTCCCCTGCAGCGGGGAGACGCCAGCCTGGCGATAGGCACTATCCTCTTCAGGCAGGTCGACGATAAACAGCTCCGGCACACGCTGGCCATCCTCAGACAGCGTATCGCCGATAAATGCCAGCGCCCAGCGCTGACGCAGGCCGTCGGGCTTCAGGTATCCCCGATGACCGACCCAACCCTCCTCATAGGCCCGGGTGATATCATCGCTGCCGGGACGCGGCGCTGGCGTCGTGTGGGTTACCAGTACGCAGAAATGGCTGCCGTCATACTCACGCGGATGCGACTTGGCGGAGCGTACCGACGCTCCCGACAGCGCGACCCCCACGTTGCGCTGATCGCGCTCAGGACAGTCCTCGTGCATCACATGATCGTTATAGGTAAAGCTCAGGCGCGACGCATCGGGGCTAAAAACGTGTACGTGGGAACCGCCGCGCAGGGCGCCGGGAGTATAGGGGGGCGTGATATCCAGCGCGTCCAGCGTCTCTGCGACGTCGGGATGCTCAGCGCTGACGATCACCCCGCGCCGATGGTGAAAATCGTACTGCCAGAGCGCGTCTGGATGCTCCGGCCCGTGAATAAAGACATAGCGCTCCGGCGACGTTGGCGCCACCGTTACCACGCCAACGCAGGCGCCGTCGACGGCGCGGTAGAGGCACTGCGTCTGACCATCGGGCACGCTGACCCGCTCAATGGTCTCGCCGCTAAATGTCGAACCACGCGGACGCACGTCATAGGCTATCCAGCGGCTGTCGGGTGTCCAGACATGGGTATTGGTCAACTGATGCCCGCGGGCATCATCGGTAAGCTGTAACTCTGACGGATGGCGCATAATTAGCCCCCTGGCGGCCTGTTTTTACCAGCATAAACCAGGCCCGCCGGAGAGACTATCCATAAACGGCATTTTACACAGCGGCTTACGCCGCATTGAGAACCCAGCGCTGGATAGCCTGCGCCACGCCATCTTCGCGGTTACTGGCCGTCACATACTGCGCTGCGGCCAGAATGGCCGGCTCGGCGTTGCCCATCGCCACCCCCAGACCGGCGTAGTCAATCATCGCCAGATCGTTACCGTGGTCGCCAATACACATCACATGCTGACGGTCGATACCCAGATGCTCGGCCAAACGCGCGATCCCTTTCCCTTTGTCCACGTCGCGATGCAGGATCTCGAGGAAGAACGGGCTGCTGCGCAGCAGGGTATAGCGTTGATACGCCTGCGCGGGAATGCGCGCGATCGCCGCTTCCAGCACCTCAGGGTGATCGATCATCATCACCTTGGGGAAACGCAGGGAGGGAGCCATCTGCTCTACCGGGCAAAAATACAGCGGAATGCCGGTAATAAAGGATTCATGCACCGTGTACTTACTGATATCCCTATTGGCAGTAAACAGACGCTCAGCGTCCAGCGCATGAAAATGGCAGTCTACCTCACGCGCCAGCGCCTCCAGATAACGGTAGTCGCCATAGTCCAACGCGGTCTCAAATAGGGTCTCTCCGCTATCGGCATGGACAATCAGCCCCCCGTTATTGCACAGGCAATACTCCCCGGCGACATCCAGCGCCAGCTCGCGCAGGTAAGGGCGCACCCCGATCAGCGGGCGGCCGGTAGCCAGCACCACCTTAACTCCCCGTCGACGCGCGTCAGCGATAGCGGCTTTCACCGCTGGTGTAATTTCCCGCGCCTCGTTCAGCAGCGTTCCATCCAAATCGATAGCGATCAGTTTAATTGGCATGATTGGCTCCCTTATTCAATACACGCTGGTCAGTGCAGATTAACCCACAGCAAAAAGGGACGTTTCCGTCCCTTTTAAACCACTTATATCCGGCGCAATTAAAAGTCCAGATTGGACGCTTTAAGCGCGTTCTCTTCAATAAAGGCCCGGCGCGGCTCTACCGCATCCCCCATCAGGGTGGTGAACAGCTGATCGGCCGCCACCGCATCCTTGATGGTCACGCGCAGCATACGGCGCCCTTCCGGATCCATGGTGGTTTCCCACAGCTGCTCCGGGTTCATTTCACCCAGCCCTTTGTAGCGCTGAATGGCCAGGCCACGACGCGACTCCTTCACCAGCCAGTCCAACGCCTGCTCAAAGCTGGCCACCGGCTGACGACGTTCGCCACGCTCCACGAAAGCGCTCTCTTCCAGCAGGTCGCGCAGCTTTTCGCCCAGCGCGCAGATGCGGCGATATTCGGCGCCGTGAACAAAGTCAAAGTCAAACGCGTAGTCGGTATCCACGCCGTGGGTACGCACGCGCACCAGCGGCTCAAACATCTGACGCTCGCGATTCTCCAGAACGCGGGCGCTATAGACGCTACCGTGCTGCTCTTTCTCGTTCAGCGTTGCCACCAGCGAGTTAATCCACTGCTCAACCTGCGCCTGGTTCCCCAGATCGGCTTCGCTAAGGGTCGGCTGATAGATAAGCTGATTCAGCACCGCCTTGGGATAGCGACGCTCCATGCGACCGATCAGCTTCTGCACCTGATAATGCTCCGCCACCAGTTTTTCCAGCGGCTCACCGGCCAGCGCGGGCGCGGCAGCGTTGATATGCAGGGCGGCGCCGTCCAGCGCGATGGACATCTGATACTGATCCATCGCCTCATCGTCTTTAATGTACTGCTCCTGCTTGCCTTTTTTCACCTTGTACAGCGGCGGCTGAGCAATATATACATGGCCGCGCTCGATAATTTCCGGCATCTGACGATAGAAGAAGGTCAACAGCAGCGTACGGATGTGCGAGCCGTCGACGTCGGCATCGGTCATGATGATAATGCTGTGGTAGCGCAGCTTATCCGGGTTGTACTCATCCCGGCCAATGCCGCAGCCCAGCGCGGTGATCAGGGTCGCGACCTCCTGCGAGGAGAGCATCTTGTCGAAGCGCGCCTTCTCGACGTTGAGGATTTTCCCCTTCAGCGGCAGGATGGCCTGATTCTTACGGTTACGTCCCTGCTTGGCAGAGCCGCCCGCGGAGTCCCCTTCCACTAAGTAAAGCTCTGAGTGGGCGGGGTCGCGCTCCTGGCAGTCCGCCAGCTTGCCCGGCAGGCCGGCCAGATCCAGCGCACCCTTGCGGCGGGTCATCTCACGGGCCTTACGCGCGGCTTCACGTGCGCGGGCCGCGTCGATGATTTTGCCGACGACGATTTTGGCATCACTGGGGTTTTCCAGCAGGTATTCAGCCAGACGCTCGTTCATCAGCGACTCAACGGCGGATTTCACCTCCGAAGAGACCAGCTTATCCTTGGTCTGAGAGGAGAACTTGGGGTCCGGCACCTTCACGGACACCACGGCAATCAGCCCCTCACGCGCGTCGTCACCGGTAGCGGAGATTTTGCTCTTCTTGGTATAGCCTTCGTTTTCCATGTAGCTGTTCAGCGTACGGGTCATCGCCGCACGGAAACCGGCCAAATGGGTCCCGCCGTCGCGCTGCGGGATGTTATTGGTAAAGCAGTAGATATTCTCCTGGAAGCCATCGTTCCACTGCAGCGCCACTTCTACGCCGATATCATCCTTCATGGTCGAAAAGTAAAACACGTTCGGATGGATTGGCGTTTTGTTCTTGTTCAGATACTCGACAAACGCCTTAATCCCACCCTCATAGTGGAAATGATCTTCGCGATCGTTGCGTTTATCGCGCAGGCGGATGGAGACGCCGGAGTTCAGGAAAGAGAGTTCGCGCAGGCGCTTAGCCAGAATGTCATACTGGAATTCGACCACATTGCTGAAGGTCTCCATGCTCGGCCAGAAACGCACGCGAGTACCGGTCTGCTCGGTGTCGCCAACCACTTTCAGCGGCGCCGCCGGCACACCGTGTCGGTAGATTTGCTCATGGACATGGCCGTCGCGACGGATCACCAGCTCCAGCTTTTCAGACAGGGCGTTCACCACGGAAACCCCCACGCCGTGCAGGCCGCCGGAGACCTTATAGGAGTTATCGTCAAACTTACCGCCGGCGTGCAGCACGGTCATGATGACCTCGGCGGCAGAGACGCCCTCCTCCGGGTGAATGCCGGTTGGGATGCCGCGGCCGTCATCCTGTACGGAGACGGAGTTGTCACTGTGAATGGTGACGATGATATCTTTGCAATAACCAGCGAGCGCTTCGTCAATCGCGTTATCCACCACCTCAAACACCATGTGGTGCAGACCCGTACCATCATCGGTATCCCCGATGTACATGCCCGGGCGCTTACGAACGGCATCCAGCCCTTTTAATACCTTGATACTTGAGGAGTCATACGTATTTGACATCAGCCTTTCTCGCTCATTGGATAACTATCGTAATAAATCGAATCTAAACGGCTATTTTACCCTGTTCCACGCGGAACATCTTGCCCTTTTCATCAACCATGTCGCCGACCTGATCGGCGTTGACTGCGCTGACAAACACCTGTGCGCCAGTGGCTTTCAGCCGTTCGGCAAGCAAACGGCGCCGCCCGGCATCCAGCTCAGAGGCGAAGTCATCGATCAGATACAGACACTGACGGCCGCTGTGGCGCGTCAGGTATTCTCCCTGTGCGAGGCGCAGCGCGCACATCAACAGTTTTAGCTGCCCGCGCGACAGCAAATCCTCAACCGGCGTACCGTCGGCGCGGATGCGGAAGTCCGCCTTGTGCGGCCCCAGCGCGGTATAGGTCAGCGCCCGATCGCGCTCAAAGTGACGCTCCAGCAGCGCGGCATAGTCGCTTTCGCGATCCCAGCCGCGCATAAACGAAAAGGATAGCGCATACTCCGGTAAAAACTGGCTGCAGGTCGCCGCAATGTCCTGTGCGATAGCCTCACTGTAGGCCGCCCGCAGCGCGCTGACCTGTTCGGCCAGCGGCACCAGCTCCTGATCCCAGGGCCGGATTTGGGCATAGCGCGTCACCTGACGCAGTGCGGCGTTGCGCTGCTTCAACACCCGCCGCAGATTGTTCCACGCGGTAAAAAAGCCCCGATCACCGTGAAAACAGCCCCAGTCTAGGAAGGCCCGACGGTATTTAGGTCCGCCGTTGAGCAGGGTGAACCCCTCGGGGGTGATCAGCTGCATCGGCAGCATCTGCGCCAGCTCAGCCACTTTATGGCCGTCGCTGCCGTCGATGCGAACCTTGCTGTCCCCCTGGCGATCCTTGCTCAGCCCGACCGCCAGCTCCCGCCCGCCGCCGTCATCAATACGACCATGCAGCACAAACGCGGCGCAGTCATGACGGATCACCCGCCCGGCCTGCAGGCTGCGAAACGCCCGCCCGTGCCCCAGCGTATAGATAGCCTCCAGCACGCTGGTCTTTCCACTGCCGTTGGCGCCGACCAGAAAATTAAATCCTGGGGCCAACGCGAGATCGGCGTCTTCGATGTTACGAAAATCACGGATCACGAGACGGGTCAATGCCATGCACACCGCCCTACCATGGCCGCGGCAGATTCGGCGCGGCGCGCTGACTCACTACGTGAGCAAAGTGTCACCATCGTTACAGACGCATCGGCATCACGACATACACCGCTGCCTGGCTGGCGGCATCTTCTATCTGTACGCTGGAAACCGCATCCGTCAGCATCATCACCACACGCTCACACTTCAGGGCGTTTAGCACATCCAGAACGTAGCTCACGTTAAAGCCAATCTCGAGATCGCTGCCCGGATAGTCCACGTCCAGCAGCTCCTCGGCCTCTTCCTGCTCCGGATTGTTGGCCGTGATCTTCAGCTGGTTATGGCTGACGTGCAGACGTACGCCGCGGAATTTCTCATTGGAGAGGATCGCCGCGCGGGCAAAGGCCTGCTTCAGCTCGTCACAGCCGGCCTCTAGGGCTTTATCCGGATTCTTCGGTAAGACGCGACGATAATCAGGGAAACGGCCATCGACCAGCTTGGAGGTAAAGATGAATCCCCCGACGTGAGCGCGCAGGTTATTGCTGCCAATCTGCAAACGCAGCGGCGTCTCGCCGCCGTCCAGCAGGCGCATCAGCTCAATAACGCCTTTACGCGGTACGATCACCGAATGGCTCGGCAGGCTCTGACCGATCGGCATTGAGCAGACCGCCAGGCGATGGCCGTCCGTCGCCACGGTACGTAGCTCTTCGCCCTCGGTTTCAAACAGCATGCCATTCAGATAATAGCGGACATCCTGATGGGCCATGGAAAACTGCGTCGCCTCGATCAGGCGCTTCAGCGTCGCCTGCGGCAGGGTAAACTCCACCTCGCTCTGCCAGTCATCCAGGTTAGGAAAATCCGCGGCCGGTAGGGTAGACAGAGAAAAACGGCTGCGCCCGGAGCGGACCAGCATGCGATCGCCGTCCAGCGCCACCGAAATTTCGGCGCCGTCCGGCAGACCGCGGCAAATATCCAGAAACTTACGCGCCGGGACCGTCGTCGCTCCCGCTTCATGGGGCTGTACCAGGGGCACCCTGGCCACCATCTCCATCTCGAGATCGGTGCCGGTCAGCGACAGATGGCCATCTTCCACCTGCAGCAACAGGTTACCCAGAATCGGCAACGTAGGGCGCCCGCCCAGCGGGCTGCTCACCTGTTGCAACGGCTTGATAAGATGCTCACGCTCAACAATAAATTTCATATCGCTACGATGACTATTAGGTAATTAGGATGACAACGTTCTGATTAGATTAGAAAAATCTTCTTTGATGTCGTGACTTTCTTCGCGCAGCTGCTCAATCTTGCGGCAGGCGTGCAGCACCGTGGTATGGTCCCGCCCACCAAAGGCATCGCCGATCTCCGGCAGACTGTGGTTAGTCAGCTCCTTGGCCAACGCCATCGCCATCTGGCGCGGGCGGGCAACGGAGCGGGAACGGCGCTTGGACAGCAGGTCGGCCACTTTAATCTTGTAGTACTCCGCCACCGTCTTCTGAATGTTGTCGATGGTGACCAGCTTCTCCTGCAGCGCCAGTAAGTCACGCAGCGCTTCGCGGACAAAATCAATGGTGATCGCCCGCCCGGTGAAGTTGGCATTGGCGATCACCCGGTTCAGCGCCCCCTCCAGCTCGCGGACGTTCGAGCGCAGGCGCTTGGCAATGAAGAAAGCCACCTCGCCCGGCAGGCGAATGTCATTTTCATCGGCTTTCTTCATCAAAATAGCGACGCGCGTCTCCAGCTCCGGCGGCTCGATGGCCACCGTCAGTCCCCAGCCGAAGCGCGACTTCAGGCGATCTTCTACTCCGTTAATCTCTTTAGGATAACGGTCGGAGGTCAGGATGATTTGCTGATTGCCTTCCAGCAGCGCATTGAAGGTGTGGAAAAACTCCTCCTGTGAGCGCTCCTTATTGGCAAAAAACTGAATATCGTCGATCAGCAGCGCATCGACAGAGCGGTAGTAGCGCTTGAACTCTTCGATAGCGTTATTCTGCAGCGCTTTGACCATATCCTGAACAAAGCGCTCTGAATGCATGTACACCACCTTGGCGTTCGGCTTACGCGCCATGATGCCATTGCCGACCGCATGCAGCAGGTGCGTTTTACCCAGGCCGGTACCGCCGTATAGAAACAGGGGGTTATAAGCGCCACCCGGATTATCCGCCACCTGACGCGCCGCCGCGCGCGCCAGCTGGTTAGACTTACCCTCAACAAAGTTATCGAAGGTGTGCTTAGGATTCACGTTGGAGCGATAGGAGAGCTCCGGCTGGGCGGTAACCCGCTCCCAGCTCGGGCGCGCCGGACTGCTGGTTCGCACGGCGGCCGGCGCCACGCTCACGCCGCTGCTGGCGGCGCTGCTGACCGCAGCCGGGGCGACCGGCTTACTGCCCACCTCAAAACGCAGCACCGGCGCATCGGAACCGCAAAAATCATTAAGTAACCCATTAATATTATTTAAATATTTATCACGAACCCAATCAAGAACAAAGCGGTTGGGCGCATACAGCGCCAGCGTGTTGTCACTGAGCTCCGCCTGAAGAGGACGGATCCACATGCTGAATTCTGTGGCAGGTAACTCATCCTGCAATCGGGCAAGACACTGCTGCCAAAGCGAAAGTGACAC